>NZ_AP040858.1:0-2624478 GCF_059728865.1 Cutibacterium sp. KB22876
GCAACCGCTTCGCCCGCACGCGCTACAGAGGCGCAACTGCTTACCAACGGCGCAGGTCGAGAAGGGAGCCGAGGCGCAGGTGCGCGACAGTGGCGCAGATAATCGGAGGCGGCGCAACGGGACGCCGGTCACTGACGCTACAGAAGACTAAGCCGTCACCCCCCTGTCGCAAGTGAACAGGAATGGCGCAGGTGCTCAACCGCGGCGCAACTGAGCACAGGTGGCGCAGGTAAACAACGACGGCGCAAATGGCCAGAGGCGGCGCAACTGCGCATACTTGGCGCAGCTGGCTCGGGGCTTCATGGAGAAGTGGCTCACGTCAGTCACGTGACGCGCATCCGTGCCACGTCCTCACTCCCACACGCGCCCACTCCCCCGCGACCACAAACACAACAAAGCGACCCACCCTCTCGGATGGGTCGCCTTGCAGCAAAACCTGGTGATCAACTCACCAGTGGGTCACTTAGCCTTCTCGACGATCTCGAGCAGACGCCAGCGCTTGGTGGCGGACAGCGGACGGGTCTCCATGATCCGCACGCGGTCTCCCATGCCAGCCTCGTTCTTCTCGTCGTGGGCCTTGAGGCGCACAGACTTGGTCATGACCTTGCCGTACAGCGGGTGCTTGACACGGTCCTCGACCAGGACGGTGATCGTCTTGTCCATCTTGTCGGACACGACCAGTCCCTCACGGACCTTGCGGCGGGTCGTCCGCTCAGCGGTGTTCTCGCTCATGCTCAGGCCTCCTTATCGTTCTCGGGATTGGCAGCGTCAGGATCATCGACGATGTTGAGGTTGCGCTCCTGGAGCACGGTGTAGACGCGAGCGATGTCCTTGCGGACCTCACGCAGGCGAGCCGTGTTCTCGAGCTGGCCGGTCGCCGACTGGAAACGCAGCCCGAACAGCTCCTCCTTGAGTTCGCGAACCTTGTTGCGCAACTCTTCACCGGAAAGCTGGCGCAGCTCAGCAGCAGAAAGCTTGGGCATCAGTTGTCACCGCCTTCACGAGAGATGAAACGAGCCTTCATCGGCAGCTTGTGGATGGCCAGACGCATGGCCTCGCGGGCCACGTCCTCCGGCACACCCGACAGCTCGAAGAGAACTCGTCCGGGCTTGATGTTGGCGATCCACCACTCAGGCGTGCCCTTACCGGAACCCATACGGGACTCGGCGGGGTGCTTGGTCATCGGGCGGTCCGGGTAGACATTGATCCACACCTTTCCACCACGCTTGATGTAGCGGGTCATGGCGATACGAGCGGCCTCAATCTGACGGTTGGTCAGGTACCCACCCTCGGTGGCCTGGATGCCGTAGTCACCAAAGGCCAGCTGGGTGCCGCCCTTGGCAGCGCCAGTCCGCTTGGGATGGTGCTGCTTGCGGTACTTCACTCGACGAGGAATCAACATGTCAGGCTCCTGCGTTCTCGGTCTGCGGGGCCGGGGTCTCGGCGGACTGCTGCTTGGCGGCCTCGGCGCGACGATGTCCACCGCGACGGTCGGGACGATCACCCCGACCACGACGGCCACCACGTCCACCGCGACCGCCCTGGGCGGCCTGGCGAGCAGCCTTCTGGGCAGCGCGCTCAGCACGGGTGCCAGTGACGTCGCCCTTGTAGATCCACACCTTGACACCGATGCGGCCGAAGGTGGTGCGGGCCTCGAAGAAGCCGTAGTCGATGTCAGCGCGGAGGGTGTGCAGCGGCACACGACCTTCGCGGTAACCCTCGGAACGGCTCATCTCGGCACCGCCCAGACGACCGGAGCACTTGATACGGATACCAAGCGCGCCTGCGTTCATGGCGGACTGCTGGGCCTTACGCATGGCGCGACGGAAGGCGACACGGGCAGCGAGCTGCTCGGCGATTCCCTGGGCGACCAGCTGGGCATCGGTCTCGGGGTTCTTGACCTCGAGGATGTTCAGCTGAATCTGCTTGCCGGTGAGCTTCTCGAGCTCACCGCGCACGCGCTCGGCCTCGGCGCCATTGCGCCCGATGACGATGCCCGGGCGGGCGGCGTAGAGGAAGATGGTCACGCGCTCGGAGCGACGCTCGATCTCGATGGACGAAATACCGGCGCGCTCCAGGTTCTTGTGGAGCCACTCCCGGATCTTGACGTCCTCACCCACGAGCTCGGCGTACTGCTTCTCGGCGTACCAGCGGGTCTTGTGATCGGTCGTCACACCGAGACGGAAACCATGGGGGTTGATCTTCTGGCCCATGTCAGGCTCCCTTCTCGGTCTCGGACTTGGCTGCAGCCGCCGGGCGACCCTTCTTGGCCTTCTTGGGGGCCGGACGGGCGTCCTTGGGCTCGACAACCACGGTGATGTGGGCGGAGCGCTTCAGGATTCGGCTGGCGGATCCCTTGGCGCGGGGACGGATGCGGCGCATGGTGACGCCCTCGTCAACGAAGGCCTGCGAGATGTACAGGTCTTCGGCGCGCAGACCCTCGGTCTGCTCGGCGTTGGCCATGGCCGAGGCGATGACCTTGCGAACCGGCTCAGCCGCGGCCTGCGGCTGGAACTTCAGCATGTCCACCGCGTCAGCGGCGTCCATTCCGCGAACCAGGTCGACAACGCGACGACACTTGCTGGCGCTCATCCGGACGTGACGCGCGATGGCGTACGAGCCGGGGCGATCGCCGAGCAGGGCGGCGCGACGGCTGGGCCTCTCAGTGTTGCTCATGAATCAGATCCCTCTCGTCAGCGCCTGCGCGCCTTCTTGTCGTCCTTCACGTGACCCTTGAAGGTTCTGGTCGGGGCGAATTCTCCGAACTTGTGCCCGACCATCGACTCGGTCACGAAAACCGGGACGTGCTTGCGACCGTCGTGCACGCCGATGGTGTGCCCGATCATGTCGGGGGTAACCATCGATCGACGTGACCAGGTCTTGATGACGTTGTGCGTGCCCGCCTCGTTCTGGGCAGTGACCTTCTTGGCCAGATGCTCGTCGACGAAGGGGCCCTTCTTCAGACTGCGTGGCATGTCTCAGACTCCCAATCAGCGCTTCTTGCCGGACTTGCGGCGACGCACGATGAGACGGCTGCTCGCCTTGTTCTTGTTACGGGTACGACCCTCGGGCTTGCCCCAGGGGCTCACCGGGTGACGACCACCAGAGGTACGACCCTCGCCACCACCATGCGGGTGGTCGATCGGGTTCATGACCACACCACGGACGGTCGGGCGGATGCCCTTCCAGCGGTTACGGCCGGCCTTGCCCCAGTTGATGTTGGTCTGCTCGGCGTTGCCGACCTCGCCAATGGTGGCGCGGCAACGGATGTCCACCATGCGCATCTCACCAGAGGGGAGGCGCAGGGTGGCGTACTTGCCCTCGCGGGCGACCAGCTGCACCGACGCGCCAGCGGAGCGACCCATCTTGGCGCCACCACCCGGACGCAGCTCCACGGCGTGAACCGTGGTACCGACCGGGATGTTGCGCAGCGGCAGGTTGTTGCCCGGCTTGATGTCGGCCTCGGGGCCGGACACCACGACGGTTCCCTGGCTGACGCCATCGGGGGCGATGATGTAACGCTTCTCACCGTCGGCGTAATGGAGCAGGGCAATGCGAGCAGTGCGGTTCGGGTCGTACTCGATGTGAGCGACCTTGGCCGGCACGCCGTCCTTATCGTAACGCTTGAAGTCGATGATGCGGTAGGCCTGCTTGTGTCCACCGCCGATGTGGCGGGTGGTGATGCGGCCAGTGTTGTTGCGTCCACCGGTCTTGGGCTTGGCAACGAGCAGGGACTTCTCAGGGGTCGAGCGGGTGAGCTCGACGAAGTCCGACACGCTCGAGCCGCGACGGCCCGGAGTGGTGGGCTTGTGCTTGCGGATACCCATTGGTACTTCGTTCCTTCTCTCGCGGCTCAGGCGACCGGGCCGGTGAAGATGTCGATGCGATCACCCTCGGCGACGGTCACGATGGCACGCTTGGTATCGGGACGCTTGCCCATGCCGAAGCGGGTACGGCGTGCCTTGCCCTTGCGGTTCATCGTGTTAACCGAGGTGACCTTCACACCGAAGATCTGCTCGATCGCGATCTTGATCTCGGTCTTGTTGGCAGTCGGCTTGACCAGGAACGTGTAGGTGTTCTGGTCGAGCAGGCTGTAGCTCTTCTCGGAGACAACCGGGGCGAGGATGATGTCCCGGGGATCTCGGATCTTCAGCTCGCTCACTTGGCGTCCTCCTTGTCGGAGTCAGACTTGACGGCGTTGACGAAGCCAGCGGCCTCAGCAGCCTCGGCGGAACGGAACCACACCTCAGCGATGGTGCGTCCGTACCAGGGCGACGTCGGGGCGTGGAACTTCTTGGAGTCCTCGTTGCCCTTGATGTCGAATCCGGCCGGCGGGTTGTCTCCGCGGAAGGAGTCCTCACCGTAGGGATGCTGGTCCGCAACGTTGGTCTCCGGGACCTCTGACTCAGCGGCCAGGGCCTGGGTGCTGGCGCTGCGAGCACCCACGAAGGCGTCAAGTCCGGCCTGGCTGAACACGATGGTCCGCGCGTTGACGACGTCGTAGGTGTTGAGCTGATCGGCGGCCAGGACGTGGACCCCGTTGAGGTTGCGCACGGACAGCCAGGCGACCTCCTCGCTGCGATCCAGGACGACGAGCACCTTGCGGAGCTCGGCGAGACCGGAGAGGACGGCCTTGGCCTGCTTGGTCGAGGGCTTGTCACCGTCAACCAGGGAGGTCACGACGAAGATGCGATTGTCGCGAGCCATGTCGGACAGAGCACCACGCAGAGCAGCGGCCACCATCTTCTTGGGGGTGCGCTGAGCGTAGGAGCGCGGCTGCGGACCGTGAACGGTGCCGCCACCGACCCACTGTGGTGCACGGGTCGAACCCTGACGGGCACGACCGGTGCCCTTCTGACGCCACGGCTTCTTGCCGCCACCGGAGACCACGCCACGAGTCTTCGTGGCGTGGGTGCCCTGACGGGCAGCCGCGAGCTGGGCGATGACGACCTGATGGATCAGGGGAATGTTGGTGTTCGCGTCGAAGACGTCACCGGGAAGCTCAGCCGATCCGGCCTTCTTGCCCTTGACGTCAAGGACGTCGATGGTCTTGGTCTCATTCATGCGGCATCCCCATTCTTGGCGGCCTTCTTGGCGGCGCTGCGGACGACGAGCAGGGACCCCTTCGGGCCGGGAACGGCGCCACGGACCAGCATGATCCCACGCTCGGCGTCGACGGAGTGAACCTGCAGGTTCTGGACAGTCACACGCTCGGCACCCATGCGGCCAGCCATGCGGAGGCCCTTGATGACCTTGCCTGGCGTCGAGCAGCCGCCGATGGAGCCCGGCGAGCGGTGCTTGCGGTGCACACCATGGGTGGCACGCAGGCCGCCGAAGCCGTGACGCTTCATGACGCCAGCGGTGCCCTTGCCCTTGCTGGTGCCGGTGACGTCGACGAAATCGGACTCGGAGAACACGTCAGCGGTGATCTCCTGGCCCAGGGTGTACTCAGAGGCATCGGCGGTACGCAACTCGACGAGGTGACGTCGAGGGGTCACGCCGGCCTTCTCGAAGTGGCCGGCCTCCGGCTTGGTGACCTTCTTGGCCTTGACGGCTCCGATACCAAGCTGGACGGCGGAGTAGCCATCAGTCTCGGGGGTGCGCACCTGGGTGACGACACACGGCCCGGCCTGGATGACGGTCACAGGAACGAGCTTGTTGTGCTCGTCCCACAGCTGGGTCATGCCGAGCTTGGTGCCCAGCACGCCCTTGACAGTGCGTTCATTGGTCATGGTGCTCAACCTCACGGAAGCTTGATCTCGATGTCGACACCGGCCGGCAGATCGAGACGCATAAGCGAATCGACCGTCTTCGGGGTCGGCTCGAGAATGTCGATGAGCCGCTTGTGGGTGCGCATCTCAAAGTGCTCGCGGCTGTCCTTGTACTTGTGGGGCGAACGGATCACACAGAAAACGTTCTTCTCAGTCGGCAGCGGCACCGGGCCGGCGACCTTGGCACCCGTGCGGGTCACCGTGTCGACGATCTTGCGCGCCGACGAGTCGATGACCTCGTGGTCGTAGGCCCGCAGCCTGATGCGGATCTTTTGTCCCGCCACAGTTGTTCCTTCTACTCGTCTCTGCCGCGTCCAAGATTCCCTGACATGGGAGTCCGGTACGCCCAGAGGGTTCCGGCGTGAGGAGCGAACTCCTCATTGGTCCCAACCTGACGGTTTCCAACTGGTGTGAAAACCGGGAGGTCACATCACCCCTCCCCGACCCACGCGCTCGGGCGTGTCGCGCATCACAAGCCGCAGGACGCCCACCGCTCACCAGTCATCGAGGACCCCGTGAACACTGTGGATTTGTCTGCCGACTTCCGATGCTGACCCGCTCCCGTGGGCCCGGCAGCGGACTCACCGTGGTGGTGACACCTCTGCCGTCGGGCTTCAGTGGCCGGGCTCGACCTCAAGGATCATGAGCGTGACGCACCGCAGCCCCGTTCGGAGCAACTTGTACAGTCTGTCACCGATGAACCAACAAGGCAAATCGGAATGACGGCCTCTCTGAACCCCAGGGAATTGAATGGTGTTCAATGTTGAGCGGTCGCCAACGCCGAGGAGTCATCATGTCAAATCCATCGCAAACACCTACTGCCACGCCTTGGTGGAGTGTGCGGATGCGCGCGACCGGAATCATCGACGGGGAGCCGTACCACGTCAGCGGAGCCGAGTCGCTGGTGTCTCCGGACATGATCGGGCAGACGTTGACGGGGCTCATCCATCGCGCGCTCTCCCCTGGTCACACCGTCGAGGCTCGGCAGGTGCGACTCAGCCTGGATCAGCTTGACGCCGATCCCGCTGTCATCCCTGCCCTGCCCGCAGACATCAACGAATGCATCGACATCGACTCCGCACATCACCACTTCCTTGACGTCTTGTCCCGATTCGTGCCCAATCCGGAGGAGATCATGCGCATTCTCACCGCCGGACCGACGATGCGTGGGGCTGCCATGGTCGAGGTGGGCAGTGGACGACGATTGGAAACCGATCCCTTGCGTGGCGTTCGTGTGACTCGATTCGGGGATCTCACGGAATCTGCCCCGGGGACGTCCTTGGCTCACAAGAGGCACCATCATGAAGCGGTCCTCCTCGCGAGCAAGGTTGCTGCTGCACCCGGAGTTCTCGCGGAACTCTGCATCTCCGACGATCCCCATTACACCCGTGGCTATGTCTGCGTCGACGGGGTGTACACAACCGTGACGAACGTCAAGGCCGATGGGGACCCCAACGGGGGCCGCGTCATTCTTGTCGACACCTCGTGCGCAGATCCCGCCATGGTCACGGACTGGCTGGAGAATCACCCCGTTCTCATCGGACCTGCCACCCACTCTCCCAGTACTGACACCACCACGTCCTGGCATGACCACATTCGATCCCGTCTCGACTCGTGGCGGGCTTCCGGCCTCGAGCGCCATCCACGCACCTTCTCGTCGTCTCAGATTCCTGACGCCATCACCACCGACGGTCCTGCCCTGCTGTTCTCCTCCTCCGATTACCTCGGCATGTCCACGGAGCCGGCCGTCCAGGAGGCCATGATCAACGTCATCAGTAAGCTGGGATGCAGTTCTGGCGGCTCACGCCTCACGACAGGAACCTCGGTGGCACACCACCATGCTGAACACGAGATCGCCACATGGTTGGGGTATCCCCGGGCAGTCCTCATGGCCAGCGGCTATCAGGCAAATGTCGCGACCATGCAGCTGTTGGCAGGTCCTGACGTCACCGTCGTCTCCGATGCGGATAACCATGCCAGCCTCATCGACGGGTGCCGGTTGGCTCGGGCGCGCACGGTCGTCGTCCCTCATGCTGACCTCGATGCCGTCGACCATGCCCTTGATCACGTCACCACCGAAAGAGCCATCGTGCTCACGGAGGGGGTCTACTCCATGGGAGGTGACGTCGCTCCCGTTGCTGACCTCGCCCGGATCGCACGTCGTCACGGCGCCTTGACCATCGTTGACGACGCCCACGGGATAGGCACTGTCGGGCCCACCGGGCGTGGCGTCACCGAAGGTTTGCCCCAGGAACTGCGACCGGACATCCTGCTGGGAACGGCCAGCAAGGCCCTGGGCGTCGAGGGCGGTTTCGTCTGCGTCTGCGAGACTCTGGCAACACTGATTCGAAACTGCGCTCGAGGATACGTGTTCTCCAGCGCCCCCTCCCCCGCCGTCGTAGCAGCCGTGGCGGCATCCGTGCATCAACTACGAACTGACGTCTCTCCCGTCCAGAGGCTCCAGACCACTGTGGCCCGCGCGCGCCGTGCACTCTTCGAAGCCGGGCTCATTCCCGCCCCTGCAGCCAATGATCTCGGTCCGATCATCAGGGTTCCGGTGGGTCCCGAGGATCGTGCCGTCGCGGCGCAAGAGGAGTTGGGACGACGGGGACTCATGATCGGCGCCATCCGCTACCCGGCAGTCCCCAGGGGCGAGGCGATCCTGCGGGTGTGCCTGACCGCTGCACATACCGATGCACACATTGATGCGCTGGTCGACTCACTGCGCGACGTTCTCAACACCGTCTGAAAAAGAGGGTGCATCCGAGATCACCTCAGACGCACCCTTCTCCCTGAAGAATTCCGATCACTTGGAATCCAGCTCGGCGCAGAACCGCTCCATACGACGAAGGGTCGACTCCTTGCCGAGGATCTCCATGGCCTCGAACAGTGGCGGGGACACCCGCGAACTGGTGACGGCGACGCGGATCGGGGCGAAGGCGAGACGCGGCTTGATACCCATCTCGTCGCAGAGTTTGGTGCGCAGCGCAGCCTGGATGGCATCGGCGGAGAAGTCGTCAAGACCCTTGAGGACCTCGGTGGACGCCTGCTGAATCTCGTCGGCTCCTGCCTTGAGCTTGGCCACGGAATCCCCGTCGAAGACCAGGGCATCGTCGTCGATCAGCAGGAATGCCAGCTTCGGCAGTGCCTCCGACAGCAGCACCAGACGCTCACGAATGAGTGACATGGCGGCGTGGATGATCTCACGGTCCTCACTCGTCAGATCACGACCGAGCACCTCCTGGGCCTGTCCGGTGCGATCGGCGTACTCGAGCACGCGATCGGTGAGGTCCTCGGCGTCAAGACTGCGGATGTACTGGCCGTTGAGCCAGTCAAGTTTGGTGACGTCGAAAACCGGCCCGCCGGTGGAGACGCTCGCCCAGTCGAAGCGGGACACGAAGGAGTCGAGGTCCTCCATCTCCTGGCCCTCGGCGATCGTCGGGTATGCCAGCAGCTGCAAGAAGTTGCGCAGCGCCTCGGGCAGGTAACCCTGTTCACGGAACCACATCAACCGAGCAGCCGGGTTCTTGCGCTTGGAGATCTTGGACTTGTCGGTGTTGCGCAGCAGTGGCATGTGCGCGAACCTCGGCACCTCCCAACCCAGCCACTTGTAGAGCAACAGGTGCTTCGGCGTCGAAGAGATCCACTCCTCACCACGAACGACGGTGTCGATGCCCATGAGATGGTCGTCGACGACGACGGCCATGTGGTACGTCGGGAATCCGTCGGCCTTGAGGATGACCTGGTCATCGGGACGTGGGGCGTGGACCTTGCCGCGAATGAGATCGTCGAACTCCAGCTCGACGTCCTCAGGGATGAGCATGCGCACGACGGGTGTCTCGGTGAAACCCGGCAGCTTGGCCCGCTCCTCCTTGGACATGCCCAGACACATGCGGTCGTAACCGGAGTCCGAGGACTTCGCGGCCGCGCGCTCCTCGCGCAGTGCCTTGAGCCTCTCCTGGGAGCACCAGCAACGGTAGGCGTGACCAGACTCGATGAGCTTGTCGACGAGCGGCTTGTAGGTGTCCAAACGCTCAGACTGCCGGTACGGTTCGTACGGTCCACCGACCCGCGGCGACTCGTCGGGGGACAGACCCAGCCAGTCGAGGGTCTCGTAGATCTGTTCCTCCGAACCCTCCACCAGACGGTTGCGGTCGGTGTCCTCGATGCGCAGCACGAACTGGCCGCCGGTGCGCTGGGCCCAAGCCTTGTCGAACAACGCCATGTAGGCCGTACCGACGTGAGGGTCTCCGGTGGGCGAGGGGGCGACGCGTGTGCGCGCGGGATGCAACTCAGTCATGATGCCTCGGAGTCTATCGGGAAGTACCGACAGACTCCGGTAAGGTTCCCGCCATGGCAGAACCCATTGGAACCTCGGCCGAGTCCGGCTCGGACTTCATTCGTCAGGTCGTTCGCGCGGACAACGAACAGGGCACCTATGGAGGACGGGTCCAGACCCGATTCCCACCCGAGCCCAATGGCTACCTGCACATTGGCCACGCCAAGGCCATCGTCACTGACTTCGGCGTCGCGGAGGACTTCGGCGGCATCTGCAATCTGCGTCTGGACGACACCAACCCGGGCACCGAGGAGGTTGAGTACGTCCAGTCGATCATCGAGGACATCGAGTGGCTCGGCTACTCCCCCGCCCACGTCGTCCACGCCTCCGACTACTTCGACAAGCTGTACGAGTGGGCCCAGTACCTCATCCGCGAGGACCTGGCCTACGTCGACGACCAGTCCCCCGAGACGATTCGCGAGCAGAAGGGCGGCTACGGCAAGCCGGGCATCGAGAGCCCCTACCGCGACCGTCCCGCAGCGGAATCCCTCGATCTGCTCGAGCGGATGCGCAACGGCGAGTTCCCCGACGGCTCCCGCTGTCTGCGCGCCAAGATCGACATGCAGGCGGAGAACATGTGGCTTCGTGACCCCATCATGTACCGCATCCGCCACCAGGCCCATCACTCGACCGCCACTACGTGGTGCATCTACCCCACCTACGACTGGGCCCACGGTCAGTCCGACGCCATAGAGGGTGTGACCCATTCGCTGTGTTCCCTGGAATTCAACAGCCACCGACCCCTATACGACTGGTTCCTCGCCCATGTGCCGCTCGACGCCCCGGCCCCCAAGCAGCGCGAGTTCGCCCGTCTCGAACTGACCCACACCATCACCTCGAAGCGTCGCCTCAAGTCCCTGGTGACCGACGGCGTCGTCGACGGTTGGGACGACCCCCGCATGCCCACCCTGCGCGGGATGCGTCGTCGTGGCTACCCGGCTGCCGCCATCCGTGCCTTCTGCCAGGCCGTCGGTACCACCAAGAACAATTCCGTGAAGGCCATCGAGGAGTTCGAGTCCTTCGTGCGCCGCGAGCTCAACGCCACCACGCAGCGCCGCATGGCCGTCCTGCACCCGCTCAAACTGGTCCTCGACGGCTGGCCTACTGACGAGAACGGCAACCCGGTCGTCGAATGGTTCGAGCTCGTCAACAACCCGGAGAATCCTGATGACGGCACCCGGCGCGTCCCCTTCACCGGTGAGCTGTGGATCGAAGCCGACGACTTCCGCGAGGACCCGCCCCGCAAGTTCTTCCGTCTCTCCCCCGGTCGCGAGGTGCGTCTGCGTGGTGCCTACCTGGTGACGGCCACTGACGTCGTCAAGAACCCTGACGGCACCATCACCGAGGTTCACGCCAGCTATGACCCGGAGTCCCGCGGCGGCACCGCCCCCGACGGTCGCAAGGTGAAGTCGACGATGCACTGGGTGTCCGCCGCCCACGCCGTGCCGGTGACAGCGAACCTCTATGACCGTCTCTTCACCGCCGAGATTCCCGGATCGGAGAGCGGCGAGGCCCTCGACGACCTCAACCCGAACTCGCGCGAGACCCTCACCAACGTCATGGCCGAACCGGCCCTGGCCGAGGTGCTCCCCGGCGAGGTGGTGCAGTTCGAGCGGCTGGGGTACTTCGCGGCGGATCAGGACACCACGGTGTTCCACCGCACCGTTGGTCTGCGTGACGAATGGGCCCAGCTGCAGAGGCGTCAGGGCTGAACAGGTGTTGTTGACGGCAGCAATCCATCAAATTGTCACCCGTCCGTCACTTCTTTCGGCAAAGATGGTACCGCTTTCCTATCCCGTTAGAAGGACACCATCCATGCATGACAACCCACTTGGTACGAACCTGTCGCGTCGCGCCGTGCTGGTCGGCACCCTGGGGACAGGGCTCGCGATGACTGCCGTCGGGAATTCCTTCGCGTCGCCGTCGACGTCTTCCGCTCCCGCCACCGCAGGCTCTGCTGCCGGTGCCGCAGCACTGACGGTGCTCGCCACCACGGACATCCACGGTCACGTCTACGACTGGGACTACTTCGCCGACGCTCCCTACTCGCCGTCGGACAAGGGGCGGTCCTCAGCTCCGTTGGGCGTGAGCCGGGTGGCCACCATCGTCAAGCAGGTCCGCGCCGAGAAGGGGGCCGACTCCGTCGTCACGCTCGACAACGGTGACACCATCCAGGGCACCCCGCTGACCTACCTCTCTGCCAAGCAGCCCGAGAAACTTGGCCGCACCGAGGTCATGGCCCGCGCATTCAACCTCGTTGGTTATGACGCGGCCAACATCGGCAACCACGAGTTCAACTACGGACTCAAGGAACTCAACCGCTACAAGAACGACCTCGACGCCCCACTGCTGTGCGCCAACGTCATCGACCTCAAGACCGGCAAGCCGCTGACCCAGGGCACTCTCATGCTCACCAAGACCGTCGACGGCCACCGGGTCAAGGTCGGCGTCGTCGCCGTCACCACCCCTGGCTCGATGGTCTGGGACAAGGCGAACCTCACTGGCAACGTCGACATCGCCGACCCGGTCAAGACCGCTGCGAAGTACTCGGTCAAGCTGCGCAAGGAAGGGGCTGACGTCGTTGTCGTCCTCGTCCACGCCGGATTGTCGGAGGACCAGGCCACCCCGGTCTACAAGGGTCTGCCGGAGAACAACGCCACCGTCCTGGCTAAATCCGTTCCCGAGGTCGACCTCGTCGTCATCGGTCACACCCACCAGGACGACCCGGTCGAGATCATCGACGGCATCTCGGGCCACAAGGTCGTCATCACCCAGCCCGACTACTGGGCCCGTTCGGTCTCCCAGGTGACGATCCCGCTCGACTTCTCCGACGGCAAGGTCTCCGTGCTCCACGACAAGGTCGCCGTGAAGCCGCGTTACACCCGTGACGTCGAGGAGGACAAGGAGTTCGCCTCTGACCCCGAGCTGCAGGCCAGCCACAAGGCCACCGTCACGTACGTCAACTCGGTCGTCGCCACCTCGACGACGAAGCTGACCACCGAGCGCTCGATGGTTGAGGACACCCCGATCCTCGACTTCATCGGCAAGGTCGAGGCCGACACCGTCGCCAAGGCGATCAAGGGTGGCAAGTACGACGGTATTCCGGTCATCGCCCAGGTCTCGCCGTTCTCACGCACCGCCGCCTTCCCGAAGGGCGATGTCAAGATCAAGGACATCGCTGGCCTGTACGTCTTCGACAACACACTGGCAGGCCTCCTGCTCACCGGTAAACAACTCAAGGACTACCTGGAGTACTCCGCGAAGTACTTCAAGCAGGTCAAGAAGGGCGCCATCGTCAACCCGGCTCCGGCCAGCGAGGGCGGCGACACCCAGGCTGACTACCAGGGCAAGCCGGTGTGGGACTACAACTACGACGCCGTCACCGGTGTCAAGTACTCCATCGACGTCTCCAAGCCGGTGGGCAAGCGCATCCTGGGCCTGTCCTGGCAGAGCAAGCCGGTCACCGACGACCAGAAGTTCGTCCTGGCCATCAACAACTACCGCATGAGCGGTGGCGGCGCCTACCCGCACGTCGCGGAGGCCCCGGTCGTCTGGGACGAGATCCTCGAGATCCGTCAGCTGCTCATCGACACCGCCTCGAAGATGAAGACCATCGATCCGAAGGACTTCTTCGATCGCAACTGGTTCCTCACCACGACTGGGGAGACCTGGCCGGCCACGGGCAAGCCCGGCAACGGTACCAAGCTCGGCGACGGCACGAAGCCCGGCAACGGCATCATGCCCGGTTCCGGCGATCGTCCGACCACGTTGCCGCGCACCGGCGTCTGACCGGTTCCGACAACAGTTGAGCCTCGGCCCACCCGACTTGGTGAGCCGAGGCCCTTCTTGTCCTCACGACGTGGAAGAGTGTCCCGTGGCACCTGGAGACGGCAACCTCCACCACTGACAGATGAAAGGACGCAGCGCTGACAACCCAAATCGTTCCACGGGATCCCAGGCATGGACTCCCGGCTCGGCTGGGCAACCGACGTTGGCCGGCAAGGGTGCTGCGCCGTGCCAGCATTGCTGGCCTCGTCTTCGCCCTTTTCGGTCTGTGGACCGCCCTGACACCGTCCTTGGTCCCCCGGACCTGGTGGATGGTGGCCATCAACGTGTG
Source organism: Cutibacterium sp. KB22876 (assembly GCF_059728865.1). Taxonomy (NCBI): domain Bacteria; kingdom Bacillati; phylum Actinomycetota; class Actinomycetes; order Propionibacteriales; family Propionibacteriaceae; genus Cutibacterium; species Cutibacterium sp. KB22876. The sequence continues at coordinate 14,228 of NZ_AP040858.1, forward strand.
GTTGTCGACCCTTCTCGCCTATGGGGTCGGAGGGCTCATCGGGCGGATTTCCCGGTGGCTGGCTGAGATCACGCGCTTGCAGGTGATGATCTCAACTCATGCGGTCCGGGGCATCCGACGTAGCTGGTACGCCATTCTCGCCCTGATATCGCTGTGGATGTTCGTGTGGTGCACGAGACAGCAAAAGCACGTTTCAGAGGAAGTCGGTCTGCCACGGAAGGTCTTGGTCGCGCAGACCAGTGGCGTGTTCACGGGGCTGATCCTTTTCACCGCGACGGTACTGCTCATCCGCCTCATCGCTCATGGCATCCGAAATCTGTACACCGGCGTGCACCGTCTCATCGCCCAACCGGTACTGGCAATCGTCGTCGTGGTGCTGAGCATCTCACTCCTGCTCTGGGCCACGAACAATGTCATCGTCAGGACGACGGCCAACGGTGTTGCCCACGTCATGGCTGAGACCAATGCGCAGACGGCCGCCGGACGGAAACCCCCGACGTCGCCTCTTCGGTCTGGATCCTCCGCCTCACTTCAGACCTGGGACAGCCTGGGCCGGGAGGGCAAGGATGCCGTCACTGACGGCCCCGACGCCGCCATGATCGAAAAGGTCACCGGTCAGTCGGCCAAGGAGCCCATCCGCGTCTACGCCGGACTCAATTCCCGTCGTGACTACGTCGCCGAGGCGAATGGCGTTCTCGCCGAGCTCATCCGTACTGGGGCGTTCAATCGCAAGGTGCTCGTCGTCCAGAACGGCACCGGGTCCGGCTGGATCGAGGAGTGGTCGGTGTCGGCCGTGGAATATCTCACCGGCGGTGACTGCGCGACGGCCACGATGCAGTACTCGTACCTGGGCAGCGTCGGGGCCTTCCTCCTGGACCGCGAATCGCCCAAAGAAGGTGCCCAGGCCCTGTTCAGCGTCATCCACGACTACTGGGCCACCCTGGCCCCCGAAACTCGTCCGAAGCTCTACACGAGCGGTGTGTCCCTGGGTTCTTACGGTGGTCAGTCCGCCTTCCCATCCATCGACGACATGATCGCCAAGGTTGACGGCGCCGTGTGGGTCGGAACCCCCGGGTTCACGCCGATCTGGAAGGATTTGGAGGCGAACCGACGAGAGGGGTCCCCCGCCATCGTCCCCGTGATCGACGATGGCCGAATCGTGAGGTTCATGGGTAATCCGGGCGAGATCTACCACGACCATTGGGGAGCCGCCTATCCTCCTTGGTCAGCCCACACACGCATCGCCTATGTACAGCACCCGTCCGATCCGGTGACGTGGTGGTCCCCCGAGATGATCTGGTCAGAGCCCGACTGGATGCGCGAGCGCGCTGGAGACGACGTCAATCCCCACATTCAGTGGACGCCATGGTCGAGTTTCTGGCAGGTCACGGCCGACATGGCCTTGTCGACGACTCCGCCTGGTGGGCATGGGCACAACTACCACAGCGAATTCATCCCCATTTGGTCGGCAGTCCTCGGCATTCACTGCGATCGTCACACCATGGATGCCATCGCGAAAGCGATCCCCAAGACCTCAGCTCCTCGGTGATCGCCGCGTCTGTGGGGGCTGATGGCGCGCGCCATCCCCTCGCAGCTGGTTGGTTGCCACGAATGTGGACCACGTCTTGCCCGGCCTCCTCCACCCATATCCAGACATGCAACGAGGTCCGCCCCCATGGGGACGGACCTCGTCAAAAACTCAGATCACATCACTTGATGATCTTGGTGACACGACCAGCACCGACGGTGCGACCGCCCTCACGGATGGCGAACTTGAGCTGCTCCTCCATGGCGATCGGGTGGATCAGGTGGACGGTCATGTCGGTGTTGTCACCCGGCATAACCATCTCGGTGCCCTCGGGGAGCTCAACAGTGCCAGTCACGTCCGTGGTGCGGAAGTAGAACTGGGGGCTGTAGTGCGAGAAGAACGGCTTGTGACGGCCACCCTCATCCTTCTTCAGAACGTAGACCTGGCCCTCGAAGTCGGTGTGCGGGGTGGTGGAACCGGGCTTGCAGAGGACCATGCCGCGAACGACATCCTCCTTCTTGGTGCCACGGAGCAGAACACCGACGTTCTCACCAGCGCGACCCTCGTCGAGGATCTTGCGGAACATCTCGACGCCGGTGACGGTGGTCTTCTGAATCTTGTCGTGGATACCGACGATCTCGACCTCCTCGCTGGTCTTGACGACGCCGCGCTCAACACGACCGGTGACAACGGTGCCACGACCGGTGATGGTGAAGACGTCCTCAATCGGCATGAGGAAGGGCTTGTCGAGGTCACGCTCAGGCTGCGGGACGTACTCATCCACGGCATCCATGAGGTCGAGGATCGACTGGGTCCACTTCTCGTCACCTTGGAGGGCCTGGAAGGCGGAGATGCGAACGACCGGGCAGTTGTCACCGTCGAAGTCCTGCGAGGTCAGCAGCTCGCGAACCTCCATCTCGACGAGCTCGATGAGCTCCTCGTCGTCGACCATGTCGCACTTGTTGAGGGCGACGACAATGGCCGGCACGCCCACCTGGCGGGCGAGCAGGACGTGCTCACGAGTCTGGGGCATCGGGCCGTCGGTGGCGGCGACCACGAGGATGGCGCCGTCCATCTGGGCAGCACCAGTGATCATGTTCTTGACGTAGTCAGCGTGACCGGGGCAGTCAACGTGAGCGTAGTGACGATTCTCGGTCTGGTACTCGATGTGAGCGATCGAGATCGTGATGCCGCGCTGACGCTCCTCGGGAGCCTTGTCGATCTGGTCGAACGGCGACTCCTCGTTCAGCTCCGGGTACTTGTCGTGCAGCACCTTGGAGATCGCCGCGGTGAGGGTCGTCTTGCCGTGGTCGATGTGTCCGATGGTGCCGATGTTGCAGTGCGGCTTGGTCCGCTCGAACTTGGCCTTTGCCACTGGGGCTCCTTCTGGAATGTCGCCCGCTTGTGCACGGGACGCGTCATGTGGATATTCCTGGGAGGTTCCCAGGAACGTTTCTGGACGGGCCCCCGACCAGAGGTCAGGGAACTTGTCCTATTGTTCTGCAGCAGTCCGTGATAGTCAAACCAAGGGCGACATGAGGTCCTAACTCCCTCGCCGTATCCATGAACAACAGCGGTGCGTCGAGCCAACTGACTCGGCGCACCGCCAACCAGAACCGCCACGAGCTACCCAATCCGTCAACTCGGAACACGTACCGATCAATTCAAATTTTCATTCTTCGTCACCGGCAGCAGGTTCGCATAGGCGAAGCCGACGAACTCGGCCTGGGCCAGCGCTGCTCATCCCCAGAACATCGGGGTCGCAAGATTAAAGGCACTTGAGGGATTACTACGCCGTGTCGTCTTGAGCTTCCGTTCCACCTCGACGAACCGATTGGGCCGCCCATCTGCCATGGCCACGCCGCCGAGCCTGGCCCGGAGCCATAAGTACAGCGCCACCGTTCCACGGAGTTCCGGGCTGTGGAATGGGCTTCGAACTATCCTGTGGACCACCCTGGAGCCCCGGCGCCAGAGCCTGCCTGGGGCGGGTAGGACGCGAACTCGGAAGCTGAGGGGATTGACCCCGCAGGGCCATTCACGACAATCGGCCCGGTTCCACATATGTGGAACCGGGCCGATGCGTCAATCAACTATACCAGCAAGCTCACTTGCCTCCGTTGGCCGCGGCGATGATCTCGTCAGCAACGGTGGACGGGCACTCGCCGTAGGAGTCGAACTCCATCGAGTAGGTCGCCTGTCCGGAGGTCTTCGAGCGAAGGTCACCGACGTATCCGAACATCTCGGACAGCGGGACCAGGGCGCGCACGACCTTGTTTCCGTGCTCCTCGACCATTTCCTGGATCTGGCCACGACGGGAGTTGAGGTCGCCGATGACAGTACCGAGGTAGTCCTCGGGGGTGGTCACCTCAACGGCCATCAGCGGCTCGAGCAGACCCGGGCTCGCCTTGCGAGCGGCCTCCTTGAAGGCCATCGAACCGGCGATCTTGAAGGCCATCTCGGAGGAATCGACCTCGTGGTAGGCGCCGTCGAGCAGGGTGACCTTGACATCCTCGACCGGGTAGCCGGCGAGAACACCGAACTGCATCGACTCCTGGACACCGGCGTCGACCGACGGGATGTACTCCTTGGGGACGCGACCACCGGTGACGGCGTTGACGAACTCGTAGCCGAAGCCAGGCTCCTGGGGCTCGATCGCGATGATGACGCGGGCGAACTGACCAGAACCACCGGTCTGCTTCTTGTGCGTGTACTCGTACTTCTCGACCGGCTTGCGCAGGGTCTCGCGGTAGGCCACCTGCGGCTTGCCGATATTGGCCTCCACATGGAACTCACGCTTCATGCGGTCGATGAAGACGTCCAGGTGAAGCTCGCCCATACCGGCGACGATGGTCTGGCCGGTCTCCTCGTCGGTGTGGACGCGGAAGGTCGGATCCTCCTCGACGAGACGCTGAATGGCGTTCGACAGCTTCTCCTGATCGGCCTTCGACTTCGGCTCGATGGCCTGCTCGATCACGGGAGCCGGGAAGGTCATCGACTCAAGGATGATCGGGTTGCTCGGGTCACAGAGAGTCTCACCAGTGGTGGTGTCCTTGAGGCCCATGACGGCGCAGATCATGCCAGCACCGATGCTCTCGATCTCCTCACGCTTGTTGGCGTGCATCTGGTAGATCTTGCCGATGCGCTCCTTCTTGCCCTTGGTGCCGTTGAGCACCTGGTCGCCAGCGTGCATGACGCCGGAGTAGACGCGCACGAAGGTCAGCTTGCCCAGGTGCGGGTCAGAGGCAATCTTGAAGGCCAGGATCGACAGCGGCTCGTCGTCGGAGGGACGACGCTGCAGTTCGACGGACTCGTCACCAGGCTTGAAGCCGGAGATGGCCGGGACGTCGAGCGGGGAAGGCAGGTAGTCGACGATGGCGTCGAGCAGCGGCTGCACACCCTTGTTCTTGAACGAGGTGCCACAGGTGACTGCGGTGAAGGCGGAAGCCAGCACACCGCGACGAATGGCGGCCTTGAGCTGGTCGATGGTCACCGAGTCCGGATCCTCGAGGTAGAGCTCCATGAACTCCTCGTCGTTCTCGGCGACGGTCTCGAGCATCTCGGCACGAGCGGCCTCCACCTCGTCCTTCATGTCGGCCGGGATCTCCTCGGTCTCATAATGAGCCCCGAGCTCAGTCTCGCCACGCCAGGTCTTGGCGTTCATCTCGACGAGATCAACGATGCCCATGAACTTGTCCTCGGCACCGATCGGCAGCTGCAACAGGACCGGGATGGCGTGCAGACGATCCTTGATGGTCTGCACACAGTGATCGAAGGAAGCACCGGTGCGGTCAAGCTTGTTCACGTAACAGATGCGCGGAACGCCGTACTTGGCGGCCTGACGCCACACAGTCATGGACTGCGGCTCGACGCCGGCGACACCGTCGAACACGGCGACAGCACCGTCAAGAACACGCAGGGAGCGCTCCACCTCAACGGTGAAGTCCACGTGTCCGGGGGTGTCAATGATATTGATCTGGGTGTCGTGCCAGAAGGTGGTGGTCGCGGCGGAGGTGATGGTGATGCCGCGCTCCTGCTCCTGCTCCATCCAGTCCATGGTGGCGGCACCGTCGTGGACCTCACCGATCTTGTACGACTTACCGGTGTAGTAGAGGATGCGCTCGGTCGTCGTCGTCTTGCCGGCATCGATGTGGGCCATGATGCCGATGTTGCGAACCTTGTTCAGGTCAATTTTGGCCACTGTTCTTGACCTCAAATCTTGGAGTTAGTGGTCTTCGTATGATGCTCGACGCAGATGAACCTGCGGTGAACCGCGAGGTTTTCTGGGCTGGACGTGATGGTGCCCCCTTCCCGACGGGAAGGGGGCCAGCAATCACCAGCGGTAGTGGGCGAAGGCGCGGTTGGCCTCAGCCATCTTGTGGGTGTCCTCACGGCGCTTCACGGAAGCACCGAGGCCGTTGGAGGCATCGAGGATCTCGTTCATGAGACGCTCAGCCATGGTCTTCTCACGACGCTCACGGGAGAAGGCAACCAGCCAACGCATGGCCAGGGTGGTCTGGCGAGCGGGCTTGACCTCGACCGGCACCTGGTAGGTGGCACCGCCGACACGACGGGACTTGACCTCCAGGGAGGGCTTGATGTTGTCGAGCGCGCGCTTGAGGGTCTGCACCGGATCGGTGTTGGTCTTGGCGCGGCAACCCTCGAGGGCGGTGTAAACGATGTTCTGGGCGACAGTCTTCTTGCCGTCGAGAAGGATCTTGCTCACGAGCTGGGAGACGAGAGGAGATCCGTAGACGGGATCGACCATCACTGGGCGCTTCGGCGCGGGTCCCTTACGAGGCATGGATCACTTCTCCTTCTTGGCGCCGTAACGACTACGGGCCTGCTTGCGGCCCTTGACACCCTGGGTGTCGAGGGAGCCGCGGACGATCTTGTAACGCACACCCGGGAGGTCCTTCACACGACCGCCACGCACGAGCACCATCGAGTGCTCCTGGAGGTTGTGTCCGACACCGGGAATGTAGGCCGTGACCTCGATGCCCGACGACAGGCGCACACGGGCGACCTTTCGCAGAGCCGAGTTCGGCTTCTTCGGCGTCGTGGTGTACACACGGGTGCACACGCCACGACGCTGCGGCGAGCCCTTGAGGGCAGGCGTGTTGTTCTTGCTGATCTTGTCAGTGCGGCCCTTGCGGACCAGCTGCTGGATTGTAGGCACCGGCTGGTATCTCTTTCCGTCTGGTGGGTTCGGAATTCCCTGGCTGTGCACCCCTCCATCGCTGCGTCGGGATCACCGCTGCCCCTCGCTGCAGATTGGGAGTGCCGTGCGAACTCCGCACGGGCAGACCTTCTCGCAGCAACTCGAGTGGTCGTTTGTCGCCATGCCAGGGCACGCACAAGTATCCGGTCGAACCGGACACGCGTTAACAGCGTATCTCCCGGGTTTCAGGGGGTCAAACTCAGCGACGCTGCGAGGAGGCGCACCGGGGGCGCCACGAAACCCCATGGAAATCAAACTCCACAGATGAAAAGCGCTGCGTCCGCAGCTCCTCAGGCACCCGTTCGAGGAAGGGCCACCGGGCGAGACACAGGAGCACCCACGCCGCCCGCAGCCAGGAAGTTACCATGGCCCTTGTCGTTGACCTGTCCCCTGATCGTTCCGTTGACGCGAAGGCTGCCCATGGCATGCATGGAGGGGAAGACGATCGGCGGAATGCTCACCGTCCCACCCTCAATCTTCGGCAGGACGATGGGACGTCCACTGACGTCGGGAAGGGTGATGGTGCCGCCCTTGACGTCGGGAAGGGCGATCGTCCCGCCCTTGACGGTCGGCAGGATGATGGGGCCAGCACTGACGTCCGGCAGGTAAACGGTGCCGCCACGAATCTCCGGAGGCACGATGCCCCGATGGTGAGTCGGCAGGCTGACGCCAACACTCACATGCACCGATGCACGATGAGTCGGGCGGGCATCCGCAGTGGCCCGGGATGTCGGAACGGGAACGGGAGCAACCTGGTGCGCACTTGCCCCCGGAGCCGTCCCTACGAAAACGGCCAGTCCCAAGCATGCTGCAACCATCCCCGTCAGAGCTGTTCGCTTCATCCCGCTATCCCCTCGTAACACAGCAAGCACCTTAGCAGGCGTACCACCGCAGTCTACGCCTCCAATCACGCCTCGCCAGTCCGTCGTAGTACCACCGAGCGGCGCACCGATCCGGCCTGCGCTCCAGACGGCTGATCAGTAAACTTGGCAGCAGCCTGGCCCCTCGACGCCCCCGCCGACTGACCACCATGCTGACCACCGGCAACCCAGGTGTCAGTCACAGGTCCATAAACGACGGCCTTGCCAGCGGAGATCGCAGCTTGCCGATCCCCCGCATGAACATGCAGAGATCCTCCCCGGCCCCGTCACCTCGACAAAGTCGAGATCAATAGCACCGATGTCAAGGACAACGGCACCCTGACCGACGTTCAGGCCTCATACAAAAGCCTCTCCTCCCCACGTGGGGAGGAGAGGCTTTCGCAGCCGGGTCCTAGCCTCAGCTCAAATCACCCAGATCCAGATCGTCGAGCGGAACAGCCGCGCCCGACCCCGAACCGAAGTCGTAGTCGAACGGGTCGTAGTTCATCGTGAACGCAGCAGCCTTGGCTTCCGCGGTCGGCTCCACCCTCATGTTGCGGTAGACCTCCAGGCCCGTTCCGGCCGGGATGAGCTTACCGAGGATGACGTTCTCCTTGAGGCCGACCAAGGTGTCCGTCTTGCCGTTGATGGCGGCATCGGTGAGCACCTTCGTCGTCTCCTGGAAGGAGGCAGCCGACAGCCAGGACTCGGTGGCCAGCGAGGCCTTCGTGATGCCCATGAGCACCGGACGACCCTCAGCCGGGCGACCACCCTCGGCGACAGCCTTGCGGTTGGCGTTTTCGTAGGAGTTACGGTCCACCAGCTCTCCAGGCATCATCTGGGTGTCACCGGACTCGATGACGGTGATGCGGCGAAGCATCTGGCGAATGACAATCTCGATGTGCTTCTCGTGGATGCCAGCGCCCTGGGTGTTGTAGACCTTCTGAACCTCCTTGACGAGGTACTCCTGCACCCGGCGAACACCGGAGATACGCAGCACGTCCTGCGGGTCGGCGGTGCCACCCATGAGCTGCTCACCTGCGGCAACCCGCACTCCGTCACGAATGACACGGTGAGTGCCGTCGAGGTCGAACTCGAGACGGGCACGGCGCGGCAGCACGTACTCCACGTCCTCCTCGCCGTCGTCACGTACCAGGACGAGCTTGCGACGGTTGTCGGACTCGTCGATGCGGATGACACCAGCGGCCTCGGCCAGCGGCGACTTGCCCTTCGGGCTACGGGCCTCGAAGAGCTCGACGACACGGGGAAGACCCTGGGTGATGTCGTCACCAGCGACACCACCGGTGTGGAAGGTACGCATCGTCAGCTGGGTGCCAGGCTCACCAATCGACTGAGCAGCGATGATGCCGACGGCCTCACCGACGTCAACCAGGTGACCGGTCGACAGTGAACGTCCGTAGCAACGAGCGCAGCAGCCCTGGGCTGCAGTGCAGGTGAGCACCGAACGCACCTTGATCTGCGAGATACCAGCAGCGATGAGCTTGGAGATCTCCTCGTCACCGAGATCGGAGTTGGCCGCCACCACGACATTGCCATTGGCGTCGAGGGCGTCGGCAGCCAGGCATCGGGCGTACACCGCGGTGTCCAGCCCCTCGGCGCGCACCAAGTTGCCGTTGCCGGCGTCGACAGCAATGGTCTTGGGCATGCCACGGGTGGTGCCACAGTCCTCCTCGCGGACGATGACGTCCTGGGACACGTCGACCAGACGACGAGTCAGGTAACCGGAGTCAGCGGTACGCAGAGCGGTGTCAGCCTGTCCCTTACGACCACCGTGAGTGGAGATGAAGTACTCCAGAACCGTCAGGCCCTCGCGGAAGTTGGACTTGATCGGACGAGGAATGATGTCACCCTTCGGGTCAGCCACCAGACCGCGCATAGCGGCGATCTGACGCATCTGGGTCATACTGCCTCGAGCGCCCGAGTCGACCATCATGTGAACCGGGTTGGTCTGGGTGAAGTTGGCCTCCATGGCGGAGGTCAGCTCAGCAGTGGCCTCGGTCCAGATCTGGATGAGATCCTGACGACGCTCCTCCTCGGTCACGGCACCACGGTCGTACTCTCGGTCGACCTTGGCGGCGCGAGCCTCGTACCCCGCCAGAATCTCCGGCTTGGTCGGCGGGGTCTGGACGTCGCCGATGGAGACGGTCACGCCGGACAGCGAACCCCACTTGTAGCCGATGTTCTTGAGGTTGTCGAGGACGTGGGCCACCTCGAGCTGGGTCATCCGCTCGCTGAGGTCGTTGACAATCTTGCCAATCTGCTTCTTGCCGACGAGGTAGTCGACATACGGGTAGTCGTCCGGCAGCACCTCGTTGAACAGGGCCTGTCCCAGGGTGGTGTCGAGGATGACGGAGCCGTCAGCGCGAACCGTCTCGCCGTGCGGCGGCACGACGCCCTTGAGACGCAGCTTGATCTTGGCACCGATCTCGAGCTCGCCGAGATCATGGGCCATGATTGCCTCGGCCAGCGAGGAGAAAGCACGTCCCTCACCCTTGAGGCCGTCAAGGGCCATCGTCAGGTAGTAGGCGCCGATGATCATCTCGTGCGAGGGCAGGGCGACCGGGCGACCGTCAGCCGGTTTGAGGATGTTGTTCGTCGACAGCATCAGGACGCGGGCCTCGGCCTGGGCCTCAGGGCTCAGCGGCAGGTGCACAGCCATCTGGTCACCGTCGAAGTCAGCGTTGAAGGCCGAGCAGACAAGCGGGTGAAGCTGGATGGCCTTGCCCTCGATGAGCTGGGGCTCGAAGGCCTGGATACCCAGACGGTGCAGGGTAGGTGCACGGTTCAGCAGAACCGGGTGCTCCTTGATGACCTCCTCGAGGACGTCCCACACCACGGGACGCTGGCGCTCGACCATGCGCTTGGCGGACTTGACGTTCTGGGCGTGCTCGAGGTCGGCCAGACGCTTCATGACGAAGGGCTTGAACAGTTCTAGGGCCATGGCCTTCGGCAGACCGCACTGGTGCATCTTGAGCTGCGGGCCCACGACGATGACCGAACGGCCGGAATAATCGACTCGCTTACCGAGCAGGTTCTGACGGAAACGACCTTGCTTGCCCTTGAGCATGTCAGACAGCGACTTGAGCGGACGGTTGCCCGGCCCACTCACCGGACGCCCACGGCGACCGTTGTCGAACAGTGAGTCGACGGACTCCTGGAGCATGCGCTTCTCGTTGTTGACGATGATCTCCGGGGCGCCGAGGTCAACCAGCCTCTTGAGGCGGTTGTTTCGGTTGATGACGCGACGGTAGAGGTCGTTCAGGTCCGAGGTGGCGAAGCGGCCACCGTCGAGCTGCACCATCGGGCGCAGATCCGGCGGGATGACCGGGACGCAGTCCAGGACCATGCCCTCCGGCGAGTTGCCGGACTCGAGGAAGGCCTGCACGACCTTGAGGCGCTTGAGGGCGCGGGTCTTCTTCTGGCCGCGGCCGGTCTTGATGATCTCGCGCAGCTTCTCGGACTCGGCGGCGAGGTCGAAGTCGTGGAGACGACGCTTGATCGCCTCGGCGCCCATCGAACCCTCGAAGTACTTGCCGAAGCGCGACTTCATCTCGCGGTAGAGGATCTCGTCACCCTCAAGGTCCTGAACCTTGAGGTTCTTGAAGCGATCCCACACAGCGTCGAGACGATCGATCTGGCGTTGGGCCCGAGTCTCGATGTGCTTGAGCTCCTTCTCGGCGCCGTCCTTGACCTTGCGACGGGTGTCAGCCTTGGCACCGTCGGCCTCGAGCTGAGCCATGTCCTCCTCGAGCTTGACCCGGCGGGCCTCCAGCTCGGAGTCACGACGCTGCTCCATGCGGGAGCGCTCGGTCTGCACCTTGGCCTCCAACGACGGCAGGTCGCGGTGGCGAGCCTCCTCATCGACGGCGGTGATCATGTAGGCCGCGAAGTAGATGACCTTCTCGAGGTCCTTCGGGGCAATGTCGAGCAGGTAACCCAGACGGGAGGGAACTCCCTTGAAGTACCAGATGTGGGTCACCGGGGCGACCAGCTCGATGTGTCCCATGCGCTCACGACGCACGTTGGAACGGGTCACCTCGACGCCACAGCGCTCACAGATGATGCCCTTGAAGCGGACGCGCTTGTACTTGCCGCAGTAGCACTCCCAGTCACGGGTCGGGCCGAAGATCTTCTCGCAGAAGAGGCCGTCACGCTCGGGCTTGAGGGTGCGGTAGTTGATGGTCTCGGGCTTCTTGACCTCGCCGTGGCTCCACGCACGGATCTGGTCGGCCGTGGCCAGGCCGATCTGCAACCGGTCGTAGTAGTTGGTGTCCAGCACGATTGTTCTCTTTCCCCCACCTGGGTGGGTGGTAGCCCCTCCTCGTCAGGAGGGGTTCCAGTCGGGGTGTCTGTGTGGGGCGGGTTGTCCGGGCCCGTCCCCACCCCCGTCAAACGGACTGTGTTCAGGGACCGGGGCGACGTCGTCGCCCCGGCAGAATGGGCAGGTCAGTCGGCCATGGCGTTGTCGGCACCGGGGCGACGCCCGATGTCGATACCCAGACCGGACCGGGTGTCCTCGTCGGAGGTGCGCAGATCGATCTCCTGGCCCTCCGAGTTGAGCACCTCCACGTTCAGGCAGAGCGACTTCATCTCCTTGACGAGTACCTTGAAGGACTCGGGGATGCCCGGCTCCGGGATGCTCTCGCCCTTGACGATCGCCTCGTAGACCTTGACACGGCCGGGAACGTCATCGGACTTGATGGTGAGCAGCTCCTGCAGCGCCCAGGCGGCGCCGTAGGCCTCCATGGCCCACACCTCCATCTCGCCGAATCGCTGACCACCAAACTGGGCCTTACCACCAAGGGGCTGCTGGGTGATCATCGAGTACGGACCGGTGGAACGGGCGTGGATCTTGTCGTCGACCAAGTGGTGCAGCTTCAGCATGTACATGTAGCCGACACCCACCTTGGACGGGAAGGGGTCGCCGGTACGACCGTCGAAGAGGGTGGCCTTGCCGTCGGCGTCGACGAGCATGTCGCCGTCGCGGGTCGGGTGACCGTACTGCAACAGACCGGTGATCTCCTCCTCCGTGGCACCGTCGAAGACCGGGGTGGCCAGACGGGACTCCTCGGGGACGTCGATGAGACCGACCTCGCGCAGACGCTCGGCCCAGTCGCCCTCGGCTTGGGTGATGTCCCAGCCGGAGTGGGCGATCCAACCGAGGTGCATCTCGAGCACCTGACCGACGTTCATACGGGAAGGCACACCCAGTGGGTTGAGGATGATGTCAACCGGGGTGCCGTCCGGCAGGAACGGCATGTCCTCGACGGGCAGGATCTTCGAGATGACACCCTTGTTACCGTGACGTCCGGCGAGCTTGTCACCGATCGAGATCTTGCGCTTCTGAGCGACGTAGACGCGAACCATCTGGTTGACTCCGGGGGCCAGCTCGTCACCGTTCTCGGCGTCAAACACGCGCACGCCGATGACGGTGCCCTCCTCACCGTGGGGAACCTTGAGGGAGGTGTCGCGGACCTCGCGGGCCTTCTCACCGAAGATGGCGCGCAGCAGACGCTCCTCAGGAGTCAGCTCGGTCTCGCCCTTCGGGGTGACCTTGCCGACGAGGATGTCGCCGGTACCGACCTCGGCTCCGATGCGCACGATGCCGTTCTCGTCCAGGTTGGCCAGCATGTCCTCGGAGACGTTCGGGATGTCCCGCGTGATCTCCTCAGCGCCCAACTTGGTGTCACGGGCGTCGACCTCGTGCTCCTCGATGTGGATCGAGGTGAGGACGTCGTCGGAGACGATGCGCTGGGACAGGATGATGGCGTCCTCGTAGTTGAGGCCCTGCCACGGCATGAAGGCGGCCAGCATGTTGCGGCCGAGAGCGAGCTCGCCCTTGTCCGTCGACGGGCCGTCAGCAAGCGGGGTACCGACCTCGACACGCTGCCCCACCGTGACCAGCGGACGCTGGTTGATACAGGTACCGGCGTTGGAGCGACGGAACTTCTCCAGCTTGTAGGTCTGGTAGGTGCCGTCGTCGCAGGCGATGTCGATGAGGTCAGCGCTCACCGACAGGACCGAACCTGCCTTCTCGGCGAGGGTGACGTCACCGACGTCAACCGCACAGCGGTACTCCATACCGGTTCCGACGAACGGAGCCTCGGTACGCACCAGCGGCACGGCCTGACGCTGCATGTTGGCGCCCATGAGGGCTCGGGAGGCATCGTCGTGCTCGAGGAACGGGATGAGGGCGGACGCCACCGACACCATCTGGCGCGGGGAGACGTCCATGTAGTCGACCTCGGAGTTCGGGACCTCGTCGGCCTCGCCGTGACGTTGGCGCACCAGGACGCGATCATTGACGAAACGGCCGTCGTCATCGACCTTGGCGTTGGCCTGGGCGATGACGTGACGATCCTCCTCGTCCGCGGTCAGGTAGACGACCTGGTCGGTGACCTGCCCGTCGATGACCTTACGGTACGGGGTCTCGATGAAGCCGAAGGCGTTGACGCGGGCGAAGGAGGCCAGCGAACCAATCAGACCGATGTTCGGACCCTCAGGGGTCTCAATCGGGCACATACGACCGTAGTGCGACGGGTGGACGTCTCGAACCTCCATGCCGGCGCGGTCACGGGACAGACCGCCGGGTCCCAGGGCCGACAGACGACGCTTGTGGGTCATCTCGGCCAGCGGGTTGTTCTGGTCCATGAACTGCGACAGCTGGGATGTTCCGAAGAATTCCTTGATCGCGGCTGTCACCGGACGGATGTTGATCAGGGTCTGCGGGGTGATGGCCTCGATGTCCTGGGTGGTCATGCGGTCACGCACGACACGCTCCATCCGACCAAGACCGGTACGCAGCTGATTCTGGATGAGCTCGCCGACGGTGCGCAGACGGCGGTTGCCGAAATGGTCGATGTCGTCGGCCTCGACGACGATGTCGTCGCGTCCCTCGCGCGGGAGCATTTCGGTGCCCTCGTGCAGGGCGCACACGTAGTGGATCGCCGCGACGATGTCGTCGATCGTCAGCACCTGTTGGTCGAACGGCAGGGACAGACCGAGCTTCTTGTTGATCTTGTAACGACCAACCTTGGCCAGATCGTAGCGCTTCGGGTTGAAGTAGTAATTCTCGAGCAGCTGCTGGGCGGCGTCACGGGACGGCGGCTCGCCAGGACGCAGCTTCTTGTAGATGTCCAGCAGCGCCTGATCCTGAGTTTCGACGCCGTGATCCTTCTCGAGGGTCTGACGGATCGACTCGTAGTCGCCGAACTCCTCGAGGATGCGGTCAGCGGTCCAGCCGAGGGCCTTGAGGAAAACGGTGACGTTCTGCTTGCGCTTACGGTCCAGACGAACTCCGACGGTGTCGCGCTTGTCAATCTCGAACTCGAGCCAAGCGCCACGCGACGGAATCACCTTGCACGTGAAGATATCCTTGTCGGAGGTCTTGTCGGCGGTCTTCTCGAAGTAGACACCCGGGGAACGCACCAGCTGGGAGACGACGACACGCTCGGTGCCGTTGATGATGAAGGTGCCCTTCGAGGTCATGAGCGGGAAGTCACCGATGAAGACCGTCTGGGACTTGATCTCCTCGGTCTCGTTATTCATGAACTCCGCGGTCACGAACAGCGGGGCCGCGTAGGTGGTGTCGCGATCCTTGCACTCGTCGACGCTGTGCTTGGGATCCTCGAAACGATGATCCCGGAAAGACAAGGACATCGTCTGGGAGTAGTCCTCGATCGGGGAGATCTCCTCAAAGATCTCCTCGAGGCCGGACTTGGTGTTGATATCGGTGCGTCCCTCTGCAAGGGCGGCGTCCACATGGGACTGCCATATCTCGTTGCCAACAAGCCAGTTGAACGACTCAACCTGCAAGTCGAGAAGGTTGGGAACCTCCAACGGCTCGTGAATCTTGGCGAATGAGATTCGTCCCGACTGGGGCGAAATGGCGTTGGTGTTCTTCGACGCAGTGCGCGTGGCGGCCAATGTGCGGTCCTTCCGAGAACTCCTACAACCGACCCGTCGGCCGGCCTGGGGGCATGACAAACCGCCCATGTCAAGCATGGGCGATCGCTGGCTATGGTGCAAGGAATGAGTCTACGACATTATCACAAATAATGCAACCACAATCAGGGCGACCCAGCCATCGGAGGAAGACGAGGGGCTCACCCGACGAGTTCTCGCCACAGCCCGAGGAGCAACGGATCGACCGGCGTTCCGACGAACGGGTGATACCACCCTTCGATCACATGACCAGCCAAACAGTTATTCCCGACCTGGCGGGGTGTGTCGTCGCCCGGAGCCCACCACAGGGTCGTTGTGATCGGTGCGTCCCCTCTTTCGCGGCGTACCACGGTGGCACTGTGGTACTCCTGGGCCCGGTCAGCCGGGCGATGTGCCGGCAGCAATGGGCCATGGTCGATGATGACGAGGTGGTCACCCTCCGCACTGAGATGATGCAAGGAGCGATGAGGACGAGCCGTACTTCCCCACCCAGCAAGGATTTCGGCGTCAGTGACGATGAGAGTCGCACCGGGGTCCAGTTGTGCCCGGCCCTCAGCGGTGGACCTGACGGTGAGCAGTGCACAGGTTGGTAGCGCCGGGGCACGGAGGCGACGCAACTGGCCGTTGACGATCTCAGCCACCGGATCACCGGCCACTTCCCCACACAAGATCTTGGCCCCAGCCACGTCCTCGGTGACGAGGGTGGGATGGCCGACGTGGGTCCGACCCAAGGTCACACCATTCCAACCCTCCGGTAGGCCAATCCCCTCGGGAACGCAGTCGACGGCCTCCAGATCAGCGGTGCCCTGCCACCAGTCATCACAGATGCCAGCACATTCGCGCATGACGACGCTGCCGCCTCGACGACCGACGACCAGCAGGTATTCTGCCGGGGCTCCTTGCGGAACCGGGATCGGTAGATGGGCACCGGCCCACTCGGGATCCTCGGGGAGGGTGACCGAACCCTGGTTCTCGGGCAGGTCCTCGGAGAACTCCTGGCACCACTGACTCGGCACGGCACGGATGAGGGCTGCCAGTATCTCCGCGAGCTCCCCCTCGGGTTCGACGATCAGCCACGGCAGGGCCGGGCACCCGGACGGTAGGACCCGCACACCGGATTTGTCCCACACGACGAGGATCGGCCCTTCCCCACCCAGCAGGACTCCCCCACAGCCCAGATTTCCGTCGCTGGACCGCCAGTCGTCCAGCGGGCCAAGGACGACAAGATCTCGGCCACCAGCAGTGACCACCCCAATGGGATCAGCCCCACAGACACCAGACCCGCGCAGCCAGTCAACCTCAGGGCCACCAGCCCAAGGCCATTGCTCAATCCTTGTCCCGGTCATGACGTCACCCCGCAATCGCGATCATTTTCCCGCGTAGTGGAACACCGCTCGCGGTAACAGACACCACGAGGTCAGACTTACCACGTGGATCACCCTTTTTGACTTTCCACGCGCTGCCACCGTGGCCAGCGGTGTCCTTGTCAATCCAGTACTGCTTCTTGGGCTCTTGGTAAGCTGTCCGCCCCTTAACCTTGACCGAGAACTTACCAACGTCCACTCGATTAACTTTGCCAGGGACCACCAATCGCATGGGCAAAACAACCGATCCGCCCCCAGCGCATGCCGGAAACACCTGCCCCTGCGTCGATATGGTCCCGGTCCTGGCCACTTCGACCGGTGCTCCAGCCGGATTGCACGGCATCGCCCCAGACGGCACCATCCTCATGGGCTCGCTGCCGATAACCGGAGGCTCGCTGGCTTGAGCCATCGGCATCACTGCTGCGCTCATCGCCAGGACAGCTCTGTAGCAAGCCCTCCAATAATGGTCTTTCGCATTGTCCCGCCATCGCTTATAGACATCACCGAAGCTCCCTGAGCCGGAGCATCGGTCAGCTTGTTGGGAATACATCCCATCTCGGTCAGGGAGAAGACTAAAATACGATTGCGCCGCCCCACAAGGGGGCGGCGCAAAGTTTTTCAGTCGCCACTTCGGGCGGCCCTCACCGGGTCACTTGAGGGTGACGGTGGCACCGGCGGCCTCGAGAGCCTCCTTGGCCTTCTCGGCGTCTTCCTTCTTGGCCTTCTCGAGGACGGGCTTCGGAGCGCCCTCGACGAGGTCCTTGGCGTCCTTCAGACCCAGGCTGGTGAGGCCACGGACCTCCTTGATGACCTGGATCTTCTTGTCGCCGGCCGACTCGAGGATGACGTCGAACTCGTCCTTCTCGTCCTCAGTGGCAGCGGCCTCGCCACCGGCAGCCGGAGCACCGGCAGCAGCGGCGACAGCCACGGGGGCGGCAGCGGAGACGTCGAAGGTCTCCTCGAACTGCTTCACGAACTCGGAGAGCTCGATGAGGGTCATCTCCTTGAAAGCGTCAAGGAGCTCTTCGTTGCTGAGCTTCGCCATGATGGGCGTCCTTTCACTCGTTGGTGTTGTCCTGGGCGGCGGACGCCTCAGGGGTCTCGGTTGTCTTGGGCTCCTGGTCGGAAGCCTCTCCAGCTCCACCGATCACGGACGGATCAGCAGCAGCCTTCTCCTGCAGGGCGCCGAGGCCGCGGGCGGCCTTGGACGGCAGGGCGTTGAAGACCACAGCGGCCTTCGTGAGGTTGGCTTTGAGGCCACCGGCGAGCTTGGCGAGGAGGACCTCACGGGACTCGAGATCGGCAAGCTTCTTGACCTGGTCGGCGTCGAGGACGTTGCCGTCCATCACGCCGCCCTTGATGACCAGGAGCGGGTTGTCCTTTGCGAAGTTCTTCAAACCCTTAGCCACGGAGGCCACGTCACCGTTGATGAAGGCGAGGGCGGTGGGGCCGACGAGCTGCTCGTCAAGTCCCTCGATACCCGCCTCCTTGGCGGCAATGCGGGTCAGGGTGTTCTTCGCAACGGCATAGGTGGCGTCACTCCCCAGTGAACGGCGCAGATCCTTGAGCGCCGACACGGAGAGACCGCGGTACTCGGTCAGCACGGTGGCGTCGGCCGAGGAGAACTTCTCCTTCAGCTCAGCGACCGCGGCGACCTTGTCAGGCCTAGCCATTGGGTCTCCTTCCCACTTCTCGTACGTCATGCTGGCAGCTGGGCTGTCAGCACCGGAGCCGCAGGGAGGACAAAAGAAAACCCCGGTGCACAGGCGCACGACGGGGTAGCAGAGCATCTCGGCGTTCACCTGCGCGGGCCATCCGTCACTCCGGGTGCTTGGCGGGAAACCCGGCCAGCGGTCTACGGCAACTTGTACAGCGTAACTGACGGAGAGCGGTAGACCAAATTGAGCGGAAGGCCCCCGTTGCCCGCACCAGCGACACGGGCCAACCACTCTCGGCATCACCCATGCCGTGCGGGGGAAGGCCTCGTCCAGGTCACGGACGCCGACGTACCAGTCAGCCCCGAAGACGGAGTTGGTGCAGATGTTGTCCGCATCTGGTCCTTTGAGTGATCCCCTGACATCACAGAACGGCCCCCGCAGCACCATGGCTGCAGGGGCCGTCGTCAGTCAGTTCGTCACTCAGCGACGCGAGCGGAGGCAGGATCGATCTGCACGCCCGGACCCATCGTCGAGGAGACGGTCACCTTGCGCAGGTAACGACCCTTGGCGGAGTTCGGCTTGAGACGCAGGATCTCGTCGAGAGCAGCGTAGTAGTTCTCAGCCAGCTTCTCCGACCCGAAGGACACCTTCCCGATGAGGAAGTGGAGGTTGGCGTAACGATCGGTACGGAACTCGATCTTGCCACCCTTGATGTCAGAGACGGCCTTGGCAACGTCCATGGTGACGGTGCCGGTCTTGGGGTTCGGCATCAGGCCGCGGGGACCGAGGACGCGGCCCAGACGACCGACCTTGCCCATCATGTCCGGGGTGGCGACCACGGAGTCGAAGTCCAGGTATCCGCCCTGGACCTTCGCGATGAGGTCGTCGTCACCGACCTCGTCGGCGCCCGCAGCACGGGCGGCCTCGGCCTTCTCACCGGTGGCGAAGACGAGG
Source organism: Cutibacterium sp. KB22876 (assembly GCF_059728865.1). NCBI lineage: Bacteria > Bacillati > Actinomycetota > Actinomycetes > Propionibacteriales > Propionibacteriaceae > Cutibacterium > Cutibacterium sp. KB22876. Next base: position 33,775 of record NZ_AP040858.1, read on the forward strand.
ACCCGTGCCGTCTTGCCAGTGCCGTTGGGAAGGTTGACGGTACCGCGAACCATCTGGTCGGCCTTCTTGGGGTCGACGCCGAGACGGATGGCCACGTCGACGGTCTCGTCGAACTTTGCCGACGCACCGGATGTGACTATGGCCAGACCCTCCTCCGGGGAGTAGAGCTGGTCGAAGTTCACCTTCTCAGCGGCTGCGCGATATGCCTTACTGCGCTTCATGTCTGGTTCCTTTCACCAGGTGTGGTGAGGGCAGCGCGTGCCCCTCCACAAGAACTGTCTGTGGGTTGTGAGCTTCAGGCCTCGACCTCGACGCCCATGGAGCGGGCGGTGCCGGCCACGATCTTCATGGCGGCCTCGACGTCGTTGGCATTGAGGTCAGGCATCTTGGTCTCGGCGATCTCGCGGGCCTGATCCTTGGTGATCTTGCCGACCTTGTGGGTGAGCGGGTTCTCGGTGCCCTTCTTGATTCCGGCAGCCTTCTTGATGAGCTCAGCAGCCGGCGGGGTCTTGAGGACGAAGCTGAAGGTGCGGTCCTCGTAGATGGTGATCTCAACCGGGACGACGTTTCCGCGCTGTCCCTCGGTCTGAGCGTTGTAGGCCTTGCAGAACTCCATGATGTTGACACCATGGGGACCAAGAGCGGTACCGACTGGCGGGGCCGGGGTGGCCTGTCCAGCCTGGAGAGCGACCTTGACGAGAGCCGCTACTTTCTTCTTAGCAGGCATTGATGGGTCCTTCTTTCGGTCGTGACGGCATCGGTTGATACCGCCAGTGCGAGTCCGGGCGTGACGAGCATCCGGACACAGACGCACCGATCAAGTCTAAGCGACTCGGCCGGTGGGTCCAAAATCAAGGGGGCGTCGGTGTGACCAGCAGGCATCACACCGGTGCTCGGCCAGCCGAAAGACGACGCGAGCCGAACCCATCACGGTCCGGCTCGCGTAGAGAATCGAAAAATTCTCAGATCTTCTCGATCTGGTTGAACTCGAGATCCACCGGGGTGGAACGTCCGAGGATCTCGACCAAGGCCTTGACACGCTGGTTGTTGGTGTTGATCTCGGTGATCTGAGCCGGGACGCCGGCGAAGGGACCATCGGTGATCTGCACCGACTCGCCGACCTCGTAATCAGCGACCTCGACCTTCGGCTTGGCCTTGGGCGAGGGGGCCTTGTCGGCGTTCTCGTGGGCGACCTTGGCGACGACCGACGGCGTCAGCATCGTGACGACCTCGTCGAAGGTCAGTGGGATCGGGGTGGTCGACTGACCGACGAACCCGGTCACCGACGGGGTGTGACGCGCAATGCCCCACGAGTCGTCGGTCAGGTCCATGCGCACCAGCACATAACCGGGCAGGTACACCCTGGTGATCGTGCGGCGGGTGCCGTTACGGATCTCGACGACCTCTTCGGTGGGGACGACCGTCTCGAAGATGTAGTCCTCCATGTTGAAGTTCTGCACGCGGGCGTCGAGGTTCTGCTTCACCTTGTTCTCCATGCCGGAGTAGGTGTGCAGCACGTACCACTCGCCGAACTTCGAGGACAGTTCGTCGCGCAACTCCTCAATGGCGGCGTCGACGGCGTCCTGGTTGCCGGCATCGGCTGGCTCGTCCTCGTCGGACTTCTCCTCGTCGTCGGCAGCCTGGCCGATACCGAGGTTACGGGCGATGTCGTCATCCGAGGCTTCCTCGGACTTGTCGTCACCGAAGTCGAGGTTAATCTCAGGCTCCTTGGCGGAGTCCTCCTCGCCGAGATCTCCGAGGTCAATGTCGACCTGGTCGTCCTTCTTCTCGGTCTCGTCAGGGGTTAACACGTCGAGGTTGATCTCGACGTCGTCGTTCTCGCTGAAATGGGGGCTGTCAGTCACAGATCAATTCTCCAATGTGATCGTCAGTTGCCAAAGAGCTTGATGATGATCCATCCGAAGAGGACGTCCAAGCCACTGACGTAAGCGATGATGAGCAGAACGAAAACAAGGACGACGAGGAAGTACTGGCCCAGCTCGTCGCCGGTGGGCCACTTGACCTTGCGCAGTTCGGCAACCGACTGTTTCGTGAAGGTCACCGGGCCGGTGCGATGGCTGCCCTGTTCGGCAGCCTTCTGCTTGCTGCTCTGCTTGCGGACGGGGGCCTTGGTCAACTCGCGCTTCGGCCCAGGGCCAGCAGGCTTGGCAGCAGAAGCAGCTGCGGGCTTCCCGTCCACGGCGTCAACTTCCTTGGCACCCTTGCGCACCGGCTTGCCATGTCGAGCTGGCTTGCCAGCGGCGTCCTTCTTGCGAACCGGACGGCTGGAACGAGCGGAAACTGCAGCCTTCTCGGCTTCCTCGAGCTGCTCGGGATCGTCGACCACCATGTCTTCGGGGTCGGCCTTGTCAGGAGTCTTGTCGACGACATCGTCAGGAGTCGTCAACTCCTCAGCCTCGGGATCGACGACGTCGTACTCCTCAGCCTCCGTAAGGTTGCGGGATGTAAGATCCTCCCCCCTCGGAGACAGCTCGCCCTCGACGGAAGGATCGTCTCCGTCACTGAGGTTTCGCTTCTCGTCGGTCACGCTGTTCCTTCGGGTCCTGCCTGACGGTTGGTTCCGTGGACCAGGACTTCGCCACGGCTGCGCACCAGGGATACGCCCCGCACATGCGTCTCGCAGGGCACGAGGGACTTGAACCCCCAACCTGCGGTTTTGGAGACCGCTGCTCTGCCAATTGAGCTAGTGCCCTTCGGCGCTGCCTGGTGGGCAACGCCAGCACAGGGAGTATAGGAGAGGATTCGGTCTCACGTCGAATCAGACTCGCAGGTCCTCTCCAAAACTCCCCGCCGGTCATCCATCACGCAGGGTGTCTGGCCGCGTACTGGTCCATGGTGTCAGTCCTCATCGCTTGTGCCAACTCCTGCATACCGGCCTCATCGACGATGTCGTACTGCTGACCGTCTTTCGACCTACCAAAACCCTTGATGGGAGCCTGCAGGGAGACGACGTCAGCCCCGGAGTCAAACTTGAGGCTGGTAGCCAACTTGCGCACCTCCTTGTTGGTGAGCGCGTCGTCGACCGTCATCGTGGAACCAACGTCGGACACCACCTCGGAGAACTTCTTCGGATTCGTCAGTGTGCCGGCCGAGAAGATCTTATCAATCATCGTGGTGAGGACGGCTCGTTCGTTAGCGGCACGGTCCAGGTCGCCGTGCTTGAGGCTCTTACGCTCGTGGACGTACGCCAAAGCAGCATCCCCCTCAAGGGTCACGTTGCCCTTGTCGAAGTGATGACCCATGCTGTCGAACTCCTGCGGGTTGTAGACCTGGATGCCACCAAGGTCTCTGCTGAGCTGCTTGAACCCGTTGAAGTCGATGACGGCGCCGTGGTCCATCTTGACGTTGGTCAGCCCCTCCAGCACCTTGATCGTCAGAGGCATGCCACCCCACGAGTAGGCGGCGTTGATCTTGGCCTTGGAATCCTTCTTGACGACGTCATTGGCCGGGATCGTCACCCACATGTCACGCAGGAAGCTGATGAGGTAGAGCTTCTCGCGATCGGCGGGCAGGTAGGCAATCATGAGGGTGTCAGAACGGCCACGATCCCATCCGCGGGAGTCCGACCCGGCGAGGACGAAGGTCTGTGCACCGGTCTCGACCGACGGCGGACGAGTGCCCTGAACCGCCACCGGGGCGCGATTGACGTTGTTCATACCAACATTGATCGACCGCAGGTAGTAGGCGATGATGCCGACGACGATGAGCAGCAGCGCCAGGACGATGACGAGGAAGACCTTCGGCCAACGACGCTTGCGTCTGGCCGCCGTTGCCGATGCCGCACGGTCCTCATCATCGTCGTCGGAGTGCTCCTCGAGAAGCTCATCGACGGTGGCGTCCTCCTCGTCCGGGTCATAACCGCGCCGTCCGGCAGTCGGCTCAGCATCCCCGGCGGGGAGTCCACGACGAGGTGCCTCGCTGGCGTCAGGGTCGACGCCGTTCTCGCCCTCGAAATCGTCCGGGTCGTCGAACAGATTGAGTCCGTCGTCGTGAGCCACGGGTATGCCCCCTCCTGCTGGAACTCAGCGGACCAGTAGGCCTTCAGGATACGCAACGCCAACGGCCCCACACACTTCTCGCACGTGCGAGGCCAGCATAAGGGGTTTCGCCGAATTGCAGAAAGGCCTCTCTCAGCTGGCGAGAAGCTTCTCAGCGGCTGCCAGCAGGACGCAGGTCGAGACACCTTCCATGGCCTCTCGCAGCTCGCCCATGCTAGGGAAGGACGGCGCCAGACGGATGGTGCGATCGTGCGGGTCATCGTGCAGCGGATGAGACGCCCCGGCCGAGGTGAGGGCAATGCCGGCTTCCTTGGCCAGGGCTACCACGCGAGAAGCCGTGCCATCCATGACGTCGAGGGTGATGAAGTAACCGCCGGTCGGATGGGTCCACGTGGCGACCCCACGACCGCCGAGGCGGTTGGTGAGGATCTCGTCGACGAGGGCGAACTTCGGGGCGAGCATCTCGCGGTGGGCACGCATGAGCTTGCGAACACCCTCGGCGTCACCCAGGTACTTCGCGTGACGCAACTGATTGACCTTGTCAGGGCCGATCGAGCGGATCCCCGCATGTCCCAGGTACCAGTCCAGGTTGGCCTTCGAGGAGGCCAGGAAGGAGATGCCGTCGCCGGCGAAGGTGATCTTGGAGGTCGAGGCGAGCTCGAAGACGCGGTCAGGGTTACCAGCCTCCTCGGCCCACTGCAGCACTGGCAGCGGTGGACGCTCGGTGTCGGTCAGGTGATGCAGGGCGTAGGCATTGTCCCACCACATACGGAAATCGGGGGCGGCAGGCATGGACACCAGGGCACGAACGGTCTCCTCGTCGTAGACGACGCCGTTCGGGTTGGCGTACATCGGCACCACCCACATGCCCTTGACGGACGGGTCGGCGGCCAGTTTGGCCACCTCGTCGACGTCAGGGCCGTGCTCCCCCAGTTCCACCGGGATCATCTCGATACCGAGGTGCTCGCAGATGGCGAAGTGGCGGTCGTAGCCGGGGACCGGGGCGATGAACTTGACGTTCTGGCCGAACCACGGCTTCTCACCCGCGATGCCATGGACGAAGGCGAACATCGCGAGATCGTGCATGATCGACAGGCTGGAGTTGTCGGCAGCGATGATGTGATCGACGTCGACCCCCAGCAGTTCACCGAAGATACGGCGAATCTCGGTGAGTCCGCGGTTGCCTCCGTAGTTGCGGACATCCTGGCCGTCCTCGGCGTGGGAAGGGATATCAATCGTCAGCAGGTCCGCGTTGAGGTCAAGCTGTGCCGGGGAAGGCTTGCCGCGGGTGATGTTGAGAGAGACACCACGGGCGACGAGCTCGGCATGCTCATCGCTCAGCTGCTCGTGCAGGGCGGACAGGTCATCGGGGGACAAGTCGGTCAGCGGGGTCAGCATAGGCCAATTATGGCCCCTGGGTCCGCCACAATGACAGGCGACCCTCCACACCCGGCCATACGAGGTTGGAGGGTCGTCGGTCTGGACGAGTTCCATCGACCTCAGATGGCGCAACCGACGAGGCGTGGTTCAGGCACCAAGGTGATGCCGTACGCGTCGCGAACTCCCTCGATGATGGTGCGCGCCAGAGCAGTGAGGTCGTCGGAGCTGGCGCTGCCGCGGTTGGTCAGGGCCAGCACGTGCTTGGTCGACAGGCTAGCCGGGGAGTCCTCGGCCACCATGAACCCCTTGCCGTATCCGGCGTGGTCGATGAGCCATGCGGCGCTGGTCTTCACACGACCATCAGGCTGGACAAAAGCGGGTGCAGCCTCCGGAACCTCGTCGGGAGCCACCAACGGGTTGGTGAAGAAGGACCCCGCACTCCAGGTGTCGTGGTCATCAAGGTTGAGGACCATGCCCTTGCCACCACGCACCTCCAGGACGGTCTCGCGGACCTCGGAGGTGTTGGCCCTCTCTCCTGACTCGACCCCCAGACGACGCGCCAGCTCGGCATAGCGCACCGGGAGCGACCGAGTACCGAGGTTGAACTGCATGGTGACGTCCAGGACGACATAGCGGTCTGGTTCGGCCTTGAACCGGCTGGAGCGGTAGCCGAAGCCGCACTGGTCCGCGGTGAAGGTGCGCTGGGTGTCATCGACACGGTCCCAGGTACGCACCCGGGCGATGAACTCGCAGACCTCCACGCCATAGGCGCCGACATTCTGGATCGGCGTCGAGCCGACGAGACCAGGTATGCCGGAGAGGAACTCCGGGCCGATCCACTCCTGCTCGATGGCGTGGACGACGAAGTCGTCCCAAACCTGACCGGCGGCAACCGTCACCAGAGCACCACCGCATGAGGACACCTCGGCGGACAGTCCCGAGGTCGCGACACGCACGACGGTGCCGTCGAATCCATCGTCGCCGACGAGGACGTTGGAACCGCCTCCGAGCACAAGACAGGGCTCGCCGCGTCGATCGCAGTCGCGGACGGTTTGCAGGAGCTCGTCATTGGTCGTGGCGATGACGAGATGACGAGCCGGGCCACCCACTTTGAACGTCGTGAGCGGGGCGAGCGGGACGTCGTCCCCTCCGATGAGGGTGGTCGTCGCGCCAATCGCCTCGTGATGGATGGTGCTGCATGCCTCGGTGGGGTCGTCGTCCTCGTAGGGACCGATGACAGTGGTACTCACTGCTCCCCCTGCTTGATGACGACCTCAACTCGTCCGAGAACGGACTGTCCGCCGCACTTGACGTCGACGCCAAGGGTCGCGGTGTCATCAACAACCCTGCGAACCGTGGCGGCGACCTCGATGGACGCCCCCTCCTTGGTGTCGGGGACGAGCACCGGGCGGGTGAAGCGAGCTCTCTGGGACAGTACTTGCTCAGGCCCCCCGACCCACTCGATGACAGCACCCAGGGCCGCCCCCATCGTCCACATGCCGTGGGCGATGACGCCGTCCATGCCGGCCTCCCGGGCAGCACGGTCGCTGTAGTGGATCGGATTGAAGTCCCCTGACGCACCGGCATAGCGGACCAAGGTGGTCCGGGTGACACCGATGACTCGCGGCCCGAATGTCTGACCTTCCGTCAGCTGCGCGCTCATGCATTCGCCTCCGGACGGGTGTGCCACAAGGTCGAGGTGGCGTTGCCGAGATGCTCGCCATTGACATGGTCCAAGGAGACGTCGATACCGATGATGTCGGTGTTGCCCCGGGTACGAACCGAGGTGATCCTCAAGCTCGAGGTGACCTCGTCACCCTTGTGGAGCGGACGGATCCAGTTGAAGGACTGATCGGTGTGAATCATGTGCTCCAGCTGGAGGCCAAGCTGCTCGTCGTCGAACAGTGCCTCCCACGCCCGGGACGCCAACACCATGGCAAATGTGGGTGGAGCAATGGGGTCGTCACCCCGGTAGGCCGGAGCAGTGTCGCCCAAGGCGGTGGCGAGCTCCCGGATCTTCTCCGCGGTAACGAGGTAAGGGTCTGTCGTCGGATACGTGCGCCCGACGTCATCAGGACTGATCGGCATGTCGTTCAGGCTATCCCAGACCTCCGACGCCACAGAACTCTTAGGAACGAGCGAAAAGACGAGGAGCCGCCCTCAGGTGACCCCTCGTCAAAGGTTCTTGGATTGAAAACCCGACGTCAGCGGGTCTCGCGATGCGCGGTGTGCTTGTGGCAGCGCGGGCAAAACTTCGCCATCTCCATGCGATCAGGATTGTTACGGCGGTTCTTCTTGGTGATGTAGTTGCGCTCCTTGCACTCGGTGCAGGCGAGCGTGATCTTCGGGCGAACGTCGCCGGACTTCTTGGCCATCTTTCCTACTTTCGAGCCGTGTGGAGTGTGCGCTCCCGAGTTTCCCCGGTTTGTTTTGGTAGCGGAGGCGGGAATCGAACCCGCGACACAGCGATTATGAGCCGCTTGCTCTACCCCTGAGCTACCCCGCCATGTGATCCTCGGCGCCCATTCGGACCCGGCCCACCGGGCGAGTGGGGCCGATTCACACTCAGAGCCCCCAAGCAGAATCGAACTGCTGACCTTCTCCTTACCATGGAGACGCTCTGCCTACTGAGCTATAGGGGCAACGAATGAGAAAACTACACGAGCTTCCAGTCGTTGGCAAATTGGAACCCGAATCCCCTGACCCCGGAATGAAGCCCCTCGTGGGAACCGGTAATCAATCGAACCAGGTCGTTTCGCCTCCACCGTTTCCTCGACCGAACGAGTCGGCCAAGAATCCTGCCTTGGCGAAACCAACCCCCGAATCCATCCGACCCGGGGGTTGCGTGGCAGGTGTTGGATTCGAACCAACGTAGGCGAACCGACGGTTTTACAGACCGCTCCCTTTGGCCACTCGGGCAACCTGCCTTGCTGGCGCGAGCCAGCGATCGAAAATATTAGCAGGCATGCCGGCGTCGTGACCAATCCGGCCCGTCAACAAGCCCGACGAACCAGCCAGGACCACCGCATGTGGCCCTGTGATGAGGCTCCCCGTCCGCACGCCGAGTTGTACGATGTTGTACGATGCCGACATGTCAGGCGTCTCCTATGACCATCAGCACCCTCACATCGAAGAATTGATGACCCTGTACAACTCGGTTGGCTGGACCGCCTACACCACCCACCCGTACAAGATGGAGGGGCTGCTCGACCGAGTCGACCAGGTGCGATGTGCCAGGACCGACGGTGAACTCATCGGTTTCTCACGAGCCATCTCTGACGGCGTCCAGGTCGCCCTCATCCAGGACCTACTGGTTCATCCGAAATGGCAGCGACATGGGATTGGCTGCCACCTGCTGACGTCGATGATGGAGCACTACTCGGGGCTGCGCCAGATCGTCCTACTCTCCGACGACATCCCCGAGATCGTCGCCTTCTACGAGTCGTGTGGACTCCATGACATCGCCCGCGAGGAGGGAAAGGCCTTCGTCAGGTACCTCTACGAGTGATGCCGGAACAGTCGTCGCGTCACTGCGTCGTCACCCTGTGACAGACTCTCCCCATGCGCATCGCCAGCTTCAACGTGAACGGCATCCGAGCTGCCCTGAAACGGGGATTCTCCGACTGGATGGAGACCCGTGACTGCGACGTCATCGGCCTGCAGGAGGTGCGCTGCCGTCCCGCCGATCTCCCGGAGGGGGCGTTCGGCGATCGTCACGTCTCCTGGGCGCCGGGTTCGTTGGCCGGGCGCAATGGCGTCGCCCTGCTCACCCGCACTGCTCCGGCCGAGGTGAGATCCTGGGGCACCCACCTCGTCATGACCCCCGGAGAGACACCCAATCTCGACGAGATCCGCACCGGAATCACCGATCGACTACCAGCTGAGCTGCTTCCCTTCGCTGACGAGGGGCGCTACATCGAGGTTGATCTCGCCGACGCACCCGTCACCGTCGCCTGCCTGTACCTGCCCAAGGGAGCCACTCCGGACCCCAAGGACGAGAAGTCCATAGCCAAGCAGGACCGCAAGATGACCTTCCTTGCCGGGTTCCGTGAGTACCTGGCGACCCGACGCCAGGAGTGCGCGGCCCAGGGGCGTCATGTCCTTCTCATGGGCGATTTCAACATCGCCCATGAGAACGCCGACCTCAAGAACTGGAAGTCCAACCAACGCAACGAGGGATTCCTGCCCGAGGAGAGGCAGTGGTTCGACACCATCCTGTCTCCCGAGACCCTCGTCGACGTCGTGCGCGCCCAGCACCCTGACGTCGACGGTCCCTACTCCTGGTGGAGCTGGCGCGGCAAGGCCTTCGTTAATGACGCCGGATGGCGTATCGACTATCACCTGGCCTCACCGGAGCTGGCGAGGAAGGCCGTCACGGCCGAGATCGACCGCGACCCCTCTTACGCCGAGCGCACCTCCGACCACGCGGCTGTCGTCGTCGACTACGACCTGTGACTCAGGACGGGTCGAACATCTCCTCAACACGACGCACGGGGACGCCGGCCAGACTCTCGTGTGACCAGTGGGGGTTGCGGTCCTTATCGACCAGCTGAGCCCGCACCCCCTCACAGAAGTCCGAGTCGCGCATGAAGGAGCGCCCCAAGGCTCGATCAGTCTCCAAGACCTCAGCGAGTCCTGACGCACTCTCTGCCTTGATGACGGCTGCCAGCGCGACGGCCACCGACAACGGGCAGCGGGTCGCGATGTGCTCAGCGGTCTTGCGTGCGGCTTCCTCCGGGCGATCAGCCAGTCGACGACACACCTCAACCGGATCGTCGGTGTCGTAGCACTCCTGAATCCACACCGCGTCGCGGGCCAGCTGGCATGCGACTGGATCGACGTCAGCAGGATTGCCGTCGGCGTCAACGACCTCGTCCACCAGACCAGCCCACAGCGCCGAGGCTGCGTCGATGGAGGCTCCCGTCATGGCCAGGTGGCGCCCGACATGCCGTGGGGCGCGGGACAGCTCGAAAGACACACCGACGTCAGGCCACAGCCCAATACCCGTCTCCGGCATCGCCAGAACGAGGTCCTCTCGTGCCTCGACCTGCTTGAGGCGAAGGGCCAAACCAAGACCACCACCCATGGAGATCCCGTGCAGATGCGCGGTTCCGGAGTGGACCGCCGCGATCGCCGCATCAACGTCGTACTCGAAATCCAACCAGTCGCCGGCAGCCTCGGGATCTTCCAGAGCCAGCGACCTGAGCTCACGGATGTCAGCCCCGGAGCAGTAACCGCGCTCTCCCGCGCCTGACAGGTCGATACTGCGCGGCGAATCCTCGACGGCCTTCCCAATGGCCGCCAGCATCTCGCCGGACAACGAATTGATGGCTCGGGGGCGATCCAGGGTGATCGTCACATCGTCGGTACCGCTGATCTTCACCTCATCCATGACCCCAAGCCTGCCACCTTGCCGAATCACCACCCAGAAAAGCTGGTTGGCGAAGGCGTTCACCGATGGCGGGGACATGTCTCCTGCACCCATCCCACCAGAAACTCACGGTGGCACCTGCCCTCCTCACGATGTAGCCTCGGCTCGAACTTAGGTCCACCGAACTTTTAAGTTTTCACAGCTCAAAGGAGGCCTCCATGCATCGCTCCCTTCACGCCATGGTCATCGGGCTCGTCGCGGCAGTCGCGCTCGCCCTAACTGGCTGCAACGCTGCCAATCCCCCGAAATCGCACGACAAACCCGTCGTCCTCACCACCTTCACCGTGTTGCAGGACATTGCGAAGAACATTGCCGGCGACGACCTGACGGTCGAGTCGATCACCAAGCCCGGCGCCGAGATCCACGACTACGAGCCCACCCCCGACGACATCAAGAAGGCGTCGAAGGCCGATCTCATTCTCGACAACGGGCTGGGCCTGGAGCGCTGGTTCCAGAAGTTCGTGGAATCCGCCGACGTCCCGCACGTCGTCGTCTCCGAGGGCGTCAAACCGATGAATATCGCCGAGGACGAATACGCCGGCAATCCGAACCCGCACGCCTGGATGAGCCCGAAGAATGTCCAGATCTACACTGACAACATCGTCAAGGCCTTCAGCAAATTCGACCCCGACCATGCCAAGGACTACAAGTCCAATGGAGACACCTACAAGGAGAAACTCCAGAAGGTCACCGATGACATGACCCACCAGTTGTCCGCCCTGCCGCGCAATGAGCGTGCCCTGGTCAGCTGCGAAGGCGCCTTCTCCTACCTCGCTCGGGACACCGACCTGACCGAGAAGTACCTCTGGGCCGTCAATGCCAATCAGGAGGGCACACCGAAGCAGATCGCTTCGGCGATCGACTTCGTCAGGAAGAACAAGGTTCCGGCCGTGTTCTGCGAATCCACGGTCTCCCTCAAACCCATGAAGCAGGTCGTCAACTCCACCGGGGCGAAATTCGGCGGCACCCTCTACGTCGATTCCCTCTCCAAGGCCGACGGACCGGTCCCGACCTACCTCGATCTCATCAACTACGACGCCCGCACCATCACCGCTGCCCTCACCGGAAAGAAGTCATGACCGGATGTGTTGACGTCGACCATCTCTCAGTGCGCTACGGGGAGGTGGTCGCCTTGTCGGACGTCACCGTCTCCGTCGAGCCGGGTCGCGTCACCGGTCTCATCGGGATGAACGGGTCAGGCAAGTCCACCCTCTTCAAGGCGATCATGGGGATGGTTCGGCCCGAGCATGGCCGGGTCCTCATCGACGGCGACTCCCCCGCCAAGGCCCGTCGTCACGGCATCGTCGGATATGTCCCACAGGCCGAGGACGTCGACTGGTCCTTCCCGGTGTCGGTGCGCGATGTCGTCATGATGGGCCGCTACGGCCAGCAGGGATTCACCCGACGGCCACGCGCCGAGGATCGCGAGGCCGTGGCAGAAGCCTTGGAACGGGTTGAGCTGGCCGACCTGACGGATCGTCAGATCGGCCGGCTGTCGGGCGGTCAACGCAAACGCGCCTTCGTCGCTCGTGGTATTGCCCAGGGAGCTCGCGTCATGCTCCTCGACGAGCCCTTCGCCGGGGTCGACAAACGCAGCGAGGCGACGATCGTCAGACTCCTGCGTGACCTTGCCGACCAGGGAAGAACCCTCATCGTGTCCACCCATGACCTCCACGCCCTGCCCGACCTCGCCGACGACGCGGTCCTGCTGCTGCGCACCATCCTGTTCCACGGACCGGTCGCCGAGGCACTACGTCCAGAAAACCTCGCGTTGACCTTCAGGGTCGACGTCACCGAATCCGGGAGGATGGCATGAATGCCCTCGTGTGGCTCACCGAACCATTGAGTTACCAGTTCATGGTTCGCGCCCTGACGACCAGCGTCGTCGCGGCCGTCGTCTGTGCCCTGCTGTCGTGCTGGCTCGTGCTGGTCGGATGGTCCCTCATGGGGGACGCCGTCTCCCACGCCGTACTACCTGGAGTGGCTCTGGCCTACATCCTCGACCTGCCCTTCGCCCTCGGCGCCGTGGTCTTCGGCTTCCTCGCCGTCATCCTGATCGGGGTGGTCCGCGGCACCAGCCGGGTCAAGGAGGACGCTGCGATCGGCATCGTCTTCACGACGATGTTCGCCCTCGGTCTCATCCTGATCTCGACGACCCCGAGCCAGACCGACCTCAATCACATCATCTTCGGCAATGTGCTGGGCATCACGAAGGCCGACATGGTTCAGGTAGCGATCCTGGCCGGGATCAGCCTGCTCGTGCTGCTGCTCAAGCGTCGGGATCTCACCCTCTACGCCTTCGACCCCGTCCATGCCCACGCCATCGGCCTGTCCCCGCGCCTCCTCGGGGCTCTCCTGCTCGGGATGCTGGCACTGACGGCGGTCGTCGCCCTGCAGATCGTCGGGGTCGTTCTCGTCGTGGCGATGCTGATCATTCCGGGAGCGACGGCTTACCTGCTCACCGACCGATTCTCACGGATGCTCGTCATCGCGCCGAGCCTGTCAGCGCTGTGCACGGTAGTCGGCATCTACCTCAGCTACTGGTCCGACGTCTCCCCCGGCGGCCTGGTCGTCGTCGTGCAGGGCGTGGCATTCCTGCTCGTATACCTCTTCAGCCCGCGCCACGGCGTCGTCACGCGGGCGCGTCGCCACAGGCGATCTCAGCCCTCGACGCTCACCCAGACGGCGTCAGTCGCTGAACGGCCCAGCGGTATGGCCCGATCGGCCACGGTCACCTCGATCGAATCGGAGTAAGGGGCACCCGGGCGCGGCTCCATCCGGGTACCAACGCCGATGCCGCATTCAGCCAGGAACTGCAGGAGACCGGGGTCACCGTCAGCCACCCTCTCGACGCGCACGACCACCCCGGGGTGGACGGCCGACAGCTGCACCGCCCCGTCCGGATGCTCAATGTCCCCGGCTCGGCTGGGAATCGGGTCGCCGTGGGGATCCTTGGTGGGGTACCCGAGCAACTCGTCGATACGGTCGACCATGAAGTCGGAGACAACGTGCTCGAGGGCCTCGGCCTCCTCATGGACCTGATCCCAGCGGTATCCCAGGATTTCTGCCAGGAAGGTCTCGATGAGACGGTGGCGGCGCACCATCGCGACGGCGTGTTGGGCGCCTTCCTCGGTCAGGGCAACTGACCCATACCGGGTGTGCTGAAGCATCCCCTGTTCGGTCAGCTTTCGAACGGCCTCGGAGACGGTCGAGAGCCGCACACCCACCTTGGCAGCCAACATCGAGGTGCCGACGGGGTCGTCAGACCACTCCTGGAGATTCCAGATCGCCTTGAGATAGGTCTGGGAACTCGCAGTCAGACTGGTCACAGACATGGCAGCAGAATACCGGTCACGACTGTTCGTGAGCTGTGTGCCGATGCGGAACGTGGACATCCTTGTGCGTCCACCCTTGTCCCAGGCTGCGCTCGTGCCAGACCAGTCGGGCTGCCAGCACCAGGACCAGAGCGACCCCAAGGGCCACTGCACTATTGCGCCACGACAGGTTGACGGCGTCGAAGGACAGCAGGATGACGGTGGTCCACACTGCCGGGCGCACGTACCGGGCGGCTTTGTCGATCAAGGGCAGCAACAGCGCTCCCCACAGCACGTACCAGGAGTGCAGGGCGGGCGCGCACAGTGCGACGGCAAGGAATCCCAGGGCCAGGAAGGACAGCGGCTTGCGGGGCAGCAGACGGATCGCCATGACGACGAGGAGTGCGGCTCCCACGAGCACGCCGATCGCCTGGGCGATGGGGATGACGGCAGCCGCCGCCTGGTGGGCCCCGAAGAGCCCGAGAATCATGCGCACCCCCATGCCGACGAGGGTGAATGGCGAAACCGTCAGCACCATGCCCGGGACATCGACGGCGTGGTACCAGCCGAATCCCAGACCGGATGCCCATGAAATACCCGCGAACACCGCCACCGAGACAGCGAGCGACCACACCGCTCTCCCCAGGGCTGGGAAGAGGTGACGGGGATGCCACGACTCCATGGGATGACGGATGAATGGCAATGCCACCGCGACCATGAGGGCCGGCTGCTTGACGGCCGCCGCCGCCCCGACGAGGACTGCTCCGACGAGCCACGACCAGCTCGTCATGCATGCCAGCCACAACCCGATGACGACCAGCCCCATCATGAGGGAGTCGTTGTGGGCTCCGCCGATGAAGTCGACGACGAGGATCGGGTTGAGGGTGGAGAACCATGCGGCAAAGTGCGGGTCCCGGCCGACTCTGCGGGCCACCCGTGACATCAGCAGGCCAATGGCGATGACGCCGAGAACGGCTGGGATCCGCATGAACACCGCGGACCAGTATGGGTTGTCACCGGTGAGATGGACGATCAGGTGCTGCACGGCCAGGGCCAGCGGGCCATAGGGGGTCTTGGTGTACCGCCATTCCTGGGCCACCTGGTCGGCGAAGGCCCCCGGCAGCAGACCTGGGTACCCCTCATAAGGGCTGATGTCGTTCTCCAGCAGCCACCCCTGCGCAGCGTAGGAGTAGGCGTCGTGACTGAAGATGGGTGGGGCGAGCAGGAAGGGCAGGCCCCATACGCCGAGGACGGCCCACGGGCGCAGCCCGGCGCGGATTCCCGGACGATGCTTGAAGTACCGACGCACATGCTTGGGAAGCGGCTCGGCGCCGAGGTCACGGGGCTCACGGCCGGGACGCAAGCGAAGCCAGGAATCCACCAACAGACCGACACCGACAAGGACGAGGAGGGTTCCGACGATGCGCCAGGTCGAGCCACGCAGCCCGGCCTCGTCGAGCCGGGACCACCACGGTGAGTTCAACGGTAGATATGCCGGGGTCAGGGATCCGGCCGTGATGAGAATCGTCCCGACCAGTCCTTCCAGGACCGACCGGGACCGCCAGGCGCGCAGGTAGGCAACCCACTTGAGTTGGATGCGTCGACGCCAGCCAACCGGCTGCTTCACCGGCCACCGTCCGATCCCCACGCGCTGACGAGGTCCGTTCTCGTCTCCGAATCCGGTACCCGCTCGTCATTCCATGACAGGGCGTCAAACGGACACGACTCGATGCACATCCCGCAGTACATGCACAGTCCCCAGTCGATGGTGAATTCGTCGAGGACGGCGACGGTGCGGGGACGACGGGCGTCTGAGTCGGGAACGGATTCATTGTGGGCGTCGATGGTGATGCACCAGGCCGGGCATGTCCGGGCGCAGATGACGCAGGAGGTGCAGGCATCAACGTCGAGGTCGATGGCGGAATGCCTCATACTCGCCTCCTTCGTCCTGCCTGCCCTCGTCTGGTTTGTGTGGCTCCGGTATCTCGTCCGGCTCTCGATTGTGGACGTCGCCCTGACATGGCCGCGACGACCTCGACGTCAGAAATGTCCTCGCCGTCCTTGATGCGTTGCCAGGTGTCGGGGTCGGGAACACCGGCCGGCAGGGCACGGCGTCGGCTCGCTGAGGTCGAGGGGCCCGGGCCGGCCACGCCGGGCCACGTCGTCTCGGCTCGTTGCGCCAACACGACCTCCTTGCGCAGCGGCGGCTTGGGTGCGTCGCGGATGAGGAGGGCACGATTGTCAGCTCCCGGGCCGACGAAGGTCACCCCGAAGGAATCGTGGATCTCTCGCTGATACCAGGCTGCTCCCGCCACGGCGTCGACGACGGAGTCGAGGCTCCCGCCATCGCGTGGCACACGAGTGGAGACGGTGACGTCGTCGCCGTCATGGTTCTCGCATCGACAGACGACGATGATGTCGGGGTCCTGTCCGCGTTCGCCCACCCCGTCGATGGCCGTCAGATGGGCCAGCCACGGATGGGTGGACATCGCCTCGGCGACGGCGTCATGCCACCTATCTGCAGGAACATCGATGGTCGTCATGCTGCCTCCCGGGAAGAGGACAGGAAGCCGGTGAGAGCGTCCGGGGCCGGCGGGCAACCCGGGATCCAGTGATCAGCCTCGACACCGATCGCGGGGAGCCCGTCGACGACTGCCGCCGAGTCCCAATAGGGGCCACCGGCGCAGGCACAAGCCCCGAAGGCCACGACGTCGACTGGATGGTCCTCACGCAAGGTTTCAATGGTCGAGCGCACCACCGGCGCCAACACCGTCGAAATGGTTCCCGACACCACCGCGACGACCGGCGCCCCCGAGGGGGCGTCCTGACAGGTGGAGGCCGCAGTCGGCACTGCCGCCCCGCTCTCGACCCCACAACAGGCGAGGGCGAGGTCGACGACGTACACGGACTTGTCGGCGAACCAGTCGATGAACTTCACCGGGCCATCGTACCGACGATGTCGTCCAGCCAGATCTGTGCTGCGGGTAGGCGTCAACCCTGACGGTGGCCAAGTTCGACGAGCAGCGGCGCGATGGTAGCGTTGGGAGCCGGTTCCGAAGCATCCGGACGCGCCTCGCGGGTACGACCATTCGTCACCACGTGACACGTCCCCACCGGAGTCCCGCGACGAGAAAAGAGGTCAGAGTGCCTTCCACCGACACGGCACATCACACCACTGACGAGCGAGAGGTCCAGTCCCTCGACCGAGTCGTCATTCGATTCGCCGGCGATTCCGGCGACGGCATGCAGTTGACCGGTGACCGTTTCACCGCTGAGTCCGCCATCCATGGCAATGACATCTCCACCCTGCCGAACTTCCCTGCCGAGATTCGTGCTCCCCAAGGCACCATCCCCGGCGTCTCGAGCTTCCAGGTGCATTTCGCCAATTACGATATCGCCACCCCGGGCGACCAGCCCGACGTCTTGGTGACCATGAACCCGGCTGCCCTGGCCGCCAACCTCGGCGATCTTCGCCGCGGCGGCCTCATCGTCCTTGATTCCGCCGAGTTCACCGCGAAGAACTTGAAGAAGGTCGGATACGCCGAGGATCCGCGTCACGACGGCACCCTGGAGTCCTACCAGGTCGTCGAGCTGGACCTCACCGGTCTGGCCGTGGCCGCCGTCGAGCCCTTCGGCCTGGGCCGCAAAAACTCCGAACGAGCCAAGAACATGTTCGCCCTGGGGCTGCTGACCTGGCTGTACGGGCGTCCGCTCGGCCCCTCCGAGAAGTTCCTGGCCGGCAAGTTCGCCTCCAAGCCGGAGATTCGCGATGCCAACATCGCCGCCCTCAAGGCCGGACATGCCTACGGCGAGACCTGCGAGCTGTTCCGGGTCCGCTACGAGGTGGCCCCGGCACCAATGCCCGAGGGCACCTACCGTCAGATCACTGGCAACCTCGCCACCGCCTACGGCCTCATCACCGGTGCCAACCGGGCCGGGTTGCAACTCTTCCTGGGCTCATACCCCATCACTCCGGCCTCCGACATCCTGCACGAGCTGTCCAAGCGCAAGTCCCACAACGTCGTCACCTTCCAGGCCGAGGACGAGATCGCCGGTGTCAGCTCCGCCATCGGCGCCTCCTTCTCGGGTTCCCTGGGCGTGACGACGACCTCCGGACCTGGTATGAGCCTCAAGTCCGAGGCCATCGGCCTGGCCGTCATGACCGAGCTGCCGCTCGTCGTCGTCGACGTACAGCGTGCCGGCCCGTCGACCGGAATGCCGACCAAGCCTGAGCAGGCTGACCTGCTGCAGGCGATGTTCGGCCGCAACGGTGAGTCCCCCGTCCCCGTGCTCGCGGCCAAGTCCCCGTCGGACTGCTTCGACACCGCTCTGGAGGCTTGCCGGGTGGCCGTGACCTACCGCACCCCGGTCATCATGCTGTCCGACGGCTACCTCGGCAACGGCGCGGAGCCGTGGAAGGTGCCGGACCTCGACGAGATCCCGCACATCGACCCGAACTTTGCCACCGAGCCCAACTCCTCTGCTGCCGACGGCTCACCGCGATTCATGCCGTACCACCGCGACCCGGAGACCCTGGCCCGTCCGTGGGCCTTGCCCGGGACCAAGGGTCTGGAGCATCGCATCGGCGGTCTGGAGAAGTCGGCTCGCACCGGCGCCATCTCCTACGACCCGTCCAACCACGAGGACATGGTCGCCACCCGAGCCGCCAAGGTAAAGGGCATCGCCAAGACCATTCCGCCGACCGTCGTCGACGATCCGTCCGGTGACGCTGACGTCCTGGTGCTGGGTTGGGGTTCCACCTACGGTCCGATCACCGCTGCGGTGCGTCGAGTCCGTGCTCGCGGCCTGTCCATCGCTCAGGCCCACGTGCGTCACCTCAATCCGCTGCCGGAGGACCTGGGCGACCTGCTGCATCGTTACCGCCGAGTGGTCGTCCCCGAGATGAACACCGGCCAGTTCGCCATGTTGTTGCGTTCGAGGTATCTCGTCGACGTCAAGACGATCTCGCGGGTGCGCGGGCTACCGATCTCCCCGGTCGACCTGTGTGAGGAACTGTGCCAGTACTGCAACGACGAGACCGAGGAGGCCTGAGATGACTGACATCACCACCGAGGATCGTCCCGCCGGACTTGCCGGTGTGCCACTGGCGATCGAGCCGCTGAAGCGTCGTGACTTCGCCTCCGACCAGGAGGTGCGCTGGTGCCCCGGCTGTGGCGACTACGCGATTCTGTCCACCTTCCAGGGTGTGCTGCCGGATCTGGGCATCGCCAAGGAGAACGCCGTTGTCATCTCGGGCATCGGTTGCTCCTCGCGCTTCCCGTACTACATGAACACCTATGGCATGCACTCCATCCACGGCCGTGCCCCGGCCATCGCGACGGGGGTGGCAGTGTCTCGCCCGGATCTGGCCGTCTTCGTCATCACTGGTGACGGTGATGCTCTGTCCATCGGCGGCAACCACCTCATCCATGCCATGCGCCGCAACGTCAACCTGACGATCCTCATGTTCAACAACCGGATCTACGGACTGACGAAGGGCCAGTACTCCCCCACATCGGAGGCTGGGAAGGTCACCAAATCCTCGCCGATGGGTTCAATTGACGCCCCGTTCAGCCCGCTGGCCGTGGCCCTGGGTGCCGGATGCTCCTTCGTGGCTCGAGCCGTCGATTCCGACCGCAAGCACCTCGCCCAGGTGCTCACTGCGGCCGCCAAGCACCGCGGTACCTCCTTCGTCGAGATGTACCAGAACTGCCCGATCTTCAACGATGGGGCGTTCGATGACTACAAGGGTCCGGAGGCCAGCCAGCACCTCATCCGCCTGGCCGACGGCGAGCCCGTTCTCGTCGGGGCCGATGGTTCTCGCGGCGTGGTGCGCGACCCCGTCAGTGGCGAGTTGACGGTGGCTGACGTCGCCGAGGTGGGTATGGACCACGTGCTCGTCCACGACTCCCACCGTGCTGACCCGTCGCTGGCCTTCGAGCTTGCTCACCTGGATGACGGCGTCATCGTCAGCCAGACCCCGGTCGGAATCTTCCGCGACGTCGAGCGTCCCACCTATGACGATCAGGCTCGCGCCCAGGTCACGCTCGCCGCTGGTGACGCCACCGACCAGGAGTCCCGCGACGCCGCTCTGGCCACTCTGCTGGCCGGGAACGACACCTGGGAGGTCCAGGGCTGAAACTTCCGGGGCCAGGAATGGGTCTTGGCCCCAAAGCCTCCTGGCGCCGGCACGTGCTGTGTCGTGTGTGTTCCTAGAGGCTTGGGGTGTATCTTTTCTTCTGTCAGTCCAATGGGTGGGTTGATCCCTTGGGGATGTGGAGAAGTCGGTGGGAATCCGGCGCTGTCCCGCAACCGTGACCATGCCGCAAGGTGTGGAAGCGGAGTACCAAATTACCGTGGAGATTGGTTTCCTGTTCCGTCGAGGGTTACGGATCGTCACCGACGCTTGCTACGCCCGTGCTGCCCGCGGCTCCCCTCGGAACGCTTCCAAGGAGGGGCACATGGTGGTGAAATCGACGACGATGTGCGGGCCAGTGGTGAGCGCATATCGGGCTCATCTTCGTATTAATGATGACAGTGGCGCCAGTGGCACTCTCACCTTCCCCATCGAGGTGACCCGTGATGGTGATGGTGTCCCCGATGCCCGGGATAACTGCCCCACGATCGCTAACCCGGAACAAGTTGACTCCGACCACGATGGCGTAGGAGACGCCTGCAACCCCCACACCGCCACGAAGGCACCGCGATGACCACCCACAACAGCACAACCAGGGAGCAGTACCGTCGCGCACCCCTCAACGGCCTCATCATCGGCACCATCGTCGGAGTTGTCTGGCCTACGGTATTCGGGATACTTCATGTGCGAGAAACGCTAGTTCTCGTTCCCAAGGCGTACCCCCCTGTATTTACCATGTCGCTCATTTTCCCTCTGGTTGGGTGGCTCACAGGATTGTGGGAA
This sequence comes from Cutibacterium sp. KB22876, assembly GCF_059728865.1. Taxonomy (NCBI): domain Bacteria; kingdom Bacillati; phylum Actinomycetota; class Actinomycetes; order Propionibacteriales; family Propionibacteriaceae; genus Cutibacterium; species Cutibacterium sp. KB22876. The sequence continues at coordinate 54,838 of NZ_AP040858.1, forward strand.
CGGAAGATGTACACGTGCGATAACCCGGAGAACCGGAGACTCAAAGCCAAAATCATAGGTGCTGTCATGGCGACTTTCGCTGGCATACTCATGTTCTCGACCGAGTTTTTCCTATTTACGGATCGTATATTTCTTAGCAGTGTGGAAGCAGCAGTACACCCGATTCCGTTAGCAGTGTTTCCTTGTGCTGGACTGGCTCTCAGCGATATCGGGATCAGACCCAAGAACAGCGAAGCCCCTTTTTATTCTTAGCACGAGTATTGCTTCAGTGGTCACGCTTTTCATAACCGCGGCGGCGTGGGTCTATTTATACTCAGTTATGATGATATTTTTCTTTGGGCTCTGATGGTTTGTACTGTTTGAGTGGCGACATTGGCGAGTGTGGAATTGCTGCCACCCTCCATGCATCCATGTTACGCAACTAGACCGTCCGTCATCCTTCGTCAATACACGAGGCAACCATGCCTATTCACGACAACACGACTAGGGAACAGTGCCGCCACGCACCCCTCAGCGACCTCACCATCGGCACCATCGTTGGAGCGCTCTGGACGGTTGAGTTTTTACTACCTTTCTTATTTCCGATGGGCGGGTATTCACAGAACATTAAAATGGCTTTTATTGCCCTGACATTACCTGTACTTGGGTGGATAACTGGCCTATAGGGCAGAACAGCCTGCAATTGCACAACTCCGGTGAAAAAGAAACGCAGAGTCAAGACGACCGGAATCGCCATGACAACCACCATCTCTGGACCATTGACATCCACCCCACAAGCGCAGCTGGCAAGACTCGTTGACAGCGCAAACGCATCACCTACCAATGATGGCAACGCTGCACTGGCAACTCTCCTTACCGGAACCGACACCTGGCAGGCCCAGGGGTGACACCCAGTTGATGTCCTAGTCACGTACGATCAACATCTACAATCGGCGGACTACATCGAGACGATGGCCGTACCACCGTCGTGAAGCCTTATAGGCTGGGCCCCATGACCGCCACCTTCGAGGACCGTGATCCTTCCGTCCGTCCAGCCGACGACCTCTTCCGCCATGTCAACGGGTCGTGGCTGTCGGCAACAACGATCCCCGACGATCAGGCGAGCACCGGGTCGTTCCGGGTTCTGCGCGACAACTCCGAGGCCGCCGTCCGCGACATCCTTGCTGAATTGAGCTCCGGCGACGCTCACGAGTTGCGGCAGGCGGCCAGCGAGTCAACCGACCACGAGGTCGAGCTCTTGGCCGAATTGTACCGCCGCTTCATGGACGCCGATGCGGTCGAGGATGCCGGCACCGGCCCCCTGGCCCCGATCTTGGCACGCATCGACCGCGTGACGACGACGTCCGAGTTCATGACATTGCTGGGCCAGCATTACCGCGAGTCCTTGGGTGCCCTGTTCTACCTCGCCGACGAGTCGGACCCTGCCGACCCCACGCATTACGTACCGTGGATGGGCCAGGCTGGGCTTGGCCTGCCCGACGAGGCCTACTATCGTGACAACGACAAGGCCGAGATTCGCGAGGCCTATCAGAGCCACATTGCCCAAATGCTCACCCTGGCCGGGCTGGATGACGCCGACGACCAAGCGTGGATCATCCTGGATCTCGAGACCGAGATCGCATCTCACCACTGGGATCAGGTCCGCTGCCGAGATATAACGGCGGCCTTTAATCCGAAGTCTTTTGATGAGCTGTCGAAGGCTCATCCAGGTCTCCACCTGGACCTGTGGAGAGAGGGCGCGGGCATCCCACAGACCGTGCTGGCTACCATCATCGACAACCAGCCCTCGTTCTTCGACGAGGTCGAACCAATGCTGACCGATGAGCGCCTTGACCAATGGAAGTCGTGGGCTCGTTGGCATGCCATTTCGTCTTTGGCCCCGTTCCTCACCTCGACCTTCGTTGACGAGAACTTCGATTTTTACGGTCGTGTCCTCAACGGCACCCCTGCGCTCAAAGCGCGGTGGAAGCGTGGTGTCTCCTTCGTCGAGTCGACCATGGGTGAGGCGGTTGGCAAGCTGTACGTCGCCCAGCATTTCCCACCGGCAGCCAAGGAGCGGATGGACAACCTCGTCGCGAATCTGCTGGCGGCATACCGTCAATCCATCTCGACGCTGACGTGGATGGGCGAGGCGACTCGAGCTGAGGCTCTCAACAAGCTTTCGGCTTTCCGTCCGAAGATTGGGTACCCCACGCGCTGGCGCGACTTCTCGAGTTTCCAGTTGCCCGACGGTGGTTTGGTTGACGCCGCCTTGGCCTGCAGCTCATTCCAGCTCGATCACACCATCGAGAAGCTCTCGCGCCCCATGGATCCTGACGAATGGCTGATGTTCCCCCAGACGGTCAATGCCTATTACCACCCATTGCGCAATGAGATCGTCTTCCCGGCGGCCATCCTGCAACCGCCATTCTTCGACGTCGAGGCTGACGACGCCGTCAACTATGGCGGGATCGGTTCGGTCATCGGCCACGAGATCGGTCATGGTTTCGACGATCAGGGCTCGACGTGTGATGGCAAGGGTCTGTTGCGTGACTGGTGGACGATCGACGATCGCGCGGCCTTCGAGGAGCGCACCAAGGGGCTCATCGCCCAATACAACGAGCTGATCCCCACGCAACTCGGCCCCGACGGCCCGCACGTCAACGGCGAGTTGACCATCGGAGAGAACATCGGGGACCTTGGCGGGGCTGGAATCGCCTTCAAAGCCCTCCAGATTTCCTTTGCGGGAGCCGAACCCGAACCGATTGAAGGCCTGCCGTGGCAGCAGCGGTTCTTCTTGTCTTACGCTCGAATTTGGCGCGAAAAACAGCGCAATGAGTCCCTGCGCACCCAGATTGCTACCGACCCCCACTCGCCCACCGAGTTCCGCTGCAACCAGACCGTCCGCAACATCGACGCCTTCCACGAAGCCTTCGGTGTGACCGAAGATGACCCGATGTGGCTGCCTCCCGAGAAGCGAGTCACCATCTGGTGATGACGATGCCCCCGAGTTCCACGAACCCGGGGGCATTCTTCACTGCTCACGCAGCAGCTCACAGGGCTTGTGTGACCTCACTGAGGCAATGGTGCGGGCAGGCACCCAACGGCCAGCCCGGGCCGAATCGTCGGACGGGAAGGTCTTGATCACCATGACCAGTTCCCTGAGTACCTCAGCAGGTACGCCGATTCGACACTGCACTTGTCCTTGACCGGCTTTCCATTGCGAATGAGCGCCGGGCCAAGGTCCTTCCTCGGACATGGCGCATCCGCGAGACTGTCGCCGATGCGTTGCAACTGGGAACGAGACAATGCGGAGGCGGTATTCGCCGCCGACAAGGCCATCGCGATAGTCGTACTCGGGCCACTGTAGGTCTCGAGATGGCGCAAATACCCGTCCGAGATCGACTCCCACCCCCATTTCTCGGCGTCCTTAGCATTGCTGAATAGGTCGGCACTGGCCAGCGCCTGCATCGCCCACCGAGCCTCCTCGGAAGAAGTCGTCTTGACCTTCCACGGCGTGAGACACAACCCGTCATTGGACAGCCCGATCTCCCGCCTCATCGTCGCGATGGGCAGATCCGTCGTCACTGTCTTTCTCGTGATGCAGCCCTTCGGCAGGCGGGTACGTTTGTCGACCTCTGATCTCTCCTTGTCGGACAACGCGTTGAGGGTCTTCAGGGATGACGCCGCCATGAGTTGGCTGACGTGGGTCTGCCGACTGTCTCCACCATTCACCAAATACGGGCGCAAAGCCGCAACCAGATGATCATGAGCGTAGCCATCGTCGTCGGGTAGATCATGACCGTCAATGAGCCGGAGGTACTCATACGTACTCTTGAGCGTCCCATTGACTGACGAATTCGCGGGCTCGCGAATGAGGGAGTTGGAGGGGCTGAACACCGTCCCGAGACTGTCGACAACGGGCGCCTGCGCGTCATCGTGCCGCGAACACGCAGCAGGCAGAAGAAGCAAGACGGCCGCTATCCCCGCCAAGAATCGTCGAAAAGGCATACTGCGTACAATATGACGCAATCGGCTCACCCCGACGACGTCCTGCCCATGGTCGGGAGGGCATGCGGCATCAATGGCCGCGTACCTCGATCGCCTCGGCCATCGCGAGGGCCCGACGCGCCGTGTCGACGTGCAGGTTCTCGATCATCCGTCCCCGGTAGGTGACGACCCCGGAACCGTTGCCGTTCTCCCAGGCGTCGATGATGCCGCGGGCCTCTTCGACCTCGTCAGCGTCGGGGGCGAAGACCTCATTGGCCGGGGCCACCTGACCGGGGTGTATCAGCGTCTTGCCGTCGAACCCCATGAGCTGGGCCTCACGACACTGGGCAGTGAATCCATCAACGTCGCGCACATCGTTGTACACCCCGTCGAGGATGACGACACCGGCCGCCCGAGCAGCCAACAGGCACATCTGCAGGGCTGCCGTCACCGGGGCGCGACCAGGAACATGGGATGCGCGCAATTCCTTGGTGAGGTCATTGGTGCCCATGATGAGCACCGTCAGGCGGTCGGAGGCTTCTGCGATTTCCGCGCAATCCAGCACGGCCCGCGGGGTCTCGATCATGGCCCACAGCTTGATGTCCTCGCCGGCTCCGGCGGCCTCCATGTCGGCGACGATGGAACGAACCTGCTCGGCCGAGCCGACCTTGGGAACGGCGATGGCGTCAGGACCGGCGGCAACAGCAGCCTTGATGTCGTTGTGGTACCACTCGGTGTCCATCCCGTTGACGCGGATGGCGACCTCCCGGTATCCGTAGGGACGGCCCTCGACGACCTCGGCGGCACGCTCCCGGGCCTCGACCTTGAGGTCGGGGGCCACGGCGTCCTCCAGGTCAATGATGATGCCGTCGCAATCAATAACGCGGGCCTTCTCCAAGGCCCTGGCGTTGGCGCCGGGCATGAACAGAACGGATCGACGGGGACGCAGTGCACTATCCATGTGCCCCATCCTGCCGCACACACCACGGATATGGCGCGTCGGGGCAGCAGGTTCGGATCGGAATCGGCCCCATGTCGACCGGGCCGGGAACGCCCCTCAGCGACGACGCAACAGGTAGGTGTCGAAGACCCACCCCAGACGCTTCTCGGCGTCGGCGCGAGTCGCGAGGATCTCGTCTCGGACCTCGGCCAGGTCACCACTGATGAGGATCTCGTCAGGGGTACCGATGTATGCCGCCCAGTAGATGTCGATACCGGTCGGGTCGATGAGGCTGAAGGTCTGGCGACCGTCCAGCATGACGACGACGTCGTCGACCCCCTCAGGCATCCCGTCGGCCAGCAGGCGGGCAGGGGAGATCTGCAGTGGGCGCCCCTGACGGTTGAGCGGGATCTGATGACGCGAGGCCAGGGACAGGGAGCTGGAGATCCCGGGAATGACGTTGAGTTCGACGGGTACTCCCTCGTCGAACTCAACCGCTGCGATGAGCTTCTTGACGATGGCCAGGGTCGACTCGAACAGGCCCGGGTCTCCCCACACCAGGAATCCACCCCGCTGACCATCAGCAAGGTTGTCCGCGACGGCGTGGGTCCACTGGTCGAGTCGCTGGCGACGCCACAGGGCGACAGCTTCCTTGTAATTCTCGGCGGTCTTCCAGGGACGCGGCGGGTCCTGCAGCTCGACGATCCGCAGGCCGTCGGTGTCGGCCGGCGGACGGTGACGGCGCAATACCTGACGTCGGAACTCGACGAGGTCGTCGACATCATGTTCCTTGAGGACGACGAAGAGGACGTCGAGGTGCTGGATGGCGTCAACGGCGGCCAAGGTCAACCAGTCCGGGTTGCCGGGGCCGATGCCGATGAGGTCGAGATGACGGGACACGATGCCTCCTGGGATTGGCGGTTTCGGACGTGGCCTCTGTCAGGACGAACGGGACACAACCTCGTCGCAGAGGGCCATGAGGGCCTGTTTGGCATCCCCTTCAGGAAGCGGGGCCAGGTGGGTACGAGCGCGATCGGCGCGACGCTGGATCTCGGCACGAGCCTCCTCGACGACGTGGTTGGCGCGCAGCTTCTCGAGCACGTCGGCCAGCACCGCGTCGTCGGACAGGTCGGCGTCGAGCATCTTCTTGAGCTCGTCGTCGGACGGATCACCAGAGGAACGCAACATGAGGGTCGGCAGGGTCGGAACCTTCTCGCGCAAATCAGTGCCCGGCGTCTTGCCGGTCGCCGTCGAGGTGATGTCGATGAGGTCGTCAGCGAGCTGGAAGACCTCGCCGATGTCCTCGCCGAACCGTTCCAGGGCGGCGACGATCTCCGGTGAGGCATGGGAGACCATGCCACCGAATACCGCGGACGCAGCGATGAGCGAGCCGGTCTTGTCGGCCACGACCTGGAGATAGTGGGCCAGCGGGTCCTCGTCCTCGGAGGGTCCACGGGTCTCGGCGATCTGACCCTGCACCAGGCGGGAGAAGGTCCGGGCCTGCAGGCGGACGAAGTCGACGCCCAGTTCGGCCACTGCCAGGGAGGCGCGGGAGAAGAGGTAGTCGCCGACCATGATGGCCACGGAGTTGCCCCAGCGCAGGTTGGCAGAGGGGGCACCGCGGCGCTTGGAGGCCTCGTCCATGACGTCGTCGTGGTAGAGGGAGGCGACGTGGGTCAGCTCCATGACGACGGCAGCACGAACCAGATCCGCATCGTCGACCTCGTCACCGAACTGGGAGCACAGCACCACCAGCAGTGGACGGAATCGCTTGCCGCCGGCGGAAATGATGTGGTTGGCCGCCTCGGTGACGAAAGGCGTGTCGGCGCCGGCCTGGCGACCCAGCTCATCCTCGATGAGGGCAAGTTTGGCGGTCACCAGATCGGTGAACTCGCTGCTGGCGCTGTACGACACAGTTCTCCTCTTCCGACCGGGCGTGTGCTCGGTGCTCGTCCGGCCGTCGTCTCTCCGTGACACGACCGTGTTCCACATTACTGGTTAGACGGGCCTCGCGTCTTGCCGGGATGCGGTTGGGATGGCCCACAGGTGTGACCAGGCCGGAGTCGCAACCCTTCTGAACAGCGACCCCGGCCTCATGAACAACTCAGCGCAGGAAGGTACTCGCCTGGTTGAACAGGTCAATGATCGGCTGCGGGGCAACACCCATGACGATGGTGGAGACCGCGCAAATGATCAGCGTGATCCACCCGGCGATGGACGGCTCTGCGACCTCGACGGGATCGTTCTCATCCTTCGGGTTGCGGAAGAAGACCACGGCGATGATGCGCAGGTAGAAGGCCGCCGCTACGAGGGAGAAGAGCACTCCGAGGAGCACCAGCCAGGCATATCCGCCACGCCATCCGGCCAGGAAGACCACCAGCTTGCCAGTGAAGCCGGCCGTCAGTGGGATGCCGGCGAAGCTCAGCACGAAGATGACGACGAGAACACCGAACCACGGGTGTTTGCGACCGAGACCAGCCCACGAGTCGATCTCCGTCGACTCACCACCGGCACGCCGCACCATGAGGATGAGGAGCCAGAAACCGATCGAGGACAGACCGTAGGCCGTCATGTAGACCAGCACCGAGGAGACCGAACCGGTATGACCCGGGGTCATACCAGTCTGGATCGTCCAGGCACCGACGACGCCCACCAGCACGAAGCCAGCGTGAGCGATCGCGGAGTAGGCCAGCAGACGCTTCATGTCAGTCTGGGCCAGACCGACGACCGCGCCGACAGCCATGGACGCCACGGCGACCACTGCGAGGATGATCTGCCAGTCCCATCTCATGGCGCCCAGACCGACGTAGAGCACACGCATCAGACCGACGAGGGCGACGAGCTTGGTCGCCACCGCCATCCAGCCGCTGACCGGGGTCGGGGCTCCGGTGTAGACGTCAGGAGTCCAGGAGGCAAACGGAACAGCGCCCACCTTGAACAGCAGTCCGACGGCGACCAGCACCATGCCGGCGATGATGAGCCTTGACGAGCCCACCTGGGTGACGCCGACCGCGGCGATGGCGCCCAGCTTGAAGCTGCCTGCGCAGCCGTACAGCAGGACGATGCCGTAGAGGAACAGGGCCGAGGACAGTGCGCCCAGCAGGAAGTACTTCAGTGCGGCTTCCTGGGACAGGAGCCGACGACGACGAGACATCCCCGACAGCAGGTACAGCGGCAGGGAGAAGATCTCCAGGGCGACGAACATCATGATGAGGTCGTCGGAGGCGGCGAAGCACATCATGCCCAGCACCGCGAACATCAGCAGCGGGTAGACCTCGGTGTGCTCGCGATGCTCCTGCTCGGCCTTGGCCTCCAGCGGAGATCCGGGCACCGACGAGGCGCTCGCCACGAAGGCCGTCTGGGTACCACCCACTCGCTCGGCGAAGAGCACCACGGCACCGAGGCTCGTGACGAGCAGGACCATCCAGGTGGCCAGGGTCGGACCGTCGAGAGCCAGGGTTCCCTGACCGGCAACGATCCGGGTGCCCTTGGCGATCGTGGTCAGCGTCGAAGCGATGGCCACGGCGAGGGCGGCTACCGTCAGGATGATCTGGGTCGGACGGCGACCGGAGCGAGGCACGAAGGCCTCCACCAACACTGCCAGGCAGGCGCCAGCCATCAGAGCGAAGACCGGCATCAGCGGTCCGTACTCGATGTGCGGGGCCACGACGTCAAGGGGCGCGAGACACCCGAGCGCGGGAATCAACAGGACGGGATTCACTTGAGGCCCTCCTTGACGACGGGTGCCGGATCGGTGGCGTGAACCTGGGTCGTGGTCGCGGTGGCTGCCGGTTCAATGGCGTGCAACATCGGCCGTGGGAAGAAGCCGAACACCAGCAGCAGGATGATGAGCGGTGCGAGCACCAGCTTCTCCCGACCATTGAGGTCGCTGACCTTCTCGGAAACTCCCTGCACGGGACCGGTCATGGTGCGTCGGTAGGTCACCAGGACGTAGACGGCAGCCAGCACCATGCCGATGATGGAGACGGCGACGTAGATCGGGTGACGCGTCCAGGCACCGGCCAGGGCCATGAACTCGCTGACGAAGTTCCCGGTGCCCGGCAGTGACAGGGTGGCCAGCCCGGCGAAGAGGAAGGTTCCCGCGAGCACCGGGGCGACCTTCTGGACGCCACCGTAGGCGTCGACCTTCGCCGTCCTGCCGCGACGTACCAGGAATCCGAGCACCAGGAACAGTGCCGCGGTGGAGAAGCCATGGTTGAACATGTAGAAGATCGAGCCGGTGATCGAGGTTGTCGTCAGGGCGAAGATGCCGATGACCATAAAGCCGAAGTGGCTCACAGAGGTGTAGGAGACGAACCTCATGAGGTCGCTCGAGGTGGCGGCCATCATGGCACCCCACAGCACCGAGATGATCGCCAGGGTGAGCACGAACGGGGTGGCCCAGTCGGAGGCGGCCGGGAACAGGCCCAAGCACAGCCTCAGCATTCCGAAGGTGCCGATCTTGTCGAGCAGACCGACGAGCAGGGCGGACGTTCCGGCGGTCGCCTGTTCGGCGGTGTCAGGCAGCCAGGTGTGCACCGGAACCATCGGGGCCTTGATCGCGAAGGCGATGAAGAAGCCGACGAACAGCTCCTTTCCGATGGCCCCGGAGAAGTTCACCTTGGCCAGGTCGCTCAGCAGGAAGGAACCACCGTGGACACCGACGCCGATGACAGCGAACAGCATCACCAGGCCACCGGCCAGGGAGTACAGCAGGAACTTCATGGCGGCACGGCCTCGTCGCGGACCTCCCCATCCGGCGATGAGGAAGTACATCGGGATGAGGGTGGCCTCGAACATGAGGTAGAACAGCAGGACGTCGGTGGCGGCGAAACAGTAGATCGCCAGCCCCTCGAGCATGAGGGCCAGGCCGAAGAAAGCGCCGGTCGACCAACGCGCCTTACCTTCGTCGCCCACGTGCCACTCGGCGAGCAGCACCACTGGGACGAGGATGACGACCAGCAGGATCATCGTCAGAGACAGCCCGTCGCCACCCAGGGCGTACCAGGCGCCGATGGCGCGAATCCAGCGGTGGGTCTCCGACAGATCAGTGCCGTTGACCCCGCGGATGAAGGCGTAGACACCCAGCACCAGAGTGACCAGGGAAAACACCATGCCGGTGGTTCGGGCCGCGGCTCCGCGCATCATCATGGTGATGATGCCGCCGACGATCGGCAGCAGGGCGATCACGGTGAGGATCGGGAAAGACATGTCAGCTCCTCCTGCGCTCAGGCCATCCGGCCCAGGACGACGACGAGTCCGACGACCAGCACGCCGACGACCATCATGAGGCCGTAGCTACGTACATAACCGTTCTGGACCTTGCGGACGATCTGGGAGCAGGCCGTGGTCACCGAGCCTGCGCCGTTGACCAGACCGTCAACGACCGCACGGTCGAAGCCCTCGACCCCACCGGCCAGCCAGCGCCCCGGCTTCACGACGACGACGTCGTTGACATCGTCGCCGTAGAGATCGTGACGACCAGCGATGAGCAGCGGATCGTGGGTGGCGGGTTCCTCGCTCGGCACGTCGTGACGGTTGAGCAGCCAACCGGCCAAGATGCCGAGGATCACCACGACGAGGGTGATAATGCCGATCATGCCCATGTGCCACATGCCGACGTGCTCGACCTCAGCACCGGTGGCCGGGGCCAGCCAGTCACCGATCCAGTTGTTCATCAAGGCACCTGCGAAGATCGACAGGATGGCCAACACGATGAGCGGGATCGTCATGACGGCCGGGGACTCGTGCGGGTGGACGTCCTCACGCCACCGCTTGGATCCCAGGAAGGTCAGCACCATGAGGCGAGTCATGTAGTAGGCGGTGATGCCGGCACCGATGAGGGCCAGCACACCGAAGACCGCGCCCTTGTCGAAGGCGGCCTCGATGATGTGGTCCTTGGAGAAGTAGCCCGAGGTGCCGGGGATGCCGATGATGGCAAGGTAACCGCAGGCGAAGGTCCAGAAGGTGACGGGCATGACCTTCGACAGTGCACCGAAGTGGTACATGTCGGTGTCGTCGCCCGTACCGTGCATCACCGAGCCGGCTCCCAGGAACATGTTGGCCTTGAAGAAGCCGTGGGTGATGAGGTGGAAGATCGCCAGGGCGGCACCGGCCGGGCCGAGGCCCGCAGCCAGCATCATGTAGCCGATCTGGCTCATCGTCGATCCGGCGAGGACCTTCTTGACGTCCTTCTTGGACGAACCGATCCAGGCGCCGAACAGCAGGGTGACGGTACCGACGATCGCGACGGCCAGCGAGGCTGCTCCTGTTTCGGCGTAAATGGCGTGGGACCGCACGACAAGGTAGACGCCGGCAGTGACCATCGTCGCGGCGTGGATGAGGGCCGAGACCGGGGTCGGCCCCTCCATGGCGTCGAGCAGCCAGGCCTGCAGCGGGACCTGGGCCGACTTGCCGCAGGCGGCCAGCAGCAGCATGAAGCCGAGCAGGGTGGCCCAGGTTGACGTCAGCCCGGAGGCCTTGTCCGAGACGTCGGCGAAACGCACGCTGCCGAACTGGGCGAGCATGGTAAAGATCGCCATCGTCAGACCGAGGTCGCCGATGCGATTCATGATGAAGGCCTTGTTACCTGCGCGAGCGGCGGCCGGACGACCGAACCAGAAGCCGATGAGCAGGTAGGAGGCCAGACCGACGCCCTCCCAGCCGACGAACAGGATGAGGTAGTTGTCGGCCAGCACCAGCGTCAGCATCGCGGCGATGAAGAGGTTGAGGTAGGCGAAGAAACGACGTCGATCGGTGTCGTGGGCCATGTATCCGATCGCGTAGATGTGGATCAGGGAGCCCACGAAGGTGATGAGAAGGACGAACAGGATAGAGAGCTGATCGACCAGTAGGCCAACCCTCAGATCCCACGATCCGACGTCGATGAACTGGTAGACCCCCACCTCGACAGCACGGGACGCGGCATCGCGGCCCAGCAGGTCGATGAAGAGGACCAACCCGATGACGAAGGAGACGATCGGGGCCACGGTGGCCAACAGATGTCCCCAGACGTCGCTGCGGCGTCCGAGCACCAGCAGCAGTGCGGAGACGACCAGCGGCACCGCGATCATGAGCCAGGCCACGTTGAACAGGCCGGTTTCCAGGACAGTCACGGTACCTCCCTCAGAACTTCAGCAGGTTGGTGTCGTCCACCGAAGTGGTGCGACGGGAACGGAAAATGGTGACGATGATCGCCAGACCGACGACCACCTCGGCAGCCGCCACGATCATCACGAAGAACGCCCCGACCTGTCCGTCGAGGGAACCGTGGACGTGGGAGAAGGTCACCAGTGCGAGGTTCGCGGCGTTGAGCATCAGCTCCACCGACATGAAGGCCACCAGGGCATTACGCCTCGTCAGGAAGCCCAGGATGCCGATGGCGAAGAGAATCGCCGAGAGCACCAGGTAGTCATTCGGGTTCATTCGAGTTCTCCTTGCGCCTCGTGGCGGGCAGCACTGATCGAGGCGAAGGCCCGATGGGTCGGAGCCTTCAACTCGCCGGCGTCGATAATGGCGCCGCGGGTGGCCAACGTTCCCGAGATCGAATCCTGGGCGACCGTGCCGTCAGGCAGCAGGGCCGGAGCACCGATCTGGTTGGTGCGGGCGTACACACCGGAGTTCGGACGAACGCCGGGGTGAGCACCGTGCTCGGCGTAGGCCGCCATACGGTCGGTGACCCGCTCACGCTGGGACTTCTTCTTGTCGGCCTCGCCGTGGGCCAGCACCATGGTGCCGACGGCAGCGGTGATGAGCAGGGCCGAGGTGGCCTCGAAAACGATCACATACTTGGTGAACACCAGCTCTGCGATGGACTTGACGTTGTCACCGCCGGCGGCATTGGCCTCTCGCAGGCCGATCGACTGATCGGTGCCGATCACGCCGGTCGTCACAGCGTTGCCGACGGCCAGGATGAGCAGCACCAGGAAGGCCAGCGCGGCGATGATGGCCGCCACCTTGTGTCCCTTGAGGGTCTCCTTGAGGGAATCGGTGGAGTCGACGCCGACGAGCATGACGACGAAGAGGAAGAGCATCAGGATGGCACCGGTGTAGACGATGATCTGCACCACGAAGAGGAATGGCGCCTCCTGACTGGCGTACTGAACGGCCAGACAGATCATGACGACGGCCAAGGACAGGGCCGAGTGAACGGGCTTCTTGGCGAAGACCATGACCAGGGCTGCGAGCACCATGATCGGGGCCAACAACCAGAATGCCCACTGGGAAGCCGTCACCATCGGGACGAGTCCACTCGAGGGAGCGGTGAGCAGGGAAACAGTCATCGGGCTGCCCCCTCGTCGTTGCGCTGGGTCTGATGGGCGCCGGTGGGCGGGCCGGTCCGCACGTCGTCCTGACCGGAGGGAGGCAAACCGTTGAAGTAGTCGTCCTCGTCGTCACCGAGTCGGCGCGGATGCGGCGGCTGCTCCATACCCTCCTTGAGGGGTGCCAGCAGCTCGTCCTTGGTCCAGATGTGCTTGGCGCGGGTGGTGTCGGCCAACTTGAAGTCGTTGGTCATCGTCAGCGCACGAGTCGGGCAGGCCTCGATACACATCCCGCACAGGATGCATCGCAGGTAGTTGATCTCATAGACGCGGCCGTAGCGCTCCCCGGGGGAGTAACGCTCCTCGTCGGTGTTGTCGGCCCCCTCGACGTAGATGGCGTCAGCCGGGCAGGCCCACGCGCACAGCTCGCAACCCACGCACTTCTCGAGCCCGTCGGGCCAGCGGTTGAGCTGATGACGACCGTGCATGCGCGGCGGCATCGGCTTCTCCTTGCCCTTCTCCGGGTATCCCTGGGTGAAGGGCTTGCGGAACATCGTCTCGAAGGTGATCCCAAATCCGGACCAGGCTCCCATCACAGACCTCCGTTCTCGTCGTGGTCTCGTCGCGCCACCGTGGTGGCCGTTGTGGCCCCGGCCAACGGGGCCTGGACCTGGTGTGGCAATGGCGGCACCGGATATCCGCCCGCGAAGGCGTCGAAGGGTTCGTCAGTGGCCACCTCGGGTCCGGACTCGTCCTTGCCTCCCATGAACGCCCAGATGAGCAGGGCGACGACGATGAGGCCGACGATGACCATGAAGATCGGGTTGCGGCCCCAGCCCTGGTTGAGAACGGTGCGCCACGCGGCGACCAGCAGAACCCATCCCAGGGACACCGGGATGAGGACCTTCCAGCCCAGATCCATGAAGTGGTCGTACCGGAACCTCGGGATGGCGGCCCGCACCCACACGAAGAAGAAGATGACGAGCTGGGTCTTGAGGAAGAACCACAGCAGGCCCCACCATCCGGAGTCGATGGCACCGAGGTAGTTGAGCGGCCACGGAGCGCGATAGCCCCCCAGGAAGAGGGTGGTGCAGACGGCCGACAGGGTAGCCATGTTGATGTACTCCGCCAGGAAGTACATGCCGTAGGGGAATCCGGAGTACTCGGTGATGTAACCACTGACGAGCTCCGACTCGCATTCTGGCAGGTCGAAGGGCAGACGATTGGACTCACCGAACATCGTGATGACGTAGATGATGAAGCTCGGGATGAGCAGGAGCCAGTAGTGCCCGGCGATGTGGGTGTCGAATCCGCCGATGACCAGGTGGCTGGCCTGGGACTCGACGATCCCGGAGGTCGACATGGACCCCGAGAAGATGAACACCGTCACCAGGGACAGGCCCATGGCGACCTCGTAGGAGATCATCTGGGCACTGGAGCGCAACGAACCGAGCAAGGAATAGGTACCTGCCGACGACCACCCGGCCAGCACCACACCGTAGATGCCGATGGACGCCACCGCGAGGATGAAGAGCACGGCGACCGGCACGTCGGTGATCTGCAGCCTGGTGGTGTGACCAAACATCGACACCTCACCACCGAGCGGGATGACGGACCAGGACGCAAAGCAGGCAATGCCTGCGATCACCGGCGCCAGATTGAAGACGATCTTGTCGGCACCCTTCGGGGTGAGCATCTCCTTGAAGATGAGCTTCAAACCGTCACCAACGGCCTGGAACACACCACCAGCCCACGCCGAGTTCATGATCGGGCCGATGCGGTTCTGCATCTTGGCCAGCACCCGGCGCTCGAACCACACGTTGAAGATGGTCCAGGCCAACAGGATCACGAAGAGGATGACGACCTTGACGATGATGAGCCACACCGGGTCGATGGTGGCCTCGAGGGGACTCATGCCACACCTGCCTCTCGATTGGACGGAGTCTCGGATTCAACGGCACTCAGCGAGACGAAGGTTCCGGGAGCGTCTGGGACGGTGGTGCGGCTCTGCGGAGAGGTCGAGCCGCCACGCAACGACGGGATCCACACCGCCTCGGCCGACATCGTCGCGTCGATCTTGACCGGGAGTCGCAGGCTGATGGGCCCGGCGACGTCGATAAGTTGCCCGTCGGTCACGCCGAGCTGATCCGCTGTCAGCGGGTTGACGACGACGACGGGAGCCGGTGCGGTCGCCACCAAGGCATCGGCACCCGTGAGGCTCGCCGATCCCTCCAGCAGCTGACGCCATGTCTCCAGCACGCGACCGACGGATCCCGGCTCGACCGTGGGTGCCTGCGGCACGACCGGGGAAGTCGACTCCATCTTCGGGTGCCCGCCCTGCCACTGACCGAGATCTCGCCAGGCCTTGTGGGCCTGGGCGACGGTGGCGAGTCCGGAGACCGATCCCAGCTGCGAGCTCAGGGCGTCGAGGACGCGGATCTCGTTCATCGGGGTAGCAGCCTGCTTGTTGACCACGCGCACCCGACCGGGGCGATGCTCCCAGTCGAGGAAGGTTCCCGAGGTTTCCTCCAGCAGGCAGACCGGCAGGACCACGTCGGCCCTCTCGGCCACCTCGGAGAACCGCTGCTCCAGGGAGACCACGAAACCACAGTTCTCGACGGCCTCGCGGGCTCCTGCCGGATCGGGCATGTCCGCCAGCTCCACCCCCGAGACGACGAGGGCCGAGAGCTTGCCGGCGCGGGCAGCGGCCAGCATGCCGGCGGTGTCGAGGCCGGGCTTGGTCGGCAGGTTGTCGACTCCCCACGCGGCAGCGATGTCCACGCGAGCCTCAGCGTCGTCAACGAGACGTCCGCCCGGAAGCAGTTGCGGCAGCAGACCGGCCTCGATCGCGCCGATCTCACCGGCACGACGAGGCACCCAGGCGACCCGGACTCTCGAGTCGAGGGAGGCGATGGCAGAGAGCGTTCCGGGCCGGGTGGCGGCCCTCTCCCCCACCAGCACGATGGTTCCCTCGCCGATCGTGCCGTCGGAGACCAGCTGCTCCACGGCCTGGGGCTCCTGACCGGGCAAGCAACGGGCCAACTCGGCCCCCATCTTCGCCGAGCCATTGGACAAGTGGGTTCCGACTGCGGTGATGGCGACCTTCTTACGGCGCCACGCCTTGCGCAGTCGTAAGAAGATCATCGGGCACTCGTCCTCAGGCTCAAGATTCACCAGGACAACCCGCGACGCCTTCTCGAGGTCGGCGTAGGTCACCGACTCCGCGAGGCTGCGTCCGGCGACCGTGGCGGCCAGGAAGGAGGCCTCCTCGGCGGAGTGCGGACGAGAACGGAAGTCGACGTTGTTGGTACCGAGCACGACACGCGCGAACCGCGACCAAGACAGGCAGGTCTCCACCGGGAGACGTCCACCGGTGAGGACGCCGACGCTGGTGCCGGCCTTCTCGAGTCCGGCAGCTGCCGTCTGCAGGGCCTCGGCCCAGGACACCTTCTCAAGGATTCCGTTGTGTCGAACCAGCGGGGTCGTCACCCGGTCGTCGCCACGGCCATAGCGGAAGGCGAAGCGGCCCTTGTCACAGTTCCACTCCTCGTTGACCTCGGGCAGGTTGCCGGCATTGCGACGCTTGACCTCGTAGTGACGGTGGTCGGTGCGCAGCTGACAACCGGCGGCGCAGTGCTCACAGGTCGTCACCGTCGAGACGAGGTCGAAGGGGCGGGAACGGAAGCGGTACTCGGCGCTGGTGAGGGCTCCCACCGGGCAGATCTGGATGACGTTGCCCGAGAAGTAGGAGTTGAAGTCGTCGCCCTCGTAGGCCCCGATCTGGGAAACAGCCCCGCGCTCCTGCAGGTTGATGAAGGGATCTCCTGCGATCTGGTCGGCGAACCGGGTGCAGCGCTGGCACAGCACGCACCGCTCGCGGTCCAGCAGCACCTGGGCCGAAATGTTGATCGGCTTGGGGTAGGTGCGCTTGATTCCGCCATAACGGGACTCACCACGTCCGTTGGCCATGGCCTGGTTCTGCAGCGGGCACTCGCCGCCCTTGTCACAGATGGGGCAGTCCAGCGGGTGATTGATGAGAAGGAACTCCAGCATCCCCTCCTGGGCCTTGCGGGCCATCTCGGAGCTGACCTGGGTCTTGACGATCATTCCCTCGGCCACGGGCATGGTACACGACGGCTGCGGCTTGGGGAAACCACGACCATTTCCGGCGTCGGGAATCTCGACGAGGCACTCGCGGCAGGCACCCGCAGGGTCGAGCAGCGGATGGTCGCAGAACCTGGGGATGGCGGTGCCGATGGACTCGGCTGCGCGGATAATGAGAGTTCCTTTGGGGACGCTCACCTGCTGACCGTCGATGGTGCAGGTGACGAGTTCGACGGGCTTGTTCTCGCTCATGCTCCGGCCCCCTCCAGGACTCGGCGATCGGCGTCGGTGAAGATCGAGCTGCGCTCGTAGGGCAGGTACTGCCAGGCGGGGATGCCGCGGCAACCGGCCTCGAACTCTTCGCGGAAGTGGCCGATGGCTCCTCGCAGACAGCCCACGGCACCGTCGGCCAGAGCGCAGAAGGAACGACCGCCGATGTTGTCGGCGATGTCCATCAGCTTGTCGACGTCACCCTCCTGCCCCTCCCCGGCCTCGATGCGACGCAGCATCTGGACGACCCACCAGGTTCCCTCACGGCACGGGGTGCACTTGCCGCAGGACTCGTGCTTGTAGAACTCCAGCCATCGCAGCGTGACACGAACCACCGAGGTCGTCTCGTCGAAACACTGCAGGGCCTTGGTGCCCAGCATCGACTTGGCCCCCATCATTCCCTCGTAGTCGAGCGGGGTGTCGAGATCGTCGGGGGTGAGGAGCGGGGTCGAGGAACCACCGGGGGTGAAGAACTTCAGCTCGTGGCCCTCGCGCATGCCACCGGAGATCTCGAGCAGCTGACGCAGGGTGATCCCCATGGGGGCCTCGTACTGGCCGGGATGGGCCAGGTGTCCCGACAGGGAGTAAATGGTGAAACCGTCGGACTTCTCGGTGCCCATCGACTTGAACCATTCCTTGCCGTTGCGCAGGACCGACGGCACCGTCGAGATCGACTCGACGTTGTTGATGACCGTCGGGCTGGCGTACAGACCGGCGACAGCGGGGAATGGCGGACGCAGACGGGGCTGACCACGGCGTCCCTCCAAGGAGTCCAGCAGGGCCGTCTCCTCGCCACAGATGTAGGCTCCGGCACCGGCATGGACGACGACGTCGAGGTCATAACCGGAACCAAGGATGTTCTTGCCGATGTATCCGGCCGAGTAGGCCTCGCGCACCGCCTGCTGAACGCGTCGGATGACGTGCAGCACCTCGCCACGGATGTAGATGAAGGCCACCTTCGCCTTGATGGCGTAGGCGGCGATGATGACTCCCTCGACAAGGGTGTGCGGGGAGGCCATCATGAGCGGCATGTCCTTGCAGGTGCCCGGCTCGGACTCGTCACCGTTGACGACCAGGTAGGTCGGGTTCGGGTTGTCCTTGGGCACGAAGGACCACTTCATGCCGGTGGGGAATCCAGCGCCACCACGGCCACGCAAGTTGGCGTCCTTGACCAGCGAGACGACTTCGTCAGGCTGCATCGTCAAGGCCTTGCGAAGTCCGGCGTAGCCTCCCTGACGCTCATAGTTGAGCAGCTTCCAGCTGCGCTCGTCGTCCCAGTTGGCCGACAGGACCGGGGTCAGTGGATCGGTCACTTCTTCTCCTCCTCCACGGGCTCAGCAGGAACGGGCAGGTCGTTCGGGTCCGGAGCCTTCCAGCCGTTCTGCTTGGCCAGTCGCACACCCCGCAGGGACGCCTCACCAGCACTGGGGCCCTCATCAGCCCGACCGTCGGGGAAGCCGGCGAGCACTCGCTCGGCCTCACGCCAACTGGTGATCCTCGCACCGCGGGTGGAGTGAACCTCCTCGTCGCGGGCCAGCGCGTCGAGGATCTCCTCGGCGCGGATCGGGGTCATGTTGTCCATGTACTCCCAGTTGACCATCATGATCGGGGCGAAGTCGCAGGCGGCGTTGCACTCCACACGCTCGAGGGAGAACTTGCCGTCAGGGGTCGTCTCCCCCTCCTTGATGCCGAGCTTCTTCTCGACCCGGGCGAGCACCTCCTCGCCGCCCATGACGGCGCACAGCGCTGTGGTGCAGACACCGATGTGGTGCTGTCCGGCCGGATGCTTCTTGTACATGGTGTAGAAAGTCGCCACCCCGGAGACCTGGGCGGTGGTGATGCCCAGTACCTCAGCTGCGGTCTCGATGCCGACCGGGGAGACACGTCCATCCACCGACTGCACCAGGTGCAGGATCGGCAACAGGGCCGAACGGGGATCGGGGTACCGCGAGGCAATCTGGCGCATGTCCTCGATGGTGTGCTCATTGATGTTGGTGGAACGGTCGGACTGGTCGACTCCGCCGGTCCCCGAGAAGTCGGAGTGGAAGGACTCGACGTAGGGGTATCCCAGGTTGACGGGTTCGCGATCGCTCATCGGTCGACTCCTCCCATGACGGGGTCCAGGGATGCCAGGGACGGCACCACGTCGGAAAGCATCCCGCCCTCACACATGGCGGGCAGGGACTGCACGTTGATGAATCCGGGGTCGCGCAGGTGGGAGCGGTACGGCCGCACCCCGCCGTCCGAAACGAGATGGCAGCCAAGCTCACCGCCAGCACCCTCGATGGCCTGGTAAACCTGACCGGCAGGCACCCGAAATCCCTCGGTGACGATCTTGAAGTGGTGAATGAGGGCCTCCATCGACTCGCCCATGATGTGGCGAATGTGCTCGTTGGAGTTGCCCTGACCGTCGGGGCCCAGGGCCAGCTCTGCCGGCCACGCGATGTGCGGGTCCTCCACCATGTGACGGTCGCCCTGGGTGTCCTCGAGACGCTTGAGGCACTGCTTGAGGATGCGCACCGACTGGTCCATCTCCTCGAGACGAATACGGAAACGACCGTAGCAGTCGCAGGTGTCCCACGTGGCGACGTCGAAGTCGTAGGTGTCGTAGTCACAGTAGGGCTGGGTCTTGCGCAGATCCCACGGCAGGCCGGTGGCTCGCAGGGCCGGCCCCGTCACGCCGAGGGCCATGCAGGTGGACAGGTCGGCGTAACCGATGTCCGTGGTACGAGCCTTGAAGATCGGGTTCTCGTTGCAGAACAGGCCGATCTCGGGGAGGTACTTCTCCATGCGCTTGATGAGGTCACGCAGCTGGTCCAGCCCGGTCTCAGGCAGGTCACTGGCGACGCCACCAGGACGAATCCAGGCGTTGTTCATGCGCAGACCGGTGACGGCCTGGTTGAACTCCAGGATGATCTCGCGCTCCCTCAAGCCGACCTCGGCCACCGAGGAGGCGCCGAGCTCCAGGCCGCCGGTACCCACCGCGATGAGGTGGGAGGAGATGCGGTTGAGCTCGGTGATCATGACGCGGAGGACCTTGGCCCGCTCCGGGATGTCGTCGGTGACACCCAGCAGCTTCTCGACAGCCAGGCAGTACGCCAGCTCATTGAAGAAGTTCGCGACGTAGTTGCATCGCGTCATGAAGGCCACACCCTGGGTCCAGGTGCGGAACTCCATGTTCTTCTCGATACCGGTGTGGAGGAATCCGATACCGACGCGAAGGTCGGTCACCGACTCACCATCGAGCTCGATGATGAGTCTCATGACGCCGTGGGTGGACGGGTGGGACGGTCCGAAGTTCACGACGACGGTCTCGTCGCCCCTCTCGGCAGCCTCGTCGACGATCTGGGCCCAGTCGCCGCCCTGGGACAAGTACTCGTGGTTCTCGCTCATCAGTTGTAGCTCCTGCGCTGGTCCGGCGGTGGCACGACAGCACCCTTGTACTCGATCGGGATGCCGCCGAGCGGGTAGTCCTTGCGCTGCGGGTGGCCGACCCAGTCGTCGGGCATCAGGATGCGGGTGAGGGCCGGGTGGCCGTCGAAGATGACTCCGAACATGTCCCAGGCCTCACGTTCCTGGAAGTCCACGTGCGGGTAGACCGACACGATGCTGGGAACGTGGGGCAGGGAGTCGACGTCGCTGTGACCGGTTCGTGCCACGTCCTCCTGGCCGGGATCAGCCAGTGCGACCTCGAGGCGGATGCGACGGTTGTGGGTCATCGACAGCAGGTCGTAGACGACGTGCATCTCACGACCCTCCATGTGCGGATAGTGCACACAGGTCAGACAGGAACAGCTCTCGAAGCGCAGGGCCGCGTCGTCACGCAGCACCTTGGCGAGCTCCAGCAACTTCTCGGGACGGACGAAGAAGGTGATCTCGCCGCGATCGACGAGGGTCAGGCCGTCCGAGAAGTCCGGGACCAGCTCCTCCATCCGATCAGCGACCTCGTCGAACCAGCCACCGTAGGGACGCTCGGAACTGCCGGGCATCTCGACGGTGCGGACGATACCGCCATAACCGGAGGTATCACCCGGCCCGGAGGTTGCCCCCCACATGCCCTTACGGGTGTCGATGCGACGATCCTCCTGGGTCCACTGAGTGCCCTTGGCCGGGGTATGGGCCTGGTCAGGATTGCTGGCATCGAGGAAGTTGCGGCCGTCGGGAATACGGTCCCCGGAGTCCGAGCCGCCAGCGGCACCGCGCGGAGTCGGCTTATCACTCATCGCATGAGCCCCTTCTGCTCGAGGGTGGTCGGGGCCTCGAGGGCCCGCTTCTCCTTGGTCGCCTCGACCTCGGACATGTGACCCATCAGCGGCCAGTGCTGGATCTGCTCACGGATCTTGAACACGGCATCAATGAGCATGTCCGGGCTGGGCGGGCAGCCTGGCAGGTAGACGTCAACCGGGACGATGTGGTCACAGCCCTGAACGACGGCGTAGTTGTTGAAGATGCCACCAGAGGAGGCGCAGGCGCCCATCGAGATGACCCACTTGGGCTCGGGCATCTGGTCGTAGAGCTGACGAACCACCGGAGCCATCTTCTGGCTCACGCGACCCGAGACGATCATGAGATCAGCCTGACGGGGAGAGGCACGAAACACCTCGTGGCCCCAGCGGGCGGCGTCGGCACGCGGGCCGCCATAGGAGATCATCTCGATGGCGCAGCAGGCCAGGCCCATCGTCAGGGGCCAGAAGGAGGTCTTGCGCAGCCATCCGACGATGGCCTCCATCGAGGTCATCACGATTCCAGCTGGGACATCGGCGTCGTACTCAGCCATCTCGTGCGTCCTTCCTTTCAGACGTTGACTGACGCGGCAGCGGGTCGCTCGAACGTTGATTGGGCGCGGCCCGCGAGCCGCGACGGGAGATCAGGTCCAGTCCAGGCCGCCACGGCGGCGAATGTAGAGGTAAGGGATGAACACCATCGCGACGAACAGCACCATCTCGACCAGGGCGAAGACGCCGAGATGGTTGAAATCGACGGCCCACGGGTAGAGGAACATGATGTCGATGTCGAAGACGATGTAGAGCATTGCGACGACGAAGAACTTGACGGGGAACTTTCCGCCACCAGCTGGTTGTGGCGTTGGCTCGATGCCGCACTCGTAGATTTCGTGCTTGGCGCGGTTGGGTCGCTTCACCGCAAGAAGGACGTTGACTGCGATCGTCGCGAGCACGAAGACCGCACCCAGGATGATCATCCCCACCAGGGGGGCGTATCCGTTCATCTCACCACCTTTGGTCAGCACCGTTGGCTCAGACCTTACGACGCCCATCTGGCGGTCGGGTACTTTGGGTAACCTAAGTTCTGATAATGCGTCGCCAGACGGCATCAGCGGCCACTGAGCTCACACTGACGGGGCAATCCTCGTCAGAACGTTAATGATACGGTCATCAAGGTCTCCGCCCTTGGAATCTGTGAGATTCGCCAACAATTTGTTGACGAACTTCATAATTCGACGACGCGGAAGGCCATAGGTCGTGCAGATCTTCATGACCCGCGGGTCACCGATAAGCCGGACGAAGACCGTCCCGAGTCGGTAGTAGCCGCCGAAGTGCTCCTGCAGGGCGCGCGGATACCCCTGCAGCGCCTTCTCGGCGGCCGGTGTGCCGTGACCCCGGTAATGAGCCTCGGCAATGGCGTCAGCGGCCATTTCTCCAGCCTCCATGGCGTAGTCGATGCCCTCACCGTTGAAGGGATTGACCATGCCGCCTGCGTCACCCACCAGCAACAGACCATTGAGATAGTGCGGCTGACGATTGAAGGCCATCGGCAGCGCCGCGCCCCGGATCGGCCCCTCACGGTGCTCCTCGGCGAGGGTCCACTCGGCGGGCATGTGGGACAGCCAGCGCTTCATGAGGGAGCGGTAGTCGGTGTGGCCGAAAGCATCAGAAGAATTGAGCATTCCCAGACCGATGTTGACTGTTCCGTCACCCTCGGGGAACGCCCAGCCATATCCAGGCAGCAAGTCTGACTCGTGCGGAGCGCCGTCCCACAATTCCAGCCAGCTCTCCAGGTTGCGCGCCTCGGACAGCGGGGAGCGGTAGTAGGCGCGCACCGCCACACCCATCGGACGGTCATCACGCTTGTGAAGTCCCATGGCCAGGCCGAGGCGGGAGGAATTGCCGTCAGCTGCGACGACGACGGGTGCCGAGTACACCCTGCCGTCGGCAGTCCGGACGCCGCGAATACGGCCATCGGGGGCAAGAATCGGCTCGGTGACGTTGGCTCCTTCGACGAGGGTGACGCCCTGGGACTCGGCGTGGCGGGCTAGCCGCTCGTCGAGAACGGTGCGACGGCAGACCATGCCGAAGTTCGGGTAATCGGCGAGTTCGGGCCAGGGAAGGACGAAGGGGGCGACGCGTCCACCATGGATCCGCAGCCCCTCGGTGTGCTTCCAGCCGGCCTCCTCGGAGACGTCGATCCCCAACCGGATGAGCTGCTTGACGGCACGAGGGGTGAGGCCGTCACCGCAAACCTTGTCGCGTGGGAAAGTCGCCTTCTCCAACAGGGTGACGTGCAGCCCCCTACGAGCAAGGTGCGCAGCTGTGGCCGAGCCACCAGGCCCAGCACCGACGACGACGACGTCGGACTCGATCTGGCTCGTCACGTGGGCCCCTCCTATGAAAACCATGGATATCGTGCCGGGATCCCGGCGATGTGCACCGGCGAGTCTAGACGGTGTGACTCGTGGGAAACTCCGGCCGGGGCCCGAATCCCACACCCTTCTCCACGCCGCAAACAGTAAACACCCCCGACCCGCCGTGGACAGCGCCTACCACACAGCACGCGCTCGGTTATCCTGCGAAGGTGATCCTCAATCCAGGTTCCACGCGTCTACGCGCCCGCACCGTCTCGATTCCGGACCCCGGCCCACTCGAGAACTACATGACGCCCAACGACTCGGTGTGTTTCCTGCACCGCAATTACGGCATGGTCGGCCTGGGAGAGATCACCCGGTTCGAGACCGACTCCCCCACTGCCGCCGACGTCTGGTGGGAGGCTCTCTGTGACGATCTCGAGCACGAGACCGAGATGCCAGGAGCCGAGGCGACCGGCCCCGTCGCCTTCGGATCCTTCGCCTTCGATCCCGACCGCTCGTCATCACGCTCGGTCATGATCCTGCCCAAAACAATCATCGGCCGTTGGCCTGGCTACTCCTGGTTGACCCAACTGTCCTGGGGATCGGTTAACGATGATCCACCTCGTCAGCAAACCGTGCCGCACTCCCCCGGCACCATGACGATGCCAGACGGCGTCGTCACCGCGGAGAGCTGGCGTCGCATCGCCCGGCAGGTCCAGGACATCATGAGCCCTGACGACCTCGAGCAAATCGTTCTCATGCGTGACGTCGAGGCCCACGCGGCCTCACCCATTGATCCTCGATGGATCGTCGAGACCCTCCGCCGTCAGTTCCCCAACTCGTACACCTACCTCGTCGAGGGATCAGTCGGCTCCACCTCGAAGCTCACCGTCGGCTTCAGCAAGTCCCTGGTGAGTTCCCGGGTGCTGACCCACTCCCCTGCCACCGACAAGAATCACGAGGCCCTTCTCTCCGCCCTGCAGAACGAGGGACCGCTGGCCGCTCACCACGCCGAGATCGTCACGCGCACCTGCGAGCGCCTGGAACAGTTCTGTGACACCCTCCACATCCCCGACTGTCCGGGAGCGGTGTTCACCGAGGCGTCCAACTACCTCGTCACCGACGTCACCGGCGTCCACTCCCCCGGTCAGGGATCCTGCCTGGCCCTCGTCGATGCCCTGTGCCCACCGGCATTCGTCACTGGCCTGCCGCCGCACCGCGCGAAGTGCGTCCTCGCCGAGGTCGAGCACGTCGATCGTGGCCGTGTCTCCGGACCGACCGGATGGGTCGACTCCTTGGGTAATGGCCAATGGGTGACCGATTGTCGGGGCGGTCAGATCGACGGCACCGACCCGTCCTTGGTCCACATCTTCTCCGGGCACCCCATCGGGCATGACGACGACACCGAGATCCTGTCATCCGAGGCCGAGCACCGCCTCAACATCCTGCGAGACATCTTCCCCATCGGGGCGGACAGCCCCACGGAATCCTGAGGGTGGTAGGGCGTCTCCATGGTTCTCAACGACGCTTGCGCTCGATGACCTTCTTCTCGACCTTGTCACCACGGGCCTCCTCGCGAGCCTCGGCCAGCTGACGCTGCGATTCCTCACGCATCTCCGCCAGATCCTGCTGGTTCATACCTCCCATGCGGAGGAATCCGAACACGACGACGGCAATGAACACCGATACCCACGGCGACCATCCGAGCACCACCGGAATGGTGATGAGGGCAACCATGTCGAAACCACGGATGAGGTTGAACATCAGCCCCGGTGGCATGGCACCGGCCTGGGTGGCAACCATCGGCGAGGAGTAGTCAGCCGGCTTGGCACTCACCCAGCGGATGGCACCCGCCAGACCGGCAGCAGCCGTCACCAAGCCGTCCATGATGGCCTGATCCCATGGCCGCGACGTCGTCGAACCGACACCGTGGAAGGCCGGGATGACCGCGATCGCCCAGATGACAGCAGCGACCGCAGGCACCACTGACGCAGCTGAGATGACCTGACTCGTCGTGAAGGGCAGGCAGCGCACCAGACCCTTGCTTCGTGTCAGCACGCGCAGGCTGGTGAAGAAGGGAACCAGGGCCGCGATGAGCACCAGAGCCGAGACCGGGACCGTCAACGCCCCGAAACCGAGGGCCGACACCGCGTAGGGCACCACGGCCGTCACGACGAGGGTGAACAACGGCTTGGGGAAACGCATGAGACGTTGCACATCGCGCCACACCAGGGAGCTGAGTCCCTCACCACGTCCACGGGTGGGTCGGACCTGACCACGCTCGATGGCCTCGCGCTCCTGAAGGATGTCGCGAATGAGGGCGAAGTCAAGGGCGAAGGCAGCACCCTGCATGCCCGATGCCAGAGAGCCGCCGGCCATGAGACGAGCCCGTCGGATCCGATTGAGACGCATCCGGGCGATGACGTAGGAGACGACCAGGAGCACCGCTCCGCCCCCGGCCACCGCCCAGGCAGATACGAGGTTGGCGTCACTGGACATCGGTACTGCGTACCAGCCCGACGCCGTCGAGATGACTCCCAACAGGACGGCCAGACCAGCCAAACCAGCTAGGGCCTCGACGACCTTGACCGGCCAGGTGCGCTCGGCTCCTTGCTCGGCGGCCGAGAAGGAGACGACACCAGCCGCTCCGAGCGCCGTCGCGAGGGTCCAGGCGATGACGGCCTTTCCGGACCCACCGGTGAGGGCTGCCACCAGGGCCCCCAGGACGGCACCGCCGATGACCGAAACGAGCACCGCCGCACGCAGGCGCTTGGCCAGGAACCGCGCCCGGCTGATCGGCGCGTCCATGAGCCAGAAGCCCTCGGCTGCCGAGGCGAGCACCGGGCCGAACACTCGGGCAGCAGCCAGAGCGAAGGCCAGGACACCGGACAGTGCAGCCCACGGCAGCAGGCCACGAGCGGTCTGACACCCCGTCGAGGTGCAGCCGGATGCCTGGCCCTGGGCCTGCACGATGAGGCTGATGATCATCGCGAGCACGACGACCAGGGAGAAGACGAGCACATAGGCATCGCCGATGGCCTGCCAGATGTTGCGTGTCGTCCGGCCCTTGCGCCAGTCGCCCATGAGGAGGGAGAGCTGACGTTCATCGGCCTGGCCTGCGAAGAACTCGTCGGGACGATGGGTGATGACCAACTCCGGATCGGGGGCGGCCACCGCCTCCGCCATCACGGCCTGCTCCGGCCGCGGATTCCTGGGACGGGGCTTGGAATGCTTGCTGTTGCGCCGACTCATCCGCGCGGGCCTCCCAGCTCGACGATGCGAGCGCCGAGGGTCTGGACGAGAGCTGGCTCGTGGCTGGCCATGATGATCGCCAGACCGTGGTTCATCTCCTCGCGCAGCCTCTTGCCGAGCCAGGCAACCCCCTCGACGTCCAGCCGGGCCTCCGGCTCGTCGAGAACGAGGAGCTTGCGCGGACGCACCAGGGCCGTAGCCAGGCCGAGACGACGTCGCTGGCCGGACGACAGGGTGCCGGGCAGCTGGCCGGACTGCGGAACGAGCTGCACCTCCTCGAGCACCTCATCGACGAGGGCGTCGGCGTCAACGAGCCCGTGAGCGCGGGCGAGCAGATCAAGGTGCTCGACCACCGACAGATCAGGGAAGAAGTCCAGGTCATCGATGACCGTGGCAACGTTGCGACGAAACTCGGGGTTCGTCTCGGACACCTTTTTGCCGAGCACCTCGATCGTTCCCGAGCTGGGACGATCCGCCCCCACCAGCATTCTCAACACCGTCGACTTGCCAGCGCCGTTGCGGCCGGTGAGTGCGACAGCCTCACCCTCACGGACGGTGAGGGACAGGTGATCAACGATGGTTCGGTCGCCATAAGACTTCGAAATGTCCTTGGCCACGAGGACGGTGGAGCGAGATGCCATGCTGGCCATTCTCCCGCACCGTCGAGGCCGACCCCAAACCGTGTGGAAGACTGGGCGCGTGTTGACGACCCGAGCCACCCTTGACAAGCACCACGCCGATGTCGCTTCAATGTTTGACGGGGTGGCACAGCGCTATGACCTCATGAACCAGATCATGACGATGGGGGCGGTCGACACCTGGCGCGACCTCGTCGTCGATGCGGTGGAACCTGAGCCGGGCCAGGTCATCCTCGACCTGGCCGCCGGAACCGGCACCTCCTCAGCCACGTTCGCCGCCCGCGGAGCACAGGTCTACCCCACCGACATCTCCACCGGAATGCTCGTCGTCGGCAAGCAGCGCCAGCCCCATCTGCACTTCGTCGCCGGGGACGCCACCTGCCTGCCCTACGCCGACAACTCCTTCGACGCCGTGACGATCTCCTACGGCCTGCGCAACGTCGAGGACCCACAAAAGGCACTGCGCGAGATGCTGCGCGTCACCAAGCCTGGCGGCCGGGTCGTCATCTGCGAGTTCTCCTACCCCACCTGGGCACCGTTCCGCCACGTCTACACCAAGTACCTGCTGGCGGCGATCCCGGCCATGGCCAAGCTGGCCTCCTCGAACCGGGATGCCTATGACTACCTGGCCGAGTCGATCCTCGCCTGGCCCGACCAGCCTCATCTGGCAGACATGATGGCCGAGGCCGGTTGGCAGGCCATTGCGTGGCGCAATGTCTGTGGCGGCGTCGTCGCCTTACATCGTGGTTGGAAGGGCAGTGACGAGAAGGAGATGGCCTGAGGTGAAAGGTCCCTCCTCCCCGATCCTCCTCGACGCCTGGGCAGCTCGCAACTGCCCGGTCAAGACCCAGAACGCCTATGACCCCACCCTGTCAGAACCGGTCGGCGATCCGCGTGACGACGAGCTCTTCGCAGGAGCCGAGGCTCACCTGACCGTCATCTGTGACGCCCTGGCAGCCGTCACGGACGCCGCCGATCTGCGCTCGGCCACCTTGAGCGTGGCCGGTCACCGGGTCGCCACTCGCAGGGCCATGGACGCCGGCGCACCCGTCATCGTCTGCCCTGAGTTGCCGTCGTCCCCGCAGGAACACCGCACCGGCTCCCCCGACGCCTTGGTGCTGGCCGGCAAGCGTGCCGACGGCGGGCCTGGATACTTGCCGGTCATCGTCAAGGACCACCTGGTGCTGGAGAGCCACCACACCCTGGCGGAATTCACCTGGGTGTCCCCCCTGAATGATCCGGATCCTCGCCACGCGCGGATGTCACTGGACCAGACCTTCCGCGCCGGCCGGGAACGCGCCCTCATCCAGGCCGCCCATCACTGGAGGCTCCTCGAGGACCTGGGTCTGGTCGCCACCCCTGACGAGTGCCCCAGCCATCGACGTCTCGCGGGGCTGGTCGGCCACGACGAGGTTGGGATCCTCGACGACGCCCTGGCCGTCTCCTGGCTCGATCTCGACCACAAGTTCATTCGCACCTTCTCGCGCTCGGCCGCCTCAGGATGGCGTCGCCGCAGCGTGCTGGACCGATACGACCACGAGCACACCTTCCGAGTGTCGGTGGCCGAGCACGCCATCGCCGGCGGCGAGCCGATGGTCGCCCCGATCGTCGTGCGTGAGTGCGAGTCCTGTCAGTGGTGGGCCATCTGTGAGCCACGTCTCGACGATGCCGATCTCTCCCTGCGCATCTCCAAGGCTCCCCTGGACGTCCGGGAGATCTCGACCCTGCGTCGTCTCGGGGTTTCCACCGTCGACGACCTGGCCGACGCCGACCTGAACGAGCTGCTGCCGGTCTACTTGCCTGAGGTTCAACACCGTCCCCGCCCCGAGCAACGACTCCGGGCGGCCGCCCGTCGCGCGCGCCTCATCCGTCAGGGAGTCCTGCTGGAGCGCAACGACGAGGGACCCATCGAGGTGGCCTCGTACCGACTGGAACTCGATTTCGACATCGAGACCTCTCCGGATGGTCGGGTCTATCTGTGGGGTTTCGAGGTCAGTGATCCTGAACGCCTGCTCGACTCGACGACCGGCGACGTGCCCTATTACGTCGCCTTCGGCGAGTTCGCTGACATGGGTGACGACGACGAGAACGCACTGGCTGCCCGCGCCATCGCCTGGCTCGACGAGATCGTCTCGGCCCACCCGGAGACGATCGTGGTCCACTACTCCGACTACGAGATCGTCCATCTGCGTCATTTCGGTCACGTCTGCCAGAACGTGGAGACTCGTCAAGCGGTGCGTCGGCTGCTGGACTCCGGCTGTTTCGTTGACCTCTTCACCACCATCAAGGCGCACTTCTTCGGGGTCAACGGAATTGGTCTGAAGGTCGTTGCCAACGCCGGCGCCGGGTTCTCCTGGCGTGACCCGGACCCGGGTGGCCTCAACTCCCAGACCTGGTGGGACCTCGCCGTCCATGACCCCGATCCGCAGGTCCGCGAGTCCTCCAGAACCCGAGTCATGGAATACAACGAGGACGACGTGAAGGCTACCCTCGCTGTTCGCCGTTGGCTTGCCGAGAGGCCCTCCGAGTAATCCTGGGACGCCTGGTCACGACGTTTCGCCGTGGCGGGTGTCGCCATCGGCATGAGGTCAGGCAAAGATGATCCTGGCATGGCAAAGGTATACGGTTTTGTTGACACGTCCCTGACGATCCCTATCCGCTCATCTGGAGACCCATGCGTTCCTTGACACGAATCCTTCGATTCACCTCGCAGCTGTGGAAGTTCTACCTCGGGGTCGTCATCTCGGCTGTCATCGTCGCAATCACTCAGCTGGCCGTACCCTTCGTCATCGCCCGGGCCACCGACCTCGCCGTGGCAGGCGTGCGCGGAAACGACCACCACATCCGCGACATCATGCTTCTCGCGGTGGTCATCCTCGTCCTCGACGTCGTCAACTCCCTGCTCACCAACGTCAACGGATGGCTAGGCGACATCATGAGCGCCAAGATGCGCCAGATCCTGTCGACCCGGTACTTCAGCAAGCTGCTGGAGCTGCCGCAGTCCTGGTTCGACGAGGAGCTCACCGGATCGATCACCTCCAAGCTCACCCGATCGATCACCAATGTCACCGACTTCGCCAAGGCCTTCTCGAACAACTTCTTCACCCTGCTGCTGACGACGTTCGCCGTCCTCATCATTTCGGCCATCTACTACTGGCCGCTGGCCCTGCTGTTGGCGATCGTCTTCCCGATCTACGTCTGGTTGACGGCCTTGACGTCACGCAACTGGCAGACCCATCAGGACGTCATCAACCACCACATCGACACCGCCGGCGGACGTTTCCAGGAGGTCGTCTCCCAGATTCGCGTCGTCAAGTCCTACGTCACCGAGGCCAGCGAGCAGAAACAGTTCAACGACCACTACGACGCCACCGTCGACGCCACCCGCCAGCAGTCCAACCACTGGCACCTCATGGACACCGTGCGGAGGGTGGTCCTCAACGTCATCTTCTTCGGTATCTACGCCATCATCTTCGTCCGAACAGCCAAGGGATACTTCGGTGTCGGGGACATGATCCTGCTCATCCAGCTCATGACGATGGCTCGCCAGCCGGTGCAGATGATGAGCTACATCATCGACGTCGCCCAGCGCGCCGTGGCCGGGTCCAAGGACTACTTCTCCGTCATGGAGACCCGTCCGGCCCACGTACCGCAGACCGCCACGACGACCATCCGCGAGCCCGAGCCGGGCGTCCCGATGATCTCCTTCAACGACACCGTCTTCAGCTACGACGGCACCAATCGGGTCATCGACCATGTCACCTTCGACGTCAGTCCCGGCGAGAAGGTGGCACTTGTGGGCGAATCCGGGGGCGGAAAGTCCACCTTGGTGAACCTGCTTCTCGGCCTCTACCCGGTCACCGAGGGCGCCATCATGGTGGCCGGCAACGATATCTCTCAGGTGACCCCGGATGCCTTGCGACGACGTATCGGAGTGGTCTTCCAGGATCCGGCACTGTTCTCCGGATCGATCCGGGAGAACATCGCCTACGGCACCGAGGCCACCGACGCGCAGATCCGCGACGCTGCTCACCGCGCCTACGCCGACCGCTTCATCAAGCGGTTCTCCCAGCAGTACGACACCCTCGTCGGGGAGCGCGGTATCAAGCTCTCCGGTGGCCAGAAGCAGCGCATCTCGATTGCCAGGGCCCTGCTCAAGGACGCCCCGATCCTCGTTCTCGACGAGGCCACCTCAGCCCTGGACACTAAGTCCGAGCGGTGGGTGCAGGCCGGTCTGGAATCCCTCATGGCCGACCGCACCAGCCTCATCATCGCCCACCGCCTCTCGACGATCTCCAGCGTGGATCGGATCGTCACCCTGGACGCCGGTCGCGTCGACGAGATCGGCACCCCGGCCGAGCTGGCCGCCTCCGGAGGTATCTACGCCGAGTTGTTGGCCCTGCAAGCATCCAGTTCGAAGGCCGACCGCAAGAGGCTGGAGCGATTCGGCATCAAGCTGTAAGTCAGATAAGCGCCCCGACGAACAGTCCGATCGAGCACACCAACTCGGCCAGCCCGGTGTTCTTGAGGACCGGCACCAGGGCCATTCCGGTGGCCTTGGTGACCATGGCCTTCACCGGGGAGACGAGCAAGACGATCATGAGCAGGCCCAGCAGGACCCACCAGGTCGTCAACGCCGCGACGACGATGACGCCGACGCCGGCCATGAACACCAAAGCGAGGTAGCAGACGCGGGTCCCCTGGTGCCCCAGTTTGGTGGCCAGGGTGTGCTTGCCACTAGTCCGGTCACCGTCGATGTCGCGCAGATTGTTGGCCACCAGTACCGCGCACGCCAGGAAACCAATGAGGCTGGCCGTCACCCACCCCGCGGCACCAACGTGATCGGTCTGGACGTACACCGTGCCGCCGACGGCCACCAATCCGAAGAAGACGAAGACGAAGACCTCCCCCAGCCCGGCATATCCGTAGGGGTGAGATCCTCCGGTGTAGAACCAGGCCGCAAGGATGCACGCCAAGCCCAGGATGAGAAACCACCAGTGTCCGGTGCTGATGGTGATGACCAGACCGGCCACCGCCGAGACACCGAAACACCCGAAGGCTGCTGCCTTGACGTGGGAGGGCTCGGCCACCCCGGAACCGACCAGCCGCAGCGGACCGACACGATCCTCACCGTCGGAGCCGCGAATGCCGTCGGAATAGTCATTGGCGAAGTTCACCCCGATGACCAGCCCCAGGGCCACCACCAGGCACAGCGTCGCCAGCCCCCAGCGCGCACCGCCGTCGGCGATGGCAATCGCGGTTCCGGCGAGCACCGGTGCGATCGCAGTGGGAAGGGTGCGCGGACGAGCTCCCTCGAGCCATTCGGCTGTTGTGGCCATAGACAAACTCCTGGGATAGACGGTGAAGACGTGAAATTCACGTCATGACGGTGCTGAACCGCAGATCTTCCCGGGACATGCACCACGGGCGACCATATCGCCGCTGCACATTCAGCCCCGCATCAGCAGAAGCTACGGAAGCGGTACATAATCTCTCTTACCCCACAATCCCATCGAGTTTGGCAGGAGTCCCCGTGAGAACCATGTTCGCCAGCCTGACGGTTCCGAACTATCGGATCTACTTCTCGGGCACCCTCATGACGAACATGGGACAGTGGATGGCCCGTACCGCCCAGTCATGGCTGGTGCTCATCATCCTCACCCACGGCAACGCGGCCATGCTGGGCTGGGTGATGGCGGTGAACTTCGCCCCCATCCTCCTCATCACTCCCTGGGCCGGTGCCCTGGCTGACCGGATGTCCAAGCGCCGCATCATGGTGACCGCCCAGATCGTCATGGCCATCGACGCCGCGATCCTGTCCACCCTCGTGCTCACCGGGGCGGTGCAGCTGTGGATGGTCTTCGTCATCTCGGCCATGGACGGCATCGCCGGCGCGTTCTACAGCCCTGCCACCCAGGCCTTTGTCTCCGAGCTCGTCCCGCTGAAGAACCTGCCCAACGCCGTGAGCCTCAACTCGGCCTCCTTCAACGGAGCCCGCCTGTTCGGACCTGGCCTCGGCGGTCTGCTCATCGCCACCGT
Source organism: Cutibacterium sp. KB22876 (assembly GCF_059728865.1). NCBI lineage: Bacteria > Bacillati > Actinomycetota > Actinomycetes > Propionibacteriales > Propionibacteriaceae > Cutibacterium > Cutibacterium sp. KB22876. The sequence continues at coordinate 88,894 of NZ_AP040858.1, forward strand.
GGGAGTCGGCTGGGTGATGGCCATCAACGTCCTCTGCTTCATCGGGTTCATCACAACCCTGTTGCTCATCAACGCTGACCGTCTTCACACGTCCCCACCATCGTCCGAGAAGGCACGAGTGCGAGACGGCGTCCGGTACGTCAAGCGTCGCCCCGACCTCGTCATCCTGCTGGCGATCGGGTTCATGATGGGAACCTTCGGTTTCAACTTCAACATCTCCGATGCGGTCATGGCGACTCAGGCCTTCGGCAAGGGATCTGGCGAGTACGGTCTGCTCGGTTCCCTCATGGGTATCGGCTCAATGGCCGCCGCACTGGGAGCGGCTCGACGCAAGCCGCGGCTGCGCTGGGTCGAGCTGGCCCTGCTCGTCTACAGCGTCAGCATGGGTCTGTCCGCCCTGGCCCCGAATTACGGCATCTTCGCCGTGCTCAAGATCTTCGTCGGCTGGGGAGCCATCTCGACCCTCATCACCGCCAACGCCATGGTGCAGACCTCGGTCACCCCGCAGATGCGCGGACGTGTCATGAGCCTGTGGGCCACCCTGGTGATGGGCGGCACCCCGTTCGTCTCCCCCATCGTCGGATGGATCGGCAACGCCATCGGCCCGCGCTCCACCGTCGCATGGGGAGCCATCAGCCTGGGCATCACGTTCGTCGTCATCACCGCCGTCATCATGCACAACGACAAGATCCGGGTGGTCTTCGATCCCTCCAAGCGGGCCCCCTGGCTGCGTCAGGTACGTGGCACGGTGACGATCGACTACGTCCAGCAGACGAAGTGAGCCGTTCAGTGGTGCGACCACAGGTGAACACAGTCCACCTTTCCCTAGAGCCCCCTCTGGAAATTCAGGGCCAAGATGGTTCACTGGTCCCATGAAGAAACTCATCAACGCTGTTGAGGACGTCGTCGTTGATTCCCTGCGCGGCGTGGCAGCCGCCCACCCCGATTCCCTGAAGGTCGATCTCGAACACCGCATCGTGCTACGCGCCGACGGCCCTGTCAGCGGGAAGGTTGGCCTGGTCTCCGGTGGCGGATCCGGCCACGAACCGCTGCACTCCGGCTACGTCGGTCGCGGAATGCTCGACGCCGCCTGCTGCGGCGAGGTGTTCACCTCCCCCGTTCCCGACCAGATCACCGAGGCCACCAAGGCCGTTGACGGTGGTGCCGGGGTGCTCCACATCGTCAAGAACTACACCGGTGACGTCATGAACTTCGACATGGCTGCCGAGCTGGCCTCGATGGAGGTCGGCACCCGCGTCGAGTCCGTCGTCATCGCCGACGACGTTGCCGTTCAGGACTCCCTGTACACCGCCGGTCGTCGTGGTGTGGGCCTGACGGTCCTGGCCGAGAAAATTCTCGGTGCCGCTGCCGAGGAGAAGCGTGATCTCGACGCCCTGCTCGAGCTCGCCAAGCACATCAATGACGGTGGCCGCTCCTTCGGCGTCGCCCTCACCTCCTGTACCGTGCCGGCAGCCGGCAAGCCCACCTTCGACCTCGGTGACGACAAGATGGAGTCCGGCGTCGGTATCCATGGCGAGCCCGGTCGCGAGACCGTCAAGCTGGGGACGGCCACCGAGGTCGCTGCCCAGATCGTCGAGCCCATCATGGCAGACCGTGACTTCACCGGAGCTCCCGTCATCGCCATGCTCAACGGCATGGGTGGAACCCCGCTCATCGAGCAGTACTTGGTGTGGGGAGAGATCGCCAAGATCCTGGAGGGCAAGGGTGTCAAGGTTGCCCGCACCTTGGTCGGCAACCACATCACGAGTCTGGAGATGGCAGGATGTTCCTTGACGTTGCTCTCCGCTGACGACGATCTCCTGACGCTGTGGGATGCCCCGGTGGAGACTCCTGGACTTCGATGGGGATGCTGATGCCTGAAATTTCTGCCGCGACCGTTTCCGAGTGGCTCAAGGATTACTCGGAGGACATCTCGGAGCACGCGAATGAGCTCACTGACCTGGATCGCCAGATCGGTGACGCCGACCACGGTTCGAACATGGCCCGCGGAATGACCGCAGTTGCCGCCCTTGACCCGAATTCCTTCGCCTCTGCCGCCGAGTTGCTCAAGAAGGCGGGGATGACGCTGGTGAGCACCGTTGGTGGTGCTTCCGGCCCCCTGTACGGCACCTTCTTCCTGCGTCTGTCGACGGTCATCAAGACTGACGGCGAGCCCACTGCTCAGCTGCTTGCCGATGCCCTCGATGCCGGCCTGGCCGGCATCGAGGCTCGCGGTAAGGCTGAGGTCGGCGACAAGACCTTGGTTGATGCGCTGTCCCCCGCCGTTGATGCCGTCAAGAAGGTCGCCGCCGACGGTGGTTCTGCCGCCGAGGCCCTTGCCAAGGCGGCGGAAGCCGCCAATGAGGGCCGCGATGCGACCATCGAGATGGTGGCTCGTCGAGGCAGGGCCTCCTATCTTGGAGAACGAAGTAGGGGACACCAGGACCCAGGAGCCACCTCAATGGCCATGCTCGTGGGGTCCGCCGCACGCTGCCTGTCAGGAGCTGAATCATGAGTGAATCGAACCAGGGCGTTGGAATCGTCATCGTCTCCCACAGCCGACCGCTGGGACGTGCTGCGGCCGATCTTGCATCCCAGATGCTGCCCGGTCCGGATACTCCGCCCATCGAGGTTGCCGCCGGTCTCGACGACACCACCTTGGGCACCGATGCGGCTGCTGTGAGCGCCGCCATCGAGAAGATTGGTAGTTGCGACGGGATCCTCGTACTGGTGGATCTGGGATCGGCGATTTTGTCGGCCGAGATGGCCCTGGAATTCCTCGATCCCGAGATCGCCAGCAAGGTGAAGATCTCCACCGCCCCGCTGGTCGAGGGGGCTGTCGTCGCGGCCGTCATGGCGTCGACGGGGGCCGAGTTGGAGGTCGTCGCCGCCGAGGCGGAGAAGGCCTTGGAGCCGAAGATCTCCCAGATCTCCAACGACTGAGTCCGTTCTCAGAGCAACGGTGGTGTCCGGTTCATCCGGGCACCACCGTCTCGCATTTCTTGAGAGCTTTTCGATTCTGGAGAGCACAACGCCCTGGCGGGGGGCCAGCGCGGCCACGACGCCGTCACAGCTCCCAGTTGACGAGCCCGTCCTGGTCGAGCTCACCGTCCGGCCACACCGCCCTCACCACGCCCGCAGCCGCGAGCGCCTTTCGACATCCCGGGCATGGCTTGTCGGTGACATAGGCCGTCGCCCCGGCGGTGTCGCGGGTGGCGAAGAGCAGTGCATTGACCTCGGCATGGATGGCGATGCAGAACCCCGGGGAACCGGGAACGTCGTAGTCGGAGAAGGCGGGCACCTCCCCGTACCCCAGCCGGCCGCGCGGGCAGGCTCCCTCCAGACAGTCCGGACGACCGGGAGCGGCACCGTTGTAGCCCGTGGCGATGATGCGGTGTTCGTGGACGAGAAGGGCGCCAACACGACGACGGATGCACTTGGCCCGGGCCGCGACGGCCTCAGCTATGCCCAGGAAGTACTCGTCCCAATCAGGCACCGTCACGACCTCGCCGTTGACCTCAGCCATCTCGGACTCCTCTCATTCGTCCGTCGTTCCACGTCTACCAGACGCTTCTCCGGTGAACCACCATGACCGGCCCTAGTCATGACCGGCCCCATGGAATCAGACGTCCATATCCTCATAGGAGCGGGGGTCCTCGATCGGTTCCAGGTGGCCGCTGACCCGCATCTCAGGCCACTCATCGAGGATTTCGTCAATGAGGTCCTCCATGGCGTCATGACCCTGCTTGACCGTCCAGGATCCCGGCACGAGCATGTGAAACTCGAGGAAACTCCGGTAGCCGGCCTCCCGGGTACGCACCGCGTGGAACTTGACGTGGTCGTTGGAGTGGGCGTCCAGGAAGTCCCGAATTGCCTCGTTGTCCTCCTTGGGCAGGGAGACGTCAAGCAAGGCCGTACCGGACTGGCCGACGAGCTTGGCCCCGGTGACGAGGATGTTCACGCCGACTGCGAAGGCGACGATCGGGTCAAGCCGCTGCCAGCCGGTCAGCCAGACCAGACCAACTCCTACCGGGACCCCGACCGAGGTCCACACGTCGGTCAGCATGTGTTTTCCGTCGGCGATGAGGGTCATGGATCGACGCTGCCGACCATTCTTGAGCAGCACCCACGCGACCAACCCGTTGACGACCGAGGCCAGCACCGAGACCAGCAGACCGATACCGACGTCCTCGATGGGCCGGGGATGGATGAACCGCTGCACGGCGGTGTACATGATGACCGCAGCCGCGATGAAGATCATCATCCCCTCGGCACCGGCGGAGAAGTACTCAGCCTTAGAGTGCCCGAAGGGATGGTTCTTGTCCGGCGGACGGATCGACACCTTGAGGGCGACCAGGGCGATGATCGCAGCAACGAGGTTGACGAGGGATTCCGCAGCGTCCGAGAGGAGCCCGACCGACCCGGTGATACGCCAGGCGAGGGTCTTCAGCAGGATCGTCACAGCGGCCGCAGCGATCGACAGCCATGCGAAGCGGCTGAGATCGTCTGGCGGCCGATGCCGCGGCGGTGCCTCGGAGATGTCGGGAATTGTCGTCACTCAGACATTCTCCCAGCCCATCCTGTGTTCTTCCTGTGTTCTTCGCAAGGAACGGGCATTGGCGAGACACCGCATCAATGAATCGTTCGAGGTGCATCATGGATGGACATAACGAGGACGATCGAAGGGGTTCGCAATGTCCATCAAGCCACACAAGTTGGGGATCATTGGCGTCGGCCGCGTCGGGGAAGCGGTGCTCTTCGACGCCATGGCAAGTGGGCTGTTCGGTCGCATCGTCCTCATCGACATCAAAGAGGGACTGCCTGAAGGCCAAGCTCTCGACCAGCACCACGCCACCGCAGTCCCCAACATGCCCAACACAACGGTGATTGCCGGCGACCACGACGACCTGACGGACGCCGACGTCATCGTCATCGCAGCTGGACCGTCCATCGATCCGTCCAAGGGCCCTGCCACCGGCGCCGATCGCCGCGAGCTGGCCGCCACGAATGGCCGGATCATCCGCGAGATCATGACCAAGATCACCAAGCGCAACCACGACGTCGCGGTCATCATCTGCTCCAACCCGCTGGACGCCAACGTTCACATCGCCAGCACCGAGTTCGACCACCCGCGGGGGCTCGTCATGGGCACCGGCACCCTCCTGGACTCGGCGCGGATGTGCCGTCTCATCGCAGACCACGTCGGTGTGAACCCGGAATTCGTGCGCGGTTACATGATCGGCGAGCACGGACCTTCGGGATTCCCGCTCGTCAGCGGGGTCAATGTCGGTGGCGTGAGCTTCGACGACCTGCCGCAGGTCTTCGGCGTCACTCCGCTGGATCCCGACGACATCGCCACCCGCACCAACAATGCCGGAACCGACATATTCAACCTCAAGGGCTGGACGAATGCCGGAGTCGGGCAGGCCGCGATGACGATCGCGCAAGCCATCGTACGTGACGAGCGGTCCCTCTACCCGGTCTGCACCACCCTGCACGGCCAGTACGGCCACGACGGCGACGTCTCCATGAGCACCCCGTGCATCATCGGAGCCCACGGCGTCGAGCAGATCATCGAGGTGCCCCTCAGCGAATGGGAGCAGGAACATCTGGCGACGACTGTCAAGGCCATTCAGGACACCGTGGCCATTGCGTCCTGACGCCGCTGGAGCACCACACAGGGACCACTGTGGTCACCGCAACGAGCCAGGCCGTCACGAGATTGAAACCTCCCGGGTTAATGATGGGAGCGTTGGTGCGTATTGCACTTCGCGACGACTTCAGGAGGTATCCATGCCCATCAAGCCACACAAGCTCGGGATCATCGGGGTCGGCCGGGTCGGTGACGCCGTGCTCTCCGACGCCATGATGAGCGGCCTCTTCGGTGAGATCTGCGTCATCGACGTCAACGAGGACATGGCTGCCGGGCAGGCTCTCGACCAGCACCACGCCACCGCGCTCCCGAATGTCACCAATGTTGACGTCCATGCCGGCGGCTACGACGACCTGGCCGACGCGGACGTCATCATCATCACCGCCGGCCCTTCCATCACCGCCGGAAAGGGCGGTGCCACCAGCGCCGCGCGCCGCGAGCTGGCCGCCACCAACGGCAAGATCATCCGCGCCACCATGGCGGAGATCACCCGCCGCAACCACGACGCGGCCATCATCATCTGCTCCAACCCGCTGGACGCCGTGGTCCACATCGCCAGCACCGAGTTCGACCATCCCCGGGGCCTCGTGCTGGGTACCGGGACGGTCCTCGACTCGGCCCGCATGTGTCGGGTCGTCGCCGACCACCTCGGGGTCGATCCTGACTACGTGCGCGGTTACATGATCGGCGAGCACGGACCTTCGGGCTTCCCGATGTTCTCCGGGGTCAACGTCGGTGGTGTCGGTTTCGACGGCCTGGCAGAGCTCTTCGACTCCGACCCAATGGACCGTGACGAGCTCACCGAACGCATCAACGACGCCGGAACCGACGTATTCAACCTCAAGGGTTGGACGAGCGCCGGCATCGGTCAGTCGGCACTGACAATCGCCCGGTCCATCCTCCTCGACGAGCACGCCGTCTACCCGGTCTGCACCACCCTGCACGGCCAGTACGGCCACGACGGTGACGTCTCCATGAGCGTGCCCTGCGTCATCGGTGTCAAGGGTGTCGAGAGAATCCTCGAGGTGCCGCTGGACGACTGGGAACAGGAGCATCTGAACGCCACGATCACAGCCATTCAGGAGACCATCGCAGCCGCCTCCTAAGGGTGACCGTTCGTGCCGTGAATATTGGCTGCGGCCCGTAGGATCGAACCATGGAATTCCCCTCATGGCTCGGCATTCCCACTCTCGCCTTCGGGCTCGGAAGCCGGTCCCCCCAGCAGGGGCTCGTCCTTGCTGGGGGCGGGTCCAAGGCCTCCTTCCAGATAGGGGCACTGCGACATCTCTATGACGTCGTCGGCATCGCCCCCACCGCAATGGTGGCGACCTCGGCCGGATCGATCGTGGCCTGCACCCTGGCTCAATGGACGGATCCTGCCAAGCAGGCGGCTGCACTGCGTCATTTGGAAGCGATGTGGCTGGAGATGACCGACCAGTCCGACATGTTCACCCCGCGGGCGTGGTTCGCGAAGCTGTTGGAGAAGGGCCCGGAATGGATGACCCTGCTCAATCGTGAGGCCGCCAAGGCCAAGGGCCCGCGCCCATGGATGAGCCTGCCCTTCCACCGAGGTGGGGAGCAGACGAGGGTCCCCGACCCGGCAGAGCCGGTCGCGGGCCGCGACGACGACCGGCTCACCGGCCAGGCGTGGACTCTGGAGATCGCCACCCGTGACGACCCCATCCCTGCCGACTCCTGGACGCCGGGGGTCATCCTGCAGTTGTTGTCCACCCTGTCGCGGCTGAGCCTGGACGGCGGCGACATTTCCACCATCGTCCGGGGCGCCGAGACCTCCGCGTCGACCTACCGCGCCGGCCCCATCCTCGCCAAGCTTCTCGATCGGGACTTCTTCAAATCAGAGTTGCTGGCCACCTCAGGGATGTCGGTCCGCATTGCCACCGTCGCCCTGGAGTCCGGGGAACTGCGCTACATGACCGAGTCCGGAGAGCTCGTCGACCGGGACAACAACCCCATCGGTTCCTCGACCTTCGACGTCTCCCGTGGCGTGCTCGCATCGTGCTCGATTCCTGGGGTGTTCCGTCCGGTCGACCTCGACGGAGAACACTACGTCGACGGCGGTCTGCGGGAGAACGTGCCCGCTGAGATGGCCATCGGTCACCTTGGCGTCACGAACCCATATGTCATCACTTGTTCGCCACAGGGAGCGAGCAGGGAGTCTGATTACGGCTCGCGCAACATGCTTGACCTGGTGACCAGATCGGTGTCGATTCTCACCGACGAGACCGAACGCGACGAGGTCGCTTATGCCCTCAACGCCGGTGCCGTCGTCATCGGCCCGGAATTCTCCGTTCACGACTCCATGACGGTTGATCCTGGTTTGCTACGCATCAACCGGGATTACGGCTGGATGTGCTCGGCCGAGAAGCACGTCAAGGCCAGTTCTGATGACCACGAGCTCATCAAGGATGCGGTTCGCACTCGCGTACGTGGTTGGGAGTTGGAACAGGCCTGGCTCAAGAAGGAGTCGACCCGCGACGAGATGAACGAGTTGCAGCGCGTCAAGGATCATCTGCGCGACGTCGCGGCTCGAATGTCCATCGACCTGGCCCCCGAGGAGATCGAGACATGGGGATACGTCCTCGAGGGCCACGGGCACCCGGCAGCTCCGGAGGACGTCGTCATCCCCTGGCAGGTGTGAGGACGTTCGGCACGGACGACGCGGCAGCGAACCTGCGGTTCACCGCCGTCGCAGTGTCAGATGACCAGCTCAGATGAGCTCGTTAAGATCCGCCACCGAGTCGAGGATGATGTTCGGGCGGTAGGGGTAGTGGTCAACGTCCTCACGCTTGGTGATGCCCGAGAGCACCAAGACCGTCAGCAGACCAGCCTCCATACCGGCAACCATGTCGGTATCCATACGGTCACCGATCATGGCGGTGGTCTCGGAGTGAGCCTCGATACGGTTCAGGGCAGAGCGGAACATCATCGGGTTCGGCTTTCCGACGATGTACGGCTTGTGCTTCGAGGCAGCCTCGATCATCGACGCGACCGCGCCGGTGGCGGGCAGTGGGCCTTCCTTGGTCGGTCCAGTGGCATCCGGGTTGGTGCAGATGAACCGTGCACCGTCGACAATGAACCGGACGGCCTTGGTGATCGCCTCGAAGGAGTAAGTACGGGTCTCTCCGAGGACGACATAGTCAGGGTCGGTGTCGGTGAGAATGAACCCGGCCTCATGCAAAGCCGTCGTCAACCCTGCCTCACCAATGACGTAGAGGCGGGCACCGGGATGCTGGTCAGCCAGGAAATGCGCGGTCGCGAGCGCAGAGGTCCAGATGTTGTCCTCCGGCACCGTCAGACCCGAAGCTTGCATCCGGGCAGCCAGGTCCCGCGGAGTGAAGATGGAATTGTTGGTCAGGACCAGGAATCGCTTCGAGGTGTCGACCCATCGATTGATGAGATCGCTGGCGCCAGGCACCTCATGGTTCTCGTGGACGAGCACGCCGTCCATGTCGGTCAGCCAGCACTCGATGTCTGCAGGATCTCTCATGAGGCCAAGACTATCGGTGGAGGGCTTGCGCAGGAAGGATGCGGGGCAAAGAGAACCTCTGTGCAGACAGGCGCCATGGGCGCGACACGATGCCCACCACATGGCAACCATCAGATTCGCTGTGAGCCAGTGCCCCCACTGGGACTCGAACCCAGGACCCGCGGATTAAAAGTCCGCTGCTCTAACCAACTGAGCTACGGGGGCTCCCCTAGTGTAGCGACACGCCCATGTCGGTGCGAGGTGGCCGAGGAGCCTGCCGCTGTCCAAGGTCTGTCCAACATGCCTTCCACGAGGCCTGACGATGCCTACTCACAAGCGTCAACCACTACTTCAGAGTTGGCAGAAAATCCTTAGACTCGCCATCCTGCCGACGCCACCCTCCGGCATCCTTGTCAGTACCAACGGCATCATCCCTAGTCAATGCGGATTATGAGACCTTTGACACCTTTTTCAAATCCCAAATAACACCTTTGAGATTCTCAGCTCTTTCTCGGCGTGTCGCGTTGACGTCGACAGAAAATACCTCCAACCGAGTGGACGAAACCGTTTCGGCCGCCTTCAATGTCCTTGTCACGAGAGGCGTTCCTGGTTGGGTCGGTGGACGGATCCGGGGAAGAGTCAGGAGCTCCTCGAATGGAGGCGGGTCCACACGCCGAAAGGAGTCAGTTCCATGGGTGTAGTGCGCCCACTTCGGGCCGGGGTCGCGACTCTGGCCACCGCTGGTCTCGCCATCAGCGGCAGTCAGTTCTTCGTCCCCCAGGCACAAGCCTCCAAGACCGCAGTCCTGGCCCGTGTGTCGGCTCGCACCGCCGTCAACATCAGGTCCCAGGCAGGCGTCCACGGAAAGATCCTGGGTGTGCTCGAGAGAGGCCAGCAGCTTAATCAAACCGGCACGCCCGTAAACGGGTGGGTCCCGGTCGCTTACCGCGGCCACACGGCTTACGTTGACCATCACTACCTGTCATCGGTCGCCTGGCGCCCTTCGACCTCAAACCCCTCCGCATCCAGCTCTCCGGTTGGGTTCGCCCAGGCGACGACATACGTCAATGTCCGAGCAGGGCACTCCATGCAGACCACCAAGGTGGGGATGCTCTCCCCCGGCGAGAAGGTCGGCCTCACCGGCCGTACCTCCCAGGGATTCAGCGAGGTCGTCTACAACGGCGTCCATCGCTGGGTGGCTTCCCGTTACCTGAGCACCACCACCGTCAAGCCCACTCCCAAGCCCACACCAAAACCAGCCCACACCACGACCGTCTACACGACCGCCAACCTCAACCTGCGCAACGGCGCATCAATGAGCGCCTCGGTCGCCACCACCGTGTCTCGCGGCACCGCCCTCACCACCACCGGACGCACCACTGGCATCTGGACACAGGTCAACTACCACGGCCACAACCTGTGGGCCTCCAGCACGTACCTCACCACCACCGTCAAGCCCACTCCCAAGCCCACACCAAAACCAGCCCACACCACGACCGTCTACACGACCGCCAACCTCAACCTGCGCAACGGCGCATCAATGAGCGCCTCGGTCGCCACCACCGTGTCTCGCGGCACCGCCCTCACCACCACCGGACGCACCACTGGCATCTGGACACAGGTCAACTACCACGGCCACAACCTGTGGGCCTCCAGCACGTACCTCACCACCACCAACCCAGCACCCAAACCAACACCCACGCCCAGGCCTTCAGTTTCACCCAGTAGCGCCCGGGCCGCCATTGTCAACTACGCCAAAGCGCAGGTGGGTAAGGCCTACATCTGGGGAGGCGAAGGTCCAAACGGCTTCGATTGCTCCGGCCTGGTGTTGAAGGCATACCAGCAGGCTGGAATCTATCTGCCTCACTACTCAGGGTCGCAGATCGCGCGTGGCCATCGCATTTCCTTGGACGAGATCCAGCCAGGAGACCTCCTTGCCAAACCAGGCGGTGGTCACATCGCCATCTACGTCGGTAACGGGCAGATAGTGGAAGCAGCGAATCCACGTGCTGGAGTGCGCCTCACCTCTATCTACTCCTCGTTGTACCCACTTCGCATTGACTCGGACATCCTCGACTGAGCCACCACCACGCCGGCAACCCTCAAAGGGGTTGCCGGCGTGTGTAATTTCTGGCGTGCCGGGACTCCGGCGGTCAGACTTTCGAGCCGCCGATTTCTCGCCTGTGATGTGACCTAGATATGATGGTCCAGTTCGGCGGTCGCCACTGGTGCGCATCCGCTGAGTCCCGGTCGTCCAGAGGCCTAGGACACCGCCCTTTCAAGGCGGCAACGCGGGTTCGAATCCCGTCCGGGATACAAATCCAGAACCCTGTACCGAATTCGGTACAGGGCCTTTTCATGCTCTACGGACGTCTTCTCACGTGACCACACTCCCTATCGCACCCCACCTCCCTCCTCCCCCAGGCTGTCGAAGTCCTCGACGCCGTCTGGACATCCACTATCTCTAAGTCCATTCGCACCATCTCCACCCCGAAAGCATTTCGTTGTGTTCACTCAGAGTGAACACAACAGCACTGCAGACAGCACCCCAGGGAGCAAGTAACACCCCTAGTCACAGCGTCTTTGAACCCCAATCCCGGACTCGATTTCCCTTCCACCCCAAAACCTTGCTATATTTTTCGAGTTGCCTGAGGCAGCGGTCAGGGCTCGAAAGAGCCAAGGCCCCGTAGCGCAGTTGGTTAGCGCGCCGCCCTGTCACGGCGGAGGTCGTGGGTTCAAGTCCCATCGGGGTCGCTGAAGCGGTGATGAGTTCATCACCGCTTTCGTGTTCATGAGACTTTTGCATGGACACGATGGCCGGGTAGCTCAGTTGGTAGCAGCGTTCGCCTGAAAAGTGAAAGGTCACCGGTTCGACCCCGGTCCCGGCCACCCCGAAGAACATTCTGTAATGCTGCAGACCGCTCAGCTTCCGCCTGATCCTTCATACAAATCATATCTTGACTGACTCTGTGACCTCACGGCTTCCCTGCCAGGATCCTCGGCGCCAACCCCGTCGCGCATTGCGCCCAGCGGGTTCAATGTCGTCCACGAAGGCGGCTCAGGAACCTCGACGACGGTGAATCTCATCGGTTCTGGGCAACTACTACGTCGCTCTTCCCCCCAGCGTCGTCTCTGGCCTCCAGCATTCGAAGTCCTCGGCAGGGTCCGATCCCGAACTCGTGGCCAAGAGCATTTACCGCTACCACTTCAGATCCAGCGCTGATGGCCCCATTCAAGGTTTGACAGCCCGGAGAGACCGCGAGTCATGGAACGTGCACGTTCAACAAGTCGAAGGGGGCAGGCGATAATCTCGCCTGCCCCTCGTCACATCCCCCAGGAGGATACGTCAGCGAATCACTTCACCGATCCACTCATGAGACCGGACACGAAGTACTTGCCCAGGGCGATGTACACCAGCAGGGTCGGCAGGCAGGCGACGAGCACGCCAGCCATGATCTGCGGGTAGTTCGGGTTCTGCCCGGACGCCAGGGCGTTCAGACCGAAGGTGACCGGACCATTGTTCTGGTTCGTCAGGAACAGCGCGAAGAGGAGGTCATTCCATGCGCTGGTGAACTGCCAGATGAGGGTCACGACGAAGCCGGGAATCGACACCGGAAGGACGATCTTGGCGTAGGTCGAGATCGTAGCGGCGCCGTCCACGCGAGCCGCCTCAATGATCTCCGAGGGCACTGCGGTGGCGTAGTAGTTGCGGAAGATCAGCGTGCAGATCGGGATGCCGTAGACAACGTGGCACAAGATCAGGGTGGGAATACCGGCGAACCACGGAGCTCCCTGCTGAATGTCCAGCATCATGCCCGACAACGGGATCATGATGGCCTGGTAGGGAATGAACATTCCGAACAGGAAGAGCACGAAGATGACGTGGGATCCAGGGAACTTCCACTTCGCGAAGACGTAACCATTCAAGGATCCCAGAATGGCCGAGAGGATGGCTGCCAGCACAGCCATGACGAGGGACCGTCCCATGGCAGGAGCCAAGGCCTTCCACGCGGCCTGCCAGCCGCCCACGGACCACACTCGAGGCAACTTCCACGCCGTTGACTGATCGTAGCCAGATGGCGTCTTGAAACTCGTCACGAGCAGGGCGTAGGCGGGAGTGAGAACGAGTACTGCGAAGAACACCAGAAGGACGTAGCGGACCGCACCCATGGTCTTCTGGGCAGGGGTGCGACGGCGACGACGCTTCGGCATGTCGGTCAGGGCGTCACCGGGCAGGGTGGGAGGCACGCTGGCCTCACCCGGAAGCACTGTGGTGGTCATCAGCGTCCTCCCTTCTCGGTGCGGTTGGTGTAGATCAGGTAAGGCACGACGACCACGGCCACGATGACCAACAGGATCGTCGCGTTGGCGGCGGCTGCCGTCGGGTTGTTGAGCTGGAACATCTGGGTCCACATCAAGGTGGCAGGCACCTCAGCCGTGTAGGAGCTCTGGCCGGCAATGGCGTAGATGAGGTCGAACATCTTCATCGACATGTGCCCGACGATGATGAGGGCACTCAGGGCGATCGGCGAGAGCTGCGGGAACAGCACATTCCAGTAGAGCTTGAACTCGGAGGCTCCGTCGACCCGTGCCGCCTCGCGCTGGTCCTCGGAGATGCCACGGAACCCAGCCAGGAAGAGAGCCATGATGTAGCCCGATAGCTGCCAGATCGCCGGGACGGCCATGGCAGCCATGTTGAACTTCCCGGACGAGTACCACGACGACTGCAAGCCGGGCATCCCCAGGTGGACGAAGAGCTGGTTGAGACCGGTGGCCTGACCATCTTTGGCCGGAGAGAGCAGCCACCGCCAGATGACTCCGGCAGCCACGAATGAGACGGCCATCGGGAACAGGAACACCGACCGGAAGAAGCCCTCACCGGTGACGCCCTTTTCCAACAGGAGAGCCCACAAGAGGCCGAAGATCATGGTTCCGGCAACGAAGACCACCGTCAGGACCAAGAGGTTCCACATGGCGTGCTGGTAGCGGTTGTCGGCCAACAACTGGGAGTAGTTCTCCCAGCCACCGGGCGCCTTGATGCGTCCCGACTTGGTCTTGACCCGAACCAGCGAAGTGAAGACGGTCTTTCCGATGAAGCCGTAGACGAAGATACCGACGAGGATGATTGACGGCAGTACGAGGAGAAAGCTCGGAAGCCAGCGTCTCACTCTTTTCATGATGAATTCTCCCGGGTTCTGGGGGGTGACAAGTACGACACAGTGCCCTGAAGGCGTGCACGGACTCCTGACGCCGTCTCACCACCAGCACGACGAGATGTCAGGAGCAGCGCCTCCGGCGTGGTGTGGGGCCAGGCAAGCACGGGCCCCACACCAGTCGCGCCAGAATCAGACGGTCACTTGCCGTACTTGTCGTGTGCGGCCGCCAGCGAGGAGGCCAGGTTGTCGGTGTTCTTGTCCTGGTAGAACTTGCTCATCGCGGTGTTGATCTCGGAGCTCCAGGCCAACGAGACAGCAGCACCGTGAGCGATCGAGGAGACGATCGGCAGGTCCTTGAAGTCCTTCATAGCGTCCTGCTGGTACTTGCTGAATCCGTCCGGCTTGACATCGGTACGGGCCGGGATGGATCCCTTGATCTTGTTGAAGGACTCCTGGGCCTCGGCGGAACCGACGAAGCGCAACCAGTCCTTGGTGGCCTCGGAGTTCTTGGTGTCGGTTGGCAGGGTGAAGGAGTCGGCCAGGAAGTCGTAGACGATCTCCTTGCCAGGCACCGCGAAGGCGGTGTAGTCGGTGCCGTACTTCTTGCCCTTCATGTCGAACTCGGCGACGGCCCAGTCACCCATGACGTTGTAGGCAGCCTTCCCAGAAGCAACCATGTCGGTCGCGGCCGGCCAGTCGTCACCGTCGGAGGCGGTGTTGGTGAAGGTGAGAACCTTCTTGTAATCCTCGATGGCGGTCTTGACCTCGGGGCTGTCCCACTTGCCGTCCGGGGTGAACAGCTTGTTGTAGCCGTCGGCACCCAGATCAGCAGCCAGGATGGATTCGAAGAGCTCGGTCTGGGTCCAGGTGCCACCAACCGACAGCGGGGTGGCGACGCCGGAGGCCTTGACCTTCTCCATGTCGGTAATCCAGCCCTTGACGTCCGTCGGAGTCTTGGTGATGCCAGCCTTCTGGAGCAGAGCTGAGTTGGCCCACACGACATTGGCGCGATGGATGTCGACCGGCACCGAGTAGATGTGGCCGTCAACGGTCAGCCGATCGGTGAGGGTCTTCGGGAAGACCGACTCCCCACCGAGCTCCTTGATGATGCCGTCGACGGGCTCGATCTGTTCGTTGTCGATATAGTCGGTCAGCTCAGCACCGGCGTGCCCCTGGAAGGAGCCCGGAGGGTTGCCGTTCTTGAGGTCGGAAGCCAGCTTGGCCTTGGCGTTCGAGCCAGATCCGCCCGCGACGGCCAGATTCTTGAACTTGTCGTTCGGATACTTCTCGGCGAACATCTTCTCGAGGGCGTCGAGACCCTTCGCCTCGGAGCCGTCGGCCCACCAGGTGAATACGCCGACCTCGCCGCCGGCTCCGCCTGCCTTCGGGGTTGACGAGGACGTCGTCGACTCCCTGCTCCCGCTCTCGTCAGTCGTGGTCGAGCTGCAGCCGGCCAGGACGAGCATCGATGCCGTCGCAAGGGCTGCGATCTTCTTCGCGTACATTCCAAACCTCCGTGTGGTTCGGTCAGACCCCATCCCCCGGCCTCAGTGCCGCGGAGTTGATCTGCACCTGCTGGACGACGGTGCCCAGCAAGGGAAGTTTGACACAAAAATGTTAACGACGCTCAAAAAACTGGTGGATGTGAGATTTCACGCTAAATATGCGCACACCCACCGCTCCATCTCCGCAAAAACGTTGGCTCGCACTGACGGCGCGGAAAGCACCACGTCGTGCAGCCCACCCCGGACACGGACCAAGGTGAGATGGCGTCCCAAATTGACCGAGGCACGGGCCAACCTCTCGACATCGAGAACGGTGTCAGCTGACCTCATGGACGGCTTCCAGGTTGCAGACAGGTCGCTGCGATCCGAGATCAGCACCAACATCGGGACGTCTATGTGAAGCCCTTGGGCCACCGCCTGATGGCCGTCAAGAATGGCAGCCAACCAGCCGGCACGAATAACGAATGGTGCCCAGGGCGGGTTCTTCACCTCGGGCACATCCCATTCCCCGCCAAATTCACGACGGATGGTGCGGCCGAAGTTGTCCCGTGATGGAATGGGCAGCACTGTGGTTGGCTCCGCGATGCGCACTGACCGGGCCAGCGGTCCAGCCAGAGCCCTGGCGAGGAATGACCCCTGCAGATCGATCCACGGGGAGTTGAGGATGACCCCGTCGACACGTCCCGGATGGCGTGAGACCCACAAAGGTACGGTGAGCCCTCCGGTGGAATGGCCCATCATCGTCACCGAGTCGTGGTCAGCGCGCAGCAATGACACCGCTGCATTGATTTCCTCGTCGTACTCGGCGAGATCACGCACCCAACCAGCCATCTGGCCAGGGACAAGGTTCCGTCCGTACCGACGCAAGTCGAGACCAAGGAAGTCATATCCCCAGCCCTCCACCGCCTCGGCAAGATGGGCTTGGTAGAAGCAATCTGACCAGCCGTGAACGTACAGCATTGCGCGGCCATGACGTGGCTCACGACGACGCACCACACAGGCAGTCAGGAGTCCGTCGGGGTCGCCGACAGACTTGGCTGCATGTGGGAGCCCGATCCGGGCATATTCAAACCCGTCGATCAGGGGGTCGTTGAGCCACCTCACGGCCGCGTTACCGGCTCAGTCGTCCTCGCCGTAGTGGGCGTACTTCTCGGCAAGATCGGCGTACTCGTCAGACAGGCCGTCCTCGTCATGAGGATCTTCCTGCTGACGATTGTCGCCTCTTAGCTCTCGCTCCAGTGACTCGAGATCCATGTTCACCGAGCGATACTTCAGATCGCGGGCAACCTTGGTCTGTTTCGCCTTTGCACGGCCGCGCCCCATGTGGGTCGACCCCCTCGCTTCATCAATAGCGGCTTTGCCGCCCAAAATCATCAACTGTCGTAGGGCACAGGCTACCCGAGCGATGACCCTGGTACCAAAGTGGGCCACCGCAAGATTCATTTCCGGGCGAACGGTCTAGCCGCGAGAATGGCTCGAAACCAGCACCGCCCCCGGTTCGTCGGGTCCGCCACGACGGGAAACATGACCGCATTGCCATGCGAAAAGACCGCGACCAGCAAGCACCTCGATCGCTTCGGAGATGTTCGCCTCTGGCATGACGACGACCATTCCGACGCCCATGTTGAGAGTTGCCTCGATATCAGGTTGCGAGACGTCGCCCACCTGCTGGACGAGGGTGAAGATCGGAGCAGGAGTCCATGTCGACCGGTCAACAGTCGCGACGAGGTCGTCGGGAAGGACGCGGGCGAGGTTGTTGGCCAGTCCCCCACCTGTGACGTGGCTCATCGCGTGCACCTCGACCTGACGGATGAGGGCCAGCAGGTCGGATGCATAGACGGTGGTGGGCTCCAGCAATTCCTCGCCGAGGGTGCGTCCCAGTTCGTCGACGTGACGATCAAGGGTCCAACCGGCGTCGGCCAGCAACACCTTGCGGACCAGCGAGTAGCCGTTGGAGTGCAGCCCCGAGGAGGCCACCGCCAGCAGGACGTCACCCTCCTGGACCCGCTGCGGGCCGAGGATCTCGTCGTACTCGACGGCCCCGGTGGTGGCACCTGCGACGTCGTACTCCTCGGGGGCCAGCAGGCCGGGATGCTCGGCCGTCTCGCCGCCGAGCAGTGAGCAGTCCGCCTTGGCGCAAGCTGCAGCGATGCCCTTGACAACATTCGCGATCCGATCCGGATCGACGCGACCACAGGCGATGTAGTCGGTGACGAACCACGGCTCCGCACCCACCACGACGAGATCGTCGACGAGCATGCCGACCAGGTCGAAGCCAATGGTGTCGTGGACGTCCATGGCCTGGGCGATGGCGACCTTGGTACCGACACCGTCAGTGGAGGTGGCCAGCACCGGATGACGGTACTTCCCCAGCGCAGAGGCGTCGAAGAAACCAGCAAAGCCGCCCAGGCCGCCGAGAACCTCCGGACGACGAGTGGCGGCCACGTGGGCCTTCATGAGATCGACGGCACGCTCACCGGCCTCGATGTCGACGCCGGCACGGGCGTACGCGGACTCGTTGCTCACTGCTTCTCCTCATTGGGATCGGTATGGGTGGCATCGGCGACGACGTCTCGTGCGGATGCAGGCACCTGCACGGGGTAGACACCGTCGAAACAGGCCCGGCAAAGGTTGTCGGCATCGACGTGGGTGGCTCGGACGAGACCCTCCAGGCTGACATAGCCCAGCGAATCAGCGCCGATGGATCGGCAGATGTCCTCGACCTCCAGACCAGGGGCGATGAGCTGGGCACGGGTGGCGAAGTCGATGCCGTAGAAGCAGGGCCATTCCACCGGTGGGGAGGAGATACGCACGTGCACCTCGGCGGCTCCCGCCTCGCGCAACATCCGGACGAGCTGTCGCTGGGTGTTGCCGCGCACGATGGAGTCGTCGACGACGACGATGCGGCGTCCCTCGATGACGTCACGCAGCGGGTTGAGCTTGAGACGGATGCCAAGGTTGCGCAGGGTCTGGGAGGGCTGGATGAAGGTTCTGCCGACATAGGAGTTCTTGACCAGACCCATGCCGTAGGGAATGCCGGACTCGTCGGCGAAGCCGATGGCAGCCGGGGTGCCGGACTCGGGTACCGGGATGACGAGGTCGGCGTCGACGGGGTGTTCCTGGGCCAAGATCTTGCCGATCTTGACACGGACGTTGTGAATGCGCCGTCCGGCAATGACGGTGTCAGGACGGGCCAGGTAGACGTACTCGAAGATGCAGCCCTTGGGACGGGCCTCGGCGAAGTGGCTGGTGCGAAGACCGGCGGCGTCGATGGCGATCATCTCACCGGGCTCGATCTCGCGGACGAAGGTGCCGCCGACGATGTCGATGGCAGCAGTTTCGGAGGCGACCACCCATCCGCTGGAGAGGCGACCCAGCACGAGCGGCCTGATACCCTGCGGGTCGCGGGCGGCACACAGGGTGTGGTCATCCATGAAGACGAGGCTGAAGGCCCCCTTGAGGTGGGGCAGCACCTGGGCGGCGACCTCTTCGAGGGTGCCGTCGTAGGTCGTCATGAGGGCGGTGACCAGCGAGGTGTCGTTGCTGGAGTCCATCCGGTCCTTGTGAGGAACATCGGTGTTCGGCGCGCGCTCGACGATGAGAGCCTCGAGGGCGTCGGTGTTGGTGAGGTTGCCGTTGTGAGCCAGGGCGAGACCGCCGCCCCCCTGACGAGAGCGGAAGGTCGGCTGAGCGTTGTCCCAGACGCTCGCACCTGTCGTCGAGTATCGGGTGTGCCCGACGGCCATGTGGCCCCGGAGGGAGTTGAGGGTGGCCTCGTCGAAGACCTGGGAGACCAGTCCCATGTCCTTGAAGACCATCATTCGGCGACCGTCCGACACCGCCATGCCAGCGGATTCCTGGCCTCGGTGTTGCAGGGCGTACATGCCGAAATAGGTGAGTTTGGACACCTCCTCACCAGGGGCATAGATCCCGATGACGCCACAGGCGTCCTGGGGCCCGTGGTCCTGGGGGTCGAGGTCTGCGGTAAGCCTTCCGTCTGCGCGCGGCACGAGGCCACGGTATCGCACACTGGCCGATGGTGACTGTGGAACAGGTTTCAGGAGCGTCGGGGCAGCCCGTCAGTAGCAGGCTTCAGCCCCTGACCGGGGTCACCTTCCGGGCCACCAGGACGGCCAACAGGGTCGCCGCGACAGCGACGCCGAAGGTCACCGCGTAAGCCTGGGTGCCACCTCCCCAGTCGGCGAGGCGTCCGGCCATCGTCGTCCCGAAGGCATAACCGAGGCTGTTCACGGCCGCCATGAGGGTCATGACGGTACCGATCCGTCCGGCGGACGCCGAGCGCTCCGCGACGCTGTAGAGGGTGATCATGTACGGCGCCGCAGCCATGCCGAGGACGATCAGGGCCGGGACTAACGGGCCGAGGTGATGGACGACGAGCAGCGGGGCTGCGAACACCGCCAGCCCCAGGGCGAAGAGCTTCCACCTTGCGACGAGGTCGAGGCGTCTGGCCAACCTCGGCAGGGCCAGACCGGCAGCCGCACTGCCGACCGACAACAGGGCGTGCAGCAGGCCCGCCAGACCAGGCCGCCCCGCCTCCGTGGCAAGACTGGTGGTTCCGGTCTGGACGGACCCGAAGACCATGCCCATGAAGATCATGCCGACGCAGGTGGCCAGCACACCAGCAGTGAGCAACGGGCCGGGAGCACGACGCTCCAACGGGGTCGAGACCCCCGGACGGTCGGTCCCGCCACGGTGCACCTCGACGAGCCTTGACGTCGGGTCCAGGGCGAACCAGCTGCCCAGCACCAACAACATGGAGCCGGCGACGAGGAGGCCAGGGACGGGGCCCGCAAGCACCGCGAGGATTCCGACCAAGGCCGGTCCGAGGGCGAAGGCGGCCTCGTCAACGGATCCCTCCCACGCGAAGGAGGTCTCCAGCACCCCTGCCTCGATGTTGGGATTCGCCGCTCCTATGGCCCGCCAGCGAACTCTCGCCATGGTGCCGATCTGAGGCATGAAGAATCCCGCGACACCTCCGATGGTGGCCACGATTGGCCAGGTGGCTCCCATCTCGGCAGCCATTCCTTCGGCGATCAGAGCGAATCCACCGACCAAGGACTGCACCAACAGCACTGTGCGCTGACCGTGACGGTCGGTGAGGGCGCCGAAGATGGGAGAGCCGACGGCGATGGCCAGGGCCACGATGCCCGCGGCCAGACCACCAGGGCCCAGTCGTCCCGCCACCTGCGGACTGGAGACGAGCAACAGGGTGCCCAACTGGCTCATCGCCAGGGGCAGACGAGCCAGGGCGGAGACGGTAACGAAAGTGCCGCCTGGCAGGGAGAACAGAGTTCGGTAGCTCACAGAGCCGGACGACATGGGCAGGCCTCTCGATGACGGGAACAACTGGCTGTCCGCGTCTGCCCACCCTTCTGACGCGAGCCCCGGTGACCGTCACTCGGACAAGAGATGGTTCCGTCGGACGCCCCAGGCCCTGCTGACCGGCACAGCCGACAGCAGGGCCATTCTACGCGGGAACACCCTTCAGCGGAACTTCACTCAGCCAGGCCGGCGAGCATGAGTGCCTCGGTGAGGATGGCCTTGCGGAAGTCACTCAGGTGCAGAGACTCGTCGATGCCATGCATGCGCGACTCCGGATCGGTGACGGCCGTCACGAGGACGGTCGCCTGCGGGAACGCATTCTGCAGATCGGTCACAAGGGGAATGGCGCCTCCGGTACCCATCTCGACGGGCTCCTGCCCCCAGGCCAGCTTGAAGGCCTCGTTGGCGACCTCGGCCCGCTTCCCGGTGAAGGGAACGATGCCCGGCTGACCGAGCTGACCACGGGTCACCTTGACGTGGGCGCCAAACTCGACGTGGGTCTCCAGATGCTTGACGAGAGCCTCCATGGCCTCGCCGGCATCCTGACCAGGGGCGACGCGCAGGCTGATCTTGGCGCGAGCGGTTGCCGGCAGGATGTTGATGGCGTCCTTGACCGGGGTGGCGTCGATGGCGACGACAGTGACCGACGGCTTGGTCCACATCTTCTCAACGGCGCGTCCCCGACCGACCCACTGGACTCCGTCCAGCACACCGGTCTCCTCGCGCAGACGATCCTCCGGGTAGTCCAGCTCCGGGCCGGTGAATCCCTTGAGGCCGTCGACGGTAACCTCACCAGTCTCGTCATGCATGGTCGCGATGAGACGGCACAGAGTCGTCAGGGCGTCGGGGACGATGCCACCGAACTGGCCGGAGTGCAGCGCGTGGTCGAGGGTGGAGACCTCCACGACACAGTCGACGACGCCACGCAGGGTAGTCGTCAGGGAGGGCACGCCCTGGGTCCAGTTTACCGAGTCGGCGATGACGATGACGTCGGCGGCCAGCTCCTCCTTGTGGCCGGCGATGATCGCCTCCATGGAGGGGGAGCCGATCTCCTCCTCACCCTCGACGAAGAGGGTGACGCCGACCGGCGGCTTGCCGTCGAAGGCACGGATGGCAGCCAGGTGGGCAGCGACGCCACCCTTGTCGTCAGCAGTGCCACGCCCGAAGAGACGCTCTCCCCTGGTGGTGGCGACGAAGGGGTCGGTGTGCCACTCGTCGAGGTTGCCGGTGGGCTGGACGTCACCGTGGGAGTACAGCAGAACGGTGGGCTTGCCCTCGGGGGCAGGCCAGTGAGCGATGACAGCCGGCAGCCCGTCATTCTCGGTGATGACGTTGACGTCGGCGGCGCCAGCCTCCCTGGCGGCAGCTGCGACGAATTCGGCTCCGGACCTCACATCGTCGGGTTTCTGTGAACTGATCGACTGCACCGCGACGTGACGCGTCAGCTGCTCGACGGCACCGTCGAAATCAGCGTCAACCTTGGCGGACAGCTCGTTGAGAACATGCGAAAGATCCATGCTAAAAGTCTAGGGCCCACAGACCGTCCTGCCGTCGAATCATGACGGCAGGACGGTCAAGGCCGAGGGCGTCACTCCCCCATGGCAGCCGGGATCGGCTTGCGCCAGGTGCGCTCGATCTCGTCGAGGGACAGGCTGAACAGCCCGTTGACCTCGAACTCGCCGTGATCGATGACCTCACCAATCCGAGCGACCGGTACACCGTTCTCCTGGCACAGCTCCTTGAACTCGCGGTAGTCGGCACCGGACAACGAGACGACGGCGCGAGCTGGGGACTCCGAGAAGAGCAGCACCGAGGGCTCCCCCTCGGGCAGGGTGACCGAGGCACCGAGGCCGCTGAGCAGACAGCTCTCCACGAGAGCCTGGGCCAGGCCGCCGTCGGACAGGTCGTGAGCGCTGGAGAGCAGACCGCGCCTGGCAGCCTCCACCATGACCGCGGCCAGGGCCTTCTCGGCGTTCAGATCGGGCATCGGGGGCATGCCGCCGAGGTGACCGGCGTGAATGACGTCGTCGTAGACCGATCCACCGAACTCGCACTTCGTGGTGCCGAGCAGCAGGACAGCGTCACCGTCATGGGCGAAGGCGGAGGGGATGCGGGTGCGAACGTCGTCAATGACACCGAGGACACCGACGAGCGGGGTGGGCCGGATGGACTCGTCACCGGTGCGGTTGTGCAAGGAGACGTTGCCACCGGTGACCGGCACGCCGAGCTCGCGGCAGCCGTCGACCAGACCGAGGATGGTCTCGTCGAACTGCCACATGATGTCGGGGTCGTACGGGGATCCGTAGTTGAGGCAGTCGGTAACGGCCACCGGGGTCGCGCCGCTGACAGCGACGTTGCGGTAGGCCTCGCACAGAGCCAGCTGGGCACCCAGGTATGGGTTGAGGGTGGTCTGACGACCATTGGCGTCCAGGGACAGCGCGATGCCGAGGTTGGTCTCCTCGTCGACGCGGATCATGCCGGCGTCGTGGGGCTGGGCCAGCACCGTGTTGCCACGCACGAAGCGGTCGTACTGGTCGGTGATCCAGGAGCGGTCGCACAGGTGAGGAGAACCAACCAGAGCCAGCAGAGCACCTGCCAGACCCTCTCCCGAGTTGTCGCGCGGAAGGTTGTTGGCGTCATCGCCGTTGAGCTCGTCGATCCACCACGGACGAGCTGCGGGCATGTCGAGGACCGGACCGTCGTGGGCGACGGTGCGCGGATCGACGTCGACGATCCGCGCACCGTGCCAGTCGATGTGAAGACGGCCGGTGTCAGTGACCTCGCCAATGACGGTGGCGGCCACTCCCCAGTGCTCGCAGATCTCCATGAACTTGTCGAGCTGGTCCGGACGCACGACGGCGGCCATCCGCTCCTGGGACTCGCTCATGAGGATCTCCTCGGGGGCGAGGCTGGGGTCGCGCAACGGGACGCGGTCGAGCTCGACGTGCATGCCACCATCGCCGGCACTGGCCAGCTCCGAGGTGGCGCACGAGATACCGGCCGCACCGAAGTCTTGCAGGGCTTCGACGACGCCGGCATTGAACAGGTCGAGGGTGCACTCGATGAGCAACTTCTCCATGAAGGGGTCGCCCACCTGGACGCTGGGCCGCTTGGACTCCCCCTCGGCGGCGAAGGACTCGGAGGCCAGGATCGACGCACCACCGATGCCGTCACCCCCCGTCGCAGCACCGAAGAGGATGACGAGGTTTCCCACACCGGAGGCCTTGGCGAACTGTAGGTCCTCGTGACGCAGCACTCCGACGCACAGCGCGTTGACCAGCGGGTTGCCGTAGTAGGTGGGGTCGAAGAGGGTCTGGCCGCCGATCGTCGGCAGGCCAAGACAGTTTCCGTAGTCAGCGATGCCGGAGACGACACCGGGCAGTACTCGGGAGGTGTCGGAACCATCGAGGGGCCCGAAGGCCAGGGCATTCATGACGCCGACCGGGCGAGCGCCCATGGCCATGATGTCGCGAACGATGCCGCCGACTCCGGTGGCTGCTCCCTGATGGGGCTCGACATAGGACGGATGGTTGTGGGACTCCGCCTTGAACGTGACGGCCAGCCCATTGCCGATGTCGACGACGCCGGCGTTGTCACCGATGCCTGCCAGCAGCGGGCCGAGCGGCGTGCGCTGGGGCAGGTCACCGAAGCGTCGTAGGTACTTCTTCGACGACTTGTACGAGCAGTGCTCCGACCACATCACCGAATACATGGCGAGCTCGCCGCCGGTCGGGCGACGTCCCAGGATCTCCCGGATGCGCTGGTACTCGTCAGCGGACAACCCCAACTCAGCCCAGGGCTGCTCGACGTCGGGGGTGCTGACGGCGTTCTCAACTGTGTCTGCCACAGGACCAATCTAGCCGTTGGATGGCGTCATTGCCGCCCCGACCACGTATTGCCGGCTCACTCAGCGCATGGGGAGGGCGCAACGTCTTACCATGAGCCCCGTGAGTACCGCCCCATCGAACCCTCGTCACCGCGGTGCCATGACATGGGTGGTGTGGATCACCGCGGTCATCGCCTACGGGTTTGCCGTCATGCAGCGAACCTCTCTGGGCGTCATGGGGCTGACGGCCGCAGACCATTTCAACGCCCCGGCGTCCGTCGTCGCCACTTTCATGGTGCTCCAGCTCGCGGTGTACGCCGTTCTGCAGATTCCGGCCGGTGTGGCCGTCGATCGGTTGGGGTCAAGAGTCGTCATCACTGCTGGATCAGTCCTCATGGCCGTCGGCCAGGTCGTCATGGCCCTGGCAGGGAGTGTGGGAGGTGCCATGCTCGCCCGCATCCTGGTGGGATGTGGCGACGCCTTCATCTTCGGTGCTGCGGTGCGTCTGGTGCCTGCTTGGTTCCCGACTCGTCAGATCCCGCTGATGACTCAACTCACTGGTCTGTTGGGCCAGTTCGGACAGGTTGTCTCGGCCGTCGGCCTGGTGGCCATGGTGGAGACCAGCGGGTGGCGTTCGAGCTACTTCCTCGCTGCGGCCGGGGCGGCACTGGCCGCAGTGCTGGCCGTCCTTCTCATCCGTGACGCCCCGCCCGGAGTCGAGCCGGAACGCACCGACGCCAATCTCAAGCAACTCCCCCACCAGGTTGTCGAGGTCGTCAAGCATCCCTCGACGAGGCTGGCCTTCTGGGCCCACATGTCGTCGAACTTCGCCGGCATCGTCTTCTCGCTGATGTGGGGAATGCCCTACCTCACTCATGCTGAAGGCCGATCAACCGCCACTGCCTCGACCCTCATGACGGTGTACGTCATCGCCAATGCCATCGCCGGACCAACGGCGGGCATCCTCACCAGCCGGCACCCCATTCGTCGCGGCACCCTCATCGAGGCTATGATCGCCGCCTCCACGGTGGCGTGGCTGATCGTCCTGGTGTGGCCAGGGCCCGCTCCGCTGTGGATGCTCTACGTCCTCGTCATCTGCCTGGGCATCTCACTGCCCGGTGGGGGCGTTGGGTTCGACGTGGCTCGCACCTTCCAGCCCGGCAACCGGCTGGCCACCGCGACCGGTGTGGCCATCACGGGCGGATTCTTCTTCGGCCTGCTGGAGATCGAGATCATCGGTCTGCTTCTGGAGGTACTATGTCCCGGCGGGCACTACACCCTCAGTGGCTTCCGCTGGGCCATGTCCACCCAGCTCGTCATCTTCGCCATCGGTCTCATCGGCCTGGAGGTCAACCAGCGCCGTCTGTACCGGATGATGATCGACAACGGCGTGACGGTGCCGACGTGGCGGGAGGCACTGGCACGCCAGTGGCGGGTCGTCAAGCAGCGTCGCCGCTGAACAACCCGCCACTGTCAGGCGCGATGGGGCTCGTCAGCTGTTGTAGTCGCGGGCCGTCTCCGCACGAGAGGCCGCGTCACGAAGCTCCTTGACCGTCCGCGTCAGGCCACCCGTGGCCGAGGGGTGGTGCGCCAACCAATGATCGGCATCCTCGACGACGTCACCGTCCGGGAAGAGTCCGATCACCAAGCGCTGGGCCATCTCGATCGGGAACTCCTGCCAGATCTGTTCCAGGTCGTCGAAGTAGGAGCTGTTGAGGCCCGCAAAGGTCTCGGCTCCCAGCGGGGTGCGCAGACCGTCGATGAGTGCCAAGCAGTGCTCGTTGGACAGCTCGCCGGGGGTGCGCAGGCGTCGGTAGGCGTCCTGTTTGGCAGCATCGTCGGGACAGGCCGTCATGGCGGCCATGTGATGGGCGACGCCGGTCTTGGTGCGATCACGCTCCAGCTCGGCGTCGAGGTCCTCGACGCTGGCCTGGCCCAGGGCGGCCAAGGCCGTCCAGGCCTGCCACCGCAATTCAGGATCGACGGCAAGATCGGTGACGTGGCCGTCGAGGAGTTCGCGAACCCGATCGACCGACTCAGGGTCGGCTGTCGACAGGGCCAGAGCGTGGCGGGCCCAGATGCGCTGCAAGTCGCTGCCGGGCTCGGACTCGTCAAGTCCCTGCCATGCTCGAGCGGCCTCGGCTCGACGCGCGTTGTCGCGAGCCGAATCAGGCAGGTAGTTCTCGACCGCCATCCGCAGCTGCTGCAGCACTGTGGTGAGGATGGCCGGTTCAGTCTCCTTGGGGCCGTGCAAGGCGACAGCGTCGAGGTAGTCCTGAACCTTGAGCTTGGCGTCGCGAACCGCATTCCACAGCATCGACCAGACCAGCGCGCGGGCCAGCGGGTTCGACAGGCCGGACAGGTGGGCCAGCACCGTCTTCGTCCCGGTGGCCCCCAGACGCACCTTGGCGTAGGTGAGGTCGTCGTCGTTGATGAGGATGAGATCCGGGGCAGGCTTGCCGACGGCCTCGCGCACCGGAGTACGCGGCGAGGACACGGTCACATCAACGAGGTCAGTGCGCACCAAGTCGTTTCCCTGCAGGGAGTACAGGCCGACGCGCAGGGTGTGCGGACGATTGACGTCTCGGCCGGTACGCACGTCGATGGAGTCACGCACCACGGCGAGCTCCTGGACGACCCCGTCACGAACGGTGAGTTCCGGCAGCAGGACGTCAGGTCCGGTGGTCTTGAGCCAGGCATTCACCCAGGAGCTCAGGTCTCGACCGCATGCCTTCTCGAGGTGACGGATGAGATCGTCGAGAGTGGCTGAGGAGAAGGCCAGTTCGCGGAAGTAGTGGCGTGCCGCGCTGAAGAACTTCTCGACGCCGACGTGGGCGACGAGCTGCTTGAGCACCGACGCACCCTTGGCGTAGGTGATGCCATCGAAGTTCTGACGGGCGGCCTCCAGATCGACGATGTCGGCGACGATCGGGTGCGTCGTCGACTGCTGGTCGGCGGTGTAGGCCCAGGCCTTGCGACCGACGGCGAAGTTCGTCCAGGCCTCGCGGTACTCGGTGGCGTTGACCGAGGCATGGGCTCCCATGTACTCGGCGAAGGACTCCTTGAGCCACAGGTCGTCCCACCACTTGGGGGTGACGAGGTCTCCGAACCACATGTGAGCCATCTCGTGGAGGATGGTGTTCGTCCGACCGGCAAGCTCGGAGCGAGTGGCCGGGCCGCGGTGGATGTAGTTCTCGGTGAAGGTCACGAGGCCCGGATTCTCCATGGCGCCGAGGTTGTACTCGGGCACGAAGATCTGGTCGTACTTGCCCCACGGGTAGGGGTAGCCGAAGGCGTCGTGGTAGAAGGCCAGGCCCTGCTTGGTGATCTTGAAGATCTCCTCATGATCCACGTACTCGGCCAAGGATGCGCGAGCGAGAATGCCCAGCGGGATGGACTCCGAGCCGTCGCGGGAGTGCCATTCGTCCTCGAATCGGACGTACGGGCCAGCGGCGATGGCGGTGAGGTAGGTCGACATCCTCGGGGTGAGGGCGAAGTCGTGCAGGATGCCGCCTTCCTCCTCGCGGGTGTCCTCATGGACCTGGTTGGAGATGACGCGCCATCCCTGCGGTGCGAGGACATCGAAGTCGACGTGGGCCTTGAGGTCGGGCTGCTCGAAGACCGTGTACATACGTCGGGAATCAGCGGCCTCGAAGTGGGTGTAGAGGTACACCTTGCCGTCAGCCGGGTCAACGAAGCGGTGCAGACCCTGGCCGGTGTGTTGATAGGGCAGCTTGGCGGTCACGACGACGAGATTCTTACGATGAGTATGGAGTCCGTGAAGCTGGATACGAGAGCCGTCATACTCCGGCTCGACCTCCTCATCGTTGACGATGACCGACTCAATCTCGCCGTCGAGCAAGTCCAGGAAGGTGTCGGGCTCCTTGGTCGAGAATCGCACCCTGGTGCTGGAGGTGAAGTGGGTGGCCCCATCAGCGTCAGCACCACGCACGTCGATGCGGACGTGGTATCTCTCGACAGTGATGATCTCGGAGCGGCGGCGGGCTTCCTCGCGGGTCAGATTCTTCGTACTCACACCACCAGAGTATGGCAGTGGCGCGTGCCATGGGCGTCTAGACCGAGCAGTTCCTCTGGATGAAGCTGCACCTCGAACCGATCAGGGTGTCTCATGTCCGCTGTTGACGGGTACGAGCCGGCGGGCAAGGGCAGCCGTGTCAGGGTAGGTCATCCAGCGATTCCTTTGGACAATCGACCTGCTGGACCGTCACCCCATGGGCCACGTCGTACACCCGACACGCGACCGAGGATGCCGATTTGCCCCCGTCAGGTGGCAACAGAGAGCCTGACTCCATATGCCTGTATAAGTCGACACGAAACCGGGTCCCCTCACGACTACGCACAACCCACCAGTCGACGACGTTAACATCCGGCGGGTTGGTCTCGTTGAACCATGTCTGCGCGGCGTCCGCACGTTCAGCCGGGGAGGTGAGCCCATGCGAGTCCAACTCCTTGCGCAACGCGTCGGGCAGGTCGTAGTCAGCTCGCCCAGCAACATCCTCATCCGTCTCAGACTGGATCGTGCTACAACCCGCCAAGCCGAAGCAGAACAGCACACACGCAGTCATGACGGCCCCGGACCGAAGACCCCTCATCGGCGCCCCCTCAGTTCTCGCCGAGCAACCGCACGCCGCTCGGGCAAATAGGTATCCTACGGTACCAGCGCCTCGTCAACCGCCGACCTCGTTGGTTTTCCCAACGCCCTCGTTGCTGCGAGCCAGGACTTCGAGCCTGAGTGACATCGCCGCGGAAGGTGGAACGCCTGGGATGTCGTATCAGGCGCTGTATCCCTTCGGAGGAATGAGCGTGGCCATCTGATCGAAGCTCAGTTTGTAGGTCGGCGTACCGGCAAATCCGGCCGGATCAGCAACCAGCACCTCCCGGGTGTCAGGGTTGTAACCGACAATCGTCAGGTAGTGGTAGATCGTGCCACCCGGATAGCCCGGCGGATGATTGTTGGCTGGGGCGACGATGTTGGCAACGATGGCGTAGCCCTTGTCGATGTCCGTCGTGATGTCGTGCCACAACAGATCCTTCTGATCCTGGGTCGGCGGATCATTGGGCATGTACTTGTTCTCGTACCACTGCGGATTGAGGTGGTTGTTGAGCACGCTCGTCACCAGCGAGATGTCGTTGGTGCCGTTCTCGGTGGTTCCGAGCTCGTTGGCCATCTGCTGCTGACTGACATTGACGCCACGAGCTGACAGCGCGATCCGGGTCGAGGCCGGGCCACACCACCAACCGGTGGCCTGGTACTCGAAGTTGATATTGACGGTATGAAATCCGTGCGCGGCGGCATCGGCAATCTGGCCGTTGGCAACATCAGCGGCAGATACCTGGGCCTGGACGGAAGCGACCTTGGCCACCTGAGGCTGATTGGCCGGTTCCGAGCCAGCCTGGGCCGTCACCGCAGCAGGGCCAGCCCCGACCGCGAGCACCGCCAGACCGACCACGGCACCGCGCCGTAGCCTATTGATCGTGGAGATCATAAGATTTTCCCTTCACTTGTGATGTGTCACAGGAGCGGTTTTCGGCGGGATTCTCCCCGCCGAACAGTCGTCACCGAGGGGGCCTCAGCGGCCGGAGCGGTAATCGTTGAGAAGTTCGACGGACAGGTTGTACCAGTTGTCGTAACGGTCAGGGTATGCGGAACGCTGCACGGCCTGGGCCAGCTGACCGGGGTTCATGGTCTGCCAGCCAGGCTGCTGAATGACACCAGGGTTACTTCCGAAGGAGTTGATTCCGTAGAAGGACTGGGCAGCGAAGACCGGGTCCATGATCTGCTCGACGGACCCCCAGCCGGTGGACGGACGCTGCTGGAACAGACCGACGGAATCGCGGTCACCGTAGTTGAGATTGCGCAGGCTGGACTCCTGCATGGCAGCCATGATCGCGGCGTGAATGGCATTGTCCTTGCCAGCAGGATCGATGGCATTGGATTCTTCAGCGACACGAATGATGGTGTAGGCATTCTGACGTTGCTCAGCGGTCAGGCTTGCAGCCGGGACGCTGGATGTGGAGGCTGCAGGTGCTGCCTGAGCCACCGTGGAGGCGGCCACACCGGCTCCCGTCAGCGCCATAGTGAGAGCCGCGGCCGAACCGACCAGTCGTGCCGTTGTTTTCCCGAACATGTCGTCACCTTTCGTCGACGTCAATCAGCACATTACGGTCGCCGGTCTCATCGTCAACGGATCCCCATCAATGAATGACACCATTGTTGTCCTGAGGGCTAGTTCCATTACCAGAGGCACTTCTAGCCATGATCACGACCCATGAGGAATTGGGGAAATGCCACCATGAGATTTCCCTTGTCGCCATGATCATAAAGACATTGCACAATTCAGACAAAGAACTTCACACGGCTACGGATCAGGACATGCCCGAGGATCAACCGTTCGCCGTGAGTGAACCGATACCTGTCCGAAAGGGCATCTCACTCTGTTCGATCGAACTAGGTGGTCGTCCGAGTCCCCCGATGGGCATGGTGCCGGCTCTCCCCCATACCCTTGAACCCATGAGTGATGCCGCGCGAAGTGATTCCGCCCCCACCGGTCCCGTCCTCGCCGTGGACGCCGGACAGTCCAGCACCCGTGTCCGCTGCAAGCCGGGCCCTTGGGGTCCAGGGTGGATGGTCACCTCGTCCGGTGTCCGTACTGCCCTCCCCCTCGCCCCGCAGTTCGCGACCGTCATGGCTGACGTCGTGACAGCCCACCCGGAGGTCATCGGGTCAGACTGCACGGTGGCCATCGGGTCGTCGGGAGCCCGCGACGACGAAGACCCCGCTCCCGTCCTGGAAGCTCTCAAACCCTACGGCGTCGCTCGGGTGCTGCTGGCCCATGACTCCATCACCTCCTACCTGGGCGCCCTGGGCGACCAGCTGGGGGTCGTCACGGCAGCGGGAACCGGGGTCATCACGCTGGCCGTCGGCCACCACGATGTCGCCCGCGTCGACGGCTGGGGTTACGTCATCGGCGATGCCGGATCGGCGTTCTGGCTGGGCCGCCATGCCCTCGACGCCGTCATGCGCGCCCACGACGGTCGTGGCGAACAGACGGTCCTCAGCGAGACCATCGGCGGAGATTTCGACGACATCGAGGCCGCCTACCTGGAACTCCACGCGGACCCACTCATGGTCTCGCACATTGCCGCCTACTCCACCAAGGTGACCGCCGCCGCGGAGGGGGGCGATCACGTCGCCCGTGACATCTGCGTGCGCGCGGCCCACGAGTTGGCTCACTCATCCATCACGGGACTACGTCAGACCCATCTGACCGACGAGGACAGCCCTGCCGTCGGCCTGCTGGGAGGCGTCATGAGGTCCCGCCTCATCCATGCGGCGATCGTCGAGAAGATCTCCGTGGCCATGCCGGGAGCGCGCATCGTCGAACCCCTCGGAGAGGGCCTCGACGGGGCCGCAGCCCTGACGGCCGTCAGCCCTGATTCCCCGCTCGGCCAGCGCATCCACGTCGCTCGGTGACGACAGCGTCCGGGACTGCACAGTTCTGACGACACGACGACGGGGTGACCTCATGAGGACCACCCCGTCACACATATCCGGGAAACCCGGACACCCCGCTTACAGCTGGGCTGACAAGAAGGTCAGCAGGGAGCGGAAGAATTCCAGCCCGTCGGTGCCAGCCCCGGTGAGCTCCTCGACGGAGTGCTCGGGGTGAGGCATCAGACCGACGACGTTGCCCGCCTCATTGGTGATGCCAGCGATGTCGTGAGCCGAACCATTCGGGTTGTCGGTGTAGCGGAAGACGACCTGGTTGTTGGCCTCCAGAGCTGCCAAGGTCGCATTGTCGGCAACATAGTTGCCCTCGCCATGCTTGGCGGCGATGCGAATGCGCTGGCTGAGACGGAAGGCGCAGGTCCACACGGTGTCAACGCTGGCGACCTGAAGCTGCTGCACTGAGCAGTGGAAACGCCGCTTCTCGTTGCGCATCAGGGTGCCAGGCAGCAGGTGAGACTCGCAGAGCACCTGGAATCCGTTGCAGATGCCGAGCACAGGAAGACCAGCTTCCACCGCTTCACGAATGGAGGACATCACCGGCGAGGCTGCAGCCAGGGCGCCCGAGCGCAGATAGTCGCCGTAGGAGAACCCTCCCGGAAGGACGACGGCGTCAACCCCGGCCAGATCCGTCGAGGCGTACCACAGCGGCACGGGCTCAGCCCCAGCCAGGCGAACAGCCCTTGCGGCATCCTGGTCGTCAAGGGTTCCGGGGAAGGTGACGACTCCGATACGTGTCATCGTCAGTCCTCCACGCGCACGTCGAAGGACTCGATGACGGTGTTGGCCAGCAGCTCGGAGGCGACCTGACGGATCTCGTCGAGACGATCCTCCAGCCCCTCACCGGTGATTTCGAAACGCTTGCCCTGGCGCACCGTCAGGCCGTCATGGCCGAGCCGGGCGAGCACCGACGTGATGGCCTTGCCCTGGGGATCGAGAATCTCGGGCTTGGGCATGACCTCCACCACTACACGTGACATGCCACCAATCTTATCGGCACTACGGGGATCCGGCTCGTCGGGGACATCGACTGCGCCAGGAACACTGGCATCGGGAGCAACGACGGGAATCGACATCGCACCCTGGACAGGCCCCACACCACCTTCCGGCGGAAGCACGGAATCAGACGACTGTTCAGCATTCGAGACGGCGACGGTATCGTCCTGGGCCATCTGCCCGCCGGTCAGACGCGCCCACGCCTCCTCATAGCGACGGCTGGTGGCCTCGACGACCTCCTCGGGCAGAGCCGGGGGCTCCTCATCGCTGGACCGATCCCATCCCGACTCCTTGGTGAGCCAGTCACGCACGTACTGCTTGTCGAAAGAGTCGGCACCCTTACCGGGCTGCCAGGTCTCCGCGTCCCAAAACCGCGAGGAGTCAGGGGTGAGAACCTCGTCAGCGAGGACGATGGTGCCATCGGCGCGACGGCCGAATTCGAACTTGGTGTCGGCGAGGATGATGCCGCGCTCACGGGCGATCTCCTCGGCTCGCTGGTAGATCCGCAGCGAGAGGTCGTGCAGTTGGGCGGCGACCTCCGGACCAACGAGTTTCACCAGGTGCAGGTAGTCGATGTTCTCGTCATGCTCACCCTGAGGAGCCTTGGCCGCCGGGGTGAAGATGGGCCCCTCGAGCCGGGAACCATCTTGCAGCCCCTCAGGCAGTCGGATTCCACACACCGCGCGATTGCGCTGGTATTCAGCCCAGCCGGAACCCGTCAGGTAACCACGCACCACGCATTCAACGGGGAACATCTCCAGTTCCTCGACGATCATGGCTCGTCCGGCGACCTCAGTGGGAACATCCAGACTGACGAGATGGTTGTCGACGATGCCGGCCAGTTGGTCGAACCACCACAACGACAGGTTCGTCAGGATGGCTCCCTTCCCGGGAACCCCCGGGGTCAGGACGTGGTCGTAGGCGCTGATCCGGTCAGTGGCAACCATGAGGAGGCGGCCCGGCTGATCGGGGAGGCGATAGAGGCGACGGACCTTGCCCTCAGCCAGCAACGGGAGTTCGAGGTGCGGAGTGACCATGGGGGCATCATGCCACGGTTGTGGGCCCTGACGACACAGAGAGAGCCCTGATTCGTCTCCAACATAGGCATTGACTATGGAGAGCCTTTCAGTGATAGCGTTGAACTATCACTTCGTCGACCAGAGAGGACTCATCATGAGTCTCATCAACACCAAGATCGTCCCCTTCAAGTCCAACGCTTTTCGCAATGGGGACTTCATTGAGGTCTCCGACGCCGACATCAATGGCAAGTGGGCCATCTTCTTCTTCTACCCCGGTGACTTCACCTTCGTCTGCCCGACCGAGCTGGGTGACCTCGCCGACCACTACGAGGAGCTGCAGGCGATGGACGTCGAGGTGTTCTCGGTGTCCACCGACTCGCACTTCGTCCACAAGGCCTGGCACTCCGACTCCGACACCGTCGGCAAGGTCAACTACACGATGATCGGCGACCCGAACCTCCAGCTGACCCGCAACTTCGACGTCGAGCGCGAGGGAGCCGGGCAGGCCGACCGCGCCACCTTCCTCGTCGATCCCGACGGCGTCATCCAGTTCTACGAGCTGACCGCTGAGGGCATCGGCCGCAACGCCACCGAGCTGGTCCGCAAGGTCAAGGCCGCCCAGTACGTCTACACCCACCCAGGCGAGGTCTGCCCCGCCAAGTGGGAAGAGGGAGCTGACACCCTCGCCCCGTCGATCGACCTCGTCGGCAAGATCTGAGCTCCGACCCGAGCACCTGCCGCAGGGGCGATCGTCCCTGCGACGGATCCCCGGGCCGGCACGTCCATATCCCCCTACTTCCCCACCCAGGAGAATCATGCTTGACAACGCCCTGACCACCCAGCTCAAGACCTACCTCGAGATGGTGCGTGAGCCCATCGTCCTGGTGCCCTCCCCCTACCGGGGAGACGACGCCACCAAGGCATCGAAGTCGGCCCAGATGGACGAGTTGCTCGCCGAGATCGCTGCCCTGTCGGACAAGGTGAGCGTCGGTGACCCCGTCGACAACGAGCGGACCCCGTCTTTCGCCATCACCTCTCCAAGCTCCCAGAGCGACATCCGCTTCGCCGGTCTGCCGATGGGCCACGAGTTCACCTCCTTGGTGCTGGCCCTACTCCAGGTCGGTGGCCACCCGGTCAAAGAGGAGCAGTCCCTCATCGACGCGGTGCGGGCAGTCAAGGGGGAGCACCACTTCGTCACCTACATGTCGCTGACCTGCCAGAACTGCCCGACGGTGGTTCAGGCCCTCAACGCGATGGCCGTCCTCAACCCGAACATCCATCACACCGCCGTCGAGGGTGGCACCCACACCGACGAGGTGGAGGCCAAGGGCATCGCCTCGGTGCCGGCCATCTACCTGGATGGCGAGGACTGGGGCTCGGGCCGCATGGACATGGCCGAGATCCTCGAACGTCTCGACGCCAACGCCGCTCAGGGAGCCAAGGAGAACCTGTCCGAGCGCGATCCGTACGACGTGCTCGTCGTTGGCGCTGGCCCTGCTGGTGCCGCAGCTGCCGTCTACGCCGCCCGCAAGGGTATTCGCACGGCGATGGTGGGGTCTCGAGTCGGCGGCCAGGTACTCGACACCGAGGCCATCGACAACCTCATCTCTGTGCCTCACACCACTGGTCCGAAGCTGGCCGACGCCCTGCGGGCCCACGTCAATGACTACGACATCGACGTCATCGAGCGTCAGACCGCCAGCACCCTGGAGACTGCCGACGGCATGACGACGGTGCGTCTGACTGACGGCGACCTGCGTGCCCGCTCGGTCGTCATCGCGACTGGTGCCCGCTGGCGCAACCTCGGCGTTCCCGGTGAGGAGGAGTACCGCACCAAGGGTGTCACCTACTGCCCACACTGCGACGGCCCCCTGTTCAAGGGCAAGAAGGTCGCCGTCATCGGTGGTGGAAACTCCGGAATCGAGGCGGCGATCGACCTGGCCGGCGTCGTCGACCACGTCACCGTCGTCGAGTTCCTCGACGTTCTCAAGGCCGACGACGTGCTGCTGCGCACCCTCAAGTCACTGCCGAACGTCGACGTCATCACATCGGCCCGCACCACTCAGATTCTGGGCGACGGCTCCAAGGTGACGGGACTGGAATACGAGGACCGCACCAGCGGCGAGGTCAAGACCATCGAGCTGGCTGGCGTCTTCGTCCAGATCGGCCTGCTGCCCAACACCGAGTGGCTGGAAGGCGCCGTGGAGCGCACTGGCCGTGGAGAGGTCGTCATCGACGAGCGCGGTGGCACCTCGGTGCCCGGCGTCTTCGCTGCCGGTGACTGCACCACCCAGCCCTACAAGCAGATCATCATCTCGATGGGTGCTGGCGCGACGGCAGCTCTCGGGGCCTTCGACCACCTCATTCGTCAGAACCCCGCGCAGAACTGAGTCCGCGTGAACCTTCGTGATCTGAGATACCTCGTCGCCCTGGCCGAAGAACACCACTTCGGCCGGGCGGCGGCGTCGTGCGGCGTCAGCCAACCGACCTTGTCGACCCAGATCCACCGGCTCGAGAATGAGCTCGGTGTGCCGCTGGCCGTCAGGGCGGGACGACGCATCGAGATCACCCCAGTGGGCGAGCGTATCGCCCAGACTGCCCGGGAAATGCTGGTGTTGGCTGACGACATCCGGACCCTGGCCCTGGAGGAGTCCGAGCGGACGACCCGCCAGCTCAAGGTCGGGGTCTTCCCCACCCTGGGGCCGTTCCTGCTGCCACGCGTCATCGCTCGGTTCGACCAGTACGAACCGGGGG
The DNA here is from genome assembly GCF_059728865.1 of Cutibacterium sp. KB22876. NCBI lineage: Bacteria > Bacillati > Actinomycetota > Actinomycetes > Propionibacteriales > Propionibacteriaceae > Cutibacterium > Cutibacterium sp. KB22876. Next base: position 126,161 of record NZ_AP040858.1, read on the forward strand.
TCAACATCCATGTGGTGGAGAAACGCACTGCCAGGCTGCTGGAGGCCGTCAATCAGGGGGATCTCGACGTCGCCGTGGTGGCTGCCCCGGTCGAGGACGAGACCCTGACGGCAATCCCGGTCTTCCGGGAGGAGTTCCTGCTGGTGACGGGGGTTGACGACGAGCTGGCCCACGAAAAGGGGCCGATTGACCCCCACGACGTCTCGACCGATGGGCTCATCCTGATGTCCGAGGGACACTGTTTGCGTGACCAGGTGCTCGAGGTGTGCAGCCCATCTGGCCCGATGCCACCGAATGCCTTGTCGGCAGGATCCCTCGCGACCATCCGCGAGCTAGTGTCAGTGGGGGCAGGACGAACGTTAATGCCACGCAGCGCGGTGTCGGCACCCAAGCCGAAGGACCCCCGCATCGTCGTCCGGGAGTTCACTCAACCCCGACCTCACCGAGACATCGTGGCGTGTGGCAGGCCTGCAGGCATGACACGTCCATCAGTCCTGACCTTGATCAGCATCCTTCGGAATCTCCCCGGCGACATCGTCGAGCCGCTGGGCGTCGATGGGGCGACGCTCTGCTCCCATGGTCTGGGGAACTGAGAGGTCGAACCCAACCGCACTCCCCCACTGCCACTCGTCAACTGCGCCCGATCTTATGGCATAGGTGAGGCCATGACTGGCGCAGATATGAAAGGGAGGGCCGGCTCAACGAGCCGGCCCTCCCGCAATATTCAGATCACCGCGTCACAGCACCAGACCAGGCAGGTAGCTGGCAGCCTCCGGGTACTCCCGGACGATGTCCTCGACCTTGGCGCACAGCGCCTCTACCTGGTCCTGAGCCCCACCAGTGAGATCCAGCGGCGATGAGACCAGACCGCGCAACTGCTCCTTGGACAACGGGATCCGCGGGTCGGCAGCCAGACGGGCGAAGAGATCGTTCTCGGTCCTGCCGGTCTCACGCATCTCCAAGGCGACGGCCACGGCGTGCTCCTTGATGGCCTCGTGAGCGTCCTCGCGACCGACGCCAGCGCGGACGCAAGCCATCAGGATCTTCGTCGTCGTCAGGAAGGGCAGGTAACGCTCCAGCTCGGCCTCGATGACGGCCGGGAAGGCGCCGAAGTCACCGAGGATCGTCAGGAAGGTCTCGAAGGCCCCGTCAATGGCGTAGAAGGAATCCGACAGAGCGACGCGACGCACCACGGAGCAGGAGACATCGCCCTCGTTCCACTGCACACCGGCCAGACCGGTAACCATGGTGAGGTACCCGCGCAGGACGACGAGGAAACCGTTGACGCGCTCGCAGGAGCGGGCATTCATCTTGTGCGGCATCGCCGAGGACCCAACCTGGCCAGGCTTGAACCCCTCGGTGACGAGCTCGTTGCCGGCCATCAGGCGGATTGACGTCGCCAGGTTCGACGGCCCCGACAACACCTGCACCAGCGTCGAGATGACCTCGAAGTCCAGGGATCTCGGGTAGATCTGGCCGGTCGAGGTCAGCACCTGGTTGAAGCCGAGGTGATCGGCGACCCGATGCTCGAGATCGTCGAGCTTGGAGTCATCCCCACCGAGCAGGTCGAGCATGTCCTGGGAAGTTCCCATCGGCCCCTTGATTCCGCGAGCCGGATACCGCTCGATGAGCTCGTTAACGTGCTCCCACGCCACCAACATCTCGTCGATGGTGGTCGCGAACCTCTTGCCCAAGGTCGTCACCTGGGCGGCAACGTTGTGTGACCGACCAGCGATCGGCTGATCCGAGTACTGGGCAGCCAGTCGGGACAGCTGGTTCAGGGTGGCGACCATCTTGTCGCGCACCAGCTTCAGCGACTCCAGCACCTGCATCTGCTCGATGTTCTCGGTGAGGTCGCGGCTCGTCATGCCCTTGTGGATGTGCTCATGGCCGGCCAGGGCGTTGAACTCCTCGATCCGAGCCTTGACGTCGTGTCGCGTGACGGCCTCACGCTCGGCGATCGAGTCCAGATCGACGTTGTCGAGAACAGTCTGGTAGTCGGCCAACACCTGCTCGGGATCGTCGCCCCCGAAGCTGACGCCGAGGTCCGCCTGGGCCTCGAGGACGGCCAGCCATAGCCTGCGCTCGGCACGGATCTTGTTCTCCGGCGTCCAGATGGAGCGCATCGCCGAAGAGGCGTAACGGGTGGCAAGGATGTTGGGAACGCTCATGAATTCTCCCCGTCGGTCGGGTTACTGGGATTGTTCTCGGATTGGGGCGCGAGTCCATCGGCCATCTCGTCGACGGCCTCGAGCTCAGCTGCGTGAAGGGCAATGTCAGTGCGGTGGAACCCGCCACTCACCTCGAGCTGGTCAACCCTGCTGTAGGCATCGGTACGGGCCCCGGCAAGGGTCTCACCATGGCCAAGCACCACGAGGACGCGGCCACCGCTGGTGACCAGCCCATCCCCCTCGATACGAGTTCCGGCGTGCAGGACGTCCTCGTCATCGACCGGAGCGACAACTCGGCGTCCCTTCACCGGAGATGCAGGATACCCCTCGCTCGCCATGACGACGCCGACGGCAGCTCCGCGGCGGAACCGCAGGCCATCTGTTCCGGACACGTCTCCGCGGGCGGCGGCCTGCATGATCTGTGCCAACGGGGACTCCACCATGCTGAGCAGTGGCTCGGTTTCCGGGTCGCCGAAGCGAACGTTGAACTCGACGACCTTCGGACCGTCAGAGGTTAAGGCCAGGCCCACGTACAGCAGACCGATGAACGGGGTGCCGCGATCTCGCATGGCTGACAGTGTCGGGGAGATCACCGTGTTCGACACTGTCTCGACAAGGTTGTCAGGCGCCCATGGCAACGGCGTGTACGCGCCCATTCCGCCGGTGTTGGGGCCGACCCCGCCATCACCGACCCGCTTGAAGTCCTGGGCCGGCTGCATGGGGAGAGCACGCTCGCCGTCACAGATCGCGAAAAGGCTCACCTCGGGGCCGTCGAGGTACTCCTCGATGACCACCTGGTGGCCAGAATTGAGGCACTGCTCGGCATGGGCCAGGGCCTCGTCACGGTCCTCGGTGACGACAACTCCCTTGCCACCTGCGAGCCCGTCATCCTTGACGACGTGGGGAGCCCCTAATTCGTCGAGGGCTGCCCCCACCGAATCGAGGTCACCGCAGGATCGAGATGCGGCGGTGGGAACACCGGCAGAAGCCATGACCTCCTTGGCGAAGGCCTTCGAGCCTTCCAGCCGAGCAGCCTCGGCACTCGGACCGAAACAATCGATCCCTGCGTCGCGCAGGGCGTCTGCCACCCCCGCGACCAGCGGGGCCTCCGGGCCGACGACGACAAGGTCGGCCGCAACCTCGCGGGCAAGGGCGACGACGGCGTCCTTGTCGCACGGGTCGATGGGATGGTTCGTGGCGAGGGATGCCGTTCCGGGATTACCGGGGGCGACATGGACGGCAGCAACCTGTGGGTCTCGGTGGCATGCCAGAGCGAGGGCATGCTCGCGACCACCAGATCCGAGGACGAGAACAGTCATGCTGGACACGACCTCAAGAGTAGAGGGTGGTTCCGACCGTTTCCCGATCGGCCTTGTTCCTCCCCGGCACCGGAGTGGAACACCGCATCGTCAGCTCTCAGTCGATGAGGTCGTTGAGCATGATGGACTGGTCACGACCGGCACCAACACCGATACCGGAGATCCGCGTACCGACGAGCTCCTCGAGACGACGCACGTAGGCCTGGCAGTTGCGCGGCAGATCCTCGAAGGAACGGGCCTTCGAGATGTCCTCGCTCCAGCCATCCATGAACTCGTAGACCGGCTTTGCGTGATGCAGGTCGGACTGGGTGACGGGCATGACGTCGGTGCGCTCGCCCTCGACCTCGTAGGCCACACAGACCGGGATGCGATCCCAGCCGGACAGCACGTCAAGCTTGGTGAGGAACAGGTCCGTCACCGAGTTGATCATGACAGCCTGCTGCACCAGCGGGGCGTCGAACCAACCACAGCGACGCGGACGCTTCGTCGTCACGCCGTATTCGCCACCCTCACTGCGCAGGCGCTCGCCGTCCTCGTCAAACAGCTCGGTCGGGAACGGCCCCTCACCAACGCGGGTGGTGTAGGCCTTGGCGATGCCGACGATGCGATCGATGCGCGTCGGCCCGACTCCTGAACCGGTGCAGGCGCCTGCAGCGATGGGGTTGGACGAGGTGACGTACGGGTAGGTGCCGAAGTCGACGTCGAGATGGTGGGCCTGGGCTCCCTCGAAAAGCACGACTTTGCCCTCGTCGAGACCCTTGTTGAGCACGCGCGCGACGTCAACGACATAAGGACGGATGCGCTCGGCATGAGCCAGCAGCCCGTCCGCAACGCGCTCCGGGTCGATGGAGCGCCGGTTGTAGATCTTCACCAAGATCTGGTTCTTCTGATCCAGGGAGGCCTCCACCTTCTGGCGCAGGATCGACTCGTCGAACAGATCCTGGACACGGATGCCCATGCGGTTGATCTTGTCGGAGTAGGCCGGCCCGATGCCACGTCCCGTGGTACCGATACGACGTTTTCCGAGGAAACGCTCGGTCACCTTGTCAAGGGTCTGGTGGTACGGGGTGATGAGGTGCGCGTTGGCGCTGATGAGCGGGTGAGGGATGTCCACACCACGGCTGCGCAGCGTGTCGATCTCATCAGCCAGCACGTCAAGGTTGAGGACGACACCGTTACCGAGGACCGCCGTGGAATTCGGGTTGAGGACACCGGACGGCAGCAGGTGCATGAAGAACTTCTCGGCACCGACGACGACGGTGTGTCCAGCGTTGTTGCCTCCCGAGTACCGCACGCAGTAGTCAACGCGCTCGGACATCTGGTCGGTGGCCTTGCCCTTGCCCTCGTCACCCCACTGGGTACCCATGACGACGATTCCAGGCATCTGTTCCTCCATTTCCTCGCACCGGTGTGCGGGTTGCCTCCGGTTGCAGGGGCACATGCCGCTCTGCAACCAGGCACACTTTACGTGGTCGCTACGACATCAACGGCGTCAGACCGGAGAGCGAAGGGGTTTCCTCCGCTCCACGTGGTCCTTTGTCGTCAATACGTCACGGTCGATCAGGCGACGGTCGCACCGCCCTCACCAATGGCCCCCTCGCCGGCATCGTCGCCGTCATCCGGCAGAACCGGGATCTCCAACAGATCGAGGCTTGCCCCCTCAAGAGGCAGACGCGACGCCAGCGGGCCGAAGTGCGGATCACCACGGTGTCCATCAAAGTTGACGCGCTTGTAACCAGCGTCCTCGGCCCAGCTGATGACCGACGACATCGCCGAGGCGACGGCAGCATCGCCTTCAGGCGTGTCGGCCTGCACGGTCTCTGCCACGACCGTCGGGTTCTCGTCGACGAAGACGAAGGCGACGGCTGCCGGCTGACCGTCGATGAGAGCGACCCGGGTGGCTCCCGCGTCGAGGTCCTCGAGCTCCTGCCGCAGCGCCTCATGAGCGGCCTCGCTGTCATCAACCGGCGACCATGACTCGTGCATCCACACGTAAATCTGTTCCCAGAGCGTCTCGAGCACACCAGGGGCCAGGGTTGCGCCCGAAATGGCACCGCCCGGGCCGACACTGACCTCTGCAAGGGATTCAATAGCCCGACCGAAGTGACGACGCGGCAACTCGAATGGCGGACAGGAAGCGTAGACCTCGCCGCCCAGGGAAAAGATGAAATTCTCGGCGTCCGAGCCGACAATGGCCTTGGTGGCCAGGGGCCGCTTCACCCGCTGCTGAATCTGGCGCACCAGGCGGGTGCCGATACGACGCCCACGAGAATCAGGATGGATCTCCACATCAATGAAACGACGGGTACGATGCACCACTGCGAGCCAGGAAACCGCGTACCCGACGATGCGGTCCTCGTAGAGGGCGACCCGGGCGACAACGTCGGGACGATCAATGCGATCGATCAGCGATCCTGGTTCCCCGAAGGTGATCACCTTGACGTCTTCAGGCCGCATGTCGCGGAAAACAACGTGCTCACTCATGTCGCGCTCCTGACTCTGGCGACGCCCTTGACGTCGCTGTGTCCCCATTCTTTCGCCTTTTGCGAGCCCGCGTCGACCAGGGGGGATTATCCGGCGCCAAGATCATGCAGGTCATGACATGATTAGCGGCATGTCAGACCCGAAGGATGTCGTCCACCTGGCCGATAACCTCAACCCTGCGGCGCAGCGGATGTTTGAGTGGATTCTCTCCTCGGACCTGACCCCCGGAGATCCCATTCCGATCGAGCAGGATTTGGCGACTCAATTCGGTATGGCGCGCGGCACTGTTCGTGAGGCGGTGCGGGAATTGCGGGCGCTGGGAATCCTCGAGGTCCGACGTGGCTTGGGCACCTACCTGTCGACAGCCTCCGCGTCGACGATTCGTCCGGGGCTCGTGTATCGCGGCGTCAAGCAGGTCAGCGCCGACACCGCCGGGAACAGGGACCTCACGGGGTTGCGAGAGATGGTGGAGGTCCGCGCATTGCTGGAGTGTTCGTTGGCAGCCGAGGTGACCGGCTCCATCAGCGCAGCGACCGGTCGTGAACTGCACGCTCTGGCAGCACGCATGGACAGCCCCAAGGACTCCGCGTCGGCAGATCGCCAATTCCACCGGATGCTCTACGCCGGTGTGGACAATCAGCTGGCTCGCGAGCTCATTGATGTGTTCTGGGACTCCCTCAACCTTGCCGATCTGCGACTGCCGCCAACCAACACCGTCAAGGCCACCCGTGACGCCCACGACCGCATCGCGGACTGCGTCGTCGGCAACGATCCTGAGGTCAGCCGTGACGCCATGTGGCATCACTTCGATGCCATCCGGGAGCGGCTTGCCGGGGCGACCACCCAGCGGTAACACCCACGCACCGCCTTGTCTGGCGCGTGACGAGGTGGCCTGCCTACTGGCAAGCCCCCTGTGATGGCCCACTACTTCAGAGCGTCGCGGAACCATCCCGTGATCGAGGTCGGGTGGGTGATCGCGGTTCCCACCACGACGGCGTGGGCACCCACATCCATCGCGCGACGCGCCTGCTCAGGGGTATGAATGCGTCCCTCGGCAATCAATGGGCGACTGCCGTCAAGCTCCTTGACGAGAGTCTCGATGACCTCGTAATCAGGACCATCCGTCTTGGGACGTTCACCGGTGTAGCCACACAGCGTCGTGCCGACGAGGTCAGCTCCGGCCTCAGCCGCCGCGAGGCCGTCATCAACCGATCCACAGTCAGCCATGACGACGACGTCGTACTCGTCCTTGAGACCTGCAATCGTCTGGGCCAGGCTCAGGCCGTCGGCGCGCTCCCGCCGGGTGCCGTCGAGGGCGACGATGTCGGCACCGGCAGCGGCCACGCAGCGCGCGTGACGAAGGGTCGGGGTGATGTAGATGCCCTCGTCGCCCTCCTTCCAGATGCCGACCACCGGGACGCTGACGCGCCCCTTGACTGCGGCGACGTCGGAGAGCCCCTGGGCTCGCACAGCGACCGCTCCCCCGAACTCGACAGCAGCGGCCATCTGCGCCATGGTCTCCGGGTGCCGGAGGGGTTCTCCTGGGTAGGCCTGGCACGAGACGACGAGGCCTCCCGCCATCGACGCAATGGTCCTGTCGGTGAATGCGCTCATGATCGAGTCCTCCTCGGATTGATACTTGTCCTGGCCATGATCACGCCAGCTGACCGACTCGACGCAGCACTTCCGCGACCCTCTCGACATTCTCACCCATGAGGGTAGGCAGCGGCACACACATGGTGTTGGTCTCGATCGTTCCCAACAGCTGCATGGCCGTCTTGAAGGCTCCCACACCAGCAGCCGGACCGACGACTCCCTGCGGAACGAACGCGATCTCCATAAGCTCGGTGGCCTTGTCCTGCTCGGTTCGGACCGTCTCCCAGTCGCCCTCACGATAGGCCTTGTACATATTCACGTAGTTGGTCGCGTCGACGTTCGCCAAACCCGGGACGACACCGTCGGCACCGGACATGAAAGCTCCGTCGACGACGACCTCGTGGCCGGTGAACAGGGCCAGCGGAGAACCTGCGACGCGGTTGGCCAGGGCCAGACGGCGGAAGGAGACATCGTCGGCGGAGGAGTCCTTGCATCCAGCGATGACACCTTCACGCCCAAGTTTGATCATGAGGTCGACGGGCACCTTGACGTGCACGCACACCGGGATGTCGTAGACGAAGAGCGGCAGTTCGGTGGCCTCGTGCAGGGCGCGGAAGTGATTCTCGACCTCGGTCGGGCCGGTGATCGCGTAGAACGGCGCGGTGGCGACGACGGCGTCGACCCCGATCTCCTCGGCCTGACGAATGTGACGAATGACGCGCAGGGTCTCGGTGTCGATGACCCCGGCGAGCAGCGGCACCCGTCCGTCGATGATCCGTTTGGCCTCTCCCAGGACCCGTCCGCGCATCTCGTCGTCGAAGAAGGCGACCTCGGAGGTGGAGCCGAGGACGAACAGGCCGTCAACCCCCTGCTCGATGAGGCGATTGATGAGCCTCTCGTAGGAGGCGACGTCGAGGTCACCGTCGGTCGTCAGCGGGGTGACGACGGGGGGAATGACTCCGTGGAACTTCGTGGTCATGGTGGTGTCCTTCGTGGTGTTCGCGATTGTTGTGGTGAGTGTCATGCCGACGCCATGGCGTCATGGATGGAGGTGATCATGGCCAGTCGCTGCTCGACGGTGGCATCGGCAGGGGTCTGGACCTTGATGCCCTGGTAGGACTGCACCCCTCGGGCGGCGGTCATGAAGGAGTCGATGAGATCAGTAGTCAACAGGCTGGTCGGCTCGTCGTCTCGGAGAGGAAGATGCGCGTCTCCCCAGGCCGGCCCGTACTGGGTGACTTCCGGACCGGCACCGGAGACCATCACTCCACCGAGTAGGCCGGCATCGGCGAGTCGATCGACCTGGCGAGCCGGCAGATCTGGATCATGGGACTCGACAACGCTTCGCCCCCAGTTGACCGTCAGCCGCACTCCGGTACCGGAGAGCGCGGTGATCTCGTCATCCAGGCTGAGGAATTCCTTCTCCCCCGGTCCAACTCCGCCCGAAGCATCGCAGTGCTCAATGACGGGAGTGAGCTCGGCATCGGCGAAGAGGCTGGAAAGCTCCGCCAGGGAAGCCTTGAGCGCGGTTGGCTCGGCGTGGTTGCTGGGTGCCGAATGGAGCTCGACGAATCGGACAACCGGGTGGCCGACCATCTCGTGCAGGGAACGCACATCGTCGACCAAACCAGCGATCCACGTCATTGCTCGCTGACGACCCTCCTCATCGGATGAGGCGAGCCCGAAGTGAGGATCGTTGGCCAAGTGCCCCATCGTCCCGGGAATAGCCGTGACGACGCACTGGGTGAACCGGCCGCGCAGCTGGTCTGCCAGCCAGCGCGGATCGGCGTCGACGCCATCACGATACGGGATCTCGATTCCGTCGACCCAGCCGGTCTCGCCGAGCTCCCGGTAAAAATCTTCTCGATTGGTCATGGTACGCGGCATCGCAGCGTACGCGCCGACGATCGTTGGAATGCTCATGGCATGACTCCATATCAGGATGCCACGACGGCATCGGGGTTGTTGGATGCGGCGAACTCCTCGTCCACGTGATCCATCCGGTCAGCGGAACGGACATGATCAGGGCGGAACAACTTCTGCATCCGGTATGGGAAATTGATGGCAATCAGGATGATGATCACTCCGGTGAAGGCGAAGGACAGGATGAACAGCGTCCACCCCAGACCCCAGCTGGATGGCAGAGCGCCGCCGATGCCGGTCGCCGGATCACCCGCCAGCGCTATACCGAGAACCGGGGCAATGGCACCGCCGAGGGCACCCACGTTGTACGAGAAGCCCAGACCAGCGGCGCGCTTCTCAACCGGGAAGTAGTTGGAGATGAACTTCGGCAGCAACCCGGAGATGCCCTGCCCGAACATCTGCTGGACGAAGATAAAGACACCCAGCAGGACGACCCACACCGTCGAGGAGTGCACCATGTCACGGCTGACGAGGAAGACCGGCAGCACAAGGAACTCCGAGATGAGCAAAGACGTCCAGTAGGCCTTCCGGGTACCGAACTTGTCACCGATGAACCCCGCCATGATGCAGCCAGCAGCGGCGCCGAAAGAGGTTGCGGTCACGAGGTTCGACGCAGTGTCACTGCCCAGCCCCAGAGTCTGACGGTAATAGGTCGGCAGCAGGGCCTGCAGCGGCCACGAGTAGAGGAAGGCGACGAACACGGTGATCATCACTGCGACGCCGGTCGGCCACCGCGGCCCCTCGAACTGCACCATGAAGCTCACCATGACGGCTGTAACAACGATCCACAGGAGGGCCAGGACAAACCCCGGAACTCCGCTCTTGAACAGGTAGATCACGATGAGGCATCCAAAGGCGACCAGAGCCAGCACGATGTTGATGATGCTGCGCTTCAGGTTACGGGCGAAGAGCATCGTGAACATGTCCGTCTTCTCGACGACTTCACCAGCCGCAGCTCGGGCAGCCTGTTCCTCCCGCATCTTCGCGAAGTCGGCGGCCTCCGGCAGAGCACGCCGCAGCCACAGCGCCAACGCGATCGGAATGATTCCCAGTGCAAAGAGGATTCGCCAGGTGTATGGCTCCGCTGGTGTGCCCCGTGTGAGGTGTTCGATCAGGGCATACACCTGAGCCGTCACACCAGCACCGACCGAGAACCCGGAGATGAGGAATCCTGAAGCCTTGTTGCGCAGGCGGACAGGCCACGACTCAATGACATACGTGGCCGAGGATCCGTACTCGCCAGCCATGCCCATGCCGATACAGACACGGGCGACGAAGATGACCCAGAAGGCCGGGGCTATGGCACAGACGACCGATCCGCCCGCGTACAGCAGGATCGATATGACCATGGCCTCCTTGCGACCCAATCGGTCACCGATGGCTCCCAGCAGCAAACCACCGAACCACCGAGCGATGAAGGCAGCCGAAACCAATGTGGCCGTCGCTGCCGCGCCGACATTGAAGGTGCGCCCAATTTCAGTGAGGACCAGAGTGATCATGACGAAGTCGAATCCGTCCAGCAGATATCCGATCCATGCTGCCCAGAAAGACTTCCACTGCGTGCCGGTCAGCTCATCACGCCATGACTTCTTGGCCGCCGTGGCCTCGACATTGCTCATACGCCCATCTCCATTGATTGGTCGGGATAGCCCCGTGCGTTACATTGGACATCGGATGTCCTACATCAAGGATGAATGCGGCAGATCACAATGTCAATCTCATGAGCTCACCTTGACGGCGAAAGGTCACTCCTGGTGATCGTTCTCCTGATCACCGTCGGACTCGTCCTCGCCGACCTCGACGTCAACAGCGTCATCGGTGGGCACCTCGTCGCCACGCAGCGCTCGCCAGGCCTCATCGCTCAACTCGCGCAGCAAGGTGTCGGCGTCATCGGACTCGTCACCAAATCCCAGCCTCTCAGCCGCCATCGCGAGGGCATGGAGACAGCGGAACACCCCCTGGTTCGGGAGGTAGCCCCAGTCGACAGCGCCCTCGCCGTCCCAGCCCGCATCTCTCAGCTGCTCCAGGCCGAGATCACGCCCGGTACGTGCATAGGCATAGGCCGCGACATCGGCAGCATCGGTACCGCACAGCAGGGACCCCTCAGCCAGCAGAGCCCAACACAACGTCGAGGACGGATGTTCCTTGACGACCGACATGAACTCACCGCGTCCCCGCTTGGCAAGTTTGCGGATGGCCGGGTCGGGCGGCAAGTGGACGCCGTGGTCCTGTTCCTCGATCTCTGTGGTCGGATCGGTGTTCTGCTCCTCAGCCATACTCCCAAGCCTAGGGCGAAACGCGCCGAGGCGCTCGCTCGGGCCGTCTGCAAGGGCATGTGACATAAACTTGTTCCAGCCAAATGAAAGGATCACCACCATGTGCCGACCCGTCAGATGTGACGTCTGTGGTAGGACGACCTGGGCCGGATGCGGCCAACACATCGACCAGGTCAAGGCACAGGTGCCACCTTCTCAGTGGTGCGACGGCAATCACACTGCCGCCGAGAAGTCAACACACCAGCCACTGCGTCGGCGCTTCGGAATGCGGCGCTGACTCGCTCATTCGTAGCTCAACCCTGCACTGACCTACACTTCACGGTGGTGCGTTTTCGCCCGCCGAAGTCCCGCGGCCTCGTCGCGGTGTCCACATCCTCGATCTGAACCGGAGTTCTGCATGCCCGTACGCAAGGATCTGCGCAACATCGCCATCGTGGCCCACGTTGACCACGGAAAGACCACGCTGGTCGACGCGATGTTGTGGCAGTCGGGAGCCTTCCGTGAGGGCGCCGAGGTCGAGAAACGCGTCATGGACTCGATGGACCTCGAGCGCGAGAAGGGCATCACCATTCTCGCCAAGAACACCGCCGTCAAGCACGTCATGAGCGACGGCGAGGAGATCACCCTCAACATCATCGACACCCCTGGACACGCTGACTTCGGCGGCGAGGTCGAGCGTGGCCTCGAGATGGTCGACGGCGTCATCCTCCTCGTCGATGCCTCCGAGGGCCCCCTCCCCCAGACCCGCTTCGTGCTGCGCAAGGCCCTGGCCAAGAAGCTCCCACTCATCCTCGTCCTCAACAAGGTCGACCGCTCCGACGCTCGCATCGACGATGTCGTCGAGGAGACCTACGACCTCTTCATGGATCTTTCCGAGGACGATGACGCCTCCCTGCTCGACGTCCCGGTCGTCTACGCCTCAGCCAAGGCCGGACGCGCCTCCCTCAACAAGCCCGAGGACGGTGGGATGCCCGACTCCCCCGACCTGCAGCCGCTGTTCGACTGCATCCTCCAGAACATTCCTGCTCCCACCTACGAGGAGGACGGGGTGCTGCGCGCCCACGTCACCAACCTCGACGCCTCCCCCTACCTCGGTCGTCTGGCCCTGTGCCGCGTCGTCTCCGGTGAGATCTCCAAGGGGCAGACGGTGGCCTGGTGCAAGCGCGACGGCTCGGTCCAGAACGTCAAGCTGTCCGAGCTGCTCATGACCGAGGCCCTCGAGCGCGTCCCCGCAGAGAAGGCCGGCCCCGGTGACATCGTCGCCATCGCCGGCATTCCTGACATCACCATTGGTGAGACCCTCTCGGATCCTGAGAACCCCGATCCGCTGCCCCTCATCCACGTCGACGAGCCTTCGATGTCGATGACCATCGGCATCAACACCTCGCCGCTGTCCGGCCGTTCCGGTGACAAGCTCACTGCTCGTCTTCTCAAAGCTCGCCTCGACCAGGAACTCATTGGAAATGTGTCCATCAAGGTGACCGACACCGACCGTCCGGACATGTGGGAGGTCCAGGGCCGCGGCGAGCTGCAGTTGGCCGTCCTCGTCGAACAGATGCGTCGTGAAGGATTCGAGCTCACTGTCGGCAAGCCTCGGGTCGTCACGAAGACCATCGACGGCAAGCTGCACGAGCCCTTCGAGCGCGTCACCATCGATGCCCCCGAGGAATTCATGGGAGCCGTCACACAGATGATGGGCCTGCGGAAGGGCCAGATGATGCACATGGTCAATCACGGCTCCGGCTGGGTACGCATGGAGTTCGTCGTGCCGGCTCGTGGCCTCATCGGCTTCCGCACCGAGTTCCTGACCCAGACCCGGGGTCAGGGCATCATGAACCAGATCTTCGAGAACTTCCAGCCCTGGGTGGGCGAGTTGCGCACCCGCCAGAGTGGCTCGATGGTCGCCGACCGGCAGGGAGTCGTCACCTCCTACGCCCTGTTCAACCTGCAGGAGCGCGGCACGATGTTCGTCTCCCCCGGTGACGACACCTACGAGGGCATGGTCGTCGGCGAGAACTCCCGCCCCGACGACATGGATGTCAACCCCACCAAGGAAAAGCACCTCACCAACGTGCGTTCCTCCACCGGCGACGAGCTGGAGCGCCTCATCCCGGCCACCAAGCTCTCCATGGAGCAGCAGCTCGAGTTCTGCCGTGAGGATGAGTGTCTCGAAGTCACTCCGGACGTCGTCCGTATTCGCAAGACCGAGCTGAACGCCCACGAGCGGGCCAAGGCTCGCACCCGCGCGAAGAACAGTTGACGAGCACCTGGCCACATGTCAATGGCGCCACGGTTCCTGCTGACTCGGATGCTGCGGCGCCATCCCAGGGCGAAGATCCTGCCACAACTGCACCGGAGCTCACAGGAACCAAGTCGGAGTCATTGCAGAAAAGGCGTACCATCTTGTCGTCCACATCCCCGGAAGGTGTTTGATCCATGCACTCCGCTCGCGCTGCCGGCCTGGCAGCCACTCTGGCCATGTCCTTGCCCGTCGGGATCGTCGGTACTGCCAATGCGGAGCCCTCGACCCCGCCAACCGCCACGGATTCCCCTTCGCGGCCTGCGTCCACCGTCAACGCTCCTGAGGCTCCCGCTGCCCCAGCGACGACCCCCGCCGTTGTGGAGGGTTCCTCCGCCCCGGAGACCGCCCCCGCGACAACTGAGCCGGATACTCCGAGCCTTCCGGCCACCCCCAAGGTTTCCACCGAGTCGATTCCCTCGGCGAAGAACTCCGCGGCCACGAATCCGACCAAGATCGAGGAAACCGCCTGGATCTACGTCGCCACCGATCTGCGTACCGGAGCCGGCACGCAGTTCCGTTCCATGGGCAGGATCTCGGCGACCACCCGGGTCGTCATCCATGGCGAGGAGCGCAACGGCTGGGCCCCAATCCGCCACGGCGACACCAATGCCTGGATCCCCACCAGCGCTCTCACCACCGACCAGCCGCGAGCCCTGTGGACCTACATCTCCGCGGACCTGCGCACTGGCGCATCGTCCAGCTTCCGCTCCATGGGACGGACACGGGCTGCAAAGAAGATCGTCATCCGTGGCCCCGAGCGCAACGGCTGGGCCCCAGTTCTCTACGAGGGCAGCCAGGCATGGGTTCCCACCAACACCATGACGACGACCTACCCGCAGACCATGTGGGTGTACCTCTCCTCCGACCTTCGCACCGGTGCCTCCAGCTCCTTCCGCTCCATGGGACGCACGGCTTCCACCCATGCCCTCATCCGTCGTGGTCCGAACTACAACGGCTGGGCCCCGGTGCTGTACAGGAACACTCAGGGTTGGGTTCCTGCCAACACGGTGACGACCTGGCACCCCCAGACTCAATGGATCTACGTCGAGACCGAGCTGCGTACTGGCGCGTCAAACTCCTTCCGCTCCATGGGACGCACCCATGCCACGACCGTCATGGTCCGCCGTGGGCCGAACCACCATGGCTGGGCCCCAGTCTTCTACAAGGGTAAGCAGGGCTGGCTGCCAGGCAACACCGTCACCTCCACCCGTCCGCAAACCTTCTGGGTGAAGAGGGACCAGACGATGCGAACCGGTGCGTCGAACTCCTTCCGCTCGATGGGCACCGCCTACCAGGGCACCCGCGTCGTCCGTCGCGGTCCGAACCACAACGGCTGGATGCCGGTCGTCTTCAACTCCATGCAGAGCTGGATCCCGGTCTCTGCGGTGTCTTCCAAACCCGTCTCGGCACCGGTGAGTCTCCCGATCAACAACTCGGGTGCTCGTCTTGACCGCCGCTGCATGACGGGAACCGTCATCTGCGCCTCGAAGAACCAGCGCAAGCTGTGGATGGTGCAGAACGGGCGCATCCTCATCACCCTTGACGCTCGCTTCGGACGCGCCAGCGAGCCCACTGCCGAGGGCGTCAACACCGTGTACTGGAAAGACAAGAACCACGTCTCGAGCATTTACGGATCTCCGATGCCGTACTCGATGTTCTTCCACGGTGGTCAGGCGATCCACTACTCGTCGGACTTCTCCCGTCGTGGATGGAATGGTGCCTCGCATGGTTGCATCAACATCCGCAACATGTCCGGCCTGAAGTGGCTGTGGGATCACACCCCGACCGGACGCAAGATCATCGTCTTCAAGTGATTTGAGACACGGCGGCCTGCCTCCACCTGGAGGCAGGCCGTTATCGTGTCCTCGGCCAATGACAACCACGAGCACATGGCGGCCACGGAAACATGACAGTGGCGCCGCACCTGAAGGTGCGGCGCCACTGTGGTCTGTGTACCGGCGGTCAGCCCAGAGCCACCAGGCCCTGACCACCCTGGACGGCGTCACCGACAGCCACCAGGATGCCCTTGACGGTCCCATCCGCCGGGGCATTGATCTCGGTCTCCATCTTCATGGCCTCGAGGGTCAGGAGCACCTGACCAGCCTTGACGGCATCACCCTCGGCCACGAGGATCTTGGCAACGGTGCCAGCCAACGGAGCGGGAATCTCACCCTCTCCAGCCTTGCCGGCGCCGCCACCGGACGCCTTCATCGGGCCACCGGAGCCGCCTCCGAAGAGGATCGGCGCCATCGGCGTATTAGGGGTCTTGTCAACGTCAACGTCAACGTCGTAAGCGACGCCATTGACGGTCACCTTGAGCTTCATGTCAGTTTCTCCAGGTCAACGAATCGAATGGTTCTGCTGAGCCCTGCGTCCCTGACGGACCCAGGTCTCACTCGGGGCGAAACGGACGGCCTGAACCTTTCCGTCGTTGCCCAGGTAAGCCGAAACGGCGGCGCAGATGACGGCGAGCACGTCCTCAGGAACGTCCTTGCTCGTCTTCTTGAGCCGGGAAACCTCGGCCTCCAGCGCTGCGAGTCGCTTGTTCAGCGTCTCGATGACGAGTTCATTGTTCTCACTCATCTTGTCCTCCCATCAGCCTTCTTCACTCAGCACGGCATGACGCCGTGCTTCTTGGCCGGACGGGACTGGCGCTTGGTGGCGTAGGTCTCCAGTGCGGCGGTGATCTTGCGACGAGTGTCGGCGGGATCGATCACGTCATCAACCTGCCCACGAGCAGCAGCCACATAAGGCGTGTTGAAGGCGTTGCGGTACTCCTCGATCTTGGCAGCGCGAGTGGCTGCGGGATCCTCAGATTCCTTGATCTGGCGACGGAAGATGACGTTGGCGGCGCCATCGGCACCCATCACCGCGATCTCCGCACTCGGCCAGGCGTAGACGGCGTCGGCACCCAGGTCACGGTTGCACATGGCCAGGTAGGAACCGCCGTATGCCTTGCGCAGCACCACGGTGATCTTCGGGACGGTGGCCTCGGAGTAGGCGTACAGCATCTTCGCGCCATGGCGAATGATGCCGCCGTACTCCTGCTGGACACCAGGCAGGAAACCAGGAACGTCAACCAACTGCACCAACGGAATGTTGAAGGAGTCGCAGAAGGTGATGAACTCGGCAGCCTTGTCGGAGGCATTGATGTCGAGGCAGCCCGACATGACCTTCGGCTGGTTGGCCACGATGCCGACGGTACGACCGTTGACACGAGCAAAGGCGGTGACGATGTTGGTCGCCCAGCCAGCCTTCACCTCGAGATAATCGCCCCAGTCGACGATCTTGGCGATGACGTCGCGGACGTCGTAGCCCTTCTTGCCATCCAACGGAACGATCTCGCGCAGCTCGGGCTGCGGGGAGACGTCGCTGTTGGGATTGGAGATCTGGGCGTCCTCGGTATTGTTCTGCGGCAGGAAGCTCAGCAGCTTCTGCGCGATGAGCACCGCGGCGTCGTCGTCCTCGGCCACGAAGTGGATGTTGCCCGAGGTGGACATGTGCGCGTCGGCACCACCCAGGTCGTCAGCGGTGACCTCCTCGCCGGTGACCGACTTGATGACTCCGGGGCCCGTGATGAACATGTGGGCCTTCTTCGTCATGATGATGAAGTCGGTCAGAGCCGGGGAGTAGGAGGCGCCGCCGGCGCAGGGGCCGGCGATGATGGCGATCTGCGGCACGACGCCCGACAGCTTGACGTTCGCGTAGAACATCTTGCCGTAGCCGGACAGCGAGTCAATGCCCTCCTGGATTCGGGCGCCGCCCGAGTCGTAGAAGAACAGGAACGGGGTGCCGGTCAGCAGGGACTGCTCCATCGTCTCGACGACCTTGGTCGACTGGGTCTCACCAGCGGAACCACCCATGACGGTGAAGTCCTGGGAGGCGACGTGCACCGGGCGACCGTGAATGGTCGCGCGACCGGTGACGACACCGTCGGCGGGAACCTCGGCCTTGTCCATGCCGAAGAGGGTGGTGCGGTGCTTGCGGAACGCACCCACCTCGTCGAAGGAGTAGGCGTCGACGAGGTTGTCGATGCGCTCGCGGGCAGTTTGCTTGCCCTTATCACGCTGTTTCTCGAGTCGAGCCTCGCCACCTCCGAGCTCCACATTGTGGCGCTCGTCGGCAAGCTGCTCGATTCGGCCGGCCATGGTGTCGGCCAGCTTGATTGGTTTCTTCTCAGCCATGGTTGGCGATCATCCTCACGCAGGCTCGACGGTCACCTGGTGGTTGTTGCCACCGACCGTCACGTTGTAGTTGACCGGTCCGGCGATGCCGGCAGCGCCGGTGCCTTCCTTCTCGGCCTTCAGCTGTGCCTCGGTCATCGCGACGCTCTTCGGGCCCTCCGGACGCTCCTTGAGGAACTTCGGGGCGACTCCCGGGAACAGGGCGTTGGTGAGAACGTCCTCGTCGGTGCCGTCGAAGCCCTCGAGGCCCTTGGCCTGCTCAACCAGCTCATCCCACTCGGGCTCGAGCAGGTCGGCGGGACGGCAGTCGATCGGCTCCTTGCCGGTCTGCTTCTTGGCCATCTCGACGATGTCGGGGTTGAGCTCACCAATCGGCTTGCCGTAGTAGCCGAGCATCAGGTCGGCGAACTCGGCGGTGAGGTTCTTGTACTCGCCATTGCCCATGAGGACGTTGAACACGGCCTGGGTTCCGACGATCTGGGAGGACGGGGTGACCAGCGGCGGGTAACCGGCATCCTTGCGGACGCGCGGCACCTCCTTCATGACCTCGTCCATGCGGTCGCCAGCGCCCTGCGCCTCGAGCTGGGACTCCATGTTGGAGAGCATTCCGCCCGGGATCTGGGACTGGAAGATGTTGGTGTTGACCAGCGTCTTCGACTCGAACTTCTTGTACTTCGGACGAACCTTCTTGAAGTGGTCACGGATCTTGAGGAGGCGATCCATGTCGAGGTCAGTGGTGTACTCGGTGCCCTCGAGCATCTCGACGAGGGACTCGGTCGGGTTGTGGCCCGGACCGAGCGACATCGAGGAGATGGCGGTGTCGACGACGTCGACGCCAGCCTCGATGGCCTTCTGCAGGGTGACCAGGGTGACACCCGTGGTGGAGTGGCAGTGCAGGTTGATCTGCACGTCGGGGTGGTTCTCCTTGATGCCCTTGATGATGTCAAAGGCGGGCTGCGGCTTGAGGAGGGCCGCCATGTCCTTGAAGGCGATCGAATCGGCACCCATGTCGATCAGGCGATCGGCCTGCTTGATGAAGCTCTCCGGGGTGTGAATCGGGGAGGTGGTGTAGCAGATGGTGCCCTGAGCATGCTTGCCGGTCTTCTTGACGGCAGACATGGCGTGCTCGAGGTTACGCGGGTCGTTCAGTGCGTCGAAGACACGGAACACGTCCATGCCGTTCTCGGCCGACTTCTCGACGAACTTGTCGACGACCTCATCGTTGTAGTGACGGTAGCCCAGGAGGTTCTGGCCACGCAGCAGCATCTGCAGCCGGGAGTTCGGCAGCAGCTTGCGGAAGGTGCGCAGACGCTCCCACGGGTCTTCGTTGAGGAATCGGATGCAGGAATCGAAGGTAGCTCCACCCCAGCACTCAACGGACCAGAAGCCTGCCGCATCGATGTCGGCACAGGCATCGACCATGTCCTCCATGGCCATGCGGGTGGCAAGCAGGCTCTGATGCGCGTCGCGGAGCACGAGCTCGGTAACGCCAATCTTTCGCGGACTCATGGCTCCATGATTCCACTTGCCGAGAGCGTTTGGGACAGGTGGGCCCCTTTTTCACACTTGAACCGTGTTCAACTGATCAATTGCCCGTTGAGGATATCTCTGGGTGGAATCGTCGGTGACATGATGCAATTACGGCTGAGACCTTGTGCCCCACTCCCATGGTCCATCCGCAGGCCCTCATGGAACTACTCGAGAGCTCTGACGCCGCCCGCATCGTCATCGTCGATGTGTCCCCTTGCCGCCCTGGCGTGCCGCATGTCCCTGGAGCCCTTCCCTTCGATCTCGACGGCCCCATGAGCGACCAGTCGACCGGACTTCCCCACACGATGCCATCGGTGCCCCAGTTCCAGGCACGACTGCGCGAGCTGGGCGTCAATAATGACTCCCACGTCATCGTCACCGAGGACGACTTCCTTTTCGCATCCGCCCGGCCGTGGTGGATGATGCACGCCTGTGGCTTCGACAATGTGTCGATCCTGGAGGGTGGAAATGCCGGCTGGGTGGTCGCTGGCGGACACCTGACGACTGACATCACCCCGACGTTGGAGCCTGGCAATGTCACCCTGACTGCGATTCCTGGCGCCATCGTCGATGCCCGCTCCGCCGAGCGGTTTGCGGGCAAGGTCGCGGAGCCCCGCGTCGGGCTGCGTGCCGGTCACATACCGACGGCAACGAACTTGCCTTACACCCAGGTCATCGACGACGGCCGGATTCGCCCCGTCGAGGAGTTGCAACAGCTGGTCAACGATGCCGCAGGCGATCGTCCCATCGTCGCGACGTGCGGCTCCGGTGTGACAGCTTGCGTCATCGCGCTGGCCGCAACCCTGGCCGGACGCAAGGACGTCGGCATCTACGACGGCTCGTGGAGCGAGTGGGCGCGGCCCGGAGACACCCCGGTCGTCACCGAGGAGCGAGTCACCGCCACGGTCGCTTCGGGCACCACCCGACATCTCATCAGGCTGGAAAGTGTGATCGCACCCCCAAATCCTCATATCAATAGCATCGCGCAGTACCCGGTACTCAGCGCAGGTTAATCTCTCCTTGCATACTACCAATATCCATCATGGGGATACATTTCGACCCCAGGGGAGAAACAGTGACCATCCACAGAAGAACCTTCCTCGCCCTAACGGCCGCCACCTCAATTGATACTTCAGCCATTCGAGGGTGCGTAGAAGCTATCGATCATCTCGCCAGAGATGTGCCACTCGGAACTGAGGCAAGACAGTCACTCAACGACTATGCATCCATCCAAACATCGATTGACACTGGGGCACCGGATGTTCTGGGACAATTCCTAGGACTCAACGAAGTCGTTCTTACAGAAAGCCAGGATACTTCCACCCACCAAGGCCGTTTCCAAATAGTCACACTCACTCTCCGGTACGCCATCGACGACAATCACACCCGGGCCGAGACTATTCCCGTCATCCTGGCGCTCCAGGGATCTCATATCCAAAACATCATCATCCCCTCAGCCGATGACATCGGCACATTGCCAGAGCCTCTTCGCCAAGCGATCCTTGCACCACAAAAAGACATTCACCGCGGCGAACCCCCGGATCCAGCACCGTCAACTGCCGAACTTCACGAGATGGAGGCGCGAACCGATCCGGCGCTAAGCGAGAGATCAGCCGGCAAATCAGGCCGCTCCAAAGCAGCCGCATACGCCAACAAATACTGGTCGCACTACAGCGGCGCCTATCGCCGCTTTGATGGCTCGGGACGGGGAGGAGACTGCACGAACTTCGTCTCTCAATGCATGGAGGCATCTGGTTGGGGATACACCGGGAACCTAGTATGGAAGAATACAGACAGATCATGGTTCTACCTCAAATGGCCTCAGTACACCTCAGCATCATGGGTCAACATCGGAAAATTCCGATCATTTGCGCTAGCGAATAAACGCACCAGGCTCGCATCGCACTACTACGACATGTGGCACGGAAACGTCGTTCAATATGGATACAATAGTGCGTGGTATCATAGCATGATCGTCACAGGAAGAAGCGGAAAACAGCCGCTCCTAACCTATCACAGCACCAACACCCACAACATACCATTCTTTGCGCTTCAAAAGAGAGCTAATTCAGCTGGGAAAAAGAAGCACCTGGGACGGACAACACGGACACTTCACTTGATACTAATTCAGCTACCGCTCGGAGAGATCAATGAACATCAAAGATGTTCTAACGTATCTGATATGTGCCATCGTGGCCGCTGCTGCCGGGATTGGAGGCACGCTTCTGGTGCAGCATCATGATGACGAACTTCAGCCAAGTGACGTCGCCATAGCGGCCTACTTCGCCGAGGCCATATCAACCCCTGACACTATTGACAACGACCGCGTTCAGGACCTCGTCGCACCCAATACCGGCTGGGATGGTCATTCCAGGAAAGCCGAAGAGTGGGGCCAAGCCATTTTCAAGGCCTACCACGATGACACGCCGGACCAAACGAAGGAATCCTTATTTCCGAGGGGCCTCTTCCAACACGATCAGCGGACATCTATTCACGTTCGACAGCAGAACCAATCATGACCGTCATCATGACCTCCGTTGATGGAAAGTGGCTCGTCGACTGGAACGCAACAGTGCGGGCCAACGACACTCCACCTCCACCACTGCCATCGCACCGATGACCGCAAGAATCCCGGCCAATCCTCACCATAGGACTGGCCGGGATTCTGCACAGGCATACTCAGGCGTTGACCGAGGTGCCCTTCGAGCCAAGACGCTCACAGGCCTCGATGACGCGGGCAGCCATGCCAGCCTCAGCCTTCTTGCCCCACGAGCGCGGGTCGTACATCTTCTTGTTGCCGACCTCACCGTCGATCTTCAGCATGCCGCTGTAGTTGGAGAACATGTGATCGACAACCGGGCGGGAGAACGCGTACTGGGTGTCGGTGTCAACGTTCATCTTGATGACGCCGTAGGACACCGCGTCAGCGATCTCCTGAGCGGTGGAGCCAGAACCACCGTGGAATACGAGGTCGAACGGCTTGTCCTTGCCGTACTTCTTGCCGCACTCGTCCTGGATCTCCTTGAGGATCTCCGGACGCAGCTTGACGAAGCCGGGCTTGTAGGCGCCGTGGACGTTGCCGAAGGTGAGGGCGGTGATGTAGCGGCCCTTCTCCCCCAGGCCGAGGACCTCGAGGGTACGCATGCCGTCGGCGACGGTGGTGTACAACTTCTCGTTGATCTCACCGGTGACGCCGTCCTCCTCGCCACCAACAGCGCCGACCTCGATCTCGAGGATCAGCTTGGCCTTCGAGGTGCGAGAGAGCAGCTCCTCGGCGATCTGCAGGTTCTCCTCGACCTCGATGGCCGAGCCGTCCCACATGTGGGAGTTGAACAGCGGGTCCTGACCCTTGTCGACGCGCTCCTGCGAGATGGCGATGAGCGGGTTGACGTACTTGTCCAGCTTCTCCTTCTGGCAGTGGTCAGTGTGCAGGGCCACGTTGATCGGGTAGTTCTTGGCGACGACGTGGGCGTACTCGGCGAGAGCAACCGCGCCGGTCACCATGTCCTTGACCTTCTGACCCGACAGGTACTCAGCACCACCGGTGGAGATCTGGATGATGCCGTCGGAGCCAGCCTCGGTGAAGCCCTGGAGGGCAGCGTTGAGCGTCTGGGAGGAGGTCACGTTGATGGCCGGGTAGGCAAAGCCCTTCTCCTTCGCGCGATCGATCATCTCGCCGTAGACCTCGGGTGTTGCGATGGGCATATTGCGCCTTCCTGTATGAACTCGCGATGACGAGAGTTCATTCTTCCGCATTTACCCGGGTGATGTCAGTCCGGGACTCCAGCACGCTCAAAGGTGCTGCGCAACGCACATCAGTCGGCGGTGTCAACCCCTGCTTGCTCGACGCACACCCGGCCGCCCGACGCTATTGAGACTGCGGCGTCGATGTCTGCTGGCGGACAATCCAGCCAGGACAGCGGGACTTCCCACTGACGGCCATCGTCAGCATGGACGACGAGCCCGGGGCCCGACCCGATGGACGACCCACCCACCTTGATGGACGCCATGTCCTTCCAGCCGATCTCGTCCATGGTCGGTGCGGCGAAGTCCTCCTCCCCGGTCCGCAGTATCCGTCGCACGCTCAAACCGTCGGAGTCGACGATGAGGGCTGGCCCTTCCCCGACGTCGAGGAGATCCTTGCGCGCAGCATACAAACGCAAATTCTGAATGACGAAGAGCACCAGGAACAGCACCACCCAGGCACCGAACATCCACATCACGGTGGACAGTTCAAAGGCGTCAGCCGTCAACGCCCACAGCAGGCCACCGATGATGACGACGACGAGGGCTTGCACGGCAAGACGGAATCTCGTCGCGTGATGGTGGGCAACCCGGGAGGCACTCGGCACTGGATTGAACGCCACCACCAGTCGTCCTGGGTCCTCGGCGGGCTGTGTGCTCATGGCACGAGCCTAGGGGGTCGCGGTTTCCCTGTTCAGTCGGTGGGTAGGTTTGGGGCCTCGCACCACTGGGTCGTCCAGGCGTACATGGCGATCGCGGCAGCGGCTCCGGCATTCATCGAACGAGTTGACCCGTACTGGGTGATGGCCACCAACTGGTCGCAGCCTGCGACGACCTCGTCGGTCAGTCCAGAGCCTTCGGAGCCGAAGAGCAGGCAACAGTCCTGCGGGAGTCTTGCCGTTTCCAGCGGCACCGATCCGGGCAGGTTGTCCACGCCGACAGGGGTGATGCCGTGCTCGTCAAGCCACTCCAGGAAGGTGGGGACGTCCGGGTGGTGATAGACGTGCAAGTACCGATCGGTCACCATCGCACCGCGTCGGTTCCAGCGTCGTCGTCCCAGAATGTGCACAGCCGCGACGTTGAAGGCGTTTGCGGTGCGCACCACGGAACCGATGTTGAAGTCGTGCTCCCAGTTCTGGATGGCCACGTGCAACCGGGACCGTCGGGTGTCGAGGTCAGCGACGATGGCCTCCATCGTCCAGTATCGATAACGATCAACGACATTGCGTCGATCCCCCGATGCCAACAGTTCAGGATCGAGTCTTGGGTCGTCAGGCCACGGTTCGGGCATCGGCCCGACACCTACGACTGTGGTCGTCTTCTGACCGGGAATCTGCAGTGAGGGGGCCTCCGCGAGGCCGCCATCGGTCGGGGCACACACGAATCAAAGATAGTCTTGGCCCATGCCGAGTCTCCTCATGACCCTCCCTGTCCTGCTCACCCCCGCCTGGATGGACCCACAGGCCATCATCCAGGGCGCCGGTGCTGCAGCCCTGTGGATCGTCGCACTGATCGTCTTCGTGGAATGCGGCCTGGCCGTGTTCTTCATGCCCGGAGACTCTCTGCTTTTCGCCCTCGGAATGTTTGCTGCCGTGGGCGTCAACTCCTCCGTCCCACTGGTCCATTACGGGCCCCCGGCAACGACCCTCGTCGTCGTCAACCTCGTCCTCATCATCTGCGCCATTTCCGGAAACATCTGCGGTTACTGGATCGGCTACGTGGTGGGCCCCAAGCTCTTCCGGGAGCGAGAGGGGTTCATGGGCAAGGTGTTCTCGCCCAAGCACGTCGACACCACCCACGACTTCTTCCGCAAGCACGGGTCGGTGGCCCTCATCCTTGCCCGATTCGTGCCGATCGTCCGTACTTTCGTCACGATGATCGCTGGCGTGGGCCGGATGAACTTCCGCAAATTCATCACCTACACCGCCATCGGCGGCGTCCTCTGGGTGCTCATCGCCGTGCAGGCCGGTTACTTCCTGGGACAGATCCCCGTCATCCGCAACAACTTCGAGGCGGCTCTGCTCCTCATCATCGTGGTATCGGTGCTGCCGATGCTCTTCGAGTGGCTCAAGGCCCGCCGCAAGGGCCAGACCAGCCGACCTCAGTCGGCGGAACGTTCCCGCGTCGAGTGACGCTCGGCTCACAATGTGACGCGGGGCTGGCCAGCATCATGCTGACCAGCCCCTCTCTCGCGCTCATCGAACTCGTCTGCCACCCACCGCGGTCTGCCATGGCTGGCCCTGCCCTGGTTCGAGCCACCCTTCCTCCGGCGGGTTGGCAATGACCTTGTCACGTTCCGCGACGGCCTTGATCCACGCGTTGACGGGACCACTCCAGACCGTCGCCAGGACGGCAGCCACCGTCATGACTCCGATGACGTCAAAACCTCTCATGAACTCGTTGCCTCGCGAGAGTCTCCACATCCACACCAAGGACAGCACGGTGAACAGATAACGGTCGATGGCATGGCCACGACCCATAGTCACAGTCAGAACACAACCCGCCAGGGGGATGAGCAGGTACTGCACCCAACCCCCCGAATCCATGCCCAGGGCGAACGACGTCAGGACCGGACCAAGTGTCGTCTGACTCTCGCTGCGCCCAGCTGCCCACATGCCACAGACGACGAGGGCCCACAACACCGAGAAGCCGATGACGATGACCCGTGCCACGACGATGGCTGATGGCATGTCTGGCAACGAGGGCACATGGCCGTACTTGGGCTTGCTGTCAGGGGCGGAATTGGCCATGCCGCCATCATGTCACCCGAAACCGACGCGGGGGAGAGCCGTCAGGGTGTCTCAGGAGAAGAACGTCGCTCCCCCAGGTGGCCCTGGAGAGGGCTCGACGTCATCGTCACGGAACGGTGCGGCGTCTGCGAGAAGCTTCGTCAGGGCTTCCCCGCTGATGAGCCGGAAGGGGAAGGCGGCCCCGCTGCAACGTCGCACCAGTTCCTGCTCGTGCAGCGGTCCGTTCGAGCCCGCCAGGATGATGTTGCCGTAGCGACGCCCCTTGAGGGTCGACGACTCTGCGGCCAGACAGACATTGGAGAACACGTCGCCAGCGGCCCTGACGACCCTCTTGGTCCAGGCCAGAGGGGCCGAGTCGGCCAGGTTCGCCACGACGATGCCGTCAGTGTGCAGGATGCGCAGGACGTCGGTGAAGAACTCGACGGTGACCAGGTCAGCGGGCACTCTCGCACCGTCGAAGGCATCCAGGATGACGACGTCAGCGAAGTCCTCGCGCATGGCGGCGATCCCAGAGCGTCCGTCGACGGGCCGCACCTTGATCCCGGAACGAGGCGGAAGCGGGGCCTTGAGCCGCACTTCCTCGGTGAGCTCGGTATCCGGCTCACAGACGATCTGCGGGCTCGTCGGACGGGTGAACGCCACGTACCGTGCCAGACACATTCCTGCCCCGCCGACGTGAATGACGCGCATCCTCTCCCCCGCCGGGCGGTGGACGTCAAGGTGATCAGCGATACGTCCCATGTAGTCGAACTCGAGATGAGTGGGGTCATCCGGGTCGATCCAGGACTGATCAGCCCCGCCGACGCGGACAATCCATGCTCCTGGGGTGTCTGGATCGGGCACGAGACGCTCGTGCCGCTGGTGGAGGTCAGGGGCAATCACGGACTCGACCCTATCGAGGCTGTCGACGCTATTCGTCGCCACCCTTTTCCCTGCGGATCCGGTTGCGACCTGGTCCAGCGTTGCGAGCCCGCCCGGGACGACCCCCGTCGGGCGCGCACCGACTGTTCGTCCTCTCGTCCACCCGCGTTCACAAACCCGTGGGACCGCTGTCGCGCCCGTCTGCTCTGATGAAATGCGCGGCTGTGACGGAGAGTGTCCAGCCATGAGTGTCGAGGAGCCATACACATGTCGTCGATCAGTCGTCGCCACCTCATCCTGGGCGGGGCCGCCATCACCCTGGCCGGGGTAGCCGTTCACAAGGGCTGGCCAGCCAACGCTGCCCCTTACACCACCACCGGGGTGGTCGAGGATGGGCCCGGTATCCGTGGCTGCATCGCCTTGCTGCCCGACACCCAGTTCTATTCACGATACGGCGTAGCCACCGCCGACCTCTTCACCAAGCAGTACCCCGGACTACCCAACCCGTATGACTGCCAGACGAAGTGGATTGCCGACAACACGAAGACCTACCGGATCGAGATGACTCACCACTTGGGTGACGTCGTCGATCAGTCCGGCAATGGCCACGAAGACCAGTTCGTCGTCGCCTCCCGCGCCATGAAGATCATGGACGACGCCAAGGTGTCGTACTCGATCATCCCCGGCAACCACGACGTCGCTAACGACTTCAAGTACTACCGCACGTGGTTCCCGAAATCTCGGCAGAAGTCGTCACCCAGTTTCAAGGCCATGGGCCCCAGCGGACTGTCCAACTGGCACGCATTCTCCGTCGCCGGAGTACCGATGATGGCGGTCAACGTCCCGTGGGGTTCCGACACTGCCGACCTCGACTGGGCCGAGTCGGTGCTCAACGCCCACCCGACGGTGCCGACAATCATCACGACCCACCAGATCATCGACATCTCGCCGGAGGGGACCGCCCTGTCGACCGCCTTCGGCCAGCGCATCTGGGACCGCCTCGTCAAGACCCACAACCAGGTGTTCCTCACCATCAACGGTCACCACCACGGAGCGACGAACCGCATCCTCACCAATGACGCCGGTCAGCCGGTGTTCCAGCAACTCCTCGACTACCAGATGGCCTACCAGGGTGGCAACGGACTCATGGCACTCATGGAGTTCGACTTCACCCACAACCAGTTGTCGCAGACGGCCTTCTCACCGTGGGTGCCGCTCAAGGGAGCCAAGGCCAACTCCTTGGACCGCGCCCTGTTGGAGGGGCCCGGCGACACGTGGTCGACGCACTTCGACTTCGCATCCCGGTTCGCCTCCTTCGGCGCTGACTTCCACCCGACCGGCGAGGTTCCCTCGGCCACCAAGGCGCTGCGCGACCATCTTCTGAAGACTTTTACCCCGATCGCCGAGCTGCCACTCGTGCCACCGGTTAACGATCAGGACTACCCCAAGGTTCCCGGCACCGTGGCGCACTGGCGGCCGACGTCGGTCGACGGAAAACTCATCGAGAAGGACATCACCGAGAACGGCAACGACATGAAGCTCATGGTGGCCGGCCTCGCCCCGGACTCGGCCGCCCTCGTCGACGATCACATGAACTACTCGTCCGGAATGCAGGCCATCAAGCTCGTACCGGCGTCCAAGGGCAACTTCTCGTACTTCGCCACGAGCAAGGACGCCCCCATCAACAAGGAACGGTTCACGAAGGGCTACACCTTCGAAACCTTCATCAATATCGACAAGGACTACAGCGACCCCAACTACTGGAGCGCCTTCCTGAGCCGAGGCGGCACGCGCAACGACCTGCCGAACTTCAACGTCCCCGGTGCCGACGACAGTGATCTGGACGAGCCGCCGATGGCAGGGGCGATCTCAAGCCTCAAGGAGATCCAATGGGCGTTCACCGACATCGCCCCCGTCGGCATGGGCTACTCTGACTGGTCCGGCGACGTCGACCTGGGCAAGTGGTACCACATCGCGGTCGTCGACGACCCTGCCGAGGGTTCGGTCGTCATGTACGTCAATAGCGTACCCATGTTGCGCAACCAGTACGGCACCAAGGGGCAGGCCCACGGCATCAACGGCTTCGACGACCTGCCGTGGATCATCGGAGGCAGCACTTACGGCGGCGCCATGGACAAGGGCTTCTTCGGGCTCATCGGTGAGATGCGCTTCATCGACCATCCGACCACGCCTGAGCAGTGGCTCACGGCGCGCGCCACCAAGTCTTCTCCCACGCCGGCTTCCTCCACGACGCCGACCTCGACCTCTACCACCACCCCGTCGGGAACGGCATCCTCGACGACCCCGTCGGCAACGACACCCTCGACGACCCAGTCGCCCGCGGCCCCATCGTCTGGGCCCTCAGTGACGGCACCGTCGATCTTCCCGGGCCGCGCTCAGCATCCGTCGAGGTTGCCGCGCACCGGTCGCTGAGACCGGCACATCGCTGACCTGTGGGTGTTGGGGCCGCGAACTCACGGCCCCAACACCCACAGGTTCGAAAACTCGGCTGACCCGTCATCGGCTCGTCAGGCCGTCGGA
The DNA here is from genome assembly GCF_059728865.1 of Cutibacterium sp. KB22876. Classification (NCBI taxonomy): domain Bacteria; kingdom Bacillati; phylum Actinomycetota; class Actinomycetes; order Propionibacteriales; family Propionibacteriaceae; genus Cutibacterium; species Cutibacterium sp. KB22876. Next base: position 155,842 of record NZ_AP040858.1, read on the forward strand.
GTCCGCGGCGACGTCGAAGGTGACCATGTCCCCGTCCTGCACCTGACCGGAGAGCACCTTGCGAGCCAACTGGTCTTCGATGGTGGTCTGTATCAGACGACGCAGCGGCCGGGCGCCGTACACCGGATCGAATCCCGTGGTCGCGAGCCATTCCTTGGCGGCATCAGTGGTCTCGACGGTGATCCTGCGATCAGCGAGCCTCGAGTTCAACTTGGCCAGGTTCGTCTCGACGATCCGAGCAAGATCCTCACGGGACAGCGGGTCGAACATCACGACGTCGTCGAGTCGGTTCAGGAACTCGGGACGGAATGCCGCACGCACCGCATTCATGACGGCCTCGTGCTTGGCCCTGTCATCGAGGTTCGGATCCGACAGGAACTGGCTACCGAGGTTGCTCGTCAGCACCAGGATGGTGTTTCGGAAGTCGACCGTACGACCCTGACCGTCGGTGAGACGGCCGTCATCGAGCACCTGCAGCAGAATGTTGAAGACGTCCGGATGAGCCTTCTCCACCTCGTCGAGGAGGATGACCGAGTATGGACGACGCCGCACCGCCTCGGTGAGCTGACCTCCCTCCTCGTATCCGACGTAGCCCGGAGGGGCACCGACCAGGCGCGAGACGGAGTGTTTCTCCATGTACTCGCTCATGTCGATGCGGACCATGGCGGTCTCGTCGTCGAAGAGGAACTGGGCCAGGGACTTGGCCAGCTCGGTCTTGCCGACGCCGGTCGGTCCGAGGAAGAGGAAGGATCCGGTGGGCCGGTTCGGGTCGGAGATGCCCGCCCGGGAACGACGCACCGCGTCCGACACCGTCTTGACGGCGCGCTCCTGGCCGATGAGGCGTTCGTGCAGGCGCTCCTCCATGTGGAGCAACTTCTCCTGCTCGCCCTGCATCATTCGACCGACGGGGATGCCGGTCCACGAGGACACGACCTCGGCGATGTCGGAGGTGCCGACCTCCTCGGAGACCATCCGGGAGCCGTTCTCCTCGGCCTTGTCAGCCGCCTCAGCCTCCTTCTCCAGGGCCGGGATCTGGCCGTAGAGGATCTCGGAGGCCTTGCCGAAGTCACCCTCACGCTGGTACTTCTCGGCGGAGGTGCGCAACTGATCGATGCGGGTCTTGAGCTCGCCGACCTCGTTGAGGCTGGCCTTCTCGGCCTCCCAGCGGGTCTCGAGCCCGCGCAGGGTCTCCTCCTTGTCGGCCATCTCGGCGCGCAGCCTCTGCAGACGCTGCTTGCTGGCCGGGTCCTCCTCCTTCTCGACGGCGAAGATCTCCATCTTCATGCGGTCGACCTCACGACGCAGGGTGTCGATCTCCTCCGGGGAGGAGTCGATCTCCATGCGAAGACGGGAGGCAGCCTCGTCAATCAGGTCGATGGCCTTGTCAGGGAGCTGACGCGCGGTGATGTACCGGTTGGACAGGCTAGCGGCCGCGACGAGGGCACCGTCGGTGATCCGTACCTTGTGATGGGCCTCGTAGCGCTCCCGCAGACCACGCAGGATGGCGATGGTGTCCTCCACCGAGGGCTCACCGACGAAGACCTGCTGGAAACGACGCTCCAGGGCAGGGTCCTTCTCGATGTGCTCGCGGTACTCGTCAAGGGTGGTCGCGCCGATCATCCGCAGCTCACCGCGAGCCAGCATCGGCTTGAGCATATTGCCGGCGTCCATCGCGCCTTCGCCAGAAGCTCCGGCACCGACGACGGTGTGCAGCTCATCGATGAAGGTGATGACGTGCCCCTCGGCCTCCTTGATCTCGTTGAGGACGGCCTTGAGACGTTCCTCGAACTCGCCGCGGTACTTGGCGCCCGCGACCATCGAGGACAGGTCCAGGGAGACGACCCGGCGACCCTTCAGGGAGTCGGGGACGTCCCCGGCCACCACTCGCTGGGCCAGCCCCTCGACGACGGCGGTCTTGCCGACACCGGGCTCGCCGATGAGGACCGGGTTGTTCTTGGTACGTCGCGCCAGGACCTGGACGACGCGACGGATCTCCTGGTCGCGACCGATGACTGGGTCGAGCTTGCCGGAGCGAGCGCGCTCGGTGAGATCGACGGAGTACTTGGCCAGGGCGGACTCTCCGCCCTCGGACTCCTCGGAGGTGACGCGACGGTCACCACGTCCCTCGTTGAAAGCGGACGCCAGGGAATCGGGCTTGAGGCCGAGACCCGCGAGACCGCTCTGGACGTCGGAGGGAACCGCCGTCAGGGAGATGAGGAGGTGTTCGGTGGCGACGAAGGAGTCACCCATGGCCTCAGCACGGTTCTGTGCGTCGGCAATCACCCGAGCAAGGGCACCCGAGAGCTGCGGCTGGGCGACGGATGCTCCCGAGCTCGACGGCAGGGCACGCATGGCGGTAGTTGCGACGGCGTCAACCCGTTGCGGATCGATGCCCAGGCCAGCCACCAGGGGGCCGACGGTGTTGTCCGGGATGGTGAAAAGAGCATGAAGAAGATGCGAGGGCTCCACGGACGGATTCCCGTGGGCCAACGCGTGCCGAGTGGCGGCGGTGACCGCGTCACGGCTCATCGTGGTGAGATTGGTGTCCATTACCTGCCTCGCTGAAGTTGAGTTGCTATGACTCAAGTATGGACCTTCATTCGGCGCAGTCAAGTAGGGTTGAGCTCCATCGACTCAACTATGCCGACAGCAGAGGAACGCACCTCGTCACGACCACCAAATCCCCTTGTCACCGACAAAATACGGCGACGCCGCACCTCACAGCACGGCGTCGCCAATTGTCATCGCTGCGACAGCGGCGGCCTCAGAAGCCGTCGAGACGCGATCACAGGTGGGGTTTCACCTGAGTGTTGTAGATGTTCTCGAGGGTGGAACGCAGCTTGGTCATGGCCGGCTTCAGCTCGGCACCCTGCTGGATGACCGAGGCGATGGCCTTGGCGATCTCCTGATCGCCACCGGGCAGGAAGACGCGAGCGTAATCCTGCGGACGGGTGGCGTCGAGCTGCTTGATGGCCTCACCGATGAGCGGGTTCTCCTTGAGCAGCTTGGAGGTGTCGGAATCGTTGCAGACCGGCATGTAACCGGTGGCAGCGGAGAAATCGACGGTGTTCTCGGCATTGGTGAGGAAGCCGATGAACTTGGCGGCGGCCAACTGCTTCTCTTTGCTGGAGCGAGAGCAGATGGCCACACCGGCACCACCGGTCGGGCAGACCGGCTTCTCGACGGCAGGTCCACCGGGCAGGAACCCGACGCCGACCTCGAACTTGTTGCCGACGGCCTTCTGGACGCCGACGAGCGAGCCGGTCGAACCGATGGTGGCCGAGCAGGCGCCGGCAGCCATGTCGTCGGTGGACTCGTTGGAGGAGACTCCGGCCCACTTCTCCTTGAGGACCGCGTCACGAACGACCGTCAGGGCCTTGATGGACTCGTCGGAGTCACAGATGATGTCGAAGGAGTCCTTCTTGGACCAGCCGCCGCGGTATCCCCACAGGATGTTCTGCAGGGTCCAGCCCGCGTAGTCGGTGACCGACGGGAACTGGTAGGCGTGCTGAGCTCCGGTCTTGGCGTCCTGCAGCTTCTTGGCCCAGGTCCTCCACTCGTCCCAGGTCTTCGGGGCGCGGTCGGGCAGACCGGCGGCCTTGAAGTGGTTCTTGTTGTAGTAGAACAGCGGGGTCGAGCGGGAGAAAGGCAGGGCGTACAGGTTGTCCTTGTAGCGGTAGTCGTCGATGAGGCCCTTGCGGTAGGCCGAGACGTCAACCTTGGCAGCCTTAAGCAGGTCGTCCAGCGGAGCGATGGCGTCCTGCATGTAGTAGCGGAACCACCAGACGTCGGAACCGATGATGACGTCAGGGGTGTCTTTGCCGGTCAGCGCGGTCTGGAACTTCTGCGCAACCTCCTCGTAGGAGGAGCCGGCCGGGACGATCTTGACGGAGATTCCTTCCTTCGCCTTGAAGTCGTCGCAGATCTTCTTGGTGACGTCACCGGACCCGCCTGGATTGTTGGTCCAGAAGGTGATGTCGGTGGCGGGCTTGACGTCGGCGTAGTCAACCTTCTCGGCAGCCTTGGAGGCTCCCTTGCTGGAGGAGCTGACGGCGGAGGGGCCCGAGCACGCGGCCAGGCCCAGGGTTCCGGCCCCGAGGGCCGCCATGGTCAACAGCCGACGACGGCTGATGGGATTGAGGTCGGACACGGTGATGCTCTCCTTGTGGATCGAGTCGAACGTGAAACGGGGATGGATGGGAACTCGCGCCGGAAGGAAGACCGGTAGCGTCACTGGGTCAGCGGACGCAGGTCACTTGACCGCGCCCTGGGTGAGTCCGGCGACGAGGTATCGCTGAAGTAGGACGAAGATGAGGAGGACCGGGAGGATGACGAACACGGCACCAGCCATGAGGATCGGATAGACGCCGGCGTCGGAGTCGACGGCCTGCAAGGCGGTGAGCCCCACCGGGAGCACCATCCGTGAGGTGTCCGAGGTGATGACCAACGGCCAGATGTAGTTGTTCCACTCGTCGACGATCGTCACCAGGGCGACCGTCGCGATCGCGGGAGCTGACATCGGGATGACCATCCTGAACAGCCGGGTCATGTGGCCTGCACCATCGACCTCGGCAGCTTCCATCACCTCGCCCGGCAAGGACAGGAAGTGCTGACGTAGCAGGAACGTCCCGAAGGCCGTACCCAGGCCGGGGAGAATGATGCCCCAATAGGTGTTCACTCCCCCGAGCTGGGAGATGAGGACGTAGTTCGGGACCAGGGAGACCTGGGCGGGAACCATGAGGGCAACGAGAACCAGGATGAAGATGATCTTGCGTCCCGGGAAGTGCAGGAAGGCGAAGGCATAGGCGCTGGTGCAGGCCAGGACGAGCTTGACCGTCGCGCCAATGGCAGTGACGATCACGGTGTTGAGGAAAAGCTGCGGGAAGTCGATGGTCCGGGAGGCCTGACGGTAGGCGTCGAAACTCCAGTGATGAGGCCACCAGACGACGTCCTGGCCAACGATCTCGGACGGGGTCTTGAAGGATCCCAGCACCATCCACAGCAGCGGCAGGACGACGATGAGGGCGGCCAGGATCATCGGCAGGTAGCCCGTGAAGGCCTTGGAGACACCGGACTCGGCCCCCACGACCGACTCGTCGACCTTGTGGGAACGGCGGATGTCGGCGCGACGAACGGCTGCATTCAAGCTCACGAGTAGTGCACCCGCCTTTCGAGGAAGCGCATCTGGATGACGGTGAGGATGAGCAGGATGACGACGAGGACCGTCGACTGAGCGGCCGAGTAACCGGCGCGGTTGTACGTCCCGAAAGCCTGGATGTACGAGGAGTACATGAGGGTCGAGGTGCCCTGACCCAGCGGGGTCATGATCTTGATGATGTCGAAGGCCTGCAGGGAGGACAACATCGTCGTCAGGGTGAGGAAGAAGGTCGTCGGGGACAGCAACGGCCAGACCACTGAGCGGAAGGTGCGGCGACGGGAGGCGCCGTCGAGGGCTGCCGCCTCGAGCAGGTCGCGCGGAATGCCCTGCAGGGCTGCCAGGTAGATGACCGCGCAGTAGCCGAGGTTCTTCCAGACGTAGACGATGATGACCATGACCAGGGCCAGATGCGGGTTGTTGAACCACTGCGGCACCGGAAGGTGCATTCCCCGCAGAATCGCGGAGAGGACGCCGGTGACGGGGTCGAAGATGAACATCCACACCATGCCGATCCCCACACCGGAAAGGACGTACGGTGCGAAGACGACGGCTCGGGCGACGTTACGTCCCACCAGTTGACGGTTGAGGACGACGGCCAGCCCGAGGCCGATGAGCATGGAGAATCCGACGGTGGCGACGGTGAAGATGAGGGTCGTCGTCAGGACAATGCCGGCGTCGCGAGTGAAGAACTCGACGTAGTTCTGCAGCCCAACCCAAGTGGCATTGGCCGAACCGAGGGTCCAGTCGAGAGCCGAGTAGTAGATGTTCAGGAAGAACGGTCGGTAGACGAATAGTGCAATGAGGATCGCGTTCGGGGCCACGAAAGCCAGGAAGAGCAATGCCTCCCGTCGCATTCTCCGGCTCGGGCGACGTCTGGGCACTCGATGTGGCGTGGCTGTGGACGTGATTTGTGAGGTGGCCGTCGACCTGGCTTGCGGCACTGGATCCGACGCCGGTGACGTCGCCATTCCAGACGACGTCGCGCCCACCGGCACGGCTTCGTCGACTCCGATGTTCACCCGCCCTCCTCGAGGTCTCATTGCCGCTCTCTCACAGGCAGCACCAGGGAAGGACACTAGGAAGCCGAGATGTCATCATCTCGATGATCAGATGACATGGACCGGACCCCAAGATGAACTCTTATGCCAAATCGTCGGGAGGATCACGAAAATGAACCTTTTTTCGTGATACACGGGGTCTTCAGGTGGCGTCATGACACCATTTCATGGCAGCCGAGAGGCAGTTTCGTGAAGGTATGAAATTTGTCAGTCAGACAATAATTTTTCGAGTTTGTCAGCCGTGTCCTGCCAATCCGTGACGGCGACGCACGGGATGCCCATGACCTTGACGGGGTAGTCGTTACCGTGCTCGTCGAGGCGATCCCCGTAGAAGAGCACGTCCTCCTTGGACAGGCCCGTCGCAGCGAGCAACTTGCCCATCCCGAAGGACTTGTCGCGGCCGACGCGGGTGATGTCGACGGAGGTGGATCCGCCGGCGCGCACCTCGAGGTCCGGAAGCTTCGCCGCCACGACCTCGCGGAGCTTGAGCTTCTTCTCACCGCTGGGATCCCACGCCTTCTTGGCATCGACGGGGGCCTGCTGGCCCAGGGCGGAGAAGGTGATCTGGGACTCGCGATCCTCCAACCTCGGCCCCCAGGTGCGCTCCTCCCACAACCCCAGGTTACGGGCGCAGGTCTCGACGGCATCGATGGCGCGGGACTTCTCGTCCTCGGTCAGCGCCTCGACGTAGATACGCTGCCATTCTCCGTCAACGCAGCGGAAGTACTGGGTGCCGCAGGCGGGCAGCAGGTGGAGACGATCCAGGTGAGGGGCATTGACGTCGTCAAGGGCCTCGACGACCTGAGTACGGAACTGGCCGAACTGACCGCCGGAGATGACACAGACGCTGGTGTGATCCAGCAGCCGCGAGAGGATGCGCGCCATGGGCTCAGGGAGACGGGTCTTCGAGGGGGCCAGGGTGTCGTCCAGATCGAACGCGACGAGTTTGGGGCTCACAGCAGCATTCTACAAGGCAGACAGCCCTCCACACCACCGTTCACCCTGTTCCGAGGCCGTTTGCGTCCAACCGGAGCCACTCTGCGTGCCAAGGCTGGGCATCCATCCCATGACACGACGACGGGCCCGCGAGTTTCCTCGCAGGCCCGTCATACGACGAAGGGTCAGGACACCGAAGCAGCGTAAATCGAATCGATGGAGCTGCGGAGGGTCTCGTCGAACTCCTGCTGGGACTGGCCGTGGCTCAGCCCCTCGGCGAGAGCACGCGAGAAACTCGCGATCAGTCCGTGGTTGCGAGCCAGCTTCTCATTGGCCTCCTCACGGGAGTAGCCACCGGACAGAGCCACAACACGGAGAACCTTCGGATCCGCAATGAGATCGGTGTACAGGTCATCGGTCGTCGGAATCGTCAGCTTCAGCATGATCCTGGCGTCGAGAGGCAGAGCGTCGATGTGCTCACGAATGAGGTTGTGGAGCCTCTCCTCCGCCTTCTGCTTGTTCGGGGCATGGATGTCGACCTCAGGCTCGAGGATCGGCACCAAGCCAGCGGCGCGGACCTGCTCACCGAGCTCGAACTGCTGATCGACGATCTTCTTGATGCCGTCCTTGTCGTCATCAAGAATGACCGAGCGCTCCTTGGTGCCGAAGATGTGCTCCTCCTCGACAGCGCGATGAAGGAGCTCGTCAAGACCGGGGATCGGCTTCATGACGCGGACGTGGGACTCCTCGTCGGCCAAGCCCTTGTCGATCTTGAGGAAGGGGACGATGCCCTTCTTCTGCCACAGAAAATCACCGGTGGGAATTCCCTCGATCTCACGATCCATCGTCATCTCGAACAGAATCGCGGCAAGAATGTGGTCGCTGGTGAACGACGGGCTGGTGATGATCCTGGTCCGCATCTCGTGGACCAGATCGAACATCTTGTCCTTGTCGTCGCCGTAGACCTCGGGCTCCACCCCGTACGCCTTGAGAGCCTTCGGTGTGGAGCCTCCGGACTGGTCCAGAGCGGCAATGAATCCGGGCGCAGTTCCCATACGTTCAGTCTGCTGGGCGCACGCATCAGTAGCTGTCATAGCGACATCTCCTTCGACTTCGATGGCGTCTTCCAACGTACCCGAAAAAGCGGGACAAAAAAGTCTAGCGAGGTATTTCGTGCCATCCTCGCGCCATCCTCACCAAACCGGGAGCGCGACGGTTTCCAATGTCGATCCGATCAACGGTGACGGCGATGAGCGTGGCCGATCCGGTATCGGCCATCGCCTGGACGAAACCGTGCAAAACCGGGCCTGGGGTACTCAGTTGCGGTGCTCCCTCAGTGCTGGGTATCCACTCAGTTCCGACGAAGTGGTCCGCACCGGGTACCGCGAACGCATCTGCCAGATCGGTCCGGTCCGCATCAAGCATGTGGACGACGACGCGGGCCCCCTCCTTCAGAGCCGCCAAGGTCGTCGAGCCATTACCCATCGACACCGAGACGACGGCAGGCACGACTGATACTGATGCCAGGGAGGACACCGTCAGCCCCTCCGGACCAGCTGCACCCATCGTCGTCAGGATTGCCACGCCGGCAGGATGTCCGCGAAAAGCGGTCGCCAGCTCAGTGGCCAGTTCGTGAGTTGGACTCGGTGTGGGGTTCGGCGTCGTCACGCCCTGAGTTTGTCACCAATCTCACGAAGGACGCCAGATAGTTTCACTCAGGGATCATTTACCTCATGATCGTCGCGACGACGAGGACGACGTTGAGAGCTGACACCGCAACGACGACCGTCCACGAGATGACGGACATGACGCGACCATTCGCCCATTGACCCACCAAGCGTCGGTCCCCCGTGAACCGCGCCAGTGGCACGAGGGCCAGCGGCAACCCCATACTCAGGAGGACCTGGCTGAGGACGAGGGCCCTGGTCGGATTCGCTCCCGACGCCAGGATGATGAGGGCCGGGATGATCGTCACGAGTCGGCGGACGAGCATGGGCACTCTCATGTGGAGCAGCCCTGCCATGATCTCAGCCCCGGCATAAGCACCTACCGACGTCGAGGCCAACCCCGACGCAAATAGTCCGATGGCGAAGATGACCCCGATCGTCGACCCCAGGGAGGAGCTGATGGCCGCGTGGGCTTCGGCGATGCCGTCAATCCCCTCGACTCCCTGCAAGCTCGCCGCTGCCAGCAGCAGCATCGCGATGTTCACCGATCCGGCCAACACCAGGGAGACCGCGACGTCCCATCGCGTCGCCTTGAGAAGTCTGGAGATCTGGCTCGGCCGATCATTCACCCCGTGACGATCTCGCACCAGTGAGGAGTGCATGTACACCGCGTGTGGCATGACGGTGGCGCCCAGCATCGATGTGGCCAACATGACCGTTTCGGTGCCTTCGAACCTCGGAACCATGCCGGAGGCAATCCCGCTCCACGACAGGGGCGAGAAGGCCAGTCCTGCCGTGAAGCCAATGGCGACGACCACGAGCATCCCGATGATGACGATCTCGAAAGTACGCTGCCCGTGACGAGACGGGATTGCCAGGATCGCCAGGGACAGCGCCCCAGTAATGAGACCTCCGACAAGCAACGGTAGGCCGAAAAGCAGCTCCAAGGCCACTGCCCCACCGATGACCTCGGCCAGGTCCGTCGCAGCCGCGACCAGCTCGGCCTGGAACCAGAAGGCCAGCCGACTACTTCGACGTGGTAGAGCGTCCCCGACGAGCTCAGGAAGGGAATGGCCCGTGACCAGTCCCAACTTGGCCGACAGATATTGCACCAGCATCGCCATGACGTTGGCGATGACGAGCACCCACACCAGCAGGTAGCCATAGCAAGCCCCTGCCGAGAGGTTCGCGGCGACGTTCCCGGGATCGACATACGCCACGGCCGCGATGAAGGCCGGGCCCATCAGGCGTATCAGTCGGGAACGGTTCTGCACACCGCAATCATGTCCCCTCGGCCGCGGACCTCCCAGCGGAGCCACAGCCAACGGCCATGTTTTCGGAGAGAGCTGAACGGTCACGGCCGGTCGGATTCTCCTTAAATCCATCGACGGAAGGATGTGACTCATCCGTTCTGGCCGTAGGGTCAGAACGGTGAGCAGCACTTCCGTCCCCACACGTCGTCCCCCGGGACGTCTGCGTCGTGGCTATCGATGGTTGCGCGCGCACCCCATGATCCTCGACTCGGTGTTCGCCTTCATCGTCGTTGTGGTCACCGTGGTGTCCTGGGCTCAGCAAGACCATGTCACTGCCCATGAAATATGGATGCTCGTGCTGGTCCTCGTGGTTGCAGCCTCCTGGGTGTGGGCCCGCACCAGGCCGGAGATCACGGCGGCAGTACTGGTCGGCTCACACCTCGTCCAGCTTGCGATGACGACCGACCCGTGGCCGCAGAACGTTCTGGTACCCATCATTCTGTACCAACTCTCGCTGAAGACCGAGAGACCACGGCGCAGCTTCTGGCTCGCACTGTGCTTCGTCGCCCCGATCGCCGCCGCGGTGAGTTGGGGATTCGACCCCAGGTCCGATCTGAACACGCATACGAAGCTGCTGCGCTCCGGCATCATCGCGATCGGGTGCATGGCATGTTGTCTGGCAGCCTGGTTCGCCGGAAGTGCGGCTCGGGATCGTCGCCAGACCATGGAGGCGTTGCGCCAACGCGCCATCGACCTGGAACGCGAACGCGACCAGGGCATCCGTCTTGCCACTCAGGAGGAACGCGCCAAGATCGCCCGGGACATGCACGACATCGTCGCCCACTCCCTGTCGGTCATCGTGGTGCAGGCCGACGGTGGCTCCTACCTCGCCCACCACGAGGAGGTCGGCGACGCCGAGACCCGTCTGGCAGCCAGCGCCCAGGCTCTCGACACGATCGCCACGACCGCCCGTCACGCCCTCGACGAGACCCGCCGTCTCGTCGGGGTGCTGCGCGACGACGACTCCGACCCCGAACTCGCACCCACCCAGGGCCTTGACGACATTCCTCGTCTGGTCGAGGAGATGAAGGGAGCGCTGTCCATCGACCTCAGGGTCGAAGGAGACCCGGAATGCCACGAACCCCTCTCCCAGGGCGCCCAGCTGGCCTGTTACCGCGTTGCCCAAGAAGCCCTCACCAACGTCCTCAAGCACGGCGGTCCTGCCGCCACTGCCCAGGTCATCGTCAGCCATCACCCCGACGACGTCACCCTGGAGATCCTCGACGACGGACGAGGAGCCGGGGTGACTGGCATCGAGCGGGCCGACGGGGCAGGGCACGGCCTGGTGGGAATGCGCGAACGTATGTCCGCTTGGGGTGGCACCCTTGAGGTGGGGAGTCGCCCGGACCACGGGTTCCGAGTCCACGGCGTCATCCCCACCCATCAATCATTCAGTAATCGTCAGTCCGAGCCCCGAAGGACCATGCCATGACCGACCCGATCCGACTCCTCCTAGCCGATGACCAGCAGATGGTTCGGGCCGGATTCCGTCTGGTCCTCGACGCCCAGCCCGACATGACCGTCGTCGGGGAGGCCAACACCGGCGCCGAAGCCGTCACCCTCGTCGATGAGCTGTCCCCCGACGTCGTCCTCATGGACATCCGAATGCCCATCCTCGACGGCCTGGGCGCCACCGAGAAGATCATGGCCGCCCACACTGAGGCCAGGATCCTCGTCTTGACGACCTTCGACCTTGACGAGTACGTCCATGCTGCCCTGCGCGCCGGAGCGTCCGGATTCATGCTCAAGGACGCCGGTCCGACGGAACTGCTGGCTGCCATCCGAGCGGTTCGTGACGGCGACTCGGTCGTCGCCCCGTCGGCCACCCGTCGTCTCATCGAACGCTTCATCCCTCGTCAGGGGGAGGGTGCGCCGACGATGACCGACCCCAAGCTCATAGATTCGCTGTCCGACCGGGAGCGCGAAGTGCTCACCTGCGTCGGCGAAGGGCTCACGAACACCGAGATCGCCGAGCGGCTCTACCTGGCCGAGACAACCGTCAAGACCCACGTCGGGCACATCCTGTCCAAACTCAACCTGCGCGACCGGGTCTCCATGGTCATCACTGCCTACGACGCCGGACTGGTTCGGCCCGGCCGCTGACCTTTCGGACATGAGGGGCCTCAGCCCGGTCCTTCTGCGGACGAGCTGGGTCCTCCTGCAGTAGGAGAGCGGGAACCGTTCCCGGGACTGATGTGTGACGAGGGACAACGCCCATAGCGTCAAAGGCGTTGTTGCACCTCGACACAGGAGTTCTCATGTCTGCCTCAGCGCCGGCCGCGCCGACCACATCCTCAACGACCGCCCCCAGCGCGGTCCGCACCCTTGACCTCACCAAGACCTACGGCTCGGGAGCCACCCTTGTGCGGGCGCTGCGCTCCGTGACCCTCGACATCCCGGCCGGGCGCTTCACCGCCATCATGGGAGCGTCGGGCTCGGGCAAGTCGACCCTGCTGCACTGCATGACGGGTCTGGACTCCCCCACCTCCGGACGGGTCTGGATCGGCGACACCGAGATCACTCACCTCGACGACGACGCCCTCACCCGGCTGCGTCGCGACCACGTCGGATTCGTGTTCCAGTCCTTCAACCTCATGCCGACGCTGACGGCCACCGACAACATCATGCTGCCGCTGAGACTGTCCCACCGCAAGGTCGACAAGGAGTGGTTCGACCACATCACCGGGATGCTCGGTCTCACCGAGCGTCTTCGCCACAAGCCGTCGGAGCTGTCGGGCGGCCAGCAGCAGCGCGTTGCCGTCGCCCGTGCCCTGGTGACCCGTCCGGACGTCATCGTCGCCGACGAGCCCACCGGCGCCCTTGACTCGGAGGCCAGCGACGACCTGCTCGATTTCCTGCGCCACTGCGTCGACGACCTCGGCCAGAGCGTCGTCATGGTCACCCACGACCGCGACGCCGCCGCCAGGGCCGACGACATCGTCACCGTCGCTGACGGCCAGGTGTCCACCACTCGTGGGCAGGAGGTGTTGGCATGATTCATGAACGTCGTCGTCTCATTCCCACGATGATCGCCGTCATCATCGGGGTGGCCTTCATGGCCAGCACCCTGATGTTGATGGATTCGATGAAGGCTTCCGCGTTGCGGACCCAGGCGGCAGCCGTCGGGGATGCCGCCGTAGTCGTGACTGGCAAGGACAAGACCATTGCCCAGACCACCGTTGACAAGGTCGCCAAGGTCGATGGTGTGACCTCGGTCGAGGCCACCCGCAACGTCTTCCTGCAGCGCACCGACAACGGGCAGTCCGCCTATGTCACCGGTCACCTCATGCCAGCCCACCCCGACATGGTCGAGGGACGCACCCCGACGGGGCCGAACGAAGTCGTCGTCAACCAGAGCACTGCGGACAACAAGGCCACAGTCGGTTCCCGGATCACGGTCAGTGACATGTCCCAGAAGAAGCTGAAGTCCACCAACCTGACCGTGGTGGGCGTGCTCAATCCGAATGCTCGGACCACGAGCACCCCGACCTCTCCGGAGATCTACCTGCCTACCGCCACCCTGGCCAGCATCAGTGGTCAGGGGGGTGCCGACGTCCTGTACGTCAATTCCGACCGTCGAGCCTCCGAAGTCGTCAAGGATGTCTCCAAGGTCGTCGGCAGTACCGCCACCGTCCGTACTGCCGACGACGAGCGGGCCCATCAGGCCGAGCATGCCTCCGACGGATTCGCGGCCATGACGACCTTCATGGGTGCCTTCGCCGTCATCGCCCTGGCCGTCGCAGCGATGGTGATCGTCAACACCTTCACCATCCTCGTCGCCCAACGCACCCGCACCTTGGCCTTGGCCCGCTGCATCGGTGCCACCCGCAAACAGGTGCGTCACTCGGTGGTGGGCGAGGCCCTCACCGCCGGCCTCATCGGATCGGCCGTCGGAACGGCTCTTGGTATTGGCGTCACCCAGCTCATGCTCATGGGGCTCAAGGCTGCGGGCTCCCCGGTCGACGCTTCGGTCAGCGTCACCGTGATGTCATGCATCATCCCACTCATTGTCGGAATCGTCGTGACGACCTTGGCCGCCCTGCCACCGGCACGTCGCGCGACCAAGGTCGCCCCGGTCGCTGCTCTGCAGCCCATGACCGAGACGCCCACCCGCAGGATCGGTCGAGTCCGCATCATGCTCGGTGCCCTGCTCTTCATCGCCGGTGCCGCCCTCGTCATCGCCTGCGCGACCGCTGACATGGAAACCAATGTCGCCGTGCTGTGCGGGGTGGCCGGTGGATTCGTCAGCTTTGCCGGCGTGCTGGTGCTGGCTCCCGTTCTCATCGGCGGGCTGAGCCGAGCCATCGGTGCCGCCCACCTCGGTGGGGTTCCGGGAGAGTTGGCTGTCGAGAACACCCAGCGCAACCCGCGCCGTACCGCCACGACGACGTCTGCCCTGCTCATCGGTGTCACCCTCATCGCCACCGTCGCGACGGGAGCTGCCACCGGACGGGCCTCCATCGACAAGGTCATGAACGGTCACTTCCCCGTCGACGCCACCGTGCAAGCCCAGGGCCCGCTCGACAAGGCGACCATCCAGGACGCCAGGAAGACCGACGGAGTCGCCAAGGTCGCTACTGTGACGACAGCCACCGGAACCATTGAGGGCGGCGGGGATGCCAAGCAGACCACTATCCAGGGCGTCTCGTCGGAGTTCTCCCAGGTCGTTCGCAACGATTCCGCCACCAAGGGGCTCGACAGCACCCACGCCGTGGGCTCCGTGCCGGGTGCCTCCGACGGCGACAAGATCACCGTCACCGTCAAGGGCAACAAGGTCAACCTGACCCTGGTCGGACATGGTCAGGACACGCAGGGCATCGTCGTCACCCAGGATGTCATGACCAAGCTGGCTCCGAAGGCCGAACCCACCCAGCTGCAGGTCCGCTACAAGGACAGCGCCGATCAGTCCAAGACGACCCAGGCCCTGTCCAAGTCCATGTCGGCCCACCAGGGAGTGACGGTCGCCTCGACCGCTGACCAGAAGGCCCAGATGGACAAGGTGATCAACATCCTGCTCGGCATGGTCGTCGGTCTGCTGGTGATTTCGGTCATCATCGCAATGGTCGGTGTCGCCAACACCCTTGGCCTGTCGGTGGTGGAGCGCACCCGCGAGATCGGGTTGCTGCGCGCCCTCGGACTGACGCGGAAACAGGTGCGGTCGATGTTCGGCGCGGAGGCGCTCATCCTCTCGGGCATTGCGGCAATCCTCGGTATCGCGCTGGGTATCGGGTACGGCATCGCCGGATCCCACGCCCTCTTCAGTTCGATCATGACCGTTCAGGCGTCCGTGCCGTGGGTTCAGATGCTCGTGGTGGCCGTCGTCTCGGTGCTGGCCGGATGGCTGGCCTCCGTGATACCCGGTCGCCGGGGAGCGAAGATCAAGCCCGCCGTCGCCCTGGCTGAGGAGTGAGCTCAAGGGCTGGCGACACCATGAGGTTCACAGCAGGCCTCGCTGTTGCAGGGCCGGGATGACCCGGTCGAGCAGCAGCGGGGCCTGTCTCACGTCATCGTGGCAGTGGTCGAGGTCGGTCCACTCGTACTCGACGATCTCGGAATCGGGGACGGGCTCTGGCCAGGAGTCCTGCCAGTCACAGATGTAGACCGCGCAGCGAATGCCATCGGCGTCACCGTTGGCGGCAGGGGCGTCGAAGGTTCCCAGGTGGGTGAGGTCTGCGGGATCGAGGACCAGACGGGTCTCCTCCCGGGCCTCGCGGATGGCGGCATCGAGAGGGGTCTCGCCGGGCTCGATCTTGCCACCGGGAAGGATGACGTGATCGGCTCCCCGTTTTCGGACGTTGAGACAGGTTCGCCCTCGCATCAGGCACACGGCGGAGAGGTTGAAGATCACCTGGTCAGGGTACCGATACCCCGACGTCACCCCACGGAGCTGCCAAAAAGTGGCCCGGATCAGGCATGTACACGTTTTCATCTCGATTTTCTGGCAGCTCCGTGGGGTGACCGGCAAGTATCGGCACCTCGGCGTCGTCGTGACCTCTCGCCTGCGCGAACGCTCACCCCTCGATCACCGCCGCCTCCTTCTCGGACCCGCCCCTAAACTCACCGGCGTGACCGAACCTGATCAGCAACTGCACCGCAGTCTGAGAAACCGACACATCCAGCTCATCGCCCTGGGTGGCGCCATCGGAACCGGCCTGTTCTACGGAGCTGCCGACTCGATCTCCGCCGCTGGCCCGGCCATCGTCATCAGTTACCTGGTGGGGGGCGCGGTGATCTACCTCATCATGCGTGCTCTCGGCGAGATGAGCGTCCACCACCCGACCTCGGGCGCCTTCAGCGAGTACGCGCACCGATGGTGGGGGGACCTGCCCGGCTTCATCTCCGGCTGGAACTACTGGTTCAACTACATCTTCGTGTCGATGGCCGAGCTCTCGGTGGTCGGAATCTACGTCAACTACTGGTTCCCGGCCGTGCCCCGCTGGCTGTCAGCGGCGGTTCTCCTCGTCATCGTCACCACCGTCAACCTGCTCCACGTGCGCGCCTACGGCGAGGTGGAGTTCTGGTTCGCCATCATCAAGGTCGTCGCCATCGTCGCGATGATCATCCTGGGGCTGTGGATCATCCTCTTCGGATCTCCCTCCACCCCGGCGACCGGATTCAGCAACATGTGGCGCAACGGCGGGTTCATGCCCCACGGCGTCACCGGGATGCTCGCCGGCATCATCATCGTCATGTTCTCCTTCGGCGGCACCGAGCTCATCGGCATCACCGCCGGCGAGGCCGAGGACCCGCAGCGTTCCATCCCGAAGGCCATCAACCGGGTCGTCGGGCGGATCCTGATCTTCTACGTCGGCGCCCTCGTCGTCATGCTGGCCATCGTCCCGTGGACCAAGATCGACGGCACCGCCAGCCCCTTCGTCCAGATCTTCGACCTCGTCGGCATCCCGGGAGCGGCCGCCATCCTCAATCTCGTCGTGCTCACCGCGGCGATGTCGGCGTACAACTCCGGTCTCTACGCCAACGGTCGGATGCTGCACGCCCTGGCCCACCAGGGTGACGCCCCCAGGGTTCTCGGCAAGGTCAACAGGGCCGGCTCCCCGTGGGTCGGTGTGCTGGTCTCCAGCGCGGTGACGGCCATCGCGGTGGTCGTCGTCGGGCTGCTGCCGGAACAGGCGTTCATGTACATCATGTCGATCGCCACGATCTCCGCCATCATCAACTGGGCGACGATCATCATCACCCAGATGCTCTTCCGTCGTCGTCTGGCCCCCGAGACCCGCGCAAACCTCAAGTTCCAGATGCCGGGAGCACCGGTGACCAACTGGATTGTCATCGCCTTCCTGGTGCTCATGATCGTCGTCATGCTGATCATGCCGCCGTTCCGGATCGCCGTGGCGATCGGCCCGATCTGGCTGGCCGCCCTGACTCTGGGGCGGTGGCTGTCGCGTCGCCGCAATCAGTCACGGGCCTGATCAGGTCCCCTCACTGACATGACGAGGGCCGGTCGGTTGCACAACCGACCGGCCCTCGTTCCGGAAGAAATCACACCAGGACGATGACCTGCACCAGGAGGATCTTGACGATGGTTCCCAGCGCGAAGAGGGCACCGTAAGCTGACTCGATGCGCTCGTCGTTGACCAAGGAGTTGGCGTAGCTGAGGATGGCCGGCTGACCAACGAAACCGGCGAAGGCACCGGTGGCGCGCTGGGCCGACAGTTTCATGAACCAGGCCGCAGCAATGACGATCACTCCGCCGAGGACCAGGGTGACGGCTGAAACGCCGATGACTGCCAGACCGGTCCAGCTGGCGGCCTGGGACAGGAAGGCGGGACCGGACGCCAGCCCGACGCAGGCCAGGAAGATCATGAGACCGAGCTGACGCAGGATCGCGTTGGTGGCGTGCGGCAGCTGCCATCGCAGTGGGCCCGTGCGATGCACCGACCCCAGGATCATGCCCATGACGAGCGGTCCGGCTGCGGTTCCCAGCTCGAAGCGCAAGCCGCCGGGCAGGGCCACCATGAGAGCCCCGAGCAGCAGACCAAGGGCGGCGCCGAGCCCCAGGGACAGGGCGTCGACCTGGGAGACGCGGGCCTCGGAGTCACCGAAGAGGTCGGCGGCGTCGGACAGACGATTCGCCGGCACCACGCACAGCACGCGGTCGCCCGGCTGCAGGACGATGTCATCGCGGGCCAACATGTCGAGGTCGCCACGACGCACCCGAGTCACCTTGCCACTGGTACGGCCGCGCACGTCGATGCTGCCGAGGGTGTGCCCGACTAGGGCAGGGTTGGACACCAGGAAGCGGCGGAAGTCAATCTCGTGGCGCTCGCCGGTGAGGGCGCGATCAGAGACGTGGCCCAAGTGCTCGACGGCACGGTTGACGTCGTCAGGGTTGCCGACGACGAGAACCTGGTCGCCGACATGGAGGTCGTCGTCCGGGGTGGCCAGCCGCATCTCGCCGTCGCGCAGCAGGTAGGACATCCGGATCTGGTCGTCGTTGAAACCGGGGGTCTCGTGAATGGAGGTCTCGCGATCGACGACCGTCGACACCGAGGTCAGGCCGGCCTCGGCCATGGAGGTGTTGTCCTTGGTGGCCGGCCAGTGCCGCTTGGCGACGAGGGCGACCATGACGAGCCCGACGACGACCCCGACCGGGTACGACAACGCATAGCCGACGAGGGTGTCCCCGGCGCCGTGGGTGGCCGTCGATGCAGCGTCGATGGCCGGTGAGGTGAGGACACCGGCGTACAGACCAGCGACGTGGGCCGGGCTCAGTCCGAACAATCGTCCCAACCCGAGCCCGGCGGCTGCCATGGCGGCAAGCCCGACGATGCCGGCGAGCATGAGACTCCACTGACGTTTGAGGTCGGACAGGAAGGTCGATCCAGCAGCCAGGCCGACGGTGTAACAGAACAGCACAACGCCGAAACCCTTGATCATGCCCAGGTCCTGGCCAAAACGTGGATCGAGGGCACCCACGACAAGCCCCATGAAGAGGGCTCCGGCAGCACCGAATCTCAGTGGGCCGAACTTGATCTGGCCCAGCAGGGCACCAGAAGCCAGGACGATGAGGATCGTCAGCAGTTGATGCGTGGCGAGAAAGTCGGTCAGTACTGTCATGAAACTCCTGACATCATGCCGGCGATCCCGCCCCGACGGCGGGATGCGTCGTCGCAGCAGGCCCGGAAGGTCCGGGGTCCAGTCCTCGGATTATAGGACCTCGCTCGGACAGAGACGATCACGCCCGTCGCGTTGCAGGCTCACCATGGAGACGTCCGCGGTCTCACACTGAATACACACGAGTGCCGTCGCGACGAATCGCGACGGCACCCAGCGTGTGTCGAGCCTGTGCGCTGACCGTGTGCGTTGAGTTGTGTCCGAGGACCTTGCCTCAGGACTGGACAGCGTCAGGGCTTGACGAGGATACGGATCGGGTTGCCCTGATGGGACTCCAGCTCCTCAATGCCGCTCTTGACCTCCGACAGCGGAATGACCTTGGAGATCGACTCCGAGAGGTCGAGGCGGTGGTACGACAGCATCTCGGCCAGCATGGCGATGTCCTGGGACTTGTAACCGAGGTGGCCGAGAACCTGCTTGCGGTGCAGGTTGAAGTCCAGGAACGGGCCGGCGTCGATGTCCTGGGAGGACAGACCGACGGAGACCGCCTTGCCGTCGACGTCGAGGGAGTCGACGCAGGCGCGCAGGGTGGGCTTGATACCGACGGCGTCGAAGGCGACGTCGATCATGCGGCCGTTGGTGATGTCCTCGATCTTCTGCATGAGCTCGGGGTCGTCGCTGCGCAGGGTGTGATCGGCACCGAGTCGCTTGGCGCGCTCGAGGACTGCGTCGTTGAGGTCAATGGCGATGACGGGGACGCCACCGGCCAGCTTGGCGAGCTGGACGAGGTGGGTCCCGACACCACCGACTCCCCAGACGGCGACGGCGTTGCCCATGTGCACCTTGCCGGTACGGACGACAGCGGCGTAGGGGGTGGAGACGGCATCAGCGAGAAGGGCTGCCTGGTCCATCGGGACGTTGTCCGGGATCTTCGTCATTCCGGAGGCCTGGGCGACGTGGTACTCGGCCCATGCGCCGTCGTAGGCGAAGGCCATCAGGTTCAGGCTCAGGCAGTCTGTGAAGGCACCACGCCGACACTTGCGGCACTTGAGACAGGGACGACCAGCGGACGGGATGACGCGGTCACCCTCCTTCCACCCGGTGACGCCGGCGCCGAGCTCGACGATGGTGCCGGAGGCCTCGTGGCCCTGGGTCACAGCGGGACGACTGGCCGGGAATGCGCCGCTGATAAGACTCAGGTCGGAGTGGCAAATACCGCAGTATGCGACCTTGATGAGCACCTCACCGGGCCCCGGGTGCGGGATCGGGATGTCCTCGAGGGTGATGGACCGATCCGCAGCGTGGAAACGCTCGGCAAGCATGGTTTCTGTCATCTTTGATCCCTTGTCAGCGCGTCGACCTCGGTGCCGACGCTACTTGTCATTCAGGGTAATACGAATAGGACGATCCAGCACCCAAAGATCGGGTTGAGATGTGGATTGTCTCACACTGACAGCCGACGACGGCAGAGGGGAAGCTGTCACGTCCCCGCCGCGTGCTCGGTCTTGGTGATCTGGGCGGCAAAACCCTCCAGCACCACCTCGGCATGGACGAACCCGGTACCGATCGGCAACCTCGGCCGCAGGTTCGTCCCGACGCACACCACGACGACACCGGAACACCGCCATCAGGGCAGCTCAGCCTCCACGGCCTTGGCCAACACGGCGTGGCCCGTCTGTGACGGATGGTCACCGTCCTCGGCAAGAAGTTCGGTGTCGTCCCGCTTGCCGTCGGCGCCCTTGAACGGAGTACGCACATCGACATAGACGACCCCGATCTCGTCGGCGATGGCCTCGACCTGGGAGTTGAACACCTTGGTGATCGTGTTGGTGACATGGGAGTAGTCCTTGCCCTGCTCACGCCCGACCTTGCCGTCCATCCCGACATTCCAGTACCCGGTGACGACGACGGTGGCATCGGGCGTCGTCATCGCGGCCTTGATGCGTTCCAGGATGGTGCGTACCCGTCTGATCACCGCATCGACGTCACCTTCGACGCATGACGCATCGGCGTGGGCACACCTGGCGACGATCTTGTCGACGTCGAAATCGTTGGCCCCAATCGTCACGATGGCAAGATCAGCGGTCTTGAGCAAGGTCCTCGTGCCAGGTGACTCGAGCTGGGTGAGGACGTCAGTGGTCTTGTACCCCGACACCGACTCGTTACCCACGGAGGCTCGCACGCTCGCACGGTGGGCCATGTCTGTACCGACCCGCTCGATGAAGGTGACGCACTGGCGGCAAGCACTTCCCTGCGGAACGGAGTCGCCAAGACCGACAGTGCCGAGGGTTCCGCCATGCCCCGTCAGTCCGGGAGCGGACCGCACTGCAACAGAGGACGCCGGAGCTGAGGAGGTGGCCACGCTCGGCTTACGATGCCGGTCGAAGGACCACCCGTTTGCGTGATTGACAGGCCGCAATCCGAGGGTGATCCCGACCACGACGGCCGCGACGATCACGACACTGAGAATCCTGAGAATTCTAATTCTCTTCACGATCTCATCATGCCTTGACGAGGACCGGTTGTCCGCCCCTCACAGCGGTATTCCGGTCTGCTGTCAGCGGATTCACGGCGGCCAGAACGGACTGCCCGCGCGAGATCGCACACCCCAAGGGTTCTCAGCCTCGGTGCGCGGGCAATGCCAATTGGGCGTGGACGACCGTCCTACCCATGTGGACCCGACCGGTGGACTCGGCCGTGAACACCCGCGCGTCCTCACTACCCTGGAATCTGGCAGCCTGCATTCCACGCACGGTGTCGGTGAGTTGATCGACCTGCTCGGACAACTGTTCGATCCGACGCTCCATCTCGAGGATGCGCCTGATCCCGTTGAGGTTGATCCCCTCTTCCTGGGACAGGTGCTGAACCATCCGCAGGGCGGCGACGTGACGCATGGAGTACCGACGACCCCGTCCACGGGTCCGCTCCGGGATGACCAGCCCGAGCCGGTCGTAGGTGCGCAGGGTCTGCGGGTGCATCCCGGCCAGCTCGGCAGCCACCGAGATGGGGAAGATGGCGGCGTCCTTGTCGATCACCGCCAGATCGACAGCGTCGGACAGCTTCCTGCTGCGCCGTGCCATCTCACCTCACCTCCCACGGCCTCGGGTTGGGTTGCCGGACGACGTCACGGAACCCCTCCAAGGCATGTCGCGCGTCATCGTCAAGCTTCTCGGGGACGACGATCTCGACCGTGGCGAGCAGGTCTCCCTTGCTGCCATCGGAGCGCGGCACGCCACGACCACGCACCCGGAAGGTCCGGCCGCTGGGCGTCCCTGCGGGGATCCGCAGACGAACGGTACTTCCGGCCAGGGTCGGCACTTCGACCTCGGCGCCGAGAGCAGCCTCCGGGAAGGTCACCGGCACGTCGACGGTGAGATTGTTGCCGTCACGTCCGAAGACCTGGTGCGGACGCACCGTCACCTTGACGTACAGGTCGCCGGCCCTGCCGCCGTTTTCGCCCGGGGAACCCTTGCCCTTGATGCGGATGCGCTGGCCGTCCTCCACGCCGGCAGGAATCCGGATCTGCATGGACTTGGTGGACTTGGCGCGACCCGATCCGTGGCACACCTGGCAAGGATCCTCGACAACCATTCCTCGCCCTTGGCAATCCGGGCAGGGCTCAGTCATCTCGAAGACGCCACCCGCCGAGGTCGCGTGCATACCCGATCCCTGACAGGTCGAGCACACTCTCGGCACGGTTCCGGCCCTGGCACCAGTTCCCCGGCACGCCTGGCAGGGGGCCTGGGAGACCATGTCCATGGTGACGGTCGTCCCGGACACGGCATCGTCGAAGGAAATCGTCGTCTCTCCCTCGACGTCGGCACCACGACGAGCAGCCCTGGTCGTGGTGCGGCGTCCACCGGTGGCCCCGAAGAGATTTCCGAAGAGGTCTCCAAATCCGTCGCCGTTGGAGGCGGTACGAATGAAGTCCTCGACGTTGACGTTCGGTTGAGCGCCACCACGCGGGAACCCGAATCGGCTGGCCGTTCCGAAGAGGCTGCGAGCCTGGTCGTACTCCTTGCGCTTCTTGACATTGGACAGCACGTCGTTGGCCTCGGAGGCCTCCTTGAAACGAGCCTCGGCAGCCTTGTCACCGGGGTGGGAGTCAGGATGGTTGTCCCGGGCGATCTTGCGGAACGCCTTCTTGATCTCCTCGGGCTTCGCGTCCTTGGAGACACCGAGGACCTTGTAGTAGTCCTTCTCGGCCCAGTCCTTGGTACTCATCTGGTTCCTCCCTCCCTGATCATCGCGAGTTCTTCCGGTCTGCGGTCACGGCCGCCTTCTTCGATGTGTGTCGTCTCAGTCGCTGTCAGCCTCGGGGGCCTGCTCCCCCGACCCCTCAGCCTTCGACTCCCCGGGCTTGGTATTCGGGTCCGGGTCGGAGACCGCCACGCGCGCCGGACGCAGGACACGATCACCGAGCTTGTAGCCAGGCTGCATCACCTGGCTGACGGAGGTGACGGTGGCCCCCTCCATCGGCATCTGCATGAGAGCCTCGTGGAGATTCGGGTCGAAGGCGTCACCCACCTCACCGAAGCTGCTCAAACCATGGGTGTTGGCCACCTTCTCGAGCTCATCGACGACGAGCTTGAAGCCGCCCTCGACCTCACCGTGCTGGCGAGCCATGGCGATCGAGTCCAGGACCGGCATGAGGTCGGTGATGACCTTGTCGACGCCGGACTGTCGCGACAGTGCACGGTCACGGTCGACGCGCCTCTTGTAGTTCACGTACTCGGCCTGCAGACGCTGCAGATCCTCGGTGCGCTCAGCCAGCAGGGCCTCCAGCTGGGCCTCCCGGGACATCTCCTCAGGGGCCTGCGAGTCGGCGGTCGGCTGGTCGGCGTCGATGTCGACGCCATCGACGATGTCGGCGAAACGCTCCTCGACGTTCTCGCCAGCCTGGTTGTCGTCGGCCTGGTTGTCATCGGGATTGACGTTCTTGTCAGTCATCTGTCTTCCTCCACGTGGGTGCCGACCGCCGGGCCGTCATGATTGGCGACCCGGCGGTCGATGCGGGGTTTGGGGTCAGGCCGTGGCCCCGGTCACTTCTTGTCGTCCTCGTCGTCCACGATCTCCGCATCCACGACGGTGTCGTCGCCGGACTCAGAGGTGGCCGACTCGGCGCCCTCTCCCTGCGGGTTCTGGGCCTGGGCCTGCTGGGCAGCGGCGTAGATCGCCTGGCCCATGGCCGACGCCTTCTGGTTCAGGTCGTCCATGGCGGCCTTGACCTCGTCGTCGTTGTCGGTGCCCTTGAGGGTCTCCTTCAACTTGGCGATGGCCTCGGTCACCGGAGTCTTGGTGTCCTCAGGGATCTTGTCACCGTTCTCGTCGAGCAACTTCTCAGTGCGGAAGGCCAGGGCGTCGGCCTCGTTGCGCATCTCGACAGCCTCGCGACGCTTCTTGTCGGCGTCGGCGTTGGCCTCGGCCTCCTTGACCATCCGATCGATCTCGTCCTTGCCCAGGGCGGAGCCGCCGGTGACAGTCATGGACTGCTCCTTGCCGGTGGCCATGTCCTTGGCGTGAACGTGGACGATGCCGTTGGCGTCGATGTCGAAGGACACCTCGATCTGCGGGATGCCGCGCGGCGCGGGCATCAGACCGGTCAGCTCGAAGTTGCCCAGCGGCTTGTTGTCGCGAACGAACTCGCGCTCGCCCTGGAAGACCTGGATCATCACCGACGGCTGGTTGTCCTCAGCAGTGGTGAACACCTCGGAACGCTTGGTCGGGATGGTGGTGTTGCGCTCGATGATCTTCGTCATGACACCACCCTTGGTCTCGATACCGAGGCTCAGTGGGGTGACGTCGAGAAGCAGTACGTCCTTGACCTCGCCCTTCAGCACACCAGCCTGCAGGGAAGCACCGAGGGCCACGACCTCATCAGGATTGACGCCCTTGTGCGGCTCCTTGCCGGCGAGCTCCTTGACGAGCTCGGAGACGGCGGGCATACGAGTCGAACCACCAACGAGGATGACCTCGTCAATCTGCGAGACGTTGAGGCCGGCATCCTTCATGACGGCGTTGAACGGGGTGCGGCAACGCTCGAGGAGGTCGGAGGTCAGGCGCTGGAACTCGGCTCGGGTCAGCTTCTCGTCGAGGTGGAGTGGGCCAGCGGCACCAGCGGTGATGTACGGCAGGTTGATGTGGGTCTCGGAGGCCTGCGACAGCTCGATCTTGGCGCGCTCGGCAGCCTCCTGCAGACGCTGCTTGGCCATCTTGTCGGCACCCAGGTCGATGCCGTTGGCGTTCTTGAACTGAGTGACCAGCCAGTCAACGATGCGCTGGTCCCAGTCGTCACCACCGAGATGGTTGTCACCGTTGGTGGCCTTCACCTCGAAGACACCGTCGGAGATGTCGAGCAGGGAGACGTCGAAGGTGCCGCCGCCGAGGTCGAAGACCAGGACGGTCTGCTCCTTGTCAGCCTTGTCGAGGCCGTAGGCCAGGGCAGCAGCGGTGGGCTCGTTGACGATGCGGTCAACGGTCAGACCTGCGATCTCGCCGGCCTCCTTGGTGGCCTGCCGCTGGGCGTCGGAGAAGTAGGCCGGGACGGTGATGACAGCGTTGGTGACCGGCTCACCGAGGTAGGCCTCGGCATCCCTCTTCAACTTCTGCAGGATGAAGGCGCTGATCTGCTGCGGCTTGTAGGTCTTGTCGTCGACGCCCATCGTCCAGGACTCGCCCATGTGGCGCTTGACGGATCGGACGGTGCGATCAACGTTGGTAACGGCCTGACGCTTGGCGACCTCACCGACGAGGGTCTCACCCGAATTGGTGAAGGCGACCACCGACGGGGTGGTACGAGCACCCTCGGCGTTCGGGATGACGGCGGGCTCGCCGCCCTCGAGGACGGCGACGCACGAGTTGGTGGTTCCGAGGTCGATACCGACTGAACGAGCCATGGTTGGTTTCCTCCTGATGGACGAATGTTCTGGGAAAGCATCCCCTTGAGCGACTTCGACTCAACCTTAGACCCTGAGTCGCTGTCACTCAAGTTGACGTCAGCTCATTTTTGAATGAAATTGAGTTCACCAGACTCAACCCATGAGAGAGCAGATCTATTCCCTCCCCGTGGACGATGCGCCGACCACCCCGAGGCCCCCACAACGAACCCGAGCCGCCCCCGGCGACAACGCTCCAGAGATGAAAAACACCGGACGGCGAACCGTCCGGCATCCTTCTCCGCACTCGTCAGCGCAGACCAGTGATCAGTGGAAGTACGGAATGAGCAGATAGAGGCCATACAGGACGACGAGCCCTGCGATGGCGATGGCTGTCCACCCGAGAGCAACGAGCCCAGCAGCCCCGTCACCTCCAGCCTCGGTGCGCGCATGAGCACGATCAAGCATCAGTGCGCCGCCCGAGACGACGGAGACGATGAGGACGGTGGTCGCAACCGTGACGATGGACACCAGTCCGAGTGAGGCCCAGTCAATGTTCATGCTGCAGTCCCCCCGGCGATGGCCGAGCCCTTGCGGACGCCGACCTGAGTGGAGTCGTTGACGTTGTTGTGGTCAACCTTGTGGTGGTTGGCCTGGCGGACGATGCCGGCGGCCATCACGGCCAGCAGGACGAGGTCGATGACGACACCCCAGGCGCCGGCACCGGCGATAGCCGAGGTGATGGCACCGACGAGAGCGGCAGCCGGCAGGGTGACCAACCAGGCGATGACCATCTTCCCGGCGGTGGCCCAGCGCACCTCGGTGCGGCGTCCGATTCCCGAGCCGAGAATCGAGCCGGAGCAGACGTGGGTGGTCGACAGGGCGAAGCCCAAATGCGAGGAGGCCAGGATGGCGGCCGTGGACGCCGTCTCGGCTGCGAACCCCTGCGGGGACTCGATGTCACACAGACCCTTGCCCATGGTGCGCATGATGCGCCAGCCACCGGAGTAGGTACCAAGACCAATGGCACAGCCGGCGGCCAGGATGACCCACCATGCCGGGCCGGTACCCGAGGCCTGGTAGCCAGCGGCGACGAGGACCAAGGTGATGACGCCCATCGTCTTCTGGCCATCGGAGGTGCCATGAGCCAGGGCGACCATCGACGCCGAGACCCTCTGACCATTGAGGAACATCCGCGAGGAGTGATGGGCGGTGTGGTCCGTGATGCGATACGCCAACCAGGTCGCCAGCAGAGCTGCAATTCCGGCAACGAACGGTGCCACCAGGGCCGGCAGGATGATCTTGCTCATGATCTTGCCGGCGTGGATGCCGCTCATGCCAGCCTCGACGAGGACGGCACCGATGAGGCCACCGAAGAGAGCGTGGGAGGAGCTGGACGGCAGACCGAACAGCCAGGTCGCGAGGTTCCAGATGATCGCGCCTATCAGACCGGCGAAAACCATCGGAGCAGTGACGAGTTGGTCATTGACGATGCCACCGGAGATCGTCTTGGCGACCTCGGTCGACAGGCAGGCACCAATGACGTTGAGGACGGCCGCAATGATGACGGCCACCTTGGGCTTGAGTGCTCCGGTTGCCACCGACGTCGCCATCGCGTTGGCTGAGTCGTGGAAGCCGTTGGTGAAGTCGAATGCCAGCGCCGTCACGACGACGATAACCACGATTAACAGAGTCGAACTCATGCAAGATCCTTCGTGCGGGCCGTAGCGCCCCCGGACGGCGAGCTGGGATCCCCCACTCCTCACCGGAGCGGGGCGGACGGCCGACCAGAACCCGGGAGCAGTTCCGGCCGTCTGACACGTTACGCCCAGTGAGCCTACGTTCGCGCGGCAGGCTCCCCACAAGCAACGACAAGGTGAACAATTTCACCGTCACTGCACAACCACGACAAAGTGTGCTTTCCGTGTACATGCATCCCACTAGGAACCGCGAAACCGCACCAAGACGTCAACGCGCACTCATGTTAACGAAGAATTCACCCCACCCTCCATCACAAACACATGCTCGCACCTCAGGCTGCGCACATCCACCTCCGATATGGCTCACAGGAACAGCACAGCTTCAACACACCCGATACGAGCTTCCGTCGTGGAACCCTTAATTCATGGCAATCCCACCGCAACCTCCCAGACTTACTCGAGCTGACGGGTCTCCCATCCGTGTTCTGGCTGTCGACGACGAGCCCAGCCTCACCGAGCTGCTCTCCATGGCCATGCGTTACGAGGGATGGGACGTCACCACCGCTGATTCCGGCGTTCACGCCGTCCGCGAGGCAAAGGCCACGCGCCCCGACGTCATCGTCCTCGACATGATGCTCCCCGACTTCGACGGCCTCGAGGTCATGCGCCGTATTCGCATGGATCAGCCCAACGTCCCGGTCATCTTCCTCACCGCCAAGGACGCCGTCGGCGACCGCATCGCCGGACTCACCGCTGGCGGCGACGACTACGTCACCAAGCCCTTCTCCCTGGAAGAGGTCATCGCTCGGTTACGCGCTCTGCTGCGCCGCTCGGGTGCAACCGAGCCCAAGTCCGACTCCACCCTGACCGTCGGCGACCTCACCCTCGACGAGGACTCCCACGAGGTGCGCCGCGCCGGCGAGGAGATCCACCTGACAGCAACTGAGTTCGAGCTGCTGCGTTACCTCATGCGTAATCCCAAACGAGTGCTCTCCAAAGCCCAGATCCTCGACCGGGTGTGGAACTACGACTTCGGTGGACAGGCCAACGTCGTCGAGCTATACATCTCCTACCTGCGCAAGAAGATCGACAAGGGACGCGATCCCATGATCCACACCATGCGTGGTGCGGGTTACGTTCTCCGACCTGCTGCGTGACAATGGCCAGGTGACCTCTCCCAACTCACCCGCAGACAGCCATGCGCCGGATCCATGCTGCGACGAAACACCGGAGGTCAGGTCGACAATCCACGACACCTGGCTGGATCATCCCATGGGTCGGCACACACTAGGGCATCAGCTCGTCGTCCGAGTGCTCGCCATCATCAGTGTGCTGGCCGTCGCGCTGGGAGGGGTGACGATCTGGGGAACGCATCAGATCCTCACGGATGGCCTTGACGAGCAGGTGATGGCGGCGGCCCACCGCCAGGAGGCGAACCCCATCGGATTGCCTGGGCCGACAGCCGGTGACGTGCTGGGAATCCAGGCGGGCACCATCTTCGCTGTCAAGGCCGATGGCGTCTGCCTCATGACGACCGTGACAGAAGGTGCCGTCCTCACCAAGTACTGCAACGCCGATGCCGGTGAACTGCTCGCCGTGCGTCAGGACAGCCGTCCCCACGACCTCAACGGGAACAATGGCACCGAGTACCGCGCACTGGCGGAGACACGTGACAATGTCAGCTACGTCGTCGCCCTGCCGCGGACACGACTTCTCAACGCCATCGAGAGGTTGTTGGCCCTCGAGGTCACCATCACTGTCCTGGCATTGGCCGTGGGATTCTTCGCGACGCGCGCCGTCGTCACCAAGTCCCTGCGTCCCCTCAACCAATTGGCCTCGACGGCGACGGTGGTCTCCGAGATGGACCTCGGCAGCGGCGAGGTCAACCTGCCGATCCGAGTCGATCCGGCACTGACTGATCCTCGCAGCGAGGTGGGGCAGGTGGGTCATGCCCTCAACCACATGCTCAACAATGTCGAGGGCGCGTTGGAGTCTCGTCAGCAGTCCGAGGTCAAGGTGCGTCAATTCGTCGCAGACGCCTCGCACGAGTTGCGCAATCCGTTGGCATCCATCCGTGGCTACGCCGAACTGACGAGACGACGGCGCGGCGAACTGTGCCCCGAAAGCCAGTTCGCGATGGATCGCATCGAATCTGAGGCGACGAGGATGAGTGCCCTCGTCGAGGACATGCTGCTGCTGGCTCGTCTGGACAATGACCAGAAACTTGAGCTGGCCCCCATCGACCTGGTCGAGGTCGTTCTCAACGCGGTCTCCGATGCCCAGGCAGCCGGGTCGGACCACATCTGGACCCTCGACGTACCCAACGAGGAAATCACGGTGATGGCTGATGCTGACCGGCTCATGCAGGTTGTCGTCAATGTGCTGTCGAACGCCCGAAAGCACACACCTGCAGGAGTGACGGTGCACACCACCGTCACTGCCGACGACGGGCGGTCCGTTGTCACCATCGCCGACAACGGACCGGGCATTCCGGAGTCGGTACGTCCCCTGATCTTTGAGCGATTCGCCCGGGCAGATGCGTCCCGCACTGCGTCGAAGGAGGGATCAACAGGATTGGGCATGTCCATCGTCGCAGCCGTCATGGTTGCTCATCAGGGCACTGCCAAGGTGGATTCGACGGACAAGGGGACGACGGTCACCCTGACCCTGCCATTGGTCGCCTGAGGACGAGGCGTCCGGATAGGGTGGATGCACTTGTTCCAGAGAAGGAGTTGGCATGTCCCCTGCCCCGCTGTCTGCCACCAAGCTGGCCGGCATGATCGATCACACCCTGCTGACCCCGGAGGCCACTCACGACGACGTCGCCAAGCTGGTCGGCGAGGCCAAAGAGTACGGCACCTGGTCGGTGTGTGTGTCGCCGTCGATGCTGCCGCTGAACCTCGACATGGGTGACGTTAAGCTGGCTGCGGTGTGCGGGTTCCCGTCGGGCAAACACACCAGCGCGGTGAAGGTGGCCGAGGCCCATGACGTCATTGCCGCCGGCGCCGACGAGGTCGACATGGTCATCAACCTCGGCATGGTGAAGGAGGGACGTTGGGAGGACGTCACCGCTGACATCGCTGCCGTCAAGCAGGCTGTTCCGGATCCGAAGATCCTCAAGGTCATCATCGAGTCGGCCGTGCTGACCGATGACGAGATCGTTCGCGCGTGCAAGGCCGCCGAGGGGGCTGGAGCCGACTTCGTCAAGACCTCGACGGGATTCCACCCGAAGGGCGGTGCGAGTGTCGAAGCTGTCAAGCTCATGGCCGCCACCGTCGGTGGTCGCCTGGGGGTCAAGGCTTCGGGTGGCATCCGCGATTACGAGACGGCCTGCGCGATGGTCGAGGCCGGTGCAACCCGTCTCGGTGTCTCGTCGACCGCCAAGATCCTCGCCGGAGCCCCCAAGGAGTGACGACGCTCGCGGCGTGTTCTCGCTGATGACCGGGACGGGTCGGTGAGATCCGTCCCCTGTCATGCCCAGGACCGTGGGGACGCGGTGTGTCGGCTACGGAAACTGCCAGTTGCACTTGTTCCGCCACCTGACCACTCACGCGCTCCACCTGGGTTTCGAGGAGGGATGACGTTGGGAGGAGCGAACGGTGGGAATAACCGCCGGCTTCCTTCTCGTCAGGACTCAGACCATCTGGGGCTCCGGGCTCACCTGCGCTGCGGCCTGTGCAGCAGCCTCGCGACGCTTCCAGTTCAGCAACCAGGACACCTCGTTGCACAACAACTGACGTCGTGACGCCGAGTAGTACGACCTCGACGAGTGACCCAGGCCGTCGTAGACGACGTTGTTGCCCATCACCCAGCACATCGCGTGGAATTCCTCGCCCGTCTCGTGGAAGAGCAGCGGGATCGCAAGCGGGTTGATGTCCAGGTCGGAGAAACGCTCGTCATAGACGACCACCTGCTCGACGCCGCGCAGGATGGGATGGTCCGCAGCCTCGGGTACAGGCTCGAAAACGGCGTAGGAACGCTCCGGGTGCCCGCTGACCCCCAGCACCCACTTGCCCCCGAGCACGGACGGCCACAGGTCCCAGTCACAGAAGGTGTTGCAGGCGGTGTGCAGACCGAGGATCGGCTTGCCAGCTTCGTGGTGCTCCAGAATCTTATTGTGGGCACGGGACCATTCGGGAATGTAATCCCATTCCTCCTCCGGATCGCCGCCACCGGTGTTGACGATGAGCAGATCCGCGTCAGCGAGGTGGTCCAGGGCCTCTGGCTCAGAGCACCTCACCTCCACCTGGTGACCACGCTCGGTCAAGATCTGGGAGACGGCCTCGGAGGTCGCGTCGAAGTCGTGGATGTCGTCGGCGTAACGCCCAGCCCCCGACAAAACGAGAATGTGTCCCATCGGATTTCCTTCCTGATCCTGGGTAGACCCAAAGGATCACACTAGGAGACTAATCCGCCGAGGACGAACTCAGTGACGTCACAGCTTGTTTTCGAAATTGCCTCCAGACGCCAGTGCGGTCACGTTCTTGACGATGAGTTCGTCGGCACCCAGGGGACGTCCGCCGGCAGAGTGAGGTGTGATGATGACGTTCTGCGCATCCCACAACAGCGAGTCTTTCGGGAGTGGCTCAGTCTCTGTGACGTCGAGAGCCGCACCAGCGATCATCCCGCTCTGCAGCGCATCCACCAGCGCGTCATTGTCGATCGTGACTCCACGCCCGACATTGACGATGTATCCATCAGGCCCGAGCAGAGCCAGTCGCTTCGCCCCGACGATTCCCCGAGTCTCCTCATTGGACGGAAGGATCTGAATGAGGATGTCGGTCTCGGGCAACGCCGCGTCAACGTCATCAACCGCGATGACCTCGTAACCGCCCCGGCGCCCAGCCTGATGAGCAACCCCACGCACCTCCGCACCCAAGGACGTCAGATGTGGAGCCAAGGTCTGAGCGATGGATCCGAATCCCCAGACGAGCACATTGGCGTCAAGCAGGGTCGTCACCGGGCCGTCCGGATGAAGGGGCCGGGGACCTCCCAGCTCCGAAGCCCATCGGTGCTCCTGTTGAGCGGCAGTCGTCTTGGGAAGCTCCCGTACCAGGGCCAGTACGAGGGCCAATGCGTGCTCGGCAACCATGCGAGAGTGCAACCCGACGCCAGTACACAGCACGACATCCGAGTCAAAACCAGCACGCAACAGGGAGTCCGGACCAGCAGCCAACCCCTGCACAAGTCGTAGATGGGTGAGCTTACGGGCATGCTCGGCAAGCCACTCCTCCGTGGCCGCCCAGGTGACGAGCACCTCAGCATCCAGATGCTTATCCGGAATCGCTGAGCTGGCGTCGTACACCACCGCCTCGACCCCGCCAGGAAGGTGAGGATCCAAGATCATCGAATCGGGAAGAAGGACCTTCATGACGCCATCGAACCTTCCACGCTCAGCTCCTCAACCGGCTTTCCCACAGCGTCCTGCTCCAGACGCAAGTCACGTCCGCGGGTCTCTGGGGAGGCAATCGCAGCAATCAGTGACAGACCAATGAAAACCATCATGTACACCGCCACCGGCCACCAGGAACCAGCGAACTTGGTGACGAGCGCCGAACACACCAGAGGGGCAATGCCACCGCCGAACACCGAGGAGAACTCACGGGCCAGAGAGATTCCTGCGTAGCGGTAGCGCGATCCGAACATCTCGGCGTAGAAGGCTCCCTGGCTGCCGACGGTGCCATATCCAGCAATCATGAAGCCGAGCACGACGGCAATCGTGATGAACACCGGGTTCTTGGTGTTGAGCATGGCGAAGGCCGGGATCGGGAACAGGAAGAGGAATACCAGCACGCTGATGATCACGGGCTTGCGTCCGACGCGATCGGTCATCCAACCGGAGAACACCGTGAAAATGCAGGATGCCAAGGCTCCGATGAGCAGGACATTCGGGATGAACTTGGGTTTCATACCCAACCACGTCACCAGGTAAGACCCCATGAACACTTGGTAGATATAACTCTGCGCGTTGGATCCCATGTTGATGAGGAAGATTCGCCACAGCGCCGGACGTCCGTGACGAAGCACGTCACCGATCGGGGTGTCATCACGACCGATGCGAGCGGCCTGGGTCTCTTGGAAGACCGGGGACTCAGCAAGGTGACGACGCAGGATGTAGGCCGCCACCGTCACCACGGCGGAGGTCCAGAACACGGCGCGCCATCCCCAAGTGTTGAGAGCGTGATCGGTCAGGCTCTGAGCAACGATCCATGCGACCGCACCAAGCACCGACCCCAGGGCCGCACCAGCGAACACCAGCGCGCAGTAGAGACCGCGTCGACTCCGTTTGACCGTCTCAGCAAGCAAAGTGACACCACCTGCCTGCTCAGCTCCCGCTCCGAAACCCTGCATGATGCGCAGGATGAGCAACATGATTGGCGCCCAGATACCAATGGTGTAGTAGCTGGGGATGAGGCCGATACAAAAGGTCGCAGTTCCCATCAGGAACAGCGTGGCGATCATGACCCACTTACGGCCCATCCGGTCGCCAAACCGGGCGAAGAAGAGACTTCCAAGCGGACGGGCCGCAAAGCCGACGGCGTAGGTCGCCATCGAGGCGATGACGCCGACAGCCGGAGACACCCTTGGGAAAAACAGGGTGTTGAAGATGATGGCGGATGCCGTGCCATAAATGACGAAGTCGTATTGCTCGAGCATGGTGCCGATGAGGCCAGCAAGCGCAGCTCTGCGCACGGTGGCCTGATCGACTGTCGGTTCCTCCGAGAGTGGGATGGGAGAGCTCATACATCGAACTCCATTTCGCTAGCCGGAACGCACTAACCGTTGTGCGGAACACACGATACATTCTTCGGAAACCTGATTCATCATCACCGAAGAGGGGCTGACAAAATGGCACTTGTGAGCGGTTCTCAGGATCGTCCCCCCAGCACCTCCTCGACTGGCATGGCCTCCACCGTCGAATCCATCGACCGGGCTCTGCAGATCCTTCAGCTGCTCGACAGTTCCGGCTTGGAGGGTCTCCAGCTGGCAGAGATCTCACGACGACTCGGCTTCACGAAGGCCACGACCCATCGCGCCCTCAGCACCCTTCGCGTACGCAACTTCATCGCCCAGAATGACGACGGCAACTACCGGCTCGGGTCTGCAGCCATCAACCTCGGTGCCGGGATGATTTCCTACAACAACCTCGCGGCCACCGTTCATGCCGCCCTCGTTGGCCTGTGCAATGAAGTCCACGAACTCGTCCATCTGGGAGTTCTCGACGGCACTGACATCCGCTACCTCGACAAGGTCGAACCCCAGCGTGCCATTCGTGTATGGTCCACGATCGGCGGACGCGTTCCCGCAGCGATCTCAGCGATGGGACGTGCGATCCTCGCTTTCCGCGACACGTCCTCGACGGCCCTGATCCCCTACACAGAAGCCCTGTCAGCTCATCCCACGGCCTGCCATGACAACATTCATGCCAAGATCATTGAGGCTCACGAACGTGGATGGGCCCTCGAATACGAGGAGAACGAGCCCGGCATCGCCTGCCTTGGAGTTCCGCTGCTCGCCCATGGAACAGCAATCGCCGCCATCAGCGTCACTGCCCCCTCCGAGCGCATGACCCCGTCGCGTCTGACTGAGATTTATGACGCGATGACCCGAGTGCTTCCTCCCCTGCTCCCTGCCGGAATGACGGTGTCACGCATAGAATCCTCGGATTGACCGGGCTTACGCCTTCCTCCGGTGCTGACCATGACAAAGGACCCCCGCGGATTCCTCGCGGGGGCCCTGATGGCTGGCGGACTCGTTTGTCAGCCTTGGTAGGCCTCAATGGTGATGACGACGCCGTCACCCAGATCGACGGCATCACCGATGGCCAGGTCGATCGTCTCACCACTTTCCAATCGCAACGGGTCCTGGCCGATGCGGCGAACGACGGTGCCGTTCGTGGAATGCATGTCAGTGACCTCAATCCCCCACTGCCCCAAAGCGAACTTCACGTGGGTACGGCTGATGTCCTGGCCAGGAGACGGAACGCGCATGATCTCCTCGCCATTCTCGGCCCGCGGGGCACGCCCGACGAGAACCGCACCCTTGAGATGGGTGGCCTCTCCGGTCGTCGAAACCAGGGTGGCAGCCGCGGGATCTGACGGCGGGGACAGTCGACGGATCGCCGAGGCCGACGCGCCGCGCCAGTCCCCGTCGTACCGCGAGTCGCTCTGAGACTGCTCGGGAGGCACGGGCTGTTCCGACTGCTCTGTCTGCTGAGGCTGCTGGGGTACTGCCCCCGGAGCAAGTGCGGAGACGACGCCCTCGGGCTCGGGCTGCACTCCCACCGGCTGAGTACCGGTGTGCACCTCGTCATCGCCTCCCAGGCCGTCGTCCTGAGCGCGGACTGGCGCAATGTCCTCACGAGCGACCGCGGTCTCAACGGACTCCGGCTCGGCGGCTCGGGCCGGGACGGGGCTCACGGGTTCCTCGATGTCCGGGGCCACCTCGTCACCATCACTCACCACGTCCTCGTCAGGCACGACAGGCTCAGCCGGAATCGGAACTCCGGTCAGCGCGGACTCAGCAACCGGCTCCGGCACGACAACCGGGTCGGGAGCCTCACCTGGTGCCGGAACCTCGACGAATCCGGGCGCATCTTCGTCGTCTGGCTGCCACTCCTGATCGGTGAGCTCGCGAGCTTCCTCGGTGGCCTCCGAATCGTCGGCCCCCCGCTCCTCAGGCTCCAGAGTCCACGGTTTGAGGGCGTCGTCGGAACTCGCCAACACCCGCGGACGGTGAACCTCGCCGCCCTCCCGAACGACGAAAGGCTCAACCTTGCCGGTCGCGTCGATGATGATCTTGCTCGCCTGGGCAACCCCCAGCAGCAACGGCATGGACAGCCGCTGCTCGGCCTCTTCCATCTCGACGACGACGGTCGATGGGTCGAGCTTCTTCTCGCTCCACGTCAACAGACCGTCGCCATGGTTGACGACCTCACCGGTGGAGGCATCCTTGACAACGACCTGACCGCGGGCCATGGAGAACATCTCGCCGTCGACCCAGAAGAACAAGCCCAGGCTCGGCATCTTCGCCAGCCCGATGAGCGACAACGTCTCCACGAGCGACTGGGGATCATCGGCCTCGGCCACCTGCCGCCAGATGGACGACACCAATCCGGAATGGCGCGGCGCAGCCGGCTGCATGATGACGAGGCTGCTCGGCCCGGCCAGCACCACCCAGGAACCAGGGGTGTAGGTGGCACGCCAGGCACCGAAAGTCTGGGACATTGATCCTCCAGAAGTCGAGGCACGATTGTGGCCATTATTCCGCGGACATGGAGTTGAAGTCGACAAAACTCCCCGATCGCACACGTATTGAGGAGTATGCAATGACATATTGCGGCCCCTCCACCGCGGTGGAGGGGCCGCAATTTCACATCAGTGACGTGATGGAGCCCTCAGACTCACTTCTCCTTCTGGGAGATGACGGCCTGGGCCGCGGCGAACCGAGCGATCGGCACACGGAACGGCGAGCAGGACACGTAGTCGAGCCCGGTCTTGTTGAAGAAGTGGATCGAGTCAGGATCACCACCGTGCTCACCACAGACGCCCACGTTCAACTGCGGGTTGGTCTTACGACCCTTCTCGACAGCCCCGGCGACGAGCTGGCCAACACCCTCCTGGTCGATCGAGGCGAACGGGTTGTCCTTGAGGACCTTGGTACGCAGGTACTCGGTGAGGAAGCCGTTCTCGGCATCGTCACGGGAGATGCCCAGGGTGGTCTGGGTCAGGTCGTTGGTGCCGAAGCTGAAGAAGTCGGCAACCTCGGCGATCTTGTCGGCGACCAGGGCGGCACGCGGCAGCTCGATCATGGTGCCGATCTTGACGTCGACCTTGGTGCCGGCGGCCTCGAACTCCTCGTCAATGGCCTGCTGGACGATGCGACGATGGGTCTCGAGCTCAATCGGGGTGAAGACCAGCGGGATCATGATGTTGATCTGGACGGTTTCCCCCTCCTTCTTGAGCACCGCCAGGACAGCGCGGATGATGGCGCGAGCCTGCATGTCGGGAATCTCCGGGTACAGCATGCCGAGGCGGCAGCCACGGGTACCGAGCATCGGGTTCTGCTCGTGCAACTTCTTGACCTGGGCGAGCAGACGACGCTCCTTGTCGAGCTCGTTCGGATCAGCGCCCTGATCCTCCAGCTTCTGGACCTTGAGGGACTGCTCGACGAGGTTCGGCAGGAATTCGTGGAGCGGCGGGTCGAGAAGACGGACGGTGACGGGCAGGCCCTTCATCGCCGTGAAGATGCCCTCGAAGTCGCCCTGCTGCATCGGCAGGATCTTGTCGACGGCAGCCTGGCGCTCCTCCGGGGTGTCCGCGGTGATCATCTCGTGCATGGCAGGCAGACGATCGGCACCGAAGAACATGTGCTCGGTACGACACAGGCCG
This sequence comes from Cutibacterium sp. KB22876, assembly GCF_059728865.1. Lineage (NCBI taxonomy): Bacteria > Bacillati > Actinomycetota > Actinomycetes > Propionibacteriales > Propionibacteriaceae > Cutibacterium > Cutibacterium sp. KB22876. The sequence goes on from NZ_AP040858.1 coordinate 194,015, forward strand.
ATGCCCTCAGCACCCAGCTCACGAGCCTTCGCTGCGTCGGTGGCGTTGTCGGCGTTGGCCTCGACGCCGAGATGACGGATCTCGTCGGCCCAGGAGAGGACCTCCTCGAAGTCGGCGTTGATCTGCGGCGGGATGAGCGGCAGGCCCGCAGCGAAGACCTCACCGGTCGAGCCGTCGAGGGTGATCATGTCGCCCTCGTGGATGACGGTGTCACCGATCGTCAGGGTGGCGGCCTTGGCATCGATCTTGATGCCGCGAGCACCAGCGACACAGGGCTTGCCCATGCCACGGGCGACCACGGCTGCGTGGGAGGTCATGCCACCGTGGGCGGTCAGGACGCCCTGGCTCACGATGACGCCGTGGATGTCATCAGGGGTGGTTTCGAAGCGGATGAGGACGACCTTCTCGCCCTTGGCGCCACGCTCAGCAGCGACGTCGGCGTCGAAGACGGCCTCACCAACGGCGGCACCCGGGGAGGCAGGGAGGCCCTCGGCGACCGGCTGCTCGGTGTGGTTCGGGTCGATGGCCTCGTGCAGCAACTGATCGAGCTGTGCGGGCTCGATCCGCATGAGGGCCTCTTCCTTGGTGATGACGCCCTCGGCGACGAGGTCACGGGCCACCTTGAGAGCAGCAGCGGCGGTGCGCTTGCCGTTACGGGTCTGCAGCAGGTACAGCTTGCCGTTCTCGACGGTGAACTCCATGTCCTGCATGTCGCGGTAGTGCGACTCCATCTTCTTCATGGTGTCGATGAGGTCGCGGTATGCCTCTGGCAGCACTTCCTCCATCTCGGCGAGGGAGCGCGGGGTGCGAATGCCGGCGACGACGTCCTCGCCCTGGGCGTTGACGAGGAACTCACCGTAGAGCTCCTTGGCGCCGGTGGCGGGGTTACGGGTGAAACAGACACCGGTGGCGGAGGTGTCACCACGGTTACCGAACACCATCTGCATGACGTTGACGGCGGTACCGAGGTCGTCCGGAATCTTGTTGGCCTTGCGGTAGACGAAGGCGCGCGGGTTGAGCCAGGAACGGAACACGGCGTCGACGGCGCGCATCAGCTGCTCGCGCGGATCCGTCGTCCAGTTACCTCCGAGCTGCTCGTTGGACAGCTTCTTGAAGGTGTCGACCAGGCCCTTGAGATCATCAGCAGTCAGATCCGTGTCGGACTCGACGCCCTTCTCCTCCTTGAGAGCGGTCAGGGCATCCTCGTAGATGTGGGCGTCGATGCCCTCGACGACCTCGCCGTACATCTGGATGAAGCGGCGGTAGCAGTCCCAGGCGAAGCGCTCGTTGCCGGCCTCCTTGGCGACGGCCTCGACGGTGTCGTCGGAAATACCGAGGTTGAGGATGGTGTCCATCATGCCGGGCATCGAGATGACGGCGCCGGAGCGAACCGAGACCAGGAGGGGCTTGTCGACGTCGCCCAGGCCACGACCGGTGCGCTCCTCCAGACGCTTGAGTCCGTCCCACACCTGAGAGTCGAGGCCCTCCGGCCACTCTCCCTTCCTCGTCATGGTGTCCACGCAGGCTTCAGTGGTGACGGTGAATCCGTCGGGCACCGGGACGCCGAGACGCGTCATCTCGGCAACTCCTGCGCCCTTGCCGCCGAGCAGCGGCTTCATCTCCGCGCTGCCCTCGGACAAGTCATACACGTAACGGTCAGTCATGACTGATCTCCTTCGATCTGTGCCAGCCTGTTCATCGATTCACGGCGTTCGGACCCGTGCGACTGCGCAATGAGCCCGAGGCCCAGCCCACCATAGGGCCGGATGTCGTCATTCTCTCACGCTCTCGTCCCATTTTCACGAGTAGGAGCAACCAAGGATGACGAAGTAACTCATGTCTCGTCCGGGCTCGCCGGAGCGGGGCGTGACATATCTCCCACCTTTGTCGCAGATGCTTCCCGACTATCTTCCTCGAGCCGCGGATTCTGGTACCCGGCCAGCGACACGATGCCTCCCACAACCAACACGACCAGCATCTAAGACGGGCAAGGGACAACGACGTGACCTGGGGCAAGCCAAAACCGCTGGCCGTCCCCGATCATCCTCGGGTGATCAAGGTCTAGTGCGATAGGACCCTGCCGGCTTGCGCAACCTCGTCCCGGCCGTTTTGGCTCTCTGGTCGACGATGTCGATGACCTTCGTCGCGGACTCCTCCAGGGCCAGACCCGTGGTGTCGATGATGGGGCAACCCAGTCGTCGCTGGATCCTGCCAACCTCGTCCAGCTCGTCGTAGATCGCGGCGAGGTCGGCGTAACCGTCCTCATTGCCGAAACCTCCCAGCCCGCGGACCCGACGTCCACGGATCTCCAGCAGCCGCTGGGCGTCGATCGTCAAGCCGACGATGCGCCAACGATCGACCGCCGCCAACTCGACTGGCGGGGCGATCCCGGGTACGAGCGGGACATTGACGGTCTTGTAGCCGAGGTAACCCAGGTAGATCGACAGCGGTGTCTTGCCCGAGCGGCTCACACCCACCAGGCAGATGTCCGCCTCGGTCAGGCGATCGGGGATGGCGCCGTCATCATTACGAACCGCGAACTCCATGGCGGAGATACGGGTGAAGTAGTCGGCCTCAACGCCCACGGGACGACGCGGGACGGCGTCGGCGTCAAGGCCAGAAGCCTCCTCCATCGCGTCGAGCATGGGGCCCATGAGGTTGACCTCGCGGATACCCATTTCCTCGCAGGCATCGGTGACCATGTGGCGCATGTCGGGCAGCACGAGGGTGTGCACCACGCACACCCACTGCCCCGCGTCATGGGACTCCTTGACGGCCTCCAGGGCCGCAACCATTTCCGGAACGGTGCCGATCATGGGATGGCGCACGATGTGCCAGTGGACCCCTTCGAACTGGCTGCGGGCGGCGCGGGCTAACCGAACGGCGGTCTCACCCGTCGAATCGGCGATGACGTGAATTTCCAGGGGCGACTCTGCCATGTCGCCATCCTAGAGCGGGGCCGGTATCGATCGAGTACTCGTTTGATCAAAAAAATGCCCATGTCAACGTCACCATCGCCTGTTTGGACCGTTTTCTGGCAGCTCCGTGTAGTCATCGCAGGTATGACCATCCTCCGGCACACCTGTTGCGTCCATCTCTCGGCTGTGTCCGGCACCCGTGGTCTGGGAGACTGCCACCATGGACACCGCCACCCTGGACCCCGTTGACGAACTCATCGTCGCCGAATCACCGCTGGCCAAGGCTGTGTGGGTGCTAGGTCGCCCTTCCTTGGTGCCATTATCCGGCAAAGGCGCCACGGCGTGGTCTGACGACTGCCGCGACCTCACCGCGATCCCTGAGGGTATTCGCCTCAACCCTCTGACGACAGAGAAATGCAGCACCCCGGTGGTGTGGATGGGCCTGCCCTCCAGTCTTGACGAACTCGACGAACTGCTCGGTATTCTCTGGCGACTTCTCGGACCCGATGCCCACATCGTCGCAGGCGGACGCATCAAGCACATGGCCCGGTCCATGAACGACGTCGCTGCCCGCTGGTTCGACGACGTCCACGCCAGCCTCGGAGTACGCAAGGCCCGCGTGCTGCACTTCTCGTCTCCTCGGGAGCACCCGGCCGTCACTGGGGAATGGCCGCGCGCCAACACCGTCAACGGCCTGATGATCCGAGCCCATGGCGGCGTCTTCCACACCACAGGCCTCGACGCCGGAACGTCTCTGCTCCTCGATCACCTCGACGCCATCGCGGCCGACGTCAACACCGACGTCGTCGATCTGGGGTGCGGCAACGGCATCATCTCCGCACACCTGGCACGCAGACTCCCAGACGCTACCGTCCACGCCACCGATGTCTCCTGGCAGGCCGTCGACTCGACTCGTCTCACCGCCAGGGCGAACGGACTCGACATCGTCACCCATTGGTGTGACGGATTGTCCGTCCTGTCCGACCAGAGCGTCGACGTCGTCGTCACCAATCCGCCCTTCCATCGCGGAACCGCCCAGGACCACGCCCCGACCCTGGCCATGCTGGCCGACGCCGCTCGCGTGTTGCGACCCGGCGGCAGCCTGTGGTGTGTCTACAACAATCACCTGCCATGGGCATCCCATCTACGGCGCACGGTCGGGCCGACTCGCCAGGTCGCGCGGAACCGTCAGTACACCGTCACGCGGACAGTCCGCGGGTAGGCGATCATGCCGAGGAGCGGAACCCTCACCCGACGGGCCGAAACCCACCTACCGTGGTGCCATGATGAGTTCTCGCGTCATCCTCGTCAGTGACGATCGCTCCAGCCTCCGCTCCCCCGGCACCCTGCTTTGGCCCGACTCCGCCTGCATGCGCGGCATCCACACCAGTGACTGGGCCGCTCACATCTTCGAATACGCCATGTCCTTCGAGGGCAACATGACACAGGTACGCGAACTCGCCGCCCAGACCGGCGCCGGCGTCCTGCATCCCCACGGCGCCCTGGCTGTCGAGCCGCCCGGTCTCATCGTCTGTGACGTCGACTCGACGGTCACGCGCACCGAGGCCATCGACCTGCTCGCCGAGTGTGCAGGGAAGGCCGAGGAGGTCAGTGGGGTAACGGCCCGGGCGATGGCCGGAACGCTCGACTTTGCCGAGTCCCTTCATGAGCGCGTCAAGTGTCTGGAGGGTCTGCACGTCGGGGCCCTCGAGGAGGCTCGCAAGGCGACCGTCGTCACCCCGGGTGCGACGGAACTGGTGGCCGCGGCGCACGAGGTCGGCGCAGCCGTCGGGTTGGTGTCAGGAGGGTTCACGGCCCTGGTCGATCCGCTTGCTGCGGAGATCGGCGCCGATTTCTCAGCCTCCAACGAGCTCGAGATCGTCGACGACCACCTCACTGGCCGGGTTGTCGGAAACATCGTCGATCGGGCCGCCAAGGCCACCTGGCTGCGTCGTTGGGCTGAGGAGCGCGAGGTAGATCTTGAGCGAACGATCGCGGTGGGAGACGGCGCCAACGACCTCGACATGTTTGCCGCCGCCGGACTGGCCATCGCCTTCTGCGCCAAACCTGTCGCCGTCGAGGCTGCACGAAACACCATCCGTTGTGAGCGGATCGACGCGCTTCGCGCAGTGTGGGAACGATGACCACGATCATGGGGGGCATGACCAACCTCCCCGGAACCCTTCACACCGCTCATGACGGCGCATGGCAGGTCGCAGAGCACGGCTGCCAGGTGCTGGCGTGGCAGGCCGACGACAAACCCGTCATCTGGTTCGACCCCGAGCACGCCGACGAGTCCGACGCGGTCATCCGGGGAGGTGTCCCGCTGTGTGCACCATGGTTTGGTCACGGACCGAGCAACGACCAGGATCCCCAGCACGGCCTGGCCCGCCGCACCGACTTCCAGGTGACGGTCGCGGAACCCCTCCACGTCGTCGGAACCGCTGAGACCGCCTCCATCGGCATTCGCCACGAGGTGGTCATGACCGACACCGCGCTGGAGATGACGCTCACTCTCACCAACCAGGGCGAGAAGCCCCGAGTCGTCGAGGGGATGTGGCACACCTACCTGCGTGTCGGGGACGCCGACCAGGCGCGTGTCCGGGGCGTCCGCGGTGCCGACTGGCACAACTTCGCGACCGGTGACGAGGGGGCCTTCGACGCCGACGAACTCCTCATGGCCCCGGACACCGACACCGTCATCCAGGGAATCGGGCCGGCCCCGACCCTCGTCGATCCGGTCTGGGGACGCGAGATTCACCTGACGACGACGAATTGCCCCAGCGCGGCGATCTGGAACCCACGCTCCTCGTCGGGAATCGGCGACAGCCCGACGGCTCAGGCCTGGCGCGACTTCGTGTGCGTCGAGACCGGCGTCTGCAAGGACAGTGCCGTCCCCCTCGACCCCGGCACCGACCTCGTACTGACGACGACAATCACCGTCACGAGAATGTGAGCATGGTTGCGGTCGGAGGGGCTCGATGCACGTCCACCCGAGCTGTCTCAGGCGTGTCATGCACAGTCGTGCGAGCGTGCCAGCCATCATGGACCGACAGTGCCGTTCCGAGCCCAAAAAGCAGGGGTGCCCCATCCCGCGCCAAGCACCCCCATATAAAGTGTTGTCAACGTTTCGGACCGCATTCAACGGAAACGAAACAGTGTTTCTTCGACGGCTCACGGGTAGCGCCGTGCACCGTCACCGACAACCAGCCGCACGGCGGCAGGAGGACAGATGTCAGAGCGGATTGCGAACGCAGCCCTGCGTCAGAAGGTGATGAGCGCGGACGACGCGGCTGCGCTCATCAATGACGGTGACCAAATCGGATTCGGTGGATTCACTGGATCGGGCTACCCCAAGGCACTTCCGGGTGCCCTGGCCAAGCGCATCAAGGAATCCCACGATCGCGGCGAGAAGTTCACCGTCAACGTCTTCACCGGAGCCTCGACCGCTCCCGAACTCGACGGCGCCCTCGCCTCCGTCGATGGCATTGGCTGGCGCATGCCATACCAGTCCGATCCCCAGATGCGAGGCAAGATCAACGACGGCACATCCTTCTACACCGACATTCACCTGTCGGAGTCGGGCATGATGGTGCGTCAGGGCTTTTTCGGAAAGGTCGACTACGCCGTCATTGAGGCCACCCGAATCACTGAGGATGGGGACGTCGTCCTCACCTCCTCGGTCGGCAACAACGCCGTGTACTGTGACGTCGCCGACAAGATCATCATCGAGGTGAACTCGTGGCAGTCCGAGGACCTCGAGGGAATGCACGACATCTACGGTGGGTTCGCGCTTCCTCCGAACCGAGTGCCCATCCCGATCACCCACCCCGGTGACCGGATCGGTGACAAGTTCCTCCACGTCCCCCAGAACAAGGTCGCGGCGATCATCGAGACCGATGGCCCTGATCGCAACACCCCGTTCAAGCCGATCGATGACGACTCCCGCAAGATCGCCGGGTTCCTCCTCGACTTCTACGACCACGAGGTCAAGCAGGGACGCATCCCCAAGAACCTGCTTCCGCTGCAGTCGGGTGTGGGCAACATCCCGAACGCTGTTCTTGACGGCCTGCTCCACTCCGACCTCGAGCATTTGACCTCCTACACCGAGGTCATCCAGGACGGCATGATCGACCTCATCGATGCCGGGAAGCTCGACGTCGCCTCGGCCACCGCTTTCTCGCTGTCGCCCGAGTACGCGCACAAGATGAACGAGAACGCGGCCTTCTACCGCGATCACATCATCTTGCGCCCCCAGGAGATCTCGAACCACCCCGAGGTCATTCGCCGCCTCGGTGTCATCGGCGCCAACGGCATGATCGAGGCCGATATTTACGGCAACGTGAACTCGACCCACGTCATGGGCTCGCGCATGATGAACGGCATCGGCGGATCCGGCGACTTCACCCGCAACGCCTACATTTCGGCGTTCGTGTCTCCGTCGACGGCCAAGGGCGGCGCCATCTCGGCGATCGTCCCGATGGTCTCTCACGTCGACCACACTGAGCACGACGGCATGGTCATCATCACCGAGCAGGGCATCGCCGATCTGCGTGGTCTGGCACCGCGTCAGCGCGCCCCGAAGATCATCGAGAACTGCGCCCACCCGGACTACCGTCCGATGCTGATGGACTACTACGAGCGTGCACTGCGTGACTGCAAGTTCAAGCACACCCCGCACCTCCTCGGCGAGGCGTACTCGTGGCACACCCGGTTCCTCGAGACCGGCACCATGAAGGAGAGCTGAGCTCGCTGACCCCTACGATCGCCCCAGGACCATCGTGGTTCTGGGGCGATCTTTGTGCGCGGTGCGTGTAGCAGGTGACGATTTTGTCACGCCGGACAAGGTGTGGGCCAGGCGCCACCACGTAGGCCGCTGTACGGCAGCCAGCGTCTCAAACTCGGTGACAAAACTCCCGCTTCACCCGGAGAGTCTGCTCACCGAGGATTGTCGTCGCGCGCAGCTTCCAGGGCGCATCCGAGCGCCAGCAGAGTGGCTTCGTCGTACATCTGACCGCCGATCATGATGCCGACCGGCAGCTCGACACCGCCGACGTGTGTGGTGTGCAGCGGCAAGCTCATCGCCGGACGACCAGTGATATTCCACAGGCTCGTCCATGGGGTGAAGCGGCATTGCGCGTCGAAATCTGCCGATGGATCGTTGTCATTGCGCAAAGCTCCGACCGGCAGGGGTGGCTGAGCAAGCGTGGGGCTGACGATGACGTCAAACCTCTGCCACTGCTGCCCGACGTGACGCGCCACCATCTGGATACCGGCCAAGGCCTCAGCCAGCTCGACTCCGGTGCGCCTTCGCCCCTGCGCACGTAACCACCTGGACATCGGGGTGCACAATTCCTCACGTTCCGGAGGCACCGGGATCGCAGCTGCGCCCACCTCCCACACACACTGGAAGGATTCCCACTCCTCGGGGCCGAAAGGGGCACCTGTCTGTTCGACGATGTGACCCATCGACTCCAGGGTGGCGGCCGTCCGGTCCAGCGCCGCCAGGATGTCCGGGGCAACCTCGGTATCAGCAATAACGGGTTCGCGCAGGATCCCGACGTGTAGCCGTCTCAGGCCCCGGTCGCAGGCCGACAGATAGGACTCAGTCGGAGCGGGGGCATGGTAGGGATCTCCGGGCCACGGTCCGGACAGTGCGTCGAGGGCAGCAGCGGTGTCACGGACCGTGCGGGTCAGTACCCCGCCGCTCACCAGCCCAGGACCGTCAATCCCGTAAGGCCCGGCCGAGACCCGGCCTCGGCTGGGCTTGAGACCAACGACCCCGCAGCAAGAAGCCGGAATACGAATCGAGCCGCCACCATCGGATCCTTGGGCGATGGGTACCTCACCAGCCCCAACCGCAGCCGCGGCGCCGCCAGAGGACCCTCCCGCCATTCGGGTGTGGTCCCATGGGGTGACGGTGGGTTCGCGTCCGTCCGGTTCGGTGTAGCAAGGAAGTCCGAACTCGGGAGCGGCGGTCGTCCCGATCGGGATGGCTCCGGCAGCCCTGAGCCGCGTGACAATGCCGTCTTCGTGGTCTGGCAGAGCCCCACCCACGGCCCGACTACCGATGGCTCGGGGCGCGCCAGCTAACGCGTTGAGGTCCTTGATCGGACAGGGGACGCCGAACAGCGGACCAGGACGGATGTGTCCAGCATCACGTTGACGCTGGAGCTCACGCGCGGCGAGTCGGGCGCCATCATCGTCGATCCAAGTCCAGGCATGGCACTCATCGGCGTGTGCCGCTTCCAGGGCAGCGTCGACGACCTCAACGATCTCGACGTCACCAGCGGCGATGCGGGTGGAGGTTTCCAGGGCGGTCAATGGGTTCATGGTCATGGTCCTACCACCTTCGGGGTCGCGCCATGCCGGTCCTGCATTCATGCGCACATGTCCCGGCGGTGGCACAACAACCTGCCCACCTAGGGCCCCCTGGTCAGCAGTTACGTCTAGGCTGGAACAACACGTCGCCAGGAGGATCGTGACCGAGCAACCCACCCACCCACAACCCCGCCATGCGGAGGCACGACGAGTCTCACCGAGCACGCCACCACGTGCCAGCGCCGAGACCATCGCCACGCTCCCCCCGCCCGAGGATCCTCAGGTCCATGTCGCATCGTCGGCAAGGGTGGGGAGGAGCACCGCCGGGCTCTACCTTGCCGCGGCGATCAGTGCCACCGTCGCGCTCCTCGTTGCTTGGTGGCAGTCCATTCACATGAGCACCTTCATCCAGGCGACCCACCTCCTGACGTGGACCCACCCGAGACCGGGATCGTTGGCGTCAGTACTGCTGGCGACCGCGATGATGTGCATCGCCGGTGCCATGGTGGCCATGCCGGGAATCCTCGCGGTCAACACCTGGCTGGGACGTCCCTGGGTGCGCTGGGGCGCCATCGGTGGCGTCGCGGTCGGATGTGCCGCCGTGACCCTGAACTGGGTGGCGTGGATCGGAATGCCGTTCCTCGTCGCCGCCGGGGTCATCGTCTGGTTGCCGTCGGTGCGCCGGTGGATGGATTCGCAGCGTCCGAAGCCGCCCGAGACTCGCCGCCTCGATGCCCCAGTCATCTACGGCCGCGTTCCGCAGCATTACTGACTGGCCCGGCGGGGTGAGTCGCACTGATCTGACGAGGTGCGCTAAGCTGTGACGAGTCTCCCCAGGAGACATGCGGGCGTAGCTCAATGGTAGAGCGCCAGCTTCCCAAGCTGGACACGCGGGTTCGATTCCCGTCGCCCGCTCTCTTCATGCCCTTTTCCGGGTCCTCTATGATCGCTACTCGTCGGTCGAGGGTTTCCTCAACGTTGCGACGGCCGCCAGGAGGAAGAGAATTCCGGCCACGAATCCGGCCCACACGGCCACCGACGGGCGGTCTGATGGATGCGAGATGAACCGTTCGCCGGACCATGAGCTACCGGTCGGTGAGCCAATCGGGATGATCACGACGTACATCAGCCAGGATCTGTGAGTACTCCCCGCCGTACTCATCCAGACTGATTGACAGGGCGACCGGCATCGGCACGAATCCGAGGGCGTGGCCAGAGTCGTCGGCGAACGCAGACTCCGCCATGGTCACCGGCGACGTCTTTCGGTACATGACGACGTTGTCGGGGAACGTCCTCATGACGTAGTAGGTCTCGCCGTCCTTGGTGAACGACCCGCCTCCGTCACCTTCGAAGGCGCTCCACAGCAGGGCCAGGAACCCTATGACCCCGCTCACCACCACCGCCGCGATGATCGCGATGGCCCGCCCGATGCGCCACCCCTTCGTGCGTCCGGGCATGCGTGCACACTCGGCGATGACCTCGACGGCCAGAGCGACCAGACACAGATCGACGATGGCGATCGTGGTGTTGTTGACAGCCGGGATGAACCGGTTGAAGGACCTCGCGACCGCGACGGCGATGAGCAGGACCGCTGAGATCACGGCCACGGATCGGAGGTACTTCATGAGTGGAATCCTATGTTGCGGCCTCGCTCCCCGGACTGACCCGCCTTGCCGCCATGCGCGAGTGACTGTGCAACCCCGTCCAGCGCGACCTTGACGGTTCCGATCAGCACTCCACCTATGACGACCGGCGCGAGTACCGCTCCGGTCACTGCGAGGGGCTGACGACTCCCGGGACGACGAATTTCCTTGCGGGCAGCCCGATTTGCCATACCGATGACGGTCAGGATGCCCAGGGCCTGGGCCGTCGCGGCGATGTCAGCTCCATCCTCCTTCCCGACCCAGCGCGGGTAGAGGGCTGCCGCCGTGGTAATTCCGGTAGTCGTCAGGGCTGCTGCCACACCGCTCATGTAGTGGTTGGGTTTGCCGCCGAGCGACCACGACGTCGCCACCCGGTCAGCCTTGACGAATCCGAGTGTCATGCTGCTGGCGACGCCGGCCCCGATCCACGGCGCTGCAACCAGGCCGCGACGCAGCGTCTCGGGAACGTATTCGTTGAGGTCGGGCAGGGAGTCGTCGGGGCGGATGAGCCCCAGGCGCACGGCGACGGCGCCCAGATTGAGATCCCATCCGATGCCCACAGCGCGAGGCACTAGCAGGTGCGGGTTCTCAGGTTCGAAACCGCGCAGCGCAATGCGGGAGCCGCTCCCCCACGGCGCACCGACGGGGATGCCGAACAGGCGACGCACGCCATCATCGTCTCGAGTCCAGAGGTTCATGATCTCTCCTTGCCAGAAGTGTTGTGGTTATCGTTGGTGGCACGGTCGACGGCGGCTGCGATGCGCGACCACTCATCGATGAGCTCTGTCAGGTAGCCTCGACCGGTGGCAGTCAGGCGATAGATCTTGCGCGGAGGCCCTGACGGCGACTCCTGCCACTCGGTCGAAACCAGATCACCGCGACGCAGTCGGTTGAGCAACGGGTACAGCGTCCCCTGAGACACGCCCAGATCCGTCTCCTTCTCGAGCCTGTCCACGAGTTCCCCTCCGTAGGACGGTTTGCTCGCCAGCAACCCGAGGACGACGAGTTCGAGCGCACCCTTGCGCAGTTGTCGTTCCGCCACGGTTTTCCTCCTCAACCAAGTAGCTTGACTAACAATGTACCCTGCATTGCATAGTAGTTCAATGAGGCATCCCCTGCTCTTACCAGAGGCTCGTCGACCGCTCGTTCCAAACGCCGCCTGATCTCAGCGCCCGGCGCCTAGCCCCTCCCGCAACGTCGAGATGAGGTGCTCAATAAACCGTTCGGCGTCGACGTCACACAGCAGGTCGACGTTGGGCTCCTTGCCCCACCGCCCCATCTCGTCACCGACGGTCTGGCCACGGGTGAGCGTCCCGGTCAGCTCGACGTCGACGGCCAGTGGCCGCGTCGTCGCAAATCTCCCGGTCACCGCGTTGGCGACGACGAGCGGGTCGTGCAAGTACGCACACCATCCCAACCCGTCAGCCTCGTGGAACTCGAAGTAGAACCTCAGCGCGTCGGCCAAGACTTTCACAACCGGATGTTCCCCTAGCTCCTTCACAGCCCGACGATCCCTCTCGTCCAGCCTGATGACCTCAGTGGCCTGCAACGCCCCAAGCACGACCCGTTTGGACGCCTTCCCCCATGCCTCGAACACCTCATGGCCGGCCTCCGGGTCCACCGCGATGTTCCACTCGCTCGTCGGGCCGGTGTTGCCACGGTGGTTGATCGCTCCACCCATGACGTGCAGCCCCCGCAACAACTGCGGCAAGTCCGGTTCTTCCCGCAGCGCCAGCGCGAGGTTCGTCAGCGGCCCGGTGACGATGCCGACCAGCTCGCCGGGGTATTCCCGGGCAAGATCCACCCACAGTTGCGCACCGCTGCGCCCATCGGGGTGACGTCCGCAGTCCCCCAGCTGGGCATGCCCCAAACCGTGGGGTCCATGGGTCTCCTCGGCGGTCATCACCGGCTCGAGGAGGGGCGCGTCCGCCCCACGCGCCACCGGGGCATCCATCCCGAGCAGCTCGGTCAGCCCCAGGGCATTGCGCAGCACGTCGTCCTGACCGACATTGCCAGCTGTCGTCACCACCCCGACGGTCTCGACATCGTCGCGGCACGCCAGGTAGGCCAGCGCGAACGCGTCGTCAATCCCAGGGTCGCAATCGAGCAGAACCGGCAAGAAACGTGTGGGCATGGCGTCAGAATAGAGGCCCTCCACCGCACCACTGATCGTTGAGTCGTCCCACCTCACCTTCTGCTGAGGCTGTTCGGGCTGGTCAGAGCGCCTTTGCTCCAGGACTCGCACATCCGCGTGTCCTGCCCCCCTCATTGTCCAACGGGTATGTGCCACACATTTCACTGTCCCCTGGTGCCGCCCTGCCCGAATCTTGGAAGGAATCATGCTCGACTGGGTGGACCTCATCATTCGTATCGGAGTCGGCGTCGGCCCCGGAACCCTCATCGAGATAGGAGGCGACGGATTCGGTGCAACTGATCCCCACGTCCGCTGACATGTCTTGCAGCATTCCCGGTCCGGCCTGGAGCCCTCGGTTTGGTCGTTAGCCTTCCTGGAGGACACTTGGCCTTGTCGGAGCAGGTCGTCAGCCACGTGCGTGACGATGCTGGCGAGCGAGTGTGAGGTGTGAGGAAGTCATGGCCGTCGAGGAGAAGGAACCGTCCCGCGCTGAGAGGATCCTTGCGGGCACCGTCGCGTTCACGGTCTGCATGGCTGTGGTGTTCGCGATCGTGGCGATCTTCATCGGTTGGCGCTGGTCGCTGAGGATGTTCGTCGGAGTCCTGCTCATCGGAATCCCCGGCGAGATCCTGCTGGAACTGGTTGGCGAGAACCGAATGTTCCCCCGCAGCGGAGGCAAACCGGGCCAGACGCGAGCTGCACGTTTGCTCATCCTGACGCCCATCCTCGCCGCGTGGGCTCTTATCGTCCTCGCCCTCACCGCCCTCGTCCAGCCGTGGTACGGCGCCGTCGGGGAAATGGCGTGGGTCATGGTGATCGGGATCCTCGCGATCCTCATCCAGGGGATCCGGGACACGAAGAAAAAGTCCTAGCGGGTCCTCATGATTACGGTGGCGGGAGTCGTCAACGCGCAGTGCTTGCGTAGCCCGTCTTTCAGGGGCGGGGCCAATCTTCGAGATCGACCTCGCGGATACCAAGGCCTAGTGCGGCGTGTCGTTAGTTCTTGAATGGTTGGGGTTTGGGAGAATGGGTCATGGCCAATTCTCCTGCCCCGCCGTTGGGTTTGCGTGAGGGTGATCGTGCACGGTTGGAGTCGTTGACGCGGTCGCGTACTGCTGGGGCGGGTGGGGTGTTGCGGGCCCGGATCGTGTTGGCGGCCGCGGATGGTGTGGCGAACGAGCGGATCGCCGAGCAGCTGCAGGTGTCGAAGAACACGGTGCTGACGTGGCGCAGACGCTACACCGACAGCGGTATGGCCGGCCTGGCCGATGCGCCGCGTTCTGGTCGGCCACGGCGGCTGGATCATCGTCAGATCGTGGCCACGACGTTGAAGCCCCCGCCGAAGAAGTATGGCGTGACGCACTGGTCGAGCCGGCTGCTCGCCGCCCACCTGGGCGTGGGGAACGCGACGATCGCCCGTGCGTGGCGTGAGTATGGGGTGCAGCCGTGGCGCAGCGGCACGTTCAAGTTCTCCACCGATCCCGAGCTGGTCGCCAAGGTCACCGACGTGGTCGGGTTGTATCTGGCGCCCCCGGAGAATGCGGTGGTGTTGTGCGTGGACGAGAAGTCCCAGATCCAAGCCCTGGACCGCACGCAGAAGACGCTGCCGATGCAGCCCTTGCAGATCGAACGCCGCACCCATGACTACGTGCGCCACGGCACCACGACCTTGTTCGCGGCCCTGAACATCGCCACCGGGCATGTGACTGGCGCGTGCAAACCCCGGCATCGTCACCAGGAGTTCTTGGCCTTCCTGGAGCAGGTCGCTCGCGCCTACCCCGACCAACAGCTGCACCTGGTGATGGACAACTACGCCACCCACAAACGCGTCGAGGTCCGTGACTGGCTCGCCGCCAATCCGAGGATCCACGTCCACTTCACTCCCACCAGTGGCTCGTGGCTGAACCTGGTCGAAGTGTGGTTCGGGATCATCGACAAGCAGGCCATCAAGCGAGGCGTCTTTCCCTCGGTGAAGGACCTCAACCAGAAGATCCGGGCCTTCGTCAACGGCTGGAACGACCGCTGCCACCCGTTCGTCTGGACCAAAACCGCCGACGAAATCCTCACCACAGCCAACCGTTCGGCAACTTCAAACACGCCGCACTAGACACGCGTGACGTTCCGAGCCGAAAGCACCGTCCTGCGGTAACCAACCCGCGAATATCAGACTGACATCGCCGTCGACAGACACGCGAAACCCCTCGTCAACACCACTTCGGGTCAACACAAGGAGAGGCGCCACCAAGCATCCAGCCTGGTGGCGCCTCATCCTGCCCTCTTGACAAAACCTGCACCCAGTATCAGACGAGCCGGAGGCGGTCATGGTCGCCGAGCTCATCCGCGAGGCCGCCCTGGAGGGCGTGCGCGACGAACTGCCGCACTCGGTGGCCGATGTGGTCGAAGAGATGTCCCTGCGCGAGGACCGCCCCGCGGATCGGCCGCTGATGGACGTGTGGGCGAACGTCTTCGTCGAGCGGGACAGCCAGAAGGGCATCATCATCGGCAAGGGCGGCTCCCGGCTGCGCGAGATCGGCCACGACGCCCGTGCCAGCATCGAGCGGCTGTTGGGCACACCGGTCTACCTCGATCTGCGGGTGAAGGTCGCCCGGGACTGGCAGCGCGACCCCAAGCAGCTCGGCCGGCTCGGCTTCTGAGCCTGAGGCCCAGTGTGAGGTACGCCATTCCGGAAGGGTCACGGTCCCTGGATTCTCCTGCTAACGTGGGATCCGCAACATCCCCGTCTCGGGGGGTAGGACATGCGCGTTTCAGCACGGATGTAGCTTGCGAGATGCACCCGCCTGGAACACCAAGAACCGTCTCCGCCACAACATGAGGTGTGCCTATGTACAACACATCAACCTCGTCCCATCGCTCTGATCACGCCGTGTCACGCCGGCGCGTCTCTCAAGGGTTGGCCTGGTCCGTGCCCGCCATCGCAGGTGTCGCCGCCGCTCCGGCCTATGCGGCCAGCAAGCCCTCGAACTGCACGTCGAAGATCGAGGCATACGCGGACCTCACCTATAACTGGGGCGCCGCCACCTCCGGCACCACCACACAGACGTTCGACTTCACCGGCACGTGGATGAACGTCATGAACATCCCCGCGGACGCCGTGATCGTCAGCATGACCCAGTCGTTCATCTTCATGGCCCGCGATGACTCGGTGAACGGGGGCCGGGGGCCGGGCTTCTACGACCTCGGCAACTCCCACGTCAAAGATTCCAAGAATCTGTGCAACTCCAGCTACCAGAACATCACCGGGTGCCGCTGGACGGCCAACAACACCCGGACCACCACCGACATCAGCTTCTACCAGCGCTCGGGCTCGCCCATCGCGAAGGTGTGGGATCCGGCCAACGGCGCCACGGGGGCCATGACCCGCAACTGGTTCGACTACGACTTCAGCCGGTACGCCACCGCCTTCAAGAACAACTACCCCAACTACACGGGCACGTTCGGGGTCAGCAAGGCGTGGGAGTTCACCTACACGGCCGCCACACAGGGCGGCGTCGTGCCGGCCTCCCTGCTGCCCGCCCCGACCTACAACCCGGACGGCACGTGCAAGAGCTACCTCTTCGCGACGGGCGTGACAGACGGTCAGTACCCGCACACCTACGTCCCGCAGAGTGCCGGCGGCGGTGCCACCCCGACGCTGACCTACTACGCGACCGCCAACGGCCTGACGGACACGCGCACCCAGTTCGCGGCCGCCGCCGTCTCCGTCCGCACGGTCACCTATCGGCTGCCCAGCGGCCAGACGCAGACCATCACGCGCCAGGGACCGTTCTACATCAACTGAATCCCTGTGGCATCTTCTTCGCCCGCCCCGGCTTCCTGCCGGGGCGGGCGGTGTCGTATCCGCGCCGGAGCGGGCCGCCGTCGTGGGTGCGTCACACGGCGACGGCGTCCTGTGGCCCGGCCCACTTCGGTGCTAGACGGTATGGGTGACCCCGATCTGGGGTGAAGCTCTGGCAGGCCGGGGCCTCTCCGCGCAACGATTCGTGGGTTGCCGGACAGGGGCGGCCTGTCTGGCCTTTCCGACATACGTGGGAGGCCCCGGTTGTTTACCGAGCGTACGAGTGTTGGCCTGGATGTGCATGCCCGCTCCGTGGTGGCGCATGCGATGGACGTCCAGACCGGAGAAATCTTCAAAGCCAGACTCTGCCCCGACCCCGTGGAGGTGACGGCCTGGATCAAGGCGCTGCCCGGCCCGTCGGCGGCGATCTACGAGGCTGGCCCGACGGGCTATGGTCTGGCCAGAACCCTGCTGTCACACGACATCCGAACCGTTGTCGCGGCCCCGTCCAAGCTCCAGCGGCCTTCCGGTTCGCGGGTGAAGACTGATGCGATCGACGCCGAACACCTGTCGACGTTGTTGCGGCTGGATGCGTTCACCGCAGTCACCGTCCCCGACGAGCTCACCGAAGCAGCACGCGACCTGGTGAGGGCCCGTGAGGACTGCCGCTCCGATCTGATGCGGGCCAGGCACCGCCTCTCGAAACTCCTGCTGCGACACGGGATCGTCTACTCCGGCGGGCAGGCCTGGAGCAACGCGCATGACGCCTGGCTGCGCAGGCAACGCTTCGACTCCCCGCTGGTCCAGGCCGCCTTCGACGAGGCCTACGACTCCGTGATCACGATCACGGCCCGCCGTGACCGTCTCGATGAACGCATCGAAGCCATGGCCGAGAACAGTCAATACACCGATGCCGTCCGCAGGCTCGTATGCCTGCGCGGCATCTCGACGCTGACCGGGTTCGGACTGGCGGTCGAGATCGGCGACTGGAGCAGGTTCACCGGCAACTCGATCGGCTCGTTCGTCGGCCTGATTCCGTCGGAGAACTCATCGGGCCAGTCCCGCTCACAAGGGCCGATCACCAAGACCGGCAACAGCCACGCGCGCCGACTCCTGGTCGAGGCTGCCTGGCATCACCAGCACCGCTACGTCCCCGGCAAGACCATCCGCGACCGCTGGGACCTCGCCTCCCCGGCCGCCCGGGCCCGCGGAGACCTGGGCAACCGACGCCTCAACCACCGCTGGAACCAGTTCAAGAAACGCAAGAAGCGCCCCATCGTCGCCAACGCCGCCATCGCCCGCGAACTCGCCGGCTGGTGCTGGTCCCTGGCCGTCCTCGAGGAATAGCCCCTCGAGGCCCACAAACTTGGCCCGAAGCCAGGTCCCCGAGGGGTGACGCAGCGACCGGAACGACCCGCGAAACACCTATGAGCAGCCGTCATCAACGATGCCGGCGACGCTCGATGCTAGACAGGCGTGACGTTCCGAGCCGAAAGCACCGTCCTGCGGTAACCAACCCGCGAATATCAGACTGACATCGCCGTCGACAAACACGCGAAACCCCTCGTCAACACCACTTCGGGTCAACAAAGGATGAGGCGCCACCAAGCATCCAGCCTGGTGGCGCCTCATCCTGCCCTCTTGACAAAACCTGCACCCATATCAGGTGTACTGACCGGGTGACGTCGATCACCTTGATCGCAACCACTGCCGAGCCAACGACCCCTGCGAAACGAAACATCCAGAAGGCGATGAAGACCAAGAATGCGGAGACAGCCGTGTGCCACAGGACCGGAAGGGCGAAGCAGCAGAAGACCCACAGCATGACGAAGACCAGCCACCCGATCCACGTCTTGGGGCGAGTCGAGAGGGCGAGTGACACCACGACGACGCCGAGGCAGGCCAGCACCAGAGGCGTCGACCCCGCTCCCATGAGAAGGACGTTGAGGACGATGACGTAGAGGAACAGGGTGCGCGGGTCCACAGCGCCGTGGAATCCCCGAGTCCGGGGCCGAGGGGCGGTGGTCGGTGCACTTTCGGCCATGGCACCGGCCCTCGGGAGCGGGTGGGTGTGACCTTGTGGGGTCAAGGGCGCCTCATCACAATTCATAAGGCAACCCTAACCTATTGATTATCATCATTAACAAATAGGGGTCATTGACGACCTGACAAGGGGGGATGACCGCGAGCAAGACAGGCCCTCCTACTGGTGACGCTGGAGGGCACGCCACGTTCGGAGGAATCGCGGCCTCACGCAGGCACGATCACCACGGGTATTGCCCGACACCACCTCAACGCGAACAACCACAGGACTCGCCCCCGCCCCCACGGCTACCCTTGAGGTGAGTTGATCGAGAGGAGACCCTCGTGGGAATCGGAAGCAACATCGGCAAGGCCCTGCTGGCTCAGGCACCCGACATGGCACCCGGCGCGGCCGTCTCGATGCTGCGCAGCATCCTGGGATTCGCCATCGACGGTGCCTCATCGCTGCCGGGAGCGCGTCAGGCCGCTGGCAAGACCCTCACCAAGCACGACGGTGACGTCGAACAGGCCATCAACTCCCTCGTCAACCAGCACATCGCCATGGCCGGTGCACAGGGATTCGTCTCCAACCTCGGTGGCGTCGTCACCTTGGCCGTAACCATCCCCGCCAATATCTCAGGCGTCGCGATTGTCCAGGCCCGCATGGTGGCTACCATCGCCCACCTGCGCGGCTACGACCTTGACGACCAGCGCGTCCGGACCGCCATCCTCGCCACCCTCATGGGTCAGCGTGAGGTCGACAGCCTCATTCACGAGGAGAAGCTTCCGACGACCCCGATGGGCATCGCCACCGCCCCGGTGGGGGACGCCGATCTGGAGAAGGTTGTCGCCCGTAACCTCGTCAACGTCCTCATGGGCCAGGTTGCGGGCAAGAAACTGCCGGTCTTCGTCTCCAAGCGCGTGCCCGTGTTAGGTGGTGGAGTCGGAGCCACCACCGACGGGTTCACCACCTGGAGCGTCGCTCGTTACGCCCGCAAGCAGTTCCCGACCCGCCGCCCGCGCGGCTGAGGCCAGGATCTGTGTTCGGCCCGGGAGGCGTCAGAAGGTTTGCCGACGGCGTGCCCCGGGCCGATGTGTGCGGCTGCGACGAAGCAGTCCGACAGCCCGCGCAGCCGTCGTGCCGATGAGCAGACCCAGCGCGATCGAGCCAATGATTCCCGTGGACTCCAACGCCGTCGCGCCAGCCACGGGGGTACCCGCGCCCAGTTGGGTCAGGGACACCAGGCCCAGGGATCCCGGGACCAACAACCAGAAGCTCGGCAGGAAGAGCACCAGACGCGGTAGTCGCGGGCGATGCATCTCGATCACCGATGATCCGAAACTCGCCACGGTCGCTCCCAGCAGGCCGCCGCCCCAGGTGGCCCCGGCAACCGTCTGGCCGATGATCTGGAAGGTCAGGGTGGTGGCCAACATGAGGGCTACCCACGGGATGAGGTATCTGGGTATCGACTCCATGAGGCTCATCCCGGCGGTCAGGAGCAGGACGCCGAGGAATGGCACCCACAACCCTCGCCAGGGAATGATCTGGTTGTTGAGCTGGTCGACGGGGACCTTTGTCAGCCACGCCGCACCGAGAACACCCGCTGTGAACATGGCCAACTGGGCGGTCCCGAACCCCAGACGCGACGCGCCCGCCATCATCGCCCCTGCCGCCAGTTCAGCCACCCCGGTAACAATGAGGGCACCGGGAAGCAGCACCGCGATGGGCGGCAGCAGGCTTCGCAGCGGCCCCTCGATGAGTCCGAGTCGCGCGGCCCAGAAGGCACACAGTGCGACGACGAACGCGGCCAGGAACGGGGTGAGGACGGCCAGGGCCTTCCTCTTGCCGCACAACCATATGAATCCGGCGGTGACCTGGCCGGCCAGCACGGAGAACAGCACGCTGGGCCACAACGGCTGCAGTACCAGGGCGATGCCCGAGGCGACGCATACCATGCCACCATGCAGACCCAGGCGCGGGTAACGCGGCGGGATGGAACGCAAGTCCCGCAGTTGCTCGAGGGCCTCGACCGGGCCGATGGTGCCGTCGAGGAGCTGCTGACGGATACGAGCTGTGGTGGCGCTCTGGTCCAGACGGATGGTTCCTTCCACCGATTCGAAGGTTGCGGGGGTGCCACCTCCCAGGCTCACCACGACTCCGGTGGGCCAACCCTGTACCTGGACGTCGGGGCATCCCAGGTACCGACCGATGCTGCGGGTGTCGGCCTCCACCTCGTGCACCGGCTGACCACCGGCGATACCGGCTGCGGCAACGTAAGCCAGCAGTCGGCGGACGCCATTTTCGTCGAGCTCGTCCACTCCAGATCCCATCGTCGATACCGTCGCCAGGATCAATCGTCGCGCACCTTGGGCCCTTCGGCACGTCAGTGGCCGAAATCAATCTACGGGTCAGGGACGTAGGGATTTCACTCCGCCCAGCCCTCGTGCATACCCGACAACCCCGAGGAGAGCACAGACGGCAGCACACACCACGGCCACAACAGACACCCCCCGCACACTTCCCTCGACGACAGCTGTTTGTCCTAGATGTAATCGCCGGACAGGTTAGGTACGCGGTCGGCGGGTGATGTGCCTTTGAGCGCGGTGTGTCCGCGGTGGTGATTGTAGTGGTGCAGCCAGCCGGGGAGTTCGGCCAGGCGGTCGGTCTCGCTGGCGTAGGGCCGTGCGTAGGCCCACTCGGCGACCAGGGTCCTGTTGAACCGCTCGACCTTGCCGTTGGTCTTGGGCGTGTAGGGCCGGGTGTACTTGTGCGTGATGTGGGTGTCTTTGAGTGCCTTGGTGAAGGCTTTGGACCGGTAGCAGGAGCCGTTGTCGGTCAGGACCCGCTTGACGGTGATGGCCTGGCTGGCGAACCAGGCCTGGGCCCTGGTCCACAACCCGGCGGCGGTGTCCTTGCGCTCATCGCTGAGGACCTCGACGTAGGCCAGGCAGGAGTGGTCGTCGACGGCGTTGTAGATGTAGTGATACCCACCCCCGCTGGCGGATCGGCCACGGTTGCGTACTCCTTGGGCGCGTCCGACCACGCGAAGGCCACCGAGCCATACCCGGTGTTGGCAAAGAGATTCTCGTTGACAAGGACCGGTATTCCGACCACAGCGATGCACACAACCGGCGCCACGGCGCGAGACGATCACGCCCGAAAAACAACCTCGTCCGCGGTGAAAACACCGCACTGACATCCTCGACCAGCGGCCAAGGTCGATCAGTACAGCATTGCCGAGGCCGGGTCCGAGAGAATCTCCGCAACGTCATGGAGGAAGGTCGAGCCCTCCTCGCCGTCAATGAGGCGATGGTCGAAGCCGAGGCTCATCGTCGTCACCCACCTGGGCACGACCTCCTCGTCATCACCGGTCCCGACGACCCACGGACGTCGAGCGATCGTCCCGAGAACGAGGATCGCCGATTCGGTGCGGTTGACGACCGGAGTCCCTGCGTCAAGACCAAACACCCCAACATTGGTGATCGAGAAGGTGCCGTCGGTGTAGTCGGTGGGCTGGAGCTTGCCCTCCTTGGCGATGGCGACGATGCGGGTAATCTCCTCGGCCAGCTCGAGCATCGTCATGTCCTGGGCGTTGCGCACCACGGGCACCATGAGGCCGCGCGGGGTGGCCGCGGCGATGCCGAGGTTGATCTGGTCGCGGAAGACGATCTGGTCGGCGGCGTCGTCCCAGCGGGCGTTGACGACCGGGGTGCGTCCCATCGCCAGGCACACCGCCTTGCACCAGATGGTCAGCGGGGAGACGCGCAGTCCCTTGAACCTGCGGTCGGCACGCAGCCGGGCGACGAGGTCCATCGTCGGGGTGACGTCGCAGGTGAGGAAGGCCGTCACGAGGGCCTTGGTGTTCAGGGAATCCTTCATCGCCTTGGCAGTCACCTTGCGGACGCCGCGCACCGGGACCCTGCGAGTGTGACCGTCAGGCTCGGTCGGGACACCGCCGAGCAGACGACGAGACATCACCGACAGGGTCGCGAACTCAGCGTCGCCAGCAGAGGCACCGACGACAGGTGGTTCAGACGCGGCTTGACGACCGGCCTCCGCTGCCGCCTTAACGTCGCTCCTCGTCACCGCCCCCTGCGGGCCGGTGCCCGTCACCGTCGAGAGGTCGATGCCGAGGTCGGCAGCCAGACGTCGAGCCGGGGGCTTGGCGAGGACATGCCCGGCGCGGTCCATGCGCGGCGGATCCTGGCGCCCGGGCTGTGTCGGCTGCGCAGGTTCGGGAACGGGCTCGACATCAGTCTCTGGACCGGTCTTGAGGGTCGGCGTCTGGGGGGCCTTCTCGGGTGCCCTTTCAGCCGACACCGCGGCTCCCCTGCGACGACGGCGTCGACGTCCGGACTCCGCGGTCAGGTGACCGACGAGGAACTCCGGCTCCTCCTCGGGTTGGTCGTCGGAACCGTCGTCAATGGTCACCAGTGGCTCTCCCACAGCCACCGTCTCGCCGGGCTCGGCACACAGCTTCGCCACGGTCCCGGCGAAAGGGCTGGGGAGTTCGACGATCGACTTGGCCGTCTCGACCTCGCACAGCACGTCGTTGATCTTGACGGTGTCACCGGGAGACACCCGCCAGGAGACGACCTCTCCCTCGGTGAGCCCTTCGCCTGGGTCGGGCATGCAGTAGTTCTTCACGTGAATACCTCGTGATCGATGTCGGACGGTGGTCAGTAGGCCAGGGAGCGGTCGACGGCGTCGAGGATTCGGTCGACGTCGGGGATGTGCTCACCCTCGGCCTTGGCTGGCGGGTACGGGGTCGACCACCCGGTCACACGCAGAACCGGGGCCTCCATGACGTAGTAGAGCTCCTCGCCCAGGCGTGCCGCCATCTCCGCGCCAATGCCCTGGGTGCGCGGTGCCTCCTGGACGACAATCGCCCTCGTCGTGCGCCGCACCGACTCATAGACGGTCTGCATGTCAAGCGGGGAGAGGCTGCGCAGATCGACAACCTCGAGCTGGCGTCCCTCCCGGGCAGCTTCCTCGGCAGCGTCCAGGCAGGTCTCTACGAGGGGCCCAAAGCACAGCAGGGTGGCGTCGGCACCGGTACGGACGATACG
Organism: Cutibacterium sp. KB22876; assembly: GCF_059728865.1. NCBI lineage: Bacteria > Bacillati > Actinomycetota > Actinomycetes > Propionibacteriales > Propionibacteriaceae > Cutibacterium > Cutibacterium sp. KB22876. Next base: position 217,919 of record NZ_AP040858.1, read on the forward strand.
CGCCTCGTGAAGGCCGAGTTCAGGGGTCTCGGAGACCTCGCCGCGGGTGTAGTAGCGACGCTTCGGCTCGAAGAAGATCACCGGGTCGGGGCTCTCGATGGATTGACGCAGCATCCAGTAGGCGTCGTCAGGGTTCGAGCAGCTGACCACCTTGAGGCCTGGGGTGTTCGCGTAGAACCCCTCCGGGGACTCCGAATGGTGTTCCGGAGAGCCGACACCACCGCCGAACGGGATGCGGATCGTCACCGGCAGGGACCACCGTCCGCCCACGCGGGCGCGATACCTGGCCAGCTGGGAGACGATCTGGTCGAAGGCAGGGGCGTTGAAGCCGTCGAACTGCAGCTCGACGCAGGGACGGTACCCACGCATGGCCATGCCGATGGCGGTTCCGACGATGCCCGACTCCGCCAGCGGGGAGTCGATGACCCGACGGCCGCCGAACTGGGTCTTGAGGCCGTCGGTGATGCGGAAGACGCCGCCCAGGGTTCCGACGTCCTCCCCCATGATCACCACGTGATCATCGGCGGCGAGGGCGTCAGCCAGGCCCGCGTTGAGGGCCTTGGCCAGGGTGGTCTCCCCCTGTGGGCGTGCACCGTTGTCGCTCATCAGTTGTCCTCCTCCCACGAGGCGATCTCCTCGGCGTCGGCCAGGACGTCGGGGGTCGGCTCGGCGTAGACGTCCGACATGAGCTCGGCCATGACGGGCGTGGGGTTCTCGTGGACAGCGGCGCGAACCTCGGCCCCGAAGGCCTCCTCGCGCTCAGCCAGACCGTCAAGCCATTCCTGGTCGATGACCCCACGATCCTGCAGGTAGGTCTGCAGCCTGACGATGGGGTCGGCCTTACCCCACGTCGACTCCTCTTCCGCGGTGCGATAGCGGGTGGGGTCGTCGGTGGTGGTGTGAGCACCCATGCGGTAGGTCCACGCCTCGACGAAGACTGGCCCCTTTCCACTGCGGGCATGGTCGAGGGCCGATCGCAGTACGGCCGTCATGGCGACGACGTCGTTCCCGTCCACCTGCACCGCCGGAATGCCAAAGCCGATCGCGCGGCGGAACAGGGACGTCGGGGACTGCACCGTTGTCGGCTCCGAGATGGCCCATTGGTTGTTGACACACACGAAGACCACAGGAGCGTTCATCGAGGCTGCGAACACGTAAGCCTCGTTCGTGTCCCCTTCGCTCATCGCCCCGTCACCGTGGAAGTCCAACACGGCAGCCCGAGCGCTTCCGGACTCAACGTCGCGCTGAATACCCATGGCGTAGCCGACGGCATGCAGGGTGCCCGACCCGATCATCACCGGGTAGGCGCTGAAGTGTGTGGCGACGGTGTCCCAGGCGCAGTGCGCCTTGCCATTCCACGAGTCGAGGATGTCGGCGACGCTGACCCCCATCGCGTGGGCAAGACCCTGCTCGCGGTAGGTCGGGAAGACCTGGTCCCCGTCACCCAGTGCCAGCCACGCACCGGCCTGAGTGGCCTCCTGGCCCATGTGTGGGGGCCAGAGGCCGAGCTCTCCGTGACGCTGCAGAGCGGTGCCCTCGACGTCGAGACGCCGAACCATGGTCATCATCTCGAGGGCCTTGACGAGGTCCTCGTCGCTCAGCTCGACAGGGAAGTCAGGATGGGGGGTGAGGCGTCCTTGGTCGTCGAGGATCCGCACCATTGCAGGATCCGGACGATTGACGGGATGGTGTGTTGCCGGCGGGACGAATGGGTCCGGATCGCCCTCGTCGGCACTGATGTTCTCGGTCACATCTTCCTCCTGGTCGAGTGTTCCGTGCTTCATTCTGGACGCCGACTAGCCCAGTTCCAAACAGAACTTACCGCTCCGTAGGGAGCCAACAAGTCTGAGGTTACCGTTCCGTAGGTTATCCACGGTTTCGACCCCGGTCGTCGGCTCTCACAAGCTCTTGCGTACTATCAACTGGTGAGCAAAACAGTGGCGATCATCGGTGCCGGGATGACAGGCCTGGCAGCCGCACACCAGCTGCGGAGCCACGGTTGCCGAGTCGTCGTCCTGGAAGCAGGACCGAGTGTCGGCGGACAGGTCAGTTCCCGTCGGTTTGGGGCCGACATGGTCGAGATGGGAGCCGAGGCCGTACCGCTGCGTGCCCCAGGCGTCTCCGATCTGGTGTCGGAACTGGGGCTGACGGACTCGATGCGTCATCCCGCCCCCGGAGGCACCTTGTTGTCGAGCCGACGCGGGGTCGTGGAGATGCCGGCCGGAGTGACGCCGGTCGGCCCCACGAAACTCCTACCGACGATCACCTCGCGGATCCTCTCTCCCATCGGCCTGCTGCGAGCCGGCCTGGAGCCCTTCACCTCCCGCCCACACCCTGACGACGTCAGCGTCGGCCAGTTCATCTCGGAACGATTTGGTGACGAAGTCGGCCGAGCCGTCGTCGATCCCCTGCTGGGTGGCATTCACGCCGCCGACGTCGACAACTTTTCCCTCGCGGTCGCGGCTCCGGCCTTGAGGCAGACCGTCAGGAAGGGTGAGTCCCTCGTCACTGGGACCCTCAAACGCAATGCGGTCGCTACATGGTCGCGCATTCGTCATCGTCCTCAGCCCTCCGGACCCCGCACCCCTGCCACCGCGACATGGGAACACGGTTTGGTGACACTGCCGGAGGCGCTGGCTGGGGACCTCACCGTGCACACGAACACCCGTGCCACGGGAATCCGGCAGGTTGGCCATGAATGGGTCGTCACCGTCACAGGACCGCGAGGAATCGGATCAGTTGCCGCCGACGATGTCATCATCGCCACGCCCGCCAGGGTCGCTGCAGCTCTGTTGTCCACCGCACACCCCGATGCCTCGGAGTTGCTGTCCCGGTGTGAGAGCACCACGGTTGCCACGCTCGTGGTGCGAACTGACCAGGTGGATCACCCGATCGCCACGGCTCAGACGTGGTTCATCGGCTCGGAATGGTCCCCGTTGGTACGCCAGGTGACGAATCTCTCGACGAAGTGGCATCTCTCCGAGCCCACTCTCCGGATCGCCATGGGGCGTCACGGTGGAACCCCCATCGACGACCTCTCCGACGACGACCTCGTCACCATGACCATGGCTGAACTGGAGCGTCTAGGATTGAGTGCTCACCCTCACGACCACGTCATCGAGCGTCACCGTGGCGCCATGCCGCAGCCAGTCCCCGGCCACCGGGAGCGCATGGCCACACTCGCCACCATCCTTGACGACACCGGACTCCACGTCGGCGGGGCCGGGATCGACGGTGCCGGAGTCGGCACCGCCATCGTCGCCGGCCGACGTCTTGCCCGTCAGATCACCTCGAAGGAGGAGGAGAAGTGACCACTACCACTGATCAACCCGAGCGGCCAGTGCAGCCCGGACATCCGGGTGCGTCCGCGGGTCATCCTGCCGGGCATCCCGGTGGCCACCCAGGTGGACATCCCGGCCACGGCCCGCTCGTCCGCGAGATCAAGCACGACCTCAACGACAAGCCCTTCATCGTCATCTGGGAGGTCACCCGCGCCTGCGCCCTGGTCTGCCAGCACTGCCGCGCCGAGGCCCAGCACCACGCCGCCCCCGGCCAGTTGACGAACGCCCAGGGCCACGAACTCATCGACCAGCTGACGAGCTACGAGCGTCCCTACCCGATGCTCATCCTCACCGGTGGTGACTGCTTCGAGCGTCCCGACCTCGTCGACCTCATCGAGTACGGCGTCAGCAAGGGCCTGCACGTGTCAATCTCACCCTCGGTGACCCCACTGTTCACGCGTGACCGGGTCAAGACCGTGCAGGATGCCGGCGTCTCGATGATGTCGATGTCCCTCGACGGCGGCTCCCCTGCCACCCACGACGCCTTCCGCGGTTTCCCGGGAACCTTCGAGCGCACCGTCGAGGCCTGCCACATGCTCAACGACCTCGACATGCGCTTCCAGCTCAACACGGTGTTCACCGCCAAGAACATCCACGAGGCACCGCAGATGCTCAAGAACGCCATCGACCTCGGTGCGTTCATGTTCTACACGTTCATGCTTGTTCCGACCGGACGCGGCGCCCAGCTCGACATGCTGTCACCGCTGGAGCGTGAGGACGTCCTGTACTGGCTGCACGACAACTCCACGCGCATCGCCATCAAGACGACCGAGGCGCCTCAGTATCGGCGCATCGCCTTCCAGCGCGAGGCTGTCCGTCAGGGCAAGGAGCGACCGGTTCGCCATGGCGAGCTCTACGAGTGGCTGACCCGCGAGACCAACGAGCTGCTCGGCGACGTCATCGAGGACCCACGCCCCCCGCGTACTCCACTGGCCATCAACTCCGGGTCCGGATTCGCGTTCATCGACCACACCGGCGACGTCTACCCGTCGGGATTCCTGCCGATCCACTGCGGGTCGATCAAGGAGAAGCCCTTCCCCGAGATCTACCGGACCTCCCCGGTGTTCCAGGGACTTCGCAACCCGAACGGGTTCTCCGGCAAGTGCGGAGCCTGCAACTTCAACCACTTCTGTGGTGGGTCTCGTTCGACGGCCTACGCCATGACCGGGGACTATCTGGCCTCCGACCCGTCCTGCGCCTACGTGCCGCCGGGCTACCACGGAGAGCTGCCGGAGAGAGTTCCCGCTGACGGACTACCGAGGGTGTGACAAGGATGTTCCATGGACCGGACGCCGTGACGACACCGTCACGGCGTCCGGTCCATTGTCGGTAATTTCCGACACCGCCAATCAGTACCTCCATTCTTGAAATCAATAACACAAGGTTCGCCTATCCTCAGTACTCCTCGCGCCGAAGTGACGGAGACATGAATTCCTCATGGCGAAGTTCCTCCGACCCCTTGCGAGCTCGGCCAGAAATGGGCGACGCTAGCTGTGTATGCCTTTTGGGCACAACATGAGTATTCGGACGAACCCCAGGGAGAACCCATGAATCACCGATGCAGGGCCCGAATTGCCGGCCTATCGGTGCTGTGCGTGGCCGGGATGGGCGGCAGCTTCATTGCCAACCCGGCCTCTGCCGCACCAGACGGAAGCGGCGCCCCGTCCGCGCCGGCCACATCATGCAACGGCGACAAGAACGTCGAGATCTTCAACGTCAACGACTTCCACGGTCGCATCGCCACGGGTGCCAACCTCTTCACCCCGGTCGTCGAGGCCCGCAACGCGAATGGAGCCGACAAGGTTCTGCTGCTGAGTGACGGCGACAACGTCGGTGGCTCGACCTTCGAGTCCGGCTCCCTCAATGACGAACCGACCATCGCCATGCTGAACGCCGCGGGCGTCGAGGCCAATGCCGTCGGCAACCACGAGTTCGACAAGGGCTGGAAGGATCTCGCCGAGCGCATCATGCCGCACACCGAGAGCCCCTACCTGGGTGCCAACGTCTACGAGAAGGGCACCAAGAAGGTTGCCGCTCCCCTCAAGGCGTCGACCGTCATCGTCAAGGATGGTGTCCGTATCGGCATCGTCGGAGCCGTCACTCATGACCTCCCCTCCTTGGTCTCCCCCGCCGGCATCTCCAACCTCACCATCGGTGACCCGGTCAAGGCCGTCAACGCCGAGGCCAAGCGTCTCAAGAGCGAGGGCCTGGCTGACGTCGTCGTCGCCGAGTACCATGAGGGCGCTGCTGACGGTTCCGCCGATCCGGCCAGCCAGGGCGGTAACTTCGCCCCGATCTACGCCGACACCTCCTCCGACGTCGACCTGGTCTTCAACGGCCACACCCACCAGGTGTACTCGTGGAAGGACAAGGCCGGCGCCCCACTGCTGCAGGCCGGTTCCTACGGCGCTCACCTGGCCAAGGTGAAGGTGGCCTGGGACTCCGAGCAGAAGAAGCTCTGCTCGACGGACGCCTCAATCACCGATCCGGCCAGCACCCCGGCCGACGACCCGACGATCGCCAAGATCACCTCGATCTACGAGGATGCCAAGGCCAAGTCGGATGAGGTCGGCGCCACCGTCATCGGGCACGAGACCGCTCCGATCACCACCCCGTCGAACGAGACCGACCAGAAATTCGCCGCCAACGTCCGTGACCGCGAGTCGACGATGTCCAACATGGTCGCCGACATGTTCAAGGACACCCTCGGCAAGGGCGACCCCAACTTCATTGGTCTGCAGAACCCCGGTGGAACCCGCGCCTCCCTGCTCGAGAAGGACATCACCTACAAACAGGCCGCCCAGGTGCTCCCCTTCGCGAACACGCTGATGACCACCAGGATCACCGGCGCTCAGTTCAAGAAGACGCTGGAGCAGCAGTGGCAGCGTAATGACAAGGGCGAGGTCCCGTCACGTCCGTATTTGCAGCTCGGCGTCTCCAAGAACGTCACCTACACCTACGACGAGTCCCGCAAGGAAGGTGACCGCATCACCTCCATCCGGATCAACGGCGAGCCGATCGATCCCAGGGGCACCTACACCGTGGGTTCCGGTTCCTTCCTCATCGCCGGTGGTGACAACTTCACCGAACTCGCCAAGGGATCCAAGCCGGTCGACACCGGAAAGATCGACCTGTCCGCCTGGGTTGACTGGATCAAGGCTCAGAAGACCCTCAAACCTGACTTCGCCAAGCGTGCCGTCTCCCTGACGACCTCCCTCAAGGAGGGCATGTCCAAGGATGCCACCTTCACCATTGGCAAGCCGGCTGACAAGGCAGTTGCCCCCGACACCGTCGACTTCACCTCGAAGGACTCCGTCGTTAACAAGACGATGAAGACCCAGATCGTTCAGGGTGATAAGACCGTCGACGTCGCCACCACCCCGGTCAAGGACGGTTCGTCCTCCGTGACCGTCAAGGTGCCGACCGCCAAGGGTCTGGTCAGCGGTGAGGCCACCATCGTCTTCACCTTCCCGGATTCCGGCACCACGGTGCGCTTCGCCGCCAAGCTGTCAGTACCGTCCGGCGATCAGCCTGGTGGCGCTGTGATCCCGGCCCCGAAGCCGGGCCAGTCTGGCACCCCGGGCCACGACGTCAACCCGGGAGGAACCCCCGGATCTGACAACGGCTCCAGCAACGGCAAGCCCGGCCTGCCGAGAACTGGTGTCTGATCCAAGGATTGACACAACCTCATACTGAAGAACCCCGGCCTGGGAGTGATCCCGGGCCGGGGTTCTGCTGTGACTGGGGGCAGCGCGACGTGCGCAGGGGTGAGACGTGTCGACGTGGTGGAAATCTCGGTTACGACCGTGGGTACTGCCACCTGTCGTAGCAGCACCCACCATCAGGATCGCGATTACCACACCACACGTGGGGGCCGGTTCAACCCCGCCTCGGGGACTCCGGGCCGAGCCCAGGACGCCACCGTCAGGCGAGGGACTCCTGCCAAGCGTTGTGGAGTTCGGCGTAGCGTCCGCCCTGGGCCTCCAACTCGGCGGGGGAACCATCCTCCTGGATCTGGCCGTGTTCCAGCACGAGCACCCGGTCGGCGATCTCCACCGTGGACAGACGATGAGCGATGATGACGGCGGTCCGGTCGGCCAGGATCGTCCGCAAGGCTCGCTGCACCAGACGCTCCGAGGGGATGTCCAATGACGACGTCGCCTCGTCGAGGATCAGCACCGCAGGATCAGCGAGGAAGGCCCGGGCAAACGCCACCAACTGACGCTGACCGGCCGACAGACGTCCACCGCGCTGGGACACATCGGTGTCGTAGCCCTCGGGCAGGGCATCGATGAACCCGTCAGCACCGACCGCGCGGGCGGCGGCTTCGATCTCGTCGCGGGTCGCGTCGGGACGGCCGAACGAGATGTTGTCGGCGATGGTGCCGGCGAAGATGAAGTTCTCCTGGGTCACCATCGTCACCGCGCGACGCAGGTCGGCGTCCGACAGCTCGCGCAGGTCGTGGCCGTCGAGACGCACGTGACCGCACGTCGGGTCATGGAACCGCGAGATGAGCTTGGCAATCGTCGTCTTGCCAGCGCCCGTCGTTCCGACCAGAGCGACCGTCTGACCGGCAGGAATGTGCAGGTCGAGGTCGGGCAGCACCTCGCGCTCGGAGTTGTAGCCGAACATGACGTGGTCGAAATCCACCGCGCCGTCGGCGGTCGTCAGCTCCATCGGCTCTTCCGGCTCGGCTACGGCGGCTTCCTGCTCGAGCACCCCCGAGAGTTTCTCCAGGGCCGAGGACGCCGACTGGAAGGTGTTGTAGAACTGACCGATGTCCTTGAGGGGCTCGAAGAACTGGCGCAAGTACAGCAGGAAGGCCGTCAGGACGCCGACCGTCGTCCAGCCGCGCAGGGCGAAGTAACCGCCGATAAGCAGCATGAGTCCGATGGTGACGTTGCCGATCAGGGTGATGCCCGGCATGAAAATTGCGAACAGTCGCATCGCCCGGACGTTGATCCCACGGTAGCGGTCGGCCAGCTCGGTGAAGATCTCCTGGTTGCGCGGCTCGCGACGGTATGCCTGGACCGCTTTGATGCCGGTCATCGTCTCGGAGAACTGGATGATGACCTGGGCCGAGGCGTTGCGCACCTTGCGGAAGGTCCGGCTCGACTCCGTCGAGAACCATTTCACCAGCAGGGAGACGAAGAACAGCGACGCCAGGCAGATGAGGCCCAGCCTCCAGTCCATGACGAGGAGCATGACGCCGGTGCCGATGAGGGTGAGAACGGCCGACACGAGACCGTCGACTCCCTCCTCCATGAGGTCGGCGATGGCGTCGATGTCGCTGGTCATGCGGGAGACGACGCGCCCCGACGTGTACTTGTCGTGGAAGGCGACGTCGAGGCGCTGGAAGTGGCGGAAGACGCGACGCCGCAACTCGAGCAGCACGTCCTGGCCAATACGGCCGGACACCCGCAAGAAGTAGATACGGGTCGTCACCTGGATCACCAGGGCGACGAGCATGGCGATGACGGTGACAACGAGGTTGCGCGCCGAGCCGCCGTGTATGAAGGGCGGGATGCCCAGGTCGATGCCACGGCGAACCAGAGCCGGGGACGCGAGTCGGGCGAGGTTCTCGACGACGATGGCCGCCAGCAACACCCAGACCACAGTCTTGTAAGGCTTGAGGAGGGACCACAGCAGAGCCCGGGAGCGAGCCTTGAGCAGGCCGGCGGCCTTGGCAGAGACCTCGCTGGCCTCCTCGTTGGCGACGCCACGCCAGTCCTCGGCGGTGCGCTTGTCCACTGCCGCGCGTTTCTCCTCGGCGGTGGACATTTCGGAAGTGGTGTCGTGTTCTGCCTTCTCGTCAGGCACGATCAGCCTCCTCTCCCGTGGTCTCCACGGACTCCCCGGACATCCCCTGCTCGGCGTCGTAGTCGGCGCTCAGCAGCTCCCGATACTCAGGGACGGTCGCCAGCAACTCCGAGTGCGTACCGATGTGGGTGATCGTCCCCTCTTGCAGCAGGGCAACTCGGTCGGCCAGCAGCACGGTGGACGCTCGGTGTGCGACGACGATTCCCGTCACCCCGACGAGGACCCGCTTCAGGGCCGCCTCGACGAGGGCCTCGGTGTTCATGTCCAGGGCCGAGAGGGTGTCGTCGAGGACGAGGATGCGAGGCTTGGCGAGCACCGCGCGGGCCAAGGCCAAGCGCTGACGCTGACCTCCCGACAGGCTCATCCCTTGTTCACCGATGCGGGTGTCCAGACCCCACGGCAGGTCCCAGACGAATCCAGCCTGGGCGACGTCGATGGCCTCGGTGATCTCCTCGTCGGTGGCCTCCGGGCGACCGAGGGTGAGGTTCTCTCGGACGCTCATCGAGAACAGGGTGGCCTCCTCGAAGGCGGTCGCGACGATGCTGCGAAGGTTGTCGACCTCAAGGTCGCGGACGTCGACGCCGTCGATACGGATTGCGCCACCGGTGACGTCGGCGAGCCGCGGAACCAGGGCCGTCAAGGTCGTCTTGCCGGATCCAGTACCGCCGACCAGGGCGATCGTCTCGCCGGGAGCAATCGTGAGGTCGACGTGGCGCAGGACGTCCTCGTCGGAGTCGGGGTAGTGGAAGGAGACGTCGTCGAGGACGAGTTCGCCCTCCGGATGTTCCAGGCGACGCGGCCCGTCGTGGATGGTCTCGGGGGCGTCGAAAATCTCGGTGATGCGATCGGCGGCCGTCATGGCGTCCTGGGTCATCGAGAGCAGGAACCCCAGCGAGGCGATCGGCCAGATGAGGCTGAGCATCAGGGTGATGAAGGCGACCAGAGTTCCCAAGGTGAGGTGGCCGTGGGCCGCCGCGTAGGCGCCGATGGCCAGCACGACGATGAGGGTGAGGGTTGGGATGGCCTCGAGGAAGGTCCAGAAGGCCGACACCAGTTTCACGCGGTCCAGGCTGGTTTGCCACAGGGTGGTCGCCTTGTCGTCGAACCCCTCGTAGACGTGTTCGGAACGGCCGAAGGCTTTGATGACGCGCAGGCCATGGACCGATTCCTCGACGGACGACGCGACGTCGCCGGTTTGGTCCTGGATGGTGCGGGAGATCTTGACGTAGCGACGCTCGTTCCACAGACACAACCAGACGATGGGGATCGCCGAGACGAGGACGACGATGCCCAGCGGCCAGTACATCCGCAGCAACAGGATCGTCACGACGACGATCTGGAAGGTGTTCATGATGATGAACAGCAGGCCGAATCCGAGGAAGCGGCGCACCGTCGACAGGTCGTTCATGATGCGGCTGAGCAACTGACCCGACTCCCACTGGGTGTGGAAGCCCAGCGGTAGGCGCTGCAGCTTGGCGTACATGTCCAGCCGGATGCCGGCTTCGACGCCCAAGGTGGCGCGAGCGACGACCCAGCGGCGCAGGAACATGAAAAGGGCCTCGACGATGCCAACCCCGATCGCGGCGGTACCCAGCACCCACAGACCACGATGGTCGGAGTGGGCGACGGGGCCGTCAATGATGCGCCGGGTCAGCAGCGGGGTGACGATGCCCGCCATCGTCGACAGGAAGGCGAAGACCACCATCGCGGTGAACCGGCCGAGATACGGGCGCATGTACGTGCGGGCCCGCCACAGGTTCGCAAGCCGATTTCCGTTCGGAGAGGGTGGTGCGAGAGCCGGTTCGCGCGTCAGTGCGTCGGCGTAAAGAGTGCGAACCTCGTCGCTGATCCCGGCCTCGGTGGCCTGGGTGCTGTGTTCTGACGTTATTGTGGGCATGAATCTCCCGGCGAGTTGGTTGGTCTGCTGGTCCACCCGCGAATGGCGGGCTGCGGTGTCACTCACTCAGGAATTCATGGTTCGAGGATATTGCAGTTTGAAGTGTGGATCTGGGATTTGAGACAAGAGACGCCGATACGTCCGGTCCGTGACCCGGCGCCGGCAAGAGTCGTGGCGTTGACGTTCACGCCGTCCCCTTGCGCGGTTCTTGGTGGCAGTTCGTGGCCGGTCTAGGCCGTTCGCCACGAGTATGAACCTCGACATGCCCCTTCCCGCACCGGGCAGACTGGACCCATTGACCACGGAAGGAACCCCTGTGAGCAACGAGAACACCCCGTCCGTCATCTTCGTGTGCTGGGGGAACATCTGTCGTTCCCCCATGGCTGAATTCGTCGCCAAGAAGATCTTTGCCGACGAAGGCCTGGACGCCCGCGTCACCAGCGCCGGAGTCAGCGACGAGGAGCACGGCGGCCCGATGGACTCGCGAGCCAAATCCGTCCTGACCTCCCACGGATACCCCTGCTCGGGCCACAACGCCCACCAGATCGACGAGTCCGAGATCATGTCCGCAGACCTTGTCATCGCCGCGGAACCGCGCCACCTCCAGATGATGAAGCAGATGGCCCCCGACGCCGACAACCTCCGCCTCATCCGCGACTACGACCCCAACTGCGACCCTGGCACCTCCCTGCCGGACCCTTGGTTCGGCTCGACCGACGGGTTCCAGGACACCCTCGACGCCATCGAGTCCGCAATGCCTGGAATCGTTGACGAGGTGCGCTCACTGGCCTGATCGGTTCCCCGCCATCGCACTGGTCCGCCGAGACCAATCGGCCTGGCACTATAGGCTGTCCCCATGAGTTTGTTCTTGGTCGGCGGAGGGTACGACGACTCACTGGTGGAGGTCTACGACGAGTTCGTCTCCCAGGCCCGGCATCACAATGTTGACGCTCCCATTGCGGTAGTGGTGGCAGGTCCGGCCTCCGAATCCGCTGACCAGGCCGCTGGACTGACGCGCATCGTCACCTCCCGGTGGGCCGACGCGAACATCCTCACCATCCACCTCGACGGCCCGGGAACCGCCCCGACGATGGGCGACCCGGCCACCCCGCTGTGGACCGAGAACGAGTCCTTCCAGCTCCCCGACAACCTCGACTCCCTCGCCGGCATCATCGTCGGCGGCGGCGCCGTGCCCAGTTACATCAACGGCCTTGCACCGGCCGCCGAGCAGCTCTCAATGCTGGTGCGCGGCGGTGCTCCCTGGCTCGGCTTCTCGGCCGGTGCGATGGCCCCGTGCGTCACCGCTCTGGCAGGGGGCTGGAAAATGCAGGGACGCCAGGTCGGCCAGCAGACAGGTGCTGAGGGCTTCGACGAGGTCACCTTCGTCGAAGGCCTTGGCCTGGTCAGCCTAACCATCTCCACCCACAACGACACCCTTTCCGGCGACGGCCTCATCATCTCGGCCGTCGAGTCCGGCCTGCTTCCCAACGCCGTTGCCGTCGACGAGGCCACCTGCCTGCGCATCGACGCCTCGACCGGCCACACCGAGGTGATGGGACGTGGCCTGGTTCGCTGGTTCACCCGCGAGGTCAACGGAGTTCTCGTCCGCTCCCAGCGCCCCGTCACCCCGGAACCGGCTCCAGCCCCGCACAAGCCCCGCTTCGACGGTCTGGCAAAGGTGGCGGCGGCGACCCGTGCCGCCCACGACAAGGAGGAACGCGAGAAGGCAGCCCGGGAGCGCGCCGAGGAGAGACGTCGCGCGCGGGAGTCCAAGTCTGCTGACGACGAGACCAAGACCACCGAGGGCTCCGCCACCCCCGAGGACGCACCTGCCGCGGCAGCCGACCCCCAGGCTGCCGCGGACCCGACCCCGACGGCAGGCCCGGTACCCGATCCCCGCTCGGATGCCGATCCCACTGCACAGCCCCCGACGGAGGACGTCAAGCCATGAGCATGCACATTCTCGTCGTTGACGACGACCGCGCGGTGCGAGAATCCCTCGCCCGATCCCTGCAGTACAGCGGCTACGAGGTCGACAGTGCTGCTGACGGCGTCGAGGCCCTCGCACACCTGTCCGGCAGCCATCCTGACGCCGTCATCATGGACGTCATGATGCCTCGCCTCGACGGTCTCGAGGCCACCCGGATGCTGCGCAGCAACGGCAACGACGTCCCGATCCTCGTCCTCACCGCCCGCGATGCCGTTGACGACCGCGTGGATGGCCTGGATGCCGGGGCCGACGACTACATGGTCAAGCCCTTCGCCCTGGACGAGCTACTGGCCCGCCTGCGCGCCCTGACTCGTCGTTCCCGTCCCGAGCCGGAACCCGCTGAGGCCCCCGAGCAGCTGTCCTTCGCCGATCTCACCCTGGACCCAGGCACCCGCGAGGTCGCCCGCGGCAGCCGTCGCATCAGCCTGACGCGCACCGAGTTTGCCCTGCTCACCGTCTTCCTCCAGAACCCGGAGAAGGTGCTGGAACGCTCGTGGCTGCTGCACGAGGTGTGGGGATTCGACTTCCCGACGACCGCCAACTCCCTCGAGGTGTACATCGGCTATCTGCGTCGCAAGACCGAGCATGATGGTGAGCCGCGTCTCATCCACACCGTCCGCGGCGTCGGGTACGTGCTGCGGGAAGCGAATTCGTGATCCGTCGGTGGTGGCGGAGGCTGCTGGATTGGCGTCCACGTCCGCTTCGCATGACGATGGGGCGCCGGGTCAGCCTCCTGGTGTCGATCTCAGTCGTCGTCGCGGTGGCATTGACCTCCCTGTCCGCCTGGCTCATGACGCGCATCTCGCTGTACGACGAGCTGGACGAACAGCTGACACGGATGGCCACCACCATCTCCCCGAGCGTAGCCGCTGACCCTCAAAACCTCGGCGGGCTGGAAGCCAGCTCTCTGGCGGCCACGAACACCACACTCATCCTGGTGCGCGCCGATGGCCAGGTTGCCACCGCTCCGGGAGCCGAGGTCACCGTCACCACCGGGGTCCAGGAGCTTGCCGTCGCCCGTACCGGAACCGGTGTCAAGGCCCGCACTGTCATGGACTCCCGTGGAGTTCCGGTACGCATCGTCGCGATCCCGTTCACCTCGGACGGGGTGCACTACGCCCTCGTCGCAGGGCAGAACCTCACCGGCACCAAGGCCACCCTGGGATCACTGTGGATCGTCCTGGTCGGCACCAGCCTGGTCGGCATCGTGCTGACGGCCATTGCCGGATACGTGGCCGGCAACTCTGCCACACGACCGCTGCGTGACCTCTCCCGGGCCGTCCACCGAGTGACGGCGACCGACGAGCTCAGCCCCATCCCGGTCCGCTCCCACGACGAACTAGGAGACCTCACCGTCTCCTTCAATGCCATGCTGTCGTCCCTGTCGAACTCACGGGAACGCCAGAAGCAGCTCATCGCCGACGCCTCCCACGAGTTGCGTACCCCGCTGACGTCCATGCGTACCAACGTCGAGCTGCTCATCGCCGACCAGAACAGCCACATGCTCCCAGACCCGGCGCGCAGCGAGATCCTCGACGACGTCGCCGCTCAACTCGGCGAGTTCTCCAGCCTCATCGGCGACCTCGTCCAGCTGTCGCGCGAGGACGCCCCTCCCCCTCGACCGCAGTATTTCGACTTGTCAGATGTTATTTCGAAGGCCGTCGAGAGAGGACGGCGACGCGGCCCGCACCTGGAGTTCGACGTTCACCTGGACTCCCATCCGGTGCTTGGTGACGAGGCAACTCTCGAGAGAGCCGTGACGAACCTGCTCGACAACGCCGTGAAGTTCTCCCCCACCGGGGGTACGGTGACGGTCACGATGGACGGTGACACCGTCGTCGTCAGCGATGAGGGGCCGGGCATCGACGAGGCGGATCTGCCACACATCTTCGACCGGTTCTACCGCTCCGACCAGGCCCGCAACACTCCCGGCACCGGCCTGGGCCTGTCAATCGTGGCGCACACCGTCACCAGTCACCAAGGCTGGATCAAGGCGTCGCGAGCTCCTGGCGGTGGCGCCATGTTCACCATGTACCTGCCGCGGGAGAAACCCCCCGCCGAGGAGTCAACGACATCCTGACGGCCGGGCTCATCTCGGCCGGCAGATCCCGCACTGCCCAGGCCAGCAGCCAGGAAGCTCAGTGACGTGGATCGCTGCTCGTCGAGGTGACGGGCAAGGACTTCTGTGACGAGGTCGGCTGCCCTGGTGCCGGCTCCGTCGTGGGTCCGGGCCGTGAAGGGCTGGTTGACGGCGCCTTCCCAGGGGTCGTCGTCGAGACAGAAGACGGTGTGGGAGCACTCGGCTTTCCGCTGGGCCTGACCGACGTGGAGCTGGGCTTGGAAGGACTGTTCGACGTGGTCGGACGGCTCGGGGTACCCGATGGGTGCGGGGTGGACGGCACCGGATCAGGATGATGCAACTCACCGGCAGGAACGGTCGCTCCCCTGACGGGCTTGAGTTTGTCGAGATTCACGACAGCAGGCTTGCCATTGAGCCACGGCAGCGGGTCGGTGAACTGTCCGTTGACGACGACCTCATAGTGCAGGTGGCATCCCGTTGAGTACCCGGTCGTCCCGGACAAGGCAACGGCCTGGTGGACGTCAGCCCTTTGTCCCACCTTTACTCCGATCACCGACAGGTGGTTGTAGGTCGTCGAGACGTGCTTGCCGGCGATCATGCCGTGATCGACCTCGACCCGATTCCCATACCCACCCGCAGGGCCCGCGAAGGCGACCTTTCCTGGTGCTGACGCACCTACCGGGGTGCCACACGAAGCTCCGAAATCGACGCCAGTGTGCAGCTTCCAGACGTGAAGGATGGGGTGGAACCTCATGCCAAATGGTGACGTGACCGGGCCGTTGAGCGGTTTCGACAGCAGAACCCCGGTCGGCATGCCGACCCTGGACACTGCCGGACTCGGGGACGGGGTTGCAGCCTTTGCCGGGGCGAGGACTCCAGGGTTGACAGGAGCCGAGGACTGAGTGATGTTCGGGGTCGGCTGGGTCGTCTCAGGCCAGGACGCCGACCATGCGGCGGACATCGGCCTGGAGACAAGCTGTTGGTGATCAGGGACGGCTCGCAATCCCGGGTCTGACGGCCATGCGGCAGTCACCGACAACCCGACCACAGCGACTCCGACACCGCCGGCGATGACGGTCTTGATGGCCTTGCCCCGCGACACCATGGACAACCCTCCTCCACGCCGTGAACATTATTGTCACCCTCGTTGGCTCCCTTTTTCCACCCGGCTGGAGCCTTCGTCGCGGCATGTTCATCCACATGTCACCTGCCACGACGAGGGGTTATCCACAGGAATCCTGTGGATAACCCTCATGGCTGGGGAAAACACATCGATGTCGTTCCACAGCAGGTTCCGAAACCGGTGGACAGACCCTCAACCATCTCGTGAAAGCCACCTCGACGTCTACGCTCTGTGCATGACCAGTCACGTCGTCGATCAGCTCGGCCCCACTCTCGTCATCCACGGTGGCGCAGGCAACGTTCCGCCCCGAACCGGCGAGGATGCCAAGAGGTTCCGGCTGTCCTTACGGCACGCTTTCGACGCCGGCCAGGCAGTTCTTGACGCTGGTGGGCCAGCCCTTGACGCCGTCACAGCCTCGGTCGTGGCGATGGAGGACGATCCGCTCTTCAATGCCGGACGAGGTGGGGTCCTCACAGCGAAGGGGACGGTTGAGACTGACGCCGCCGTCATGACCGGCCACGGGCGTGCTGGGGCGGTGTGCTGTTCACGTCATGCCCGCAACCCGATTCGTCTGGCCCGGGCCATCCTCGCCATGTCGCCCCATGTCCTGCTGTGCGACCCTCCTGAGCAGGTCTGCCGAGGCTGGGGTCTGGAGGTCGAGCCCCCGGAATACTTCGTGACTGACGCTCGCCGGGAACAGCTGGAACGGGTACTTGCCGGACGCCACCAGGCCCCGAGGCATGGCACAGTCGGGGCGGTCGCCCGGGACTATCACGGTCATCTTGCTGCTGCGACGTCTACGGGCGGGATCGTCGCGTCGTCAGTAGGTCGCATCGGTGATTCCCCGGTCGTCGGGGCCGGTACCTTCGCCCGGGATGGGGTCGTGGCCGTCTCCTGCACCGGTGACGGCGAGGCCTTCTTGCAGGGAGTGGTGGCCCACGAGGTGGATGCTCGTATGAGACTGGCAGGTGAACCCGTCAACCACGCGGCCATGGGAGCCCTCACCGACGAGGTCTCGTCACGAGTCACCGACGGCGCACCAGCCACGGGAGGCCTCATCGCCGTCGACGCGTCCGGACGTCTCGTCGTCTGCCATGTGTCGGCGTCCATGCTGGCCGCCTGGCCAGATCACGGCGAGGTGCTGACCTCGGTGTGAGGCTCAGCGCACGACGGGCAGTTCCGGACCGAACTCGAGCATCTGCTCGACCGCCCAGGGGCTCAGCAGGGCCGGCATCGATCGCGCCAGGCCGTACATGTCCTGCCAGCCCACCCAGGTGACCTCTTCGACCTCGTCCGGGTCAGGATTCAACTCGACGAGTTCCTCGGGAAGGGACAACCGGGCAACGACGACCGGACACAGCTCGTCCTCGACAATGCCGCCAGCGTCGGTGGCGCGATAGGAAAAACCAGGAAGGACGACGCGCATCCGACGCGGATCGAGATCGAGGCCGAGCTCTTGGTGAGTGCGACGCACTGCCGCGTCGATGATCGTTTCGCCGATCTGCGGATGCCCACAACAGGTGTTCGTCCACACCCCCGGCCAGGCCACCTTCGTCAGGGCTCGTCGGGTCAGCAGAACTCGCCCGCCGACGTCAAGGACATGGCAGGAAAAGGCCAGATGTCGTGGGGTGTGCTGGCTGTGAACGGTCGCTCGGGGAGCGGTCCCGACCTGGTTGCCGTCGTCGTCGAGCAGGATGACGAGATCGTCCTGGACAGAATCCGCGTCATGGGCAGGCGTGCCCCCATCCTCGCCATCGTGATGACTCATGACGTCAAGCTACCAATAACCACGAATTCCGCGAAGTCGAATGCGTTCGGGTCCCCTACGTTGGCTCATCGCCACCTCAAAAGGCACCATTGAGATGCTGTATTCGTCACTTCGTCCACCCACCTCCGACGGGAGAGCCATGCCGCACATCCTCGACGTCATCCTCGTGGTGTACCTCGCCATGCGTGCCATGGCCGGGTGGATGCGCGGGGCCGTCGTCGGAGTGGCCAGCCTCATCGGGTTGGTCCTCGGGGTGTGGGCCGGTCTGTGGACCTCCGGCATCGTCGCTGACCAGTTCTTCGACGAGAATTGGACCTGGCTGGCCGCAGGTGCGGTGCGGGTGTGCATCACCCTCGTCATTGCCGAGATCATTCAGGGCATCTGCGTCCACATCGCCCAACGCATCCACCGCGCATTCAACTCGGTGGGGTTGGGCAACGTGGACCGTTTCGGCGGCTCAGTGCTCAACGTCATCGCAACCGCACTTGTCGTCACGGTGGCGGCGACAGCCCTCTCCCCCATCCTGCCGCCGTCATGGACCGAGGCCATCGACGAGTCATCCGTCATCACCCAGACCAATCGCGTCATCCCGGATGAGGTCAACGAGGCCGCTGCCCGACTGGTCGGCCGAGCTGCTGACACCTTCCCGAAGGTCTTCGCCGACGAAGCTCCCAGCCTGCCCGCACCGGCTCCCGACGACGAGACCGTCACTACTCCTGGAGTGCGGCGCGCAGCTCAATCCATCGTCAAGGTGCGGTCGCGGGCACCACGGTGTGATCGGGCCTCCGAGGGCACCGGATGGGTGAGTTCTCGCCACCGGGTGGCGACGAACGCCCATGTCGTCGCCGGGTCCAACCAGGTCACCGTGCAGGTGGGCGGATCTGGGGCTCGACTGCAAGCCCGCGTCGTCTCCTACGACCCGGACATGGACCTGGCGGTGTTGGCGGTTCCCGACCTTCATGCCCCAGCCTTGACAATGGCGTCGGCTGTCAAGGATGGTGATCCGACGGTCGTCGCCGGATTCCCACTTGATGGTCCGTACACCCTCGAGGCCGCCACCGTGCGTGGGTCGATCATGGCTCGGGGTGAGAACATTTACGGCACCGACACCGTCGTCCGCGAGATCCTCTCGCTGCGCGGCACGGTACGTCCGGGCAACTCGGGTGGGCCACTGCTGACGACGGACGGCAAGGTCGCCGGCACGATCTTCGCCCGGTCCACCGCCCAGCCGCAGACCGGGTACGCGCTGTCGAACAACCAGACTCGCAAGTTCATCCGTGCTGGGGCCAACGACACCACCGCGGCTGCGACCGGCTGGTGCACCGTTGGCTGAGCTGGTGTCAAAATCTTGAGCGCCCAATGTTCCCGTCGTGGGACGGTTCCGCGCACGTTTGCCACCCTGATTTCCCGAAACGTCATCTGACAAGCACCGACACTGTGGCGGCATCCCAGGGCATCCCATGCCGCACGATGACGCGTCAACGTCCGACGCCTTCTCAACGCTTCAGTTCCGGTCCATGTCCCAATAGCATTGGGTCATGGCAGTTTTCATCGTCGAAACCCATTATGATCCCGCCCATTCCGAGGAGCGCATGGCCGCGCGCCCGGCCCATCTGGAGAACCTTGATGTCATGCGCGAACGTGGCCAGCTCGTCAATGCCGGCCCGTTGGCTGACGGCAGCGGAGCGGTGCTTATCTACACCGTGCCTGACCGCGATGCTCTCGATCATTTGCTGGAGGCTGACCCCTACCCCAAGACGGCTGTCCAGGTGACCTCAGTGCGCGAGTGGAAGCCGAATTACCACCACCACGTCTGACACGGCTGCCAACCTGGCTGGCGGTCGAGATTGACGGGATGAAGGTTGAAACGCGTGGTGTCATGGAGTCATGACGTCACCTCTGCTGTTCCAGCCCCTCACTCTCCGTGGCCTGACAGTTCGCAACCGCGCCTGGCTACCACCGATGTGCCAGTACGCGGTGGATTCTCACGACGGGATCCCGGGCACCTGGCATCTCATCCATTACGGGTCCTTTGCCGCTGGTGGCTTCGGCCTCATCGTCGCCGAGGCCACCGCGGTCAGCCCCGAAGGCCGCATCAGCCCTGCTGACACCGGGTTGTGGAATGACGACCAAGTGGCTGCCTGGCGCACCGTCACTGATGCCGTCCACGAGCTTGGTGGCAAGATCGCCGTGCAGCTCGGTCACGCCGGCCGGAAGGCCTCCACCGAGAAGTGGTGGCCGGGATTCCATGGCAGCGTGGTACCCCCTGAGCAGGGCGGCTGGATTCCCGTCGGTCCGACCACCGCCCCTGCTGACGGCAAGCAGTACGTCGGCCTGCCCGTCAACGCCCTTGACGAGAACGGCATCGAGAAGGTCGTCGACCACTTCCGCGCCGCCGCCGCGCGTGCTGTGGACGCTGGATTCGACGCCGTCGAACTTCACAGCGCCCACGGTTACCTGCTGCACCAGTTTTTCTCGCCGCTGTCCAACACCCGCACCGACGGTTGGGGCGGTGACTTCGACGGACGTGTTCGCCTGCCGTTGGAGGTCGCGAAGGCTGTGCGTGGGGCCATTCCTGAAGACATGCCCTTGCTGGCGCGCCTGTCGGTCACTGACTGGCGGGACGACGGCTGGCAGGTGAAGGACTCCGTCGAACTGTCGCGGCGCTTCGCGAAAGCCGGGGTCGATCTGCTCGACGCCTCCTCAGGAGGCAATTCGTCGGCCCCCATCCCCGTCGCCCCGGCCTACCAGGCTGACCTGGCGGCTCGGGTGCGCGCCGAGGCGGATATTCCCACAGCCACCGTCGGCATGATCTGGACCCCACAGCTGGCCGAGGAGCTGCTCCAGAAGGGCAGTGCCGACGCCATCATGATCGGACGGGCAGCTCTGCGGGACACCAACTGGCCATTGCGCGCCGCCCACGAGTTGGGAGTTCCCAACGAGGACGCCCCGTGGCATCCGGCGAGATTCCGGGGAGCGTGGCGCTGAGGACGTCGGGAGTTTCAGCGTTTCTGACGCTCGACGAAGCCCGGTGACGGCGGCGTGTTCGGTGTCATGAATCCGCCGGCCGTCAGGGGGCCGTCATGGTGTGCGTCCGTGAGACGTCCAACACGCTCAATGCCCCTACATCTTGTGTTGACTCTTATTGATCAGCGTTCATATAGTGGCGAGTGCACGTGGTTCCCGTGTTCGCACGGGCCAAGAGGGAATCCGGTGAGAATCCGGAGCTGCCCCGCAGCGGTGTACGAGAACGACCGCCGTCATCATGCACTGTGCTTCGGCATGGGAAGCGACGGCCAGTAGGCAACAAGTGCTCGTGAGTCCGAAGACCTGCCAGGTGTGGTCCCGCAACCGCGGGGCCCGGTTCGCGATCTCGCGGGAAGTGTCGCAGCGTTCATGGGGACCAGTGTCCCCGCCGCATTCCGCCCGGTCGCGTGCCTACGGCATCGCACGGAGGAATTGCAATGAGCGCCGACCCCATCTCGACCATCCGCGTCCGCAAGCGCGACGGATCCCTGGCCCCCTACGACGGCAACGAAGTCGCTGCATCCATCATTGACTCAGCCCGTGGGCTCGACGACGCCGTTGCCCGGGCAACCCTGCTGCAGGCCGAGGTGGAGATCACCCTGTTCGACGGGATCACCACCGACGCCCTGGACGAGGCCGTCATCCAGGTGGCTCTGGGCAATGCCAAGGACGACCCCGCCTTCGACACCATTGCTAGCCGAATCGCCGTCAAGAAGCTGTACAAGGAGGTGTTCGGCGACACCCACGACGGTCTCGGTGACGCCGGCCCCGAGCGGGTGCGAGACCTCCATCATGCCTGCTTCCCGCGCACGATCGA
Source organism: Cutibacterium sp. KB22876 (assembly GCF_059728865.1). NCBI lineage: Bacteria > Bacillati > Actinomycetota > Actinomycetes > Propionibacteriales > Propionibacteriaceae > Cutibacterium > Cutibacterium sp. KB22876. The sequence goes on from NZ_AP040858.1 coordinate 239,782, forward strand.
CAAACTCGTCGCCGACGGCCACCTCGACGAGCGACTGGGGCGGCTCTTCGACCTCGACGCCCTCGCCACGGCCCTTGATCCCATCCGTGACGACCTCATCGGCTTCACCGGCGTGCGCACCATGGTCAACCGTTACCTGTTGCGTACCCCCGACCAGCGAGCGTTGGAAGTACCGCAGTACTTCTGGATGCGCGTGGCGATGGGGCTCAGCCTCACCGAGGACGATCCCACCTCCTCTGCCCTCGCCCTCTACGACTCGATGAGTAACCTGCGTCATCTCGCGGCTGGATCCACCCTTGTCAACGCGGGCACCCCGGCTGGTCAGCTGTCCAACTGCTTCGTCATGCGCACCGAGGACGATTTGGAGCACATCGCCCGGACGATCCGTGACGTCATGTGGATCACCAAGGGCACCGGCGGCATCGGGCTGTCGATGTCCGACCTGCGCTGCGAGGGGTCACCTATTCGCTCCGACAACACTGCGTCGACCGGTCCGATCCCCTTCATGCACACCATCGACTCGACGCTGCGGGCCGTCTCCCGCGGAGGCAAAAAGCTCGGCGCACTGTGCTTCTACATGGAGAACTGGCACATGGACTTCCCGCAGTTCCTCGATCTGCGGCAGAACTCCGGTGACCCGTACCGGCGGACCCGCACCGCCGACACCGCGGTGTGGATCTCCGACGAGTTCATGAAACGCGTCGCCAAGGACGAGGACTGGTACCTCTTCGACCCCGCCGAGACCCCCGATCTCACCGAGCTCACCGGGTCGGCCTTCTCGAAGCGTTACGCCCACTACATCGCCGAGGCCGAGGCCGGCCACATCAAGCGTTTCCACCGCACCACGGCCCGCGAACAGTTCCGAGCCATCCTGGTGAGTCTGCAGACGACATCCCACCCGTGGTTGACGTGGAAGGACAGCGTCAATACCCGCGCGTTGAACAGCAACACCGGGACGATCCACTCCTCGAATCTGTGCACCGAGATCTGCCTGCCCCAGGACCGCGACCACACCTCGGTGTGCAACCTGGCTTCGGTCAACCTCGCCGGACACCTCGTCGGGCCGCGCGGGAAACGTCGCATCGACTGGAACCAACTGGCCGCCACCACTCGGCTGGCGGTGCGCCACCTCGACAACCTCGTCGACATCACCGCTTCGGCGGTGCCTCAGGCCGAGCGATCCAACGTGGAGAACCGGGCCATCGGCCTGGGCGTCATGGGGCTGACGGACATGCTCGAGCAGGTGCGGATTCCTTACGACTCCCCCGAGGCCTGCGAGATCGTCGACCGGGTCATTGAATTCATCAGCTGGCACGCCATCGACACCTCCGCTGATCTGGCCACCGAGCGTGGCTCGTACCCGATGTTCGCAGGATCCGGCTGGTCGAAGGGGATGGTCCCGGTCGACACCCTGGCTCTCCTGGAGCGCGACCGTGGCATTCCCGTTGACGTCGACCGAGTGACGAGGATGGACTGGGACGGGCTGCGTACCAAGGTGAGTCACGGGATGCGCAACGCCACTCTGATGGCCATCGCCCCGACCGCGTCGATCGGCCTGGTCGCTGGCACGACGCCGGGTCTGGACCCGCAGTTCTCCCAGATGTTCTCCCGAGCCACCTCGGCCGGGAAGTTCCTCGAGGTCAACCGCAACCTGGTGGCCGACCTCAAGGACCTCGGGCTGTGGGAGAAGGTGCGCGAGGAATTGCTGCGCCGTCAGGGGGATCCCAGCGAGATCAAGGCCATCCCGGCATCTCTGCGACGTCTGTACCGCACCTCCTTCACCCTGGATCCAATGGCCTACCTCAACGTGGCCGCCAGGGCGCAGAAGTGGGTGGACCAGGCCATCAGCCGCAACATCTACCTGGCCTCCCGGTCGGTCGGTGACATGGAGGACCTCTACACCGCAGCATGGCGGATGGGCGTCAAGACGACCTACTACCTCCACATGCTGCCCCGTCACACCGCCGAGCAGTCAACGGTGGCGGTCAACAAGGCTGCCGGACATCGCAACGGTCCTCGTCGTGGGTTCGCCACCGCAGCACGACGTGACACCAGCACCACGACCATCGAAAAGCCCCTGACCGAGGCACTCGACGCCGAACCCGTCGTGGCCCTCGATCTCGTCGACGGCACCTCCTGCCCGGTGGACCCCCAGGAACGCCTGCAGTGCGAGTCTTGCCAGTGACCGACGACCGTTCCCCCCACTGAATGCGAGAACACCATGATCCTTGGATCCGGAATCCACGAAGGGCTGCTGCTCAAGCCCGTCATCTACCCGTGGGCCTACGACCTCTACAACCAGGCCGTGGCGAACACGTGGTTCCCCAACGAGATCCAGCTCGATGAGGACCTCGCCGACTTCAGCCGGATGACTCCTGATGAGCACCATGCCTTAACCCACCTCATGAGCTACTTCAACCCCAACGAGCTGCTGGTCAACAAGGCGTTGGCCTTCGGGGTCTACCCCTACGTCAATGCGGCCGAGTGCCACCTCTACCTGGCCAAGCAGATGTGGGAGGAGGCCAACCACTGCATGGCATTCGAGTATGTCCTCGAGACCTTCCCGATCGACCGCGACGAGGCCTACCGCTCCCACGTCCACGTCCCGTCGATGGCCCGCAAGGAGTCCTTCGAGGTGGCCTTCATCAAGCGGATGACCGAGCAGACCCTCGACATCACCACTGTCGAGGGCAAGCAGGACTTCGTGCGCAACCTGGTGGCTTACAACATCATTCTCGAAGGCATCTGGTTCTACTCCGGGTTCATGGTCGCGCTGTCCTTCCGACAGCGAAACCTGCTGCGCAATTTCGGCTCCCTCATCGACTGGGTGGTCCGCGACGAGTCCCTCCACCTGAAATTCGGCATGAACCTCATCCTGACGGTGTTGGAGGAGAACCCGGAGGTCGCCACCGAGGAGTTCGCGACCGAGATCCACGACATGATCGTCGAGGGGGTGTCCATGGAGGAGCAGTACAACCGCGACATGCTCCCCCGCGGCATCCTCGGAATGAATGCTGATTACGTCAATGACTACGTCAAGTACCTGGCAGATCGTCGTCTGGAGGAGCTCGGGTTCGAGCCGGAGTACCGCGTCGCCAACCCGGCGAAATGGATGGCCACGGCCAATGACACCCTCCAGCTGGTCAATTTCTTCGAGGCCACCAACACCTCCTACGAGGTCAATGCCCACGCCACCGGTGGTCGGTGAGATTGGGAGCGGACCCCGATCTTCGACGAGTCCTCGTTCGTGGGGTATTCGTCACCCCGATGGTGAGCGTGCATGAAGTCGCCATGGCATGCACGCGGATGATGTCAGCCCCAAAATATGCTTTGGGGCTGACATCATCCCTTGTTAGGGTCCTATGACGTGGACGAACTCTTCAGCCCTCCCGGAGGCGAATGGCATCCGGTCTCCCCGAAATTCGTGACCGTCAAGAGGCTCATGGTCTGTCTGACCTGGGGCATCCTGACGGTCGCCCTCGCCGTCGTGCTGGGGATCTTCGTCACCTGGTGGGCCGGTGTCATCGCGGCGGTCGTCGGCCTGGCCTTCACCGGATGGCGATTCTCGCGGATGCCAGCCGTCGTCGCAGCCATGGGCTGGTGCGAACGCGGAAGCGACCTGTGCATCCGTTCCGGGCCGTGGTTCCGTCACATGGTCATCGTTCCCTACGGCAGAATGCAGGCCGTTGAAATCAAGGCTGGCCCCGTCGACCGCCACTGGGGCGTGGCCTCGGTGGAACTGGTCACCGCTGCCATGGCGACCAACGCCTCGCTTGACGGTTTGCCAGCCGGGGAAGCCCAGGCCCTGCGCGACCGAATCACGGAGATGGCCGAGGAGAAGGACGCGGCCCTGTGACCCCGCAGGAACGACCCCTCGACGGGGATCGACGCGACATCACCATTCCGCCCGCCCCGGTAATCGAGCAACCCCAGCCCGAACCCGAGAGAACGCTGGAGAGACGCCCCCATTGGGCAACCCCGCTGGTGCGTGGCTGGATGGTCATCGCAGCCGCAGCCTTCATCCTGTTCAAGCAGTTGCTCGAGGACGGCAAGGACCTGCGGTCATTGTCCGTCCGCGAACTGGGAATCGGCGGAAGCATCATCGTCGTCGTGGCGATCCTGCAGGTCATTGTGGGAGCCTTCGTGTGGGCGACCACGAGGTTCCACATCGACGAGGACGAGGTGCGCATCGAGCACCGCTTCATCACCCACGAATCCGACCGGCTGGCCTTGTCCAAGATTCAGGGAATCGACGTCGTCCAGCCCTTTGCCGCCCGGATCGTCGGTCTGGCAAGCCTCAACATCGACGTCGGCGCATCCAACTCCAAGAAGATCGAGTTCCTGAAACGCGGCGAGGCCTATGAGTTGCGCGACCTGCTCATCTCGCGGGCACGCCACGAGATCGCTCAGTCTCATACTGATGCGGTAGGTGACGGCGTCGGATCTCAATGGTGGGACCAGCGCCGCGACGAGCACGAAATCGTCAACGTCACCGCCAAGCGAGCCCTCATCGCCGGGTTCTTGTCAATGACCTTCGTGTTCCAAGTACTGGCTCTCATCGCGTCGATCGTTTTCAGCGTCGTCGATCATCAGCCTCTCGGCATTGCCGCCATCCTTGCGTTGCTGCTGTCCATGGTCGGTGTGGTGTGGAAGCAGCTCGACGCCGCGTGGAAGTTCCGTCTGCTGAGGTCGGCAGGTGCGCTCAAAGCTGTCCACGGTCTCACCAGCCTGACGACGCGCACTGTTCCGGTACGCAGGGTGCAGGCAGTGGAGGTGTCTACTCCGCTGCTGTGGCGTCCACTCGGAGTCTCTCGTATCACAATGACGGTGCTCGGCGGTGCCGGGCTGTCGGATGTCGAACAGTCAACGGTTCTGCTGCCCATTGGTGACCACGAGCAGGTTCGCGCCGCCCTCGACGCACTGTGGCCGGGGTTTCGGCTGTATTCGGTGCGCCTCAACGGCATTCCGAAACGTGCCCGGTGGTTCCGCTGGTTTGACCGGAAGGTCCTTGCCTGGGGGTTTGACGACGAGGTCGTCGTGACCCGAAAGGGGCTGTTCAACCGCACCCTGAGCATCGTCCCGCATGCCCGATCGCAGTCAGTACGGCTGGCACAGGGGCCGCTGCAGCGTCGACTGGGCCTCGCTGACGTCTACGTGCACACCTCGTCGGGTCCGGTGACGGTGTCGTGTTCCCACCTCGACGCCTCTGATGCCCGGACCTTCGTCATGGGGCAGATGGACCGCACCCGTGCCGCACGCGCTCGAGAGCTGTCCCCGACGGAGCACCCGGCGACCGCACCTGCTGTCTCCTCCGACGAACCCATCGGTGCAAGGTCGCCCGACATCCCGGCTCGACCCCACGGCGTCAGAACGGACTCCACCGCCAATACCGCTCACGGTCAATAGCCATCTGCCCTCTGCGCCACCACTCCTCCCACTGGCAACCACTACGCTTGTCAACCATGAACAACGTGCTGGGAATTGACGTTGGCGGCTCCGGGATCAAGGGAGCCCCGGTTGACCTCGACATCGGAGACTTTGCCGAACCGCGACTTCGCATCCCCACCCCTGGTAAGTCGTCCCCGAAGAACGTCGTCGCCGTGCTGCGCGAGATCGTCGACAACTTCGCCCCCACCATTGGCGACGGACCGGTTGGCATCTCCTTCCCCGCCCCGGCACGCCACGGCGTCATCCCCTTCATCTCCAACCTCGACCAGGGGTGGGCCGGCCTGCACGCCGAGGACTACATCAGTGAGGCCCTCGGCCGCCCCGTGACCGTCCTCAACGACGCAGACGCCGCTGGCCTGGGTGAGGTCCACTACGGTGCAGCCAAGGGTGTCCCGGGCGTCGTCATCCTCACCACCCTGGGCACTGGCATCGGGTCTGCTGTCATCAACAATGGCATCCTGCTGCCGAACACCGAGCTCGGCCATCTCGAGATCGACGGCCATGACGCCGAGAAGCGCGCCGCCTCCTCGGTCAAGGACCGCAAGAAGATGTCCTACAAGGATTGGGCGACCAAGCGCCTGCAGCGTTACTACGAGGTCGTCGAGATGCTCTTCTCCCCCGACCTCTTCGTCGTCGGAGGTGGCGTTTCCAAGGATCACGAGAAGTTCTTCAAGTACCTCAAGTTGGAGACCCCGATCGTCCCGGCCCAGCTGTTCAACCGGGCTGGCATCATCGGCGCGGCCTGGCAGGCTCAGTGGCGCTTGGAGCACCCCGATGTCACCGAGGAGGCTGTCGTCGAGGCTGCCAAAGAGGCCAATGACGACGACTGAGGTCTCAGTAATCCTGCATCACAGCCACGATCGCCTATCCGGAAAGGATGGGCGATCGTTGTGTCTCCTGGCACCGATACAGTCAAACCCGTGTACCACTCGCTTTTGGTACCACAGCACGATGTCTGATGACCCGCACCTTTGGCAGGGTGGATGCCATACCGGTCATCGCCCCCATGACAAGGAAGGACATCATGACCCACCAACAGCTCATGCTTGGTCTCATTGCCATCGCCATTCTCGTGGTCCTCCTTATCCCTACCCTCATCATCAAAACTCGCAAGGAGCGCAAGTCGTTAAGCCTCACAGGGAGCGCAGGTGAGTCCAGGCCGGCAACACGGGGGCGGCGATTCTGCGCCCTGCTCATCGATGCGCTGTGCGTGGGCGCCCTCAACGGGATCGGATGGGGCCTCTTCGTGGCCGGCACCGCGCTGTACGAGCTCAGCGATATCGCTCACAAGCCGGCCATCGAGTCGGCCACCAAACCGATCGGCACCGCACTCCTCCTGGCCATCAGTATCGGTTACGCCATCGTCTCGTTGGTAGGACGCTTCGGTTTCTCACCGGGAACCGACTCCATGCATCTCGCGTGGGTTGACGCGGATGGGCACCCGTCTGGACGAGTTCACACCTCCGTCATCGGTGCGGCCTTCATCCTCTCGGTTCTCGGCAAGACATGGGTTGGCATGTTCGCGTCGATCGGCATCATCATCCTGTTCCTTGAGGCCGTCTCGGTGCTGTGGGACGAGCGGGGCATCATAGCCAAGGTCATGCATCTTCATCTCGTCGACACGAAGGCCACCACGACACGCGCGCAATAATGTCGTGACACAGTGATCACCCGCCTCAGATTGAGACGGGCGATCACTCATTTCCGGCCGTCGCCGGGGTACCTGCACCGTTTCAGCCCTGACGAGCCTTCATCCGCGGGGTCTTCTTGTTGATGACATAAACGCGGCCACGGCGGCGCACCACCTGGGAGCCGGGCTGATTCTTGAGGGCTCGCAAGGAGTTCCTGACCTTCATAATCTTCCTGTTCGTCGTACTCGAGTATTTCTGAGACTGGTTCTCATTACCATATCAGCCTCATCAACTCGAGCCTTAGGCCATAACCCATGTCGGACTCGGTTTTCGTCCCGCAGGAGGATGCGCGACGACACCTCGACCTGCAATATTGACCATCGCTCATCATCGGAAGGCCCCATGCTCGAAAAATCACTCATCTCGGTGCTCATTGGCGTAGGCATCAGCGTCGTCGCGTTCGTCCCCGTGCTCATCCACCAGTTCAGGCGCTTCGGCGCACCCTCTCTCGGACGGATGGTGCTGATCTTCACCAACTTCGTGTATGTCAGCGCGCTCATCGCCTACACGATCTTCCCAGTGCCGCCACTGTCCGATGAATACTGCGCATCCCATCCGCGTCACTTCATCCTCGATCCCACCGAGTACTTCCGTGACATGGCCCACCACTTCGCCGGTGCACCCGTCATGGAGGTGCTCACCAGCTCCTCGATGATGCAAATGGTGCTCAACGTCGCCCTCTTCCTTCCACTGGGCTTCTACGCAGTCCGACTGCTCCGGATGCGCCCCTGGAGCGCGGTGCTGTTCGGCTTCGGAACCTCCCTAGTCATCGAGCTCACCCAGTACACCGGAAACTGGTTCATATCCAACTGCCAATACCGCGTCGCTGACATCAACGACCTCATCACCAACACCCTTGGCGGCATCTTCGGCGTCCTCACCACGACTTTTGCCCCACACTTCTCGCAAACCCCCGAGAAGATGGAGAAGCAAGCCGACAAGTCGCGCGCAGTCACCAAAGGACGGCGGTTCCTCGCCCTCCTCATTGACGTCTGGTGGGTCGTCCTCATCGACATCGCAGCCATGGGCATCACAGCCGCGATCGGCATGGTCCTGCTCTACAACAACCCCGAGAACAAGACTGCCGCCGAAGACGCCATGGAAACCTGCGGGACACCGCTTCTCGCGGCTCTCAACCTCGTCTACGTCATCATTGCCATGGCTGGACGCCTCGGCGTCTCTCCCGGGATGGGGACGGCCCACCTGGCCTGGACCACACCCCGTGGACTACCCGCAGGCCGACGTCACAGCCTCGTCATCGGTGTGGCCTTCATGTGCTCCCAGCTCGCCAACACCAGATTCAGCATCCTGGCGACTATCGGAACAACCGTCCTGGTCGTCGAGGCCATCTCGGTGTTGTTTACTGCGCGTGGCCTGATCGGAAAGATCATGAGACTCAACCTCGTCGACGCCCGAACCATCGAGGAACGTCCATAATTGTCACGAGTGCCGCAGACATCCACGTCTGCGGCACTCGTGCGTGAACTGATCAGTGAAGCTCGACGTCTCCGGGTGAGTCAGAGACGATCGCCGTCCCACAGGTGCCGTCAACAAGCCCGCGAATGTCCTCAAGGGAGCCAATGACGGCACGCTTTCCGGTAGCCAGGGCGAAATTGCAGGCTGCCCGTACCTTCGGCCCCATCGACCCCGCCGCAAACCTCGCATTCAGGGCGTCCTCAGCGCGCATCTCCTTGATGAACGCCTGATCGGGGGTGCCCCAGTTCTCGTAGACGCCGTCAACGTCGGTGGCAATGACGAGCAGATCAGCCTCAGCTCGTACCGCCAACTCAGCCGAAGCCAAGTCTTTGTCGATGACAGCCTCAACGCCGTGAAGGTTGCCCTGTTCATCGAACACGCAGGGAATGCCACCGCCACCAGCACACACGACGAGGACACCGGAATCGACCAGCTGACGGATGGCCTTCTGCTCGACAATGTTGCGCGGCTGCGGGGAGGCCACCACCCGGCGGAAATACTCACCGTCAGCGGCGATGGACCACCCCTTCTCGGCTGCCAACTTTTCGGCAGTCTCCTTGTCGTAGACCGGACCGATCGGTTTGGTGGGGTTGTCGAAGGCTGGATCATCGGCGTCGACGACCGTCATCGTGATCATGGTGACGATCTGTTGCTCCTTGGGCATGACATTGCCGAGCTCCTGCTCGATCATGTAACCGATCATGGCCTGGGACTCTGCGCCCAGCACGTCCAACGGATAGATGCCGACTTCCTGGTAGGCCGTCGACTGCAAGGCCAGCAGCCCCACCTGGGGGCCGTTGCCGTGAGCCACGACGACCTCATGGTCGACGGCGACCTCCTTGATCCGCTCAGCCGCAATCCTCACATTGGCGCGCTGATTCTCTGCCGTCATGGGTTGACCACGTCGCAGCAGAGCATTGCCGCCCAATGCAACCAAGATTCTCATGGGTTCTTCCTCCCGTCCCACCGTCAAGCCAGGGAGGCGACCATGACCGCTTTGATGGTGTGCATGCGGTTCTCCGCCTGGTCAAAGGCGATGCACGCCGGGGACTCGAAGACCGACTCGGTGACCTCGATGCCATTGGCCAGCTGCGGGTAGGTCTCAGCGATCTCGGCACCCACCGTCGTCTCACTGTTGTGGAATGCCGGCAGACAGTGCATGACCTTGACGCGTGGGTTGTTGGCAGCCGCGACGAGGTCATCGTTGATCTGGAACGGCATGAGGGTGTCAACCCTCTCCCCCCAACTCTCCACCGGCTCGCCCATCGACACCCACACATCGGTGTGAATAAAGTCCACGTCACGGACGGCTTCCTCAGCAGATGCCGTGACGAGCACCTTGCCACCGGACTCCTCAGCCCACTCCTGGCACTGCTCGACGAGTTCCGAGTCAGGCTGCAGACCCTCCGGGGCTCCGATCCTGACGTCCATGCCGAGCTTGGCGCCCAGCAACAAAAGGGAACGGCCCATGTTGTTGCGGCCGTCACCGACGTAGGCGAACTTGATCTGATGGAAGGGCTTGTGAGCGTGCTCCAGCATGGTCAGGGCGTCGGCGAGCATCTGAGTGGGGTGGAACTCGTCGGTCAGGCCGTTGAAGACGGGGACGCCAGCGTACTCGGCCAACTCCTCCACGACGGATTGGTGGAATCCGCGGTACTCGATGCCGTCATACATGCGTCCCAGCACTCGGGCAGTGTCCTTCATGGACTCCTTGTGACCGATGTGGGATCCGCTCGGGCCGAGGTACGTCACATGCGCACCCTGATCATGGGCCGCCACCTCGAACGCACACCGAGTCCGCGTCGACGCCTTCTCGAAGATCAAAGCGATGTTCTTCCCCTCGAGCATGGGCTGCTCGGTCCCGGAGTATTTGGCCTCTTTGAGCTGCGCAGCGAGTCGGACAAGGAATTCGATCTCTTCGGTGCTGTGATGTGCCAGCGACAACAAATGACGACTCTTCAAATTGAATGCCACGACAATCCATCCTTTCCCAAACTTGTCTGAGCGGTAATTCGTCCAGACGCTGACATTGTGTTGATGCTCAGTCTAAGCCTCAATCCGATCGCGCCACGGGCAGGAGTACAAAACTCCCCAACAGTCATTATTGAGTCCGTTCCTGGGTGGGATCGAACGGCGGGACGAATGAACCACCTCCACACGCATTGGACTGCCCCGGGTTTTGATCAACTCGGTCCCGGCCAGCCAACCCACAACCGGTCCGGCGCCACCGAGACACACGGGCGGCCAATCTCTGTCATAGTTCGGGCAGGTCTCGTAATATAATCCGCACCGCCCGGGCCCTCAGCTCAGCGGGATAGCGCTCGTTCGTATTGCCTGCCATGACTCCAACCTTCCGAAAGCTCAGAATCTCCGGACATCCCGGGGCGATTCATAGACCGTTAGTCATTGTCGGGGCGAGCGAAGAACACTCCCTCCGCTGTGGTACGGATGACCCGCGCCGCCCGCACAAAATCCGGATACGAATCATATGCGTCCCGCGGCGCATAGTTCACCGCCGATAAAATAGAACCGTCTAGAAGCCTCGGCCCCAAGTCCGCCCTCCCGCAGTTGACATACTCAGGCGAAAAAATGCGACAGGCCATCTCTGTCATCATCATGGCCACATCCTCATCGTCCTCGTCCACGACGCCCGGTAAGCTTCCCATTGCCACAAGGCGAAACAGGTCCTCCCGCTCCGCATAAGTATCCAAGTCGAGGTGAACGTTGAGATCACCCCGCGGGGCCCAGATAGAGGCGAAGCCTCCTTCGGCCACGAGACGTCGGACCAACTCTTGCTCAATAGCCACTGGTGTGGCCAACACTGCCCGCTTCGAGTCTGCAGTGAATCGCCATTCGCTCAACTCAGGATAAAGACTACCCACCTGGTTACACCAGGCAACCACACGTGCAGCGATCTCCTCCATTCTCGGAGAAGATAGCTGCCACGCACACCTCAATGACCACATCACACATCATCTCCTGTTCACACAAACGAAACTACCGAATACAAGGGACATGACTGATCTTAATCTTCGCAGGACCCAGCCGACGCACCTCTGAAACAGCCCTGTCTTCGGTAAATATCCACCTGAGATAACGACTTCTCACGGTCGAATCATGAGGAACTTTTCGCAGCCGAGCAGCGAGCAGGGACGGTCACCGCGCCGAAACGATGATTGTCGCAATGGCCTCTGTGGGCTCAAGACAGGTCGAGGCCCTCACTCCGCGAGTACTTGTTAGTCATTGTCGGGGCGAGCGAAGAACACTCCCTCCGCTGTCGTGCGTATGACCCGCGCCGCCCGCACAAAATCCGGATACGAATCATATCTGCCGCGCCGCGCATAGTTCACCGCTGACACAAGAGCACGGCCGTCAAGCATCAACTCCAATTCCTCTTTCCCGCAGTTGACATACTCAGGCGAAAAAATACGACAGACCATCTCCGCCATCGCCATGGCCACACCCTCATCATCCTCGTCCACGGCACCCGGTAAGCTCCCCATTGCCACAAAGCGAAACAAATTCTTCCGCTTGTCATAATCATCCGCGCTGACGTCCACGCTGAGATCACCCTGCGGGGCCCAGATAGAGGCCAAGCCCCCGTCGGCCACGAGACGTCGGACCAACTCGTGCTCGGTCACCACTGGTGTGGCCAACGCCGCCCGCTTCGAACCTGCAGTAAATCGCCATTCACTCAACCCAGGATAAAAACCACCCACCTGGCTACACCACTCAACCACACGCGCAGCAACATCCTCCATCTCCCACGAAGACGGCCGCCAACCACACCTCAATGACCACATCACACATCATCTCCTGCTCACAACAACGAAACTACCGAATACAAGGCACATGACTGATATTAATCTTCGCAGAAATGATCTCACGCGCCTCCCGAGCAGCCTCTTCTTCGGCAAATATCCAATGGATGGGCGTTGACCCCGCCGCCTTTAGCTGGCGCCGGGCCGTTTCCCTGAGCTGTTTAGCAGCCGTACTCCACTTCGCGGGTATTAGGTTCGCATATCCGAGCCCCTTGGCATCAAGGAGTTCTCCATTCTGGAAACCGTCAAACTCGACACCATTGACATAGTAGTGCCCCGTGTTTGAAGTTGTTGGACGGTTGGCTTTGGTGAGGATTTCGTTGGCGGTTTTGGTCCAGACGAAGGGGTGGCAGCGGTCGTTCCAGCCGTTGACGAAGGCCCGGATCTTCGCGTTGAGGTCCTTGACCGACGGGAACACTCCGCGGCGGATGGCTTGCTTGTCGATGATCCCGAACCAGACCTCGACCAGGTTCAGCCATGAGCCGCTGGTGGGGGTGAAGTGGACGTGGATCCGCGGGTTGGCGGCGAGCCAGTCACGGACCTCGACGCGTTTGTGGGTGGCGTAGTTGTCCATCACCAAGTGCAGCTGCTGGTCGGGATAGGCACGGGCGACTTGCTTCAAGAACGCCAGGAACTCTTGGTGTCGGTGGCGGGGTTTGCAGGCACCGGTCACGTGCCCGGTGGCGATGTCCAACGCCGCGAACAAGGTGGTCGTGCCGTGGCGCACGTAGTCATGGGTGCGACGCTCGATCTGGGTGGGCTGCATCGGCAAGGTCTTCTGGGTGCGGTCCAGGGCCTGGATCTGGGACTTCTCGTCCACGCACAACACCACAGCATTCTCCGGTGGCGCCAGATAGAGCCCGACGACGTCGGTGACCTTGGCCACCAACTCAGGGTCAGTGGAGAACTTGAACGTGCCGCTGCGCCACGGCTGGACCCCGTATTCGCGCCATGCACGGGCGATCGTCGCATTCCCCACCCCCAGATGAGCAGCGAGCAGCCGGCTCGACCAGTGCGTCACCCCGTACTTCTTCGGCGGGGGCTTCAATGTCGTGGCCACGATCTGGCGGTGGTCCAGCTGCCGGGGCCTGCCCGAGCGGGGCGCATCGGCCAACCCGGCCATGCCCCGCTCGCCATAACGACGCCGCCAGGCCAGCACCGTGTTCTTCGACACCTGTAGCTGCTCGGCGATCCGGTCGTTCGCAACGCCGTCCGCGGCAGCGAGCACGATCCTGGCCCGCAGCACCGCACCCGCCTCCGCCGTTCGCGACCGCGTCAACGACTCCAGACGCTCACGATCACCCACACGAAGACCCAACGCCGGGGCAGGAGAATTGGCCATGACCGATTCTCCCAAACCACAACCATTCAAGAACTAACGACACGCCGCAGTAGCCTTCAGGCCGACCCGTGATCTGCAACTCATAGGCTCGAGCATTCGCACTGCCGTGATTCTTCGATGGCCCCCACTCCCCAGGCCCACCGAGACCACAACCGGTAGCGGTTCCGTTGTGTGCTAGGACCCAGCTGCTGTCGGCGGCTACGTAGTAGTCGTGCAGGTCTTTGACTGTGACGTTGTAGACCGTGGCGATCTCGCCGGTGGCCTGGATCGACACGACCGTCACGAGACTACCAGTCTCGTCGTAGAGCTGGTCGCCGGCACGTAGATCCTGGGCCTCGACCCAGCCCTTACCCTCGACGTAGAACGGGTGCACGGCGGTGGTGGTCACCGTGCCCGACTCAGTCGTCACCTGCCAGGTCGCGACCTGGTCATGAATGTAGGTGTCAGTGACCTCACCGGGCTCAGCCTGGCCCGTTTCCGGGTTGTACGCGGCGACCATGTCACCGGCAACAACATCTTCGATGTTCTTCGAGGTGCCATCAGCCATCAACACCTGGGTACCGGCCACGAAACAGCCGTGCCGGGACACATCGGTCACCGTGGACAGGGCACCCGCGCCACCACCCACCAGGCCCCCACCAGCAGCACCGACCGCCACAGCCTTCAAACCGCCACGCAGGGTATGGGGGCCAGGGCCGGCCCAGTAGGCCCCAGCCTGGCCGATACCACCGTCGATAGCACCTTCCGTCAGACCAGAAACCACGTTCTTACCCAGACACGTCGCCGCCTTACCGGCGGCCCACTTGCCAGCTGCAGCCCCCAACCCGCCACCGACCAGGCCGGCAGCACCCGAGACCGCAACCTCGCCCCACGTGACAGACCCCGTGGTAGCTTTCTGCGCGATCGTGTCGATACCAGCACCCAGCAAGACACCGCCCAGCGGCCCGCCCACACCCGTGGCCATGAGCACACCACCGGCAGCAACCATCGCGCCACCAGCAACGTATTCCCAGTTGTTCTTCAACCAGCCACCAGCAGCATCGGCAGCCTTGGCCAACGGAGACCGGGCCGCATCGCGATAACCCTTAAGATCTTCATCAGTGAGCGGGCGAAGCCCTAACGGGTCAGAAAAATTAACCGGATCATTACCGGCAAACGCATACGGATTACCCGACCAGCCGGCACCAGCCACACCCGGCAACGGATCAGTCGACAAAAACCCACGCGTGGCCGGATCATAGACACGCGCCTGCATCCACTCCATGCCCTGGACCAGCAACGACCCCTGAGCAGACACCCCCACGTTCGTCGCGACCGCCCACGGATCCATCGGGTTGCCGCCGTGGTCACGCGCCGACCACTGCGGCGGAAGCCACGAGGCGTCAGGGCCATCGACCATGCCAGTGATACCAGCCTCGGTAACCACCGAGCGCGCCCCGTACTGGACCAGCGTCGGCATGAACGACGACGAGTCCCACCACACGCTGTCCTGATCGACGCGAGCAAGCTCACCCAGCGCGTCGACCCACAGCCGCTGTGTCTGCGCGGCGACCTTGTCGCCGTCATGGTTGATCTGCGTGATCGAATCCAAAGTCCGCCCTTGACAAGGCCCAGCAGGAACTCGAGGAGTTGCGTGCCCAGTTGGAGAAGATCTCTCGCGACATCTTCACTGCTGGCGGCAGCGCCTGAGCGACGCACCTCACGCTACTCGGCGTCGGCGGCCCGCTGGACCGTCGACGCCTTTTGTTATTGCCCATCATCGGCCCTTGGACCGCCTGTACGTCTGGCGCCAATCACGGATGGACACGTGCTCTGCCGTACAAGGAGTTCCAAGCCCGACGATGAGATGGACCTTGCGTAGCTGAGCCCTCACACTACCCCCTGGGAACAGTGTGAGGGCTCAACTCCTATGCGCGACTTGATCGAGTATGCCCACCCAATACTGCGGGCGTTATCCACCATTGCACTCGCAATATCGACCCGCGGATTCTCGCGCCTATGAGCTGCAGATCGCAGGCCGGGCTGACGGCTGCTGAGGCGGCGCGTCGGTTGGTTCCTATGAAGATTAAGATCAGTCATATCCTTGTATTCGATAATCACGTTTCCGTGAAAAGGAGATGATCTTTGATGTGGTCACTAGAGTGTGCTTGGCGGCCATCTTCTCCGGGGATGGAGGATGTTGCTGCGCGCGTGGTTGAGTGGTGTAGCCAGGTGGGTGGTTTTTATCCTGAGTTGAGCGAATGGCGATTCACCGCAGACTCGAAACGGGCGGCGTTAGCCACACAATTGGCTACCGAGCATGAGTTGGTCCGAAGTCTCGTGGCCGACGGGGGTATCGCCTCTATCTGGGCCCCGCAGGGTCATCTCCGCGTGGACGTCAGCGCGGATGAGTACGCCAAGCAGAAGAATTTGTTTCGCCTTGTGGCAATGGGGAGATCACCGGCCAATGTGGACGAGAATGATGAGGATGTGGCCATGATGATGACAGAGATGGCCTGTCGCATTTTTTCGCCTGAGTATGTCAACTGCGGGAACGCGAAAGCGGAGCCGATGATTGACGACGATGCTCTTGTGTCAGCGGTGAACTATGCGCGTCGAGACATATATGATTCGTATCCAGATTTTGTGCGGGCGGCGCGGGTCATACGTACCACAGCGGAGGGAGTGTTCTTCGCTCGCCCCGAGGAGGACTAGCAGGTACTCGCGGATTGAGGGCCTCGACACCCTCATCTGTGAAAAGCCCATATACCGCGCAATACATACCTTTTCCCACCGCACCGCAAACGTGAATGCCGCGGCCACAATGGGCCGCGGCATTCACATCGTCAGAACGTACAATGATCACATTCGGTCGGGAGCGTCAATACCCAACAAGTCCAGACCGCGCCCCAAGACTCGACGGGTGGCGGCGCACAGAGCCAGGCGGGACCCGCGCACCTCACCGGTACTACGAAGCACCGGACACTGCTCGTAGAAGACTGAATAGGCGCCAGCCAGCTCGTAGAGGTAGGTGCACAACTTGTGCGGGGTCAGGTCGTTGGCGACGACCTCGACAACCTCACCGAAGCGCGACAACAGCAGGGCCAGCTGCTGCTCGGCCGGCTCGTCGAGAACGCTGATGCGACCCCACACCATGGACTCCAGGTCGGCCTCGGGGTCGACGTTCGGGTTCGCCTCGGCAGCCGCCTTGCGCAGGATCTGGGAGACGCGGGCGTGGGCGTACTGCAAGTACGGGCCGGTATCACCAGTGGTCTGCACCATACGCTCGGCGTCGAACACGTAGTCCTTCTGCAACCCGGTCGACAAGTCGGCGTACTTGATGGCGGCCAAGGCGATATTCGGCGCAGCGTGGGTCTCAGCCTCGTCGAGCAGACTGGCCAGGCTGACCGTTCCCCCGTCGCGAGTCTTGAACGGACGACCGTCGGGGCCAAGAACCATCCCGTAGCCAACGTGCTGGGCCTCGACATCGTCGGGCAGGAACTCAGCCATCCGAGCGACCTTGAACAGCACCTCGAAGTGGTGGCTCTGACGGACGTCGGTGACGTAGATGATGCGATCGGCCTTGAGCTTGCCGACCCGGCGACGGATGGCCGCAAGGTCGGTGGCGTCGTAACCAAAACCGCCGTCGTTCTTTCGGACGATCATCGGGGCGTCCTGGCCCTCGACGAAAACGCACAGGGCACCGTTGTCCTCGACAGCCAGGCCGTCGGCCTCAAGCTCGTCGACGACCCTCGGCAGGTCGTCGTTGTAGGTGGATTCACCGGCGAGGTCCTCGTCAGTTAGCAACACCGACAGGCGGGCGTAGTTGACGTTGAACCCTTCTAGAGAAACGTCAATGAGGGTGCGCCAGATGCGCAGGGTCTCCTCGTCGCCACTCTGCAGCTTGACGACACGACGACGGGCGCGGTCGGCAAACTCCGGGTCGGCGTCGAAGGTCTTCTTGGAGTCCTTGTAGAGCTGCTCGACCTCGGGCAGGTCGAACTCGGAGACGTCCATCCGGTTCTCGACGATGTACTCGACGAGCATGCCGAACTGGGTGCCCCAGTCACCCAGGTGGTTCTGCGGGATGACGGTGTGGCCCTGAGAGCTGAGCACCCGGTTGAAGCAGTCACCAATGATGGTCGAACGCAGGTGACCGACGTGCATCTGCTTGGCGACGTTGGGGGCCGAGTAATCAATGACGACGCGCTGCGGCTGCTCAACCTGGGCAATACCGACGTCAGGGTCGGTGATGAGATCGGATGCGACGCGGGCCAGCACGTCGGAACGCAGACGCAGGTTGATGAACCCCGGGCCGGCAATGTCAGGGGTCTCGCACAGGTCCTCGACATCGAGCTTGGCGACGATATCGGCAGCGACGTCGCGAGGCGGGCGTCCTTCCTCCTTGGCCAGCCGCAGTGCGACGTTGGACTGGAAATGCCCGAACTGTGGCTTCGTAGCGGGGCGCAACTGAGGATCAGTGCCGGTGACGGCCTGGATCCGGGCAGCGAGCTGAGTAGGAAGAGACGACATAGCGCTATTCTCCCACGGCGTCGATCAGCTTCTCCACCCGGCGCGAGGCGGCTTGGAGAGGGGTCAGCATGGGCGGTGGCGCCGGGGAACAGATGAGACGGTTCCTACGTTGTCCCTGGTGACCAAGCACGCGAGCACCGAATCGCAAGGAGGATCATGAGCGTTCCCACCATCACCCTCAACGACGGAATTACCATCCCCCAGCTCGGCTTCGGCACCTGGCAGGTTCCCGCCGACGAGGCTGAAAAGGCTGTCAGCACCGCCCTGGAGGCCGGTTTCCGTCACATCGACACTGCCGCCATCTACGGCAACGAGGAGGGGGTTGGTCGTGCTCTCGCCGCCTCTGGCCTGGATCGCAAGGACCTCTTCGTCACTACCAAGCTGTGGAATGACGCCCACCACGCCGACGACGCCCGCAAGGCCATCGAGACCAGCCTGTCCAAGCTCGGCCTCGATCACGTCGATCTGTACCTCATCCACTGGCCGGCCAACGTCAAGTACGGTGACGCCTACGTGGAAGCCTGGAATGCCCTGCAGGAGTTCAAGTCCGAGGGACTGACCCGTTCCATCGGCGTCTCCAACTTCAAGACCGAGCACCTGGACGCCATCGAGGGAGCCACCCCGAGCGTCGACCAGATCGAGATGCACCCGTCCTTCAACCAGGCGAGCTTCCGCAAGGTGCTAGCTGACCGCGGCATCAACCCAGAGGCGTGGAGCCCGCTCGGCCAGTCGAAGGACCTCGACACCCCGGTGCTCGCCGACATCTCCAGGGCGACCGGTAAGTCCCCGGCTCAGGTCGTCATCCGATGGCACCTGCAGATCGGCAACATCGTGTTCCCGAAGTCGGTGACCCCGTCGCGCATCGTCGAGAACTTCGACGTCTTCGACTTCGAGCTGTCTGACGATCAGATCGCCGCGATCGACGGTCTGGATCGTGGCAACCGCATTGGCGGGGACCCGGCTACCGCCGATTTCTGATCCGCCACGACGCGAAGCATGACGACGCGGGAACGATTCGTCCCCGCGTCGTTGTCGTTGGTAGACCTATCAGCGCGGCGGTTCCGCATGTGACGGTTCCGCGTCAGGCTGCCTTGAGGGCTTTCTCCACACCGTCCTCGGGCTTGCCCAGGACCGGGTCGCGGTGGGAGACGACGTCGATGATCATCTTTCCGCGCGCCCCGAACTCGCGGGCCCATCCCTTCCACCACACCTTGTCGTGAATCTGGGAGCGGTCAGGGGTGCCAGTGGCATCCAGGCCGGTCATCCGGCACGTCGCGACGGTACGGATCTCGTGGTAGTCCTGCGTCACCATGATGGCCCGGTCGACCCCGAAGATCCGTCGAGCCCGAACACAGGTGTCGTAGGTGTCGAGACCAGCGAAGTCCTCGACGATCCTGGCCGCCGGAACTCCCTTGCTGACGAGGTACGTCTTCATCACCTTGGGCTCGTTGTAGTGAGTCTCTCGATTGTCCCCGGACACCAGAATGACCTTAGCCTTGCCGCTGCGGTAAAGATTCGCGGCGACATCAAGGCGTCCTCGCAAATAGGCCGACGGGGTACCCGAAGGCAGCACCTGAGCACCGAGGACGATGGCGACGTCGCGCGGTTCGGTGTCAGCGACGTCATGAACCTTGCCGTATGACAGTGCCCCAGCCAGCGCCCAAGGCCCCAGCAGTGCAACAAGGGCAGCAATGCATGTCGACACGATCACAGTGCGAATCGGGTGTCGGCGGCACGAACTCACACTCCCACTGTATAACCCGTGTTTCACTCGCGGTGTCCAGCGACTGCAATGGTGCGGGGAAGCACAAAGAAGTCACCACAAGCACCACGTCGCCTATCCAAAACTCTGTCGCTATCCCTACCGCTTATCGCCTTTGCGGAGGATGGCCACTAGAAGGCCAATAATGATCACAAGAATAACGACGGCGACGATCAATATCGAGATAACCCAAGACTCACTCGACATCGATAATACATCCACGCGCTAGACCTTCTCTTCAGCTAGCAACCCAGCAGTAATTTTCATAAACATACGACGATCTAGTTCACCCTATGCTGTATAGCATAGCTGTTGCGTTAAAGTCCTTTACAGAGAGATCCAGAAATCGAACGAAACGTTCACGACCTATACGAAGGTACAGCGTTTCTTAGGGTGGTGTTTGACGGTATCCCTGCCGCCAAACACCACCCCGCAGTGATCACCGCCGATGATCCCGGTACCAGGTCACCAGGGAGGCCGTGGAGGAATCCTGGGACTCCAGGGCCTTCTCGTCACCGGAAACGGCCGGGGCGATCTGGAGGGCGAGCTTCTTGCCGAGCTCGACACCCCACTGGTCGAAGGAATCGATACCCCACACGACACCCTGCACGAAGGTGATGTGCTCGTACAAAGCGATGAGCTCTCCGAGGACCTTCGGGGACAGCTCGGAGGCCATGATCGACGTCGTCGGACGGTCTCCAGGGAAGACCCGCGCTGGCACAATGGCCTCGTCGGTGCCCTCGGCGCGCACCTCATCAGCAGTCTTACCGAACGCCAACGCAGCGGTCTGGGCGAAGAAGTTGCTGAGGAACAGCTCGTGGACATCGGTCTCGCCATCCCTGGCCGGGTGAGCCGGGTTGGCCACCGCGATGAAGTCGGCGGGAATGAGGCGGGTGCCCTGGTGGATGAGCTGATAGAAGGCGTGCTGGCCGTTGGTTCCCGGCTCACCCCAGAAGATCTCGCCAGTATCTGTGGTCACCGCCGAGCCGTCCCAACGCACCGACTTGCCGTTGGACTCCATGGTCAGCTGCTGCAAGTACGCCGGGAAACGGTGCAGGTACTGGGCGTACGGCAGCACGGCATGCGAGTGGGCCTTCCAGAAGTTGACGTACCAGATGTTCAACATGCCCATGAGCAGCGGGACGTTCCGCTCCGGTGCGGCAGCGGTGAAGTGCTCGTCGACGGCGTGGAAGCCAGCCAGGAACTCCTCGAATCCCTTCGGGCCGATGGCCACGGCCAGCGAGGTGCCGACGGCCGAGTCGACCGAGTAGCGGCCGCCGACCCAGCTCCAGAACCCGAACGCGTTGACGGGGTCGATGCCGAACTCCTCGACCTTGTCCAGAGCGGTCGAGACAGCAACGAAATGCTTGGCGACAGCTACGCGACGGGCCTCCTCGGTGTCCTCGATGGCACCGGCGGCGACCAGACCGTCAAGCAGCCAGGCACGCACGCACCGGGCGTTGGTCAGGGTCTCGAGGGTGGTGAAGGTCTTGGAGGCGATGATGACCAGGGTGGTCTCGGGGTCGAGATCAGCGGTCTTGACGGCGGCATCCGTCGGATCGATGTTGGAGATGAAACGGCACTCCAGGCCCTCCTGGACGTAGGGTTTGAGGGCCTCGTAGGCCATCACGGGGCCGAGATCGGAACCACCGATGCCAACGTTGATGACGGTGCGGATCGGCTTGCCCGTGACTCCCTTCCACTCCCCGGAACGGACCTTGTCGGCGAAGTCGTAGACCTTCTTGAGGACCTCGTGGACGTCGACGACGGCGTCCCCACCGTCAACGGTGAGGGAGTCGGACTCCGGGCGACGCAGGGCGGTGTGGAGGACGGCGCGGTCCTCGGTGACGTTGATGTGCTCTCCGGAGTACATGGCGTCGCGACGCTCGGTGACCTTGGTCTGGTCGGCCAGGTCGAGAAGGGCGTCACGAATCTCGTCCGTGAGGAGATTCTTGGACAGGTCGACGTGCAGGTCGGCGACGTCGAGGGTGTAGCGCTCGGCACGCCTCGGATCAGCGTCGAACAAACGGCGCAGCTTGTGCGGCCCGTCGACGAAGGTGGACCTCAGATCAGTGAGCTTTCCCCAAGCGGGAGTCCTCGTGGCATCAATGGGAGTCTGCATGTTCCCAGCCTAGGAGATGGGGTGGAACCCGTGTCATCGGCGCCTGTCACCAGGAGGTCTCGCCTATCATGTTCGCGATCGACCGAAGGAGGACGCGTGACCGCGAAGCATTGTCGGGCTCTGGCCCTGACGTCGGTTCTCGTCGCCTCCATGATGTCGATGCTGACCCCATCGGCATGTCCGATACAAACACCCTGGTCGACGTCAACAGCCTACGCCGTTCCTCCGGGAGCCACCCCACCCGGCGACCTGTCGATGAGCGCGACCCTCGACCGCTCAGACACCGTGAAGACCAAGGGAACCCTGCGTACCCAGACCGGACAACTGGTTTCAGGTGCTCTCATCAATCTTGTGGTGGATGGGAAGCTGCTCGCCGTCGCGGTGACGGACAACAACGGCACCTGGTCCAGTACCTTGCGGCTTCCGTCCTCGGTCCAAGGCGGGGACCATGAGCTGTCCGCGACGTTCGATGGTACTGGAGGGGTCGGGGCAGCATCGGCGCGCGGCACCTTTTCGATCACCCCGCAGGCCACCGTCCTGACAGCGGCTGTGAAACCGACGGTGGCGGCTCCCGGAGCGTTGCTCAACGTTAACGGGACGGTGACCCTTTCACATCGTCATCCCGTCACCGACAGCCAGGTGGCGATCTGGCTCGGCAATGACGGCGATGCCGCTCTCACCACTCCCACCGATCCGCACGGCAACTTCCAGGCCACAATCCAGGTGCCGTTGGATGTGTCGAATGGGCCTTTCACGATCACAGTCAAGCTCGTCGACTCCCGTTATGGGACCTCTCAGAAGACCTTGACGGTTCAGGTGAACGCATCGACGCCCACTCCAACCCCCAGCCCCACTCCAACTCCGACACCGTCATCTGCCTCCCCAACCCCGTCTCCCACACCGGCTCTCACTCCCGACGAGAGCGGGGAGTCGCAGGACGGCCGGATTCCGCAGATGTCCACCAGTCCAGTCCCCGTCGCGCAGCGCAACCTTCTGGATTCCTTCGGCGGGCGCAAGCCACTACTGATCTTCGCAGCGGTTCTCGGCGTCCTGGTACTCGGGGTTCTCGTCGGATCAATCACGCGCCATCACGGCAGACGGGACAAGGGCCGTCCTGAAACCGATGACGATGCCGATTCCCTCTTCGAGAACTGGGATCGGTCAGACCGACGCCGAGGATGAGTGCCGTCTCGGGGTTCTCAAGGCGTCAGACGAATCAGGCGTCCGCGTCGGCGACAACCTGCAGAACCGAACGGCAGCGCTCTCGCAGCGCCGAGACGACTCCGTCCTCGCAGGCATCCCCGACGAGGACGTCGTCCAGGCAGACCGCCAGGGCACCAGCTGCCAGCCAGCGACGCATTGCGTAGGACCCGATTCCGCCGCGCGGGATGAGGGCAGCCCCGGGTGCCATCCGGGTGAGGATGTCGCCGTAACTGGCAGAACCCATGTCAGCCGGGGCGACCTGGACGGCATCGGCTCCGGCACCCCATGCGGCCCGGACCTCAGTGGGCGTCAGGGCGTCAGGGGCGGCTGGGATGCCAGCTTGACGCAGGGCGTCGAGCAGGTCGAGAGTGGCGGCCACCGGGAGGGCGAAGGCAACCCTGTCATTAACCAGGCCCTGGACGTCGTCGACGGCCATGACGCCATGAACACCAATGACGGCACGACGACGGTAGATCTTGAGCACGGCGCGACGGCGGTCTGCGTCGGCGACGGGGAGGGTGAAGACGCGAACCTTCTCCTGAATCATGGCCTCGATCGGGGCCATAAGATCCGATGCCGGAACGTCGGGCAGAACAGCGATAACCTTGGACGACAGCACCTCGTTCGGGAACACCAGCCGACCATCGCTGGGGGCATCGATGGGACCAGACTCGTCAGTCTCTGCGCTCATGGGTCACATCATGCCGCATGTCGGCGTCGGCCCGGCGCCCACCGCCCGACAGGACACCTGGAGTCCAGGTGTACCGACAGGTTTTCGTCCACTGTGGAATAACTGAAGTTCGGTGACTGTTCCCCACATGTACGCCGGTGGCCGTCACTCGGTCACCATGAACGAAGGAGATTTCGCATGGCTGACACCGTGAACGTTCCAGCCCCTGCCGGGCAGACCACCACCAAGCTCGAGAACGCCGAGGCCGGCTTCAAGGCCTCCAAGACCCTCTCCGCGAACCTCCAGAAGGTTCTCGTCGACTTCATCGCGCTGGAGTTGGTCGGCAAACATGCCCACTGGAACATCGTCGGCCCGAACTTCCGTGACCTCCACCTGAACCTTGACGAAGTCGTCGGGATCGCCCGCGAGGGTGCCGACGAGGTGGCCGAGCGCATGCGTGCGCTCCACGCTTCCCCGGACGGCCGTCCCGCCGTGGTCGCTGCCAGCACCACCCTTCCTGAGTCCCCCCAGGGAGAGGTCCTGACCCATGACGCAATCAAGGTCATCACCGCTTCGATCGAGGCCGTGACCGGCACCATGCGCGAGGTCCACGACCAGATTGACGAGGAGGATCCCACCTCTGCCGACATCCTGCACGGCTTCATCCAACAGCTCGAGCAGCAGGCCTGGTTCATCAGCGCCGAGACCCGCACCCCGTCCGCGCGCTGATTCGTCGGTTCTCTTCCAGACAATCCATCGTTCAACACACCGCGGGCCCCGAAATGATCTCGGGGCCCGCGGTGATGTGTGTCATGTGGGGGTGTGAATCAGCGGTCCTGGCCATCCATGCGGGTGAGACACAGCTGGCGCAGCTGGGACGACAGCAATAGCCAATCAACCACGGGCGAACACGACCAACACCGGTCACGTCCGAGCCCACCACTACATTGGAAACCGTTCTGGCCGCCCCGATACGAGGAGACACCGTGCACCTGGCCGAAGCCCTTGACGACATGGTCGACGGTCGTGCCCCGGTCACCACCGACCGCGGGGAGCGCCAACCGGGCTGGGACTCCCCCGGTGCCCGTCCTCTCGACGCCGACATGGCCCTGGACCACATCGAGCGAGCCGTCGCCCGGGACGGCATCTCCATGTACGAGCACCAGGAGGAGGCGATCCTCGAGATCCTGTCGGGCAACCACGTCATCGTCACTACCCCGACCGGGTCCGGGAAATCCCTCATCGCCACCGCAGCCCACTTCGCCTGCGTGGCTGCGGGAGGACGCTCCTACTACACCGCCCCCATCAAAGCCCTCGTCAGCGAGAAGTTCTTCAGCCTCTGCGAGATCTTCGGAGCCACCAATGTCGGCATGGTCACCGGCGACGCCTCCGTCAACTCCGATGCCCCCATCATCTGCTGCACCGCCGAGATCCTTGCCAACATCGCCCTGCGCGAGGGTCGCCATGCCAACGTCGACCAGGTTGTCATGGACGAGTTCCACTTCATCGGCGACCCCGACCGGGGCTGGGCCTGGCAGGTGCCGCTGTCCGAACTCCCGCAGGCCCAGCAGATCGTCATGAGCGCAACCCTCGGTGACGTCACCGACCTGTCCGAGGGCCTCACCACCATCACTGGACGCCCCACCAGCGTCATCACCGGAGTCGTCCGCCCCGTCCCGCTGCAGTACTCCTGGTCAATGAAACCCGACCACGAGGCCATCGAGGAGCTCGTCGCGGAGCAGAAGGCCCCGGTCTACATCGTCCATCCGTCCCAGAAGCAGGCTCTGGAACGCGCCCAGTCCATGACGTCGATGAAGTTGGTGAGCACCGAGGAGCGTCATGCCATCGCCGCCGAGATCGCCGACTTCCGCTTCTCCAAGGGATTCGGCTCGACGGTGCGCAAGTTCATCACCTCGGGCATCGGGGTCCACCACGCCGGGATGCTTCCGAAGTACCGACGCCTCGTCGAAACCCTCGCCCAACAGGGCAAGCTCAAGGTCATTTGTGGCACCGACACCCTCGGGGTCGGCATCAACGTGCCGATCCGCACCGTCATGTTCACCTCCCTGACGAAGTTCGACGGTCGACGCACCCGAGTCCTGAAGTCCCGTGAGTTCCACCAGATCGCCGGTCGCGCGGGTCGGGCCGGATTCGACACCGTCGGCTACGTCGTCGCCCAGGCACCCGAGCACGTCATCGCCAACGAGAAGGCCCTTGCCAAGGCCGGAGACGACCCCAAGAAGCGTCGCAAGGTGCAGCGTCACAAGCCACCGGAGGGGTTCGTCAACTACTCCGAGGAAACCTTCACCAAACTCATCGAGTCCACCCCGGAGACCCTCCACGCCCGGATGAGGATCACCGAGGCGATGCTGCTCAACCTGCTGCAGCGTGACGAGGACACCGCTCGGGCGGTCCAGCACCTCGTCGACTCCTCCACCCCGGCCGTCGCCGAGCGGCGTCGCCTCTACCGTCGCGCCGTGCAGATCGGGCTGTCCCTGCTGCGCTCCGAGGTCGTCCACCGTCTCGACGAGCCCACCCCCGGTGGCCGCAAATTCGCGATGAACGAGGCCCTGCAGGATGACTTCGCCCTCAACCAGCCGCTGTCGGCCTTCGCCAGCGAGGCCGTCGCGACCCTCGACCCGGAGTCCCCTACTCACGCCCTCGACGTCGTCAGCGTCATCGAGGCCACCCTCGACAATCCGATGAGCGTCCTCATAGCCCAGCAGCATGCCGCGCGTGGCGAGGCCATCGCACGCATGAAGGAGGACGGCTACGACTACGAGGATCGGATGGCCGCCGTCGAGGAGATCGAGTGGCCACGCCCGCTCGAGGAGACCCTCGACGCCTTGTTCGAAATCTTCGCCCCAAGCCACCCGTGGATTCCCTCCGACGCCCTGCAGCCCAAGTCGGTCGTGCGCGACATGTACGAACGCGCCATGACCTTCGGCGAGTTCTGCGCCCATTACAAGGTGCAACGCAGCGAGGGTCTGGTGCTGCGCTATCTGACCGACGCCTACCGTGCGCTGCGTCAGACAGTCCCCGAGTCCGAGCGGACCGAGGAACTTGCCGACGTCATCTCCTGGCTGGGCGAGGTCGTCCGCTCCACCGACTCCTCCCTCATCGACGAGTGGGAGGAACTCACCCATCCCGTCGATGAGGAATCCGAAGAGGTCCGTCCGGTACGGACCTTCACCTCCAACCAGCGGGCCTTCACCGTCATGGTGCGCAATGCCTTGTTCCGCAAGGTGATCCTGGCCGCAGACGACGACTTCGAGGCCCTGGGAGCCCTCGAGCCCGACAGTTCTGCCATGACGACCAATGCCTGGGAGGACACCCTGGGCGACTACTGGGACGAGCACGACGAGATCAACGACGGCCCGGACGCCCGCGCCCCCGGTCTGTTCATGATCGAGAAGGAGTCGGGACGCCGCGACGCCCGGATCTGGTTGGTTCGTCAGATCATCGACGACCCTGCCGGCAACCACGACTGGTCGATCACCGCGACCGTCGACCTCGACGAGTGTGACGAGGCCGAGGACCTGGTACTTCGGACAAGGGCCTTCAGCCGGCTGGACTGACGGATTCCCACTCCACCACTCGCCCCTCGCGCAGGGTCGCAGGGACGTCGATGATCCGCTGGTTTCCGCTTCCCCGCCATGGCAGGGTGAGGGTGCGTCGTGCCAGCTGGAAAGGTCCGTCGACCAGGACGTCCACCTGGTCCAGCATCTCGGCCAGCTCTGGGTTGTGACGGGCCTGACGCAGCAGGGCATCCATGGTGAATCCGGACCATGCCCAGACGTCCCACCCCATTTCGTGGGCAGCACGGGACAACGTCGCGCAATCTCCAGGTTGACGACTCGCCTCACCGCCCGAGAGCGTCAATCCGGACGCCAACAACGACGACCTCATCTCGGTGATGATCTCCTCGACGTCGATCTCCTGGCCACCGCAGGGATCCCAGGTACCAGGGTTCTGGCATCCGGGACACTTCAGCGGGCATCCCTGCGCGAAGACCGTAAAGCGGATGCCGGGACCATCGACGATCGACTCCGGCTCGATCCCGGCAACCCTCATCCTCGCTCCGGTCTCATCCGTGCTTGACGCGGTCGCGGACCTCGGCCCGCTTGGCGTCGTTGAATCTGTCCAGCCCACCGACGAGGTAGCCGGTGATGCGGCGAATCCGGTCGAAGGACCCGGAATCCTCGTGACGGCCGCACTTGGGACACTCGTCGTCGATGATCCCGGTGTAGCCGCACTGAGGATCCCGGTCGACCGGATGGTTGATGGACCCGTACCCGATGCCGCTGGCAGCCATGTACCGCACGAGGGCCTCGAAGGCGTCGACGTTGCGTGCCGGATCGCCCGACAGTTCGACGTACGAGATGTGACCGCCGTTGGTGAAGGCGTGATAAGGAGCCTCAATGCGGATCTTGTCCGCAGCACCGATGTGGTACCAGACCGGCACGTGGAAGCTGTTGGTGTAGTACTCCCGGTCGGTGACTCCCGGGATCGACCCGTAACGCTGACGGTCCATCCGCACGAATCGTCCCGACAGTCCCTCGGCTGGGGTGGCCAGGGCCGAGAAGTTCAACCCGGTGCGCTCGGCGGCCTCGTCCATCCTCTCTCGCAGGTGACCGACGATCCGCAAGCCGAGCTGCTGGGCCTCCTCCGACTCACCGTGGTGGACACCGACCAAGGCCGTCAAAGTCTCGGCCAGCCCGATGAACCCCACCGACAGGGTCCCGTGCTCGAGCACCTCGGCGACGGCATCGTCAGGCCCCAAGTTCTCCGAGCCGATCCAGACCCCCTGCCCCATGAGGAAGGGGAAGTTTCGCACCAGCTTGTGGGACTGGATCTTGAGCCGGTCGAGCAACTGGTCGATGACGAGGTCGATCATCCGGTCGAAGGAGGTGAAGAAAACATCGACGTCGTGGTTGGCCTCGATCGCCAGCCTCGGCAGGTTGATCGAGGTGAAGGACAGGTTCCCGCGTCCCCAGGTCTGGGCCTGCGAGGGGTCATGGACGTTCGACATCACCCGGGTGCGGCAGCCCATGTAGGCGATCTCGGTCTCGGGATGGCCGGGCACGTAGTACTCGGCGTTGAACGGGGCATCCTGGAAGGAGAAGTTCGGGAAGAGGCGCTTGGCACTCACACGACAGGCCAGCCGGAACAGGTCGTGGTTGGGGTCGTCGTCGTCGAGATTGACACCCTTCTGCACCCGGAAGATCTGGATCGGGAAGATCGCGGTCTCCCCGCCGCCCAGACCGGCTTCGGTGGCCTCCAGCAGGCAATGCATCACCATCCGCGCCTCCGGGCTGGTGTCGGTGCCGTAATTGATCGACGAGAACGGGGTCTGCGCCCCGGCTCGCGAATTCATGGTGTTGAGGTTGGCGATGAGGGCCTCCATCGCCTGGTAGGTCTGACGACGCGTCTCCTCGACAGCCTGGCGACGGACTCTGTCGGCGACCCGGTCGGTGTCGTCAATGAGCCCGGCGAACAGTTCCGCCAGCTGCTCCTTCTCACGGGCCAGCGCGGCGGCATCCGGCTCCAGCACCCACCCGGAGGCCGCCTCGCGCACCTCGTCGAGATGCTCCTCGTCACCACCGAGAACCTCGAAAGTCCTCGTCAGACCGATTTGGGCGGCCTTGACGAAGGTCTTGGCGACCCCCGGCGCCATGTCTCGGTCAAAGTTCGGCACCGCCTGGCCACCGTGTTGGTCATTCTGGTTGGACTGGATCGCGATGCAGGCCAGGGCCGCGTACGACCCGATCGATTGCGGGGTTCGCAGCACGCCGTGGCCGGTGGAGAAGCCGTGCTCGAAGAGATCGGTGAGGTTGATCTGGCAACAGGTGGTCGTCAGGGTGAGGAAGTCGAGGTCGTGGATGTGGATGTCCCCGTCACGATGGGCGGCGGCATGGGTGGGGTCGAGCACCTCGAGCAGGTTGAACTGCTTGGCCGACTCGGTTCCGTAGCGCAGCATCGACCCCATTGCGGAGTTGCCGTCGACGTTGGCGTTCTCCCGCTTAGCGTCAGCCTCCTCGGCGGAGGCGAAGGTGATCTCGCGCAGGGTGCGCATGAGGGCGGACTGCTGGTCGCGGGCGACGGTGCGACGCTGACGGTAGAGGATGTAGGCCTTGGCGACGTCGTCATGTCCCTGATCCATGAGGGCCTTCTCGACGAGGTCCTGGATGGCCTCGACGTCAGGGGTGTCCTCACCCATCTCGCTCAGTCGGGAGAGCACCTCGAGGGCGACCTCGGAGGCCAGGAGTTCGGGGGCGTCGATGCCACAGGCGACGAAGGCCTTGCGGACGGCCTCGACGATCTTCGTCGAGTCGAATCCGATGACCCGTCCGTCCCTCTTGCGGATGGATGCTGGTACTGCTCGCTGCTGGCTGATGGACACCGAATGAAGGGTGGTCGACATGCTCTCTCCTCGAAGCAGCGCACGGGTGGAGCAGGTTCGCCCCGGGTCGTCCCGCGCGCCCGTAGTCGTACCGGGTCGCTGACCCGGGCACTGGCAGGTCTTCGGACTTCAGGGCTTTCCGTCGCCAGACGGGTTCCTACCGAGCGACGCTTCCCAGCCGGATGGCCAGTGCGTGTGTCGCCGTCGTTCCCTGTCACCGCTGCGGGGCAGTTCCGGTTTCCCACCGGATTCCCTCTTTCCTCCCATCACCGCCAGATGTCGAGAAACCCCTACATCTGGTGCCTCGCGATGAGAACCAGCACAAGATGAAGGGTATACGCATCTCGACGCATCCGCGCACCCGCCCCCTCGTCTCGCCGTGGCGGGTGCGCTCCCCCGCGATCAGAGCCAGTTGCCACGCCCTTCGGATCGCACATCAGGCTGGCATCATGGACACACGCCAAGGGAAAGGACACAACCCATGGAGATCACCAGCACGTCCATCAAGGAAGGCCAGCCGATCGCCCTGGCCTACGCCCACGCCGATGCGGGCGGCAAGAACGTCAGCCCGCAGTTGAGCTGGACGCCCGGCCCGGAGGGCACCAAGTCCTACGCGATCACCATCTACGATCCCGACGCCCCCACTGGTTCCGGCTTCTGGCACTGGATCCTCGCCGACATCCCGGCCGACGTCACCTCCCTCGACGAAGGCGGCCCGCTGCCCTCCGGCGTGCGCGAGTGGACCAACGACTACCAGGAGGACGGCTACTCCGGCGCCTGCCCGCCGCCCGGACCGGCCCACCGCTACATCCACACCGTCCATGCCATGCCGAGCGAGCATCTCGACATTCCTGACGACGCCGCCAACGTCCAGGTCCGCTTCGCCATCCACACCAGCGAGCTGGACTCCGCGTCGATCACCGGAACCTTCCAGCAGTCCTGACGATGACCAGGGCTGCCAACCGACCTCGTGGCAGCAAACACGAACAGGCGCCGTCGACCACGTGTCGGCGGCGCCTGCTTGACTGGCGTCGTGAAGCTTCGGCAGACATTGCTCACTCTCCTCGTCGCCGTCGGTCTGGTATCGATGCCGCTTTCCGCCAGTGCCGAGTCAGCAACCCCCACCCCGACGACCACCAGCACCAGCTACGCCAGCGGATCCGCGGACTCTCCCAAACCTGCCGCACCCATCACCCCCGGAGCAGGAATGGGCTGGGGCTCAGACCCGGTGTCCTCAGAACACGCATCCCAGATGGAGTGTGCCTCCGTGATGTTCGTCGGCGTTCGCGGCTCCGGGGAAACCCCTCCCTATGGCGAGACCATCACGTCGATCCGTGACGCTGTGGCCCAGAAGTGGAAGGGCAAGGGAACTGTCCGTCAGGTCTACCTGGACTATCCTGCGGCTGACCCTCACACCCTGCAACAAGCATCGATGAGCAGTCTCCTCTTCGACGCAACCATGCCGTCGACGGAGTACTTCGACTCTGCGGCTCTGGGAGCCAAGAAACTCACCGCCCTCCTCAACGCCGAGAAGAAGCAGTGCCCCAAGGAATGGGTCATCCTCGCCGGTTTTTCCCAAGGCTCCCAGGCCATCACCCAGGCCCTCGCCCAGACCGACACCCCTCAGCGCCTGGCAGGTGCCATCCTGGCCGGGAACCCAGACCACTACCCAGGGCAGAACGTCCAGGAACTCAGTGGAGATGCCGACCGGTCGGCCATGGGAATGGCTGCCATCCTCTACTACTTGCGAGAGCGCGCACATGCGACCCCCGGGGCCAACCGTGACGCCCAGATGCGGGCCATCATCAAGGCCACCCTCAGTCTGAGTCAGGAATCCCTTGATCAGAAATCTCTGGACGCTGACATGGTCAAGGCCGAGGCGGCGATCCCTCCCGAGGCCTACCCGGAAACCTATTCAGTGTGCTTGAAGGGTGATCCCGTCTGCGACACCGCGCCAGCCCTGACGCGCATCCTCACCCTGCAGTCAACCTGGCAGGACGAGCTCAACCAAGGCCGTCCCGTCCACATGGGGTACACCCGAAGCGTCCTGGAGGCTTCCCTGAATCGCATTGCCCAGCGCGCGAATGCCGTGGGAGCCGCCGAGGCCAAGGGTGCTCCCATCCCCCATGGACAGACGGTGACGGTCGCGACTCGCGAATGGTGCCCGTTGCAGATCGCAGTTGCGGTCGGTGCCGGAGTGCTCGGTCTGGCACTGGGCTGGCTCCTGGGACGAGCCGGACGACGTCGTCAGCGTCATCACCGCTGGCACTGAGACCTCACAGCTCGAAGAACCACTGCCCAGTAGTCAGCACGCCGATGACGTCGGCCAGCAGAAGGCCTCCAAACGCAGCGAGCATCGCTGAGATACCGCGATGAAGCGCGACGGCGTGGTCCTCACGGATGCTCGTCACCACTCGGGTGACGCGGTCAGGCCCACCGATGAGGTAGGCGATGACGAGGACGATGAGCAGGCTGTGACTGCAGACAACCCAGATGAGGGACTCGGCGACGGCCCAGCTGACATGCGGAAGGTGCGCGGCATGGACGAGCATCGCCCAGAATGCCGGGTCGATGAGCGAGGACAGGCCCACCAGGAGTCCACTGACGGCCAGAGCCCCGGGCGCCGTCGAACGCGGTGCAGCTGAGGTGTCCTCGTCCAGTTCCTTCGTCGCCGCCCCGGGACGCAGTCGCCATGCCGCCCAACCCAGGAAGGCCACGCCAAGGATCGCCACCAACCACACCCAGACCAGGTGCGGAACATGTAGTCCATGAATTCCCAGCCGGGCGAGCAAGGCTCCCAGACCGAGCACTCCGGCAACCCCGAAGATGGCGGAGGTTCCCACCGAGGTGAGCAACACCATGACGACGCCGCGACGTCTGACGCCCAGACCGAGGGCTGCCAACAGCACGAAGGACCCCAGGGGGTCGAAACCGGCGATGCCCAAGGCGAAGGCCGCGGCGAGGAAGGACAGCACGGGGCAAGGCTACTCGGTACGCAGGCGACGCCCCGACGGCCCCGTCATGACGCAGCGGGACAGGCTCGATTTCACTTCGATTCCCAATCCGTGCTACCGTCTCCGAGTTGGGTCCGCCAGACGGACCCGATGCGCGAGTGGCGGAATGGCAGACGCGCTGGCTTCAGGTGCCAGTGTCCCTTGGGACGTGGAGGTTCAACTCCTCTCTCGCGCACAGCGATCAAATGGTCGGTGACTAGGTGAAACTCCTAGTCACCGACCA
The DNA here is from genome assembly GCF_059728865.1 of Cutibacterium sp. KB22876. Classification (NCBI taxonomy): domain Bacteria; kingdom Bacillati; phylum Actinomycetota; class Actinomycetes; order Propionibacteriales; family Propionibacteriaceae; genus Cutibacterium; species Cutibacterium sp. KB22876. The sequence continues at coordinate 273,469 of NZ_AP040858.1, forward strand.
TTTGGCGTCTCAGGGCCAAATCAGCAAAACGGGGTGGAAACGGGCAGATCCACGGTTTCTTATCGCACGTAGATCGCACGACAGCACGAAACCCGGACCGGTGCCCCTCGGACACGTGGGAAGGAACCATGGCCAGAAGATCCAGCAGGCGGAGGAGCTTCGGCTATCTGCGTCGGTTGCCCAGCGGGAACGTGCAGGCCAGCTACGTCGGCCCCGACGGTCAGCGGCACACGGCCTCCTCGACGTTTGTCGACGAGGGCTACGCCCAGGGTTGGCTCGCCGACGAACGCCGGCTCATCAGTGACGGCCGGTGGACCCCTCCGGCCGTGCGTCAGGCCGAGCAGATCGCCCAGGCCGCCCGCGAGGACGCCATGGTCACCGTCGAGCAGTGGATCGACGTCGTCATCGAGCGACGGCACAGCAGACCCCACCGTCCGTTGTCTCCCACCACCGTCGACCTCTACCGCAAGGACGCCAGGCTGAGGATCACTGGCACCGATCTCGGCCGCAGGAAACTCGACCACGTGAGTCGGGCCGACGTCGTGCGGTGGTGGGACCAGCTGCCCAGCACGCCGACAACCAATGCCAGGGCTTACCAGCTGCTGAGCTCGGTGATGAAGGAGGCCCTCGACGACGAGCTCATTGAGGTCTCTCCGTGCCATCCCAAGGGAGCGAGCAAGCCCAGGCCCCGGCACTCAGCCGCCACGGTGGAGGCTCTCAGCGCCGACCAGACTCTGGCATACATGCGGGCGGTTCCCCAGCACTACCGGGTGGCGCTCATAGTGGCCGCCTGGTGCGGACTGCGTTCCGGAGAAGTCCGGGGCCTACGCCGTCGCGACGTGGACCTCAGGGCCAAGGTCTTTCACGTCGAGCAGGCCGTCAACAGGGTCAGGGTCGACGATCACCACTTGGACTGGCAGTACGGCGACGCCAAGACCGATGCCGGCTTCCGGATCGTGGCCATGCCTTCTCAGCTCATCGACCCGATGCGAGCCTGGTTGGCAGCCCTTCCCGTGCGTGGCAGGGACGCCCTGGTGTTCCGCGCCCGCGACGGGTCCCACCCGATGGCCTCGTCGGTGCTGTGGCAGGCCCACCACAAGGGGTGCCTGGCCATCGGCCGACCGGAACTTACCGTTCATGATCTGCGGCGCACGGCCGCGACCCTGGCCGCTCAGGGCGGGGCCACCACCGCCGAGCTCATGCGGATGCTCGGCCACACCACCGCCGCCATGGCCATGCACTATCAGATGACCTCGGTCCATGGGGACAAGGAGCGTGCAGACAGGCTGACCCGCACCCTCCGGCAGGCCGAGATCCGTCAGCAGCAAGGAACAGAACCGACCGCACAGAAGTAGACGGTTCTCCCATCATTGTTGACGGGATCAGGATCGAGGACTCGTCGCCAACAGCATCTCTCTCAAATCCACTGACGCTTCCATGGCCGGGCATCTGGAGAAGATGAGCAGCGTGATCTTGACCGACTGGATGTTGACCAGTGTTCGTAGCTGAGGGCAGTCGGGCTAGGTCTGCCTTTGGCGGGGTTGCCCTGCTGGACCATCGTGCTGGCGAGGTCCACGACGTACTGCTCGATGAACGGGGAGGTCGGCGTGGTCGGGGTAGACCTCCACGCATCGGGTAAGGGTGTGGTGGTCAGGAGCCATGCGACCGGGTAGCGCATCTGAAACTCCGCGACGAGGTCGCAGAGCACCGCGGCAGCTTCGGCCGGACCGGCCGATGAGGGTGCGGGATCTGCTGCAGGTGTCGGCATCACGGTGGGGAACTTCCGACGGCCATGAGGCCAAATTCCCGGGCCCGCGGGGATTTCAGCCTCCTCTTGGAATGGAACGCTCGAATCGACGAAGACGGCTTCCTTGATCTTGTCTCAGCGAGATGGATCATCCTTCCGATGCTCATGCATGAGTGGGGCACGGCGGATCACTGAACCGCCAGATAATCCTCAGGGGCGCGAGCACCACCCTGAGGACCTGCCAGGAGCGACATGACCCTTGGGGTACCGGGTCGGGTATTTGAGGGGCTCATAGAGGCCATGAGGGGCCCTGGAACACCATCGAAGACACCACGCAGCGCCCCACGGGCTCCGGACGCGAGGAATCCTCCATGAGGACGGCGACAGGGCCGTTCAAGTCATTGTCGCAGCACCGCACGGCGGACACCCGTGTCGAGTGCTCGCACGAGGTGCTCGGAACTGACCTGGTCCAGGGGTTCCGGCCCGTTGATCCGGAACCGAGATGTACCACTGCGTACCACTACGTACCAGACAAAAATCGGTCAAGTGGTACATCCGCAAACCGCGCCATGACAGGCTCAAGTAGGATCTAAATGGGGTTTGTACCACTTGTACCACTGAAAAAGACTTTATATACATGCGCGAGAGACCTCTTACTGAGTACTCCCTATCCTCTTCCTGTGTTCGACCTGTGTCCCTCGATGTACCACATGTACCAGAGAAATCTCACTGAGTGAGTTACCCCCTATAGATAAAGTTGCGATTCAGTGGTACATCGGATTTTGGCCAAACTCTGCCGCTGACAAGGGATTATGGTGTGCGGTCCATGTGGTACATCATGTGGTACATCCTGGCCCTCGATGGGGGTTCGAGCACCATTGTTGAGTCAGGGCGACTCAGCTCTGGGGGGCTTAACCGCTCTCCGGGTCGTCACACCTGAGTCAGCCGCGCTCAACTCCGGTGTTTCTTCGGTCGTCGTGGATCCACCTCGATCCGGGCGGCCGAGCCCGGATCCGCGGACCGGTGAGCCTCGCGTCGCCTGGTACCGGAAGTCCGCGGGCGATGGTACGTGCGGGCTACCTCGATCCTCGTCATGTGAGGCTGGGCCGGTGGGACGTCAATGCGAGATGCGAGACCGGGACCCAGATCCCTTGACTGAAGATCTGGAGTCTCGGTCTGTGTCTGCCCACATGGACATCGCTGGTGACGACCGCCGAGGTGTCGGCCATATCGGTGTGGCCCAGGACACCGGAGCTGGTGCCGTTCATTGTCGAGTTCGGTGATGATCACGGGCCGTTCGCCGGATTCGTGGGATCCTGTGCAGCGCATTGACTTTCGTACCCTCGTCTTTGAGATCGGGATGGGAGAGAGATCGTCCATGGTCGCGAAGGTCTGCGTCGTCCAGCCACGGCGGGCGCACAACAGGTCGAGCAGATCGGGAACCGGTGCGAGGCGCTCGGCCCGTACATCTCCCACGCCAGGCCGGACTCCCGGCTCAGCGCCGGCGCACGCAGCGGCCGCAGTTCGGGACGTTCGCGCTCCGATCGCACCGGCGAGGTGCCCATCACCACTCCCGAGCAGCGCGACGAGATCCGGTCCTGGGCCCGCGAGCAGCCCGAGTTCAGCCGGCCCCGTCGGCACCAGTACACCGTGACAACGGACTGGTGATTCATTGACACGTTGGCGTCACGGTGGAGCAGAGATCGGGCAAAAAAGTGACACGCCCGTGACACAACATTGCCGCTGTGGTGGTACGGGCGTGTCGTTCCGATGACGGTGCACTGTCACGACGCTCGAGCGCGGCAGCGGTATGACGTCGACGTGACGGATCATTGCCACGTCGTCGTCACATACATGACACATGGTTGGCAGGCGGGTGCCACGGTAAGGCGTTGGATAGCTCATTGCCATCGGCGTGACGCCCGCGTGGCGTCGTCTCAGCAATGATGTGGCAATGACGTGACACCCATGTGGCGATTAGTTGTCACGACTGGTGCGGGCGCTCCGACCCGGCGGCGTTATGGCAATGATGCGGTATTCCGGTGTCGTTGTAATGCCATACCGATGCGCGGCTCGCATCCGCTGGCAGCCGTGACATCGGCGTGCCAGCAGAACTGCACTGGTCTGTCATTTGATTGGCACTGATACGGCAGGCGGATGCCGTTCCGGCGTCGTCGTCGTGGCGCTGCGAGTCCGCCGGGCCCGGGTGGGATCGGGTTGTCCGTCGGGTGGGGCCGAGCTGTGGCCATGACACGACAGTGCGGTGTCACGGCATTGCCCCGTACCGATGTCACGACCGCGTCGCCGACACCTCGGTGGCGACCTGGCTGGCGTGCCAGGACTCGGTCTCGGAGTCGCTGAGGGCGCTCATCCGGGAGTCCATCGAGCGCGACGGCTATCTGGACCTGGCCAACCGGCCGCTGGCCCAGCAGCCGCGCAAGGGCCGGCCTCCGGCCGAGCCCGCCGGGACGGCTCCGGTTGTCCAGGCTGCCCCGATCCCTGTGGTTGACGGGTCCCAGGATGCCGAGGAGACCGACGAGATCGAGTCCCCGGCCGCATCGACATCGTCGCCGGCCCCCTCCCGCCCCGATCCGGATGCTGAGTCCGATGACGTCGAGCGACCGCCGGCCACCGACGGCGACGACCAGGTCTCGGACATTGGTATTTCCGAGGCGGGAAAACAGTTCAGTGTCGATGACATCAATGAGCTGCTGCGGTCCTCGCGCCAGTGATCTCGCATCTATTCATTCTCATCCCATTCCTTCATTGACGCCCGGAAAAGCAATTCACACTCATGAGCGACGACATCCTTCATCTGGTCGGCGGCATCGACGTCGGCAAGGGCTATGTCAAGGCCTTGGTGGCCGACACGGATCTGATGACAGAGGGCACCGACGCGATCGACGAGATCGACATGCCCTCGGCGGTGGTCTCGACCAGCCGGTCGGTGCCCAAGGTCCCGGTGCCCGACGAGGAGGCCCTGACCCAGTTGGGCGACGGTCCCGAGGGCGACGACTTCTACAACAGGCTCGACGCCTCGTTCACCGAGTTCGAGGTCCTCAGCACCCACTCGAAGGCCGACCAGGAACTGTCCAAGGTGCTCGTGCTGGGCGTCTTCGCGGCCAAGGCGCTGCGCGACCACGTCCGCGCCCACGGGTCCCTGCCCGACCACGAGCTGTCGGTGGAGGTCCGTGCCGGGCTGGCGTTGCCCATCACCGAGTACGTGGCCCGCCGGGCCGCCTACGCCACCGAGTTCACCTCAGGGGTCCATCTGGTGACGATCAAGAACTTCGCCACACCGGTGTCTGTACGCCTCCGGTTCACCGACGTCCAGGTGATGGCCGAGGGCGCGTCGGCTCAGCTCGCCATCACCGACAAGGGCGAGCCGCTGGCGGACCTGCTGCTGGCCGACCTGCGCTCGCGGGAGCCCGGTGCCCTGGAGGGCGTCACCGCCGCCGACCTGGTCGCCGTCCAGAACACTGTGGGCGTCGACATCGGGGAGGGCACGACGAACTTCCCGTGCTTCTCGGCCGGCCGGTTCAACGCCGAGGCCTCAGCCACCCTCAACTCCGGCTACGGCACAGCCCTGGTCAACGCCATGGAGCGCATGAGCGAGTCCGACCCGACCCTGCAGTTCTCCAGCCGCAAGCAGCTGGCCGACTTCCTGGCCCATGAGCCCTCCCCGCTCCAGCGGGGCCGGTGGGACAGGGCCCAGGGCTACGTCATCGAGGAGTCGCGCTACCTGGTCTCCGACATCGTCAGCGCCTTCACCGACGTGCTGGCCCAGGCCGGGGCGACCACCGAGGCCGTCTACTTCTACGGCGGGGGTGCCGGACCCATCAAGGAGTTGCTGCACCCGGCGCTGCTGGAGACGGCCGGCGATATCCCGGTGCTCTACCTGGACTCGCGGTACTCCCGCCATCTCAACCGGGAGGGGTTGTACCTCATGGCTTCGGCCCTGCAGCGGGCGGCCACCACCAAGAAGAGCTCATCGCGGAGGAACGACTCGGTGGTGGTGTGACCCCATCACATCCAGGGCGCTGAGAGCTCTGACCGGACCAGTCAGACGATGACGACCCACCGGCATCCGCCGGTGGGTCGTCTTGGGAACTCAGCGCCGATCCGGAAATTCACGAATCCTCGCCTCTCCGATCTGTATGTATCCACTGGCCAAGGTGATCTCCGATCCAGTCCTGCATAGCCACGGACCCTGCCGTAACAGCCAGGTCTGTGTCGTCAATCCTCCCGGCCTGCGGGTCCACATGGGTCGCCGCGGCCTGACGATCAAGTTCGGCAAGATGCTCTTTCATCTCGAGCAGGCTGAATGCAGCCTCTGGCCAGGACACCGTCAGCCCCAGGGCCTCGGCCCGCGTCTCGTACTTTCTGCGGTACTCATCGCAGGGATGGGTCGCCGAGATCATGAGCGTGACCGGGTCCTGCGCGCGGCAGCACAGCAGTCCGTTGCGATATGAGTCGAGGTCCTGATAGATGTCCTGGACGAGCCGAGTCACCTCGGTGGCCCGCCAGGCCGCCAGTTCCTCGGGCACCGCGGTGCCCTCGAGCAGACGGGTGGCGAAGTCGAGGGACACCCCGAGCTCAAGCGCCACGTCGTTGGCGCTCACTCCCTGCTCCGTCAGCTCGACTCGCAGGAGATCCAGAGTGGCGACAAGAGAGTCCTCGGAGGCCTGGAGGGTCGTCGCAGCCGATATGAACAGCCTGGCTCGTGGGGTCATGGTGCTACGTTACAGCTCAGGTTGGTCATGGTCTTCGAGACCACGGCTCGGAACTGAACGCTGTGCACGGTGACTCTCGCGACCACGTCATAGTTGGCTTTTGTGTTCTTCTTGCAGGGATTCGTCGCTACCGCAGTGGCAACCCGCGAATATGGACCGTTCAGTGATGTGTACTCACTGATTTTGTGCATGATACCAAGTGATGTAATTTTCGGATTTCCTTGCCGAAGGTCAACATGAATAGAATGCCTATAGAGGTCGTTTGGGGCGGCTGTAGATTTACAGCTGGACTGAGCGCCCCATTCCAGACGATTCTTGATAATCTGCGGATTATGGAACTTTTCCTGTGCAAATACCAGCATCAAAGTCTGCGCTTCGTGCGGACGCCCCAGAATACGAGGAACTGTCGTCTGATCCGATGACCCATGAGTGATTGTCCGAGATCATCATGTAGCCATCATGGGACTCCGCACGAGCATTGGCAACGTCCACACCAGCATCACGAGCCGCCGAAACGAGTGCGACCGGAGCAGCTTCTATACCTCTAGTTGTACTGACCGGGTACGTTGGTCAAGCGTGAGAAGGGCGGCTGGTTCCCGCAAGCGGTGTGGGGCCGGTGGTGGTTGTAGTAGTGCAGCCAGCCGTCGAGTTCTCCGCGGCGTTCGGTCTCGCTGGTGTAGCAGCGGGCGTAGGCCCAGCCGTCGGCCAGGGTGCGGTGGAAGCGTTCGATCTTCCCGTTGGTCTGCGGCCGATAGGGCCTGGTGCGCTTGTGCCGGATGCCGAGCTCGTGGCAGGTGTCTCGCCACAGGTGTGAGCGGTACGCGCCGCCGTTGTCGGACAGGACCCGCTCAACGGTCACCCCGCGTGCGTTGAACCACTTGACGGCCCGAACGAGGACCGCGGTGGCGGTGAGGGCGGTTTCGTCGTCGTGGATCTCGGCGTAGGCGACGCGGGAATGGTCGTCGATGACGGTGTGGACGTAGGCCTTGCCCATCAACGGGTCGCTGTACTTGTTCTTGGGCTTGCCCGGGGTGGCGGCGCGGTTCTTCTCGCCCTGCTGGCGGCCGACGTAGCGCCAGCCGCCGCCGTCGGGGATGTTGCCGAGCTTCTTCACGTCGACGTGCAGCATCGCCCCGGGGTGGTCGTGCTCGTAGCGGCGGACCGGCTCCCCGGTTGCCCGGTCGACATGCGAAAGCCGGTTCAGGTGCGCGTCGACGAGGATCCGGTGAACCGTCGACGGAGCGATCCCCAGCCGGCAAGCGAGCTGCACGGGTCCTTCTCGAAGACGGAGACGGAGCTGGATGCAGCGCTTCGTCGTCTTCGCGTTGGTCTTGTTCGGCGAGTGATGCGGCCGTGACGAGCGGTCCTGCATCGACTGGCCGGCGCGATAGCGGTCGGCCCAGCGCTTCACAGTGGGCCAGGAAACCTGGAACCGGGCGGCGACCTCGCTGATCGGCCAGCCCTGGTCGACCACGAGCTGGCCGACGATCAAGCGGTGGCGCGGGGTCAGTGCTGCGTTGGCGTGGAGCAAGAGCGTCCCCTTGGAATAGACGGAGGGGGCCGATAGCTCGACCCCCTCACGGTTGTTAGCGTGGATTCCTCTGTGGACCGCTGGCCCTAGGCCAGACCCTTTGCCAGCTCGATGGCGGTGAAGTGATGTACGGCGCTGGGCTGCTCGAGCTCGTCGAGCACCGCTAGGGCCAGGTCCGCAGGGGTGATCCGCGACGTGCCATCGTGGTTGATGAGGAGCGTGTCACCGCTACGGCGATAGGCGCCGGTTCCCTGTCCGGGCTCGAAGACTGCCGACGGACTCAGGTAGATCCAGTTCTGGTTCGGATGTTCGGTACACGCGTTGAACTGGTCGAGGCTGGCCGACGCGACGTCACGCCACTGGGTCGGCACGAAGGCGGGGTCGTCCAGGACGAGCAACTCTCGATCGTGAGGTGAGCGCAAGGGCGCTGCTCCTCCCACGACCAAGACCCGGACCCCCGCGACGGCGGCGTGGTCGAGGACACGGCTGGTCAGCGGAGCCACACGGCTTTCGTCGCCGGGGGCCATGCGCACGGCGAGCACGACGGCGTCTGCGTCGTTCAGGACGGGCTGCAGGGGTGCCTCGAGGTCTGTCAGATCGAGACGAGTGACGGTGGTATGCGGGTCGTTGGTCTCCTGTGGGTTCCGCGATACGGCAGTGACGTGGTGGCCGCGGCGTGTGGCCTCCTGCGCGATCGCTGCGCCGGCCATGCCGGTGGCTCCGAGAACCGTGATGTTCATGAATTGTCCTTTCGACGATGGGTGGGTGCGGGGAGCTGGCCACAGACCATGGCGGCCAGGGCGATCGCGAAGCCGAGGTACTGCTCGGCTCCGAGGTGCTCGTGCGCGATCAGGGCGCCGAGCAGGGCGGCGACCAACGGCGAGAGAAGTCCCAGGAGGGCTGTGGACGTGACGGGCAGGCGTCGGATGCCGGTGAACCAGAGGCTGTAAGAGACCAGTGCCCCGACCAGGCCGAGCCAGGCGTACCCAAGCCAGCCACGACCGGAAATCACTGCCGGTGGCCCCTCCACCAGCAGCGCCGGGATCGCCAGCAGAAGGCCGGCGGCCGTCAGCTGCCAACCGGCCAATGCGATGGGCGAGACACCTTGGGGGAGCTTCCACTTCTTGGTCAGGACCACGCCCGTGGCCATGGCCCCTGCGCCACCGAGTCCTGCAGCCACACCCACCGGGTCCAGGGCGGCGCTCGGCCCAAGGACCACGAGAGCCACCCCCACGACACCCACGACACCCCATCCCAGGCGCCAGCCGGAGAGTTGCTCGTGGAGGACAGCCACGGCCAGCAGGGCAACGATGATGGGCTGCACCGCACCCAGCGTGGCCGCGACCCCGCCCGGAAGACGCTGCGCCGACAAGAACAGCAGGGGGAAGAACGCGGCCATGTTCAGACCGCCCAACACGAAGCTCTTCCACCACCACGAGCCGCGCGGCAGCTGCCTCGACAGGCCCACCGCGATGATCCCTGCCGGCAGCGTCCTCATGAACGCGGCGAACAAGGGGTGTCCGGCTGGGAGGAGGTGGGTGGTCACGATGTACGTTGTCCCCCACGTAGCGGGGGCCAGCGCCGTCAGACAGGTCCACAGCAACGAACTGCGGGCCCCATGGGAAGAAGTGTTCACCGATCCATCGTCAGTCGCCCACCAGCGGTGAGTCCAACACATTGTTCTCACCCAAACAATGACCTGCAATCATGGTTTAGTGGAACTCCAACAGCTCAGGTACGTCGTGGCGATCGCCGAGGAGCGCAACTTCACGCGAGCAGCAGAACGCTGCTTCGTCGTGCAATCAGCACTGAGCCACCAGATCAAGGCCCTCGAACAGGAACTCGGCACGGCACTGTTCGTGCGCTCATCCCGTCGGGTGGAGCTGACCGCCGCCGGCGAAGCCTTCCTCACGGAAGCACGCGCCAGCCTCGCAGCCGCCGACCGTGCCGTGGCGGTCGCTGCCGAGGCCGTGGGCCAGGTCCGCGGAAGCCTATCGGTAGGTGTCATCCCGACGGTCACAGCCGTCAGCGTGCCCGACATCATCGCGGCCTTCCACGCCAGCCATCCCCACGTGGACCTCACCGTGCGGGGCGGGGGAAGCAATGAGTTCATGCGCGACCTCGGCAGCGGGAGACTCGACGTGGCCTTTCTCGGCGTGGACGCCGACGTCGCCCCAGCGTCCGGACTCACCGCGCACGAGATCGCCCGAGGGCGTCTCGTCGCCGTCATGGCGTCACAACACCGGCTAGCGCACACGGGCACCCTGGCCCTGGCTGACTTGGTCGACGAGACGTTCATCGACTTCCCGGCCGGGTCACCAGGCAGACTCCAAGGCGATCGGGCATTCGCTGCCACAGGCCTTCAGCGCCGCGTGGGCTTCGAGGCGATGTCGACCGAGTTCATGCTCGCCCTCGTCGAACGTGGGTTGGGCGTCTGCCTGCTGCCCGTCGAATGTGTGCCGGCTAACCCAGCGCTGCGAGCAGTTCCCGTGGCCGATGGCCCCTGCCGGGCCGAGTACGTCGCGTGGGGCTCTTTCAATCCGAGCCCCGCGTCTCGGGCGTTCATCGAACAGGTCAAGGAATCAATCGCCCTGCACATGGTCGGCTGATGCCGGTCCCATCGATCAACGTCTCCGGTCCGTACAACTAGTGCTAGCAGATGGGTCACTCGAATTCTCGGGTGCTGCTGTCGATGTCGGCGCTGCCATGAATGCAAACAGCGAGGCAATTGACAGAGATAGAACTGGTACAAACAAGGCCTTTGTTTTCATAAACTCCCCCTTAATCAAGCTGAATCTTAGCCCCAGTTGACAACCCTTGTCCGTCAATTCGAAATTGACTAGAGCGCTCCGCTTCAGCGTGTCAAGGGGAAAGTGGATCAGACATGTTCACCAGGGCGAGTGCGGGGTATAGCTCTCTGGGTCGTGCCACGCTCGCAGGATGAGCTCGATCCGCTCAGACATGTCCGACGAGGCCTCCAGTCGGATGGGCGTCCCGGTGGTCGGATGGTAAGCGATCGCCGAGTAGAACCGCATACCCCTGGCGGTGATCCAGCGGTCCAGGCGGCCGATGATCTGGTCGCCGGCCAAGACCTTCCATGACGCCTTCGATCCCCTGGCGCGCACCGTCATCACCGACATGTGCTCCAGGTGCACGCCCTCGGGCAGTGCCACCGTCTCCTCATCGTTGAACAGCATCACCATGCCGGCCCTCGCCTCTCCACTTCTGTCCTTGTCCCTGGGGCACAAACACTGGATGTGGGCACTGACAGGTTCAGTGGGGTGACTCTCCCCTGCTGCAACGGGGACCACTGGAGGAGGTCATGAAGGCGATGTGACATGCCGCTGACGAGTTGGCCGGCGAAGGCGACATCGACCATCCCCGCGGTCCCGATTCGCCGGCCGATCCCGGAAGTCCCGGCTGGGACTTCTGAGGTTCAGGACTTGACGAGCTCGGTGCGCAGGACGTCGCGGATGACTGCTGAGACGCTCTTGTGCTCGCGGCGGGCCCGGGCGACCAGTGCGACGTCGGTCTGCTCGTCGAGTCAGGTGGCGCGTTCACAGGACTGGCCGGCGCCGGTGGCGTGGTCGGCCCCCACATTGGGCCTGCCGGGCTGGTTCCCCGGTCAGCGTGGGGCTCGAGTCGTCGGTCAGTGGAGCCTGCGACTCAGCCCAGTCGGCCATCTGGTCCCAGTCGGGGGCGGTGGGATCGGTCGCGTTTCCAGCAGTGACGATCCGATGAATGCCATGGTGTGCTCCTTGATGATGATGGTCGGGACGGGTCTCAGCGGGCCACCGGGACCGAGCGCCCGCCGATGACGGCGCGCTCGATGGTGGCGATGCCGGCATCGGTCTGGGCCAGGACTGCCAGCCAGACGGTCGGGGACAGCTCGGCGCGGACGACGTGCTGAGGGATTCTCCCGCCGAGGATGTGCAGGGTGAGGTCAACGGCCTCCAGCTCCGAGTCGCGACGGAGCTGGTCCCAGCTGGCAGCGGTGAGGGTGGTGTGGCCGGCAGCGCCAGTAAGGACAGTCATGACGATCGGTGCTCCTCAGGGCGATGTGTGTCATCGACTCCCCCGAACCGGCTCTGCCGGTTCTCGTTCGTCCAGCCAACCCCGGGCCTGCTCTCGGCACGCTGATGGTGACTGCGAGAAACAGCACCACCCCGCAGCATGTGCTGCGGGGTGGTGCCAGATTGCGTATATCGGTGCTCCTGGGGCCCCACAGGCACGGCTGTCGGTATACCGCACGATCTCAGACGCGCGTGAGGACTCCTGCGACGAGCAGGTCCTGGACACCTGTCGGCAGAGCGTCGTCGAGCAGGATGTCGGTGGCCACGATGAGCGCCTCGAGTTCAGAGGTGGTGGATGCGGACGGTGCAGTGGAGCTGGTCGTGCGGGTGTCCATGATGGTGATCTCCTGAGATGACAGAACAGAGTGGAACAACACAGAACGGGCTCGGATGAGCGCTGATCCAGTCGTTCTCCCGGATCGGGCTCCCCCGATCCCCCGCTGTGCCCCGCCCGACGTCAGCACCGACGTGGCAGACAGCCGTCACAGTGATGACAGAAAAATGTCATTGAACCGCACCGCACAAGGCATGACGAGTGGATCGTCCCGGGTTTTGTGGAGGGTGAGTAGTCACGCGGCGGCGCTCGCCGGCGTGGTGGTGTGATCGTAGTAGCGGTCCTCGACGGTGGCTGGTGGTAGCTCGTCGGGGTTGGTGCGGTGAGGTCGGGTGTGATTGTACCACTCGACCCACGAGGCGGTGGCGGCCTCGAGGTCGTCTCGGCCCTTCCATGATCGGGTCCAGACGAGCTCACGCTTGTAGGACTTGTTCAGTGCCTCGGCGGCCGCGTTGTCGTAGGAGGACCCCACAGCGCCGGTGGACGCCTCGATGCCTTCACTCAGGAGGCGGCCGGTGTAGCGAATCGATAGATATTGCGATCCGTGGTCCGAGTGCTGCACCAGCCCGGCCAGGCTGCGCCCGTCACCGAAGGATTTGGACACTCCAACCGCAGCGATCATTCTCGCCCCCTCCAATCCACCAAGGACTTTGCCGGGGGGTTGAGTCTGCCGTCCGGGGGGTGTCCCTATGTTCCCCGTCAAGCGGCGAGGGGCAGGGGTGATGGCTCTCGCGTTGGGGTGGGGGCCCGGTAGGGCTCCCGGTTCTTGAGCATGGCGAACAGGACATCACAGCGTCGGCGTGACAAGCAGATGAGGGCGGCGTTGTGCTTCTTGCCCTGGGCTCGTTTGCGGTCGTAGTAGGCCTTGGAGGTGGGGTCTGAGCGCAGTGCGGCGAAGGCGGACAGGAACAGGGCTCGTTTGAGGTGTTTGTTGCCAGAGCGGGCGGGAAACTCGCCGCGGATGCTGGTTCCGGATCGTCGGGTGACTGGGGCGAGTCCGGCGTAGGCGGCGAGGTGTCCGGCGGTGGGGAATTGGGAGGCGTCGCCGACGTCGAGCAGGATCCGTGCTGCGGTCCTGACCCCGACGCCTGGCATCGAGGTCAGGACCTCGGCAAGAGGGTGAGCATCAACAACCTGTTCGATCTGCGCCGCGAGTGCGTGTCGCTGGTCCAGCGTCTGGCGCAGCGATGCAGCGAGTTGGGGGCAGGACCTGCTCGGCTGCGGCGGTTCCGGCAACGATGACGGTCTGCTCGGCCAGGGCGGTGGTGATGGCATCGGCGAACTCTTGGGCGCCGCGCGGGTAGGCCTTGCTGATGACCCGCAGCAGCTTGGACTTCGACGCAGCGGCCATGGCCTGGGGCCCGCCGAGCTGCTCGATCACCGCGAGGCCTTGCTTGGTGGTCAACCGGGGTCCGACAACGCGTTCCAGGGCCGGGTGGATCTGGGTGAGCAATCCTCGGATGCGGTTCGACAGCCGGGTCGCTTCGGCGGCGAGGTCCTCGTCGAACCCGACCAACACCTTCAGCTCCGCGAGGGTTTCCTCGCCGGCGTCGACCCGGCGCAGGGTGTGGGGCATGGTCCTCGCGGTGTCGGCGATGACGAACGCGTCGCGGGCGTCGGTCTTGGCGTTGCCCGGGTAGAGGTCTGCTGCGCGGCGCATGGCCAGCCCGGGCAGGTAGGCGACCTGGATTCCCATGGACCGGGCGACCGCGATGGGTAGTGCTCCGATTGTGTTCGGCTGGTCAACGATCACCAGGACCCGGCCATGGGTCTGGAGCTTGTCGAAGAGTTCCTCGAGGCGCTTCTGGTCCTGGGGCAGGGGCTTGTCGAAGACCTTCCGGCCAGCAGCATCCAATGCGCAGGCGTGGTGGCCGGTCTTGCCAACGTCCAGCCCGCACCAGATGTCGAAGCCGCTGTCCTGATTCATGACAACCGCCATCCTTCCATCCCGAGATGAACGGTCGCCCGGGTGGTGATGCATCAGCTGCCGGCACCCACGTTACGAAGAGACCTTTGAAGCAGGCCGTGTCCCTATCAGCGGTCGGCTGGCGCCACCAAGCCCGGTGACAACACCCCCCGGATCATTCATGAGACAGGGGCAGCAAGTCATGCCGGGCCCGACGACCGTGACCCCTCCTTACGGGGCCACCAGCAAGGTAACGGGCAAACCTCCCCCGGCGACGTCATCGGTTGCACCAATGGTCAGGAATCAGTGGACATTAGCGCACGGTTCATCGGTAGGTGCATGGGTTGAATCAGAGCGGACTCATCAAGAGTTGGCCTTCCCTGCGAAGACCGCCCCATGCACGATCGAGCACACTGCGGCGAGTGCTACGACCGCGGCACCCCAGCGGACCAGAGCGAGGCGGCGATGAGAGCGGGCTGGCCAAACAACCGTGCGAGGCGCTTGCCATCGGTGTTGAGGCCGAAACCGTCTCGACGCGCCGCATACTGGTCGATGTTGCCGGGGAAGATGGCGGCGTAAAAACCGGCCAGGGCAACGCCAGTCAGCTCGCGATGACGCGGCAAGGCCAGCATCGCGCCCCCGAGAAGGATCTCGACGACGCCAGAACCAATGACGACGGGGTCCTTGTCGCCGGGGAACCAGTCGGGCACTTGGGCCTGGAACTCCTGACGCTTGAAAGACAGGTGGGAGACACCGGCGTAGACCATCAGGCCTCCGAGCCCGAGTCGTGCGAGGGTCTGGGAGCGGCGTGGGGATGTGGACATGGAAATGGCCTTTCTGGGATGGTGGAGCGGCAGTCGTCACTCCAGTTGGGTGGACAGGTCGTCCAGGAATGCCTTGACCTGGGCGAGTTGTTCTGGTGGAGCCGGGTACAGCGCGAGCACCTGTTCGGGAACTCTGGCTGCCCTGACACGCAAGGATCGCCCCTCCTGCGTCAGGCTGATCAGGCGACGTCGTTCGTCATTGTCACTCCATTTACGGGTGATGAAGCCAGCCTGCTCCAACCGCCGCAGCAGGGGGGTCAGGGTGCCACTGTCAAGGTGTAGCCGAGCTCCGATGTCATTGACGCCGACGGGCTCGTCGGCACGCCACAAGACGAGCATGACGAGGTACTGGGGGTAGGTGAGATCGATGCCCTCAAGCAGTGGCCGATAGGCGCGCGTCACTGCCCTGCTGGCCCTATACAGGGAGAAGCAGAGCTGATGATCAAGGTCGAGGGTCGGGTCGCTCACGTCCCAAGAGTATCGAGGATTGGGGATTGTGCACAATTTAGTTGTGCGCTACGTTGTTGGTACGGCCACGAACCACAAGTGGTCTCGCAGCTACATCACGCCAGCCAGGAGGCACCATGATTGAGATCGAGCCCGTTTACACCACCGAGGCCATCGCCACCGGAGCTGGCCGCAATGGTCACGTCCAAACTGCTGACGGCCGGTTGTCCCAGGACCTGGCCGTCCCGGTCGAGATGGGTGGCAGCGGCCAGGGGATGAACCCAGAGCAACTGTTTGCCGCCGGCTATGCCGCGTGCTTCCACTCTGCACTGCAGATGGTGGCTCGTCAGGCGAAGAAGGACCTGGGCGACTCTTCCGTGGGCGCGCGAGTCTCGATCGGCCAGGCAGGAAAGGGCTTCGGCTTGGCCGTCGCCCTGGAGGTCGTCGTCCCCGCCCTGCCCCATGACGAGGCACAGCAACTGGCCGACCAGGCCCACCAGGTCTGCCCCTACTCGAACGCCACCCGCGGCAACATCCGCGTCGACGTCACTGTCGTCGACGACTGACTCCAACGCGGCGCTAGGGGGATCCCCTAGCCGGCACTGCGGTGTGACGTCACCGTCTCGCCGTTTTGAACGACCGCAGTCACGACAATGGAGGCATCCACGAGTATGTACCGCACCCAGAACCCTTCGACGGACGAACTCATCGACAGCTGGGAGTCTCTCGACCCCAGCGAGGTAAGCGGTGTGATCAACGCCGCTGACGAGGCATTCGCTTCTTGGCGACACAGAAGCGTCGGGGAGCGGGCCGACATCTTGGCTCGGACCGCGCGCCTGTTCGAGGAGAGGGCTGACACACTCGCCGTGATCGCCGCCACCGAAATGGGTAAGCCCGTCGCCCAGGGCGTCGCCGAGGCGCAACTTGTCGCCCAGATTTTCGACTACTACGCCCAGCACGCCGACGAGCTGATGGCCGGCGACATCCTTCCGAAGCAAGGCGCAAACTCCTCCCATGTGGAGAAGGAGCCGTTGGGGGTACTGCTCGGCGTGATGCCGTGGAACTTCCCCTATTACCAGCTCGCTCGCTTCATCGCCCCCAACTTCCTGTTGGGCAACACGCTACTGCTGAAGCCGGCCTCGATCTGCGCCGCCTCGGCGCTTGAGATGGCCAAAATCCTCGACGAGGCCGGTCTGCCGAAGGGCGTGTACCAGACGATTCTCGTGGATAGCTCCCACATCGAGAGCATCATCGCCGACCCGCGTGTGCGCGGCGTCTCCCTCACGGGTAGTGAGGGGGCTGGCGCTTCGGTCGCGTCCGCAGCCGGCAAGCACCTCAAGAAGGCTGTGCTGGAGTTGGGTGGCTCCGATCCGCTGATCGTTCTTGGTGGCGACATCGACGCGGTGGCAAACAGCGCCGCCCAAGCTCGGTTGAGTAACGCCGGACAGGCTTGCAACTCGCCGAAACGGATGATCGTTCTGGACGAGTTCTACGACGCTTTCGTCGACGGCTTGTCGGCCGCATTCTCGGCGGCGACGGTCGGGGACCCCCGCGACGAGGCCACCACCGTGGGCCCGATGTCAAGCACACAAGCCCGTGACGAACTCATGGCGTTGGTTGACGACGCTGTGAGCCACGGTGCGCGCGTCGTCATGGGCGGACATCCTCGCTCCGGACGCGGCGCTTTCATGGAGCCGACAGTGTTGACCGACGTGACCCGTGAGATGCGCGCGTGGTCAGAGGAACTCTTCGGACCGGTCGCGGTCGTCTACCGGGCCGCCAATGTTGATGAAGCCGTGGCGCTGGCCAACGAGAGCGACTTCGGGCTGAGCGGCTCGGTGTGGTCCGACGACCTCGAGCTTGCCGAGCAGACAGCGCGACGTCTGGACGTAGGCATGGCCTACGTTAACGAGCACGGCACCAGCCTCGCCGGGCTGCCCTTCGGCGGCGTCCGTCGCTCCGGCTTCGGCCGCGAACTGGGGAACTACGGCGTCGACGAATTCGTCAACAAGCGCCTGGTGCGCGTGTCCGATCCGGTGACGGGCGCCCACTGACCTTCAGCCTCGGATCGGAGGCAATCCGTGAATCCGCCATGTCCAGCGCAACACACCATGTTGAAAGGAACACCCGTAATGGCCCGTATCCTGATGGTCCTCACGTCACACGATCAGCTTGGCGACACAGACCGTAAGACCGGCTTTTGGCTTGAGGAATTCGCCGCTCCCTACTACGTGTTCGGTGATGCCGGACACGAGATCACTCTGGCCTCACCGAAGGGCGGACAGCCCCCGGTCGACCCGACGAGCGCGCTGCCACAGATGCAGACCGACGCGACCCGTCGATTCGAGGCCGACGATGCCGCCAAGGCCGCGCTGGCGGCCACTGTCCGCCTGTCGGAAGTTGACCCGGCTCAGTTCGACGCCGTCTTCTACCCGGGCGGCCATGGCCCGCTGTGGGATCTCGTCGACGACCCCGCCTCGAAGCAGATTATCCTCGACAGCGACGCTGCTGGTAGGCCGCTGGGGCTGGTCTGCCACGCTCCCGGTGTTCTGCACGCCGTCAAGAAGCAGGATGGAACGTCGCTGATTGTCGACCGGTCGGTGACCGGCTTCACGAATGGCGAGGAGGAAGCCGCCGGCCTGACCTCCGTCGTCCCGTTCCTGGTCGAGGACTCCCTCACGGAGGCGGGCGCCCGCTACAGCAAGGGCGCCGACGGCGAAAGCTACGTCGTCACGGATGGGACGTTGGTCACCGGGCAAAACCCGGCCTCGTCGGCTGATGCCGCCCAACGACTCCTCGACCTGTTAACCCACTGATCAGCGCTCTGCCTAGCAGAAGGAGAAACATGACCACCCGAACCCGCGAGATCCACCTCGCATCCCGTCCCGTTGGGAAACCCACCCTGGACAACTTCCGCACCGTTGAGGTGGACCTACCCGATCTCGACGACGGCCAGATCCTTGTCCGCAACACCATCATGTCGGTGGACCCGTACATGCGCGGCCGGATGAACGACGTCGAGTCTTACGTGCCCCCCTTCCAGATTGACCAGCCGCTGGACGGCGCGGCCGTCGGCGAGGTGATCGAGTCGCGTGTGGAGCAACTTCCTGTGGGCACCAAGGTGACCCACGGTCTGGGGTGGCGCGAACACGCCATCCTGGCTGGTGACGCGGTGCGTCCGCTCACCGCTCAGGGCGTGCCGGACAGCGCCTATCTCGGTGTCCTGGGCATGCCGGGCCTGACCGGCTACGCAGGCTTGCTGCTGGCCGGTGAGATGCACCAGGGCGACGCGGTCTTCGTTTCCGCCGCGGCGGGAGCGGTCGGCTCGGCCGTCGGACAGATCGCCAGGCTCAAGGGTGCTTCCCGAGTGGTCGGTTCGGCCGGCACCCCCGAGAAGATCGCCCGTCTGAAAGAGCTCGGTTTCGACGCCGCCTTCAACTACCACGACGGCGACGTCACCGGGCAGCTCAAGAAGGCCGCCCCCGAGGGCATCGACGTCTACTTCGACAACGTCGGCGGCGACCATCTGGAGGCAGCGATCGCAAACATGCGTACCGACGGCCGGGTTGCGATGTGCGGGGCGATCAGCCAGTACAACTCGACCGAGCCGACGCCCGCGCCGCACAACCTGGCGCTGGCCATCGGTAAGCGCCTGACGCTGCGTGGTTTCGTGATCGCCAAGTACGCCGAGCAGGCGAGAGCGGACTTCGAGAAGGACATGGCCGGGTGGATCGCCGACGGCTCCGTCCAGTGGGACGAGACCGCTCGCGAGGGCCTCGACGCCGCAGCTCAGGCCTTCATCGACCTGCTCGATGGCGCCAACACCGGAAAGATGATCGTGAACGTGTGAACGGTTGGCGTGGGGGCTCTTCGCAATCGAAGGTGCAATTGGGGTCTGAACCCGCCGGCTTCGAGAAGGGGCCGGACGACGTAGTGGGTGATAAGACCTTGACACCGGCGCGTGGGCACGTGAAATCCAGCACGAGCTGGAGGACGGGAAATGGCCGGAATCATGGCCACGAAGAGCCCCCCGAAGCCGTTTCGTCAGCAAGCCGTGATCTGTGAGCCCAGAGTAGATGGGGGGACGAGCGCCCACAACAGTGCTTCAACACCTCCGAAACCAACCCGGAAAGATGCTGAGGCGCTCCTCCCCCGCCCTTATCGCGATTTCCGGCGCCGAACGACCGCAGACGCCGCTGCCACGATGGAGTCGGCCTCCAAGCCGTATTGCTCCATGAGATACCGGGTGGCACCCACCTGCCCGAACTCCTCCCTGACGCCCACACGCCACAGCGGCGCCGGCAGCTGTTCCGCTAACAGTTCCGACACGGCGGACCCCAGGCCGTTGACCACATTGTGGTTCTCACACGTGACCACGCATCCGGTCTTGGCCACGCTGCCGAGGATGACGTCGGCGTCGAGCGGCTTGATCCGGAAGACGTCCACCACCTCCGCCTGGATCCCCTGGGCGGCCAACTGCTCAGCCGCCACCAGGGCTTCCGGCACTTCAATACCGCAGGCCAGCAGCGTGACGTCCGAGCCCTCGCGGAGCACGTGCGCCCCGGAGGCACCAAAATCCATACCGTCCTCGTAGACGTCAGCGGCAGGTTTCTTGCGCTGCGTCCGAATGTAGGTCAGGCCCTTGCGGTCGTAGGCCTGACGCAACACGTACCCCAACTGCACCGGGGAGCAGACGTCGTAGACGTGAATGCCCGGGATGACTCGGACGATTCCCATGTCCTCGAAGGTCATGTGAGTGCCGCCGTTGTGCTCCGCGGTGACGCCAGCATCGGAGCCGACCAGGCAAGCCGACAGCTTCGCGTAGGCCAAGGACACGAAGATCTGGTCCATGGCGCGACGCGTCAGGAATTGCCCGAACGAGTGCACAAATGCGTACCCTCCAACGACGTTGAGACCCGCTGCGGTACCGATCATGTGCGCTTCCATGATGCCGACGTCGAGGTAATGCCCGCCCATGATCGGCTTGAGCCCGAGGGTGCTCATGGAGCTGGACAGATCCGCCTCTAACGCGAAGACCTCATTGGGGTGCTCGTGGTAGAGCTCCTCGACAGTGGCGGCGTAAGCCTTCCGCATCTCCAAACCAGCAAGCGACGTCATCGATCGGTCCCTTCTTCCACGGCCACCACGTCAAGATTGAGTTCCGCCTCCAGCAGGGAGATCGCCTGAGCGATCGCTTCCTTGCCAGCACCGTCCAACCGGAGGTGGTGGTTGTCCTTCGCGTTAGCGACGAAATCCACCCCGGCGCCCTTGATCGTGTCGAGCACCAAGCACGTGGGCCGCTTCGCTTCGCGCGCCCGGTCAAGAGCCGCAGCGATAGCCATGACGTCCTGCCCCGGGACGAGCTCGGCAGCAAGCCCGAAAGCCTCAAACTTGGCCACCAGATCGAAGGTCTGGCAGATGTCGGCCGTCGGGCCGTCCAACTGACGCTTGTTGTCGTCGACCAAGAGGACGAAGTTGGTCAGCTGCTGATGCGCGATGAACTGGGTCGCCTCCCAGCACTGTCCCTCATTGAGTTCGCCGTCACCGACCAGGCAATACACCTGATTCGACTTGCCAGCGACACGCAGCCCGTAGGCCATCCCGGCAGCAGCGGAGATTCCCTGCCCCATGGACCCCGTGGTCATTTCGACGCCCTCCACCTTGTTGCGGTCGGCGTGCGAGGGCAACTTAGTCCCGTTCGCGTTCAACGTCTCGAGACGCTCGGCCGGGAAGAACCCGACAGCGGCCAGCGTCGCGTAGAGAGCAGGGGCCGCATGGCCCTTGGACAGGACGAAGTAGTCCCGGTCTTCCCAATCGGGATGTGCCGGATCGACCTTCATGGCGTGCCCGTACAGGGCCGCCAGAGCCTCCACAATCGACAAACTGCCGCCAAAGTGGCCATACCCCGCGTGAAGCAACTCCATCAGGGTCAGACGTCTGATCGTTTGTGCTAGTCGTTTCAGATCCCGTTCCTGAGCCATGCGACTCCCCTCTCACTGGATTAGTGCGCGCCGACGCTGGTGGCGCCAGTCGATCCGGACCCGGTGGGCGCACCCTCCGCGACCGCCTTCTTCGCGCGGCGGCTGAGGACCACCGACCCAGCCACGATGACGGCGTACATCACGACGAGGCCGATGATCACACCCACCTGGCCCAGGCGGCCGAGCAGGCCGTAGTAGATACCCATCGTTATGAAGTCGAAGTCGGAGAACGTCGTGTCAGCGAAGCCGAGCGAGCCGAGCACCGGCATCAGAGCAATCGGCAGGAAGCTGATCGCGATGCCTTGCACGAAGGCGCCGAGCACCGCACCCTTCCAACCACCACGCGAGTTACCGAAGACACCGGCGGTGGCACCACAGAAGAAGTGCGGCACCACGCCGGGCAGCACGATCGGGAGCTTGGTGAGCGCCATGATCGGCATGGAGACGAGGCCGCCGACGAAGCTCGTCAGAAAGCCGATCAGCACCGCGTTCGGAGCGAACGGGAAGACGATCGGGCAATCCAAAGCGGGGATCGCGTTGGGGACCAAGCGCTCCGAGATGCCCTTGAAAGCCGGGACGATCTCGGCAAGGATCAGGCGGACGCCGGCGAGGATGATGAAGACACCAGCGGCGAAGGTGCCGCCGAGGGTGATCGCGTAGATGATGTAGTTACCCGCGTCTGGGTACTTGCTGGCCACGAAATGCGGGCCGGCGAACAGGGCGACGATCACGTAGAGCACGATCATCGTCAGAGCGATCGCGACAGTGGAGTCGCGCAGGAATGCCATGCCCTTGGGGAACTTGATCTCCTCGGTGGAGGTGGGCTTCTTGTCACCCTTGCGACCCACCAGGTGACCGATGGCACCGGCCAGCCAGTAACCGCCGCCACCAAAGTGGCCCAGGCCGACATCGTCGCTACCGGTCATGGTTCGCATGAAGGGCTGCAGAATCCACGGAGACAGCGACATGATGGCGCCGAGCGCCAAGGCTCCGACGAGAATCTGCCAGAAGCTGTGGAAGCCAGCGACGGCCATAATGACCGCGAACATGCAAGCCATGTAGAACGTGTGGTGGCCGGTCAGGAAGATGTGCTTGAACCGCGTGAAACGCGCGATCAAGATGTTGACGACCATGCCGAGCAGCATGATCCACGCCGTGGCAACGCCGTACTGCTTCAACGCAACAGCGACGATGGCCTCGTTGTTCGGGACGATGCCGCGCACGCCGAAGGCCTGCTGGAACATCGCGCCAAACGGAGCGAGCGCCTGTTGGACAACGCCGGCACCGGCAGTCAGAACCAAGAAGCCGACGAACGTCTTGACGGTGCCCTTGATGGTGTCACCAGCAGACTTGTGCTGCAGCACGAGGCCCAGCAAGGCAATCAGCGCAACTAGGAGCGCAGGCGTAGCTGCAATCGACTGCAGCAGATCCAAAACGGACTTCATGATGGTTGCCTCCGTTTTCCTAGATCAGACCCAGCTCGCGGCAGGTCACTGTGACCTTCTCGCGCAGCTCGTCCATGTCGATGATCGAGTTGAGGACGACGGTCTTCGTGTCGTAGTGCACTCCCTCGGCGACGTCGCGCGCGAGGAAGAAAACATCGGCATCGTTCGAGCTGGCAGACGAGATGTCAGAGTGTTGGACCTCGATGCCGGAGACCCCCAGCTCCTTGAGGATCTTTTCAATATTCATCTGGACCATGAAGCTGGAACCCAGCCCCGATCCACATACGGCCATGAACTTCATCTGGGCTCCTAGGACTTGTTTGTCTCGCCGAAGATGGCGAGTACTTCTTCGGGGTGCTGCGCGGCCTTGAGGGCCTCGACCGCAGCGTTGTCGGTCAGGACCGTGGCAAGTCCCTGGAGCACCTGCAGGTGCGACGAGGAATCCGTTGCGGCCAACATGATGAACAGATCGATCGGGTGCTCCTCATCGTCAAGCAGCAGGACTGGTGTCCGAGTGCGCAAGAACGACAGGGCAATGCGATTGACCCCGGCTTCGGGACGGGCATGCGGCACCGCAATGCCCTTACCGAAATCGAAGTACGGCCCCATCTTGCGGGCCGTCTCGACAACCGCGTCGACATAGCCGGACTCAACCGAGCCATCGGCGATCAACGGAGCTGCGACCCGTGCTACGGCCTCAGTCCACTGCAGAGGTTCAGCGGTGAATTGAATGCGTTCAGGGGTTAGCCCCGTGGCTTCATTGCCGGTAGTCATACATCCTCACATTCATCATGTTGTTATGACCTATTTTCAGCATACTATGTCTGCGTTCCCCTGGGGTGGGTAGCCCCCACGTCACGGGTCTAGCCTGAAGCAGGCACGAGGAGGCGAACGCATGACTGCTGGGACGATCAAGCATGTAGCCGTCCACGATCTGCTCGCTCAACAGATCGAGCGCATGTCCCCCGGCGACCGGCTGCCAACCGAGGCGCAGTTGTGCAAACAACTCAACGTGAGCCGAATCACCGTCCGGCGAGCCATGGCCGACTTGGAGCAGGAAGGCCTCATCGTCCGCGAACAGGGCCGGGGCACCTTCGCCTCCCGCCCCGCGTTACCCCAAGTGTTTCGCGAGACATTGTCGGAGCATGTGACCGGGTTTCATAGACAGCAGACCGAACTCGGCCATTCGGTGACTTCCACAGTGGTGAGCAATGAAGTGGTCTTTGACATCCGTAAGGCTGAACTCCTCAGACTCGCACCAAGCCAGCCCTTGGTTCGCCTCGAACGCCTGCGCTACGTCAACCAGCAACTGCATCAACATGTGGTCACATGGCTCGACGCCGTCACGTTCGGGGATGTGGCCCAGCACGATTTCACCGACGCGAGCCTGTTCGACTACCTGCGCTCCGCCCATGACATCCTGCTGACTCGAAACGACCTTACGATTCGAATCGTGCAGGCGAGCGACGAGACAGCCAACCTCCTGAACGTGCCGAACGGCACGTGTCTGCTGGGCATGGATTCAACAGTGTTTGCCGGAGACAGGCTTGTCGCCTACGGCATCACGACGCACGCGCCTGGCTTCGGTGAGATCGAGATCAGCTTGCAAGCGAACCCAAGCGTTTCCGAACGAGATTAGCCAAGGCCAGCGTGACTCGCGCCTAGCCGGGAGCCGAATCAGGGAAGATCAGCCAGAAAGGCACGAAAGGCGTGCAACCCCTCTGGCCGCACCGTGAAATGAGCCCAGCGTCCCCGCATTTCCTTGTCGACGAGACCTGCTTCCACGAGTTTCTTGAGGTGGTGGGACAGCGTCGGCTGACTCACCCCGAACAGGCCATCGAGATGGCAGGCGCACACACTGGCGCCACTGTTCGCCGCGATGTGGTGGAAGACGCGCAACCGCACTGGATCCGACAACGCCTTTGCCACGACGGAGAGCTCCTCGGCACGCGAAACCGGCAGAGGTGACGAGTCGGGCTCACACACATCGTCGGCCGACACAACTGGAAGCGTCGTCTTCATGCCGATAATCCTACCGTCGCCATATTGACGCCCATCAATACGACCTCCTACTATCAACATATAGACGCTCATCAATGTGATCGCAGGAGGTCCAGATGCCCACCATCCGTGTCTACGAGCCCGCACTGTGTTGCAACACCGGGGTATGCGGCGCCGATGTCGACCAGGAACTCGTGACCTTCACCGCCGATGTCAACGCCCTCCAGGCACAGGGAATCGACGTGCAGCGAGCCAACCTCGCCACCGACTCAACTCGGTTCACCGAGAACCCAGTCGTCGTCACTTTCCTCCAGACCGCAGGTTCCGAGGCCCTCCCCCTCACCCTCGTCGACGACGTCACCGTCCTCACCGGTCGTCACCCCAGCCGCGACGAGATGCTGCGCTGGGCCGGCCACACTGACACCTCGCCACATGTCGAGCTTCCCGTCATTGAGGACTGCTGCTCAGATCACGGCACATCCACGTCCTGCTGCGGGGACTCTCAGCGGTCCTCCGGTTGCTGCTGACCACACCAGAACGTCAGGAGATCACGATGGTCCAGTTCCTCGACGATGCCCCTCGTCACATCTTCTTCACCGGGAAGGGCGGGGTGGGAAAGACGAGCGTCGCGTGTGCCACCGCGGTCGAACTGACACGCCGGGGCAAACGAGTCCTCATCATCAGCACCGACCCTGCCAGCAATGTCGGTCACGTCTTTGGCCAGACGATCGGCAACCGCATGACCCCGATCGACGCCGTCCCCGGACTCGACGCCCTCGAGATTGATCCGGAGCAAGCGGCCGAGGCCTACCGCAATCGGATCATTGACCCGGTGCGCGCCATCCTTCCCCCCAGCGAGATCGCCACGATCACCGAACAGCTCTCCGGGTCATGCACTGTTGAGATCGCGTCGTTCAACGAGTTCACCAACCTCTTGGCTGATCCGTCTCGTACCGCCGGCTACGACCACGTCATCTTCGACACCGCACCCACCGGCCACACCATTCGCCTCCTCCAGCTACCCGGCGACTGGACCGCCTACCTCGATGCCGGCAGGGGCGATGCCTCCTGCCTGGGCCCGATGTCTGGTCTGGACAAGAGCAAAAACACCTACCGAGCTGCAGTCGAGGCCCTCACGGACCCCGATGTCACCCGCCTCGTTCTCGTGGCACGGGCCCAGCCGTCGAGCCTGCACGAAGTGAACCGCACTCTCACAGAGCTCGCCGAGACCGGCATCCAGGCTTCGCACCTCGTCATCAACGGCCTTCTCCCCCATGCCGACGACGCCGATCCCCTCCACCACGCCATTGAGGAACGCGAACACGCGGCCCTGGAGGCCATGCCAGCCGGTCTCGCTGCCCTTCGACGCGACGACATACCCCTCAAGGCGACGACCATGATCGGCGTCGACGCTCTTTCCCGCATGTTCACCAGCGACGAGGCCCATCGCTCCCCCGACGACGTCATCGTCGACCTGCCCGAGCAGCCTGGTCTCGACGAACTCGTCGACGACCTCGCCAGCCAGGATCACGGCCTCGTCATGACGATGGGCAAGGGCGGTGTCGGAAAGACGACGATCGCTGCCGCCATCGCGACGGAACTGGCTCGTCGTGGGAAGAAGGTCCTTCTCACGACGAGTGATCCAGCAACTCACCTTGCCGCGACACTGGCTGGAGAGATGGCTGGCTTGACGGTTGACTCCATTGACCCCGAAAGGGCGACCCAGGCCTATCGCGAGCGCGTCATGGCAACCCGAGGAAGCAGCCTCGACGAGGAGGGACGAGCCGCACTTGCCGAGGACCTACGCAGCCCCTGCACCGAGGAAATCGCGGTCTTCCAGGAGTTCAGCCACGCTGTCAACACGGCCCGTCATCAGTTCGTCATCATAGACACCGCCCCAACCGGCCACACCCTTCTCCTCATGGACGCCACCGGCTCGTACCACCGGGACGTCCTGCGTCACATGGATTCCGCGCAGCGTCTCCATACGACGACCCCACTCATGTGCCTGCAGGATCCAGAGCACACCAAGATCATTATCGTCACCCTGCCGGACACCACGCCGGTCCTTGAGGCGACGGCACTCGTGACGGACCTTGCCCGCGCCGACATCCACCCCTGGGCATGGGTCGTCAACAACTCGCTGGCAGCCGCCCACCCCACGAGCGCCCTCCTGGGACGTCGGGCCCGCGACGAAGTGACCCAGATTGAGAACGTGACCGCACAGGCCACCCGCTGGGCTGTCGTACCAGCCCTAGCCAACGAACCCATTGGCCAGGCACACCTCGCGGCTCTCGCTTCAGGGACGGAGGATCCTTCCTGACGGCCACTTGTCCAGGTTCCCCATCACAGTGACCATTCGTTTCCTTTCATCAGACGAAAGTGCAACAACCTCGCCGCGCGGTGGACCGACTGGGGCGTGACTTCTTACCTTTTTGTTGTCAGCCGGACTCAGCCGGCACATGCACCCCCACCAGGTGCCGACCAACGCAAGGAGGACACCCATGATCAAGAATCGCCTCGTCGCCGCTAGCGCAGCTGCCGCCCTCGCCACCGGAACCGCTCTCATGGCCGCCCCGGCCCACGCGGCCGACGCCACCCCCGCCCCGACCCTTGCTCCGTCCGTCACCGCCATCGACACCTCGAAGCTGCCGGTCCAGATCGACTTCGACTGCCTCAAGAACAACGCCCACGAGCGTCACCAGACCGAGATCAAGATCGCCAAGATCCTCATCGAGAATGGCACCGCCAAGACCAAGGCCGTGGCCGTCGACTCCGCCAAGGAGATCGTCAGCACCGTTCTGAAGAACCCTGCTCTGCTGACCGACAAGACCGCCCTTGTCAAGAAGGTCGTCAAGATCGTCGCCGACAATGCGCGCAAGGCCTTCGGCGACACCTCCGACCTTGGCGACCTGAAGCCGCTGGCTCAGGAGATCGTCGCCAACCTCAAGAAGGCCAAGGTCTGCTTCACCATCAACCTGCCCGGCAAGACCAAGCACGTCGGCCACCTCGGTGACATCCAGACCGCTGCCTGGGTTCCCGCCAACCAGGTGCGCTGAATCCAAACTGTGAATAACTTGAGCCAGGCAACCGTGTGACTCATGTCGCCTGGCATTAATGGGGCTGCAGGATCATCCTGCAGCCCCATCTGGTCGCATCACCACCCGTTGCCATCGACAATATCGTCGCCCCGATCCACCATCCCCGCCCGCCAAGGGCTCAACCGTCCAGCGTCCGCACGGCTGTGCACGAATCACATTTGCTCCGCGACCATCTGACCAATTCCAGACGTGCACACGTTCACAGGTCTGCCGAATGAACCCGCGCCCCCTAGTCTCACGACACGAGCCGCACGGCTAGCCATTTCAGAGCAAAGGAGCTTGGACATGATCTTTATGAAGAAAATGAGCGCATTGGCCATCGCCGGCACCATGGCCATCACCGGGGTCTCCATGACGGCGTCTCCCGCCCTCGCTGCCGACAATGCCTCGACCCCGGTGGCCGCGGTCTCCGCCCAGCCGAAGCTCATCACCGGCTACGTCACCAGCACCGATCACTGGGGTACCAAGCTCTTCTTCCGCAAGAACATCGTCCCGAACGCCAAGGGAGCAGTCGTCATCGTCCATGGCGCCGCTGAGCACTCCGGCCGTTACGACTACCTGGCCAAACGCCTCAATGACGCCGGCTACTCGACCTACCGCTTCGACCACCGCGGACACGGACGCAGCGCTCGTCCCTACGTCGACAACACCATCCCGCGCGGCAACATCGACGACTGGCACAACCTCGTCAATGACGTCCACCAGTTCGTCAGCACTGCCCACCAGGAGAACCAGGGCAAGAAAGTCTTCCTCTTCGGCCACTCGATGGGTGGTTTCGCCGTGCAGTCCTACGGCGCCAAGTACCCGGGCACCGTTGACGGCATCGTGAGCAACGGTGGCGGCATCGCCGTCAACCCGTGGGGCCATGACACCGAGGAGCCCGAGATCATCACGGCTCACGACCTCACCGAGGCTGAGAAGAACGCCGATCCGACCATCAGTCAGAAGCTGCCCATGGAGAAGCTCACCAGCTTCAACGGCATCCTGCTGACCCAGGCCGTGCGCAATCCGAAGGCGATTCACCTGCCCTCGACCGTCGCTGAGGCCTTCATCCAGTTCACGAACCCGCTGTCGAGCGGCGTCTGCACCGACCCGGCCGTTGTCGAGGACTACAAGAAGGATCCGTACAACAACAAGTACATGAGCCTCGGCATGGTCAAGCAGATGGGGGTGGCCCAGACCTACAACGCCTTCAACGCCCCGTCCTTCACCGAGCCGACCCTCATCATGCACGGCGCAAACGACGGCATCGTCCCGGCCTACTTCGACACCAACTGGTACAACGCCATTGGATCCACCGACAAGAAGGTCATCCAGTGGAAGGGCCTGATGCACGAGACCATCAACGAGCCGGTCAAGGATCAGGTCGACGACACGATCATCAACTGGATCGACGCCCACAACAAGTGACCTTCATCCTGTGATTTCCTGACAGCGGTTGGGCCGGAACAAGACCGACCCAACCGCTGTGTCTGTGCAGCCCATAAGTCAGTGACGGATTACCCTCACAGTGGCGTCACAGCGCAGTCTGGTCCTTTTCCCTCGCGACACGGCAAGCCCATTTTCGGGGATCCGAACATACGCTGTAAGGTCTCCCTCATGTTGCTGAAGCCTTCCCTTACTCGGAGAGTCGCTGTCGTCGCACTCACGGCATGCCTGACCCTGAGTGCCTGCTCCTCGAACGATGGGCCCAAGGATTCTGCCCAGTCAGGAGGATCCCCGAGCTCCGGCTCGGTCGACGCCACCTTGACGAAGATCCCCGCAGCACGGGCCGGCGCAACTGACATCACCTTCAAGGCCGCCCCGGAGAAGGTCAGGGCCACCTACCCCCGCTTCGCGAAGGCACGGAACCTCAGCATGGCGGTCGAGGTCATCAAGGGCCGTATGCTGCGCGATTCCTGGCAGCAGGACGCCTCTGACGTCAACGTCACCTCCCAGATCATCGCCTCCAGCGACGCCGTCCTGGGGGTTCTGGTGACCAACACGACGACCGTCAAGGGAAAGAAGCAGACGATCCCGGCAAGCGTCTGGTACTCGACTGGGGCCAAGCAGTCGTACTCCTCCCCGGCACTCGTCAAGGCTGACCAGTGGGCCAACCTGACAACGGCCCTGCAGGAAGCTGGCAAGGACCAGTCCCTCGACGGCGGCAAGATCGCCACGGCCGCCAAGGCCAAGTCCGCCCCGTACGGCAACGGCCCCGCCCTCGGTTTCGACCATGACGGTGACCTCCTGGCCACCTTCGCCTCAGGCGTCCTCAGCGACCATCCCATCACCCTCGTCGTATCGTCTGACAAGGCCAGGGGAATGCTCAGCAGCTTCGGCACCCAGGCCCAGAAGGCATCGACGAATCCCGGCAAGTTCACTGGGACGACGTCGCAGCCAGTCGACGAGTCCCTCAAGTCCACCGACACCTCGACTCGCCCCTCTACGGCCGTCGGTCCGGATTGTCGGGTACTGCACTGCGTCGCCGTCACCTACGACGACGGGCCCAGCGCGATGACCCCGGAACTCCTCGACACCATCAAGAAGTTCAAGCTCTCGATCACCTTCTTCCAGATGGGCAACAGCATCAAGGCATTCCCGGAAACTGCACAAAAGGTGGCCGCCGCAGGCATGGAGATCGGCAACCACACGGTGACCCACCCGAATCTTCCGGTGAAGACCCCCGACCGTATTCGTCGCGAGTTGGAGCACAACTCCCGGCTCATCAAGGAGTTCACGGGTGCCACCCCGCTGCTCTTCCGTCCGCCTTACGGCGCCCACAACGACACCGTCGACGAGGTCGCCAAGGAGAACGGCATGGCGATCATGCAGTGGCAGATCGACAGCGAGGACTGGAAGAACCGTAACCCTGACATGACGTACAAGAATGTCATGACGGCTCTGCCCTACACCGCACCCATCGTCCTCGAGCACGATATCCAGAAGGCATCGATTGACGCCGCCCCGCGGATCTACAAGGATCTGGAGGCCAAGGGCAAGACGATCGTCAGCGTCAGCGAGATCTCCCTCAACACCGGCGGCTACCAGGCTGGCCATGCCTACTGCAACGGCACGGTCAAGGAACAGAGCGGCTACAACTGCAAGGGATGAGAATCCAACCGGGAGCGCGCACGGCTTGGGAGGGCCTCGCCCTGCTGGCCTGTGCCGCGCTCGGATTCCAGCTGCTCATCAGTGGCCGGGTGCACCTCTTCGTGGGCACCATCATCACCACGTTGCTGTGGATCGCATGCCCCATCCTGACGATCATGGGTTTGTGGACCCTCGTCCGGGCAGTGCGCCACCCGAACACTGCCGGGCACCACAGAAATCGGATCGGCATGCTCATCGTCGCCCCCGTCGCGCTGGGGATGTTCGTCCCGCTGCAGCCGCTGTCCTTGCTGGGGGCCGCCAGTTACCGTCCGGCAGTCCGCAGTGCCAGCCCATCCCCGGACCAAGATTTCTCGGACTCGTGGAACGACGGACCGCCCAAGGCACCCAAGTCGGTGTCCCCGGTGGCCATCGATCCCAAGACCGGAAAAACCGTCGGCGGATACGACAACGGCGGCGACAACATCGGCTCGGACCGTAACGGCCCGATGGGCCCACCGCCACAGCATTGGCCTGCTCTCAAGGGCAATCCGGCCGAGCTCACCATCTATGACTACGTGCAACGAGCTGACGATTCTCGCGGCATCGCCACTCTCAAGGGCCGCAAGCTGACGATGATCGGCTTCGTCAGCGCCGCACCTGAGGACCCCGACCACGCCTGGGTCCTCGCCCGGCTCAAGATGTGGTGCTGCGTCGCCGACGCCCTGCCCTTCATGACGACGATGGTCGATGCCCCGTCGCGTCCTGCTGGCGGCTCGTGGATCCGCGTCACCGGCACCTATCTGCCCAGTTCTGCCAACGGTGACACCCGTTTCAAGGTGGATCGCTTCGAGAAGATCCCCGTCCCGGAGAACCCCTACATATGAGCGAGCTGCCACCCCAGGCCAATGCCTGGCTCGTCATCTTCGTCGGCATCTGGCTGCAGGCGCTGCCCTTCCTGCTGCTCGGGACGGTCATCTCGTCGACGCTGACGGCCTTCCTCAAACCACACACCCTGGCCCGCTTCCTGCCACGCCGCACCGCCATGGCCGTTCCGGTCGCTGGTCTCGCCGGTACTGCTCTTCCTGCCTGTGAGTGCGCTTCCGTACCCACGACCAGGTCCCTGGTGAGGGCAGGGGTCCCGACCGCCGCCGCGCTGACCTTCATGGTGGCCTCCCCCGCCATCAACCCAGTCGTCATCACCGCAACCGCGATTGCCTACACCGTCAACCCCAAGATGGCCCTGGCTCGATTCATGGCCGGGCTGCTGGCTGCCGTCCTCATCGGCCTGGGATGGATCTGGTTGGGACGTCCACTACGCGGAGTCGACGACGGGTCAGCAGGATCAGCTGTGGAGGAAGCCTCCTGCGGAATCCATGGCCATGCCCCGGGACGTCGCACACTGTCGACGATGACCGAAACCTTCCGCAGCGAGTTGGCCCATGACTTCATCCAGTCGTGCGGATTCCTCGTCATCGGCGCCGCCATCGCCGCCACCGTCAAGGTCTTCGTCCCGACTGCCTGGATGCAGGCCCTGACGAGCAATGTCCTGCTCGAGGCTGCTGTGCTGAGCCTGTTGGCCGTCATCGTCGCACTGTGTTCGGAGGCCGACGCCTTCATGGCCGTCTCCCTGACGAGCTTCTCCCCCACCGCTCAGCTAGCCTTCCTGGCCATCGGGCCGGTCGTCGACGTCAAACTCATGGCGATGGAGGGTGGAGCCTTCGGAGCCGGGTTCCTGAGGCGGTTCGTCCCCCTCGCAGCGTGCTGCTGCTTCCTCTCGGCTCTCCTCATCGGCACAGTGCTTTTCCCCTCCTGAGGGCCTTGCGCTGATGCTCACCGCAGCCTCTTCCGAACGGGACACTGTGCACAAGGAGGCGAGATCAGCTGAGAATCCGAAGAACTCACCTAGAATGTCAGGCACGCCCGGCGTTGTGTTTCTTTCCCGCATGAAGTCCGCCCTAATCTAAGAGCGTGAGTGCCTCCCCGCGCCGCTCGATTCGAGCCCTGGCCATCGCCTTGGTGGCCCTGTTCCCTCTTGGAGCCTGCTCTCACGATGACGGGACACCCGAGTCCTCGCCCTCGGACGTCCGTTCCAGCTTGAGGTCCACCTCAATCGCCACCGGCAACGTGTCGGGGGCGTCAATGACGACGACGTCCTTGGAGAAGCCGTCCGAGATTTCCGTCAAGGTGCCCACCATCACCAAGGCACGCAATCTCAGCCAGGCCATCGAGGTCGTCCGGGAGCGCACCCTGCGCGGATCCGCCTGGCAGTCAGCCTCCAAGGTGACCATGACCGGTCATTTTATCTCGTCGACGACTGATCTGCTCGGAGTGGAACTCCAAGCTGAGATCACCAAGGACAACAAGACCTCCAAGGCAACAACGACTCTGTGGTACGACGCCACGATGAAGCAAACCCTGTCGGCCAGCGCTCTCATCTCCTGGCCCGATTGGCCAAAGTTCAGTCAGCAGGTCGTCAAGGTAGCCAAGGCTGACGGGCTCGACGCAAAGAAGGCAGAGGTCGCCCTTCAGCAGCCACAGGCTCCCTACGGGACTGGACCCGCCCTGTCCTTCGACAGCAGGGGAGACATGCTCGTCCGCTTCCCCGCCGGAGCCCTTGACGCGGTGCAGCGCACCGTCATGATCGACTCCAAGACGATCTCCCCGATGCTCAGCGGGCTCGGCCAGAAGGCGTTGGGAGCATCCCTGCACCCGACTCCCTTCACCGGCACGGCGTCCGCGGACGTGACCTGGTTCGCCAAGCTCAAGACCAGCCCGAAGCCGGCTGATTCCCCCAACACCAAACCCCTTCCGGGCGGCCCGGGCACCAAGTCGACCGGTACGCCCACGCATCCTTCGACGGCGATCGGCGTCGACTGCATCGTCGAGAAGTGCGTCGCACTGACCTACGACGACGGCCCCGCCGACACCACGGACAAGGTCGCGAACAGCTTGTCGTCAGCGAAGGCGACAGCCACCTTCTTCCAACTGGGAACCAACGTCGACGCGCACCCGGACACCACCAAACTCCTTGCCGGTTCAGGTTTTGAGGTCGGCAGCCACTCGACGAGCAACCAGACCCTGACGAAGCTCGGTCCCAAGGGACGAGCCTCCGAGATCACTGACGCGGCAACCTCCCTCGGCAAGCTCACCGGCCGTCCGACGATGCTCTTTCGTCCTCCGTACGGCGCGCACAACGAGCGGGTCGATGCGACCATGGCCGAGCAGAACCTCGCAATGGTCAACTGGACGGCGGACTCCAACGACTGGAAGGACCGCGACGCGACCAGGATCACCAAGACCGTGACCGAATATGCGACCACGTACACCCAGCCGATCATCGTGCTTCACGACACGTATTCCTCGACGGCTGACGCCACCAGCGGCCTCATCGACGCCCTGCGCAAGAAGGGCATGACCCTCGTCACCGTCTCCGAGCTGACGGTCAACACCGGTGGCCTGGAGGCCGGCAAGACCTACTGCCGAGGCACTGCCGTCAACCAGAGCGGTTTCGGCTGCGCAGCCTCTTGAGGCACAAACCACCATCAACCGCTGGTTGAGGCCATGAATCTCTGAGGCGCGAGTTTTCGGATTCCCTCGCACCCCTCTGATCCGCTCAGGCCTTGCGGAGAACCTTGTGCACGATAGGCCTGAGCAGGTCCATGACCTCGTCAATGTGCAGCACCTTTGCCATCCCGAGAACGATGGCGACGAAGAGCACCCCACCAACGAAAGTTCCACCGGCATGGCCAATCCAGGCGCCGTGTCCGGCAGCGTCGATGCCATGGGCGACGAAGTAGGTCGGGATGGCGGCAATGATGGAGGCCAGGGACAGCCTGAGCCACAGTCGGTGAACCTCTCCCATGCCAATCCCGCCAAGCTGACGAGAGGCGACGACGATCCACGCCGTCGCTCCCACGAGGTTGGCGATGGTCTGGGCCGCTGCCACGACGAGCAGGGCTCCCTGCGGCGGGAAGATGAACATCGTCACCAGGATGACGAGCTGGGTGACGGTGGTGACTGTCTGCATGATGAGGTTGAGCTTGCCGTCCTCACGGGCGAAGCAGTAGCGCTGCTGCAGGGTCGTGATACCAAAGGGCAACAGGCCGATACCCATGATCGCCACGGCCCAGGCGAGCGCATCGATCTGGCTGGGTTCCAGGGAGAAGACCGTCTGGATACCGGGGCGAGCCAGCACGACCATCGCCAGGGAACACGGAATGATCGCCAGGGCCGGCATCTCCAATCCCTGTCGCAGCAGCTTCTTCATAGCGGTGTCATTGCCATCGGCATTGGCCCGGCTCATCCGCGGGAACAGAGCGGTGAGAATCGACGTCGTGATGAAGCTCTGCGGCAGCATGAAGATGAGGAAGGCGTTGTCGTAGGCACTGATCGACGACGACACTTCGGGGTGCACCAGGCGCACATGGGACAGCATCTTCTTCATGATGATGCCGGCAAGCTGGGCGATCACCAGTGCTGTGAAGGTCCACACCGTGATACGAGCGGCCGCTCCCAGCCCGTAGCCACGAACACCCCAGCGAGGCCGCCAGCGGAAACCACCGCGGTGCAACGGGATGATGAGGAACAACCCTTGAATGACGATGCCCAGGGTCGTCGTACCAGCCAGCACCCAGACCATCTCCGACGTCCAGGTGGCCGGATCCGGGTGAGCACCAAACTGCACCAGGAACCACACCAGACCAGCGATCTGTACCACATTCGCCAGCACCGGGCTCCACATGAACGCGGCGAACTGGTTTCGCGCGTTGAGGACCTGCCCGAGGATCGCGTAAAGGCCGTAGAAGAAGATCTGCGGCATACAGATGAAGCCGAAGAAGACCGTCAGGTGGCGAGTCGCCCCGCTGGAGGAGAAGTAGAGATCCAGCAGCCACGGCGAGGCCACGGTTGCCAACACCGTGACGACGAGGACCGACGCGAATGACACCGTCAGCAATCGGTCGACGAATTCCTGGCCACCGTCAGGCTGCTTCATGGCCTTGGTGATCTGCGGAATGAGGATGGCGTTGAGAACTCCTGCGCTGAGCAGAATGAACACCACATTCGGCAGTGTGTTGGCGGCCTGGAAGGCGTCAAGAGCCAGTGAGGTGCCAGCGGCGATGACGGTGAGCAGGTAGGTACGCACGAATCCGAGGACTCGCGAGACCATCGTCCCGGCCGCCATCACCATGCTGACGCGACGCAGCGACCCCTCGGCGGGGACATTGCCGGTGGAAGGTCGAACCTGGGCGTCGATCCGAGGAATAGCTCGAGTGCGATCGACGTCCTCATCGGCGTCCAGATGGGTCAGTGCGCGGGTCGAAACATCGGCGCCGAAGGTGACGGCGTCGATGTCGAGACTGTCGTAGACGTCGACCGGCGGGGCTGCCTCCGGAAGGTGGAGAAGATCGTAAACGTCGTCGTGGGGTTGGGGCATCGTCGCCTCAGCGGCCGGTCCCGGCATAGACGACGGCTTCACCCTCAGCGTCCAGTCCGAAAGCAGTGTGGGCAACGCGAACGGCCTCGTCGACCTGATCGGCATCGACGACCACCGAGATCCGAATCTCGGAGGTCGAGATCATCTGCAGGTTGATGCCGGAGTCGGCCAAGGCACGGAAGAAGGTCGAGGTGACGCCGGGGTGGGACCTCATGCCCACGCCGACCACGGACACCTTGCCGATCTGGTCGTTGTAGAGGATCTGCTCGTACCCGATCTCGTCCTTGGCAGCCGTCAGCGCATGGACGGCGGTCGGGCCATCACTCATCGGCAGGGTGAAGGACAGGTCGGTGCGACCGTTCATCACTCGCGAGGCGTTCTGGACGATCATGTCGATGTTGATGTCGGCGCGCGCGACGATGTCGAAGATCTGGGCAGCCCGACCCACCGCGTCAGGGATCCCGGCGACGGTGATCTTGGCCTCCGATCGGTCGTGGGACACACCCGAGATGATGGCCTCTTCCATGTCAGATCCCTTCGTGATGTCGGCAAGGTCCTTGACCCAGGTGCCGGGTTTGTCGGAGAACGAGGAGCGCACGTGAACCGGTACGTCCTCACGGCGGGCGTACTCGACGCAACGCAGGTGGAGAATCTTCGCGCCACAGGCGGCCATCTCGAGCATCTCCTCGTAGGAGATCTCGGGGATGCGACGAGCCCCCGTGATGATGCGCGGGTCGGCGGTGAACACCCCGTCGACGTCGGAGTAGATCTCGCAGAAATCGGCACCCAGCGAGCTCGCGAGCGCGACCGCGGTGGTGTCGGAGGCTCCACGCCCGAGGGTGGTGACGTCCTTCGTCGTCTGCGAAACACCCTGAAATCCCGCGACGATGACGACGTCACCGGCTTCCAAGGACTTCTCGATGCGTCCAGGAGTGATGTCGATAATGCGGGCATTGCCATGGGCGGCGGTCGTGATGACACCAGCCTGGGAGCCGGTGTACGAGCGGGCCGGGATGCCCAGGTCGGACAGGGCCATGGCCAGCAACGCAGCGGACTGACGCTCACCGGTCGTCAGGAGCATGTCGAGCTCTCGCGGAGCCGGCTGGGGGGAAACCTCAAGGGCTAGATCCATGAGATCGTCAGTGGTGTCACCCATGGCGGAGATGACGACGACGACGTCATTACCAGCCTGCTTGGTTGCGGCAATCCGGCGCGCCACGCGCTTGATCGATGCTGCGTCGGCCACCGAGGACCCACCGAATTTCTGGACGACTCGCGTCATCAACCCTCCTGCCAGGCTCGGCAGACCAAAGTCTAACCGGCGTCAGATAGCGACCCCTCCGTGGTCAGGACGGGAGCGCCCCGGCCTGCTGCTGGACCACCGTGACGAGACCGGGACCGTCAGGCGCGACTGCCACGATAGTAGGAGCACAGGGGTAAACCAGCGAAGGACCGGCCTGTGGAGCGGCATCGAGGCGGCATCGCATCCCAAGCCCCCTCCAATGCAGTCCGCAACGTCACAATTCACAGCCTCACCACATCGTCAACACCACCGCAACGGCCTGTGCCGCTCGGGTATGTCCGGACCCTCACGTATCCTTGGGGCCATGCGCTCAGACAGGCACGGCAAGCTCTACCCCTTAGCCATGTTCGGAATCGTCAGCATCCTGGCCGGATTGCTGGTAGCCGGATTCGTCGTGCCCGTCACTGCTCTGGCTGGTGGCACCGCGACGATGGTGGCTGACAGCATGGAGGACCTGCCTGCGGAATTGATGAGTACCCCGCAGGCCCAGAAGTCCCACATCCTCATGGCAGATGGGTCGGTACTGGCCACCTTCTACGACGAGAACCGCGAGTACGTCCCGTTGTCGAAAATCTCCAAGGAGATGCAGACCGCCCAGGTGGCCATTGAGGACAACCGCTTCTTCTCCCATGGCGCGATCGACCTCAAGGGCACCGCGCGAGCCCTGGTGGGCAATGTCTCCGGATCAGCTCGTCAGGGCGGTTCGACCCTGACCCAGCAGTACGTCAAGCAGATCCGCATCGAGGCCGCCGTCGCAGCTGGCAACGAGGCGGGCGCGCAGGCTGCCCAGGAGCCGACGATCACCCGAAAGGTACAGGAACTGCGCTACGCGGTGGCGATGGAGAAGAAGCTCTCCAAGAAGCAAATCCTGGAGCGGTACCTCAACATCGCCTATTACGGTGACGGCGCATACGGCGTCGAGTCCGCGGCCCGTCACTACTTCGGGACGACGGCCGCCAACCTCGATCTCGCACAGTCGGCGATGCTCGCTGGCCTGGTGCAGAACCCAGTCGCCTATGACCCGGTGAACCATCCTGAGGCCGCCATGAACCGCCGGAACATCGTGCTTGGCCGGATGGCTCAGCTCAACCTCATCAGCGCTGACGAGGCCCGGAAGGCGGAGGCGGTCGTCTTCGACAAGTCGAAGGTCGTCTACCCGAAGAATGGCTGCATCTCCTCGAAGTACCCGTTCATCTGCGACTACGCCTACCGGAGCCTGCTCCAAATGCCGAGCCTGGGCAAGAACCCGTCCGAACGGGCCAAGATGGTCAAGCGTGGCGGACTGACGATTCAGACGAATATCGACCCAAAGGTCCAAGACGCTGCTCAGAAGGCTGTTTCCGACGTCGTCGGCCCGAAGGATCCAGTTCTCGCCGGAACCGCGATCGTCCAGCCTGGCACCGGCTTGCTCCTGGCGATGGCGCAGTCGCGTCCTGTCATGGGCGACAAGTCCGGCCAGACCTATTACAACTACATGGCGCCCGCCTCGATGGGTGGTGCCACTGGTTTCCAGGCAGGTTCGATCTTCAAGGCCTTCACGACAGCCGCAGCCCTCGAGAAGGGCATTGCCATCAACAAGCACTACACCGCGTCGTCCCCCATGGACTTCACGGGAGAGAGGTTCACCAACTGCAAGGGCGCCTTCAAGTCAGGCCCCTTCCGGGTACGCAACTCCACCGGTCACTCGTGGAACATCGGTTTGCGTGAGGCCGCGGCATGGTCGGTGAACACCTACTTCGTCCAGCTGGAGCAGGACGTCGGCATGTGTGAGGTCACCAAGATGACCCAAAACGCAGGAGTCAAGCTCTCCAGCAGCAAGGACATCGTGACCGCCTTCCAGCACGTTCCGTCGTTCACCCTCGGTACTGCGTACGTCTCCCCGCTGTCGATGGCCTCGGCCTACGCAACCTTCGCGTCTCGAGGTGTCCGGTGCGATCCGATCATCCTCAAATCGATCAAGAACCGTAACGGCTCTGCCATCAAGGTGCCGACCGGCAACTGCAAGCGGGTCATGCCGCAGAAGGTCGCCGACGGCGTCAACTCAGTGCTGTCCGGGGTGATGGACGCCACCGGCATGCCTGCCACCATTCCCGGGGGCTACCCGCAGGCCGGTAAGACCGGTACGACCGACGCCCACGAGGCTGCTTGGTTCGACGGTTACACCCCACAGGCCGCTGGTGTGGCGATGATCGCCGCTGACGGCAGCAACCCCTACTTCCGCGGCGACAAGTCTCGTTCCATCAAGGGAATCCGGACCTCCACCGGGGTGTACCTCAATGGTTCCGGTGGTAGCGACGCCGGCAAGATCTATCGCGCCGCTATGGCAGGCGCCCTCAAGGACAAGCCTCCGACGGACTTCGTCTCACCGACGGACGAGATCCGTTATGGCAAGCTCATCCAGATCCCGAACACCGACGGCATGACCTATTCCCAGGCCAAGGCTGCCATTCGCAAGGCTGGATTCCGTACCAAGATGTGGCGTGTCTGGGACGACTCGGAGCCGGGGACCTATCTCGGCTCGGATCCTGAGGGCAAGGCCCATTCCGGAGAAGCCGTCGCGCTGAAGGTGTCGAAGGGTCCCGAGCCCGCACCTGAGCCGACTTACACTCAACCGGAACCACCACGACGCCAGCCGGACAACCCGCGCACCAGCGAGCCTGGGAATCAGCAGAACCCGCCGAGCGAACACAACCGATCCGGTGGCAACACCGAGGGAAACAACGGCCAAAGACAGGGCCGAGGAAATGGCGGCGGCCAGCAGAACCCGCCGGCCACGACGAGGCATCGCTGACATGAAGGCGTTCATGAAGGCGGCCGCCGGGTTGGTTGGAGTCGGCGTCGCCGGCCTGGCCTATGGGGTCGTGGAGGCCCATCGGTTCGTGGTGCGCCGTGTCGAGGTGCCGGTGCTGGAGCCCGGCAGTTCACCGCTTCGGGTGCTGCACATCTCGGACTTCCACATGCTGGCTCGCCAGAAGGCCAAGCGAGAGTTCATCCGTGGGTTGGTCGACCTCGAGCCGGACCTCGTCATCGACACCGGGGACAACTTTTGCTCGGCTGACTCCCTGCAGCCCCTCCTTGACGACATGGCAGGACTCTTGAAGCGTCCGGGAGCCTTCGTCTTCGGGTCGAACGACTACCTGGTGCCGGCTTTCAAGAACCCGTTCTCGTATCTACTGCGGGGCCGTTCGCGCGCGTCGGAGGAGCCGATACCGGAGCTCCCCCACGAGGAGTTGCGCCAAGCGTTCACCGCGGCGGGGTGGTTGGACCTCAACGACAAGTCAGGGACGTTGGAGGTGGCTGGCCAGCAAGTGGCGTTCCGCGGTACTGACGACGCCCACCACGAGCGCGACCATTACGAGAAGGTCGCAGGGCCTGACAATGGAGACGCAGACCTCAACATCGGCGTCACCCA
This sequence comes from Cutibacterium sp. KB22876, assembly GCF_059728865.1. Taxonomy (NCBI): domain Bacteria; kingdom Bacillati; phylum Actinomycetota; class Actinomycetes; order Propionibacteriales; family Propionibacteriaceae; genus Cutibacterium; species Cutibacterium sp. KB22876. The sequence continues at coordinate 314,813 of NZ_AP040858.1, forward strand.
TGCGCCCTACCGCAAGATCCTTGACGCCATGGTCGGGGACGAGATGGACATCATCTTCGCGGGCCACACCCATGGCGGACAGGTGTGTCTGCCCGTCAAGGGAGCCATCATCACCAACTGTGATCTCGACACCGACCGCGTCAAGGGGCTCTCACAGCACAGCAGCGGTGGGCGCACCGGATGGCTTCATGTCTCGGCCGGATTAGGGTCCTCTCCTTTCGCCCCGTACCGGACATTCTGCCGGCCGGAAGTGACGCTGTTGACGCTTGTTCCCCGGTCATGACGGGGGTCGGCTTGGCGCTTTCAATCAAGCTGCGTTAGAGTATTCGTCGGTCCTCCTGTTGAGGAGGCTGACCGTGGTCGCGGGGTGTGGCGCAGCTTGGTAGCGCGCTTCGTTCGGGACGAAGAGGTCGCAGGTTCAAATCCTGTCACCCCGACTCACATGTGCAGTGGCCCTCTTCGGTCACTGCACAGATGCCCTCCCATGTGATGCTCCACCTGGCGCTGACACCGTGCGATGGTGTCCGCGCAGTCCACGTGATTCACGAGACACCCACGCGAACTGGCCGACCACGAACTATAGTTGCCCGCGTGGCCTGTGGTGACGGGTCGCGCCTGACACAAACACACGCCTGCCGCAAGGAGAAGACTCCAATGACACCCCCCCCCGAACCAGCAGGTCAGCCGACGCAGCATAGCCAAGGGCTTGGCGTGGGCCGTCCCGGCGGTATCCGTGGCATCCACCCTCCCCGCATTCGCAAGCAGCCCTGACCCGAACTGCTCCAAGGTCGGTATCAAGGTCAACTGGGCGCAGATGCGTGACGATCTTCGCGCCCTCGGTCAGGGGAGCACGAAGACAAACCTCGTCCTCGACGGCACGCCGGTCTACTACGACCTGACGACCGGCGTCACGACCCTCTCCCAGCCGACGAGCGGCCCGTGGATGTCAGCGACACTCCAACCGACCACGTACTACGTCCCCGAGAACGAGACAGGTTTCATCAACAGCAGCACGGGCCTCACGATCCAGTTCAGCAGCTCGATCTCCGAGGACAGCGCCCGGTGCAAGGCAACGCCGAGTGCGGTGGACGACGAGAGTGCGTACATGCGGTACACGTTCACCTTCAGCGAGCCGATGGACAGCGTGACGGTGCCCGTGTACAACGTCTCGCACAGCGAGGACATGATCATCCGCACGATGACTGGCTCCGCCACCTACACCTCGCACAACTCCGGGACAACGACGACCCAACTCGACTCGAAGGCCGTCGAGATCTACGGGAACGGCAAACCCGATGCCCGGAACGCCGATGTCACCCTCACCGACACCACGGGGTTCACGTTGGCGTATGGCTGGAAGGACTGCAAGTCCAAGGGCGCACACGCCTCCTTCATCACGCCTCTCGTGGTCACGAACACCTGCTCGTGACGCCGATGCGGTGACGGCTTGACGTCCTGCGGCGCATGCGGCGGAATACCAACCCATCGGTCGTGCGTTCCACCACTCGTACGCAACAAGGAGGAGCACCATGACCACACATGCACTCATCGCCGTCACCGACTTCGGCGTCGAAGAGGCCGAGATCGTCGAGCCCATCAACGCCCTCAAGAAGGCTGGTATCGAGGTGACCGTCGCCTCCAACAGCGGTGACGCCATCCAGACCGTCACCGGCGACAAGGATTGGGCGTCCAAAGTTGACGCCGACTCCAAGCTGGCTGACGTCAAGGCGGCCGACTACGACCTGCTCGTCATCCCTGGTGGCACCGTCAATGCGGACACCCTGCGTGTCGACGAGGACGGACGTCGTCTGGTCAAGGAGTTCTCGTCGGCCGGCAAGCCGGTCGGAGCGATCTGCCACGGCCCGTGGGTGCTCATTGACGCCGACGTGACCAAGGGCAAGAAGATGACCTCCTACATCTCCATCCGTCCGGATCTTGAGAACGCCGGGGCCAACTGGGTGGACGAGGAGCTCGTCCGCTGCCCGGGCAACGACTGGGTGCTCATCACCTCGCGCAACCCCAACGATCTCCCGGTCTTCACCAAGGCGCTGGTCGACGAGGTCGCCTGATCCTCACACCAGCTTCGTAGTAGGGGCCCTCACCCTCGGGTGGGGGCCCTTACTACGTTTCCCACGTCCATTCTGGCGGCACGGCGAGGGAGGAAGCCGCGTCAGACAGCGGTCCATAGGCCCCACTCTCGCCGCAGCGTGAGACTCGCGTCCACTTATGAGGACGACTCTGCCTATGTTTCAATTTGGTCACGATGTCGTCTCACCGTCATGAGACGAGCGCTGAATGGGTCTCACGGGTGGCATGGTGTCCCGAACAACCTGGGATCGTCGGGTAACCGCCGACGAGACGTGAGAAGGAGGCACCATGCGTCGAATGAGCCCACTCATTGCGCTGTCCCTCGCAGGCTTGATGGCATTGTCAGCTTGTGGCGAGGACGTTGCGGCCAAGGATGACTCGGCCGCTGGTTCGTCGGCGACGGGAGGCAGCAACAACAGCGCCCCCGCCAAGGATGGGGGTTCGATCACCGTTCGCGGCTGCACCCCGCAGAATCCGCTCATTCCGTCCAACACCAACGAGACCTGCGGCGGAAACGTCCTCGACGCCGTCACCGCTCGTCTCATCCACTACAACTCCGACACCGCCAAGCCGGAGATGGACATCGCCGAGTCCATCGAGACCAAGGACAACCAGAACTTCACCGTCAAGATCAAGCCTGGATACAAGTTCTCCGACGGCACCGAGGTCAAGGCCAAGAACTTCGTCGACGGCTGGAACTGGGCTGCCTACGGCCCGAACGCCCAGCAGTCCGGCTACTTCTTCGAGCCGATCGAGGGCTACGCCGACGAGCAGTGTGACGATGAAGCCTGCAAGACCAAGCCGAAGTCCACGACGATGAGCGGCCTCAAGGTCGTCGACGACCACACCTTCACCATCAAGACCACCGAGAAGGTCTCGAACCTCGAGGTGCGTCTGGGCTACACCGCCTTCGCCCCGCTGCCGGATGCCTTCCTCAAAGATCCGACCGCCAAGAAGTGGGAGAAGATGCCGATCAGCGCCGGACCGTACAAGGTCACTGAGAACACGGCCACGGCCATCACCGTCTCGAAGAACGACCACTACGCCGGCAAGTACAAGGGCCACGTCGACAAGGTCACCTTCAAGATCTACAACGACGCTAGCCCGGCCTACAACGACACCGTCGCCAACCACCTCGACGTCAACGACCTCATCCCGACCGACCAGCTCACCAACGACCAGTGGAAGAACGACCTGGCCAACCGTTGGGGCATCCGTCAGTCCGGTGTCACCCAAACCCTGACCTACTCCGGCAAGGACAAGCAGCTGGCCGACAACAAGGACCTCGTCAAGGCCCTTGCCATGGACATCGACCGCGAAACGATCACCAAGCAGATTTTCGCCAGCTCCCGCACCCCCGCCGACGGCTGGGTCTCCCCCGTGGTCGATGGGTACAAGAAGGACCAGTGCGGCGAGATGTGCAAGTACGACAAAGACAAGGCTCTCGAACTCTACAAGAAGTCCGGCGGGTACAAGGGCGTGCTGACCATTGCGGTCAACGGTGACGGCGACCACAAGGCCTGGTCGCAAGCCATCTGCAACGGATGGAAGAACGACCTCGGTCTGAAGTGCCAGCTCAAGGTCACCCCGGATTTCAAGACCCTGCGCGACATGGTCAACAAGCGGTCCGTCGACGGCTTCTTCCGTACCGGATGGCAGATGGACTACCCGTCCATCGAGAACTTCCTGACGCCGATGTACGCCACCGGCGCCTCCAGCAACGACAACGACTACTCGAACAAGGCCTTCGACGCCAAGCTCAAGGAAGCCGCTGCCGCTACGGACTCCCGGCAGGCCAACAAGCTCTACCAGGAGGCCGAGAAGATGCTGGCGGACACCCCGCCGACCGTCCCGCTGTGGACGACCTCGATCCCGTTCGCGTGGTCGGACAAGGTCGCCAACGTCAAGCTCACTCCGTTCGGCTCGATTGACCTTCAGTCGGTCAGCGTGAAGTGATCCATCCCTGATGACGCATCCGTCGGTCCGCTGAAGTTGCCCAGCGGACCGACGGTGTCGTGAGGAACACCATGTTCAGATATATCGTCAGACGCACACTTCAGATGATCCCGGTGCTCATCGGGACGACGTTCATCATCTTCTGTCTGGTCTTCGCCTTGCCGGGCGACCCGACGGCCGGTCGATGTGGTGAACGTCCTTGTCCGCCCGCCTATGTCGCGGCCTTCCGAGCCGAGTACAACCTCGACAAGCCACTCCTCGTCCAGTACGGCCTGTACTTGTCGAAGCTGTTGCACGGCGATCTCGGCGTTGACTACTACGGCAACACCGTCGTCTCCGAGCTCGGTGCTCGCTACCCCGTGACGATCAAGCTGGCTCTCATCGCCGTGCTCATCGAGATCATCGTCGGCATCCTGGCCGGTGTATGGGCCGGTGTGCGACGCGGCAAGTTCGTCGACTACTTCGTCCTCGTGTCCTCCCTGATCGTCATCTCCATCCCGATCTTCGTCATCGGTTCGCTGGCCCAGCTCATCTTTGGCCTGCGACTCGGGTGGTTCCCGGTGACGGCCGGCGACGGATCGTGGGGTGAGCTCATCTTGCCGGGCCTGGTGCTGGGAGCGTTGTCGGTGGCCTATGTGGCGCGTCTGACGAGGTCGAACCTGCTGGAGAATCAGCGAGCCGACTACGTGCGCACCGCCAAGGCCAAGGGCATGTCGCCGGGCCGCATCGTCAACGTGCACACCTTGCGCAACTCACTCATCCCCGTCATCACGTTCATCGGATACGACTTCGGCGCCCTCATGGGTGGTGCGATCGTCACCGAGCGGATCTTCAACATCAATGGAATCGGCAACTATGTGTATCGATCGATCAACCAGCGCGACGGCGTCTCGGTGGTCGGGTCGGTGACCTGCCTGGTGTTGGTGTATTTGTTCGCAAACCTCCTCGTCGACCTGCTGTACGGGGTGCTCGACCCGAGGATCAGCCATGACTGAACCACGCACGAACCTTCCCGATTCCCCGCTGGAGGCCGGCGGCCCAGAGGCCCTGGCCGAGCCGATTGCCGCCCCCCGCGAGAACGACGTCCTCGGCAACTCCAAGCCACGCTCGGTGTGGAATGACGCCTGGGACTCCCTCAAGAGCAATCCGCTGTTCTGGATCTCGGTGACCCTCATCGTCATCTTCTTGTTGATGGCGGCCGTGCCGGCAATCTTCACCTCGAAGAATCCCACCGACTGCAACTTGTCAGCCGCTCGTCACATCCCCTCCGGTGTGCACTGGTTCGGCACTGACATCCAGGGGTGTGACGTCTACGCCCGGACCGTCTACGGAGCCAGATCGTCGATCCTCGTCGGCGTGCTCGCCACCTTGGGGACGACCCTCCTTGGTGCCTTCATCGGCTTGATCGCCGGGTTCCGGGGCGGCTGGCTCGACACTCTGCTGAGCCGGACTGGTGACGTCTTCTACGCCATCCCACTGTTGCTCGGCGGCATCATCATTCTGTACACCTTCCCCAATGAGCCGGGCACTCCGTATCTCGTCATGGTGCTCAAAGTGGTGGGAGCCATCGTGATCCTGGGTTGGCCGTCGTTGGCTCGACTCATGAGGTCGTCGGTCTTGCAGGTTCTGCCCCACGATTACATCCAGGCCGCTCGGGCGTTGGGTGCCTCGTCGTGGCGGATCATCCGTCAGCACATCCTGCCCAATGCCATTGCCCCGGTCATCGTGGTGGCCACCATCAACCTGGGCGCCTACATCGCCATCGAGGCGACGCTGAGCTATCTGGGCATCGGTCTGCAGGAACCGGCCATCTCGTGGGGTGTGTCGATTTCCGACGCCTCGGGTCTGGGCTACGTCCGATCGGCGCCCTTCATGCTGCTGTTCCCGTCGCTGTTCCTGTCTCTGGCGGTGCTGGCATTCATCTTCCTCGGCGAGGCGGCACAGGACGCCTTCGACCCCAAACAGCACTGAGGTTTCGACATGGCACGAAAGACACTCACCAGCGCCCGTCTTCACCTGGAGCCGGTCGACGGGCTGCTTCTCAACGTCGACGACTTACACGTGGAGTTCCGCACCCGAGACGGTGTCGCCAAGGCCATCAACGGCACGAGCTTCACCCTGTCCGAACGGGAAACCCTCGCGATTCTCGGCGAGTCCGGGTCGGGCAAGTCCGTGACGGCCCAGGCGATCATGGGAATCCTCGACTCCCCTCCGGCCAAGATCACCGGCGGAAAGATCGAGTACTGCGGGGTTGACCTGCTGACGATGCCCGAAAAGAAGCGTCGTCAGATCCGCGGCGAGCACATCTCGATGATCTTCCAGGACGCCTTGTCGTCACTGAATCCGGTTTTCCCGGTCGGGTGGCAGATCGCCGAGATGTTCCGTATTCACCGCGGTATGAACCGCTCCGACTCGATGTCCGAGGCCATCCGCCTCATGGAGAAGGTGCACATTCCGGCGGCCAAGGAGCGCGCCGACAACTACCCGCACCAATTCTCCGGCGGTATGCGTCAGCGCATCATGATCGCGATGGCCATCGCGCTCAACCCGTGGGTGCTCATCGCCGATGAACCGACGACTGCCCTCGACGTCACCGTCCAGGCACAGATCATGACCCTGCTCAAGGAGCTCCAGGACGAGTCCGGGATGGGTCTGATCCTCATCACTCACGACCTCGGCGTCGTGGCGGACGTGGCTGACGACATCGCGGTGATGTACTGCGGCCGGTTCGTCGAACATGCTGACGTCCACCGTCTCTATGACAACCCGGCTCACCCGTACACCGTGGGTTTGCTGGACTCGATTCCGCGTCTGGACCAGAGGGGCAGCGAGTTGTATGCCATCGGCGGCCTGCCGCCATCCCTGACGAGTCTGCCGTCGGGGTGTTCCTTCCACCCACGTTGCCGCTGGGCCACCGACGAATGCCGCGCTGGCGGTGCACCGAAGTTCGTCGAGGTCGAGCCCGGACGTTGGGCTGCCTGCCACCACACCGAGGAGGTGCTCCACCGTGACCGCTGAGACGACGACCTCGACCAGCGCAACCGCTGCGACGAGGCCAGAACCCATCCTGTCAGTTCGCGACCTCACCAAGCATTACCCGCTGAAGTCCGGGGTGGTGCGTCACACCGTCGGCCATGTCAAGGCCGTCGACGGTGTGAGCTTCGATCTCTACCCCGGCGAGACCCTCGGTGTCGTCGGGGAGTCCGGCTGCGGAAAGTCCACCCTGGGACGGCTGTTGGTGGCCCTCGAGCCACCGACCTCCGGGACGATCACCTTCGAGGGGCGTGACGTCACCCACCTCAGGGGATCGGAGATGCGCAAGCTGCGCCGTGACATCCAGATCGTCTTCCAAGATCCGTACACCTCGTTGGATCCGCGTATGACGGTCGGAGACATCGTCAGCGAGCCCTTCCGCATCCACCCTGACGCCGTTCCGCGCGGCAAGAGGACCGAGAGGGTCAAGGAACTGCTGGACGTCGTCGGCCTCAACCCCGAGCACATCAACCGCTATCCGCACGAGTTCTCCGGGGGCCAGCGTCAACGCATCGGTATTGCCCGCGGCATCGCGCTGCAGCCCAAGGTACTGGTGTGTGACGAGCCAGTGTCGGCTCTGGACGTCTCGGTGCAGGCCCAGGTCGTCAACCTGTTGCAGAAGCTGCAGAGGGAGTTGGGAATGGCCTATATCTTCATCGCCCACGACCTATCGGTGGTGCGTCACATCTCCGACCGGGTGGCCGTGATGTACCTCGGGCGGATCATGGAGATGGGTGACGAGGAGCAGATTTACGAGCGCTCCACCCATCCGTATACCCAGGCCTTGCTGTCGGCAGTTCCGGTACCCGACCCGTCCTTGCGCGGGCAGCGGCATCAGATCCTGTTGCACGGAGATGTGCCCTCCCCCGCCAATCCGCCGACCGGCTGCCGCTTCCACACGCGGTGCTGGCGGGCTCAGCCGCTGTGTTCGGAGAAAGAGACCTCCTTGAACATGCACGCCGATGGACAAGGGGAGCATGCCTGCCGATGCCATTTCGCGGAGATCTTCGAGAAGGCCTCGGACGACGTCAAACCCGGTGACCTGACCGCCTAGTTGTCCGTTGACTGGGTCAGCCACCCGGGCTACGACACGCAGTTGCCAAGAACTGCCTGGACGTTGGCGATGTCCTCGTCGCCATGGGCTTTTCCTGGCGGCCGGAGGACGCCTGCCGCAGAGACGGGGACGGGTAGCGCGCCGCTATCTGCCAGGTGCGCCTGTTCGGTACAGCTGCGCCGGTTTTATGCAGTTGCGCCACCTCTGCCCAGCTGCGCCCGCATATGCCGCCTGCGCCTCAGCCCGCCGTGGCATCCATGCCGCCAGCCGTCTGCGAGTTGCCCTCCGTCCCCCGCGCCACCCCTACGTCGTCTACCTGCGCCATAAGTGTGCAGTTGCGCCGCGCATACACGGCGCAACTGCACAAAACAGGCGCAACTGGCCTTCAGAGGCCGGGGGAACGACGATGACGGCGCCATTTTCTGGCGCAACTGCACGTACATGGCGCAGCTGGACGGCGGCTTTGGGGCGCAGGTGCTCAGGGATGGCGCAGCTGGGCAGAGGTGGCGCAACTAGCAGCGCCGGCTCACCCCACGACGCCCCGCGACACCCCGAGACGCCTCGGAACGCCGAGAATCCCCCAAAAAGTCCAGCGAGATCTGCCACGCCCTGGCCCCCGAAACCCAACGGCACCGCCGACGCCAATTCCTTGACAGAGTTCGTCGACACCTCGGGATATCGCCGCCCGGCTAGGCTGTCCGGGTGCTGACCCTCATCTCCCCCGCCAAGTCGCTGGACCTCGAGAGCCCCACCCCAAGGAACCAGCCCACCGAGCCTCGCCTGCTCGACGAGACCGCCAAGCTCGCCGAGATCATGTCCGGCAAATCGGTTGCTGACCTGCGCAAACTCATGGGGGTCTCCGAAGAAATCGCCACCCTCAACGTCGAGCGCTACCGCGACTTCCAGCCGGGCACCCCCGAGACCGCGCGTCCCGCCGGCGTCACCTTCGACGGGGCCGTCTACCGAGGCATGGACCCGCAGTCCTTCGACACCCGCGACTGGACCGAGGCCCAGAAGTCACTACGCATCCTGTCCGGTCTCTATGGCGTCCTCCGTCCCCTCGACCGCATCCAGCCCTACCGCCTCGAGATGGGCACCGCCCTGCGTACCCACCGCGGCAACACCTTGGTGAGTTGGTGGGGAGACCAGCTCCGTGATCTCGTCTCCGCCGACCTCCAGGAGTCCCCCGGCCCGAAGGTCATCGTCAATCTGGCCTCGGCCGAGTATTTCCAGGCCGTCGCGGGGATCGACGCGAAGATCATCTCCCCGCGCTTCGAGTCCCGGGACCGTCAAGGACGTTGGAAGGTTATCTCCTTCACCGCCAAGACGGCCCGCGGCCTCATGGCCGGATGGATGATCCGTAACCGTGTGCGCACGGTCAAGGCACTCACTGACTTCCATGAAGGCTGGGAGTACTGCGACGAGGTGTCCTCCTCAGACATCCCCGTCTTCCGCAAGTTCGACTGATCCTGGATCCTGGCAGCCTGATCCACCAACCTGCTGACAACGCGCGGCACCCGCCACCCCGAAGATCACCAGGGTGACGGGTGCCGCGTTCAGGGACCGGACGGATGCCAGGGATCAGTCGGCACATCGATCAGCAACGGCACACTCTTCACTGCCGATCGGGTCCAGGTCGACCTGCGTCATCAGCGAGTCAATGAATCACCTCCAGTTCCAACTCGTTGTTCGTCGTTCATTCCGGGATACGCATTGTGCGCGACCCCGCGGTCTCACTTCTTGCCGTAGCGGCGATTGAACTTCTCGACGCGCCCAGCGGTGTCGACGATCTTGGCCTTGCCTGTGTAGAAGGGATGACTGGCCGACGTGATGTCGACGTCGATGACCGGGTAGGTGTTCCCGTCCTCCCACTCAATCTCCTTGGAACTGGTGGCGGTGGACCTCGTCAAAAAGGTCATGTTCGCCGAGATGTCCCTGAAGACCACGGGGTGGTAGTCGGGGTGGATGCCTTGTTTCATCGGTTTCCTTCCGGCCTTGGCGCGTGCCTGTCCAAACGACGAGTTCGCATCTCGTCAGCATCAGTATATGATAATGATTCTCACATGCAAACGATCACAGGAGATACCCATGTCACGACGCTGCCAGGTCCGCGGCACCAAGCCAGGATTCGGTAACAACGTCTCGCACTCCCAACGCCACACGAAGCGCCGCTGGAATCCCAACATCCAGAAGAAGCGCTACTGGGTGCCGTCGTTGGGCAGAAAAGTCACCCTGACCCTGACCCCGAAGGCGATGAAAGAGATTGATCGCCGTGGCGTCGACGTCGTCATCGCCGAAATGCTCGCTCGAGGAGAGAAGATCTGATGGCCAAGAAGTCCACACAACTACGCCCCATCATCAAGCTGCGGTCGACAGCCGGAACCGGCTACACCTACGTCACCCGCAAGAACCGACGCAACACCCCGGACCGTCTCGTCCTCAAGAAGTTCGACCCCATCGTGCGTCGCCACGTCGAGTTCAAGGAGACCCGCTGATGGCCAAAAAATCCAAGATCGTCGCCCAGAAGAAGCGCGAGAAGTTGGTCGCCCAGTACGCGGAACGACGCGCCGAACTCAAGGCCATCATCAAGTCTCCGACCGCCTCATTGGACGAACGCATGGAAGCATCGCGTAAACTGTCTACCCTGCCGCGCGATTCATCCCCCGTGCGGCTGCGTAACCGTGACCAAGTCGACGGACGCCCCCGTGGCTATGTCGGCAAGGCCGGTGTGTCCCGTATCCGTTTCCGTGAGATGGCCCACCGCGGCGAACTCCCCGGAATCACGAAGTCAAGCTGGTGAGACCATGGCAGTACCGAAGCGTAAGAAGTCCCGTTCGACCACGCGTCATAGGCGGGCCCAGTGGAAGACCACGCCAACACAGTTGGTTGAGATCCGCGTTGAGGGCAAGGTCCTGCGGGTCCCCCGAAATCTGGTCAAGGCCTACCACTCTGGGCTGATTGACGCCGAGGACTGAATCCTCGCACCCTGAGCGGTCCAATGTGGCCGCTCAGGTCAGTTGATCACCCGAGAAGCCTTGATCCCGTAGGGTTGTCGTCATGAGCAAGCCCGAAGTGACCCTGCCCGATTCCGCCCCCGACGACCTCACCATCGAGGACATCACGGTCGGCGACGGCCCCGAGGCCTCCGCCGGAAACCTCGTCGAGGTGCATTACGTCGGAGTGGCCCTGAGCAATGGTCGCGAGTTCGATTCCTCGTGGAACCGCGGAGAACCGCTGACCTTCCAGCTGGGACTCGGCCAGGTGATCCCCGGATGGGATGAAGGCGTTCAGGGCATGAAGGTCGGCGGACGACGCAAGCTCGTCATCCCCCACCACCTCGCCTACGGTCCGCAGGGTATTCCCGGCGTGATCGCTGGCGGTGAGACGCTGGTCTTCGTCTGCGACCTCGTCAACATCATCTGAGGGCGTCATTCGACGGCGCCATCTGACGTGACCCCGGATCAAGCAATCGCGCGCGCCCGGGCCCTCGCAGGGTCCGGGCGTCGTTGCATGCTCGGACTCTGTGGCGAACCAGGAGCTGGCAAGACGACCCTGTCCCACCTTCTGAGCGAGGAATTGGGAGAGACATGCGCCGTCGTCCCCATGGACGGGTTCCACCTCGCCCAGGCCGAGATCGAACGACTCGGTCGCGCCGACCACAAGGGAGCTCCCGACACCTTCGACGGGTGGGGATTCCTGTCCTTGGTGCGTCGCCTGGCCACCGCCGACGAACCAGTGGTCTACGCACCGATGTACCAACACGGGTTCGGCGAACCCATCGCCGGGGAGATCCCAGTGACACGGGAGGTGCCGCTCGTCATCGTTGAGGGGAATTACCTCCTCCTCGACGAGGAGCCGTGGTCTCTGCTGGCGCCGCTGTTCACCCAGACCTGGTACGTCGACGTCGATCCTCAACTACGGATGGAACGACTCGTCCGACGACACGTCGCCGCAGGAAAACCCCCGGAATATGCCCTGACGTGGGCCAATGGCCCTGACGAACGCAATGCTGCGCTCATCCGTACCACAAAGGTGCGCGCGGATTGCGTCGTCGTTATGGAATGACGCACGATTCGATCAGACCGAATTGGGATTACTGTCCCGTACGTGGCAAGGCCGTTGGACGATCGCCACCTTCAGCCCACCGTAGTCCGGAGTTCGGCGCATGTTCGCTGTTGCTCTGGTTATGCGTGTCATGGCCATTCCCGCTGCGGCCACTCGTGTCCCGCCCAGTCGGTGGCGTTGCCCGGTAGTGGAGTCCGAATCCGCGCGGGAATACTGTGTCTCCATTAGGACCAGGCACCCGCACCGGAAGTTTCCCCACCGGGTTGCGTCCGGCAATAATCGCGACGCCCGCTGCCATACTCACCTTGCGGTTGGAGTAAAGAGCTAGCGCAGCATTCGGGCGGTGGGTCATCGCCACGTCATAAGGGGTCCCGGTCATGACCTGCACGACTGGTTTTCCGACACCCATCAAGGCCCTGATCATGGCGTCCTGAGCGTCCCCACGTTTCAACCCGTGGGTCACCACGATGATGGCGTCGACGTTGGCCTTCTGGAGATCGGCCTTCGTCGGCGCATGGCTGGTTGCCCGCGCGAGGACCGGAGTAAATCCGGCCGAGCGCAGCGGCTCGAGGAGGTACTCCGGATTTCCTACGCTCGTTCCAGTGACAAGTACCCGTGAGGGCTTCAGGGGAAGAGTGCCGTCATTGACCAGCATCGTCACCGATCTAACGGCGATGTCGTTGGCAACCTTGGCTCCAGATCTCACCCCGCGTTCGGCTGCCCCAAGACCAACCTGTCTTCCCGTGATATCGCGACGCTCTTTCCAGGCAAGGATACGCAGTACTGACTCGTCGAGACGGCGTTCGCTAATGCGACCATCCTTGATAGCTTCGCGCATTGCAGTGACGACCGCGTCCGCGTCATGAGTATTCAGCAGAATGTCGGACCCAGCTTCGAAAGCTTGCACTGCGACGCGCCCTCGAATCGGCTTCATGAAGGCATTGAACTCGGCATTCGCGTGCCCCTCATCACTTGCCGTGGGGTCATCACCCTCGGTGTCGGCCGCGGCCTTGAGCCTTGTGTATGCGGCCTTCTCGTCGTCGGTCATGACTGCGAGCTGGGCACCCTCCATGTCGAGGGCGTCGGTAGTAATGATGCCCCGGTAACCCATCTGTTCGCGCAGCAGGCCAGTGAGTACCTTTTTAGACAAAGTGGCCGGCATCGTCGGATCCAACGCCTTCACGATGATGTGGGCTGTCATGATCATGTCCACTCCCGCATCCATCGCCATGCGGAAGGGCACCAGGTGACGGTTGAGAACCGTACCACCGTATCCCACGACCGGCAGGCCTAGATGGGAGTCAGTCTGGGTATCACCGTGTCCCGGGAAATGCTTGGCAGTGGCCGCGACCCCTTGGGACTGGATTCCGCGGAGTTGCTCAACACCGAGTGCCCCAACACGCACCGGATCGTCCCCCATGGATCTCACCCCGATTACGGGATTGGCCGGATTCGTGTTGACGTCGATGTCCGGGGCGAAGTCCACATTGATGCCCAGGGCACACAGTTCACGACCGAGGACTATCCCTTGGGCGCGAGCAGCACGCAGATCATTGACTGCACCCAGCGCCATATTCCCTGGAAATTCAGTGGCTGGGGAGGTAATCCGCGCGACGATACCGCCTTCCTGATCGACGGCGATGGCCAATGGTGCAGTCGATGACTTCCTTGCCGCCTCTTGCAGGCCGTTGGAAAGCTTGGCGACGGCAGCTGGATTCGTGGGCGTCGAGATATTGCCAGACCAATTGAAATAGAGGACTCCGCCGAGATGGTATTTCTGCACGGCCTCTGCCGGAGTACGGACGTCGTCTCCGAAAGCTAGCTGATTCCTCTTCGCCATCGACGTGTCGTCGGCACTAGACCCAAAGACATGGGTCCACATCACTTGACCGATCTTCTCGTCTAAGGTCATCGCCTCGAGTTGGGACCGGACGTCACTTGCTACAGCTCGCAATGGTGAGAGCGCAGATGCCGCAAGAGCGCCAGCTGCAGCGGTCATGACGGTGCGTCTTTTCACGGTACTTCTCCTCGCATTGTGTTCTCACTCGGAGTTGTGCCCACGGCTGGTCCTAACCCGGCTAAGCAGGTACCCCCGCAGTGATACGGTCAGTGATGTCTCCCTAGCGAGGCAACCAACGGCGATCACACCGGTGCGATCCGCCCATGGCAGTTGTGTGTGCGACCTCGTCACGACCATCGTGCCACAACAACATCACACCGAGAATGCATCTGGGGGAACTAAACGATGTACGACAACAACAGCACTGCCGCAGCCATGACGATCAAGCTCGACGCCGAGTTCCCACCCGACCCGGTCTTCCGGCCCGGCATACGACGAGCACCCTCACGTGGATTCCACCTCACCCCTGATCAGACCAAGATCGCGCTGCGCAATGCCCTGCGTTACCTTCCCCCGGAACTGCACGAGAAGGCCGCACCAGAGTTCCTCGAGGAACTTCGCACCTTCGGCCGCATCTACGCCTACCGCTGGCGTCCGGCTGGTCATCTCAAGGGCCGTCCGATCGACGAGTACGAGGGCCGCTGCACCGAGGGCAAGGCCTTCCAGGTGCAGATCGACAACAACCTCGACTTCGACGTCGCCCTCTACCCCTACGAGCTCGTCACCTATGGCGAAACCGGCAGCGTCTGCCAGAACTGGCTGCAGTACCGACTCATCAAGAAATACCTCGCCCAGCTCACCGAGGACACCACCTTGGTCGTCATGAGCGGCCACCCGCTGGGGCTGTTTCCCTCCCGCCCGGAGTCCCCCCGCGTCATCATCACCAATTCCCTCATGGTCGGCCACTTCGACAACCAGAGGGACTGGGAGATCTGTGAGGAGATGGGAGTCGCCAACTACGGCCAGATGACTGCCGGCGGCTGGATGTACATCGGCCCGCAGGGCATCGTCCACGGCACCTTCAACACCATCCTCAACGCCGGGCGCATCCGTCTCGGGATCCCCGCTGACGGTGACCTCTCAGGAGTGCTCTTCGTGTCGTCGGGACTGGGCGGAATGTCCGGGGCCCAACCCAAGGCTGCCGAGATCGCCCACGCCGTCGGAATCATCGCCGAGGTCGACATGTCGCGCATCCAGACCCGTCTCGACCAGGGCTGGGTGGGTCACGTCTCCGAGGATCTCGACGAGGTGTTCGCCCTGGCCAAGGAGCACATCGACGAGCGCACCCCGATCTCGATCGCCTACCACGGCAACATCGTCGATCTGCTGCAGTACGCCGTTGACAACGACATCGACATCCCGCTGCTGTCCGACCAGACCTCCTGCCATGCAGCCTATGACGGCGGCTACTGCCCGCAGGGCCTGACCTTCGAGGAGCGCACCGAGCTGCTGGCCCGTGACCGTGACGAGTACGCCCGCCGCGTCGACAAGACCCTGCGCAAGCATTTCGAACTCATCCGCACCCTCACCGAGCGTGGCACCTACTTCTTCGACTACGGCAATGCCTTCATGGCGACCGTCTTCGAGTCCGGGGTGACCGAGATCGCCAAGGACGGGGACTCCCGAAATGGGTTCATCTGGCCCTCCTACGTCGAGGACATCATGGGACCCGAGCTCTTCGACTACGGTTACGGCCCCTTCCGCTGGGTCTGTCTTTCGGGCAAGCACGAGGACCTCATCGCCACCGACCATGCCGCCATGGACTGCATCGACCCGAATCGCCGCGGCCAGGATCGCGACAACTACATCTGGATTCGGGACGCCGAGGCTAACGACCTCGTCGTCGGCACCCAGGCGCGCATCCTCTACCAGGACGCCAAGGGCCGTAGGGACATCGCGTTGCGGTTCAACGAGATGGTGCGCAACGGCGAGATCGGACCGGTCATGCTCGGGCGGGATCACCATGACGTCTCGGGCACCGACTCCCCCTTCCGCGAGACCGCGAACATCAAGGACGGGTCCAACGTCATGGCGGACATGGCCACCCAGTGCTTCGCTGGCAATGCCGCTCGCGGCATGAGCCTGGTGACCTTGCACAACGGCGGAGGAACCGGCATCGGCAATGCCATCAACGGCGGGTTCGGGCTGGTCCTGGATGGTTCCGAGCGGGTCGACGCCGTCATCCGCAGCTCCTTGCTGTGGGACGTCATGTGCGGTGTGGCCCGACGCGGCTGGGCCCGCAACGACCACTCCATCGAGACGGCCACCGAGTTCAACCAGGAACACGACGACGCCCAGATCACCCTGCCCTACCTGGTCGATGACGCCCTCATCGACGGATTGGTGAAGTGATGACGACCTGGACAGCGGCAGCCCTGCTCGACGAGATCGCCGGGATCGGACGCAACGAGGACGGCTCCTACTCGCGGTTCTGCTTCCGCCCTGACGAGGTGGCCTTGCGGGAATGGTTCGTCACGAAGGCCACCGAGTTGGCTCTGACGATCGTCACGGACATGAATGCCAACATCTGGGCGTGGTGGGGAATGCCGGGCCCGGAGGCCGTCCTGACGGGGTCCCACCTGGACTCAGTCCCTGGCGGCGGTGCCTACGACGGGCCGCTCGGCGTCGTCTCCTCCCTCGTGGCCGTGGCGAAGATGAAAGAAGCCGGGGTCGAGCCGTCGAAACCCTTTGCCGTCGTCGCCATGGCTGATGAGGAGGGCGCACGATTCGGCATGCCCTGTCTGGGGTCACGCTTGGCCTCGGGCAAGCTCAGCAAGGACGACGCCCGCAGGCTCGTCGCCCGGGACGGACAGAGTCTGCCGGACGCCTGGCGGGAGGCCGGCCTGGACCCTGATCTCATCGAGCCTGACGATGTCCTGCTCGATGCCTCCTACTTCATCGAGTTGCACGTCGAGCAAGGGCGCGGGCTGGCCGACCTCGACCACCCGGTCGCGATTGCCACAGCGGTGCGGCCGCACGGCCGCTGGCGTGCCGAGTTCACCGGGCAGGGGAACCATGCCGGGACCACCCTCATCCCCGATCGCCACGACCCCGTCATCCCAGTGGCCGAAACCATCCTGGCGTCCCGCGAGGCCGCTGAGCGGGAGGGCTGCGTCACGACGGTTGGGCGGATCAACGTCGAGCCAGGCGGGACGAATGTCATCGCCTCGGCCACGACGATGTGGCTGGATTGCCGAGCCGAGGACCCCGACACCGTCACCAAGGTCGTCGAGGAGATCCAGAAGACCTCAGCAGCGGCTGCTGACAAGCAGGGGTGCCAGGTCGTCTGGACCCGTGAGTCATGGACCGACCGCACCGCCTTCGACGACGACCTGCGTCATCGGATGCTGCAGGTCCTCGGTGAGGAGACCCCGCAGCTGTCGACGGGAGCGGGTCACGACGCTGCCACCTTGGCCGCGACGCTACCCACCGGGATGCTCTTCGTCCGCAATCCCACCGGAGCGTCCCACTGCCCGGCCGAATCAGCCAGCGACGAGGATTGCGAGGCGGGAGCGGAGGCTCTGCGAGCCGTGTTGGAGGAGCTGGTCAAGTGAGTGAGTGGTTCTTCCCGAAGGCCCTCGTCGAGGGACGGGTTGCGCACAATGTGCGCGTTTCGAGTGATGCTGGCG
Organism: Cutibacterium sp. KB22876; assembly: GCF_059728865.1. Lineage (NCBI taxonomy): Bacteria > Bacillati > Actinomycetota > Actinomycetes > Propionibacteriales > Propionibacteriaceae > Cutibacterium > Cutibacterium sp. KB22876. Next base: position 332,538 of record NZ_AP040858.1, read on the forward strand.
TCATCACCGAAGTCACGGTTGACGCCCAGCACGATCGCCACAGCTTCAGCGGCGTCGCTGTTCCCGGATTCGCCAACACGCACTCCCACGTCTTCCACCGCGGGTTGCGAGGAGCCGGGGAGGGTGAGGACTTCTGGTCTTGGCGGACCGAGATGTACCGGCTGGCCAACCGCCTCGACCCGGACTCCTACCACCGCCTGGCACGAGCGGCCTTCGCCGAGATGGTGGCTGCCGGGTACACCAGCGTGGGCGAGTTCCACTATGTCCACCACCGGCCCGACGGCACCCCTTACCCGCACCACGACATGGAGTTGGCCGTTGTCAACGCCGCCGCCGACGCGGGTATCCGGATCACCCTGCTCGACACCTGCTACCTGCACGCCGGACCGGGAGCTCCACTCGGCGAGGACCAGACGAGGTTTAGTGACGGCAGCGTCAAGGGATGGTTGGAGCGCTGGCACGCTCTCACTGATGCCCTGCCGGATTCCCCCTTGGTGACGCCGGGAGCGGCCCTGCACTCGGTGCGAGCCGTCAGTCCTGACGAGATGGCCACAGCTGTCTCGGGCTTGCCGGACCGCGCCCCGATCCACGTCCACGTCTCCGAGCAGCCCCGTGAGAACGAGGAGTGTCTGGCCGCCCACGGGCTGACGCCCACCGCCGTCCTGGAACGTGCTGGAGTGCTCTCCGATCGCACCACCGTCGTCCATGCCACACACCTGAGCGACGACGACATCGCCATGATTGCTCGCACGGACACCATCGTCTCGCTGTGCCCGACCACCGAGGCCGATCTGGGTGACGGCATCGCGCGGGTCAAGGATCTGCTCGACGCCGAGGTGCGTCTGACGATCGGCACCGACGAGGACGTCGTCACCGACCCCTTCGCCGAGTTGCGCCTGCTCGAGTCCACCGCTCGGCTGGCCACCGGGACCCGAGGAGTCATCGGCTGCAACTCCCTGTGGAAGATCGGTTTTCGATACGGGGTGGATAGCCTGCGCCCGGCAGCGGGACCACGCCCGCACCAAGTTTCCACACCCGCTTCCGACCTCGCCGGGCTGAGCGTGGGTGATCCTGCTGACGTCGTCGTCGTCGATCCGTCGTCGGCTCGCCTGGCCGGGGTGGACCCGACACGCTGGCCGCTGGCGGCAACCGCCGAGGACGTCACCGCCACCATCATCGCGGGCGAGTGGATCCGACGCGACGACGCCACCGCCGAGGATCTGCGCCATGTACTGAACGAGCTGAGAGGTCGTGACTCGTGAGCGTCGTCATCAACAACATCGGTCTGCTGGTCACCAACGATCCATCCGTCGGCGGTGATGGCCTCGGACAGATCCGTGACGCAGCCGTCGTCATCGACGGAGATCGAATCGTCTGGGTGGGGCGCTGTGCCGAGGCTCCCGCAGCCGATTACCAGGCCGACATGACGGGAGCCTGCATCATCCCCGGCTTCGTCGATTCCCACAGCCATCCGGTCTTCGCAGGGGATCGTAGTGACGAGTTCGACGCACGGATGAACGGTCAGAAGTACGAGGCCGGCGGAATCCTGCGCACCGTTCGACGCACCCGGGAGGCGTCCGTCGGGCTGCTCGATGCCGTCATGACCGGGATCCTCGACGAGATGGCGCTCGGTGGAACGACGACTGTTGAGGCCAAGACGGGGTACGGGCTCGACATTGAGACGGAGGTCAAGCTGGCGCAAGTGGCCAGTTCTCACACCGACGAGGTGACCTTCCTGGGCGCCCACGTCGTCGGGCCCGAGTACGAGCCGGACGAGTACGTCCGTCTGGTGTGCGGGGAAATGCTGCAAGCCGTACGTCCCTATGTGCGCTGGATAGACGCCTTCTGCGAGACCGGCGCCTTCGACCCCGACCAAACCATGGAGATCCTGCGCGCAGGCAAGGATGCCGGGTTGGGGCTTCGTCTCCATGCCGCTCAGTTGGGGCCCTCTGAGGTCATTCCGCAGGCCTGCGAGCTGGGTCTGGCTTCAGTAGACCACTGCACGTTTTTGAGCGATGAGGACATCGACGCCATGAAGGCCACCGACACTGTGGCTACTCTGCTTCCGGCCGCCGAGTTCAGCACCAAACAGCCCTACCCCGATGCCAGACGACTCCTCGACGCCGGAGTGACGGTGGCGCTGGCCACCGACTGCAATCCGGGCACCGCCTTCACCTCGTCCATGCCGTTCTGCCTTGCCATCGCGGTGCGGGAGATGGGCATGACGCCGGAGCAGGCCCTCTGGTCGGCGACGGCGGGAGGCGCAGCCGCCCTTCACCGTGACGACGTCGGCGTCATCAAGCCGGGAGCCCGTGCGGATCTGGTGGGTTTGGCGGCCCCGTCGTGGCTGCACCTCATGTACCGCCCAGGAGTCCCTCTCATCGACAAGGTTTGCCGGAGCGGACGACTGCTCACGTTGACCCAACCACGGCTGAGACTCGACGGTTGACCGGCACGACCACCGTCGCCCCTGACCCCATTCGTGCTCAACACGAGGTCAGCCATGGCGACTGCCCAGAAGACATACCCGAATACACGCGATCGCCACGACACCGTGGCACTCACGACAAGGAAGGACGACCATGAATCCAGCCACCATTGACGTCGGTGCCCCGCTCACTCCCCACGACATCATCGCCGTCGCCCGATCAGGAGCCCAGGTGACGGTCGGAGACGACGCGATGGAGCGGGTGAAGCGAGCCTCCGACCTCGTCGAGAGCCTGGCCGACGACCTCCAGCCCCACTACGGCATCTCCACCGGCTTCGGCGCCTTGGCCTCCACCCGAGTGCCCCGTGACCATCGCGTGGCCCTGCAGCACTCCCTCATTCGTTCCCACGCCGCCTCGACCGGGCCACGGGTGGAGACCGAAGTCATCCGCGCCATGATGACTCTGCGTCTCAAGACCATGGCATCTGGCCACACCGGAGTGCGCCCGGAGGTCGTCACTGCCTACGCTGACCTGCTCAACTCTGGGCTGGTGCCGATCGTCGGGGAATACGGGTCCCTTGGGTGTTCGGGCGACCTCGCCCCGCTGGCCCACTGTGCCCTCGTCCTCACCGGAGAAGGGACTGTCCTGACCCCCGACGGTGGTGAGGTCGACGCCGCCACCGGTCTTGCCCAGGTCGGGCTGAAGCCCATTTCCTTGCGCGAAAAGGAGGGGCTGGCCCTCATCAATGGCACTGACGGCATGCTCGGCCAGCTGATCATGGCCCTGGCTGACCTCGACGTCCTCGTCCCGACGGCTGACCTGGCGGCAGCGATGACCGTTCAGGCCCTGTGCGGCATCGACCGAGTTTTCGCCCCCGATCTGCAGGCCTTGCGTCCCCACCCCGGACAGGGGGTTTCAGCTGCCAACATCCTCGCCCTGTTGGAGGGGTCCGACCTCATCCAGGCCGGTCGGGAGGGCGCCGTCAAGCGCGTCCAGGATGCTTACTCGCTGCGGTGCGCCCCGCAGGTTCACGGAGCCGTGCGCGACACCATGGCCCACGCCCTTCAGGTGGCGAAAGTCGAGTTGGCCTCGGCCGTCGACAACCCGGTCATCACCGACGACATGCGCGTGGAGTCCAATGGCAACTTCCACGGTGCGCCGGTGGCATATGTGCTCGATTTCCTGGCGATTGCCGCAGCCGACCTCGCGTCGATGAGCGAGCGCCGCACTGACCGCATGCTCGATCCGACACGCAACCGCGACCTTCACCCCTTCCTCGCCGACGACCCCGGTGTCGACTCCGGTCACATGATTGCTCAATACACCCAGGCCGGCATCGTCTCGGAGATGAAGCGGCTGGCCGTCCCGGCGTCGGTGGACTCCATTCCGACATCGGCCATGCAGGAAGACCACGTCTCGATGGGATGGTCGGCCGCCCGCAAGCTGCGCCGCGGGATTGACGGTCTGGGAGCCGTCATTGGCATCGAGATCCTGACCGCCGCCAAGGCTATCCAGATGCGGAGTGTGGAGCCGTCGAAGCCGGTAGCCGACGTCATTGCTCGGATGCGCCAGACCATTCCCGGTCCCGGACCGGACCGCTTCCTTGCCCCCGAAATCGACGAAGCGCACCGCTTGGTAACTTCCGGTGAGCTCCTCGAGGTGGTGCGTCAGCAGGTGGAGGTGAGTTGACCACGCACGATTCGTGTACATGACTCCTGTAGCGTGGGGTGTGCTCTGCCCATGCAGAGGTGAGCCATTGTTGAGTTGCGTGTCGTCCGCATCTCGGATGTCCTTCCCCGCCGTTGCGGGGGTGCGCGGGCGTAGGGCAGGACGTGCTTCTGGCCCGATCCTCCCCGCCGTTGCGGGGGTCGGTGATCAACTGTGGGCGTCCTGCAGTTATTTTCCAACTTGTTCAGTTGAGTCACATTCTTATGTTAAGGTTCTTGTCAACATCAACCGCAAGGAAGCGACAATGCTCAACACGTGGTCTCCCCCAGCACGGTCCTGCTGGGGGAAGACGAACGAGGAAGCCGACTGGCTCCCCGTCGTCCAACATCTGGAGGACACCGCCGGTGTCATGGCCGAGATATGGAGCCTCCAACCGCGATCCATCCGATCACTCCTAGCCGACAGCCTTGGCGGAGAACGCGCCGCCCAAACGTTCGAATGCTTTCTAGCGGGGATCCATGACGTCGGAAAGGTCAGCGCCGACTTCGCACACAAAGCGCGGTTCCCCCGCACCAACGGAACATCAACGAGCTACCTGTGCGATCAGATGGAACGGCAGGGGTTTGTCATTGAGAAGCCGGACGCTTCCATCCCCCACGGCGCCCTGGGACAGGCTCACGTCACTAGCTGGTTGGTGAATCGCTACCCTGATGCACCCAAGGCACGCCGTCACGCTCGCAACATCGCCTCCATCATCGGAGGACACCACGGGTCAAATCCCACGGCCGCGGACATGGAGAAATTCAAGCTGTCCCTGGATCGCGAGGACCGCCTCTGGAAGACCACCCGCGACGAGATCCTCGACACTGCAGCCGCGCATACCGGTGCCGAGAAATTCTTACCCAGCTGGATGAGCACCCCGATCCCCATCCAGACGCAGGTGATCTCCGAGGCGCTCGTCATAGTCGCTGACTGGATCGCCAGTTCGGAATCACTGTTTCCCTACGATCTCACGACACCGACACCGGATCGAGTCCGACGAGCCATCACCAGGCTGCAGCTCCCTCGCCCCTGGCAGCCCTACCCCTGCCCCAACTCCGTGAACGAGCTGTTCCACACCAGCTTCCCTTCCCTCGTCCACGGAGAACCCAACGCCATGCAGCGTGCAGCAGTCGAAGCCGCATCCTCGATGGTGGAGCCCGGCCTGCTCATCATCGAAGCCCCCATGGGGCAGGGCAAGACTGAAGCAGCTCTCATGTGCGCCCATGTACTCGCCGACAAATTCGGGCTCGGCGGCATCTTCTTTGGTCTGCCGACGATGGCCACATCCAATCCCATGTTCGGTCGCGTCCGGGAATGGCTGGACGCCGTACCAGCTGAGGACCAATCCAGCATCACTTTGGCCCACTCGAAGGCCGGGCTCAACGATGACTACCAGCAGCTCATGCCCTGGAATGCGTCGATGGCCGTCTATGACGAGGGCACCTCACAGCGCGAAGCCTCGGCGATCGTCCACGAGTGGTTCCTCGGCCGAAAACGCGCGATCCTGGCCGATCACGTCATCGGCACCATCGACCAGGCGTTGTTCACCGGACTCAAGGCCAAGCACGTCGTCCTGCGCCACCTCGGTCTGGCGAGCAAGGTCGTGATCATCGACGAGGTCCACGCCGCTGACGTCTACATGCGCGAGTACCTCAAAGTCGTCCTCGAGTGGCTCGGCGCCTACCGCACGCCCGTCATCCTCATGTCCGCAACCCTACCGCCCGCCCAGCGCGAGGAACTTGCTCTGGCCTACGCCAAAGGGCGCCATGGAAAGCGTGCCACCATGGCGCTGCCCACCTCAGACGAGTACCCGCTCATGACCTGCGTCACCGACGACATCACCCAACGCGGCACATCGGTCACGGCCCCGGCGCGCGGCATCACCGTCGAGACGATGACCGACTCCCTCGACGATCTCGCGGCTCGGCTCGAGGAGCAGACGTCCGAGGGCGGCTGCGTCGGGATCATCCGCGACACCGTTGCACGAGCCCAGGAGACCTTCGACGTACTCCGGCAGCGTCTCGACTGCGAGGTCGTCCTCGTTCATTCCAGGTTCGTCGCACCACAGCGTGCCCGTCGGGAGTCCGACCTCGTCAGGCGTCTTGGACGCTCTGACCAGACCCGTCCTCATCGCATCGTCGTCGTCGGTACCCAGGTGCTCGAGCAGTCCCTCGACGTTGACTTCGATCTGCTCGTCAGCGACATCGCGCCCATGGACCTCCTCCTCCAGCGCATCGGTCGATTGCACCGACACGACCGCGCACGTCCGCCCCGACTTCGTGACGCCGTCTGTCTGGTCACCGGCGTCGACAGCTGGGATGACGCCGGTCCGAGATTCAGCCGTGGAGTCGACCTTGTCTACGAACCGGACGCCCTCATGCGCACCGCGGCCCTCCTCGACGATCTGCTGCCCGGTGGGATCTCAATCCCGCAGGACATCCCTCGACTCGTCCGACAGGCCTATCAGGAGCCCTTCCCTTGGCCTGATGCCTGGACGGCCGGGGGCGAGAAGGCCGCACTCGATGCCAGGTCGAATCGTCAGTTGGCAGCGACTCGCGCCATGGCCTTCCGTCTGGCCGATCCATTCGGCGCATCGAGCCTCATGAAGGGGCTCACCGACATGGCTTCCTCCGATCCCGAGAACACCCGCGGCCACGCGTCAGTGCGCGACTCCGAGGATTCCATCGAGGTCATTGTCGTCCAGCAGTCGGGCTCCGGACATCGGCTGCTCGACGACATCGGGGAATACTCCGGAACAGAGCTGCCGCTGTTCGGTGCCCCTGACGGCGATCTGGCCCGAGCCGTCGCATCGTGCACCGTCACCCTTCCCCGGTCACTGTCGAACCCATGGGACATCGACAGGACCATCGCCGAGCTGGAGGCCGCGCCGATCGACCTCAGCTCATGGCAGACATCCCCGTGGCTTCGGGGACAACTCGTCCTCGTCCTCGACGTCCATGGCAATTCCACATTGTTGGGACATCCACTCCACTACGATCGCGATCAGGGGCTCATCGTCGAGCCCCTTCCCCAGAACGGAGCACCGGTATGACGAGCGCCTTCAACCTCATCGACGAGCCATGGATCGCGGTGCGACGCCCGGACAACGTCGTCATCGAGGTGTCGATCCGCGACGCCTTCCACCAAGCGAGCAGTCTTCGCGGCCTGGCCGGGGAGATCCCCACCCAGGAGGCCGCCGTCCTGCGCCTCCTCCTCGCCATCGCCATCCGGGCCACCGCTGAGTACCGCAGTGACGACGAGAAGATCGACGACTGGGCGCAGTGGTGGGAGTCCGGGCTACCACTGCACGAGATCGACGAATATCTGGACCGCTGTCACGATCGATTCTTTCTCGTCGACGGCCACACGCCCTTCATGCAAGTCGCTGATCTGCACACCAGCAAAGGAGGGTATTCAGGCCTGACCAAGATCATCAGCGAGGTGCCGCCGAACGACAAGTTCTTCACGACAAGGGATGGTGCCGGTATCTCGTCGTTGGGTTTTGCCGAGGCCGCCCGGTGGCTCGTCCATGCCCAGGCCTTCGACATCTCGGGCATCAAGTCGGGGGCTGTCGGCGATCCGCGTGTCAAGGGTGGCAGGGGGTTCCCCATCGGGACGGGCATCAGTGGTCCCATGGGCATCGTCGTCATCGAAGGCACCAGTCTTGCCGAGACGATCCTGCTCAATCTCTTCCTCGAGGACGATCCGCAGGCCGATGTCCCGGTCTGGGAGCGTCCACCGCAGACGGCAGCCCCCGACGCCGAGCACCCGGTTCCCACCGGATGCGCCGATCTCTTCACCTGGCAGAGCCGGCGCGTGCGTCTCATCACCGAGGCGGACCACGTCGTCGACGTCCTCCTGTGCAACGGCGACAAGGTCGGATGGAAGTATCTGTTACACAAGGACCCGTCGACCGCGTGGCGCTTCAGCGCACCCCAGACGAAGGCGGCCGGGGAGATCGTGTACATGCCCCGCAGCCACGACTCCACCAAGGCCATGTGGCGCGGACTGGAGCCTTTACTGGCGCACGAACCATCACCCGAAGACAGGCGCAGGAAGAAGGCCGGAGAGCCCGACAGGGCGTGGCTACGGCCGGAGATTCTCGAGCAACTCGCAACCCTCACCAGCGATGGCGCCCTGCCTGACGATCATCTCATTCGCATGCGGACCATCGGCATGGAATATGGATCACAAAGCTCAGTGGTGTCGACGACGATCGATGACTCCCTGCCGACGTCCTTGGCGGTCATCGCCAACGAGCAGCTGGGACGGCTCGCCGTCGGCTGCGCACATACCGCCGAGTCCCTGGTGTTCGCCTTGCAGAACCTCGCTTCCGATCTGGCTACCGCGACCGGCGACGAGTCGGAGGGGGTCCGTCCCCGAGCTGCCGAAGCCGGTTTCTCGGCCCTCGACCCCGCCTACCGGGAGTGGTTCAGTCGCCTCACGGGCACCACCGACGTCGATGCCGCGACTCTGGCATGGCGCCGGAGGGCACGGCGGATCGTGCGCGAGGTGGGCCTCCAGCTTTGCCGCGACGCCGGGTCGGCAGCCCTCACCGGACGCATGGTCCCGGTGCCCAACACCGAGCGACACGACCTCATGGACCTCGCCCGCGCCTGGCAGCGATTCCTCTCCCGGATGCGCGCCAGCGCCCCCCTATCTGACGATCCTCAACGCGACACCAAGTCATCCTCGAAGGAGCAGTGATGCCAGAACCATGGAATGACGTCAGCGCAGCGACGCTTGGCGCCGTCACCCACCTGCAACGGGGCTATCTCGCCACGCCGCGCGATCCGTGGGCGGTACGGACTCTGGCAGCCCTGCGCCATGCCGATGTGACTCGGCCGGGAACCGACCCGAATCTCTGGGAGGTGACCCTGGGCCACCTTCCGGACGATCTGGTGGGCCACGGGGCATCGCCGGCGACGTACGCCGAACGAGCCGTCCACGCCGCCGTCGTCCTCTACGCCATCCATCAGCAGTCCCGGCCCGGGCCGATGCACGCCACCGGCATCGGATTGGGCCAGGCGGCTCGGATGCTCTCGGCGCGACGCTCGACGAGCACCGAGTGGGACCCCGGCACGGTCTCCCGGTTCCAGCACCTGTGCCGCGCCCAGCAGTGGGCCATCCGCCTCGAAAACATCCGAGGGCTCGTCACTCTCATGCGATCCGAGGACGTCCCGCTCGACTACGGCCGACTCGCCGCCGACCTGTGGCGACTGCAGACCTCGGCATCCGACCGCGTCCTCCTAGCTTGGGGACGCCAGCTCCACCACCTCCCATCCGACGCCCCAACCACCACCGAGAGCACAAACCGAGGAGAATCCCAATGAGTTCGTACTACGTCGACATCCACGTCCTTCAGAGCGTCCCGCCGTCCAACGTCAACCGCGACGACACCGGGGCGCCGAAATCAGCTCTGTACGGCGGGGTCCGTCGGGCCAGGATCAGCTCACAGGCATGGAAGAAGGCCGTGCGAACGTCCTTCAAGGACTTCCTGCCCGCTTCCCAGACCGGCGCGCGGACACTGCGCGTCGTCGAACTGCTCATGAACCGCCTCACCGCCGATCCCTACCGACTGGCGCAGGAGGATGCTCGACAGAAGGCCCTCGCGGTCGTCAAGGCGCTCGGTCTCAAGGCCGACAAACCTCGAGTGAAGGACGGCTCGGGCCACGAGGGCGTCGAGCGCACCCAGTACCTCGTCTTCTACTCCAACCAGCAGCTCGATCGCCTGGCGCAGCTCGCGGCGACCTCGGAGGGCAAGATCCCCAGTTCCGACGCCAAGAAGGCCGCCGATTCCGATCATGGGATCGAGGTCGCGTTGTTCGGTCGCATGGTCGCCGATTCCAAAGACCTCAACGTCGACTCGGCCGTGCAGGTCGCCCACGCGCTGAGCACCCACGCCGTCGAGATCGAGTCCGATTACTTCACCGCCGTCGACGACTACAAGCTCGATGAGGACGACGCCGGAGTCGGCATGATCGGAACCGTCGAGTTCACCTCCGAGACCCTCTACCGGTTCGCCACGGTGGCTGTCTCGACCCTCGAGGACAACCTGGGAGACGTTGATCTCACCGCCGACGCCGCCGCCGCGTTCGTCCGCGGGTTCGTCGTGTCGATGCCAACCGGCAAGCAGAACACCTTCGCCAACAACACCCTGCCCGACGCCGTCGTCGTCCAGATCCGCAAGGGCCGGTCGTCCAGCTTCGTCGGGGCGTTCGAGGACGCCATCACGTCGACCACAGGTGGTTTCGTCGAGGCATCGTGCAAGGCGCTGGCCAGCTATGCGCACGACTGCGAGGAAGCCTTCCTCGGGGCACCAGTGGCCTCCTTCGTCACCCGGGTCGGCACGCGTACCGAGGCTGTCAGCGACATGGGCACTGCCATGCCCATCGACGAGCTCGTCTCGTCGGTGAGAGACCAGGTCGCCACCGTCCTGCGAGCGCAATCGTGACCGTCCTGCTGTTGCGGCTCGCCGGGCCCTTGCAGTCCTGGGGAGACTCGAGCCGATTCACGACTCGTGCGACGCGCCGCGAACCGACGAAATCCGGTGTCATCGGGCTGCTGGCGGCGGCGCAGGGGCGACGTCGTACCGACAGCATCGAGGACCTTCTCACGCTTCGGTTCGGCGTACGCACCGACCAGCCAGGCTCAGTCGTCCGTGACTTCCAGACGGCCATGGACTGGGCGCACCCCAAGAAGGACGGCAGCGTCAACGCCATGCCCCTGTCGAACCGCTACTACCTGGCCGACGCCGTCTTCGTCGCAGCGGTCGGGGGAGATCGGTCGCTGCTCGAGGCCCTCGACGAGGCCATCGGAGAACCGGCGTTCCCCCTGTATCTGGGCCGCCGCGCATGTCCCACGGAGGGACAGGTGTCCTTGGGTATCCGCGACGACGAGATGCTGTCTGCCTTGGAGACCGAACCGTGGCATGCCAAGCCCTGGCATCGACGCCGTTTGGGCCGCTCGGTGCACCTGCCCATCGCCTACGACGCCGCCCCCGGCCAGCTCGGAGACACCGTCCGAGACCTTCCGCTGAGCTTCAACCCGGAGCGGCGCGAGTACGGGTGGCGCGACGTCGCCTCGACGACTGTCGTCGTCGACAACCCCGACGGCAACGACGAGCCCGACTGGTTCGCGGGCCTGGAAGGAGAGTGATGTTTCTCACCCAGTTCGACGTCAACGTCGCCCGCCGCGACGCCGTGCGTCTGTTGGCATCTCCGGAGCGACTCCATGCTGCGGTGCTGAGCTCGTTCCCGCCTGGCCAGTCGACGTCCGACGGAGGCCGAACCCTGTGGCGACTGGACCGTGGGCCGACTCCCCATGAGGCGAAACTCATGATCGTCAGCCCGCTGAGACCTGACCTCACCGTGCTCAACGAGCAGGCCGGATGGTCGACGGGGGTGTCGGGTCGGTCGGCCGACTACGATCCCTTCCTGCGGGGTCTCCGGCCCGGCTCCGCCTGGCGATTCAGGTGCGCGGTCAACCCGACGACCGCAGTGCGCAGGACAGCCGGGTCACGCGGCCAGCGAGTTGCAGAGGTGACGGCCGAGCAGCAACTGGCTTGGTTCCTCGGTCGTGCCGAACGCCACGGACTGTCAGTGCCCGTCACCCCTGACGGGACGCCGTCCGCGCGCGTGACCCGTCGGGAGGTCCTGAGATTCCGTCGTCGGGGATCCATGGTGACGCTGGCGGTGACACAGGTGGACGGCGTCATCCATGTGGCTGACGCCGATGCCGCCCGTGGGGCGCTGACCTGCGGGATTGGTCCGGCCAAGGGATACGGCTGTGGCCTCATGACCCTGGCACCGGTCGTGAGTTGAGCGATGGGCAAATCGATCCCGGGCGCACGGCCAGCCGAGGTCCAGGAGTTGGCGCGCGCCCAGGATCGGCTCAGCTTCATCTACATGGAGCATTGCATCGTCAACCGCGACTCGAATGCCATCACGGCGTCGAATCAGCAGGGCACCGTGCATGTTCCGGCGTCCATGATCGGAGCGCTGTTGTTGGGCCCGGGAACGAACGTCACCCACCAGGCGATGGTGCTGCTGGCCGAGTCTGGCGCGACGACGCTGTGGGTCGGCGAACACGGAGTCCGGTATTACGCCCATGGCCGACCACTGGCCCGGACGACCCGACTACTCGACCTGCAGGCCGAAGCCGTCACCGACCGCACGAAGCGGCTTGCGGTCGCTCGGCGCATGTACGAGATGCGGTTTCCCGACGACGTGGCGACGGGCCTGACCCTGCAACAACTGCGCGGACATGAAGGGGCCCGAGTTCGGCAGGCCTACCGGGATGCGGCCATCCGATTCGGCGTCGACTGGGACAAACGCAGCTACAAGGTGGAGGATTTCGAGTCGTCCGACCCGGCGAACCAGGCTCTCACCGCAGCGACGACCTGCCTCTACGGAGTCGTCCATTCCGTCATCGCGGCGCTGGGGCTGTCCCCCGGGCTCGGGTTTGTGCACACGGGCCATGATCGGTCGCTCGTCTATGACGTCGCCGATCTGTACAAGACGTCGCTGGCGGTACCAGTCGCGTTCGAATGTGCAGCGAACGGGGACGTTGACGACATCCCTGGCGCGACGCGACGAGCCATGCGCGACGCCATTCACGAGTCGAAGCTCCTGAGCAGGTGCGTGGAAGACATCCATACCCTTCTCGACGCTCCGGGAGATCCCGATGACGGATACGGGTGGGACGTCGTCGACCTGTGGGACGACCGCGTGGGTACGGTCGCCTCAGGGAGATCGTGGGCATAGCCGTGGTCGTGCTCGTCCTCACTGCCTGCCCTGCAGGGCTGCGCGGTCATCTCACGCGGTGGCTGCTCGAGATCAGTCCCGGCGTGTTCGTCGGGCATGTTCCTGCACGGATCAGGGATGCCCTCTGGAGCCGAGTCGTTGAAATGTGCCACGACGGGCGGGCGATCCTCGTGTATTCGGTGCGCGGCGAGCAGCACTTCGAGTTCCGCGTGCATCGACATGACTGGGACGTCGTCGACTTCGACGGGCTGAAACTCATGCAGAGGCCAAACAATAGGGCACACACCTCGACACTGCGGCCAGGATGGAGCTCAGCCGCGCGGCGACGTAGGACGGCCAAGCGCTAGATCGAGTACACTTGTATCTAGGCAAAGCTCCTGCATCAGCCGTAGTCGGCTGGTGTCTTCCCCGCCTACGCGGGGGTGAGCCCGACCCCATGTCGCGGCCAAAGTCGGACCACGTGTCTTCCCCGCCTACGCGGGGGTGAGCCCGCTACCGCCGCCGCACTGGTCGAGGCCCACTCGTCTTCCCCGCCTACGCGGGGGTGAGCCCGGCGTAAACGCTATGAGATCATTCATGAAAAAGTCTTCCCCGCCTACGCGGGGGTGAGCCCTTATACAGGTCGTTGACATGGAACAGCCGCAAGTCTTCCCCGCCTACGCGGGGGTGAGCCCCTCCATATCGGTGACAGGAATGGTAATCGGCTGTCTTCCCCGCCTACGCGGGGGTGAGCCCCGCTCAGCTGTCATCCCATCCTTCAGATAAAAGTCTTCCCCGCCTACGCGGGGGTGAGCCCCGATTCAGCGCCAATTCCGAGATTACCCGAAAGTCTTCCCCGCCTACGCGGGGGTGAGCCCCAATTGTGGGTTAATTTGGGTGTCAAACGTCTGTCTTCCCCGCCTACGCGGGGGTGAGCCCGTAAACGTGTCCGCTAGTGCACGCATACGACGGTCTTCCCCGCCTACGCGGGGGTGAGCCCTAGTCGATCAGTTGGCTGATGTCACCGAGATTGTCTTCCCCGCCTACGCGGGGGTGAGCCCGAAAACGTCGTCAACGAACTCGACAGCGGGGGGTCTTCCCCGCCTACGCGGGGGTGAGCCCAAATCAGGAACCCGAGGTCTCCGAGGGCTTCGGTCTTCCCCGCCTACGCGGGGGTGAGCCCAGGAGGAACCAAGAAGGCCTGTCCGGCCGTGAGTCTTCCCCGCCTACGCGGGGGTGAGCCCCACCACCGACCTAGTCAGCAACGGGCTACGCCGTCTTCCCCGCCTACGCGGGGGTGAGCCCGAGGGCGGCGCGGTCAACCCCGAGGCCACCGAGTCTTCCCCGCCTACGCGGGGGTGAGCCCCATATTTGCATCCCCGAGGTGAGGTCATATCAGTCTTCCCCGCCTACGCGGGGGTGAGCCCCGGTCCACTGAGGAGGCGTCACCGGCGTGCGCGTCTTCCCCGCCTACGCGGGGGTGAGCCCTCTGTCTTTGAGAGTGAGGGCAGTCTTCCCCTGTCTTCCCCGCCTACGCGGGGGTGAGCCCGCGCAAGAAGCTCGATCATTCGATCGATGGCCGTCTTCCCCGCCTACGCGGGGGTGAGCCCCACGGGCGCGCCTGGGTAGTGCGCATTGAGGAGTCTTCCCCGCCTACGCGGGGGTGAGCCCTCGACGGCGCCCAACGAGGTAGCCACTGACAGGTCTTCCCCGCCTACGCGGGGGTGAGCCCAGGGCGGTCACGAACGAGAACGCTTCGGTGGTGTCTTCCCCGCCTACGCGGGGGTGAGCCCCCACACCCCCGTCACCGACTGACCCGACACGAGGTCTTCCCCGCCTACGCGGGGGTGAGCCCACCTGGATTTCTGCGGTGCGGGCTGAGGTGGCGTCTTCCCCGCCTACGCGGGGGTGAGCCCTCGACCGCTCCACGCTCGACGCTGGCACGCTCGTCTTCCCCGCCTACGCGGGGGTGAGCCCTACGGCATATCACTCGACGAAGCCACGTTCACGTCTTCCCCGCCTACGCGGGGGTGAGCCCCTTGGCTGCCATGGGCGTGGAATCCCAAATCCGTCTTCCCCGCCTACGCGGGGGTGAGCCGTCCAGCACCTCCTCGGGGGTGTAGCCGACACCGTCTTCCCCGCCTACGCGGGGGTGAGCCGTCCGGCAGGTCATAGCACCCCGCGCTCCTTGAGCCGTTGATGAATCCTCACCTGGCGCTCGACTTCCTCGTCCTCAGCCCACTGGGCATCTCTCCTGTCGAGAGCACGGGTCGACGACACCCAACACGCCCACGAGACGATGGCGGCGACCACGCCACCACCGGCCCACATGAAGACGTCATATTTGCCGCCATGACGCCACTCGGCCCAGTGATTCTTCGACAAGATCACTGTCTGAATCGACGCCCACCCAAGACACCCCGCAGCCACGAGCGCAGATACGGCATACGTCAGCTCTACAAGGCATTGACGTATCGTCATACTGCCGCGCACCACGGCCACAAAAGAACCACCGATGGACACCAGCAACGACCCAACCCGCCTGATCGCCGACACCACCAGCCCCACCACCAGCACTGGGGAGATCAAAATAAACATGAGGGCGACGATCCCGCCAATAACCAGCAACGCTAGTTGCGTACCAGACATAATTTCTCCTTTTCCTCCCCGCCATAATTAATCTTAGAAGTGATGCTACGGGGAAGGTGAGCGTTGTGGTGGACCCTGTTTGGGTAGTTGGTCTTCCCCGCCTACGCGGGGGCGAGCCTCACGGTCTATCGGGATCGGATTCTTGAAGAATGCCTTCCCCGCCTACGCGGGGGTGAGCCCCATCGCCAAGCTGAATGGAGAGCGAGCATGAGCACCACCCCTGCCGGGTTCGACTTCGACGCTCTGGCCGAGTGGGCTGAGAGTGACGAGGCGACCCACACCCCGCAGACCAGCCCCGTGTTCCGGGGCGAGGACGCCGCGCGCGCCAGCCGCGCATTCCTCGGCCGAGGACGGCCCACCCGTCTTCCCCGCCTACGCGGGGGTGAGCCGAACTCTCACCTGCTGTTCTGGCGCACAACCGACAAGCCCTCGCCATCGCCCGCACCGAACGCGACATCCGCGCCGACCTGTCCGACCTCAAAAAAGCCGCCCACGCAGCCCAGACAGTCGACCAACGACGCACAGACGCCATCGCAGCCGCGATCAACGCAGGACAACACAACCGCCAACCCGCGCCCACACACCGCCTCGCCCGGCACCTGTGACACACCAGCACACACACAAAAAGGACCCCTCCACTCTCGGAGAGGCCCGATATAATAAGGATCCCCCGGCTTCGGTCCGCATCACGCTGGACATCCCACCGGGGGCCGTGTGGGCAATCCGCAGACTCCCACTCCGTTGTTCCTACACATCGATATAGCTACCCAGGTACGCCATTGTCAAGCGACCGACGAGACTCACATAAGATCCCCGGGTAGACAGGACCTGTGCCTCACCTTACCGGAAACAGGAAGAAGTCAATGAACCAACCACTGTCATGGAGTCTGGAAGACTACGAGGCGGCCGCCCTCTGTGAAAACCGTCCCGGACTCGTGGCGTTTATCGACGAACCCTACCGCACCATCCCTCATGTGGGATCGGTCTGTCTTCCCCGCCTACGGGGGTGAGCCGACTACGCCAAGACTGTCGCGACAGCTTCCACGTCGGGCCTATCCTCCCCGAGTCACAGCGCACGCCCTCCCACTGGGTACACGACAGGCCACCGCGCCTCGACGAGTGGAACAAGCTCGCCGACACCCAGACATGGCACACCAGACTCGAAGCGACCTGATACAACCTCAGCGGAGATGCGCCTACTAGAGCCGAAGCCGTGTTTCTGGAGCGCATGAGCCGCATCGGCGTCACCGTCTGAGGTACCTCCCCAAAGGCGAGCGTCGCCCTGGCGGCGTCACGCTCCCATCCAGCGATGTCTGGTGGCGTGGGCACGCCTTCGAGCTCAAATCACCGAAGCCAGACAAGCCCGGCGGTGGCATTGTCAGCATGATCAGCAAGGACCAAGCCAAGGCGTGGAGGAATCATGGCGTGAGATCGTGGACCTCGGAAACCGGGAGTTCACCGGCGAACTCGGTGCCCTTCTGGGCTCCTACAACCTTGGTCCAAGACACCTGCCGCTGGATGAGCTGTGGGTTCACAGCCGGGGAGTCCTCCATCAGATCCCGCTTCGGGCACGTAAAAAGCCGGGGAAACTCCTTGGACTCCCAAGGCTCCCCGGCCAGTTCTGACTGTACCACAGGCCACCCTCGCCGTCTTCCCCGCCTACGCGGAGGTGAGCCGTTTCGGATGCTTGACAGGTCGGAGCTGATATCGTCTTCCCCGTCTACGCGGGGTTGAGCCGGGGTTTCTCACTCAGATGAGGAGGGCGAAATGAGTGAGTTTGTTGCCGACAATGGTGTTCGAGTGACCGACGAGATGGTTCGCCAGTGGGCAAGTGAAGCCGAGTCGGGTTTTGAGGGGTTGCAGGTCGAGCCGTTCGAGGGCCGAGCTTGGGAGGACGTGGAGACTGAGCCCCTGGAACCTCGCACGATCCGGGTCAGTGCCAGCGTGTGGAGGCTGATCGAACGGGATGCGTCTCGGCAGGGCATGACCGTATCCGCGTGGACCCGTCAAGCGCTCACCCGCGAGGTCACCCAGACCCTCAACGCCGGCTAAGGATTCACGATGCGGAGACGCTTGGAGTCGTTGTGGGACTGATAAATTTATGAGCAAACGAGACGTTCTTCGTAGGGAACAAGAGCGCGAATCACTCAAGATGAAGCGCCGTAAGATCACCTATGTCGCCGTGGGTGTACTGGCCCTCTCCCTTATTATCGTTGGCACGGTACTTGCTATTAATAAGTCCCGCCAGGGTCCCGCTATAGAGACTTCCCAGGGTACGATCTCCAAGGCGATTGTCTCCATCCCTAAAAGCGTTTATGACAAGGTTGGCCCCGGTTCTTCGGAGCTTCAGGTCACCAAGACTGGGAATAAACCTGACAGAGACGGCAAGGTAAAGCTCTTCTATGTAGGGTCAGAATTCTGTCCCTTCTGCGCGATGGAAAGGCTCCCTCTCGCGGCAGCTTTGTCTCGATTCGGAACCTTCAGCGGGCTAGAAGACACCCTGTCAAGCCCGACAGAAAAGGAGCTTTCCAACATTCCTACGATTACTTTTAGGAACTACAAGTACAGCAGCAAGTATGTTGACTTGGATGCCTATGAGTTAGCCGATAGAGAAGGTCGACAAATAGCGAGCTTGCCGGAATCTAAGAAAAATATCTTTAGCAAGTATAACCCAGAAGGAGGCATCCCCTTCGCCTACTGGGGCGACATCACCACATCGAATCCCAGCTACACGCCTTGGATGGCGAGGGAAGATCCGAAAAACGTGGTAAAAGCTCTTTCTAATCCAAATTCAAAAGAAGCGCAAGCGATCGTAGGAGGGGCGAATCTCTTCACTGCCGAGATTTGCTCCAGGACTGGTAGCAAACCTACGAACGTCTGCACGTCGCCTGGCGTGAAGGCAGCAGCCAAAAAACTGAAGTGACTCGCAACCTTGGTCTAGGCGCAGAGCAAGGCAAAACCCCTCCTGAGCAAGTCCAGTTCAGGAGGGGTCTCTGTGAGTGCAGGCTTGAGGTTGAGGGGGTGTGGCTCAGGCCGTGACCCCATCGCCTACGCGGTGGTTTTGATCGGGTCGAGTCTGGAGCTGGTCAGGGAGGGCGTCAGTAGTGCCTCGGGCATATGGGTGACTTTGAGGGCGTCCAGGGCGGCGCGGTCGTCGGCGCTGATGTGGGTCTGTGCGTGGTTGCGTCCGGCTGTCGTAGCGAGTCGGCTGCTGGTCACGTCGGTGCCGACGGCGCCGCACACGGGGCATTCCCACCGCACGCCAGTGCCGGAAGGTATAACCACCGCGTCGAGCACTTTGCCGTCCAGGTACTCGCGGCGGAGGCGAGCCCACGCTTTCTTCAGATCGCCGTAAGTACTCATTCAAATCCTGGCGGCATAGGGCCGCGAGGCTTCCTCGGTTTCCCTCGCCCAATCCTTGCGGGCACGTCTTCCCCGCCTACGCGGGGATGAGCCTTTCGTCGCGCTAGGTGCATCTTTCAGAATCGGGGCTTCCCCGCCTACGCGGCGTGGACGTGGGGCCCTTCGCCTCGGGTGACGTCTTCATGCAGGGCGACCGACTCATGCCATGCTGACCGATTGCCCCGATGCGGTCGCCGTTGACATGGAATCGACGGCGATCGCTCAGGTCTGCCGCTCCCTTGATGTCGGCTTCGCATCGATCCGCGGCATCTCCGACCTGTGCGGGCCGGCTGCCAACGAGGAGCACCCTGAACGCGTCGAGGGTGCGAGTGAGCGCGCCGCCAGCATTGTGGTGGAGCTCTTGGAGACCGAGTCCTGACAGAGGACGCAGCCAGGGCCGACGGCACCACGAGAGCCGCGCACCTGGCGGCACGCGGCTCTCGCCCTCCTGGCGCCTCAGCCCTGCTGGGTGAGCTGCTTCACCCACTGGTGGACGTTGGCGATGTCCTCGGCATCGCCCCCGTCTGCACCGGCGATGCCGAGGAAGCCGACGACCTCGTCACCACGCATGAGCGGGGCACCGGCGTCGGACTTCTGCAACTCCATGCCCTGGGGCGCGGAGAACCAACTGATCCAGTGACCATGGCCCTCGACGGTGGCCTCGGCACGGCCCACTGATGCCAAGTGGCCCGCACCACGCGGGCCATTGAAGGCGACGACGCTGAGCTTCTCACCCTCGCGCGGGGCCTGTGGGCTGAGCTTCGCCACCGGAGTGTCCTTGACCGGGGTGGCCAAGTGAATCAACATGGCCTGGCTCTTGGACGGATCATTGGGGGTGAAGTAGTGGCGCTCGGTGATCGCGGTCCGATGACCGGATCCGTCGACGACCTCGGTGCTCTTCCCGCACCGAGCAGTGTCGAACCAGGTCAGCGCCCATTCGGGGCAACCAGGACCGCGCTGCAGCGGTGCTCACCATCGAGCGCACTCAGCGCGACGATGCCCGGGTTGGTAGTGGACTCACCGCCGGTCGCCGCCTGGGCCACCCCACCACCCAGGGGCAGCGAGAGGGCACCGACGACGGGGAGGAACTTACGGATGGACAGACATCCTTTCTTATTGAGAATGATTCTCCGTAGTATTCAGCTATGGATCCCCAGCCAAGTCAAGTGCCCAGCACGTGCTCTGGACAGGTCCTCAGAGCTTCAGGTTGTCCGACAGTTCCAGCGCGTAGCGCACCAGCTCAACCGGATGCCCGACCCGCCTTGGCGATCTCGTACTTCTCCTTCTTGAGGCCATAGGCGCCCGCGGTGCCCCAGTAGCCACTGGACGAGCGCAGTGGCATCCTCGGTGATGACGAGCAGACCCAGAATGGTGTCACTCACCCGGTTGCGGGAATCGACCTAGTGCACTCCCCGCTCTCGCCGATAGTGACAGCGTTGATGGGAGCGTGAACACGGAGATGTGCGGGCTCATCGTGGCACACGTATACACTGTGATCTGACGTCACTCCGCGTCATTCATCCAGTATTCATCCAGTCACAGGAGACCGTCATGGCGCCGACCGCCGCTGCCGCCGATGAACTCGTCAAGACTTACGGAACCGGAGATGCCGTCGTCAAGGCCCTCGACGGGGTGAGCGTCACCGTCGAGGCCGGTGCCCTCACCGCAGTCATGGGTCCGTCGGGATCGGGCAAATCGACGCTCATGCACTGCATGGCCGGGCTCGACCGCCCCACCTCAGGCCGCGCCTTCATCGGCCAGACCGATGTCGCCACCCTCACCGACAGGAAGCTGACGCTGCTGCGACGTGAACGGGTCGGATTCATCTTCCAGCAGTTCAACCTCGTGCCAACCCTCACGGCCCGCGAGAACATCCTCCTGCCCCTGGCCATCGCCGGACGCAAGCCCAACCCGCAGTGGTGGGACACCGTCATCGACGTCGTCGGACTGGCCGACCGGCTCGACCACAAGCCCTCCGAGCTGTCAGGTGGGCAGCAGCAGCGCGTCGCCTGTGCGCGCGCCCTCGTGGGCCGACCCGAGATCATCTTCGCCGACGAGCCCACCGGCAATCTGGACTCCATGAGTGCCACCGAGGTGCTCGGCTTCCTGCGCCGGTCGGTCGACGAGTTCGGCCAGACCATCGTCATGGTCACCCACGACCCCGTCTCGGCCTCGTATGCCGACCGGGCGCTGTTCCTTGCCGACGGGCGCATCGTCGACGACATCTGTCATCCCACCCATGACGCCGTGCTCACGACGATGAGCCGCCTGGACCCGCGCCGCAACCCGTCGATCGACTCCGGGCCGGACGACGGCCCGTCCCCGCATCGGGCGAAGACAACCGGTGGCGAGCACGTGCCGGCCGCCCGCCGTGTCGAAAGGCCCTGAACCACCATGTGGAAGGCCACCTTCACCTCCCTGTGGAGCCGCAAGCTTCGGCTGTTCATGTCCACCTTGGCCATCGTCCTTGGCGTCGCCTTCGTCTCGGGATCGTTCGTCTTCGGCGACATGCTCCGGTCCACCTTCAACTCCATCGTCTCGGGGTCCGTCTCGGACGTCGAGGTGTCCAAGAACACCGAGGACGCGGTGCAGGGCGACGCGACGAAACCGTACCCGTTGACACCGGCCGTCGTCGACAGGATTCGCACGATCGACGGTGTCAAGGACGCCCAGG
This sequence comes from Cutibacterium sp. KB22876, assembly GCF_059728865.1. Classification (NCBI taxonomy): domain Bacteria; kingdom Bacillati; phylum Actinomycetota; class Actinomycetes; order Propionibacteriales; family Propionibacteriaceae; genus Cutibacterium; species Cutibacterium sp. KB22876. Next base: position 354,146 of record NZ_AP040858.1, read on the forward strand.
GCACCGTCACCGAGACGGGAACCGTCCTCATCGACCGCGACGGCAAGGCCATCACCAGTTTCGGGCCGCCCCAACTGGGCTTCAGCTGGCAGACGACCCCGGCCCTCGGCGGCCAGCAGGGCGTCCACGTCGTGTCGGGCCACGAACCGCGCACCGACGACGAGGTGGTCGTTGATCCGCAGACCCTCGACAAGTCCGGCCATCATGTCGGCGACAGGGTCAAGGTCATCACGAGCCGAGCCGGCACCGTCCAGGCGAAGCTCGTGGGCACCGCCACCGTCGGTGAGAGTGGGTCCGCCGGGGCCAGCTACGTGTTCTTCACGACGCACCGCGCCCAGCAGCTCTTCCTCAAGGGCCACGACGCATTCACCGGTGTGGCCACGGTCGTCGAACCGGGCGCCGACCGGGCGACCGTCGCCAAGGCCGTCCAGAAGGTCCTGCCGAAGGGATACCAGGCCAAGGACGGCAAGGTCGTCGCCGATGAGCAGATGAGCGTCATCGGCAAGGCCCTCGGCTTCGTCGACATCTTCCTGCTCGTCTTCGCGGGCATCTCCCTGCTCGTCGCGAGCTTCCTCATCGTCAACACCTTCACCATTCTCGTCGCCCAACGCTCCTCCGAGCTGGCGCTGTACCGGGCCATGGGGGCCAGTCGCGGTCAGATCAGGGCGACCGTCCTGGTCGAGGCCCTCGTCGTGGGCGCCGTCGGGTCAGTCCTGGGTCTGTTCGGCGGCCTCGGTCTGGCCGTGGCCATCAAGGCGATCATGGCCGCAACCGGATGGGACATCGGGCAGACGACGCTCACCCTGGGCGTCAAGGCCATCGTGGCCTCGCTCGTCACCGGCATCCTCGTCACGCTCGTCGCCGCCCTGCTGCCGGCTGCCCGGGCCACCCGCATCTCTCCGGTCCAGGCCATGACCTCGGCCCGAACCGAGTCCGAGGTCGGATTGGGCAAACGGGCCGTCATCGGCTCCGTCATGGCCGCCGTGGGCGTCGTGGGGATCGTTCTGGGGATGCTCGACGTCGTGGGCAAACCGGTGGCCTGGGCCGGGGCCGGCATGGCCCTGACGATGATCGGCGTCGCCCTGGCCTCGCCCCTGCTCGGCCGTCCGGTCATCTGGATCGTCGGCAAGGTGTACCGAGCGACCTTCGGCGAGGTCGGCAAATTGGCCGAACTCAACTCGATCCGTCAGCCCCGACGCACCGCCGCGACCGCATCGGCCCTCATGATCGGGCTCACCCTGGTCTCCCTCATGGCCGTCTTCGGGGCCTCCTCGACGCGCTCGGTGACCAGCCAGGTCACCGACACGCTCCGTGGCGACTTCATGGTCGGCCGACAGGGATTCGAGGGGTTTCCCGACCAGGTCCGCACCAAGGTGGCCGCCGTCCCGCAGGTCAAGGACGTCCACGCCATGAAGATGGCGCAGATGCTCGAGATCCCCGCCGGCCACACGACCCCGCCCAAGGAGTACTTCACCGACGCCACGGGACGTCACACGCGCGGCATCGCGGGCATGGAGGCGACCTCGCTGGACAAGATGTTCCCCCAGAAGGTGACGAAGGGACGCATGTTCCGCACCGACGGCGAGATGATCGTCGACGAGAAGGCGGCAGAGAAGTATCACCTGAAGGTGGGGTCGTCCTACCGGTTGTGGTCAGTGGATGCTCAGCGTCCCATGACGCTCACCGTCGTCGGCATCTACACGACCGGCAAGGGACAGCCCATCGCCACCATGTGGGTCTCGACGAGCACCCTCACCTCGGCCGGTCTGGGCGACAAGGACGCCTTCCTGTCGATTTACCTCAAGCCGGGCACCGACCACGAGCAGGCCCACAGGGCCCTCGACGCGGCATTGGCCGACATGCCGTTGGTGAGCGTCATGGACGTTGGCCAGTACACCGACCAGATCCTCGTCAACGTCAACCGGACCATGGCGCTGCTCTACGCACTGCTGGGGCTCAGCATCGTCATCGCCGTGCTCGGCATCGTCAACACCCTGGGTCTGAGCATCATCGAGCGCACCCGGGAACTGGGCCTGTTGCGTGCCATCGCCCTCACCCGCCCGCAGGTGCGCCGGATGATCACCCTGGAGTCGGTCGTCATCGCCTTGCTGGGTGCGGTGGTCGGGGTCGGTCTGGGAACCGTCTTCGGCATGGTGCTGCAACGTCTGCTCGCCGACCAGGGCATCGACAAACTCTCGATCCCGTGGCTGCAACTCGTGGCCTTCCTCGTGGCCGCGGCGCTCGTCGGGGTGCTCGCCGCGCTGTGGCCGGCGCACCGGGCGGCCCGCACGAACATCCTCAAGGCCATCGCCACCGAGTGAGGTCTGCCGGCGGGTCCTCCACACACCTGGCGGCGGTCGCCAGCGGCCCTGTCATCGGCGAGCTTGCCTCAGCAAGGTGCGGACGCGGTCGGGATCGTCGGCCATATCAAGGGTGGCGAAGACGTTGGAGACATCCACCTCGGGACGCTGCCAGCCGATGGTCGCGACGTGGGCGGCCAGGGCGACGCAAATCTCCTGGCAGCCGTCGATGATCCACTCGGGGTCGACGTCCGGGTTGACGTGACGGGAGAACTCGGCGGCGTCGTGCTGCTGTGCCGCCAGGATCGCCGACAAACCACTGCGCAGCTGCTCAACGGCCTCCTCCCCCATGGTGGAGACGACGACCGGGTCGGCCATGTCGCGGCGAACCCGCTCAACCAGCAGGCCGGGGACCTCGTCAGAGGCGAGTCCTTCGCGGTCGAAGAGCCAGTCGGGCAGGTACACCTCGACGGTGTCATCGTCGACCTGTTCGACCCGCTTGACCACGGCGTCGAGCAGGCTGACGCCGAGCATGATCGCGCCCTCGAGCTGACAGAGCGGGGTGAGGGCGATGGCGATCGCGGCTCGTCCGGACTCGAGTGGGTCGATCTGTTCACCGCGCTCCTGGGCTCGCAGCTCCTCTTCGCTGGCCCGGCGCAACACCTCGAAGGACTCGGCCGGCGGAATCTGCACGGATTGCGGATCGGCCTCGACGTCGTCGGTCTCCGGGAGCTCGGCACCGACGGAGTCAGGATCGCACCAGTTGACCGGGAGATCCGGGATGTCGTTCATGGTCATTCGCCTTTCCTGTCATAGACCGATCCGATGACGCGCGCCGGATTGCCGACGGCGATGGATCCGGCCGGGATGTCCTTGGTGACGACCGCTCCGGCTCCGATGACGCTGTCCTCACCGATGGTGACACCGGGGCAGACGATCGCGCCTCCGCCGAGCCAGACATTATTGCCGATCGTGATGGGTTTGGCAGCCTCCAGGCGTTCCCAACGCAGGTCCGGGTCGATGGGGTGGGTGGGAGTCAGCAACTGGACGTTCGGGCCGATCTGACAGTCGGTGCCGATGCGAATCTCGGCGACGTCGAGAGCCGTCAGGTTGTAGTTGGCGAAGCTGCGCGCGCCGAAGTGGATGTTCTCACCGTAGTCGACGTATAGCGGCGGCTTGATGACGGCATCCTCTCCGAGTTCTCCGAGGAGTTCGGCCAGCAGAGGGATGGCGCTGTCCGGATCGTTGAGGAAGGCCCGGTAGTAGGCGTCAGCCAGCCTGGCCCCGCGCTCGGCGATCCGGGAGCTCTCCGGGTCGTCGGCGATGTAGAGGTCCCCGGCGAGCATCCGTTCCCGGTTCGTGCGGGGGTCCCCTGCGAAGTGGTCAGTCATGGGGTCAACGGTATCGGGAGGGCATGAAGGCATCCCCTGAACCTCGAATACCGGCTAGTACTACACAGAGCTGCCAGAAAACCTGGATGGTGACGTTGCCATCGGGTTTTCGGAGCGTTTTTTGGCAGCTCCGTGTAGTGGAAGGCCGTGCAGCGAGGCTGTGAGAGGAATGCGCCCCGGGGATCACCCAGTTGGGCCACCTGGGCCAATCCCCGCCCTGCCACGTCCACCTGTACCAGTTGTGTCCCCTGTGCCAGCAGATCTTGACGGGGGGACACAGCTGGCGCAGCTGAAAATGAAGGTCACGGGAAAAAGGGGCGCCCGGTACCCCGGACGCCCCGCAACCTCACCTGACGAGCTCTCCCTTGACGAGCTTGATGAGACGGTCGAGAACCGCACCGCCTGAGGCATTCGACCCATTGTGCTCATATTCAGTCGTCACCCAGGCATGCATCTGCGGCAGTAAGGCTGCCGTTTCGACGGAAAACTGGCGCGGCACATAGGCGTCGTCGTGGTACACCGCCGCAGCACAGGGCACCTCGGCAGCCCGGAGGGCGTCAGCGTCATACAGCTTCGGCCACGGATGGTCCGCAATGAGATTGGCAACCTCCTTCCACGGCCGCAGCTCCTGGTCGGTGTCGAACCACTCCGGCATGACGTGCTCACCGGTCAACAGGGTCGGATCCTGCTGGAAGTCCTCGGGCAGCATCCGCGCGGCCGACCAGCCGGTGACCACACCGTCGGCATAGGATGACTCGTGGATGACGGCGTACAGCGGGTTGCGTCCGCCAAAAGGCAGCAGCCCGGCAAGATCATGGCGGAACGACCGTGAGGTGTGCGGATACTCCAGCAGGTAGTGCAGCTTCTCAGCCCCACCCGAGGCGCCCAGCAGGTGTCCCAACGACCGCAGCCGCGACGGCGTCACGATGTCACCGTTCGGAATGGTGATCTCGCCCTTCTCGGCCAGCGCCATGAGCTCTGCGAGCCGCACCCGATCCTCCGGAAATCGCTTGTAGTATTCCAGCGACTTTGCGCGCAGCTGGTCGTAACAGGCGGTGTAGACCTCGTCAGCAGAACGTCCGACTGCCGACAGACCACCCGTGAAGTAACCGGCCGACAGCGACTCCGGGTAGGTGGACAGGTACCTCAGCAAGGTGAATCCGCCGAAGGACTGGCCCAGCACCGCCCATCTCTGAACACCAAGGTGACGACGGATGTCCTCACAGTCCTCGACGATCTCGTCGGCACGCAGGTGGGTGAGGTACTCCGCCTGGCTGGCCGGGTCCCCCACCGGCTCGCTCACCGGCGAGGACAGTCCAGTGCCGCGCTGGTCCAGCAGCACGAGCTGGTAGTCCTGCAGGGCCCGGGCCAGCCAGCCCGGGAATCCGGGATCCCGCAGCGTCGGACGCGGAGACTCGCACCCCGGGCCACCCTGCAGAAAGACGAGGTACGGCTTGTCGGTGCCGTCAGGAGCAGCGACCAGACGCGCATAAATCTCGACGGTGCGCAGGTCCTCGGGGTTGTTGTGGTCCAACGGGACCCTGAGGCGAATGTCGTCGGTCAGCAAGCCAGGAATGTTGCGGTTCCACGTCATGGCATCAGCCTACGAGGTCCGGAGGCAGACCGAGTCGACTCCGTCGCTCCTCGCCCGGCGGCGCGAGGCTTGCCATATCCAGAACCCTCAGTATTTTCTCAGCTTTCACACGATGTTGTCCCATCCTCCGCAACTACCGTCGCGGCTTGTCCAGAAGATTCGGAGGTCCATCAGCAGCGCATCCCCGAGGTGACACCCACTCATCTATACTGAACCGATTTTGAGAATCTCTCAGGAACACGTACAGTTCAACGAGCCCCTGAACCTGCGGCAACGCTCGGAAGGAACATCACATGACCAACACCTCGACCAACGCCGGGACGGCTCTCAAGCGCACCGTCGCTCTGACCGCTGCGGCCGGACTCGCCGTCATGGGCACCATCGCCGAGGAGGCCCACGCCGCCCCCACCGGTACCCCTGGGGCCCATGCGGAGAAGGCTCCCACCCAGCAGACTAAGAAGGCGCCGACCAAGCAGGCCAAGCGCGCCACCCCGTACACCACCCAGTTCGCGCAGTCCCGCGTCCACCTCAACGTTCGTTCCGGACGTGGCACCGCGTACAAGCGTCACGGTCTCATCCACCCCGGCGACCGTCTCCTCATCGTTGGCAAGGACGTTCAGGGCTGGACCCCCGTCAACTACCGTGGCAAGACCTCCTGGGTCGCCACCCGCTACATCAACAAGGTCACCCGCCCGGTCGGCATCTTCGCCCAGCGAGGCGACCACAATGCCCGCACCAAGGCTGTTCAGCGCGACCTTTCGACCCTCAGCTACTTCCCGGGCAAGTGGGTCGGACTGCCTTACGGCCCATCCACCACCAACGCCGTCAAGGTGTTCCAGAAGGCCAATGCTCTCAAGCAGACCGGCGTCACCGACGCCGTCACCATGAGCCTGCTGCGCTCGAAGGCCAGCTACAAGCGCGCCGCCGAGGCCGAGAAGGCTGCCGAGACCGAGAAGGCAGCTCAGAAGAAGGCCGCCGCTCCGGAGCCGACGCAGCGTCACTCCGAGGAGTCCTCGCGCACCTCCCGTTCCTCCGAGCGCTCGGACCGTAGCGCCGCCGACGTCTCCACCAGTGGCGTCGCCGGAAGCTGCGGGGCCTCCTTCTACACCGATTCGCAGACCGCCTCCGGTGAGCCCTTCAGCTCCTCGGCCATGACGGCTGCCTCCAAGACCTACTCCTTCGGCACCCGCCTCAAGGTGACCAACAGGGCCAACGGACGCTCTACCGTCGTGCGCATCAATGACCGTGGACCCTACGTCTCCGGTCGCTGCCTCGACCTGACTCCGGCCGCCTTCAACCAGATCTCGTCGCCCAGCGCTGGCGTTGCCGACGTCACCTACGAGAAGGTCTCCTGAGCTCACCAGACATCGATCATGACAGCGTCAGCCCCCGATCCACTGCGGATCGGGGGCTGACGTCATGTTCAAGACTTCTCAGGCCAGGCCAAAGATCTCTGGCCCAGGAATCAACCGGCAGGAGCCTCCGGGCCGTCGTTGAACCACCAGGTGGCCTGTCCGGGAACTCCGGCCTTCTTGGCCTCCTCCGGTGCCTCGACCTTGTCGAGCTCGTGGACATTGCCCTCGGCATCCTCCCAGCACACCACCTCGCGGCGCACCGGGATCTGCACGGTCACCAGATCAGTGACGACGTAGCGGCGCAGCTTGGCACCAGCCGGCAGACCCATGGCGGGCACGGGCTCGGCGACCGGGAGAACCTCATCATCAGAGTGTTCCTCGGAGTGATCATCGCTGAGCGCCTCAGGACGGTTCTCGTCGTCCTCCTCGCCATCCTCAGCAACCGGGGAGCCCACGTTGTCCTCGTCACGGGGAGCCGCCGGAACGATGACCGGAGTGACGGTGGTGTCCTGGCCGACCTCGTCATCGTCGACGGGCTGGGTCTCGCCGACCTCCTCGGGGGAGTCGTCGTCAACCTCTGCGGCGTCGACGATGTCAGGATCGCTGTCGGCACCGCGTCCTGGCTGGGCGATGATGATGTCGTCATCATCGATCTCCAGTCCGGAACGACGAGCGGGCTCCATGCCGTAGTGGCCGTAGACCTCGGCCTCACGGTCACGCGAGAGATCGTCCTCCTCGGACGCCTCAGGGGCGGTCTCGATGATGTCGCGGTTGAACGGCACACTGACGTGGCTCGTGGAGTAATCGGCGCCGCGTACCGGAATGAAGTGCTCGTGGCCCTCCGAAAGCACGGTCACGAAAGTCACGGCACCGGTGACCTCGTCGGCAAAGATCTGCTGGATCGTCCCGACCTTCTCACCATCCGGTCCGACGACCTCGGCGTCGAACAGTCCGGGGATGTCCTTGGGATCCATGGCGCTGATGTCCATGTATCGACCTCTCGCTAGGGGGCTGGAACGTACGCGCATACACGCACTCTTCGCTTCAGCTTTTCACAGTGCAGGCGCCAACTGGCGCAATGCATCCGGGCGCGTCTCGAACTGAGCACCTGCCCGGATCGGGTCGACATGCCTTGGCCTGAGGATCAGAGCTCGTCAAGCCAATGGTCTGACGATCAGCAGTCCGAGAGTCAACGGTCGTTGATCGCGCTGACCATCCGGTCGACGGCCTCCTCGAGCAGATAGCGTGGGGTGGCGAAATTGATACGTGCGTGCCCCTCACCCCCGGGCCCGAAGGTGGGACCGTCATTGAGACGGATACGGGCGTGACGCAGCAGCCACTCCCCTGGCGAGGCCGGAAGCTCGTAGGCGGAGAAGTCGAGCCAGCCCAGGTAGGTGCCTTCAGGAATCCGGTAGGACACTCCCGGCAGTTGATCGGCCAAGGTTTCCGACAGCCACACCGCGTTGTCATGGATGTAGCAGTTGGCGGCATCCAACCATTCCTGACCGGAGTCGAAGGCGGCCTTGTTGGCAGCCATGCCGATCGTGGTGGCCCCTTCGGCGTCGAGCGGATGGACCTTCTGATCCCACAGCTTGGCCTGCTCATCGGTGAAGAGGGAGATGAAGGCCGTCATGAGCCCGGGGATGTTAAACGACTTCGACGCCGAGGACACCAGCACCGAGTGAGCGGCCGCTTGCTCGCTGATGCTGGCGTAGGGCACCGAGGCCTTGCGCTTCTCGCAGACCGGGACGAGAGGTCCATGGATCTCGTCGGAGATGACGAACCCGTGGTGACGCTCGACGACCTCGGCCAGTCCGCGCAGCTCGTCCGCAGTGAAGACGCGACCCAGCGGGTTGTAGGGCTGACAGAGGATGATCGACCCGGCACCCTTGGTGAAGGCCGCGTCAATGCCGTCAAGGTCGAGGGTCCAGCCCAGGTCGGAGTCGACCATCGGCACCGAGATGATCTCGCGTCCTTCCAGTCCCGGCACCTTCCAGAACGGCATGTATGCCGGGGAAGGGACGATCACGGGGCTTCCGGGAGCGCTATAGGTGCGGATGGCCAGCTGGACTCCGGACAGGACATTGCGCAGATAACGCACCTTGAGCGGATCGACCGTCAGGCCCTGGACCTTCTTCGCCCATGCCGCCCATGAGTGCCGCAGTCCGTTGTCGCGCGGATATCCGTAGGCGTGCTTCGCAACCATGTCCTCGATGGCCTGCTGGATGGGCGGGGCAACCCGGAAGTCCATCTCGGCCACCCACAGCGGGATGACCTCCTCGGCGACGTCTTCCCACCTGGCCGTTCCGCGTGAACGCAACCACTCGACAGTGGGGCTGTCGAAGTCGAAACCAGTCATTGCCGTCCTTCCATAGTCCTCGACCGGGGCGTTGCCCCGGTGCAACGCCCGTTCACCGGATATGTGGCTGCAGGTCGGTGACATGCAACCACATGCCCTTTCGTCTCAGCTTGTCACATACCACCGGGCACGTCTGCCGGGATTGCCGTCGAGAAGCTTGTAGGATCGTCATGTGATCTTCAAACGTGTCGGTGACTCCCGCCCATACCCTGGCCACGGGTACACGCAGAAGCAGTGGTCCCAGCTGGCACCCGTGCAGGTGCGCCTGGACCAGCTCGTCACGACGAAGAGCAACCTTGACCTGGCGAACCTTCTCGAGGACGACTCCACCTTCTACGGGGACCTCTTCGCCCACGTCGTGGCCTGGCATGGCGACCTCTACCTTGAGGACGGCCTGCACCGCGCGCTTCGTGCTGCCCTTCAGCAGCGTCAGACCCTCCATGCCCGTGTCCTCGAACTGGACTGATGCCCCGTCATGACTCCTGATGAACGTCGCCACTATCTGAGGATGGCAGGTACCCCGATCACCCTGCTGGCCCTCGTCATCCTCATCGCGGTGGCCATCCGCGCCGGATGGAAGGCCGTCAGTGCCCCCGTCCCCCCGCCACCGATCACCCCTTGCGTCAATCAGGACGTCAAGGGCAAGCTGACAACGAAGGACGTCACGGTTTCGGTGTACAACTCCGGTCACACCCGTGGCCTGGCGGGTAGCGTGTCGAAGCAGCTTGCCAACGTCGGGTTCGTCATTGATTCGGTGGCCAACCGTGAGCCCATGGTCAAGGAGGTGACGGTCATCGGCCACAACGCCAAGGATCCTGAGGTGAAGCTGGTTGCCGGCTACTTCCCGGCAGCAGTGTTGAAGTCGGATCCCAAGCGCGTCGATCATGAGGTTGAAGTAGTGCTCGGCGATCGCGACCCGAACTTCAAGACGGATGCACCGAAGTTCGTGAAGGTTGGTGAGCCCGTGTGTCTGCCGTCACCGTCACCGACCCCATCGATGCTGGCGACGCCAGGGGAAAAGCAGCCCTGACCATCAACCAGCCCGTTAAGGCCACGGATCCATCTGGGTCCGTGGCCTTCCCATTCGTCTTCTTAGTCAGCCGGGTTGGTTGGCCTGCCCAGTCGGTTTTGGTCAGCTTGCTCAGCGACTTCGTCAGTGTGGTCACTCGGCCTGGACGCGCAGCCCGTGCCAGCGCGCCAACCGGCCTCCCCGGCCTATCTCGGTCAGCCTCTCGACAACGTACCGCCGTTGCCCCTGGGGGACGACGATGAGCAGCTCGTCACCTTGCTCCAGCTTGGTCTCCGCGCGCGGAGCAAAGGAACGGTCGCCACGGATGATGAGCGAGACGACGCAGTTACGCGGCAGCCGCAGCTCGCGGACCGTCACCCCGGACAGTCTCGATCCCTCGGGAACGTCAGCCTGCAGGAGGTCGGCAGCGATCTCGTCAAGGGGCGCAACCTCGATCGTCACGTCCTTGGCCATCTGCGGATCGACGACGCCGAGGAGCTTCGCCGCGCCCGGCAAGGTCGGGCCCTGGATACAGGTGAAGACGACGACGAGCACCAGGATGACGTCGAAGAACTTGTCGGCGCGCTCCATGTGGGACGCCATCGGGATCGTCGCCAAAATGATCGGCACAGCCCCGCGCAGACCGGCCCAGGACAGGAAGAACCGCTCGTTGCGGCGGAACCCGAACCATGTCGTACAGGCGAGGACTGCCAAGGGGCGCGCGACAAAGGTCAACAGCAGGCCGGCAGCAACACCGGAGCCAACGGAGACCCAGGTGAGACGGTCGGGGTTGGCCAGCAGACCGAGCATGACGAACAGGCCGATCTGACAGATCCAGCCGATGCCCTCAGAGAAGGATCGGGTGGTGTGCTGATAGGGCAGGTCGCCATTGCCAATCATGACGGAGGCGACGTAAACCGCGGCGAATCCGGACACGCCGATCCACACACCGACACCGTAGGCGGTCACGGCCCACGCCATCGCAGCGATGGCGTAGAGGTTTCCGGATGGCAGGTTGATGCGTCGCCCGATCCTGACAGCCACCCACCCAACGCCCAGACCGACGCAGATACCACCGATGAGTTCAAGGGCAATGGACCCAAGAAGAGGGAGTACGCCGATCGTCGACTCCCCAGTTGCGACCCCGGTCAGTGCGATGACGACGAGGACGGTCGGGGCGTCGTTGAGGCCCGACTCAGCCTCGAGCACGGATCTGAGCCGATTGGGCAGGGAGACCCCCCGAAGCACGGAGAACACGGCAGCAGAGTCAGTCGGGGCGGTGGCCGCGCCGAGAAGGGCTGCAACGCTCCAGTGCAGGCCGAGCGCGTAGTGGCCCAGCAGAGCCATGACGCCGAAGGAGACGCCAACCCCGGCGGTCGCCAACAAGGCAGCTGGGCCCAGGGCCGGTCGGATGTCTTTCCAGTTGGTCGATAATCCACCATCGGCAAGGATGAGCACGAGGGCAGCGAAACCAATGGCGTGTGCGGCACCCAGGTCGTTGAAGTCAATGCCGAAACCGATGGGGCCGAGCAGCATACCGACCAAGAGGAACAGCAATAGCGCCGGCAGTCCCAGACGGGTGCCGATCCGGGCCGCGAAGGCGGCCAGCAACACGACGACGGCGCCGATGAACAGGGCGAGGTCAGAGGGTTGCACGAGGTCATTATTCCAGCAGGACGACGTCCGTCATGGATCTGGACACCATGGGGAACGCCGTCTCGCGAGAAGCGGACATCCGGAGGGGCCGTTGACGGTCGTGAACTCCGGAGGGTACTGCTCGGTGTTGGATTGCTCCCGAAGCCGACCGGGGCGGTCTCTCTTTCGGACTATGCCCCAACCCGCTAAACACAAGGCCCCGGGAGCCTCCCAGCTCCCGGGGCCTTCTCGGCGGTGACGGAGGGATTTGAACCCTCGGTAGCTCTCGCTACACCCGCTTTCGAGGCGGGCACTTTCGGCCGCTCAGACACGTCACCGTGAACAAGGGTAGCGAATCCATCACCTCTGGCCAAAATTCGAGTGTCGGGGACACGACGATCAGGTGTCAGAGCGTGTCAGGGGCGGCTGTCCTCGTCCTCACTGCTGACCTCAGCCTCCTCGGCTGCCTCGACCGCCGGGTCCACCTTCGTGTTCTTGTTGTCGAATCTCTTGGCGACCACGAGTGCCAGCCCGATGTAGAACACCAACAACCCAGCCATGATAAAGGACATTTGGTAGATCGTCCCGACCATCGAGAGGTCGCTGAGGTTCAGGTAGGTCAGTGGCACGACCGCGTAGATGATCGCGAAGACCAAGGCGATCCCGTTGTTGCGGGTCACGATGAACATATTCGAGATCGGCGATGTGACGAAGTTGACGTACAGCCACGGCACCAGAGCCACCGCAATGTCAGCCGACTGCTGAAACTTCGCGCCCAACAGCCACGGCAGCACCGGCGGGATGAGCACATACAGCAACCCGAAAGGCACGATGCCGACGAGGAACGACCTCACCACCGACTTCTTGACGGTCTGGTAGAACTTCCCGGCGTCGGAGACCGACAGCTTCTGGAAGAACACCTGGGACAGTGCTTGGTTGATGACGGACGCCGGCATCTGCATCAACGTCCAGGCGATGTTGAATCGACCGTAGCCAGCCGTCGAGAACTTCACCATGATGATCATGTTGACGCCCTGCTGCCGGATGGCGTCAACGATGGCGTTCGGAGCCGTCAGCAGAGGGAGCTGCCGATACTTGCGCATCACCGCACGCATCGGCATGTCGGATTCCTCGATGGCGCGCAGGTCAGGACCCAAACGGCGTCGAAAGTTGTTGAGCGCCAAGCACTTGCCTAGGAAGGTCGCGATGACCTGACCGAAGGCGGCGGCATTGATGGCACACGAGGTGATACGTCCGACCGCCGTCGTCGACTGGCACCACAGCGCGTTGGTGCCGATGATGCCGAACTGCTTGCGCCGGTTCGCCCAGTAATTAACGACGTTGACCTGCGTGTAGGCGAAGACGATCGGGCCGACCGCCAACAACCACCACCGGGCCTGCGGCTTGCCGAGCAGCCCACTGAGGAATCCGCCCAGGGGAATCATCGACAGCATCGCCAACGTCGAGACGACTGCATTGATCCGCGTCGCCAACCGGAGCACCCGTTTGGCCTCGGAGTTGTCCCGCGGCAGCACGATGGCCATTTCGTAGCGCAGGGCTGCAGCAGGGATGACGAACTGGGAGACGGCCATGATGGCGCCATAAATGCCCCAGTCAGACGGGTCAATGTGATGGGTGACGTAGAGGGTAGCCAGGGCAGCAATCAACTGGGCCAGGCCGGTCCCGCTCATGACCTTCGTCACCGAGGCGAGAAACTCATGACTCTGGATGTAGGCGTGAGCGCGTGGGAAGCGCACTCGTTTCTCCTCGGCCGCCGCGGCATTTCCGGAAGGCGTCTGCTCCCCGGATTCCGACGGCGTCGATTCCGTTGGGGTGTTGGTCACCCGTCCACGGTACAGGCCCGATGACCGCCGAAGAATTCGCGCAGCAGGGCGGACGACTCGTCGGCCATGACGCCGGAGACCACTTCGGGACGGTGCGGAAGCCTCGGATCGCGCATGACGTCGAAGAGGGAACTGACAGCTCCGGCCTTGGGATCGAAGGCTCCGAACACCACCCTCGGGATCCGCGCGGCGATGATCGTCCCGGCGCACATGGTGCACGGTTCCAGGGTGACGACGAGGGTGCAGTCATCCAGACGCCACCCGTCCCTGGCCTCCGCAGCTCGACGGATGACGAGCACCTCGGCGTGAGCGGTCGGGTCACCGGTGAGCTCACGCTCGTTGCCCGCCTCGGAGAGGACCTCGCCGTCAGGGCCGAGAATCACCGCACCAATGGGGACGTCACCCCACTGCGCCGCACGACGCGCCACGGCGAGGGCCTGGGCCATGGCCTGACGCCAACCCGGCATCGGGCCAGCCACGGGTCAGCGCACCGAGGTGTTGGCCGCCCGCTCGAACTGCGGCCCGAAGTGAACCCGGGCGGCGATGTCGGCCAGGATCTCGTCGGAGTCCTCGTCGGCCTCGGCGAAGGCCTCCATGTCGAACTCACCCACTCCGGCGTCGGCAAGCATGTCGCCGTCGCCCATTGTCTCGGGGTCGTCGTCGGGGTCAGGAATGTCCTCGCCCAAGAAGTCAGCGACGTCGCGAGCAATCGGCCAGTCATTGGCCTGGGTGGAGTCGGACAGGAAGACCTGCACGTTGCGGCCGCGAACCCGGACGATGACGTAGAACTGGTGGTCGATCGAGACCATGCCGACGGCTCCTGCGTCGCCAGGGAGACGGCGCAGCTGGGTGATGAGCTCGTCGAGATCGTTGGCGAGCATAGGCTCCATGGGGACCGCGGTCCGCTCGCCATCATCGTTGTAGAGAGCTACGACGAAGTCGATCTCGTCCTCGCCTGCGTCCTCGAGATCATCGTCGTCATAGTCATCGTCATCATCGTCGTCGTAGTCGTCCTCGTCATCGGGCAACTCGTCGTACTCATCGAGATTGTCGTAGTCATCGACGTCATCGTCGGGAACAAACTCGTCATCGCTGAACCGGGACATGACGACCTCCTTGGGGGCGAACGTCTCCATCGTTGCAGACATCTGGCCGCGGAAACAGTCGCAGGGCCGATTTGAGCGCGAACTTCTCGACGGAAGGAAGGTCCGGGGCAGTGTGGACGGTGTTGTACCTGCCGTTATCGGCGAAATTCGCCGAGGATTGGCCGAATCTAGCCATGGCAGCGTCACCCCCTACCGACAGGCTCCCCGACAGCAGTTACTTCCGTACACCGGCGCCGCACATCCCCCACCCATTCACTCCTCGGCCCCCGAATCTGGTGGCCGAGTGCCGCCAGTTACTCCTCATGTGCGAAGGTTGGTTTCGTGGAACTCAATGTCATGGATCATCCCCTCGTCTCCCACAAGCTGACCCTGTTGCGCTCGGTGGACACCCCCAGCCCGGTCTTCCGCCAGCTCGTCGAGGAGCTCGTCACCCTCATGGCTTACGAGGGCACCCGCGAGGTGCGCATCGAGCCGACCACCGTCACCACCCCGCTCACCACCACCGAGGGTGTCGCCCTGGCCCGCCCCAAGCCGCTCGTCGTCCCGATCCTGCGCGCCGGCCTGGGAATGCTCGAGGGCATGATGCGCCTCGTCCCGTCGGCCGAGGTCGGCTTCGTCGGCATGACCCGTGACGAGGAGACCCTCCAGCCGATGACCTACGCCGAGCGTCTTCCCAAGGACCTCTCCGGCCGTCAGTGCTACGTCCTCGACCCGATGCTGGCCACCGGTGGTTCTCTGGGCGGCACCGTCGAGTTCCTGGTGCGCCGCGGCGCCGACCACATCACCTGTCTGTGCATCCTGGCCGCCCCAGAGGGCATCGAGAACTTCCGCAAGCTCGTCAGCGATCTCGAAGTCCCCTGCCACCTCGTCGTGGCTGGCGTCGACGATCACCTCGACGAGCACGGATACATCGTCCCCGGCCTCGGTGACGCCGGCGACCGTCTGTACGGCCTGGCCGAATGACGCAACTGCGCCCCGACGACCTGCGCGGTCTGGCAACCCTGCTGGGTTCCCCCGAACCCAACAGGGTCGTCCCGCCGTGCTGGCACTGGGTCCTCCTCCTCGACCCGGTCAACCCCGCCAGCCTCGACGAGGACGGGTACACCATCGGCTCCCCGAGCACCCCGAAACCGGGTATGACGAGGATGTTCGCCGGCGGTCGGGTGCGCACCACGGCCCCGTTGGCCCTCAACCGCGAGACCACCCGCACCACTGAGGTCGCCTCGGTCACCGACAGGCAGGGGCGTCGCGGCCCTCTTCACTTCGTGACGATGAGATCCACCTGGGCACAGGACGGCCAAGACTGCCTGGTCGACGAGCAGGAATACGTCTTCCTGCCAATCCAGTCCTCCGATCCCTCGCCCGCGGGTGCCGGGCAGACCGACGGCGACGGGTTCCTGGCCACCGAGCCTCTGTTGGTGACCTTCTCGGCCCTGACGGCCAACCCGTACCGCATCCACTGGGACCGCGACTTCTGCCGTCGCAACGGCCACGACGGACTGGTCGTCCACGGACCGCTGCAGGCCCTCCTCATGGCGCAAGCCTTCCCATGCGAGACCTTCGTCGGGAAGGAGTTCTCCTACCGCTTCCGCGCCTCCGTGACCGCCCCGACCCGACTGACGGTCGGCATCGAGGACGGCGAGGCCCAAGTCCGTCGCCCCGACGGTACGGTCACCGCGACGGCAACCCTCGAGGAGTTCTGACCCAGGCGCCCCGTTCGGACTTCCTGGGCCGCAATCCCATGAGGCAGGGAGCGAACTCAGTTCGCCAGTCCCTCGACGACCTCAGCTCCTGGCAGGGACACCAGATCAGCACCACTGACGATGAGCTTTGAGCTGCGCAGCCCCGATCCGATGCACACGGCCTGGGCCTCGGCGACGCGCGGATCAATCCAGATCGGCCACTCAGCGGGCAGGCCCACTGGGGTGATCCCGCCGTACTCCATTCCGGACAGGCTGACGGCCTCGTCCATGGGCGCGAAGGACGCCTTGCGGACGTCGAGCTTCTTGCGCACCACCTTGTTGACGTCAACCCTCGTCGTGGCAAGGGCCAGGCAGGCGACGTACTTCTCGACGTCACCGCGCTTTCCCTTGACGATGACGCAGTTGCCACACGTCTCGGGACCCTCACCGAAGGCCTCGCACAAGGCGTCGGTGTCCGCGATCTCGGGATCAATGCTGAAGACGACTGCCGAGGGCAACTCGGCGGCTCGTCCGGCGACCGTCGCGGCCAGCAGCTCAGGGTGATCGGCAGCAGGCAGGTGCTCAACGGAGTCGTACATGCGACCCACCGTAGTCACCGTGATCACACGATGGGACCACCTCTCACACCACGGACGGATACCGTTGACCGTGGTTGTTTCGACGACAAGGAGAACGATGACCGACGATACGAAGGAAGCGACCGGCGAATCCCGCCCGAATGCCAACGATCCAATTCCCACCGACTACGCCGGCCGTGCCAAGGGCATGGGTGTCTCGCTCATCGACGGTGGCGCCGCGTTCCGCGTGTGGGCCCCGCACGCCGAGACAGTCGCCGTCACCGGAACCTTCGACGACTGGGCAGCCCAGCCCAGGGGAGACAATGACGACGCCGAGAAGGTTCGCTCGGCCAAGTTCCAGCTCGTCAGCGAGAACAACGGCTACTGGTACGGCCAGGCCGCCGGTGCCACGGTGGGCGACGAGTACCGTTTCGTCCTCATCAACGGTGACCAGGTGATCTCCCGCATCGACCCTTACGCCCGCCACGTGACGAGCTCGGTCGGCAATGGCATCATCACCGATCCCGGCGCCTACGACTGGGAGGGTGACGACTTCACTCCCCCGACCCTGAACGAGCTCGTCATCTACGAGATGCACGTCGGAACCTTCTTCGACAAGGATCCTGACGACGACAAGCCCGCCGACCTGGCCGACGTCGAGTCGAAGATCGACCACCTCGTCCACCTGGGCGTCAACGCCGTCGAGCTCATGCCCCTCATGGAGTTCGCCGGGGACTACTCGTGGGGTTACAACCCGGCCCACATCTTCGCCGTCGAGAGCGCCTACGGCGGCCCGGAAAAGCTGCGCGACCTCGTCAAAACCTGCCACAAGCACGGCCTGGCGGTCATCATCGACGTCGTCTACAACCACTTCGGCCCCTCGGACCTCGACCTGTGGCAGTTCGACGGATGGAGCGAGAACGACAAGGGCGGCATCTACTTCTACAACGACTGGAAGTCCTCGACCCCGTGGGGCGACACCCGTCCCGACTACGGCCGCGGCGAGGTCCGCGAGTTCATTCGCGACAACGCCATGATGTGGCTGGAAGAGTTTCACGCCGACGGCCTGCGCTACGACATGACCCCGTACATGCGCAGTGTCGATGCCGGTGAGATGAACATCCCCGACGGCTGGAGCCTCACCCACTGGATCAACACCGAGATCCGCGAGAAGTTCCCACGCGCCATCACCATCGCCGAGGACCTGCACGGTGAGCCCAAGGTCGTCTCCACCGCTGACGACGGTGCCGCCTTCCACGCCCAGTGGGACAACCATTTCGTCCACCCGATCCGCGCTGCTGTCATCACCGCCTCCGACGAGGCTCGTGACATGGACGCCGTGCGCGATGCCGTCGAGTTCTCCTACGGTGACGCCTTCTCCCGCGTCATCTACACCGAGTCCCACGACGAGGTCGCCAACGGTTCGGCCCGCGTCCCCCAGGAGGTCGACGACGACGATCCGACCGGCTACTACGCCCAGAAGCGCTCCACCCTGGGAGCGGCCCTGGTACTCACCTCACCGGGTCTGCCGATGATCTTCCAGGGCCAGGAGCTCCTGGAGGGCGAATGGTTCCGCGACACCGTCCCGCTGCATTGGGATCAGGGCGCTCAGTTCAAGGGCATCTTCAGGATGTACCGCGATCTCGTCAGTCTGCGTCTCAACGAGGAGGGCCACACCAAGGGCCTCACCGGACAGAACGTCGACACCCTGCACCTGCACACGGACAACCACGTCTACGCCTTCCACCGCTGGGCTGACGGTGGTCCGCACGACGACGTCGTGGTGGCGGTGAACCTCGACTCCAAGGCCTGGGGCGAGTACACCATCGGGATGCCGGCTGCCGGCCGCTGGGTGACCAGGTTCAATTCCGACGCGAAGGTGTACTCGGACGCCTTCGACGGGGTCGACGTCCCCGAATGGTTTGTCGCAGCCGAGGATGATTACGACGGCCACCCGGCATCCGTGACCCTGGTTCTGCCGCCTTACAGTGTGGTCATCCTGTCGCGCGCCTGAGGTCGCCGACGTACCGACACGTGTGACGAGAACAGCGTCACCGGAGCGGGGGAAGTCAGGACGATTTCCCCCGCTCCTCCCACATCCGAACTTCCTTCTCTATTCGACTTGCAGTTGAGACCATGAGGTCCATACTTTCTGGAGTGAGTCGCAGACATGGACGGCAGGCAGTGGCAAAGGCCACCCAGCCGATCAGTGATCCTGAACCGATCCGAGCCATGAAGCCGGGGCTGGCCCTGGCTGCGTTGGGAATCGTCTTCGGTGACATCGGAACCTCGGTGCTCTACTCCCTTCAAACGATGTTCTCGATGGAGAACCATGCCGTTCGCCCCACCCACGGTGACGTCATGGGGATCATCTCGATGATCTTCTGGTCGATCCTGCTGGTGGTGTGCGTCAAGTACGTCATCTTCGTGATGCGTGCTGACAACGACGGTGAGGGCGGCATCCTCGCGCTTATGGCCTTGGTGCGTCGTTTTATGGCCAGCCGCAAGGGCACTGGCATGACGGCAATGTTGCTCGGCATCATCGGCGCCGGGCTGTTCTACGGAGATTCCCTCATCACCCCAGCGATCTCGGTGATGAGCTCGGTGGAGGGCATCACGGTGGCCAATCCGGGCGCCGAGATGATCGTTCTGCCAGCCTCGGTCGTCATCCTGACGATCCTGTTCATCGTGCAGAGACGAGGGACGGCAGTCATCGGCAAGGCCTTCGGGCCGGTGATGGGTATCTGGTTCCTCACCCTGGCCGCCCTGGGCATCCCGTGGATCATCAGCAAGCCCTTCATCATCACGGCCCTGTCCCCGCACTGGGCGATCCTCTTCGCCATCGAGCGACCCGGGATGGCCTTCATCGCGATGGGCGCTGTCGTCTTGACGATCACGGGCGCCGAGGCCCTCTACGCCGACATGGGTCACGTCGGCGCCCCGTCGATCCGACTGGCTTGGTTCGCCGTCGTGCTGCCGTGTCTGCTCATCAACTACCTGGGGCAGGGAGCGATGATCCTTGAGCATCCCGACTGGATCGACAATCCCTTCTTCCGGCTGGCACCCGGCTGGGCGACGATCCCGCTCGTCGTCATTGCCACGATGGCCACCGTCATCGCCTCCCAGGCCGTCATCTCCGGCGCCTTCTCTATGAGCTCGGAGGCGACCCGTCTGGGACTGTTGCCACGTCTGAGCGTGCGTCACACCTCGAAGTCCGAAGGCGGCCAGATCTACATCCCGGAGATCAACTGGATCCTCTTCGTCGGCGTGCTGGCGCTCATCCTCATCTTCCAGACCTCGACGAAGCTGGCCACCGCCTATGGCCTGGCCGTCACCGGCACCTTCTTGCTGACGACGAGCCTGTTCCTGGTGCTGGCCCATCGGGCGTGGCACTGGCCCATGTGGGCTCTCATCGTCTTCGGTGTCGTCGTCGGTGGCGTCGAGCTGTCGATCTTCGCCGCCAACCTGCTGAAGATCGCGTCCGGCGGCTGGATTCCGCTGGTCTTCGCGGCCATCATCATCGCCATCATGACGACCTGGCGACGCGGTACCGCCTACATCGCCAAGCAGCGGCAGAACGACGAGGGTCCGCTGGACGACTTCCTCGACTGGGTCCATGAGACGGAGCCGACCCGCGTGCCCGGACTGGCGATCTACCCACATCCGGGACGGGCGACGACCCCGTTGGCCATGCTGAACAACCTCAAGTTCAATCATGTGCTCCACGAGCACAACGTCATCATCTCGATGGTGGTGGAGAACGTCCCACACGTGCGTCACGTCAATCGCATCGAGAAGGTCGATCTCGGCAAGCCGACCGACGGCATCGTCTACATCGCCTGCCACGTCGGATTCGCCGACTCCCAGGACGTCCCGAAGGCACTGGCCCTGGCGGCAGACAAGTGCCCGGTGCTCAAGGAGCACCTTGACGACGCGATCTATTACCTGTCGCTGGTCGACGTGAAGCGCTCCGAGTCGGAGCAGGGGGCCAAGATGACCGCCTGGCGCAAGGTGCTCTACGTGGGTCTAGCACGCAACCAGGCCGACCGGACGCGAGTGTTCCGCATTCCGCGCACCCGTGCAGTGGTCATGGGTGAGGCCGTCGATCTGTGACGATCCGGCGCTGACGTCCGTGTGATTCTCCGGGGCTCGAGGGCCCCGGGGAATCACGCCGTTGTGGGGGCGATGAGTTCCAGGAACCGCACCGCGAAGGCCTTCTCGGCGGTGACGACGTCCTCGTCACGACGCACTGCTTCGGCAGCCGAGATGGCCTCTGACCAGGGGAGACGCTGTTTCCACTCCTTCTCGGTGTGGCCGATGGTCCAGCCGTCGAAAATCTCCGGGGTGCATTCCGGGTGGAACTGGACTCCCCAGACGCGTTCGGCGAATCGGACCGCCTCGATCTGTCCGGAGGGATCGCGGGCAAGCAGCACGGCGTCCTCGGGCAGGACGACGGCGACGTCATTGTTGAAGTGGATGCCACGGTGGCCGGAGTAGACCGACAGCAACGGGTCCTTCTCCCCGTCCGGGGTGAGGTGCATCTCGGCCGGTCCGAGGCAGAGATGGTCTGAGGTGCACACCCGGCCTCCCAGGGCGACGGTGGCGAGCTGGTGGCCCAGGCAGACACCCAGGAAGGGGATGCCCGCGTGGACGGTGCGCACGATGAGTTCTCGGGTGGGCGCGAGCCAAGGAGCCTGGACGTCATCCAGGCAGCCCATGGATCCGCCCAGCACCACGAGGGCGTCGGCGTCAACGGTGGGTGGCACCGGGTGGTCCCAGGCATTGACCTCGACGACGTCTGCGTCGGCGTCGCGCCAGAGCTGTCCGAGCCTGCCGGGGTTGCAGGAGGACTCGTGGACGATGACCAGGATCCGCGTCATGGCGGAAAGACTACGGATTTTCTGTCACCGCCGTGTGCCAGAGCTGTTGCGAACCGTGTGCGGATCGTGACGTGTCGGAGGGGTTCTCGGTTATGGCGCGCTGGTGCTGGGGTCAGTCCTCCGCCAGGACTCGCTGGGCAGTTGCCGGGTCATTGGTGATGACGGCGTCGACGTCGAGGATCCGGGCAGCACGCAGGTGGTCGGGGGTGTCCAGGGTCCATGTGCGCACCGTGAGGCCGGCGTCGTGGAACGTCGGGACGTCATCGCGGTCGGCGAGGAGATGGGCTCCTGGATGGACGGCCTGGACGTCGAGGTGGCGGGCGTAGTCCCAGGGATCGACGATGTCGTCGGCGTAGAGGATGGCGCGTTCGACCCGGTTGTGAGTGCGCTCGGCGACTTCGGCCATGCAGCGGTGATTGAACGAGGAGATGACGATGCGGTCGGCCATGTGGTGGGTGTCGATGGCACGGGCGACGGCCTCGATGAGGCTCGGGTAGCGCTCGACGCTGTTCTTGAGCTCGATGTTGAGGCCGAGGGTGGTGGGGACGAGCAGGTCGAGGACCTCGTCGAGGAGGGGGACCTGGGCGGGCGGGTGGTCGGTGTTGGCGGCCGCGTTGAGGGAACGGACCTGGTCAAGGGCCATGGAGACGATGGGGCCGTGTCCGTCGGTGGTGCGATCGACGGTTTCGTCATGACAGACGACGACGTGGCCGTCGCTGGTGAGTTGGACGTCGAGTTCAATGCCGTCGGCGTCGAGGTCGATGGCGTTCTGGAAGGCGGGAAGGGTGTTTTCCGGGAACTGCATGCTCGAGCCGCGGTGGGCCCACACGGTGGTCATGTGGTCATGATGCCACGGGCATTGACCAGGGTGCCTGCGCCAGTACGCTGGATGGCATGGTCATGACCGGTATCGTGTTCACCATTCTGTGCATCCTGGCCGTCGCTGTCCCACTCGCGCTGTTCATTCTCGCCCTGCTGTCAATCCTCAGCTCGGACATGCTGACGGGAGCCGGGAAGCTGATCTGGATCGTGGTGTGCTTCTGTTTCCCGATCATCGGGCCGATCGTGTGGTTCATCGCCGGGAAGAACATGGCGTTGAGCTGAGTTCCCAACCAGGGAACATGGTGTACACGCCGTGCCAATGGACGTCCGTGGAGCATTGATCCGGCGTCTTTGCCACACTCCTCCAAGAACCACGAAACCCCGCCACGAGGGCGGGGTTTCGATCTTGCGCGCCCGGAGGGATTCGAACCCCCAACCTTCTGATCCGTAGTCAGATGCTCTATCCGTTGAGCCACGGGCGCTTGGCGCTGCGCGCGTTGCTAAACGTTACAACGCTCGATCCTGCAACGCAAACTTGAGGACCTCCAACCCCATCCAACCCGCTTGAACAACGGATCTGAGAGCCATCGGCACCCGAACTGCCGTCTGGCACCCCAATGGGCACCTGGCAGTAGCACTCCAGGAAAGCACCGCACCCGGCGCCCTCCAAAAAGGAGTCACCGGGCATCCGCGGAGGTGGCGGGATTTGAACCCGCGATGGGATTACCTCCCAAACCCGCTTAGCAGGCGGGCGCCATAGACCTGACTAGGCGACACCTCCAAGTGCCGTGTCAGCCTACCGTCTCAACCCCCATCCCTCCAATTCCGGCCCCTTTTCGCATCCGCGTCAACACCACGGCGCCCCAGACAAGAGCAGCCGCTCGCGGCTGTCTCCCCGCGTGTCGCGATTTGCAGACCCTTGGCCAGCCGGTCCCACGTCCCATTGGTGCCAGCGGTTACGATGGGGTCCGCCCCATCGACATTTGCGGAAAGGCACGAGCATGGCTGACGAGTCACACGGCGCCAACTCGCCGTCTCCACGTCACGCCGCCAGACCGGACTGGATGGACGACCCGGAGGCCAACGAGGACACCCATGTCCTGCGTCGCGCGGACCTCGAGGCCGCAGCGCGAGGACCCGTGTCCTTTCCCCGTCCACGTCGCTCAGCCACCGAGCCCCCCATCAATGCCCCGCAGCCGCCCCGCGAGCCAAGACCATGTCCCACCCCGGCCCGACGCGCCGCGTCGTCATCACCGGCGAGCAGAGGTCGGCACACCCCATTGCGGTGGAACGAGGAGGCCAGACTCAATCATGCCTTCCGCACCTGTCTGGGATGGACCGTTCTCGGAGCGATCGTTCCCGGCCTGACCCTGTCTCGCAGCCGCACCCCACGTCGCCGGGTCGCGGGACTGACGGTTACCGGCTTCCTCCTCATCGCGCTAACCATCGCCGTCTTCTTCATCCTGACCAACCCGACGGTCGCAGCAACCGTCGTTGTACGTCCAAAGCTGCTGACCGCGCTGACCTGGGGCCTGCCGATCCTGGCCATCGTCCTGGTCGCTCTGCTCACCTTCTCCCACCTGGACCTCCGCCCCCGCGGTATCACCCAGGGCCAGCGATGGCTCTCGACCGTCCTCGTCACCGCGTTGTGTACCACCATCGCGACCCCCTTGGCCGTCGCCGGGCGCTATGCCTACGACGGGGCACACATGCTCGGTCGGATCTTCACCG
This sequence comes from Cutibacterium sp. KB22876, assembly GCF_059728865.1. Classification (NCBI taxonomy): domain Bacteria; kingdom Bacillati; phylum Actinomycetota; class Actinomycetes; order Propionibacteriales; family Propionibacteriaceae; genus Cutibacterium; species Cutibacterium sp. KB22876. The sequence goes on from NZ_AP040858.1 coordinate 378,432, forward strand.
ACCAGCGCTCCGGCACTCGTCCCTCCATCGACTACAACCAGGACGTCAAGGCCATTTGGGCCTCCAAACCACGGGTCAACGTTCTGCTCGTCGGAGCTGACGACACCAAGGCGCGCAACTACAGCGCCGATAATTCCATGAACACCGACACGATCATGGTGGCGTCGATCAACACCTCCAACGGTGACACCTCCATCTTCCAGATCCCCCGCAACACCGCGAAGATGCCCTTCCCGGCTGATTCGCCACTCCACCAGGACTTCCCTGATGGTTTTGTCGGGAAGGACGGCGACGGCAGCAACCCCGACTACATGGCCAACGAGATTTGGTCGACGGTGTCGGCCCACCACGTCGATCGCATGGGCGAGACCGACTACCCCGGCGCTGACGCCCTCAAGCTGGCCACCGGTGAGGCTCTCGGCCTCAAGATCGACTACTTCGTCATGCTCGACATCGACGGCCTTCAGAAGCTCATTGACGCCCTTGGCGGCGTGACCGTCAACGTCAACGAGCGTCTGCCCATCGCTGGCAACACCGAGGGCAAGAAGCCCGACGGCTACCTCAAAGTTGGCCCTGACCAGCACCTCGACGGTTACCACGCCATGTGGTACGCCCGGTCACGGTCGGAGAGCACCGACTACGACCGCATGGGACGTCAGTCCTGCCTCATGAAGGCTGTTCTCGACCAGGCCAGCCCGCAGACCGTCCTGACGCGCTTCGAGTCGATTGCTGACGCCTCCGGTCAGATGGTCGTCTCCGACATCCCGCAGGGCATGTTGCCGGCCTTCGTCGACCTGGCCATCAACATGCGTGACGCCAACATCAACCGCGTCGTCTTCACCAATGGCAAGCACGGGTTCGTCTCGGCCAATCCGGATTACGACCTCGTCCGCAAGCAGGTGGATGCCGCCATCCATGGCGTCTCAGAGTCCAGGAACAAGAACAAGCCGGTGACGGGAGCCTCGGCAGCCAAGCCCAGCAAGACGGCTACGCCGACACCGGCCCGGAGCGAGCCGAAGAAGTCCTCGCACAGCGCCACCCCAAGTTCCGCGTCGACCAACCGTGACGTCTCGCAGTCGGTGACTGACGCCTGCGCCTACAACCCTCAGGAGCCGTGACGAGCGGCGCTTGGGCAGGATCTCCCTGGGTTGCACACCTCGCTGGCTGCCCCCGTGCAGGCGGGTGAGTCGGCTAGAGCCTCGCAGGCGGGTGACCTGAGCGGGTGAGGCCCGCCGTCGTCAGTGGTGTGGGGCCGCAGTACTCCCTCGAACGACCAGCGGAGCCGACACCATCTCCGAGGTGGGCTCATGACGAGCCCCCTGCAATTGAGCCATGAGTTCCTCGGCAAGACGCTGACCGATTGCGGCAAAATCCTGACGCACCGTCGTCAACGTCGGCCACACCAGATTGCCCAGGATGTCATCGAATCCCACCACGGACACGTCCTCAGGCACCCGGACCCCCATGTCCAGCAGACCGATGATGAGGCCTGCCGCCATCTCGTCATTACTGGCCACCACTGCGGTCGCGCCGGCGGCCTTGAGGTGGCGAGCGGCCTCGCATCCCGACGAAGCCGTCCAGTCTCCGACGACGACGTCGGGAACATCACAGTCGTTGGTCTCCAAACACTCCTGCCAGGCTTGACGACGCACCGCGGCCTGGCGGGAGTAGGCCGGCCCGCTGACGAGGTGGACGGTTTGGTGCCCCAACGCCAGGAGGTAGTCGACAGCAGCGCGCACCCCAGCGGCTTGGTCGCACCCCACGGTCGAGAATCGGCTGCACGTCGGACCGGCCACGACAACCGGGGCGCCTGGCGGCACCTCGAGCTCGTCAAGTCGATCGAGCTCAAGACCCTCGATGATGAAACCGTCGACCCGCCCCGACATCCGCTTCATGGCGTGCCCGTAGGCCCCGACGAGGTCATCGGTGGGCTCGAGGCGATCCAGGACGACGGCGAAATCACTACGCCGGGTGGCGTCGACGATAGCCTGAACAGTGCGCAGCTCGCCGGTGCGAGAAAGATCCGTGGCAAGGACGCCAATGGCACTCGTGCGCCCCGAGCGGAGGCTGCGAGCGGCGAAATTGGGCGAGTACCCCACCTCGGCCATGGCCTGGAGAACCTTCTCGACGGTCTTCGGTCGGACCGCGTCAGAGTGATTGACGACGCGTGACACAGTCTGCTGAGATACTCCGGCAGCTGCGGCGACATCGCCCATCGAGGGTCGGGATGATCCGCGACGCTGTTGCTCGGTCATCACAACACCCTTCACGACACTGGGCCATCTGCCCGCATCCGGCTCGCCACCGCGTCCACCGTCGGACGGGCGTGGAACTGGCGAATTCTGGCCCACATCATTGCACCCGGAGCGCGGCCGGACCCGGGGTGACGACATAGAGATCAGGGTGGGTGAATCCTGCGTCGCGGAAGGCCTTGACGACCTGCCTGGCAGCGTCGTTGCGGACATCGCGGTCGACCAGGGCGATGGCACAACCACCGAATCCACCACCGGTCATCCGCGCACCGAGGACCCCGGCAGCGCGGGCTGCGTCAACGGCGGTGTCCAGCTCGGGGCAAGTGACCTCGTAGTCGTCACGCAAGGAGTCGTGGGAGGCGTCCATGAGCGGTCCGACCTCGCGGATGCGTCCGGCGTCGACGAGCTTGGCGAACTGAGTGACGCGGTCATTTTCGGTGACGACGTGACGGACGCGGCTGGCCACCTCCTCGTCGTCGAGGGCCGACAATGCGGCGCCGAGGTCGCCGACCTCACGCAGGCTGGCGACGCCAAGAATGCGGCAGGCGCTCTCGCAGGCGCGACGTCGTGCCTCGTACTGACCGTCGACGAGGCGGTGGGAAGCTCGGGTGTCGATGACGAGGAGTTCCAGGCCGGCGGCGTCGAGGTCGAAGGGAACCTGACGAACCGACCAGTCGTCGCAGTCAAGGAGGAGGGCGTGGCCGTCGGTGGTACGCAGGGACGCCGTCTGGTCGAGGCCCCCGGTGGGAGCTCCGGCGACCTCGTTCTCCGCGGCGCGGGCGGCATTGACGAGGTCGGTGCGGCCAGCGTCAGAGTCGGACAGGCCGAGGTCGTAGAGATCCGCGAGGGCCAGCCCGACACCACACTCGACGGCTGCCGACGAGGACAGACCTGCCCCCAACGGGACGCAGGTGACGAGAGCGGCCTCGAACCCGCCGATCTCGTGGCCAGCCTCACGCAGGGCCCATGCGACGCCGGCGGTGTAGGCCTGCCAGCCATTGACCGACCCGGGAGCGATCTCGTCGAGGGTTCCTTCCCAGGAGAGGATGGAGTCGGCAAGCTGGGAGACGAGGACAACCTTGTCGTCGTCTCGACGTCGGGCGGCGACGTAGGTGCGGTGAGGCAGGGCGATCGGCAGGCAGAAGCCATTGTTGTAGTCAGTGTGCTCGCCGATGACGTTGACGCGTCCGGGAGCGGCCCAGACGCCGTCGGGAGTGCCGCCGATGTGCTCAGCGAAGAGGTCACGGGCGCGGCCTGCGCCATCCTCAGTCGACCACGCCGTGCCGATCGTGGTGGCCTCGGGATCCGCCGCGAAGGCGTCAGTTGTCTGCGACATAAGTGGCTCCTTTGCCCGTCAAAACCGTTGTCAGTGAGGAAGACCGTACCGCCGCTGCCGACGATGGCAACGGCTCGGTGGGCACTTCGCTCACTCATAATGTTTACGTACTCAAAAATAGCGGGTCGGGGTGTGACCCTGCCACGTCGGGAGCCTATGGTTCCCCGAGGGGGCGGTGCCCACAACGCCGTCACTGCCCTCGTAATGACAGAAAGGACCACCCCACACAATGCCGTTGGAGACGCTCATCAACGCGGGATTCGTTGACTACCTGATCCTGCTCATCTATTTCGTGTTCGTTCTCGGAATCGGGCTGGCTGCCAGACACCAGGTGTCCGACTCCCTTGACTTCTTCTTGTCCGGGCGAAGCCTGCCCGGGTGGGTAACGGGGTTGGCATTCGTATCAGCCAACCTCGGTGCCGTGGAGATCATGGGTATGTCGGCAAATGGAGCCCAGATCGGCATCCCGACCGTGCACTACTTCTGGATCGGAGCCATCCCGGCAATGGTCTTCCTCGGCATCGTCATGATGCCCTTCTACTACGGCTCTGGGGTGCGCTCGGTGCCGGAGTTCATGCTCAAACGATTCGGGCCGGCTGCGCACTTGGTCAACGCGATCTCCTTTGCACTAGCCCAGTTGCTCATTGCCGGTATCAACCTCTACCTGCTCGGGACGATCGTCCACGCCCTACTGGGATGGCCGTTGTGGGTTGCCCTCATCGTTGCTGCGGTGATCGTACTTGCTTACATCAGCCTTGGTGGCTTGTCGGCAGCCATTTACAACGAGGTGCTGCAGTTCTTCGTCATCGTCGCCTCCCTGCTGCCGCTGGTCATTATTGGTCTGCACCGTGTCGGCGGATGGAATGGGCTCAAGGCCAAGATCACCGCCGCAGCGGAGGCCCATCCTGACGCCGTGACCCCGGCTGCCCAACAGTTGCATTCCTGGCCTGGACAGGCGCTGTCGGGATTCACCGACCCGGTGATGTCGGTCATCGGCATCACCTTGGGCCTCGGATTCGTGCTGTCCTTCGGCTACTGGACGACGAACTTCGTCGAGGTGCAGCGCGCCATGGCGTCCGACTCGCTGTCGTCGGCGCGCAAGACTCCGATCATCGGCGCTTTCCCGAAGATGCTGGTGCCGTTTCTCACCGTGCTGCCAGGCATGCTGGCTGCGGTGCTCGTGCCGGAGATCGCTCGGATGAAGGCGGGCGAGAAGATCGCCGGTGGCGCGTCGGGCAACGTCGTCCAATACAACGACTCGGTGTTGTTCCTCATTCGCAACCTGTTGCCGACCGGCCTGACGGGTGTCGCGATCACGGGCCTGCTGGCGGCGTTCATGGCCGGTATGGCCGCGAACATCTCGGCGTTCAACACCGTCTTCAGCGTGGACATCTGGCAGCACTACGTCATCAAGGACAAGGCTGACGTCTACTACGTCAAGGTTGGCCGAATCGCCACGGTCGTCGCCACGGTCGTCGCGATTGGGACCGCGTTCCTGGCGTCCGGCTTCTCCAACATCATGGACTACCTCCAGACCCTCTTCGGGTTCTTCAACGCTCCGTTGTTCGCGACGTTCGTCCTCGGCATGTTCTGGAAGAAGTCGACACCTCACGCCGGTTGGTCGGGACTCGTCGTCGGTACTCTCAGCGCCGTGACGGTGTGGGTCATGAGTCTGACTGGTGTGTTCACCTTGCCAGGTCAGGGAACCGCGTTCCTTGCTGCCACGGTCGGCTTCCTCGCCGACATCATCGTCAGTGTTGTGGTTTCGCTGTTCACGACGCCGAAGCCGGCTGCGGAACTCGTCGGTCTGGTGTATTCGGAGACGCCGAAGGAGAGCTTCGTCGATCCGCACGAGAAGAGCCTCCCGTGGTATCGACGCACGGTTCCGCTCGGCATGACCGTGCTTGCCATCACTGTCGTTCTCAACATCATTTTCTGAGGAGGTTGTCATGCCGAACGGAACTTCCACGGCCCGTCGCAATCGTCGCAAGGTCGCCCGCGCGATGGATATTCGTACCGTCATTGGTGACTTGCTTGCGCTCTACGGAGCCATTCTGACGATCACTGGTCTGGTCAGGGGGGCAGACGCTCGAGCTGACGTGTGGGCGGGGATCTGCCTGCTCATCGCCGGGGCAGCGTTCTTGTTGTGGGTGAAGGTTCGCCCCATCGAGGTGCCGGAGGATCTCAGCGAGGCGGATGCTGGAAAGCATGAGGAGAGCTGACACCAGCTGGTTGAACTTCGTGCTGAGGCGTGGCCGGGCCGTGGGTAACGCGGTCCGGCCACGTCGTCATTTACCATCGCTTTCCTCGCACACTACCGATCCCGTCCTGGTCCAGGGAATGCATCGTACGTCCTCGTCCCCTCCTCTCCACATACACGTTGGACACGCAAGAAGGCCGCGGCATACCGAACTACTTCTGGAATGCCACGGCCTTCTTGGGCGGTGATTGGGGTCAGACGCTTTGACGGTAACCGCGTGAGTTGTCGAGGCGGTGTGCGACGTCGACGGCCAAATCATCCATTTCCTGAGGGTTCCCGACGCCGGGACGAACGATGTGAGTGCGCCCGACTTGGCCGTGGTAGAGGGTGAGACGGGAACGCGACTCCGTGAGGGCTGCCTTGGTGACCTTGTCCCAGGTGCCGCGGCGATCCTGCCCAGCACCATGGATGTGGTAGCCCGTGTCATCGAGGTCGACGTACAGCTTCATATGGAGCATCGACCAGGCTGCCGTCACCGCGAGGGCAATGCCACATGCGAGAACGGCAATGAAGAGGATGGTCACGGCTTCATGCCAGTTGTTGGCGATGCTGATGATCATGAGGACAGCACCAATGATCGAAAGGATGCCGGCGATGACGAAGCCACGGATCGGAGGCTCCGGCGACATGACGTGCCGGGTCGTGCCAGGCGGAAGATCCGTGAGGTTCTTCTTGGCCATCCCCATCTCCCGTCGCTGCAAGGTTGATCTGTGAGGGCTCGGCCCCCGGGTGCCAGGCCTGAGGGGCTGACCTCATAGCGGCGAGAGTGGGATTCGAACCCACGGAGGTTGCCCTCGGCCGCTTTCAAGGCGGCTGCACTCGTCCACTATGCGATCTCGCCAACCGAGCTCTGCCCGGTGGTCACATCTTAGCCATGATTCGGCGGTACTACCCACCGTCTCGGGCAACGGCAGGATATGAGGCCTGCACATGGCCATTGATGTGCGCTTTGGTTCTCCGGCGCTGCCCGGAACATTCACGGTGACAACACCCACCCCGGAACGTCCGGCTCGGAAGCTCCTCCTTCCCCCTCCTCTCCCACACACGGAACACTTGCCCCCAACAGGACCACCTCCGGTGGCATCCAGCCATCGGGGCACTGACGCGGGTATCGGAACCGCGAGCCCCTGGGCCTGCTCTCACCGCACTCCCGGTTTTGTCAGCACTCCAATGAGCTCGTTGACCTTGAGTGGCTTGGAGGACGACCGCGTCGTGACGATCTCGCCCGACTGGTCACCCGATTGCCACCCGACTTTCCAGACCTCAGTCATGCGAAGGGTGTAATTGCCCGGATGCTGGTAGATGTAGCCGCAATGTGGGGATTGGGCGCGCGGATCGGCGTTTGCGGGACGAGGGGTCGAGTGAGTGCAGCGGATGGTCTTCTCACCGGTTTCGTAAACGGTATCCACTCGCTGTGCGTCGAGTGATACGACGATTCCATGTGCGGAGTCGCTCGCGGTGTGACGCTCAACCCCTGGGTTGTGGAACCACAATGGCTGCCCTACGGCCGTGATGTTCCACTTGTTGGCCGAGGGACGCGGCTCGATGTCGATGACAGGTTTCGCCAATCGAATGCCCGTCGCGATGTCGATGGACCAGGCTCTGATCTCGTCAGGTGTGGGGCCAGCAGGTCTCGTCGGTGCAGGACGCGGGGCTCGACGACCAGGCTTCGGCTTGTCGTCACGCGTATTCAACCCTGGCAAATATGGTATTCGGTTGAGGTTCAATATGGATGAATCAATGTATGCGTCACTCCCCCACCGCTTGCGTGGCTCGGGCGATCCTGGTGACGCGGGATCACGGTGCTTGTCGACATGGGGATGACGGCGCTTGTGATGGGAGCCCCGGTGACCTGGGGTGCCGTGCTTGGAGCCCCGATCGATATTGATGCCAGGCTTTCGGTGGGAACCTCCGATGCGCTTATCGATGCTTATGACGCCAGTCTCCTCATTATCAATGATCCCTTTAGATGACGCGCTACCACCCGATTGCTGTAGCCCAATTCCCTGTACAGCGATCAGCGCAGCCAGAACGATAGTCACGCCTCGCATTTTTCGACCCGTTCCGAGAGACCATCAACAATCACCATGTGGCCACTGACCCGATCAAAGAACATTTGATTATGCTTCAAAGTCCCCCGCGAAACCAGCTTCCCCGAAGGATCTACGAATTCCCACCCTCTTTGATCGACACACGAATCGATAGCTAACGCGTGGCCTTCTTTTGCCTCATGGAGGGCAATACTCACCGATCCATAGCTGGCCGATTCAGGCCGAACAACGTGACCACGCTCTTTCACTTTCACGTAGTACTCCCGGAGCATGTCCCGCCAGCTGCCACCAACAACGTCTTCAAGCTTGGGAGGCAGAACATTCCCTCCACCCTCCTGCTCAAACAGCAGCGACTGCTCCAAGTACGTCTCATAAACCTTCTTCGCCTCCAGGAACAACGCATCCTCTTTCGTCCCCGGGACCGGTGTCGCCGTCGCCTTCACAAACCTCGGCCCATCCGAACTCGGAGTCGCGGTCGAATTCGTCGTCACCACGCTCGGGGCTGGCGTCACTCCGCCCATCGAGCCCGGAGTGTCCCCAGCACCACCACAGGAAACCGTCCCCAAAACCGCCACGACAAGGGCTGTTGTCGTCGCCACATGCCGTCGACAGCGTCCGCCGTGCTCACCATTCATCACCATGGCGACAATCCTGAAGGTCCGCGCAACCGTTGAGAACCCTCGCATCCGAAATCTGTGGATAACCCCGAAAATCTGTGGATACAAACCCATGGGTGATGTGAAGAATCCCAGCGTCACTCCTGCCCTGTGGCAGGCTTGAAGTATGCATGCGATCACCGTCCGCCCAACTGACAAGACAGACTCAAAGGGCCGCCATCGCCCCGGTCCGGAGTGCATCGAATGGACCGAAGTCCCCACACCCGAGCCCGGTCCGGGCGAGGTCCTCGTCAAGGTGAAGGCAGCAGGCATCAACCGCGGCGACCTCCTGCAGCGCCAAGGCCTCTACCCGCCACCGAAGGGCGTTTCCGAGATCATGGGCCTCGAGGTCACCGGGACTGTCTCCTCCCTCGGCACCGATGTCGACGGCTGGTCCGAAGGCGACGAGGTCGTCGCCCTGCTCGCCGGCGGCGGATATGCCGAGTACGTCATCGTCCCGGCCGGCCAGCTTCTCCCCATCCCTGCAGGCATCGACCCAGTCACCGCATCAACCCTCATCGAGGTCGCGGCCACCGTCATCTCCAACATGGACCACGTCAGCCTGTCCGAGGACGAGACCTTCCTCGTCCACGGTGGCGCCGGCGGCATCGGACAGTTCGCCATCCAGTACGCCAAGTCCCTCGGTTGCACGGTCATCACCACCTGTGGCACCGCCGAGAAGCAGGAGTTCTGCCGCAACCTCGGCGCCAACGTCGCCCTCGACTACCACGAGGACTGGGTAGCCGGCGTCAAGGAAGCCACCGATGGTCGCGGCGTCGACGTCATCCTCGACGTCATGGGTGCCAAGTATCTTGGCCTCAATGTCGACGCCCTGGCGACCGGCGGCCGCCTCGACATCATTGGGATGCAGGGCGGCATCAAGGGAGACCTCAACATCGGCAAGCTCCTCAACAAGCGCGCCCTCGTCACCGCAACCAGCCTGCGCCCACGTCCCCTGGAGGAGAAGGCCAAGATCTGCCGGCGGGTCCGTGAGATTGCCTGGCCGCTCTACAGCAACGGCAGCATCAAGCCCGCCCCCGTCGAGACCTTCCCCATGCCCGAGGCAGGCAGGGCTCACGCTCGCCTGGAGTCCGGCGAGGTGCTCGGAAAAGTCGCGCTGACCCTCTGAGCCCCTTCAACAGAGAACGACCTGCCACGACTTCGGCTGCGGCAGGTCGTTTTGTGTACCCGGCCATCTCGTTCCCGCGCCCCCACTCGGCCACCCACCCCCTCGCCTCAACGCAACCCTTCCCCCGCTCCCGTGTGGCAATCGGGGTAATGCCTACGGTCTCTGCCAGCTGAGATGGCACCACCCACCATCAGCACCAGAATCTCCACCACCTCCACCAAATCACATATCCATTTGAATGGCTGCATATATATGCGCTAGGGTGAGCGACGTGTCCAAGGTCATCACTCAGCTTCCCGTCGGCGAGCGCGTCGGCATCGCATTCTCCGGAGGTCTCGACACCTCGGTAGCCGTCGCGTGGATGCGCGAGAACGGCGCGATCCCGTGCACCTACACCGCCGACATCGGTCAGTACGACGAGCCCGACATCGCGTCAGTGCCGGGCCGCGCCCTCGACTACGGCGCCGAGATCTCCCGACTCGTTGACTGCAAGGCAGCCCTGGTCGAGGAGGGCCTGAGCGCCATCGCATGCGGCGCCTTCAACGTCCGCTCCGCCGGGCGCCCCTATTTCAACACCACCCCGATCGGACGGGCCGTCACCGGAACCCTGCTGGTCCGCGCCATGCACACCGACAACGTCTCCATCTGGGGCGACGGCTCCACATACAAGGGCAACGACATCGAGCGGTTCTACCGCTATGGCCTGCTCGCCAATCCGCAGCTGCGCATCTACAAGCCCTGGCTCGACGAAAAATTCGTCGCCGAGCTCGGCGGCCGCGACGAGATGAGCGCCTGGCTCACCGCCCACGACCTGCCCTACCGCGATTCCAAGGAGAAGGCCTACTCCACCGACGCCAACATCTGGGGCGCCACCCACGAAGCCAAGACGCTTGAGTCCCTGCACGTCTCGATCGAGTCCGTCGAGCCCATCATGGGCGTCAAGTTCTGGGACCCTGACGTCAAGGTCGACACCGAGGAAATGACGATCTCCTTCGAACAAGGCATACCCGTCGCCATCAATGGCAAGGAGTACGACGACAAGGTCGCCCTCGTCCTGGAAGCCAATGCCATCGGTGGTCGTCACGGGCTCGGCATGAGTGACCAGATCGAGAACCGCATCATCGAGGCGAAGTCCCGCGGCATCTACGAGGCCCCGGGGATGGCCCTGCTGCACATCGCCTACGAGCGGCTCGTCAACGCCATTCACAACGAGGACACCCTCGCGACCTACCACAACGAGGGGCGTCGTCTCGGACGACTGCTTTACGAGGGCCGCTGGCTCGACCCGCAGTCCCTCATGATCCGTGAGTCGCTGACCCACTGGGTCGCCAGCGCCGTCACCGGGTCAGTCACCCTCAAGCTGCGTCGCGGATGGGACTACTCCATCCTCGACACCACGGGCCCGAACTTCTCGTACCATTCCGAGAAGCTGTCGATGGAGCGCGTCGAGGGCGCCGCATTCGGACCGACCGACCGTATCGGTCAGCTCACCATGCGCAACCTCGACATCGCCGACACCCGCGAGAAGCTGGAGCTCTATTCCGACCAGGGCCAACTCACCAGCCATGCCGACCTCGTCGGACAGCTGGAGTCTGGCGGCGCGGCGGCCATCGCGTCCAATGGATATGACGACGATGACGACAGCCAGAAGGCTCTCGACGCCGCCGCAATGGAATTCGGTGTTGACTGATCATTGGCCCCCTGAGTTCGGGCCGTCCGGGGTTACCTCGGACGGCCCGAATGAGTTACGCCAGCCGTTACCCAGTATTCAGGATGTGGGCTCTTGCACAGAGTCCCCCCTCAGCTGGCACACTACCGCCATGAGCAACAACACGACGCCGCACAATGACTGGAATAGCTCCGATTACCCCTCACAGCCCTACCCACAGAACAACCAGCCGTCTTACCCTTATGGGCCCGCTGGCTCCAGCCCATCGCCGTCTGACAATGACCAGAAGGGATTCTTCGGATCCCTGTTCGACATGTCCTTCAACTACTACGTGACGCCTAAGATCGCGAAGATCGTCTACATTCTGACGATCATCTGCGGCGTCGCGATGTGGATCGGCGCGATCATCACAGCTGGCGGCGTCGGCAGTGCCATCGGGGAAGCCGCTAACGACAGCTCCGGTGGCAGCGGCGTACTCGTCGTGTTCGCGATTCTCCTGGGATGGATCCCGGCATTCTTGTTCATCATTGGCGTGAGGATGCAGATCGAGTTCGTCCTTGCCCTCATCAAGACCAGCGAGAACACCTCCGCTCTCCGCCGGACGTTGAACCGCTGACCCATTCCCGACGGGCCGCACATCACTGCTGGTGTGCGGCCCTTGCCATGCCAAGATCGTGGACGCACGAGTCAGCAAGGTCGTTGTAGAGTGCTCAAATGCACGGTTACCGGGATGTCATCGCCATCCGGGAGGTGTGGACGACCCTCCTCTTGTCGGCTCTCATCCGGATTCCGATTTTCAGCCTCGGAATCGTCATGAGTGTCCACGTTGTCAGCTCACTGCACCTGGACTACGTACGGGCCGGAGCCGTGACGACCGTCGTCACCGTCGCAACCATGATTTCCGGGCCGTGGAGAGGAAGCATGGTCGACCGCAAAGGGCTGCGGCGAACCATGCTCCCCTCTCTGATCATCACGACGATCACCTGGGGACTATCGCCTTGGCTGGGGTATTTCCCGCTCCTCGCGCTGTGCGCCATAGGCGGCCTGTGGAACTACCCGATTTTCACTATCCCACGCCAGGTCTTGATGGTCGCCGTGCCCACGTCCCGACGCCGTGCCGCGCTGTCACTGGACTCGGTGACCGTGGAGATCTGCTACATGATCGGCCCGACGGTCGCCATCATTGCAGCGACGACCATCGGAACCCAGATCACCATCACGGCGTGTGGCTTCATCGCTGCCATCGGCGCTGCAGGGCTCATGATCCTCAACCCGGCGACCACGGAGCCGTCCGAGGCCGACCCGGTACCGCCCGCCGCACGGACCCCAGCGTCAGCGGCACCGGTCGTTCAAGCCCCTCACAATCGAAAAATGGCATGGTTGTCCCCCCGGTCGGCATCCATCCTCTTGGCCGTCATTGCGACCGGATTCTGCCTGGGCGGTATTGAACTGACGACCGTCGCAGCGATGAGGTCGATGGGCCATCCCGAGATGATCGGGTGGGTACTCGCAGCCTCCGGTTTCGGGTCGGCGATCGGTGGCGTGCTGTACGGCGCCCTGCCGCGAGGGGCGTCCACGGCGCTTCTCCTCGTCTTCCTGGGCACCACGACCGCATTGCCCTCCATGTCCAGCGGCCCGGGGTCAGCTGCCATCCTGCTGTTCGTCGGTGGTGTGTTCTGCGCACCGACGATTACCTCTTCCGTCGATGCCCTGACCGACTTGGTGCCGGCGGATTCTCGAGGAACCATCATCGGATGGCAGGGATCGTGCCTCAACGGAGGCACGGCCATGGCAGCCCCGTTGATTGGCGCCGTCATGGACTCTCACGGGTGGCAGTGGGGATTCCTCGTGGCTGGCATCACCAGCGCCATCATCGGAGCCCTCGTGTGGACGACGGCCAAGGTGGTGACGAGACGCCAGACCGCGTAATCGCTGATCCGCCTGTCCGACAGGCCCACCCCACTGTTTCCCGATCACTGTCACCCCGAACCATCGTGGTGATCCTGCAAGCGGGCTACCCCGCTGCCACAACAGAGGGCGCCAGCCCCACAAGCGACCGGAATGACCACGGGGGGAACGGAAGGGCGGGAAGAGGGGAAAGGAAGAGGGGCTAAACGGAGTCGGTGGAACGGGCAGGGGACGACAGGTCCCATCACGGAGAAGAGCCCAAGGGCGACACAACCCCCTCAGGCCCTTCTCCCTCACCACTCGCTCGGCGAGTCCGCCGACATGGGCGACGGCCTTCCCGGACTCAGCTCTTCAACATGGGGCCGAACGGGTTCCTCATCACGCACGTCGACAGTTGGCCCGAGCCCAGCCCTTTCCGCGTGGCCCGGGGTCGCACCAGATGGACCGAACCCGTCAGATCCTGCAGAAGCCGCCTTCCCCTTCTCCGCTGCCGCCTTGCGATCGGCGTCGATGCGGTCCCGGACTGCCTCCTCCGAGGACGGAACCGACATCGTCTGACGCTTCGGTTCCTCATCCTCGGCAGGTGCAGGTTCCGGCACATCCTTCCACTCGTCGCCCAGGTAAATGATGGTGTCGCCATCCTTCGGGCCGTTCATGTCAACGTTCGCGACATTCACCGACGACGGCTTGACGACAAACATCACGACTGCCTCAGGCATGGCCTGGCGGAACTGTTCCCAGGTCCGATTCTCGTCCAGCTCGACCCGACGCACCCTTTTCCCACTGCGCCACATCTTGTCCATCGCCGAGTGCGTTGTCGGCGGGTCGAAGGCTGTTCTCGCCTTGAGAATCTGCGCGGTACCGGTGGTCGCGTCCTCGGCGTCGCCCTCATCCAGACGCTCGAGCTGGAACACGTTAGCCCGCCCCAACGCACGCCGGTAATGCACCGATGCGATGGAGTTCGTGTCGTCGTCAGGGGTACACGCCACCATCGACGCGATTCCCGCAAGGTCCATGTCCTCGGTCGCGTACTCGGACAGGAAGTCCGCCGCCTCACACCTGAGCCCCGCTTTCCGAGCCGCGTAGAGGTCGTAGGCACGCCGGGTAACGATGAGGGTGGGGACGTCCAAATCGCGCAGGGTCTTCGCCGTATCGATGCTCCAGGCCGGGGACCCCGCAAACATCACTCCGCGCGGGCTTGCCGACGCCAGCCCCAGCTTCTCGGCGAGCCTGCCGATACCCAGGCCGTAAATGGCCACCGTGCAGACGATGACGAGGAACACCAGCGGCACGAGCCGGTCGACCTGGCTCGCCATCCCCGCAATCTGGTCAGCGAACGACACCAGCTGCTTCGCCCGCTCGGGGTCAGACTCGGCAATCTCCTTGGCCTGCTCCCTGACATGGCTGGCGGACTCGCTGAACTCCATCGCGAAGATCGACGCCACCGACGCGGCCACGATTCCTCGCGGAGCCATGAATGCCATCAGGATCCGCTCCTGACGAGTCGTCTCGGTTCGCGTCAGCCCCAACATCACCGACACCGGCCGAATGACCAGCACGAGCAGGGCGACGAAGATCAGGCCAGTAGGAAGGATGTCGCCGATCTGGGATGGCGTCACTCGTCCGGCCAGCATGATGAACAGCACCCCGACGAGCAGCACCTGCAGATGCTCCTTGAACTCGATGACGGGCTCAAGCTCGAGATTGCGCTGGTTTGCCAGGTAGATGCCCAACATCGTCACGGCGACCAGCCCGGACTCCTCGCGCAGGAAGTTCGCCCCGACGCAGGTACCGACGGCGACTCCGACGAAGATCACGCCCTGCAGGAAGTCCGGAATCAGGTGACGCCTCATCATGGCCGTGACGACCCACCCGATCGGCGCTGCGAACAGCAACCCGACCAACAGGGTCAGCGCCAGGTCCAGCACACCTTGTCCGATCGAGGACCCACCGATGCTGCTGATGGCCTGGTAGACCAACAGGGCCAGGATCGCGCCCAGCGGATCGACGACGATGCCCTCCCACCTCAGCAGGGCGCTCACCCGTCGGGTGGGCCTCAACTGACGCAAGATCGGGTTGATGACCGTCGGACCGGTGACGATGAGGATCGCGCCCAGCAGCAGGGAAACACGACCGTCGAACCCCAATGCCATCGCGGCCAGGGTGATGAGAACCCACGCGATCCCTGCGGTGACGGTGCACAGCCGAAGGATTGGCCGTCCCAGGTCACGAACTTCGCGGAGCTTGAGCCCAAGTGACCCTTCGAAGAGGATGATTGCCACTGAGAGGTTGACACCGTCAAACAGGAGTTGTCTTCCGATGATCTCATCGGGGGTAACCCACTGTCCGAGTGCGAAACCGATCACCAGGAGGAACAGCAGCGCGGGGAGGCGTAACCGCCATCCGAGCCACTGGGCACCGACCGCAAGTGCGAGTACGAGCGCCATGTATGTTGCTGCATCCACCCGGGCACTCTAACCGGCACAGTGCCGGTTTTCCCACGCGGGAAGCGTGGACACTGAGCGCCGGGGCCAGCAACCCCGTGGATGCCGTGGGATGTAGACGAAAGTCGAATGGATCGACGACGAGCTGTCCGAAAGTACAGATCTGGCTGTCCCGGAAGTCTCCCCCGCAATCCATCCCCAACGACAAATAACCCTGAAATGAGTACGTGCACATCCGCCTGACAAGCCTCTTTGGACGTCCAATTTGGTCACCGTCAACGTCAGATCGAGGCCCGAAAAGCACTTGTAACATCACCGCCGTTGACGTTGAAACACGCCGCCTTGGCCCATTGGAAAGGAGCCATCGTGAATCGGACGAACGATTGCGCCCTCCCGTCCTGCGCCAACCTCAGAACGGTCTTCCAGCATCCCTTGCTCGAGGGTGACAGCACTGCCGCCACACCCGACGAACAGCGCCTGGAACGCACTCTGCAGGCTCGCGCTCGAGCTGCCTGCTCCGCCTGCTCTCTCTTCGAACAGTGCCTTGAGAACGCCATCCTCGACCACGACGTCGCGGGATTCGCTGCTGGCACAACCCCGCGTCAGCGTTCTCGCATTCGCTCCTGCCTGGGGGTTCGGGTTCGTCCCGACGACTTCGAATCCTTCGCCGGGGTCATCGCTCGCGGGCATCAGGTGGCCACCCAGGACGTCGTCAGCCTCCGTCAGGCTCACCCCGACCAGCCACTGAGCTTCATCGCAGACCGTCTCGGTTGCTCGCTGTCCACCGTGAAGCGGCACCTGCGTCGGGCTCGCGACACCTCTTCGGCCCCGCGCCGCAAGACTCCTGCGAAGGTCAAGACGACCAGCCTGGCCGCCGCATACGAGTCGGTGACCGGGCGCCCGCACCCGAGCCGCGCGAGGTTGGCTGCCTGAGAAAAAGTCACGCTCTGTTCACCGCATGATCATCGCACGGTGGCAGGCTGGCTGACATGACATTCAATCCTCGTATGGTGGCCCTCGACATCGACGGGACCCTCGTCGATTTTGAGGGCGAACTTCCGGACTCGGTCCGTAAGGCGGTCGCCAAGGTCGACGTCCCTGTCGTCCTGGCGACCGGACGAGGGCTCTTCGGCGCGATCCCCGTCCATGAGGCCCTCGGTCTGCAGGGGGGACACGCGGTGGTGTCCAACGGAGCTGTCACCGCGACGATGTCCCCCGTCGAGATCGAGTCCCAAGTCACCTTTGATCCGCGACCCATCATCGATCACGTCATGGACGTCTACCCGCAGGCGCTCATCGCGGTCGAAGAGGTCGGCGTCGGTTACCGCCTCAACCAGCTCTTCCCCGCCGGGGAACTGCAGGGCGAACTTCACATTGAGACCATTGACGAGTTGCGCTCCCGCCCGGCCCCGCGCGTCATCATCCGCGATCCGAACGGTTATGCCGACTCCTTCCGCGACCTCGCCCACAGCCTCGACCTGCACAGCGTCTCCTACGTCATCGGCTGGTCGGCCTGGCTCGACATCACTCCGGAGGGTGTGACTAAGGCCTCTGCCCTTGACACCCTGTGCCGTCTCAAGGGCATCGATCCCAAGGACGTCCTGGCCATCGGCGATGGTAACAACGATGTCGAGATGTTGCAGTGGGCAGGACGCGGAGTCGCTGTCGGCGATGCGCCCGACTCCGTCAAGGCCATTGCCGACGACGTCGCTCCCTGCTTTGCCGACGGTGGCACCGCGGTTGAGCTGGGGCGCTGGTTCTGAAATCGTCTCCCGGCCACTCAGGCCGGCTACCCTCGATCATCGGGAACCGACCTCAGTCGATCCGCCCTGCACGCAGCACCCCCGGCTCGATGTGACACTCCGCCCCGAGGTCCATCGGGGCAATTCGTCCGGCCGCCCGCGCCTCAAAGAGCTTCGGCAACAGCATCGCGGTCAGAGTCGTCGGTGAGATGGTGTTGACGTAAATCTTCGTCCCACCCTCGAACCCGGCCAGGGTAGAGATGCGCAACTTGAGGATGATCCGCCACGGCACCGGTACCCCGGTCCCTATCGGACGGTAATGCCACTCCTCATTGGCCGGCACATCATCGCTGACGGCCACGTGGGCGGCGTGCAACAGGTCCGACATGGCGTCAATCCCGTCATCGTCGACGCGCCACGGCTGGTCGGCGCGGCCCGTCGACCACACCTCGACCGAGGGATACCTGTGACCAAAACCGACAGTCATGACAGCGCCCTCGTTACGGGCCAGCACCAGTCCGTGCTCGACCGCGAAATCTGGCCCCCAGCGATTGAAGATGCCCGGGTCTAGGACGGCCTTGGGCAGCACCGACTCGTTGTCGGCTCCCACCTCGTCAATGGCCACCAGCTGCTTGTGCAGATGATCGAATGACGCCCCGGCCGGCTTGAGCCAGTTCTGGAAGGCCACCACGTATCGGACGTGCTCGTTGTGTCGGTGCAGCTGGACCATCGAGTCGACGGTCAAGGCCATGAACGCCCGGTGCTCGTCGACGGTCAGGCTCGCCGATCCCGCGACGTCAGCCGTCGTCGTCCCCTCGTCGGTGTAGTGCCGCCTGGCGACGATGACGTCGTGTCCCCCGGCGAAGAAGGCCGCAGAGGCCTCCCGCAGCTCCTTAGGGCCGAGGTCCTCACCGCGCTGGTCCGACCCCATCGCCTTGAACTTGGCGTTGAGGACCGACCGAACATGGGCCTCTCCCCGCGGATTCGACAGGTATTCCTCCTGCCAGTCGCGCGAGGCCCGCGGAAGGTCCATTCCCCAGTTGAGTTGCCAGTACTGCCAGGACAGGATCTCGAAGAGATTGGGGATCCGTCGGAACTCCGGGACGGTGTCGTCGAGCTGATCAGCCGGGACACGGCGCATGAGGTCATGGCCCCGCACCAGACCGCCCTCCCGCTTCACCAACCGAGTCTTCTCCGGAGGGGTCGACAGCAGGTTGTCCGAGCAGAAGGCGCAGGCCGCCTGACGATCGTGCCCGGTCAGCTCCCGGGTCTGCGTGGCCGGTTTGCTCAGCGGGCGGGCCCCACGACCAGGCACCGTCCACACCTTCGTACCCGTGAACGGGTTGACCTGCTTGATGGTGCCGTCGGGCAGTTCCCGGTAGTACGGCCCGTCGCTCACTTCGGCGGCTCGATGAACTCACGCCCACCAAGGTAGGGACGCAGCGCCTCGGGCACGCGCACCGAACCGTCAGCCTGTTGGTGGTTCTCCAGCAGCATGATGATGATGCGGGTCATCGCGCACAGGGTGCCGTTGAGGGTGGCCAACGGTTCGACCCCGTCAGGTCCGCGATGGCGGATGGAGAGACGACGCGCCTGGAAGGTGGTGCAGTTCGAGGTCGAGGTGATCTCGCGGTAACGGCTCTGAGTCGGCAACCAGCCGTAGCAGTCGTACTTGCGAGCAGCCGAGAGGCCGAGGTCACCGGAGGCAACGTCGAGCACCTGGAACGGGATTTCCAGGGCCGAGATGAAGTCCTTCTCGAAGCTCAGCAGCTTCTCGTGCCAGCCCTCCGCCTCATCGGGCAGGCAGTAGACGAACATCTCGACCTTGTCGAACCAGTGGACGCGGAAGATGCCGCGGGTGTCCTTGCCGTAGGAGCCGGCCTCGCGTCGGTAGCACGGGGAGAAGGCGACGTAGCGCTTCGGGAGCTCGGCGTCGTCGAGGATCTCGTCGGAGTGGAACGCGGCCAGGGCAACCTCGGAGGTTCCCACCAGGTACTGGTCGTCCTTGGGCAGGTAGTAGACGTCGTCGGCGGCCTGGCCGAGGAACCCGGTTCCCTCCATCGCCGAGGGCTTGACGAGGGCCGGCGGGATCATCGGGGTGAATCCCCACTGCGCCGCCTTGGACATCGCCAGGTTCAGCAAGGCGAACTCCAGCTGGGCGCCGACGCCGGTGAGGACGTAGAAGCGGGAGCCGGCGATCTTGGTGCCTCGCTCCATGTCGATCGCGCCGAGGGACTCGCCGATCTCGAGATGGTCCTTGGGCTCGAATCCCTCCGCGACGAAGTCACGTGGGGTACCGACGGTCTCCTTGATGACTCCCTCGTCCTCGCCACCAGCGGGAACGTCGTCAATGACAATGTTGCCGAGGGTCTTGGCGAGTTCGATGAATTTGGCGTCAGCCACGTCAGCGGCCTTCTTGAGGTCGGAGACCTCGCTGGCAATCGACTTGGTGCGAGCCAGCAACTCGGCCTTCTCGCCCCCGGACGCCTTGGCAATGCGTTTGCCCAGCCCCTTCTGTTCAGCACGCAGGTTCTCGTGGGCGGCGATGGCCTCACGGCGAGCCTCGTCAGCGGCGACGATGTCGTCGACGACCGAGGGATCCTCGCCGCGGGCGACCTGGGAGCGGCGAACGGCATCCGGATCCGTTCGCAGGAGCTTGGGATCGATCATGTCGCCGATCCTACCGGTCAGGAGCCTGCGAGGAGTTAGAGGCCAAGAGACGTGCAGGGCCCGGGTGATTCCACCCGGGCCCTGCCGACGTTGTCGTCAAGCGATCACGTCATCGCCTGAGTCCTCGACGTCACTTGTTCTTCGGCTGCTTGGCCTGATCGATGTCGATCTGCTCCTTGGCGACCTTGCCGGACACGGTCTGGGTGTCCTGAGTGGTCTCCTTGCCGATCTTGATCTTCTCGGCGGCGACGGTCTCCTTGTCGATGGTCGGACGCTCCTCGTGGGTCACGATGTCCTGGGCGCCCTCGGAAAGCTTGACGTCGTCACCGGCGACCTTCTCGTCGAGAGGAACGCGCTCGACGTGGATCTCCTCGCGCTCGACCGGAACCTCGACGGTCTCGGTGTCATGGACGATGTGCTTGCGGATGCGCACACGACCGGTCTCGACACGCTCCTTGCCAACGTTGAGGCGCTCCTCGTGGCGAACGACGGAGCCATCCTCGGCCACCGGGGACTTCTGGTCAGCAGTGGTCTGCGGCGTGGCGTCGGCGGCCTTCTCGGTCTTGGCGTCGGCAATACGATCACCGGAAACACCATTCCCAGCAACGCCCGGGTTGCCCTCCTTGTCGACGACCTTCTGGCCGGCAACGCCACCAGCAGCTCCACCGGACACACCGTTGCCCGCGTAACCCGGGTTGGCGTCCTTGGTGGTGTCCTTCTCTGAGGCGAAGGCATCGGAGTAGTAGCGGTACAGCTCGTCGGTCTCATCCTCGGAAAGGTGGCCGTCCGGGTCAACGTTCGGGGCGTCCTTCACCTTGTCCTTGGTGTAGGGAGCGCGGATCTCGTCACCAGAGGTCTCGAGGCCCTTGAACGGGACGAAGGTCTCGTTGCGTCCAAAGAGACCGGTCTTGACGGTCACCCAAGCCGGCTGGCCGGAGGCGTCGTCGAGGTAGACCTGACCGATCTCGCCAATCTTGTCACCAGACTGGTCAACAACGGTACGGTCGTAAAGAGCGTCGATATTGGCGTTCGTAGGCGTCTTGTCAGTCGGCATTCTCAAGTCCTTTCGTTTAGATTTCTACCAAATCCCATTCGGAGAGCCGAGCGGAATCGGTTGATGCCTTCAACGATACGAACCTGAGGGCCACAGTCAAATCGGCTCATGTTGCGTTAATCGCATTTAACCAAAACTCTTGTTCTGGCAACCTAGATATGTTATGGTCCCTGACCGCGACGAGGAGGCATACGTCACCATTTCCCGATGACCCCCTGGAACCACTTCTCCGCCGCCAGGTAATCCTCATCACTGAAGCCGCGGATGACGTCAGGACCCTCAGGCGACGCAAACCCCCTTCTAGAGCCGTTTGGATAGGACCCGAGGAAGATCACCTGACGGCTGATCCGATACAACCCCTTGAGCGCAGCAGCCATCCTCTCATCCGCGACGTGGCCAATGGCATCAATGGAGAAGCAGTACTCACCGAGACGATCCTTGGTTGGCCTTGATTCAATTCTCGACAAATTAATTTTGCGGAAAGAGAACTGTTGCAGGATCTCCAACAAGGCACCTGGATGATCGCTCGGGGGAACGACGACAACAGTGGTGCGATCGTCCCCCGTCCGAGCAATCATCTGCCCACTTCTCGCAACCAAAATGAATCTCGTGACGGCATCCGGATTGTCCGCAATTCCCTGTGCCACAGCTGTCAATCCGTACATCGTTCCAGCAACTTCGGCGCAGACGGCGGCATCGAAACGGGACCGTGGATCCGACACCTCCTTCGCCGCGGAGGCAGTCGACCCGCCCTGGGCGATTTCGGCGTGCTCCGGGAGGTTGGCGGCAAGCCAGTCCCGGCACTGATTCGCGGCATGAGGGTGGGTCACGACGTGACGGATCGACGCCAACGACGTCCCAGACCGAACGTAAAGATTGAATTGCACCGGAATGACGACCTCGCGAACGATTTGCAAACCACCCAGGGCAGCGAGAGTGTCCAGGGTCGCGCTCACACCACCCTCGACGGAGTTCTCAATGGGAACCAACGACGCCTCGACGTCGCCGTCGACAACTCCCTGCAATGCGGCGCCAACCGTCGCATAGGGGCGAGCGTCGACGTGGCCGAGAGTCTTGAGTGCCTGATGGGTGAAAGTGCCTGCGGGGCCGAAATATCCGTACACGCCGTCAGACTATCCACGTGGTCATCACAGTGGCCCCGACTCCGTCAGGCGGGCACTTCTCGCAGCCGATCGAGGAGCTGGACGCCATCCCACGCCGGATCATCGGGGCTCGTCCACTGCGGAGCCGGACGATCCAGGGCATCATCAAGAAGGTCAAGGTATTCCGCCCGGTCAACCTCGGTGACGCCGAGACTGGCCAGGTGCGGGGTGCTCCATTGCACGTCCAGCAATCTCGAACCGAGTTCACACACCAACCCCAACAGAGCAGTCTTGGAGGCGTCGCGCCCGTGTCGAGGGTCGTGGAACATCGATTCACCACTGAACAGTCCGCCCACACTGACGCCATAGAGCCCGCCCACGAGGCGACCCTTGTCGTCCCAGGTTTCCACCGAATGGGCCCAGCCTCGCTCATGGAGGTAGCCATACGCCTCGATGACGCGGTCATCGATCCAGGCGTAGGGACGATCCGGGTCAGCACATCGTGCGATGACGTCGCCAAAGGCGCGATCGACGGTCGTCGTCTGGTGCTTGGTTGTCTTGCGCAAACTGCGAGCGACCTTGAGATGACCGGGAAGCAGAACACCTCGATACATGGGAGACCACCACGCTGTCGCCCCCTGGAACTCCGGGGGGCACCTCCTCGTCAGTGACGGGCATGGGAAAGACACCCTCATGGAGTGCCGCCAGCACCAGGTGGGGGCTGAGAGCCCCGGTGATCGCGATGAGGTCATCGTCAGGCCATTGATCCGGATCTCCGAAAAGCTCTGGAACCGTCACTGACCTGGCCTCCTGTCGTCGCGGGTCCATTGGCCACCCTCACCACGACATCGAGCGCGAACGACAATCGAGGCTCACCTGACAAACCCCCACCCCCAACTATTAGGTAAGGCTCACCTTTGCTAAGGTCTCGTCTGCTCATGTAACCGCACGAGCACACATCTCACACAACCTAGGAGCCAGGCTCATGAAGTCCTCCATCCTTCGATCGGCGGCTGCCGTCGTCGCAGCGTTGACCATGGCCGCCGGCATCGGTGGCTGTTCCACCGAGAAGTCCGACTCTGGATCCGGCAATTCCAGCAAGAAGGCTCTCAACGTCGTTGCCTCCACCGGATACCTCGGAGACGCCGTCCACAACATCGCCCCTGACGCCAAGGTCAAGGTGCTCGTCAAGCCCGGCGGCGACCCCCACACCCAGGAGCTCTCCACCGGTGACATCGAGGCCATCGAGAAGGCCGACGCCGTGGTCTGGACCGGCCATGACATGGAACACCACATGATGGACCACTTCGACAAGCTCGGAAACAAGCAGGTCCCCGCCGCTGAGTCCATTCCCGAGTCCGATCTGCTCCCCTGGGAGGAGGACGGCAAAATCGAGGGCCACGACCCCCACGTGTGGAACTCCCCCGACAACTGGAAGTACGTCGTGATTGCCACCGCCAAGAAGCTGGGCGAGATCGACAAGACCAACGCTGACACCTACAAGAAGAACGGCGAGGCCTACAACAAGAAGATCGATGAGGGGAAGAAGAAGGCCGGCGAACTCTTCAACCAGATCCCCAAGGATCGCCGCATCCTTGTCACCGGTCACGACGCCTTCAACTACCTCGGCAAGACCTACGGCATCGAGATTCACGCCACCGATTTCGTCTCCTCGGAGTCCGAGATGAGCGCAGCTCAGATGGACAACCTCGCCAAGCTCATCGCCGACAAGAAGATCAAGACAATCTTCCAGGACAACCTCAAGAACCCTGAGGCCATCAAACACCTCAAGGAGGCCGTGGCCGCCAAAGGTGGATCCGTGACCGTTTCCGACAAGCCGCTGTACGCCGACTCCCTCGGCGAGAAGGCCCCGGTCGACACCTACCTGGGCGTCTTCCAGTACAACGCCGAAACGATCACCAACGCCCTCAAGTGAGCGCAACGGTGCCGCCCATGAGCAGGTGGGCGGCACCTGTCCACAAGGAGAAGCCAATGTCCTTAGCCGAACCAGCAGCCCTCGAGGTTGACGACCTCACCGTCGCATATCAGGACAACATCGCTCTGTCCCACACCAGCCTCAGCTTGCCCACAGGTGAGGCCTTGGCCCTCCTTGGCCCCAATGGGGCTGGTAAGTCCACCCTCATGAAGGCCATTCTCGGACTCATCCCCACCCTCACCGGATCCGTCCAGATCTTTGGGAAGCCCCTCAACCAGATGCGTCGCCGCATCGGGTACATGCCGCAGGCCGCTGACGTCGACTGGGATTACCCGGCGACGGTGGGGGACGTCGTCGCTCAAGGAACCTTCGGGAGGCTCGGGTGGTTCAAGCGTCCCGGAACTGCAGAGAAGCAGATCGTCCGGGAGTCGCTGGAGACCGTCGGCATTGCGAAATATGCCGACCGGCACATCACTGAACTCTCCGGTGGGCAGAAACAGCGGACCTTCATGGCACGCATCCTGGCCCAGCGTCCCGACTTCTTGTTCATGGACGAGCCCTTCGCCGGGGTCGACGCCGCCAGCGAGCGCACCCTGATGTCAGTTCTTGACATGCTCGTTTCGGAGGGGAAAACACTCGTCATCGTCCATCACAATCTCGCTAGTGTGGCCGACATCTGTACCTGGGCGTGCCTGCTGGCCGAGGGGAAGGTGGTCTCGGTCGGCCCTCTCGCCGAGGCCTTCACCACCGAGACGGTACACACCGCCTACGGCATCAGCGACGACATCTTCACGGGGGCACGATGAGCGCCCTCATTCTTGCCGAGATCGTGCCTGCCTCGGAGTTCTTCGGCAGCTACACCTATCGGACGATGCTCATCGGCACGGTCCTCATCGGATTGTTCTCTGGCGGGCTGGGGTGCCTGCTCTACCAGCGCAAGCAGTCCCTGTTGGCCGACGTCATCGGCCACTCCGCGATAGCCGGGGTCGTCGGGGCCTTCATCGTGTCGACAGCGGTGTTCAACGTCAACGGCCGCTCCATGGCCACCTTGACCATCGGCGCCGTCATCTCCTCAGCGCTCGCGGCCCTGCTGGCCAACGTCATCAGCGCCCACTCCCGTGTGAGTATCGACGCGGCGATGGCAATCTGCCTGGCACTTTTTTACGGCGGTGGCATGGTCGGGCTGCGCATCATCGCCCAGTCCACCCTGCCCAACCGTCAGGGGATCAACACCTACCTCTTCGGCAACGCGGCCACTCTGACGACTGAGGACAACATCGTCATCCTCGTCTTCGGACTCATCGCGGTCGGAGTAGCGGCATTCACCTGGCGTGGGCTGACACTTTTCATCTTCGATCCAGTCTTCGCGACGATGTCCGGATACTCCGGGCGGACCGTCTCGACGATTCTGTTCCTCGTGACGACGACATCCATCGTCATCGGGGTCAAGACCGTGGGACTCGTACTCATGATCGCCTTCGCCATCATGCCGGCGGCCGCGGCTCGGTTGTGGGTGCGACACATGCACACCATGATCGTCCTCGCCGCGATCCTGGGAGCGGTCTGCGGAGCTGCCGGCTCATACCTGGCCGTGTGCATGGGCCGGGTGCCGACCGGACCGGTGATCGTCGTCGTGCTGTTCGTCGTGTTCGCCTTCTCGATGCTCTTTTCTCCGCATCGGTCACTGACCCAGATCCGGGTGTCGCGGCGCCGCGCACTGGCGGCACAGGCAGAGGGGAACTGACATGCCACTCATCACGTCCATCCTGCTGTTGGCCATCGTCACGGCTGTCACCTGCTCGGTACCCGGGATCTTTCTCGTGCTGCGCCACCAGTCGATGCTCGTCGACGCGATGTCCCACGCGGTGCTGCCGGGTATCGCCATCGGAGCGCTGCTTTCAGGGTCATTGAACTCCCCGCTGCTGGTTGTCATCGCCACCCTCATGGGGTTGGTGGTCGTCATTGGTGCCGGGTGCCTGGCCCGCACCGGACTGGTCACCGGCGATGCCAGCCAAGGGCTGATCTTCCCGGTGCTGTTCTCCATCGGTGTGATCCTGCTGTCGACGGTGCTGACAGAGGTTCACATCGACGAGTCGACGATTCTCGCTGGCAACATCAACTTGCAGGCACTATCGGTGAATCACATCGTGTTCGGGACGATCGACATCGGCCCCATCACGATGTGGAAGGAGATCGTGGTGTGTGCCATCACCGCGATCGTCCTCTTCGCGATGCGGAGGGTGCTCGCGGTGGCGACCTTTGACCCGCAGCTTGCTCGCACCATGGGCCTGCCGGTCCGACTGACCAACGGAATCCTCATGTGTCTCATCGCCCTCACGGTGGTGGTGTGCTTCGACGCGGTGGGGTCGATCCTCGTCGTCGCACTCATGATTGCTCCGCCGGCCACCGCGCTCTTGATGGCGAAGACCCTGCGTCGGATGGTGGGGTGGACCATCGTCGTGGCGGTGGTTTCGGCCATTGTCGGATTCGAGCTGGCAAAGATCTGGGACCTGGCGACCTCGTCCATGATGTCGGCGGTCTCCGGTGTGGTGTTCCTGGTTGTGCTGGCCGGTACGAACATCGCGACGCGCATTCGACAGCGTTCCCTGGCCAAGAAACCAGCCCCGACCGAGGTTCATCCTCGCGACAGTCGGGCAGTGTCGACCAAGGCGGTTCCCGACGCTGTACTGTCCTGACGTCATGCCGGGCGACTGACGATCGTCGTCGGTTGCCCGGGTTGTTCGCACGAGCTGGTTACACGGGTCGGTTGCCCGAGCCCGTCGTGCTCGTCAATTGCCCAAGGTGGTCACGCCCACTGCCCGCACTCGTTGACTGCGCGGTAGTTTTTGTCAGCCGAGGTCGAGGCCAGGCACTCCAGTGTTCCCTCCCCTATCTCGGCTGACATTTTTCGCACTTGGCAACGAAGGAGCCGCCTTAGGAAGCAGGGATGCCTCGGGGCTGTGGTCCTTGTCCACGAGGACAGTCTTCGCACCTTCGGCAAGGCCCATGACGAACCACACTGGCCGAATTACACCTGTGTGAGTTGTCCCCAGTTGGTGGATAAACCTGTGGATAACCCCCGAGGAATGCCGGTGCCGGACCCCTGATGACGGCCCCTCGCCCTGTGACACCGGACTCGCACATATTTGGCAACGTCATATTTTCGTAATTGATGTAGCCTGGCCGCATGGTCAAAGTCCAGCGTCTGGCGCGGGTCCGCGAGGTTCGCCACGACATCCCCAACGTCATCTCGATCGACTTCGAGCCGTGTGACATGCCGCCCATCACCTCGGTCGACGATCACGTCAAGATCGCCCTGCCGTCCGACGGGTCCAACCTCCGCACACCTATCAGCAATGACTCCTATCCTCTGCTGCGCACATATACCCGCCGCCGCTGGTCCGATGACGGGTCGTGGGGCATAGATGTCCTGCAGTTCGGGCCCGAGACCAAGGCGGACGCCCATGACGGCCCCGGATCCCAGTGGTCGAAAATCGTCGAGCCCGGGGACGAGGTTGCAGTGAGGGGGCCGGGAGGCCACTGGCAGATGCCTTCGGACCTCACCCACTTGCTCGCCGTCGCCGACGCGGTCGCTCTCCCAGCAGTGGCGAATACCCTCACTGCCCTGCCGGAATCGGCCCGCGCCACCGTCGTCCTCGTCGACGGGCATCACCATTACCCCCTCCCCGAGAACGACCGCATCACGATCGTGCCGGCTCCCCGCGATCCCGTAGGAATTGTCGCCACCGTCCGAGGCCTTGCCCTACCCGACGACGTCCACACCTTCGTTCATGGAGAGGCCGCGATGGTCCGTCCCATGCGCCGTCATCTGCGCCTCGAGCGTGGACTGCCCAGGGAGAGGGTGCAGCTATCGGCCTACTGGTTCGCCGGGCGCGACGCTGACGGATGGCGCGCCATGAAGCAGGACTTCAACCGCTCGATGGAAGCTGAGTCGGGAGACTGAGGGAGGTTCACAACCTGGGTGATCTACGCACACAGCGTCGAGGGCCGGCCTGCTTGAAGCAGGCCGGCCCTCGACGCGTCAGATAATGATCAGGCGGTGACCACGTTGGTCACGATGAGGCCAATCATGACGAGACCCACGACGATGCGATACCAGATGAAGCCGGTGAACTTGTTCGAGGAGACGAACTTCAGTAGCCATGCGATGGAGGCGTAAGCCACGATGAGGGAGACCACCGTCGCCAGAATCGTCGGCCCCCAACCAATCGCATTGCCTCCTCCGCTGGCGGTGGAAATGTCACTGGCGGCCGAGATGGTCTCGTAGATACCGGCAGCCACGAGCACCGGGATACCCATGAAGAACGACAGGCGAGTTGCGGTCGCGCGATCGAACTTGCGGAACAGACCGGCAGAAATCGTCGCGCCCGAACGGGAGATACCGGGGAACAGCGGAGCCAGTGCCTGGAAGCAGCCAATGACGGTGGCGTCGACGATGCCGACTTCCTTCATGCCACGGTCGAGTTCTGACTGACGGTCACCCAGCCACATCACGCCACTCCAGACGATGAGGGCAATGGCGACCACCCACAGGGAACTCAGGGTGTTCTCGATGGCGTCCTTGAACAACAGACCAACGATGCCCACCGGAATCGAGCCCAGGATGATGCCCCAACCGAGGGTGTAATCCGGATCGCTGCGGTCCTCCTTGTGGGCCAGACCTTTGCACCACGCGACGACGATGCGCACGATGTCAGACCAGAAGTAAATGATGGCGGCGATGATCGCGCCGACCTGGATGATCGCGGTGAAGGCAGTGATCCCGGCGCCCTGGATGTCGTACCCCAGCAGCTTCTCGACGATACGGAGATGGCCGGTGCTGGAGACAGGCAAGAACTCGGTGATGCCCTCGACAATGCCAAGGATGACGGCGTGCAGCCAGTTCACGGATGAAAACCTCTCGATTGGGGGTCGTGCGGATGCGGCAGGCGCTGATCCACGTCACTGCATCCGGGCTCACACCATAGACGGAGATACCGACAGTTCTGCTGTGCAAATACCCTGTCGCCTGACATCAATGACCGTGGTCGGGGCTGAGACATCCCACCTACGACCACGGTCGTCATGCGCACAACTTCCTCACAGTGGCGACCATAAGCTGCACCAGCATGGGCCCACGCGCATCGTCATATCACGCGGGCGAACCCCGCGTGACTTAACGTCATTCAGCGTTCTCGGTGGAATCCACATTGCGAGAGCCGAGCTCGGCGTCCAGCCGAAGCAGGCCTGGACCGTCGTCCCCGATGAGCTCGATCCGACCGACGATCTCGCCGACGGTCGACTCCTCCTCGATCTGCTCGTCAATGAACCAGTGGAGCAACGGAATGGCGTCGATGTCGCCGGCTGAGGTGCAGGAACGGTAGAGCTCACGGATGGCCTCGGAGACCTTCTCCTCATGGGCAAGGGCCGTCTGGAAGATCTCCAGCGGGGACAGACCGGGCTCGACCTCGGGAGCTTCGATGGTTCCGATGCGCGGGTGGTTTCCGCGATCGAGGACGTGGTCGATGAACTTGTTGGCGTGAACGATCTCTTCGTCCGCTTGGTGGCGTAGCCACGTGGCCACGCCGGAGAGGTCCTGAGCGTCGGCCTCGATGGCCAGCTGACGGTAAGTCATGTCAGCGGTGAGTTCGAGGGTGATCTGATCGTTGAAGGCCTTGACGATGTCATCGGACATGTTCATGTCTCGAGCCTACGAGGAGCACCCAAAAACTCCGGGGTGACGAAAAATGGCACCCCAGATGAAGGGGCATCACTGCTGTGAATCTCCCCCACCTGACGCGACAATTTTCGTCCTCACGGGTCACGCGGACTAGCCGAATCGGCCTCTTGGGCCATCCCCTTTGCCGCTCTGGACAGTGAGAGCCCTCAGGAAGAGGCCAGCCCCCGGTAATGCCTTCCGACAAGGCGTCCAAGGCGACGGCTGATACTCCTCGGCGATTTTCACCGCCAGGTCAAGGCCACAGGGCGTACGTCTGACCATTCCCGACGCACCAGACGGAAATCCCCATCACCCCGACCTCGAGAGGCACGACATCGGCCAGGAACTCGACTGCTCTGCCCCGTAACTCAGGCGGAACCTGGTACCCCATCGTGACGTGGGGATTCCACCACCGTGGCCCGTAGTAGTTGAAAGCGGTAACGCCCACCTCGGTCAACCGACGATGCAGAGCCTCATGGGGTCTCC
Organism: Cutibacterium sp. KB22876; assembly: GCF_059728865.1. Classification (NCBI taxonomy): domain Bacteria; kingdom Bacillati; phylum Actinomycetota; class Actinomycetes; order Propionibacteriales; family Propionibacteriaceae; genus Cutibacterium; species Cutibacterium sp. KB22876. The sequence goes on from NZ_AP040858.1 coordinate 408,847, forward strand.
GGAGCGTCTCCGGAACCCGCGAGGCGCGAAAAACGTCAGCCGCAGCCGGAGAGGAGCACGATTCGGCACCTTCTCCCTGCGAGGTGTCAGAAATCGTCGTGGGGGTGAGGGGGCCAGAGACAGCGGCGGGGGCAGGGACGCTGGTGTCCGACCAGGCCACCTCAGGGCGGGTGACGTCGGGGCGAGTTGGGTGGTGAGGGCACAGCGCCACCACACCATCAGAATTCGGCAACTGGCACGAGGTCGTCAGCGTCACTCGCTCCGGCCACCCGACGTCGACGAGATCAGAATCAACTCCATTCATGGTCGAGACCGCCGCCACCGTGACGTGGGCAGGCTCGCGCAGCACCGGAATCCCCGCTGCCATGAGCTGGTTCCGGACATCACGAAGTACCTCCTGGGCCTCGTCATCGAGGGTGAGGGACAACGTGTGAGTGAACACAACGCCAGGCTGCCAGTCGCTGTCTTCTGTCACACCTCACCCCAATCTTGTTACAAATCTGTTACCAACGTCACACTTTCCACCCATTTACGGCATAGTTCCGATCACGATGCCAAAGGAGGCGCCAACAGTGGCACGTGAAACACAACTGGTCCGTGAGGAACACAGCCTCGGACGGGCTGCACTCAACACTCTCAAAGGGTGCCTGGGAAACCTCGTCGAGTGGTACGACGTCTACACCTACACGGTCTTCGCAACATATTTCCAGAACCAGTTCTTCAGCCCTGAGGACAAGAACTCGCGCATCTACGTCTATGCCGTGTTCGCCATCACCTTCCTCATGCGTCCGCTGGGTTCTTGGTTCTTCGGGCGCTGGGCCGACCGGCACGGACGTCGCTCCGCCCTCACCTTCTCGGTTCTGGTAATGGCCTCCGCCTCATTGGTTGTGGCGATCCTTCCTTCTCGCAACCAGATTGGTATGTGGGCCGCGGCGCTCCTCATCATCTGCCGTATTGTCCAGGGATTCGCCACCGGTGGCGAGTACGGCACCTCCGCAACGTACATGTCGGAAGCGGCTGTTCCTAATCGTCGCGGCTTCCTGTCATCCTTCCAGTACGTCACCCTCGTTGGTGGCCAGGTCATCGCCCAGGCCGTCCTGCTCATCGAGACCGCAACGTTGACCCACGACCAGATCGCCACCTGGGGTTGGCGTATCGCCTTCGGTATCGGTGGCCTCGCGGCCGTCGTCGTACTCTGGATGCGACGCACCATGGACGAATCCCTCACCGAGGAGCATCTGGAGAACATTCGCACGGGCCTGGACCGCGATTCCGGCACGATGCGCACCCTGCTGGTCGATCACTGGCAGCCGCTACTGCTGGTCTTCCTCATCACCATGGGCGGCACCGTCTGCTTCTACACCTACTCGGTGAATGCCCCCGCCATCGTGAAGTCCACCTTCAAGGAGCAGGCAATGACGGCGACCACCGTCAACCTCATCGCGCTGATCTTCCTCATGTGCCTGCAGCCAGTCGGCGGCCTCATCTCCGACAAGATCGGCCGCAAACCGCTGCTGGTCTTCTTCGGCGTGGGCGCCGTCTGCTACACGTGGGTGCTCATCGCCTTCCTCCCCAAGGCCACCAATCCCTTCGGCGCCTTCGGCCTGCTGTTCGTCGGCTACATCATCCTGACCGGCTACACCTCGATCAACGCCCTAGTGAAGTCCGAGCTCTTCCCGGCCAAGATTCGCGCCCTCGGTGTCGGCCTCGGCTATGGCCTCGCCAACTCCTGCTTCGGTGGCACTGCCCCGCTCATCTACGAGGCCTTCAAGGAACATGACAACGTGACGTGGTTCATCGTCTACGTGACGACCCTGACCTTCATCTCGACCTTGATCTACATCTTCGGGCTCAAGAACAAGACGGCCACCCATCTCGATCACGAGCAAGGGCACGCCTGGACACACAACGATGAAACGCCCCCGCCGGCAGCCCGCTGACCCCCAGTGGCCATGCGGTAACCCCCGCGCGGCACACAATGGAGTCAGGCTTCGTCATGACTTTCGCCGGTGGTGACGCAACAAAAGGAGGGCACCCACATGGGTGCCCTCCTTCATGTCTGCGTGTGCATCAGATCACGCGGCAGGAACGGTCTCCACCGTGACGTGACCCTTGATGGCGTCATGCAGCTTGACGCCGACGGTGTGCTTGCCGATGGTCTTGATCGGCTTGCTGATCTCGATGGTCCGCTTGTCGAGGGCGGGGCCACCAGCCTTCTTGACGGCCAGGGCGATGTCGGCAGGGGTGACGGCACCGAACAGACGACCGCTCTCGCCGGCCTGGACGGTCACCTGGACGACCAGGTGCTCCAGCTGAGAACGGACCTGCTCGGCCTCCTCCTTGGAGTTGATCTCCTTGGCCTCGCGGGCGCGGGTGATGTCCTTGATCTGGGCCTCAGCACCGCGCGTCCACTTGATGGCGTAGTTTTGCGGCAGCAGAAAGTTACGGCCGTAACCGTCCTTGACCTCAACGATGTCACCGGGGACACCGAGCTTGGCCACCGGAGCAGTGAGAATGAGCTTCATGTCTTTCTCCCTTCTCAGCGAGCCGTCGAGGCGTACGGGAGCAGTGCGAGCTCGCGGGCGTTCTTGATCGCGATGGCGACCTTGCGCTGATCCTGGACCGACAGCCCGGTGACGCGACGAGCGCGGATCTTGCCTCGCTCAGAGATGAACTTGCGCAGCAGGGCAGTGTCCTTGTAGTCAACCGCGCCGATGTGCACGGTCTTGACGGGGACGACCTTCTTCTTGTTCACAGACTTGCGCTGTGGACCGGCCATTGTGGTGCTCTCCTTCGTGTGAAAGCCCGGCTCTCGCCGGAATGTGCCTTGTCCGTGGCCCCATGCGGGGCACCGAACCTGATGTTTCTTGTATCGATGACGCCGGTGATCGGCGGATCGGATCTCCCGATCAGAGACCTATCGATCAGAACGGGGGTTCATCGGTCTGGGCCGAGGCCCAGGGATCGACTCCGCCGCCGCGGTTGGCATCACCGTTGTTATAGGACCCCTGGTTACCGGAGTTTCCACCCCAATTACCACTCTGGCCGCCATTACCGCCGGACCAGCCGCCATTGCCGCCACCGGGGTTTCCGCCCCAGTTGCCGCCCTGGCCGCCACCAGCATTGCCACCCCAGTTGCCTCCGCCGGAGGACTGGTTGCGAGCCACCTTGGCCGAGGCGAACCTCAGCGACGGACCCACCTCGTTGACGTCGATCTCGTAGGAGGTACGACGGTTGCCGTCGCGGTCCTCGTAGGAGCGAGCCTTGAGGTTGCCGTTGACGATGACACGCATGCCCTTGGAGAGGGACTCGGCGACATTCTCGGCGAACTGGCGCCACACGGAACAGTTGAGGAACATTGCCTCACCGTCGCGCCACTCGTTGGTCTGTCGGTCGAAGGTTCGCGGGGTCGATGCCACCGTGAAATTCGCGACAGGCACCCCGTTAGGGGTGAAGCGCAGCTCAGGATCAGCAGTCAAGTTGCCAATCACCGTGATGGGTGTTTCGCCAGCCATGTCACTCTCCGCGGTTCGGGGTTTTGCGAATCAATGGTTCCAGTGTGCCGCTCACCTAGGACAGTCTTCGGAATCTCCCGAAGGACAGCGGCGAACAGCGCGGGTCCTCGATCCTCAGTGGATCTCGGGACGCATGACCTTGGTGCGCATGACCTTCTCGTCGATGGCGAGAAGACGGTCCATCTCCTGGATGGTTGCGGGCTCACAGGTCGCGTTGATGACGACGTAGATGCCTTCCGACTTCTTCTGAATGTCGTAGGCCAGGCGGCGCTTGCCCCACACGTCGACGTTGTCGACGGTGCCCTTCTCGTCAGTGATGACCTTCAGGTACTTCTCCATGAGGGAATCGACCTGACGCTCCTCGGCGGTCGGATCAATGATGATCATGACCTCGTACTTACGCATACGCTGACTCCACCTCCTCTGGTCTCAGCGGCCACGAGTACATCCCGTGGCAGGAGGGCGAATGCCACCGATCGGGGTCTGCCCGACCGGCCAGCCGCCACTGTGGACAGCCAATTGAGCAGCATACCGGCTGGGTCGTCGTTCTCCGAATCCTCGGGACTCATCGCCGGCCGCCTCACCTCCATGACGCCCAGAATCCATGATCCGCGTAGCGCGAGGCCACTTAGGTCGCCCTAAGCAGTTGGTAACGATTTCATCAATTTCTTCTTCGAGGTCTCGCGCTCATCGGGGCGATCCGACAGAGTTCTCCCCAAAGCGGCCGGAACTGCACCCGAGGATCCGACATACGGGCACCATGTCTGCTGTGCCAGATCTTTGGACAATCTGTCTGCCACGTATGCGAGCCCGGGAGGTCCGGCCGCAGTGTCAAAGAAAGACGGTCACACATATGCGTACATCTCGAGGAGGAGGACTGCTCGCAGGCATTGTTGCGCTGGCGCTGGCAGCTACTCCGGCCGCGATGGCCGCCCCGAGTCCAACACCACCGCCCCTCTCTCCCCCTCCCGCGGCTCAGAAACAGTCCGAGAAGGTCAAGGTCATCGTACTGCTGAAGGGGCAGCCCTCCGGACGCGGAGTTGAGAAGACCAATCTCGCCGAGCTGAGCCGCACCATCAGTGCCATTCAGTCCAAGGTCCCGATCAAGGTTGACCGCCGATTCGGCATGCTCCTCAAGGGGTTCTCGGCCTGGGTGGAGACCTCTGACATCCCCGCTCTGGAGGCCCAGCCAGGCGTCGCCTCCGTCAAGCCGGTGCGCGCTTACAAGCCGGTCGATGACGACGCCAACCTGGCGACCGGGGCCACCGCAGCTCGCAAGACCGGACTCGACGGACGAGGCACTGTCGTCTCCATCGTCGACACCGGTATCGACATCAAGCACCAGGACATGCGTCTCGACGCCGAGGGCAAGGCCGGCGCCAAGCTCAAGGCTGCTGACGGATTCACCGACAAGGTGCCTTATGGCTACAACTTCGCCGACCGCAACACCAACGCCAAGGACACCACTGCCTCCCAGCACGGCATGCACGTTGCCGGCATCGTGGCTGCCAACGGTGGGGCTGACGCTGACGCCGTCACCAATGGACGCGTCAACGGCGCCGCCCCCGAGGCCCAGTTGCTCGCCATGAAGGTGTTCTCCAACGATCCCGCCAAGTCCGGATCGGCCTACACCGATGACATCGTCGCCGCCATCGAGGAATCGGTGCGACGCGGCGCCGACGTCATCAACATGTCCCTCGGCTCGGCCGATGGCGTGGACTCCGCCGACCAGGGCGAGGCCCTCGCCATCGCCAACGCCCAGCACGCCGGCGTCCAGGTCATCGTCGCCGCCGGCAACGACGGCCTGTCGACCTCCGCCCAGGGCAACGAGGTCGACGCCCTCGGGCTCCTCGACAACGGAGCTCTCGGTAGCCCCGCAGCTGCCCCGGCCGCATGGTCCGTCGCCTCCATCAACAACGTCCACAAGGTCGTCACTGCCGCGAAGGCCACCTGGGAGGGCGGCTCCGCCGACGTTGGATACCAGCAGCAGGCTGGCCCCGCCGACTTCGAGACTCACACGCTGGTCGCTGCCGGCATCGGCAAGCCCGACCAGGTCCCCGCCGAGGTCAAGGGCAACTGGGCCCTCATCGAGCGCGGTGAGATCTCCTTCGCCGACAAGGTGAAGAACGCCGTCGCCAAGGGTGCGACCGGTGTCATCATCTTCAACAATGCCGGCGGCGGGAACGATATCCCCGGCATGGCAGGTATCGAAGGCTCCACCGTCCCGGTCTCGGGCATGGGACATGACGACGGCCAGAAGCTCGCCGACGTCATGAAGTCCGGCAAAGAGGTGTCGATCCAGCTCACCAAGTCCAACAAGCTGGTCGACAACCCCGATCCGTTGCTCGCCTCGAGCTTCACCTCGTGGGGTGCCACCCCGGACCTCAACTTCAAGCCTGAGATCGCCGGCATCGGCGGATCGGTCTACTCGACCCTCAACGACAACAAGTACGGCGTCATGTCGGGTACCTCGATGGCCACCCCGAACGTCGCCGGACTGTCGGCCCTCATGCTGCAGTCCCTCAAGAAGACCAACCCTGGCCTCTCCCGTGTCGCAGCGGACTCCACCCTGCGCACCGCGATGTCGAACACCGCCGAGATCCTCACGTACTCCAACAGTGTGCCGCTGGCTCCCCGTCAGATCGGCGCCGGCCTCGCCCAGGTCGACCGTGCCGCCAAGACCCGCGTCCTGGCGACGGTCAACGGCAAGCCCAACGCCGCTCTCAAGGAGATCACCTCGGCCCGCAAGGTCAACGTCGTCCTCACCAACCTCGGTGACAAGCCGCAGACCTTCACCACCAGCCAGACCTGCGTCGTCAATGAGGATCACAGCGGTGAGAACCCGCTGACCTCGTGCTCGACCAGCGAGAAGGCGACCGCCGCGACCAACACCGTGACGGTTCCGGCCCACGGCACCGCCAACGTCTCCTGGACCGTCACCCCGAAGACCGGTGACGCCCACTGGATCGAGGGCTGGTTCAAGTTCTCGTCCACTGATCCGTCCCAGCCCGATCTGGCCCTGCCCTACATGGGCTTCGTCGGCGACTGGAACGCCGAGAACATCATCGACACCCCCGTCTACTCCAAGACGCCGTCGCTGATGTCCCAGGTCTTCGGCGAGAAGAACCCGCACAAGACCGTCCTGGCCAGCAAGGCCTATGGCTCGATGACCATCGAGCGCGGCGTGGGAGCCAACTTCTTCTCCCCCAACGGCGACGGGATGCTCGACACCATCTTCGCCCAGACCCTGCTGCTGCGTTCGGCCCAGGAGCTCAAGTTCTCCGTCGTCGACGCCAACGGCAAGACCGTCCGCGAGCTCGGTTCGGACCGCGACCTGCAGCACATGCTGCTGAGCAGGCTCGCCGGCATCCGGACCAACGCCGCCGAGAGTGATCCCGATCGCGGCTGGGACGGCAAGGTGTGGGACGCCAAGAAGGCCGCTTTCGTCACCGCTCCCGAGGGCAAGTACACCTTCAAGGTGCAGGCTCGTCTGTCGCCGAACTTCAGCTGGCAGACCGTCGAGATGCCCTTCGTCCTCGACGTCACCGCCCCGAAGCTCGCCACCTCGGTGCGCGCCAACGCCGACGGCACCGCCTCGGTCATCGTCAAGGTGACCGAGGCGGGTTCGGGTGCCGGCCCGGTCGCCGCGCGCGATGGCTCGGGCAAGATGTTGACCGCCGACACCAAGTCGGTGCCCGGCGCGACCGTCTTCACCGTTGCGAACCCGGCTGCGGCCAAGTACGTGCAGCTCACTGCCGTCGACCGCGCCTTCAACACCGCGACCTCCGTCGTCATGCTCGACAAGACTGTCCTGGCCACCCCCGACTCCCTGCCCCAGGGTGCCGTCGTCAACGCCGAGACCCCCGACTCCTCAAGCTTGTTCCAGGTCGAGAAGCAGGCCTTCCTGCGCAAGGACAAGACCCTGCCTATCCGCGGTGTCGTCTCCGCCCAGGTTGCCAAGGTGATCGTCACCGGGGTTGACGCCACGATCGACGCCGACCACCACTTCACCGCGATGGTCGGATGGACCGAGGGACACAACAGCTACGAGATCGTCGCCTACGACGCCGCCGGCAAGGTCCTCGACCGCTCCACGACGTGGATCGACGTCGACCTCAAGGGCCCGCAGCTCACCGCTGACGCCGCTCGCAATTCGCAGAGCCTCGTCACCATCAAGGAGGACGGCACCGTCGACGTCTCGGGCACCGTCTCCGACGACCAGGCCAAGGTTGGCGACCAGCGTCGTCCGCTGACGGTCATGATCGACGGCAAGAAGGTCCAGGCGAATGCTGACGGCACCTTCAAGGCGACCGTCGCCCCGGGCAAGTCAGCCACCCAGGTCGTCGTGGCTGCCAATGACGGAGTGAACGTCACCACCGTCCCCCTGCCTCTCGACCGCCCGGTCTCCGAGGACAACGCCTTGCGCATCACCTTCGACAACCCGGCCATGGCTGATCCGAACTCCCCGTTCGGCCAGCAGAACGTCTTCCTGGACGGCAAGGATCCCAACGTCGACACCAAGTCGAACCCTCGCACCTACACGATCTCGGGTACCTTCAACCGTGCTCCGAAGTCCGTCACGATCGAGGGCAAGGAGGTTCAGCTCGATTCCAAGCTGCACTTCTCCGTCAAGGTGCCGATCAACCAGGGCCTGACGAAGATCAGCTACACCGTCACCGACACCACCAAGGACGCCAAGATCCTTGAGAGTGCATGGCGAGTGTTCTACGACAGCCGGGTGCCCGGCATCGAGCTGGATCGTCCGCGTATCGCCGAGGATGGTGCCATCTACATCACCACGCCGTCGCAGGACGTCACCTTCGCCGGCCGGGTGTGGGACAACGCCTTCGGTTACAACCTGGCCATCAACGGCAACATCGTCAGCAACTTCTCCAACGTCTGGGATCCGGGCGCCAAGATCAACAAGCGCGGATTCTCTGAGGATGTCACCGCCTCTGACGGCGACCGCATCCTGCTGGGTCTCTACGACCTCATGGGCAACGGCCTGGAGCAGATCATCCCGGTGATCAGCGACACCGGGGCTCCTGACGTCGAGGTTGTCGGAGTCAAAGCTGGTGACGTGGTGTCCGAGCCGACGACGATCACCGTCAAGGCTTCTGACGCTCACCTTCGCAACATGAAGGTGACCCTGGACGGCAAGCAGGTCGCCTTCAAGGCCACGAAGGTGGTCCCCGCCGAGGGCGCCGAGGTTGCCTTCGAGGGTGAGCCGGACGACACCGGCGCCACCGCCCCGTCGACGTCCCCGTCCTCCGAGGCTTCCGCCGCTCCGTCGGCCAGCGCTCCGACCACCACCTCGGCTGCTCAGGCCGAGAAGGTCGCCGCCAAGGCTGCCGCTGCCCAGGAGGCCGTCGACAAGGAAGCTGCCAAGGATGACGCCAAGCCGGCCAAGACCGGTGAGGGCTACACCCAGCTGACGGTCGAGCTGCCGACCAAGGACCTGGCTGCCGGCGCACACCAGCTGGCCGTCACCGCCACTGACCGCGCCGACCGTCGTACCGACGTCGCAGTGCCGTTCACGGTGGACGCTGCTCCTCGCATCGAGGGGCCGGACGCCCTAGTCGTCAACCCCGACGAGAACGTCCTCGACCAGATCCGCGCTGCCTACAAGGTGGTTGACGATCTCGACGGCAACCTCGTCGTCAACGCCAACTTGAGCGGGCTCGTCATGGACCAGGCCGTCCCGGTCGTCCTGACCGCGGTCGACTCGGCCGGCCACGTCGCCACCAACACCGTGCAGATCACCATGCAGCGTCCGGAGCGGACCCTGACCGGTGAGTGCGGCTCGATGAAAGGTCGTTTCGCCAAGGATGACTCGATCTCGATCACCTGCCGCACCGACGCCAACGGGGACGTCATTGTCACCGTGAAGAATGCTGGACCGACCGTCAACGGAACGCTGACCCTCAATGTGCCGACCGATCGCAAGATCCTCGTCCTCGAGAATGGCAAGGTCGTCGGGACTGCGAAGGGCCAGGTCGTTAACGGCAAGGTTGTCCTCAACGCCCCGTCGAAGATCACTCTCGACTTCGTCGCCAAGAAGGCTGACGCGGGTGGCACCCAGCCAACCATTCCGGGCAAGACGAGGCCTGGACACGGCACCAAACCTGGGCACGGCACCGACCCGGGTCATGGCACGAAGCCTGGCCACGACACCAAGCCCGGTCATGGCAGCGAGCCTGGTCATGACACCGAGCTTGGCGACGACGGATCCAATGGTTCCGGGACTCCGCATCGTCACTACCAGCTGCCTTCCACCGGTGGTGACCCCGCAACTGGCCTGACCGGTCTCGCCGGACTCGTCGGGATGGGAGCGCTGGCCAGCATGGCAGTTGCAGCCATCCGCAAGTCGCGTCGCTGACGCCTAGCAACGCATCGCCCCTTCACCTGTTGGTGAGGGGGCGATGTTCGTTGTGGGGGTTCTGGCAGGGACTGAGATCGAGGCCTGCCGTGGGGGCTGTCTCCGTCAGGGGCCTGCCGACGATGCGTCGCGGTGGTGAGGTGTCAGCGGCCGCGTGGCGGCCCAGGAATGAGGATTTCCCCGCCGGCCCGCCATGCGCGCAGGCCGGATGCGAGGAAGTCGCAGGTGTAGCCCTTCTCCCGTACCCGGTCCACCAGGTGACCGGATCGGAAACCGGTGTCGCACACCAGGACGAAATGCGGATCGGGTTCAGCCAACGGGTCATCGCCATAGACTGCGGTGAACGGGTCGGCGATCAACTCCTTGGGGTTGATGAGCCGCGACCCAGGGGCGTGGCCGGCCTCATACTCGCGGGGAGTCCTGACGTCGACGAGAACTCCTCCCTTGGCGAGGATGTTGAGGACGTCGGAAAGCTCAAGGCCTCCCTCGGCCATTCCATGATTCATCAGCAGGTCGCGCAGTCCCATGTCTGCACAGTCTAGGGAAAGTGACCGAACGGTGATTCACACCGTCTCGTACTGGGTGGCGACTCACCCGATGGCGAAAATTCCCGGCATGGCAGGGCCCGGGAAGCGTCGATGCGCGTTCCCCGGGCCTGCTGACGAAAATGGTCACTCTCTGATCGACGCTGTCTGTCGACGAGCGGGCTGTGACTCAGGCGCTGATACCCTCCAGCACCGCGCGAATCTCCTGCGGAGTCGAAGCCGACATCAGGCGGTTGCGGAAATCAGCCTTGACGAGATTCCGTGCCAGGGAGGCCAGGATCCGCAGGTGCTCGTTGCCAGCTGCGGCCGCGGGAACAGCGATGAGGAAGACGAGGTTGGCCAAGGAACCGTCCGGGGCTCCCCAGTCCACTCCCTCGTCACTGCGAGCAAAGGCCAGGGCCGGACGATCGACGCCATCACACTTGCCGTGCGGAATCGCGATGCCGTCACCCAGGCCGGTGGTTCCGACGTCCTCACGGGCGCGGACGGCCTTGATGAGCACATCGCGGTCGACCAGCGCGCCGCTGGCACCGATGAGGTCAACCATCCTCTCGATGGTGTCATTCTTGTTCCCTGCACTCAGGGACAGATCAATCGATCCTTCGGCGAGCAAATCTGCAATCGTTGCCATGTTGTTTCTCCTAACGATGTCGTTGTGGGGTCAAGGTCACGCCGCGACGGCACGTTCCTTCTTCCGAGCTGCTGCTTTCTTGAGGGCCAAGGACATGAAAGCCGTCACCAGAGCACCGATGATGATCGCGGCGAAGAAGCCGAGGATGGGGCTGCACGCGCCGAGTACGCCGACGATCGGTCCGCCGTGCATGACGACGTCGTGCACCCCGAACATGCCGGCCAGCACAGCGGCAACGGCTCCACCCACCATGTTCGACGGGATGACACGGGCCGGGTCAGCTGCGGCGAACGGGATGGCACCCTCGGTGATGCCGAACAGACCCATGAAGAGAGCGGCGATACCGGCGTCACGCTCCTGCTTGGTGAACAGATGACGACCCATGAGGGTGGCCAGGCCCATGCCGAGCGGGGCGACCGGGATGGCGGCTGCGGCCAGACCCATGACCTTGCCCTGGTCGACGGCGATCATGCCGCCGGCGAAGAGAAAGGCCACCTTGTTGACCGGCCCGCCCATGTCGAAGCTGACCATGAGGCCGATGATGATGGCGCCGATGAAACCGGTGTTGAGGCCGGTCTTGGCTCCGTCGGGGGCAGTCGTCGTCAGGTAGGGGAACTGATCGCCGCTGTTGGCGATGAAGCCGGACACCATGCCGACGACGAGGCCGGGACGGTCAGCGATGGCCTGAGCTATGAAACCGGCGAGCACCGGAATCATGAGGGAGAAGGCCAAGGTTCCGATCTGCAGGATGGTCTGCCAGAAGCTGCCCTCGGGGACGGCGACGCCGCCAGCAGTGGGTTTGCCACCAATGCCCAGGGCCAGGGCGATCATGATGCCGCCGCAGACCACGAAGGGGATCATGTGGGAGACACCGGCCATCAAAGCGGCGTAGAGGGTATGCCCGACGGAGCCCTTGTCGTCCTTGCCGGGCTTGGCATGGGTGACTCCAGCGGAGACCTCGGCGGACTCGGTTTCGATCTCCTCCTTGGTCCCGCCATGAACGGGGGCGGACAGGGCCTTCTCCATGAGTTCGGCCGGACGGGATATGCCGTCCTGAACACCGGTGACGAGGACGCGCTTGCCGTCGAAGCGGGACAGGTCGACCTCGGTGTCAGCCGCGATGATGACGGCATCGGCCTCACGGATATCCTCGGCGGTCAGCTCGTTCTCGACGCCGATCGACCCCTGGGTCTCGACCTTGATCTGGTCACCAGCTTCCTTGGCCGTCTCCTCCAATTTCTCGGCTGCCATGTATGTGTGGGCAATACCGGTCGGACACGCTGTGATTCCGATGTATTTCTTCATCGTTCTCCTTGATGTGGGGGTGCGCTCGCCCGTCATTGTCGGGCCCTGGTGTGACTCGTTGTTGTCGGCGTCAATGTCCGACGTAATCAGATCCGTCAGGCGACTGGGGGCTCTCCACACCACAACGAGCGGGTCCTCACGAATCTCCTCGCCAAACCAGGCACGTTCGGTCATGCTACCTGCCACCTTCTGCACGATCCCCATCGACCTTGAGCTGTCCTCGAGCCGAGTCCTCGAGACCCCGCCAGCACGCGGCGAGAGTCTCCCGGTGACAAAAATCTCCGCCTCACCAGGCACCTACGCACTGGAGTGCCTGGTCCGTGCCCGTGCTGACGAAAAACGTCAAGGAGAACCAACGAATAGGTCAGGCTCCATCACGGCTTGCCGATCCGCTGGTGACCTTCAGCCCTTTCGGGTGCGATCGGAGGTCACGGGCCTCTGGACATATGTCGCGTCGTCGTCAAGACCCTTGCACGGTGGCTGGATCTGGCCGCGTCCGCCAACCCGCCTTTCCCAGGCACGATCGACGGCATTCTCGTTGGCGGCGAACCAATCCCGCAAGGTGGAGCGAAGAACGGACTCCACGGACATGTGAGCCGCGTCGCCGGCGAGATTCACCGCCTCGGTCGGATGCTCGTTGAGATCGTAGAACTCACTCGGACCGTCCGATCTGTCAACTAGCTTGGGGGAGCCGTCAAGAATCATCCGACCGCCGCCATATTCGTCATAACTGATCACGGAGGCCTCGGCGTCATCGGCTTTCTCGCCAGCCACCAACCCGGCAGGGCAGCATGCTCGCCCGTCACACCGATTTGCCACGCGAGCTGCAAAGAACTCAGTTCTTTGAGTTCTCCTTACCGGCCTTCCGACGCACCGCGATCCTGCTGTACATCTCCTCGACGATCTCGGTGAATCTCTTCTCCACCTCACGACGTCGCACCTTGAGGGTCGGTGTGAGCAGGCCATTGTCCATCGTGAACTCGTCCCACAGCACCCGCAGGTCACGGATCTGTTCCTGGTGAGGCAGCTTCTCCGTGATCTCGGCCACGCGACGCCGAATCTCCTCGGCCAGCTCCTCGGATCGCAGCATCTCCGGCCCGGTCATCGACGAGATGTGCAGCCTCTCGGCGATCTCCTCCACCTGAGGTAGAGAGGGCTTGACGAGCAGGGTCAGGCACGGACGATTGTCGCCCAGCAGCACCGCATGCTCGAAGAGAGGATCCTTCATGAGGGAGTTCTCGATCGGCTGCGGGGAGATGTTCTTGCCATTGAGGGTGACGATGATGTCCTTGAGCCGATCGGTGATGACGAGGAAGCCGTCGTCGTCGATGTACCCGATGTCGCCGGTGTGCAGCCAACCGTCCTCGATCGCCGCAGCCGTCTCCTCCGGGGCCTTCCAGTACCCCTTCATGATGTTCGGTCCGCGGTAGAGGATCTCCCCGTCGTCAGTCGTCGACATCCGGCTGCCCACCAGCGGCCTACCGGCAGTGCCGAACTTGCATCCGCCAGGGGAATTGAAGCTCACCAGCGGGGATGCCTCCGTCAGGCCATAACCCTGGCACACCAACAGACCGCACGCGGCGAAGAACTCCTCGACCTCCTTGCGTAATGGCGCACCACCGGCCGCCAGCACGGTCTTGGACCCTCCGACGGCGTCACGAATGGCCTTCAGGACGAGACGATCGGCCACCTTGTGTCGTGCTTCCAGCGAGACGCTGGGACGGCGTCCGTCCTGCTTGGTCTGCCACCACTCGCGCCCGACCTCGAGCGACCATTCGAAGATCTTGAGCTTGGCGGGTGAATCGGCGACCTTCTCCCGCGCCACCTTCATGACCTGCTCATAGAGTTTCGGCACCGAGACAAAGAGGGTCGGATGAACCTCTGCCAGCATCTCCGAGATCGTCTTGGGATTCGGCACGAAGGTGTTGAGGCAGCCGTGTCGGATGACCACCATCGACCAGCCCCACTCCAGGGCGTGCGACAAGGGAAGGAAACTCAGCGAGTGGTCGGCCGGGGTGAAGTCGAAGAAGGCGTCAAGAGCCTGCAACTCGGCCAGGGCCGCACGATGGCTGATCATGACTCCCTTGGGCTCCCCTGTGGTCCCCGAGGTGTAGATGAGGGCGGCGACGTCGTCGGCGCATGATTGCCTCATGCGCTCCTCGACGACGGGCTGCATCTCCTCAGAGACCCCAGCCTGACGGACCTGTTCCAAGGAGAGCACCGTCAGCCCATCGTGATCACCAACGCGATCGGCCGGGTCGATCAGCACGACAGTCTCCAGGCAGGGCATCTGGTCCCGTGCCTCGAGAATGCGATCAAGCTCCTTGGGTCCAGCGGTGACGATGGCCCGAACCCCTGCATCAGTGACGATGTGGACGATCTGGTCGGGAGTTGACGTCGGGTAGATCGGCACCGGGACGACGCCGATCGTCATGCCCGCAAGATCAGCCTCGATCCACTCCGGGCAGTTTCCGGCAAACAGCGAAATACGATCCCCCCGCTGCAAGCCATCCTCGGTCAGTACCCCGGGGGTGACGAATGCTCGCGCCAAACCGGCAACGCGTCGACCCGTCTCAGCGTAGGTGCGAATGATCCACTGGCCATCCTGACGAACCCGAGTCGCGGGACGAAAACCATGGTTCGCGACCGTGTCACGGAACATGTGGGCAAGGTGATTCTCGACGAGACTCTCGCCCGGTATCGGCTGGCCAAGAAGTTCCCCAGCTGGGTCGAGTTCAGCCTTGTGGAACCGATGTGTGCTCGATGTCATGACCGTTCCCCCTCGCCGGTGTAGACCTGACACCCCCATCGTAATGTTCTCTGATCGTCCGACGTGGGTAGCCCTCACAAGCGTTCCCGCAGCCAGTCGATATCGCGTGCCTGACCCTCGGCATCCCCCGGTGTCTCGACGACGACCGGAGCGTCCGCAGCACGGATGACGTCGACGAGGGCGTCGGCTCCGCACTCCCCCTCACTCAGGTTGGCGTGGCGATCCCGTCCGGAACCAGCCGGTCCTTGCGAGTCATTGGCATGCACGAGGTCGATCCGACCCGTGATTCCACGGACGTCACCAACCAACGTCGTCATGTCGAGACCAGCCGCGAAAGCGTGACAGGTGTCCAGACAGAACCCGACATTCTCATGACCTGACGCGGCACCGATGGCCTCCCAGGTCCCTGACAATCTCTCCAGGAAGCGGGCCATCGCGTTGTCCCCGCCGGCGGTGTTCTCGACGAGGAGCGGCACCGGGAACTCGAAACCGTCGATGGCCTTGCGCCAGTTGTCCTGCCCCTTCTCGATCGACTCCCCGGCGCGTACGTGGCCACCGTGGACGACGACGCCTGTCGCCCCCACCTCGGCGGCGGCGTCAAGGGTCTGCTGCAACAGCTTGCGGCTGGGAATGCGAATGCGGTTGTTGAGGGAGGCAACGTTAATGACGAAGGCCGAGTGCACCACGAGCTTCAACCCGGCTTCCTCAGCAGCCTCCTTGAGGGCTTGGGCACCTCCGGGGAAGCCACAGACCGGCTTCTTCCAGGACTGCGGGTCCCCCAGGCTGATCTGGGCGATGTCGGCTCCGCGCGCTGCCGCCTGTGCCACGGCGTCGGCGGTGTCGACATGACCGCCAATGATCCACTTCGTCATGCCAACACTGTGCCACGAGGAACCGACCGTTCCGTGACTGACGCTGCTCGCTTCAGCGGAACGCCAACGAAAGTCCATTTGAAGATGGTGACCGTCCCCCGAGTGCCGTAGATTGGAAGGTATGGCAACGAGCATGGTCACGGGTGGAACATCAGGTATTGGCCGCGAGTTCGTCACCCAACTGGCTGCCCGTGGCGACGACATCGTGATCGTCGCCCGCGACACCGAGCGGATGGCCACCATCAAGGCGGACGTCGAAGCCCGTTACGGGGTGTCCGTCGAGACGATCGAGGCAGACCTCTCGCAGCGCGAGGACGTCGATCGGATAGCCGCACGTCTCGAGGATCCCGCCCACCACGTCGATCTGCTCGTCAACAACGCCGGCTTCGCGGTGCACGCTAAGATCCTCGATCCTGACGCCCTCGAACTGCAGGACCGCGCCTTCGAGGTCATGATTCGGGCAGTTCTGGTGCTCTCGGCCGCAGCCGGGCGCGCCATGAAGTCCCGCGGCCACGGAGCCATCCTCAACGTCTCCTCCTCGAGCGCCTGGATCAACACCGGCAATTACTCGGCCGTCAAGGCGTGGGTGCTCACCTTCACCGAGGGCCTCGCCAATGAGCTTGCCGGCACCGGCGTCAAGGCCATGGCCCTGTGCCCCGGGTGGGTCCACACCGAGTTCCACTCCCGCGCCAATGTCACCGCCAACCACCTGCCGGACTTCTTCTGGATCGACGCCGAGACCCTGGTACGCGAAGCCCTCAATGACCTCGATCATGGCAAGGTGGTGTCCATCCCCACCCCACTCTGGAAGTTCTTCATCGCAGTGGCCACTCACACCCCACGATCCGCCATGAGATTCCTGTCACGAACCCTGTCCTCGTCGCGGGACAAGGACGAACACCCACAACACACGTCGGGAGGCGAGGCCTGAGATGGCCAGCGTCAAGCCCACCAAGGACCGAGGCCGGTACACCAACGATCTTTCCGCTGTGACGCGGCAGGCAGCGAACATGCTCCTGCTGCGGCCACTGGTGTGGAAATTGGTCAAGGTGTCCGTGCACGGCGCGGACAATCTCGACGGGCTCGACGGCGCCTACGTGGCCGTCGCGAACCACTCCTCCCACCTCGATGCCCCGCTGGTCTTCGGGGCACTGCCGAAGCGACTCTCCAAGTATCTGGCAACCGGAGCCGCAGCCGACTACTTCTTCACCGCATGGTGGAAGGCCGTCGCGCCAGTACTCTTCTTCAACGCATTCCCGGTCGACCGAGGCAAGGGGAAAACCAAGCAAGGGGCTCGCAACCCACGCTCCCATCGCGGCATGGCAGGTTCCCTGCTGACCGACGGCGTCCCACTGCTGATCTTCCCGGAGGGGACAAGGTCGCGCACTGGAGCGATGGGTACCTTCAAGCCGGGCGCTGCCGCGCTGGCGATTTCGCGCGGGGTTCCCGTCATCCCGATTGCCCTGGTAGGCGCCTGGGCTGCCATGCCTTCCGAGCAGGCGGGCCTCCCCAAGGGTCGTCCCCCGGTCCACGTCGCGATCGGACACCCGATGGACCCCGTCGCCGGGGAGATTGCCCACGAGTTCTCCGAGCGGATTCGTCGTCAGGTCATTGAGCTGCACGACCAGACCGCCCGCGCCTACGGCATGCCTACCCTCGACGAATACGGACGCCACCGCGCCTTGAGCCAAACATCTGAGAGCGGTCACGCGACGTCCCAGACCAAGGACTCGACGGCTGAGTCATCTCAGCCGAATGGAGGTCAATGATGGATCGACCGGTCAAGATCAGGGAGGTCGAGGCCTGCCGGGTCATCTCGATGACCCGGGTGGTGTCCATCGACGAACTCGATCCGTTCATGGATGAGGCCTTCAAGGCTCTAGAACGTCTCGCCCCCGGCGATCCCACTCTCGACAAGGCCTCCCCCTTCGTCATCTACCACGACGGCCTCACCGCCGAGAAAAACGGCACCGTCGAGGTGTGCCAGCCGATTCAGGGCTCCATTGACGACTCTGTGCTGCCGGGGAACGTCACCGTACGCACCGTGGACACCCATCGGGAGGCCTGGGTGACGGTCACCAAGGCCGAACTCGAGTACCCCGACATCGACGAGATCTACGACGACCTCGACGCCTGGCTGGAGGAAGCCGGAATGGTACGTACTGACGCCCCTCGCGAGGTCTACTGGGCCAATTGGGACACCACCGGCATGGAAGATCCGGTCTGCGACGTCTGCTTCCCCATCGTCTGAGGCTCACCCGGATACGGGCGTCCTCACCCAAGCCCAAAACCAATGCGAAAGGCCCCGTCAGATGACGGGGCCTTTCGCACGAAGCCTTGGATCAGCTGTAACGGACGGTCACCAGACCCTGTCCGGGAGCGATGGCATTCATCGCAGCGGTCGAGAGATCGAGGCAACGTCCACCGACGTAGGGACCGCGGTCATTGATACGCACGGTCACGGTACGGCCGTTGTTGACGTTGGTGACGCGGATCGTGGACCCCAGCGGGAGGGTCCGCGAAGCAGCGGTCAGGGCCGACGGATCGAAGGTCTCACCGGAAGCGGTGGGGCCACCGGCGGTGCCGTCGCCCTCGCCGTAGGTGGAGGCCACACAGGTGCTACCGCTGGTCACCGGATTCGAGGCGGATCCGGAATTCGAACGAGATCCAGCATTCGAAGTGGATCCGGAATTCGAACGCGATCTCGAGTTCGAACGGGAAGAGGCGGACGAGGACTCAGCCTTCTTCGTACCAACCTTAACGACCTGGGTCACCGGGGCCTTGACGACCTTGGTGGAAACCTTCTTCTCGGAAACCTTCTTGCCGTCCTTGTAGACGACGGTCCAGGTCTCCTCGTTGGTGCCCTTGACGCCCTTGGTGGCGATCTCGGTCGCACCCTTGGCCATCGAGGGGTTCTCAACCCTCTTAGTGGAGAAGGGAACTGCCACGCGGCGCTTCTGGGACTTCTGATCAACCATGGTCAGGGTGATCTTCATGCCATCGGCCAGCGGGGTGCCGAGACCCGGCTTGCTGACGTCATTGGAGTCGACGGAAATCTTGGCAGCCTTGAGGGCATCGGCAACAGTCCCGACCGCACTGACCTTCTGAGTCTTGCCACCAGCGGTCACGGTGACGTCCTTGGCAGTCTGCATGGAGAAGGACAGACCAGTGCGGGAAATGTCCAAGGAGCGCGACACCGAGACGAGGTTGTCCGGATCGGACTGGTTCAGCTGATCCAGCACCTCGGAAACGTTCTTGGCGGTGGTCCACCGGACCACCTTCTTGCCGTCGATGGTGACGACGACACGGCGTCCGTAGTTGACGGTGATGACCTGACCGTCGTGGATCTCGGAGTCCAGCGAGGGTTGGACATCGTCATGGGGGCCAACAGTGATCCCATGCTGGGCGAGGGCCTGCTTGACCGTGCCCGGCTTGACCTTGCCCTGCTCGGAGACTCCGTCCACGGAGAAGGTCACGGTGTCTCGATCAAGCGCCTGGACCATCGTGAGACCACCAGCCGAGGTAAGGCTGAGGGCTCCGGCAATCGCGGAGGCTACAACTTTCGACATTCGACCACTTCAGTATCGGGGGCTCGAGGGCCCGGTACGGGGATCAGCGTCAGCCAAATCTGACATGCGCCAATGTGCCCCCGGTGGGAGGCACGGGCTATACCCTAGAACAGTTCACCCGGAGAATCCAAAGATTTACTGAGAAACTTAAGATTCGCTCGCTCCTCACGTGCGTCTCGCAAGGTCCAGGCGGAGCGACGAGCCGAAGCGGGCCCACGAAAAACCGCGTCATGCAGCGGTTTTGTGGCCCCCGCCTCACTGCGAGCGGACCCAGCCAACCCATCTCAGCTTCTCAGTTTGAATCGCTCACTTCCGGGTGCCAGCGCACCAGCCTCATCGAGTTCGTCACCACAAAAATCGAGCTGAAGGCCATCGCCGCGGCAGCGATGACGGGACTCAACAGACCCACGGCGGCAACCGGGATGGCCACCACGTTGTAGGCGAAGGCCCAGAACAAGTTCTGACGAATGGTGCGGTCCGTGGCGTGCGCCAAGGACAGGGCCTCGACGGCGAGCCTCGGGTCTCCTCGGGTGCAGACGATGTCGCTGGCGGCGATGGCAACGTCGGTCCCGGTCCCCATGGCGACCCCCAAATCTGCCGCCTGAAGGGCAGCGGCGTCATTGACGCCATCGCCCATCATCGCGACGCGAGTTTCGTCAGCCTGCAGTCCCTTGACGACGTCAACCTTGTCCTCGGGCATGACCTCGCTGATGACCTCGTCGATACCCAGTTCTGAGGCCACGCGTGCGGCAGCGCCGGAATTGTCACCGGTTACCAGCACCGGACGTACACCGGCACCAAGGAGGCGGTTGACGGCGATGACGGCCTCCGGCTTGATCTCGTCGCTCACCGCGATGGCGCCGAGAATGTCGTCACCTCGGCCCACGACGAGCACCGTGCGACCCTCCGCCTGGGTCTGCTCGACATTTTTCGACAGCTCGTCGGGGATGGCGTCGAAAAGTGACACCCGGCCGGCTCTGGTCGGCAACCCGTCAACAACACCGCTGACACCGAGTCCTGGCAAGGCCCGGAAGTCCTCTGCGGGGGCGATTCCGGGACATGCCTCGACGACAGCCCGCGAAATCGGGTGCTCCGACCCAGCCTCCAGCGCAGCCGCGACAACGAGGACGGGCGGGTTGTCAGAAATACGCACCGCACGTCCGGACTCGTCCCACACCTGGGTGACGGCCATCTGCCCGGTGGTGAGGGTCCCGGTCTTGTCCATCGCAACGACGTCAATGTCGCGAGCCCTCTCCAGGGATCGGGCCCCCTTGATGACGATGCCCAACCTTGCTCCTCGACCGGTACCGGCGAGCAGAGCCATCGGGGTTGCCAGGCCAAGCGCACAGGGGCAGGCGATGATGAGCACTGCGACACCCGCGGTAAATGCAGCAGTGACCCCCTGCCCCAACAGACCCCACACGATCATCGTTACCACGGCGATGGCGAGAACCGTCGGCACGAAGATCGAGGAGACCTGGTCGGCGAGGTCCTGGGTCTCGGAACGGCTGGTTTGAGCGGCCTCGACCAGAGAAGCGATGCGGCACAACTCGGTGTCCGTGCCAACCGCAGTGGCCTCCACGACAAGACGCCCTGACGTGTTGACGGTGGCACCGACAACGTCGTCCCCAGACGCCACCTCCACCGGCAGGGATTCGCCGGTGACCAGGGATGCGTCGATGGCCGAGCTCCCCTCGACTACCCGGCCGTCGGTAGCCACCTTCTCCCCCGGCCGCACCACGAAATGGTCACCGACCTTGAGGGCCTCGATGGGAACCGTGACCTCCTGGCCGTCACGGACGACACGCACCGACTTCGCGCCCATCTGCAACAGGGCCTGCAGGGCAGATCCGGCCTCGGCACGATTCCGAGCCTCAATCCAACGACCCACGAGGATGAAGGTGATGACGCCGACTGACGCCTCCAAGTAGATGGCCGACGAGGGATCGGGGCGTTGCAGTGCCCACGTCATGTGGTGTCGCATGCCGATCGCGCCGGCGTTGCCCCACACCAGGCCCCACACCGACCATCCCAGAGAGGCCAACGACCCCAGGCTGATGAGGGTGTCCATCGTAGTGGCACCGTGTCGCAGATTCGTCCATGCCGCTCGATGGAAGCCGGCACCGCACCAGAACACGACCGGAAGGGTGAGCGCGAGCGCGAGCCACTGCCAGCCGTCGAACTGCAGGGCGGGAATCATCGACAGCAGCATCACCGGCACCGCGAGGATGACGGCAACGATCAATTTGGTGCGGATTTTCGCCGCGTGATCCTCGGAAGGTGCTGCCGGCTCAGGCAGGGCGGCGCCGTATCCAGCTGCCTCGACCACCTCGATGAGGTCGTGGACGCTGACCGGCCCGGTCGTCAGGACGTGGGCCTTGCTGGTGGCGTAGTTGACGGTGGCCTGAACCCCGTCAACCTTGTTGAGCTTCTTCGTGATCCGGGCGGCGCAGGAAGCGCAACTCATCCCGGTGATGTCGAGGTCGACGGAGGTGGGCTCCGTCTCCTCGTCCGGTTCAGGCGCGATTCCCGAGTGGGTGAGGGTGGACATGTTCTTCCTTCGTGGACCACCCGTCGGAGTCCTGGGCGTCGGGGGCAGGCGGGATCATCCGACCGCTCGAGTGGCTTCGGAGGCCGACGGGCTGTGGGGGGAGGTCGGCTTCGGGGGTCGGGATCTGACGGCGATGTGCGATCAGACCCCGGGGCCCGAAGTCGAGTGGATGCCGTCTCAAATGGGACGACGAGCCGAGCAATCTCAGGCCCGGTGTCCGCCGCAGCCGCAGCCGCCCTTCTCGGCGTGCTGGGCATGCTTGGCAACGGCCTCGTCGGAGTGCTTGTGGCTTCCACAGCCGCAACCGGACTCCTCGGTCCTCTGGGCGCCATGTCCATGACCACCGCATCCGCACTGACCACCGGGGTGCCCGGCGGTGTCGAGGGAGGCAGCCTCGGCGACGGTGTACTCGCCGGCCTCGTCAACGGCGTCGGCGACTTGACCGAAGGGGATCTCCTCGGCCGAGTCAATCGTCATGGAGCCGGACTCCAGGGAGACGGTGACCTTGTCGACGCCGTCGATGACCGAGACCTCCTCGGTGATGGCCTTGACGCAGTGCTCGCAGGTCATTCCGTTGATGGTGTACGTCTTGTGCATTGTTCCTCCAGTGTGCTTGGGATCAGGCCTTGACGAGGCGGGCGATGGCCTGGTTTGCCTCGCTGATCTTGTCCTCGGCCTCCTGTCCGCCGGCCTGTGCGGCACGAACCACACAGTGACTCATGTGCTCGGCCAACAGCTCCAGGGAGACGGACTTCAGGGCCGAGGTGACTGCCGAGACCTGGGTCAGGATGTCGATGCAGTACTTTTCCTCATTGACCATTCTCTCCAGGCCTCGCACCTGCCCCTCGATCCGCTTGAGGCGTCGCAGGTGCATCTCTTTGTGACCGAGATACCCGTGTTGAGGATGGTCATTGCAACCGCAGGCTCCACGCGCCTCGCTGGACACCGACTTCTCGGCATCAGAATGAGCGGGGGGCGCCTCAGAGGTGTGGCAGCAGTCATCCGAGTGGTCCATAGGTCCTCCTCCACATGAAAATATACCCTCTGGGGGTATATGAGGCAAGAGGATGGTCCTCTCATTTCAGAACCCCGGGGGTGACACGATGTCAGCCGCCTCCACGACACTTCAGCACCGGCTGATCATTTTTACCGGCTCCCCTCTCCGGTCCACCCACATAACTCGACATTTCCTGGGTCAGGGGTTTTCGCAACACGGCAGCACCCACCAGCCCGTCTCCTCGAATCCCGCCCCTGACCGGCCCCACAAGCCGCTGACCACCATCCACAGACGCTGTGGATAAGTCACCTTCGAGGGGACTTCCGAGCTGGTGACACCACCGTCACTCACAACCGCAACGCGACCCATCCCCCAACCCGACACGCCGAAAATTTTCGTCCAATTCCTCACAACACACCCATAACCCCTAGCCAAACACAGTTTCTGGGTGAGTATTCCACTCCGTATCCCCAGATCCACCGAGTTATCCACACGTTTTCCCCAGGCAGTCCCCACACATCCACTCCTTGCCCACAAGGGTTGTGGAAAACTCTTCTGCAGGCGACCTCGAATCGTGGCACACTCCCACTCGGGGAAGTGTCGGACCGTGGTGGGAACGTTGTCCCCATCCCGACGGCGAACGTCGACCCATCCGTCACGCCGTGTCACCCTGAAGGAGCAACCATGTCCAGCGCACCCGCCGAACCCGGACCACCCCTGGACCGCAACCCTCCCCAGGACATCGACGCCGAGAAGTCCGTCCTCGGGGCCATGCTCTCTTCCAAGGACGCCATCGCCGACGTCGTCGAGGAGCTCAAGGGTGTCGATTTCTACCGGCCCGGACACGAGCTCATCTTCAATACCATCACCGACCTCTACGGTCGCGGCGACCCGGCGGACACCGTCACCACCGCCGACGAGCTCGATCGGCGCGGGGAACTCGAACGCGCTGGCGGACGTCTGTACCTCGCCGAGCTGCTGAGCAACGTCACCGTCACCGCCAACGCCGCCTATTACGCCAAGATCGTCGCCGACAAGGCCGTGCTGCGTCGCCTCGTCGAGGCGTCGATCCGAATCGCCCAGATGGGCTACCAGGGCCAGGGAGAGGTCGCTGACATCGTCGACGCCGCCCAGCAAACCCTCTACGACGTCTCCACCCGCAAGACCAGCGAGGACTATCACCCGCTCTCGGAGCTCTTCGAGAACACCTTCGACGAGCTGGAGGCCATCGAGGCCCGTGGCGACGCCATGGCCGGCACCCCCACCGGATTCACCGACCTCGATGAGCTCACCAATGGATTCATGCCCGGCCAGATGATCATCGTCGCCGCCCGTCCTGCCATGGGTAAGTCCACCCTCGCCCTCGACTTCGCCCGCGCCGCCGCGATCAGGAACCACCTGGCAGCAGCCATCTTCAGCCTCGAGATGGGGCGCAACGAGATCGTCATGAGGCTGTTGTCCGCCGAGGCCGGGATCGAGCTGCAGCGCATGCGCTCCGGACGTCTCTCCGAGGAGGACTGGCAGCGCATGGTCGACAAGACCACGCAGATCTCGTCGGCCCCGCTCTTCATCGACGATTCGCCCAACCTGACGATGATGGAGATCCGTGCCAAGGCCCGTAGGATGAAGCAGAAGTTCGACCTCAAACTCGTCGTCATCGACTACATGCAGCTCATGACCTCCGGCAAGAAGGTGGAGTCTCGTCAGCTCGAGGTCTCCGAGTTCTCACGTCAGATCAAACTACTGGCCAAGGAGTTGGAGATCCCGGTCGTCGCCCTCTCCCAGCTCAACCGTGGACCTGAGCAGCGCAATGACAAGAAGCCGATGATGAGCGACCTGCGTGAGTCGGGTTCTCTGGAGCAGGATGCTGACGTCGTCATCCTTCTGCACCGCGAGGACGTTTATGACAAGGAGTCTCCGCGCGCAGGTGAGGCCGACATCATCGTCGCCAAGCACCGTAATGGACCGACGCGAACGGTTCCGGTCGTCTTCCAGGGCCATTACTCGCGATTCGTCGACATGCAGCGCTGAGACCGTGACTCAGTACTCAGCCAACCCGCTCGGCATTACCGTGGGAGCATGGAAAGCATGCATGCCGTTGCCGTCACACGCTCCCTCCCCGTCACCGATCCCGAGTGTTTCGTTGACATTGACCTGCCGGTGCCCGAACCGGGCCCGCACGACCTCCTCGTCGAGGTGCAGGCGATCTCCGTCAACCCCATTGACGTCAAGCTACGCAAGGGGGCTGGCACCCCGTCGACGCCCCTGGTACTTGGTTTCGACGCCGCTTCCGTCGTGCGTGCCGTCGGTTCCGAGGTCCACGACTTCGCCGTCGGTGACGAGGTGTGGCACTCCGGGAGCCGAGACCTTCCAGGCACCTACTCCCAGTTCACCCTGGTGGATTCACGGATCGTCGCGAAGCGCCCGTCGTCCCTGACGATTGCCGAGGCTGCCTCCCTGCCGCTGACCTCCTTGACGTCCTGGGAAGCCCTCGTCGATCACATTGGCCTGGGGACCCTGGACCAGCGCAGCGACAAGGCTTTCCTCATGATCGGTGGGGCCGGCGGGGTCGGGTCCGTGGCCATCCAGCTGGCCCGCGCCATCACCAGCGGACCGGTCGTCGCGACCTCCTCGCGTCCTGAAACCGCCCAGTGGTGTCAGGACATGGGCGCCACTGGGATCATCGACCACCGCGAGCCCCTGGCCCCGCAGGTCAAGGGCCTCGGGATCGACGGTTTCGACGGCATTCTGTCGGCCTACACGCCGCCGGCATCGGCCCTGGCCGAGATCATGGCCCCCTTCGGCCACCTCGTCATGATTGACGGCACCGATTCCTTCGACCTCATGGCCTTCAAGCCGAAATCGCTGTCGGTGGCCAGCGAGTCGATGTTCACCCGTCCTCAGTTCGGCACCGCGGACGTCGCCAAGCAGGGCCAGGCTCTCACTCGTATCGCACAGCTGGTGGAGAACGGCCAGATTCGCCCGACGATGACCCGCCACATCGAGGGACTGACGGCTCAGCACGTCCGCGAGGCCACCGAGGTCGTCGAGTCCGGCAGCATGATCGGCAAGGTCGTCATCACCCTCTGACGCTCCTCGAGAGGTCACTCGCACCGTTACATATGGCTCAGAACACAACTGAACCCCCGGCTCACCGGGGGTTCAGTTGACTTGCGTAACTGGAAAAAAGAACTCAGGCAGCGTGCTGACAGGTCGGGCAGGTGCAATCCTCGCAGGTGCAGTTGGCACAGGAATCGCTGCAGTGGCCACACTCGCACGTCTTGTGATCGCAGGTCGGGCAGGTGCAATCCTCACAGGTGCAGTTGGCACAGGAATCGTCACAGTGGCCACACTGACAGGTGGTGCACTCGTCGTAGTGGCCGTCGTGCTCGTGGTGAGCATGGCCACCATGAATGTAGTCCACGTGATCGTGGTGGATGACAGCCTCGTGGCCGCAGTTCGGGCCGTGGGTGTGGTGGTGGGTCTCAGCGGAACGATGCTCAGTGGTGACAGTCATGGTCGTGCTCCTTCATGTGGTTGAAGGCGTCCAGAAAGATGGACGCCACATGGTCGTCAATGAGCGAGTACATGGCTTTCTGCCCGTCCTTACGCGCAGATACGAGATGCGCGCTTCGCAACACCTTGAGGTGATGGGAGACCAGCGGCTGCTTGACGCCGACGATCTCCGACAGTTCTCCAACCGATGCCTCACCATCAGTGAGGCGATTGACAATCCGTGCCCGAATCGGATTCGCCAAGGCGGAGAACAGCCGAACGACGGGCCGAATTCCCCCGATTCCACGTTCTTGCTCATGTCCACTACTGTATATCAAGACACTTGTATATACAACTATTTTGATGGTTATTATTCTCATCTTCATCTGGGTGGCACCGCCCGGTTCGGTACCTAGACTCGGGTTATGAAGTTGAACAAGGCTGAAGACGTCAACACCGCCGAGGTCGCCGGTCTGGGACTGGTCGGAGGTTGGCTCACCGCCCGCGCCACCGGCGTCCGGGGACTCGGCGGAGTGGTGCTCGCAACTGCCGGTTGCTGGGCCGGGCGCACCTGGCTCGCCAAGAGCGGTCCGACGATCGCCGGCATTCTGGGGGCGACCTATCTGGGTGCCTTTGGCGCCTCCCACGGGTTGGCGAAGAAGATCGGCGCATGGCCCGCCGTCATCACTGTGACTGGTGCCACGTGCACCGCCTGCCACTTCCTGTGCGACACCAAGGAATGATCGACCTCTCGGCCCCCGCCACCGACGTTGCCCCGCTGCTCCTCGGGGCGACGATCTGGCACGGACCGGTGGCAGTTCGTCTCACTGAGGTCGAGGCGTACATGGGACTCGACGATCCCGCGTCCCATGCCTTCCGTGGACCGACTCCACGCGCCCGCGTGATGTTTGGACCGCCTTCACACGTCTACGTGTACCTGTCCTATGGCATGCATCGCTGCGTGAACCTCGTCTGCTCCCCCGACGGTGTGGCCTCAGCGGTCCTGCTGCGCGGCGGACGAGTGGTCGCCGGCGAGGACGACGCTCGCCTTCGCCGCGGAGGGGTCCCCGAGAACCGTCTCGCCTGCGGACCGGGAAACATGGGCTCGGCCCTGGGAGCAACCCTCGAGGAGTCGGGGGATCCGGTGGAACTCATCGACCCCGACGCCACATCGACATCCAGCTGGCGGCTCCAACCCGCGGACCGCCCCGTCGAATTTCGTCAAGGCCCCCGGGTGGGGATCAGCAGAAATGTCAACGCCCCCTGGCGGTGGTGGATCCCCGAGGACCCCACTGTTTCTGGGCCTCGGAAGTAGGAATCCGGCCTGCGGCATACGGCGATCAGGACCCGTCGGCCACCCCGAGCCCACGCTCCTCGGTCACGATGACAAAAAATCCCGGCCCACCGGGGGCCTCATCACTGGAGTGATGGAACCCTTCGTGAGCCGGGAATTTTCGACACACGGTACGAACGTGAGTCAAGGGCACCGGCCCCACCAGGGTCACGAAGCGCGCCAGCCACGATCCCAAACACCAAGATCACCACCACGAGCACGTAAAAGGCCGGGACCCGCCCCCACAGCAGGTCCCGGCCGACTCCGGATCACAGGAGGTCCGGCGAAACTGAGCCCCACGCCATCGAAGAGCGGTTCGACTCAGTAGGTTTCGATCAGTCGAGCAGGTTGTCCGACAGTCCGAGGGAGTGGTGAAGCAACCACACCGGATGGACGATCTTGACTCCCGAGGACTTCGAGATCTGCCAACGGCAGGTCTCGGTGTCGCAGACGCCGATGCCCTCGTTGTGATCCTGCATGTGCTTGAACACACCTGCACCGATCTTCTGAGCAACCTCGTAGCGCTCGGCCTTCAGTCCGTAGGTACCGGCGATGCCACAGCACGGCTCGTTGGACTCCAGCACCTTGACACCCGGGATGAGCTCCATGAGCTGCACGGCCGGGAACCCCATGCCCTGGCTCTTGACCTGGCAGGGCTGGTGATAAGGAACCGTGATGTCGATCGGACGGAACTGCGAGGCATCAAGCTCACCATTGCGGTACTCGTCCATGAGGAACTCCGAGAAGTCCCGGGAGCGCACCGACACGTCGTGCAGACGAGGATCGTCAACACCCATGATCTCGTGGGCCTCGTGCTTCATCATGCCGACGCAGGAACCCGACGAGGACACGATCGTCAGTCCCTTGCCGAGGCTGATGATCTTGTCGCACAGGTTGAGGATGTCCTTGGTGGCACCCTCGAAGAGGCCGTTCGACTGCTTCGCCAGACCACAGCAGCCCTGCTTCGGGACGAGGACCTCATAGCCCAGGTGCTCGAGCACCTCGATGGACTTCTTGGAGGTCTCGGTCTCGAAGTAGCCACCGGCGCAGCCCTGGAAGAAGACGATCGGACCCTTGGTGGCCGGCTTGGCCGGCTTGTGGTGGCGCATCCACTTGCTGAGGGTCTCGGTCTGAGCGATCGGCATCGGGGCGTCACGATGGACCTTGATGATCTTCTCGACAGCGATACGGATCGGCTTCTGCTTGAGGCCCCAGTTGGCCAGCGGAGCGATCGGGGACAGCACGCGTCCCTCGAGGGTGGTCAGCGGAATGAGGCGGTCACGCAGCGGAACACCATTCTGGTGCTTCATCTTCATGGCGGCCTGCTCGTTGAGCTCCGCGATCTTCACGCCCTGCGGACAGTGCAGGGTGCAGATGCCGCAGAAGTTGCACCACTCCAGGGAGTGGTCAACGGACGCTCCGTCACGGTAACGCTCACCCTGCGGGCCGTTGTACTTCGGACCGGTGTAGAGCGGGGTGGCCTTGGCGACCGGGCACATCGTCTCGCAGATCGTGCACTTGACGCAGGCGTCGAGCGACTGGCGCGAGACCTCGTGTCCGGCGAATGTCTCCTCGATAACACCCATGATCAGTTCCTTTCCTTGGTCGCAGCAGCCGCCCCGACCGACGACAGGATGGCATCGGCGGCCTTGATGGCCGAGCCGAGGGCGATGCCCTCACCCGACTTCTCCTGCCACCTGGTGGCGCCGGCGATCACGCCACCGGAAGCGTAGACATTGGAATGGACGGGCTTGCCCTGGTAGGTGACGAGCATGTTCTCGTCCACCTGGACGCCACACAGGAAGAGCGGCTGCGGGGAACCCCAATAGTCACCGTGGACCAGGTCTTCCTCCTCGACGCCCTCCGGCATGGTGACCGGGAGGTCGAGGATGGTCTCGTGCAGCTTGCCGTGGGAGTCGAGCTTGAGGGCTCCGGACTCGAAGCCACCACCAGCGAGGACGACGGCGTCCGCCTTGATGTCCTTGCCGGCGCCGGCAGTGCCGACATGCACGGAGACGACCTTGCCGTCGACGACCTTGCAGCCGGTGACCTTGGAGCCGAGCACGTAATCGACGCGCTCGTTCTTGGCGGTCACGACGAGCTTGTTGTTGAGACGCATGCCTGGCACGCAGGGCGGCAGGGACGCGATCTCGAACACCTTGGCTCCGAGGATCTTGCTGAAATCAGCAAGAACCTCGGCGTGGCTGTCGATACCGAGGACGGCCGGCAGGGCGACGATCTCACCGGGGTTGACGAATCCCTTGAGGCCCTCGGCCAACACCCGACGGGCACGAGCGTTGTCGAGGGAGCGCGCCATGTTCAAGCCGGTGGCGTCATACTCACCCTTGCGGGGCTCGAAGTCGACGACGACGGCGCGGGCGGAGGCGTGGCCACCGCCGGGCAGCTCGGTGCGATCGATGTTCTGGGCGATGAGGCCTGCGTGGAAGTCCTTGTACTGGGCCAGACCGATGACGACGACCTTGTCGCCGTCCTTGAGGTTGCCGTTGATCATCGACGGCGGGACCAGGGCGGTGGGACGGATCGCGCCAACAGCGGTCGGCAGATTGATCGTCGACTCGGCGTCGCCGACCAGGAAGGACTCACCGACGACCTCACGCAGGAAGTCGATGCCCTCCTTGACAGCTTCCACGCCGATCTTGGCGTAGGGGTGCTCGGGATGCTCGGAGGCGTACTTCCTGACGGCCTCGTAAGGCTTCTCGACGCGCTCAGGGGTGTAACCAAGGACGTCTATGGTGCCCTGGCCCAGCTGCAGGCCGCCGACACCCTTGGTGACGAGGGTCACACGGGCGCCACCACGGCGAAGACGCAGGGCGGTGGTCAGGCCGGCCAAGCCCGATCCGACAACGACGACGTGCGGCGCCTTGAAGCGGTCGGAGGTCGGCGATGAGGTGGTAACGGTTGCGGTGCTCACAGCTCGACCTCCTGCTGCGGGGTGGGAAGGTGCTCGACGTCGAAGGTGCCCTGGAAGATCCAGTCATCGAGGACAGTCTGACGAACCTGCTCGCCGTAGAGGATCGGCCACAGGCCGATCCACCGGTTCTTGAGGAACAGACGCAGCAGACCGGTGGCGCGCTCGGCGTCGATGCTACCCTCCTCGACGGCAACGCCGGTGGCGCGCATTGAGCAGAAGCCGCCCTGGCAGGGGCCCATGCCCAGACGCAGCTGACGACGCAGGTCGTCGAAGGTGGCGTCGGGCTGCTCGGCCAGCAAGTCGGTGAACATCTTGCGGCTCATCAGCTCACACTCACAGATGATCTGGTCGTCGAGCTTCTTGGACATCGGGACGGCTTCGGGATCGCCACCGCGAACCAGGCCGGTGCTGGCGCGACGCTCCTCGTTCTCGCCCAGACGATGGGTGATGAGGTAGTTCTTGCCGACGGTCGAACCGGGCACGGCCTCCTCGGCGGTGCGGCAGGGACGGTCGTCACCAAGCTGCTCACACATGACGTCGACGACGTTCTGGGCCATCAGACGGTAGGTGGTGAGCTTGCCGCCAATGATCGACACGATGCCATTGACACCGTCGCGGGAACCGTGGTCGAGGATGCTCATACCGCGGGACATGTGACGGGTGTCGGTGGCTGCGACTCGCTTGTCCTTGAACAGCGGGCGGGCACCGGCCCAGGCGTGCACGGCACGGGCCTCGCGGAATCCGGGGACCAGGGCCTCTCCAGAGTCAAGCATCTGCTGCACCTCGTTGCGCGGGATGGACAGACGCTCTGGATCGTCAGCTTTGACGTCAGTGGTGCCGATGATCGACACGGTGTGCACCGGTACGAGGATGTCGCCGTCAGTCGGGTAGATACAGCGGTTGACGACCGTGTTCACCAGACGGTGATTCATGGCGATCATGATGCCGCGGCCGGGGACGACATCGACGTCGTGACAGCCGACGAGCTCGGCAATACGTCCGGCCCACGGGCCGGCGGTGTTGATGACGAACTTGCAGTCGATGCGGATCTGCTCGTCGTGCTTGAGGTCGTGTGCGACGACCGCGGTGATCTGGTCGCCCTCACGGATGATCTCGGTGACGGCGGTGTAGGTCATCACCTTGGCGCCGTACTCGATAGCGGAGTGAGCAGCTCCCCAGACCATCTGCCAGCCGTCGACCGAACCGTCCTGAACGGCGAAGGCACGCTTGATGCCGGGGTTCACGCGGGGCTCGCGGCGCAGCGCCTCAGCAGTGGAGATCTCCTCGAAGGGAACCTTCGACTTCCTGGCACCCTCGATCCACTGATCGGAGAACTCCAGGTCGTCCTCCGGGGTGACCACGAAGAGTCCACCGGTCTTCTCCACGGCGTCGGCGTGGATGCGAGTGACAATTGCGTTCTCCTCGGCGCACTCCGTCGCCGACCCGGGATCAGACACGACGTAACGGCCACCGGAGTGGAGCAGGCCGTGGTACCGACCGGTCGTCCCTTGGCCGAGGTCGGCCTTGTCCAACAGAACGGCGCGGTATCCACGCATCGCGACGTCCCGCACGACGCCCGCACCGGTGGCACCGCCACCGATGACGACGACGTCTGCGTCCATGGTCCTCATTGAATGCTCCCTTCGAAACCATCCGGCATGTGGGGTGTGGCGCAAGGGGTTCTCGGTGCCCCGCCACCGTTGCCAGGTACTTATCAAGGTTAGGGAAAATAATGGGCCACAACCACCAGAACCGGCTTTTGTGCATGTTCGTGCAGACCCTTGGGAACAGACGTGCAAACGGCTTCATGGCGCGGTTTTCACCCGATTACACCTCGCCTCTGGCGTCGCAATTTAGGCAAAAAATAACTTGTTTAAATAATAGAAAGACAAGAAGGACAATTGTGTGAATAACCACTCATCCTCACCTTGGGACAATTCCTACCGCGTCATCACGTGGTCCCCTCGCTGTCGCCGAACAGAGTTGAGCCCGATTCCCGACAGCAGGGGCCTACTGTCGGGAATCGGGCTTGCTGCAACAACGCTGTAAGCGAACGGGTCACTCCACCGGAGTCTCGGCCGGCTCCCCCGACAGCACCTTCGCGATGTTGCGCGCAGCCAGCCGACTCATGGCCTCGCGGGTCGGCAGGGCAGCTGATCCGATGTGCGGCAGCAATACGACGTTCTCCATCGTCATCAGATCCCCAGTGATTGTCGGCTCGTCCTCGAACACGTCCAGGCCGGCACCGGCGATCGACCCAGCCTTGAGAGCCTGGACGAGAGCAGCTTCGTCGACACAGGCACCACGTGCGGTGTTGACGAGGTAGGCAGTCTCCTTCATGGTGGCCAGGGCGTCAGCGTCGATGACATGGCGGGTCTGGTCGGTGAGCGGGCAGTGCAGGGAGACGGCGTCAGAGGTGGCGAGGAGCTCGTTGAGCTCGACACGACGAGTCGGCTGGGTGCTCGGATTGACGGCGTCGATCGCTGCGACGTCCTTCTCGTGACGAGCGTTGTAGATGACGTTCATGCCAAATGCAGCAGCGCGTCGGGCCATAGCCTCGCCGATCTGCCCCAGGCCGATGATGCCGAGGGTGGCTCCCTGCAGACCAGCACCCAACATGAAGGTGTGGTCGTAACGCCAGGCCTTGCCGGCGCGCACCCAACGCTCCGCCTCGCCGGTGCGGCGGGTGACCTCAAGCAGCAGGGTGAACGCAAGATCAGCAGTGGCCTCATGGAGGACACCTGGGGTCGAAGTCACGACCACTCCGGCTTGCCTGGCGGCGTCAAGGTCAATGTTGTTGAACCCTGCGGCGCACTGTCCGATGACCCTGAGTTTCTCACCCTTCCCGATCATCTCGGCGTCGAGGGGGTCGGACAGGCTGGTCAGGAGTGCGTCGGCGGTGACGATCTGGTCGGCGAGTTCCTGGCGATCCATGAAATGGTCGCCGCCCACGATCTCATGACCGGGGAGTTCCTCGTTGACAACGGACATGAGCTGCGGTGCGGTGACGATGATGCGAGCCATGGCATCACTGTAGGTGAACACGACCCATCGAAACAGGGCATCGCACAAATTGATGCAGTGTGCAACAATTCCACTGTGCAGATTTCGCAGGGTGCAACGAAATCGGAGGGGCTGAACCCCGACCATGCCGATGTCGAGAAGGCACTTCAGGCGTCATGGGCCCTCGTCGACGTCGCGGCCCGATCCCTCGCCGAGCTTGCCGAGGATGTCAGTGCCCCCCAGTACCGACTTCTCGTTCTCATCGACGCAGGGGTGACACGCGGGGTCGACCTGGCTCGCGACCTGGAGGTCCACTCCTCGACCATCGCGCGGATGGTCGAACGCCTCGTCGCCAAGAACCTCATCGACCGCTCCCCCGACCCTGATGACCGTCGCGCCAACGTGCTCTCCCTCACCCCGCGTGGCTCGAAACTGGTACAAGCCGTCAACGAACATCGTCGACGTCAGCTCATTGACCTGCTCAGCCAGCTGGAACCGGGAGAGATCGAGATCGTCGTCACCGGGTTCACCCTGTTCACCCGCGCCGCCGAGGCCAGTGGCCACGGCACTCCCACTTCCAACCGCTCCTGTGCAGAGGACTCCAGCCAGCAATGACCGAGACCGTCGTCCATCCCGAGACACGGGCCGCGTGGGCCAAGCGTCTGAGACGTCTGCGCCGTGCCCTCGTCCCGCACCGACCCAAGGCCTTCCGAGACTCCCTCAACCGATGGCTGCTCATGGGCACGGTCATCGGCATCGTCTCGGGCATCGGCGCCATCATCTTCTTCTTCTGTCTGGAAACCGGGACCCACTACTTGCTGGAGACCTTGGGCGGATATACCCCGCCGGGCACCCTCGGTGAGGGAGACGGTAATCCGGGAACCGGCCTCACCCGACCCTGGGCCATCCCACTGGTCGTCACCGGTGGCGCGCTGGTCTCGAGCATCCTGGTGTACTTCGTCGCTCCCACTGCCAAGGGCCACGGCACTGACAACGCCATTCACGCTGTCCATCACGACCCGACGGCGCTCAAGGGCAAGGTCGCGGCCGTCAAGATCATCGCCTCGTCGCTCATGATCGGTTCCGGAGGCTCTGGTGGACGTGAGGGCCCCACCGCCCAGATCAGCGCGACCGTCATCTCCTCGCTGTGCAAGAAGCTCAAGATCGCCACACCGGACGCCCGCATCGCCGTCTCGGCAGCAACTGCCTCGGGTATCGGAGCGATCTTCCGTGCCCCGTTGGGTGGTGCTCTGCTGGGTGCTGAGCTGCTCTATCGCGACGACCTGGAGTCCGACGCGATCATGCCGTCCCTGGTGTCCTCGATCGTCGCCTTCGTCGTCTTCGGATCGGTCTACGGATTCGAGCCGATCTTCGGATCGCTGAGTGGAGTGCAGTTCTCCCAGCCCCTACAGCTCATCTGGTACGTCCTGCTCGGTCTGGCTGCCGGTCTCATGGGCAAGTTCTACGTCGACGTCTTCTACGGCGGCACCAGGTTCTTCGACCGACTCGAGAAGGTTCCCGGCTGGCTCGTCCCGGCCATCGGTGGCCTCGGCGTCGGCCTGCTCGGCCTGGTCATTCCGGCTGCCCTGGGAACCGGTTACGGATCGGTGCAACAGGAGATGTTCGCCGACAACCTCATGCGCATGCCCCTGCTCATGGTGCTGGCCATCCCGTTCGCCAAGGTCCTCTCGACGACCCTGTCGATCGGCTCAGGCGGTTCGGGTGGCGTCTTCGGCCCCGGCATGGTCATCGGCGGCGCCACCGGAGCTGCGCTGTGGCGTCTTCTCGAGGGGCTTCCAGGGATTCCCTCCTCCCCGATGAGCTTCGTCATCGTCGGCATGATTGCCTGCTTCGGATCGGTGGCCCACGCACCGCTCGGCATGCTTCTCATGGTTGGCGAGATGACCGGAAACCTGTCGATGCTGGCTCCCGGCATGATCGCCGTCGCCGTGGCTGGACGGGTCGTCGGAGACATCTCGATCTACACCTCCCAGCTCAAGGACCGTCTGGAGGGCCGTCGTGTCCACGCCATGGGTCGTGTCACGAAGCCGGCCGAGGTCAAGTCCGAGGACGAGGCGGCCAGCCCGAAGCCGTCCATCAAGAAGCCGGCGACCAAGAAAACCGACGGAAAGACGAACACCCTGCCGTAGAAGCCGGTTCTCGGCACGCCAGTCCGATCTCAATCAGTCGTGGGGCGGAACGGGCTGCGTCCATCGTGGAGCGACCAAGCGATCCCGACGAGGTACAGCACGACGACAAGAGCTCCCGTTGACAACAATTGGGCGCGCACGTCGGGAGCGAACATCCCCAGCACCATGATGCTCACCAACAGAATCATCGCGGCCCAGGACACCACCGGGAATCCCTTGATTCGCATCGGTAGCGGAGTGCCCTCGCGCTCGACCTGACGACGCAGCACGTACTGGGAACAAATGGTGAAGAAGTAGGTGACGATGATCGTCGAGCCGACGATGTTGAGCAGGGTGCCGAGCACAGTGTCACCCCACCAAAAGGTCGCCAGCACGCAGCAGAATCCGAAGAGCACACTGGCGAGTACGGCCATTGCAGGCACCGAGCGTCCCCTCGTTCGCATCGCGGCGCGGGGGGCCATGCCTCGCTCTGCCAGGGAGCCGAGCATTCGGGCTGCGCCGTAGAGGTTGGCATTGAGGGAGCTGAGCAGGGCGAGCACGATGACCAGAGTCATGACCTCGGACGCAGCGGGGATACCGGCGCGATCAAGCACGGCGACGAAGGGGGAGGTGCCGAGTTTGGGGTCGTCCCAGGGAACCGCGATGACCATGATGGCCACCGACCCCATGTAGAACAGCAGGATCCTCCACACGATGGTGCGCACCGCTCGGGACACGTTTCGGGCTGGGTCCTCTGTCTCGGCGGCTGCCACGGCCATGATCTCGATACCGCCGAAGCTGAAGGTCACCATGAGGAGGGCGGCCGCGATGCCGGACCACCCATTGGGCATGAACCCACCGTGTCCGACGAGGTTGGACGCTCCGGCCGCGGGGGCTGCCAGTACGCCACAGATGAGCAGCACACCGATGACGAGGAAGACGAGAACTGCTGCCACCTTGAGCAGTGCGAACCAGAACTCGAACTCCCCGAATCGGTCGACCCCGAGCAAGTTGACGGCCGTCAGGACGACCAGGAAGATAAGTGTGAGTAGCCACACCGGTGCTATCGGCCACATGGCGACAAGGGTTGAGGCGGCTGCGATCGCCTCGGCCGCGACGACGATGACCAACTCGATCCACCAGACCCAGCCCATTGCGAATCCGGCGGCCGGGCCCATGGCTCGCGAGGTGTAGACCGAGAAGGCACCGGAATCGGGATGGGCCGCAACCATCTCGCCGAGCATGTACATGATGGCAATCACGAGTAGACCGGCGACGACGTACGCCACCAAGGTGGCCGGACCGGCCGCCGCAACCCCCTTGCCAGAACCGACGAAGAGCCCGGTCCCGATAGCCGATCCCAAGCTCATCATCACAAGATGGCGGCCCTTCATCCGGGGCTTGCATCCTGCGGGGTCCGTGGACGTCTGAGTGACGCCCGTCGTCTGTGTGGCCATGGTCGCTCCTCACCTGCGTGTGGGTGGGGCTGATGTTAGGACCGAGTCCACGGTATGGAGATTGGCGTTTCCGTAGGTGGGACGGGACGCAGCTGACCCGACTCAGCTGCTGGGGGTCAGTCGGCGTCGCCCAGCTGGCTCTTCTCCTCCTCGGTGAGGCCGTCGCAGATGCGACTGAGAATGGTCTCCAGGTCGTTGAGATGACCATGATCCAAACCACCGAAAACAACCCGACGCACCAGGGCAGCGTGTCCGGGAGCGGCCTGCTGCAACGCCTTCATGCCCTGGTCAGTGAGGTGGATGATGGCTCCCCGGCCGTCGGAGCAGCAGATGCGACGCTCGACGAGGCCACGCTTCTCCATACGAGTGAGGTGATGGGACAGCCTCGACCGTTCCCATCCCATGTGCTCAGACAGTGCGACGACTCTCATCTCGTCGTCGTCGGTCTCCGACAGTCGGACGAGGACCTCAAAGTCCTGCACGGACAGCTGTGAGTCGCGCGACAGTTGACGATTGAGCACAGCTGGCAGGGCGGTCGTCACCTCCAACCACAGGCGCCAAACCCGCTGTTGGTGGTCGTCCAGCCAAACGGTGCGATCCTCTGTCACTGTGCCTCCTTCGTTCCTGAGTATAGGAGCCCGGTAGGCGCCCTTGGGCCCATCAGAACTTCCTCTTGTTGACGTATCACCTTTCTCGAGCCATGATAGTTGACATATAAACCGGAGCATACGGAGAACAAGGAGAATCACACGACTGACATCATCGCTGCCAACGGCACCTCCACGACTGCCAACGCCGAAGGCGACGCTCACGTGTGCCGTCAAGGACGATGCCCTGAAGCTCGGGATCAGCACCACCGAGCAGAGCTGATTGCCAAAACTCCACCAAACCCCCACCTGACAAGCCAGAACATCCGTCGCACAGAAATGTCCGGGTCCTCTCCTATCGTGTTGCCATGACGAGATTCCTCCATACCTCGGACTGGCAGCTGGGGATGACTCGGCACTACCTGTCCAAGCGGGGCGATGATGACCCGCAGGCACGATTCACTGCCGATCGCATCGAGACGGTGCGCAGGCTGGGCGAGGTCGCCCGGCAGGAAGATTGCGATTTCGTCGTCGTAGCCGGCGACGTCTTCGAGACCCAGAACGTCTCTGCTCAAATCATCGCCCGCAGCTGTGAGGCGATGGCCTCCATTGGCTTGCCTGTGTACCTACTACCGGGAAACCACGACAGCCTTGAGCCCGGATGTCTGTGGGATGGAACGGAATTCACCCGTCGCTGCCCTGACAATGTCTGCGTCCTGCGTGACCGGTCAGAAGTCGACGTCACTGACGCTAATGGCTCCGTCATCGCGAAGATCGTCGCCGCTCCCCTGACGACTCGGCATCCATCGACGGATCCGCTGGCAGAACTCGCCACCAGTCTGGAGCCCACCCAGACCCCTCGCATCCTGGTTGGCCACGGCCAGCTCGAGGGATTGTCCGGTGACACCCGGGAGGCCCTCATCTCGCGGGCTCCCCTGGACGATGCCACTGCCCGTGGCGCATTGGCCTACGTCGCTCTGGGAGACCGCCACATCGCATGGCCGGTCGGCGATGACCACGCTGCAATTCGCTACAGCGGCACCCAGGAGACGACGAGCTTCAACGAGGACACCGTCGGCACCGCAGTTGTCGTCGACCTCGACGCCCCGCTCACCTGCAAGACGATCAAGGTTGGCACCTGGTTGCACGCGCGAGTCAGTCAGGAGGTCGCAGGCGAGGCAGATCTGGAAGCCCTGAGGGACCGGTTCAATTCCTTCGACCACCGGGACCGCACCATCATCCGCTATGACCTGCATGGCCAGCTCACCATCTCCCAGAAGGCCGAGCTCGACGAGATCATCGCCGACCACGAGACGGTCTTCGCCAGTTTGGAGCCCAGTGAGAACCGCCACGATCTCACGGTCGTCGGAGACGATGCCAGCCTGGCCGATGCCGACCTACCGAGCTGGGTGAGGGATGCTGCTGCGGAATTGTCGACCATGTGTGCCACCAATGAGGACGCCGTCTCGGCGCTGACCCTCCTGCGCCGGCTCGTGAACGCGGAGAACCCGTCGACACGCGCTGCGGAGGTGACACGATGAAGCTGCATCGCATCCACGTCGAGAACTTCAAGGCCATCGAGAACCGCACCCTTGAACTGCCCGATACCGGGATCGTCGTCGCGAATGGCCCCAACGAGGTCGGAAAGACCTCGATGGTCGAAGCGCTGGACCTCGTCCTCGGCACCAAGTACAAGGCTTCCTCCCGGGCACAGGAGGTTCGACGGGCCCAGCGCTACGGCACCTCACTTCCGGTGGTCGTCGAGGCCGAGATGACGATCGGTGAGCATCGTTTTGCCCACCGCAAGAGCTTCCTCAAGGACAAGGAATCCTGGTTGAGGTTCATCTCAGGTCCACGGGCCGGACAGATCGTCACTGGGGACGAGGCCGTCGAAACGATGGAAACTCTGCTGGTCGGAGCGGACATGACGCTGTGGAATGCCCTGCGGCTCATGCAAGCCAGCAGTCTGTCGCCACTGCGACTGGATTCCTCCAAGGCTCTGACAGCAGCGCTCGAGCAGGCAGGCGGTCAGAAACCCGACGAGGGTTCGATCGGCGGTCTCATGGACCGAGTGCGTGCCGAGTACGAGGTGTACTACCAACCCACCACCGGCAAGGAACGGAGGGGAGCTTTCCAGGAACGGGAGCAGCTGGAGGCCGTCAGCCATGCACTCGACGAGGCTTCGACACGTCTCAAGGAGGTTGACGAGGTCGTCGAGGCTCTCACTCGGATCAATGAGCAGATCAGCCACGACCACGACGTCGTGGCATCGAAGACGGCCGAGTGTCAGCAGACCAAAGCTGCCCTCGACAGTCTCACCGAGCTGGAGAAGGAGGTTGAGACCACCAGTCGCGCTGCCAAGGAGGCGGCGCAGCATCACGCCGAGGCCAAATCCGCTCACGGGGTGCGAGTCAAACTCGTTGAGAGCCTCACCGAGGCTCGCGAGAGGCATGAACAGTGCAAGCAGGTGGCCGTCGAGAATGCCGAGAAGGACCGAGCGCTAGCCGCTGAACTCGCGGAGACCCAGAGCGCCCTCGACGACGCCGCGTCGAAGGTCACCGAGGCCGAGACTGCGGAGGAGGGGGCACGACGTACCCTCGCCGCTGTACGAGCCGGTGAGGAGGCCGCAAAGGCGCGCAAGCAACTGGACCGCGTCATCGAGCTCAGGGAGCGCCTCTCTGACGGACAGCAACGTCTCGAATCCGAGAAGGTGACGAGCCAGCTGCTGACCAAGCTCAAGGAAGCCGCCAAAACCGACGCCATCGCCAAGGAAGCAGCGGCGCTGGCCAGCACCCAGCTCATCATCGAGCATCGGGACGAGGGAGATCCCCTACGGATCGACGGCGCCACACTTGATCTGCCTGTCGGCCAGACGAGCCAGCACAGCATCGACGGTGAGCTCGTCATGGAGATGGGCGATGCGTGGCGACTGAGAATCTCCCCCACCTCCGAGGTCATGAACCTGGCACGCGACGCGGAGACGGCGCACCAAGCGGTCGTGTCCCTCTTCGCGGAGCTCGGCGTGGCCAGCCTGGAACAGGCCGAGGCCCGCATGGCCGAGCGCAAGGTCCTCCAGTCGAACCTCGCTTCCTGGAAAGAGCAGCTGGAGCGCGAGCAGGGCGAGAGCACCATCCAGGAGCTCGAGGCGCTCGCCGATCAAGCCAGCGAGGAAGTTACCCTCACGGCCACAGAGGCCCAGAAGCTGGAGGACGACGCCGTCGCCAAGGCCAACGAAGCGCGCAACTCTGAACGCCAGGCCCAGGCTCGCCTCAAAGCGGTGGACAAACGTCGCGGCGAGACCCATGAGAAGTCATTCCGCGCCAATATCGACCTCGACAGCGCGGCCGAGACCGTCACCCGACTCGCCGAGGAGCTTGCCACCGCACGGGAGGCCATCCCGGACGGCGACCTGGCCGAGGCTCTCACGATCGCCGAGGAGGAAGATCGCGTCGCAAAGGTCGACGCCGAACGCGCCGCAGCTGCCCTTGCCGAACGCAACCCCGACCAGGTCCATGCCGAGGCAGAGGGAAGCCAGCTGGCCCTCAGCAAGGCAACCTCTCGTCTCAAGGAGGACACCGACCGTCAGTTGGAGCTCAAGGGCCAGCTGCTTGGCCTGGGCCGCCAGGAACGCCAGGCCGACGTCGACGCCTTGGCCAGCAAGAAACACCAGCTCTCCCGACGTGTCGCCGGGCTGGAAAGCCGAGCACGATCAACGA
This sequence comes from Cutibacterium sp. KB22876, assembly GCF_059728865.1. Lineage (NCBI taxonomy): Bacteria > Bacillati > Actinomycetota > Actinomycetes > Propionibacteriales > Propionibacteriaceae > Cutibacterium > Cutibacterium sp. KB22876. The sequence goes on from NZ_AP040858.1 coordinate 450,633, forward strand.
GGCTGCTGTACGAAACCCTCAGCCGTCACCTCGACCAGGTGCGTCAGTCCTATGTGGCCCCGTTCACCAGCGAGATCGACCGGATCGGCAGGGCCGTGTTCGGTCAAGACCTCCACGTCGAGATCGACTCCACTCTGACGGTGGTGGCTCGCCAACTGAGGGGCGCACGCCTGGAGTGGGATCAGCTGTCATCGGGAGCCCGGGAACAGCTGGGACTGGTGGTCCGATTGGCTGCGGCCCGCCTCATTGACCCCGATGACGGAGTTCCCGTGATCCTTGACGATGCCTTGGTCTACTCGGACCCAGTGAGGGTCAGGCACATCCTCACCGAGGTTGTCCAAGGGGCTCGAACGAGTCAGATCGTGGTGCTCACCAGTGCTCCTGAGAGGTACGACTCGGTTCCTGGGGCGCAACAGGTTCGCTTCGACTGAGCCGTTCCGTCGCGGGAGGAGGCTGGTCCGACGCCCATCGACCTCGAGCCAACGAGCCAACGAGCCAGTCGAGGCTCGCTCAGGCTCCGGTCCGCATCCAGGCATCCCCGTGAGCCCGCCAGGCCAGAATCCCGCAGCGCACGGCCATGAACCCGCCAAAGGCGATCCACAACCAGACGACCGCAGCAGCTGGGTCAGCTGGCGCCCAAAGATGAACCGCCCATGCCATCGGCAGATACACCAGGAACATCACCACCTGGGCCCTCGACAACCAGCGGCCGTCACCTGCTCCGATGAGCACTCCGTCGAGAACGAAAGCCGGCCCGGCGATGACCTGCTCAACGGCTACGACGAGAAGACCAGCCGCCACCGCCCGGTGAACTGCCGGATCATTCGTGTAGATGGCGGGGACCAACTGGTGGGATGCCGCCAGAAGCGCCCCAATGACAACTCCGGCCCACGCCCCCCACCGAATCATGGTGCCGGTCAACAACCGTGTGCGGCGAATGTCGCCAGCTCCCAAACTCGCTCCCGTCAGGGCCTGACCAGCGATACCGAGGGCGTCCATCGTCATGAGGAGCAGGTTCCAGATCGTCATCGTCACCTGGTAGGCAGCCATGGTGATGGCTCCCGCTCGTGCCGCCACCCACGTCGTCACGTAGAGGGCAGCCCGCAGCGCGAGGGTACGAATCAGCAGCGGGATGCCGTCGCGCAGGCTCGAGGCGATACCGCCCCAATGAGGCACGAGGCTCAGGTCGAGACCGTGAGTACGTCTCCACAACACCCACACCAGGGCCACCGCCATGGCAATCTGGCAGATCAGGGTGCCAATTGCCGATCCCTCGATCCCCCACCCCATTCCGAGCACGAACCACAGGTTGAGCACCAGGTTGAGGCTGAAGGTGATGACGGTGACGATCAGGGGCGTCCGAGTGTCCTGGAATCCTCGCAGTACCCCGGTGACGGCCATCGTTGCGAGCATGGCGGGCACACCAAAACCAGTAATGCGCAGATACCGTCCGGCCTGCTCAGCGACTACGCCGCTGGCACCGAACCACCTGGCAACCGTCGTCGGAATGACCACCAGCATGATCGCGACGAGGATTCCGATGATGAGGGACAACCACAGTCCGTCAACACCGGTCTGAGCCGCACCATGGCGATCCCCCGCTCCCATCCGGCGCGAGGAGGTGGCCGTCGTCGCATAGGCGAGGAAAACGAAGAGACCCGTGAACGTCGTCAGGGCTGCTGAGGCAACACCGAGGCCAGCCAACTGGGCAGTGCCCAAGTGCCCGACGACCGCAGAATCCGCGACGAGAAATAGCGGCTCAGCCACCAAGGACAGGAAAGCGGGTACCGCCAGATTCAGGATCTGGCGGTACCCGGTCTCAGCCTGGAAGTCCGTATTGCGACTCGCTCGAGCCATCAGGCTGGGGCAATCGCACCACGTAGAGAGGCACGAATGATGTTGAGGACGTTCTCGGCTCGCTCGGAGGCCTTCTCACCACGCAACGGACCGGAGGTCGACAGCGAGGCAAACCCGTGAAGCAACGACCACAGCAGGATGGCGAGGTCGCGCACATCGACTCGTTCCGAGAGCTTGATGTCGGGGTCGGCGAGAACATCCCTGATGACCGAGTCGGGCAAATTCGGTGCCTTCGACCGATCCGTTTCGATCATGTCGAGGCCGGCATCCGAAATGCGGTATGCGACGTCGAAAAATCCCGGCTCTGCCAGGGCGAAATCAAGGTACGCGCGGCACGCAGCCACCAGCTGGGCAACTGCTTCAGCCTCATCGTCTTCAGGCTGGGCTTCAGCCACAGCTTCACGCATCCTGCGGCCGATCTGGTCGGCAGCCGCCAAGCCCACCTCATCGAGAAGGGCCTCGCGGTTCGTGAAGTGACGGTACGCCGCGTTGGGTGACACGCCAGCTCGGCGAGTCGCTTCACGAAGCACGACCGCCTCGGCGCCACCACTGCGAGCCATCTCCAAGCCCTCTTCCACAAGGGCCTCGCGCAGATGACCGTGGTGGTAGGTCTGACGTGTCTGCGACGAGCGATACGACTCCGTCATTAATGATCTCCCAGTCCGTTAGTAATATGACGTCAGCCAAACTGGCTGAATATCGACGCCCAACCATACGTGACATTCCTGTGGTCGCGGAGGGCAGCCTCTGTGACCACCCAACTTCTACTCAACTAGGCTGAACGCATGAGTTCAAGTGTTCCATACCTACTAGCCATACTTGGCGAAGGGGTCGTGCCGCCCTCGACCATGGTGTGCCATGGAGACGATCTCGGGCTGCTGCGTGGGGACGGAGTTTTCGACGCAACCCGTATCGTCACCGCACAGGATGGGACGTCCCGAATCGATCATCTCGAGGAGCATCTGTCCCGCTTCGCCCGATCGATCGCAGGCGTGGATGGCCCCACCCCTGACATGGACTCATGGCGGCACCTCATCGAGGACGCCGCGCGTACCTGGCGCCTCCCCGGAGAGGCCACCCTCAAACTCGTCTATACCAACGGCCGCGAGGTCGTCCCCGGACCGCCACGTGGGTTCCTCATCATCGCTCCCCTCTCCGAAACCCACAAGGAGGAGAGGGAAGGAATCGACGTGCTGTGCCTGTCGCGAGGGGTCACGAGCGAGTCCTTCGCCGATGCACCGTGGCTCCTCGGCGGCGTCAAGACCTTGTCGTATGCCGTCAACGTCGCGGCGCTGCGTTACGCCAAGTCCCAGGGCGCCGACGACGTCATCTTCACCTCGACCGAGGGCTACCTGCTGGAAGGACCCACCTCAGGGTTGGTCGTCCAAGCTGCCGACGGACTGTGGACAACCCCCACCGGCGCCACTGGGATCCTCAGCTCCATCACCGTCAACACCGTCTTCGAAGCCGCTGACGACGACGGGGTCAAGACGGCCACCCGTCTCATGAAGCGCGATGAGGTCTTGCGAGCACAAGGGGCCTGGCTACTGTCATCGATTCGCGGCATCGTCCCCATCCTGAGTATTGACGGTCGCCCAGCCCCCCAGGACGACGAGATGACCCACCGGTTGCGTGTGTGGGCCGGATTCGAGGACTGATGCCTGCCTCTGACTCTGCCTCCCCCGCCACGAAAGCCCTTGCCAAGGCCAAGGTGGCTCACGTCCTCCACAGCTACGACCATGACCCGTCGAACCACCACTTCGGTGACGAGGGGGCCGCAAAACTCGGCTTCGACCCGGACATCATGCTCAAGACCCTCATCGTCGAGCTCGCTCCCTCGGGAAAACTCGCCGTCGCCGTCGTCCCGGTGAGTGGCCAGCTCAACCTCAAGGCCTTCGCATCCGCGATGGGTGCGAAAAAAGCCGCCATGGCCGACCCCGCGGCAGCTGAGCGCTCAACGGGGTACATCGTCGGGGGGATTTCGCCACTTGGACAGAAAAAGCGGCTGCCCACGTGCATCGATGAATCGGTGATGGAGCAGCCGCGAGTGCTGGTGTCAGGCGGGCGTCGCGGGCTGTCGGTGGAATTGTCACCATCAGACCTGATGGCTGTCACCGGGGCCTCGACGGCGAAAATTACCTGCTGACGCCAGCCTGCGTCACTTCCGGGAAGACTTGGCGATCGACTGGGGCAGAGCGAGCAGCCCGACGACGATGACGACGCCCAGGATCACGTGGATCCACTTGACCGCACCGCCGCTGCTCATCTCGCCGAGGCCGTACTGGACAAGGACCAACACCGCCATGCCCACGGCGTGACCGACGATCGACGACGGGCCACCGTGACGCTTCCACATGACAGCCAGGACGGCAGCCACGATGGCGGCCACCAGGGTCAGAACTCCAAATCCCATGTGCACGTCGCCGAGCCCGTGAACACCGGAGAGCATGAAGCAGGCCAACGCAGCCTGAATGATCACGGACGCGACCGCGACCCAGGCAGAGATCGTCAGGGCCTTGGGAGGGGTGGGAACGACAGGGGTGTTCTGTGTCATGCCTCACACTCTAGGCCACGGTTGTCGTTGCGGCCTCATCGCGAGCGGCGGCCCTCGATGACCCAGGGACCCCACCAGGCCCCCAGCCCGATGGCTAACAGGGGGGCAGGCCAGGTGACCTCGGCCACCGCCGAGAACACCGGTATCAAGGCGTACAAACCCGCTCCTCCGAGCAAAACGGTCACTCCCCCGACGATCCCGCCAGCGAGGCGCTGACTCCTCCGCCGCTCCAACCTCGCCCCCAGCAGAGCTGCCAGCAGGACGACCGGGATGATGAGGATGACCGCCACCCCCATCGCGTAGAGCAGACCGACGAGGAGGCTTCCGAACCAGCCGCGTGCCGGCATGGTTCCGCTGGTGCCATCCGCCCCGGGCGTCACAGCCCAGATCGCCAGGCTGAGGCCCCACACCAGACCGGTGATGGCCATGACCGCGACAAAAACACCAGCAGACCTACTGACCCGAGCCGACTCCGTCGTCGCCCCCAGGGTGTCGCGATTCCCCGAGTCGACGTCCTCGTGGTCGACGCTGTGGCCCAGCCGTGTTCTCAGGTCGAGGGTGTTCTCCTCGTCGCGTCGACGACTCACCGCACCTTCACCCTCACCGCACCTTTACCTTTGTGCCCTCATGGGCAAAGTTGTAGAGAGCCTCCGAGTCCTTCGGAGCCAACCTCGCGCAGCCGTGACTCGAGTACCCCGGCATGCCCAGGGTGTAGACGGGCTGAGCAAGTTTCTTAGTCTTCTCGTCCCACGGGATCTGGTGGAAGCCAATGTGGCCGATCGCTCCCGGGCGTTGATAGAAAGCCAGAAAATTGGGGATGTACCAGCGAATACCGTCCTCGGTCGAAGCTGCATGCCGAGCCTTGTACTCGATCTCGTAGTCCCCGACCGGGGTCTTCCACGGTTCGGCGGTGGTGAGCATCGAGCGCTTCACCACACCATCGTCAACGAGGTAGACGTGATTCTCCGCCTTGACCCACAGCACATAGGTTCCAGCGCCTGCCGAGGATTTCTCACCCACCGCCAGGGATGCGGGAGGTGGAGTCGGCCCGGGAATCGAGGGCCTCGATTCGTCAGTCTGGGGGCTGGCGGAGTTATCGGGCTCGTCGGCACCGACCTTGTCAGTCGGCCCGTCCGGGGCCTCCTCACTCGGGGACGCCTTGGCCGTCAACTCGGGAGAAGCGGTCGGGCACGTCACAGGGTAGCGATGACGAGCACGAAGATCACCCGCGCCCGGAACGGAATCGATACACGGCGTCACTGTCGGCATGGATGATCCGCAGCCAGCGACCAAGCACACCGTTGCCACCAGGGCAGCGAGGAAACCACCGCCGCGCCAGAGGCCAGAGCCGGCGCGCGGTTCCGGGGTCGGGGTGCTTCCGGAGGCGATCATCAAATCCAGTCTAGAGGCCGCAACCTGGCTATCCGAATACAACGCTGGTAGCAGAACGACGGTTGGCCCTCCACCAGGACGGCTGCGCGGGGTGCGAGAGACTGGAGACACCATCGGGAGGAGAGGTCATGTCCACCGCACTTGTCATCGGGGAGTCACTGATCGACGTCGTCAATGATGCCGGACGGGTGAGCGAACACCCCGGCGGATCCCCCATGAATGTGGCGGTTGGGCTGGCCCGCCTGGGACGCGATGTCGAGTTGGCCACCTGGATCGGTGCCGACGACCACGGCCGGAGCATCGAGGCCCATGTCGGTGCCGACAACGTCCGTCTCAGCGGGCCGTCACGGGGAGCCGAGCGCACCCCCACGGCCACCGCCACCCTGACGGGAGGCCAGGCTAGCTACGAGTTCGACCTCGAGTGGGCATTGCCGTCGGTCACGATTCCCGATGACTGCGTCGTCGTCCACACCGGGTCATTGGCGTGCGGGATCGAGCCGGGACGTCAGGTGGTGGTGCAGACGGTTGCCGCCGCCCGGGACTGCGCGACGATCACCTTTGACCCGAACTGCCGTCCCAGCCTGCTCGGTGATCCAGCTGCTGCGCGCCACGATGTCGAGCAGTTCGTCCGACTCGCCGACGTCGTCAAGGCCTCCGACGAGGACCTGGAATGGCTGGGCGAGGGGGCTGACCCGGTCGAAATGCTTACCGACTGGATGGGGTTGGGGCCCAAAATTGGCATCCTGACGATGGGAAAACACGGCGTGGTGGCCATGACGGCCGCTGGTGTCGAAATTCGCGTCCCCGGGGAGCGAACCGAGGTTGTCGACACCGTCGGTGCCGGGGATTCCTTCATGTCGGCGACCATTGACAGTTTGTGGACCACCGGGCTGCTGGGGGCCGAGCACCGCATGGATCTCGGCCGCATCCAGCCTGACGTTTTTCGACAGGTGATGCAGCGGGCAGCCCACATCGCCGCCATCACCGTCTCTCAGGCCGGCGCAAATCCCCCGCGCAGCAGCGAACTGGGGTGAACAGGGCTTCCGCACCCCAGGTTCTGCGAGACTGGCCCCATGAAGGGGAATTTCCACTCGGCATATGACCAAGGTTTCGCACGAGTCGCGGCGTGCACAACGACGGTGCACATCGGCGACCCTGCCTCGAACATGGCGGGAATTCTCGACACCTGCCGGGAGCTCAACTCTCGTGACGTGGCTATCGCCGTCTTCCCCGAGCTCTGCCTGACCGGCTACGCCATCGACGACCTGCTGCTTCAGGACGTCGTCCTCGATGCCGTGATCGACGCCATCGAGACCCTGCGTCAGGCCTCCCGCGACCTCTTCCCGGTCATCGTCGTCGGGGCTCCCTTGCAGAGGGGGAACCGGCTGTACAACTGCGCGGTCGTCGTCCACCGTGGCCAGGTGCTCGGTGTGGTGCCCAAGAATTACCTCCCCAACTACCGGGAGTTCTACGAAAAGCGTCACTTCGCGGCTGGTGCAGACACCAGCGGGACGATCGACCTGTCGGGGCGACAGAAATCTCACGTGGCCTCGACCGAGGTCCCCTTCGGACCCCACCAGCTCTTCCAGGCCTCAGACCTGCCGGACCTCACCTTCCATGTGGAAGTCTGCGAGGACCTGTGGGTTCCGGTGTCCCCGTCCTCCCAGGCCGCTCTCGCAGGCGCTGTCGTCGAGGTCAACCTCTCGGGTTCCCCGATCACCGTCGGAAAGTCCCGCCAGCGACACGAACTGTGCAAGGTGACGTCCTCGCGCAACCTTCAGGCCTACGTCTACGCGGCCGCCGGCCCCGGGGAGTCGAGCACCGACCTGTCCTGGGACGGCCAGGCGATGATCTACGAGAACGGCACCCTGTTGGCCGAGACCGACCGGTTCTCCCCCGAGCCCGGGTACTGCCTGGCTGACATCGACCTCGACCTGTTGCGTCAGGAGAGGATGCGGCAAGGGTCCTTCGACGACAACGCCCTGGCCCAGTCCGACGCTCGTGCCCACAACGAGGAATGGCGCACCAACACCTTCACCCTCGACCCGACCCATGACGACATCGGTCTCGAGCGGCCCGTCGACCGGTTCCCCTTCGTCCCGAACAAGCCAGACCAGCTCGCCCAGGACTGCTACGAGGCCTACAACATCCAGGTCTACGGCCTGCGTCGTCGCCTCGAGTCGATCGGAGCTCCCAAGGTCGTCATCGGCGTCTCGGGAGGCCTCGACTCCACCCATGCCCTGCTCGTCGCAGCCAAGGCGATGGACCAGATGGGCCGTCCCCGCACCGACATCCTCGCCTTCACGATGCCAGGGTTCGCCACCACCGACCACACCAAAAACAACGCCCTGGACCTGTGCCAGGCACTCGGCATTCCCTGCGAGGTGTTGGACATCCGGCCGGCAGCCACCCAGATGCTCAGGGGGATGGGGCACCCGGCCGGTGACGGGGCCGACGTCTATGACGTCACCTTCGAGAACGTCCAGGCTGGTCTGCGTTACGACTACCTCTTCCGCATCGCCAATCAGCGGGGCGGCATCGTGCTGGGCACCGGAGACTTGTCCGAGCTAGCCCTGGGGTGGTGCACCTTCGGCGTCGGCGACCAGATGAGCCACTACGGGGTCAACACCGGCGTGCCGAAGACCCTCATCCAACATCTCATCCGGTGGTGCATTTCGTCGGGCCAGTTCAACGAAGCCACCAATATCGTCCTGGAGTCCGTTCTGGGGACGGAAATCTCCCCCGAGCTCGTCCCGGCTCGCCCCGGGGAGAAGATCCAGTCCACCCAGGCGAAGATCGGCCCCTACGAGTTGCAGGACTTCACCCTCTACCACCTACTGCGCCACGGGATGCGTCCCAGCCGGATCGTCTTTCTGTCCCATCACGCCTGGCGCGACGCCTCGGTGGGGTCCTGGCCACCCGGGTTCCATGACGAGGACCGCCATTCCTATGACCTGTCGGCCATCAAGGACTGGACGCGGCTGTTCCTGCGTCGATTCGTCGGAAACCAGTTCAAGCGCTCCACCCTGCCCAACGGACCCAAGGTCGTCGCCGGTGGGTCCCTGAGCCCGCGCGGTGACTGGCGAATGCCGTCCGACGCCGTGGCCCGGGCATGGATGGACGACCTCGAGACGGTTCCCGACGAGCACTCCTGAATCCTGACGACCTGGGATGGTCAGCCCGAGGGTCCCCTCCCCACCGCAACACCGAACGCTCACCGCACCAGAGACGAAAATCCCCGACTCACCGTCCCCACCGTCACAGTTCACCCTCCGGCCACTCTGACGCGGCAATATTGAACTGTGCGTGTTGATGACGAATTGAGGCTTACCCCAACCCTCCCCGACGGTCGTGGGTTGCGCATCGGCATCCTGACCAGCGGTGGCGACGCCCAGGGAATGAATGCCGCTGTCCGCGCCGTGGTGCGCTCTGCATTGAGCGTGGGAGCCGAGGTCTATGCGATCTACGAGGGCTACCAAGGCATGATCGACGGAGGCGACGGCATCCGGAAGTTCGGATGGGATGACGTCGGTTCGATCCTCAACCGTGGCGGCACCGTGATCGGCACCTTCCGCTGCAAGGCAATGCGCGAACGCTCAGGTCGGCTGAAGGCCGTTCAGAACCTCTTGGAGCACGGAATTGATCGTCTCGTCGTCATCGGCGGCGATGGTTCGCTCACTGGTTTGGACGTGCTGCGCACCGAGTGGACCGATCTCGTCGCCGAACTCGTCGACACGGGTCGGGTGAGCCCCGAGGTAGCCCGCGAGCACCCCTCCCTCATGATCGCGGGACTCGTCGGTTCCATCGACAACGATCTCGTCGGATCCGACATGACCATCGGCGCGGACACGGCTCTGCACCGCATCGTCGATGCCATTGACGACCTCACCTCCACCGCCGCCAGCCACCAGCGATCCTTCGTCGTCGAGGTGATGGGTCGTCACTGCGGCTATCTCGCCCTCATGGCGGCAGTCGCCGGTGGCGCCGACTATGTGCTCATCCCGGAGCGCCCACCGGAAGACGGCTGGGAGGATCGGATGTGTGCCGAGCTCAAGCGCGGCCGACAGTCGGGGCGCCGGGACTCAATCGTCATCGTCGCTGAAGGAGCCACCGATCGCGCCGGTAACCGCATCACCTCCGAGTACGTCCGTCAGGTCCTCGAGGACAAGCTCGGGGAGGACGCCCGCGTCACCATCCTGGGCCACGTCCAGCGCGGCGGACGCCCCTCGGCCTACGACCGTTGGGCCTCCACCTGGCTCGGCTACCACGCCGTTCACGAGGTACTTTCGACGACCCCGGAGGCCGAGGGGCGCGTCATCGGAACCGGCGCTAACCGCATCCACCGTCTGCCCCTGGTCAAGGCCGTCGCCGACACCAAGTCGGTGCCCGGTCTCATCGAGCAGGGGCGTTACAACGAGGCCATGAGGATGAGGGGACGCTCCTTCGTCGAGATGGACGCCATCTTCACCGAGCTCAGCGAGCCCGCTCGCACCAAGACCGAGGGGGGCGAGGACGCCGACCGCAAGCGGATTGCGATCATGCACGCCGGCGGCCCTGCCCCGGGCATGAACACTGCTGCCCGCGCGGCCGTCCGGTTGGGTATTTCTCGTGGCCACACCGTCATCGGAATCCACAACGGATTCGTCGGCCTGGCTGCCGGGGACATGGCGGAACTGGCCTGGAGTGACGTCGAGGGCTGGGCCGGGGAAGGCGGTGCTGAGCTGGGCACCCGCCGCGAAACCCCGAGCACCCGTGACCTCTACGCCGTCAGCCGCGCACTGGAGGACAACCACATCGACGCCCTACTCGTCATCGGCGGATACTCGGCCTACGAGGGCATCCACACCATGACGACGGAACGGGACCGCTACCCCGCCTTCCGCATCCCGACGGTGTGCATCCCGGCCTCGATCGACAACAACCTCCCCGGTTCCGAGCTGTCCATCGGTGCCGACACCGCCCTCAACATCATCGTCGAGGCGATGGACAAGATCAAGGAGTCCGGCATCGCCTCGCGTCGGTGCTTCGTCGTCGAGACGATGGGGCGCGACTGCGGATACCTCGCCCTGATGTCCGGCATCGCCGCCGGTGCCGAGCGGATCTACACCAATGAGGACGGCATCTCCCTGGACGATCTGGCCAATGACGTCCACTGGTTGCGGGAGTCCTTCGCCCACGGACGGCGTCTATTCCTGGCCGTTCGCAACGAGAACGCCTCCCGCAACTACACCACCGACTTCATCGCTCGACTACTGGAGGAGGAATCCCACGGCATGTACGACGTGCGCCAAGTGGTGCTGGGGCACATGCAGCAAGGTGGGTCGCCCTCCCCCTTCGACCGGTTGCTGGCCAATCGTCTCGCGTATCGCGCTCTCAACCTCATTGACGACGAGTTGGCCGCCCACCAGGACGGGCCGTGGTTCATCGGTGTCAACGAGTCGGACATGCGCCCCAGCAAGATGGAGACGATGCCTTCCCTCGTCGACTCCGCTCACCGTCGTCCCCGCGAGCAGTGGTGGCTGACGATGTCACCGGTGGGACGAACGGTATCCGACGAGGTGCGCTGATCCCGGACACCTAGCTCGTCGACCGCCCACGACTCGAAGTAGATCTCACGCCGCCCCAGGGCAGGCTCTTGGGCCACGAAGGACGTGCGCGTCGACTGATCAATGGTACCCCAGCAAAGGGGGCCAAAGAAACCGATGGTGTCATTCTTGGCCACGTAGCGCGAGATATAGGCAAACAGTGCATCTGCCCGGCGCCGGTTCTTGCGGTTGTTGACCGGTTCGAGAGTTGTCAGGTTGTTCTGCAGGATGCCCGGGTTTTGCCACGCTAACGCCTCCCCGACAGGCGTCTCTCGACAAATTCGCGCAACCTGTTCGATGAACAGTTCGTCGAGGTCTTGAGCTCTGATGGAGGACTCGGCCACGTTAGCGGACGGTTTCCTGCGCAGAACATGCAACGTTGCCACCGGGAATCCAGCGCTGCGCAGCAGGCAGTCGCTCCGGTACTGCACACGCCGTGGAGCCGGAGGCGCTGACGTCGCTCCGGCCGAATTCGGGACTTCAGTGATCACGTCGGAACTCCGTCATGTGTTGCACCTTTCGGATCGGGGAGGCGAGGATCCAGAGAGCCGACAGGCAGGCAATCAAACCTGATGCGACCAAGGAACCTCGGATCCCGAGGAAAGCCATGGATGAGCCGGCGAGCAAGCTTCCCAGGGGGCCGTTCCCCACACGATCACACGACTGGAGGCGCTGATCCGACCTAGGATGTCCGGCGATGTGCTGGCCTGACGCAGCGTGAAGACAGTGATGTTGTATACGGTGACCGAAATCGACAAGACCGCTTGTAGAATCCCTCCCACGACGAGAGCAGTGCGCGGACTGAGTGACGCCAGCGCCGAGATACTGCATCCCGCGATGAGCGCCGGCATCCAGATGGCGGCACCAATCCCGATCCTTGCAACCAGCTTTTCGGCGAAGATGGCAGACAGCACAGAGCCAAGGCCGCCCATCGCGAGAATTGAGCCGACAATACCCTCACTGACACCAAGTTCTCGCAGCAGAAATAGATAGAACAGAGGCTGTAGCATTCCGTAGGCAAAGTTGAATGTTGCCGTACAGGCGATGGTGCTTCACAGCTCGCGTTGGTGCCAGAGCTCCCTGAATCCGACCTTAAGCTCCCGAAAGAGGCTCCGCTGCTCGGCGGCGGTTGCCGTGCCGGGGACCCTGGCGGCGTCGATCTTCCTGCAACCAATCAGCGGGGCGGCCGCCAAGAAGTAGCCGATGGACGTCACGCCAGCGGCGACGTGGCTACCTAACCATTGGATCATCGCTCCTGCGAGCGCAGGGGCCCCGATTTGGGTCGCCGAGTCCACGGCGTGCAGCTGGGAGTTGCGTGCCAGCAGCTCTTCCTCTGATGCGATGCTGGGGGTCAGCGCTTGAGCTGCGGTGTCGGCGAAGATGCCACACGCGCCCGCGATGACTCCAAGAGCGATAAGCATAGGAATGCTCACTACTTGAAAGAGCCCCCCTATCGGCAGCGCGAGGAACGCCACGGCGCGCAGCACGTTGGCGGTCGTGATGACGGATACTCGATTGTGACGATCGGCAACTACGCCCGCGAAGAGCCCGAAAAGGACCAATCCCGCGGACTCGGCCGCGGTCACGGCGCTCGCCTGCCATCCAGTTGCGCCAAGGGCGCCCACCGCGATGAGTGGCAGGGCAACGTCGGCCACCCCCTGCGAGAGCTCTCCGAGGCCGGAGGTTGCGGCTACCCGCCAAAACACACTTTTCGGAATTCTGGGTGTGGTAGTCATACATCTCTCTTCACTAGCTTACGGTCCGCCATGGATGGGATCGAGTGATGCTTCACCCGCCGAGCTTCATCTCGACGAAGTCGTATTCCCCGCCATTGGTCACCTGCTTGAAGTAGCGAATAACTTTGAACCCACTGGCCTCATACACCTTGATGCCCCGCAGATTAAATGACGCGACCGACAGGCGAATCTCCACGCCTGGGTATTCCTGGCGAATCCTCGCCAAATTGCACCTCATGAAGTTCCGCCCCAAACCGGCGCCGGTAAGGTCGGGGCGCATCCCTAGCCCAATCTCCAAACCATCGCCCCCTTCCGGAAAAGCTCCGGAAAGGAAACCGATAAGTTGACCGGCCTGCCGCACTTGAAGGAAGAATTCCGGCCACAGCTCGGGAGTAACGAATTCACGATAATCCCCGGGATCCGCCGTCATGTCATAGAAATCATAAGGAGGCGGGTATTTCCAATCATCCGCAATCTCTCGTGCGGTTGCCGCGTCCATAGGCATGTATACCAGGTCTTGATTGACCTGATCACGTACCACTAGGGGTGAACCTTGGCTCATTTTCTCTCCTGTGAGGGCGAAGGGAACAGATCCATCATGAGGCTAAGTGGGTGCAGGAAACAACGCTGATCGCTGCGTGGTCTCGCTGCAGCAAGACTTCGATATCGGCAGAACACGACCCGTCGGGGGACGGAGGGGATATGGATACCATCTCGGTGGCGAGGAGCCGGATCCAAGGAATCCGGGCATCAGCCTCCACCACCGAGAGGTGGACGACGGGCGTTTCGTCGGCCGCCCCGGTGGGGCTCGATCTTCGCAGCTGAGCCGATGCGACGTCGAAGCTCCAGTTCTCGACACGGTGGCGATCACCGCCCCCTGTAGCGGCCGGTAGGTCGCCACGCACATGCTTGACAACGGGCAACGTTCTCGCGTCATGTGCCTTGCCCCAGCGCTGCAAATGCTCGCGGAGCCGCTCGTACAACGCTTCTGGCGGACACGAGAACTCCAGCCGCCACCCGCCGGGAGCCACGGTTGCTCGGTCCGCCGATTGGGATGAGGACGAGGCCACGAGGGCGCTCCCGTCAGCAACCTGTGACGACGTCTCGCCAAACCCCGCACTGAGGTCTAGGTGTAATCGCCGGACAGGTTAGGTACGCGGTCGGCGGGTGATGTGCCTTTGAGCGCGGTGTGTCCGCGGTGGTGATTGTAGTGGTGCAGCCAGCCGGGGAGTTCGGCCAGGCGGTCGGTCTTGCTGGGGTAGGGCCGTGGGTAGGCCCACTCGGCGACCAGGGTCCTGGTGAACCGCTCGACCTTGCCGTTGGTCTTGGGCGTGTAGGGCCGGGTGTACTTGTGCGTGATGTGGGTGTCTTTGAGTGCCTTGTTGAAGGCTTTGGACCGGTAGCAGGAGCCGTGGTCGGTCAGGACCGGCTTGACGGTGATGGCCTGGCTGGCGAACCAGGCCTGGGCCCTGGTCCAGAACCCGGCGGCGGTGTCCTTGCGCTCATCGCTGAGGACCTCGACGTAGGCCAGGCGGGAGTGGTCGTCGACGGCGTTGTGGATGTAGTGATACCCACCCCCGCTGGCGGATCGGCCACGGTTGCGTACTCCTTGGGCGCGTCCGACCATGCGGTGGCCGCCGCCGTCGGGGATCCGGCCCAGCTTCTTGATGTCGACGTGGACCAGCCAACCGGGGGTGTCGTGTTCGTAGCGGACGGGTGTGGGCTGGGCGCGTAGCCGGGCGCCGGTGGCCTTGTCGATCCAGGTCAGGGGTGGGCATCCGTAGCGTTGCAGGATCTTGCCGACGGTCGAGACGCTGAGGTGCTGGTGGCGTAGGTGGTAGGCGATGCGTGCTGGGCCCCACTGGTGGGTGATGCGCAATCCCACCACCCGTCGTTGCGTGCGACGGCAGACCCGTCGGGGCTGGTGGTGGGGTCGGCTGGAGTGATCACGCATTCCGGCCGGCCCGTGGGCGCGGTAGCGTTGGGCCGTGGTGACGCTGACGTTGAAGCATTCGGCGGCCCGACGCAGGGGCCAGCCATCCTCGACGATGCAGCAGGCCAGGCACAAACGTCCAGTTTCGGACAACGGGGCATTACGATGGGTCATGAGGGCCTCTTGGGAGTCGTGCTTTGTGTGGTAGCAACACACTCCACCCAGAGGCCCTCGCCCGTGTCCAGCCACAGCTGTCTCTAACCAGCCCGATGTACCTAACCTGTGTGGTGGTTACACCTAGCCAGGGTCATTACGCGACTCTTCCTCGTGATGCGCAGGTCCGACCAGCCGTGACCGTGGCAATCTGGTTCACATGTGTGGACGTTTCAGTCTCGGGATGGACGGCGACCAGGTCGCGCGCCTCTATGGCAGTGACCTCGCCATCCCTTGGCAGCCGCGGTACTCCATCGCCCCGTCGACGATCGTCCTTGTCCTCCACCAGGAGGACGACACCCGGGTCCTCGCCCCCCGCGAGGTGGGGGTTCCGGCCTGGCTGGGCTAGGAATCCAGGACCCAGCCCCATCAACGCACGCCTCGAGACCATCGCCACCAATGGGATGTTTCGTACCGCGATGGCCTCCCAGCGCTGCGTCGTTCCCATGACGGGGTATTTCGAGTGGACCGGGGAGCGCGGTGACAAAATTCCCCACTACATACATGGGTCCGGACTCCTGAGTGCAGCAGCCATCGCCGCGACGCGAAAAATCGACGCCGGCTTTGAGACGACGGTGGCGATCATCACCGCTCCCTCCCGTGACGCCGCTGGCCAGGTCCACAATCGGATGCCGGTCTTCCTCACCGACAATGACCTCGACGAATGGCTCGATCCTGCCTGCCTCGACGCGGCCCAGGCACGGGGACTGGCCGCCCACATCAGCAAGGCACGTGACTTGATCGCGAACGAACTGAAGGTCGACCGGGTCGATCGTCGCGTCAACTCGGTGAGCAGGATCGACCCGGCCGACCCTTGTCTGATCGAACCGGTGGCCTGACGATTATCGTCAGGGGAAATCGGGAAGCAGCACTCAGGCGACCTTCGGCATCTCCACCTTCTCGTTGTACTTGGAGAAGGTGGCATCAACAGCCATGTCCCCGCCCTGCCCTGACGGCATCGACATCTTGATGCCCTTGAACCGCTTGGCATCGTCGAGCCAATAGGTGACCTTGCCAGTGGTCTTCTTCTGGCCAATGCTCGACGACGCGCTCGGGGTGGCACCACCGGAGGACGCCGGAACGGTGGCGTCGTAACGATGGCCTCGGGATTCCTTGCCGACGTAAGTCAGGTTGTCGATCCCCTGGGTGAATCCAACCGCCATGTCGCCGGGATCGTTCTTCTTGCTCTTGGTCTGAGAGGGAGTCTTCTGCCATTTCGACCCCTGTTTGGTGTACGTCTGATCGTCAATGATCACCTGCTCGAGGGTCCCGCTCGACTCAGGGGTGGTCGTGACCATGTGAGCCTTGGGCTTGGAAGAATCCGTGCCGTCGTAGTCCGTGGTGGCCTTCATATTCATCTTCTGGCCATTCATCGAGCCGTCCAGAGAGGTCTCCATGCGGTAGGTCTTCACCGTCGCCATGGAGGTCTTGACCTCCTTGATGAACCTCGCCTTGTCGACCTTCCCCTTCTTGGACAGCGGGTCAGCTGCTGCGGAGCTGGTGTGACTGTCATCAGCCTTTGATCCACCATCACACGCAGTCAGAGACAAGCTCGTCGTTGCAACCAGGGCCAGGGCAGCAACCTTCAACGGGGTACCTGAAAACACTCGCATGCATTTGTCCGGCTGGGGGTGTGCCGGCCTTCCCACCCTCGATGTTAGGCGCTCCCTGGCGCAACTGGGTCGTCCCACCCTGACGGTAGGACGACCCAGAATCACTGATTCTTCATGAAACCTTGGGAATCCTGACGGGCTCCGCGAACTTCGACAGGGTCATGTCCATCGTGACGCCAGCCCCTTCGGCGCCCGTCGACATCTTCATCCCGACGACCCGCTTGGCATCGTCGAGCCAGTACGTCGTTTTCACCTTCTGATTCATGGTGGCGGCCGCCTCTCTCCCGCCCATCCTGGCCGGATCGAGCACGACGTCGAACCGATGCCCGCGGGGATCTTCACCCACATAGGTCACGGACTCCATCGCATTGGTGGACTCGCGGACGGTCTTCGCGACATCGGCCTGGCCCATACCGACACCAGTCTTGGAGCTCTTGACCCACTTCGATCCGCTCCTCTGGTAGACGTCCTTGCCCAGGATGACAACGTCTGCATCCTTCCCCTCATCGGGAGCAGACACAAGGACATGCGCCTTCGGAGCCGACTGATCATGGCCGTCGTAGTCGGAGGACAGCTTCATGGTGTGCTTCTCACCAGACATTGCGACACCCATGGAGCCTTCCATGTGGTACGTCCTCATCTTCTTTAAACCTTCGGTGAGATCATGAGAAAAATCATCCCTGTTGACTTTTCCCTTCGTGAAGATCGGATCCGGTGCAGGAGTAGGGGTTGCACTGGTGGCGACGCTTGTTGCCTTGTCGGCAGCCTTGGAAGGGTCGGAATTCCCACCACAGGCGGTCAAGGACAGACTGGCCGCAGCGATCGTAATGACAACAGCGGCCTTCACGGGATTACCTGAAAGAAATCGCATCTTCACATTCCGGCTAGGAGGGTGCCGGCCTTCCTGTCTGCATACTAGCTACGGGAATGTGTCGTGGCGAGATCCGTTCTCACTTCATTGCAACCGCACAGACAAGCTCCAACTGCCACCACGAATCACCGAGCCATGGCCCACGCCCACAGCCCGAGGATCGTCATGCCAATGATCGTCACGATGACGACGATCAGCCAGGTCAGCCAGTCGGGGCGCTGGCGGGGCGGGGTCGGGTCGCAGTCAGACATGAGATGCCTCCAGGTCAGTTTCACACGGTGATGTTCATGCAAGGGTATCTGGAGGCCATGACTGCCCCTCGTGAAAGGACCGTCCGAGGCTGATCAGCGGGCAGTGAACGTTCCCGTTTCGGCCCAGTTGACGTTTGGGGAGTCGCCGGTCCGGCGCTGTACGATATATCCCGTTCGTCTTCCCATCGAAATGGACCATGGCTCTCATTTCGCACACAAAACATGGAGGTACTGTGCCGTCGAGACTGACCCGGCGTTCGGTTCTGGCCACAGGTGCCGTGACTTTGCCAATGACCGTTGCAGCTTGCGCCAAGACGCCCTTGGACGAGGACGGTTCTGGTTCCGGCGGCAACGCCGGTGGGTCGTCCGCGACCCCGACGCCTACCCCGACCCCGACCCCAGCAGCTCTGACGATCACGTCGGACCACCCGATCACCGAGCTGCAGCCGGGCGACGCCCTGAAGTTCGCCGTCGCCAATGGCACCCTCAAGGACGTCAAGGTCACCGATAAGGACGACGACGAGGTGAAGGGAACCCTCAAGAACGGAATGTGGACTCCAGAGGAACCCTGGAGCCTCAACACCCATTACACCGTAACGGCGACCCTGACGAACACGGATTCCCATGCCGGACCGACGACAACCGTCACCAAGAAGGTCAAGAGCCTCGACGGCGACATCAACGTCGCCGAGATGCTCTACAAGGATGCCGCCGTCGGCGTCGGCATGCCTGTCATCATCAAGTTCCGCAAGGATGTCATTGACGCCGGCATGCGCGCCAAGATCCAGAAGGCGATGGAGATCGACGTCTCCCCCAAACAGGAGGGGTCGTGGGGGTGGCTTGACCAGTCCCAGCTCATGTGGCGCCCCAAGGACTTCTGGAAGGCCGGCACGAAGGTCAGCGTGCGCGGCAAGCTCAAGGGACTGCCCACGTCGAGCCATCGCTGGATCACCCGCAACGTCGAGGGTTCCTTCCGCGTCGGCGATTCCCGCATCCTGAAGATCTACATCAACAAACACAGGATGGACGTCGTCGTCAACGGCAAGGTTGCACGTTCCATCCCGGTGACGACGGGCAGGCCCGGCGGGAACACGACCACCCGATCTGGCACCAAGGTCATCATCGAGCGTGATCGCACCAGGATCATGGACTCCTCGACGGTCGGCTTCCCCAAAGGAAGTTCGGATTATTACCACCTCAAGGTGAAGTACGCCATGCGTCTCACCTACACCGGTGAGTTCATTCACGCCGCCCCATGGTCCGCAGGTTCTCTGGGTAGTGCCAATGTCTCGCATGGCTGCGTCGGAATGTCCACCGAGAACGCCAAGTGGCTTTTCAATCTCTGCGCGGCCGGGGATCCCGTCATCTGCACCGGATCCAACCGCCAGCTCAAGCCTCGCGAGGGCATCGGCTGCTGGTGCTACGACTGGAAGGGCTGGCAGAAGCTCAGCGCACTCTGAGTCGATTCCTCGATACATGGTGAAACCCTCTACCTCGATACAAGGTAGAGGGTTTCACCATGTCAGGGGGTCCTCACTCCTTGACGCCGTCTTTTGGCTTTACAGCGCGGTTCGCTACGTCAACCAGAGCACCTTGACGGCGGTTGCCGCGACACGCTCGAACCCTCAATGTCTTTGAGTCCATCGGTCGGCAATTCCTAATGTCCCACCCATCCCGGAAACGCCGGGATCGAAAGCCCCGATGCCTTCATTGGCGAGAGGAAGTCACACCGTGATCCGCCCCAAGCGCTCAGTCCGAGGTGCTGCCGCCACCATCGCCCTCACCTCCGGTATCAGCGTTGTTGCACCCGCCGTCATCGGTGCGGTCGCACACGCAGCTAACACGCAGACGATGTACGCGACAACGGATGTCAACGTGCGCTCTGCATCCTCCAACTCCGGCAAGGTGCTCACCGTCGTGGCCCGTGGCCAGTCGGTGCAGGTTACCGGCGAGAAGGTGCGCGGGTGGATCCCCGTCGCCGTGAACGGAACCACCGGCTGGATTTACCAGCGCTTCCTCACTGCGGAGAACGTCCGCCCGGCTCATTTGGGCTCCGACCCGCTCCCCGACACCATGGTCGCGACCGTCCCGGTCAACGTTCGTGACGACTCCGCCAATGCCGGCAAGGTTCTCACCGTTGCCGAGCGTGGTCAGGAGGTTCAGGTCACAGGTCGTCCTGACGGCGGCTGGCTCCCTGTCTCCGTCAATGGCAAGTCGGGTTGGATCTACGGTCGTTACCTCACCACCGGCAAGTCAGCCCCCGCTCCAGCCAAGCCGAACACCGACACCAAGGGCGACTCGTCCACCAGCCGTGACACGAACCGTCCGGCCCTCGACAACGCTGCCACCCGCACCACCAGCGGCGTCAACGTGCGCACGGCTCCGTCTCCGTCCGGGCAGGTCATTGACCAGCTGGCTGACGGCGCCAGCGTCGAGGTCACCGGCGAGGCTCACGGGAACTGGGTGCAGGTTCGCGCCGGCCACCGCACTGGTTGGGTCTACCGCACCCACCTGAGCGGCAAGGTGCCCGCCGCCCAGCCCATCAAGCACGCCGAACCCATCAAGCACGCCGAACCCGTCAAGCACTCCAAGCCCGCCAAGTCCACCAAGCATGCCAAGGACGGCGCCTCCACCCACACCACCAGCGGCGTCAACGTGCGCACCGCCCCCACCCCCAAGGCCAGCATCGTCACCTCCCTGGCCGAAGGAACCGGCGTCAAGGTCACCGGCGACGCCCGCGGCAACTGGGTCGAGGTCCGCGCCAACGGCCACACCGGTTGGGTCTACCGCACCCACCTGAGCGGCAAGGTGCCCGCCGCCCAGCCCATCAAGCACGCCGAACCCATCAAGCACGCCGAACCCGTCAAGCACTCCAAGCCCGCCAAGTCCACCAAGCATGCCAAGGACGGCGCCTCCACCCACACCACCAGCGGCGTCAACGTGCGCACCGCCCCCACCCCCAAGGCCAGCATCGTCACCTCCCTGGCCGAAGGAACCGGCGTCAAGGTCACCGGCGACGCCCGCGGCAACTGGGTCGAGGTCCGCGCCAACGGCCACACCGGTTGGGTCTACCGCACCCACCTGAGCGGCAAGGTGCCCGCCGCCCAGCCCATCAAGCACGCCGAACCCATCAAGCACGCCGAACCCGTCAAGCACTCCAAGCCCGCCAAGTCCACCAAGCATGCCAAGGACGGCGCCTCCACCCACACCACCAGCGGCGTCAACGTGCGCACCGCCCCCACCCCCAAGGCCAGCATCGTCACCTCCCTGGCCGAAGGAACCGGCGTCAAGGTCACCGGCGACGCCCGCGGCAACTGGGTCGAGGTCCGCGCCAACGGCCACACCGGTTGGGTCTACCGCACCCACCTGAGCGGCAAGGTGCCCGCCGCCCAGCCCATCAAGCACGCCGAACCCGTCAAGCACAAGGGTGGAGACACCAGCCGCGACACGACCCGTCCCTCGCGTCACCACGCCAAGGACGGTGACTCGAACAAGGGTTCGGGTCGCGCCGATGCACGCTGCGTCGCCTCGTTCTACGACGAGCCGCAGTCGACCGCCTCGGGCGAGCAGTTCAACCCGAACGCCATGACCGCCGCTCACAAGTCCCTGAGCCTGGGTACTCACATCCGCGTCACCAACGTCCGTAACGGTCGCTCGGTGGTCGTCCGGATCAACGACCGTGGCCCGTACGTCGCCGGTCGCTGCGTCGACCTTTCACGTGCCTCCTTCGCCGAGATCGCCGATCTCGGACAGGGAACGACCCCGATCACGTACACCGTCCTCGACTGATGACGAGGGACTGAGCCCAACTCCTCGTGGGGGTGGCTCGCCGATGGGCGGGCCACCCCGACGCGCGTCTCGTCAGCCGGGGGTCCGTCGGGCCGGTGTCGAAAACTGTCACCCGACCCGGGGAACCCTCAACCATGCCGACCAATATGCCGGTTTCTTGGTGATTTGCACCGGCGAGCCGTAGCCTTGGCTGTGCCATAGTTCACACCGTGGTGACGCTCGGGAACGAACCCGTAGTGCCACCCGTCCACGTATACCCGGCCACCGGTGATGTCCGGACGCGGCCGCCAGGAAGGATCGCACGATGGGTTCGAGTGCAAGGTTTGTCGACGAAGACACCCAACTCGATTTCGGCAAGGTTGTCGCCACTGACGGCCAGGTGGGTTACGACATCGGGGGTCTGCTCAACAAGACCGGCAACGTCATGATCGACCCCGGATTCGTCAACACGGCGTCCTGCGAGTCTCAAATCACCTACATCGACGGCGAGAAGGGCATTCTGCGCTATCGCGGCTACCCCATTGAGCAACTCGCCGAGCAGTCCACCTTCCTCGAGACCGCTTACCTCGTTCTCTACGGCGAACTGCCGAGCAAGGCCCAGCTGGAGGGATTCGAGGAACGAATTCGCCGCACTACCCTCATCGATGAGCGAATGCGAGACCTGTTCCGTTGCTTCCCTCGTCGCTCCCACCCAATGCCCGTGCTCGCCGCCGGCATCATGGCTCTGTCGACCTTCTCCCAGAAGTCGTCGGGAACTGATCCCGATCAGATTGAGGCTGCAACCACCCGTCTGATCGCCAAGGCCCCGACCCTGGCTGCTTTCGGTTACAAGAACTCGATGGGCCAGCCGACCCTGTACCCAGACAACTCGCTGAGCTACGTCCAGAACTTCATTCGAATGAGCTTCGGCTTCCCGACCGAGCCGTACGAGTTCAACGACGAGATCACCAGGGCTCTGGAGACTCTCCTCATCCTGCACGTCGATCACGAGCAGAACTGTTCGACCTCGACCGTTCGCATGGTCGCCTCGTCGGGTGCGAACATGTACGCCGCAGTGGCCGCCGGCGTCAATGCGCTGTCCGGCCCGAAGCACGGTGGCGCAAACCAGGCCGTCCTCGAGATGCTGCAGTACATCCGTGACTCCGACATGACGACCAAGGAGTTCGTCCGCAGGGTCAAGGACAAGGAGTCCGACATCAAGCTGATGGGCTTCGGCCACCGTATTTACAAGAATTACGATCCGCGAGCCGCCATCATCAAGAAGCATGCCGATCGCATCATGGAGCTCCACACCGGTCGCGAGGACCTCCTCGAGATCGCCAAGGAACTCGAGGAGACCGCTCTGAGCGACGACTACTTCAAGGAACGCAAGCTCTACCCGAACGTCGACTTCTACACCGGTCTCATCTACGAGGCGATGGGCTTCCCGATGAACATGTTCACGGTGCTCTTCGCCCTGGGTCGTCTGCCTGGCTGGATTGCCCAGTACCGCGAGCAGGTGGCCACCGGCGGAAACAAGATCTGGCGTCCGCGTCAGATCTTCACCGGAGCTGACCTGCGCGACTACGTACCGCTGGATCAGCGCGCCTGAGTGTGCAAATGGCCCCGGGCCTTCGGCTCCCGGGGCCATTTCATGACTGATACTCCGGCAAGCGGCAACCCTTGGAGCGTTGCCCGGCACCGGCACCCACCCGGACCACCAGTTTCCTCCGCCAGGCTGACGCCACTCCCCACCTCCCATGACGATTTTCGTCAGTTCCCCGAGCCGCGCGTCATTCCAGAGCCAGGACCACCCCTGTGACGGGGAATTTCGCGCATCAGCTCTGGGATTGCCGAAGGCGACTTCGGAACGGAAGCACCGTCGATAGACTCCGGCGCATGGATTCGGCTGAAGCGATGAGTCTCCCCAAGGTCGTGTTGCACGATCATCTCGACGGCGGGTTACGTCCGGCGACAGTTCTGGACCTCGCTGCCGAGCGCGGCCGACCCGTTCCTGCCAACACTCCCGAGGGGCTTGCCGAATGGTTCCTCGAGGCCGCTGACTCCGGTTCCCTGGCCAGATACCTCGACACTTTCACCGAAACCGTCGCCCTCATGCAAGATGCCCACTCTTTGCGCCGCATAGCGCGAGAATTCGTCGAGGACATGGCGGCCGACGGAGTCGTGTACGCCGAGACTCGATGGGCTCCCCAGCAGCATCTCGAAGATGGTCTGACCGCAGCGGACGCCACCGAGGCAGTCCAAGCCGGCCTCCTGGAGGGGATGGAGTCCGCCTCCAGGTCGGGCAAAACCATCATCGCACGACAGATCCTGTGCCTCATGAGACAGCTCGACGTCCCGGAAGACGTCGTCGACCTCGCCGTCAACCATGCTCCGGGGGTCGTGGGGGTCGACATTGCTGGCCCTGAGGACGGTTTCCCCCTGGCCCCGTTCACCGATGCCTTGAAGCGCGTCCAGGCAGCCGGAATCCACCTCACCGTCCATGCCGGCGAGGCCGCTGGCCCGGAGTCGGTTCGCGACGCCCTCGACCACGGGGCAGAGCGTCTCGGTCACGGAATGCGCATCGTTGAGGACCGCGACGCATCCGGCTGGGGTCCGACAGCCCAACGGGTGCTGTCCCACCGGGTGCCGTTGGAGGTCTGCCCGTCGTCCAACACCCAGACCGGCATCTGTCGCAGGATTGCCGATCATCCGCTGTCGGTGCTGTGGCCGGCAGGGTTCAATCTCACCCTGAGCTGCGACAACCGCCTCATGAGCCGTACGACGACGTCCCGGGAACTGTCACTGGCGTCCCGGGTCCTCAACTGGAATCGCGACGATGCTCTCTCGGTGCAGCGCAGTGCCCTGCAGGCGGCCTTCTGCACCTCGGCCGATAAGAAGTCCCTCGCACCCCTGCTGGTGTGAGACTCGCGTCTGGACATGGTCATGGGGCGGTATCTCTGAGATACCGCCCCATGACCATTCAGCACCTCAGAGAAGTTCGGAGATGCAGGAGACGTCCATGTCAAGAGCTTTCCCTACGCCAGCGGTGTAGAGCCTGCCGTCATGAGTCGTCAGGCCACGAGCCAGCTCCTTGCGCTTCTTGCAGGCATCCTTCCAACCTTCCTCGGCGATGAGGACCGCGTAACGCATGGTGGCGTTGGTCAGTGCGTAAGTCGAGGTGTGCGGGACAGCACCCGGCATGTTGGCGACGCAGTAGAACACCGAGTCGTGGACCTTGAAGGTCGGCTCGGCATGGGTCGTCGGGTGGGAATCCTCGAAGCAGCCGCCCTGGTCGATGGCGATGTCGACGAGCACCGAGCCCGGCATCATCTGCGAGACGGTCTCGTTGTCGACCAGGTGCGGGGTACGAGCGCCAGGGACCAGCACGGATCCGATGACCAGATCCGACTCCTTGCAGGCTTCCTTGACGGCCAGCGGGCTGGAGAACTTGGTGCGGATACGTCCGCCCGTCACCTCGTCGATGTAGCGCATGCGGGCGACGTTGACGTCATAAATGGTGACGTCGGCGCCCATGCCGTCAGCAACGCGAGCAGCGCAGAATCCGGCAACGCCACCGCCGAGCACCGTCACTCGACCGTTGCGGACACCGGAGCCACCGCCGATGAGCACGCCATTTCCGCCGGCAGGTTGCATGAGACAGTTCGCACCAACCTGGGCTGCGAGTCGGCCGGCAATTTCCGACATCGGGGACAGCAACGGCAGAGAGTGATCGTCCATCTCGACGGTCTCGTAGGCGATCGAGGTGACCTTGCGCTTCAAGAGCTCCTCGGTGAGCGGACGATCCGCAGCCAGATGCAGGTAGGTGAAGAGGGTCAACCCCTCATGCATACGGTGATACTCGTCCTCGATGGGCTCCTTCACTTTCAGGATGAGCTCAGCGTCGTCCCACACCTTGTCGACGTCGTCGATGATCTTTGCGCCAGCGTCTTCGTACTCGTCGTCCGGGATCCCCGAACCCAAGCCTGCGCCAGCCTGCACCAACACCTCATGCCCATGACTCGCCAACGAATGGACGCCCGCGGGCGTAATGGCTACGCGGAACTCATTGTTCTTGACCTCTGTGGGAATACCAACACGCATACCTTCTGCTCCTTTGCAGTCATCGCCGAGAGGATCCTCGGGGGATCAGCACCGGTGCCGATCCATAACCGATCATACGCGTCTTCTCATGGCATTGCCTTAGTAACCTCATCAGCATCGCATGATGTTCTTGAGTCCATGTGGTATCTGCCACATCTGAAAATTTTTTATCGACTAACAGTCCCGGTTGACCTGCATGGCTTCTAGAATAAGCACAATTCTCTGTTCAGCAACGATGCTGGCGGAGAGCACCGTCGATACCGGGAGTGCGTAGATGAGTCACATAGATAACGCCGCCCAGGCGACAGCTCAAGCTGGAGAGCCAACTGATGGAGAGCCCCAACTTCAGCGCGGCCTCAAGAACCGGCACCTCCAGCTCATTGCCATCGGTGGCGCCATTGGAACAGGCCTCTTTCTGGGATCCGGAAAGACCATCTCCCTTGCAGGGCCGTCCATCTTGCTGGTCTACCTCATCATCGGAGTAGTGCTCTTCTTCGTCATGAGGGCGATGGGAGAACTATTGCTGTCAAACCTGGCTTACAAGTCCTTTGCCGACTTTGCAACAGACCTCATTGGCCCCGGAGCCGGGTTCTACATGGGGTGGACATACTGGATGTGCTGGGTAGTCATAGGTAACGCCGACACGATCGCAATATGTGGATATCTGGCTGCCTGGTTCCCTAATCTCGACAAATGGATACCAGCCACATGTATCGTCTTACTACTGACCTGTCTTAACATGGTCGCAGTAAAACTCTTTGGCGAGATGGAATTTTGGTTTGCGATGATTAAGATCGTCACTATCATCGCGTTGATCCTAGTCGGATGCTACCTTGCGATCACCGGATTCCAGCCACCCCGCAGCGGAGCACCAGCCGCGTCATTTTCTCACTTGTGGGACCGCGGCGGGTTCTTCCCCACCGGGTTCATGGGTTTCATAGCCGGTTTTCAGATCGCCATCTTCTCTTTCCAAGGTATTGAAATGGCGGGAACTGCGGCAGCTGAGACGGCCGACCCCGAACACAATCTTCCCAAGGCCATCAATTCGATTCCGGCTCGTATCCTTATCTTCTACGTGTTAGCCCTCGGCGTCATCATGGCAGTACAACCATGGGATCTCATCAACCCACAGGCAAGCCCTTTCGTCGAAATGTTTAGCTTTATTGGGATCCTCATCGCCTTCCACATCGTCAACTTCGTGGTACTCACTTCAGCGGCATCCTCAGCAAACTCGGGGGTCTTCTCAACATCTCGTATCCTCTACGGACTAGCACGCGAGAAAGATGCACCGCCAATCTTCGCCAAGTTGTCCAGCCGCCATATTCCTCGCAACGCTCTCATCCTCACGGCGATATGCATCTCGCCGGCCATCATCCTCGTGACCCTTGAAGATTCGGTCATGGATGCGTTCTCCCTCGTGGCAGGCGTCTCATCAGTGCTCTACCTGTCGGTGTGGGGACTCATCTTGGTCTGTTACCTCAAGTATTTACGCAAACATCCCGAACGCCATGCCGAATCAGCCTTCAAGATGCCCGCCGGCCGCGTCATGTCGTGGGTCGGCATCATCTTCTTCATTACCATTCTCATCATGTTGGGTTTTTCGGAAGACTCTCGTCAGGCCCTCATTGCTGCTCCTATCTGGGTGATATTTATGATGGTGCTGTATCGCCTTTTGGCTTCTACTCGCGCTAATCACACTCGTATCGACTTCGACGCCGAGCGAATCCGTGCCCTCGAGGAGCTCCACCACATGCAGGATGACGAGCACCAAGTCTGACCGTGCATGTGGTCCGCATCTGTGGACGGTTCAGCCTCAGCATGGACGGCGACGAAATCGCAGACTTCTACCACGGCAATCTCACGGTGTCATGGTGCCCGAGGTACTTCATCGCTCCATCGGAGGGGTCGCCCCGGCTCTTCACCGGGGCGACTCGCGAGTCCGTTCTCCAGTGAGGTGGGGCTTTCGGCCCGGTTGGGCGAATGAACCCGGGGCACATCCCATCAGCGCTCGGCTCGAGACCGTCACATGAATGAAATTTCCGTGAGGTCACGGTCTCCCAGTGGTGTGTCGCTCCCATGACTGGTTACTTCGGGTGGATCGAGAAGCGCGGTGACAAAATCCCCATTACACACACGGGTCTGGGGTCTCAAGTGCTGCAGCTACCGCCCCGACGCGAAAAGTCGCCAACGGATCCGAAACGGCGATGGTGATCATCGCCGCGCTTTCCCCCAATGCCTCCGAGCAGATGCATGACAGAATGCCAGTCTTCCTCACCGAAAAAGATCTTGGCGAGTGGCTCGATCCTGGCCACCTTGATTCTGTTCAGACGCGTGGTTTAGCCACCCACATTAGTGAGACGCGCGACACGATCGCACACGAGCCGAGGGTCAACCAGCTGTGGGTAACACCTAGAGAATAAGCACTTGCACGGCTCAACCCAACAGTCAGCAAGGCGATCCCTTGACTCTTTCAAAAGCGTCCGGCAAACCTCGAGATCCGTTCATCCGGAGCTGGCACTGTTAGTGATCGCCTCTCTCGTGATCCCCGATCAGCGGAGGGCAGATAAACTCCCCGGTGGCACGGCCGGTACGGCCCAGAATCCATCCCATCGACTTGTGACTACGCATGTAGACGATGGTTTCAGCCGGAGCAAGACCTGGTATCACCTCCGCGATCGCCGACTCGATCATGCCGATCCCGTTCTGGCGCTCCACCCTGAAGTTCACCCGCAAATTATTGTTGCCAGTGATCCACATGCACGACCGCAGCGCCGGTTGCTGACGCAGCAACTCCAGCACTCTCGTCTTGTGATTGAGGGGGATGGTGGCCGTCCAGGTGCACTCCAAATTCCACCCGCCCAGCTCCGGGGAGACGTCACATCTGAGCTGGATCTTCCGGTTGGTGAGCAGTTTTTGCAACCGGCGATGCAGGGTGCTGGCCGGAATGTCCAGGGTCCTGGCCAGGGAGGTCGCACTGGCACGTCCATCAGCCGCAAGCAACTGGGCCAGCTCACGATCCAGATCGTCTGGTGGCAGCATCCACAGCTCCCCTGACTGCGGGCCCCTGGCGAGGATTTTCTCCGACTTGTTGAGGGCATTGATGTGCCAGGTGTCCGACCCGATGACCACCGACGTCACCAGCGCGCTACGTGACCCATGGACACCGCGCAGCCCACCGATCCAATCGATGACCATGTCGGAGAGAGTGGGGAGATCGGGTGCCACCACGGTGAGCAACAGGTCACGATCCCCTGTCGTCTCGTCGACGCTGACGATCATCGGATTCGCGCACAAAGTCTTGATGACCTGGGGCAGGCTCTCGGTGTGACAGTCAACCTCGACGATGGCCGTCATCTGCTGATTGAGGTTCGGACAAGCGGTTATCCAGGCGATTCCGTCATCGACGAGACGCTGCCAACGGTGGGCACCGGTCGTTGGTGACACACCCAGGACCTTGCCCACCTTGGCCCAGGTGGCGCGCGGGTCGATCTGCAGGACATTGACAAGCCGCCGGTCCAGCTCTTCGTACATGTGTCTCCTTCGCCGCCGTTGGGAGGATCTCCAAAAGTTTGTCACCTCGATTGGAATAATGTGTGGCCACCCTCCCAGTTCTGCGCACATCTGGAGTACGGGACATTGCACAAACGTCCAGTGACAAAGTAGAGCCCGGACGGATCAACGAAGAACCGTCGACCTGCACGAACGCAGGCCAGGGCAGGCCCCCTTCGACTGCAGAAATGCCTCCAGCACAGTGCTTGCACGGTGCCAGACAGTGACCAGTAAGGAAGTCGGCTCGCTTCAGCACCAGACATCGTCGTCAGGAGGAACCACAATGACCGCCACCAATCCCATCCGAGTCGTCCAGTGGGGTCTGGGAGCTATGGGCCAAGGAATGGCCAAACTCATCGCGTCCAAGGATGGACTGGATCTTGTCGGGGCCATCGACGTCAACCCGGCCCTGGACGGTAAGGATGTCGGCGAAGTGGTCGGCATCGATTCCCTCGGAGTCCATGTCACGACCGATCCCTCCACCATCCTCGACTCCGGCAAGGTCGACGTCGTCACGATCGCCACCACCTCGTGGGTACGCGACCAGATTGCTGACCTTCGCACCATCATCACTGCCGGAATCAACGTCGTCAGCATCGCCGAGGAGATGTCCTGCCCCGAGGCCCAGAACCCCGAGATGGCCAAGGAACTCGACGAACTCGCCAAGTCGCACGGCGTCTCAGCTGTTGGTGTTGGCGTCAACCCCGGATTCGTCCTCGACCACCTCGTCGTCGCCCTGTGCTCCGGCAGCCAGGAGGTCACCCACATCGAGGCCCGCCGCGTCAACGACCTCGCCCCCTACGGCGAGACCGTGCTTCGCACCCAGGGCGTCGGCACCACCCCCGAGGAGTTCAGGGCCGGAGTCGCCGACGGCTCCATCGTCGGCCACGTCGGCTTCCCGGAATCCATCCGACTCCTCAGCGACGCCCTCGGCCTCGGGGTCGACTCGGTCGAGCAGAACATCGAGCCCATCATCGCCAAGGTTGCCCGTCCTGCCCGCGACCGCGCCGTCGAGCCGGGTCAGGTCGCCGGGTGCAACCACACGGCAGTCGGCCGTCGCGGGGGCCAGGAGGTCATCCGACTCATCCATCCGCAGCAGGTCGCCCCGGAGGCCGAGGGACAGGAGACCGGCGACTTCATCACCATCACCGGCGTCCCGGACATCTCGATGTCGACCGGACCGGAGATCGCTGGCGGCAAGGCTACAGCGGGTATCTGCGTCAACACCATCCCACGCATCGTCGCCGCCACCCCCGGCCTCAAGCGCATCATCGACCTGCCCTCGCCGTGTGCCCTCATGGGACCGTCGGCCTACGAGCGTCGCTGAGCGAGGTCATCATGGCAGAGACTCCCAACACCACCCCGCAGGCGGACGGCCCGGTCCCCGAGGGCACCTGGGTGGAGGTTCGCACCATCATCCTGCAGCCTTCCGAACGCGCCGCCGCCGTGCCGGCTGACACCGCCGCCACTCCCCTCGTGCAGTGGATCAGTGGATTCCTCGACGAGGAGGCGCACATCGGCGACGAGGCCACCATCACCTCGATCATCGGACGGCATCACACCGGTGTCCTCGACCGCGTCAATCCCAGCTACAGCCACAGCTTCGGCCACACCGTGCCCGAGCTGTTGTCGATCGGCACCATGCACGAATCCATCACGTCCCACGGGAAGGAGGACCGGTCATGAGCAACTCCTATGACGACGTCATGGCTCGCCGCAGCGAAATCATGCGACGTGCCCTGTCTCTGGACTACGACAGCTTCCAGCGCGGTGACCTGGCCTTCGACTACGACGCCCTGATGTCCTCCACCGGTTACGACCTCGACGACGTCGCTCGCATCCAGGCCGAGACCAAGGTGGGTCACACCCCGCTGTACGAGCTGCACCGTCTGACCGAGGCCGTCCGCGAGATCGCCCGACCTGGCAAGGGAGCTCGGATCCTCCTCAAGGACGAGGCCGCCAATGCGTCCGGCAGCTTCAAGGCTCGTCGTGCATCCCTGAGCGCCCACGAGGCGGAGGTCAAGGGATTTGCTGGCATGGTTACGGCCACCAGCGGAAACTACGGTGCCGCCGTCGCCTCCCAGGCCGCTCAGCACGGACTGGCCTGCATCGTCATCCAGGAGATCTACGACTCCCACCACGTGGGCCAGCCGGAGATCGTCGAGAAGTCCCGGGCCTGTGAGGCCTACGGCGCCGAAGTGATCAAGCTGACGGTCGGGCCGGAGCTTTTCTACGTCCTGCTGCGTACCCTGGAGGACACCGGCTACTTCAACGCCAGCCTCTACACGCCGTACGGAATCGCGGGCATCGAGACCCTCGGCGCCGAGATCGGTCACGAGGTACAGCAGCGTTACGGACGCCAGCCCGACGCCGTCGTGGTCACCAATGCCGGTGGCGGCAACATCACCGGAACTGCCCGCGGCCTGCGCAAGGTGGGCTGTGACGAGACCGAGGTCGTCGCCGTCTCGGTGGATCTCACCGGATTGCACATGGCCTCCGACCACGACTTCAACAACAAGTCGTTCACCACCGGCCACACCGGTTTCGGCGTGCCGTTCGCCACCTGGCCTGACCGCGTTGACGTCCCACGCAACGCCGCTCGTCCGCTGCGGTACATGAATGGCTACCATCTGGTCTCCCAGGGCGAGGTCTTCTACATGACCGAGCTCCTGACGAAGATCGAAGGTCTGGAGCGGGGCCCGGCCGGAAACACCAGCCTGACGGCCGCGGTCGCCATGGCTCGTCAGATGGATCGCGACCAGATCGTCGTCGTCCAGGAGACCGAGTACACCGGCGCCGGAAAGCACCACAACAGCCAGCTGTCCTTCGCCCGCTCGCGCGGTATCGAGGTCCGTCGTGGCGACCCTGCCGGCAACATCCCCGGCAAGGCCATCGTCATTCCGGAACGCCTCGACCAAGTCGGCACCCGTGCCCTCGACCTCGACAAGCTGCGTCGCAGCTACCTGCGCCATGCCAGCCAGGTGATGCCCCCCGACAAGTGGGGAGACGCCGAGCTGGAGTTCCTGGCCGACGAGACCAACACCACCACCGATGCCGTCCGCCAGATCGGCGCTGATCTGGCCAAGGAAGGAGCATGATGTCCGACCCGGATCAGGAGCGCGTCGAACGCTACGAGGCCCTGCGTGCCGAGCTCGCCGACCTCGATGACGCTGCTCTCAAGGAACGCTTCTGGCAGCTGTGCGAGCAGGTCATGACCCCGGTCGTCGACCTCGCCCGCACCCACACCACGCCGTCGATCGAACGGTCCGTCCTGCTGCGCATGGGGATCGACTCCGTGACGACCCACGCCGTCGTCGAGAACGTCTTCGCAGCAGGACTGGGCGGCAAGGGAGCCGGCCACGCCGTACTGCGACTGTCCCGTCGTGACGGCATGGACCTGCGCGACGCCGCCACCCGCATCGCCGAGGACCCCAAGGCCCTCGACGGACTGTTCGACGGCAGCCCACTGCCCCCGGCAATGGCACCGACGGAATCCGAGGAAGGAGTCCCGGCATGACCATCCAAGACCCGTGCCTCCACCACAAGCACGCTCAGGAACGCGAGCAGCTCGACCCCATGGACTCGCCGCGTGAGTCCACTGTTCCGCCTGTCGAGTCGACGGAGCCCACTGAGCCCCGCCTCGAGCAGGAGTCCCTCGGCCCGGACACCAAGCTTGACGTCGAGGAAATCCTCACCGACCTCGAGCACTATCACCCCCGTCGCAAGGGATGGACCTGGCGCAACGTCCCGGGGGAGGGAGTCGACATGGGCGACTTCCACTACCGGAACATGTCCACCCCGCTGAAGCGGAGCATGCCCCTGCCCGCCGCGGAGTACTTCGAGAACATAGATCCCCAGCCGGCCCCAGTCGTCACCTCCGAGATCGCCTCCGGACATTTCGAGGATGACCTGCGCCGCATGAGGATGGCCGCCTGGAACGGTGCCGACCACATCATGGTCATCCGCACCACCGGACAGAGCCACATCGACGGGCTCCTCGAGGGCACCCCGGAAGGCATTGGCGGCGTCCCGATCACCCGCAAGCAGCTGCGCGCCAGCCGCAAGGCCTGCGACCTCATTGAGGACGAGGTGGGACGCCCCATCAACTTCCACTCCTATGTCTCCGGAGTGGCTGGCCCTGAGGTGGCCGTCCTCTTCGCCGAGGAGGGAGTCAACGGTGCTCACCAGGACCCGCAGTACAACCTGCTGTACCGCAACATCAACGCCTACCGCAGCTACGTCGACGCCGGTGAGGCCAAGAAGGTGATGGCGGGAGCCCAGATCTTCCAGATCGACGGCGCCCACAACGCCAATGCCACCGCTCGCCATGGCTGGAAGGTCATGCCCGAGCTGATGGTCCAGCACGGTCTCAACTGCATATTCTCGGTGTTGGTGGGTATGCCGAAGGATCTCATCGGTCTGTCGACGGTCCCGCCGAGCGCTCCCCCGGCCCCGAAGCTCTGGTACGACCTGCCGTACGCGGTGGCCCTGCGTGATCTGTTCAGCGAGTACAAGATGCGCGCCCAACAAAACACCCGGTACATCGAGTCCGACCTCGCCGAAGCCATCCGCACCCACACCATCGACACCCTCATCTCGATGCTGACGAGCGCGGACATCCAGAGCACCATCACCCCTGACGAGGGTCGCAACCTGCCCTGGCACCACAACTCCATCCGTGGTGTCCAGACGGTCAAGCAGACCTGGGCCGCCCTGGACGGCATCAAGGACATGGTCACCATCAACCGTGAGGGGCCGCTGGGCGCCATGGTCCGCGACCTCAAAGAGAGGGCCATCGGGTTCCTTACCGAAATGTTGCACGTCGGTGGGTACTTCGCCGCCGTGGAGGACGGGTTCTTCGTCGACTCGGCAGAATTCCCGGAGCGCAACCATGACGGCATCGCCCGTGACGGCCAAGGCGGTATCGCCGAGGGAACCGTCGTCGAGCGTGACCCCGACTACCTCGCCCCGGTCTGCGACCATTTCGGCAACAACAACCTGCCTGAGGGGCTCGACAAGCCGTGTGACCTCATCGACGGCTGCACCCTGTGCAAGCCCGAGAAGATCGTCTACATCGACGAGCTCGACCCGAACGACTCCGCTGCCACCCGTCTGGCCCGGACCCGTCCGTTCCGCGACGGCACGGCACTGCGTCCGGAGGCCGAGTGGGCTGGCGACGGCGTCGTCCTGGTGCAGATGAACATCACCGCCTCGGAGGACATCGCCCGTGAGGCAGCTGTCGAGATGGCGCGCAAGATGGGCATCAACGACCCGCAGGTGTGCAACCTGCAGGTGCTGCACCCGGCCGAGGGATGCTTCGTCGAGGTCAAGGGCCAGGCAACCCACGTCGACGTCGACCCGTCCAAACTGACGATCCCCGAGAAGATCGAGCTGCTTCCTCCCGACGAACTGCGTCAGTACGTCACCGACCACGAGTTGTCGGTGGTTGCCGGCACCGTCGGCGAGGACGAACACAGCGTCGGTCTGCGCGAGATTCTCGACATCAAGCACGGCGGCATCGAGAAATATGGCGTGAAGTACCGCTACCTCGGGACTTCTGTACCGGTGGAGAAGATGGTTGACGCGGCCATCGAGAGCGGCGCCGACGCGATCCTCATCTCGACCATCATCAGCCACAACGACATCCATCGCACGATGATGCGCAAGCTGGCTGATCTGGCCACCGAGAAGGGCATTCGCGACAAGGTCGTGCTCGTCGCCGGCGGTACCCAGGTGAGCCGAGAGATGGCTGCCGAGACTGGTCTCGATGCCACCTTCGGACGCGGCACCAAGGGCATCGACGTCCTCGACGCCATCGTCCGCACCATGCGGGCCCGCGAGGAGGCCTGACAAAAATGACCGTGCTCACGACTCTGGAGATCGGCTCCACCATCACCAAGGCCAACGCCTTCAAGCTGGAGTCCGGGTTGTTGCACCACATCGGTCAGGGCTTCGCCCCCACCTCAGTGGCCGCCGGCGACGTGCGTATCGGCGCGGACGCTGCGATCGCCCAGATGAGTGAGCGGTGTGACCTACCGCTGGACGCCGGGGAGGTCTTCGTGAACTCCTCGGCAGCCGGTGGGTTGCGCATGAGCGTCCACGGTCTGACCAAGTCCATGACGGCCAGGGCTGCCCGCGAGGCAGCCCTGGGTGCCGGGGCCATCGTCACGATGACCACCGTCGGGGCGATGGACGAGTTCGATCTCGAGGATCTGCAGGAGAACAACCCCAACATCATCCTGCTGGCCGGCGGAGTCGACGACGGGGAGAAACGGACCGTGGTCGAGAACGCGAGGATCATCGCCTCTGCCAGGTTGGGGGTGCCGGTGATTTACGCCGGGAACTCTCGAGTCCGGAGACGGATCCAGGACATTTTTACCGAGGCAGGCCAGCCGCTGACATGCGTTGACAATGTCTTCCCTGATGTCGATGTTTTGCGCGTCGAACCGGTGCGAGCCGTCATCCACGACGTCTTCAATGACCACATCACCGCAGCACCGGGGATGCAGGGGCTGGCCAAAATGACCAGACACGGGATCCTGCCGACCCCGGGAGCGGTACTTCTCGCCACCGAGCTCTTCGCCGACGCGGTCGGGGACGCCGTGGTGGTCGATGTCGGTGGTGCCACCACTGACGTCCACAGTGTCACGGACGGGTCCTCGGAGTGGACTGCCCGAGTCATCGATCCGGAGCCGCGTACCAAGCGTACCGTCGAGGGGGACCTGGGAGTTTTCGTCAACGCCCGGCGGGTCGCTGCCATGACTGACGAGGGCGAGGACGAGGAGCGTCTGGAATGGTTGAGTGCCATTCCCAGTGATGAACGCGAAGCGGAAGTCACCCGATGGCTGGCTAAGGAGGCCGTTGAAATCGGGGTGGGTCGCCACGCCGGTACCGTGACTGAAATATTCACTCCCACTGGTAAGACCCAGGTGGTGCGTGGCAAGGACCTCAGTGCCGTGCGTTGGGTGGTGGGAACCGGCGGTGCTCTAACGCGAATTCCTGGTGGTGCGGACATCCTCCGTCGTATCTGCACCGGAGCTGGAGCCCAGCTGTTGCCGAGCCCCGAGGCCACCATCGTCATCGACCGCGACTATCGGTTCTCTGCCCTCGGAACGGTGGCCCAGTGCTACCGCGACGAGGTCCGTCAAAGCTTCGCAGCCTGGATCGACGCCATCACTGACAACACAGAACTGCCGGGTGACGAGGGGCCAGGCGTTAACGGAGACGTCCCCTCGCCCGACGTGACGAAAAACGACATCTCACATGGGATGGAAAGCACATCATGAACGGCCCCACACCCCGGTTGGAGATTTTCGCCGACCGGATTCACGACAACGCACGAGCAATCGTGCACCAGTGCGCCGACCACGGCATTCAGGTTGCTGCCGTCACCAAGGTCTTGCACGCCCACCCAGCCCTTTTGCGGGCTCTGGACGATACCGGTATCACGATGCTCGCCGATTCCCGGTTGCAGAACCTGCGCCGCATCGCTGAAACCGGAACCTCCCTGCCAACTCTGTTGCTGCGAGCCCCGGGGCGTCACGACATTGACGCCGCCGTCCAGCTCGCCGACATTTCTCTCAACTCGTCGCTCATCACGATGACCGCATTGTCGGACGCCGCCGTCCGAGCGGGAACCCGCCACGGGGTGATCATCATGGTCGACGTCGGTGACCTGCGAGAAGGCGTCTGGCCGGACCATCTCGTCGAAGTGGTGTCTGCAGCGGCCAAACTGCCCGGGATCGACGTCAGGGGAGTTGGCACCAACCTCGCCTGCTATGGCGGAGTCCAGCCAAGTGCCGAGAACATGACCCGCCTGGTCCAGCTCCGCGACCTCGCTCGAGAGGCGACTGGTCTGGAACTCGGCCTCATCTCCGGCGGGAACTCGGCCAACCTCCCCCTCATGATGAGCGGAGACATGCCGTCGGAAATCAACAATCTACGTATTGGCGAGGCCATCATCCTGGGGCGTAACACCTTGGACCGGTCTCCGTGGCCAGGGACTTGCCAGGACACCATCCAAGTGGTCTCCGAGATCATCGAACTCGAGCGGAAACCGTCAATCCCGCTCGGCCGCACCGGCGAGGACGCTTTCGGCCAGCACGTCACTTTCACCGACCGCGGCGTTCGGCTGCGCGCCATCTGCAATCTCGGGCGTCAGGACGTCAACCCGTCTGATCTAACGCCCATTGATCCCGGGCACATCGTGCTTGGGGCCAGCTCGGATCACCTCATCGTCGACGTGACCGATTCTGGCAGCCCGGTTGAGATCGGGACCGAAGTGAGGTTCCGGCCGACCTACGCGGGCTTACTTGCCACCGCCACCTCCTCTGCTGTCTGGAAGGAAGCAGCTACTCCCCATCGCCTGTGAGGCGTCCGTTATCACGCTCAGTGGACAAAGGAGTTCCCCATGAGTGCACGAGAAACGCAATCCGGCGGCGCATCCCGCCGCAGCAATCTAACCAGACCGATGAAGAATGCATCAGCGACCCTCAAGCAGATCGACCCTGCTGAAGAGCGGGAACTGCAGCGCGGCCTGACCAACCGGCATCTGCAACTCATCGCCCTGGGTGGGGCCATTGGCACCGGAATGTTCATGGGCTCCAGCAGCACCATTCACCTTGCCGGCCCATCCAGTGCCCTCATCTACGCGCTGATCGGCTTCTTCATGTACTTCATGATGCGTGCCCTCGGCGAGATGCTGCTCTCAAACCTCCACTACAAGTCCTTCCGTGACATCGCTGAGGACCTGTTGGGGCCTGCCGGAGGTTTCATCGCCGGGTGGACGTATTGGTTCTCGTGGATCGTCGCCGCCATGGGAGACCTCGCGGCCATCACCGCCTACGCGCAGTACTGGTGGCCAAACATCCCGAAATGGCTGCCAGCGACTGCCCTGGCCACCGTCCTGCTAGCCCTCAACATCATTGCCGTGCAGTTCTTCGGCGAGGCCGAGTTCTGGTTCGCGCTCATCAAACTCATCGCTGTCGGTGCGCTGGTGGTCGTCGCCATTGTGCTCGTGGCCACCCGCTTCGTGTCCCCGGACGGGGACCCAGCCACGATTGCGAACCTCTGGAACGACGGTGGCTTCTTCCCCAACGGAGTGATGGGATTCCTCGGCGGATTCCAGATTGCCTTCTTCGCCTTTGTCGGCATTGAGCTCGTGGGCACCGCCGCCGCCGAGACGAAGGACCCCTGCACTACCCTTCCCAAGGCGATCAACGCCATTCCTGTGCGGTTGGCCCTGTTCTACGTGCTCGCCCTGTTGGCCATCACCACCGTCATCCCCTGGCGCAAGGTGGTGCCTGGCGTCAGCCCGTTCGTGTCGCTGTTTGGCTTGGCCGGTTTCGGAGCTGCTGCCAGCGTGATGAATTTCGTCCTGCTCACCGCCGCGGCATCGTCGGACAATTCGGGGCTGTACTCCACATCGCGGATGATGTACGGCTTGGCTCTCGATGGTCAGGCTCCGTCAAGGTTCCGAAAACTGTCGGGCAACAACGTCCCGCGCAACGCGCTTGTCGCATCCTGCCTGCTGCTGCTTTGCGGCATCATCTTCCTGTACACCTCGGACTCGATCATGCAGGCTTTCGCCCTCGTGACGACTGTTGCCGCTCTGCTGTTCCTGTTCAGCTGGTCCCTCATCGTCGTCTGTTACATCGTGTACCGCCACAAGAGCCCCGACCTGCACGAGGAGTCGGTGTACAAGATGCCTGGCGGCGTCCCGATGTGCTGGGTCGTGCTGACATTTTTCGCGATCAGCCTCGTCATCCTCGCCTTGGATCCGACGACGCGAATCGCGGTGCTCATCACGCCGATCTGGTTCGTCTTCATCGGTTCGATGTACCTCGTCTACCGCCACCGCACGCAGCGCAAGGAGGGGTTGCGCTGACCGTCATCGACTTCTGGTCCGCGGAGCAGACACGCCTCGCGGGTCAGAGATGCTCTCTGGAAGCAGCCAGCCTCGATCGAGGTTCTTGACCACACAGACACGGTAGTTGTCCTGACGGGGTCAATGGTTGTTGATATGGGTTGATAGCCATCTCATTGGCGGATGGATCACCATAATGATTAGAAATCGACGAGCATGGCACTCGTACTCCAACCACGACTATTTGGCCATCCTTTAAATGACGATCACCAGGAGTCGACCGGCCGGTGCTATGCTGCAAACAAGTTTCATCGTAGAAGGTGAGACACCGTCGATTCACCCTCACCGCGCGACTCTGACGTCCATTTCACGGAGGCGACACATGACTGGTTTCGGCGAAAATCCAGACACTTCGGGGTGCCCTCAAATGCCAATGGGTGAGGCTTCCCTGACTGCGGATTCATCACATTCCGAGGAGCACGGCGAGGTGCACCTCCACCGCAATCTGAACAACCGTCACATCCAGCTGATCGCGATCGGTGGCGCCATCGGGACCGGCCTGTTCCTCGGATCCGGGAAAGCCATCCACGCTGCCGGACCAAGCATCATCGTCTCCTACCTCATCATCGGGACCATGCTCTACTTCGTCATGCGAGCCATGGGCGAGTTGCTCATGTACAACCTCGATTACAAGAGCTTCCAGGATTTCGCAGCCGATCTGATCGGCCCTTGGGCAGGATTCTTCTTGGGATGGACCTACTGGCTCTGTTGGATTGTCACTGGAATGGCCGAACTCATTGGAATCACCACTTACTGGGATTTCTGGATCAAAAACCATAGCCTTGCTACCTTACTAGCAGCTGCGACACTCGTCCTACTTCTCTGTTTGAATCTCCTCACTGTTAAAATGTTCGGTGAACTGGAGTTCTGGTTCGCACTGATTAAGATCATCGCGATTATCTCACTTATCATTCTTGCCATCGTGCTGGCAATCATTGGATTCAAATCCCCCTCTGGGGGCGCCGCATCATTCACCAACATGTGGGATCACGGTGGATTCATGCCAAATGGATGGAGTGGGTTCTTCGCTGGATTCCAGATGGCGGCCTTCGCATTCGTAGGGATTGAACTCATCGGCACAACCGCAGCCGAGACCCAGGACCCTGAAAATACGCTTCCCCGAGCCATCAGTGCTGTTCCGGCACGAATCCTCATCTTCTACATCGGCGCTCTGGCCGCGATCATGACAGCCGTGCCGTGGAACGAGGTCCGCCCGGATTCATCCCCGTTCGTACAGGTTTTGGGACTCGTCGGATTCACTGGGGCCGCCAGCGTGATGAATTTCGTCGTACTCACGTCCGCTGCATCGTCATCGAACTCCGGGATCTACTCCATTTCACGGATGCTCTTTGGCCTCGCGCATAAGAGGATGGCTCCGAGACAGTTTGGGCGCCTCAGTAAAAATGGCGTCCCGCGATGGGGGCTCGTCGTCACCGTCCTGGTTCTCAGCACAGCGCTTTTGCTGGCGGCGTCAGAATCCTTCGTCGAGGCTTTCACTCTTGTGACGACAATTTCCTCAGTGCTGTTCATCTTTGTCTGGAGCATGATCGTCATCAGCTACATGAAGTACCGAAAGATTGCTCCGGACGCCCATTCAACGTCGAAGTACCCCATGCCTGGTGGGCGCGGCATGTGCTGGGCGATCCTGGCGTTTTTCGTCTTCACCCTCGTGTTGCTGGCCCAGGAACCTGACACCGCCCATGCTCTCGCACTCACGCCTCTCTGGTTCCTCATTCTCGGAATCGGCTGGTTCTTCGACCGCCACCACGCCATCCGCGACGACGCGGGGACCGACGATACCGATTAGAGAGGGACAGTCGAGCGACGATGATGACCAGCACGTTCTATCGGGACCGCACCAAATCTTGGCTGGTAGGGAATTGGACCAGAGTGTGAGACACGATGACAACTGATGCAACCGGCCCGCAGTGAAGTGCCCGGAATGGGGCCGTCCGCCAGCCACGCGGACGTGGCCAGTTCCATCATTCCGTCATGCGTGCCGGCGTCGCCCTCCCCTATCCGTTGACCGCATCGCAATTTCTGACAGCTCAAAGGAGTTATGACACATGTCAAGATGCCCGTCGCCCTCACACGCCATTGTTGATCTGTCTGCCATCGCTGCGAACCTCGCCGTCGTCAGGAAACGGGCTGGTGGCCGGAAGATCCTTTTCGCCGTCAAGGCCGATGCTTATGGGCACGGTGCCGTCGAGGTCTCCCGCTATGTCGAAAAACATCACTGCGCTGACTGGCTTGCCGTCGCCACTGTCGCGGAAGGCCAAGAGCTGGTGGAAGCCAACATCACACTCCCCATCCTCAAGCTCTCCCCCGTTGACCCCTGGGACCTCGATGCTGCTATCGAATCCGGCATGCGCCTCACGGTGGTGGATTTCGACACCCTGGATGCAGTGAACTCTGCCGCCGGGAAGCGGGGAGTCACCGTCAAGATCCACATTGCCGTCGATAGCGGTATGGGGCGTATTGGGTTGCGGCCTGAACAACTTGGCGAACTCACGGCCGCCGCGGATCGTGCCGAGAACGTCGAGGTCGAGGGAGTATTCACTCACCTGCCCATCAGTGACGTCCCCGAGGGAAAGGACTTCACACGACGCGAGATAAGCACTTTCATGAATGCTGTATCCCGAATCGAGGCGGAGCGCGGACCCTTCCCATTGGTGCACCTTGCCAACTCCGGCGCGATCCTTGGACATGACCTGGGACGAACGTCGATGGTGCGCGCAGGCATCGTCGGTTACGGATACGACCCCGACCCGCACGCTGGTCGCGCCGAACTGCACCCTGCTTTGTCCTGGGTGAGTCACGTCACCTTCGTCAAAACTGTCAATCCAGGCGACACTATTGGCTACGGACGAACTTGGACCGCAGGCGAGACGACAAAAATCGCCACCGTGCCTGTCGGATACGCCGATGGGCTATCCAGGGCGTTGTCGAACAAGGGGCGCGTGCTCATCGGAGGCGCTGTTCACCCCATCGTCGGTCGGGTGTGCATGGATCAGTTCATGGTCGATCTCGGCCCTGATTCGACTGCCACCGTGGGTGATGAGGTAGTTCTCATTGGAACCCAGGAAGACGAGGTCTTGACCGCCGACGACATGGCCGAGCAGCTCGGAACCATCAGTTACGAGATCACCTGTGACATTTCGAAGCGGGTGGATCGTCATTGGACCGGGGAATGATGGGCTAATCGTCACTGGGCTGCGTGGATAGCAACAAGGCACATCCTCACCTCATCCGCGCGTCGTGCCCCCTGCCCCCGAGCCCAATACCGGGCAAAATCCCCGCTTGGTGTGTGGTCACGTCACGCCTCTGTCGCAACCACACACCAAGCGGGGAAAACCCATCACCAGGCCAACTGCCCGGGTCGCCGGGCCCAACCCCTTGGCGTAAGCAGGGCCACCCCGTCACTCGAATTGATAGTGCTCAACGACCTCGTCGATGCACGCACGGGCCATCTCAGCGTCCGGCATCTCGCAGAACACTCGTAGCAGGGGCTCGGTACCGGAGAAGCGAACAATGATCCACCCACCGTTGGCGAAGTACACCTTGACTCCGTCCATGTCGCTGATGTGGTCAATCTCGAGGCCAAAGTCGGGAAGATCCTTCTCCTCGTAGATGCGCTTCTTGAGCGCCTCCTTGTCCTCGGACGCGAAGGAGAAGTCATCCTCCACCATCTCGAGGCGACCGTAACGCTCCTCGATGTCAGCGTAGATCTGGGAGAGCTTCTTGCCCCGTTTGGCGATCATTTCCACCAGCAGGGTGCCCGCGTAGACGCCGTCCTTGCCCGCAATGTGTCCCTTGACGGTCAAACCTCCCGAGGACTCACCGCCGATCACAGCGCCGGTCTCAGCCATCTTGGACGACACCCACTTGAAACCGACCGGAACTTCGTAGCACGTCTGCCCGTGGGCCTCGGCAACGCGATCGAGCAGGTGTGTCGTCGCGAGGTTGCGCACGCACCCGCCCTTCCAGCCCTTGTCCTCCAACAGGTAGGTGTACAGCAGGACCAAGATCTGGTTGGGGTGCAGGAAATGTCCCTGATCATCAATGATACCGAGTCGGTCAGCGTCACCATCGGTGGCGATGCCGATGTCGGCTCCCCGCTCGACGACCTCCTGGGTCAACGCCTGCAGGGTCTTGGAGTTCGGGGAAGGGAGACGCCCGCCAAAGAGGGTGTCGCGGCGCTC
Organism: Cutibacterium sp. KB22876; assembly: GCF_059728865.1. Lineage (NCBI taxonomy): Bacteria > Bacillati > Actinomycetota > Actinomycetes > Propionibacteriales > Propionibacteriaceae > Cutibacterium > Cutibacterium sp. KB22876. Next base: position 494,186 of record NZ_AP040858.1, read on the forward strand.
GTGAATGGTATCGACGTCGCAACGAGCCGTCATGAGGATGGTCTGGAGGCAGGTGCGAGAGACTCCGAACATCGGGTCGAGGACAACCTTGAGGTGGGCGTGTCGAATCGCTTCGAGGTCGACATGGTCGAGGATCGCGTCGATGTACCAGTTCATCGAGGTTTGCACCTCGACCAGCCCGTCACGAAGGGCGTCAGCGCGGTGTACGCGCTTGATGTCGGATGGGCCGATGGAATTGGCACGACGCTGGATGGGTTCAGTAATCTCCACCTTGGCGTCACGACCGCCCTCCGTGAACACCTTGAGTCCGTTGTACGTCGCGGGGTTGTGGGAGGCCGTGACCGCCATGCCATAGGCACAGTCCAGGTCGCGGACAGTCCACATGATCATCGGGGTCGGAGCAGGCCGGTCAATGATCCGAACGGTGAGCCCATTAGCCGCGAGCACTTCTGCCGCCCACCATGCGAATTCTGGGGAGAGGAAGCGTTGGTCGTACCCAATGACAACCGGGCGCTGCTGTTGGTTCTCGTCATGTATACGGTCTGATAGCGCTTGAGCGACTCGCTCAACATTGAAACGAGTGAAGGTATCCGCGATGATCGCTCGCCAGCCGCCAGTGCCAAATTCGATCTCGTCCGCCACGGTTCAAGGATAAGCTGGAAAACGCCTTCAGGTTCCAGGACGACCGCGGTCGCGAAGATCCGCTCACCACCCCTGCGCGATGGCGAGATGGCGATGAGCGGACTCCCGGCTTTTCAGTCCAGGCGCCGAGCAGAGGGTCCCGGACGGGCAACGACAGTCATCGCTTGGGACGCTTCTTCCGGGTACTCGTCGCGATACGAGGCGATCCATTTTTCGGCGAACTCCTTCGACTCCGCGGACGGAACCAACGCCCACACCGAGCCGCCAAAACCAGCACCAAAGGAGGTTGAACCAACCGCTCCGAGATCATGCGCGATGCGCGCCAAGGCGGCGGTCTGCGGAACCTGGTTGCCAAGAAGATCCTCGGCCGCTCGCTGAGATTCCTGGGCCATTCGACCGAACTCCTTGAGGTCGCCACACGATAGCGCCTTGGACGCCTCCGGGATGATCTTTTCGGACTCGGTGAGGAAATGATCCAGGCGTCGGGTGAGGTCCTCTCGATCCCGCACCACCTCGTAAAGCTTCTCGGCGTCAGGGTCAACGGCAAGGACATCGCCGATGACCGCGTCATGACGACCAGTGTTCGAATTCCACCGACTGACGATCTCCCGAGTTGCCAGGGACGCTGCGTTGTAGAGATCCCGCGCAGCTCCGGTCTTCTCAGCCGCCACCCCAGAAACAATGACGACGAACGACATGTCCTCGGGGAACGGGACTCGTGTCTCCAGTCGGATCGGGCAGAAGCGGAATTGCCCGAGTCGACCGTCCTCGCTGCACACCATCGCCGTGTGGTCCTCTGAGCCGCCAAAAGTTCCCACGCCAGCGGCACCAGCAAGGTTCTTGAAGGTCATGCCGTTCTCGTGGCAGGCCAGGTATCCTGCCAGGTCAACGTCATCGGTGATGTTGTCTTGCCAAGCAGTGGTATCCGACAGCCCGTTGAAATCGGCCAGACCAAGCACAATCGCGCTGACCAGAGCTGACGAGGAGCTCATCCCGCTGGCAAGCGGCAGGTCGGAGGTCAACCGGATCCTCGCCGGGGCCAGGTCGCCAAAATTGGCCGTCAGGCGATCGAGTACGGCCTGGGCGTACCTGCCCCAGTGCCCTGCCGGCAATTTTGGATCGTAGCCAGCCTTCAACGACAACTCACCGGGAGCTGCGTCGGTCGATGCCGTGAGCCCCCTGTCCCCTGGCTCCACCGAAATTGTCACGCCGCGATCCACTGCGGCCACCAACGTCGACCCACCGGCGTAATCGGTGTGCTTCCCGAGGACCTCGATACGCCCTGGAACGAACCAACGCGTCATAGTTTCACCTCGCGACCACCGAGCGCGTCAACCACCGAGGCGATGTCCCCACGGTTCGACATGTCAAGAACGCCCGCTTCGACGGGAACAACGGCAAACCGCTCGCCTTGCTCGACCATCCACCGCACCGCATCGACGATCTCGTACTCACCACGCGCAGATTTCTCGATGGAACGACAGGCTTCGAAAATCCTCGGGGTAAGCAGGAAACAGTTCATCGAGACCAACGCGGTCTCCCCAGCAGCGTCAACAACTTCGGGGGCCGGCTTCTCGATGATGTCGGTGAGCTGACCAGAATCGTCAGAATCCAGCAGAGCGAAGGCACGAATACGCTCCGGGTCGATATTGGACTGATCGATCATGGCACGCTTCGTGAAGCCGAGCGTCGCAGATGCGGGTACTTCGCGAAGCCTGGCAACAGCGTCCTCGGGGTAGAAATTGTCCGAGTTCACAACAAGGACTCTGTCGTCACCGGCGAAGTGCTCGGCAGCTGCAACCGCATCAGCAGTACCTAGCGGCTGTTCCTGAATCGCGTATGTGATCTCGACTCGTGACTTCTCGCAAGAGTCGTAGTAATCGCGAATCAGATCATGCTCCGGACCGATCACCAGACAGAATTGGTCAAACCCGGCATCTGCGAGGGAAGAAATCACATAATCGAGGAAAGGACGGCCATCCAGACTAATCATTGCCTTGACGCCCGCTTGTGCGGCGCTTGCCTGCTCTGCAGTGAGGGAGACACCCACAGCGGCCTTGCGCATGCGGGTTCCCAGGCCTCGAGCCATGATGACGGCCTTGTGAGGAGCTCGTTGTGTCACGGGATCGTGTGTCATGTGAGTAATCCTAGGAATCGTCTCGTTCTCGCACGCAGCTAGGACGGCACACGGTCACTTCAGGTGATCCTTTTCCATTTCCGCCGGCAGAGTGTCGGGGACACCAATCACGTATCCTCGTGACATGGCCACCGGTAGCAAGGGCACCTCGGGCAAGGGCTCGTCAGCTAGCAAGCACTCATCGGCGATAGTCTTCCTCACCATTCTCCTTTTCGTCATGAAAGACAGCGCCTTCGATGGGATCATCGGCTTGGTGCTGCTCGCGACGGTGATCATGTGGATCGTCCAGGCGCAGAAGGACAAGGAAAAACGCAAGACCGGTCGGGATTACGAACACGAATCTGGCTCGGATGACCAAGAACTGCGGATTCTGAGTCCTGACTCCTTGGGGCAGAAGAAGGTCATCGAGCGGCGGCCTCACACATCGGCGAAAGTTACTGACCCGCTGTCGGGCCTCTCAGCTGACAAGTTGCTCAGCGGTTCCTTGACCGCCCTGACCAGCGCGCTCTCAGGTATTTCTGACGACTCCGAGAAGCACGACGAACCTGCACGTCCTCACCCTCATCAGACCCTTCCGACACCGTCGTATTCTCAGCGCTCGTCGTCTCCTACCCCGGATCCAGGTGAAGACGATTCCGAATCCTTGGGGATTGACAATTTCGAACCCCTTCCGTCCGGAGTTGCTGCCCCTCGTTTCGACGCAGCGAGTCTCCCAACTCCCAACGCATCCTCGGCTCACCTTGTGCAGGGCGCGCATCCATCGGCACCCCCGAAGACTTCCGCTACTCCCCGGAAGCCCTCCACTACCGCAGGCACGAAATCCCCCAGCAACCTTGGCACGGCAAGACCCGTCAGGGAGCGTCGTTTTGACGACATGCATCGCGGTTCAGCTGCCATTTCCATGACCCACGAATCATCAACCATGCACCTTCATGACGCCTCGGAGGACCACGGCTCGTGTCTGTCCGCCTCGTCCCTCTTCTCTCAGGACTGACAGCCTTCAACATGTGGCCGATTCTCACTGTGAGGCATGAAAAGTCTCCGGTGCTCCAGGGGATCTACACGAACCTGCTCCGCCCCTTCTTGAGGTGACAGTTTTCGCACCCGCGTCAACCACCCATCTGGGGCACGCTCCAATATTCCGAGCCGAAGCACCGTCAGCCGCGCCTCACACCGGAACGAGCACCCCTTGATGTCGACGCCACAATGCTGACCTGATGGTGTCAAGAACCAGCTCCGGAGCTTCGCGGATCATCGTCCTGTTCCTATTCTCCGAAGAACGCAGGCACAGAACCAGCCCTGGGATGATTCCCCTCACACACATGACCCCCAGCCCCTTGACAGACCAGCAGTCGACTGTTATCATTTTAAGAAAAATAAAGTTTTCGTGAGTTAGCGCCTTGAACGCTCACCATCCCAAAAGGGATTGGTGGGCGTTTTTTGTTGACGCCATCACTTCTAGAAACACCCTACAAGCAATGCGCGGGATCCATTTCCACGTCACCACCAAGACTGGAGAATCAATGTCGATTCACAAGATTTCACAACGTCGCATGGACCACATTATTGCCCCCGACGGTCGCAGCTTCATGCTAGCAGCGGATGCCCACAACTTCAGTCCGCACGCCGGCAATGTGGACCGAGCTGTGGCTGCCGTTCCACAGATGGCGCAGGAAGGCCTCGACGCCGTGCTAGTTCCCCATGGGATCGCGGCCCGCTGTGCATCCTTCTTGAGAGACGTCGGCGTCGTTCTACGCTGCGATGCCTCAACGAACGTCTTCGATCCCTCCGTACCATCCACGCACATGGTTAACTCGGCTCTCGACGGGGTCCGCATCGGCGCTGACGGGCTGGTCGTCATGTCATTCATGGGAGCCGAACACGGTCCCCGTACCCAGGCTGAGATCCAGAAACTCAGTGGCGAAGCATCACATTTCGCAATGCCGCTCATCGTCGAGTCCCTCCCCTATTCCTACGCAGGTGTCGACGACCCGGGCTCACGACCGGAAAACGTCGCAGTCGCGGCCCGGTTCGCTGAGGAAGTGGGGGCTGACATGATTAAAACTCGGCTCACAGGAACTGTGGAGGACAGCCGAATCATCCACGCCGTCACCGTGCCCGTCGTCGCCCTCGGGGGCCCGAGAACCGAGGATCTGTCCGACTACCTCACCTACCTGTCGCGATGCCTCGATGCCGGGGCGCGCGGTGTCGCGGTGGGACGCAACATCGTGGACGACCCAGATCCGACAGCGAAGGTCGCTGCCATGGCAGCCGTCATCCACGGGGGCGTCGGGGTGGATGCAGCTATGGAGATATACCAACAGAAATGCCGATCATGACCTCCCCGTCATGGAGAGTCATCCCATCGGTGCGCGATCTGCGCACACTCGACGCGGCGCTCTCGAGTCCCAGTCCTGACGTCCTGTTGTCCAACGTGCACATCGGGAACCTCGTCAGCCTGTCATCTCGTGTTCATGCCATGCGCAAGAACGTCTTCGTGCAGTCAGATCTCATCGGAGGGTTTCGTGCCGATCCGGACGGAATCCTTCTTCTGCGCAACAATTTCAAGGTTGACGGCGTGTTCACGTCCTCCCACCAGACTCTTGCCTTAGCCAAGCGCACCGGCATGCGTCGTTATTACCGAGTCGCCCTGATGGATTCACGTTCGGTCACGACAGCGCTGCAGGCACTCAAGGGCTTCCAAGGAGACGGCGTCGAGCTTCTCCCTGCTGCAGTCGCACTGGATGTACACGCGCAGTTCAGAGACGTCCTGCCCGATTCGGAGATCCTCGCGGGTGGATTCATCCGAACCGACGAGATGCTCAGCGCGCTGCGTGATGCCGGCCTCAACGGAGCAACAACAAGCAACATCTCATTGTGGAGTGAGCATCATGAAATATCTACTCGGAATTGATGACGGCGGCTCAGTAACGAAGGCCGCCCTGTATAAGCCGGATGGGACTCTCGTCGCTTCTCGCTGCGGAGATCACGTTCCACTCCACACTCCCGGACCGGGATTGACCGAACGGGACATGGATGCCTTGTGGCGTTCAAACGTAACCGCAATCCATCGGGTGCTCGATGCCTCGGGAATCAGCGGGAACGACATCGCCGCCGTGTCGGCAACCGGACACGGAAATGGGCTGTACATGGTTGACGATGAAGGCAGACCCACGTACAACGCCATCATCTCCACCGATGAGAGGGCCGAACTTCTCGTGGAAGATTGGCGAAAGGATTCCCACTTTGCCACCGATATTTTACCACGCACGGCCCAGTCACTGTGGCCTGGACAGCCTCCTGCTCTCTTGTCCTGGCTGCAACGGCACCGACCCGAAGTCATCGAACGGTCTTGCTGGGCCCTGCTCGCCTCCGGATTCGTCCGGATGCGCCTGACCGGGCAGGCGACCAACAACATTTCCGACGCCTCTGGAACGAGCCTATTCAACGTCTCCCAACGTGAGTACGACGCCGATGTGATGAACTTCTACGGAATCGGCGAGCTGGCCCACCTCATGCCTCCTGTGGTGGAGTCCGACCAGCAGGCCGGCACTGTCACACCCCGGGCAGCGGCCGAGACTGGCCTGGCAGCTGGCACACCGGTCGCCGGTGGGGTCTTCGACATTGCCTCATCGGCACTGGCCTCAGGACTGGTAGAGATGAATCGTCTCGCCATCGTCACCGGCACCTGGTCGATCAATGAATTCGTGTCAAGCGCCCCTGTGGTCGATCCCGACCTGTTCATGACATCGATCTACCCGCCCCCCAATGCGTGGCTCATAACTGAGGGATCACCGACGTCAGCGGGGGTCTTCGAGTGGTTCATCAACTCCGTCCTCAACCCGGCCATGGAGCTCAGTGGGCACGAACTGCCCTCGCGACAGGAACTGTATAAACTCATCAACAAGATCGTGTTTTCCACACACACCGAGCACTCCGATGCCCCGTCCTTCCTACCCTTCGTCTTCGGCAACTCGGCATATCCAACGGTGCGAGGCGTCTTCTCAAGGATCCAGGCGTCCACCGGCTTGGCCGACATCCTGCGATCGATTTATGAAGGCATCATCTTCAGTCACATGGATCACATCGCACGCCTCGAACGAATCCAGCCCCTGTCGGAAGAGGCGGTGTTCACCGGCGGGATAGCCAACAGCCCGCAATGGACGCAAATGTTCTGCGACGCAACCCAACGGCCGTTGCATGTCGTCCAGGTCAACGAGGCGGGGACTCTGGGAACTGTCATGGCAGCCGCGGCCATGATCGGGGAGTACTCCAACGTTCTCGAAGCAGCTCGGGAGATGGCTCCCGGGCATCGCGAGCTCATCCCGAATCCCACCAAGGCCGGACTTTTCGCAGACCACTATGACGCCTGGCGCGAGACCCTCAACAAGGAGACATCTCATGATTGACCAACCATTCCGGGGACGCACCGCTCTCGTCACAGGAGCCGCAACGGGCTTGGGATGGGAGGTGAGCCGCCAATTGCTGGAAGCCGGCGCTTCGGTTGGAATGTCGTATCGGCCAGACGGTCACTCTGACGGTGTTGCGCAACTCGTCGACAAATTTGGTAACCGCGCCCATGGTTACGCCTGTGACCTTGCCGATGTTGCTTCCACCGAGAGACTCTTTCAAGATGCCGCCTATGACATGGGGGGCATCGACCACCTTGTCAATAATGCTGGAACGTGGCTCTCGGGGCAATTCGAGGACATACCGGTCAACGACTGGGATCTGACCTTCGCCATTAATGTCAGGGCCCCATTCATTCTGTGCCAGAAAATGGTATCCCAAGAACCAGCAAATATCACCAGGAAAATTGTCAACGTCACTTCACAAGCAGCCTTCCAAGGATCAACCACCGGACACGCCCACTACGCCGCGTCAAAAGCGGCAATTGTGACAATGACGATGTCACTTGCGCGTGAAGTGGCTCAACGTGGCATCAACGCGAACTGCATCGCTCTTGGCATGATGGAGTCCAACATGGTTCGCGATTCCATCACCGCCCGGCCCGACTATTACCGAAATCGGATACCAATTGGAAGGATTGCACAACCCAATGATATCGCCCCCGTTATCCTGTTCCTTCTAAGCCCAGAAAGCGATTACATCACCGGTGCAACAGTCAACGCCACTGGTGGAATGTTAATGAGGTGAACCATGAAAATTTTGTGCATCGCCGATAATTTCATCCCAGCCGATTACATAAGGTCTGGATTCTCCATAATCCCAGAATTGGAAAAATCCTCAGTCATACGAACCTGGAATCACGACTCCATCGAAGACCTCCAGCACGACAATCTCCTCGTCGAGCAGGCAGGCCCTGACGCCATTGATATTCCAGCAGCAATCTTCGATGACGTCGCCGAGTTCGACGCCATCGTCACCCAGTTCTGCCCAGTGCCCTCCTCTGTCATGGAAACGGCGACCAACCTGAAGGTCATCGGGGTCCTGCGCGGAGGCACCGAGAACGTCGACACCGAAGCTGCTGCAAAGCATCACATCGAGGTCCTGAACACTCCTGGACGCAATGCTGAAGCCGTCGCGGAATTCACGTTGGGGATGATCCTCGCCGAGACCCGAAACATCGCACGATCACAGGCCAACCTGCGCGATGGATCCTGGGCCCGGGACTTCCCCAATGTCCAGTCCATCCCAGAGATTGAAGGGAAAACGGTGGGCATTGTCGGGTTAGGGCAGATTGGGCGCAGAGTGGCCGCCTTCGTTCAAGTCATGGGGGCCCGGGTCGCCTACTACGACCCCATGGTGGAGGAGGAGGCCTTCGAACGCCACTATGACATGACCAGCCTTGCCACGGTCAGCGACATCCTGTGCGTCCACGCCCGGCTCACACCTCAAACCCACCATCTCGTGTCCAGCGAGGTCCTTTCCGCGCTGCCATCCCATGCCATCCTCATCAACACTGCCCGGTCTGGCCTGGTTGACGAGAAGGCGCTGGTCCGAGCCCTCCGAGACAGAACAATCGCAGGAGCGGCCCTCGACACCTTCGACAACGAGCCCCTGGCCAGTGACGACCCGCTCCTCGACCTGGACAACGTCACCGTGACCGGTCACCTTGCGGGATCAACCATCGACGCGTTTCGGAAGACACCGGCGATGCTCGCAACCCGGCTCCACGCCGCACTCCGGAGACGGTGAAAGACCATGTCCGTCATCAACTCCATCCTTGGGCTCGGCGCCCCAGTTTTCATGCCCATACTGTTCCTCCTCATCGGTCTGGTCTTCGGCCTGAGACTCGGCCAGGCCTTCAAAGCTGGAATGCTGGTGGGAATCGGCTTCGTCGGAGTGAACCTCATCATCACCTTCCTCCTGGATTCCCTGGGAGACGCCACTCATCTCATGGTCGAGCGGATGGGTCTGGACCTCACCGTCCTCGATGTCGGCTGGGGCACTGCCTCGACCATTGGCTGGGGGTCGCCCCTCGTACCTGTCGTCGTCGTTTCCTTCCTGGTCCTTAACTTGATTCTGCTCATGCTGAAAGCCACTAGGACGATTGACATCGACATTTTCAATTACTGGATATTCCTGCTGGTGGGCGCCTTAGCGCAAAATGCATCAGGATCCTTCTGGATCGGAGTCATAGCTTGCATGGTGGCTTTCGTGCTGAGCCTGGTTGCCGGAGACCTCATCGCACCATTCATTCAGAAGCAGTACGGCTTGCGGGGAATCTCGTTCCCTCACTTCACCTGTCTCAACTTCGTGCCCTTCGGCCTCGCCGTCAACTGGCTGATCGAACGCACTCCCGGACTGAGGCGGGTTGACTTCAATCCAGAGACGATCTCCAACCGTTTCGGAGTTCTGGGGGAGCCCATTGTCATCGGACTCATCCTGGGTTTTGGCATGGGACTCGGCTCTGGTTATGACATTGGAAAGTCTCTAATTCTCGGTGTCGATATCGCAGCTGCAATGTTCATTCTTCCAAAGATGATCGACATCCTCGTAGAAGGCTTGACGGTCGTTCGTGACGGCGCTGAGGAACGCTTAAAGAAGTGGTTTCCCAACCGGGACTTCTACTTCGGCATGGATACTGCATTGCTAATCGGGGAACCCTCCGTCCTGGCCACCGGAGTCCTGCTCATCCCGATCGCACTGCTGCTGGCATTCGTACTCCCCGGAAACAAGGTTCTCCCATTCGTTGATCTTCCTTCGCTTATGTTCCTCATGGCATTGGTCACTCCGTTCTGTCACAGGAACATGTTCCGGATGCTCCTCACCGGCACCTTGGCCCTCGCCGTCATCATGTACGCCGGAACGGACCTGGCTACATGGTTCACCGGCGCCGCTCACACCTCAGGCATCAAGATCCCTAACGGTGCAACCCGCATCAGCAACCTTGTCGGAGGGGCGACGACCCCGGTCGGGTGGCTCATTATTCGCATCGCATCACTGATATAACCTGATCACGTACCAGTGCGTGGAGTCGGCCCCAGGGAACCTCCTCATGGACCCGACCCCACTACCCCCTCAGCCAGGAAGCACAAGTAGGCTTGCGACATGGCAGAGATGCGCATTGAGAAAGACAGCATGGGCGAGGTCGAAGTACCCGCCGAGCATTACTGGGGCGCCCAGACACAGCGCTCCCTTCACAACTTCGAGATCGGTCGTGACACCTTCGTCTGGGGCCGAGACATGATCCGTGCTCTCGGAACCCTCAAGAAGTCCGCGGCACTGGCCAACAAGGAACTGGGTGAGCTGCCGGGCGACGTCGCCGACCTCATCGTCCAGGCCGCTGACGAGGTCATCGCCGGAAAGCTCGATGACGAGTTCCCACTGGTCGTCTTCCAGACCGGTTCGGGCACCCAGTCCAACATGAACACCAACGAGGTCATCAGCAACCGCGCCATCGAGCTGGCTGGGGGCGAGCGCGGCTCGAAGAAGCCGGTCCACCCGAACGACCACGTCAACCGCGGCCAGTCCTCCAACGACACCTTCCCGACGGCCATGCACATCGCCGTCGTCTGCGCCCTCAATGAGCGCCTGTACCCCGCCGTCCAGCAGCTTCGCGACACCCTCGACGAGAAGGCCAAGAAGTACGACGACGTCGTGATGGTTGGCCGCACCCACCTGCAGGACGCCACCCCGATACGGCTCGGCCAGGTCATCAGCGGCTGGGTCGCCCAGATCGACTTCGCCCTCGACGGCATCCGTTACGCCGACTCCCGCGCTCGCGAGCTGGCCATCGGCGGCACCGCTGTCGGCACCGGCCTCAACGCTCACCCCGACTTCGGCCCGACCGTCGCCAAGCATGCGACCGAGGAGACCGGCATCGAGTTCAAGCAGGCCGACAACCTCTTCGCCGCACTGAGCGCCCACGACGCTCTGGTGCAGGTCTCCGGGTCCCTGCGAGTTCTCGCCGACGCCCTCATGAAGATCGCCAACGACGTTCGCTGGTACGCATCCGGCCCCCGCAACGGCATCGGTGAGCTCCTCATCCCCGAGAACGAGCCCGGCTCCTCGATCATGCCTGGCAAGGTCAACCCGACCCAGTGCGAGGCCATGACGATGGTCGCCACCCGCGTGTTCGGCAATGACGCGACGGTCGGTTTCGCCGGTTCTCAGGGCAACTTCCAGCTCAACGTGTTCAAGCCCGTCATGGCTCACGCCTGCCTGGAGTCGATCCGCCTCATCGCCGATTCGTGCATCAGCTTCGACAAGCATTGCGCCTACGGCATCGAGCCGAACCCCGACAAGATCAAGGAGAATCTCGACAAGAACCTCATGCAGGTCACGGCTCTCAACCGTCACATCGGTTACGACCTGGCCTCAAAGATCGCCAAGAACGCGCATCACAAGGGCATCAGCCTGCGTGAGTCCGCTCTGACGATCGGTGGCATGAGCGAGGAGGACTTCGACAAGTGGGTCGTTCCCGCCGACATGACTCACCCCAGCGCCGCTGAGTGATTTTCGCCGCCCCAACGACGTATCGGGCCGGTCACTGCATTGACAGTGACCGGCCCGATGTTTTTATACACGGCAGGAAGGGGACAGGAGGAGCAAGCGTCCTCAGGGCGCGAACTGCCCTTGACCGATCCGAGGGTCCCCATAGGGGGGATCCCACCGAGGATGGAATCCATGCTGCTGAAGTCCTATCGGACCCCAGCTGTCATCAGCCCTTGACGGCGCCGGCGGCGAGCCCGGACTGCCAGTAACGCTGGAGTACCAGGAACAAAATCACCAGCGGAATGACGCCAATGACAGAGGCCAGCATCACGGCACCCTTGTCCGGGGCGAAGTAGGCCATCATGCCGTAGAGGCCCTGGGTCACCGGCTGCAGACTCTCGTTGGTGATCATCATCAACGGCAATAGGAAGTTGTTCCACGTGGCGACGAAAATGAACAGGAAGATCGTCACCATGGCAGGAGCCAGCAGGCGCAATACCATCGTGGAGAAGATTCGGAATTCGCCGGCCCCGTCGATGCGAGCAGCCTCTAGAAGCTCAGTCGGAACCGACGAATCGGCGTAAACGTTGCCGAGGAAGACCCCGAAGGGGCTCACCATCGACGGGATGATCATCGCCCACACGGTATTGACCAGATGCATCTTGATGAACAGCAGGTAGAGCGGAACGGTGAGCAGTGCCACCGGCATCAGCAAGCCGGTCATGATGACGACGAGCAGCACCCGGCGCCCCGGGAACTGGAACTTTGCCATCGCATACCCGCAGGCGACAGAAATGATCGTCCCAACGGCACCTGCCACGGTCGAGTAGACCAGCGAGTTGAGGACCCAACGCGGGAACATCCCCTTGGTCCAGGCCATCAGGGAATGCCAGTTGGTGGCCCAGTTGAACTCGCCGAAGGCGAATCCGGGGGTGCTCACGAGATCGGTGTTGTTCTTGGTTGATGCGACGACCAACCAGATGATGGGAAGCAAGAAGTAGCAGGCCACGAAGGCCAGGATCACGAAAGTGATCGTCCTAGCTGTCTTGGAGGGAGCAATGGAGCGCGGCGGCAGCCCCGCCAGCGACGGACGATAGCGAATGCCATCCTTGGTGACGGCGGTCTTGTCGCGTGCCATGTCAGTCCGCCTTCCTCTGGACGAGGGCATAGATCATTGCGAGCACTCCAGCAACCAACGCCATCATGATGGACACTGCCGAGGCCGGTCCGGCACCACTCGGGCTGATACTTCCGTTCATGGTGTTGTAGGCCATCATCATCGGGGTGTAGTCACGCGGCATCCAGGTCGCCACGGTGGCCAGAACCGTCGGCTCGTTGAAGAGCTGGACGGTGCCGATGATCGACAGCAGGACGGCCAGCAGCGCAGCACCGCGAACCATCGGGATCTTGATCTTCGTCATGATCTGCCACCCGGAAGCACCGTCGATGCGAGCTGCCTCGTAGAGATCCGACGGGATGGCCTGCAAGGCAGCCAAGAAGATGAGCATGTTGTAGCCGGTGAACGTCCACGTCGTCATGTTGGCCATTGAGCCCAGGATGACGTGGGAGCTCAGCAGACTGAAGCCGAGATGCCCGGCGAACGGGGAGATTTCGGGCAGGTAGAGGTAGGTCCACATGATTGCGCCGACGAGACCCGGAATCGCGTAGGGCAGGAAGTAGGAGAGGCGCCAGAATGCGGGGTGGCGCACCAAGTAGGAGTCGATGACCAGGGCCAGGAACAGCGCCGCCAGGATCATGATCGGGATCTGGAAGATTCCGAAGAGCATGACGCGACCAATACCGTGCCAGAAGGCCGGATTCGTGCACACCTCCTGGAAGTTCTGCAGACCGACGAATTTCTCCACCGTCTGGCCGCCACCGAACAGCCCACCGCCTTCGGCAACCTGCTTGTGGAAGCCTGCCCGGATGCTCTCGATGATGGGGGCGATGAACACGATGATGAAGACGACGGTGAACGGCAACGCGAAGAGCCAACCGGTCAGCGCCTCGTGTCTGGCCTTTCGACTGGCCATCGTGGTTGAGGACATGACGTCTCCTGTGAGGAATTGTCACGGTGTGGATCGTCTCGCACCGTTCGTGAGGTGGCCAATTGCCGACCACCGAGAACCGCGTCCATGGCGGACCAAAAATGTCTGCTGGGGTGAGGACCGGGGCCTCTTGGAGCTCAAGAGGCCCCGAGCTGACGAAAATCGTTGTCCCGATCCGCGCTCGTCATGCGACAGATGGGATCTGGGGCCGGCAATTGATCCCGGCCCCAGTCGACATCACTCGTTGACCGGAAGGCCGGCGTCCTTGAGCGCCTTGACCGAAGTGTCCTGAGCGGTCTGGAAGATGTCCGATACCTTGACCTTGCCGGCTGCGGCATCGGCAGCCTTCTCATTCATCTTTGTGCCCACAACGGCGAATCCAGGGATGTAACCGAACTTAGGAGCGAGCTTCTCGTTGGCCTTGGCGAGCTCAGCCATGACGTCCTGTCCGCCGAACTGCTTCTTCATCTTCTCGGGGGTGGTCACCTGGCCCTTGGCGGCGGGAACCAGCCCCTGGGTGGCAAGGTCATCGACCTGGGTGTTGAACCAGTCGTTGAACTGCATCGCCTGGGCGGCGTACTTGCAGCCCTTGACCACCGCCACGCCGGAACCACCGTCAGGACCGGTCAGCTCAGAGCCACCGAAGGGCGGCAGCTGAGCCACACGCCATTGGCCGTTGTAAGGCGTCTTGTCCAAGGCGTCGAGCATGAAGCCGGTCTCCCAGGCAGCAGCAATGTTGCCGATGAGCTTTCCGTTGACGAGAGCCTTCGTGTAGGCGTCGCTCCAACGAGCGTCGGTGAGGGCGCTCTTGTCGTCGAGGGCCTTCTGCCAGAAGTCAGCAACGACCTTGGTCTTGTCGCCGTTGGCGTCAACCTTCCACTTGTCACCCTCGGCGGAGTACCAGACGGCACCAGCGGCAGCCGCCTGGGCGGACAGCGAGTTCTGGGCCTCATCGGGCTCGAACCCGAGGATGTACTTACCCTTGGCAGCAGCTTTCTTGGCAGCTGCGAGCAGTTCGTCGGAGGTCTTCGGAACCTCGATGCCGAGCTTCTTGAATTCAGCCTCGTTGTAGACGTAGACCAGCGGGCCGGTGTCCTGGGGGAGACCGACGACCTTGTCGCCGACCGACATCTGCCCGTAGGCGCCCGAAAAGTGGTCCTTGTACTTCTCAGCTTCGCTGGTGACGTCCTGGACCAGGCCCTTGACGTACATGTCCGGGACCTCGGCATATCCGGCCTGCACCAGGCAGGGGGCCGTTCCGGCCTTGACGTCGGCCTCGAGCTTCGGCATGAGCTCGTTGGCCTTGCCTGGGAACTTCGTCGTCTCGACCTTGATGTCGGGGTGCTCGGAGTTCCACTTCTTGACGACGTCAGCAACCTTTGTCATGCCCTCGCCGTCGGGAAGACGATGCAGGTACTTAATGGTGACCGGGCCGGACGCAGATGTGGCAGCGGACTGCGAAGCGCTCTGGCTCGACGACCCGGATCCTTCCGAGGAACTGCCACAGGCACCGAGAACGAGCGTTCCGGCGACCATCGCAGCCACAGAGGCCACCCGACGAGTACGGCGTGTGATCATGTCAACCCTCTTCCTTGAGCGTCGGGACGCGGAGAGCCCGCATCCTCGGGATGTTGACCGGCGTGTGGTGGAGACCGCCTTGGATCCGCCACAAACGTCGTGTACACGTGTACATTACGGCATGCCACCCCACTCCGACAAGTGAGGGCCCACAATCGGAGCGTCGCCGATGACGATCCGGGGACAAAAGGAGGATTGCCGATGAGCGAGGACACAGGTCGGCCCACCATGCATGACGTGGCTCGGGTGGCCGGCGTATCCCATGCGACGGTGTCACGAGTTCTCAACGGTCACACCAATGTGGCCCCCGCAACTGCTCGTGCCGTGGCTGACGCGATCATCACCACCGGTTACGTACCCAATCGGGCAGCAAGGTCACTACGGGTTCAGTCAACTGACACCGTGGTCCTCGTCGCCCGCGAGAACGTCAATGTCTTCTACACCGAGCCGACCCTGTCCCCGATGGCATCCGGCGCGAACCTTCGTTTGTCGGAGCACGGCTACCAGATGCTGCTTGCCCTCGTCGATGATCCCCGCTCAGCAGAACGTGTGGGGTCATTGATTGCCGGAGGATCCTTCGACGCGGCGATTCTGGTCGCCATGACCAACGAGGATCCGCTCGTTGCACGCCTCATGGCGACAAATATCCCGCTCGTGACGGCATCAACGCCATTCCCCGGATCCGACATCCCCTCCGCTGACACGGACAACGTCGGAGGTGCCCGAGCCATTACCGAACGGCTGGTGGCCACTGGTCGGTCAAAAGTGGTCGCCATTGGTGGGCCTTCCTGGGCACCAGTCACCCCGTTGCGTCTCGACGGGTTCCACCAAGGTGCGAGAAATGCCGCGCTCGGGCACACCACGGTCGATGGGTGGACCCTCGCCGCAGGCGAACGGGCAATGTCCGAGCTCCTCCAGCGCTACCCGGATCTCGACGGAGTCGTCGCGGCCTCCGATCTACTCGCCACCGGTGCGATCCGCGTCCTCAACGAAGCTGGGCGGCGAGTACCGCAGGATGTTGGAGTCGTCGGGTTCGACGATGCGCCGGCTGCGACCCTCAGCGATCCGCCATTGTCGACCGTACGAAGTGATGCCAGGGCGACCGGAGCCGCCCTGGCAGACATGGTGGTTGCACAGATTCGTGGTCGGGAACTCCCCCAACGCCACCTCGTCATACCGAACGAAGTGCTTTGGCGGGAGTCAGCCTGAGACGTCACACCGCCGACGGACGCTGCAGGTCGGTGTAGTTCACCGCCTTGGCGTCCAGCAGATCGACAAAATCGTCGAAGCCGTTGACCTCCAGCCACTGACGTTCGGCCTCGGTGATCGGGACGCCCAGGAGCCAGTGCACCTTGAGATCACCAATTTCCACCCGGTCGAGTTGAGGGGTGGTGAATGGATGACACCACATCAGATGCGGGGTGGTGGAATTCGGCGCGTACATCGACACGACGTCGCCGAAGACGATTCCCGGGGCCATCGGCCAGTGGTCACGCAGCACCGCAAAGGCGCACGACCCCAGAACCTTGCCCATGACGTCGGAGCCGGGAGCGCCCACGACCATGAGCTCAGCGCGAATGTCACTGCTGGTCCCGTCGACGAGGGCTATTGAGTTCGGCTCAGCGTGCAAGCTCACCGTCGACCAGGTTGACCATCCCGGTGCAGGTGCGTCCGCGAAGGACAGGACGTCGATACGAACTTCTTCAGCGGCATCGACCATGCCGTCGGCGCGCGGAGTGCCGCCGACGGCCTCGACCACGGCCTGGGCAACCTGAGGGCCAGTCGAAGGCATCTGTGTCGGCTCGGCCAGATGCTCAGGCAGGTCTTGCGGATCCAGCGGTCGCTCTGCGGCCGGCTGATCACCGCCGGGAAGGCGTGCTGCAGGGGAGACGTTGTCGTCACTCATGCCTTGATCCTGTCATGTTGATGGCTCGGACGCGTCCGGGGAGGGTTTTTTCTTGCCCGGAGTGGGAAGGTGGAAGTGTTACCAAGAGCACATCTGTCACCTGAACCCGACCGCGAAGGGAGACCATGCCTCCGCTGAAGTCCGACGTGTGGACCTGGGACACGCTGATCCACATCCTCATCATCATGGCCCTTGCGATAGTTGCCCGCTGGCTGCTACGCAAAGGCGTCGACTGGACGATTCGCCTCATGGTGTCGCGCTCGGAGAAGCGCGAGGCCACCATGCCCGGGCGCACCCGCCGTATCCTCGCCGAAGCGACAGGTGCGACTCTCGACAGGCAGAATCAGCGCACGACGACCGTCGGCGGACTGCTCTCGAATGTCGGCGTTGCCATCATTATCATCGTTGCCCTGCTGTCGGGATTCAGCACCATTGGCATCAAGATCACCCCAATCCTGACCTCCGCCGGAATCGTCGGCGTCGCCCTGGCCTTCGGCGCGCAAACGCTCGTCAAGGATGTCCTGGCGGGACTTTTCATCATCTTCGAGGACCAGTATGGCGTCGGTGACGCGGTGAAGATCAACGAGGTGGAGGGGGTTATCGAGGACGTCGGACTGAGGGTGACGCGCATCCGCGACTGGAACGGCGTGGCCTGGTACCTGCGCAACGGCGAGATCACCAAGGTCGGCAATGTGACTCAAGGATGGACGACCTCGTTCACCGACATCAAGGTGCACGCCTTGGAGGACCCGAATCAGGTCATCCGGGTCATCCGGAAGGTCCTCGACGATATTGCGGTCGAATTCGAGGGCACCCTGCTCGACAAGCCCCTGGTCTTGGGAGTCGGCGACATCACCGGCGACACCATGACCTTCCAGGTGATGACGAAGTGCATCGCGAACCAGCATCATGACGTGCTGCGCGCGCTCCGCCGTGAGTGCAAGGACGCTTTCGACGCCGCGAGAATCCGTGGAGCCTTTTGATCCGGCGGCCCATTTTCATCACGACATGACACCTGTCATCACCATGGTGTGACACCGTGCCCCGAAACGACTCTCGAATGCGGTCCTGGACTTCTCCCTCGGCAAGAGTCCTTCCCAATGGAACGACAGGGCAGGAGCGGCTGATGACGAAAAATCACACCCCGCTGACCATCAAGGGCGTGTCGAAATCATTCTGTCGCTCAGCCAGGGAAATTGTTCACGCGGTGAACGACATCTCCTTCACCGTCGACCACCATCGACATGCCCC
This sequence comes from Cutibacterium sp. KB22876, assembly GCF_059728865.1. Lineage (NCBI taxonomy): Bacteria > Bacillati > Actinomycetota > Actinomycetes > Propionibacteriales > Propionibacteriaceae > Cutibacterium > Cutibacterium sp. KB22876. The sequence goes on from NZ_AP040858.1 coordinate 512,649, forward strand.
TGGGCCTGACCCGCCCGGACAACGTACGCCTTGAGGTCGCCATGCACGTTCCTGGTCTGGTCATCACCGGATTGGCGTTCTTCGACAATGTCTTCATCCCATTGAGCGACACCATGCCCACCATCGGACGATGGGGCCCCGCCTACGACATCACGGCTCTTGCCCGCTGCCCGTTGACCAACGGCATGGACATTGGCGGTGGCCACGACTCCTTGAGGATTCTTCCAACGATTCCAGAACAACTTCCAGCTCCGGTGCGATTTTCCCTTCAAGGCACCAACGCCGTCACCGGGGTGACGGAAGAACGCGCATGACGATGAGAATTCTCATTGCCGAGGACATCGATCTGGACCTCGCCGCCACTGCGATGTGAAGGGGTCACTCTCTCATCACCGATCGTGAGACCGAAATCCTAGGAATGGTCGTGGATGGCTCTGCCGAACGTGCGTCGTCAGCAAGGGAGAGGGTCAACGTCCGAGTTCCTCCCGCACCGCCTGCTCCACAGCCTGGCTGAGCAGCGATCCGGCCTTGGCCATCGACTCATCCGGGTCCGGCTCGATGTCCGACAAACAGATGATTCGTTGGAATGCCCCGCGCTTATCCTCGGGGAGGTCGCACTTTCCACAGACTGCCCACACCGGCACCCCGGCATCGAGAGCAATCTTGCGGATGGTGTCGGGGAGCTTCCCCAGGAGAGTCTGCCGGTCGATCCGTCCCTCACCTGTGATGACCAACCCTGCCTCGGAGATTTTTGACACCGCCTTTGCCCATCCGAGCACTGCAGCTGCTCCTGGACGGTACTTCGCGCCCAGACAACGGAGCGCCCAGCCAACTCCACCAGCGGCACCAGAGCCAGGGTCGTCCCGGTACGCGCTACCAATGGCCGCCTCCATGAAATCAGCAAGCCTAGTCAGGCCGGCTTCAGCAACCTCGATCCCTCCTTCGTCCAATCCCTTTTGCGGACCAAAAACTGCTGCTGCACCGCTCGGCCCCAGCAGCGGTGAGGTGACGTCACATGCCACGGTCAGCTTCACTCCCGACAGTTTTCGGTTCAACCCGGACAGGTCGAGGCGCGAGAGTTCCGGCAACCCCGCTGCGCCGGGAGAAATGGGCGCCAAGTTCTTGTCGAGCAAGCGCACCCCGAGGGCTTCCAGCATCCCCGCACCGCCATCGGTGGAGGCCGAACCGCCGGCCCCGACGGTGATGTCAGTCGCTCCACTACGCAGGGCAGCCGCAATGACCTCCCCGAGGCCGCGACTGGATGCCACCAACCCGCGTCGAGGGCTCGGTGGTCCGGACACTCTGTCCGCCCTCTCCAGACCGCAACAGGTGGCCATCTCGATGACTGCCTGGTTGTCGCGCAAGGCATAGTCGACTTCGGCAAGGTCACCGGTCGCCCCGTGACACTTGACGGTTACGGCGTGGAACCCAGCTGCCAGAACAGCCTCCACGGTTCCCTCACCGCCGTCAGCAACCGGAATCGTCATGACTTCACGCCCCGGGTCAGCTGCGGAAAACCCTCGCTGTACCGCCCGGCACGCCTTGCCGGAGCTCAGGGAGCCCTTGAACGAGTCAACGGCCACAACCACAGGTGCATTCGGATCAGGACGCATGGTCTCAGCATGACACGCGGACATGTCGACCTCTGAAACTGGCCCCCTGACCTTTGCTGAACATTTTCGCCGCGTCGCATCGATCCTCATCACGAGATCTGCCCGACACGCACGATGTCGGCGCTTTTCGTCGCACCCCGTAAACTCGGTGTCATGGTGAATCGCGCCTACCTGTCCCTGAGCGTTCTTGCCCTCGTGTTGTGGGTGGCCGCGTACCGTCATCTACCCGGCTGGGCGGCTGGAGTGACGCTGGCGTGCGTCGTCCTGTTCTCCCTGTTCTGCGAGTGGTCCCGAGTGCGCACCCTGGCCCGCATTGGCAAGTCCCGCGGCACCAGCCACCAGAGTTCACGCGGTCGCAAGTTGTCCTGACAAGGCTGTTGACCATCCCCGAGACACGGTTTCTGATTACGCTGGTTTCAGTACTTCCCTTCCAGCTCGTCAGCTTCGTGACCGCCGCAAAAGCCAATGTCGCGTAGGCTGTCTGCCGCCATGCCTGAAAAAAACGTCAACAGCCCCTCGACGCTGCCCACCGCCCTGCGCCCAACCCCCGACGAGTCGGGGATGACCGTGCCGCAGCTGCTCCAACACCGCATCGATGTGCTTTTTGAGCAGGTGCCGCTGGTCGCTGAACTGGGCAAGGTCTTTGCGCAGGCAGGTCACGATCTTTATCTCGTCGGTGGGTCCGTCCGCGACGCCCTCATGGGTCGTCTTGGACACGACCTTGACTTCACCACCGACGCTCGCCCCGACACGACGGAGGCAATTCTTCGCAGGTGCACCCATACGACGTGGGACATTGGCCGAGCCTTCGGGACTATCGGCGCCCAGATCGACGACTGGGTGGTGGAGGTCACCACCTACCGCGCAGACGCGTACCACCCTGACTCCCGCAAGCCCGAGATCGTCTACGGAGACACCCTCGAGGACGATCTCATCCGTCGCGACTTCACGGTCAACGCGATGGCATTGCATGCCATGACTCGAGCATTCTCAGATCCCTACGCCGGACTCGCCGACATCGTGGCGGGAGTTTTGCGCACTCCTTTCCCGCCAGAGCGCTCCTTCAGCGACGACCCGCTGCGCATGATGCGGGCGGCCAGGTTCACCTCCCAGCTCGGATTCACCGTCACCGACGAGGTGCGTGCCGCCATGACCGACATGGCCGGGCGCATCAGCATCATCTCCGCCGAACGGGTCCGCGACGAACTGTCCCGGACCCTCCTCACCGACCACCCGCGCGCCGGGCTGGATCTGCTGGTCACCACCGGGATCGCCGACCACGTCCTGCCCGAACTGCCCGCCCTGCGGCTGGAGCGCGACGAGCACCACCGCCACAAGGACGTCTACGAGCACTCGCTGACCGTCCTCGACCAGTCGATCGACCTGGAACGACGCCGCGGCCACGAACCCGACCTCACCGGGCGGCTTGCCGCCCTGCTCCACGACGTCGGCAAGCCCGCCACCCGCCGTTTCGAGCCCGGGGGCAAGGTGAGCTTCCACCACCACGACGTCGTCGGGGCGAAGCTGGTGCGCAAGCGTCTCAAGGCCCTCGCCTACCCCAGCCAGATCGTCAAGGACGTCTCCAAACTGGTGGAGCTGCACCTGCGCTTCCACGGCTACGGCGACCAGGGGTGGACGGACTCGGCGGTGCGTCGTTACGTCCGTGATGCTGGCGACCAACTGGAGCGTTTGCACATCCTGACCCGCTCTGACTGCACTACCCGGAATCGTCGCAAGGCCGAGCGGCTGGAATTCGCCTACGACGACCTCGAGAGGCGCATCGCCGACCTCACCGCCAAGGAAGAGCTGGCTGCGATTCGTCCCGATCTCGACGGCGAAGAGATCATGGCCACTCTGGGCATCAAGCCCGGCCCAGCGGTCGGCAAGGCCTACAAGTTCCTCCTCAACCTCCGCCTCGACGAAGGCCCGCACACTCCTGACGAGGCAAAGGCCGCGCTACTGGCGTGGTGGGCCAAGCAAGAGCACTGAACCTCACGCGGACCACGGTTCAATCCCGTCCCCGGCCAACTACCATGACAAACGTGTCACCTGCTTCCCGCCTTTGCCCAGCCGCTTGGCTGCTGGGGTTGTTGATGGTCCTCACGACCGTCTTCGCGGGATCTTCCCCTGCCCAGGCACGTACCGCGGCAGAATTGGTCAAGGTGACGATTACTTCTGTCAGCCCACCGACAGGGGATCCCAAAACTCCCATCACCATCAAGGGAACGGTGACAAATACCTCTTCGGTGTCGATGACATGGGTTCAAGCGTCGTTCTGGCGCTCCCAGGACCAGATCAACGACACCCGTGACCTTTCTGACCTGCTGGCATCCCCCGCCACCGTGCCGGTTGGCATGCGGTGGTATCGGGAGCCCAACGAGGCGTCAATTTTCAACATCACCGACCCAGAGGCCAACCAGACCTTCAAACCAGGCGACAGTGGGTCCTTCACCGTGACTGGAACACCAGCCCAGATGGGGTTGACGTCACCCAACGCCGTTGACGCGATCGGTATCCACGTGCAGGCGTCCCCCGAGAACCAGTCGCGCAGAACGGTCGGTCGAGCACGAGTACTCACGGTTCTCTCAGATGCTCATACCAGCGCGAACCTCGCCCCCGTCATCGTGCTCTCGACCATGCCCACCCGCAGGATCGATGGCACCTTCACCGACGAGTCGCTCGCGGATGACATCACCCATCGACTGAAGCCTCTTGCTGAAGCGGCACACACCCGTAACGCGACAGTTCTCGTCGATCCAAGCCTCATCGACGAGGCCAGGGCGATGGCCTCGGGATATCGCGTGGCTGGCAAAGGCACGGCCACCGTCGAGGGCAAGGGCCAGCAAACAGCCAGGGAATGGCTCGACCTCGTCGAACCATTACTGACCACCGGCCAGGCATATCGCCTACCGTACGGAAATGCCGATGTCATTGGAGCGGTTCGGCAGGGCCGCCCCAACGTCCTCTTGACGGTGAAACACGCTCTCGACCCCTCGAATCCAGCCGCGAAGTTACCGTTAGCAGTCGTCGACCCAGCGGCTGAGCTCGACAGGTCCTCGTTCAAGACCCTCACCAAGGAACTCTCCCCCGCGCTGGTCCTGACATGTGCGGCATCGGCTCGTGACGGCGTCCGGGAGGAGTCCGGAGTCAAGGTGATCGGTCTGGCCGACACCGCCCGAACCGACGGCCATCCACAATCCAACAGCGACCCCCAGCGGCGCGGAATGCTGCTGTCCCAGGCCCTCCTCATGACTCACGAGTCGATTCCGGCGGTCACCCTCGTCACCACCGTCAACGATGTTCAAGCCACCGCGCCGGTGGGGTGGCTGCACCTGCAGAATCTCTCGGCAGTTCTCACCGGAGCCAAGCCGGGCCTTCGGCTACCGGGAACACGCGCCGGTGACATCACCCTGAAGGGCCCTTGGTGGCGCGTCCAGCACGACGTCGGGATCGATTCAGACGACTGGTCCGACCTCGTGGGTGCCCCCACGGAGGCGACCTCCTTGACCTCGGCGAAATTTGTCAGCAGGTCGTTGTCGTCGTCACTCCAGGATCGTCAGGCATGGGCTACTGACGTCATGCGCCCAGCGGCGGACGCCATGGCCGGCAAGGGCCTGGTCCTGCATTCAGCCCCGCAGTTCGTGATGTCCTCCTCGACCAATGATTTTCCCCTGACGGTCACGAACTCGCTCGCACAGACGGTTCACGTCAAGGTCGTCGTCTTCTCAGAAAACCCACAGCGCATCGACATCCCGGACACCCAGGTCGTCACGATCCAGCCCAGGGAAACGCAAACCATCAGGTTCGCCCCGAAAGCAAGCTCAAATGGAGTCGTTGAGATGCAGGCACACCTGTCGACTCCGTCAGGACGCAGCCTGGGGTCCCAGACCAGTTTCGTTGTCAAAGCGACTCAGATGGACGATGTCGGCTGGATCATCGTTGTGGTGTCGGCGCTGGTGCTCATCATCGCCACGGTGCTGCGCATTCGTCAGGTGACCGCGAATTCCCGGCGTCAGGCCGAATCCAACGGTGAGTCCCAGACCAGTGGCCCCACCGCTGGCTCGACCTCCGATGACATTTCTGACACCACGCCTTCCCCTTCGGCAGTAGAGGATCCTGACACGGCCTCGGACGACGATTCTGAGCATCACCTCCCCACCGGTGAGGGCAACCTCGCCGAGTGACAATCCCGGGGTTCGCGGCACGGATCGGTATCGTTGACGATGCACATTCGGATCGATCGGGCAGGAGGTGGCAGTGTCTTTCGAGGACCTCGCCGATCGTCACGGCGGTCAGTACGACTCGGATCTCCATGCCGCGGATGACCTCCCCGACCTTCTCCCAGGATCCTTTCTGGGTGAGCGTTACCGTCTCGACCAGGAGCTCTCCCATCCCGAGTCCTCACTGACCTGGCGAGCCTTCGACACCAAGTTGCACCGCCCGGTCCTGATTCACGCTCTGGCCCCGCACGGTCGTCGCACACCCGCTGTCCTGGACGCGGCCCGACAAGCTGCCGTGGCCACCGATTCGCGCTTCTTGCGGGTCCTCGACGCCATCGTCGCCGGACCAGGCGAACCAGCATCATGGGTTGTCAGCGAATACGCCCCTGGAAAGTCGGTCGAGGAACTGTTGGAGACCGGGCCCCTCTCGGCGTTGGAGGCGGCATGGATTGCCCATGAAATCGCCGACGCGATGGCACCCTTGCATGCCCAAGGGGTCTTCCACGAACGCATCAACCCAGGAACGGTTCTCGTCACCTCGACCGGGAATCTCAAGATCAGTGGCTTGCTCGTCGAAGCCGCGTTGCATCCTCGGCCGGGCGACAATTCTCGTCCCTGGCCGGACCGCGAGGTCGCCGACGTGACAGACATCGGACGGGTTCTTTATGCCTGTCTGGTCTCGCGCTGGCCAGTCGGACATGGCCACCGCCCGTCCGTCGAGCCAGCCTCGACGATGTCCTGGGGACTGCCACCCGCCCCGACTGACTCCCACGGCTGGCTCACCCCACGTGAGGTCCGCGCCGGGGTCTCCCCGGCCCTCGATGTCCTCTGCGACCAGATCCTCTCGCAGGTTCCCCGTTATGACGAGGTGCCATTGCGCACCGCGAATGAAATTGCGCATTCCCTGCGTCGGACCCTCGGCTCAGCTGACGCCGCCGCTGACCTCGAGCGTCGCATCCGGTTCCCAGTGGGACCGGCTTCCCGTGCCGGGGAAGAGCCATGGCGCTCCGACGAATCCGCCGCTTTTGCGCCGGACCAGGATGAGCCGGAACGGGCAGAGGAGTACGGACCTGACGACGAGGGGTACTGGTCCCCGGACGCGGCTGCCGGAGAGTGGGGGCGTCAGGCAGGGCCAGTGCCGTGGACGAGCAACAACGATCCCCACACCACACAGCTCTCCCCCGCTGGGCAGGATTCCTCGGAGAACGGCAGTGCCGAGCTGGTATTGGCCAAACCGCGCCCTCACAACCGTCGATGGCCACCAGTACTCATGGCTGCCGTTGGCGTGGTCATGATCGTGTGTCTCATCATCGCAGGGGTGCGTCATTCTGGCAGCAACGCCCCGGAGGCATCCAGCGAGCCGACGACCGTCGAGGTGACGCACGTCCAGGAATTTGATCCCGAAAAGGACGGTGGCGACGCCAAGGAGAACCACGACGAGGTCAAACTCGCGATCGACGGCGACCCGTCAACGGCCTGGCACACAGTCGTCTATCACAACTCTGCGAAGCTCGGGAACCTCAAGCCCGGAGTCGGCCTGGTCATTGATTTGGGACGCGTCACCGAGGTCACATCGGTGAAGGTGCGGCTGGTCGGATCCGGAACGGACATTTCCTTGTGGCAGCCGACCAGTGATGTCTCCTCCGATGAGGCTCCCATGACGACGATCAAGGAGTGGACTCAGGTGGCGGCGGTGCCGGGGGCCGGATCGACGGTCACGTTGAAACCATCCGGCAAGACGAAGGCCCGTCATCTCCTGATCTATCTGACGGAGCTTCCTCCGAAATCGACCTCGCGGTTCCAGGGTGGGATAGCAGATATCACCGTCACCGGGTCCTGACGACATTTTTCGACGCCCGGGGCTGGCGACCATCTGCTCTCCGACATGTGCTTTCTGGCAGCGACCCAACTGCTGACCGACAGCTTTCCGACGGAACCGTCGTCAAGTGAGGCATCTTTTCTGCCGCCGCACCACCTCAGTGACGAAACCCCCAACTCGTCCCTCCTCCGCGGCCAGGATTTTACGACCTTCGCTCGAGCTGACACTTTTCGTCGTGCGGTCTGGTCGTTGTTCAGGCCGGTCGTCGTGCGGTCTGACATGAGGGGCCGGTGGAGGAAAAGGTCCGTGTGACAGGGGCCCGTCACGAGAACCCCGCAGAGGGCAACTGCAGAGTCACCCGCGAAAGCGAGTGCCCCCCCAAAAAACGCAATGGTGCCCCGTGCTCGAAAGCACGGGGCACCCAGGTGTCATCGGTCCATCAGAACCAACTCAGGATCACTCCTTGACGTCGTCGTCCATCCAGTCGAAGGTCTTGGTGACGGCCTTCTTCCAGTTGCGGAACAGACGCTCGCGCTCGTCCTGGTCCATCTTGGGCTCCCAGCGCTTGTCCTCGGCCCAGTTGGCGGTGACGTCCTTCTCACCCTCCCAGAAGCCGACGGCGATACCAGCGGCGTAGGCGGCGCCCAGAGCGGTGGTCTCAGCAACTACCGGGCGAACCACCGGCACGTTGACCTGGTCGGCCTGGAACTGCATGAGGGTCTCGTTGGCGGTCATGCCACCATCGACGCGCAGCTCGGTGAGCGGCACACCGGAGTCGGCGTTCATGGCCTCGAGGACCTCACGGGTCTGGTAGGCGGTCGACTCGAGCACGGCGCGGGCGATGTGGCCGCGGTTGACGTAACGAGTCAGGCCGACGAGGGCGCCACGGGCGTCCGGACGCCAGTACGGTGCGAACAGGCCGGAGAAGGCTGGCACGAAGTAGGCGCCGCCATTGTCCTCGACGGTGTTGGCGAGAGCCTCGATCTCCGGGGCGGTCTCGAACATCTTGAGGTTGTCACGCAGCCACTGGACCAGAGACCCGGCAACGGCGATCGAGCCCTCGAGGGCGTAAACGGTGGGCTGGTCGCCGATCTTGTAGCAGACGGTGGTCAGCAGACCATTCTCGGAGAAGATGGCCTCCTCGCCGGTGTTCATCAGCATGAAGCAGCCGGTGCCGTAGGTGTTCTTCGCCATGCCCTTCTCGAAGCAGGCCTGGCCGAAGGTGGCAGCCTGCTGGTCACCGAGGATGCCGGAGATCGGGGTGTCGATCAGCAGGCCGTTCTTGCGGCCGTAGCCATAGACCTCGGAGGAGGACTTGATCTCGGGGAGCATCGACTTCGGGATACCCATGACCTCGCACATCGAGTCGTCCCACTCGAGGGTCTTGACATTCATGAGCATGGTGCGGGAAGCGTTGGTCGGATCGGTGACGTGCACGCCGCCGTCGGTGCCTCCGGTCAGGTTCCACAGCACCCAGGTGTCCATGTTGCCGAAGTACAGGTCGCCAGCCTCAGCCTTCTCACGAGCACCCTCGACGTTGTCGAGGATCCACTTGACCTTCGGGCCGGAGAAGTACGAGGCGAGACCCAGGCCGCAGATGTGCTTGAAGCGGTCAGCACCCTCGTCGCCAGCCAGTTCGTCACAGATCTTCTGGGTACGGGTGTCCTGCCACACAATGGCGTTATAGATCGGGTCGCCGGTGTTCTTGTCCCACACCACGGCGGTCTCGCGCTGGTTGGTGATTCCAACGGCAGCCAGCTGGTGGCGGTTGATGTTGGCCTTGGTCAGCGCGAGTCCGACGACATCGCGAACAGCTTCCCAGATCTCGATCGGGTCGTGCTCAACCCATCCGGCACGCGGGAAGATCTGCTCGAATTCCTGCTGGCCGACGGCCACGATCTGGCCCGAGTGGTTGAAGACGATGGCCCGGGTCGAGGTGGTGCCCTCGTCGATGGCGAGCACGAACTTCTCGTCGCTCATGATTGTTGCCTTTCTTGTCTACGTTGACTTGTCTGAGAGGTTGCGACTGATACGAAATCAGCTCTGGTGTAACAGTGAGAAATCTACTCAGTGCCAGAAGATGGTGTAGGTGAGGGCAGCGAGAACAGCGCCAATGATCGGGCCGACAACCGGAACCCAGGAGTAGCCCCAGTCGCTGCCACCCTTGCCCTTGATCGGCAGGACGGCGTGGGCGATACGAGGGGAAAGGTCACGAGCCGGGTTGATGGCGTATCCGGTGGGGCCGCCGAGAGAGGCGCCGATGGAGACGATGAGCAGGGCGACGGCGAGCGGGCCAATAGTCACACCCTGGGTGAAGCCGGAAATGATGACCCAGAGCACGAGGACCCAGGTGCCGATGGCCTCAGTGATGGTGTTCCACAGCGGGTTGCGGATCTCAGGGCCGGTGGCGAAGGTACCGAGCTTGAGGGCCGGGTCGCAGTCCTCGTCGTAGTGCTGCTTGTAGGCCAGCCAGCAGAGCACGGCGCCGACGAAGGCACCGGCGAACTGGGCGAGGATGTAGATGATGATGTTGCTCGCGGTGGCGGGAATGCCGTTGGCCAGGTCCTTACCAGCAAGTGCGAGGCCGATGGTGACGGCCGGGTTCAGGTGTCCGCCGGTCTTGTAGGCTGCGTAGACACCGAACATCACACCGAAGCCCCATCCCCAGTTGATCTGGAGGGAACCGGGAGCGGGATTGCCCTTACACTTGGGAAGGAGGTTGTTGGCGACGACGCCACAACCCAGCAGAATGAGGATCATGGTGCCCAGGAACTCAGATCCGAAGATCGTCGCGGCGGGCACCGCAGTTTCGAGAAGCATGAGGACTCCTTCGTCGTGGCGTCATCCATTGACACCGATTTACTCGCCGGTGGCGGTCGATCCCGTAGGATTCAGCAAACGGGGACCGTCGTCCCGACCCTGTGGGGGCTGGACGTGGCTCAGTCAAACATCTACGGCGCCGGAGAATCGCAATTCTGCACTTATGTGCATGGCAAGGGGAGGGGCATGAACGAATTGTCCAATGACGTATGGACAGCAGCGTCCATGTATTACATGCAGGGCGAGACGATGGATGCCATCGCCAGCCATCTCGGCACATCCCGCTCAACCGTGTCTCGCCTTCTCAAACAGGCACGTCAATCCGGAGTTGTGCGTATCACCTTGTCAGAGCCGACTGGGTTACGTAACGGCCTGGATTCCACCCTGACGAGGATGTTCGGGGTCAACACCACTGTCGTGCCGGTGAAATCAGGGACGACCGAGATTCACCGCCTGGACCAGGTGGCCAGGATCGCCGGACAGATGGTTACGGACATGATCGAGGACAATTCCGCGATAGGAGTTGCCTGGGGAACAACCCTGGATGCCGTCACCCATTATGTCGTCCCCAAGGACGTCAAGGGAGTGCGCGTCGTACAGATGAATGGGTCGGCCAACCCCGCTAGTTCAGGGATTCCTTACGTTGGATCAATCCTTTCCAGAATGGCTGCCGCGTTTGGGGGTGAGGTCATTCATTTCCCGGTCCCGACATTCTTCGACAATGCTACGACGAAGGCCGCGATGTGGCAGGAGCGCTCCGTTCAGGCAGTACTCAAGGCACATCGCGAGCTCGACCTCGCCGTGTTCGGCGTGGGGGCCCTCGACAGCCCAGTCCCCTCCCACGTCTATTCCGCCGGTTACATCACCGATGAGGAAAAGGCGAATTTGATGCGGTCCGGAGTTGTTGGTGACGTCAACACCGTCTTTCTCAAGGCTGACGGCGCCTATGACGTCGAGTTCAACAAGAGGGCGACCGGATTGGCCCCATTCCAGTTGCAGCGCATACCGCGTCGGCTCTGTGTCGTCGCTGGCCGCGCCAAGGCTGTCGGACTGTTGGCCGCACTGCGTGCCAGGGTGGCGACGGACCTCGTCGTCGACGATGCAACTGCTCGTGCAGTCCTCGATCTGATGTGACTCGCCAGTCCTGCGCCCGTGGGAAGGGTCCCGAAGCCACAGCAGCTGCGGGGCCCCTTCCCACGTCGCGTAACCCGTATCAGGACTTCGCCGTACCCAAGGTGACGTCGGCGGTGGCCTGCTGCGAACCACGGATGTAGCTGATCTTGACCTTCTGGCCAGGCTTGAACGACCTCACGAGACCGACCAGGGACTCTCCGGACACGATATCGGTGTCGTCGATCTTGGTGATGACGTCGCCACGCTGCAGCCCGCCCTTGTCAGCTGCCGAGTTGGGTGAGACCGTGGCGATCCCGGCTCCGAGGACTTGGACACCATCCTTGCTGCCAGCGACGTCACGCACGGAGATGCCCAGGAAGGCGTGAGTTGCCTTTCCGGTGTCAATGATCTGATCGGCAATCCATTTGGCAAGATTTGACGGGATCGCAAAGCCGATTCCGATATTGCCCGATTGCTCGGAATTACTTGACGAAAGGCTCGCAATGGAGGAATTGATCCCGATGAGCTCACCATTGGCATTGACGAGAGCACCACCTGAGTTGCCCGGATTGATGGCTGCACTGGTCTGGATAGCATTCGTGACGACCACACCCGACGACGAATCTCGAGATCCCAGCAGATCCCGTGAATTACTGCGATTCATGGTGGTGACCGGACGATTGAGAGCACTGATGATTCCGGTCGTCACCGACCCCGACAGGCCGAGCGGATTACCGACGGCCATCACAGGAGACCCAACGGTCAACTTGCTGGAGTCAGCAACACCGATCGGCTTCATGGACTTCGGCGGGTTCGTCACCCGGATGACGGCAAGGTCCGTCGATGGATCTGTACCAACTACCTTGGCCTCGTAGGTCTTGTTGCCCATGGAAACCGTCAACTGGCCGCCCGAAACCGCGTCGGCAACGACGTGATTGTTGGTGACGATGTTGCCGTTCGTGTCGACGACGACTCCCGACCCCTCGCCTCCGCCATTGCCCGTCCTCACGGTAATGGCGACTACCGAGTTCGACACGGCGGAGGCGGTGGCCGTCCAGTCCGGGGCGGAGGGTGAGCCTTGAACCACCTTGGTGACGCTGTTGGGGGATGCAGGGCTCGACGTCACAGCCGGGGCGTCGTTCCTTGCCAGGGAGCGATCGACAAGGCCCCCGGAAACGCCGCCAACAGCCGCCGCCAACACGGCGACGAGAACAACTGTGCCGCCCCGAAAGCCCTTCCGGGCCGATCGCGACGAGCCCTTAGCCGGGTCGGGGTTTTTGCCACCCGCGCTCGGGGCCGGCTGCTCAGAAGCCTCCCACGGAGGAGGCTGGGTGGTTGACGGATTTCCCTGGTTCGTCCAGGAATCGTTACTGCGCGACCAGTAGGCATCCTGCGCCCAGCTCTGGCGATTGTCGTCAGGGCGAGAGGGGTAGCCTCCCTCCTCGCCGTGCTGGAGGGGATTGGGTTCACGCGGCTCACGGGGACCATTCGTCGACTCACTCATAACTCCAAGTGTTCACGACCGCACCAACTGGTCGATGCACTGTCCAGCAACGTGTTCCCGTCAGCGGAGAAGGTTCGAGGCTGCAGTCCCACCCTCCAACGGGGTCGGATCCGACCGTGGTCAGGCGCCACGGGGATCGCGTCAACCCCCAGTCAGGGAACCCGCCGTCCAATCGACCTCGCCACCTCTCATCTCCACAGGAGGTGCTCAGGAAGGCCACGACGCATTCACAAAGATGAGATCGGAGAAGTGGGCCTCCACCGCTGGGTTTTCCCCTCCCCCGGCGTACAGCCCAATTCGTGGACGAGAGGCCGACGACATCGTCCACGTGGCGCCCCACGTCCAATGGCGACCGTCATGGCTGAGCGCCGATCGGTAGAGGTGCTCACCGCCATGGTCGACGTGATGGGCAACACGTAGCCATGTCACACCCGCAGGTCGACCGACCACTGCCCCACCGTAACTGCGGAACCGATCCGCATCGGTAATCTCGCGTCCGTATTCGACGATGCGCGTTCCCTCAACAGCCACCGCGCCAAGGCGGATGAAGTCGTCATCACCATTGATGACCACCATCCCGGCCTGCTGATAATTACGGACCGTGTCCAAACCAAGGTCCAGACCGACTTTCACCTGAGCGATCCAGTCTCCCTCCGGTGGGTCACGCAGCAGCAATCCACCCGAGGCGCCCTCCCCCGCGAGATCTCCGTCGGTGACTGGCCAAACGATCGCGCCACCCCTCGTGTGAACGCCAGAAGGCCGGCGAATCCACGACCACTCGACGTTGCTTCCGCTCACAGCGGCTACCAGATCGACCCGCTGCGGTGTCCCGACGGGAGTTGGCTGCGGTGCCCTGTCGTCATGGATGCTGTGGGTCCGGGCCGCGACGACGTTAGTCACGACACCGTGGCCGGAGATTTTCACAGGGCCGCCTTCAAACTGACGACCCTTCGGAGAGACCAGGGAGGCCGATGCATCGCTTGATCCCGCCGGTCTCAGTGCCACGCGCAACTGCGGCCCCTGAATGGTGACAACAAGGGTTCGCCACGATCCGTCCTTCGGGAACTCTGTTGACCCAGTCCACGAATCTCGTCTCGCCCTCAGCACACCGGAATCCGCGTCCACCTCGACACTGACGTCATCCGCCAGTTCCACAGAGATCGAATCTTTGGGCAGTACATCCACCTCCAGGCGCACGTCGTCCGCCGGAAGTCTCTTTCGTGAGACGACGCGCTCACCTTCGATTCGCATGGCCTGATTGACCCCTCCAGCGTCGACCGGATGAGCATTGGTGAATTGCGACGAGGCATTCCACGGTTCTCCACCTAGTAGAGAGGCTGTTAACGGCGCGGAGCTGGGTGTGTCAGAGGGCCCCGCACCACCGTTGACCATCGGCCAACCGTCAATCCACTCCAGGCGGTCGACCAGGAGCGGACGTCGATTGATCCCTCCGGCCTCCCCAAGCCATGGCCGTACCCGATCCAGTGCGTGGTAGAGGAGGTAGTCCTGTCCTGACGAATCAGTGAAAACGGCGTTGTGGCCGGCACCGATCCACTTGTTACCGTTCTGGGTCACGACGATGCTCCCACCTGAGTTCGACTTCGTCATGGCGGTGCCGTCAGCGTCGAGGAATGGGCCCAACGGCGACTGACCACGTCCCGCAAAGACCGAGTATCCGGTACTCGGCCCGGCACAACAATTTGCCGAGGACGCCATAAGGTAGTACTGGTCGCCATGTTTGACGACGTAGGGAGCCTCGTACCGGTCAGAATGGGCAACCTGTACCGGTTTTGTCGCCAAGGAGAGGCCGTCCGGAGCGGTTCGCGCAGCAAAAATCCCGCCACGGTACGAGCCCCAGTAAAGGTAATGAGTACCGTCGACATCCGTGAATCCAGTTGGATCAATGGTCGAGAACCACCCGTCGTGTCCATCGGAGTGAGGAGGGACGAGCGGCTCCGGTTTCACTGTCCACGGCCCTACTGGAGAGGGAGCCGTCGCAACGCCGATCGCCGAGTCGTCCTTCCCGGCGTTGAGAGCTGTCTCCGTCACTGCGAAGTAAAGGACATATCGGTCACCGATACGACGAACATCCGGGGCCCAGAGTCCGGCTGCCGGACTGATCCAGTCGGGCATGTTCTCCGAGGTGAGAAGCGGTCCGACATACGTCCAGTGCTGCCAGTCCCTTGTCTTGGCAACATGCCCTAGGGCAGGAGCCCCTCCGGCACGCAGCGGGTCTGACGTCGCATAGACGTACCACCAGCCATCCACACCCCTGATAACTGACGGGTCGGCCCAGGTGTCGGCAAAGCTCCGCGACACTGGGTTGATGATCTGGCCGGCAGCAATCCCCGGAGTCGCGCGGGGAGTCGGGTCCGGTCGGTTACCGGCGTCACAACCCATCACGATCAGACAGAACCCCAGCACAAGCGCTGCGAAAGGCCGCTTCGACATCACATCCTCACCCCTTGAGGCCGGAGCTGGCAACGCCTTCGATGATGTACCGCTGCAAGACTACGTAAATGACGAGAACCGGGACGGCTGCCATCGTCGCGCCAGCCATGATGACCGGGTAGTCAATTGTGTAACTTCCTTGCAGGCGGGTCAGACCGACTGGGAGCGTGAGACTCGCGTCGCTGAACAACACATAAATCGGCCAGACGAAGTCATTCCAGTTGCCCAGGAAAGACAGCACGAGCAGGGTCGCCAAGGCTCCCTTGGCGTTGGGGAGCACGATCTTGAAGAAGGTCGTGAATGGTCCGGCTCCGTCAATCCTCGCGCTCTCCTCGAACTCCTTCGGCAGCGCCACGAAGAATTGTCTGAGGAAGAACACTCCGAAAGCTCCTGCGGTTCCCGGGAAGATGATCGCGGGAAGCGAGTCCAACCACTGAAGCTTCGACATCAACTCGAAGTTCGGCATGAGAAAGATGAATCCCGGCACGAACATCGTCGACAGGACGATTGCGAACAGGACGTTCTTCCCGGGCAGCCGCAGGCGGGCGAAGGCGTAGGCAGCCATCGCGGCAAACAAACAGGTCAGTACCGAATTGACCGTCGCAGCCACAAATGAGTTCAGTACCCATCGAAGAACCGGACTCGCATCATCTACGAACAGCAACTGCCGGTAGGCACGCAACGTCCAGGTGTGTGGAAAGAATGTGGCCGGAACTTGCTTTGCCTCGATGCTCGTCTTGAACGAGGTGAGGATCATGACCACGAGAGGCCCGAGGAAGATGACGGTAAGAATTACCATCATTACCCAGAACATCGGATTCCTCCATGTCTTCCTCATGACAGTTCGCCCTTCCTGGACCGGGCCGTATGACGGAACCGACGTCGGTCCTTCGCCTCTTTGTGATCGCGTGTGGCGTAGTACTGCGCGATTGAGATCACAATGAGGATGGCAGCAAGGATGTAGCTCTCCGCGGCGGCCTGACCGGCACGGTTCTGGCTGAATCCCAGGTCGGTGATGACCATGATTGCGGTCCGTGTCGACTCAGCCGGGCCACCCTGGGTGATGGTGTAAGACTGGCCGAACATGTTGGCACTGGCCAACACCGTTGTGACAAGAACGAAGATCAACACGGGACGCAGCCCTGGCATGGTCACGTACTTGAACTGCTGCCACCGTCCAGCACCGTCGATGGCCGCAGCTTCATACTGTTCCTGAGGGATATTGGCCAGGCCAGCCATGTAGATCACTGCGTTGAACCCGATCGTCCACCAGACCGTGACACCGACCAGACCAATCCAGGCCCAGGGTTGGGAGGTGGTCCACTGGATGTTTGTGTGGAAGATGGCGTTCACCAGACCGAAGTTGCCGTCCAGCAGGTATCTCCACATGACACCGATGACAGCGACGCCGAGCACGTAGGGAGCGAAAAACACTGCCCGGAAGAACGTCCGCCCCGGGAACTTCATGCTCAGCAGGATTGCGAGCCCCAACGGAAGGCTTACAAGGAAAGGCACACTCGCCACCGTGAAGATACCGGTGTTCGCCATGCCTCGCCAGAACTGCTCGTACTGCACCGATTGTGGGTCAAACAGGTCCGCATAGTTCTGCAACCCCACCCAAGGACGCGCCGGGAGGGTGAAGTCCCAGTCATGCAGACTGATCCAGATGCCGTACACTGCAGGAACGGCGACGAAGACCGTGAACACGACGAGGTAGGGAGTGAGGAAGACTAACGCAACACCCGCAGAGCCCTCGACGCTCTTACGTTTCCTCCTTGTAGTTCCTTCCCTTGAGACCGACATCACTGATACTTCTTTCGGTTCTCCTCGAGAATCTTGTCGGCTCTGCTGGCGGATTCCTTCAACGTCGACTCAATTCCCTTGCCACCAAGCATGATTTCGTTGACAGCGCGATAGAACTCACCGATGACATCACTGATGCCAGGGACGGTTGGGGGAAACACCACATCGTTGATCTGCTTGGCCAAGGTTGACTGGCCAGTCAGCTTGGCGAAACCATCACTTTCGCGGACCGAGTTACGTGCCGGGATCTGGCCGCCCTTGGCCCACTCCAGCGACTGCTGGGAAACCCAGTTGACGAACACCTTGGCAGCATCCGCACGGTTTGAGTTCCCATTGCGCTGTGTCGGGATCGTAAACTGGTGAGAGTTAGCCCAGACGGCCTTACGCTCACCGATCTGTGGCAACGGGGCAACCCCCCACTCCAAAGCCTTGTTCTCAGCCAAGGTGTTAAGCGACCAGATGCCATTCCAGTTGAAAGCGGTCTTCCCGTTCTGAAGGGCGACGAAGTCCGCATCCTGGGCAACCTTGGCTGGGGAATACCCCTTCTTGACCAAATCCATCCACCACGTCATGGCCTTGATACCCGGCTCTTCGTGCCACGTCGCATGGGAGGCATCCTCCGAGAAGAGTCCTCCACCGAACTGGGACACCAAGCTGTAGACGCTCATTCCTCCGGTGAACTGGAACGGTGATGCCCAGTGCCCAGCAACCCCCTTGGACTTGAGTGTCTCCAACGCAGACATGTAATCGCCCTGGGTCTGCGGCGGCTTATTGGGATCCAGCCCAGCCTTGTCCATGACGGTCTTGTTGAAGAACAGGCCCATGGGATGGACGTCGAGCGGAATCGAGTACCGCACATCGCGGTAGATTCCAGCTACCCACGGCACCTTCGCAAAGTCGGAGCCTTTCAGATCAAGTGCCTTGGCAACGTCGTCGAGAGGTTGGATGGACTTGCGGGCCGCCATGGTCGCCACCGAGTCAAGGTGGATGACAGCCACGTCAGGGGCCTTGCCTGCTGTGACAGCGGTCGGAAGTTTCTTGTAAAGGTCGGCCCACTGCATGGACTGCATGGTGACCTTGATGTTGTCATGACTGGAGTTGAATTTGTTGACGAGCTTCTTCATGAAGGTACCGTCACCACCGGTGAAGCCATTCCAGAAGGTGAGCTCAACCTTGGGACCGTCGTACGTCTTTCCGCCACTGCCCGATGCCTGGTCGCTCGCCGTACCACCGGCAGACTTGCCGCCACCGCAAGCAGTCAGGCCGACTACCGCACCGGCCGCCACTGTGCCAGAGAGGAAACCCCGTCGTGTCAGATTTTCAATCATGCTGTGTTCTTCCTTCCTTGTTGGTCAGATCGACATCGATCCACCCATTCCGAAAATCAGTTGTCCTCATTGGACGAGGTCTTCAGCCGCAGGCAATTCCAGCTCGCCGGATTGGCATCGAAAGTGAGAATTCCTGACGTGATGTCGCAGGTAGCGTTGCGCGGTTCAACGCGGTTTGGTCGGTCTGCAGTGTTGACAGCTGCAATGTCCTCATCGTCGAGAGCGAGGCACTCGACAACCTTGCAGTCGCCGAAGGCCCGCAGATCGATCCGCACCCGAGCTCTCTCGTGAAGGTCACGGTTTACGAGGAAGACCACGAGATCATGGTTCTCGGCATCCCACGTCGCCACGGTCCACACCTGATCGGCCCCTCCCCACCGTTGTGTGGAGATTGCCGGTCCCTCGCAGCGAGTATCAAGAACCACCCCGCGAGCGTGTCGTGACATCAACGCGAATGGGTGGAAGATCGTCTGCCTCCAGGCGCGACCACCCTCTTCAGTACGAATCGGAGCGATGACATTGACAAGCTGCGCCTGACATGCAACACCAATCCTGTCCGTATGACGTAGCAGGGTAATGAGGAGGGAGCCCACGACCATCGCGTCCAAGACCGAGTAAGTGTCCTCGATGAGGTGTGGCGCATGCTCCATGCCGATAGAATTCTCCCCACCAAACCGGCTCTGATACCAGACATTCCACTCGTCGAAGGAGATCTTGAGTCGACGGTCGCTGTGATGCATGGCCGCGACGTGGTCGAGGGTGGCGGCGACATCGCGGATGTACCTCTCCATGTCCTCTGCGCAACAGGCGAAGGAGGCGACATCATCATCTATGGGCTCGTAGTAGGCGTGGGCTGACACCATGTCGAGGTTGTCGAACGCTGCATCGACGACGACGCGCTCCCAGCGTCCGAACGTCGGCATAGACCGCGATGACGAACCGCACGCAATGAGTGACAGCTTGTCGTCGAAGCGGTGGAAGGCATTGGCCACCTCGGTCACCGTCCGGGCATATTCGTCGGGCGTCTTGTGGCCCATCTGCCAAGGTCCGTCCATCTCATTTCCCAGACACCAGGTCTCGACGTTCCACGGATCTTCCCACCCATGGCTCCTACGCAACTGGGGAAGACGGGTGTCAGTATCTCCGTTCACGTACTGGAGGAATTCCATGGCCTCGTTGAGCCCACGTGTCCCAAGATTGACTGCGAGCATCGGCTCAATACCCATGCGTCGACACCATGCGAGAAACTCATTGGCCCCAACGGTGTTGGGTTCAACCGACCGCCACGCAAAATCAAGGTTCCTCGGTCGCTCCTCGAGCGGTCCGACGCCATCCTCCCAACGGTAGTTCGAGACGAAATTTCCGCCGGGATAGCGCAGAACTGTAATTCCTAGTTCCTTGACGAGTGCTGCCACGTCACGCCGAAATCCGCGGGAATCAGCATCGGCATGATTCGGCTCAAAGATGCCGGTGTAGACACAGCGACCCATGTGCTCGACGAAACTGCCGAAGATCCTCCGGTTTACTTCTCCCACCTGATAGGCGGGATGGACGTGGACAGTCGTTGTCCTCATGGATGTCTCCTCTATGCGACGACGTCGGTGCCGTCTCCGTAGCTCCTGTGCAACGTTGTAATCCATTCTTACAACGATGTAACGGAACATGCAAGGTACACGCCGAAACGTCAGCCCTGCGACATTGCTCGAACCATCACGAGGATCTAGAATCATGACCATGACAGCGCGCCTCGTGGATGTTGCCGAAGCTGCAGGGGTGTCCGTCAAAACTGTTTCCAACGTTGTACATGAGAGCCCCCACGTCCGCCCTGAGACCCGGGCTCGGGTCGAGCAGGTCATCAAGGAACTCGGCTATCAACCCAATCGCGCAGCGCGCCAGTTGAAAGCCGGACGAACCGGATTCATCGCTCTGGCTCTCCCGGAAATTGAGACCCCTTATTTCGCAGAGCTCGCCTCTCGTATTTCAGAGCGGGCCAAGAAGGAGGGGCTCATCGCTCTGATGGAGCTGACTGGCGCGGATCCCGTCATGGAAAATCGAGTACTCACTCGGTTCGGCCGGGGCGTCGTTGATGGGATTGTCTTCTCACCCCTGTCTCTGACCTCGGAGGAGATTTCCGACCATCCCACCAGTGTTCCCATGGTGTTACTCGGTGAGCGGGCAACTCCACCCGATCATGACCATGTCGCAGTGAGATCTGTCGACGCAGCACGTCGGATGACCGAGCATCTCATCGAAGTTGGGCACCAACGGATCGCCGCCATAGGTCACGTCCCAGATCAGGGCACTGCATCGACGCGGCTCACCGGATATCGTCAGGCGCTAGAAACAGCAGCCATTCCCCTCGACGACGACCTGGTGGTGGGTGTACCTACTTACTCGCGATCAGCTGGGTTTGATGCCATGAACCATCTCCTCGGCCTCACGGAAAAGCCTGACGCCGTCTTCTGCTTCAACGACACAATGGCTATCGGTGCGGTTCGCGCCTGTCACGAAGCTGGGGTGCGAGTCCCGCAAGACATTGCAATCGCGGGATTCGACAACACTGAAGAGGGTGTCTACTCAACCCCGACCCTGACCACCATCGCTCCTGATCTGAACGCGCTCGCTGACAAGACCTTGACGATCCTCACCCGACGCATCGGCCAATCCAGCAGTGACACGCACAAACCAGGAACCGACGTCCCCGTACCCTGGCACCTCGTCATTCGTGAGAGCACCGGAGGGCCCGCCGTCCGCCCCTAATCCCCACCGGGAATGTCCTGAACCCTTTGTGTGCTGGATAGGTTGATCCCTGAACCAGTCACCGACCAGGAGACGCCATGACAACTCAGCCCCTCGTGCCCAACACCATCCTCGGCAACATCTCGCTGTCCGATTCCTCGGAGACCGACACCGTTCAACCGACCGCCGAGACCATTGACACCGACACCCGAGGCGACGACGAGCCCCGTGACGTCATCATCGTCGGTTCCGGTCCGGCTGGATACACCGCAGCCGTTTACACCGCCCGCGCAGGGCTGAAGCCGCTCGTCTTCGAGGGATCCATGGATGCCGGTGGCGCCCTCATGCAGACCACCGAGGTCGAGAACTACCCCGGCTTCTCCGAGGGCATCATGGGTCCGGATCTCATGGCTCAGATGCGCGCCCAGGCTGTGCGATTCGAGGCCGAGCTCGTCGCTGACGATGTCACCGAGGTTGACCTCACCGGTGAGATCAAGAAGGTCATCGACACCGATGGAAACACTCACCACGCCCGCGCGGTGATCCTCGCCACGGGATCGGCCTACCGCAAGCTCGGTCTCGAGGACGAGGTCCGTCTGTCGGGTCGTGGCGTGTCCTGGTGCGCCACCTGTGACGGGTTCTTCTTCACCGGCAAGGACATCGCTGTCGTCGGCGGCGGTGACTCCGCGGTCGAGGAGGCCACCTTCCTCACCCGGTTCGCCAACTCGGTGACCCTCGTTCACCGTCGTGACAAGCTACGCGCCTCCCAAATCATGGCCGACCGTGCCGAGGCCGACCCCAAGATCACCTTCGCATGGAACAGCGAGATCGTCGCCATGCAGGGCGAATCCAAACTGGAGTCGGTGACCCTGCGTGACACCAAGACCGGCGAGGAACGTCAACTCGAGGTGTCAGGAGTCTTCGAAGCCATCGGACACGACCCGCGCTCCGAGCTGCTCCGGGGCCAGGTCGACCTGGACGATGCCGGATACGTCGTGTGCACCGAGCCATCCACCCGCACCAACCTGCCGGGAGTTTTCGCCTGCGGTGACCTGGTCGACTCCCATTACCAGCAGGCCATCACCGCGGCCGGATCCGGATGTCGTGCGGCCCTCGACGCGGAGAGCTTCCTCGCCGAGCTGGGACGCTGAGTCTCTCGTCAGTTTTCGCCGTGTCGCTTCGTGAAGGTACGAGGCGATGCGGCGAACCACTGTCTCAGTGGAATAGCAGTGGGTGCTCCACACCGAGAGACACCGCTCTGGCACAGCGGGAAGCGCTCCTACGAATCGTGTTCCGGGGAGGCGGCCATTTTCGTCACCTCATTCTCGGGTGGGCCCATGTCACTTACTGCCAGGCGGACAGACCCAACCTCGACGTGAAGATCCTTGGCTCCCCGGAGACGGGGTCGGTGAATCCCATCTGCCAGGCCTGCAACTGCAGCGGGTGGCTGAAGTCATCCACCGGGGTATCCAGAAGTACCGGGTAAAAGGGGTCATTGACTATGGGAGCTCCCAACCGCTGCATGTGGAGACGAATTTGGTGGGTGCGACCCGTCCTCGGTCTAGCCTCGTAGAGGCCCAGCCCCTCATGCTCGGCCAGCAAAGTGATGCCAGTCACGGCATTCGGCTCGCCCGGAATCTCACGAGCCTGCAGGATGCCTCGTTCCTTGATGATTCTCGACCTCACCTGCCAGCCGTCTTTCGCCACCACGACCCCGTCCCCGGCACGGTGTTGCGCCACAGGGGCGACCAACCGGTACTTTTTGAACACCTTCCGGCGTTCGAACATCTCCTGGTAGGGCCGACGCCACTTCCTCTCCCTGGTCAGCAGGAGCACTCCGGCAGTGACCCGGTCGAGACGATGGGCCACGGTCAGTTCTGGCAACCCCAGCTGGGTCCGCAGCCGGACAACCACCGACTCGAGAACGTGCTGGCCTCGCGGAATTGACGACAGGAAGTGCGGTTTGTCGACGGCCAGGATCCGATCGTCGGCGTACAAGATCCCGATACCAGCCGGGACAGAAGTCTCCTCAGGAAGATCGCGGTGGAAGAAGACAAATGTCTGCGGAGCGAAGGGGGAGCTCCCCGTGAAGGCACATCCGGCTTCGTCGACGAACCTCCCCTCGTCGAGCATCTCGTCAACTCGTTGCCCACCCACTCTGACGAGCTTTTCGACCAGATAGTCACGCATCGTCGGCCAGGGCCAGCCGTCAATCCCCCGTGCGGTCGCCAACCTGCGGCATTCTCCGTGATCGGGGGTGTGGACCCATGCCGATTCCAGGCCGTGACGTTGTGGAAGAGGCGATCGGGGCACCGTGTCAGCCTACGGGTAAGCCGACGCCGACCCCACACTCCCCTCAGCTCCGGTTCACAAGAATCCCGTCTCACGGACTTACAGCTCAAGGCAGTGTTTCAACCGCCCGCGAGGCGGGATTTTGGGTTCTCCGACGTGCCCGAGCCACCCCAGATGTCGACCACGCCGGGAACCATGTCCTACAATACCTAGTACCACTAGGGTTTGTGGAGGTCGGCCCACCCGCACCTCCCCGGCAAAGGAGCAAGCCCATGACGACAACCCCGAACGAAGCTGCCCAGCCTCAGCAGAAGCAGTACGCGAGTACCGGCCGTCTTGGCACAGTCATGTTCATCGGACAGTTGGGCTGGGCCGCCGTCGGCGCAGCCTGTGGAACATTGCTCGCGGCACTGGCTGCTGAAGTAAAGCCTGAGGACAAGGTCGACTTCCTTGCCCTGCTCACCACCACGGGAGCCATCGCAGCTGTCATCTGCATGATCACGGCGGGCACCCTGTCAGACCGCACGAGGTCAAGATTCGGCCCGCGCAACCCTTGGATCATCGGCGGCGCAATCGTCGGAACCCTGGCCTTCGCCGCCATCGGCCTGACCAGAAACCCCGCCCTCCTCGTCATCGCGCACATGATCTACCAAGGCGGACTTAACTGCATGCTCGGCGCCTTCAACGCCGTTCCCCCGGACTACGTCCCCGACTCCGTACTCGGCAAGGTGTCCGCCTTTGGCGGCGCGGGCTATCTTCTGGCCCAGATCATTGGTGCGGTTATCGCAGGGGCGCTTGTCACCCGACCATCCCAAGGATTCCTCGTCGCAGCCTGGATGATGCTGATCTCGAGCATCATCGTGGTCTTCCTTCTGCCGCCTCACCCGCTGCGCAATCACTCCCCGCGGCCACCGGTCACCTGGCGTCAGTTCGCATCCCAGATGAAGCCGCCCTCGGACGGACAGTTCTGGTGGATTCTGGTTGGCCGGTTCCTTTTCGTCATCTCCCTGTTCATGGTGATGCAGTTCCAGCTCTACATCGCCACTGACGAGATGGGAATGACACGGGCAGCCGCCGGAAAGCTCATTGCCATGAACTCATCGGTTCTTGCCGTCACCGCCGTCATCCTCGACGTCATCACCGGGCCATGGTCCGACAAGGTCAAACGTCGCAAACCCTTCACGATGATCGCCCCGCTCATCGCAGGAGCGGGTGTCATCCCTCTCTTCCTGGTCAACGAGCCCTGGACCCTCACCGTCTTCGCAGCCTTGGGCGGCGCCGCTTTCGGTACGTACATGGCCGTCGATGGCGCACTCATGGTCGAGGTCCTGCCCAACCGCGACGATTCGGCTCGTGACCTGGGCTTCCTCAACGCCGCCAACTCCTTGCCGATCGTCTTCGCTCCCGGTATCGGCGCGACGCTGGTGAAGACGACCGGCTATCCCGGACTTTTCATCGCAACGATCGTCCTGGCCGTCCTCGGATCGTTGTGCATCACACGAGTGACAAGGGTGAAGTGAGATGAAACTAGATCCACGACTAGCCGAAATCCTGGAGCGTCAGCCCCAGAAGGAACAGACGCTCGCGGAGCAACGGGCGCAGCAAAACGACTTCGCAGCAAGCCTGCGGGGAAAATTGACACCCGAGATTCCCAACTCGCTGGAGCTCGAGGATCGCATGGTGCCAGGCCGCGATCGCCCCATCCCGGTCCTGATCCAGCGTCCGGAGGGCCTCCCTGATCCCACTCCAGTACTGGTGTGGGCCCACGGCGGGGCTTTTGTTCACGGCTCTCCGCGCACCGTGCTCTCCCGCACGGCCAGCATTGCCCAGCGTGCCGGCATGTGCGTCGTCAGCGTCGACTACCGGCTGCTGCCCGAGCACAACTACCCCGAGAACTTGCATGACGTCGTCGATGTCGTGCGATGGGTTGCAGAAAATTCCCAAGCTGAGGGGTTTGACGCATCCAGGGTTGTCGTCGGCGGGGACTCAGGCGGTGGAAATCTCGCGGCTGCGACAGGAATCACCTGCCGTGACGAGGGTGGCCCGAAGATTCTCGGTCAGGTCCTCGAGGTGCCGGTTCTCGACCTTTCAGACACTTCCGACGCGATGGTCGAGGCCCAGCGTGACGCCCCCGGTCTCGCGGCCGCGCTGCACCACAGCCATGTTCGTTACTTGTCTCATGGGGCAAGTCTTGACGACCCGTGCAGCAACCCGATCTGTCTGGAGGATGCGACCGGCCTTCCGCCGACGTTTGTGCTCAACTGCGAGGTCGACCCGCTACGCGACGACTCCTTCGCGTGGCAACACAAGCTGGAAGCGGCCGGGGTGCCGGTACAGCTGACGACAATCCCGGGGATGGCCCACGCCACCCAGAGCTTCACCCTCGCCTTCCCCCAAGCGAAGGAGGCTGAGGACAACATGATCGCCTGGCTGCGCGATCTCATCTCCTGCTGACACACGATGGCCGGGCCCGGGGATTTTCGTCGCCGGGCCCGGCCATCGTCACGTCTGTGTGGAGTTCCCAGGACCTCCGCGTGAGGTGCCTCAGTCCAAGGGCTCACCGGCGACGCTGAAGGTCACCGGGGTCTGCGCCTCAACCGTGCGAGAAACGGTGCAGTTCTTGTCTCGCGACATCGCGACGACGCGATTCACCAGTCCCGCCGCCTCATGGCCCTCGTCGGTGTCGGGAAAGCTGAGCTGGAAGTCGACCGAGACGTCTCCCAGGGATGCTCGGCCCTCCTCGTCGCTCACCTTGGTGCCCATGACGGACACAGTGAACTGGGTCGGCCCGCCGCGACGGCTCGTTACGGTGTCGACGTCGACGGACGAGCATCCACCGATGGCTGCCAGCAGCAACTCAACGGGGGTGAACTCGGCATCCTGACCGGAGCCGAAACGGATCTGACCGCCACGCGCGTTGGTGGCGGTGTAGTGGCCCTCGCTACGACGGACCAGGGAAACCTTCTTGGTGGCGGACGGCATGATTCCTCCTCAGCGCACGAACTCTTCGATGACCTTGACGAGCGCCTTCTTCGTCTTACCGCCCTGCAGCGACTTGACGAGCTGGCCGCCCTGCCAGACCTGAATCGTGGGCAGGGACATGATTCCCTGCTCGGCCGCAATCCGGGTATTGGCGTTGGTGTCGACCTTGGCGAAAACCATCCGGTCGCCATAGACCCCAGCCAGCTCCTCGATGATCGGGGAGAGCTGTTTGCAGGGGGCGCACCAGTCAGCCCAGTAGTCGACGAGGACGGGCTTGGCAGCCCCGAGAACCTCGGAGGCGAAGGTCGCGTCGGTGACCTCGATGACGTTGTTCATGACAGCCTTTCTAGTTCGACCAGATGAGTCTAGGTCGTGGTGGCTCGAAGGGCACCTCCGGTTCACAACCACCGAGCGGTTACCCGGCCCATCCAGGCAAAACCACTGGAAGCACCCAGCAATCCAGTCCCGGTGCACAAAAACACCGACCCGCGGGGTCGTGAAACACCAGAGTGCTCAAGACCCTCTCGAGTCGGCAGTTTTTGCACCCGCTGCGGTGGGTGCCGACGGCAGATACCAGTGACGGTGGGTGCTCATGGCCGTGGGAAGGTGTGCAGAGCCTCACGGCTCTCGGGCACCGTCACGCCCGCACTGGGGTTCCCCCCTACCGAGGCGGGCCAGTGATCACCTTTCCCCACCGAAGAACTTCTCCCAAGGCAGGTCGAGCGGCGCATCGTGGGCAACGATCTCGTACAGTGCCCGCACCAGCGGGAAGTCGGTCTCGGCAATGGCCCCGCGCTCGGTCATCTTTCCGATCGCCTCACCGACGACGCCGATGGCGGCAACCCCCTCGAGGGTGATGCCCTTCATCTTGACGTTGCGGATCTCCGAGAACGGCACTCCGGCTCCGACATAGGTGCCGGCACGTACATTGCGTCCGCCCATCGTCGTCACGAACATGTCGCCAACACCGCCCAGACCGGTGGCCACCTCGGGATCGCCGCCCATGAAGGAAACCATCTGCTTGAGCTCACGGGCTCCCTCACCGAACAGGGCTGCCGTGTAGTCGTACATGACGTACCTGGCATCAGTCTGGCCAGCCTTCTCGAGCATGCCAGCCGCAAATCCGCCTCCAAAGGCGAAAATGTTCTTCATACAGGCACCGACCTCGTGTCCGATGAAATCGGTGGACGTCCAGACGTGGTAGTAGTCGGTGCGATACGCCGCAGCGAGCCGGTCCAGGACCTTCTGCTCCTCACCGCAGAACACCACACAGGTGTTGCGGTGCACAGCCAGCTCACCAGCAATCGACGGTCCGACGATCGCTGCCCAGCGAACCTCGTTGGCAAGGTCGCCCATGTGCTTCTTCAACACATCAGGAAGGATGTGAAGGGTACCGTCCTCGTCAGCCTGCATGCCCTTGGTGACGCACAGGATGGTCTGGCCCGGCTTCGCCAGCTTGGCCAGCTGTTCACCGGCCCAGTCCACACCGAAAGAGTTGACGCCGCTCATGATGACGTCGGCCCCCTCGACGGCTTCGGCAGCGTCAGCAAAGTGATAGGCCTTGACGCGTTCGTCGACCTTGAGCTCGAGAACAGGATGCTCCCGGGTGGCCTGAATGGAATCAATGATCTCATCATCGAGGTGGGTGCCGATGAGACGGATGTCGTTGCCGTTCTCGACAGCGGGGAAGGTCAATGCGGTGGCCATGACGCCCGCACCGAGCACTGCAATCTTGAGCATCTTCGTACCTCCGAAGGTGGGTTGTGGCCCGGCAATGGGCCCGACACCATTCACGCTAACCACTAGTCACACGCGAATCCCACATTCGTCAGCAGTCTGCACTTCCGTGCAGAAATGAGGATATGGGCCTTCAGACCACACAAAGGATCACTGCAGAGCCTGCTCCGCAGCATGGGCATCGACAACGAGATCCGTGCACAATCCTCCCCGCAACACGGTCCCCACGGCCTCGGCCTTTTCGGCTCCCGAGGCAACAGCCAGGACTCGTCGAGAACGCGAAGGATTGTGGTCGTCGCCTGTCACCCTGACGCAGTCCAAATCCACTGAAATCGTGCGCGAATCCAGTTCCTCGTCGACGACCTCGCCGTGGACATCGACGTAGTGGCTCATGATGTCTGCGCTGGCACCCTTGCGACGCAGCTCCTCGATACCGTCCTTCGTGACGTGGCCCGCCGTCACCAGGATCGAATCGGTACTGACAGCTCCGGGCGAGTAGACGAGGAGATCAGCCTTGTGGGCAGCCTCCAGCGGGCGTGAGACCGACGCGTCCTTGCGGAGCATCTTCCCCAGATCCGCCGATCCGACGATCGTCGGGGCCTGCAGGGTGAGAGATCTGCCCGGGCCGAGTTCGGCCATCCGCACGACGGAGCGTCCCACCAGGTCGTTCCTCGTGACGGCAACACCGCCGTTGGTCTGGGCGACAACGACATCGGGATCCCAACCAGACCCCAGGTGCTGAGCAAGATGAGCCGTCGTCCGTCCCCAACTCACCGCGACCACCTGCGGCTGGGGTCGCCACTCGGACAGCCGCTGAGCTGCCATCCGAGTGACAAGGTCCAAGGTCAGTTCGTCACTGGCCTGGACGGGCACGACGACGGCCGTCTGCAACCCGAAGGTTTCCACCAACTCGGTCTCGAGCCGGTGATGCCGGGCGAGTGGGTGATCAATGGTGATCTTGACCATCCCGGTGCGGCGAGCTTCCTCGAGAATCCTGCCAACCGTCCAACGGCTCATGGAGAGTCGTTGGGCGATCGCGGCATGGGTCATCTGCTCGAAGTAGTACATCTCCGCGACGTGGAGCATCTCCTCGTCTTGGCTCGCCCGGCGTCGGTTCGACATCGTCATGCCTCGGTCCGCGTCACAGAACGGACTTGGCGACCTCTGCGACGTGGTCGGCGGTGAAGCCGAACTTCTCGAACAGCAGGGTTCCGGCAGCAGAGGCACCGAAGTGCTCCAGGGAGACCGAAGCACCCTTGCAGCCGACATACTTCGACCATCCCATGGCGATACCGGCCTCAACGCTGACACGAGCGGTCACCGAGCTGGGCAGAACCGACTCGCGGTACTCCTCATCCTGCTCGTCGAACCACTCCTGACACGGCATAGAGACGACCCGGGTCGGGACCCCGTCAGCCTCCAGCTTCTTCTGCGCCTCGAGGGCCACCGACAGCTCGGATCCGGTGCCGATGAGGATGAGCTTGGGCTCGGCGCCGGCCTCGGACACGACGTAGGCACCCTTGGCAACGCCCTCGGCAGAGGCGTACTCGCTACGGTCGATCGTCGGCAGGTCCTGACGCGACAACACCAGTCCGGCGGGACGGTCGCTGTGCTCCAGGATGGTGCGCCACGCCACCGCAGTCTCGTTGGCATCGGCCGGACGGACGATGTCGAGGCCCGGGATGGCACGGTAGGAAGCCAGGTGCTCGATCGGCTGATGGGTGGGGCCGTCCTCGCCAACGCCGATGGAGTCGTGGGTCCACACGAAGATCGACGGGACCTTCATGAGGGCCGCGAGACGGGCCGAGGGACGCATGTAGTCGGAGAAGACGAAGAAGGTTCCGCCGTAGCAACGGGTCAGGCCCGACAGGGTGATGCCGTTGAGAATGCCACCCATGGCGTGCTCGCGCACACCGAAATGGATGGTGCGACCGTAGGGGCCACCTGGATCCTTCTCGGAGCAGCGATCCTCGGGCAGGAAGGAGTCGGCCCCCTTCATGGTGGTGTTGTTGGAGCCGGCGAGGTCTGCCGATCCGCCCCACAGCTCGGGAAGCTGAGGGCCGAGAGCGCTCAGGACGGCTCCGGAGGCCTTGCGGGTGCTCATCTTGCCGGGCTCGAAGGTCGGGATCTCGAGATCGTCGGGCAGCTTGTGGGCAAGCATCCGCTCAAGGAGGTCGGCGCCGTCAGGGTTGGCGTCGTGCCAAGCGGCGAACTTCTTGTCCCATGCCTCGCGCAGACCCTTGCCGCGTTCGGCGAAGGCGGAACGCACCTTCTGGACCGTCTCGACGTCAATGGCGAAGGGGGTGTCCTCGAAACCGAGCTTCTCCTTGAGGGCGCTGACGCCCTCGGTGCCGATCTTCGCACCATGCACCTGGGCCAGGCCGGCGAGCACTGGGATCGGCCAGCCGATGACGGTGGTCAGACGGATGAAGGACGGCTTGTCGGTGACGGCCTTCGCGTTGTCGATGGCCTCCATGAGGGCCTCGACGTTCTCCTCGTAGGTGGTGCCCCCGTTGGTGAAGTCGACGTGCTGGACGTGCCAGCCGTAAGCCTCGTAACGAGCCTCGACGTCCTCAGAGAAGGCGATGGTGGTGTCGCCCTCGATGGTGATCCGGTTGTCGTCGTAGAACAGGATGAGGTTGCCCAGTTCCTGGGTCCCAGCCAGGGACGACGCCTCGGAAGCGATGCCCTCCTGCATGCAGCCATCACCGGCAATGGCGTAGACGTAGTGGTCGAAGGGGCTGGTTCCGGGAGCGGCGTCCGGGTCGAGGAGGCCACGCTCACGGCGAGCTGCCATCGCCATGCCGACGGCGTTGGCAACGCCAGCACCGAGCGGGCCGGTGGTGGTCTCGACGAATTTCGTCAGGCCGTACTCAGGGTGGCCAGGGGTCAGGGATCCCCAGGTGCGCAGGGATTCCAGATCGGACAGCTCGAGGCCCAGACCGGCCAGGTAGAGCTGGGTGTACTGGGTCAGCGAGGAGTGTCCTGCGGACATGATGAAGCGGTCACGGCCGAGCCAGTTCGGGTCGGCCGGGTCGACGGCCATAACCTTGTGGTAGAGCAGGTAGCCCAGCGGGGCCAGGGAGATGGCGGTGCCGGGGTGCCCGTTACCGGTCTTCTCGACGGCGTCGGCCGCCAGCACTCGTGCGGTGTCGACAGCGAGCTTGTCGGTGTCGGTCCACGTCAGTTCGGTTGCCACGATGTTCCTCTCGTATTGGCTTGTTGGCCTGATCTGTGTGATGTGTTGTCGCTCGTCATGGCGATGGGTGGGGGTTCAGGTCCTCACTGGGAATCCTATTCGCAACCCCATCGTCATGCACTTGTGGAGGTGTTGATGTCACAGATGTGCAAGGATGCCGTCCTTCGTCACCCTCTCTTGACCTCCCGGGCCCGCAAACGTGCTTGGCGTCGGATCTCCTTGAGCCGGTGCATGACCTGGTTTCCGCCGCGGCCGAAGTAGTCGTGAAGACGAGCGTATTCGGCGTACAAGGCGTCATATTGAACGGCTCTCTCCTCATTGATCTGGTAGACGCCATCCTCCTTCGCTCCCATGGCAGCAGAGGCTGCTTTGACATCTGGGTAGAGACCCGCGGCCACTGCCGCAAAGACCGCAGATCCGTGTGAACCCGGCTGCTGCGCGGTCCCCACGCTCAGAGGCACCCGACAAATGTCACAGAACAGCTGCATGAGGAAAGTGTTCTTGGTCAACCCACCAGCGACGACGAGCTCATCGATGTCAACTCCCGAATCACGGAACGACTCGATGATGGTGCGGGCCCCAAAAGCTGTTGATTCCAGCAGGGCTCGGTACTGATCCTCCGGGGTCGTCGTGAGGGTCTGGCCAAGGATCATTCCAGACAGATTGGCATCCGCCAGGACTGATCGGTTGCCGTTGTGCCAGTCCAGCGCGATGAGCCCATGGGCTCCAACCTCCTGACCCGCGCACTTCTCAGTCAACAAGTCGTGGATACCTATACCGCGACGCATGGCCTCGTCATGGTAGGAACCTGGGACACAATTGTTGACGAACCAGGCGAAGATGTCCCCGACGGCCGTCTGACCGGCTTCGAAGCCCCATGAGCCGTCGACTATGCCTCCGTCGACGACGCCGAACATCCCCGGAACTTCCTTCAATTGCGGCCCTGGGACGACGTAGCAGGCAGAGGTTCCCATGATGGCCGTCATCTGGCCATCCTCAACTGCCTGAACAGCTGCTGCCGTGACATGAGCATCGATATTTCCGGTCGCGACGGCGATTCCTGCCGGCAGGCCAAGACGCTCGGCAAACTCAGGTGTCAATCCACCGACCCGCGCCCCCAACGGCAACACAGGTGCATTCATCTTCTCGACGAAGACATCAGCAAATTCAGGGTTCAGGCTGGCCAGGTATTCCTGGGACGGGTACTGGCCATCTTGATACATACGTTTGTATCCCGAATCCCCTGCCGAAAAGGCGAGAACTCCGGTCAGCCTCCACGTCAACCAGTCCAATGCGTTACAAAAGACATCGGTGGCGTGGTACACGTCCGGCGCCCATTCCAAGGTCTCAAGGACCTTGGGCATGAGCATCTCGGAGGAGAGAATCCCTCCGTAGCGAGCGAGCCACGGCTCCCGACGCACTTGTGCGAGCTTCACGATGCGATCCGCCTGGTCCTGCGCACCATGATGCTTCCACAGCTTCACCCAGGCGTGAGGCTCATCACGAAATTCAGACAGCTGACACATGGGTGTGCCATCCGCCTTCGCGGCCACGACCGTCGCCGAGGTGACATCCAATCCGATCCCGACAACCTGCGCGGGATCGATCTTGGCATCCTCGATGCCCCTGCGAACTATGACCTCAAGTGTCTCCATGTAGTCAGCAGGGTCCTGGAGCGCAAAATCAGGCGGCAATTCCTGTCCGCCTGCCGCACTCAATACCCGGTCCATGACGCCATGCGGGTACTCGTGGACAGCAGTGCCCATTTCGGTACCGTCGTTAACTCTGACGATGACAGCACGTCCCGACAGAGTGCCAAAATCCAGTCCCACCACGAACTTGTCGGCCATGACCCTCTCCTCGATGCAGTCGTGGGGGGGGGCCGGGGCGAGTAAGCCGGCCCCCCCCCACGACGGTCTATGTGTCAGTTCTGACGGACCTTGTCAGTCCTGCGGCCAGGGGCGCTGACCCCAGAATCCGTCAGACTCGAACAGCGGCTCAACGAAGTCGCTGATGGTCCCCGTCTCCACCAGCAGGTCGAGCAGGGTGTACCGCGACCTGATCATCTGGCACCGGTAGTAGGTGTCGTGGAAACGTTCCCGGGTCAAGCCGATCTGGGCCGGATGGTAGATACCGCCAACGGCCTGAATAATCTTCTCCACGCGGGCCGCAGGCATCACCTGAGCGCGGCAACGCTCCTGGATGGTCGGCCACTTCGACCTCACGACCTCCAAACGCTCGCGCAGGGCATCCGCGTCGAGGTACTTGTCCATCGTCTGCTTGACGGCTGGCTCCAGCATGTCTCCGGTGAAGTTGGCGCGAACCTTGGCCTCCATCTCCTCGGCCGTAGGCCACTTGGCGACGGCGGTGTCGACGTCAAGAGTCGTGAAGTCATGCTCCAATACCTTCTCCCACAGGGCCAGCACCGAGATGGTCCCCAGGCCCACCTTGAACCCGTGGGTCAACGGGGGTTCTTGATCCATACCGAGATGCTCCATCTCCCACACATGGGAGAACTGGTGGCCGGCACCCGACGCGGGACGAGACGAGATGCGGTACTTCTGCATCGCCAAACCGGACATCACAAGACCCTCGACGAGGCCGTTGAATGCCTCCGGCTTTCCATTCGCAAGGCCCTCCGGGTCACTGATCGCGCTAGCCAGCGGACCCTGGACGAGATCCCACACCTCTTGGTCAATCGGCTCGACACCCAGCTCGTCAGCGACGATCCAGTCGGCTCCGGCCGGGATCTTCTCGATGAGGTCACCCAGTCCGGTGGCGGTGCAGCGCTGGGGCGCACCAGCCATCATCGGCAGATCGGCAATGAGGGCCTGGGGGGCGCGACAACTCATGGTGTGTTTAAAACCGTTCTCGGTGATGGAGGCGCCGAAGGCGGCATATCCATCCATCGATGCGGCCGTGCAGACGTTCATGTAGCGCCGCCCCAGCTCGTCACTGGCTCGCTTGGTGAGGTCATTGAGGGTGCCCGAACCGATGGAACAGGCAATCACCCCGTCGAGGTCACGGATGTGGTCACGGATCTTCTCGATGTTCTCGTAGCAGGCGTAAACGGTGGGACGTCCCGGGAAGATCATCGGCTCGACGGTCTCAACCCCGTGGGTCTCGAAGGACGTCTTGGTCTGCTCACCGGCAACGGCCCAGGTGTTCTCGTCGGCAATGATGATCGCCTTCGCGCCACCGAACAGTTCCTTGAACACGCGCCCGGTCTCATCAAGCACGTCGTGACCCATGATCACGACGTCAGTGTCGTCGCAATCAGCCAATGCCTTGTCAATCAATTCGGACATTACTTCTCCTCTGATCGGTGTGATCGTCAGTTCTTGTCGGCCTCGTGATCGACCATGTCATGAATCATGGGGCGCAGTTGCGGGTAGGTGTCGCAGTACTTGTCCACGTAGTACTGGTACTCCTCGTGACGCTCCTGGTCGGGCTCGATGACGTCAATCTCGTGAACCATCTGCTTGGCAGCCTCGGGCAGGTCCTTGAACAGGCCGGCACCGACGGCGGCGACCATGCAGGTACCGAGCACGACGGCGTCGCCAACCTCGGTCAGTGCGATCGGGACGCCTGCGACGTCAGCGTGCATCTGCATCCAGTTGCGACTCTTGGTGGCACCGCCGCAGGTGACCATGCGGTCGACCTCAAAACCGGCAGCCTTCATGGCGCGCAGGTTGTGGGCCGTGCCGTAGCAGACCGACTCCTGAATGGCGTGGTAGAAGTGCGCCGGAGTGTGCATGAGGGAAAGTCCCCAGATGATACCTCGGGCCTTCGAATCGGTGTACGGGGTGCGATTGCCCTGGAAGTACTCGTTGATGATGAGGCCGTCGGATCCGGGACGGATGTTCCGGGACTGTTCATTGAGGACGTCGTAGGGGTTGAGACCGATCTTCTCTGCGGCAGCGGTGTAGTCGGCGGCGAAGTTGTCCTTGAACCACTTGAGCACCGAACCGGTCGAGACCTGGCTGCCCTCGACGGTGTACTGGCCGGGCATGACGCCGTCGGTGTACGCGCCGAAGAATCCCTGGCCGTGGATCTCAGTGTCGGACTGGCCGGTCAACACGTGCGAGGAGCCGGTGATGAGAGCCATCGAACCTGGGGACAGCACGCCCAGTCCAATCTGGCCGGCCCATGCATCAGCCAGACCCTGAGCGACCGGAATTCCCGGACGCAGGCCGAGCAGCTGAGCAGGAATCGTGCCGAGGGTGCCGACCGGGGTGCCGAGATCGAGGACCCGCTCCGGGATCTTGTCAAAAACGTCACCACAGCCGATGGTCTCGTAGAAGTCCTCCGGCCAGCCGCCCTTGTCGCGGTTGTAGTACATCCGGATAGCGGCGGAGTTGATGTTGGTCGTCCACTCGCCGGTGAGTTTGTAGGTCACCCAGTCCGGTGCGTCGACGAGGTGAGCGGTCCTGCGATAGGTCTCCGGCTCGTGCTCACGCAGCCAGGCGGCCTTGAAGGGATACCACTCGGCGGTTGCCGGGGAGGTTCCGGCGCCGTTGTAGAGGCGGGCGACCGAGTCAGATCCCTCCGCGCGAGCGGCCTGCTCCGTGGCGCGGACGTCCATCCACATGATGGCCGGACGCAGCTCGTTGCCACGCTCGTCCATGGCAACCATCGTCAGCGTCGTGGCGTCGTAGGAGATACCGCCGATGGCAGCCGGGGAGATCCCGGCAGCCGCGATGGCACGATGGCAGGACGCCTGAAGGGCCTTCCACCACTCCTCGGGATCCTGTTCGGCCCAGCCTGGACGGGGGTGGGTGGTCTTGTACGGGGTCGCTGCGAAAGTCAGCGGACGTCCTTCAAGGTCGAAAATTGCCACTCGGCACGACTCGGTGCCGTAGTCAATGCCCAAGAGGTAAGGGCCGTTGTTCAACATCGTTGTCTCCTGTGAGTGTGTCTTGAGGGGCTGTGGCCGCGATGCTCGCAGCCCCGTCGTCGTGTCAGTCGTTGTCTTCGGTCCAGCCGAGTTCCTGCCATGCCGAGGCAGGGATCAGCCGGTCAATGCGATCCAGGGTCCAGGTCGGACGGTGCTCGGCATCCAGTGCTGCGACGTCATCCGCGGTGGCCTCACCGGTCAGCACGCAGGCTGATTGCATGCCGGTGTCGAGGGCCATCTGAATGTCGGTCTGCAGTCGGTCACCGACCATGACGCAATCCGACGGATCGACGTCGAGCCCGGACAGCGCCTCGGTGAGCATGACCGGGGATGGTTTCCCCAGGCTGACCTTGCACTGCTGTCCGGTACACGCCTCGATGGCTGCTGTGATGGCAGCGCAATCGGGCTCGCCGCGGCCGCCCGGGAAGGGGCAGAACCGGTCCGGATTGGTCTGGACGAGGAAGGCGCGCTTGTGGAACCAGATGGCGTCGAAGGCGATCTGCAGCTTGCGGTAATCGAAGGTGCGATCGTACGAGGCGATGACGATGTCGATCTTCTCGGGATCCTCGCACAGTTCGACACCGGCCTCCTGCAAGCTCCGCTTGAGGGGCTCCTCCGCGATGGCGAAGACCCTGGCGTCCGGGTGGTTGTTGACCAGCCAGCGCGTCGTCGTCACGACTGTGTTGGAGATGTCTTCGATAGCGGTCGGCAGGCCCAGCTTCTCGAGCTTCTCGACGTACTGACTCGGATCCTTCGTCGGGTTGTTCGATAGGAACCTCACGGGAATCTCGCGACGACGCAGCTCCTCAATCATGCGGCGGGCACCAGGCAGGAGGTGGTCGCCAAGGTAGATGGTGCCGTCCATGTCGAAGACATAGGCATTGGCGAATGTGGTTGGTGCGTCGATGACGTCATTCATACTTGCTACTTCCTTGGGTCAGATCAGGCGAACAGGGCAGCCAGTGTGACGACCACGGTGTTGCTCAGCCAGATGGCAGCAGCAGGCGGGTCGATGTGGCTGGTGCCGCGGTCGTACCAAAGCCGTGCGCAGAACTCGCCGAGACCGGCGGCGAAGATGCCGAAGATCGCGGCGATGAGCAGGGCGACCGCCGCCATTCCCCAGGTGTGGGAATCCCACGTCGAGGTGGCCGTCCAGGTATAGGTGCCAATGCTCTTGCCCATCAGCAGCGGGAAGAACTGCACTGCGGCCAGGCCGGCGATGTTCGTCACGTGATGCTGGACCGGCATGTTCCGGTTGGTGATGAGGAACAGGATGATGACGGCCGAGATTCCGAAGCAGAAGCTGTTAGCGTTGAGGGCGGCCAGGTTGTTGTCGAAGCCCATCTTGGTGAGGCGGGCGCCGACGTTGGCGGCCAGGAAGAGCGAGGCTCCACCGGCGAAGATGCCGAAGAGGGAACCGATCGTCAGCAGCTGGCTGGGCTTCTCCTGCCACTCCAGCCACCGTCCGTTGGGACCCGGCTTGATCTTGGCCGGGAAGGTGGTGGCGTCTTCGTGGAAGAGCTCCGGGTTGTGCAGGGAGCCGTGGAACAGACCCTTTCCGGGGAGACCGCCGAAGGCGAGGCGGGCGAGCAGACCGGAGATCAGCACCGTCAGGGCAACGGAGTCGGTGTGCTTGCCGAACCACGGAATGTTGGAGATGCCAATCTGGCACAGGTATCCAAAAACGCCGAAGAGGGCACCGATCAGGAGGATGTCAGGGCGGCCGATGCCGGCCAGCGGGGTATTGACGTCCTTGCCGTCATCGAGACGGCCACGGTAGCGGGCGTAAATGGCTCCCGCGACGCCGCCGGCGAAAGCGATGTGCGGTCCCATGAAGGGACCGAAGGCCAGGTAGTCCAGGCCGAAGGTGTTTCCGGTTGCGGCGAAGACTCCCCAGGAGGCCAGCACGCAGAAACCGGTGAGGACGAAGGCGTAGTTGCCGCCAATGGCAGCTCCGACAGCGCCGCCGGCGATGGCGGCGAGGAGCCCGAAGATGAAGACTCCAACAGAGGTGGTGAACATCGGTGTTCCTTCATGAGGGCGGGATCTACCCGCGATCGGATGTCCGTGGGCAACGACGGTGCTGCACACGGTCTTTCTGGGCGTCCTGGAGGTCGTCCCCCCAGGGGGTGGGGTGGCTCAGATGTGAGGTGTGAAGTGGGTGGCGCGGTCATCGGCTCCCGCGCCACACCGGTGTCAGCAGCAGCTGCCCGGGGCAGCCTCCCCGGCGATGTCGCCTGATTCGTAGGCGTTGATGAGATCGACGTTGGTCTTGGAGTGAGAGCTCGGATCGAAGGTGTACCCGATGAACTCGCGGGCCAGACGACGAGCGAGCTCGAGCCCGATAACGCGCTGTCCCAGGCACAGGACCTGGGCGTCGTTGGACATGATGAGGCGCTCCACAGAGAAGGAGTCGTGAGCGGTGCAGGCTCGGATGCCCGGCACCTTGTTGGCGGTAATGGCCATGCCCATTCCGGTGCCGCAGAGGAAAATACCTCGATCGGCCTTGCCATCCTTGATGACGTGGGCTCCCTTGACGCCGATGTGCGGGTACAGGGTGTCATCACCCTCCTGGACGCCGACGTCGATAACCTCGTCGACTCGCGCATCAGCCTCGAGATCGGCCTTGATGGCGTCCTTGTACTGCACTGCCGCCGGATCTGCGGCGACGACGATTCTCAGTCCCATGATCCCTCCATGCTTCGTTGCCGTGCGTTGGGGAGTCTCACTCGCAAATGCGAGAAGCAACGACTCATAGTGTTGATATTAACACTGTTGATGTGAAAAGTAAGGGATTAGGGTGTGGATTTCGCCACAGTTGGATCCTTCCCCCTCTGCGCACTGGCGCAGGCTCCAGCCACGCGATGCCAAATTGCCCCTGCTGTCAGGTCTGGCCGGACGTGATAGCAGGGGGCATTCCGGGAACGCGTCCCGTCAGAGCGTCACACCTGACGATGCAGCCGCGGTTCCATACCGATTGGTGTATCGGTCATGGTTTGCATCGATCTCGGACTGCGGTAACGGCGAGATCTCCCCGATCAGCTTCGCGTAGGTCACGGTCCGGGCGACGTCCTCCACCATGACAGCAGCCTTGACGGCCCTCGCGATCGACGTGCCAACGGTGAAGACACCGTGCTTCTTCAGCAGGACCGCAGGGCACTGATCAACGAACCTCATGATCTGCTCACCGATCTGCTCGGTACCGATCTGGGCATAGTCGCCGCACGGTACCGGCCCGCCGAACTCGTCGGCAATGGCCGTCAAGCAGCACGGGATGTCCTGACCGGTCGCAGCCCACGCCGTTGCGAAGGTCGAGTGAGTGTGAATAATGCTGCGAATGTCATGACGCCGGCGGTACACGTACAGGTGGGACGCCGTGTCGGACGATGGTCCGTGCACCCCCTCGACGACCTTGCCGTCAAGATCGACGACGACCATGTCGTCCGGCGTCATCCCTTCATAAGCCATGCCAGACGGCTTGATGACGACCAACCCAGTCTGCGGATCGCGGGCTGACAAATTCCCCGATGTCCATGTCACAAGGCCATGGCGTGGGAGCTCGAGGTTCCCATCACAGACCTCGGCCTTGAGATGCTCCAACATAACTGCTCTCCTTCTCCGGACACGTTTTGCATACTGTGTCAGCGGATGACGGCGGGTGATCTGACACGCTGTTTTAGCGAGTGCCTTGACTCAGCGGCGTTCTCTGCCACAGCGGAGGGTATGACGTCGTCACCCCGTCGAACCCGGCGCGAAACAGATCCTCGACGAGCTGCGACGTCCGGACAAAACCACCCGCAAGCAATGTGCGATCAGGACCGGTGGCCCGTATGTGCTCGATGACGGACCTTGCCATTGGCCCCGGCAGGATCTCCACGGCATCAACTTGAATGTTTCCCAGCGTGCGCGCCGCAGT
This sequence comes from Cutibacterium sp. KB22876, assembly GCF_059728865.1. NCBI lineage: Bacteria > Bacillati > Actinomycetota > Actinomycetes > Propionibacteriales > Propionibacteriaceae > Cutibacterium > Cutibacterium sp. KB22876. The sequence goes on from NZ_AP040858.1 coordinate 553,082, forward strand.
TCGCAGCGCTATTGAGTCGAGCAGGAACACCCTGAATACTGTCTGTAGGTGATGGCGTCGAGCTGTCTCGATGACCTTGGCATTGGTGCTGATGATCGTCTCAACTCCGCAATGATCCTTCAGGAACGACAGCGCCGCCGCGTTTGGATGTAAGCCCGATGTCATGTCAGCGTGAACAATCGCGTGCTTCCCGGCCCCCAGCACCTGTTTCGCACGTTCTGGAAGCTCGTCAAGAGCCACACCAGTCAGCAAGACATTCGGTGAGGGAGCCGCCAGGGCAGCCTGCAACGTCTGGCTCGTGGCAGATGGTATGACCATGCCGCGTCCGAGGTCCGGCATCCGCTTTCTCCTTATGTTCCGGACGTTTCAGGGGCTGAGGCTAGGCAACGTCGTCCCGGGTATTCAGTCTTCGTCGGCAGCCTTCGGCTTGTAACCGGCAATCCCCTGTGTGGCATCAGTAATTTGCTCCTCATCAAGTACTTTGATGGGACGGCCAGTAGACATTGCACGGAGGTGCACCTCACAAATGTACTCGAGGTACGGGAGCAGGGAGAGAGCCCTGTCAACCGTCGGCCCCGTCGTGATCGCACCGTGATTGGCCATCAGAGCTGCGCATCGTCCCTCAAGCGCCTTCGTGACGTTACGTGCCAGCTCATCGGTTCCGAACTCGGCGTACGGTGCAACTCGAACGGCGCCGCCAAACATTCCGGAGTAGTAGTGAGACCACGGAATCTCGTCGACGACAAGGCCCAGAGCTGTTGATGCCGGGGCATGGTTGTGCGTGATCGCCCCTGTGCCGCTGGCTCGATAGACACTCAGGTGCAGCGGCAGCTCCGAGGAAGGCTTGTACTTCGCCTCGATGGCCTTGCCATCCATGTCATGGACCCCGATGTCGGTCGCAGTCAGTTCCTCGTAAGGCACTGCGGACGGCGAGATGACGACCATGTCGTCGACGCGGATCGACACATTTCCTGCAGTTCCCACGACCAGTCCCTGGGCTTGCATGGTGCGGCATGTGTCGACGACAGCCTGTCGTTCTTGTTCCAAGAGCATGTTGTTCTCCTAACTCAATCGATGACATCGGGGTTGGCAAGGTATGTGGGAGTGTGTCCTTGCACCAGTGCAGCGACATCGTCAGCTGCAATACGCGCCGCAAGTTCTGCAGCCTGCCTAGATGCGCCGGCGACGTGTGGGGTGAGGACCACGCGCGGAGTGTGCAGCAGTCTGGAATCCGGCGGCAACGGCTCGCGGGGTAGACAGTCAAAGGCGGCAGCGTAGAGATGGCCACTCTCGATGGCATCACACACTGCGTCGTAGTCGACGAGTGAACCGCGAGCGCAATTGACGAGGACGGAACCCGCAGGCATTTCCGCGAGCTGCTCAGCCCCAATCATGTGACGGTTGTTCTCGTTGGCTCGGGCATGAAGCGTCAGGATGCGACTCACCTTCAGCACCTCGTCGAAGTCATCACAGACCTTGACGCCATCTGGCATCGAGTCGGGATCGGCCCAGGGGTCGAACACCCGCACCGTGGCTCCCATGGCCGCCATGATCATCGCTACCCGGGAACCGACTGCACCACAGCCGACAACTCCTACGTCATTTCGGCTGATCTCCATACCCACCCGGTCGTATCGGTATGCGTCGCCCTCCCAGGTGCCTGAGGTCAAGGTGATGTGGTGAGCAGGGATTTGTCGTACCGTCGCCATGATCATGGCGACGGTGTGTTCGGCTGTTGCCGTCGCATTGCGTCCCGGTGCGTAAGTCACCTGGACCCCGTGTCGAGTGGCCGACTCGATGTCGACGTTGACCGGACCGCCCCGGGTAATGGTCACCTGTTTGAGATCGGGACAGGCGTCAAACACCTCCTCCGTGAATGGATAGGTGTGGCTGACACACACATCGATCCCTTGGAGCGCATGAATGAGTTCACCCACGTCACCGGCTGCCTCGTGCACTTCGTCGATGTCGCCCATGGGTGTGATAGGCCACTGTGATGACAGCTCAGTGATCTCGGCATCGGGGACAGCCTTGCGCAAGGCGCCACCAAGCACCTCGACCGTCTCGAACTGATCACCTGCCACAAGGACTTTCACTGGAGAATCAACGCTCATTGTCAGCCTCCTTGATCTGTCGAAGGGCTCTCATCCGGGGCCACATCGGTCTGATGGCACTACGGGATTCGGAATACACATTCGCGACGGCCTGGTAAATCTCACCGCGCTCCGGATGCGGGTCGAAGGTCTCGAAGGAACATGCCATGGCTGCAGAGGCGTCCCCGATCGTGTCGTAACGGCCGGCCGCGACCAGGGCAAGAACAGCTGCTCCGCGAGCTCCGGCCTCCGGCGCGCTCTGTCGCACCACACACTTGCCCGTAATGTCAGCGAGAATCTCGCAGACCAGGTCGGACCTGAACCCACCGCCGGACACGACGAGATCGCCACTCATCGCCAAGTGTGAGACGCAGTCGGCCAGGGACAACGCAACGCCCTCATAGACGCTGCGCAACACGTCCTCGGGGGTCGTGGTGAGCGACATCCCCATCCACGATGCGCTGGCGTTGGTGTCGACAAAGGGCGCGCGCTCGCCCCCAGGGGAGGCATAGGGCAGGTACACGACGCCATTCGCCCCAGGGGTGGACCGGCGAGCGCGGGCCTCGATGCTCTGCCAGCTCTCATCGGCCAACCCCAGGGTCCGTCGGATCCAGTCAAGGTTTGGCGTGCCCGTCATGGGCGCCATGAATTCCAGCACCTGGGTGCCACGACCGGTCGCCACCAGCATGGACTCCTTGGACCTACGGTCCTCGATGGACGGCAGCAGGGTCCCGACGAATCCAGTGGTTCCCAGAATCAGCCAGCCCTCCCCGTCGTGGGCCGCACCCAGACCGACGCCAGTGACAGCAATGTCAAGCATGCCCACTCCGACCGGAGTACCGACCGGAAGCCCCACCTCATGGGATGCCTCTTCCGTGACATAACCCCCGATGTCCTCGGAACGGCGGATTTCCGGAAGAAGGTCAAGTAATTCCGACTGCCCCAAATCCTCCGCCAATCCGCGCGAGAATCCCTGAGCAGTCGTCGCATCCAGATATGACCGGGAAGCTTCGGTGTAATCCGTGAGACGATTTCCTGTGAGCTTGAATCGTATCCAGTCCTTGCAGTTGAGATGAGTCGCTGCGCGGCGGACACGTGCCCCATCCGTCTCCAACAGCTCCTCCATGAGGACGGGGAAGAGCCCGCCGAAGACCTTCGTCCCTGTCACGTCAAAGACCCGGGACGCTCGACCATCGTCATTCCACTGCTCGACACGTTCGCTGGCCCGACCATCCAGCCACATTGCTGCCGGCCGGACAGGAGCCCCATCCTCGTCTATCAGCCACGCTCCGTCACCCTGCCCGGTGAGACCGACCGCCACGACGTCGTCTTCTGGGCCCAAGGCATCCGCGACACCGTGGATACAGGTTGCGACGGCCTCCCAGATCTGATTCATGTCCTGCTCAGCCTCGCCATGATCGCCGTACCTGACTGGGACCGATTCATGACGGGTCGAGACGACGTCGCCTGAGAGACTGAATGCGACCGCCTTGACCGCGGTCGTTCCCCCATCGACACCAATGACGATTTCAGCCATGATCACTTCCTCGTGATTGTGTTTGCTGGTCCTCATCGCCGAAATAGATCCGATCGACATCTGTGACCATGTGGTTTCCGGCTCAGCGTCCACACAGACGCACTCCACCGATTACCCTTCGCAAACCCAAAACCAAGGCGATAGGGCCATCCGCCATCAGCGGGTGTCAATTCATCGTGTCACCGCACCCGTTCCGGGTCAAGGGGATGGGAGAAAATTACTCCGCCAATGATCACGACTTCTTCGTAGGGCCTTCTGCCACCATGAGGTGAACCCCGAGGTCGCGCAGCTGGTCAAGAATCCCGTGTGGGGTGTGGGCATCGACGACGACGTGATCAAATTCCGTCAGATCGGCAAATTTGAACAGCGCGCGTCGTCCGAACTTGGTGTGGTCGAGCAGCAGGACCCGCTTCTCGGCTGACTCGAGCATGGCCCGCTTGACCTCAACGACCTCCTGATACGGGTGATAACACCCGGCCTCGAAGATCCCCGAGGCGGACAGAAAGCACAGATCCGCGTGCATGGAACGGATCATCCGAACCGCCGCGGGGCCCATCAACGACTTCGCCCAGGACTGGTACTCGCCACCTGAGACGACGAGTTTGTCCGAACCATTGGCAATGACCTCGTCGGCCACCAAGAGTGAATTGGTGACAACCGTCAGTGGTGAGTGGTCTCCGAGGGACCGCAGCAGCCACACTCCCGACGTCGAGTCGTCGAGCATGATCGAGCATCCTGGGCCAATGAGATCTCCGGCAAGGTCGGCTACCGCCTGCTTGTCCGTCGAACTCTGCTCCAGCCGAAATGTGGCGTCCGCCTCGTGCAAACCGTTAGCAACCGCAACCACCCGGCCGCGATGGCGCTGCAGCACTCCACTGGCCTCGAGGGTCGCAAGGTCGCGATAAACCGTCATGGCAGATACACCGGTGGCCTCGACGAGGTCCTCGACGGTGACCGACCCCGCTCGAACGACCGCCTCGGCGATCGCAAGCTGACGTGCCCGCGGCCCGTTCTGGCCCTTGAGAGTCGTGGTCCCACTGCCGGCCATCACCCATCGCCTCCCAACATGTCCAGCTCGCAAGAATCCTATCTGCGAGATGATCGCATGCTGTTCTCAAGCGCAGAAATTGGCGGTTAACCACGATCGCGTCAGGCTGCAACTCACGGACGATCCGAATGGGCTCGTCAGCACCCCACTGCTACGGCCCCGTCCCCGGGGAGGAGAAGTCGAACCATAGGACGTCGAGCGGTCCATAACCGGAACACAGTTCTCTCACCTGACCATGCAAAAATTGCCGAAAGGACTCGAGATCTGGCACATAATCAGGGGCGACACCCCGCATCGGGTGCTGACGGTCGTCATGGTGCGGGAAGTCCGGTCATGACCAGTCGCTGAGGGAAGTGTACAAGCCTACCCAGATCCCACGGTTCCGAACGGCTACGAGAAACTCAGCAACGAAGTCTCAACCTAATACCTTGGCCGTCGGGTAGCGAAGATACAGACTCGAACAACGCATATCCATTATGATGTGTGGCAGTGAGAATAGCGTATTGATAATCCCTGGCGATCATCCTCTCGACCGACCTCACCCATTCATGACCTCACCTATTCATCACGCACCGAAAAAGTATATTCTTCCCAGTGAATAGACATTCCGAAACGATCACGACTCCACCACACAGAACGACCGAGCCTGGCTTCATCAACAGCCTGCATGCCACGAGTGCGACACAACCGCCGAGGACTGGTCCGGTCATCTCCAGTGATCGGCTGAATCAGCTGGCGGACGCCTTTTCGATGGCCTCCCACAAGCCATTAAGGTAGGTGATTCCGAGAGCGCGGTCGTACAGCGGGTATCCCGGTCGGCCCATCTCTCCCCAGATCATCCGACCGTGGTCCGGACGAATGTAGACGTCCGGGCAGTGATCGTGAATGGCCTTCATGATGGCGTACATGTCCAGCGATCCATCACTGGAGAGATGTGCCGCTTCCTTGAATTTCTTGTGTCCTAGGAACTTCACGTTGCGGACATGAGCCGCAGCAATTCGTCCCATATCTCCGTATTTCGTGAAAATGGCAGGAACATCATTGTCGGGATTTGACCCCAGTGACCCTGCGCACACACACAGCGAGTTCGCCGGGGAATCAACGAGATCGACGACCTTCTGTAAATCTGAATCGCTGTGAACGACGCGTGGAATTCCGAAGATGTCCCAGGCGGGATCATCGGGGTGGACAGCCATCCGGATACCGACCTTTTCACAGGTCGGAGCAATTCCCTCCAAGAAGTAGCGATAGTTGTCGCGCAGCTGGTCCGGAGCCATGTCGGCGTACTGGGCCATCACCTCGTCGAGGTCGGCCAGTCGCTCAGGCTCCCAACCGGGCAGCGGAAAGGCCGACGAATCCAGGGTGGCCTTGACAATGTCCTGAGGAGTCAGACCCTCGAGCTCCTCGTGGTCGTAGTACAGGCAGGTCGATCCATCCTCATTGCGGTGGAACAGCTCGGTGCGCAGCCAGTCGAACACCGGCATGAAGTTGTAGACGACCACTTTGATCCCATGAGCTGCGAGATTCTCCAGGGTCTTGCAGTAATTGGCGATGTAGGTGTCACGAGACGGCTTGCCGAGCTTGATGTCCTCATGGACGTTCACCGACTCGATGACCTCGCACTCCAGGCCGGCCTCATTGACCTTCTGGACGTAGGAGGAAATCTCCTCCTCTGACCACACCTCTCCGACCGGAATCCAGTCCATTGCTCCCATGATTCCGCTGGTTCCGGGAATCTGACGGATATTTTGCAGGGTGATGGGATCGGTTTCCGGACCGTACCACCGAAATGTCATCTTCATGATTGTGCGAACTCCTTGTCCAGAACCGCCCTGACGGCACCCGGCTCGGCCGTCAGACGAATGAAGAATTGTTCAACGAGCTCCGCCAGTGGCGTCGTCGTCAGGTCCACACCGAAGATGGCGGCGCGACGCAGGATGGGGGTGATGGCCTTGGGATCCTCGTCACCCAGATGAACTCCTGCCACAACGGGTTTAAGATCATCGAGCAGAGGATCGGGGGAAAGCTCGACCGGCTTGCCGTCATCGGCGATTCCCATGAGGTATCGGCACCAGGCGGCAAGGATGAAGGGGATCGCCCGTAGCGACGCGACGTCCAGGGAATCATCGGCAAGATAGGACTTGATGGTCTCGCCGAAACGGATCGGAATCTTCTGTGAGGAATCAGTCGCAATTCGACTTGGTGTATCGCCCAGGAATGCGTTCGGGAAGCGTTCCTCTTCAACCTCCCGGAGGAATTCCTTGGGATCGACAATCCCGGGGTCACTGACGACCGGTATCCCCTCCTGCCATCCCAGACGGTGCACCAGGCCAGCGAGACCGGGATCCTTGATGGCCTCGTCGATAGTGGGCTTGCGCAGCAGCACGCCGGTGACGGCCAGAGCAGTGTGCAGCGGATTGAGGCAGGTCGTCACCTTCATCCGCTCGAATCGGTCGCACGTGTCACGGTCGGTGAAGTGGACTCCAGCCTTCTCCAGCTCCGGGCGCCCATTCGGGAAGCAATCCTCGATGACGAGGTATTCGGCCGGCTCGGTGTTGACGAATCCTGCCACCCCGGCGTCGGGGTCAATCGACATGTCCTCGAACCCCATCGAGGCGAGTTGGTCGGCAACCTTCTGCGAGGGGGCAGGAGTGATCTTGTCGATGACCGAGATCGGGAAGGCGACCTTCTCCGAGATCCATTCGACGACCTCGTGGTCGATAGTTCCCCTCTTCTCCCACTCCTCGGCGATCGTCAGCACTGAGGTGCGGAGCTCGTCTCCGTTGTGGGAGAAATTGTCACAGGAGACCAGTGCAACCGGAGTGGCACCGGCGTGCGAGCGCTGCACCAGAAGGGCGGCGACAAGGGCCATCGTCGTCGACATCGCATCGGTCATGGGGTCGCGGCCCAAATCCTCGACGACGGCGTCCTGGAAGGAACCGTCGTACCCGGTGAGCTGGTAGCCCTTCTCCGTGATCGTCAGGGTGATCAGCTGCAGGGAGTCAGCACATGCGATCCCGGTGATGCGACGGAAATCGTCAGTACGTCGGTAGGCCAGTCCTTCGCTGATGGAGGCGATGGCTCCGAAGTCAGTGTGGCCATCAGCATGGGAAGTGACTCCCAGGGTCAGCAGGTCATGGTCGCCAAGGCCACGATCGAGGCGCTGCGGACTCCGCTGCGCAACGACAGCGACGCCGCACTGTTCCGCTCCCGAATTCATGACGTCTTGAGCCAGCCGAGCGATGTGGACGCGGAACAGGTTTCCGGGACCAATATGCATCCAGCGCGGATGATCATGGGCCTGACTACGCATTCGTTCGACATCGAAGGTGGGAACGCTGATGCCGGCATCCGTCAGTACGGAACCACGCAGAGAATCGAGATCGAGTCTCATGGCATCTCCTCCGGATCAGAGCCCGAAAACGTGGGCGGGCTGCTCCACGACGAGTCGGTGAGCAATCTCGACCGCCTCGTCCAGGTCAAGCCTGCCTGAAACCACCAGTTCGGCGAGATGGGCGGCATCCAGACGCCGACTCATGTCGTGGCGTGCAGGAATCGAGCAGAAGGCGCGAGTGTCGTCGATCATGCCGCTCACCCTGCTGAACCCAGCCATCTCCGTGATGGCGTGCTTGAACCTCATCACCGACTCGGGGGCGTCGATGAACCACCAGGGCACTCCTATGTAGAGGCTGCGGTACCAACCGGCCAGCGGAGCGATTTCCCGCGAATAAAGGGTCTCGTCGATCGTGAAGATGACCAGCTTGAGGTCGGTGCTCCCAAATTTGTCGAGCAACGGGTGCAGGGAGTCCACGGCTTCCAAGGCAATCGGGACATCAGAGCCGATGTCGGCCCCGAAGCGGCGGAAGGCGGACGTGTCGTGGTTGCGGTGCACCGCCGGATGGACGGTCATCGTCAGGCCGTCCTCACTGGCCATCCTTGCCTGATCAGTGAAGAGATGCCGACGCAGCAAGGTCATCTCCTCAACAGTGGCCTGCCCCGCAACCGAGTCGGCAAAAATCGTCGCTGCACGATCGTGGCCAAGAATGACGGTGCCGAGATCACGGTGGCTGTGGTCACTGGAGACCGCTCCGTGATCCTTGAAGTAGGCACGACGAGTCTCCATGGCGGCGGTGAACCCGTCGAGGGTCGTCGCGTCGTAGCCGCTCACCTCGGACAGCTTCGCGAGGAGGTCCGTCCAGCCCTCGGCCGCCGGTTCCAGGTACTTGTCAGGGCGGAAGGTGGGAGCAACACGACGGGTGAAGGTCTCATCCGCAGCCAACCGCGCGTGGCCGTCAAGGTCATCGCATGGGTCGTCGGTGGTTGCGATGAAGACAATGTCGAAGGAGTCCATCAGGGCTCGGGGGCGGAAGTCGGGCTGAGCGATGTGCTCAGCGATGGCGTCATAGATGTGATCAGCGGTCTCGACGCTGGGGCGCTCGGTGACGCCAAAAATACCGACAAGCTGGTCAACCAGCCAGTAACGCATTGCAGTACCTGCAAAGTCGCGCCAGTGTTCGCAGAGGATTCGGAAGGCATTCCGGTTGTCCTCCTCACTCATAGACTCTCGACCGACACCAAGGTCCTCGAGATCGACACCATTGGCGTGCAGCAGGCGATTCACGTAATGGTCGGGGGTGATGAGCAGGCTCGTCGGGTCGGAGAAGGCCAGGTCATCAGCGATCCATGACACCGGAACGTGTCCATGGGGAGAAATGATGGGCAGATCCTTCGTGGATCGGTAGATTTCGCGCGCAGCGGCCAGGGCGGAGGACTCGCGGGGTAGCAGGCGATCCTCGGAAAGGGTGAGAGTCGACGTTGACATGACATTCACTGTGCCCCGTGACGACATTTCCTGGAACGAGTTGCCGTCACTTGCCCCACTTCGTCAGCCAGATTCACGCTCCATGAAGGACACCGGGACGATGTCCTCGCTGGGGGCCCGACGCTCATGTCGGCTCGGCCTCTCCACCATGTCGAGAAGACGATTGACGGCGACCACGCCCATCTGGAACTGGTTGACGCAAATCGTTGACAGGGCCGGCGAGACCAACGCCGAGAACGGGATGTCGTCGAACCCGATGACGGCCACGTCCTCAGGAACCTTCACCCCACAAGCCATCGCTCGCCTCATGAATCCGATGGCAATGAGGTCGTTGTAGGCGATGACGGCCGAGGTTGGGTGGGCCTTCCACATGTCGAAGACCTCGATGCCACCCCTGATGGTGGGTGTCGGGCAGGCGAGTTGATGCACCGTCACTTGTCCATTTCGCCGCGCCCCGTCGAGCAAGCTGCGCCACCTCACTCCGGATTGCCACGATGCCGTGGGCCCCGCGAGGTAGGTCACCGTGAAGCGTCCATCGGCCACGAGATGGGCAAGCGCGTCTCCAAGTCCTTCATCAGCAGCCGGCGTCACCGACGACACCCCTGGCACCTTGCGATTGACGGTAATCACCGGTTTCATCCCGGCCAGGTGCCGTAAACCGGCGTCAGACATACGTGAGCCGGCAAAAATGAAACCGTCGACGGTGACCAGGGATCGCTTCGTGGTCTCGGACTCGATCTCGGAGGACTCGTTGGAGTCGATGAGGACGACCATGTAGCCCCGCTTACGGGCGCCGGCGAAAATCCCCTTGACGGTGGCACCGAACACCGGGTTCATGGCATCAGCAACGCACGCAGCCACGAGATGATGGGTTCGACTCGCCGATACTCTGGGCACCTCGTCCTGACGATAACCGAGCTCCCGGGCAACCTGAAAGATCCGTTCCGACGTCTTGACACTCACCCGTCCCGGACGAGAAAACGCCCGGGAAACAGTGGACGGAGCAACACCGGCAGCCCGTGCGACGTCGCTGATGGTAACCGGTGTGGTGGACCCCTCGCCTACCCCCATGCTCTGACTCTACCGCTGGCCGGCGTGCCTCATGCCCGAGATGCACAGGGTGCAAACCGTGGCAAAGGATCGCGGTTCTCAGCGCCGCAGTGCGACTCTCTAAACAAGGCGATGTTGCCTGTCCACAAATGCTGTGACGATGACCGTCGCAGCCCCGAAAACACAGAGGGTTGTCAATGTCGACCACTACGACGAAGAGCCAGAAGGCTAAGGCGGTGAACGCTCGCGATTTCGATATTCGCGACATGATCGGTTACGCGCTCGGCGACGTAGGAAACAATTTCACCTTCAACCTGGTGAATTCGTTTCTCATGATCTTCTACACCAATGTGTTCGGCCTCAAGGCCGCCTTGGTGGGCGCGCTGTTCATGTCCGCCCGACTGGTCGACGCCTTCGTCGACATCATGGTCGGCCGCCTCATCGACAATGCCAAGATGACCAAGCACGGACGGTTCACCCCGTGGGTCATGCGGATGAAGTTCCCACTCGCCGCCTCCGCCATTCTGCTCTTTCTCCCAGCTGCCGGGCACCTCCCCATGACGACGCGCGTCATCTATGCCTTCGTCACCTACCTGGCTTGGGGCATCTTCTACTCCTTCGTCAACATCCCTTATGGGTCGATGGCTTCGGCCATCTCGGGCAAGCCGCGCAACAAGACCTCGCTGTCCACCGCCCGTAGCATCGGATCGGCTTCCGGCGCCGCTATCGTCAGCTATGTCGTGCCGCTCATCATGTACGGCAACAACTCCCATCAGATCAATCCGCACCGATTCTTCATAGGTGCTGCGGTCTTCGCCATCCTCGGTCTGTTCTGCTATGTCGCTCTGACGATGCTCACCGTGGAGCGCATTCGCATCGACAAGACCGAGCGTGTTCCGCTGGGAAAGATGTTCTCGGAGATGGCCCATAATAAGGCCCTCGTCATGCTGGTCATCATCGATATTGTTGTCGTCATCAACCAGAATCTTTCCGGCGTCACCCTGACCTACCTGTTCAATGATTACTTCCAGAACAAGACAGCAATGTCGATCGCTCTGGTCTTCAATTTCACGACAGTCATCCTCGTTGCGCCTTTCGCCCAAGCCCTGGTGCGGAAATTCGGTCGGAAAGAATCTGCGACGGTGGCATTGTTCTTCGGCGCGGCCGTGTACGGCACCATGCTCATCATCCACACCCACAGCCCCTGGGTCTTCCTCGTCGGCCTGTTCTTCGGGTCACTGGGTGCCGGTGTGTTCAACCTCATGGTGTGGGCCTTCATCACCGATGTCATCGACGCTCAGGAGGTCATGTCGGGGGAGCGCGAGGACGGCGTCATCTATGGCGTCAACTCCTTCGCCCGCAAGCTCGCTCAGGCCATCGCCGGTGGTATTGGTGGTGTCATGCTGACGATGGTCGGCTACCAGTCCTCCTCTCAGGGCGGCACGGTTCAGTCTGAGTCGGTCGTCAATAACCTGTACACCCTCGCCACCGCTATCCCGACGATCTGCTGCCTCGGCGCTGCCCTCCTCCTGCTGGGCTACCCGCTCACCCGCGCCAAGGTCATCGCCAATGCCGACGAACTGGCCCGCCGCCACGAGGCCCAAGCTGAGCACAACGCCTGATCCCACCATCACGGAGGCACACCATGGACACGCTCCTGAGAATCACCGATCACTCGACGACCGGGTCGAACATCCGGCTGACAATTGACGACCGATGGTGTGCCTCCGTCACATTTGTGACGCGGGCCATCGCCCACGTGCGAGTTTTCGACATCGGCGGTCCCCAGCTCGATCGTACTTGGAGCATCAGCCCCGGCCCCGACGTCACCGACCACACCGGCTTCGGCCCCGACGACCTGCTCGACCACTCCCCCGCCCCGGCGTGGCAGGGCAATTCCCGCGACATCGGGCCCATCGAGGACGTCGAGGTGACGACGACCGTCGCTGACAGTGCAGCGGAGATCGCCCGCCACCCGGAATTCTCCGGGGTCTATGCCGACGAGCCGGTCGATTCCCCCGATCCCGACGAGAAAGCCTTCATCGTTGGTACCGACTCCCTACGGGTCATCATCCGGGACTGTCCGTTGCGGATGACCTGGCAACGTCGAACTGACGGCTGGGTCACGGTCAGCGAGGACCGCCCCACAGGTGCCTACGAGATCGGATCGCGGACCGGTCGGGTGGCCCATCATCGGGTTCGCAATCTCGACGACCGGTACTACGGGCTCGGTGAGAAGGCCGGAAACCTGGAACGCACCGGACGTATCTTCGACATGCGCTGCCTGGATGCCCTTGGTTACGACGCCAGCAGCACTGACCCGCTGTACAAGCACGTCCCCTTCCTCATGACCCGCACCGCCAACGGAGCCTTCGGCATCTTCTACGACAACCTGTCGGCGTCGCGGTTCAACTTGGGAGCGGAAGTCGACAATTATCACCGCCCCTTCACCTCCTGGCAGGCCGACCACGGCGACATTGACTACTGGGTCATGACCGCCGACCAGGTCTCTGGCCTCACCCCGCAGATCCTTCGCCTCACAGGAGACCCAGCCTTCCTGCCGCGTTGGGCCCTGGGCTACTCCGGTTCGACGATGCACTACACCGACGCCCCGGACGCCTCCCACCAGCTGCTCAAATTCATCGACCTGCTGCGGGAGCACGCCATCCCCTGTGATTCCTTCCAGCTGTCGTCGGGGTACACCACCATTGGGCCGCGTCGGTACGTCTTCACCTGGAACCGTGACAAATTCCCCCAACCCACCGACACCACCGCGAAGTTCCGTGACGCCGGCCTTCATCTAGCGGCAAATATCAAGCCAGCCCTGCTTACGACCCACCCTTATTACCGTGACGCCGCCGAGGCGGGAATCTTCGTCACCGACTCACCAACCGGCAAACCCGTCACCTCGATGTTCTGGGGTGGCCACGGCAGCAATGTCGACTTCACCAATTCGCGCGGCGTCCAGTGGTGGAAGGACAACGTCCGCCGCCAGCTCATCGACATGGGTGTGGAATCCACCTGGAACGACAACAACGAGTACGAATTGTGGTCCGAGGACGCCACCTGTGACGGTTTTGGTCACCCGGTGGAACTCGACCGGATCCGCCCGGTGCAGGCCCTGCTCATGAATCGCGCCTCCTACGAGGCCCAGCGCGAGGCCGCTCCCGGCGAGCGCCCCTTCCTCATTTCCCGGTCCGGACCGCTCGGGCTGCAGCGCTACGTCCAGACCTGGAGTGGTGACAATTCCACCTCCTGGCGCACCCTGAGGTACAACACCCGGATGGGCGTGGGGATGAGCATGTCCGGCCTGGTGAATTTCGGCCACGACGTCGGCGGTTTCGCCGGCACCGCTCGCCCCAGCCCCGAGCTCTTCGCCCGCTGGGTGGCCAACGGCGTCATGCACCCGCGATTCACCATTCACTCCTGGCATGACGACGGATCGGTCAACGAACCGTGGATGTATCCGGGGATCACCGACATCGTCCGGAGCATGATCCGGCTGCGATACCGGCTCATTCCGTTCCTCTACACCTTGTCCTACCTGGCGGCAGAGAGACGCGAACCCATCGTCAACCCGGTGTTCAGCCTCGATGATTCCCTCCTCGAGGAGTCCGACGACTTCCTCCTCGGACGTGATCTCCTGGTCGCTTCCGTGGTGGAGGAAGGTCAGGCCACCCGTACCGTCACCCTTCCCGACGTCCCAGGCGGCTGGTTCGAATTCGACACCGGCATCCACCACGACCCCGGCACGGTCACCCTCGATGCCCCGCTCGACCGTCTTCCCCTACTCGTTCGCGCTGGAGCGGGAATCCCACAGTGCACCCTTCCCGAGCCCACCGACGAGATCATCACGACGCAGACTGTCGAAAACTCCCCGCACCGGATCGTTCTCTACCTTCCTGATGGCGAGGGCCATTCGGAGGGGTTTTTCTTCGATGACGACGGCCACACCTATGGCTACCGCGATGGGCACGGATACTGGTTGACCTGGACCGTCGACCACGACGCCACCACCGTCACCGTCCACACCCACGTCGAAGGCGACTACCAGCCACCATGGGGAACCATGGACTTCGCCCTGCGACCCAGCGACGACCGCACGATCACGGTCATCTCCGAGCTCACCCCTTCGGCCTCAAATCAGCATCCCACAATAGAGAGCACCGGGAGGCCATGATGCTTCGACCACAGGACACCCCTACCCGAGAAACAAAGTGTCTGTCGGGAATGTGGCACTTCGCCTTCGACGCCGAGGACCGCGGCCAGGCCGAGGGATGGTTCACCCAGCTGCTGCCGGAGCGCACCGAGATGGCAGTTCCGGCCTCCTACCAGGATCTCTCCACCGACCCCGCAGTCCGTGATTACGTCGGCCCGGTCTGGTATCAGCGCGAAGTCCGCATCCCGCGCGGCTGGGCCGAGGATCGCGTCGTCATCCACTTCGAGTCCGCCACCCACACCGCCACCGTCTGGGTCGACGATGTCGAGGTGGCCAACCATGCCGGGGGCTACCTTCCTTTCGAGGCCGACATCACCGACCACGTCCGCGCCGGCGAAAAATGTCAACTGACGGTGCGCGTCGACAATCGACTGTCCTTCCAGACCATTCCGCCGGGCATCGTCGTCGACTCGCCCGAGGGCCCTAAGCAAAAGTACTGGCACGACTTCTTCAACTACGCCGGCATTCACCGCGATGTCTGGCTGTGCAGCCGTCCGACCTCACATGTCGAGGACGTCACCATCACCACCGATCTCGACGGGGATGACGGAATCGTCAGCTGGACGGTCCTCTCGCGGAATTCTGACTCCCTGACGACCCAGGTGACGATTTTCGATGCCGAGGGCTATGAGGTCGCCAATGGGATCGGTGCCTCCGCGACCACCAGCATCCCCTCGGTCCACCTCTGGCAGCCGGGTCAAGGCTACCTCTACGAGGCCGAAATCTCCCTGCTCAACGGGGAGCGCGTCGTCGATTCCTACCGTCAGGCTTTTGGTGTGCGCACGGTCCGCGTCGACGGAAATCGCCTCCTCATCAACGGAGAACCGGTCCACCTGACCGGATTCGGCATGCACGAGGATCACCAGACCATCGGAAAAGCCCACAACGACGCCCTCATGCTGCGGGACGCCGCATGCCTTGAATGGATTGGCGCGAACTCCCTGCGCACCTCCCACTACCCTTACTCCGAACACGTCCTTGACTACGCTGATCGTCACGGATTGCTCGTCATCGACGAGACTCCCGCAGTGGGCATGAACATGGGCTTGGGAGGCGGCATTTTTGGCGCCCAGGGCTACACCACCTTCTCCGAGGAGACCATCAACGGCGAGACCCAGAAGGTTCACACCCAGGTCATCCGCGACCTCATCGCCCGTGACAAGAACCACCCCAGCGTCATCATCTGGTCCATCGCCAACGAGCCCGAGTCCGAGACCGAGGCGGCAGAAAACTACTTCCGTCCCCTCTTCGACGTGGCCCGTGACGCTGACCCCACCCGCCCGGTGAGCTTTGTCAACGTCATGCTCGCCCCGTACGGGGCGTGCCGGGTTTCGCAGTACTCCGACGTCCTTCTCCTCAACCGTTACTACGGCTGGTACGTCGACACCGGTGACCTCGCCGCCGCCGAGCGTCACTGGCGCGAGGAGATGGAGGGCTGGGCTAGCGAGAACAAGCCGATCATCATCACCGAGTACGGCGCCGACACCATGCCTGGCCTGCACCAGACCCCCGCTCAACCGTGGAGCGAGGAGTACCAGGTCGAGGTCCTCGAGATGAACGAGCGGGTCTTCGACTCCTTCGACGCCGTCATCGGCGAGCAAATCTGGAACTTCGCGGACTTCGCGACCACCAGCGGCACGATGCGCGTCGGTGGCAACCGGAAGGGCATCTTCACCCGGGATCGCCAGCCCAAGATGGCCGCCTTCCACCTTCGCGGGAGATGGCGCGGTACGGAACAATGATCGGCGGCCTCCCCATGGCGAAGGACTAGAATCAAACGCGCATGGTGGACTCCCTGACGACAAGTTGCGGTGCAAGGACCACGCTGCGTGGGCCTTCGGCCGTACCCCGCCCAAACTGTTCGATCAGGAGCTTCGCAGCCATTCTTCCGATTTCCGTGACCGGCTGTCGAATGACCGTCACCCGGGGAGTTACGAGGGAGGTCCAGAACTCGTCGTCAACACCGATAAGGCCAACACGGTTGTACCCCGTCCACCCAGCCTCATGGAGTACACGGAACGCAGCCATAGTCAGCGGGCCGTTCGTCGAGAAGAGACAGTCGAATTCCTTGCCCGACCCGATCAATTCCCATACCGCGTTTTCAGCTCCCAGCTCACGGGTGTCAGTCTGAACCACCAGCTCGGGGTCAACCACCATCCCACGTTTCGCTGCTGCGTCACAGAAGGAATCCGCACGCGTCCTCGTCGAGGACACGCGACGGGAGCCGGTCAACACTGCTGGACGCTGAAAGCCACGCGCGAACAGGTGCGACGCGGCCATCGCTCCAACAGCACGATTGTCGACGGACACAGACGCTCCCGTGTACCCATGAACAAGACGATCGAAAAGAACCAGCGGAATTCCTTTTTCCTGGATGAGAGCTGGGGCCTCAGATCTGTCCGATGCGACGGCGAGGACTACCCCGGCCGACCGCTGCTCGATAGCGGAAGCGACATACCGCTCCTCATTCACCAATGATTCATCGGTGTTGCCGACTGAGACCTGAATGTTGTGAGCGGATACCGAGGATTCGAAGAAGTAGGTGAATTCCGTGAAGTACGGGTTCTTTATGTCGGGCATGAGTACGGCTACTGTGTCCGTGCGTTGCTGCCGGAGCACTCGACCGGTGGGATTGGGTCGGTAATGCAACTCGTTGACGGCAGCACTGACACGGTCACGCATCCCAGGATTGACGTTTCCGATCCCGTTGATCACCCTCGACACAGTAGCGGTCGACACCCCGGCTGCCGCTGCCACATCACTGATGGTTACTCTTGCCACGCCGACATCCCCTTCACCTCAGAATAGGGGCACGAGTTCTGGACCCGTGCCCCTCTCTGTTTTCTCCTAATCAGAGCCATGAGTCAAGCTCAGAGTGCGCCCTTCTGGAGCATGATATTGCCAAACAGTGCTCTGTCGCCCGATTGAATGATGCCAGCTGCCTTTGCTCCAGCGTCGTAGAACGGATACCTGTCGAGCTGACCAAACTGGACTCCTCCTTCATGTCGTTCAACAATCTCCTCAAACTGTTTCCACACTGGAGGCTTCGTATTGTTGCCGGTCGACATCAGTGTCACCGGCGCGTCAACAACTCGATCCAGCGGGAAAAGTTTGAGAACTGCATCCAGCAGATCAGTCAATTTGTGCCCATCAGCGCGAATTACTCGCGGATTGTTCGTTGTGGCAGGGTAGTTCCCATCTGCGATCAATAGTGTGTCACCATGACCCATTTCCATCATCAACTTGACCGCGTCGGGTGACAAAATATCTGGAATCTCTTTGAGCATCTCAGTTCTCCTTTGAATTAACAGTTTCCACGGCCACCTTCTTGTCACTGCGGGCCATATGGACAAAGTATGCAAGGATGATGACGTAGCAGATAGCCGAGACAACGAATGACTTCTGCATCGATCCCATCGTATCCGAAGCCCATCCCTGAATAACGGGACCGACGGCTCCACCGATGATTGCCATCACGATAATGGCGCCTCCTGTTTCCTTGTATCGGGGTTCTTTGACACACTCCAGCGCGGAGCCATATATCGTTGGCCAGCAGGGTGCGAAGAACAATACCGAGGCCGTCGCGGCGTAAACCGAAGTCATACCGGGGCCGAACACCACATAAATCATGCAGATGGCACCAAGGACAGAGTAAGCCTGAAGCACCTTTGCAGGACGGAACTTGCCCATTAGCCAGGACGCTGTCCCCCGACCGACAAAGAAGAGCGCATAGGAGATCAGCATGAAATTGCTCGCCGCACGTTCGTTCAGGTTCCGGTCAAGTTCGAGGGCAAGACGGATTGTGAACGACCAGACGGACGTCTGCATCGCCATGTACACGAACTGGGTCACAATGCTGATGACGAAGTCTTTGTCGTGTCGAAGATAATTCAGCGTCTCACCCAGACCAGCCTGTGGGCCGCCATCTTCCTTGATCGGTTTACAGGTAGGGAAATCAGTGATGATAAACATCACAAGAATGACCATCAAAATGACAATGATCACTTTATAGGGCTGCAGGGTGGCATTAAGCGATTGTTCGGCAATGGCGTGCTTCTGGGCCTCAGACGTCGCCGCAGCTAGCTTGCCCTGCAAGGAATCACCGCTCCCAAAAACCAAGTACTTACCCAATAGGATACCCGCAATCGAGCCGATCGGATACATGGTCTGGCTGATGTTTAGCCGACGTGTGGATGATTCTTTAGTACCCATCATCGACGAATATGTGTTGGCCGAGGTCTCCAAGAAAGATAAGCCGACTGCGATAACAAATAGCGCTACAAGGAATACACTGTAGGTTCCTACGTGACCCGCCGGAATAAACAAGCAACAGCCAATTATATATAATATCAAGCCAATAATAATGGCTGTCTTGTAAGTAAATCTTCGTATCAATCTGGCAGCCGGTATAGCGATAACAAAATAGCCGAGATAAAAAGCCGTCTGCACGAATCCTGTCGCTAGGTCAGACAGACTGAATACGCTCTTGAA
This sequence comes from Cutibacterium sp. KB22876, assembly GCF_059728865.1. Classification (NCBI taxonomy): domain Bacteria; kingdom Bacillati; phylum Actinomycetota; class Actinomycetes; order Propionibacteriales; family Propionibacteriaceae; genus Cutibacterium; species Cutibacterium sp. KB22876. Next base: position 572,342 of record NZ_AP040858.1, read on the forward strand.
TGCCGTAATCAGGATATCATTGAGAGCAGCAGCAGCTGCCCAGAGTGCAAAGAGCGTTGTCAACAAAGCGAACTGGATTCTCGGGGTTCGGTCAAGATACCCGTCAGGGTTCAACGTGGATGCATCTTGGATCAGCATGAAGCGCCTCCCCGCGCGCCAGCACCAGTGTGATCGTTCATGAACTGGATGACGTCCGTCTTTGCCGGCGCACTTGTGCCACTCCCCCTCTTCGTAACGGAAAGGGCTGCGGCTGCATTCGCGAAGTCAATCGCCTCGTCAATCTCCATTCTGGCAGACAGAGCAGCACTGAGGGCGCCACAGAAGGTGTCCCCAGCGCCAACGCTGTCAACCGCCTTGACTCGGTAACCACTGACGTGGCGGGGTGTGCCGTTCGGATCACAGATGGCGGCACCATTGTCCCCAAGGGTGACAATGACGACGACTGACACCTGATCGGCAAACCTCTGCGCGACATCAAGGATGTCCTCAGACCCGCCTAGAATCCCCATGGATTCCGCGAAAGCTAGCAACTCTCCTTCGTTGGGTACGAAGAGATCGACAAATTCCCAGATCTTGGGAGGCAAGTCCCGCTGGGGTGCAGGGTTGAGGATGACCTTCGTTCCCGCCTCATGCGCAATTTCGGCTGCTCTCACAACCGAATCCACTGGTATTTCAAGCTGCAGCAACAGGACATCAGCCGAAGTGATCTCGCGGGCAGCATCATCAACATCCTCAACGCTGACTTCGAGGTTAGCGCGCGGAATTATGATGATGGCGTTGTTTCCGTCAGGGAAGACAGAGGGCATTCCTACCCCGGTCCCTGATCCTGGGGTTGTCGACACCTTCACATGACTGTCATCGATGGCTGCTGCATGCATTGCTGAGCGAAACTCAGCACCGAAACTGTCGTCACCAAGTCGCCCAACCATGATGACATCAGCATTGGTTGCAGCAGCGGCCATAGCCTGGTTGAAGCCTTTGCCACCAACTGATTGCCTGAAAGAAATTCCTCGAAGTGTTTCCCCGATTCTCGGTTGCCTTGGGGTGTCAACCATCAGGTCGTACATAAAGGATCCAACGACTGCCACGCTCATGAGGAAACCTCCTCGTTCATCGTCAACTGTGCGCCCAGAGCCCCGCCCGGATGTCGTTGTGCGAAATCCTCTGCGGTAAACGATTTCGTGCTCATCAGACCGACGGCCAGCGCATCACCGATTACGAGGGTTGCCGTTGACGAGGATGTGGGTGCAAGATTTAGTGGGTCCGCTTCACTCTGGATCCCAAGACGAATCGTTGAGGCAGCGTATCGGGCAAGCGGCGAATCAGCGTTCCTGGTGATGGCGACAAACGGGATACCCCAGCCGTGAAGCATATTCGCAAGAGCACAGACCTCGGCCGTGGAGCCTGAGTTTGAGATGAGGATGCCGACATCTCCTGGGGCAAACTCCCCTGAATCACCGTGCAGCGCCTCGCCTGACTGCACGAATGCAGCAGGGCTACCCAGGCTACTCATGGTTGCAGCTATCTTCCGCCCGATATGGCCGGACTTTCCGAGTCCGGAAACGATGATCTTCCCTCGGCACTCCTGCAGAACCTTTAGGGCAGGAATGAGATCTTCCTCAAAATGCCCACGAGCCTTCTTAAGGGCGTCGATCTCAAGGTCGTAGGCGTCCAGTGACGCGTTCAGCATCTGCTCGACAGCATCAGTGGGGTGTGGACTGTGCAACATCAAGAACCTCCATCGACAGTGATGAGTAATCGTTTACCCGAGGTGTGACAGACTATAGGTGAAATCGTTTACTCAATCAAGAGGTTCGTAGCCTTTCATCCAGAGCGAATCACCGCCTGTCCCTGATGAACGGCAGAAAGCCTTGTGGTGCCCGTGTCGTCCAGCACCTCGGCCACACAAGTGCAACTGACGTGGAGGGAGCCCACGTGTCGACCCACCGAACGTCAAGAACCATCCACACCTACGCAGGCCGAGTGCCCTGACGCCCATCTCCACCCCTCTTGGATGCCCGTCTGACCACGCTCATGGAAACTTCACAATTTCAGGGGACAATGGATCCATGGCCACCCAAGCTCACACCGACTCCGTGAACCTCAGATTGGCGCTCAACGGCCTGCCACTGCCGACAGCCGCGCGCGCCTCCGACATCGACGTCGTCGCCCCGGTACTTGCTCGCCAACGGGAACTCAGACGGGAGATCCCCGAGCTCCTCTGCCCGGCTGACCGACGCATCCAAGCATTCATCGACCGTTACCTCGGCGAGGACTCCCCCGTTCATCCCCACCTGCCCGAAACCACCCTGACTCTCGATGAGCCCGGTCTGGCCCGAGCCCTTTCCCTCCCGGTCGACGGTGACGAGTTCACCTCCGACCTGGTCGCGAGTTACCGGGTCGCCAACGGCGTGCTGCACAACCCGCGCAATGACCGCCGCACCACGGCCGGCGTCTTCCACGTCGCAGAGGGCGGTCTGGCAATCCCCGACGACAAGAAGGCCGTTCCGATCGAGGTCGTCGCTCGTCTCCTCGACCTCGCCTTCCAGGCCCCACCGGAACACACCCTGCTCCCCTACACCTCCACCCAGCCCGTGGAGCGTCAGGCTCACACCTGGGTGTCCCTGCTGCTCCGCCCGCTCGTGGTTCCCGAGATTCCCGACTTCGTCTCCGAGCGTCGGATGGAGATCCGCTTCTTCGCCCCCGGTGGTCTGGTCTCCAACCTCGATTTCGTCGAGGGGATCTTCGGCAACGCCGGCGATCCGCTGCTGCCGGGCAACGATTCCGCCCTCGCCCCCGCCGGATGGACCGGCCACAGCGGTTGCGTCATCCTGGCCCCGCACCTCAACCTCGTCCGCAAGGTCGACCTCGGTCTGCCTCACATTGATCAGGCCACCGACCGGCAGCGTCGCGACGGAATGTGCTGGTCCGATGAGTCCGAGCTCTACAACGAGGGCAAGCCGTTCAAGCTGTGCGCCCGTGACGAGTCCGGAGTCATCCTCACGATTGTCGCCGACAACTACTTCGGCTACTGCAAGAAGGAGGTCAAGACCCAGATCTCCTACTCCGCGAACCTCTTCGGACTGGCCGAGGAGGAGCACTCCGGCGGTGCCCGCGCCTACCGTTCCCACAACCAGGGCCAGGAGTACGCCACCCCGAGCTGCCAGCAGACGGTTGCCGACGTCGTCGCGGACAACCCGGATGACTTCGAGATGCTCGACAAGGGCCATGCGAAGGTCCTCGGCATCGACAACGTCCTGCTGGTGCCCGGCGGGACTAAGTTCAGCCTGCGGGATGGCACCGTTTCCTGGGATGACGGTGCACAGTCCATCCCGATGCGGGCCGACACCGAGTACCTCTCCCCTGACGGCTACCGCATGACGATGATCCACAACGAGGCCGACGACCAGTGGTACCTCAAGGGCACCTACGGTGAGTCGACTACCCTGCACAAGTGCTGCACCGTCTCCGGTGGCGGCAAATCTGAGATCTCCAAGGCGATCTCGGACACCTTCCTGCAGGGCAACGCCTACGTCCCGGACTTCGAGGCCGACATGAATGCCGTCGAGGACATCCTGCATCGCGACTTCTCGACCCGATTCGCCGATCCCGAGCTCAATGGCAAGGATCACCGTCCGATCCTGTCGGCGGAGCGTTCTGTCGGGTCGGTCATCAAGCTGCTGACTCCGTCCTCGGACTTCACCGATTGGTACAACGACTGGATCAACTCCATCCCGTCGTTCCGCAAGGAGCTCGTCTTCACCATCAAGCGCTACTACAAGCCGGAATGGGGTGACGACTGGCGCTCCCACTTCACCGTCGCGCCGACGAATGGTCGGCACGGCAACATGGTGCGACTCGACGGCCAGAAGATCCTAGTGAGCATGGCTCGCGTCGGTTTCCAGCCCGACGGTTCCTGGCGTTTGTTCACCCTGCGCCACGACTACGCCCCGGCTATCAAGGTCCAGACCGAGGACGACATGACGGCCTCCATCGTCACCTCTCCTGGCATGGTCACCGGTCCAGAGGGCCTGTCGCGCAAGGTCGTCGCCAACTGCGAGGCTCTCCTCTTCCAGCGTCCTGACGACGCCATTCACCGTGGCTATGACACCCAGACCGAGCGCGACATGAGTGAGCGTGGCCTGTTCATCTCGAATTATCAGCCGCTGACTCGCGAGGACGTCACGGCGATGCGTGACGACGTGGTGACCTTCTCGAAGTTCACCAAGCCGATGCGCACGTTCCTGTCGAATTTCGCCGACTCCGATCCTTCCGAGGAACCGAAGTACATCGTCTCCAGTGCTGATCCGCGCCTCATCGACGGGGTGCGGTCGCGTAACCCGCGTTACCTGCAGATTCGTCCCGACATCGCGAAGCCGCGCGAGACGGCCATCGCGAACCTGGCCAGCCACCTGTATCACGGCCGTCGGGTCAACGAGCCACTACCGCTCCCGGTCGACATCGTCGCCGCTGGACGGCGCAACAACCCGCCGGAGGACAAGATTCCGGCTCTGTGCGCCTACAACCCACTGCACTACATGGAGCTGCCGGAGCTGTTCATGGAGTTCATCTCCTCCATGACCGGCAAGAGCCCCTCGACGACGGGTGCCGGTTCGGAGGGGGCGCTGACGAAGGCTCCGTTCAATGCCCTGCCGGCGGTCTTTGACCTCAACTCCTCCTTCCTGTCCTTCGTGCTGTCGGGTTACGACGGCTGGCTGTCCTCGGCCGGGTTCATCGGGCCCAACGTCGAGGTGGCCCACGACATCTCCCTGCTCGTTCCGGAAATCTTCTCCCGGATGTCGCCGACGGAGAGGGATGCCAAGACCCTCATCGAGGGCGGGTACCTGGAGAAGATGGAGGACTTCGAGAAGGACGGCGAGCTCATTCTCGCTTCCCGTCTGGGCTACCGCATGACCGAGAAGTTCATGCGCGCCTACTTCGGCCGCATTTTCCTGCACCCCGATACGGTTTTCACCCCGGAGATGCTGCGTCCGGAGCTGCAGGACGCCGAGATCTTCGCTGATTCGGTGCGGACGATCTCGATGACTCACGCCCGGGTGGCCAAGGCCTACTTCGACGACGGGACGATCTCACTGGCCGTGCCGCCGATTCGGGCCCTGCTCGAGGTCATGGCCAACGGGACCTGTTCGGAGGGCTGGACCCTGGACGATCCCGAGTTGAGAGAAATGTTCACCCATGAGTCCGTGCTGGCCTCTGACTGGTATGCCGAGCGCCTCGACGCCAAGCAGGCCGAGGACGTCCGACGCTCCGAGAGGGGCATCGCACAACTCGAGGAGTTCATGGCTGACCCGCGCAACGCCGCCGCCTGCGAGGAGATTGACGTCCAGGCTCGCCTGGATCACGTCCGTGGCTTCCACGACCGGGCCGTCAGTGAGGAATACCGCCAGCAATTGGTGGGAACCCTCGGACGGCAGGTCAACTTCCGCTGAGATTGACGGTCCCGGGTGATGTCACCCGGGACCGATCTCTCCCTGCGGGGTCTTCCACAGCCGCCCTCCTCATGGTGGCAAAATCCCCGCCTCGCCAAGGATCGACGCATCCGAGTGCCTCAGCCCTGTCCGAGATGGAGCTTTTGCACCCGGATCCTGGTGACTGTCCCCGGAAGGTTGTCGTGTGCCTGTCACCAACCCCGCTCGCTGCGAAGGATCAGCGTTTTACCGACGCCCCGGGTCCAAAAATCCCAATTCAGCTGCTCCTGCCACCGTGGGGGAAGCACCATGGGTGCGTGGACATCATCGATCTGACTGCAGCGGGTTTCGACGAGTGGGTCAGTGTCGAAAACCACCGATCCAACGAGGCCCCCGCCAATTCCTGGCTTCCCGCTACCCAACTGGTGACGCCCGAGGTCATGGACCGTCGCATCAACCACACCCACGAGGCCCTGCTGGCCCAACGCCACGAGGGAAGGGCCGGTCACGGTCACGATGTCGCCGCAGCTCCCGGTCCAGTTCCCCGTCGGGTCGCCTTGTCCGCCACTCAGTTGGGAATTGTCGCCAGGCTCGTCGTGCCAGTGGTGACAGCACGGGCTCTGGGCCACGATGTCATTTTCCCCCGCCTGGAGGATCTCTGGTTCCAGGATGTGCTTCAGGCTCCGATTCCGGTGTCAGTGGCCTGGAAACCAGGATCGGCGAAAATCACCGACTCGGCAGTGGAGAGGATCACGGATGCTTTCATCGTGGCCGGGCTGAGCAAAATTATTGCTCGCGACAACCTCGCGTCGGCCGTGAGCACGTCGGTGGTCATGATTTCCCGCTGCCGTCCTGATCTACGCCAGGCCGCCATCGACGCTGCGACCGAGTTGTTGATCATGGTCGACCCTCGCCCTGGTATTACTGCTGGTCCAGGGTTCCATCGACGTAGTTGCTGTCTCTACTATCAGGTGAGCGGCTCGCGAATGGCCTGCTGCGGAGACTGCGTCCTGGTCTGAATAAAAGTCGCCGGCGGTTCGTGATCATGGCGCACTGAACCCGTCGGCCATCGCAATCGACCGACGTCAGCTGGAGCAAGTCCGTTACCACGCAGCCACCCGAACAAGCGTTCCGCCCACGTCTCCTCGGTCTTGACTGACCTACGCAGATCCAGCCTCATCCGTCGAACGGGCCCCGCGCACATGGGGTCGGCCTCCTGGAATCCCCACGACTCCAACCAGGTCACCGGCGCAAGCCGCCGATCAACCCATGGTCCGACGACAGCACCGGCCTCGATGACCGGAACCGACCCGTTCAGGCGTGCTGCCAGGAACGAGGTGCGTACTCGCCCCCAAGAAACATCATTTCGATGAGGCAGGAAGCCCACCAGAACCGCTCCCCCGGGTGTACGGGGAATTTTCGACATCGGGTGTTCGACGGGAAGACAGGATTCGGGTGCCACCAGGATGATCCCGTCGACCTCGTCTCCGTGCCGGCTCGCGACCCCGAAGAACCCCCAGGCTCGGCATGCGGCGTCAGCCCAGTCAGGAAGGGACGAGTCGGCGTCAATCCCCCAAGGACGAAGATTTCCGGAAACACCAAGGGATGCGGCATCTTCCCTCGCCAGAGTCGTCAGGTGTCTGACTCGCACGATGCCTCCTTCGTTGATCCCCAACATGCCCTGTGGCGGTGAACACTACCGACAGGGCTTTCTGTGACGCCCTGTGGGTGAAATAGACCACACTCGTACGAGTGTCATTCTAGATTTCCGAGGCATTGGTGGGGCACAGTGGGAGGGTGAGCAGCACAGACCACATCATCAGGAAGCCTGTCCCTTCGACCGACGACGTGCGCATCAATGCCGCTGCCGCTGCTGCTCCCAAAGCCGCCGAGGCCATCACAAGCCGTCGCGTCGATACCACCTTCGACAAGTTCCATGATCGCTACTCCATCCGCACTCTCGGTCTGAAGACCTCCCCGGTTCGGGCTCTCTTCGCGGTGGCGAACCGTCCCGAAGTCGTCTCGCTGGCCGGTGGCATGCCGAACATCGCCGATCTTCCCCTCGACGTCGTCGGTGAGTCGTTGAAGGAGCTCGTCGACACCCGCGGTGCCGTCGTCATGCAGTACGGATCGGGCCAGGGCGAGCCGGAGATCCGCGAGCACATCTGCGAGGTCATGGCCGTCGAAGGTCTCATCGCTGACCCCGACGACGTCACCGTCACCTGCGGGTCCCAGCAAGGACTCGACCTCGTGACTCGAATCTTCTGCGACCCGGGTGACGTCATCATGGCGGAATCGCCGTCCTACGTCGGAGCGCTCAACACCTTCGCCTCGTACGAGGCCGAGGTCATCCACGTCGACATGGACGACAGCGGCCTGGTGCCGGAGTCGCTGCGCGAGGAGGTGACGGCGGCCCGTCGTGACGGCAAGTCGGTCAAGTTCCTCTACACCATTCCCAACCACTCGAACCCGTCGGGAATCTCCCAGTCGGCCGAGAGACGACGTGAGATCCTGGCCATGGCAGACGAGCTCGACCTTCTCGTGGTCGAGGACAATCCGTACGGTCTACTCAATCTTGACGAGGATCCCTTGCCGACCCTGAAGTCGATGGATCCCGAGAACGTCGTCTACCTAGGCTCGTTCTCCAAGACCTTCGCTCCGGGGTTTCGCGTCGGGTGGGTGCTAGCCCCGACCTTCGTGCACGACAAGCTGGTCCTCGCCCAGGAATCGGCGACCTTGTGCCCGCCGGTCTTTTCCCAGTTCGCCATTTCCAGCTACCTGACCCACTGGGACTGGCGCGGACAGGTCCGAAGCTTCATCGACATGTACCGCATCCGTCGCGACACCATGTTGGCTTCCTTGGCCGAGCACATGCCTGAGGGGACGACGTGGACTCGTCCGTCCGGTGGATTCTTCGTCTGGTTGACGATGCCTGGAGCGGTCGACTCGGCGGCTATGCTCCCTCGGGCCGTCACCAAGCTCGTTGCCTACACCCCGGGAACGGCTTTCTACGCCGACGGACGGGGACAGCGCAATATTCGGCTGTCCTTCTGTTACCCGACGCCTGAGCGGATCAAGGTCGGAGTCGAGAGGCTTGCCGGTGTGATGCGCGAGGAGCTCGAGATCGCCGAGACCTTCGAGCTGGCTGATGGTCGAAGTCGTTCCCGCGATCTTGGGCCTGGACCAAACCTCGCCTGATTCCGCACGGACGGTTCCGCGGTCTGTGAGGGTCTCGCCCCCGGGTCCGACGCCGTGTCCAGCTCACCGGACAATGACTCATGGGACCGCAAGGTTCACCTGGCCACTGACTGAGAAATCGGAGATTTGTCGATTTATCTGCGAATCGATGTGAAGAATCCGCGTATGGCCGCGGTTGTGTGCCCTGTCTGGCTGTCACGGGAGGGTCGGTATCCCCATCATCGTCATGACGCTGGTTGAATGGTTCCATGTTGCAACCAGTCGTCGTCCTCGCCGGGGGGCTCAGCCACCAGCGCGACATTTCTCTGAAGTCAGGTCGCACCGTTGCCCAGGCGCTGCGGCGAGTCGGGCATGAGGTCGTCGAGGCCGACATCGACTCCTCCCTCATCGAGACCCTACGTGCCAACGACGGAGCCGTCGTCTTCCCCATGCTGCATGGCGGCCTGGGAGAGAACGGCGCCCTTCTTGAAGTCCTCAAACTCATGGGCATCCCCTATGTGGGGTCGGGACCGGCAACCTGCCGTATTTCCTTCGACAAGTCCATTGCGTCACGAGCTGTTGCTGCCGCGGGTGTCGTCACGCCGCAGCAGGCGGCTCTCCCCCACGACATTTTCCGAAAGCTTGGAGCTCGGACCGTCATCCGGTCCATCTTGGAACGGTTCGGACTTCCAGTCATCGTGAAACCAGCTCGGGGAGGCTCGAGCTTGGGGGTCACGAAGGTCGACGATGCCGCAGACTTCCCCCAAGCCATCGCCAATGCGTACGCGTATGACGACATGGCAGTCGTCGAGGAGTTCATCACCGGTACTGAGCTGGCAATTGGCATGATCACGACCTCCGAGGGGACGCGAGTGTTGCCTGCCGTGGGGATTCGTCCGGTCGGCGGGGTTTATGACTACTCGGCGATGTACACCGGGGGCGAGACCCGTCTGACGGCTCCCGCCGACATCAGTGACGAGGCTGCCGAGGCTGCAACTGAGATGGCCCGCATCGTCCAGCGCGTGCTGGACTTCTCCGGCATTTCTCGCGTGGACGCCATCGTCGATGAGTCTGGTCGTCCGGTGTTCCTGGAGGCTGGCGCTGCTCCCGGCATGACGGCAACGTCCCTTGTCCCCGTGGCCATGGAAGCTGCTGGCCTGGATCTCGGCGAGGTGTGTTCGCAGCTTGTCGACGACGTCGCCCGTAACCATGGTTGAGCACAGCACGACTTCACGATCCAGCTCTGCTATTCGTGTCAAGCAGACGCTGATCATGCTGATCGGCACAGTGCTGGCCGGGGTGATGGTCGTCCTCGGCCTGTGGCAGATGAATGTCTTCGAGTCCCAGCAGAACAATTCCACCCAAGCCCGTATAGATCAGCCTGTCATCACGTGGAACAAAGCTCCCAAACGAGCTGACGTCATGGCCCAGTACGGGCGTCGGGTGAGGATCACCGGCACCTTCAAGCCATCGACCAGCACAATGGTGGGGACATCATGGCCTGTCAGAGCCGTCGAGGGAATGCGTCTCACCTCAGGTGAGACGATCGCTGTCGTCAGAGGCCAGATTTCCAAGGGTCAAGAAATTCCCTCAGCTCCCTCGGGCACCGTCACACTCACGGGTGTCCTGGCTGCTTCGGAGTCCGACGAGCACCGCAACCCACAGATGCCGGCGGCTGTGCTGCCGTCGCTTCGATTGGAGGTGCTGACCCAGACGTGGCCGCAACCATTGGTGCCGGCAACACTGACCCTCATCGAGCAAGATGCTCGTGCCCAAGGTCTGTCCCCTGCCCAGCCCGTGCTTCCCAAGGGAGATGGCGGCGAACGCAATCGTGGTTATGCCCTTCAATGGTGGGTGTTTGCGATCTTCACGATCGCTATGTCCATTGCCTTCACCAGAGCAGCGGGGAAACACAAGGATTGACTGGTGGCCGGTTCAGAGCCGGTTGGCCGGCATCAGTACTCTGTTTCACGTGCAACATTGCGACGACGTGACCAGCGACGACTTCTACGCTGCCTCTTCAACAAGCGAGGCAATAGACACGAGTGACGTGCGTGGCAGTGCCCACGATCATGGGTCCAACCCCGGTTCGACTGGGAGCGCTGCTGACGCCGAAACAGAGCCGTGGATCGAACCTGACGACATCTCTGGGGTACGCAAAGCCTTGATCGTCTACCGAGTCATGGCCTATCTCGTGGGCACCTTCTTGGTCGTCCTGGTGTGTGTCGCAATGCCACTGAAGTACGCGGCCGGAAGGCCGACCATGGTCAATATCGTCGGCGTCTCTCACGGATGGCTCTATCCCGTTCTCCTCATCACGGCCTACATCTTGGGACGCAAGGCAGGATGGCCGCTCACGAGGTTGCTCATCATTGCCCTCGCTGGAACCGTGCCGTTTCTGTCCTTCGTTGCCGAGCATTTTGCCCGTAAGGATGTCGACCGCCGTATTGACGAGGCAAAGGACTACTGGGCTCACCACGAAGTACCCGCTAAGTGACGCGGCTTCCGTTTCGGAGGCTACGTGAGTCGATGCCCCCAAGAGCTCAACCACAGCGAGCCCAGGGGCCTGGACATGCCATCAACTGCCCGTAGCTCCTCGAAGCATGGGAGGCCTTCGCCAGTCGTGTGGACTCAAATCCCCTGATCACCAATCACCCATGACAATGTCCCTGGCCACCGCTTCAGCATCAGCCAGGGACATTCGTCATGTGATTATCACTTTGACAATATATCGATAAGTCGCTCTAACTCGTCATCATCGCTGAATGCCATCGTGATCGTGCCCCGACCGTTGCGACGCTTCACCTTCACCGCCGTCCGGAAACGCTGGGACAGCTCATCTCCCAACTTCATCGCCTCCGTGTCCCTCCCAGGCTTCTTGCGCTGATGCGGCTTGACCTCGGTGGTGTCATCCAGTGTCTGCCGAACGAGTTCTTCTGTGGCGCGTACTGACAAGCCTTCCGAGACAATGCGATCGGCTATCTTGCTCTGGAGGTCTGGATCATCCAGCGACAAGAGGGGACGCGCGTGCCCAGCGGTGATATCACCCTCGAGGAGTCGCTTCTGAACACCTGAACTCAGCTTCAACAGGCGGATCGAATTGGCAATTTGCGAGCGAGAGCGCTGAACTCGCTCAGACAGCTCGTCCTGAGTACAACCAAAATCATTGAGCATTTGCTCGTACGCCGCGGCTTCTTCCAACGGATTGAGCTGGACGCGATGGAGGTTCTCGAGAAGAGCATCTCGAAGCATGTCCTGGCTCGCTGTCGTACGTACGATCGCGGGAATAGTCGTCAGACCAGCCTGACGGGTCGCACGCCACCGCCGCTCACCCATGACGAGCTCATATCCATCGTCAACAGGCGTGACAACCACAGGCTGCAAAACGCCCACCGTCTTGATCGATTCTGTCAGCTCCGTCAGGCCATCGTCGTCAAAGATTTTGCGTGGCTGTTGGCCATTTGGCCGGACCTTGTCAACATCAATGAGCGCGAATCGTGATCCTTGGACTCTATCTTCCGCAGCGGCGTCCGCGAAGTCTCCCTCCTCCTCGGGGATGTCATCATCATCGTCATCGAGATCAGTCCTCTGGAAGAACTCCCCAAAACCGCGGCCCAGTCCGCTGTGTTTTGCTCCCACAGTCACAACTCCTTCGTCTCGGAGGTATCAACAGGCGAGTCTCCGCCATGCTTACTGGAATCCGAGACAGGCGCGTGTCGCTTGGCGAATTCTGCTGCCGCCTCCCGGTATGCGACGGCGCCGGCGGACTTCGGCTCGTAGGTCAGAACACTACGGCTGTAGCTTGGCGCTTCCGACACACGGACGGACCGCGGAATCCGCGCCTTCATCGTTTCGCGTGCAAAGTGGGTCCGGACCTCCTCATCCACCTGCGTGGACAACCTGGTCCTGCCGTCAAACATCGTCATAAGTATCGACCCAAGGCGGAGATCCTTGTTCATCGCACGACGGACAGCGTCAATGGTGCGCATGAGCTGAGTAACGCCTTCAAGGGCGTAATACTCACATTGGATAGGGAGCAAAACCTCGTCTGCAGCGACGAGTGCATTAAGGGTCAGCAGGCCGAGAGACGGCGGGCAGTCGAGAATAACGTAGTCGACCTCGTGAGTCTTGAGATACTTACGCAGCGCTTTCCGTAAGCGGCGCTCCCGCCCCTTCACATCAACAAGTTGGAGCTCTGCTCCGGAAAGATCAATCGTAGCCGGTACGACTTCGAGACCGGGCGCCTCCGGGCTCTCCTTGGCGACGAGGGCAATATCCTCCTCATCAATGAGGACCTCGTACGTTCCCGGTGTACCTGCCTCGTGGTCGATCCCAAGAGCTGTCGATGCGTTGCCCTGGGGGTCGGTATCGATGACGAGCACTTTTAGACCACTCATGGCCAAAGCGACGGCAAAATTGATTGCTGTGGTGGTCTTCCCTACTCCGCCCTTCTGATTGGCTACAACGATCGTGGCGGGTCCGGTGGGACGGGGGAGTGTCAATGGCACAGCAGATGCCGTCGAGCCATCAGCACGGTCGGCTGCCGTATCCTTTGCGTCAGGCACCTCGGGCCCATCAAAGGCCGCCCGCTTAGGTGCTCCGTCATAGATGGGGACCTCGTCGGTCATGCGCATCCTTTCCGTTGCGAGCGGGAGTGACGTTTCACGTGAAACACCGTCGCTTGGTCACTCTACCGGGCACATCCGCCAGAACCAGAGACATTTCCCCACCTGTGGATAACTACTCATCTTCACCATGGGCACCTGTGGATAACCCCATACTCCTGGTGGATAACTAGACCATAGGCGATAGCTCAAGAACATACCGGCTGAAAAGCCGTCGAACCGTTCTGTCCGACAACCCCGGATCGCGACTCGTCACTGCTGAAACTCGTCATAGGCTACATCGTGCGACAGGTACCCTCAGGCGGATTGCCTCTCTTTATAACCACGTCGTGGGAATGTACATCGTCCTGCCAAGCGGACAGTCCGGCCTGCACTCATTCCTCCACCCGGACTGCCATGACGACGGCCGCTACCTACGGTTTCGCGACATGACCAACGAATCCAAGATGCCATCGTCCCGAGAGCCAATGGCCCATGATCACATTCCTTGGACTGCTCGAGATTCCGCCCTGTAAGGATGCTCCGCCGAATACGGGCTAGCAGTTCGGCTGCTCGATGAGCCTGACGTCCCAGCTGTTGAGTTGATTGCTCCGGCTGGTGAGGCTGTCGAACTGGTCGTTTTCGTGCACTGCCGTGGCTATCTGCCTCCAACATCCCCTCTGAAGGCGATGCGATCGACGGGAACGAATCTGGCTACATACCGGCAGACAGTGCCGCGACCTCGTTCAACACGGTGTTGTTGACGTCCGTCGACGCGGCACCAATAACGTTGGTCAGCACTGTGCTGGGTGATGTGAGCGGCAACCTCGCCAACAATGTTGGACGGCACAGTACCGGCTCAGGATGGCACCGATGGTCGTGGTGGTGTTGGTGACGCCAGTGGGAACAGTGACAGGAGTTGCTAGGGAGGAGACCAAGGTTCGTCGCTCGGTACGTATTGGCAAAGCCATGTCGATCAATACCGTCGGATCGCCTGGGAGATGGCGTCAACGCCACGCCTGGATTGGTGTTTCACGTGAAACACCGCCATTCCATCTCGCTCAGGTTGGATCGAACTGCCGGATCGCCCTAGCAACGCAGCCGGCAAAGCGCCTCATCGACCCAGACTCCAGCGGCCCCTTTCAAAATCACAGTCATACACCTACAAACTCCAACTACGTTTGCGGTACCAACTACGCTATGACGGCACTGTCGTTCACATACGGTCCTCGCCGTGAACCCAAATACTGCCATCGTCACTCACACGCCATTGAGTTCACCATCTCTCACCACATAACGGTCACAGTCTGCTAACCAGCACCCGCTCCTGGTGTATCCCGCCACCGCCTCGCGAACCAACGGTCATCCTGATGCCAGCACAGGATGGACAACCTTGACTCAGTTGTCATGAGAGCATTCGGCGACATCCGAGCTGTGATCTCACCTAGTCAGATAGCGATCACGCACACCTTCGTCAGGGATCTCGATTTGGATTCTCGCCCGTGAAGCCTGCGACTCCTCACGCAGATTCAGACCGACGGACGCGCACTGCGCGCGTCACTTCCGACGATGGATCGGCACGAACGAGAAGCACCTCTGCAGACAGATGGCGCTTGGAAAGCTCCTTCTTCGCTTTGGCCACTTCTTCCTCAGCAGACTGCCCCTTCAATGCCAGAAGACAACCAGTCTGTCCGAACAAGCCAGCCGTCCATCCGACAAGGGTCGCCAACTTCGCAACCGCTCGGGACACGACGACGTCAACCGAAATACCTGCATCCTCGGCCCGGTCTCGCACAATCGTCACCCGATCACCCAAGCCAAGCTCATCTACGACTTCGGTCAAAAAGTTGGACCGTCGCAGCATCGGCTCGACGAGGGTCATCTCCAAGTCCGGTCGCAAAACCGCCAGTGGAATACCAGGTAATCCTGCACCACTCCCGACGTCAGCGACTCTCGATCCTTGCGGAATCAGGCTTTCCAAGGCCGCACTGTTGAGGATGTGGCGCTCCCACAATCTGTCGACCTCGCGAGGTCCAATCAATCCCCACTCGACTCCTCGATTAGCCAATATATCGACATATCGTTTAATTGTTTTATAGCTGTCGCCATAAAGTCGTTCGGCTATCGTGTCGTCCGTCACCTCGGTCATGCCAAACATCCTGCCATGTCTGCATACAGTGAGGAGGCTCCCTCATTCACCATTCCTCAGGTACCCCGGTCGCCGCCTTCGGAGTCCTCGCGACCTGCCGATCCCACTGGCGCCAGCCATCACCATGCATGACAAGGCCCATCCCAACCCTCCGGTATCTCGGCCACATGATGTTCTGGGGGTCTTTGTTCCTCTCCTCGAACCTTTCATCGTCCAGATCTCTTCGGACTAAGAACTACCCAATAACGCTGACCCAGCCACCGATGAAACACTGGGCATAGCTGTTGAACCCTGACCGCGCCCATGATCACGTCGACAGGTATCAGGCCACGCATGATCACAAACATTCAGCATCGAATTCGAAGGACATGTGCCGGATAGCTCTCCCCGTCTTCATCCCCTGGCATGTCATCATGGCGCTTCAACATTGACTGCTGTGCCATAGAGGGCGGGGGAGTGGTTGCGAAGCTGTCCACTCCCAAGTGGTATCCATCCCATGATCAACCTGTCAAGCCTAGAGTCGGGCGCGCAACTACAGCAAAGACACTTGGCGAGTGAGGTCCCGTGCACACTCGGGCCCTGTGGGTCCTATGTCGCTCGCAGCCTCCACCCATCAAGGTTCATCTGATTAGTCAGCCGACCAGTCTCCTCACTTGCGAGATACCGTTGGTATTCAATAACTTGTACACAACGCAATTCCAGTCATGTGGTTCAGTGCCCCATTTCGCTAGCTTCGAGCACAAGGCTCCAGCACAACGGAATAATGACCCTAATCTTGAGTCATTAAGACTCAAGTTCTGAATACACCGTCCGTCGATGTGTACGGTCAACATGCAATCTCGCCAGTGTCGTGCCGCCAGCCAACAGCCTCACCACGACATTCTCGAATGCCATTTCGGATATCAGATCGGTTAGATCGTCACGCGATCTCCAGCCTCGAAGGATCAGCAACGCTCAGGCCATGGGCATGACGACAAACTGAGACTCCGCGGGAGGTATAACGGGTCACATACGACTTCCCCCACAACACAGCGCCGACTCATCCACATCCGACTGAAGCAGCACATAATCCAGCAAGACCCCAGGCGTCGAAGTGCGAACGACCGCAGCGGGAGCTTCTACCAGCAATCACGCTTCAGGCCGACGAAACCCTTCACAAGCTCCGATGTTCCACGTGGAACAGTTCCAGCCATATATAGTTTTGTCGATATATGGATTAATAACTATGACGTCGGAAATCCTCGTCCCCAGGCAAGAACCCGCAGTCCACGCATCCGCACCTTTCCCCACCTCTCTCAGGCGTCGCGGACCGGATGGCCAGCAGGACCCTCCGCACGGTCACCACCTACACCGCACGACTAGCAGCGTCACACGCACGCCAACGGATGACAAGAGGGGAGTGACCCCATCACAGATCCGGTTCGAACTCAACATAGGCATCGACAACCACACGCTTCACAAACTCCCGCCAACACAGCTCACACAAAGCCACACAGCCACCAGCCCCCTGCCACTCATGGCTTATCATCACACCGCTCGCAGAGCGCTCAACACTCAGCAGCGCGCAGAGACAGCACACACGCCAGGGACGTGCGGCCCCCGCATATCACTTCACGCGAATCTCATCGAAGGTCGCCGTCGTCATACGGACGTTCACCGGCACCTCGTCGCCAACCTGGGCGGGCTCTCCGGGACCTCCGATGAAGACCATCGAGGAATGCATGTGGGGAGGCTCTGCGAAGACCGGGCGCCGTCCAGCAATGGTGAACGGGCTCGTCACCCGTCCCACCATCTGCTGCAGAGCCTCAGCCCCCGGGATGAGCCATTGCCGCAAGGACCCGGCAGAGATCGGCGCCGACAAGGCAACGCCATGGGCCGTTCCTCCCGATACCACGACAATGTATCCGTCAGCACGGGTCTTGATTCGGTGATAACCAACCGGCGTTCCCTTGGGCAGCCAGTGGATGTCCAGAACCGTTCCCGTCACCCGGTAAGCGTCGACGTCACCCAGCCACAGCCGGGTCCCGACACGCATCCGCACCGGGACGTCGAGTTCCTTCGACAGCGTCTTGTAGTCGTCAAGGCCGAGATGGGAGAACCAGATACCGCGTGAGGCCAACGGATGACGCTTGACGATCCGCGCCATCTCGCGACCTTCATCGAGTGCCGCCCCTGACGGAAGGTGAATCGTCCATCCACGCACGTTCAAACCGTCAAGATCCAGTGCCGCGACTTCATCTGCGCGCACACCGTGGCGATGCATGGAGGTCTCCACCTCGACGAGGATGGGTGCGCCCGGCGCAATCTCACGCACAGCGGCCACGTCTTCAGCCCTCGAGATCGTCGTGATGACCTTGGAATCGCTCAACAGCTCAGTGGCCACCTCGTCACCGGGTCGCCACGGGTTGAGGACGACAACCTCCTTGTCCCAGCCATGCTCACGGACCGACACCACCTCTTGGGCCACGCCAACGGCAATGATGCCGACACCGAGGCGCTGCGACTCCTGCACCGTCAATGCGTGTCCGAATCCGTACCCATTTCCCTTGGTCACAGGCACGATTCCCGGGCAGGAATCAACGAATGCCGCCACGTGACTGTGCCAGCGTTCCGCATCAACAGTGAGTTTGAGCATGTCAGCGTCTCTTCATGTAGAAGTCAAAAGCCTTGTAAAGGATGGGGTTGATCGGCTTGTCCCACTCGCCGGGGAAGGCCACCGCCTGGCCACCGCTGCCCACCTTGAACTGGATAAGTCCGATCTCCGGATCATCAGCACCAACACCGGCGACGATGCCACGCATGTCGTACACAGCGCATCCCGCTTCATTGGCGGTGCGAATCATGGCCCACTGAATGGCGTTGGATCCACGCACCTCACGCTTAGCCGTGGTCGATGCGCCATAGGAGTACCAGGCGTGCTCACCAACGGTGACGAAGGTCGTCGAGGCGACGAGATCTCCTTCATGCTCGGCGAGGAAGACCTTCATGCGACCCTCTTCCTCAGCATTCAGGACGTCCCACATGTGCTCGAAGTACTCCAGCGGACGTCCCGTGAACCCATCACGCTCGGCGGTCTCCAGGTAGACCTCGTGGAATCGCGGCAAGTCTTCACGGGTTCCGAGCTTGACCTCGACGCCAAGCTTGTTGGCTTTCTTGATGTTGCGACGCCACAGCTGATTCATACCCTTGAGGAGCTCGTTCTCAGTCTTCTGAGTGCCATCCTCGTGGCGTAACGGAAGCTGGAAGTTGAACTGCGGCTGTCCGGCGGCGAATCCGTGGCCACTCTCGTCAGTCACCCATCCGCCCTGCTTAAGCACCGACATGACGCGCTCACCCTCAGGGGTCGTGACGTCCGGTTCCACCTCAGTCAGTGAGGTGACGTTGTCGTCGGCGATGGCGTCCTTGATCGTCTTGGTACCCCAGATATGGTGCACGACGGCCGGCCCGATACGCACGGCGAAAGCTTGGCGTTTCTTGACGTGGGCAACCAGGGCGTCAAAGTGCCCGGCGATGTCGTCGCGGGACCAGTCGAGGACCGGTCCTTCCGGCAGATAGGCCAGGTAACGAGGCAGCTTGGGGAGCTTGCGGTAGAGGATCAATCCAACACCGGTGAGCTCGTCACCGTCGTAGAACCCGATCCGTTCACCTCGCCACTCCGACTTCACCCGCGCCCATGCCGGGGTCTGCAAGAAAGAAGCTGACCCTCGGGCCGCAATGAACTCGAGCATGGTAGGGACGGAAATGGGGCGAACGGAAATCGTCACTCTTCCGACTATAACGTCGGAATAATCCCCTCATCAAAGATGACAGCCACGTCTGACGGCTTGATCGGCTCAGCCCCGGGACCACTCCTCACGTCAGCAGGGATGGGCAACCGTGGTCATCTCGGAAAAACGTGGGCAACGTGCAGTGGAAGAAGGTACGGAGACGTAGGGGTCCGTGCACAACGAGAGAGCCCGGCGGGCATCACACCCACCAGGCTCCACGCTTGTGACTCGACTAAGTATGCGTCACTGCTCCTGCGTGATGACCACGTGACGCTTGGGCTCGACACCCTCGGACTCGCTGACGAGCCCCGCGGCCGCAACCGCGTCATGCACGATCTTGCGCTCGAAGGGGTTCATGGGAGCCAGGTGAGCCGGCTCACCGGACTCCTTGACCGACTGAACTGCCTCAGTTGCCAGGGCCACTAGCTCCTTGCGACGCGACTCCCGGTATCCGGCAATGTCGAGCATGAGGCGGGAGCGATGCCCGACCTCGGTCATGACGGCCAAGCGGGACAGCTCTTGCAGGGCCTCCAGAACCTGGCCGTCCTTGCCGACGAGGGTCTGGGAATCCGTGACGATGGAGATGTGGGCTCGCCCGCTCTCCACATAGGTGTCGATGTCACCATCCAGGTCGGCAATGTCGAGGAGCTCCTCGAGGTAGTCGGCGGCAATGTCACCCTCCTCATCCAGAGAGTCACCAGACTGCTCGTCGTCACTCTCTTCATCGTCCTCGTCCTCGACGTCATCCCCTGACTCGAGGTCGACGTCGTCGTCCTCAATCTCCTCGACATCGATATTGCCATGGTTCTCAACCTGATCGACGTCGAGCTCCTCGATGCGCTCGCTGCTCTCGCTCATCGTTGTTCGTTACCTCTCAAAATCAACCAGTCATACTGGTCAGTGGAATGGTTCATGACGGGTCCGGGGCCCGGCCTCACTTCTTGCGTTGGGCTCGCGTCTGCTTGGCCGGCTGCTGACGACGGACGACCTGACGGCCACCACTGGCGTCCTTGCGTACCGTCTGACGGGTGACACCCTGACGGGCAACCATCGGCTTCTCGCCATCCTCAGCAGTTGCCACCGGAGTGGGAGCGACGACCTTGCGGCGACGCTTCTCACGACGGGCACGCTCGATCTCGTCGGGATCCTTACCCTTGGCGATCATGCGCTCACGCCAGTCGATGTAGGCCGGGGTGTTCGGCGTCGGGTTGTTACGAATGAGGATCTCCTGCTGACCGAGAGTCCACAGGTTCGAGGTGCACCAGTAGAGCATGACGCCGATCGGGAAGCTCACACCGGAGAACAGGTACATCAGCGGGAAGAGGTAAATCATCATCTTCTGCTGCTGTGCCATCGGGCCGGTCAGGGACTCCGGCGGCATGTTCTTCCGCATCAGCTGAAGCTGGGTGTAGAACAGCGTCGCCACCATGATGATGATGAGGACCAGGGCGACGACCTGGGTGCCGCCGAAGCCGTCGTTCATCGGCAGGAAGCGACCGGCCAGCTCAGCGCCGAAGAACTTGGCGTGCTGCAGGGACTCCATGAGCCCCGGATTCTCGGTGAAGAAGTGACCGCGGGCGATACCGCGGGAGGCGCCGTCGAGCACGCGGAACAGGGCCAGGAAGATCGGCATCTGCAGCAACACGGGGAGACAGGACGCTGCCGGGTTGACCCCTTCCTCGCGGTAGAGGTTCATCATCTCCTGGCCGGCACGTTCCCGGTCGTCGCCGTACTTCTCCTGGATGGCCTTCATCTTCGGCTGGATGAGCTGCATCGATCGCGCAGAGTTGATCTGCCTGACGAACAGCGGCACCAATAGCAGCCGGATGAAGATCGTCAGACAGACGATGGCCAACGTCCACGACACGCCAGAGTCGCGACCGAACAGTGGCGACCACAGGTAGTGGAAGAGGACGAGCAGGCCGGACACCGCCCAGTACAGCGGCACCATGATGGCGTGACCCATCGCATGGAGGGCGCCGCCCAGGCCGAGTATGACCAGCGGGTTGAGCATCAGTTCTCACCTCGGGTGTGGGAAGGGGTACCCATGTGGGTACTCCCCGGATCGGTGTGTCCGGGGATGGTTCGTGGGACCGATCCGCGATCCCTCGGGTCATCACCCGTCAGGTCATCGGTCGGTTTCTTTGTGGAGCGCGCGAGCTCGGGGTGGAGTTCACGCCATTGCCTCGCCTCGGGGGTGCCCGGCACTGGGTCATACCCGCCGTTGGACCATGGGTTGCATCGCAGAATCCGCCAGATGATCATCGGTGTCGCTCGGAACACTCCGTGCACCTTCAGGGCTCGCAGACCGTAGGCGGAACAGCTCGGCTCATACTTGCAGACGTCTCCGTAAAGCGGCGAGATGAAGGCACGCCAGCCTTTGACGAAGCCAATGGCCAGCCACGTGAGGGGACGAAACCGCCGCAACGTGCCCCACACGCCGCTGCTGTGATCCGGTCGCCGTGCCGGTACCGCTGCAGCCATCATCGAAGTTTCCGCAGTGCCTGGTGCCATGCGCCGTCGAGATCCTTCGCGACTCGACCCGGTTCGGTTGCGGCAGTCGGCAGAGCCCGCACGACGACGACGGTGCCGTCCGCGAGTTCGTCGACGAGGGGACGACACAGGTGCCGCAGGCGCCGCTTCACACGATTGCGGGTGACGGCATTACCCACGGCCTTGGAGACGACAAAACCGACCCGGGGCGCAAGCTCGGATCGGGAAGTGATCGGTCCGTCGGACGCTGATGGACCACCGGTACCACAGTTGTCCACAGTGGCTGTGGACAACTCGGTGATGTCGGTCGGGTCGGGCTGAACCTGTGCACATCGTCCAGCGTGGACGACGAGAGTAGGACGGCCTGATCTGACGCCCCCGCGGACCGCGGCGCGGAAGTCACCGGGACGGTGCATCCGCGACCGGGCGGGCAGCATGGGGACTCAGGCCGACAGCTTAGCGCGACCCTTGCGACGACGAGCGGCGAGGATGCCGCGGCCGGCGCGGGTGCTCATGCGGGAACGGAAACCGTGGTTACGGGCACGACGACGATTGCTGGGCTGGAAAGTGCGCTTCACGGGGATGTTCTCCCTTGTGTCTCGGGGATCACCCGGGGGATCGACACGAGCCGGTCCCATGTGTCCGGGGCGCCCGGATGGGCGCAGGGGAAGTGGACGCTGAAGACAGCGACCGGACAACTGTACGTTGTCGACCCCGTCATCGGCAAACTGACAATCTCGCAACGAGTAGTCATCGAACAACACCCATGAAACCACAGTCATGTAGTCCTCTGACCCGCTTGACAAGCCACTCAAACCGGTTGCGGATGGACCCGTGACTCACTAGCGTTCGACAGTGCGGTGCCCCTCCGGTGCCTTGACACACGGGTTGTGGAAAACTGTGTGGACAACTCTCGACGACTTCTAGGGAACAGGTGGTGGAATGTCCGACACCCCGTTCGGCGACGCCGACCACCCCCGTCCCGCGCCGATCCATCCGGACGCCGTGCTGCCCCCACCGATGAGTTCGCAGCCGGCTGACAGTGATCCCACCGAAGCACTCAACGCGGCCTGGGACGAAATCCTCAAGAAGGTCTCCAAACCCAACCGGGCGTGGTTGTCCAACACCACACCGGTGACGATGCACGGCTCGACCGTCATGATCGCCGTCCCCAACGAGTTCGCCCGTGAACGCGTCGAGTCCAAGATGCGGCATGAGCTCGAGGAACTCCTCTCCGACCAGTTCCACAAGGGCATCCATCTCGCCATCACCATCGACCCCGATCTGGAGTTGGCCCTCGGTGCCCCCGAACATGACGACGAGGAGGAAGAGGCTCCCGTCCCACCGGCCCAATTCGTTCCCAAGGTCACCGTCGGAGCGACTGAACCCTCCACCCAGCCGACCCCCAGTGTCGATGATGACGAGGGCATCCGGCTCAATCCCAAGTACACCTTCGACTCCTTCGTCATCGGCGCTTCCAACCGGTTCGCCCACGCGGCTGCCGTCGCCGTCGCCGAGGCTCCCGGCAAGTCGTACAACCCGCTGCTCGTCTATGGCGGCTCCGGACTGGGCAAGACCCACCTGCTGCACGCCATCGGTCGCTACGTGATGTCGTACTACGACAACGTCAAGGTGAAGTATGTCTCCACCGAGGAACTCACCAACGACTTCATCAACGCCATCGGCACCAACCGCACCAGGGAATTCCGTCGCTCCTACCGCGACGTTGACGTCCTGCTGGTCGACGACATCCAGTTCCTGGAGTCGAAGATCCAGACCCAGGAGGAGTTCTTCCACACCTTCAACACCCTCCACAACGCCCAGAAGCAAATCGTCATGACCTCCGATCGGCCGCCGAAACTGTTGGAGGCCCTCGAGCCCCGCCTGCGCAGCCGATTCGAGTGGGGTCTGTTGACCGACATTCAGCCTCCGGACCTGGAGACCCGAATCGCCATCCTGCGACGCAAGGTTGCGGCCGAGAAGATCGAGGTCGAGCCGGATGTGCTGGAGTTCATCGCCAGCCGCATCCAGACCAACATTCGTGAGCTCGAAGGCGCCCTCATCCGGGTGACGGCCTTCGCCAGCCTCAACCAACAGCCGGTGGACACCTCGCTGGCCGAGGTCGTCCTCAAGGACCTCATTCCGGAGGGACGAGAGACCCCGGTGACTCCCGAGCGAATCATCGCCGAGACGGCCAGCTACTTCGACATTTCCACTGACGACCTGCTGGGCACCTCGCGCGCCCAGACTCTCGTCACTGCTCGCCAGATCGCCATGTATCTGTGTCGTGAACTGACTGATCTCTCGCTGCCCAAGATCGGGGCTGAGTTCGGTGGCAAGGACCACACCACGGTGATGCACGCCGACCGCAAGATCCGCGCTCTCATGGGGGAGCAGCGTCAGATCTTCAACCAGGTCTCCGAGATCACCAACCGCATCAAGCAGTACTGAGCGGCTCTCCACAATTCTGGGCGCCTTCAGGACAGCCCCATCAGCCGTCCCTCCGGTCATGCTGCTGTCTGCCCATTCCCGGCCCGCAACCATCAGCGCAGAACCCATTCCCACCCCAGGCACCGTCGTTGACCCACGCGCGGACGCGTTCATCCCCATCCCCACACTCAGGTGTGGAAAACCAGTGGATAGTCGGGGGACAACCATGGGACAACGTCGGTCGTCCACAGGAACCCCTTCGACACACACATCCGGTCCACGTCGTCATCCACATCACCAAAAACTCTGTGACTACGGGTTTCAGGCATTATCCACAAGATCCACAGCGGTTATGACGATGAAGAAAGGACATACATCTCCATCTCTTAAAAACCTGTGGGTGTGGATTTGGGGACAAGGCCTCCTTCACCGTTGCTCACCCGACGAGATCTACTGACGGAATTTTCCCCGACATCGCCGACCGCACCCTCAACGTTGGCGTCCCGTGGGTGCGATTCGTCCTGTGGCATGGATATGATCGACCTGCAAGCACCATGGGGTGCAAGACGCCAAGTCAAGGGGACGCAGTGAAAATCCGTCTGGAACGCGATGTCATGGCCGAAGCTGTCGCCTGGGCTGCCCGCAGCCTGCCGAACCGGCCGACAGTGCCGATCCTGGCTGGACTGTTCGTACGCGCCGAGGGTGACTCCGTCGTGATGTCTGCCTCCGACAACGAGACCAGCGCCCAGATCACCCTTCCCGCCCAGGTTAACGAGCCCGGCGAATCCCTGGTTTCCGGCAAGCTGCTGGCCGACATTGCGCGCAGCCTGCCCAACAAGCCGGTCCAGATCACCACGGATCCCGCCAAGATGGATCTGGTCTGTGGATCTGCCCGCTTCACCCTGCAGGCCCTGCCGGTCGACGAGTACCCCGATCTGCCGCAGATGCCGGCTGCCACCGGAACCGTTGAGGCCGATGTCTTCTCCCGGGCTGTCGCCCAGGTCGTCGTGGCCGCTGGACGTGACGAGTTGCTGCCGGTCTTCACCGGCGTGCGCGTCGAGATCAACGGCGAGGTCCTCTCCCTGCTGGCCACCGACCGTTACCGCATGGCCCTCAAGGAGATCACCTGGAATCCGGCCGCCACCGACGCCGAGGCCACCGCCCTGGTGCCAGCCAAGGTTATGAACGAGACCGCCCGCTCAATGACCTCCGGTGAGCACGTCACCGTGAACCTCTCCTCGGGCGAGAGCGGCGAGGGCCTGGTTGGCTTCGAGGGTGATGGTGCCAACGGTGTGCGCCGGATGACCACCCGTCTGCTGAGTGGAGAATTCCCCAAGGTTCGTCACCTCATGGACATCAAGGCCACCCGATCGGTGCGCGCTCGTACCGACGAGCTCATCAACTCGGTGCGTCGTGTCTCTCTGGTGGCCGAGCGCAACACCCCGCTGCGCATGGTCATCAATGACGATTCGGTCGCCCTGTCGGCCGCCACCGGTGACCAGGCCCAGGCCTCCGAGGCCATCGAGGCCATCGTTACCAATCACGTTGACGGAGAGCCCTCCATCACGGCGGCTGGATTCAACCCGCACTACCTGTCCGACGCCCTCGGTGCCTTGGACACCCCTTACGTCCACTTCTCCTTCACCGCTCCCGGCAAGCCCTGCCTGGTGACCGGACTCAATGATCTCGACGGCAAGCCGGAGACGGATTACCGCCACGTCATCATGCTCATGAGGCTTCCCTCCTGACCGATCCCACGACACTAATGGGCCTTGTCGACGGGCATGGTCCGACAAGGCTGACTCGTGGAGGTTCCATAGCACTCTGACTTGTGGACCAGGGGCATGGGGTGCTGGATCGTCCAGTCAGTGGGATTGCCACACTGTTGGCATGACAACCATCGCTGACGTCCAGACCGAGGTCGACCGCGTCTTCGATGCCCTCAACGCGCCTTCCTGGCCCGATCCCCACGCTGACAACCAGATAGCGGCCGAGGAGGAGTACAGCAGGGTTACCGATCCACAGCGGTATCGAGCTCTCGTGCTGCGTCTGCAAGCCTGGCAGCAGGCCCTTTCCACCCTGTGCGACGTCGACGTCGACACCATGGCCAAGGGGGAGGACCGGTTGCAGCAGCGTTGGTCAAGCCCGCACGGAAACACCCTGCCGCTGTATGTCTCCGTCGTCACCTTCGACCAGGTTCCCCTCGTCGGGCTATCCGTCACCTCCGACGCCGACCCCTTTGACATCGTCCCCGACTGTGCCTGTGATGCCTGTGACTCCGGGTCGCAAGACCTGTTGGCCGTTCTCGACGACGACATGACGGCCCTCGTCGATGGCAGTCTCGTCTTCATCGTCGCTCCCTCGGAGGCGGATCGATCGGCCTTCCGGCTGGTGGCCACCAGCCGACGCTGTGCGTTGGAGTGGGGAGGAGACGGTCCTGCGCCGTTGTCCGAACCGGAAGCCGTCGTCGATGCCATTCGCAGCGGTGATGATCCACTCCTGCCCGAGGGCTGCGTCGTCCTGCACGGCAGGCCATGGCTGTGAACAACGCGCTCCGGTAGCCTGGTTCGGACGGCCTGACAGCGGTCGGAGGGAGGTCCGGATGTTCGTCGAGCGTCTCGAACTGGTCGATTTCCGCTCCTACGTCCGCGCCGACGTCCCCATGACAGCGGGGGTGACGACCTTCATCGGTTTCAACGGTCAGGGGAAGACCAATCTCGTCGAGGCCGTGGAATACCTGTCCACCCTGTCGTCACACCGCGTCAACAATGACACCCCGCTGGTGAGGCTGGGAGCTCATCAGGCCGTGGTGCGCGGCCGAGTCCGTGCCGGGGCCGAGGATTCCCGCAGTCTGCTCCTCGAGGTCGAGATCAATCCGCGGCGTGCCAATCGGGCACGGATCAATCGCGCTCCACTGACTCGACCTCGCGAGATCCTCGGGGTGTTGCGAACCGTGGTGTTCTCGCCCAATGACCTTGTCATCGTCCGTGGTGATCCGTCAGATCGTCGCACCTTCCTCGACGGGCTGGTGATGACACGATGGCCGCGGATGGCCGGGGTGAAGTCGGACTATGAGCGCGTCCTCAAACAGCGCAATGCTCTGCTCAAGTCCCTGGCTGGGAGGGGACCGTCGGCGGGAGCCGAGATCGGCGCGACCATGGAGATCTGGGACGACGAGTTGGCCACCATCGGTGCCGAGCTCCTGTCAGCTCGCCTCGACACCTTGTCGGCTGTCATGCCACTGACCTCGGCCGCCTACCGTGAGATCGCCCCGGTCAATGACCTGGTGACCGCCTCGTACAAGTCGACCATCGACCTCGACGGACTGTGGTCACCTCCCCAGGAGGGCCAGATCCCCGAGCCCATCGACCGCAAGGAGCTGGCGAACCGATTCCTCGACGCCCTGGCGAAACGGCGAGCCGACGAGCTCATCCGTGGCGTCACCCTCGTCGGTCCACAACGTGACGACATCGTCCTGCACATCGGGGAAATGCCGGCCAAGGGGTATGCCTCCCATGGTGAATCGTGGTCATTGGCGCTGGCCTTGCGGCTGGGGTCCTTCCAGTTGCTGCGGGACGACGGCATCGAGCCTGTTCTCGTCCTCGACGACGTCTTCGCCGAACTTGACGCCACTCGACGTGGACGGCTGGCGTCCTCAGTCATCGAGGCTGATCAGGTCCTGGTGACGGCCGCAGTAGCCTCGGACGTTCCCGAGATCCTGCGCGGGGAGAGGTTCGACGTCGGTGGCGGCCAGGTGCTGCCCCATGAGGGGAGTGACGATGACTGACGGAGTTGATCCGCGCGACCCGGTCATCCCTTCCGACGAGGACCGTCGCCTGGCAGCCGATCATGACGACGAGGGGGTCGACGTCGCCCTGGCCATCGCTCGGGCTTCCCGTGGTGAACCGGCGGGAACCCCGCGTCGTGACGACGCCGGTGAGGTGTTGTTGCCACCACCTCGACGCTCCACGGTGAGGAGACGTCGTCGTTCTCCCAATCCCCCGACATGGTCTGGCCCGGGAAAGGATGCCCGCGACCCGATGGCCCTGGGGGATGCCTTCACCAACCTTGTGAAGTCCAAGGGATGGGGACGTCAGGTCAACCTGCACCTGGTCCTCTCACGCTGGCCAGAACTCGTCGGTCCGACCAATGCTGAGCACTCCCGTCCGGTCAAGTATCAGGGCACGGTCCTGACCGTCCGTACCGAGGCGACGGTGTGGGCGACCTCCTTGCGCACCATCGCGCCACAGCTGGTTGCCGAACTCAATCGTCGGCTGGGCGAGGGGACCGTCACCAGGGTCATCATCGAGGGCCCCACTGCTCCCAGTTGGAAACACGGTTCCAGGTCAGTGCCGGGTCGTGGACCGCGCGACACCTATGGCTGAGATCACTGACCCTTGAGGGCGTCGGCACTGAGCGAAGAACCCGCGAGAATATAGCTCACATGGGGTGATACCCGTAACGTTGTACTCGACCATGAGGAGGTCAGATGCAGCGTTTGGTCGGTGAGGTTCAGCACTACGACTGGGGATCGGATCAGGCAATCCCCGAGATTCTCGGCGAGCAGCCGAATGGACAGCCGTGGGCTGAGTACTGGCTGGGGGCTCACCCCAAGGCTTCGTCAGTTCTGGCCGGCGGCGTCACCTTGGATCAGTGGCTGGCTGACCACCCCGAGGAACTCGGGCGGGCCAGCCGTGACGCCTTTGGTGATCGCTTGCCCTTCCTGCTCAAGATCCTGTCGGCCTCCCATGCCCTGAGTATCCAGGCCCACCCGTCGCGTGAGCAGGCCGAGAGGGGATTCGCCGCTGAGAACGAGGCGGGAGTGGGCCTGGGTGATCCCACTCGCATCTTCCGTGACGACTGGCCGAAGCCCGAGATGATCGTCGCTCTCACGGATTTCGACGCTCTGTGTGGTTTCCGTGACCCGTCCTCCTCCCTGGTTCTGCTATCGGGACTGGGGAAGCTCGACGGACTGGATGAGGTGCTCGCGCCACTGGGCCAGGACGACGGACTGGCCAAGGTCGTCGCGACAGTGCTCTCGGGTGACGAGAAGGTCGTAACCGTCGTGGAAGGAGTCGTGGCAGCCTCTCGCACGTATCTTGAGGAGGGCACTGACGAGGCTGTTCGGGGCCTGGCGCGCACCGCCGTCGAGCTGTCCGAGGACCATCCCGGTGACCCGTCCATCCTCGTCGCCCTGCTCATGAACCGGGTGCGACTGGCACCTGGTCAGCAGATTCACCTAGGAGCCGGCACCATGCATGCCTACCTCGGTGGCACCGGTGTTGAGATCATGGCCAACTCCGACAACGTCCTGCGTGGTGGCCTGACGAGCAAGTACGTCGACGTCGATGCCCTGCTCGACCATGCCATCATGACTCCCGAGCCGTGCGTCGGTGAGTACGCGGTTCAGGTGTCCTCAGGAGTGGGCCTCTACCGCGCCGAGTTCCCGGAATTCCGGTTGTGGGCCCTGCAGGGACACGATGACACTCTCTCGCTTCCGGCTACCGACCTGGGTCGGATTCTCCTCGTCACGGAGGGACAGCTGGTTGCTCACTGCGGCGATGAAGACTGTGAACTGAATCGTGGTCAATCGGCATGGCTGCCGGCGGGCGAGGAGGTGACGGTGACTGGCCAGGGGCGTGGATTCCTGGCGGGCGCCGGGGTTGACGCTGATCGCTCCTGAGCTGACCGAGGTGTGAGAGGCGGTGTACCGCTGCTGACGCCGTGACCCCCATCCCGGACCCCGTGGTCGGGGATGGGGGTCGAATCGCTCACAGACCCTCTCAACGTCCGTCTCGCGGGTTCCGGTGTCCGGTACCGCGCAGGATTGCGGTAACATCGGAGCGTTGGGCTCTCCGTCGGCGCATGACATCCGACGGTGACGCCAACCCCGGAGGTCACCGTGACCTCTGCAGAGACACAGGAGCGCATTGCCCGTGAGCCAGCCCGAGATGCCCGAGTCCGTGACCGACGGGGACACCCCCGAGGACCTTCTCATCGACGCCACCGATCATCCTGACGTCCTCGACTCGGATCTTTCCCCGACGACCGTCGACGGATCCTATGACGCCGGTCAGATCACCGTCCTGGAAGGTCTGGAAGCCGTCCGGAAGCGTCCCGGTATGTACATCGGTTCCACCGGTGAGCGCGGTCTGCACCACTGCGTCTACGAGATCGTCGACAACTCGGTCGACGAGGCGATGGCCGGTTACTGCGACACCATTCAGGTCGAGCTGCTCGACGACAACTGGTGCCAGGTCACCGACAACGGACGTGGTATCCCGGTCAAGGAGCACCCCGTCGAGCACATCCCCACCGTCACCCTGGTGCTGACCAAGCTGCACGCCGGCGGCAAGTTCGGCAACGGCGGCTACAAGGTCTCCGGCGGTCTGCACGGCGTCGGTTCCTCGGTCGTCAACGCCCTGGCCTCCCACTTCATCGTCGAGGTGCGGCGGGACGGCTACCATTGGCGTCAGTCCTTCAGCCTGGGCGAGCCGGACGGCCCGTTGGAGCAGCTCGAGGCCCTTGGCCCTGACGAACACGAGGGCACCACGGTGCGCTTCCAGCCCTCCGACGAGATCTTCGACTCCATCGTCTTCGAATACGAGACCCTGTCGAACCGCTTCCGCGAGATGGCCTTCCTCAACAAGGGGCTGCGGATCATGCTGACTGACCGCCGTGAAGGTCATGTCGACGAGGACGGCAATCCCATCCACGAGGACTTCCTCTACAACGAGGGCCTCAAGGACTACGTCCGCTTCCTCACGGGTACCCGCGACGTCATCAACCCCACCATCATCTCCCTGGAGTCTCATCGTCCCGAAGAGGGCATGGGTCTGGAGATCGCGATGCAGTGGAACACCTCGTACACCACCAGCGTCCACACCTTCGCCAACGCCATCAACACCATCGAGGGTGGCGCCCACGAGGAGGGCTTCCGTGCCGCTCTCACCAACACCGTCAACCGGTGGGGCGAGACCTGGGGACTCATCAAGAAGCGTGAGGACCGCGTCTCCGGTGACGACATCCGCGAGGGACTGACCGCCGTCGTCTCCATCAAGCTCACCGAACCGCAGTTCGAGGGCCAGACGAAGACCAAGCTCGGTAACGCCGAGGCCAAGTCCTTCGTCCAGAAGGCTCTCAACGAGAAGCTCTCCGACTGGTTCGAGGAGAACCCCAACGAGGGCAAGAACATCGTCCGCAAGTCCCAGGCGGCCGCCCAGGCGCGTGTCGCGGCTCGCAAGGCCCGCGACCTGGCCCGTAACCGCAAGGGTTTGCTGGGCTCGACCTCCCTGCCGGGCAAGCTCAAGGACTGCTCCTCGACCAACCCGGAGGAGTGCGAGATCTTCATCGTGGAGGGTGACTCCGCCGGTGGCTCGGCCTCCCAGGGTCGCGACCCGCGGATCCAGGCGATCCTGCCGATGCGAGGCAAGATCCTCAACGTCGAGAAGGCCCGGCTCGACCGCGCGCTGAGCTCGGAGACCATCGAGTCGATCATTAACGCGCTGGGAACCGGCGTCCACGAGGACTTCGATCTGGATAAGTTGCGCTACCACAAGATCATCCTCATGGCTGACGCTGACGTCGACGGCGCGCACATCCGCACCCTGCTGCTGACCCTGCTGTTCCGGTTCATGCGCCCAGTCATCGACGCCGGTCACGTCTACCTGGCCCAGCCGCCGCTGTTCCGGCTACGGTGGACGAACTCTCCTCACGAGTTGGCCTACTCTGACGAGGAGCGTGACCTGCTGCGTCAGGACGGTCTGGCCCATGGCAAGAAGCTGCCTCAGGTCAACCCGATCCAGCGCTACAAGGGTCTGGGCGAGATGGATGCCGAGGACCTGTGGGACACCACCATGGACCCCGACAAGCGTTTGCTGCTCCAGGTGACCCTCGAGGACGCCGCCCTGGCCGACCAGATGTTCTCCATCCTCATGGGTGAGGACGTCGAGCAGCGCCGGTCCTTCATCCAGCGCAATGCCAAGGACGTCCGCTTCCTCGACATCTGAGCACCCCCTCGAACCCTCCCCTCATCCACTGATCATTCAAAGGACACTCCATGGCTGACGATGAGAAGCCCGACGAGCAGAACCAGGCCGACCGTCAAGGACTGGTGACCGGCCGCCACGTCGGGATCCAGCCGGTAGAGATTCGCGACGAGATCCAGAATGCCTACCTCGACTACGCGATGAGCGTCATCGTCGGGCGAGCACTGCCCGACGTGCGCGATGGCCTCAAGCCGGTGCACCGTCGCGTCATCTACGCGATGTATGACGGCGGCTACCGTCCCGACCGCGGCTGGAACAAGTGTTCCCGTGTCGTCGGCGACGTCATGGGCAAGTATCATCCGCACGGCGACTTGGCCATCTATGACACCTTGGTGCGTCTGGCCCAGCCGTGGGCCATGCGCCACAAGCTGGTCCAGGGCCAGGGCAACTTCGGTTCCCAGGGCAATGACGGCGCGGCCGCCATGCGATACACCGAGTGCAAGATGGCTCCGCTGGCCATGGAGATGGTCCGCGACATCGACCAGGACACCGTCGACTTCCAGCCGAATTACGACAACAAGGAGACCGAGCCGGTCGTCCTGCCCGCCCGGTTCCCCAACCTGCTCGTCAACGGGTCCTCGGGCATCGCGGTCGGTATGGCAACCAACATCCCGACCCACAACCTGTGTGAGATCAACGAGGCCGTGCAGTGGTCCCTGACCCACCCCGAGGCCTCCCAGGAGGAGCTGCTTGAGGCGTGCATGGAGCGGATCAAGGGTCCTGACTTCCCTGGTGGCGCGCTCATCGTGGGCCGTCAGGGAATCGAGGACGCCTACCGGACCGGCCGTGGCTCGGTGACGATGCGTGCCGTCATCGACATGGAGGAGGACAAGAAGGGACGCCAGTGCCTGGTCGTCACCGAGTTGCCCTACATGTGCAACCCCGACAACCTCGCAACCAAGATTGCCGACCTGGTGAACTCCGGTCGTATCAACGGCATCGCCGACATTCGTGACGACTCCTCGGCCCGTACCGGTCAGCGTCTGGTCATCGTCCTCAAGAGGGATGCCCAGCCGCGCGTCGTCATGAACAACCTGTACAAGCACACCGCTCTGCAGGACACCTTCGGCTGCAACATGCTGGCCCTGGTGGACAACGTGCCGCGCACCCTGCGTCTGGATCAGTTCATCAGTTACTGGATCGATCATCAGATGGAGGTCATCCGCAGGCGTACCGAGTACCGTCTGGCCCAGGCCGAGAAGGACGCCCACATCCAGCGGGCCCTCGTCAAGGCCCTCGACATGCTCGACGAGGTCATCGCCCTCATCCGTCGCTCCCCGAACACCGAGGCCGCCAGCACCGGCCTGCAGGAGCTGCTCGACATCGACGAGATCCAGGCTCGCGCCATCCTCGACATGCAGCTGCGTCGTCTGGCCGCCTTGGAGCGTCAGAAGATCATCGACCGTCTCGAGGAACTCGAGCGTCTCATCGCCGGGTACAAGGCCATCCTGGCCAGCGAGGATCGTCAGCGCGAGATCATCTCGACCGAGCTCGCCGAGATCGTCGAGAAGTACGGTGACGAGCGTCGCACCCGCATCATCGCGGCTGACGGGGACTTCTCCGAGGAGGACTTCATCCCCGACGACGATGTCGTCGTCACCATCACCCGTGGTGGTTACGCTAAGCGCACTCGCACTGACCTCTACCGCGTGCAGAAGCGCGGTGGCAAGGGTGTTCGCGGTGCCAGCCTGCGTGCTGACGACGAGGTGGCCCAGCTGTTCACGACCACCAACCACCAGTGGATCCTTTTCTTCACGAACATGGGCCGTGTCTACCGCACCAAGGTGTGGCAGCTGCCGGAGGCCGGCCGTGACGCCAAGGGTGGTCACGTCGCCGGACTGCTGAGCTTCCTGCCCGATGAGAAGATCGCGCAGGTCATGACCCTGCGCTCCTACGAGGACGCCGAGTACCTGCTGCTGGCAACCCGTAGGGGCCTGGTCAAGAAGACTGCCCTCAAGGCCTACGACTCCTCCCGTCAGGCCGGCGTCATCGCCATCAACTTCCGTACCGAGGACGACGAGCTCATCGGTGCCGAGCAGTGCTCGGCCGAGGACGACGTCCTGCTC
The DNA here is from genome assembly GCF_059728865.1 of Cutibacterium sp. KB22876. Taxonomy (NCBI): domain Bacteria; kingdom Bacillati; phylum Actinomycetota; class Actinomycetes; order Propionibacteriales; family Propionibacteriaceae; genus Cutibacterium; species Cutibacterium sp. KB22876. Next base: position 606,505 of record NZ_AP040858.1, read on the forward strand.
ATCAGCCGCAAAGGTCAGGCGATCCGGTTCTCCGCCGGTGATGACCAGTTGCGGCCGATGGGTCGTGCCACCTCCGGCGTGACCGGCATGAAGTTCCGTGGTGACGACGAGCTGCTGTCGATGTCGATCATTCACTCCGACATGCCTGAGGACGACCGCTTCATCTTCACTGCGACCGACGGTGGCTACGCCAAGCGCACCGCCGTCTCGGAGTACCGTCAGCAGGGACGTGGTGGCCTTGGCATCAAGGCCATGGCCCTGAACGAGGAGCGTGGTTCCCTCGTCGGTGGCCTGGTGGTCAGCGAGGCTGACGAGATTATCGCCATCAAGACCTCGGGTCAGATCACACGGTCGGCCGTCTCTGAGGTTCCCGCCAAGGGACGCTCGACGATGGGGGTGAAGTTCGTCTCCGTGCACGGTGACGACGCCGTCTCGATCATCGCGGTGAATCCTGAGCACCAGGTCGAGGAGGACGTCGAGGAAAAGGCTGTGGAAACCGCCGAAGGTGGTGCCACGCAGACCGAATCCGGGGATGTGCTTCCGCAAGGCGATACTGTGGACGACGACCGTACCGTCGATACGGCGGAAAGCGACATGAAGCCGGAGGACAACGGTGAGTGACGAGAAGAAGGTGACGCATCCGGGTCCCGATGATCCAGAGGCGACGCACTGGACTGCCGGTGACGCTCGTCGTACCTTCCAGGAGACGGGCCGGCAGCGCCCCGATCCGCGTCAAGAGTCTGATCGCAAGCGGACGACGGCGTCGACCCCTGCGGTGAAGCGCGCCGACGCGAGAGCGACGAAGTGGGAGAAGGCGCCCAATCAGCCGGATTCCCGTCCCGCCCAGGCGCATCAGCCCGCCCGCGCTGCCAGGCGTACTCGTAAAGCCCGGTTGCGTCTGACGCGTGTTGACCCGTGGTCGGTCATGAAGACCTCCCTGCTCTTCGGTGTCGCCGGTGCCATCATCTTCTTCATCGCAACGTGGATCATCTGGGGCATCATCGGTGCTTCGGGTGCCTTCGACTCGATGAACAAGGTGGTCAACGACCTCATCAGCTCCCCGAGCTCGAACTCGAAGTTCCAGTTGTCCGATTACGTCAACACTGGCCGAGTGTTGGGTCTGACGGCCCTCATCGGTGCCATCAACGCGGTGCTGTTCACAGCCATCTCGACTCTGTTCAGCTTCCTGTACAACTTGGCTGCGGAGATCATGGGTGGTCTGGAGGTGACCCTCGCGGAGGACTGAGGGCCCTGAAAGCGTGGAGAACGTCCCCGGATGGTGCGCATCCGGGGACGTTTTGCGTTGTCAACCGAGTCGTCACATGCCAACCACACGGGTTTGACGAGGACCGCTGCCAATTCCCTTGACACCGGGTTCCTCGTTTGCTTTCATTTATGCCATACATCTGTGGAAACGTTTCCACGGGTGAGGTCGGGGACAGGCCCCGGCGACCTCGGACTCGACGATGAGAGGAGGGCAAGGTGGATCGCAAATCGACGATCAAGGACGTTGCCAAGCTGGCCGGTGTGTCCCTCGGGACAGCATCTCGCGTTCTCAATGGCAGTTCCGCGACCTCGGAAGCGTCGCGTACTGCAGTGCGCAAGGCGGCCAAGGAGCTCGGCTATCTGTCGAACGCTCATGCCAGGTCGCTGCGTTCGGCCCACACCGGCGTCATTGGTCTGGTCGTCCCGGACATTCGAAACCCGTACTTTGCCGAACTGGCATCAGTTGTGGAGAACGCCTGTCTGGCCCATGGCTGGGCCACCTTGCTGTGCAACGCCGACGAGTCCCCTGACCAGTTCAACCGATACGTCGACACCCTTCGTCGTCAGCGAGTCGACGGTGCGATCGTCACCCCGACCGGCTTGGGAGAGCATGCCGTCAAGGACCTGGTCGACGACGGGGTCCAGGTGGTCTGCGTGGACCGTGAGGTCGCGGGGTCGTCACTGCCCTCCGTCACCTCTGATCCGTGGAACGGAATGGGGGAGGCCGTCGATCACCTGTTGGAACGTGGGCACCGCAGGATCGGTTTCATCACCGGACCCCAACAGACGTCGACTGGTTTGGAGCGTTACCAGGCCTACTGCCAGCTGTTGGCCGAGCATGATGTCGACGTCGTCGATGACCTCGTGGTGGAAGGTGACTACCAGGAGGAATCGGGACGCGTCGGTGCCGGACAACTAATCGATCGCGGTGCCACCGCCGTCTTCGCCTCCGACTCGCTGATGTCGATGGGAGCCCTGCGAACCTGCCTCGACAGGGGAGTTCGCATCGGTGAAGACATCGACCTGGTCGGTTTCGACGACCTTCCGGTGTTCAGTCTCACCAATCCGGCCCTCACCGTCGTTGCCCAGGACATCGACGCCATGGGAAAGGTGGCCGTTGATCTGCTGGACCATGCCATGGCTGGTGAACCGACCAGCTCCGCTCGACTGGACACCCATCTCATCGTCAGGGCATCAACCCGAATGGTCAAGGAGGACCAGTGACAACATCGCCAGTACTTCGACTGGACCACGTCAGTAAGGCTTTTGGGCCCGTCAAGGTCATTGAGGACGTTTCCGTGGACGTCATCCCGGGCAGGGTGCGCGTTTTTCTCGGCGAGAACGGAGCCGGAAAGTCCACCCTCATCAAGATGATGAGCGGTATCTACCACCCAGACTCGGGATCCATCGTCATCGATGGCAACCCTGTTGACCTTCCCACCGTCAAGGCTGCTGAGGCCGAGGGCATCGCGACGATCCACCAGGAGCTCAGCCTCGTTCCACAGATGTCGGTGGCAGAGAACATCATGCTGGGACGTACTCCCAGCCGTGGTGGACTCGTCAGTTGGGGTCCGATGCGAGCCCAGGCCCGTGCCGCTCTGGAGCGGATTGGCCTGGACGTCTCCCCGGATCGGCTCGTCGGGTCGCTGAGTACTGCGCACCAGCAGCTTGTGGAGATCGCGAGAGCTCTCTCGATGGATGCCAGAGTGCTCATCCTCGACGAGCCCACCGCTGCCCTGACTCGCAAGGAGTCCGGTCAGCTCTTCGAGGTGATGGACGACCTCAAGGCCAAGGGCGTGGCGATGGTGTTCATCTCCCACCACCTCGACGAGATTCCGCGCGTTGGTGACGATGTGTCCGTGCTGCGCGACGGCATCCTCGTCGGTGAGGTTCCCGCCTCCACCACCGAGCGCGAGCTGGTCAAGATGATGGTAGGCCGTGACATTGACGACCAGTTCCCGCGCCACCGCGGTGAGGTCGGAGAGGTGCTGCTGTCAGTCAAGGGACTCAGTCGTGAAGGGGCATTCCAGGACGTCGAATTCGAGCTGCATGCCGGCGAGGTGGTGGGCCTGGCCGGCCTGGTGGGAGCCGGACGTACCGAAGTCCTGCGAGCCGTTGCCGGGGCTGACAAGTACGACTCCGGAACCGTCCGCGTTCATGGCAAGGAGCTTCCGGGCGGAAAGGTATCCCGCGCGATTGCCCATGGCATCGGCCACGTGCCTGAGGAGCGCAAGTCCCAGGGACTGGTCCTGGACGCCTCGGTCAACGAGAATCTCGGTTACGCGACCATGAAGTCGACCTCCCACGCCGGTCTGGTTGATCGATCTGGCCAGCGACGACGAGCCCAGGACGTCGCCGAGAAACTGCGGGTGCGGATGGCCGGTCTGGATCAGCCGGTGCGCAACCTGTCCGGTGGCAACCAGCAGAAGGTCGTCATCGGTCGCTGGATCCTCGCGGACTCGTCAATCCTGCTGCTCGACGAACCGACCCGAGGGGTCGACGTCGGTGCGAAGGTCGAGATCTACCAGCTCATCAACTCCGTCACCGAAGCCGGGGGAGCCGTCCTCATGGTGTCCAGCGAGTTGCCCGAGGTAATCGGGATGAGCGATCGAATCCTCGTCATGGCCCACGGACGGGCGATGGGGACCCTGGACGCCATGACGGCCACCGAGGATGCCGTCATGGAGTTGGCAGTGGCCTCCGTCGATCCCGTCGATGAAAAACCAGAATGACCATTTCTGAATCCGAAAAGTATTGAAGCAATGTCGTCTTGTCTCGATCGGCGATGATCGGGAAAGGAAATATCATCGTGACCACCGCAACAACAACCACCACTCAAAAACCGTCAGTCGGTAGGAGAATTGGTTCCTGGGCCCTCAATCATGGTGCCCTTGTCGGTCTCATCATTCTGTGTATTGCCCTGCTCATTGCCACCCCGGTGTTCCTCACCGTGCCGAACATCATCAATATCGGCATTCAGGCAGCCGTGGTGGCCATCATGGCCTTCGGCATGACCTTCGTCATCGTCACCTCCGGCATCGACCTGTCGGTCGGTTCCGTCGCCGCGCTGTCGGCCATGGTCTCGGCGTGGATGTTCTCCAACGTCGGTCTGCCGGGATGGCTCACCCTCATCATCGGCCTGCTCATCGGTCTCCTCGCCGGGGCCGCCTCCGGTCTGGCCATCGCCTACGGAAAGCTGCCGGCCTTCATCGCGACACTGGCCATGATGAGCGTCGCTCGTGGCCTGACTCTCGTCATATCCGGTGGAACACCGGTTGCCACCTCAGGTGCAGTGAACCACCTGGGCGCTGACCTGGGGCCGATCCCCGTTCCCGTCATCATGTTGGCCCTGGCTGGCGTGGTGTGCTGGTTCATCCTGTCGCGCACGGTGCTCGGCCGGTCCCTTTACGCCATCGGTGGCAACGAGGAGGCTGCCCGACTCTCCGGTATCCCGGTGCGTCGCATCCTCGTCGCCGTCTACGCTCTCGCCGGTCTGTTCGCTGGTCTGGCAGGTCTGGTTCTGGCTGGTCGACTGTCCTCGGCTCAGCCGCAGGCGGGTCTGGGATATGAGCTGGATGCCATCGCCGCCGTCGTCATTGGTGGCGCCTCCCTGTCGGGAGGTTCTGGAAAGGCGAGCGGTACGTTCATTGGCGCTGTTCTTCTGGCCGTCATTCGTAACGGTCTCAACATTCTCAACGTGTCCTCCTTCTGGCAGCAGGTCGTCATTGGCTGCGTCATTGCCCTGGCTGTCGGATTCGACGTCTTCAGGTCCAAGAAAGAATCCTGAGCACAACATTGGCAACTGAAAAACACTGTTGAAAAACGAAAGGTAGAACGATGAAGTTCAAAACTGCTCACAAGGTGCTCGCGACGGCGGTCGTCGCGACGATGGCCGCCACTGGTTTGGCGGGCTGCAACCGCGACGGCGGATCCGGATCGGCCGCCTCCGGGACGGTCGTGCTGGCCGTCTCCACCCAGACCAACCCCTTCTTCGTCCAGCTGGTTGACGGCGCCAAGAAGGAGGCCAAGGCCAAGGGGGTCAACCTCCAGGTCCAGGATGCCTCTGACGATGCCGCCACTCAGGCCAACCAGCTCGCCAACGCGGTGTCCACCGCAGCCAAGGTCGTCATCGTCAACCCGACCGACTCCGACGCCGTCGCCCCCTCGGTCAAGGCCCTCAACAAGGCCAAGATTCCGGTCATCACCGTCGACCGCAGCTCCTCCAGCGGTGACGTCGCCTCCTTCATCGCCTCTGACAACGTCGCCGGTGGCGTCGAGGCTGCCAAGGAGCTCGCCAAGATCATGGGCGACAAGGGCGAGATCATCCACCTGCAGGGAACCCCAGGAGCCTCGGCATCCCGCGACCGTGGCAAGGGATTCACCGGGGAGATCGCCAAGCACCCGGGCATCAGGGTGGTCGCCAAGCAGACCGCCAACTTCGATCGCTCCAAGGCCCTCGACGTGACGACCAACCTCATGCAGGCACACCCGAAGGCGGCTGGCATCTTCGCCGAGAATGACGAGATGGCCATCGGCGCCATCTCCGCTCTGGGATCGAAGGCTGGCAAGGGCGTCAAGATCGTCGGCTTCGACGGCACTGCTGACGGCATCAAGGCCGTCAAGACTGGAACCCTGGGAGCGACGATCGCCCAGCAGCCCGCTCTGCTCGGCAAGGCCGCGGTGGACCAGGCCGCCGACATTCTGGCCGGCAAGACGGTTTCCAAGACCACCCCGATCAAGGTGGTGCTGGTGACGAAGGACAACGCGAAGGACTACGAATGAGTGATCGATGCGTGACCGCATCCGGAAAGGTCGCCGTCGTCGGGTCGATCAATGCCGACATGAGAGTCGGTGTGGAGAGGTTCCCCGGGCCGGGGGAGACCCTGGCCGGGGGACAGGCCACCCTGACCCCCGGCGGTAAGGGAGCCAACCAGGCCCTCGCGGCGGCACGTTGCGGAGCCCAGGTGGAGATGGTTGGTGCTGTCGGGAACGACCCGACGGCTGAGACAGCCCTCTCCCTGCTCTCGGAGTGCGTCGGCCTCGACGGTGTGGTGCGTCGAGACATCCTGACGGGGACTGCCGTCGTCATGGTGGCCGATTCCGGGGAGAACTCGATCATCGTCATCGCGGCCGCCAACGGGTCGGTCGACGCTGCGAGCGTGCATGCGCAGGCCGAGAGGGTTGAGGGCGCTGACGTCGTGGTCTGCCAAGGGGAGATCCCGCGGGACGGGATAGCCGAGGCAGCTCGATGCGCCGAGCGGTTCGTGTTCAATCTGGCTCCGGTCATCAACGTTGACCCGGAGGTCATTCGGATGGCCGATCCACTGGTGGTCAACGAGCACGAAGCGGCCCTCGTCGCTGCCGCGCTGGGGTCGACGACACCTCGCCTCGAAGACGATCCTGACGCCGCCCTGCGCGAGTTGTTGGATCTGGGATGTCGCAGTGTCGTCATCACCCTGGGATCGGCCGGCTGCATCGTCGGCGGACCGGAAGGGTTCGATTCGGTGCCGGCAACGAAAACGGTGGCTGTCGACACGGTCGGTGCGGGTGACGCCTTCGTCGGTGCCTTGGCTGCTGAGCTGGCTCGCGGACGCAGCCTTGTCGAGGGCTGCCGTTTCGCCACTGCGGTGGCGACTCTGACGGTGACCAAACCAGGAGCACAGGCCTCCTACCCGAGCATTGGGGAGATCGAGAACATTCGCCAAGGGGATCAAGCATGAAGAAGAGCGGACTGCTCAACCCCCAGTTGTGTGCGGCGGTAGCCAGGTTGGGGCACACCCAGACCTTCGTCGTGGCAGACGCCGGGTTGCCGATTCCCGTGGACGTCCCGGTGGTTGATCTCGCGCTGGTGCTGGGAACTCCGAGGTTCCAGGAGGTTTTCGACGCCATCCTGGATGAGGTCGCCGTCGAGGGGGCTACGATCGCCACCGAGGCTGTCGGCCACGAGCCGGAAGAGTGGGTGAGGAATCGGATCGACGAGGTCAAAGCCGTCAGTCACGAAGACCTGAAGAAGGCACTTCCGAGTGTCTCCTTCGTAGTGCGAACCGGTGAGACGACGCCATACTCCAACGTCATCGTTCATTGTGGTGTGGCGTTCTAAGTGGAGCACGACACCTCGATTGGATCCCGACTTGCTCCGAACGTTAAGTATCCATTAGAGTCTTAACTCGCGGTCGGGAAACTGGTCGAGGTTCGGGCCTATAGCTCAGTCGGTTAGAGCGCCGCCCTGATAAGGCGGAGGTCACTGGTTCAAGTCCAGTTAGGCCCACCGAACAAAACCCCTTGGTGACAAGGGGTTTTGTGGGTTAAGGGTCAAAATGTGTGTCTGGCTCGGCGTGTCGCGGGGGTTAGATTTGGCCTTTTTGAATGCCGATTGAGTGGGTGTAGTCGGTGTCGATAGCGTTGTCGTAGAGGGCTGGGCGTCCTGTTTCGTGGTCGGCTTGGTTCTCGGTTTGGGTCAGGGTGGATACTTTGGCGAGTTGGCCCTGGCCCCAGTCGGACTGCCTGGCGATTCGTACTGGATCGTCAGGCAGTTCCGTTTTTAAGTAGAGCCACCAATCCAGCATGCGGCGTTGTCGTTCGCCTGATCTGCCGCGGTGGGTTCTGGCGAGCAGTTTGAGCTGGGCGTTGATGCCGCCTTCTAAGCTGTTGGTGGTGGATTTGATCCGCTCGGGCGCAAGGACTCCTGCTGGCGGGTTGAGGTAGACAAACAGCATCTCGGACCGCCAAAGATGGTTGAGGCTGTTGTAGGCCTTGCGCACGTTGTGGTGGGTCCACACGCGGGTCCATGCACCTGTTTTGGGGTCTTTGATCATGGTTTTCTCGTTCATCCATTCCCGGTAGATCGTTGAAAACTCGTGCAGTTGCACACCCCACGCGGCGGCTTCATCCAGTGTGGTGATCCGGGTCAGTTTCAGCGCAAGTCGGTAGATGGTGCGCCCGGCATCGGTGCGTGGGTTGGTGGTGGTGTAGCGGCGGACCACGCGTTGGGCGTGGACGAGGCAGCGTTGAATTTTCGTAGTCGGCCAGCACTTTTTGATTGCGCTGTATGCGCCTTGGCCGCCGTCGATGACGGCGATGAGTGGGGCTTCGATGCGTTCAAGCAGCAGTTGGTAGTCGCGGGTGGTTTCGTGTTTGCACCAGTGCCAGGCGATCACGTGGTCGATGGTCGCCGCGACGATCAGGCAGCCACCGGCGGTGTAGGTGCCATCGAGAAATACCTGGTCGTAGATCCGCTTGTGGTGGCCGGCGGTGGGGTCAGGCACATCAACGAGCCAGCACCACTTGAAGCGCCGCTTCATGGTGGCGCGGCTAACACCGTTTCGTTTGGCTAGGTCGTCGAGTGATATTGCGGTGGTGCAATGCTCGATGAACTGGGTGAACACTGCCGCGTTGGTGATGTCGTTTCGACGTTTGACGCTGGAGGCGCCGCATTGTTTGCAGCGCCATCTGGTGGTGCCTTTGCTGGTGGTGCCGTTGCGTTTCATTTCACCGCCGCAGTGGCAGCGTGGTTGGTTCTTCGACATTGCGACACCACACCACGCCGCGCATAGCACATCACGGCTGCCACACCGAGGATTTCCCGTCGGGGGCTAGATATATGCTTCCGGAGCATATACTTTCCGGAAACCTACAGGTCAATCCGTGAAAATCCGCGATTCCGGACACACTTTTTGACCCTTAACCCAGATTGCACGCGTGGGGATTGAGGGTGTGAATCCCACTGTCGTGGGTTTGATGAGGTAGTCGATGTTGCGGAAGCTTTGGCATCGGCGTGCGTTGTGCTCCGTACGTTGTTTCAAAAACGGGTTTCATCAAACGGAACAAAACCTGGGACACTTCATATCCCACCCCAGGCCTAATGACTTGGGTGCAGCGGCAACGCTCATCCGATTTAGGCAGAGTCGTTGCAGGATCCAGTGGGTCACCTGGTCCGTGGTCTTTGAATTGTCGGGCGCGCAGGCAAGGCCAGCACGGAAGATCTTCTGCAAGCAACGCTTGTTGGTGCACCGGTAGCGTGGAAGGCGCACATGAAGTTGTTGGGTGGCCGACGATGGGCAGATCGACCAGGCTGCGGATGACGTGGTCGCGGAATACTCCAGGCTGCCCGCAGGTAGGGCATTCATTGATCGGCTCGACGGGTTCGGCTTCAATAACAGTGACGTCACCGTTTTCTGTGGCACCGGTGATAGTAGTTCCTAGTTTTGCGGTGCGGCAGATGGTATCGACGATGACATTTCCGTTAGGCTGCACAGTAGGTCCTTAGTTTTGTACGGATGGATTAGATACCTTTTTCCTACAAAGCCAAGGACCCCAATATCTTGTGCCACGCCCGAACCCCCGGCGAACTAATCAATGCACTCTAAAACCGGAAGAGCCCTTTTAGTACTACTGGTGGATTTCGGTTTTGGTGGGGATTAACGCCGCCGGCTTCGGTTTTTCCGTTGAGGAGGTCGTTGACTACTTCCCGATGGTGAAATGGGTCGATGGTGAGGTAGAGAGGAACCAGTCACCTGGAAGAGATCGATCCAGTCGTTGGTGTGCAATCTGGGAGGTAGGGTCGCGGGGTCGATTCCTCGCGAGCGCAACCATGATTGTGTTTCTGAACGTGATGAAAACAACCCTGCCCTTCGGAGAATTTCCCCTATCCCGCGTCCCCGGGCAGTGAAAACGGTGTGCACCATCGCCTGAAAGGCTTTGCGCTGCTCTATCGGAATCTTCGGGTCACCCACCCGGCGGATCACTAAGATCCCCCCGTCAACGTTTGGCTGTGGCCGGAAAGCAGACCTTGGTACCCGAGAACCCAGGTGAAATGTGAACCATGGGGACCACTGAGCCGTCATCATCGTGCTTGCGCCTACCCCGGCCCGGCGGCGAGCGACTTCCCACTGCATGAGGAGTACAGCGTCAGTCCATGCTGGCGCATGCAGCAACTTTCGAAGAATGGCAGTGGTGAGGTGAAAGGGAATGTTTCCCACAATGACGCAGGGAGTGGCGGGTAACCGGAAGTTAAGGAAATCATCATGGACCACTTCGACCGCCGCCGAGGAGGTTTCTTGTGTGATTTTGGCAGCTAGTTTTGCGTCCACTTCAACTGCCGTTATCGCCCTCCCCAAGTGGGCCATCGGGTGAGTGAGGGCACCGCTTCCTGGTCCGATCTCAATGATGGGGCCGGAGGTTTGTTTCACAAGGTCGATGATGGAGTTGATGATCTTGTGGTTGGTGAGAAAATTTTGGCCATGCTCGTGACGGCCGTGTCCGTATGCAGACATCAGGTGTGCTCCTTGGATTTGAAAGGGAGCCGGGCATGACAAATAGCCGCCCGGCTAAAGGACCGGAGCGGTTTTTAACCTACGGGGTAGGAAACCGCCTTAGCGGTTGGTGCGCAACCGCAAGAAAGCGGTACCTGAAATCAACATGGGTCTAATTATATCCATTAAAGGGTTAAGGGTCAAAATGTGTGTCTGGCTCGGCGTGTCGCGGGGGTTAGATTTGGCCTTTTTGAATGCCGATTGAGTGGGTGTAGTCGGTGTCGATAGCGTTGTCGTAGAGGGCTGGGCGTCCTGTTTCGTGGTCGGCTTGGTTCTCGGTTTGGGTCAGGGTGGATACTTTGGCGAGTTGGCCCTGGCCCCAGTCGGACTGCCTGGCGATTCGTACTGGATCGTCAGGCAGTTCCGTTTTTAAGTAGAGCCACCAATCCAGCATGCGGCGTTGTCGTTCGCCTGATCTGCCGCGGTGGGTTCTGGCGAGCAGTTTGAGCTGGGCGTTGATGCCGCCTTCTAAGCTGTTGGTGGTGGATTTGATCCGCTCGGGCGCAAGGACTCCTGCTGGCGGGTTGAGGTAGACAAACAGCATCTCGGACCGCCAAAGATGGTTGAGGCTGTTGTAGGCCTTGCGCACGTTGTGGTGGGTCCACACGCGGGTCCATGCACCTGTTTTGGGGTCTTTGATCATGGTTTTCTCGTTCATCCATTCCCGGTAGATCGTTGAAAACTCGTGCAGTTGCACACCCCACGCGGCGGCTTCATCCAGTGTGGTGATCCGGGTCAGTTTCAGCGCAAGTCGGTAGATGGTGCGCCCGGCATCGGTGCGTGGGTTGGTGGTGGTGTAGCGGCGGACCACGCGTTGGGCGTGGACGAGGCAGCGTTGAATTTTCGTAGTCGGCCAGCACTTTTTGATTGCGCTGTATGCGCCTTGGCCGCCGTCGATGACGGCGATGAGTGGGGCTTCGATGCGTTCAAGCAGCAGTTGGTAGTCGCGGGTGGTTTCGTGTTTGCACCAGTGCCAGGCGATCACGTGGTCGATGGTCGCCGCGACGATCAGGCAGCCACCGGCGGTGTAGGTGCCATCGAGAAATACCTGGTCGTAGATCCGCTTGTGGTGGCCGGCGGTGGGGTCAGGCACATCAACGAGCCAGCACCACTTGAAGCGCCGCTTCATGGTGGCGCGGCTAACACCGTTTCGTTTGGCTAGGTCGTCGAGTGATATTGCGGTGGTGCAATGCTCGATGAACTGGGTGAACACTGCCGCGTTGGTGATGTCGTTTCGACGTTTGACGCTGGAGGCGCCGCATTGTTTGCAGCGCCATCTGGTGGTGCCTTTGCTGGTGGTGCCGTTGCGTTTCATTTCACCGCCGCAGTGGCAGCGTGGTTGGTTCTTCGACATTGCGACACCACACCACGCCGCGCATAGCACATCACGGCTGCCACACCGAGGATTTCCCGTCGGGGGCTAGATATATGCTTCCGGAGCATATACTTTCCGGAAACCTACAGGTCAATCCGTGAAAATCCGCGATTCCGGACACACTTTTTGACCCTTAACCCAAAGTTTTAGGGGCTGTGTGCGTCGGTTCGTGCATCGAGTTGCACGCCCGGCGTGGTTGGTGGAAGACGCCCGTAGCTGCCAGGAGATGACGACGGTGACCTTGCCACCACTGGTTCGTGCTGATGTTGGCAGGAGGCCGGTGGGGGCCAGGTAGGGTGCCGCCCCCATTTGAGAGCATGGTCCTGCCCCCGATCAGCGGGACCCGGACGAGGGAGCCGTACCCGGACAGCGACAAGACGGCCTGAAAAGGTGGTTGCTGTCATGGCATGGCTGATTCTTGTGTTGTCCGGTTCCCTGGAGGCGGTGTGGGCCACCGCGATGGGTCGATCCGAGGGGTTCATCAAACTCGTCCCAAGCATCATCGTCGTTGTCGGGTGTGCTGCGAGCATGTTCGGCCTGGCGATGGCCATGAAGTCCCTTCCCGTCGGAACGGCTTATGCGGTGTGGGTCGGAATTGGGGCTGTCGTCACGGTCGCCTACGCGATGATCACCGGTGCCGAGCCGGTTTCGGTGGCCAAGATCCTGCTGCTGGGCGGGATCGTCGGCTGTGTCATTGGTCTCAAGCTCGTGGAGTGACGGATCGTCCTGCGTCGTCAAGGCTTGAAAGACAAACAAGTGCGGTGCGGATCGATGGATCCGCACCGCACCGCTGGAGTTGGAGAATTGTTGGGGTCGCAGATTCCTGTCAGGGCTTGACCGCAGCAGCGACGGCCTTGTAGACGTCGCCTGCCTCCCCGCGAAGGATGCGGGCCACCGTGTGCAGCAGCGGGACGGTCTCCTCGTCGACACCGAGCTGACCGGCGAATCGAACGGCCAGCGGAGCTGCCGGGTACCCCTCGACCGTCTGCTCGAGTTCATTCATGTTCTTCAGGGCGTCATCGGGGTGTTCCCCCTTGCCGAGGCGAACGCCGTACAGCTTGTTTCGGCCGGACAGACCGGTGACCTCGAGGTCTCCCACCCCGGCGAGGCCGTAGGGAGTCTCAGCATGACCACCGGCATGGTCGACGAGGATGGACATCTCCCGGACGGCCTGGGCAAAGGTCGCTGCCCTGAGGTTGTGACGCGGGATGCCGCTCGCCTCTCCCAGACCGTCAGCGATGCCCAGGGCAATGGCATAGACGTTCTTGAGGGCAGCACACAGCTCGACGCCGACCTCGTCGTCACTGGGACGAATGCCGTAGGTGGCGGTGGACGCATCAGCTGCCAGTCCCTTGGCGATGTCGAAGTCGGTGCAGGAGAAGGTCGTCGCCGTCACCTCTCCGGCAGCGCACTCATTGGCCTTGACAGGTCCACCGATGGCGACGATCGGGGGAAGGGAGACCCCCTTGTCAGCTGCGATGGCACGAATGGCGTCGGGCAGCAGTGTGATGCGTCCTTCGGGATTGGTCCAGAAGCCCTTGGCCGTCAGGCACAGAGCCCGCAGATCTCCGAGGTGTTCCAGCAGCATCTCGGTGACGCGCGGCAGGCCGTCAGAGGTGACGGCGATGTCAACGACGTCAGAGCCCTCAAGGGCCACCGCAAGCTCGTCGGAGCGATACGTCTTGATTCCGGGAGCTGCCTCAACCTTGATGCGGGGATGGGGCTCACCCTTCTCGATGCAGTCAAGGAGGTGGTCGTCCAGCCACGTTCCCCACAGGTGCACCTCCCATCCGGATTCGACGAGGGGCTTGCACAGCGCGGTGCCCATGGCTCCTGCGCCCAGAACGGTGAAAACTGGCATGTCGTGTCCTTCCTGTATTCGCTGTCGATCGCGAGGCGGACGGCGTTGTGGAAGATGTCGCGACTGGCACCTTCCACTCCACCGTAGGTTGGTCATGGCTCAGGACGAGACCTTGGGGGACTCGGGCTTGGTACTGGGGTATCTGTTGGCCAAGGTGTGCAGGTCTTCGAAGACTTCCTGGAGCTGCGGGTAGAGGCGATGCTGGACCTCGGCGATGTCCTTGTACTGCTCGTGCAGGGACATGTCGGGCTCCGTGGTGTCGCCGAAGTGGGCCATCGCCTTCGCCGATGCGGCGACGTCGTGGCTGCCGTGGGCCTCGATTCCGGCCATGGCAAGGACAGCGGCACCAAGGGCTGAGATCTCGTCCTCGACGCATGTTGTGATGGGGACACCTGCGGTGTCAGCCATGATCTGACGCCACAGCTTGGATCGAGTTCCGCCTCCCATGGCACGCAAGGTCGTGATGCGGACGCCGGTCTGTTTCTCGATGCAGTCCAGGTTGAAGCGCATCTCGAAGCCGATCGACTCGAGGATGGAGCGGTACATGTGCGCTCGGGAATGAGTTCCGCGCCAACCGACCACGGCTCCGCGGGCGACCGGATCCCAGTACGGCGACTGCACAGCGTTCCAGTACGGGAGGGTGATGAGGCCCTCACAGCCGGGCGGGATGGTGCTGGCGGCGGCGTCGAGCTCAGGGTCGGGCTCACCGAGGAGACGCGGATCACCGAGGGCCTCGCGGAACCATCCGGCCAGATAGGACCCGGACGACTGCAGCACCTCGAAGACGTACTCACCGGGAATTCCGGACACCAGGGTCCGTACCGCTGAGTCGTACTTGTAGGTGGGTGACTCGACGCCAGCGTTCACAGCGGTGCCAAGATTGAGGTAGGCAATGTCCGGGGTGATTGCGGCAGCGCCGATACCGGCTGCCTGACCGTCGCCAAGGCCCGCAATGACGGGAATCGGACCGTCCAGACCCCAGTCTGCGACGAGTTCTGGACGCAGATCCCCGATGACGTCGGCAGGAGGAACCAAATCAGCCATCTGATCGCGACGGACGCCAGCGATCTCGAGGAGTTCGTCCGCCCAGGTGCGTGATTCGATGTCGAAGAGGCCGAGGGAATCGGCGGATGCCTCGGATGTCGCCCACCTGCCGGTGAGGTTGAAGCAGATGTAGCCACCGACGTCGATGACCTTGTCGGCCTGGGCGAAGGCGTCCGGCTCATACTGCTTGAGCCATGCCATCTTGTAGATGGCGGGCGTGACGCCTGCCGGCTTTCCGGACAGTTGGTGGACGCGATCCGTGCCATAGGCGCGGATCTGCTCGGTGGCCCGGCCGTCCAGCCACAAGATGCCGTTGCGCAACGGCGTGCCGTCGGCCTTGAACGGCGCGAAAGACTCTCGCTGCTGCGTCACACCAATGGCGCTGACGCGGGATCGGTCTGCGGGGCTGAGGCCGGAGATGACTTCGCCGATTGTGTCCCGCGAGGTCTCCCACCAGCGGATGGGATTGTGCTCGTACTGATCCATCGCCGGGGTGTGCAACTGGATGGGCCGCTTGGCGGTGCCCAGCACGTTGCCGTCGACATCGACGACGATGGCCTTCGTGGAGGTCGTTGATGAATCGATGGCGATGACGAGGGGTCCGTCAGTGCTCTTGTTGTTCATGCTTCAGCCTTTCCAAAAACAACTGCTACGACGAAGTCGTCTTGGTGATCCCCACCATATGTCAAAACAATCAGGATCGAATGTGAATACAGTGCGACGTCATGTGTGATACAAGATCATTCTTTTTCGCGGCATGATGTCGCGCTGCATAATCTGATATGCAATTCAGTGTCAGCTGTCGTCAGGCGGCCTCGGTATCAGAAGGTATCATCGCCCTGACGAGGGAAACAATCTCTTCTGGTTCAGCAGCGTTCCTGATCGTTTTCATGAGATCGCCATCTTGAATGGATTTCACGATGTTCTGAAGCATGCTCAGATGATCATCCGCATTCGACAATGCCATGAGAATGACGACGGAAACCGAAACCTCATCCTCCTCTGACCCACCCATCTGACCGAAGAGCACCGGAGTGCGCAAGGTCGTGACTGCCAAGGCGTCCCGCGTCACGTACTGAGGATCCGTGTGCGGGATGGCCACGCCGCCACTGATGGGAAGGCCTGTCGGATAATTCTCCTCTCGTTTCAACAAAGCTTCTAGGAATCCCGCATTGGTCACCCCAGACTCATCAAGTTGGTGAGCCATGGCTGTCAGGACCTGATCACGGTCAGCAGCCTCAGCATTCACATTTGTAAGCTCGGTGTTCAGAAGTACGCTCATATTGTCACTGCTTTCACAGGCTCGGAAATAGCCGCGGGGATACTGTGCTCCGTCAGATCAGAACATCCGGTGGATGAGCGAGATGATGACGTTGGGAAGGTTGTAACCGAAGAATGCATCAGTCACAGAGCCGGAAACCTGAACGCCGGTGGCATGCATCATCGCAGTGGCCTCTGGTGCGAAGAAGCTCGCGCCCCACTCAACGAAGAACATGTAGATCGCCCCGATGATGAGGGAACGGAACATGTTTCCGTTGCAGGCCAGACAGATCATCGGCATCATGTAGACGATCACGGTGAGCATGCCGACCGGGAAGTAGTTCATACCCGGGATGATGAATGCGAAGGCAATACACAGCGGGATCATCAGAACGGTGATGGTGATTGCCGCCGGGTCACCGAGCGCCAGAGCGACGTCCATGCCGATGTTGAGCTCGCGCTCGCTGCCGTCCTTGTTCTTTCCGAGGTGACGCTTCATGAAGGTCTTCGCACCTTCACCCACCGTTGACAGGCCCTCCATCATGACCGAGACCATCCGAGGTAGGAGCACCAGAACGGTGGCGATTCCCATACCCATGACGAGGACTCCCTGCCAAGGCTGACGAGTCATGAGCCCCAGGAAGATGCCGACAATAAGGCCGATGAAGGCGGTGTCCCCGAAGAATCCGAGCTTGTCTCCGACCTTCTCCATGGAGATGTCAATCTTGCGCACTCCGGGGATCTTGTCGATGACCCAGTTCAGTGCGATCGCGATGGGCCATGCCGACGTGATGTAGGAAAGGGTCGAGCATGTCGTTCCTGTGAGACCGTAGTATTCCTGCCACTTTGGCGCGACACGCTGGGCGACGATGAGGTCAATGACCGAAAGGACGAGGACGACAGCCAGGCCGATCCAGGCGTTGTTCGTCAGTGCGTAGGCCAGAGTTCCGGGCACTAGGAAGTGGATGAAGTTCCAGATGTCGACGTTGAGTACGTTCGTCATCTTCGCGAGAATCATGACGACGTTTATCAGGACGACAAGAAGGATGGCAGGGGCAGCGAACGGCACTCCGAATGAGGCCGCACCGACAGCCGCCCAGCCGACGTCAACGGTCGTGAATCCTCCACCCATGTGCCGGTAGTAATCCACTGCCGGCTGCACGGACGTCATGAGGAATCCGATGACGAGGGAAAGCCCGGAGAATCCGATACCGATCATCAGACCGGCCTTGAGGGATTTACCGAAAGGCATCCTGAAGATCAGGCAGAGAATCAGCATCACGATCGGCAGGATGACCACAGCGCCGATGTCGAGAATGCCCTTGATGATTGACATGATGGGGTGCTCCTATGGGGTCATGACTGGTTCAAGACATCTCGACACGTGGAGATGATCTCTTCTGCCAACGCGTCTTCGTTGATGCCGGAGATGAGTCCGAAAACCTGAATTACGGGCTTGTTCAACGGTTTCCCGTAACGGGTTGTCAGCATGATGACATCGACACCGTCCTGGAGAACTGGTAGCTGTCCCACCGTCCCTTTCGTGATCTTCGCGGGAATTTTGGCGTCCCGCAGGATCTCCTTGACCTTTTCCTGGGCAACGGTTGACGTGGCAATTCCTGAGCCACATGCGATGAGAACCTTGACTTCACTTGCCATGGTTGTCACTTATCCTT
The DNA here is from genome assembly GCF_059728865.1 of Cutibacterium sp. KB22876. Taxonomy (NCBI): domain Bacteria; kingdom Bacillati; phylum Actinomycetota; class Actinomycetes; order Propionibacteriales; family Propionibacteriaceae; genus Cutibacterium; species Cutibacterium sp. KB22876. The sequence continues at coordinate 624,298 of NZ_AP040858.1, forward strand.
TCCATCGGGTACGAGGACCACCTTCAGGGCCTCGCCGGTACGGGTGAGTTCGATTGCGTCGTTGATGCTGCTCAGGGGCAAGACGTTGGTGATGACCTTTTCGGCAGGGAATTTGTCGTCAATGGCGAGTTCGAACGCCTTTTGGACCTGAGTACTCGTCGCTCCGTAGTGACCGTAGATCCACATGCCCTTGTAATGAACGGAGTTTGAATCAAGACTGACGCAAGTCCCCTTGGGGACACCACCGAAGAAGACAGCGGTTCCGCCAGGACGAGTCATAGCGACGGCTTGTTGTTGGCCGAGGGTAGTCGGATTCGCAGAGATGGCTTTGTCCGCACCCAATCCATGCGTGAGATCCCGGACGGCCTCGATCGGATCAACATCGCTGGAGTCGATGATCGTGTCGACTCCGAAATCAAGGCCACGAGTTAGACGGTTCTTGTTGATGTCGATCAGGATGATTCGCGATGCTCCGCGCAACTTGCTCAGAATGGACAGGAATATGCCGACGGGGCCAGCTCCCAAGATTGCAACGGTGTCCCCGAGCCTGACGTTGATGTTCTCCACACACGAATATGCCGACGACAGGGGCTCGGCCAAGCTGGCACGGACCGGAGAAATTCCCTCGGGTACCCGGAATGTGGCACCGCGTTCGACACGCCTGTTGGTGTATGAGATGTACTCCGCGAAACCACCGGGGCGATCCACATAGTGTTCGACGTCCGTGCACAGGTTGCTCAGCCCCGAGCGGCAGTACTCGCATTTTAGACAGTGTGCCTCGGGGTAGACGTAGATTCTGTCGCCGACCTCGTATTCGTCCACGCCGTCGGCAGTTTCGCACACTGTACCCACGACCTCGTGCCCATAGATGAAGGGGTAGTCGCCCTTCCTAGAGTCCGTCGTGAGGTTCCGGATGTCTGAACCACACAGTCCTACTGCATCGACCCTCAGAACGAACCCGCCGGGTGGGCACGTGGGTTTCGGCACCTGCTCGACGCGGATGTCGCCAGGTCCATACATCAGTGCAGCGTTCATCATCTCGGCCATTGAGTAACCTCCTGTCTTCGCCGCAGTGCGATGTGGTGGTGCCGTTTTCATCCTCGGCACGGGGTCAGCAATGACCCTTCCTGGACGACAATGATGGTTGAGGTTGACGAGCATTTCATGCCCCATCGGTTCCAGGAGCACGGGTCAGATTTGTTGCCGTTCAGCGGGAAACTTTTCATTGCCAGTGCCGCGGCAAAACTTGAATTTCACCGAGCGAGGATATTATGACATAATGTGTCTTTCCAGTGATGATACGTCGATGTCAGGTGTTTTCTGTTGATTCGTTTTTCACAGCGGCAGGCCTTGTTGCTGCAGCTGCTCAGCGAGGTCGATCACTCCATGAAAGGTACAGACCTCGCAGGGCTCCTTGGTGTCAGTACGAGGACGCTCAGATACGATATTGCGCGGATCAATGGTATTAGTCGAGAAAATATTATTGAATCAACGACGAACGGATATTCGGTGGAACGATCCGTGTACGCCGAGGTCGTTGCAAGGAACTCAGAGTTTTCAACTCAGCTCGAACACCACGAACGGATACTCCTGTATCTGCTCAGCACTTCCGACACCACGATCTATGACGTCATGCGTGATTGCTATCTCAGCGAGTCTGTCATAAAAGCGTCGCTGAAACGTTTGGAACCACAATTCGAAGACCATTCGTTGCACCTGTCAGTGAAGGGTTCGACGATTCATCTGGATGGTGACGAGGTTCATTTCCGTAATTTCTTGGGAAGCCTCGTGAATACGGCCATGGACGCTGTTGTTGGCCAGAATGACAGAGTGGCCAGGTATCTGCCAGATGTCAGACTGGGGGATATCGAGAACTTGGTCGTCGAAACATTGCGTGATCACTACTTGGAAATTGACGACATACGACTCAGCAACATGGTCGTGAACATCGCAATATGCGTACAACGGTACAATTTTCCGATCGAGGACGACGCGGCGACAGATCTGGTGATGAGTAACCAATCTGAGATGTTGTGCGATCAGTTTCTGGTTGGATTGCGGAAGTTGTACCCTGATCGGCCACTGTCATCCGCTGATGACGCCTACCTGAGGTCGATCATTGGTGCGACCCTCGGACTTGGTCATGGCGAACCTGATCATCACTCTGATTCCTGTGACACTTGCTTGACGGTGAGCAGGTGTCTGGATGACACGGTTGAACACTTCGGGTTGGTCATCGCGAAAGAGGAGCTGTACGGCAGTGTTTCGAAACATGTTGAACGACTCATGGCTCATGCTCCTTCAATGCCCTATTTTCGCAATACTCTGCGTGAGTCATTGAGATCACGGTCACCATTCCTCTATGACGCCGCCGTGTACTTGGCTGACAAGCTTTCGAGGCTGTTGGGAATTTTCTTCACGGATGACGAGATTGGACTTTTGGCTGTCTACATCGGACTTTATTCCGAACCTGCGCCGAATCCGAGTTTGGTTACGGCAGTGGTGGTCTGTCCGCGTTACCGGGCGCTCCGTGATCTTTTATTGGCCGGATTGGTCGACCATTTCGCGGATCGGATGAGAATTGTGGACATCGTTTCATCTGTCGCGGAAGCAGATACCTGTGATTGCGACATCGTGCTATCGACGACAGAGGAACCGTCGCACCGTCATACCTGTGTTCCCATTAGTGCGTTGATGTCGGATCTGGATCTGTCGGCGATCGATTCTGCACTCTTGAGGGCCAGTGAGAAGAAGTCGCGGGTTGCCACTGCCAGCGCAATGAAACGCTTTCTCGATCCCACATTATTTTTCACTGGGAGATCCTTCGATTCATGGCGTGAAACTCTCGACTTCATGTGTGAAGCAATGGAGAGAAATGGTATTGTTCCCGACGGCTTCAGGGAAAGTGTTTTTCTGAGAGAAGGGTACTCATCCACGGTCTTCTTCCGAAGGTTCGCGGTCCCACACGCGATGGACTTCCTGGCGTATGAGACCAAGATCGCGATCCTCATACCGTCAACTCCGATCGATTGGGAGACGTCGGATGTTAGTTTGGTTCTCCTGCTTGCTATTAATGAGGGGGACTATGATGATTTCGTGAGGTTCTATCAGCCGCTGATCCGTGTCCTTTACGATCAGGAATTGTTCACAGAATTACGGTCAATTTCGTCGTATCATGAATTCATGAAATTTCTTGACAAGCAAGTATCTATGTGACGCCTCTGGGTGAGTGACAAGGGTTGGGCGAGTACCGCCGAGGAAGAGGCAGCATTCGGAGTGCTACCCGAGGGGTCGAAGAAGGGGCGTCCTGGCCTGCACGGTCCTGACGGCCTCCCCCTCCACCTCTCCCAATTGGGAGTCGGTGTCATCTTCTTGCCGTGTTTCTTTGGCGCCGTCGCCTCAGCCTGAGCCGGCACGATCGTCACGCGGTGGAGAGCTTACGCACGATCCTTGGTGGAGCCGTGTTGATCTTCATAGGCCTACCAATGGTCATCAGCACTTACCTGTCGGTCACCCTCATCGGCGTGGTGATATTCACCTGCGGGCTCGTCATCGTGCACTCGGTGGCGTTCGGCTGGGTGGGCGCCTTGGCGCACGCTGATCGCGCTGAAGCTTCAATTATGTATGTGGCGTGTTGCTACCTGCGTCGGATACGTATCGGGCCTCGTATTTCATCACTTCGGGTGGTTCTTCCTGACGCTGTGGATGGAGGGAATATTCCTATTTTCGACAATCTTGGCTGCTATCGTCGCTGGGCAGTTGGCAATCACTGCGTTGGCTCTCATAGTGCCCTGACGTGCAGAATCCATAGGTAGGCGGAGCCTTATCCGGGCGTGCCAAGTATGTGAGAGACCGTCAAACTGTGATCGCATCCGAAAATTTAATGAACCCAGCAGAGGGAGAATCTGGGTATCGGGTTAGAAAACTCCCTCAATGACGATCTCGGTATGTGTGATGGATTCACCATGGTCGGATTCTTCGTTCGCCGGGGGTGGCGTGGATGTGTTGTGGTGGTTGTCTTTGGAAGAGGGGGATGAGGTCAAATAGTCAGCCTAGGGCTGTGATGTCGTCGGGCATGTGCCAGGTGTGGGTGAGGGGGAGATACCCACCGGCAGATATCGGTGCTGAGGGTCCATGTCATATCGATGTGTGTCGGGGTCTGGATTGAGGAGATCCCAGTAGTGGGGGTTGAAGTAGACGCATTCGACGTCGATGCTTTGGGGAGTGGATAACCCTATGAGCCGAAGGGCGTCGGCGAGGACGAGCATGGTTTTCATACCAGGTCTTCCGATGAGGTGACGTTCAGGATAGGAATCTAGGCACAGAGTGAGGTATTCCGTTTGACTTGTGTCGGATTCAGCTACCCTGATGGGTTCTTCTATGAGATATTCCCGATCTTCTAACTGGCGTTGGCAGAAGTATCCGGGGGATCGAGCTGATTCCATGAGGACTCGTAGTTAATCGGTGTCAGTGAATGCTCCGATGTTGTTGGGTGCGCGGTGGAGCGTTGTGCTGATGGCTACGTTGCCGATGATGCATGAGCGTTGTTCCTTTACCATGGTCGGAAGTTTAATATCAGGTCCTGTGAGTTGGGTCGATTGGGTGTGCCGATTGCGCCAATAATGTCCACGTCAACTTGGCCGTAAAACCATGCATGTGTTTGGTTGTTACAGGATACCGATCCTGCCAATATCTCCTCCAGTATCGACGATCGCTGGATTCTTCTTGTTTAGGAATCTTGTCCACTTGGATCCACTGTGGCCCCTTTTGACCCACAGATAAACCGTAACTCGGTCTTTTATTTCTTTGAAATCGCTATTTCTACCTTCCTGTCGCCCCAAATTCGAGTGCAAGATAAATATGCTCATCGCGGTGTTCGGCGGTACCGCTCCCTACATCATGTCGGCCTGGGCCAAGACTCCGAACAGGTTCGTCGTCTACGTCATCATCCTGTTGGTGATCTCGGCCCTGACAGTGCTCACCCTGCCCGAGACGAAGGGCAAGAACCCTGCACCACCATGAGCTCGCCTGATCAGCCGTCGGAATGGGCGAAGACACACTCGCTCGGGTTTTCCCGGGCGGGTGCGCCTTGTGGGACGAATGCGGGAAAGCTCCCGGCATCATTTACCATGCCCGCCATGACGCCACAGCGGCGTCAAGTTGGGAGAAACCGCATGATTCACGTGTCACAGCGGGTCAGACGTCTCATGAGTGTCATCGTGGCTGCCTTCGTGGGCCTGGTGACCCTTGTGGGCCCCGGAATGGCCCAGGCACATGCCGACGACTCCTCGTCGGTCAAGGGCAAGACCTTCATCATTGCCACTGACACCACCTTCGCACCGTTTGAGTACCGTGACGCCTCCGGTGAGATGGTCGGTATCGACATGGACCTCATCCATGAGATTGCGACCCGTGAGGGATTCAAGGTTGACATCAAGGCGATTGGCTTCGACGCCGCCCTCCAAGCGGTTCAGGCGAAACAGGCCGACGCTGTGCTCTCGGGAATGACGATCACCGACGAGCGCAAGAAGATCTTCGACTTCTCGGATCCGTACTTCCAGTCTGGCGTGCAGATGGCCGTCAAGAAGGATTCCGACATTTCCGGATACGAGGGCCTCAAGGGCAAGACCGTGGTCGGTAAGACCGGCGCCGAGGGCTTGGCCTACGCCAAGTCCATCTCGAAGAAGTACGGATTCACCGTCAAGGCCCTGGACAAGGCCGACACCATGTACTCCGAGGTGCAGACCGGTAATGCAGCGGCTGTCTTCGACGACTACCCGGTACTGGCCTACGGCATCGCCCAGGGCAATGGCCTCAAGACCGTCACGCCCAAGGTGGCTGGCGGGTCCTACGGTTTCGCGGTCCTCAAGGGCAACAATGCCGCCCTCAAAGATGCCTTCAACAAGGGGTTGGCAGACGTCAAGGCTGATGGCACCTACGACAAGATCGTCGACAAGTACCTCAAGGCCTCCGACTCCGAGGCCGATCAATCCTTCTGGCAACTCTTCGTGAGCAGCTTCCCCGCCCTCATGAAGGGCCTGGGAATGACCTTGGCCGCCACCGCGCTGAGCTTGCTGTTCGCGTCGATCCTTGGCGTCATCTTCGGGTTCTGCAAGGTGTCCGGCATCGGGATTCTCAAGGCCATCGCGGCCATCTACGTCGACATCTTCCGAGGGACACCGTTGTTGGTCCAGGCCTTCTTCTTCTACTTCGGTCTACCTACGGTGACCGGGATCAAGATCGGCGTGCTGACGGCCGGCGTCCTGACCCTGTCCCTCAACGCTGGTGCCTACATGACCGAGATCGTTCGCGGCGGCATCCAGTCCGTTGATCCTGGGCAGATGGAGGCATCCCGGTCCCTGGGCCTGAACTGGATGCAGTCGATGCGCAAGGTCATCGTTCCGCAGGCGGTCAAGATCAGCACCCCGGCCGTCATCAACCAGTTCGTCATCAGCCTCAAGGACACCTCCCTGCTGGCTGTCATTGGATTCGCCGAGCTCACGTATCAGGGTCAGCAGATCATCGCCCGGAACTTCCGGTCCTTCGACATCTGGCTGATGGTCGGCATCATCTACTTCATCGTTATCTTCGCCCTGACGAAGCTGTCGAACTTCGTCGACAGAAAGGTGAACAAGTGACCACCGCAACTGCCTATGACGGCCCCATGATCGAGGTCATCGACCTGCGCAAGTCCTTCGGGGAGCTGGAGGTGCTCAAGGGCATCTCCGCCTCCATCACCAAGGGTGAGGTGCTGTCCATCATCGGCCCCTCCGGGTCCGGAAAGTCAACCTTCCTGCGCTGCCTTAACCTGCTGGAGGAGGTGACGAGCGGCACCGTCAAGGTCGAGGGACAGGACCTCACCGCCAAGGACACCGACATCAACAAGGTGCGTCAGAAGGTGGGAATGGTCTTCCAGCACTTCAACCTGTTCCCGAACATGACCGTCGCCGAGAACATCATGCTGGCCCCGGTGCAGCTCAAGAAGACCAACAAGAAAGAGGCTGCTGAGCGCGCCCATCGGATGCTGGAGCGGGTGCACATGGCCGACAAGGCCGACGCCCGGCCCTCTCAGCTATCGGGTGGTCAGAAGCAGCGCGTTGCGATTGCGCGTGCCCTGGCCATGGATCCCGACGTCATGCTCTTTGATGAGCCGACGTCGGCCCTTGACCCGGAGATGGTCGGTGAGGTCCTGGACGTCATGAGGGACCTTGCCGTGGGAGGTATGACGATGATCGTCGTCACCCACGAGATGGGATTCGCTCGTGAGGTGGCTGATCGGCTGATGTTCATGTCTGACGGGTACCTAGTGGAGGAAGGAGATCCCGTCGAGGTGCTCTCTAACCCGCAGAATGAAAGAACGAAGAACTTCCTTTCGAAAGTTCTTTGAGGCTAAACAGATGGTGGCGGCGTCCGTGGGGCGCCGCCACTTGTCGTCTCATGCCGCCGTGTGGCGAATGGGGTTGTGATCGTCGGTGCTGCCATCGCCGGTGGTTGCTGACGAAGGTGGAAACCGAAAATCCACTACCGTCATTGGTGACGGCGCGTTCAAGTCGGTTGTGGTGTTGCGCGGTGAATCAGTCGGCAATGTGGATGCTGGTTCCAGCCTGCCGGAAGGTCTCCACTGTTGTGTCGGGTGCCTCGGATGTCGTGACGAGATCATCAACATCCTCGATGTTCCCGAACCGGAAACTGGAGGTGCGGGTGAGTTTCTCGCCCGTGGCAGCAAGGGTCACGCGAGACGAGGTTGCGAGGATGGAGCGTTTGATCTGAGCGTCCTCATAGGTGGTGACAGTCAAGCCATGGGCTGCAGCGGCTGCACAGGTACCCACGATTGCCATGTCAGCTCGGAAATCGTGAAGGGCTTGTAGGCAGGCGGTAGCTTCGTAGCGAAAGGTTTCGGGCATGACGGTTCCGCCAGGGGTGACGACGGTGGCGGTTCCAGCATCAGCTAGCGGCAATGCTGAACGAAGAGACAGACACAATGCAGTAATGGGGCGATTACGTAAGGCTTCAGCGATGATCGCCATTGTTGAACCGTTGTCGAGGATGATCGCCATATCGTCCACGACCAGGTCATTGATCACTTTGGCGATCGCAACTTTGGCATCTGCATTTTCGGCTGCGCGCAGATGATATGGAAGTGGAGCCCCACGAAGATTTACCGATACAGCGCCACCATGCACTTTGCGCAGTTGGCCGTGCCCTTCTAGATCCGTCAGGTCACGGCGGATCGTTGCGGGAGAAGCTCCCGTGAGGTCGACCAGGGAGTCCACGGAGATTGGAGCTGGTCCCAACGCCCGGATGATCATTCGTTGACGAAGTAATCGTTGCACATGATGATTTCATCATGAATGCTGGTGACATGAGTCATCTAAGGCAGCCCATTTTGGCCGGTGTCGGCGCGATCTTGTTCGACGCTCGTCTCTCAGTTGCTGGATTTAACCCACCTAAGTTGGTCACTCTTGGAAATGTGCCGTTCGGTAAACCGGCACCCAATGGTTACCTTCGGGCTGCACGAGCGTGCGGCGTCAACCTGCTGAGGCCGTGGCGATGGACTGCTCTTGCGGCCGCACGAGCCGCCGGGGTTGTCGTCGTAGCGGTGGGCGGACGCACCGTGCTGACATAGTGTGCATCAGCCTTTGTGACGTACATCGGGTACTTGCTCATACATTTCGCCTACACTCCCCCAGATCGGCATCCCACGATGGATAGTGAAACCCTTCAGTCTTTTGGTGAACGCGCTGTACTAGCAGGAGAACACACGTGTGAACCTCCTCCGCGCGATGGCGCGCCTCGATGGCCCCTCAGCATTGTCATGATGCCCCCGCCAGATGCGGCAGAGACTGTGAGCGCTCTCACGCGAACCGCCATGGAGCTTGCCGGGTCACATCACCTGCGCAGTGGAGACGCTGGCTATGCCCACATTACTGTTCGAGCATTGGAGAACAGGCGTCGAGTGGCGTCGGATGACCCCTTCGCAATCCGTTGTGCTGCTGCTTTAGATCGCGCCTGCTCCAAGTATCCGCCGCTCTCAATGCGTTTGGGGCGAGTTGTCGTGACTCCTGGTGGCGTCCTCGCAACCTTGAGCCCTACGAGTCTTGATGCCGATCGCTTCCGGGGTTACGCAATCGGGGAAGAACTTGGCGTAGATGCTTTCAGAGAAGGTGTCGTCAGTAGTCGAGATCTCTGGTATGTGTCATTGCTACACTTCCGCGGGCGTATTAACCGTCCTGATGAACTTGTGGCGTGGACGCGGCACCGGCTAGCGCCTGCCGTCTGGACTTTCCATACTGCCAGCATATGTACGTACCACGTTACCGAGACTGCAATGCGACCTAACATAATTCATACAACTTCTTTCGCCCATGCATCATAAGCATCTCTTAAAGACGTAAATAAAAACTCCCCAAAATGTAACAGAAAACCCATAATGCTTAGCGAATTCTTGATGATTTCTATAGGGAATAGAGTGAGAATCACTGCAGATCTTGATCGAGGATAGGTTGTCCCTGTCCTCTGAAACGGTGCTGATTCGTGGCGACACTCTGGTCAGATTGGACGTCTTGATGAACTTACTGAGGCACGAGCTGATCTCGGCTTTGGTTTCGCGGTGAGTCGATAAGTCAACAAATGGCAGCATACCCCGGCTTGTGAGTCGCGTAATCGTCTTTACTGGCGAGTTCCTCGAGCTCCATATGGCTTCAGGGGGCTATTGGATGGATGAGTAGATAAGTTGGAAAAGAGTTTCCCTTTCGTGACGCGGAGTCGGTTATTCTTCGAAGCTTCCGGGAATGGTGCGCGCGCCTGGGGTGAGGGATCCTGATTGTCGTAGGCGTGTGAGAGAGTTCCGACAACATCGATTGGAGGATGACATGGCCAAGGATGTGACCCGACGCGACGTCGTGCGAGGGCTTCCCCTTTACCAGCAGGGCATCATTCCCGGTTCGGACGCTGTGAAGTTGTCGTCCAACGAGAACCCCTTTGGGCCGTTGCCGAGTGTCTATGAGGCCGTTTCTCGGACCTTGTCGGGGTTTAATCGATACCCGTCGATGGGTGCTGAAGAGGTGCGCGCTGCTATCGCAGACCATTTCGGCGTCGACATGCGTCAAGTCGCTGTGGGGGCAGGCTCCACTGAGGTCGCCGGACAGCTCATGCATGCCCGGGCGAGTGACGGTGACGAGATTATTTTCCCGTGGCGGTCTTTCGAGGCGTACCCGATTCTCACTCAGGTCGCCGGAGCCACACCTGTTCCAGTCCCATTAACCCCCGATTTGAGCCACGACCTTGACGCTATGGTCGCCGCGATCACCGAGCGCACCCGCGTGATTTTCCTGTGTACCAACAATCCCACCGGAACCGTCCTCCACATGGACGAGGTGAAACAGTTCCTCACGCAGGTGCCTGAAGATGTGGTCGTCGTCATGGATGAGGCCTATCGCCATTTCAACCGTGACGACGCCGCCGTTGATGGGTTTGCCCTTCTTGATGACTACCCCAATGTCGTCGTACTGCGCACCTTCTCTAAGGCCTACGGGCTGGCTGGGCTGCGTATCGGATTTGCCATCGCTAGCACCGACATTACTGACGACCTGCGTCGCGTCGCCACCCCGTTTACGGTGACCTCGCTAGCTGTACTTCCCCGTGACGTTGTGAACGCGGGCTGAGGGAGTCTGGCCGCCGATCCCGGTGTGGGGTCTGTGGTGATTGTAGTGATGGAGCCAGGTCTCGTAGGCTGCGGCGCGCTCGGCTTCGCTGGCGTAGGGCTTCGCGTAGGCCCACTCGATGGCGAGGGTTCGGTTGAACCGCTCGACCTTGCCGTTGGTCTGCGGCCGGTATGGCCGGGTCCACTTGTGCTTCACCTCGTCGCCGAGCGCGTCAGCGAAGGCGCCTGACCGGTAGCAGGAACCGTTGTCGGTCATCACCGCGGTGACTGTGATGCCCAGGCCTGCGAAGAACGCGTTCGCGCGGGTCCAGAACCCCGCTGCGGTCTCTTTGCGCTCGTCGTCAAGGATCTGTGAGTACGCGATCCGGGAGTGGTCGTCCACGGCGTGGTGCAGATACCGGTAGCCGCGAGAGTCGGCTGCCCCGGCACGGGCTGCCTTGTCGCGGGCCACTCCCGCGTGACGGTCCTGCATGGATCCGCGACCGTGGGCACGCCACCCGCCGCCGTCGGGGATCCGGCCTTGTTTCTTGATATCTACGTGCACGAGCTGGCCCGGCGCGGCGACCTCGTACCGTTTCGGCTTCGGACGGCGAACCGGCAGCCCGGTGGCCTGGTCGATGTTGATCAGCTTCGGCATCTTGTATCGGGCGAGCACCCGACCGACCGTGGAACGGTGCAACCGCAGGTGATACGCGATCCGGTGCGGACCCCACCGGCCAGTGAACCGCAACGCGACGATCCGATGCTCCGTCTTACGCGAAAGCCGGTTCGGTGACGAGGTGGGCCTCGAACTACGGTCGATCAACGGCAGCCCTGCCCGGTACCTGTCGGCCCACCGCTTCACCGTCGCGGGCGAGCACTGGAACCGTTCCGCCGCCCGCCGCAACGACCAGCCCTGTTCCACGACGAGAACAGCAAGACGACGACGCCCTTCCGGTGTCAAGGGTGCGTTAGCGTGAGTCACGAAGACCTCCGTGGTCAGGAGAGTGAGTGTGGTAACCCACATCCTGCCCGGAGGTCTTCGCTACCTCACCCGTTCACAACCTCCCGGGGAAGTACAGCTAGCCCAACAGGCCGCCATTGCGTCCCTAGCCGCTCAATAAGAGGGTCCAGCAGATCGTGACTGAGCGCACCAGGATCTTCGCTGAACTTACCCGTCAAGGGTGGCCAGTCCGGCCCTCCCAGGCGAACTTCTTCTGGCTTGCCACCGGCGACGATACCGAGCGGATCGACGGAGTGTTGACGTCCCGGGGTGTCTTCGCGCGGTGTTGGAGTGGCGAGGGTATTCGTCTGTCGATCGGGTCTCCCATGGAGAATGATCGAGCGATCGAGGCACTCTCGCAGGCGATCGCCGAGGTTTAGACGCCCAGGAAGTCTCGCCACCGGGGCAGCTCAGCTGTGATGGGTTCACCATGGTCGGATTTTTTGTTTTCCTGGGGTTGCGTGGATGTGTTGTGGTGGTTGGCCTTGGAGGAGGGTGATGAGGTCAAATAGCCAGCCTAGGGCTGCGATGTCGTCAGGCATGTGCCAGGTGAGGGTTTCTTGGTGGGCTTGGGGTGTGTGTCCTAGCCAGGGGTATTCGAAGTCTGGTGGGAACCAGCGGTTGATGGTGTTTTGTGTGAGTTGAGGGTCGAGGTTGGGGTTTGTGGTGGTGGCGTGCCAGGTGTGGGTGAGGTGGGGAGACATCCACCGGCAGATCTCGTTGCTGAGGGTCCCGATCATGTGCATGTGGTCATCGGGGTCTGGGTTGAGGAGGTCCCAGTCGTGGGGGTTGAAATAGACGCATTCGACGTCGATGCTTTGGGGGGTGGATAACCCTATGAGTCGGAGGGCGTCGGCGAGGACGAGCATGATTTTTATGCCGGGTCGTCCGATGATGTGGTGTTCAGGGTGGCAGTCTAGGCGTAGGGTGAGGTATTCGGGTTGGCTGGTGTCGGATACGACTACTCCGATGGGTTCTTCTATGAGGTATTCCCGGTTTTCTAGTGGGGGTGGGCTGAAGTAGCCGTGGGATCGGGCTGATTCCATGAGGATGCGTAGCTCATCGGTGTCGGTGAATGCTCCGATGTCATTGGGTGCGAGGTGGAGCGTGGTGCTGATGGCTACGTTGCCGATGATGCATGAGGGTTGTTCTTTTACCATGGTCGGCAGTTTAATTTCACGTCTTGTGAGTTGGGTCGGTTGGGTGTGTCGATGGCGCCAATAATTTCTACATCGACCTGACCATGATACCATGTAGGTGTGTGGCTGCGACAGGATACTGATCCTGAGGCTCGTCTGCCGCTGCCTCCACCGGCATAGACAGTCACCGGATTCTTCTTGCTAGGAATCTTGTTCACTTGGACCCACTGTGACCCCTTTTTTGCCCACAGGTAAACCGTAACTCGGGCCTTCATTCCGCTGAAGTTGCCATGATCATCTAGCCACCATCCATGGACATTGACACTTCCAGCATGACTGGATGAATAGTGAGGATTGTCTATTTTCGATATGAAGGGAGCGGCTTTGGATGCGACTTTGGCGGAACCCTGTTCGGGTCTCAAGTCACTGTTGCCACTAGCAGTGGGGATGGAGATGTGGTTGGGGGAGGCGGATGCGGTAGCAGGCACTGCTAAGGCAAGCGTCAGTGCCAGCAGGGCTGCAGCGGATTTTTGATACATAAGCAACTTATCTCACCCGCGGGAGTCGGACGAAGGATCGGGGCCAAGTAAAGCGTGGCTGGTCTGTGCCAGATGTGGTAGAGCATCGCGACAGCGATTGTCGTAGGCGTGTGAGAGAGTTCCGACAACATCGATTGGAGGATGACATGGCCAAGGATGTGACCCGACGCGACGTCGTGCGAGGGCTTCCCCTTTACCAGCAGGGCATCATTCCCGGTTCGGACGCTGTGAAGTTGTCGTCCAACGAGAACCCCTTTGGACCGTTGCCGAGCGTCGTCGAGGCCGTCACTCGGATGCTCGCCGGGTTCAACCGTTACCCGTCGATAAGCGCTGAGGAGGTGCGCTCGGCCATCGCCGAGCACGTCGGCGTCGACATGCGCCAGGTGGCACTCGGGGCCGGGTCGACCGAGGTCGCCAGCCAACTCATGCATGCCTTGACCAGCACCGGTGACGAGATCATCTTCCCCTGGCGTTCCTTCGAGGCCTACCCGATCCTGACTCAAGTCGCCGGGGCCACTCCGGTCCCAGTGCCGTTGACGGAGGATCTGCGTCACGACCTCGACGCGATGTCCGCCGCGATCACCGACCGCACCCGGCTCATCTTCCTGTGCACCCCCAACAACCCGACCGGGACGGCCCTGCACACCGACGAGGTGGAGGAGTTTCTGGTCAAGGTGCCCGAGGAGGTCGTCGTTGTCATTGATGAGGCTTACTGCCACTTCAACAAGGAGGAAGGTGCCGTCGACGGGATCGGCCTTCTCGAGCACCACCCGAACGTCGTCGTGCTGCGGACCTTCTCCAAGGCCTACGGACTGGCGGGCCTGCGCATTGGTTTCGCCATCTCCAGTCCCGAGATCAGCGAAGACCTGCGTCGCGTCGCCACCCCGTTCACGGTGACTTCTCTCGCTCAGCAAGCTGCGGTCGCGTCGCTGGCCGTCGAGGACCAGCTCGACGAGAGGATCCAGCAGATCATCGCCGAACGCACCAGGGTTTTCGATGCGCTGGTCGAGCAGGGGTGGAGGATCAGCCCCTCCCACGCGAACTTCCTGTGGCTGGCAACAGGGGACGACACCGACCGGATTGACGAGGCTCTGATGTCCCGGGGTGTCTACGCCCGGTGCTGGAGTGGCGAGGGAATTCGCTTGTCGATCGGGTTGCCCGAGGAGAATGATCGAGCGATCGACGCGCTGGCTGCTGCGGTCAGGGGCTGAGTTTCAGATCCCCAGGAAGTCCCGCCATTTCGGTAGCTCGGCGTTGACCTGCGCCATTCCGAGGGCATAGGCCTGACGCAGCTTCGTGACGTCCTTCTCCTTGTTGGTGACTGGCATGACTCGCGGGTAGAAGACGTATGCTTTCCCGTCTGTCTCAAGGTCACGCAGCATCTCCCGGGTGGCGTTGTACTTGGCCGGCCGGGAGATGATGGCTTCGGCGACAGCAGGACGGCGCCGGAAGAGCTTATGGATTGCTCGGGGACGTTTGATCTCGCTCTTCACGTAGTCGCGTGTTCGGGTGCAGACGACGAAGAACCGGTCATAGCCGTCGAGTTGGGCGGCGTCGATCGGGATACCACCCGCGTCACCGATGGCACCGTCGACGTACTCGACGCCGTCAATGGTCACCGGGGGCATGAACCCGGGCATCGTTGAGGACGCCCGTACCCGCACCATGAGGTCATCTAGTGTTGTGATGTCCTTGCGGGTGAACCATTCCGGCTTGCCGTCGCTGGTACGAGTGGCGCCAATACGTAAGGCTTGGCGTGAGGCGCAGAAGGTATCGAAGTCGAACGGGAGGGCCTGGTGGGGCCCGGCGGTGCGCTGGTAGATGTACTCGGCGTGGAAGTATCCACGTCCCGCTAACCAGGTACCGACATTTCCGAATCGCGGGTCCGCGGCGAAGTCAGTGAAGCTCAGGCGAGTTCGTTCGGGATCGCGGGAGATGTAGTTCGCGGTGAGACTGGAGCCAGCGGAGATGCCGGAGACTTGCGGGAACTCCCACCCCAGTGCAAGCAGCTTAACGACGACGGCGCTGGTATAGGCGGCGCGCATGCCACCTCCCTCTAGGACTAGAGCTGTACCGTTAATAGGAGTCGTCATAGGTTCCAGCCTGCCACGTCGAGAGTTGTCAAGGGCAGGCAAAATGGAGACGTGACCCCACCACGCGACATTTCTCCTTGCGACCATCTTGAACAGGGAGGGAAGGTCGGCATCCGCCCCCTCGTCGAGGACGACCTGGAATGGCTGTGGCATTGGAACGTCGAGGTGGTCGCTCCGGAGTGGAAACAGTGGGACGGCCCCTACTTTGGCTCCGACGATGATTGCAGCTTCGCGGAGTTTGCTGAGGAGTGGCGTCTGGGGCTGATGAGCGGTCACCGCGCCGTCGTTACCGTCGGCGGAGACCGTGTCGGATTCGTCTCCCGGTTCGAGGAGCCACCGGCTGGCGGAGGCTGGTGGGAGGTTGGGATCGTCTTGTTTAGACCGACCATCTGGGGGGTATGGCGTGGGGCGTCAAGCCTTGCGTTTGTGGACTGAATCGACCTTCTCGACCACTGATGCTCACGTCGTGACGCTGACGACGTGGAGCGGCAATGGCAGAATGATTCATTGTGCCAATGCTGTGGGATATCGAGAATGTGGCAGGATACCGCAGGCACGATCGTGGCAGGGGAGTCGCTGGGACTCGGTGACGATGGCCTTGCTACGCGATGACTTGTGATGGAGGTGAGTGGATGCGCCTCGGCGTGGTCACGTGCGTGGTGCTGACCTGTGCGCTTGTGTCAGGGTGCAGCGCCCTCGCCCCTCTGACTGAGCCGCAGCCAACCCCGACGGTTTCACGTGAAACCCCGAAGGGTGCCCAGACACAGCCGGCATGGGCTGTTCCAGTGACGAGATCTGGCAAGAAGCTCGGGCACTTTGGTGATGACCGTATTCGCATCGAGGTCGACCAAGCGGGTATAGCGAAATCCCCGGCAGACTCTGTCATGGTGGATCCGCAGGATGGCACTCCGGTAGTGCGCAAGGGATCTCCCATCGTGCTGGTGCGCTACGTCGTGACGAATGTGTCAACGGCGCCCCTCAACCTAGGTTTGGGAACGGTGACAATTTCCGCGCGCTACCCGGACTGGAGTTGGCGTCAGCCGCTGGTGTCGGTGCCGGCTCCGGAGGCTGATGCCACACACAAGGTGGTGACGACTCCCTTTGCCCCCGGAAATGCCCGGCCGCCGTATGTGTTGGGGCCCGGGGAGTCATTCATGGTGGGGGCGAATTATCCCTACGAGACGGCTGAACAACTCGATGTGACGGCCAAAATCGTGGTGTGCGACTCGGCAGGGGCCGTGGATCCGGGGTTGGGATGGACCCTCACCGGTCAGGTGCATTTGACGTGAGACGACGCTCCCGGGAGTGCTGAGTGTGACGGTTCTGTCGGGTGTCGAAGATCCGTGGCAGAGCCTCAGCGAGGAGAGTGGACGAATCCTCGAGGAGCCCGGAAAAACGAATGACACATTTGATCCGGACGCCTTGTGCTGAGTCCACTTGGTGAGAATGTCATTGGGGCGATCATCTCGTGGTGGGCGGTGCGTTGTGCACAGGACTGTCCACAGTAGCTGTGGACAACTGTGGATAACGTTCGTGGGTGATGTGATCTGGAACACCCCCAAAAAAGTTGTCCACAGATGTGCTGTGTGTCTCTTGAGGGGGATCGAGGCGCGCCCATAACTTCACGGCCATGTCCGCGACGACTCCTGCACACATAGCGACGCCGGTACCCCGGCTACGTCGCTCGCCCCGTCTCATCGCCATCGGCGTGCTCTGCGCTTGCCTGGGCGGCCTGGGCGGAGCATTTGCCTGGCACAGCGCGTCCCACACAGACCAGGTCCTCGTCATGACGCGGGCAGTGGGGCAGGGCGAGATCGTCCGCAATACCGATGTCGGTCTGACATCCGTGGCCGTCGACAGGGCGGTGACGACCATCCCGGCATCTCAGCTTGACGAGATAGTCGGCCGCCATGCCCTCGTCGATCTCTCAGCCGGTCAGCTGCTCGGATCCCACTCAGTCGGCGCGCTTCGGGTGGCACCGGGGCGTTCTCGAATTGGGCTGAAGCTGGCTGCCGGACGATTACCCACCGTCTCCCTTCCCGCGGGAGCGCGCGTGACCTTGGTGGAAACCAGCTCTGACAAGGCATCCGAGACCGCATCCCAACTCTCGACCTTCGACGCCGTCGTTGTCGCAGCCCCCAAAGGCACCAACGATCATGGGGGCTGGCTGGTCGACGTCGAGGTGGATTCCGGCAATGCGGCCCGGCTCGCTGACCTGGCCTCGTTGGACCGCATTGCCCTGGTCGAGAGGGGACGATGATGGCGATGCTCCTGCTCGTCAGCCCTGGGGGAGCCCCAGGGCTGACGACGACCGCTCTTGGTTTGGCGTTGAGCTGGCCACGCGACGTCATCCTCATCGATGCTGACCCGTGCCCAGGCCGCGCCATCGAATCAGGATTTCTCGCTGGTCGCATTCCACCGCGGGCCGGGCTGATTGGATTGGCCGCAGCCTGTCGTGACGGTGCTGATCCAGTGCAGGCGATGTGGGAGGAGATCATCCCGCTTCCTCACGATGACGACAACAAGATGGTCGGGCTCATCAGCGGTTACGGGCACCTTGGGCAGGCTTCTCTCATGGGTGCTGCGTGGCCAGGCCTTGTCAGCGCCATGATCGATCTCGGTCGGGCTGGGGTTGACGTCATTGTCGACGGTGGGCGGTTGGGTCCGGAAACCTTACCCGAGAGCCTCATTTCTCGCTCCTCACTCATCGGGATCGTGACGGGATCGCGGCTGCGGCAGCTTGCCGGGCTGTCCATGCGATCCAAGGAGGTCGAGGCCATCTCCTCGGCCACCACCGGAACTGTGGGACTCGTCGTCGTGGGCCCTGGACATCCCTACGGCTCGCGCGAGATCGGACGCCAATTTGGCCTGCCAGTGTTGGGAGAAGTGACTCGTGACGTTCAGGCTGCGGCCGTTCTGTCCGATGGTGATCCAACGGGAAGGAAATGGGCTCGTGGACGGTATGCCACGAGTCTGCGAACCCTGGCTGATGCGATGGAACTCAAGCTCAGTCGCTCCAACGAGACCATCAACGGGCCGCGGGCCGCGACGTCATTGGCCGTGGGGGTGGCGCCATGACGATCAACGAGACCGCTCCGGCGGTGTGCCGATACGCCGATGACACCCCGGCCGGCACCATCGAGAGCAGAGAGGACCTCGCTGGTCTGCTGTCTCGGATGTCCCCATCGGTTACTCCGTCTCCAGCTGCGGCTCCTGGACCCACGCCGAGGCGACTTGAGACGACCGACATTGACTGGAGCACAGTCGTCGCGCTGCGTCGCAAGGCGTCGGAGCGTATCTCCTCGGAACGTGCATCGCATCGAGAGCGCAATGGAATTGATCTCAGCGGCGATGACGTGAGGATGCTCGGCCGGTCGGTTGTGCGTCAGGTGGTTGAATCCCATGCCGAGAAACTGACAGCCGAGGGTCAGGCGTTGTGGAGCACGTCCACCAAGGAGGCCTACGCCAGCGCCGTCGTGGATGCGATCTTCGGGTACGGACGGTTGCAACCGCTCTTCGAGATCCCGGATGCCGAGAACATCGAGATCAACGGCAGTGACCGGGTCTTCATCCAGTACGGGGACGGACGACGTGAACCGGGCCCGCCGGTTGCCGACAGTGATGACGAACTGGTGGAGGCGATCCGCTTCCTGGGGGAGTCCGCAAACCCTCCGCGACCCTTTGACGACGCCCATCCCACCATGACGGTGGCTCTCGGCTCGGAGTACCGCCTGCACGCCATCGGGTTCGGGCTGTCCTACCGACCGTCGGTCGTCATCCGTCACCACACTCTGACGAGGGTGACGATCGACGACCTCGTTGCCAGCGGGATGATGCCCCATCACGTAGGTGTGTTGTTGCGAGCGGGCGTCTTGGCTCGACGATCCATCGTCATTGCAGGAGACCAGGGAGCCGGCAAGACGACCCTGTTGCGCGCCCTCGTCGACGCGATCCCGCCCACTGAGCGGTTCGGAACCCTCGAAACCGATTACGAGTTGCTGACCCACCTCAACCCGGATCGCGACAACATGGTCGCCCTGCAGGCCACCGTCGGGCTGGGGGAGAAGGTGGATGGTCGATCCCTCGGTGAGTTCACGGTTGCTGATCTCATCCCGGAGGCGTTGCGTCAGAACCTGTCGCGCCTGGTCGTCGGCGAGGTGCGTGGCGTCGAGGCAGCTGCCATGTTCGAGGCGATGCAGGCCGGGGCTGGAACCATGAGCACCACCCACTCCCATTCCGCGACCTCGACCATGGACCGTTTGGCTGGACGAGTTGCCATGGGCGGCGTCATGACGATCGACGAGGCCTATCGCCAGATCGCTCACAACATCACCTTCCTCGTCCACGTCACCCTGGTCGATGACACCTGGCGAGGAGGGACCCGGACCCGTCATGTCACGGAAATCCGGCAATTAACCGGGGCACTGGAAAACGGCCGTCCCATCACCCATCTCACCTATGCCGCGCCGACATCCACGAGCCCCGGTGTCTTCCACCCCGATCCTGCCCTTGTCGCCGAACTCTCCCATTACGAGCCGGAGGTGACGAGATGGGCATGAGCACACCGGTCGCGGCATTGCTGGGGGTTCTCCTGGTCGGAGGACTAACGATGATCGTCATCGGGTCAGCCTCCATCCACCAGTTGTCCACAGGGCAATCCACAAGTTTGTGGACAACGGTGGACAACTGGTTCTCCCGATTGCCCCGCCGCAGTCGCGTGCATGGTCTGACTGGTCTGGGTGTCGGTGCCGTCGGTTACCTGGTGACCGGTTGGGCGGTCCTGATTCTCATCGTGCCGATCCTGGCTGTCGTCGTCCCTGCCTTGCTGGCCGATCCGCCCCGGCGCGACCTCGACGTCATGCGCGCCCTGGAACGGTGGGTGCGCCTGGTCAGCGGTTCCGCGTCGACGGGTAAGTCCGTCATCGACGCCATCCGAGCGACGCGGCGTCAGGCCCCGGCGCTCCTAGTGGAACCGCTTACTCGCATGGTGGCGCGGCTAGATTCACGATGGGACACCCGAACTGCCCTCCAAGGCCTTGCTGACGACCTCGACAGCGCGGACGCCGACCAGGTCATTGCCGCGATCATGATGGCTTCAGAACGAGGGGGAACAGGGGCCACCAGCACCCTCGATGCACTGGCGGCATCCCTCCAGGAGCGGATTCGGGCAGCCCGAGGAGTCCAGGCCGAGCGTGCCAAACCGCGAGTGGTCGTCCGCCAGGTCAGCATCATCATCGCCGTCGTGTTGGCTGGTGCTCTTGCTCTGGGACGAGAATACCTAGCCCCCTACCGTACCGGCGTCGGCCAGGTGTTGCTGTGTTGCTACGCCGGGTTGTACCTCGTCGGGCTCGTCGCTCTG
Source organism: Cutibacterium sp. KB22876 (assembly GCF_059728865.1). Taxonomy (NCBI): domain Bacteria; kingdom Bacillati; phylum Actinomycetota; class Actinomycetes; order Propionibacteriales; family Propionibacteriaceae; genus Cutibacterium; species Cutibacterium sp. KB22876. The sequence continues at coordinate 645,073 of NZ_AP040858.1, forward strand.
TCGCAACGCAGCAAGCCTCGACGCCGCGCCCGGATCCTGTTGAGGCGGGAGGCCGATCATGACTGAGTCCACGCTTGCCCTCGCCGCCATCTGTGGGGCTCTGCTGGCATCCGCACCCATCTTCGTCATCGCTGGAAGGCGCGGTGCTCCCCTGAGGCTGATCGACGCGCTGGCAGGGTTGTCCGCGCCTATCCGGCAGGACGCCGTCGTCGATCCAGCCTCCGAGGATGGACGGCTGGAGAGATGGGGAGCACGCGCTGCGGCACGGTGGCCACGTCTCATCAGTGAGAAGTCTCGTCGAACCCTCGCGCTGCAGGGCCGGACTCCCGGTGACTTGGTCGCCGAGAAGGCTGTCATGGCGGTGGGCGGAATGACGATGCCCGTCCTCGCCCGAGTCGTGACAGCGATATGGGGTGACGCCCTCCCGGTGACTCCTGTCGGACTGGCGGTTGTGCTTGCCATTCTTGGATGGTTCATTCCTGACACCCGGATCAGGTCACGATCCAAGGCAGTCCGTCAGGATGCTGCCGAAGCGGTGCTGGTCTACATCGACCTCGTCACATTGGCGAGGTTGGCAAATCAGTCGGCGCCCCGAGCCCTCGTCGAGGCCGCACAGATGAGTGATCACCCTGTCCTGGCCCGGATTCGCACCACGCTGGAGCGTTCCCGATTGGAGCAGCAGTCGCCGTGGGCTGGCCTGGAGAGTCTGTCCGAGGAACTGGGACTCCCCGAGCTCGCTGAGCTCGTCGAGGTACTTCGCCTCGACGATCAGGGAGCCTCTCTGGCCGGAACTCTGCGAGCACGCGTCAACGAAATGAGGGATGCCCATCTCAGCCGGGAAAAGATCGAGGCTCAGACGACCTCCGAATCCTTGACGATCTGGATGGTCATTCCGGTTCTCGTCCTGGGGTTGGTGCTCATCACTCCGCCGCTTCTGATCATGGCTGGGGTGGCGTCATGACCATGCCTCGCACCCTCGACACCCCAACCTGCAACGGGGCCAGTGACGTCACCGGAAAGGCCGGTGCGAATGACCAAGGAGGTCGCCATGAAACATGTCAACACCGTCGCGTCCCTTGTCCTGCCGATGATGGCGGGCATCCCGCCGGTCGTCGAGAAGCACGACGAGAGGGGACTCAGCCAATCAACCGAGAACGCCATCCTGCTGGTGGGGGCCGTGTCCATCGCAACGGTGGTCGTCACCGTGATCAAGGGGTACGTGACGTCGAACCTGCCGAAGTGAGGTCAAGGCAGGCGTCTCGACGAGGCCGGGAGCGTGGGGTTTCCGAATCTCTCCAGTGGTCGCTGGTGTGGCCGGTGGTCCTGCTCGTGGTGGTCGGGGTCGTCCAGACCTCGGTGGTGCTGCAGGCTCGGGCCACAGCCACCGAGGCGGCCCGGGCGGCAGTCAGGGTACAAGCCTTGCGTGGTTCCCATGCTGGTGATGCCGAAGCCGTCGCTCGGGACGTGGCCCAGACCTCCAAACTGGCCAATGTCACGGTACGGGTGTCGACCACTGGCTCCCTGGTACGCGTTGATCTCGAGGGCAAGGCAGCGACCCTGTTTGGTGCTGTCATCCCCGTCGAAGGTCACGCCGTTGCCGTTGAGGAGGGGACATGACTCGGCATAGTCAATTTCGGGGATATCAGCGTGGTGCAGTCGCCGTCGAGGCTGCGCTCATCCTGCCCAGTCTCCTCATGATCGCCGCAATGACGACAGGGGGTTGGCGGCTGTCCGAGGTACGGGCCGATGCCCAGTCGGCTGCCGAGGTAGCCGCTCGCGCGGGATCGGTCGCCTCGACGGTTGGTGAAGGCCATGCGGTAGGCCAGCGAGTCGCCATGACCGAACTTGCCGGAAGCAGGTGCAGCGATCCTGCGATCAGCATCGACTCATCGGCCCTTGCCCTGCCAGTGGGGTCCACGGGAGTCACCTCCGCCCGGGTGAGGTGCACTGTCAGGCTCTCCGACCTTCTCGTTCCGGGAATGCCGGGCGCCCTCCACGTCGAGTCGACGGCACATTCCACCGTCGACAGTCATCGGGAGCGACACGTATGAATGACGCATCTCTCCGCGCCCGAATGCGCGGTCTCGCGGCCTTCGTGGCCCTCATCATCCTTGTCCTCGGTTCCCCAGCTGCCCTGGTGGCATGGGGACGTCTCGACGCCACCACCTTGTTGCGTCCGTCAGGCTGGCTCACCCCTGATGACGGGACGATCCTTCTTGGAATTGCCACCGTCGTCGGCTGGCTGGCGTGGGCGGTCTTCACGGTCTGTGTGGTCTCGGAGATCGTCGGACTGGCGACCAGTCAGCGTCGCCACATCAAGCTTCCAGGGCTGGGCACAGTTCAGAGCATCGCTGCCGGACTACTCGTGGCGAGCCTGACAGTCCTGTCCCCTCTGACGCGCTCGGCCGCTCCTCCCACCCCGGCGCCGATCGTGGCGACGGCTGCCGCGACGCCGCAGCCTGCAGACGAGGTGCAGGCGAGTGCTGAGGTTGAGCCTGCCCCTGACGAGGATGTCATGACGGTCACCGTCGGCCCCCATGACGACCTGTGGGCGATAGCTGAAACCTGGTACGGAGACGGCACCTCATGGCGACGTATCGCGGCCGCCAATCCCGGGATCGACGTCGACCACCTGGCCGTCGGTCAGGAACTCGCTCTTCCCGGGGCCACCATGACCATCCCCAATGGGCATACCGGTGCTGGCCATCCCCTCGACGCGGACCAGCTCGATCGGCTCACCCCGTCCGTTGACGACCATGACGTCCGAACTGTCACCGTTCAGGAAGGGGACACCCTCAGCGGGCTCGCACGCACCTGGCTCGGTGATGCCGAAGCCTGGCCGTCCCTCTGGCATCTCAATGCGGGAATCGTCACGGACCCTGACCACATCGAGCCCGGCTGGGAGCTCGTCGTGCCTGCCCCGGAATCTGAACAGGCCGCGTCGACGTCAGTGGCCGACATGGACGAAGCTGCCATGACCGAGCCGGAGAAGGCTCTCCCCGGCCACGACGACGAGGCGTCCGGTGCAGATATCGCTCAGAGCGCGCTGCAGCCAGATGCGCCTCCCTCAGATGTCCCGACTCCTCGACCCGAGGAAGCGGTGGCTGCCGCCGGGGTAGGTCAGGACCCTGCCGAGATCCTCCGTACCGGGTTGGCGGGCTTGAGCCTGTTCCTGGCCGGTGGGGTGGCCGGCACAATCGCTGCTCGACGGCGGCAGCAGCTCTTCACCCGCCCGCTGGGCCGACGAATTCCTACCGTGTCGGGACCGCCGCGTCGCGCCAAGAGAATGCTCGACACCGCGGCCGATCACGGGGACGAAGCAACGTCACGCGGTGACGACGCCGTCAGTACGGACCCTGTCAGTGCCGACACCCTGACGCCCACGACCGTCGTCCTGGGAACCACTGACCCGCACACCCCAGTCGTGCTGGACCTCGCCGATACCGGCGGTCTCCTGGGTATTGACGCCACTGCCGAGTTGGCCTCCGCGGTGGTGGCATCGATCAGTCTGTCCCTTGTCGCGGCGCCATGGTCCGGCGGAATCGACATCGTCGCCGTCGGTGACGACCTCGCGTGGTTGTCACGGGCCGGAAGTGACGATGTGCAGTGTGCTGACGCCGAGGAAATCGTCGAGGGGCTGGCAGATCATCCTGACGGTCCCAGTAGTCAGCACCCATCGATCACCAGGGTCGTGTTGTCCTCTCAGCCCCTCGACCTTCCGAACCCGTCATCCGTGGTCGAGGCGGGAATCGTCGTCGTCATGCCAAGCACATGTGGCCGGAGGGTCATCGTCACCGGCCCCGATCATGCCGAGCTGGACGGTCAGGCTTTCACACCCCAGATCGTCACCGCACCGATGCGCCGTGCCGTCGTCGAGCTGCTCGAAACCACTGCTCGAACTGATACCGAGCCTGCCCCCTGGTGGGAGCCACGGCGAGGGGAGGAGACGTCCAGCCCTCCGACGATGGTGGCCAAGACCTGCGCAGTACTGCCGCCCAGTGATGCCCATACGACCGTCGAGGAGGAACACGTGCTCACGCCAACTGCACTGAGTGATGTCGCTCAGTTGCCCGTCCCCGTCGGCGCAGTATCCTCTCCTGTCCTGCGCCTCCTTGGCCCGGTCGACCTCGTGGGAGCTCGCGGGAATCCGCCGACCAAGGCTCGGCGGCAATGCCTTGAGTACTGCGCCTGGTTGCTGTGCCATCCTGGCGCGCGATCGGTGCAGATGGCTGACGCCCTCATGGTTGCCGAGCCGACCCGACGGTCCAACGTCTCCCGACTGCGGCGATGGCTGGGCGCCGATGATAACGGTCGGGCCTACCTGCCCGAAGGGTATGACGGTTCCCTGCGTCTGGCAGATGTCGTCAGTAGCGACTGGGAACGGCTTGAACTGCTTGTCGCGGGAGGGGTCTCGACGGCCCCGCTGGCCAATCTCGTCTCGGCCATGGACCTCGTTCGTGGTGCCCCGTTGGCTGACGCCGCTCCCGGTCAGTGGCACTGGGCCGAGGAATGGCGCATCGACATGATTCAGATGATCCGTGACATCGGGGTCGAGGTGGCCCGTCGAGCCATGGAGAACCGCGACTTTGAGCTGGCATCCAGGGCCTTGGCGCGTGCCACCGTCGCCTGCCCTGAGGACGAAGTACTGTTGGTGGCGCGCATCAAACTCGCTGACGAACTCGACGATCGTGGCGAGGTTGAACGGTTGGTCTACGTGCTGTCGCGGCAGGCTCGCCGTCTTGGCGTCGACCTGTCGGAGGAGACGATTTCGGTCCTCCAGGAGGTGATGGAAGGCCACGTGCGGGCCCGGGTGGTGTGAGCGTCACTCCTCAACTGCCGGTGGGAAGACCTCCCATGGCGCTGCCCTTGTCGAAGACATCGTCACCCTGTGCGCGGGTGGCCAGGATGAAGATTCCGGCCACCACGAGGTAGGAGAGTGCCAGACCAATCATGTGCGGGCCAGACAGTCCGTGCACCGGAAGCACGAGGGCCGCCAGGGCGGAGCCTCCCACGAACAATGCGTTGTAGACCATGTCGTAGGCGATGAAGACTCGGCCCTTGTAACCATCAGAAACATGGGCCTGACAGATGGTGTCGACCCCGGCTTTCAGGGACTGGGCGAAAAGGCCGATGAGGAAGCCGGCGACCAGCAGACCCCAGCGGTTCGGGATGGCCCCTGGGAAGGCCTGAATGACGGCGGTGCCGACCAGCAGGCTGATGAGGGCTTTCCTCATGCCCAGCCCGTGTACCAGCATCGGCATGAATCCGGCCGACAGCACGAAGCCAGCCCCCATCGCCATCGCCCAGATCGTCATGTCAGCCATGGCCCCGTTGATGTCGGACTGCACGTGGAAACGGTTGCGATAACCCAGGATCATGGCCACCGAATAGACGCCGAAGAGTGCTCGCTGGGCGCCGATGAGAGTGAGGGAATTGCCCACCAGGGGCACCTTTCCCAGGTAACGGAAACCGTCGACGACATCCTCGGCGACAGCACGCAGCGTTTGGGAGCGGTCCAGCAGTGGTGGCCCGAGTTCTCGGCGCGAGAACTGAAGACCAAGTGCCACAGAAATCGCGAAGAGTACCGCAGAGATGCAGAAGATGATCGTGTCGGCATGGTGAACCGGCATGTAGTGTCCAGCAATCATTCGAACGGCGGCCGCGACGACGGCACCAATCATGAGTCCCAGGGGGCCAATCGTCGGCATGATCGAGGAAGCCGTCAGGTAGTCGCGTTTGTCGATGGTGTACTCCAGCCCCGCCACCAACGCCGTGAGAAGGAAGCGGTTGAGGCTCATTGCGATGAGCAATCCGACGAGCAGGGCCAGGTGAGAGGGTCTGTCGCGTGCGCCGTCCCAGACCAGGATCCCCAGCCCGATCGCGATGAGGCAGCGCAGGCCGTCGGTGTAGACGAGGATTCGCTGACGTGACCAACGGTCGAGAACGACAGAGATGAAGGGCCCGATGATGCTGAACGGCAACAAGGTGATGGCCAGCACCATCGTGATCGACCACGCGTCAGGCTGCTGCTCGGGAGAGAGCAGCACGTGGGAGGCCATTCCCACCTGCAGGGTGCCGTCGGCCGCCTGTGTCGCTACGCGGACTCCGAGAATCCTTCGAAAATCGTGGCGTCGCCACAGGTGGCGCAGGTTCTGCCAGAACACATGGTCTCCTTCGGGGCCGGCCTGCCTCGATCCTAGAGGGTTGTGGGAAGGGGATCCTGGGCGGATCCGTCGCTGGTTGCGCGCGCATGGCCGGTGGGGGACAGCCTGAAAAGGCCCTTGAACGCCATTTCATGAGGAGTTCAACAACAGGGGTGTGGACTTGGGAAGGTAGAGCGGCTAGCTTCTAACCACCCGTATCGGTCGGCGTTGGATCGACGTCGGGGCTGTGCTCACCGCATGCGCAGCTGCCCCACGGATGACTGATCGTTCTGCCCGAAACTATATATATCGTTCATGTAGCATAATTAATGCCCTGCAATGCAATGCGGCGTTGGGCTGACAATGAAGGAGTTGCCATGGCTGAACTCAAGAAGGGCCTAGGATTCTTCCAGCTCCTTGCCCTCGGGGTGGCCGGATTGATCGGCTCGAGTTGGATTTACACGAACTCGAAATTTTTCGACAAGTACGGTGCTGGAGGCATGATTTTCGGCATGCTCCTCGGAGGCTTGCTGGCATCCTGTGTGGCTCTGGCTTATAGCGAGCTGACAACGCTGTTTCCCAGAGCTGGGGGCGAAGTCGTCTATTCCTACGTCGGCCTCGGTAGAAGGGCATCCTTTGCCACTGGTTGGCTCCTCACTGGCGCTTATCTTTCATCCACTGCTTTTTATGTGACAGCTTTTGGGTATCTTTTGGAAAAGATTTGGCCGAATTTGGGATCCGTGTCCCTGTATTCAGTCAACAGGGAGTCAGTCGATATGACTGTATTGATAATCGGCGTCGTCCTGACCCTGATCATTGCGGCAATGAACTGGTTCGGAGTGAGCCTTTCCGGTCAGATCCAGACCGTTCTCTTCGTCGCTATGGTCGTCATCGGACTCGCCCTGGTCGTCACGGCGCTCGTCACTGGCAGCCCCAGCAACTTCATCCCGCCCTACCGGGCCGACGCCAATGCCCTCGGCGACACCCTCCGCTTCGTCGTGCCCGGTATGACCTACATGGCAGGCTTCGGGCTGGTGGCAGCACTGGCCGAGGACGCCGACATCCCTGCCCGCAAGATCGGTCGCATCACCGTCCTCACCGTCCTGACGGCCACCTTGTTCTACTGCTTGGTGCTGGCCTCCTCGGCCTGGATCCTTCCCTGGCAGGACGTCGCCAAGATGCACCTGGGCACCATCGATGCCTACACCACTGCCGGCTTCCCGATCCTCGGCTGGGGAGCCTGGATCATTGCCATCTGTGGTCTGTTGACGAGTTTCCTCGGTCTGTTCATGGCGATCTCCCGCATCGTCGTCGCGATGGCGAGGGCCAGGCTCCTCCCGGAGGGCCTCGCCGCAGTGGACGAGGAGAGTGGCGCCCCCCGCAGGGCCATTCTGCTCACCACTGTCATGACCTTGCTGCTGGGAGCCCTAGGCCCGGGCGCCATGCTGTGGTTCCTCGACACCGGTGGCATCTACCTCGGACTGGTGTGGATCATCGTCGTCATCACCCTGTCCACCCTTCCGAAGAAGTACCCCCACCTGCGCTCCAAGTACCATGCCGGATGGCTGCCATGGGTGGGAGCTGTCGGCGCCCTCGTCACGGTCGTCATGGCGATCTGGCCGGGAACGAACACCTCGCTGGTGTGGCCTGGTGAGTACCTCGTCCTGCTCGTCTGGGCCGTCATCGGTTTCATCCTGTGGCGGCTGGCCAAGCCCATGGGGGAGGACGAGGCCCTCGGCAGCTTGCTCGGTTCCTACGCCGATGACCTCAAGGAAAACCTGGGTGAGGTGGAGCAGACCCGGGCCAGGAGCTGACGATTCGTCGAGCGCTCCTGGCTCATGACGTCGCGCTCATGGGGCGGGAGACGGCGTGGTTGCAATGTTGCTGTCCGTAAAGGTGTGCAAAGGGCCTGACAACGCGCCATGATTGGGGCCATGACGATGAAGTCGGATCTGGAAATTGCTCGTGAGGCCCACCTTGACCCCATCGAAAAGGTGGCAGCTCGGGCTGGCATTGAGGAAAGGTGCATCGAGCCCTACGGGCGCGATGTCGCCAAGGTCGATCTCGAGGTCATCAAGCAGAACAGGGATCGTCCGCGTGGCAAATACGTCGTCGTCACGGCCATCACCCCCACACCCCTTGGCGAAGGCAAGACGACCACAGCAGTCGGTCTGGCTCAAGGACTGGAGAAGATCGGCAAGCGCAGCGTGCTCGCTCTGCGTCAACCCTCCATGGGCCCGACCTTCGGCATCAAGGGCGGTGCCGCTGGCGCCGGGTATTCCCAAGTGCTGCCGATGGAGAAGCTCAACCTGCACCTGACCGGTGACTTCCACGCTATTGGTGCGGCCCACAACCTGTTGGCCGCCATGATCGACAACCATCTGCACCACGGAAATGAGCTCGACATCGAGCCTCACTCCATCTCATGGCGTCGCGTCGTCGACATCAACGACCGTGCCCTTCGCAACACCATCGTCGGCCTTGGATCGCGAATTGACGGCATCCCCCGTCAGAGCGGATTCGACATCACTGCGGCCAGCGAGGTGGGCGTCATCCTGGCCCTGGCCACCTCACTCTCAGACCTGCGCGCCCGGCTTGGACGTATCGTCATCGGCTACAACCGCTCCAAGGAGCCAGTCACCGCGGAGGACCTGCATGCCGCCGGGTCGATGGCGGTCATCCTCAAGGACGCCATCAAGCCGAACCTGCTGCAGACCACCGAGAACAGCCCAGTGCTCGTCCACGCCGGCCCCTTCGGCAACATCGCCACGGGCAACTCGTCGGTCATCGCCGACCGCGTCGGCATCGGCTGCGGCGACTACCTGCTGACGGAGGCCGGATTCGGCGCCGACATGGGCGCCGAGCGGTTCTTCAACATCAAGTGCCGCCTCGGTGGTATGCGCCCCGACGCCGCCGTCCTCGTCGTCACCGTGCGTGCCCTCAAGACCCATGCCGGTCGCTACAAGGTCGTTCCTGGAAAGCCCCTGCCCCCGGCGATGCTTGAGGACAATCCTGACGACGTCCTTGCCGGTGCCGCCAACCTGCGCAAGCACATCGAGATCGTCAGAGACTTCGGCGTCTCCCCGGTGGTGGCCCTCAACGTCTTCCCGAGCGACCATCCCGACGAGATCGACGCCGTCCGTAAGGTGGCAGAGGTGGCCGGTGCTCACTTCGCCGCCTCGACCCATGTCGTCGACGGTGGCGACGGCGCCGTCGATCTGGCTCGTGCGGTCGTTGCGGCGTGCGACCAGAACACCGACTTCCGCTACACCTACGATCTCGAGGACTCCCTGGTCGACAAGCTCACCAAGGTGTCCACCAAGGTCTACGGAGCTGACGGGGTCGACATCGCTCCGGCCGCGGCCAAGGAGCTCGCCCACTTCGAGGATCTCGGCTACGGGAACTTCCCGGTCGTCATCGCCAAGACCCACCTGTCCCTGTCCCACGACCCCTCCCTCAAAGGGGCCCCGACCGGATGGCGTCTGCCTGTCCGCGAGGTGAGGGCCGCTGTGGGTGCCGGGTACATCTACGCGATCTGTGGTGACATGCGCACCATGCCGGGCCTGGGACGTCACCCAGCGGCCGAGCGCATCGACATCGATGACAGCGGGGAGATCATCGGACTGTTCTGATCGAGTGGGATCGGCGGGGCTGCGGATATCATTCCCCGCCCCGCTTCTGTCGTGGTCCTTGTCCTGGGGACGATTCAGCGTCCTTCGACACCGTCATCGATGTAATCCTCGTCACTGGCCGTCCCGGTATGGTCGCGTAACCACACGAGATCGTCGTCCTGGCAAGCCGGAGCGCTGTGGCCTTGGCGGGAGTATGCAGGTACCCGTCGTGAAGTTCGATCTCGTCAAATCCGATGCGATTGCGCTCGGGCCAGTAGTGCATCTTTCCGATGGCGTCGGTACGCTGTTCGATCACTCTTGTGACGCGTTCACGCCGCCCAAGGCATGCACCATCTCCGAGGTGCCGTACCCTCGATCCGTGACCAGCAAACGCGCCGAGGACGCCAGACTCCGCATCGAACTCGAGGAGAGGGCGCGGCGTCAGGAGGCTGCTCAGGCTCAGCGACTCATCGACGACTTCCTTGCGGCGGCCCGGGCCAAGGGCATGACACCCGAGCCGTTGCGGGCCCAGCTCATGGATGGCCACGAGGCGCGGACGGACAGACGAGGTTGGTACCTCAACGCCAAGCATTCCCTGGCCATCGGCGAACACGGCGAGTACTACCAGCTCGTCGTCCCGGGTGGCTTCATGGAGCGGATGCGCGGGGTCAAGCTGGAGCCCTCTTCACCGCCAATGCACATTGGTCGCGGCGGACGTGACGGTGAGACCGGCGATCTCAAGGAGTTTCTGGGCTGGCTGCTGGCCGATTGAGCTGTTCTGGTGGACGAGAGGCCGTCGCTGCTGCGACTCCCCCGGAATTACGGTCACCCTTCGACGGCGGCTGGTGTCTGTCGGTGTGACGTGGTGCGACGCCGGCGTTGGGACCTGAGAGAGTCACGCCAGAACCAGGCCGCCATGAGGACAGCACAGGCCAGGAATCCCCACGGGACGAGGCGCAGGCCGAGGATGGTGTGATCACGCACGGCGACAATGGCATCCTCGGGATGTCCTGGGGTGGACCGGATGACCAGATCGACCTGCTGCCCGACCTGGTACTTCTTGACGTTGCGATACGGATTCGACGGCACGGTGTCGGTGACACCGTCATAGGTGTACTTGATGATGGCGACGTTGCCGCCCTCGGTGTGCATGAGATACCTGGTGGCTCCGGTATTGACGGGGTCGTGCAGGTACACGGCTGTGACGGTTCCCTGGATGACCTGACTGTTGCGAATGAAATCGTCACTGCGTTCGGCCAGCACTAGGTACAGGCAGCCCACCGTGGTCAGGTAGATGACCCCCAGCAGGGCCATGACACGCTTGAACTTCGTCACGGCGAACAGCATACGTCGCAGGCATGACAATCCTGTTCATGACGCGACTAGCAACTCGTCACGGCGCTTCCTCATGGCTCGACTCGCCCGAGAGCACCGGGCACGCACTGCCTCAGGACTCATCCCGTGGCGTCGCGCTGCGGATGCGGAATCCAGGGCATCCACCCACACGCTGCGCAGGACCGGCGCGCTGACTGAGGTGATGATTCCCAATTCCTCGGCGGCGGTGAGCAGTTCCGAGGCGACCTGGCCGGGGTTGTCCGGCATCTCAGGCGCACTCATGTCCACGACCTCGACCGGGGTTTCCCTGCTCGTCGCGCGTAGCCTCGCCGAGACGACGTGCAGACAGTCCAAGGCCAGATTCGTGCACACCTTGTGGTTGCGCGTCAGTGGGAAATTGACGATGACCAGCCACGCCTGACCGACGTAATCGTCCAGACATGTCCGCCGATTCCTGCTTGCCATGACAACGAGGGCTGGCAGGATCGCCTGGATCAGCGCCATCCCGGCGAATTCCGATGTCTGGCCAGCGCCACTGCGAGCGGCGATGAGGGCCCGGATGGCAGCCACGTCGTCGGTACGTAGCGTCCGGGGCAGGTCCTCGGGCTCACACCCGGCGCAGAGGAGATTGGCACGCCATTCGGCGCGGGGATGGGCGCACATCTCGGCCCAGTGGGAGTCCAGACGGCGGTGGATCATCATTGTCATGGCAGCACCTCTCGGGATCGGCGATGCCCCAAGTCCATCGGCGGGACGTTGCCCACGGTGTTGCCTGCCGGGGTCAGGGTGTTGCCCATGTGACGCTCAGTGTTGTCCGTCTTCACGGGAGTGTTGTCCGGTGGCCGTCACGACAAGACTCCCCACCAAGAGGACCGGCCGTGCCCCGAAGGACACGGCCGGTCGTCATCACGCAGATAGATCGGGCGGTGGAAACCCTCACTCGTCTGCCAACGCCTCAGTGGGGGCAGCCATGGCGGCGCGTCGGCCCGGGAGGACCGAGGCGAGGCAAGCCGCCGCCAAGCAGATTGCGATGAGACCGAGGGTCCAGGGCCAGTCGATCGAGAAGTGCACCGGAATCGTGTCCGAGGCCACCCGGAATATAGACCGGATGCCCAGCCAGGCGAAGTAGAACCCTGCCACCATTCCGACGATGACACCGACCATACCGACCTGGATCGACTCGTAGAGCAGCATCAGCCGTAGTCCGCGCCGTTGCATGCCCATGGCCCGCAGCAGTGCCGACTCGCGCCGTCGTTCCAGTACCGACAGGCTCAAGGTATTGGCCACACCGATGAGGGCGATGAGCACGGCAACACCCAGCAGAGCCGTCATGACGATGAGCAGGGCCTTGAGGATCAGCTCGACGATGCCGCCGATGAGGGCACCGCCGCCAACATCCATGTGCTGCGAATCGATGTTCGTCGACGAGGAGATCATCACCGTCAACACCGAGGCCAGATTGCTCCGGTCCTCGAGGTGGACCCAGGCAGCCTGGTCGCCCACGGAAGGAACGATCTTATTCATGTCCTTTTCGGTGACCAGGATGTCGTTGTAGGGGAGTCCGTTGACCTCCTTGACCTTGAGAGACACCTTTCCCTTGGAAGACGAGAAGTCCATCGTCTTCGGTGAGTTGCCCATAGAGGACATCAGCGCGACCCCAGGTTTCATCTCCTTGGCAATCGAGGGCGCGACCTTGGCAATCTTGTCCTTGTCGGCGGAAACGATGTGGGTCTGAGGTGACACGTCCGTCTCGACGAACCCGCCCTTGAGGATGACGGAGTCCTTGACGTTCGGGAGGTTCTGCACCGACTTGATGGCCGACGGGTCGAGGGTTCCCACCTTGGGCTCGTCGCTGTTGGGGTCATGGCTGGGACTGTTCGTGAAGGTGATGTCGATCGGATAGTGCTCGTCGATCTGGTCCATGACCGTCGTCCGCGTCGTGGAGATGCCGACCTGCAGGGTCACCGACAGTCCGATGGCCAGCATGAGGGCCACCGCCGTCAGAGAGGTACGGGTCGGGTTGCGGGTGGCATTGGAGGTCGAAAGTCGAGCTGTCGGCCCCAGCGGGCGCAACAGGAATCCGAACCCCTTGATGAGCCACGGCACATACAACGGTGTGGCGATGAGGAAGGCCAGCGACAGGCAGGCCGCTGACAGGAGGGCCCAGCCGATGATTCCGTTGCCGTGCCCGGTGATCGCCACCACGGAGGTGATGACTCCGATCACTGTGAGCAGGGAACAGATGATGATCCGTGCCAGTCCGACCCGGCGCTTCTGCTCCACCGTCGGAACCGGGCGCAGCGCCTCCAGAGGTGCCACGCGAGTGGCTCGAAGCGCCGGCAGGAAGGCGGCCAGAACCGTGATGACGATGCCAATGAAGAACTCAATGACGATGTCCTTCCAAGGCCATTCCAGCCCGAAGGCCAAGGCGCCCGTGTAGGCAGTGCCAGCGACCGTCAGCAGGATTCCGAGCACGACCCCCAGGGCCGATCCGATGACACCCAGCAGGATCGCCTCGCCGAGAACTCGCTTCCTCACCTGACCGCTCGACGCTCCGACAGCCCGCATGAGACCGATCTGACGGCGTCGCTGGGCCAACAGGATGAGGAAGGTCGTCGTGATGATGATCGCACCCACCAGCAGGGCAATGGCTCCGAAAACCATCAGCAGGTACTTGGTGACGTCGAATCCCTGAGCCAGGTCAGTGACGGTCTTCTTCTGATGATCGGTCGCGGTCTCGATCGTCGAGCCGTACTCCTCGCCGGTGTTGAACTTGGGGGCACCCTTGACGGTGGGCAGGGTCTTCTCAAGGTTGGTGACGAGTTGCTGGGGAGTCGTCCCGTCCTTGGCCTTGACGATCCAGGTGTCAAAGAATTGGCTGACGTCCTCGCTGCTGTAGGCCGGAGCGGTCTGCAGGGCGTCCGCGTCGTCGGTGATTCCCACCACCTTGATGTTCTTACCGGTGATGTCGACGGTGTCCCCGACACTGACGTGCAGATTCTCGGCTGCCGCCTTGGACAGCGCGATCTGACCGGGTCCTGATGGCCAGTTGCCCGAGGTCACCGAGGACCAACGGAACGGTTCTGCCGGCGTCTTGTGGACATCAATCATCGTGGAGTCCTGGCCATGAGAGGCGGCCATGGTGGTGGACTGGACGATGTCGACGGTCCGGACGCCGGGAGTGTCGCGAATCCCCTGAGTGATGTCCTTGGGATTGGTCTCGGTGTCGGCGCTGTAGACGACGGCGTCAGCCTTCGAGGTGGCAACCGCCTGCTCCTTGCCCAAGGCCACTCCCTGGGTTCGTACGAACATCGAGATGCCGACGAGGAACCCGACGGACACCGCGATGGCAGTGAGGGTTGCGGCCATCCTGCCTGGATGCTGCCGCAGCTCCCTGAGAGCTTCGGTGAACATCAGCCCTCCAACCCGGCCATCGCCTCGCTGACCGCTTCAGCGGTGGGGGAGGGGAGGTCGTCGACGATACGGCCGTCCAGCAGCATGAGGGCGCGGTCGGCATAGGAAGCAGCCTTGGCGTCGTGAGTGACCATGATGATCGTCTGACCCAGGTCGTCGACACAGTGGCGCAGGTAGCTCAGCAGGTTCGTTCCCGACTTGGAGTCCAGGGCGCCGGTGGGCTCGTCAGCGAAGACGACATGCGGCTTGGTGATCATGGCGCGGGCACAGGCGACGCGTTGTTGCTGACCACCCGACAGCTCCGAGGGACGGTGCTTGAGGCGATCAGCGATGCCCAGACCGGTGATGAGCTGATCCCACAGGGCCTTGTCAGGCTTACGCCCGGCCAGGTCGAGGGGGAGCAGGATGTTCTCCTCAGAGGTGAGCATTGGCAGCAGGTTGAACGACTGGAAGATGAAGCCGACATTGTCGCGGCGCAGGGTCGTCAATTTGGGGTCCGGAAGGCCCGAGATCTCCTGGCCAGCCAGGAACACTCGACCGGAGGTGATCCGGTCCAGGCCGGCGAGGCAGTGCATGAGGGTTGACTTGCCGGATCCGGACGGGCCCATGATCGCGGTGAAGGTGCCGCGGGTGAAGCGAACGTTGATGGAATCCAGGGCGGTGACCCGGGTCTCCCCGTCCCCATAGACCTTGGTGAGGTCGATACCAGCGGCAGCGTCCGTCTCGAGGGGGGTGTCCAGCAGTCCAGGAGCCAGATCGCCGGAACGGGCTGAGCTGGTGGCGCGGGAAGGCTGGGCGGACTCAGCCCGTTCCGGGAAGGATCCGCCGGCGTGAGCCGGTTGAGGATCAGGCGATTGTGGTCGTACCCACGGCTGACTCAGCTGCTGGTCCTGCTCCCCGCCGCGCTGGGGTGAGGGCTTGGCCCACGCCGATGGGGAACCCTGCTCAGAGGGGACACCGTGTCGCGGGGACCCGGGGGATCCCGGCTCGCCGGGGGCTGCGTGGCTCGGCTGCCAGGGCTCGTCAGATTCGTAAGATCGGTTGTGGTCGCTCATGATGCCTTTCATGGTTCCCGAAGGGGGCATCGACAGGTGGACGATGCCCCTCACGCCTTAGGTGACGTGAATAATAATGTGGACGCTGGGCGCATCCAATATCGAATATATGTCCGGTCTGAAGTTGTCAGATGAGACCGACCTCATGGGCAAAAAGCACGAGGCCAACCCGGTCTCGGCACTCCAATTTTGATAGTAGTCGACCGATGTGAGTTTTCACGGTTCCCTCTGCCATGTAGAGGGTTTGGGCGATCTCGGCGTTCGTCGCCCCCTTGGCGATCTCCACCAACACCTCCCGCTCGCGGTCCGTCAGCACCGACAGCCGCTTGTCGGCAGCCTTGGGGTCGCTGGGCAGGGTGGGCACGACGTGGTCGAGCAGGCGTCGAGTGGCAGATGGGGCGACGACCGCGTCACCAGCAGCGACGTTGCGGATCGCGCTCAACAGCTCAGTGGGGCGGGCATCCTTGAGGAGGAATCCCGAGGCGCCAGCCTTGAGGGCGGCGTAGACGTACTCGTCGAGGTCGAAGGTGGTGAGAATCAGCACCTTGGTGTCCAGTGGTGATTCAGTGATACGCCGGGTGGCCTCGACACCGTCCATCTGTGGCATCCGGATGTCCATGAGGGCGACGTCGACCGGCATTCGCCGCAGCACGTCGAGGGCTTCGACGCCGTTGGACGCCTCCGCGACAACCTCCATGTCGTCCTCGGCCTCGATGAGCATGCGGAATCCCGAGCGTACGAGGGACTGGTCGTCGACGAGGATGACGCGGATCGGATCAGGCATGGCACCTCCAGTTGCTCGTCAGTCGAAGTTTACCGACCGCGTGCCGTGTAGGAATCTGTCTATCTCTGCTTCGTCGCTCCGTGGGCAACCATGCCGAGTAAGACGAATGCGCGTGGTAGGGGGTGACAAGAATGCGAGAACGAGCAGGACGAACGCAGGCCAGCTCATCGCAGGCGCGCTCTGGTGGGCGTCAGCAACGACGACCTCCAGGCTGTGACGCAGTGCCGATCGACAGAGCTGCCGCCAGGGTTTGCCTTGTTTCGACGCAGCTCAACTCTTGACTGCTCCCTCCGAGATACCGGCGATGAGCTGCTTGGCGCCGATGGCAAACACGAGCAACAGCGGGACGACGGCGATGAGTGAGGAGGCCATGAGCATGCCGTAGTCAGTGCCGTGTGCTGTTTTGAGCTGGCTCAATGCGACCTGCAAAGTCAGCTTGCTGGGATCGTTGAGGACGATGAGGGGCCACATGAAGTCGTTCCACGAGCCGATAAAGGTGAAGATCCCTAGGAATGCCATGGCAGGACGGATGATAGGCACGCACACGTGCGCGTACTGGCGCCAGAAGCCGCAGCCATCCAGGGTGGCCGCCTCCAACAGTTCCTTCGGGATGGCGTTGGTGGCGTACTGGCGCAGCCAAAACACTCCGAACGAACTTGCCAGGGAAGGCACGATGACGGCCTTGAGATCGCCCACCCACCCAATCTTGCTCATGAGGACGAACTGCGGGATCGTCGCTAGCTGGGTGGGCAACAGGAAGGTCGCCAGGACTACAGCGAAGAGCACTTTCCTGCCGGGAAAATCGAACTTGGCGAAGGCGAAGGCTGCCAGTGAGGAGATGAGCAGCACGAGCACCGACACCGTCACCGCCACCAGGGCCGTATTAGCCATGGCAGCCCAGATGTTGATCTTGTCCGTGATGGTGCGGATGTTCTCGCCTAGACGGTCACCAGGTGTGAGCACTGGGGGATATTTGTAGATTGCCGAGGAAGGTCGGCTGGCCAGCACGAGCATCCAGTAGAACGGGAACAGCGAGACCAATCCGCCCAGGACAAGGAAGATGTGCCGCAGGGCCGTACGTACGGGCCGTCTCATCGCGTCGCCTCGCGATCATGCTCGCGGGTGACGAGCCAGTTGATGATCGAGAAGAACAGCACGATGACGAACACTCCCCAGGCGATCGTCGCACCGTAGCCGTACCGGTTCTCCTGGAAGGCCACCGAGTAGAAATAGAGCACCATCGTTAGACCGGAATTGTTCACCCCACCAGCAGAGGCTGCCCCGGTGGATTCGGAGCTGGTGATCACCTGGGCTTCGGTGAAGCTCTGCAACGAACCGATCGTCGACATGAGGGTGATGAACAGGACGATGGCTCGAAGCTGCGGCAAAGTGACGTGGAAGAACGTGCGCCACCCGTTCGCCCCGTCGATGGCGGCTGCCTCGTACTGAGCCTTGTCAATAGCTTGCAGCCCGGCGAGGATGAGCAGAGCGTT
This sequence comes from Cutibacterium sp. KB22876, assembly GCF_059728865.1. Taxonomy (NCBI): domain Bacteria; kingdom Bacillati; phylum Actinomycetota; class Actinomycetes; order Propionibacteriales; family Propionibacteriaceae; genus Cutibacterium; species Cutibacterium sp. KB22876. The sequence continues at coordinate 662,908 of NZ_AP040858.1, forward strand.
GTACCCGACGAATGACCAGATCGTCAGCGATGAGATCGCGATCTTGATGCCCCATTCGCTTTGTAACCAGGCGATGTTCGACTGGCCGAGCACATTGCGGATGGCGTTCGCGAGCCCAAACTGGCTAGCGAAGATTGAACTGAACAGAATGCCCATTGCCACCATCGACGTAATGTTCGGCACGAGGTATATGACCCGGTACGTCGTGGAGAACCGCATCGTCTTGTTCAGCATGAGGGCGACGATCGTGGCGATGATGAGTGTCGGGATCGTGCCCATTGCCCACAAAATGAGTGTGTTGCCCAGCGACTTGTAGAACAGGTGGTCGCTGACCAGGTACTTGAAATTCTCCAGACCGACGAAGTTGGCGTCCCCCAGCCCTGACCAGTCGGTGAACGCGAGTAGCAGGGTGAAGACCATCGGTAAAGCCGCGAAGATGAGGAAGAAGAAGAAATACGGACTCAGAGCGGCATATATCGGCAACGCTTTGCGCATCCGCCGGCCCACGGAAGAGCGACGCAGCTCACCCGTGGGCACGGTTTCAACGGTGGTGTTCGCAGGATTCATCTCGTCACAGAACTCACGTTGAAAGCTGTGTCACCTGACGGTGAGATGCAGTTGCTTGGCGATTCGTTTGGCCTCGGAGACGGCGTCCTTCCAGGCGGTCTCGGGATTCTTGCCTGAGGACTCGACCTGCTCCAACTGGGCCCTGAATGGGGCGGACACGGCATCGGAGTGCGAATCTTCGTAGATCGGACGTACCGACTCAGCAGCTTTTCCGAAGACCTTCGCGGCATGCTGGCCGCCGAGAAATTCCACTGGCCCGGAAACCTTCGGATCATCGTAGGCTTTCGGTGAGACGGGAAAGTTGCCATTGTGGACGTACTCGCGCACCTGAGACTCCACGCTGAGCAGTTCGCGGATCGCCGCGAAGGAGGCTTTGGGATCGGGCGCGCCCGCGGGGATGGACAGGAACGAGCCGCCCTGGTTGATGGCTGGTCCGGGGTGGGCGCAGACTCGCCATTTGCCTTTCGTTTCGGGAGCGTCAACGATGAGATCGGCCAGGTGCCAGGAGGCGCCGAAATCGGCAGGTAGACGTCCCTCATTGACGGCAGCAGCCGAATCGGAGGTGTTGGACTGGATCCCGGCGACGATGCCGGCCTTAAGCGCCGTGACAGCGATGTCCCAGGCTTTGCGAATATGGTCTTGGTCGCCGATGAAGGTCTTCTTCGCGTCAATGAATCCCTTACCCCACTGCGGCCAGATCGTGTCGAACAAGCCTGCCGAGTTGCGCACCAGGTAGGTCTTGTCCTTGGCGGCCAGTAGTTTGGTGCCGAACTCGATGAAAGCGTCCCAGGTGGTGATCTGGGCAGCGACCTTGTCCGGCTCGGTGGGCAATTTGGCCTGCTCGAAGATGTCGGCCCGATAGAACAGGGCCGTCGGGCCGATGTCGGAAGGAATGCCGAGCTGCTTGCCGTCGGTGGTGGAGGCCTGGGCCCATTTCCAATCCAGGAAGGTGGGCTTGATGTCCTTGGCGCCCAGAGTGTTGAGGTCGACGAAGTAGTGAGCGTGGTCGCGGAAGAAGGCGATGTCCTCACCCTTGACGCCGGTGAGGTCGGGCAGCCCAGAACCTGCGGTGAAGGTTGTGGTGAGCTTTTGTTTGAAGTCGCCGCCGATGATGTCCTGGCGCACGCTGTAAGACGACTGCGCCTTGGAGACGGCAGCCAGCGTCTGCTTGTCGAATCCTTCCGGCCAGATCCATAGGACGAGCTTCTTGGCGTCACCGGCACCCTTGCCGGACGTGGGATCGGCGGAGGTCGAGCATCCGGTTAATGCCGACATTCCCAACATGCTCAGTCCAGCAAAACTGCCGGTGAGAAGACGACGACGCGACAGATTCATGAGATCCCTCCTGGGGTTGAACGGAAATCGCCACTGACAAAAATCGCTCAATAATGTTCACTGTGGAGGTGGGTTCCGAGCCGACTCCCGATGATGTGGACGCCATGCAAGGGGAGTTTGGGCTCTTCCACTCGCCAGTGGTTCAGGGTGTCACGACTGTGTGCACCTGAGGTTAACTATAGGTGATATCCAGGAAACAACCTTGTCAATGCTTGATTCGAGTGTGCCTGAGCTGGCCGGGAGGGGCAGCTCTTGAGATCACTGTAGCGCCCGGTGGAGGAGAGGATGATGAAAAATGATCGAAATGACGAAAATCTTCTGATCGGTGACTCTGGATCGCTATCATGGGCATATGCTCAAGGCCGCTCGTCATGACGCGATCGTCGAACTACTCCGGGATCGACCTGCCATGCGAACCGTCGACATCGCTCGGAATCTGAACGTGAGCATGGCCACAGCGCGGCGTGACTGCATCGCTTTGGAAAATAAGGGCATCATCGAGCGTTCTTGGGGAGGCATCCAACTCGTCACGAACGTGGACGATCATTTCGGTGACGTGATGAACCACCGCACTCGCGCCAAGGCTGCGATCGCCCGCAAGGCCGCCGAGCTTGTTCACGACGGCGACACGATCATCATGGACATCGGCACCACCGTCCATCATCTGTCCGGGCTGCTCACCGAGCGCTCCGTCACCGTCCTCACTGCGTCCCTGCCCGTCTTTGAAGCTCTCAGGAGCGCCCCGGACGTCACCGTGGTTGTGCTTGGGGGAGTGTGGTCGGAGCGATACCAGTGCTTTGACGGTCAGTTCGTCGCCGATGCACTGACTCATCATCAGGCCGACCTAGCTTTCCTGGGCTGCTCCGGGGTGAGTGCCAACGGGCGGGTGCGTGACACAAGCCGCTCCCAGGCTCAGATCAAACAGGCGATTGTCGCTGCAGCGAGTCGAAGCTACCTGCTCGTCGACTCCGAGAAATTCCCAGGTGTCGGAGCGCATTCCCCGTTCACCGTCGAGGACGTCAGTGGAGTCATCACGACTGGACCACTGCCGCCGGACCTCGACGCCCACTACGAATCAACAGGCATGGAGGTCGTCACGGTATGAAACTCACCATCCTCGGTGGCGGGGGATTCCGCGTTCCACTGGTATTCAAGGCCCTCGCTCGCGACGACTCACCTCAACGAGTCACCGAGCTGCGGCTTTACGACACCGACTCACTACGACTAGGTGTCATCGAAACAGTGTTGTCCCAGCTGGCTCCCGGCCTGCCTAACGCGCCGTCTGTCGTGGCGACCACTGACCTGCCCACTGCCTTGGCGGGAACCGACTTCATCTTTTCGGCCATTCGCGTCGCCGGAACGCGTGGACGCGCCCTGGACGAGTCGATGTGTCTGGCGCGCGGTGTCATCGGCCAGGAGACTGTCGGGGCTGGCGGTATCTCATATGCCTTGCGGGGTATCCCGGTGGTGCTCGACCTCGTCGAACAGATAACGCGATACGCCCCCCATGCCAAGGTCATCAACTTCACTAATCCTGCTGGCGTGATGACCGAGGTCATGCAGCACCGCCTTGGAGACCAAGTGGTCGGTATCTGTGACTCCCCGGTCGGCTTGGCCCGTCGCGCCCTCTCCGCCCTGCAGAATGCCGGGCTGGCGCCGACTGACCTGGGCTCCCTGTTCGATGCTGACGGACGCGTCCACATCGGATACAGCGGGCTCAATCACCTGGGCTGGCTCACCAGCTTGGAGGTCGACGGCATCGACGTCCTGCCGCGTCTGATGGAGCGCCCCGACCTCATCGGGAGTTTTGAGGAAGGTCGGCTCTTCGGTCCTGATCTGGTGCAAGCCTTGAGCGCCGTACCCAACGAGTACCTGCACTATTACTACTATTCTCGCGACGACCTCGCCGTCGACCGGAATGCCGAGGCTCCGCGCGGGGCGTTTCTGGAGGCCCAGCAGCGGCGCTTCTACACCAAGGCCCAACACACTGACGATGTCGCCGGACTGTGGGAGGCCACTCGCCTCGAGCGTGAAGAGACCTACATGGCCACCAATCGCGAGGTCTCGGGGGAGTTCGAGCGCGATGAGGCCGACTTAGAAACCGGCGGATACGACAAGGTCGCCCTCGCGATCATGCACGCCATCGCCAACGACGTGCCCGCTGAACTCATCCTCAATGTTGCCAACCGCGGGGCTCTCCCCGACCTACCTGATGATGCTGTCGTGGAAATCCCGTGTCGAGTAGACGGTGCCGGGATCCACCGACTCCCTGCACCGGAGCTACCCGACCACGCTCGCGGGCTTGTCGTCAACGCCAAATACGTCGAGCAACGCACTATCGATGCCGCTGTCAACCACAGCCGCACCGCCGCGTTGCTAGCCCTGAGCCACCACCCATTAGTTGACTCCGTGTACGTTGCCGAGCAACTTCTCAATGACTTCGCCGATGCCTTCGACGGCCTGGACTACCTTGTGGATGACCATGCATGATCACACCGAGCTCACCCAAGACCGCATTGGTCACCTCAAAGAGCGTCTCGAGCGAGAAATCACCAAGAAGATCTGTCCACTGGACGTGACGGCCTGGCAAGCTCCCGGAGAACCGGTGAGCTTCGAGGAAGCCGTCGTCGCCGATTACCGTCCATTCCCGCCCGGAACCTGGTGGGGTGCTCCATGGAGTACCTGGTGGCTCCACGTCACCGGCACTCTGCCCGAAGGCCACGCCGGCGACGAGATCGACCTCTCGATGGACCTCGGATTCGTCGGCGACTGGGCCGGAAACCAGTCCGAAGCCATGGTGTACACCTCTTCGGGACGCCCCCTCAAAGCCCTCAACCCACGCAACCATAGGGTCGCACTCAACCACGGGGCGCTGGCCCAACGATTCGCTGACGAGGGGGAGCCGCTCATCGGGACCGATGGGGGCATCGAGCTGTGGGTGGAAGCCGCTGGTAACCCCGACATGACCTTGCATCTGGGCGGACCCACTGAGCTGGGGGATCGTCGCACGGCAGGCGATGAACCGCTGTGGCAGTTCAGGGGAGCGGAACTCTCGGTGCGTCGCAAGGAGGTGTGGGACCTGTGGCTCGACATTGATGTCCTCGACGGGCTCATGCGCCAGCTGCCGTCCGACTCCACCCACCGCGCCCGATTGCTTCACTGTTTGGAGCAGGCTGCCGACGAGGTCGATCTCCATGGCATCCTCGCCGGTGCCGGACAGGCTCGAGAAATCCTTGCCGGGCACCTTGGCTCGGGGGCGAACTCATCGGCTCAACAGATGACGGCGATCGGACACGCGCACATCGACTCGGCATGGCTATGGCCGTTGCGTGAGACCCGCCGCAAGGTAGTGCGTACCTTCTCCAACGTCGTGTCACTGGCCGAGGAATATCCCGACTTCCACTTCGCTTGCACCAGCGCCCAGCACTACGCCTGGCTCCAGGACTCCTCACCAGAACTCTTCGAGCGCGTCAGGGACGCCATTGAACGTGGCCAGTGGCACCCGGTGGGTGGCATGTGGGTGGAATCCGACACCAACCTGCCCTCGGGGGAATCGTTGGTGCGTCAATTCACCAGTGGTCTGCGTTGGATGCGTGAACAGCTTGGGGTACGCCCGGACTGCCTGTGGCTACCGGATTCCTTCGGGTACACCGGTGCGTTGCCTCAGATCGCCCGACTGGCTGGCATGAACTGGTTCTTCACCCAAAAACTCAGCTGGAACACGGCCAACACCTTGCCCCACCACACGTTCTGGTGGGAGGGCATCGATGGGACTCGTATCTGGACGCACTTCCCGCCGGTGGATTGTTACGACTCCATCGTCAGTGCCGACGAGGTCAAGAAGGCTGAGGCGAACTTCAAAGAGAAAGGTGTGGCGCGACGCTCGATCCTGCCATTCGGGTATGGCGATGGCGGTGGAGGGCCCACAGCTGAGCAGGTGGAACGCGTCCACCGATTCGCTGATGTGGAGGACGCGCCTCAGGTTCGGTTGGGCTCACCTGACGACTACTTCGCCCAGGCTCGCGACGACTACCCCCAGGCGCCGGTGTGGCGCGGCGAGATGTACTTGGAGTTCCACCGGGGCGTCTACACCTCTGTCCATGCCCTCAAAGACGGCAACCGGCGCGCCGAGGAGGCTCTCACCGCCGCCGAGTGGTTAGCCGCCGCGGCAGCTCGCCTCGGCCATCCCTACCCCCACGAGCAGTTGGAACAGCTGTGGCGACGTACGTTGTTGCTGCAGTTTCACGACATCCTGCCCGGCTCGTCGATCGCGTGGGTGAATCGGGAGGCCATCGCCGAGTTCACCGCTATTCGTGCTGAGTTGGGTCAGCTCATGGATGAGGCCTGGCAGGCACTGTCACAGGCGTCTGGAGGCGAGATCACCGGGGCGAGTCTGATCAATCCATCTCACAGTGACCGTCGCGAGGTTGTCACCGTTGACGGTCGGCCCACACTCGTACAGGTGCCAGCCATGGCGGCGCAGCCGCTCACCGATGCGGTGGTTGACCCTGAGCACCCGGTACGGGTGGAGCGGGAGCTCGACTCGATCCGAATGTCCAACGGACTGGTCGAGGTGTGCATCGACACGCACGACGGACTGGTGAGCTCGGTTGTTGACCTGGTGGCCGACCGCGAGCTCCTGCTGCCTGGGCAGCGCGCGAACCGACTCGCCCTGCACCCCGACTATCCCGACTGTTTCGACGCATGGGAATTGCAGCACCAGTACCGTCACAGTGCTGTTGTGGTGGATGACCTCACCGGGGTGGACGTCCTCGAGGGCCCGCTACGGAGCACGGTGCGAGTTGAACGCGGGGAGTCCGGCTTCATTCAGGCCATCACCCTTGACGCCGACAGCCGAGCGGTCGAGTTCAGCCTTGACGTCGACTGGACCGAGCAGGCCCGAGTCCTCAAGGTCGACTTCCCCCTCGATGTGGCCGCTGACACCAGCGTCGACGAGATCCAGTTCGGTCACATCAAGCGACCAATCGGTGCCAACACGTCATGGGATGACGCCCACTTTGAAAGCTGTGGGCAGCAGTGGATGTTGTTGGGCGAACCCGGCTACGCCGTCGCATTGGCCAACCAGTCCACCTACGGTCATGATGTGAGTCCAGCGGGAAGGGACGAGCACACATCCACCCAGGGGGTGATGGCCCGGCTTACCCTGCTGCGTGCTCCGCAGAGCCCAGACCCGCACCCCGACCGAGGTCATCACCACCTTGTCTACAGCCTGCTCGCTGATGCCGGGGTTGCGTCTGCCCACGTCGAGGCGGCACGGCTCAACCAGCCGCTCCAGATGCGAGATGGTGCGCTGCACCTGGACAGTCTGGCCCGGATCGAACCGGTACGAGGCTTCGCCGTCATCGACTCCGTCAAGCAGGCCTTCGATGGCTCTGGTGATCTTGTCATCCGTATGCACGAGGCAGATGGCGCCCGCAGCCGAGTGCGCCTGCTGCTAGACCGGGGCGGCTACCTCAGCGAGGTGGACCTGCTCGAGGAACGAATCGGTGATCCGACCCAACAGCTTCCGACGGTCGCCGTGAGCGAGGTGGACCTCGCCCTGCGTCCTTTCCAGATCTTGACGTTGAGAGTGAGTCAACGATGAAACTGCTTCTGGTGTGTATCGATGGGGTGCGCCTTGACATGGCACTACCCGAGGCACTGCAGCACAATCCTGGATTCATCCACCCCGATCATCCCGCTGACCCGCGATTCGTGCGCGGGGTGGGTGAGGGGGAGCCGGTTCCCGCACACCCCGCCCCAGCCCTGGACCACACCCTGCCCGTTGACCAGGCCCCCGTCGGGCTGGCCCCCACCCTCGCTCGCCTGGTGCGAGGTGACGACCGTTCCCAGGGCACGATCATCCCCATGTGGATGACTCCGCCGACCGATTCCGCTCCCGGCTGGACGACGATCCTCACCGGCGCCACCCATGAACAGTGCAACGTGTGGTGGAACGAGTTCGTCGGCCATGACCTGGCCCGTCACCCCGACATCCTGTCCCAAATCTTCTTCGCCAACCCATTGGCGCGCACCATCGCAGCAACCACCTGGGACGCCTTCGTCAGCCCTTACGGGCCCGGACCGATCATTCATCAGCGTGTGGACCAGCAGCGCACCGGCCAGCACCAGCTGTTCGGTCCCGACTTGGCGGAGGGTATTGACAGGGCCGACGAGCAGGTGTCGTCGTGGGCCGCCTGGCACCTGTTGCACGAGGGCCCGGACGCTGCCGTCGTCTACTTCGAAGGGGTCGACAACGCTGGGCACAGTTACGGAGCGGACTCCGAGCAGTATCGCCAAGCCGTGCGTCACGCCGATGAGCTCACCCGGCACCTCGTCAAGGCCGTCGCAGAGCGTCACGAGCAGCTCGGCGAGCAATGGCTCGTCGCCGTCACCACCGACCACGGGCACAAACCCGAGGGAGGCCACGGCGAGGATGAGGTCGAGGTGCGTCGTAGCTTCCTGGCAGCTCACCACATCGGTGGGGCATTGCCCGATCCATTGCTTCGTACCGATCCCATTCGCAGCCACGAACTGACGCCGCTGTTGCTCAGGGCAGTCGGAGTGCACCCTGGTCACATGGACGCCAGCGATGTCGGCGTCTTGCGCGATGTGATGCCAGTCGGCCCGAGTAGAGAGATGGATTTTGAATGGTGACGACGCACTTGCCTGAGAAGGTCGACGGCGTTCTCTTCGACATGGACGGCACTCTGCTCGACACCCTGTCTGCATGGCGTGCAGCCTCCGAACGGTTGTGGGGTGGCTGTCTGGCTGACGCTGTCAGCGCCGACGTTGACGGGGGCACCGTTGACGATGTCGTCGAGCTGTATCTGCGGGACCACCCGCAGGCAGATCCGCAGGCCACCAGTGAGCGTCTCGTCGACCTTCTGGACGCCTGCCTGGCTGACAACACGGAGCCGATGCCCGGGGCGGACCGTCTGGTGAGGAAGCTGGCCGGGAACGTGCCCATCGCGGTGGCCTCCAACTCCCCCACCCGCCTCGTGCGTGACGGACTGGCCTCGCAAGGCTGGCTGGACCTCTTCGACACCGTCGTTGGGTTCGACGACGTCGCTGCCGGCAAACCAGCCCCCGACCCCTACATCGCAGCAGCGAGGCGGATGGGAGTCGACCCGGCCAGATGTGTCGTCATCGAAGACTCTGTCTTCGGGTTGCGTGCTGGACGGGCCGCCGGGGCGTGGGTTCTCGCGCTCGGCGATCGACTCAAGGGCCAGGGGGACATGTGGGTCCCGGGGTTGGATGATGAGCGCGTGACCTCATGGGAGCCCTACCGATGACGGCGTGCGAGTTGACGCCCGCCCTGCAGCGGCGCCTGGACGAGGTCGGTGCTCAGATCGGTTCGAGTGTCAGTGAACACATTGATGAGGCATCGGGCCGGCAGGCTGCGGGCCGATTCGTGGCCTGGATGACGGACACGTGGACTCGCACCATGACCCGCGACGACCACGGCGTCTTCGTCGTCACTGGCGACATTCCGGCCATGTGGTTGCGCGACTCCTCCGCTCAGCTGTGGCCCTTCCTGGCACTGTGCGACCTGCCTGCGGTGTCCCGTCAGATCGGGGACGTCGTCGCTCGGCAATGGCACTGCATCGGAGTCGACCCCTACGCCAACGCCTTTAACTCTGGTCCGACCGGAGCACATTTCGACCCCGACGATGTTGATCTGCTCGATGAGTTGTGGGAGCGCAAGTACGAGGTTGATTCGCTGGCCTTCCCCGTCGATCTCGCATGGCGGTTGTGGCAGGCCACGGGACGTCGAGACCACCTCAACCGTGCGGTGCACGAGGGGTGTCAACGCATCGTCGACGTCTGGAACCTGGAACAGGACCATGCCACCCGCTCCACCTATCGTCATGTGCGCCCCAGCGAACCCGTCGACACCCTTGGCGCTGACGGCTTGGGAGGGCCGGTAGCGCCCACCGGGATGACGTGGAGCGGGTTCCGACCTTCCGACGACGCCTGCCGCTACGGATACAACATCCCGGCACAGTTCATGGCAATACGTGCGTTGCGGCAGATTGGCGATTTCTGCCGTGTCTGGGGCGACGAGAGCCTTGCTGAACGCGCCGCGAGGTTGGCCGCTGACATCGACGCCGGGGTGAGGCAATTCGGCGTCGTGACAGATCACCTTGCGTACGAGGTTGACGGGCTCGGATCAGTAGTGGAGATGGACGACGCGAACATGCCGTCGCTGCTGTCGCTGCCCCTAACCAGCGACCTTGCCCGTGACGATCCGCTCTACCAGACCACCCGGAACTGGGTGCTCAGCGAGGCCAACCCCTACCTGTTCAGCGGCCCGGCAGCACGGGGCATTGGCAGCCCGCACAGCCCCGAGGGCTACATCTGGCACATCGGTTTGGCGGTGCAGGGGCTCACGGGGGACGACGTCGAGGCGCGTGATTGCCTCAGGACGATCCTCGCCACCGATGGTGGCACTGGCTGGACACACGAGAGTTTCGATCCACATGACCCCACCCGGTACACGCGCGGGTGGTTCAGTTGGTCGAACTCGATGGCTTGCCTGCTCATGATGAAGGTGGCCGGTATCGACGCCATCACCGGTGCCAATTGATCCCCATTGCGGTGAGCCGGCGGGACTGGGCCTCCAACTCTGATTGCGGCCGAGCCGGATCGCCGGTCCACAACTGTTCAGCGATCGATGTGCCGCGCGGGAAGGCGGCGTCTTCGACCTGGGCAGGGGTGCGCAGGTATTCAGTCCACAGTTGGAATTGCCCACCCAGCAGGTGTGGTGAGTCCACTGCGGCAAGTACATCATGCAGCCCGGCGACGTCGTCCATGGTCATCGGGGCAGCTATCGTCACCGGTGCCTCCGGACCCGCTTCAATGCCGTGATCCAGGTACGTGTGCCGGGCGGGTGCGCCGATGACGTCGTGGCCTGCGGCGACGGCGCGGGAGATGTCGTCGGCGTCTCGCCACACCATCACCGTAACTTCCTCGGGGGCGCCGGCCTCTAACACCTCGTCCCAGGCAATGATCTGACGGCCTGCGGCGACCACGTGATCACAGATCTGCCGCTCGAACCAAGCCTGGGCCTGGTGTGGTGTCGTGATCCCCAGTTCGGCAAGCCGGGCTCGGGTTTGCTGGTGGTTGAACCACTCCTTTCCGGGACATTCGTCACCACCGATGTGGATTGGTGAGTCCGGGAAGATCTCCATCACGGCGTCTAAGGCATCGCGGCAGAAACCCAAGGAATCGTCGGTCAGGTTGATGTGGTGCTCCGACACCCCGAAAGCAGTACGTGGGTGATCCAGTGGTATTCCGCAGCCCAGCGCAGGGTAGGCGGCCACCACCGATTCGGTGTGGCCCGGCAGGTCAATTTCTGGCACGACCGTGATACCCAGCAGTCCGGCCCGTTTGTTGATGGCGCTCAGCTGCTCGACGGTGTAGGCGCCTCCGTGAGGCACGTGATCATGCTCGGCGACGTCGTCACAATCGTTGTCGTCGGGTGGTGGTTGGTGCCCTCGTACCGTTCCCGGACGCCAGGCCCCTACCGTGGTCAGACGTGGCCACCCCGGTACCGGGAGGCGCCATCCCTGGTCGTCGGTGAGGTGCAGGTGCAGCCGGTTGAGCTTGTGCATGGCCAGCACGTCCAGGAAGCGCGTGATGAACGAGGCAGGCATGAAGTGCCTCGAGACATCCAGATGCGCACCTCGCCAACTGTAATGTGGCGCGTCAGCGATGACACCCTTTGGAAGGTGCAGGTGCTCTCGGGCCAGCGGGCCGGGCCCGTGGACCCACGGGGGGAGTAGCTGCAGCAAGGTCTGCACCGCCCATCGTGCGCCATTTGGGTCGCCGGCGGTGATGCGGATCTGGGTGTCGATCTCGATGCGGTATCCCTCTGCCTCCAAGGCGGGATTCACTGTGACGATGAGAGAAGCGGTGTCGGTGTGTGACGTGACGCGCACGACGTCCAGCGCCGGGGCCAGTCGCTCGGCGAGGGTGGTGACAGCATCGGTGACCTCGTCGGGGCCAGCCCAGGAGAGGACGGTTGGCAGGGGGAATCGTCCCTCGGTGAACTGCACGTGGCGGGGCTGGGGACACAAGCCACGAATCAGGGTGTCGTTGGAGGGGACGGGCATCTCTACTCCTCGTGGCATCGCCTGCCAATGGGGTGCTCCACAGCTTATCTGGGATTGGAGTTGCTTATGCTGGGGGACGACCAATCGCGCACAGGAGCTACGCCCATGCCCGTCAACCGCCATCCTCGGCTGCTCGCCGCAGGTATTACGTACCGCGACCTCGTCATCTCTGGAATCGGGCAGCTGCCTGCGCTGGGGGAGGAACGCTACGGCACGGACTTCGTCGCCACGTGGGGTGGGATTGCCAACACGGCTCGGATTGCAGCAAGCCTGGGAGCACGGGTGCAATTGCTCACGGGTCTAGGTGACGACCTCAACTCGCAGGTGTGTCGTCGTGAATTGATCGACTGGGGCATCGATCTGGCCCCGAGCCCGATCAACCCGGGCTGGGCGCTCCCGGTGACGATGAGCCAGGCGTGTGGCACCGAGCGGGCTATGACGACCGTGGAAACGGCGCTACCAGTCCCTTTCCCCGCTCCTAGTCTTGACGGAGTCGACGCAGTAGTCACCCATGTCTCAATTCCCGCCGACGCCTGGCTGTACGAAGCCGGCGATGCCGGAATCCCGGTGATTGCAGACCATGGATTTGAGGAGGGGCAGGAATCCGGGGTGCTCGAGGCCGTGTCAGGATGTACCTGCTACACGCCTAACGCAGCTGAGGCGATGCGACTGACCGGTACCGACGACCCGGTGTGGGCGGCGCGAGCCCTCGCCGAGCACGTGCCGGTTGTCATTGTCACATGTGGCGGCGACGGGATCGTCGGTGTGGATTCCCGCACTGGTGAGGAGGTCCATGTTCCGGCAGTGGCCATTGATCCGGTCAACACCACAGGCGCCGGAGACGCCACCGTGGCTGGCCTGGCCTGGAGCTGGGAATGGCAGGTCTCGTTGACCCGAAAGCTCGATGTTGCAGCCCTGGTGGGAGCCATCGTCACGTCGCGAGCGCACGGGACCACGGATCCGCTCACACCCGAAGACCTGCTCGCCTGGGTACCGCGAGACCCAGAGCGGTTCGAGTTCCTTGCTGAACTGTTGAGGTGAGTGGTTACGGAACCGAGCTCATCTCTGGCGGGAATCAGCCTGGACCGGCAGCTTCGCTATGACGCAAAACCCGCCCTCCTTGCGAGGCCCCGCGGACAGTCGTCCGCCCATCGACGTCACCCTCTCACGCATGCCCTGCAGCCCGTGGCCGCGCCCATCTCCCTGGACGGCGTCTCCATACCCGTCGTCGACAATCTCCACATGGATTGCGGTAGGCGAATAGGCCAAGGTCACTGAGGCGTGAGCGCCTGGGCCAGCATGTTTGAGGACGTTGGTGAGGGCCTCCTGGACGACTCGGTAGGCAACCAGACCGAGGGCCTGGGAGACGACCGGCTCCTGTCCCGTGACGGTGAAGGTGACCTTCACCCCGGACTTCTCGACGAGTTCGGGAATCTCCGCCAGCCCGGGGGAGGGGGAGTAGTCGGCGTCGGTGTCCTGTCGCAGCACCCCGACGATGCGACGCATCTCGACGAGGGCCTCGCGACCGGTCTCGGCGATGGTGTCGAGGACCTCGGGGGCCTTCTCCGGCTTCTTCGTCGCCAAGGCCTTGCCGCCCTCCGCCTGCACGATCATGACCGACAGTGAGTGGGCGACGATGTCGTGGAGCTCGCGGGCAATCTCGCTGCGGGTGCGTTCCTCGGCGACCCTGGCCTGCTGCTCACGTTCAGCGAGGATGGCTCGGTAGCGTTGAGCTTTGGCGATACGCTGTTGGGAGTCGATGAGGGCGGACTCGCGCAGTCGTCGTCCCACCGCGTAGGGGGTCAGGACCAAGCCGGCACAGACCGCCATCGCAAGGATCAGCAGTACGCACGGCGTCCCCGAGGTGGGGTCATATCCAGCGGCGATGGTGAGCTGCCATCTCATCGGGCCGATGACTGAACCCAGCGCTCCGACCCACAACACCCAGCGAGACTCGTGGCCGTCCACCCATCTGGCCACCGAGTAGGAGGCGATGGGGACGATGAAGATGCTCAGCACCGGGAAGGGCACGAAGATGAATTGGATGGCCCCGCCGAGGGCCACCAGGGTCATCATGAGCAGGGGATGTTCACGGCGCATCGGCAGCGAGGCCACCATGATCATGGAGGAGACGAGGGCCGCGGCGTACTCGGGATGGGGTCGTTCGACCAGGCTGACGAGATAGGGGACGATCGTCACCACGGCCATCACGAGGGTGAGGGTGACGTCTCCCCACCAGGCCCGTTCGGTGTCTGCCGGACGACCGTCGTCGAGCTTGGGGTCCAGCACCTCCTCCATGCCAGGGATGGAGATCTGCGGGACGTTGTTGCGGGTCGGGTTGAAGCGGTTGAGGCGGGCACGCACACCGGATCCGCGGGATCCGTTGGAACGGTTGTCCGCGGTCGAGGTCTGCGATCCGGTCTCCTCCATGACCGCCAGTCTAGGAAGACCGTCCAACCCATGGTGGATTGGTTTCTGATGTCGGGTGACGGTGTGTGGGGTGGCAACGCGCACGGTCGGTGACCGCTTCGCCACACACAACTCGCCCGCCGGCTGGGTCGGTAAGCCGCCCCCTAGACTTGAGACTGACGATCACGGCGACACGGAAGGTTCCCATGAAGATTCTCATCACCGGCGGGGCCGGTTACATCGGATCGACGGTCGGTTCGGCATGCGAGGAGGCAGGCCACGAGGTCGTCGTCCTGGACGACCTGTCCGCGGGACGCCGCGAGTTCGTCCGCGACCGCACCTTCTACCAGGGCGACATCGCCGACCAGGACCTGCTCGACCGCGTCTTCACCGAGAACCAGATCGACGCCGTCGTGCACTGCGCGGCCAAGATCATCGTCCCGGAGTCGGTTGATGAGCCGCTGACCTACTACGACAACAACGTCGGCAAGACCGTCGCCCTGCTCAAGGGTATGGAGCGCAACGGCGTGCACCGCATCCTGTTCTCCTCCTCGGCCTCGATCTATGCCACTGACGAAGAATTCAAGGTGACCGAGCAGTCCGCACTGGACCCCGGTTCCCCCTATGCGACCACCAAGTTCATGGTGGAGTTCATCCTGCGTGACGCCGCCCACGCCTCCGACCTCAAGGCCCTCAGCCTGCGCTACTTCAACCCGATCGGTTCGGACCCGAAGCTGCGCACCGGCCAGCAGATCGAGCACCCGACCCACGTGCTCGGCAAGATGATCGACGCCTGGATGGAGGACTCCACCTTCACCGTCACCGGTGTTGAGTGGCCGACCCGTGACGGTTCGGGCATCCGGGACTTCATTCACGTCTGGGACCTGGCCCGCGCCCACGTCGCCGCCTTGGAGCACCTCGATGAGGTCACCACCGAAGACCCGTACCAGGTGTTCAATATCGGTACCGGGAACGGCGTCACCGTCAAGGAGCTCGTCAAGGCCTTCGAGGAGGGCACTGGCAAGCCTCTCGACGTCGTCTACGGTCCGCCGCGCCCCGGCGATGTCGCCGGCGCCTACACGGTCTCCAGCCGAGCCAAGGACCTGCTCGGGTGGAGTGCGGAGCTGACCCCGGCCGATGGCATCCGTGACGCCATCGCGTGGCTGCCCGAGCGCAAGAAGATCCTGGGTTACTGATCTCCCGAACCCTCGACCCGTCCCCGGCCTCGCACTTGTGCGGGGCCGGTGGTGTTTTCCCGGGCTGCGTGATTCCGGGGGCGATGTGACGGTGTCAGAGTGGACGGATGAAGGCCAGCACCATCGTCGTCAGCTGGTTGGTCATCCGGTCGATGTCGGCCTTTCGCCCTGACGCCATGGTCGCCAGCACCCGGGAGTCGAAGACCGCACGGGTGACCTCGATGAGGTCGTTGACGCTGATCGTCGTCGTGACGTCGTGGTCGCGCAGGGCTTGTTCCACCATCTCGCGCAGGGCGGGGGAAATGGCTGCCTCGACGTGTTGGTATGCCTCCCGCAGTCGTGGATTTCGTGTTGCCTCGAGGGTGATCTCCAGGATCGCCACAACCGTCGTCGGGTCCGAGCCGACCGCCGACGAGAAGAGGGCGATGATGTCGTGGATTCGATCCCGCAGGGCGTCCTGGCCGTCATTGGGGAAATCCAAGGAGGAGCTGAGGACAGCCAGATTCTTCTCGGCGTAACGGCTCAACACCGCCATGCACAGCTCGTCCTTGGAATCGAAGTTCGAGTAGAACGCTCCGCGGGTGAACCCGGCTTCCTCGCAGATCTCCTCGACGGTCGACCCCGGTACCCCCTTGCGGGCAAAGACGGCGACAGCGGCGTCGGCCAGTCGTGCCTGGGTGGCTGCGCGACGAGTAGAGACTGTGGTGGTGGACATGACGCTCCTGGAGACCTCGAGGGTTGAATACGACGATGTATCGGATACGATACTGCATCGAATACGATGTTGTATCGAGTGGTGCTCGGGCGAATTCATTGCGGGGTGATGATGTCCTCCTTCCTTCACGATGTCGGGGAGTGCTGCTTCCGCAGGGCCAAGACCGTCGTCGCCCTGTGGCTGGGCCTGTTGGTCCTGCTTGGGGTGGGGATGGTCGCCCTGCAGAGCGACTACGACGACTCCTTCACCATCCCGGGCGCCCCCTCCCAGGTGGCCTACGACAACCTCAAGGTGACCTTCCCGCAGGCCTCCGCGTTGAGCGCCAACGTCGTCATCACCGTGCCCGATGGCACCGACATCTCGTCGAAACCCATTCGTTCCCGGATCGAGAGAGGTGTCGAGGAGCTCAAGGACCTCAAGGACGTAACGGGGGCGACCTCGCCCTGGAGCAAGCACGTCTCCGGGATGATTAACAAGGATCACACCGCGGCCGTCATTCAGGTTGAACTGGGGCAGGTCAGCTCGGTGACTTTTCCCGACTCCGGACGTGATGATCTGCAACAGCTGGGGCACGAGATCCAGGCCGACCTGCCGTCGGGATCACACGTCTATGTCGGTGGCCAGGCCTTCGAGGCGATGCTGCCCTCCCTGTCGATCACCGAGGTCATTGGGGTCGGGGTGGCCCTCGTCGTCCTTGCCGTCACCCTGGGATCCTTGGTGGCAGCCGGGATGCCGATCATCACAGCCGTCCTCGGGGTGGGCATCACCTACGCGATCATGGCGATCCTCACCCGGTTCACGACGGTCAACTCCGTCACCCCGATGCTCGCCGTCATGCTGGGCCTGGCCGTCGGGATCGACTACGCCCTGTTCATCCTCTCCCGCCACCGCGATCAATTGCGTGACGGCTTCGAGGTACAGGAATCGGCTGCTCGAGCCGTCGCGACGTCGGGGTCGGCCGTTGTCTTCGCCGGGACGACGGTCGTCATCGCTCTCATCGGGTTGGCCATCGCCAAGATCCCCTTCCTCACCGTCATGGGCGTCTTCGCCGCCGTCGGCGTCGCTCTCGCCGTCGTCATCGCCCTGACGATGCTGCCGGCCTTCATGGGCCTGATGGGGGAGAGACTGCGTCCGCGGAAATCTCGTCGCGGACGGGGGCCGAAACCAGCCCAGGTGACAGCCAGAGCGAGCAGGAACGACGATGCCACAGCCGGCACGGAGACACCGTCAACCAGCACCAATGCGGTTGGTAAGGGGGAACGTTCCGGCGGCATCTTCGGGTGGTGGGTACACACCGTCACCCGCGTCCCGCTGGCGACCATCCTCGTCGTCGTGGTGGCTCTGGGGGCGCTGGTCGTTCCGATGAAGGACCTCCACCTCGGCCTGCCCACCGCCGCAGAACTGCCCGCAGACAACACGGCCCGGCAGACCTACGACGCCCTGGAGAAGGAGTTCGGGCCGGGATTCAACGGCCCGGTCATCGTCACCGCCGACATCGTCACCTCCACCGACCCGATGAAGATCGTCAACGGGCTCAAGGCCGACATCGAGAAGCTCCCCGGCGTCGACACCGTCGCTGTGGCAGTACCGAACCAGAACGCCGACACCGCCATGGTCCAGGTGCTGCCGACCACGGGTCCCACCGACGAGGCGACCAACGACCTGGTCCGCGAATTGCGAGACCACAAGGCCGAATGGCATGACGAGTACGGGGTCGACACCGCCGTCACCGGACTGACGGCCATCAAACTCGACGTTTCCGACCGTCTGGGGGCCGCCCTGCTGCCCTTCGGAGTCTTCGTCGTCGGGCTGTGTCTGGTGCTGTTGACGGTGGTGTTCCGGTCGATCGCGGTCCCCATCAAGGCGACTGTCGGCTATCTGCTCTCAGTGCTGGCTGCCTTCGGAGCTGCGCAGTTGGTCTTCAACCGAGGCATCGGCCTGTCGGTGGTCAACCTCGACCGTCCAGTCCCGATCATCTCCTTCATGCCGATCGTCGTCATGGGCATCCTCTTCGGTCTGGCCATGGATTACGAGGTTTTCCTGGTGTCGCGAATGCGTGAGGAGTATGTCCACACCGGCAACTCCAGTGGTTCCGTCATCAGGGGCTTCATCGGTTCGGGCAAGGTCGTCACGGCCGCAGCCGTCATCATGTTCTCGGTCTTCGCTTTCTTCGTCCCAGAAGGCATGAACGCCATCAAGGAGATCGCCCTGGCCCTGGCCATCGGCATTCTCGCCGACGCCTTCCTGGTGCGAATGACCCTCGTCCCGGCCGTCATGGCCCTGCTCGGTGACAAGGCCTGGTGGCTGCCCGGATGGCTGGATCGCCGCTTACCCCGCTTCGACATCGAGGGGGAGGGGATTGCCCACGAGGAGAGACTCGCCGAATGGCCTACCCCTGACCATACCGAGACTCTGCACGCCGAGGGGATCGGGGTCGATGGTCTCTTCGCTGACCTCGACCTGCACGTCGAGCCACATGAGGTGCAGGCCGTCGTGGGGTCACCGGGCTCGGTCACGGCCGTGCTGCTGGCGGCCGGGGGACGACTTGCCATCGACCACGGTCGGATGAGGTCGGGCGGCCGTCTCCTCCCCGAGCGGGCCTCCGTGGTGCGTCGGGTGGCATGGCTCATCAATGCCGCTGACAAGAACCTCACCGAGGAACTGCAGGCAGCCGCGGCAGCCCTCACCCATCCGCCGCGACGCCCACCGCGTCTGTTCCTCATCGACCACGCTGATCAGATCGTCGAGCAGTCCCACCGCGACCAGCTGGAATCCCTCATTGTCGAGGTGAACCAGGCCGGTGAGGCCGCCGTGATCCTGGGAGCCCAGCGTGCCGGCCGCATTGACTGGCTGGAGCCACAGGCCGTTCATGACCTGACCGAACACCAACCCGAGCCATCCCTCGGAGGTACCCGATGATGACCGAACGTTCCCACTCCACGATCAGGTTGCGGTGGCCGGCGGTGGTCGCCCTGATCCTCGTACCGTTGGTGGTGGTGGCCGGCCTGGTCGGCACCACCTGGCGGACCACTGACCGGCTGGGCCAGGTGAAGGCGGCGGTTGTCAACGAGGACAAGGCCGTCAAGGTCGGTGGACGGCTGGTTCCCATCGGACGCCAGCTCACCGCGGAACTGGTCGATTCTGGCTCTCACACCACTGACGGCCACACCGTCGATTGGACCTTGACTGACGCCGACGGGGCCGCCAAGGGGCTGCGAGACGGCACCTACTCGGCGGTCGTGACGATCCCAGAGTCCTTCTCGTCCGACGCCACCTCCTACTCCGCCAATGACGCGGCCAAGACCAAGCCAGCCCTCATCGACGTCACCACCTCCCAGACCTCCCCGGTCTCCGACACCACCATCGCGGCCCTCACCGCCCAGGTGGCGCGGCGTTCCCTCAACACCACCCTGACCTCGGGGTACCTCGAGAACGTCTACATCGGCTTCAACCGCTTCGCCCAGCAGATGGGCAAGATGGCCGACGCTGCGGCCAAGCTCGATGACGGGGCGACGAAACTTGCCGACGGCACGAAGAAGTCAGCCGCCGGGGCGGGGACCTTGGCCGCTGGCATGACGAAGCTCAGCGGAGGAGCCCAGCAGCTGAAGACCAGTGGCGGCAAGCTCACCGACGGAGTCGCCCAGCTATCGGGTGGCCTCAACATCCTGTCCGACAAGGGAAAACAGCTCAGCTACGGTGCGAACGGTCTGGCCAGCGGGGTGACGACCTACACCGATGGCACCGGCAAGGTCGTCGACGGAATCGGTCAGCTGTCCGCTGGCCTGACGACGATGGACCAGAAGGTCAGCGCGGCCACCGGCAAGATCGACACCTCCCAGCTCAACCAGCTCACCGACGGGGCAAGCCAATTAGCGGACGGCATCGACCAATTCACCGATGGCCTGGTCGGATATCGCACCGAGATTCGTCAGTACGCCTCCGGGGAGAAGACCGCCGAACTCAAGAAGGAGTCCTTGTCCAAGGGTGAGGCGGACTTCATGGCACGCTGCACCCAGAGGCACACCGCACAGGATTGTCAGAACCTGCTGCCTCTCGTCCGCGAGGCCATGACCGACGGGTACGCCCTCGGGGTGAGGGCTGGATCGGCGGTGGCCGTCAAGGCGATGTCCGTCAAGGACCCCAACTCCGGCATGAGCATCGACGACGGCATCGACCAGCTGGCTGACGGCTCCTCGCAGCTGTCCCAGGGTGTCGACAAGTTCACGGTCGAGATACGTACCGGACTGCCCAAGGTGGTCGGCCAGGTCGCCCAGCTGCGAGATGGCATCCATCAGACCGCCACTGGCGCCCAGACCTTGGCCGCCAAGTCCCAGCAACTCAAGGGAAGCGGGGCCAAGCTCTCCGCGGGGGCTGTGACCTTCGCCAATGGTGTTGACGCCTACACCGGCGGGGTCTCCAAGGCGGCCGCCTCGACTTCGAAGCTCGAGCAGGGAGTCAATCAGTACGTCGGCGGTGTGAATCACCTCTCTGACGGGGTGAGGAAGGCTTCCGCGGGGGTCGACACCTTTGCGTCCGGGATGACGAAACTCAATGGTGGGGCCCAGAGACTCACCGACGGCACTGGCAAGTTCTCCGGTGAGCTTGCGGCCGGGGCCAAGAAGGTGCCGACCTACTCTCAGAATGACCGCACCAAGCTGGCTGACGTCGTGTCCGCTCCCGTCAATGGGGATGGGCCTGCCATTGCGACCTCGGTGGCCGCGGTGGCGGTTCTGCTCATCCTTGGTGCCTGGATCGCTGCTCTGGCGACCTGGCTGGTGGCTCGCACAGTTCCCTCGCGGGCGCTGAGCTCCGCGCGCTCGACCCTGGGCCTGCTGGCCCGGACGATGTCGGTCGGCGCCATCGTGACCGTCGCGGTGAGTATTGGCCTGGCGGTCATCGGCGGGGTGGTGTTGGGTCTCTCGGTACCACGGTCGATCGGATTGGGCGGATTGCTGCTCCTCATCGGGGCGATGTTCGGCCTGATCAACCACGCCCTGGCCGCTTGGTTGCATGGCCTGGGGCGGCTCATCAGCGTCGTCCTGGTGACGGCGAGTGTTGCTGCCGGGCTGGCGAGCACCGTCCCCGCCCCGGTGCACGGGGTCGACGCCATCTCCCCGCTGCGACCTGCTTTGCAGGCGGAGCAGGCTGTGGTGGCCGGGAACAATCCCAGCTTCGGATCCCTGCTGGCCGTTGTTATATGGGCGGTGGCGGCCCTCATCGCCAGTCTGCTCGCAGTGGGGCGACGGCGTCAGACCAGTGCCAGGGAACTGCTGACCGCCAGCGAAGCCTGAGCGACGGCAGCGATCTAGAGTGGCACCATGAACAAACCCCTCCTCGCGAGTCTTGCCGTCCTGGCTAGTGTCGTTGCAGTGACCAGCCGGATCCGCTCGGTGCGGAGGGGTTGGATCGACGAGGTGTGGCGATTCGGCATGGAGGGGATTGACGAGGGCCCCGACGACGAGCAGCGGAGTTGATCGTCGAGATCACCTCGTCCCTCGCCAGGTCCGGTCTTGTCGGGCCTTCTCTCACTCGGTCCGAGCCAGTCCGTCGGCAAGTACCCGGTTCAGGGTCGGACGGGTCGCCCACAGACCCAGCCGCACCATGCCTGCACCGATGAGAATGGTGCCGACCGTCACGAGGATTGTCACCGGCCTCAGGACGAGGGCCACCCCCACCATCGGGACGATCAGCAGTCCGGTGGCGACCAGGCCCGTCACCATGGCGAACCTCATTGGTGAGATGACGGTGATCCGTCGCACCTTGTCCTGAGTGGCCAGATCCATCCCGACGATGTCCAGACCCACCTCGACCGAGCGGCGGTCGAGAATTGCAGAGGCCTGATTGACGCCCACCGAGCAGGCCACCGTGGCGAAGGCGAAGACAATGAGTAGGATAGTGCCGGTCTGCAGGTCCTGCCCGATGATCTGGGCAGCCGGGTCGGCGCTGGTACCGTTGCCCGCCGCCTGCATCATGGCGGCCCCGGTTCCTGCGAGCATTCCCACCACGCACACCGCTCCCAGGGAGGCGACCTGGGTCCAGGCAGCCCGCGGGTTCTCCAGCACCTGACGGGCAGCGACCAGGTCGGTGGCAGTCCTGGCCTTGTTGAGGCGGTGCTTGAAGTACATCGACAACAGCTTAGGGCCGATGATGTTGGCGAGTTCGACGACGGCTGCCAGCAGGATGGCGAGGAAGACGTACACACCGACGACGCCGGTCTGACCTCCGAGGACGCTGAGTACAGCCTTCGAGGAGACGAGGACGAGGACGATGGCGCCCCCGATGGCCAGCCGAACCCATGACACCGAGCGGGGCTGACTGCGCATTCGCACCCCGAGGGGAGAGACGTCGACCCGTCTCAGACCAATGGCGGAACTGATGAGGGCGAGGAGTACCAGGGCCAGGATGACCCCGGCCACCGGAGCGGGGCCGAGCAGGACCGAGCCCGCACCGATCTGGCTGCCGTTGAAGGACAGTCGTCCCAGTAGGGGCACGCAGATGAGGTAGCCGACGATGCCGAGCAGGGACCCGACGAGAGCCTGCAGGCCCGCCTCGACCAGGGTGACCACCCGCAGCAGATGGGATGACGCCCCGATGAGACGTAAGGAGGACAGCCGGTCGTCGCGACGTCGGGCGGACAACCGCGCGGCCGAGGAGGCCAGGGTCATCAGCGGCAACACCAGCAGGATGACGGCGATTGACGAGGTCAGCTTGTAGAAGGAGGCATTCTCACCGGGCAGGTGCCACATCATGACGGCACCGCCGGTGACGTCGAGGATGATCGTCGTGATGACCGCGAAGGCGACCACCGGCAGCCGCCAGGTCGAGTGATCAGCGGCCGAGGTGCGCAGGGTCATGCCGAGGATCGACGAGGTCGCCGGGCGTCCCGCTTTGGTCGTGAGCGGTTCGGGGACGGAGATCGACGGGATCTGCTGATCCGCGGTTCCCGGTTCAATGGTGGACTTCGTGGTCATGGTCACCACCTCCCGTCGGAATGACGCATCTCGTCGGAGACGATCCGGCCGTCCTGCAGGCGCAGGATGCGCTGACAGCGGCGGGCGACGCCCTCGTCATGGGTGACGACGATGAGGGTGCGTCCCCTCCCGGTCGTCGCCGAGAGCAGGATGGACATCACCTCGACAGCAGTGGCCGAGTCGAGGGCTCCGGTGGGCTCGTCGGCGAAGACGATCGCCGGGTCGATGACCTGGGATCGGGCGATGGCTACTCGCTGCGCCTGGCCGCCGGAGAGTTGACCGATGCGTCGATCCTCCATGCCTCCCAGTCCCATCGAGCTCAGCCACTGGACGGCGTACCCGACGGCCTGTGACCGAGAGGCGCCATTGAGCATGAGAGGCAGGGCGGTGTTCTCGACGGCGGTGAGCTCGGGGACGAGCATTCCCTGCTGGAAGACGAACCCGAGGGACTGGCGACGCAGCTGGGCCCGTCCCTCGCTGGAGAGACTCTCGACGTTGACGACGCGGTCGGGCAGACCCAGCTCGATGCTGCCGGAGTCGGCCGAGAGGATCCCGGACAGGCAGTGCAGCAGGGTGGTTTTTCCCGATCCGGACGGCCCCATGACGGCGACCGACTGGCCGGCCGGGATGGCGATGTCGACGTGGTCGAGGGCACGAGTCGTCCCGTAGGTCTTCGTCAGTCCCAGGGTGCGGAGGTGAGCGCCGGGGACGGGTTCGGCGACGGCGTGAGGGTTGGATCGGGTTGGCGTCAACATGTCATCCACCGTGCTGCCCGAACCCCTCGTCGCGCATCGTGCTGGCGGTCGAATCGGAGCGTCCTCCCGTGGTAGGAGGATGGTGATGCCACAGGATTGGTCCCGATGAACATGGGAGGCGCCGATGAGGATCAGTGATTACTTCGGACTGTGGGAGAACGATAGGAGATCGGACCCCGCGCGGAGATCTTTGGAACAGGAAAAGGCGTTTTGGCATGGGCACGCAGCGGTCTACGACCAGCACGCAGGTTTGACGTGCAGTTCCCTGGCTCAGATCGGCACCGTGACCAGCATCGTCGAACCTGAGTCATCGATCCTTGACGTTGGCGGCGGAACCGGACGGTTCGCGATTCCGCTGGCACAACGCGGCTGCCGTGTGACTGTCGTAGACCGTTCAGAGGACATGCTCCGTGTGCTTTCGGAGAATGCTGAAGCCGAGGAAGTCAAGATCGAGACGATCCAGGGGCAATGGCCCATGGACACAGGAAGGGTTTTCGACACCGTTCTTGCTGCGTGGTCCTTGTACTGGGCCCTCGATCTGGCGGCGTCCTTGCGGGCATTGGTTCGGCAGGCTCGACGGCACGTCATCATTATTGACACCACTGGATCACCGACGGCCTGGGATCATGCCCTTGCAGCAGCACAGGGGGAAGATGTCCGTGTTTCACAGGCTCGCCATCTACTCCTTGCAGGTGGCCTCGCACAATTGGGGATTCCAGCAGAAATTAGAATTCTCGAGGAATATCGAGTTGTTTCTGAAGATGAATTGTACCATGAGGTCCAGACTCGAGGAGGTAATTTTTCCGAGGCGATCAGGATCATGGATTCCTATGCGATTGGATTCCCTCGCGGATGGAGGTGTAGACGCACAATTGGTCTGGTGCATGTAGATGCGAAGGGCCTTGTGGGGGCCCTGCCCGACATGCCTGTGTGAGGGGAGTGTCGATCAGTTCAAGGTCTTCATTGATAAGGTATGTGTATCGGTAACCCAAATGGGTGTGAGGGAACTCCGGTGTGATTCCGGGGCTGACGCGCAGCGGTGACGGTGACCGTCTCGGCGTATGCCACTGGGCCAGTGAGGCCTGGGAAGGTGCTGAAACGGGTTGAACCCCAGTCCGAAGACCTGCCGATGAAAATCCACTCGACACAAGCTCGCGTCATGGCTTTTGGTTGGAAACCCTTACGTGGGGCCCATCTGTGACCGTTGGCGTGGGAACGGAACGGAAGGACCATTGCGATGGCGCGAAGGTACACGCGGAGGGTCGCTCTTGTCGCTGCATTAGTGATTCCTGTCTCATTCATGGCTGGTTGTGGGAGCGCCGTCACGGAGCAGAACGCCTCGACGGCGTCGTCCCACGCAACCGGTTCGAAGGCCGGGCACACGTCATACCCGCTGACGGTGGAGAGCTGTGGGGTGAAGCAGACGTTCGATTCCGCCCCGACGCGCGCAGTGACATTGACGTCAACGGCGACTGAGACGATGCTCGAGCTAGGGCTGGAGAAGAGCATGGTCGGGACGGCGTACCAACGCACTCGCCCCATCGGTGCCCAATACAAGGAGGCCTACGACTCGGTGTCGGTTTTGGCCGCTGGGCAGCCTTCCATGGAGAAGCTTTTGTCCGTAAATCCTGATTTCGTGTATTCCGGGTACCCGGACGGTTTCTCAAGGAGCAACGGTCACACCCGGAAAGACCTACAGAAGATGGGGATCAAGACGCATCTCAGCCCTGTGGGATGCACCAATGAGGTCAAGGCCTTGGATGATGAGACCAAGGAGATCAGGACCATCGGCCAGATCTTCGATGTGAATGACCGAGCTGAGGCATCGATTCGAAAGTTCAACGACAAGGTCAATGCCGTCAAGAAGTCCGTGAAGGGGAAGGAGCGCCCCAAGGTGTTCCTCTACAACTCAGGTGAGGACGCCCCGACGACAGTTGGTGGGTGGGCCTATGCATCGGTGATGATCGATGCGGCGGGAGGCGAGAACATCTTCGCGAATGAACCGCTGCGGTGGGGAAAGATGTCGTGGGAGCAGGTTGCAAAGGCTGATCCAGACATGATTCTGATTTACGACTACAAGACCCCGAGTGTCGATCAGAAGATCAAGACGTTGAAGTCAATTCCGGCACTGAAGGACACCAAGGCCGTCAAGAACAATGCCTTCCCGGTGATCAGTCTCTCGTTGGCACAGCCCGGCCCGCGTTCGGCTGAAGGTATCGAGCAGCTTGCCAAGCAGTTCCACGGCTGATGATGGGTGCACGTGGTGGCATTGATGAGTCATCCACGGCTGTGAAACGGCAGGACGAACTCGTTGCTGTCCTCAATGCCCTTCCATCCGAGTCGGCATCTGTCGGGGAAGACAGGTGGCGTGGCGATTCGCATCGTGGACACCTGGTCATAGTCTTGTCCGTACTGGCCGTCACGTTGATTCTTGTCCTGGGACTCGCGCTGTCAATTGGCTCGGTTCATGTTCCCTTCGTCCAAGTATGGAAGGTCGTTGCGCACCGGGCTCTGCCGGCAGGTGTCGTCACCGTTGATTGGACTGCGTCGATCGACAGGATCGTTGCTGATGTCCGGCTTCCTCGTGTGCTCCTGGCGGCAGTCGCAGGGATGGCGCTGACCACTGTCGGCACAGTCGTGCAGGCGCTGCTTCGCAACCCACTGGCGAGCCCCACGGTGCTCGGCGTGTCGTCGGGAGCTGCAACCGGAGCCATTACCGTCATGCGGTTTGGTCTGCTCCTCGGTGGTGCGGTCTCTCTCGGGTTGGCCGCGTTCGCAGGCGCGTTCCTGACGCTTCTACTCGTCTTGGTGATCGCCAGACGGAGGCAAACCCTTTCTGCAGGAACGTTGGTTCTCACCGGCATGGCGGTTTCGGCCCTGTTGTCGGCAGTCAACAACTTCATGGTTCTGACCTCCCCGGATCCGCAACTGGCGTCGCAAGTCCTCTTTTGGAGTCTCGGAGGCTTCGGGGCCGCCAAGTGGGAGAACCTTCCCGTCCCCACCCTCGTCCTCGCTGTGGGAATGCTCTTATGCCTGGCTGAGGCGTCAAATCTCAACCTCCTTCTTGGTGGGGAAGGGACAGCGGGTTCTCTCGGCCTGGACGTTGATCGGTTCCGAACCTGGATGTTCGTTGTGGCAGCTGCAATTGTCGGTGTGACAGTTGCGGTGTGTGGCGTCATAGGATTCGTCGGCCTGGTGATGCCGCACATTACGAGGATGCTGGTTGGCGCAGATCACCGCCGAACCCTTCCCGTAGGACTGCTTCTGGGTGCGATTTTCACCGTGCTGGCGGATGTTGGGGCGCGGATGGCCATTGAGCCGCAGGAATTGCCGGTAGGTATTGTGACCGCGCTTGTCGGGGCTCCATTCTTCCTGTTCCTGTTGCGACGCACCTTGGGGGAGACGTCATGATCGTCAGTGGTGCAGAACTGGTGGTCGCGGGCCTGGGTGTCGACATCGAGGGGCGCCACATCGTCCAGGATGTCGACTTCGTCGCCCACCCCGGTCAGGTGGTGGGGATCCTCGGCCCCAATGGGAGCGGCAAGTCGACGATGCTGCGCTCAATCTTCCACTCGAGACGCCCTACGAAGGGGACGGTGACCGTCGATGGTGTCGATGTCTGGGCGCGAGACACGAAGTGGTCCTCCCGGCACATTTCGGTGGTTCTCCAAGAGACTCCCGCGGAGTTCCCGCTGACGTGCGGGGAAATCGTCCGGATGGGGAGGACACCTCACAAGAAGTCGTGGCGGTCGCTGAGCGAGGGCGACCTTGCCCTGTGCGGCGCAGCCATGGAGCTTATGGAGGTTGGAGATCTCGCGACGTCGACATTCTCACGGATTTCTGGAGGAGAACGGCAGCGGGTGACAATCGCGAGGGCGCTGGCGCAGCAGACCGGCCTGCTGATCATGGATGAACCGACGAACCACCTTGACATTCATCATCAACTCAAGGTGATGGAGCTGTCGCGGCGCCTCAGGTCGACGGTGGTGGTGGCACTTCACGACATCAATCTGGCCGCACGATTCTGCGACACCCTTGTACTGATGTCGAAGGGCACATGTGTGGCAGCGGGTGCGCCATCGGCCGTGCTGTCTCCGGGAATCCTGGACGACGTCTACAAAGTGTGCACTCATCTCGGTCGACACCCGAGTGGCGCTGTTCAAGTAACCGTCCTGTGATTGTCGGTGGTGCCGGCCGTGTTCCCCTCCCCGTGAACACCGAACTCCCTCAAAGCGTCGAAACCCCGTCGTAGGGTGGGTTCATGACGACCAACGACCGCTCGCTCCCATCAGATCTGCCCTCTCAGCTGCTCATTGACGGAGAATGGGTGGACGCCGAGGCGTCCCGCACCTTCGACGTCCTCGACCCCTCCACCGAGAAGTCACTCGTCGCCATCGCCGATGCGTCCGTCGACCAGGGCACCGACGCCCTCGACGCCGCCGTCCGTGCCCAGGAATCCTGGGCCGACACCTCCCCGCGTGAGCGCAGCGAGATCCTGCGCAAGGCCTTCGAGCTCGTCACCGAGCGCAAGGACGACTTCGCCAAGCTCATGACCCTCGAGATGGGCAAGCCGCTGGCCGAGTCCTACGGAGAGGTCACCTACGGCGGGGAGTTCCTGCGCTGGTTCTCCGAGGAGGCAGTGCGCATTCGCGGTGACTACGGCTTGCTCCCGGAGGGCAAGATCCGCCAGCTCGTCACCAAGCGGCCCGTCGGCCCGTGCCTGTTCATCACCCCGTGGAACTTCCCGCTGGCCATGGCCACCCGCAAGATCGCCCCGGCTCTTGCCGCCGGCTGCACGGTGGTCATCCGCCCGGCCTCGGCCACCCCGCTGACCACCCTGCTCTTCGCCAAGACCCTCGTCGACGCCGGTCTTCCCGCCGGGGTCGTCAATGTCATCACCGGTCGTGACCACGCCGTCACGGACGCCATCCTGGAGGACCCGCGGCTGCGCAAGCTCTCCTTCACCGGATCCACCGGGGTTGGCGTCAACCTGTTGGAGAAGGCAGCCAAGCACGTGCTGCGCACCTCGATGGAGTTGGGCGGCAACGCTCCATTCATCGTCTTCGACGACGCTAACCTCGACCAGGCCATTGCCGGTGCCAGGGGAGCCAAGATGCGCAACATGGGAGAGGCCTGCATCGCTGCCAACCGGTTCATCGTCCACGAGTCGGTGGCCGAGGAGTTCACCAACCGGATGGTAGAGATGATGTCCGGCCTCACCGTCGGGGATGGCCTGGACGAGAAGTCCGAGGTCGGCCCGATGATCACCGAGAAGGATCGTGAGAAGGTCGACGGCCTGGTTCGTTCCGCGGTCAAGGCCGGTGCGACTGTTCACTGCGGCGGCGAGATCCCTGCGGGCAAGGGCTGGTTCTACCCGCCGACGGTGCTCTCCGGGGTGTCCGCCGATGCCGAGATCATGCAGACCGAGATCTTCGGACCGATCGCCCCGATCACCACCTTCAGCACCGAGGACGAGGCCCTGGCCATCGCCAACTCCGTCCCCGTCGGACTGGCCGGTTACGTCTTCACCGGCGACACCGCCCGAATCCTGCGGATGGGTCAGAAGCTGGAGACCGGCATGATCGGTGCCAATCTCGGTGTCTTCTCCAACGCGGCTGCCCCATTTGGTGGCGTCAAGGAGTCCGGTCTGGGCCGAGAAGGTTCCTACCAGGGCATTGAGGAATTCCTGGAGACGATCTACGTCGCTCTTCCGGCGTGACTCAAAGGACATGATCTCGAGGGTGGGACGGTAGCGTCTGCCGGGTGGGCACCTCACGTCTCCGACTCATCGCCGCCGTCGTCCTGACAGGGCTGGTGTCCGGACTCATCGGTGGCCTCATCGGCGAGCTGTCCCACCTCATCGAGGCCTGTGCCTTCGGTGCTCCCTTCTCCTCCTCGACGACCGGCGTCGGCGGGGTCGTCATGTGGCGACGGTTGGTCGCCCCGATCGCAGGTGCTGTCATCGCGGGCCTGACGTGGTGGTGGTTACGTCCGCGTCCGTTGGGTTCGATCATCTCGGTACGCCAGGCTGTCGACGTCGACTCCCCGAAACGTTTGCGGCCGATCGAAACCATCGTTGACGCCCTGGCCCAGCTCGTCGTCGTCGGGTCGGGAAGCTCCCTGGGCCGAGAGGCCGCGCCTCGTCAAATGGCTGCCCTGGCCGCCCAGGGGTTGTCCGACGGCTTCCGCGTCGACGCCGCGACGAGACGAGTGCTGTTGGCCAGTGCTGCCGGGGCTGGTCTGGCGTCGGTCTACAACGTGCCGGTCGCCGGTGCTCTCTATGCCTTGGAACTGACGGTGCGTCCCAACCTGCGCACCCGGCGTGGTTGGGGACAGGTTGGGATTGCCGTCGTCATCTCGGTGCTCTCGACGGTGACGGCCTGGATCTTCAACCATGATCGGCCCATCTACCGCTCCCCGGTGGCCGAGGTCACCCCTTCCGGTCTGGGATGGATCATCCTCCTCGTCGCAGTAGCCACCCCCATCGGAGCAGGGATGGGCGTGCTCTTCGGGGAGATGAAACGTCGCGTCCCGGTGACCTCCCGACTGTGGTGGACGGTGCCGCTCGGATCGATCGGAGTGACGGCCATCGCTCTCATGGCTCCCGAGGTGGTCGGAAACGGTCAGGTCATCGTCAATCTGGTACTGGCCCACCCCGTCGCCCCGGCCACGTTGGCGATTCTGCTCGTCGGGAAGATCCTCGCCACCACGATGGCTCTGAGGTCCGGCGCTGCCGGCGGTCTGCTCACCCCATCCCTAGCATCCGGTGCTCTCATCGGCACTCTCATCGCGGCAGCGGCGGGAATTGATTCCCCCTCCCAGGTCACGATGATGGCCATCGTGGGAGCCGGTTGTGTGCTGGCAATGACCCAGCGCGCGCCCCTGTTCGCGGCCGCCTTCGCCCTGGAGCTGACCCGTGCCGGGGCACTGGGTGTTCCGGTCGTTGTCGTCGCGGTGCTGCTCGGGTGGGCTGGTTTCGTCCTCATTGGCAAACGCGGGCCGGGGTTCCACGGAGGGATCGGTCGCGCTCCGGAGAATACATCAGGTTCGCGATAGTCTGACCTGGATGTACCAGCCGCCGTGCGGCGATCCTCCCAACCAAGGAAGGGCACATGACTCAGGATCTGGCTTCAGCAATCGCATTCCAGGTGCGATCCACCTCGGGACGCACCGTCACCGCGTCGACCCCCATGGAGGTGTGGCAGGGGCTGTCAGCCTCCGTCGTGGGCCGCATTGCCGACGATTGGGAGGCCACTGACGCCGTCTACAAGGCAGGACGTCAGGAGCACTACTTCTCCGCCGAGTTCCTCATGGGACGAGCCCTGCTCAATAACCTGTCGAACCTCGGCCTGGTCGACGAGACCCGGGAGGCCCTGGCCAGCTTCGGCATCGACCTGTCCCAGGTGCTCGAGCAGGAGCCGGACGCAGCCCTTGGCAACGGTGGCCTCGGTCGTCTGGCCGCCTGCTTCCTCGACTCCTGCGCCACCCTGGAACTGCCCGTTACCGGCTACGGCATCCTCTACCGTTACGGCCTGTTCAAGCAGCTCTTCGACAACGGTTTCCAGACCGAGCACCCGGACCCGTGGATGGAGGAGGGCTACCCCTTCGTCATCCGCCGCGAGGAGCAGCAGCGCATCGTCCGCTACGCCGACATGTGGGTGCGTGCCATCCCCCACGACATGCCGATCACCGGTTACGGAACTCGCAACGTCGGAACCCTGCGGTTGTGGAAGGCCGAGCCGATGGAGCAGTTCGACTACCAGGCCTTCAACTCCCAGCGCTTCACCGACGCCATCGTCGAGCGGGAGCGCACCTCCGACATCTCGCGTGTGCTGTACCCCAACGACACCACCTTCGAGGGCAAGGTGCTGCGGGTCCGTCAGCAGTACTTCTTCTGCTCGGCCTCCCTGCAGGAGATCGTCGACAACTACGTCAAGCACCACGGCGAGGACATGACGGACTTCGCCAAGTACAACTCGATCCAGCTCAACGACACCCATCCTGTGCTGTCCATCCCCGAGCTCATGCGCATCCTGCTCGACGAGCACGGCATGGGCTGGGACGAGGCCTGGGACATCGTCACCCACACCTTCGCCTACACCAACCACACCGTTCTGGCCGAGGCCCTCGAGAAGTGGGAGATGCAGATCTTCGATCGCATTTTCCCGCGCATCTCCGAGATCGTCCGCGAGATCGATCGTCGCTTCCGTGAGGACATGGGCAAGCGCGGCCTCGACGGCCAGACCATCGAGTACATGGCTCCGGTCTCGGGCAACCAGGTGCGGATGGCGTGGATCGCCTGTTATGCCTCCTACTCGATCAACGGTGTCGCCGCCCTGCACACCGAGATCATCAAGCGCGAGACCCTCAAGGAGTGGCACGCGATCTGGCCGGAGCGGTTCAACAACAAGACCAACGGCGTCACGCCGCGTCGCTGGCTCAACCAGTGCAACCCGCGTCTGGCAACCCTGCTGACCGAGGTCACCGGGTCCGACGCCTGGGTCAAGGACCTCTCGGTGCTCGCCAACCACACCGATTCCGTGGACGACTCGGTCTACGACCGCATCAATGAGATCAAGCACGCCAACAAGGTCGACTTCGCGGTCTGGGTGGCCGAGCGCGAAGGCGTCGAGATCGATCCGGATGCCATCTTCGACGTTCAGATCAAGCGTCTGCACGAGTACAAGCGCCAGCTGCTCAACGCCTTCTACGTGCTGGATCTGTACTTCCGTCTCAAGGACGACCCGACCCTCGACGTCCCGAAGCGCGTCTTCGTCTTCGGCGCCAAGGCCGCTCCCGGCTACATCCGTGCCAAGGCGATCATCAAATTCATCAACGAGGTGGCTCGCCTGGTCAACAACGACGAGGACATCAACGGCCGTATCAAGGTCGTCTTCATCCACAACTACAACGTCTCCCCGGCCGAGCACATCATCCCGGCCGCCGACGTCTCCGAGCAGATCTCGATGGCCGGCAAGGAGGCCTCGGGCACCTCGAACATGAAGTTCATGATGAACGGCGCGCTCACCCTGGGCACCCTGGACGGCGCCAACGTCGAGATCCTTGACGCCGTCGGTGACGAGAACGCCTACATCTTCGGTGCCACCGAGGAGGAACTGCCCTCCCTCAAGCGCGGGTACGACCCGCGCTGGCAGTACGAGAACGTGCCTGGTCTCAAGCGAGTCATCGACGCGCTGACCGACGGCACCCTCGACGACAACGGGTCCGGCTGGTTCCACGACCTGCGTCAGAGCCTCATGGAGCCCGGCTGGGAGGGCCCCGACGTCTACTACGTGCTCGGCGACTTCGAGTCCTACCGCACCGTCAAGGACGCCATGGCTGCCGACCACGCCGATGCTCGCGGTTGGGCCCGCAAGGCGTGGGTGAACATCACCAAGTCCGGCCGGTTCTCCTCGGACCGCACCATTCGCGACTACGCCGAGCAGGTGTGGAAGCTGGATCCGGCTCCGATCGACTGAGCGAGCGTCGGCTGACTGACGACGGCGGTAGCCGGGCTGCCCAGGGGTGGCCCGGCTTCTCCATCTCCTCGCGTGTCGAGGCTCGCGCCTCGGGACCCTTGACGTCGGTGAGGGGAGATCAGCGCCACAGGGCCTTGGTGGCCAGGGCCAGCAGGACGGCCCACAAGGCCGATGTCATCGTCCCGATGATGAACTGCTCGATGGCCGCACTGGATTCCTCGTTGGCCTCCTGAGCCCCGGTACCCGGAGTGGGTTGGGATTTCAGTTCGGCATAGCGGGCGAGGGTCTTGACGCCGAGAATGACGGCGATGCCGGCTGGATATCCGGTGAGAATGGCGGTGACGATGCCGAGTCTCTCCAGATAGCCGATCCACAGCCCGCCACGCAGCAGACCCTTGTCACCGTCGGTGTGGATCCCGGCAGCGTGGAAGACCAGGGAGACGACGTACTTCCCGGCCCACACCGCGGTGATGACGACGAGGACGGCCGCGATCCTCATGGCGATGGTCATTGCACATCCCGGGCCAGATCGACGGCGAGTTGGCGAGTCTGCACCAGGTACTCCCAGCGGGCACGGGTGAGACGTTGGCTGACGGCTGAAGTGCTGATACCCAGGGCTCGTGCGGTCTCCTCACTGGTCATGGACAGATCGTAGGACGCGACGATGTCGCGAGAGGCTGGCCGCAGTCCGCGTGCCAGGTCGACGACGACACTGGCCACCTGGGAGAACCGTCGCATGGCGTCGGTCCCGTCAGTGGCCACCTGGACACCTGCGCGACGGCGTCTGCACTCCTCGATGGCCTGACGGGCTTTGACGTATGCCGGTCCGCGTGCAGCTCTCGTGGAATCTGGCAGCGGAGTGACGACCTCGTCATGGGCGAGGCCGATTCGCCACGGCCCGCAACCGGCTGTCCACAGCGCATGGATGAGGGTGGCAGGGTCGGTCGAGAGGGCCTGGACCTCGTCCCCGGACGTGCGTTCTGGTGGAAGGGTCCAGTGTGGCGTGCCGACGCGGTAATCCGTCGGGCTGACGAGGAGTCCCGGGGAGGTGAGGGAGTCCAGGAGAGTGGGGACCTCGTCGTCATGACTGCGGCTTTCGAGCTGATCGGCCAGGATCACCCAGGCGAGCATGATCACGTCTCCCTCGTCAGTACTTGAGGCTAATGCCTCAATTATATCGGTGTTAAGCCATTCAGCTTAATAGTCTGCGGAATCAGGACGGATCCTTGTCTCCGGCAGGCCTGGTGAGGACGCCATCCGTGGGAGGATGGAGCACACCCGACACAGATCAGGAGTCGTCATGTCCAAGAAGAAGAAGGTCGGCATCCTCACCGCTGGTGGTGACTGCCCAGGTCTCAATGCCGCGATCCGTGGATTTGGCAAGGCAGCCATTCGGCAGCACGACATGGAGCTGATCGGTATTCAGGACGGCTTCCTCGGGCTGGCCGAGAATCGGACGATCACCCTGGATCCGCGCGCCCTCTCCGGCATCCTGACGGTCGGCGGAACCATTCTCGGAACCAGCCGTGACAAGGTCAATCGCATGATCATTGATGGTGAGGAAAAGGACATGGTCCCCACCATCGTCGAGAACTACGAGAAGCTCGGACTCGACGCGCTGGTCACCCTGGGTGGCGGTGGTACTTCCAAGAATGCTTACAAGCTTGCCAAGGCCGGGCTCAACGTCCTGCACCTGCCCAAGACCATTGACAACGACATTGTCGGCACCGATGACTCCTTCGGTTTCTCGACGGCCCTCGAGATCGCCACGGAGGCGATCGATCGGCTGCACTCCACCGCCCACTCCCACCACCGCATCATCCTGGCCGAGATCATGGGCCACCGTGCTGGCTGGCTCGCCCTGGGGTCTGGCATCGCCGGCGGCGCCGACGTCATTCTGCTGCCCGAGGTGCCCTACAAGGTTGACTCCATCGTCGAGGCGGTGGAGAGGCGCCGGAAGCAGGGCCTCAACTTCTCCGTGATCGCGGTGGCCGAGGGAGCCCGCGACGAGGCCGACTCCGCTGCGATGGCTGGGGCCCAGGCCCTCGTCGATTCCTCGAAGACCCCAGAGACGAAGGCCGCTGCCAAGAAGGCCAAGAAGGACCTCGAGCACTCGATGCGCGACAACACCCTCAAGCTGGCGACCCAGCTCGAGGAGGCCACCGGGCTGGAATCGCGAGTCTCCATCCTCGGCTACGTGCAGCGCGGCGGCATCCCGTGTGCCCATGACCGGCTGCTCGCCACTCGCCTGGGAACCATGGGAGCCAAGCTCGTCGACGACGGTGAGTTCGGCGTCATGGTGGCTGCCAAGGGCGGGGACACGATGACCGTTCCGCTCAAGGAGGTCGCCGGCAAGGTCAAGTACGTGCCCTCCGACCATCCGTGGGTCGAGGCAGCTCGCGAGGTCGGAACGGGCCTCGGCGACTGAGTTGTGATGCCCCTGGCCTCGGCCAGGGGCATTCGTCTGCCTGCCGTCCTTCAGGCTGCGGTGTGGATCACGCACTTTCCCCCTGGGTTGGCGTCAATGGTTGCCGTCTTCCCCGTCACACCCTCGACGACCCCGCAGTGCAGGGCACAGACCACCTGCGGGTGACCGAGGGCCAGGTCGAGGAAAGGACAGTGTCGAAGCACGATTCCCTCATCCTCGGGGGCGGGGGAGAAGCCCATCTCGTCGAGGACGGCGACGAGGTTGCCGGGGCGATGATGCCCCCAGCGCTGACCGATACGCGTGGCGGTCCCTGCCGGATCGTCGCTGGTGGCAACCTCCTCGACGAGCATCTGGGCCAGCAGTCGGTAGGCACGCGGTCCCTCGTCGTTGACGAGGGTGAAGACGGTGTGGGGTCGGCCCCGAGTGGTCCGGTGCTGGCGGGTGGTCTCCACTCGCCCTTGCTCGACGAGACGATCGAGGTGGAATCGCGCTGTCGAGGGGTGAATCCCCAGGTCAGCTGCCACGTCGGCGCTGGTGGCAGAACCGCCATGCTTCTGCAGGGCGTCCGCGACCTCGTCGATCCTCTTCTCGGATCCCGGGTCTACCAGGCTGGTGTCACTCATGCCGTCACGTTTTCTCATGCTGTCACCTGAATGATGCCCCGGGCTCCGCGCTCCATTTCCACGAAGGAGTGGTTGACGAAGGTGTAATGACCCGGTTCCTCGAAGACCATCTCGACGAAACCACCCTGGGCACTGGACAGGTCGAGAGCCTGGCAGCCACCGCCCTCCGGATTGCCACGCCTGAGGGTGTAGGCGCCCTCCTTGAACACGGTGTCGAACTGGGTGCCGACGACGTGGAAGGAGCAGCCGCGACTCGGGCCGGCTGCCAGCACCCAGATGCGTACCCGCTCACCGACCTTGGCCTTCAGTGGCTCGAAGACGTACTGGTTGGCGTGACCGTTGAACATCGTCAGGTCCGGGGTCTCGTTGGCGATCTTGCCCGTGTCGACCTCGGCCCCGTTGTGCTCGCTGAGGTAGGTCTCCGACTGCACCAGGTAGTACTCGCGATCGGCGCGCGGCAGGTCATGCGGGGGGACGATGACGGCACCGAACATGCCAGCCGCGATGTGGGCCGACATCGGCATGGTGGAGCAGTGGTAGAGCCAGATTCCGGCGCGGTGAAGGGTGAAGTTGTAGTCCAGTTCATGGCCCGGGGCAATGGTGCGCATCACCTCGTCAGGGGAGACGGTACCGGCGTGGAAGTCCAGGGAGTGACCCATCGTCCCCCTGTTGACCAGGTGTATCCGCATCTCGTCGCCGATTCGGGCGTGGATGACCGGCGCCATGTAGCGACCGTTGTAGGTCATGGCGTCGATGGTCGTCCCCGGGGCGATCTCCTGCACGGATTCCTTCGCGGTCAAGGTCATCGTGTGGACGCGTCCGGCCAGCAGCGGGGGGACGACGGCGTCACGGGTCGTGAATCCCTTGCCAGGAGACTCGGTGAGGTCGATCTTGCGGCGAGGATTGGTCGAACCCATGTGGTTGTCGTGTTCGGCACCTCCTGGCATGCCACTGACCTGAACCTTGAGCACCATGCCCATCGACTTGTGGCCGACGATGGTGCACCAGCCTTCGGTCGGACCGGTGATGACCCCGGCCTTGACGGTGGCGTGGGCCCCGGGATCCAGGCGTGGTGAATGGGCGCCATTGGCGAACTGCAGGTCGTGGACCTGGTTGGGGTCCTTGTTGGTGATCTCGACGACGAGCTCGTCACCGGCGGGGACGCTGATGGTGCTCGGGTGGTACTTCATGCCCTCGGCAGTGATGCTGACTGTCGTGGTGTGGCCGGTGGGGGAGACCTTCCCGACCACCGCGGCCGGGCCGTCGGCGTCATCGGCGGGTGCGTTCTGGTCCAGACGGTGACCAACGGCGGCTGCCGTCAGGGCGGTGGCAGCGCCGGCAAAGGCTCCGACGAAGGAGCGGCGATCAGTCGGAGCGGTGGGAGCCGGGTCGACGGTCTTGGGCGTGATGCCGGTGACGGCGGAACTGCTCGGGGCGTCGGATTCGGTGGATGTGGTGGCTGTCGGCTTGGCAGCAGGGGAGACGGCTGCCCTCTCGGGGGAGGCCCCAGGGGTTTCCCCCCTCTCGGCAGGGGTGGCCGCCCGAGCCGCCATCTGGCGTCCCTTCTCCTTGAGCAAGGGGACGCCGGTGCGCACCATCGCTGCGGTGGCAGGCAGGAAGGTGGCCAGTCCGACGACGGCCATCACCATGCCGAGGCGACGAGTCCAGGCGCCCATGGCGAGCACCCACAGCAACAGCCCGGCATTGGTGATGGTGGCTCGCAGCGCGCCGAAGGCGTGCATTTTGGCATTGGTCGCCCGGACGATCTTCGGCCCGCCACCCATGACCATCGGCATGAGATAGCTCATGGCGCCGATGAGGAGCTGGAGCAGGAAACCGACGATGACGGGCACCGAGAGGGTGAAGATGTCGTCAGCCAGCAGCCCGGTGCCCTTGGAAGCGAGTTTCCAGGCCAGCCAGACGAGCCACACCAGCATCCAGCAGATGGCCGCCCCCATGGTGAATCCGGGGAAGTCACGCGGCGGCTTGTGGACGGCACAGGCCACGAGATCTCCGAGCACGATGCAGACGCCGATGATGTGGGCAGTGACGCCGATGGCAGCGAGCCACCACAGCCCGCACAGGGCGCTGACGGTGGTGACGGCGACCGCGGCCATCATGACGTACAGGGAGTACCTGCCGTGGCGATCTTGGGCGGGTTGCATCTTGGTGCGCAGCACGGTTGGCCACAAGGTGATGAGGGTGCCGACGACGGTCAGACCGACGAATCCGAGCAGGTTGAGGGCCTGGTGGGCGACGAGCAGACGGGTTCGCCACGGCTCTACCGGGGAGAAGGCCATGATCGCACCGAGGGTCGCTCCCAGGGGCAGCAGGCAGGCGGCCGCGCAGTAGAACCTCACCGTGGAGTCGAAACGGCCGGGGAGGGCGTGGCGAACCTGATGGCCCAAGTCAAAGGCGTACCAGGTGAGCATCGAGCCGACGATCACCGCTCCTACGACCGTCACCCACGGCCAGTCCGCCACCATGCCGACACAGGTGACGATGATGCCTGCCGTCAGCAGACGGATGCGCAAGACCTGACGACTGCGATCAGCCTCGGTGAGGTTGTTGTGCAGGATCGCCTCGGTGAAGTACTGGCCCCACACCATGATCGAGGTCGTTGCGACGCCTAGGGTGACCATGTGGACCAACAGCCAGCGCGACTGCGGGATCCACCGGTTCACGATCGCCACGATGAGCAGGGCCGCCAGCCACCCGGAGACCGGACGGGACGCCTTGCGGTGCCAGCTGCGCTTGTTCGTGTCCGGCTTGCGGCCGGCCGACGCGGACGTGATCTCAGCCATGGTCCCTCCTGAGGGGGAGTGTCGTGTGTGGGGTTGCAGGCTTCGGGTGGGTGTCGGGTCGACTTCGCGAACGAACATGGGTGGCCACAACGGCCACCAGGGTCAGCAGGCTCAGCACGTTGACGACACCGCCCGCCTGCACCGCGGTGGGACGATTCAAGGCGTCACCGATGCCGATGCGCACCAGCAGGGAGGTCTCCAGGAGGAAGGCCGGCAGCCAGAACCACGTCGTCCAGCTCAGTCTGACGCGTAGTACCGCGGGGAGGATGATCGGGGCGTGGCCGAGGATCATCCCCATCGTGAATCCGAGGAAGACTGAGTGGACGACGGCGTCATAGGCCCGTCCGGTGGTGAGGAGGCCATTGATCGTCCAGATCAGACCAGCCAGACCGAGCCACAGGTAACCGATCATGAGCAACAGGCCAATGTAGGCCGACTGCCCGCCACGCTTCAGTTCGCCGCGGGCGACGTCGTTACGGCACAGCCACACCGCCAGAGCAATGAGGACGAGTCCGAGCAGTCGGTACCCGATCTGGGGGCTGGCGACCGAGACGAAGAGAGCGGCCACGACGGTCAGACACAGAGCTGGGAGGGCGCGATTGCGAGTCATCGTCAGACGGGAGAGTTCCAGCCTCTCGCCGCAGATCGTCAGGATGAGGTAGCAGGCAAGCCATCCGATGACGTCAGGGACGTCGGCCCCTGAGGTGAGCAGAGCGGCTGCACCGGCGGCGCAGAAGGCGCCGGCAATCTGGATGACGGTGGCGTCGTCCTGGTTGCGTTTCCACAGCGGGACATAAATGCCCAGCAGACCGAGCTGTGCCAGGGTGAGCAGGGTCAGGCCGAACCGGGGAGGCGTGAGGGGCACGAGGAGGACGATCACGCCAAGCCCCGAGATCAACGGAACGAGGTAGCCAGGTCTCTTCCCCAGGGCGACTGCCCGTTCCAGGCAGATGACGGTGCCGACGAAGCCGAGCACCATGAGGGGTCCGTGCCAGTCCGACAGCCGTGACGACAGCACCGGGGACCAGACGCCAAGGAGTAACAAGGCGCCGTCAAGGCCCGCCAACAGGGAGATTCCGGCCCCGACCATGAGCCAGGCTCGGCGCGATCCGACGGAGGAAGTGGGCACTGGGGAGTCCTCTTTTCGATGATCGACTCCTCAAAATACTACGTGCGCCGAGGTTTTTTCTACTTGTCCTACCGGGGATGGCAGGAGCAAGCGGGGCTCTCGGGATCATGGTTCAGGGTGTGCAGACATGGTGATCTTGCGCTCGTCGGGAGTCAGGTCGTCCAGCATGCGGAGGGGTGTTAGCATGATATATATTTGGTGTCCATGGAGAGGTGGGCATATCACTACTAATTCTGTGCTAATTTGCGATTTGCGGTTGTGTCATGTTTGAAATGATGACTAATCCATGTATCTGTGTAGTGTCATTTTCCTGACTTGCGTGAAATTAGTTCCTTGCCTTCAATGACTCCAATTATTATATATGGTGTCGAAGGATGGGCATGTGAGTCTAGATAAAAATAATATCGTGGTTAGGAGTAAAGGTGACTGGGGGCGGATCGAAGAGGACCTTCTTGGGAAACGGGAAATCTCGAATCAGTACTACTATGGAATCCATACATTGCGTGCTCTAGAGAATTTCCAAATGTCACGTGGATGCATGAACGACGAGCCTGACTTCATTCGTGGGATGGTTCAGGTGAAGAAGGCAGCAGCTCTGACGAACAAGCAGTTGAAGGTTCTGCCGAGTGATGTCGCTGACGCTATCGTCGCCGCATGCGATGCGATCTTGGATGATGGGCGCTGCATGGACCAATTCCCGACCGATTCCTTCCAAGAAGGAGCGGGAACCTCGATCAACATGAACACCAACGAGGTCATCGCCAACCTGGCTCTCGAAATGTTGGGATACCCGAAGGGTGCCTATGATGTCATCCACCCCAACGATGACGTCAACAAGTCCCAGTCGACCAATGACGCCTACGCCACCGGGTTCCGGCTTGGGGGTGTACGCCCTGCTGGAGGGGCTGAAACGAGCCGTCGCCGACCTTGCAGATAGTTTCGATGCCAAGGCCAAGGAATTTGCCGATGTACTGAAGATGGGACGCACCCAGTTGCAGGATGCTGTTCCCATGACTCTGGGTGAGGAGTTTGACGGGTACGTGCACAACATCCGTGCTGAACTGGACCGGCTTGATGTCGGAAGCGATCTTCTCGTAGAGGTCAACCTGGGCGGCACTGCCATCGGCACTCGGATCAACACCCCAGATGGATATGCCGAACTTGCCGCAGAGAAGCTGGCCAAGGTGACCGGGTACCCGATTCGTCCCTCCACTAACCTCATGGAATCGTCCTACGACAACGGCGCCTACATTGCTGTCCATTCCATCATCAAACGCCTGGCGGCGAAGATCTCCAAGATCTGCAACGATTTGAGACTGCTCTCATCGGGACCAAGGGCTGGGCTCAAGGAAATCAACCTTCCAGAGATGCAGGCAGGATCGTCCATCATGCCGGCCAAGGTGAATCCGGTCATTCCCGAGGTCGTTAACCAGATCTGTTTCAAGGTATTCGGAAACGATGTCACCTTCTGCTTCGCTGTCGAAGCTGGCCAGCTGGAACTCAATGTGATGGAACCGGCTCTGTCACAAGCAATGTTCGAGTCCATCCACCGTCTGATCAATGCCTGTGGCACCTTGCGTAGCAAATGCATTGACGGAATCACTGTAAATGCGGAGCAGTGCCGAAAGCATGTCACCAATTCCATTGGCATTTTGACCTACCTGAACGATGTGATTGGACACCATCAGGGAGATCTCATTGGCGAGGAGGCTGCCCGCACCGGAAAATCAGTTCGTGATGTCGTCCTCAAACGCGCTCTAATCCCCGAGGAAAGGCTGGATGAGATCATGTCGGCCCAGAACTTCCTTCACCCTCGATACTCCGGACGCACTTACGAGCCGAGCGACCGCGGTCTCCCGGAGGATCCCCGGACATTCGTGTCTGAGCGTCGCTGACACGCGATGATGCTCGCAGTCGGATGAATGCCGCCCTTGCACAATCCGTCGAAGTCTCCAGTGTGAGAGCGTGTGGGGGCTGAGTCTTGGAAAAGGCTTGGTCCCACCCACACACCTTTAGATAACGTTCACCGGGTGATCGGGGTGCTTGTCCAGCCATCCCCTGATGAAGGTGCAGTCCGGTCGTACCGTCAGGTTCTGGGAGGCGATGTCGTCGAGGGCAGATCGCGCCAGGGCGCTGCCAACCCCCTTGCCGCCGAAGGCGTCGAAGACCTCGGTGTGAGGCATGACGACAACGTCCCCCTCGCGGCGAAATTCTGCGAATCCGGCGAGCTCACCGTTGATATGAGACTCGTAGCGTGACTGCTGGTCGTTCTTGGTGACGATGACGTCGCTCATACTCCCATCGTCGGGCAACTGCGGCCCTATTGCCAGGGCCTTCGCAGGTGCTTTCACGGATGGCGTCATTTGCTTGGAAGTGACCGTGCCAAGGGGCAATGTGGAAGGAAGCACTCGACCTATCCGGAGAAGTCGTCATGCCCATTGATCCCAGTAAGCCGTCAACCAATACGAACGGTTCCCCCGCGCCCAGCGACGAATACTCCCTGACCGTCGGTGCCGACGGCCCGGTGCTGCTGCACGACGCCCACCTGGTTGACACCTTGGCCCATTTCAACCGCGAGAACATCCCCGAGCGCAAGCCACATGCCAAGGGGTCGGGGGCCTTCGGACACTTCGAGACCACCGCTGACGTCTCGGAGTACACCAAGGCCGGTTTCCTGCAGAGAGGCAAGGAGACCCCGATGCTGGCCCGCTTCTCCACGGTCGCCGGTGAGCTCGGTAGCCCCGACACGTGGCGTGACGTCCGTGGATTCTCGCTGAAGTTCTACACCGACGAAGGTAACTTCGACATGGTTGGCAACAACACCCCGGTGTTCTTCATGCGTGACCCGATGAAGTTCCCCCACTTCATTCGCTCACAGAAGCGCCTGCCAAACTCTGGCCTGCGCAGCCCCAACATGATGTACGACTACTGGAGCCTCTCCCCGGAGTCGGCCCACCAGGTCGCCTACCTCATGGGCC
The DNA here is from genome assembly GCF_059728865.1 of Cutibacterium sp. KB22876. Classification (NCBI taxonomy): domain Bacteria; kingdom Bacillati; phylum Actinomycetota; class Actinomycetes; order Propionibacteriales; family Propionibacteriaceae; genus Cutibacterium; species Cutibacterium sp. KB22876. Next base: position 706,415 of record NZ_AP040858.1, read on the forward strand.
CGCGAGGCATTCCGCTCAGCTACCGCACCATGAACGGCTACTCCTCGCACACCTACTCGTGGGTGAACGCCGAGGGGAAGATCACGTGGGTGAAGTACCACTTCATCAGCGACCAGGGCGTCCACACCATGACCGCCGACCAGGCCAAGGCCGTCGTCGGGGATCACCCGGACATCCACCGCGAGGATCTGTTCAATCACATTGCTGACGGCGACCACCCGTCCTGGACCGTCAAGGTGCAGTTGATGCCCTACGACGATGCCAAGGACTACCGCTTCAACCCCTTCGACATCACCAAGGTGTGGCCACACAAGGACTACCCGCTGCACACCATCGGCAGGTTCACCCTGGACCGCAACCCGGAGAACTTCTTCGCCGAGATCGAGCAGGCGGCCTTCTCCCCGTCCAACACCGTCGAGGGCACCGGCCTCTCGCCCGACCGTATGTTGTTGAGCCGCGCCTTCGCCTACAACGATGCCGCCCGCAACCGTCTGGGCGTCAACTACGAGCAGCTTCCCGTGAACCGTCCGACCGTCGCGACGAATCAGTACGCCTTCGACGGCCAGATGACCTACGAGCATGCCGGATCGGCCCCGACCTACGCCCCGAACTCCTACGGCCGCAACTACGCCAGCGGTTACCGCGCCAGCTCGGAGGCCACCTGGGAGACCGACGGTGAGCTCGTTCGTGCCGCCCAGACCCTGCACGCCGAGGATGATGACTTCGGCCAGGCCCACACCCTGGTCCGTGACGTCTTCTCCGATCAGGAGCGTGACGAGCTGGTGGAGACCCTCGTCGACCTGCTGACGAACTTCGACATGGAGGAGCCGGTCATCGGCAACACCCTGACCTATTGGCGCAATATCGACGCTGGTATCGCTGACAGGGTCGAGTCCACGATGTGATGCCGCTCTGACCCACTCGTGGTCCCCGGGGACCCCCTCTTTCCAGCTGCGCCAGTTTCGGACACCTGCGCCGGGGCTTTTCGCGGTGCGGGTGTCCGAAACTGGCACAGCTGTGTGCCTGAGAGCGGCTCAGTGCTGGCTCGACCACACCTGCCACAGTTTGGCGAAGGGGCCGCTGCCCTCGCGCAGCTGCTCGGGAGGCCCGACCTCCACGATCCGCCCGTCCTCCATGACCGCGACCTCGTCAGCCATGGCCACCTGGGACAGCCGGTGGGCGACCAGCAGGGCCGTCCTTTCCCTGACGACCTCGACGGCGGCCCGGTCGAGGGCAGCCGCGCCCGAGCTTCCGGCTTCGGCCGTTGCCTCATCCAAGATGATGACCTGGGGATCGGCCAGCAAGGCCCGTGCCAGCGCCACCTGTTGGGCTTGGGCCGGGGAGAGCCGGGTTCCCAGTCGTCCCACCAGAGTGTCGACGCCATCGGCCAGATTCCTCACCCATTCGGCACCGACCTGTTCCAGAGCCTCCATGACGGTCTCGCGAACCTGGTCGTCAGGCCAGTTCTCGGCGGTGGCTGGTAACCCGAGAGCCACGTCGTCGAGAAGGCTGCCCGAGAAGGTGTGGATCTCCTGGCTGATGAGCACGGTTCGAGCCTTTCCAGGGGACATGACGACCTGACCAGACCGAGGTTCCAGCAGGCCAGCCACGAGTGCTGCCAGGGTCGACTTGCCAGCGCCGGATTCCCCGACGAGAACCGTGGTGTGCCCGGCAGGGATGTCCAGGCTCACCTCGTGCAGCACGTCCGGACCGTCCTGATAGCCGAAACTCAGCCCCTCCACGTGAACCGACGACGGGCCCTGGTGGGTGTGCTCGACGACGGTCGGTCCCTCGTGACGGGCGTGGATCACACCCACCACCCGCTGCAGACATACCCAGGCAGTCTGCAGGTTGTTGAGGAACATCAGCAGGAACCGCACCGGGGAGAACAGCCTCAGCAGCACCAGGACTGCCGTCGCCGCCGCACCGACGCTGAGCTTGTTGCTGGTGACGAGTAGGTGTCCGGTCCATGCGACGCCGATGGTTGCCACAGCCTCACCGGCCAGCAGCCTGACGACGAGCCTGTTCCCGAGGAACCGTCCGCGGAGGTTCCAGCGGATGGCCTGCCAGGATCCGCCCGCCACCGTCCGAATACGCAGATTCTCCAGCCCAAAGGCCCGCACCACGTCAAGACCGTGGATGGTCGAGAGGATGTGCTGGGACTGGGTTGTCGATGCCCGCCTCTCAGCGCGATACACGGGCGGGGCAGTCCGCAGGAACTCCCGGATGGCCAGGCCGTAGAGCACGGCGGCGAGGAGCACAGGGATGAAGAAGGCCGGATGCAGGCTGGCCAACGCGCCCACTGACACAATCACCATGATCATGGTGTTGACAAGGCGCGGAAGGGCGCCATTCGCCGCGTCGCGTACCGCTTGGACGTCGTCGGACGCTCGTGAGACCAGGTCGGCGGTACCGGCCCGCTCCACCCGCTGCTGGTCCAGCCCCAGGCCGGCTTGGATCATCGACTCCCGCAACCGGGTGACGATGGTCGTGAAGAAGGACGGCGTCAGCGCCTGGGCAGCGCCATTGCAGATTCCCGACCCGATCACCGCGCCGGCCATGACGAGGGCCGGGGAGAGCAGGGACGAGGGCGAACGGTGGGCCCGAGCGGCGTCGATGATCCATCCGGTCGCCACCGGCACAGCCAGGTCCAGCAGGGCTGCCGCCGTGATGACCACGATCGCGCCGACTAGGTACCCGCGCACGCCGCGTGCCGCCCGGTGGACCTCGTGACGAACCTGGTCGGCAGTGGCGAGTGGCAGCCAACGGGGAGTGCTCATGACAGCATCCCCCGGTAGTCCTCGCGGGTCAGCAACTCGCGATGTGGGGCGCGGGCGACTTCGTGGCCGTCGTCGTCGAGCATGACGACCTCATCCATGCAGTCCAACAGGGCCGGGGACGCGGTGGCGATGACGGTGGTGCGTCCCCGCCGCAACTCCTGCAGCCGTTCAGCGATGGTGGCGGTCGTGACGGCGTCGATGCTGGTGGTGGGGTCGATCAGCACCAGACCGTCAGGGGAGTGCAGTAGGGCGCGCGCCAAAGCCAGACGCTGACGCTGACCTCCGGAGACCTGGCGTCCGCCCTCCCCGACCTCGGTCTCCAGACCGCGCGGCAGCGCCTTCGCGACGGTGTCCAGGGCGGCGGCGTCGACGACAGCATCGAGTTTGGCAACCGTCGTCTGGCGATTCAGCACGATGTTAGCCCGCGCGGTGTCGTCGAAGAGTTCCGGGGTGCGTGGAGCCACCAGGACCAGACGACGTCGCTGGGACGGGTTGAGACGACTGGCCGGCACCCCATTGAGCAGGGTTTTCGGCCCGTGATCGATGGCGTCAGCCAGTGCGTCGCAGACGCGCTGCGGGGCGACGATCCCCAGGTGCGTCCCGGCCGGGACGTCCAGACAGAAGTCCGGCTCCTCGACTGGAACCCGTAGCCAGACCGGGCCGTCGCCGGGAGTGGTGCGGGCCCCGTCGTCGGGATGGACCGGCCAGGCCGCCGGGCTGTCACGCAGTTCGCAGAACCTGTCCCCGGAGGCGTTGGCGCTGGATAGTATCGTCGCGGTGTCGACGCCCAGGGCTCGCAGCGGTGGCCCAAGGGTCTGTGCCAGACCCACCACGGTGACGAGCTGCCCGACGCTGATGTGGCCCTTGAGGGTGAGCCACCCGGCCAGCACCGTGAGGGCGGTGATGAACACGCCGACCGAGGCGTTGATGGTGCCGGTGTAGACCCCCTTGATCTGACGGTTGCGCAGGGCGGCCGCCAGCCCCTCCCGACTCGCCACGCGGAATCTTTCGGTGGCGCGGTGCTCGGCCGACAACCCCTGGATGACGCGCAGCCCGCTGGTGAGATCGGCTGCGGACCCGGCCACCGCGGCCTCGGCCCGCCGCTCTCGGCGGGTGCTGCGCTTGACCGGGGCGACCCCCTTGACCGACAACAGGATGAGCAGCGGGACGATGCATACCGTCGCCAGCGCCAACCATCCGTTGATGAGAGCCATCGCGACGAGGGAACCGAGCAGGGTGACGGTGTTGCCGGGGATCGAAGTCAGGGCGATGAAGGCGCGCGACACCGCCCGGACGTCGGTGACGACGACGGCGAGAAGATCACCGGGAAGACGGGACGTCCCACCGATTCCCCCCGGAGCAGTGATCCGATCGAGGGCCTGGACACGAAGATCGTGCTCGGCCAGCCCGGCCCCGACATTGGTCTGCATCCGTACCGTCTGGGCTACCGCGCGGACCACGTAGGCCAGCGCAACCAGGGTCAGCCAGCCGGCAAGGGCAGCACCATTGGCCGCGACCACTCCGTCATCAATGGCTCCGCCGAGGGCCATCGGCATCCCGATGTTGACCAGGCTGACGAAGGCTGAGGCGATCGACCCTGGCAGCAGCCACCGCTTCCCGTCATGAGACATCTGACGCACCACGGCCCGCCCGTCGTGGACCTCGTCGAGGCCGATGAGAGGGACGTCAATGGGCGGCGGGGTCTGTCTGGGGATGTGCGGAAGCCAACTCAGCCTCGGCTGCCAGTGCCGACGGGGAGTACGTATCACGCTGCCCCCGGACCGCCGACTGACTCGAGGGGACGCCGCCTCATGCGGTGCGGCAGGACGAGCCGGGCGGCCTGGGTGAGGTCGTCGGTGATGATCTCAGTGCGTCCGTTCCACGCCGCCAGGGTGCGCGCGGCCCTCACCATCATGATGTCGGCCCGGTGGCCGTCGACATGGGCGTTGATGCAGGTGCGGGCGACCGTCGTGAGGGTCTCGTCGTCGATCTGGACCTCCTTGACGAGCTCGGTGGCCAGTCCGATCCTCTTGCTGGTCTCGTGGCCTTCCTGTTCCCACTTGCGCGAGAGGCCGGTCGGATCGTCCTCGAAGGCCAGACGGCGGCGGATGACCTCGATGCGCTTCTCGGGGTCGTCCTCACCTCCGACGGTGACGCACAGTCCGAACCGGTCGAGCAGTTGGGGACGCAGTTCTCCCTCCTCGGGGTTCATGGTGCCGACCAGGGTGAATCGCGCCGGATGGGTCACGCTGACACCCTCGCGCTCGACGGTGTTGACCCCCATCGCGGCCGAGTCCAGCAGCAGGTCGACGACGTGGTCGTCGAGGAGGTTGACCTCGTCGACGTAGAGGATCGCGCGGTGGGCCGCGGCCAGCAGACCGGGCTCGAAGCGGCGTCGCCCCTCGCGCAGGGCCGTCTCCATGTCGAGGGTTCCGGTGACGCGGTCCTCAGTGGCTCCCACCGGCAGCTCGATCACGGGCACCCGGACGGTGCGCGGCTCGGGCATGGTCTCGGGCAGTCCGAGCTCGGCAGCGTGAACCGGATACTCCTCGGGGGACAGGTGGTAGGCCCCGGGAACCTCCTGGTGCTCCGGGAGCAGGGCCGCCAGGCCACGCACCGCCGTGGACTTCGCGGTTCCTTTCTCGCCGCGGATGAGCACCCCGGACAGATCGGGGCTGATCGAGGCGAGGATGAGGGCCAGCTTCATCTCCTCCTGTCCGACGATGGCGCAGAAGGGGTAGACGGGGCGTTGTGCCATGTCAGCGGTCCTTTCGGGGTTGGGTCGGGTCGAGTTGGGAGACGACGTTCACGAGGTCGTCGGCACGTAGGTCGTCGATGCGCAGGCAGGGTCCGCCCAGGGCCGTCGCGATGTCGTTGGCCCTGGACAGTTGGATGCCGCGGGGGTCCTCAGTATCGATGACGACCCAGCTGAGACGCCGGTCGGCGCCGATCTCGTCCGCCACTTTGAGGGCTTCGTCGGTGGCGCGGGAGTTGGGTTTGCCGTCCAGGCCGACGTTGCTGCGTCCGTCGGTGACGAGCACCAACAGCGGACGCAGACCGGGGTCCTTGAGCAGCAGGGGCCGGACGACCTCGCAGGCCGTTACGAGCCCAGCCGCCAGAGGAGTGCGACCGCCGACGGGAAGCTCGGCCAGGCCGCGTTGGGCCACCTCCACCGAGGAGGTCACCGGGACGAGCACCTCGGCCCGGTCGCGGCGGAAACCGATGAGGCAGACCCGGTCACGCTTGACGTAGGCGTCGAGCAGCAGGGAGAGGATAGCCCCCTTGGAGGCGGTCATCCGGCCCCGTGACCCCATCGACCCGGAGGCGTCGACGACGAGGGTGACGCAGGAGGCCGACCGTCCGGTCCTCACCTTGGCCCGCCAGTCACCCGGCTCGACGTGGACCGCCATCGCGGGACGACTCGGGTCGGCTCGGCGTGACCTCTGGTGCACCGCGGCGGCACGCAGGGTGGCGTCCAGGGCAAGGTCGTCGGGGACGGTCGTGGGGCGGGCCGAGATGTAACGACCGCGTCGATCCTTGCTGCGGGTACGCAGGCGTCGTCCGGAGGCGCGGCGCGCCAGACGATCTTGACCGGGTTCCAGAGGCCGAATGGCGAAAGGATCCCCGACGGCAGCGACCTGTTCCCCGGGGTTGGGTTGTTGGTTCGTCTGGTCGGTCTGGTCATCAGGATCTGCGTGGTCATCGCGTTGTTGATCGTCCTGACTGCCGGGTGGCGGAGCAGCATCCTCGTTCTGAAACCGGTTTTCCACGTCGTCATTGGGATCCCGGTCGGGCTGGTCAGACTGGTGATCAGGTTGGTTGGGCTGTTGGTCCTCGGACTGCTCCTGCTGTTGCGGCTCGGGTGGCCGAGTAGGGGCCGACGGGGTTTCGTCGCGGCGACGATGCCGCAGCACCATCTCGCTGACCGCCAACACGTCGTCCTCGGTGGCGATCCCGCGACCGGCCAGAGCGGCATGAGCGCGGGTGGCCTCGGCCATGACGATGTCGGCCCGGTGACCGGCGACGTGGTTGTGTCGACACAGCGAGCCGATGAGCTCGGTGACGGTGCGGTTCAGCGCGATCTGGTCGACGATGCGCTGCGCCCTGCCGATGGCCGCGGCCTGGCGTTCCTGGTCGTCCTGCCAACGGCGTGCGAACCCACTCGGGTCGGCGTCGTGGTCGAGCCGACGCCGGATGATCTCGGCGCGAGTGTCCGGGTCCGACTCGCCGTGCACCTCGACGCACAGTCCGAACCGGTCCAGCAACTGGGGGCGCAGAGCACCTTCCTCCGGGTTCATGGTCCCGACCAGGACGAATCGGCTGGCCAGGGTGGCCGTCAGGCCCTCCCGCTCCACCCGGAACGTACCGGCGCACGCGTCGATGACGAGGTCGACGAGGTGGTCGTCGAGGAGGTTGACCTCGTCGACGTAGAGCACCCCGCCGTCGACCTCGCTCAGCAGGCCCGGCTGGAGTACTGGCCGGCCCGACGTCAGGGTGGCCTCCAGGTCGAGTCCTCCGACGAGACGATCCTCGGTGGCGCCCAGGGCCAACGTCCTCATCACCTGACTCGGCAGCAGCTCTGCCAGACCACGGACCACCGTCGACTTGGCCGTCCCCTTCTCACCACTGAGGACGACCCCGCCGATACGGGGGTTGACCGCGCACAACAGCAGGGCAAGTTTCGTCTCGTCCTGTCTGACGATGGCGGTGAAAGGGTAGGTCATCAGGCCAACCCCAGCCCGGCCAGGTCGAGCCCACCATCAGCGGTCACGGACGCAGAGCGCGTCGCAGCGGCGGACGGGTGCGGGTCGTCGGAGACCTCCTCGATGGTCCCCTCGATGTCGGCGTAGGTGTCCTGCAACTCCTCGACGGTGCCCGGGTCGGCCTGCCAGATGTTGCGCTGGGCGGCGTCAAGGAGCTTGTCCACGATGTTGTGCAGGGCGTGCGGGTTGACCTCGTGGAACCACTCCTGCATCGCCGGGTCGAGGGCATAACGACGCGCCACCTTCTCCCACAGGCCGTCGTCGACGACGTCGGCGGTGGCGTCCCAGCCGATGAGGATGTCGAGCACCTTGGACAGGTCCCCGGCCCCTTTGTACCCGTGGCGCTGCAGACCCTCGATCCACGACGGGTTGAGGATTCGGGAGCGCAGGATGATCCGGGCCTCCTGCGTGGTGGTGCGTGTGGCGATCCGGGCGGGATCGGAGGAGTCACCCACGAACGACATCGGTGCCTCGCCGCGCACCGTCGTCGCAGCGGCGATGAGCCCGCCGTAGTAGTTGTAGAAGTCGGTGCAGCTGAGCATGTCGTACTCGCGGGTGTCCTCGTTCTTGACGGTGACGTCCATTCGCGACAACGCAGCGGTGAATCTCTCGGTCTCGACGTCCCCGAACACCCCCTCGCCGTAGGCGTGGGAGGAGGCTGCGATGTAGGCCCGTCCCAGATCGGCCTTGTCCTGCCACGCCTTGGTCTCGATGAGTTCCTCCACACCAGCGCCGTATCCGCCGGGTGGGCAACCGAAGACCCGCAGTGTCGCCTTGCGACGAGCCTGCTCGACGTCGATCCCGCGGGCTGCCATGTCGGCGACGTCGGCCTCGACGTGGGCGCGCAACATGTTGTCGTCGTCGGCCTCCGGCAGGGCGGCGACCATCCGGACCGCCCGGTCGACCATCTCGACGAGGTTGGGGAGGGCGTCCCGGAAGAGCCCCGAGATGCGCGGGGAGACGTCGATGCGAGGGCGCCCCAGCTCGACCGGGTCGATGATCTGCAACCCGCTGACAAGGCCCGATGACTCCCAGATCGGACGCACCCCCATGAGGTACAGGATCTCGGCGATGTCGGCCCCGCCGCTGCGCATGTTGGCCGTCCCCCACACCACGACCCCGACGGTGCGCGGCCAGGGCTGGTCGGGGTGGGCCTCGGCGTACCCGGCGAGCAACTGGTCGGCCAGCTCGACCCCTTCCAGCCATCCGGTTGGTGTCGGCATGGCCTCGGGATCCAGGGAGAAGAAATTCCGACCGGTCGGCAGGATGTGGGCGTTACCCCGGCTGGGTGCCCCCGACGGTCCAGGAGACACGAATCCGCCGTCCAGAGCCGTCATGATCGACTCGATCTCGTCCCGGGTGGCGTCCAGACGCGGCATGAGGTCGGTGATGACCCAGGTGAGGGTCTCGACGACATCCCCGCGTTCGGCGCCGAGTTGTTCGAGACTCATCTGGACCGCCAGGTCTCGGGCTTTGTTGGCGTCGAAGCATCCGCCGTGGTGACAGGCGATGACCGGGGCCAGCAGGTCGACACACTGCTGGTGGGCAGCTTCCATGATCCCGCGTCCGGTCAGGCCATCCGGCAGGTCGGCGGTGACGGTGACCGGCTCGCCAGCCTTCGCGCTGACCTCGTCGAGGCTCGTCCCCCAGGTGTCCAGCACCGCTTCCCGCAGGGACGGCACGTGGCCGTTGGACTGACGGGTCAACTGGGCGACGTACTCCACCTCGGCCGCGGCGGGGTCGTCCTGGCCTGCGACGAGCTGTCCGAGCACGTGCAGACCGTCGGAGATCTCGCGGTCCTGCAGCTCGAGCAGGTGGTGATGGACCTTGTCGAGCAGCTCGACGGGGTCGATGTCGACGTCCTCGGGGGCCAGCCCCAGATCAGTGTCCAGACCGGCCTCCACCACGGCGCCCCACACCTGTTCGGCGACGAGACGGGCGCGCTGCGGGCTTTGTGACTCCGCCCCGGCGTGCTCGCGCAGGATCCGGTCGATCTCGGCGGTGGAGTCGTACAGACCGGCCTGACGCATGGGAGGGGTGAGATGGTCGACAAGAGCGGCGGCGCTGCGTCTCTTGGCCTGGGTGCCCTCGCCGGGGTTGTTGATGATGTACGGGTAGATGTTGACCATCCGGTCCAGGGCGAGCTCCGGGTAGCACTCCTCGGACAGGCCTAGTCCCTTGCCGGGAAGCCATTCCAGGCTGCCGTGGGTGCCGACGTGGATGACGGCGTCGGCCTTGAAGACGTCACGGATCCAGCGGTAGTGGGCCAGGTAGTGGTGCGGGGGAGGCAGCACCGGGTCGTGGATGACGGAATCCGTGATGGCCTCGAAGTTCCCGCGCGGCGGTTGGATCGTCAGCAGCACGTTGCCGTCGAGGTGACCGGCGAAGGAGAACTCGTCGTCGTGGACGAAGAGGGTTCCTGGGTGCGGCCCCCAGTTGCGGTCCATGCACTCCCGCACGGACTCCGGCAGTGTCCGGTACCAGGGGCGGGAAGTATCCAGATCGGCGTGGGCCTCGGAGCGGTCGTGCATCTGTTCGGGAGTGAGCCAGCGCTGGTCGCAGGTCAGGCAGGACAGCAGCACCTGGGCGATGTCGTCGGCATGATCGAACTGCTCCGGGACGTCGTACCCCTCATCGGCCATCCGGATGAGCAGTTGGCGCACTGACTCGAAGGTGTCCAGCCCCGTCGCACAGCCGATGCGGTCGTTGCGTGGCGGGTGGTGGTGGAAGACGATCGCGACCTTGCGCTGGTTGGCCGGGGTGCGGGCCAGGCGAGCCCAGGACAGGGCCAGCTCGGCCATCGCCTCGGGGCGTCCCGGGACGGGGATCATGCGAGGGACGACGGCTCCGGTGAGTTCGTCGACCTCGTCGGCTTCCCGGGTAGCGAGGAACTTGGTGATGAGGGCGCCGTCGAACTCCGGTTGGGCGGCCTGGGTGGCGATGTCCATCGACCCCATGCCTTGGGCAGTGGCCTCCCACGCGGCCCGCGGTGCATAGGAGGTGAGGGCATGCAGCACGCTGACGCCCAGGTTCGGGTAGGCGTTGGCATTAGCAGGGACGCCGGCCGTCATCGACATCCCGTGGACGTCGACGAGGGTGTCGATGACCCGGTTGCCCTTCTCGTCGCGTAGCAGGGTCTCCAAGGTCTGGGTCATACCCATGTTCCCGCGCCGAGAGTCGGGCAGACGCAGGCAGAAGAAGGGGACGGTGTTGGCGTCAAGCTCCTCGACGGCCTCGACGAGGGCTCGGATGTGCGCGGTGTCGTGCTCCAGCCAGTAGCTGCGCGGGAAGGTGATCCCGATGGTGGGACGGTCGGGGTTCAGGTGGTGCTGGTAATCGGCCAGGCTCGTGAACAGGCCGTGACGCGGATGCCAGATTCCCTCGGTGGGGGCACGGACGACCTCGGGGACGGGCACGTTCCCATCCGTCACCCGGTCGACGAGAACTCGTAGCGCCGCCTCGATGTTGTCCGGACCGCTCATTCCCAGCAGACTGATGAGCCCCTTCCAAGTGCCGTCGTCGAGGCCGCTGGCCCATTCCTGGGCGGCGAGCAGGCCGTCGTCGTCACCGGAGGTGGGTTGGATGTGGATCCACGGCAGCGACAGTCCGGAGTCGCGACGGTCCTGCCAGGCCTCGACCAGGTCCGACCACGCCGGGCAGGACCCCGTCCCGCCATGGAAACTCAGTACGACGGCGTCACTGCGAGCGGCTGCTCGAGCAAAGGCGCGGGACAGCTCCGGATCGATGAGTTGCTCCTTGGTGCGGCCGAAGAGGGTGACGTCGAGGCCGTCAGCCCTCATCCGTGAGAGCGCCTGGCTGACGAGGGTGAGTTCGCCTCCGGTGGCTGAGAAGAAACACAGGGTGGTCATGATGCGGTCTCCAGACGGGCGAGGGTGTCGTCGATGAGGCAGGTGAGTGGGGTGCGAGCCTGCTCCGGGTCGGCGAGGTTGTTGGCCTCGACACGGGAGGGGCAGTCGCCGGGACAGCGGCCGGCCAGGGCGCAGCGATGGCATGGTCCGCGCAAGGTGTGGACGTCCTGGGAGAAACGGTGTTTGAGGCGGTCCCAGTCAACGTCGTGGACGGTTCCGGCCCGGGATGCCGGGTCCCCGACGGACTGGGAGCAGGGGTAGACGCTGCCGTCCGGGGCCACCGCCATGGATTCCCCGACAGCTGCGTGGCAGTAGGGACGGTTGGACACCGACAGCGGAAGCAGGGTGCGACCGGAGGGGTCGACAGTGGTGGGTGTGTTCGCCGGGGAGCGATGCATAGCAGCCCGGACGGTCTCCAGTTCCCGCCAGACCAGGGGTCTCGCCCGCATCGCGTTGACCTGGGTCAGGCGTCGGTACAGGGCGGTGATCCCTCCGACGACGGCGTCATCGGAGGGGACGAGATCGCCTCTGCCCGCCGCGCTGCCGATCCCCACCAGTGGGTCGAGGCCGAACCCGGTGACATTGGGCAGTCCCCCCAGGGTGACGGCCAGTTCGTCGAGGTGGTCGATGTTGAGGGCCGAGAGCACCGTCGTCACTCGTACCGGGATGTCGGCTCGGGCCAGGGCGAGCAGACCCCGGAAGGTCGGGGCCGCCGAACCGCGGGCTCTCTCCTGCACCTGCGGTGGACCGTCGACGCTCACCCCGACACGCACATTACGGCGTGTGAACATGGCAATGATCTCGTCGTCGAGGCGTGCTGCGTTGGTCTGGATGCCACAGGTGACCCGTCCACCTCGGATGGCCGCAACTCTCTCGGCGACGTGCTCGATGAGGGAGGGCACCAGGGTGGGCTCACCACCGGCCAACTGCACATGGGCTGGCTGGCCGGTCGTACGAACCCCCTCGGCGAGAAGATCCAGGGAGGCATCGGCGACCTCGGTCGGCATCCGGCCGCCCCGGCGATCCCGGCGGTAACAGTAAGGGCAGGCAAGGTCGCAGGCGGCGGTGGGCCACAGCACGAGATAGCGGACGGTCATGACCGGCTGACCTCCTGTTGACGTCCGACGAGGTGATCATGGAGTTGTGACAGGGTTGGCAGGACGCGGTCATCCACCACCCAGCCACCGTTGGCCACGCTCACCGTGACGCTGACGTCCGCAAGGTCCTGGACCACCCGGTATCCGGATCGTGTCAAGGTGTGATGAGCAAGGTCGGCATCCACCCCTGACCCCACGACCCGCGCCGTGGGGCATCCGTCGTCGGACTGCCAGAAGGTGAGGGTGTGGAGGTCGAAGGTGATCCCCTCGGTGCGGAAGGCCTCCTCGAGAGCGCCGGTACGGGCCAGGTCCTCAGGGGCGCCGATCGTCACGTCAGTGCCATGCCCAGCCACCCACAGGGTGTCGGCGTAACGCATCACCGGCTCGATGTCGTGGCTGCACACCACGACGGCGATGTCCCTCGCCGTGCACACCTCGCGCAGCATTCCGAGCAGGGCGATACGGCCCGGCGGATCGAGGAAGGAGGTTGGCTCGTCGAGCAGCAGGATGGACGGCTCCTGAGCCAGTGCCCGAGCTACCATGACCCGCTGACGCTGTCCGTCCGACAATTCGCCAACGAAGTCCCCAGCCAACTCGGTGGCCCCCACCGCCGCCAAGGACTCGTCGATGACGGCCTGGTCATGGGGCCGCAGCCGACCCCCGATTCCGGAATGGGGGTGACGTCCCAGCGAGACGACATCCCTGGAGGTGAGGCGGGCGACCGAGACCCGGTCCGTCAACACCGTGGAGAGGGTCTGGGCGATCTGACGGCGAGACATCTTTGACGTCGGTGTGCCATTGAGGGACACCTCGCCACCCAGAATGGGCTGCAAGCCGGCCACCGACCGCAGCAGGGTTGACTTGCCGGCCCCGTTGGGGCCGACCAGCCCAATCATTCGACCGGCCTCCACCGATCCCGTCACCCCGGACAACACCGTCGTGACGTGGTGGCCCGAGGTGTAGCCGACGGACAAATCCGTCATGGCAAGACCGATCACGTCGCCTCCGCATCCCGATACCAACGGATGAGGATGACCATGACGACTGGAGCGCCGAACACCGCGTTGACGGCGTTGACGGGCAGCACGTCGTCGCCGGGCAACTGCGCCAGGATGTCGGCCATCAACGCAAGGGAACCGCCGGTGAGGATGCATCCGGGCAGCAGATGACGATGATCGGCTGTCCCCAGTACCCCACGCGTCAGATGTGGGATCGCGATGCCCAGGAAACTGATCGGCCCGCAGAACGCGGTGGCGGCACCGGCGAGGATCGCGGTACTGGCCACCAGCAGGGTGCGCACCGCCTTGAGGTTCATTCCCATCGTCTGGGCGTAGCGTTCCCCCAACAACAAGGCGTTGAGTGGCTTGGCGAGCAGCAGGCTGGCCAGGATCATGACCACCATGATCGGCACCATGACTCGTAGGTTCTGCCACGTCACGCCGTGGTAGCTGCCGAACTGCCAGCGGGTGTACTGGGCGATGAGCTCCGGACTGGCTCGCGACAACAGCACGGTGACCCCCGACGACACGAAGTACCCGATCATGACGCCGAGCAGCAGCAGGATCGTCGAGGAGTGGACGAATCGGCCGGCCAGCATGACGATGAACAGCACGACTGCCGCCCCCAGCGCGGCTGCCACCATGATCAACAGATCGGGACCTATGCCCAGTCCGGAGGCGAAGGTTGCCGCACCCGCCGACGACGCCGTGCCGAGCACGACGAGGGCGACGCCGAGGCTGGCACCCGAGGAGATGCCGAGCACATAAGGATCAGCCAGCGGGTTGCGGAACAGGGTCTGCATCTCCAGGCCAGCAATCCCCAGGGCCGCCCCGACCAGCAGGGCGGTGATGGTGCGTGGCTCCCGGACGTCCTGGACGATCGTCAGGGACACCGGGTCGACGCCGGTACCCCCGGTGACGATCGTCATGACGTCACCGATGGGAGTGTTCACCGATCCCAGGGCCAGCCCGGCCATCGCCACCAGGATGAAGATCACCCCGAGGATCGCGAAGCGGACGGGCAGCGGCAGTCCACGCCGCCGTTGCGTCGCCCGGTTTGCTGCGGTCACTTGGTCGGGGCCTTCTTGTAGAAGGTGAACTCATGGTTCGGACTGAGCTCAGGGTGCAGGATGGCGGACAGGTCTGCCAGCACCAGATCAGGACGGACGACGCCGGTCTGCCAGTAGTCGTTGCCGTGCTTCGGGTCGGCACGCAGGACGGCGTTCCAGACGGTGCCGGTGCGTACCGCCTTGAGGGCCTTCATGCGCGGGTCGTCCTTGACGATGGTCGGGATGGAGGCCTTCTGCGACTCATTGATCTGGCCATCGATCCAGAAGTCGGCGTCATGGGCCCTTTTGAGGACCGTCTCGGTGTCCAGCTTCGACGAGACCACGCCGTGGACGTCCTTGAAGACGTACTCACCGCCAGCGTCACGCAGGAACTGGATGGAGTAGTTCTCGTTGGACTTGATGTACCAGACCCCCTTGAACTGGGAGCCGTAGAGCACGATGGGTCGCGTCTTGACCTTGGAGGTGAGCTGGGCCGTCTCGTGGTACTTCTTGGCGATCTCGTCGTACTTCTCATTGGCGACCTTCTCCGCATTGACAAAGAGGGCGTCGTACTTGATCCACTCGGCCCGTCCCAGCGGGGTGTTCTCGAGGAAGTCGGGCTCGGCGACGACCGGTGTGCCCATCTCCCTGACCTTGGCAAACTTGCTGGGGTCGTCGTGGCCGCTGATGATGAACAGATCAGGACGTAGGGCGGCCAGCTTCTCGGTGTTGACCTCAGTGGTGCCGTCCCCGACGCCGAAGTCAGCGACATGAGCGTCCTTGAGGGCCTGACGGGTCTTTGGGTCACCGACCATGTCCACGCTGGCCATTCCGATCACGGCGTCCAGCTTGTTCATCATCTGGAACTTCATCGGCTCGGTCGTTGATCCAAGAGCAACCCTGGTGGTGGGGACGGTGATCTTCTGCGCTTTGGCGAGGTCACCGTTCAGCTTCGGCTGCGGAGCGCCGCACTGCACCAGGACGTACTTGGTCTCCTTGGACGAGGTACTCGACGGGTTCTTGACCGTCACCACCTTGTAGGACTTGTGGTAGGTGACGGTGAGGCCGCGGGCGTCGCTGAAGGTCGCCTTGTCGGGGAAGTAGTCCTTCGAGGAGTCGAAGTCCTTGATGCAGCCGGGCATGCTGTCGCCGGTGTTGGCGGAGGAGGATGTCGTTGGCCTGTCGCCTGAAGTGGTCCTGTCCTCGGAGCCCGAACATCCTGCCAGTGCGAGGCTGGGGGCAACGAGGAGGGTGATGAGGGCCGAGATCCTTCTCGGCGTAGTCTTCGTCTTCGGAGTACTCACGCGGTTCTCCCTGCGGTCATGCCGCAGGACTCACGGTGGCACCCGCGTCGTGTGCCCGGCAGACTCCTACGGCGAGAGTCGTTACTTGCCACTCCGTAGGGAGTCGACCGGACTGAGCTGTGAGGCATCACCGTTGCGCGACAGTGTCGGATTCCCACCGACTTCGCTCACTAAGGAGTACCCCGGACCGAGTCCGATTCGAGGCAATCGCACATTAACACCCCGTGTCAACGGCGGTGAGCAAGGGGTATGACACACGGAGCTGCCAAGAATTGGCCCAAAATCACGATGGTGACGTCACCATCGCGATTTCTTGGCAGCTCCGTGTGGTAATCCTCAGGTATCGAGTCCTCAGGATCCCGATGCGAGCCGACCGATGACCTCCCACGGCCGATGCGGGGCCACCACACCGTGTAGCTCCTCGACGTCGCCCCGATCACAGGCCAGTTCGAGGCAGGTCGAGGGCCCTCCGGAGCGAGCCAGGTCAACCTCCACGTCCCGAAACTCGGCCCGTAACCCCGCGGTGGAGGCGAGCTGTGCGGCCTCCCACGCCACCCCGTGTGAACCCACCGGGACGCAGTCGTGAACCTTCCCGGAGGCCACCAGGTCTCGCACCTCCGCGAGTGGCACGATCTCGCGCCGGCCAGGGGCGACGTCGTCATCAGGGGCCGAGACGGGAGTCCCGACGCAGACCAGCACGTCACCGTCATGGGCCCGGGGGAGTTCTCCCTCTGGCATGACGCCGATGACTGTCACGCCAATCCCGGTCTGGGTCGTCGCGACGTTGTCCTCCGTCGAGCCCGTGACCGCCGTGGGGTCAATCCCGACGGCGGCCGCGCAGCGTCGGAACTCCTCGATCATGGGCTGGGCTGACTCCCAGTCCTGGCACAGGGTGTTGACGAGGACGAGAGGACGCGCACCGGCGCACATCACCTCCAGGAGGGGTACCCGCGCTCCCAGATGAGCGCACCACACCGGGTCAGCTGGGTAGGAGTCGTCAGGACGCGGGCCGATCCCACCGATGGTGTCACAGGCGATGACCAGACGAGAAGCCGGGACATCAGCCACCAGCAGGTCACGCAGCCTCGTGACGGGTAGGGGGGATGAGGGGAGATGGTTCGGGGCGGTCACGGTGTCATTCAACCGCGACCGCCCCGAAGTTGCACTGGAAGGACGTCATGACGTCAGCACGTCACGGCAGGATGTCCTCGTAGTAGGTATTGCGCAGCAGGACCGACAACAGTCGACCACCGGGCAGGTGCCCGTCGTTGAGTGTCTTGGCGGAGGCCAGCAGAGAACGGATGTCGTATTGAGCAGGCCATGTCGGTGGGATGTCGCGGTCGAGGTTGAGCAGCCCGTAGACAGCCATCATGGCGGTACGAGCCGATCCTTCGACGGTGAAGATGCAGTCGTCCGGGGTTTCGACGAACTGGCCCAGGCAGGCCAGGTTGACGCAACCGTCCGGGATGACCTCCGGGCGATCTCCCTTGCCACGAGGCATGAAGAAGGCTGTGATCCACGGCATCGTCGCAATGCGAACCTTGGTGCGAGCCTTGATCTCCTCGAACTGGTCGAGCAGACCGAAGTGATAGCAGTACTCCTTGAGCAGTTCCTCTCCGGTGCACTCCAGCATCGGCTTCTTGACGATGTCGCCCTTCTCGAACGGGTACAGGCCGTAGGCCCAGGCGACGCCCCAGTCCTTCGGCTGATCGTGGAACTGTGGCTGACGGTTCATCGTCAGCGAGATGCACCACGACGAGTCCTCGGCGGTGATGATGCCGCCGGTGACCGTGCGTCCGGACAGTGGATCGTTGCCCGTCAGTTCCCTGATCTTCTGGAGGAATGGATGGTCCTCACCGATGAAGTTGAAGCTGATCGACTGCCACACCGTCTTGTCGGCGTCGCTGCAGAAGACGTCGGGACGACCGAACACGGCGGAACGACGGACCAGGTTGCGCCACAGCTCCCAGCCGGCGACCTCGTCCTTGTTGTAGGGGGCGGGGTGGTCCATGTCGCCGTAGCCGGTGCACTCGGTCAGTGAACCGTTCGTGACGAAGACGAGGTCCTTCGGGGTCATGTCGATGCGATGTTCGCCGCCCTCCTTGTCGCGCCACAGAATGCCTCGGGCGACCTTGCGGTGAGCAGTGATCTCCAGGTCGACGTCGTAGACCAAGGTGTCGTACTGGAACTTCACGCCGCGCTCGGTCAGCCACTTCATGAGCGGGACGACGAAGGAGTCGTACTGGTTGTAGCGGCTGAACCGCAGGCAGGAGAGGTCCGAGAATCCGGGCAGCAGGTGGAGGAAGCGGTGCATGTAGCGCTTGAACTCGGTCAGGGACTGCCACTGCTCGAAGGCGAACATCGTCTTCCACAGTGTGTAGAAGGTGGAGTGCAGGAAGTCTTCGTCGAACCAGTCCTCGATGGACTTGTAGTAAGTGTCGGACTCCTTGGCCAGCAGCAGCTTTAGGACGGCGAGCTGGCCTTTCTTGTTGATGCCCATCTTGTAGGCCGAACGTTTCTGGCCCTGGTTGTTGATGATGCGGCAGTGGTTGACGTTCGGATCGTTCTCGTTGACGATCCGGAACTCGTCCATGACGCTGTAGGGCTCGGGCATCTCGAGGGCCGGGATGTCCTTCATGACGTCCCAGAAGCACTCGAAGTGTTGCTCCATCTCACGACCGCCACGGGCGATGAAGCCCTTCTCGGTGTCGCCGTCGCCGTCGAAGGCGCCGCCGGGCTGGTGGAGCTCCTCGAGGATCGTGATGTTCTCGGCAGGCATCTTGGCGTCACGGATGAGGAAGACGGCTGCCGTCAGTGCAGCGATACCAGAGCCGACCAGGTATGCCTTGCGCTCAGCGATGTCGTCCGGGGGCACCGGGTGGTTCATGGTGTAACGACCGAGGTCGTTGTGAACGAACGAGTTGCCATCCGGGCTGACCGGGAAGCTGCGCTGATAAATCTTTTGGCAGTTCGTCATGATTCACTCCTCATACGACTTCGCCGGAAGTTCTCCGGTGAACTTCGACTAGCCTCACGATAGCGCCGGAAGGGTGTGATGGAATGCCCTCTTTTTGAGACTTTCGTAAGAGTTTTCTTGAGCGTTCTTCGTCGTCGGGACTCGGGGTGCAGTGCCTTGTCGCAGTCGGGTGCCATACTTATCGCTGGACACGGGGTGCGCCGTATCGGCGCTGAGATCACACCCGTGGAACCTGATCTAGTTCGTACTGGCGAAGGGATGTCCGAGATGGCTTCTTCCACCCCCAGAAACCCGTCGCAGGGCTCAGTCCCGCGCGTCCTCTCCATCGCGGGAACGGATCCCTCCGGGGGTGCCGGCACTGCTGCCGACACCAAGTCCATCACCGCGGCCGGTGGGTACGCGATGGCCGTCGTCACCGCCCTGGTTGCCCAGAACACTCAAGGGGTGCGCGCGATCCACACCCCACCCACCGAGTTCCTGAGGCAGCAGTTGGCGGCAGTCAGCGATGACGTGGCGATCGACGCCGTCAAGACCGGCATGCTCGGAACGGTCGAGATCATCGACACGGTCGCCAGATTCCTCGACGAGCACCGCCCGCCCGTTGTCGTCGTCGATCCGGTCATGGTCGCCACCAGCGGAGACCGGCTCCTCGCCCCTGACGCCGAGGCTGCCATGCGCGAGTTCTGTCGCCGGGCAACCGTCGTCACCCCGAACATTCCCGAGCTCGCAGTGCTGTGCGAGACCGGACCGGCGAAGGGCGCCGAGGAAGCCCTGGAACAGGCGCGCGGCTGGGCCAAGGAGACCGGGGTCGCCGTCGTCGTCAAGACCGGCCATCTCGACTCCCGGCGTGTCGACAACATCTGGGTGGGCTCGGAAGGGACGACGTACACCGCGCAGAGCACCCGGGTGGAGACGACGAACACCCACGGCACCGGATGCTCGCTCTCCTCGGCTCTGGCGACCCGGCTGGGTGCAGGGGATGCTCCCGGCGAGGCCCTGGGATGGGTCACCGACTGGTTGCACGAGGCGATTCTGCACGGGTCAGAGCTGAAGGTTGGCCGGGGACACGGTCCGGTCGACCACTCCCACCGGGCACGACGGCTGTCCGCCGATGCCTCGGCGGTGGCTTGGTTCGGGCCGATCGAGCCGCTGGAGTCTCCCAAGGCCCTCGTCGGTTCGGCGGGGTCAGCACCCACTGCTGCGGTGGACCCGGTTGGTCCGTGGACGACGGCCCTGTGGCAGGCCAGCGCGGATCTGGCCCGTCAGATCCAGGGATCGGACTTCGTCGCTGCCCTCGTCGATGGCACCTTAACGGGTCACGCCTTCAACTTCTACCTCGGTCAGGACGCCCGATATCTGGCCTGCTATTCACGAGCCCTGGCCGCTCTGGCTGCTCGCGCCGTCGACCCGCAGGACGCGGCGTGGTGGGCGCAGTCGTCCGAGACCTGCATCGTCGAGGAGGCTGCCCTGCACCGCACCTGGTTGGAGGGACGCGATCAGGCTCCGGCCGGCCCGGTGACGACGGCGTACACGAATTTCCTGCTGGCACACACTCTGGGTGACGACTACGTCGTCGGGGTGGCGTCCGTCCTGCCCTGCTTCTGGCTGTATGCCCAGGTGGGAGCCGGGTTGCCGCAGGTTCCGGAAGGCCATCCCTATGCGTTGTGGCTCGACACCTACCGGGCCCCGGGGTTTGTCGAGGCTACCTCGCACACCCTCGTCGTCGTGGAGAAGGCCTTCGAACAAGCTGGTCCGACTGCTCGGGCACGTGCTGCCCATGCCTATCTGACGGCCTGTCGTCATGAGTTGGAGTTCTTCGACCAGGCGATGCGTGTCTGAGCCGCCATCGCCCCGCTCCAGACCGCACCATCCACACTTGTTCAAGGACTTGCCCTCATGACCACGGCAACATCACTGCCCACCGTTCCGAACACCTCGTCGAAGGGGACGATGCCACCCGAAGGACGGGCCGCTCTGCGGGCCGGCGTCGTCGGCAACTGGATTGACAACATTCACGTCTTCCTACCCCTGACGGCCCTCGCCCCCGCGATGGTGGTGCTCGCCGGCCCCTCGGCCAGCGCCTCCGTCGGCGCCCTCGTCGTCATCGCCATGCTGCTGGGACGTCCCCTCGGCGGGATGATCTTCGGACGGATCTCCGACCGGCTGGGACGCACCCGTACCACCCGCCTGGCCATTGCCGGCACCGCGACCTGCGCCGGGCTCATCGCCGTCATGCCCACCCACCAGCTCATCGGGCCGTGGACGATCGGGCTCATCCTGCTGCTGCGATTCCTGGGCGGGATCTTCGTCGCCGGTGAGTACTCCGCCGCCATCCCGCTGGCGATGGAATGGTCATCTCCCAAGAAACGCGGCTTGGCGTCCGGGGTCATCCTGTCGATGGCTCCCTGGGCCCAGGCGTCAATCGCCTTCGCCGTCGCCGTCATGCTGGCCGCTCTCGGGCCGGACCGCTACGCCGCATGGGGATGGCGCATCCTCTTCGTCATCGGTGCTGCGATGAGCATCGGGATGATCATCTATTATTCCCGGCGGGTCTGCGACGCTCCTCTCCTCCACCGCACCCATGATTCCAGGGATGCCTGGAAGACCCCGACTCCCGGTGTGCGTGAGGTCATCGCCGGGGCGTGGGCGCCGGCCTTCTGGCAGGTCTTCACCCTCATGACGGGGCTGTGGCTGCTCACCGACACCACCGTGCTGATCCTCACCGCGCGACTGCGCACCGACGCCGGGCTGACGGCTACGGCGACCTCCTGGGTGATGGGAGTCGCCTCCGTTGGTCAGGCGATCTTCATGGCGCTGGCCGGGCACTGGTCCACGAGGGTGGGACGACGCCGTCTGCTGGTGTGCTGGGGAATCAGTGCCGCGGTGCTCGGCCCGCTGCTGTGGTGGGGAGCGATCAGTTCCGCATCAGCAGGCAGGGCAGCCGTCTTCGCCGTCGCCCTCCAGGTGGCGACGGTGTCGGCCTACGGTCCCATCTCGGCCTACCTGTCTGAGAGGTTCCCCACCGAGGTGCGCTCCACCGGCTACGGCATGGGGTACAGCCTGTCCCTCATCCTGCCGGCGCTGTACCCGTTCTACCTGCCGGGGCTGGAGGGCGTGTTCGGGCATCTCGGGGCAGTGCTCGTGCTCGTCGTCCTCGGTGGTTTGCTGGTAGTGCTCGGTGCCGTCCTCGGCCCGCGGCTGTCGGGGGCTGACATCGACGCTGACATCGACGAGGTGGCGAGGGTGGCATGACGATTGACGAGGTGGTGGCGGCTGCTCGACGCAATCCGCCCATGGTTCACTGCCTCACCGCGACGGTGAGTATGTCCTTGGTGGCCGATGGCCTGTTGGCGGCGGGGTTGCGTCCGATGATGACGGAGACCCTCGAGGAGGCCCCGGTCGTCGTCACGGCCGCCGACGCCCTGTCGGTCAACCTGGGCACCCTGTCGACCGATGGCATGGTCGGCATCCCCGCCACCGTCGCCGCTCGTCCTGACGGCGTCCCGTGGGTCCTCGACCCGACGGCGATCGGGCTGGCGCCGGTGCGTACCCGGATGGCTCGCGACTTCCTGGACGAGGGACCTGACGTCGTCAAGGGGAATGCCTCCGAGATCCTCGCCCTCGTGGGAGGACGAGGGGGACGCGGAGCCGACTCGGCGGATGCCCCCGAGCACGCCGTCGACGCAGCTGTCGAGGTGGCGCGACGGACCGGGGGAGTCGTCGTGGTGTCGGGGCCGACGGATGTCGTCGTCACCACCGATGGGGTGGCCGAGAAGATCTCCAGAGGCCATCCGTTCATGGCCCGGGTGACCGGGACCGGCTGCCTACTGGGCGCGTTGACCGCGGGGTGCCTGGTGGCCACCGATGATCCGGTGCAGGCCGCCGTGACGGCCGTGACCTGGTTCGACGTCGCCGGTGAGGTCGCGGCGGCCCGTGCCGGCGGACCCGGTACTTTTCGTGTGCAACTGCTCGACGCCCTCGACGAGGTCGCGAGAACCGGAGTGGAGGAGACGAGATGACCCTGGACCTGCGCTGTTACCTGGTGACCTCGGGAACCGACCGTCACACCGTCGAGACGGCTGCGTTGGCTGCTGGGGCAGGCGCCGGCATCGTCCAGGTGAGAGCCAAGACCCTGGCGACCCGAGACCTCTTGTCGCTGGTTCTCCAGGTCGGCGAGGCGGTGCGTCGTGCGAACCCGGAGACGCGGGTTGTCGTCGATGATCGAGCCGACGTCGCCTGGGCGGCGATGCGCGCCCGCGGTAACGTCCACGGGGTGCATCTGGGGGTCGAGGACCTTCCGGTACGTGACGCCAGGGCCATGCTCGGGCCCGACGCCATCGTGGGTTACACCACCGGAACCCTGGACCTGGTGAGGTCGGCCGAGCCCCTCGCGGACGCCCTGGACTACCTGGGTGCCGGGCCTTTCCGACCCACCCCGACGAAGGACTCCGGACGCCCACCGCTGGGGGTGGAGGGGTACCCGGCCCTGGTGCAGGCGAGCTCTCGGCCCGTCGTCGCCATCGGGGACGTCCAGGTTGACGACGTGGCTGCGCTGGCGACAACCGGCATCGCAGGGGTTGCCATGGTGCGCGCCGTGATGGCCGCTGACGATCCCGCCGCGGTGGTCGCGCAGGCCATCGCGGCCTTCGATCGTGGCCGGGAGGGCTGATTCCCCTGAGCCGAACGGTGACGCACGTCACACTTTCTGAACCGTTCGGGACTCGCCTGTTAGCAAATCGTTAGGATCCCGCTCACCCCCGTATGGGATCCGTAGGGGAGCGCGACAACCCGCTTACGACACGATTTCGATGGTTCCTGGTGCCAAAACCGGCACTCCGGAAACCCCGGGTCATCGTCAAGGAGCCTTGTCATGCTGGACGTTATCTGGCTGCTCGGTGTCGTCGTCCTCTTCCTCCTACTCGCCCTGTGCGTGAAGGGGGTCGACGCGCTGTGACCGTCCTCAACATCGTCGCGGCCATTCTCGGCATTGCCGCTGTCGTGTACCTCGTGATCGCCCTCATCCGTCCGGAGCGTTTCTGATGACGTGGTTCTACTTCTTGGCGAGCCTTGCTCTTCTCGCCCTCGCGCTCGGGATCGCCCAGCATCACCTGGGCTCCTACATGGCCCGTGTCTTCACCTCTGACAAGGACACCAAGGTCGAGGCCTTCTGCTACCGCATCATGGGCGTCGACCCCCGTGCCGGACAGACGTGGAAGTCCTACGCCCGCTCGGTGCTGGCCTTCAGCTTCTGCGGTGTCGTCCTCCTCTACGCCCTCCAGCGTCTGCAGTCGTGGCTGCCCTGGTCCATGGACAAGGGGTCGGTGAACCCAGCCGTGGCCTTCAACACCGCGGTCTCCTTCGTCACCAACACCAACTGGCAGGCCTACTCCCCGGAGGCGACCCTGGGGCACTTCGTCCAGCTCGCCGGCCTGTGCGTGCAGAACTTTGTCTCCGCAGCCACCGGCATCGCGGTCGCGATCGCCCTGGTGCGTGGATTCGTCGGACGTGGTGAGCACACCATCGGCAACTTCTGGGTCGATCTCACCCGCACCACCCTTCGCATCCTCATGCCGATCGCCGCTGTGGGAGCCTTCCTGCTCATCGTCGGTGGGGCTGCGCAGAACTTCATCGGCTTCATGCACGTCACCGGCATCGCTGGTGGGGACCAGATCATCCCGGGCGGGCCTGTCGCCTCCCAGGAGGTCATCAAGGAGCTCGGCACCAACGGTGGCGGCTTCTTCAACGGCAACTCATCCCACCCCTTCGAGAACCCCCAGCCGTGGACGAACATGCTGGAGATCTTCCTCATCCTGCTCATCCCATTCTCGCTGCCGCGCACCTTCGGAAAGATGGTCAAGGACGTGCGTCAGGGCCGCGCCATCCTCATCTCAATGATCGTGCTGTTCCTCATCAACCTCTTCGCGATGGCTGCTGCCGAGTTCTCCGGACACGGCACCGCCGGGCGCCTCGCCGGCGCCGCGATGGAGGGCAAGGAGCAGCGCTTCGGCCTGATCCAGTCGGTCCTCTTCGCCAACGCGACGACGATGACCTCCACCGGCGCCGTCAACTCGATGCACGACTCCTACACCGCCATCGGTGGCATGTTCACCATGCTGAACATGATGCTGGGTGAGATCAGCCCTGGCGGCGTCGGATCTGGCCTGTACGGCATGCTCGTCATCGCCGTCATCGCGGTGTTCATCGCTGGACTCCTCGTCGGTCGTACCCCCGAGTACCTCGGCAAGAAGATCGGCCCGCGAGAGATGAAGTTGTCGGCCCTGTACATCCTCGTCATGCCGGCCCTGGTGCTGTGCGGGGTGGCCCTCAGCCTGGCCATCCCCGGTATTCGGGATGGTGTCGTCAACACCTCGATCTCGAACCCGGGTGAGCACGGACTGAGCGAGCTCGTCTACGCCTTCACCTCGGGTGCCAACAACAACGGTTCCGCCTTCGCCGGTCTGGATGCCTCGACGAACTGGCTGTGCGCGGCGATTGGCGTCGCCATGCTGCTCGGTCGCTTCCTGCCGATCATCCTCGCCCTCGCCCTCGCCGGAGCCCTTGCCGAACGCGAGCCTGTCCCGGTCACCGCAGGCACCCTTCCCACCCACAACGCCCTGTTCATCACCCTCGTCGTCTTCACGGCGATCCTCGTCACGGCGCTCGTCTTCTTCCCGGTCCTCACACTGGGACCGCTGGCCGAAGGACTGATCTGATCATGACCGTCATCACCTCGAATTCGCGTTCCCGCGGCCTCACCGGGGCCCAGGTCCGCCAGGCCCTGCCCGGTGCCTTCCGCAAGCTCGACCCGCGTGCCCAGTGGCGCAACCCGGTCATGTTCCTGGTGTGGGTCGGCGCGGCCCTGACGACGATCGTCGCCGTCATGGAGCCGTTCACCCACATCACCGACGGCCGTGTGCCGACCGGATTCTCCGCGGTCATCGCGGTCTGGCTGTGGCTCACCGTGGTCTTCGCCAACCTTGCCGAATCCATCGCCGAGGGCCGCGGCAAGGCCCAGGCCGAGACCCTGAGGAAGACCCGCACCGCCACCAACGCGCTGCGCGTCGATGGTTGGGACGAGAAGAACGATCCCTCGGCCGAGCACACCACGACCACCGAGATCGTCTCCTCGGACCTCAAGTACGGCGACGTCGTCGTCGTGACGGCAGGCCAGACGATCCCCGGAGACGGGGACATCATCTGGGGCATCGCCTCGGTCGACGAGTCGGCCATCACCGGTGAGTCCGCCCCCGTGGTACGTGAGTCCGGCGGCGACCGTTCCGCCGTCACCGGTGGCACGAAGGTGCTCTCCGACCGCATCGTCGTCAAGATCACCTCGAAGCCCGGCCAGTCCTTCGTCGACCGCATGATCGCACTGGTGGAGGGATCCGGACGCCAGAAGACCCCCAACGAGATCGCCCTCAACATCCTGCTGGCGAGCCTGTCGATCGTCTTCGTCATCGTCGCCCTGACCCTGAACCCGATCGCCTCCCTGGCCGCCAGGCCGGTGGGCATCACGGTTCTCGTCGCCCTGTTGGTCTGCCTCATCCCGACCACCATCGGTGCCCTGCTCTCGGCCATCGGTATCGCGGGTATGGACCGCCTGGTGCAGCACAACGTGCTGGCCATGTCGGGCCGAGCCGTCGAGGCCGCCGGTGACGTCACCACCCTGCTGCTCGACAAGACCGGCACCATCACCTACGGAAACCGTCGAGCCAGCGAGTTCATCGCGATGCCCGGCGTCAGTGAGGAGGAGATCCGCGACGTGTCCGCCCGGTCCTCCCTGGCCGACCCGACCCCGGAGGGCACCTCCATCGTCGACCTGGCTCGCGAGCAGGGATTCGACGCCGATGCCTGGGGTGACCAGGGGGAGGTTGTCCCCTTCACCGCTCAGACCAGGATGTCCGGCATCGACCTGCCCGACGGCACCGAGATCCGCAAGGGTGCCGGTTCGGCCGTGCGAGCCTGGCTGACGGAGTCCCACATCGACATGGACATCGACACCCTCGCCCACATGGATCGTCGCGTCGACGCCGTCTCCGAGTCCGGTGGCACCCCGCTCGTCGTCGCAGTGCGCACCCCCGACCATGTCGGCAAGGTCCTCGGCGTCGTCCATCTCAAGGACATCGTCAAGGAAGGCCTGACCGACCGGTTTTCCGAGTTGCGTCGGATGGGCATCCGCACCGTCATGGTGACCGGTGACAACCCGCTGACGGCTGCCGCCATCGCCAAGGAGGCCGGGGTCGACGACTTCCTGGCCGAGGCCACCCCGGAGGACAAGCTCGCCTACATCCGCAAGGAGCAGGAGGGCGGCCGGATGGTCGCAATGACCGGTGACGGCACCAACGACGCCCCGGCCCTGGCCCAGGCGGACGTGGGTGTCGCCATGAACACCGGTACCTCGGCCGCCAAGGAGGCCGGCAACATGGTCGACCTCGACTCCGACCCGACCAAGCTCATCAGCATCGTCGGGATCGGCAAGCAGTTGCTCATCACGCGCGGCGCCCTGACGACCTTCTCCATCGCCAACGACATCGCCAAGTACTTCGCGATCATCCCCGCGATTTTCATGGCGACCTACCCGGGCCTGTCGGCCCTCAACATCATGGGCCTGCACTCCCCGGCGTCTGCGGTGCTCTCGGCGATCATCTTCAACGCGATCATCATCGTCATCCTGGTGCCGCTGGCTCTCAAGGGAGTGTCCTACAAGCCTGCCGGGGCGTCGAAGATTCTCGCCCGGAATCTGCGCATCTATGGCCTGGGCGGAGTTGTCGCGCCATTCATCGGCATCTGGCTGATCGACCTGCTCGTCCGTCTCATTCCCGGTTTCTGATCGGAGCCCATCATGATCATTTCCTCCAGGACTCGTACCCTCCTCGTCGGGCTGCGCTCGATCCTGTTGTTCACCGTCATCGTCGGCGTCGTGTACACCGGCGTCATGACCGGGCTGGGACAGCTCGTCCTTCATCGGCAGGCCAATGGCTCCCAGCTGGAGGTCAACGGCAAGGTGGTCGGCTCGACCCTCATCGGTCAGTCCTTTACCGACAAGGACGGCAAGCCGCTGCCGGAGTACTTCCAGCCGCGCCCGTCGGCCGCCGGTGACAACGGTTACGACGGGTCTTCCTCGGGTGGTTCCAACATGGGGCCTGAGAACCCGGACCTGGCCAAGACCATCAAGGAGCGTCGCAGCCAGGTGGCGACCTTCAACGGGGTGGATGCCGGTAGGGTTCCGGCCGATGCCCTGACGGCGTCGTCCTCTGGTCTGGACCCGCACATCAGCCCCGCCTACGCCGAGATCCAGGTCAGCCGGGTCGCCAAGGCCCGTCACCTCGATCCCAGTGTCGTCCGTGAGATTGTCGCCAACAACACTGACGGACGCCAGCTCGGATTCCTCGGTGCGACTAGGGTCAATGTCGTGACCCTCAATGCCGAACTGGATCGTCAGCACTGACTGACGTGATCAGTTCGTGATCATGGCCTGAAGGAGGACGAGGTGGCTGCTCGGGGACGATTGCGGGTGCTGCTCGGCGCGGCACCGGGCGTCGGCAAGACCTACGCCATGCTCGATGAGGGCAAGCACCTGAGCAAGAGTGGGTCCGACGTCGTCATCGCCGTCGTCGAGACCCACGGCCGGGCAGCCACCGCGGCCATGACTGAGGGGCTGGAGATCGTCCCCCGCCACCTCGTCGAACATCGCGGCATCGAGCTGTCCGAGATGGACCTCGACGGGGTACTCGCCTGCGATCCCGACGTCGCCCTGGTCGACGAGCTGGCCCACACCAACGCGCCCGGGTCGCGTCACGAAAAGCGCTGGCAGGATGTCGAGGAACTGCTGGACGCCGGGATCGATGTCATCTCGACGGTCAACATCCAGCACATCGAGTCGCTCAATGACGTCGTCGAACAGATCACCGGGGTGCCGCAGCGCGAGACCATCCCGGACACCGTGCTGCGCAAGGCCAACCAGGTGGAGGTTGTCGATCTCGCCCCGCAGGCCCTGCGCGATCGGCTCTCGGGCGGCAAGGTGTACCCGGCAGAGCGGATCGACGCCGCCCTGTCCAACTACTTCCGACTGGGCAACCTCACCGCCCTGCGCGAGCTGGCCCTGCTCTGGGTTGCTGACGAGGTAGACCACGCCCTGGCCGATTACCGCAGTGAGCACGGGATCGACTCCCACTGGGAGGCCCGCGAGCGGGTGGTCGTCGCCCTCACCGGTGGACGCGAGGGGGAGACCCTGTTGCGTCGCGGTGCCCGTATCGCCGCTCGAGCCGGGGGCGGTGAACTGTTGGCCGTCCACGTCACCACCGAGGACGGTCTGCGCTCCCCGCACCCGGGTGAACTGGCTCGTCAGCGTGGATTGGTGGACCAGTTGGGAGGGTCCTTCCACCAGCTCGTCGGCGACGACATCCCGGAGACTCTCATCGAGTTCGCGAAGTCGGTCAACGCCACCCAGCTCGTCATCGGGGCGAGTCGGCGTGGGAAGTTGTCGCGGTTGCTGACGGGTCATGACGTCGAGTCCGACATCATTCGGGCTTCGGGTGCCATTGACGTCCACATCGTCAGTCATGGTGCCCAGGCCAAGGGAATCCGGCTGCCACGGATGGGTGGGTCCTTGTCGACTCGTCGCCGCATCGCCGGTTTCGTCGTGCTGGCGGTCTTCGGGCCACTGTTGACCTGGTTGCTGGTGTCGACGCGCAGCCCCGAGGCCCTGACGACGGATGTGCTGACCTATGAGTTTCTGGCTGTCGTGGTGGCCCTGGTCGGCGGTGCCCTGCCGTCCTTCGTCGCGGCTCTGGCCTCGGGTATTGCCCTGGACTACTACTTCACCAAGCCCTTCTACACCGTCACCGTCAACGAGCCGCTGCACATGGTGGCTCTGCTGCTGTACCTGCTCACGGCCGCCCTGGTGAGCTTCGTCGTCGACCGCGCTGCCCGCAAGACCCGGGTGGCACGTCGCGCGGCCGCCGAGTCAGGGCTGCTGGAGTCGGTGGCCGGATCGGTGCTGCACGGTGAGGACGCCGTCGAGTCGTTGTTGTCCAAGGCGACCGAGGCCTTCGGGCTGTCGGGGGCCCGGGTGCTGACCGACGGACGCGTCGTGGCAAGCTCGGGTACGACCAGCGATGAAGTCACCGAGCAGCACATCGACGATCATTCGGTGGTCGAGTTCCACGGGCCTGAGCCGGACGCCTCCGAGCGTCGCCTGCTGTCGGTGATCACCACCCAGTTGGGGACGGCCCTGGACCAGCGGCAACTGGAGGAAACGGCCAAGGCGGTGGAGCCACTGGCCGCCACGGACCGAGTGCGAACGGCCTTGTTGTCGGCGGTGGGACACGACCTTCGTCGGCCCCTTGCGGCCGCGACCGCTGCCGTTTCAGGTCTGCGCAGCGAGGGAGCCGGTCTGTCCGACCAGGATCGTGATGACCTGTTGGAGACCGCCGATGACGCCCTGGGGAAACTGGCCAACCTCGTCACCGACCTGCTCGACGTCTCCCGGCTGCAGTCCGGCGTGCTCGGGGTCTCGGTGATGCCGGTCGACCCGGCCGAGGTCATCATGCCGGCCTTGGATGAGTTGTCCCTGGGGCCGGCGGATGTCGAGATCGATCTGGGAGCCGACGTGCCCGAGATGGTCGCCGATCCGGCCCTATTGCAGCGGGTGGTCGTCAACCTGTTGTCGAATGCGCTGAGATATGAGCCAGCAGGTGGCCGGGTTCGGCTCGCGACAAGCAGTTTCGCCGACCGGGTGGAGATCCGCGTGATCGATCATGGTCCGGGGATTCCGGAGGATCGTCGCGATGACGTCATGGTGCCCTTCCAACGGTTGGGGGACGCCGACTCGACCGTCGGGCTGGGACTGGGGCTGGCCCTCTCGAAGGGTTTCGTCGAGGGGATGGATGGCACCCTCGCGTTGGAGGACACTCCTGGTGGTGGCCTGACGATGGTCATCAGCCTGCCGAGGGTGGGCCATGCGGCGGCTGGCCACGATGATGTGGATCACGATGACATTGAGGAGGGGAGTGCTCGATGAAGATTCTCATTGCTGACGACGACCCGCAGATCCTGCGGGCGCTGCGGATCACCCTGGGGGCGCGCGGATACGAGATCCTGCTGGCCCGCGATGGTCAGCACGCCCTCGAGATGGCTGTCGATCACAAGCCCGACATCATCCTGCTGGATCTCGGCATGCCGCGTCTGGACGGGGTGCAGGTCATCGAGGCGGTGCGGGGGTGGTCCCAGGCGCCGATCCTGGTCATTTCGGGACGGTCGGGGTCGGCGGAGAAGGTGGAGGCCCTCGACGCCGGGGCTGAGGATTACGTCACCAAGCCCTTCTCGATGGATGAGTTGTTGGCGCGGATTCGGGTCCTGACGAGGAGGATTGGCCAGGACGAGGGGGATTCCGAGCCGGTTATCGCTTTCGGGTCGGTGCGGGTTGATCTGACGTCGCACACCGTCACTCGTGACGGGGCCAATGTCCGGTTGACGCCGACGGAGTGGCGGGTGCTCGAGCTGTTGATCCACAACGAGGGTCGGTTGGTGACTCGACAGACGATGCTGAGCCAGGTGTGGGGGTCGGAGCACGTCACCGACACCGGGTATTTGCGGCTGTACATCTCTCAGTTGCGCAAGAAGTTGGAGCCCGAGCCGAGCAACCCGAGGTATCTCATCACCGACGCAGGGATGGGATACCGGTTGGTGCTCGAGCCGGGAACGCCGTTCGCGTCATGAGAACCAGCCATGCAGACGCCGGTCGGCCTGGGCAGGGAGATCAGCTCTGCGGTCTTCGGTCGGGCCCCGCAGTCCGCCCTCTGCTCAAGCGTTTGTCAACCATGCGTAGGCACAAAGCTTGTCGGCGGTGAGGTTGGTGTTCATGACCCAGTGGCACGCGTTGTCGCTCGGGTCATCCGGGCCGAGAGTCTCTGCTTCGTCCGGATGGAGGGAGACGGTCAGCCCAAGTGTAGTGAAGAACGTGGTCGGGCCCAGAAGTTGCCCCAACTGCAGGCGAAGTTGCCGGGCACGGTCTGCGATCGTGGCGGCGAGTATGTCGTGCATCGCATAGTCCAAGTCGTACTCATCATCTTCGTCGTCGACGTCGATCAGGTCGTCGGGCTGCAGGAATGGCCTTTCGGCACCCCAGAGTTCCATGGTCGGCTCGTAGTCGCAGTTACAGCCCGTGTAGACCTCCTGGAACTGCCGCAGCAGGTAGCCTAAACCGGCCAAGGTCAACACGTGCTCGACGTAGTTCGGGTCATCGGTCACAAGGTGGGCTGGCACCAGTCCAGCCTCCGACATACGAGCCCAAGCCCACTTGAGCCAGTCGCACTTATCGTCATAGCTCAACTGGGCGAGCACCGCGTGAGTGATCTCGTCGGGCCAGATGGCCTCTGTCGGCTTGATGCTATTCATGGTCGGTCATCCCTCCGCCTTCCTGGCTCGCGAACGGAGCCTTGTGAACTCGCTCTCGATGGTGTCAGCGGGGTATGACAGTTCTGTGCTGTCCTCGCGGGATGATGGGCGGAACACGGACCCCGACACCGGAATGCTTTCCATCGGAGCTCGCGAGGTCGTGCCCGATCTTTGCAGCAAGTGTGAACCAGCCGTACGACGCATTCTCAACCGCGCCCTGTTCACCCACATCACCATCGACGACGAAGAGAACGCCCCCGACATCCCCGACGAGACCACCGCCAGCGTCCTCGCCCACACCACCATCGATGCCCCGGCCCACGTCACCGCAGAAACAAAACTGCCCCGCCATCAGGCGGGGCAGTTTTCGATTTTCTCTTCTTACGTGGAGCATAGGGGATTCGAACCCCTGACCTACTGCTTGCAAAGCAGCCGCGCTACCAACTGCGCCAATGCCCCGTGGACCCGAACAGTCTAGGGGAACTCAGCCCCTTTCGGCGAGTCGGGTACGGGCGAGTTGCTACACGGAGCTGCCAAAAAGTTGCTTGAAAACCCGATGATGACGTCACCATCTCGGTTTTCTGGCAGTTCCGTGTAGCAACGCGCCACCTACGACAGCACCTCGGTGGGGTTAACGACGACTGCCTCCAACCCACGCTCGGCCAACGCCGGAGCCAGGTCCTCGGCTCGACCACAGATCCCGATCCGCCAGTCGTCGGGGTTGAGAAATTGGCGCCACGCAGTGTTGGCTGACCATTCCTGACCATCCGCCTTCACCGAGGCCACTGCAGCCAGGTGATCGTCGACCCAGGTTGGCGCCAGACCCGCCCGCACCAGAGCAGCCACCTGGTGGGCCACTGAACCGGCGGTGTCGTACTGCAGCGGAGCAATCCCCACCAAGTGGTCACGGGCGGAATCAACCTCGTCGTCACGCAGGTCGTCGTCAGAGGTGAGGATGCTCAAGGCCTCGGCGATGGCGTCGGCACCTACCTCGGTCCGGAAGGACCCGGCGACCGTCGCCACCCCACCGTCAGGCAGTGGGCGCGCCGACATCCCGACTCCATAGGACCAGCCCTTGTCCTCGCGCAGCACTTGGTTGAGCCGCGACCCGAAGGTGCCGCCCAGGGCACCACACGCCACCTTGAGGGCTGCCCATCCAGGGTGGGCCCTCCCCACCGTGGCCTGCTGGATCCGCATGTCGGCCTGCACGGCGTCGGGACGGTCCACGAGGATCACTCGTGGCCCACCGACCCGAGGTGTGGCCGGAACGATCTCCGCCGCTGACCCGGTGGCCGTCCATTGCTCGAACACCGACAGATCGAGGTCCTCGACCCCTTCACCGGCCACCACCAGCACGGCGTCGCTGAGGGTCCAGTGTGCGGTCCAGAACTCCCGGGCAGCTTCGGCATCGAGCTTCTCCACCGATGTCAGAGTGCCAATGGTGGGCAGGGCCGATCGCGACCCTTCCGGCCAGAGGGCACGGGCGGCTGCGAGCCCGGACAAGGCCGATCCACGCTGGCTGGTCTGGGCCAGGGAGGCTCGTGCCATGTCGAGCTGACGGGAGATGTCGGTCTGGGCCAGACTGGTGGTCCGCAACAACTCGACGAAGAGCTCGGCGGCAGCATCGAACCTTGTCACGGGCACGTCGACACCGACGTGGCTGCCGGCCAAACCGGCTGCCCCGTCGTAGCTGGCCCCGATCGACTCCATCGCCTCGGCAAAGGCGGCGTCGGGGTGAGGTGTGGTCGACTCGTCGGCGGTGCGGACGACGAGCCCGGCCAGCCCCTCGAGGCCGGCGGGCTCGGCACTCAAGGGTGCGTCCAACCCGATTTCCATGGTGATGATCTTCTGCCCGGGCATCGGTACGCGCACCACCGTCAGTCCGGTGGACAAGTCATCCACGATGCACGTCGGGAAGGACCACGGCGAGCCTGGCTGCACGTCGGGACGATCGTTGAGGGTCTTCATCACGCCACCTCCTTGTGGACGACGGTCGATGCTTGCTCAGGGGAGAGCCACCGATTCGCGGCCTCGGTGACCTGGTCGGCGGTGATCGCACGCACCCGGTCGAGGTGCGTGTTAACGAGGTTGGCGTCGCCCAACAGGGTCTCGTGCATATTGAGCAGGTCGGCCCGTTCGTCGACGACCGCCAAGGATTCCAACCAGTCCCGTTCCACCTGCGCCCGGGCCCGCTCCAGTTCGGCCTCTCGCGGCCCGCTGGCAGCGAACTCGGCAATGATCTCGTCAACGGCTCCGGTCAGCTCCTCCTCGGGGACTCCCGGCTTGAGGTGGGCCGACACCAAGGCTGCCGAGGACCCCCGGGACAGCCCGAAGTCGTTCATCGCGATGCCGTCGACCAGGTGACGCTCCCGCTCGAGGGTGCGGATGAGACGCGAACTCATCCCGGATCCGATGGCATTGATGGCCATCGTCACGGCGAGGTTGTCAGGATCGGTGATGGGCGGGGTGGCCCAGGATCGGGTCACCGCGGTCCGGGGTACCGGGCGCTCGACGACCACCCGCGGGTTGTCGTGGCGAACTGGTCCCTGGATGCGCGTCGGGAGGTCTCCGGTGGCAGTGGGCGCCGCTCCCAGGTACTTCTCGGCGAGAACGAGACCTTCGTCAGCCTCGACACACCCGGAGATGACGAGAACAGCGTTGTCGGGTCGATACCAGGTGGAATGGAAGGCCGTCACGTCGTCGAGGCAGGCGGCGTCGAGATCGGGCACCGAACCGATGGTCGGATGCCCGTACGGATGCGTCTCCCCGAACCGTCCGTCCAGGAGCAGATCGAGCAGGTCACCATAGGGGGTGTTGTCGTAGCGCTGCCGCTTCTCCTCCTTGACGACCTCCCGCTGGGTGGCGAGGTTCTCCTCGGTGACGGCCAGATGGGCCAACCGCTCGGCCTCCAACCACAACGCCAGCTCCAACGCCCCGGCGGGAACCGTCTCGTAGTAGTTGGTGCGGTCGAAGCTGGTGGACGCATTGGCCGACCCTCCCACCGACTCGACGGTGGCCAGGTGTTCGCTCGACGCGATGCCGCTCGTGGTGCCCGAGAACATCAGGTGCTCGAAGAGGTGGGCGAACCCGAAACGGCCGACCTCCTCGTCGGCCGATCCCACCTGGTACCAGATGTTGACGGCGACACCGGGGGAGGTGGCGTCCGGATTGACGACCACGCGCATCCCGTTGTCGAGGGTCGTGCGGTGTAGCTGGAGGCCTTCTGACATGGGTTCGAGCATAGGGGCAGCCGATGACGCCGTGGGTCGGCTCGTGGTGGCGAAGTGGTTTCTGGGGCTCGGTACCACCACCCTCCGTAGCACTGCCCACGATCATCAACCCGATCACCACAGGCGGGCACAAGGACCCTCAAAATCTCTCCCACAACCCGTTGCGGAACACCACCTGCGCCGATTCGTC
The DNA here is from genome assembly GCF_059728865.1 of Cutibacterium sp. KB22876. Taxonomy (NCBI): domain Bacteria; kingdom Bacillati; phylum Actinomycetota; class Actinomycetes; order Propionibacteriales; family Propionibacteriaceae; genus Cutibacterium; species Cutibacterium sp. KB22876. Next base: position 742,070 of record NZ_AP040858.1, read on the forward strand.
CTTATCACGCCGTACCCTGGAGGGTATGCAGACGCAGCGAAACGTGGTGTCCCACGCCCTGCAACGCCGTCACACCTTGGAGGCGTTGCTCAGCCCCCAGGTTGACCTCAACGCCCCCACGGCATGCGACGCCGACCCCATGTTGGTGCGTGCTGCCATGCACCACGGCGAGCCCCTCGACCACGACTGTCCGGTCTGCGAGTCGCCGCGGCTGGTCCTGCTGCGCCATGTCTTCGGCCACCAGCTGGGCCAGTACTCGGGACGCATCCGCACCGTTGACGAACTGGAGGAGATGGAGCACCAGTTCGGTGAGTTCCACGTGTATGAGGTCGAGGTCTGTCCCGACTGCTTGTGGAACCACATCCTCGTCGACTACGTCCTGGGGGATGGTCGACGTCGTCGCCCACCTCGCCATCAGCCGACCGTGGAGGACATCTATGGCTGATCACAAACCTGCCAAGCACCCAGCACACCGGGCCACCCATGCATCGAGCGGTGGCGTCCGGTCGGCGCGCCCCGCGGCCAGACCGAAACACGGACGCCACACCAAGCTGAAGAAGTTCCTGTGGGGCCTGCTGGTGACGATCCTGTCGCTGGCGATCATCGCTGTCATTGGTGTCTTCGTCGCCTATGAACGCACCGAGCTGCCCGACCCCAACCATGACTTCCAGACGAACACCTCGTTCATCTATTACCGCGACGGCAGCCGACTCGGATCCTTCTCGGTGCAGAACCGTCAGTCGATTCCTTACAAAGCGATGCCCAAGGACCTGCGCAACGCTGTCGTTTCAGCCGAGAACCGCACCTTCTGGACGGATCCTGGCATCTCGGTCAAGGGTATGGTGCGCGCCGCATGGGCCATTTCGCGCGGTGGTGAGATGCAGGGTGGCTCGACGATCACCCAGCAGTACATCAAGGTGTTGTACCTGTCCCAGGAACGCACCATGAGCCGCAAGTTTAAGGAGCTCCTCCTCGCGGTGAAGATGGGCAAGGAGGTGTCCAAACAGGACATTCTCGCCGGCTACCTCAACACCATTTACTTCGGTCGTGGAGCTTACGGGGTCCAGGCTGCCGCGAAGGCGTTCTTCTACACTGACGCCTCCAAGCTCACCTTGTCCCAGTCGGCAGTGCTGGCGGCGGTCCTCAACAGCCCTGCCAACTTCGACCCCAAAGGCGGAGTGGCCGCCCGGGAGAGGTTGCTGCAGCGTTACCGCTACGTCCTCGACGGCATGCTCGAGGCCGGAAACATCACCCAGGCCCAGCATGACGAGGCGTATCGGCAGCTGCCGAAGTTCCCGAAGGTCCCCGACTACAACCGGTGGGCTGGAACCGACGGATACCTTATGAAGATGGTCCATGACGAGCTCATCGCGAGGGGATTCTCAGACCAGCAGATCAAGGGTGGCGGGCTCAAGGTGACGACCACCCTCGATCGCAACGACCAGAAGGCAGCGGTTGCCGCCGGCCAGAAGTACAAGAGGATCGCAGGCCGCAACGCAGGCTCCAAGGGGGCGGAGAATCTTCATCCGGCTCTCGCCTCGGTTGACGTCAAGACCGGTGGTGTGTTGGCTATTTACGGTGGTGACGACTACATCTCCAACACTCGTAACTGGGCTCGCACTCCACGTCCGGCGGCGTCGACCTTCAAGACCTATGCGGCTGTGGCTGGGATGCGGCACGGTTTCAGCCTGCGCTCCCGGTTGGAAGGCGACGCCTTCACTCCCGATGGCGACACGACGGAGGTCCGCAACGAGAACAACCGGAACTACGGCACCGTCAGTATGCGGCGAGCCATTGCGAAGTCGATCAACACCGCCTTCGTCGACATGGTCTCGCGGATGAAGGACGGCCCGAAGGACGTTGTCCAGGCCGCCAATGCCGCCGGGGTTCCCAAGGGCACCGGATGGGATCTCAACAACCGCATCGCCCTGGGCACCGCCGAGGTGAGCCCACTGGCCCAGGCCGGCGGCTACGCAACGATCGCGAATGACGGTAAGAAGGCCACCCCTCACGTCGTTGGCAAGGTCGTCGACCAGTCAGGCAAGGTCGTCTACCACGCCCCATCGCCGTCTGAGCAGGCCATCGAGGCTGACATCAGCCACGATGTCAGCTATGCCCTGCAGTCTGTGGTCGAGGAAGGCACCGGTCGAATCGTGGCCGACTTCGACCATCACGTCGCTGGAAAGACGGGTACCTCCGGCGTCGGCGATGGGGTGACGGCTGCCTGGTTCGTCGCCTACACCAAGCAGATCTCGACGGCCGTCATGTTCGTCGCAGGTGACAGCGGTAATGAGAACCTCGACCCCTACGCTCGCGAGGGGGCTACCGGCTTCCATGGCGGCGATTACCCGGCGCGCACTTGGCGCGACTACATGGAGACGGCGATGAAGGGGATGCCTGATGAGTCCTTCGCCGACCCTGATTGGGTGAATCTGTCCGGCAAGCACTACGGCGAGACCAAACGTCCGGAAGTGCCAGTTGAAGAGGATTCTCGGGACACCTCCGACAATTCGGACTCGAACGATCCTGAGTCGCCGGTTGAGTCGTCGGCGCCGGTCCCCACGGCGTCGACGACCCCGAGTTCCAAGCCGTCGCCGACGGCCAGCCAGGAGCCTCCCAAGCCGTCTTCGACGATGACGAGGACTGAGCCGACCCACACCCGGCGCCCGACCCATATCCCTAGACCGACGCACACCTCCAGACCGACGCACACCTCCAGACCGACGCACACCTCCAGACCGACACACACCAGCCATCCCACTTCGGGAGAGACGACGCGCGGCGGACTCCAACCGGGTGGTCCGGGCCACAATGGGTAGCCTGACCACGTGACCATCCCCGATCAGAACGACGACGCCGTGGCGGCCAACAGTCATGCGGTCGCACGCCCGAACGGCGGATCCATGGGTTACGCAGGTCGCCGTGTCCTTGATGTCCCGAGGCGATCCCGCGTATCTCAGCTGGGGCTGGATCGCCGTATTGGTGGGCGTATGGGGCGTCATGCCTGGCCACGCGGCATTTTCTTCGACCCAGGTCCGTGGGCTGTTATGAGCGCGATCGTGGTGTGGTTGCTCACGATATACCGCGTCACTCCGTGCGTGCAGCATGTCGCGTCCAAGACCGTCGATCCGTACCAGCGGCAGTGCTACTCGGACATTCCGACGATCTATCGGTCCTCGGGAATGGGCCACGGCGGATCACTCTTCTCGAACCCCGACGTCGCCCAGACCCCTCTCGTGACTGTTCTCATGGCCTTCTGTCGCCGTGTGGTGTGGGTCTTCGGTGCGGAAGTCTCCCCGAAGGCCACTGACCAGCAGGTTCTCGACGCAGCCAACGCCTATTGGGGAGTCGCCCAGGTTGTGCTCTTCGTGGCTTTCCTGGCCGTCGTCATCTCGGTCATGCTGCTGGGGCGCAGTTCGGACACCGACCTTCCCGTCGACGAGGAGGGCCGTCCCACCCAGGCCCGACGCCGTTCCTGGGACGTCTTCTGGGTGGTGCTGTGCCCAGCGGTCTACCTGGCCGGTCTCATCGACTTCTCCATGGTCCCGGTCGCCCTGGCCACCACGTCGATGCTGGCCTGGTCCCGTCGCCGTCCATGGTTGGCCGGGATCCTCATCGGTCTGGCCTGCGCGGGAAGCCTGCAGGCCGCCGTGGTGGCCTTCGCCGTCCTGGTGTGTTGTCTGCGCGCCACGCGGCTTCCGGAGCTGGGACGATACTTGCTGTCCGGGTTCCTTGTGTTGGTGGCCTGTCATGTCATCGCGTGCTGCCTCAGTCTGACGACCTGGTGGACCTACCTGCGTTCGGCCTTCTGGTCAGGCACTGGTCTGGGCACGATGTGGTACGTCATCCAGGACTCCTCGGGCGGCACGATCCCTGGGATCGGCTGGATCACCGGCGCCTTGACGGTTGGCGGCCTGCTCGGTCTGGCATGGCTGTCGATGACGGTCCCGAGGCGTCCGCGGATCGCACAGGTCGCTTGCATGGCCCTGTTGATCCTCTTCATCACCAACAAGGTGTACTCGCCGCAATGGGTGCTGCTGCTCGTTCCGTTGGCTGCCCTGGCCCGTCCCGATTTCCGCGACTGGGCCGTCCTCATGGTGGGGGAGTGCTTTTACTCCTTGGCCGTCTGGGCCCATCTCGGCGGGCTGTCTCTGCCGGGCGGGTCCGATGCCGACATCGTCTACTGGGCCTCCATCGTGCTGCGCCTGGCCTGTGAGATCTGGTTCGCGTGGGGAGTTGTCGACGACATCCGACGGCCGTGGAATGACGTCGTCAGGGTGGGGTATGCCGACGATCCCACCGGTGGGGTGCTCGACCACGCACCAGACCCAGCGCCCGAAGGTGAACCCGCCGCGGAGGCTGCCCGGTGACGCGCACCGGAGCAATGAGGTCGACGCGAGTCGCGACGTCATTCACTCCCGCCGATGACGGACGCCTGGTGGCCCAGACATGGTTGGGGAGTCGAACGATCCTGTTCATCGTCGCCGTGGTCGGCATGACCGGGTACCACCGCACCTTCTCCCAGGTGACGGGTAACTGGGACGTCCAGCACTTCATGTCTATCGCCCGCAATGGGTACGCCGATCCCCTGGAAATGGCCTTCTTTCCTGGCCTTCCGGCACTGCTCAAGGTTGGCAGCCTCATCGGTCTACCGATGGAGGTCACCGGAGTTCTGCTCGGCCTGGTCGGGTCGGCCTTGGCGGCCTGGGCGCTGTTCCGTATCGGCGGCACGGTCCCGGCGTGTTTGTGGCTGATCGCCCCGACGGCGGTCTTCACCGTCGTCGGGTACACCGAGTCCCCGTTCTGCGCCGCCGCATTCTGGTCCTGGGAGCGTGCCCGAGCCGGGAAATGGTGGCCAGCCGCGTTGCTTGCCGGACTGGCGTGCACCTTCCGAGTGTCGGGGCTCTTCCTTGTCGGTGCCCTGGCCGTGATGGCAGTCCTTGGTGACGGGGACCAGCGCCGTCCCACCAGCCAAGCCGCTCGACGCCGCCGTAATACCGAGATCGTCAATCGGCTTTCGACCCTGCTGGTGCCAGCCGCTGTCCTCGTGGCTTTCGCAGTGTGGCTGCATCGGCTGACAGGGTCGTGGACGGCCTGGTCCCAGGCGCAGACCAAGGGTTGGGGACGCGGTTTCACTACCCCGGTCGAGACACTGCGACACACCTTGCCCGCGACCCGCCCCGAGACCTGGGAAGCCACCTACGGGTCAGGGGCAGCCGGAGTGGCGATCGTGTTTCGGCTCGAGCTGGTCTCGGTCGTCCTGGGTATCCTCGTCTTCATCTACTGCCTGATCCGTCGCCGTTGGGCCTCGGCAGCATGGGTTGGTATCCAAGTCGTGGCCTTCTCGATCGGTTATTGGTACATGAGCGTTAACCGTGCCACTCTGTTGTGGTTCCCGCTCTTCGTCGCGCTGGCTGAGCTCACTCGTGGCCCGTCCAAACCGCCCGGTCTGGTGTTGCTGTGGCGCGGAATCATGGGCATTGTCGTTGTCGTCGATCTCGCCGTCGTGGTGTGGTGGGGCTGGCGATTCTTCACCGGGGGGTGGGCCAGTTGAGGCTCGTATACGCGCGCAAGGTCTGGACTCTCCCGACCCTTGAGAAGATCGTCGTGATTGGCGTCGTGGTCGCGTTGTTCGCGATGCAACTCATCGACACCCGTCATGGTTTGTGGACCCCTTGGACAGTCTCGATTCAGCTTGTCGGGTGCGCCATTCTGACCATCTGTCTGGCCCCAGCGGCATGGCGACGACGCCATTCCATGAGTCGAACTGGCTGGATCTTCATCGTCGAGATCGCGACGGCCCTGGTCTGGGCCCTGATCTCGGCGATGGTGGCCCCGAAAGCCGTCGTGTGGCGGACGACGGTGCCACGCATCCACCAGGTGATGCCACCTGTGACAGCCCTGGTCACCTTGATGGCGGCAGTGGCGACGGTACTTGTCCTGTCACGCCCTGCTCGCCGACTGGCCGCCCTCGGAGGGTCCACCGCGGTGCTTCTCGGAGCTCTCGTGGACTGGCCGGTTCAGGCCTCCATCCACCGCAGTCCCAGGCTTGCCAGCGCGATGGGAGGTTCGGCGGTTCTTCACGTCGCGATCCTCCTGGCGGCCGGTGTCTTCTTCGACGCCTCGAGGGTGACTCGCACGCGTCCGCGACGGCTTGCCCTGGCCATGGTGGGATGTCTTGCCGTCGGCATGACGATCGCCACCGGTTCCCGTGCCGCCCTCATCGAGCTGTTCATCTTCGGCGCCTGGGCGTTGGCAGCCTGGGGACGATACCATCCCCGCATCGTGGGGGGTCTTGCGGCGGCGGGAGCGGCGATGTTGGCCGCCCTCGTCATCTGTGTACCCGCTCTGCAACGTCTGGCCACGTGGACCTCCCCTGCTCGTCTTCATGCCGCTTCGGTCGGATGGAATGCAGTCTCCGGCTCCTGGACGTGCCTGTTTCTCGGCGTGGGATCCGGTCGGGTCTTCCCGTGGTATTCCATCGAGGACAAGTTCATTGCGGCTCCGGGGGCCGGCATCATCGGCACTCCGTTCGGGGTTGCCCTCAATTCTGCCCATTCAGTCTTCGTCGCGGTGCTCACGGAGTTGGGCATCCTGATGTTCCTGGTGCTGTGTGCGTCTGTCGTCCTGGTGTGGGCCAATGCCTGGCATGACGTGCGTCGTCGCTCGGCGTGGGCGGTGACCTCGATGGTTCTGGCTGCCACCACGGCCGCCTGGGTATTCGACACCTACCTGCTGAAGAACTTCGCCGTCTCGACGTGGTGGTGGCTCATTGCCGGTTGTGTGCTGGCCTCTCACGGCTGTGATGGAGAACGGGTTGGTCCGGTGGCAGCCTCGCTGGAAAGCCCCGGCACTGTTGAATCATGAGTTGGTGAATCAGGCATCGGGCACTTCGAGTAGTACTGATTGAGGCTGCACGACGTCGCGATGGCAGCTCCTGACCGCGGCCCTCTGATGAGACGATCCTCTTGTGACAAGGAAAGTGACGGTTGCCGGAAACCGGCAACCGTCACTCAAGAGATCTTCCAGAAGCGCTTACTTCTTGCGAGCCAGCACCACGCCGTCCAGGTGAGCGTGGCACATCGACAGCAGTTCGAGGTGATCGCTGAGCTCACGCCGTGAGGTCACTCCCTCGCCTACGACGACGATCGTCGAGGCGGTCTTGGACGCAACCGTGAGGGAGTCAGAGGCCTCGAACCCTGCAGAGGTGTTGACGATCACGGTGTCGTAGCGGGAGCCCAGTTCGTGCAGCAGGGCCGTCAGCGCCTCACCGTCGAGCAACTCGCCGCCATTATCGGTGGCTGTTCCGGCCGGGACGAAGTCGGCCTCGTCACCCTTGCCGGTGACGAGGACGTCAGCCTCATGAGCCCGACCGGCGAGCAGATCAGACAGCCCCGCGGTGGAACGGTCGAGGCCGCGTGCCCGGGTTGCGCTGCCATGGGCCAGATCGGCGTCGACGAGCACCGTCCTCGTACCGGTGCGGGCCAGGCTGCCAGCGACAGCCGCGGCAATCGCTCCGGCCTGGGTGCGCTCTGAGGTGGGGCACAAAGAGACGGTACGGATGCCGTCACGGGCAGGCATGAAGGAGATGTTGTGGGCCAGCGGGGTGATCTCGCTGGTCGTCGGGGACGCCGAGACTCGCCCCAGAACCGAAGAATCGACAACCTCGGCGACGTTCTCCGGAGTGCGAATTCTGGTGTTCAGGATGGCTCGGACGAAGAGGTAGATGAGACCGACGAGGATGCCGATGAGCACACCGACGATGATGCTCTTGGTGACGGAGCGTTCACTTCCCTGCACCGGGGAGGTGATGACGGTCGCCTTGGAGATGGACAGCACCGGCTTGTTGTTGCTGGCATGCGGCACCTGAGAGACAGCCTTCTTGAGGTCCATGACCATGGTGTCGACGATCCTCTTGGTGTCGTCCTCATCGTCGCCGGAGTAGATGATCTGCAGGAACATCGGGGAAGGGGCCACCTTGATCGCCTGTTCCAACGACTTTGACGACGCCTGGGGGTCCAGGCTGGCACCGAGGGGCTCCAGCACCGCGGCCGAACTGAGGTAGTCGGCATAGGAGGTGACGAGATGGGTGGTGTATTCCGAGGCCGCCGCCGGATTCTGGAAGGCGTCAAAGGCTTCGGACGTGAACAAGACGTCGGCCTCGGCCTCGTAGCTCGCATGGGACATGGCGTAGTGACCGACCCCGGCGACCACTGCGACGATGACGGCGATAATCGCCGATGAGGCCAGGAAATGGCGCGCGTTCCGGAACACTGTACGTAGCTGCATCCAACGACCGATCTGTCAGGGGTGGAGGTGTGTATAGGCTGGAACAACCATAGCCCGTAGGACAACTGAGGAGCATCAGCCATGCAACGATCAGGCGCACTGTCTGGCGTGTCGGGACGCGCACAACATTGGCTTGCGCAGCGGGTTCGCCATGGCCGCCCTTCCCAGGGAGTTTCGGGCCAACCAACCAGCCGACACCATGACACGCCGCTGGTCGTCCTGGTGACGTCCCGGTTTCCCTACGGATCTGCCGAGCAGTTCATTGTCGCGGAATTGCCCCACTGGGCGGGTCGCGGCATCGACATGGTGATCCTGCCGGAGAAGAACGACACACCGAATGTCCAGCCCCGTGATCTTCCTGCAGGCGTCACCCTCGACACCCGCCTGGTGAAGAAGTGGGGAAGCCATGAAGGACGTGTGCTGTCAGTTCTCGATGCCCTGACGTCCGGCGTTTTCTGGCGAGAAATTCGCGATCTCGCCAGTTTGGGTCGTCTGAACCGTTCTCGCTTCGTCTTCGCCCTGCGGTCCTGTGCCCAGATCACCATGGTCCGACGCACCCTGGCCGAACTGTCGAGAGAACACGGCGGGATCGATCTCGTCTACACCTACTGGCTGGCCGTCTCGACAGTGGGTGCTGCGTTGGCGAAGAAGCAGGGGGCAGTGCGCCGTGTGGCGTCTCGGGCTCACAACGCCGATATCTACGAGGATCGTCACCCCCTGCGCCATCATCCCGCGGTGCGCCAGATCGTTGACGAGGTCGACCTGCTGGCCCCGATCGCCGCCGATGGCGCCGAATTCTGTGTTGATCGCTATGGATTTGATGAGAATAACGTGGTCGTCAGCCGGTTGGGTGTCGACATCCCCTCGCGCGAGGAGTGGTGCCGACCCAGCCCGGACGGCGTCTTCACCGTCTTCTCCGTCAGCACCATGACCCCCTTCAAGCGGCTCGACCTGCTCATCGACTCCCTGGCGGATCTGTCCCAGCGATGCGGATCAACCACCCTGCGCTGGGTTCACGCTGGTGAGGGGCGTCTCCATGACGAGCTTGCTGCCCGAGTTTCCGAGAAACTCCAGCCTCGCGGGGTCGAGGTGGAATGGCTGGGCCAGCTCGGACACGACGAGCTCTTCACCTGGTATCGCACCCACCAGGCCGACGTCCTGGTCAACACCAGCTCCTCGGAGGGCATCCCAGTGTCCATGATGGAGGCGATGGTGCGCGGCGTACCGGTCATCGGTACCGATGTGGGCGGGGTTCGTGAGATCCTTCCTCCGGACTGGCTGATGCCGTCCGATCCGTCAGCGTCGGAGGTGGCCGAGTTCATCGCGGCGCGGATGAATGACGCCAAGTCCGACCGGACTCGTCAGGAGGTGGCCCGTTTGGTGGCCGAGAAGTACGACGCCGACCACAACTTCGACGTCTTCGTCGACCGAATGGTGACGGTGGCGCAGGCATGACAACGCTGGCTCAGCGGGCCGATCTTCCGAGCTCCCAGCCTTCCCGGGTCGCAGTGTGGTTCGTGAAGTTCTTCCTCATCCTGCTGCCCTTCGCGTCGGCATGGGCCTCGACGATCACCATCGCCGGTCTGCCTCCGGTGCGGTTGCTGGTCGTCGTCCTGGTACTGGCCGCTCTGGCGGCGCGCCCACGGGTGGAGATCGTCTCCCAGGTCCTCATCGCCGTCGGCATGTTCTGGATCGCGATGGGCCTGTTCCTTGTGAGGGATGCCGCTGGGTTCAAGGAGATCCTGGGAGTTGTCGTCGGCCTGTTGACGATGATTTCGGTGACCCTTGTTGGCCACGGGCTGTCCTGGATCATCCTCATGAGCCGGGCCTGGCTCGGCGGCGTCATCATCGCGATCCTGCCCGGCTTGTTCGAGATTGCTACAGGAAAACACATGCCCAACTACCGGTTGGGTGCCTCGGCCTATGTCCGCAGGACGGCGACCGACATCGCCTCCTTCATGGTCAATCCCAACCTCTTTGCCTACTTCATCACTGCCGGCATGGTTGCCCTCATCGTCGGATGGCAGCTCGAGAAGGGCTGGCTGAAGTGGACGTACTTCATCGTCGCTCTCCTCGTGGCGCCGGTGACCTGGTTCACCGGGTCAAGACTCTGCATGGCAGCCTGTCTGGTGCTGCTGGCCTGGATGTGCGTGCGCTCTCGAGTTCTGACGATGATCGCAGCCATCGGGGTGTGCGTGGGCGCCATTTTCGTCATTGCCGCCGGGATGATTCCCCAACTCATCGACGCCTACAACACCTTCATCGTCAACCTCAACTCGAATTCCGGTCAGACCCGTCTGCACCTGTACCAGAACGCCGGATGGCTGTTCGTGAACACCAAAGGCGTCGGCATTGGACCGGGTCGGTACACGGTGGAAGTGACCGCTGCGCCGTGGCGGACCTACGGCGCCATCGATCCGCACAACGGTTTCACCGAGGTCTTCGTCGGTTACGGCCTGCTCGTCGGCGTGGTCCTCGTTGCCCTGGCCCTGGCTGCTCTCATCGCAGCCATTCGCCGCGCCGGGGGGCATCCCGGCTACACCGAGACGATCCTGCTGCAGGCGGTGGGCGTGAGCCTGCTCCTCTGCCCGGTGCTGGCCATGGCCAACAGTTCGTACCTCAAGGCCCCGGCGGTCTGGTGCCAGATGGCCACCATTGCGCTGTGGTGCCAGTACCTGCTCAGGACCAGCCTCTCTCCGCGCAGATCTGTGAAGTACCATGTCGACGACCGGCGGCTTCCCCGTCGACGCCGAGTTCTGGCTCGAGCCATCTCTGCCGACCAGAAGTGAGCCCCTTCCACATCTGAGGGCCAGTGTCCTGGGACATGTTCGGCCTACTGAGAGCGGGCCTGTCGGCGTCTTGTCCTGGGCGCGAGTACGCTGGACCCGATGCAACCGGCATGAAAGGCGTCCCACATGGGTGAACCACGGATCATCGACACCGCCGATCTGGACGACGGTGTGACCATCGGCGACGGTTCGTCGATCTGGCACCTCTCCCAAGTCCGCAGCGAAGCTGTCCTCGGACGCAACGTCGTGGTGGGCCGTGGTGCCTACATCGGCGAGGGTGTCCGCGTCGGCGACAACTGCAAGATTCAGAATTACGCGCTGGTCTACGAGCCGGCGGAGCTGGAGGACGGGGTCTTCATCGGTCCGGCGGTGGTCCTCACCAATGACCACTTCCCCCGCGCCATCAACCCCGACGGCTCCCTCAAGTCGGCTGACGACTGGGAGCAGGTGGGCGTGATCTGCAAGCGCGGCTGCGCCGTCGGCGCCCGCTCTGTGTGCGTTGCCCCCGTCACCATCGGTGAGTGGGCCACGGTGGCGGCCGGATCGGTCGTCACCAAGGATGTTCCGGCCTATGCCCTGGTGGCTGGTGTACCAGCTCGTCGAGTCAAGTGGGTGGGTCGTTCCGGCTTCCCGCTGGATCCCGACGGGGAGAACAAGTGGATCGACTCGCGAACCGGGGACCGGTTCGTCGAGGATCCCGAGACCGACACGCTGACTCTCGTCAGCGAGGGCGAGCAGGCCTGAGGTCGTCGTCCCCCCAACCCAAGTACCCCTTCGTGGGTGCCACGGCGCCCACAAACCGGACATCGTGTCCGAACAGTTAGGAGCTTTCAACGTGACTGCCCAGTTCATTCCACCTGCCAAGCCGATCCTCGGTGATGACGAGCGCAAGGCCGTCGACGAGGTCATCGCCTCCGGCATGGTCGCCCAGGGCCCCCAGGTCCACGCCTTCGAGGAGGAGTTCTCCTCCCAGGTCGTCGACGGGGTCCATTGCGTGGCCGTCAACTCGGGCACCTCGGCCCTGCACATCGGTCTGCTGGCCTCCGGCATTGGTGAGGGTGACGAGGTGATCGTCCCTTCCTTCACCTTCGCCGCCACCGGCAACTCCGTCGCCCTGTCCGGCGCCAAGCCGGTCTTCGCCGACGTCGACCCGGTGACCTTCAACCTGGATCCGGTCTCCATCGAGGCCTCCATCACCGACAAGACTGCCGCGATCATGCCGGTGCACCTCTACGGGCTGCCGGCCAACATGCCTGAGATCCTCAAGATCGCCGAGAAGCACGGCCTCAGGGTCTTCGAGGACTGCGCCCAGGCTCACGCCGCCAGCATCGACGGCAAGCACGTCGGTACCTTCGGTACCTTCGGCGCCTTCTCCTTCTACCCGACCAAGAACATGACCTCGGGTGAGGGTGGCATGATCACCACCTCCGACCCGGAGGTCGCTCGCGAGGCTGCCATGCTCCGCAACCAGGGCATGGAGAAGCGTTACGCCAACGAGTACGTTGGTCTCAACAACCGCATGACCGACATTCACGCCTCCATCGGTCGTGTTCAGCTCACCAAGCTGGCCGGCTGGACGAAGACCCGTCAGGAGAACGCGGCCTTCCTGTCGAAGAACATCACCGAGGCCGTCACCCCGGTCGTTCCCGAGAGCTACGTGCACGTGTACCACCAGTACACGATCCGTCTCGAGGGAGCCACCGGCGAGGAGCGCGACCGCTTCGTCACCGCCCTCAAGGAGGAGCACCAGGTCGGCTCGGGGGTCTACTACCCGATTCCGAACCACCGTCTGCCCTCGCTGGCCCCGTACGCCCCGGGCCTCGAGCTGCCGAACACCGAGAAGGTTGCCGCAGAGTGCGTCTCGCTGCCGGTTCACCCCTCGTTGTCCCAGGCTGACCTCGAGCGCATCGTCGCCGCTGTCAACGCTTGCGCGAAGGCAGGTGCCTGATGGCGAACCTGCGTGCCGGCATGGTCGGTATCGGCTCGATGGGCAAGAACCACGTCCGTAACCTGCGCGCCATCGACGGGGTCGACCTGGTCGCGATTGCGGACGCCTCCGGCAAGGACCCATTCGGGGTCGCCGGTGACCTGCCCGTCCTGCCCGACGTCGACGCGGTCATCGAGGCTGGAGTCGACTACTGCGTCGTCGCGGCCCCGACCAAGTTCCACGAGGAGATCGGTCTCAAGCTGGCCGAGGCGGGGGTCCACGCCCTCATCGAGAAGCCGCTGGCCTACGACACGGCCGCCGCCACCCGTCTGGCCAAGGCCTTCGAGAGCAAGGGTCTCATTGGTGCCGTCGGTCACATCGAGCGGTACAACCCGGCCCTGCAGTCGCTGCGCAAGCGTCTGGAGAACGGCGACCTCGGCGACCTCTACCAGGTGGCCACCCGTCGTCAGGGTCCGTTCCCGGCCCGTATCGCCGACGTCGGCGTCGTCAAGGACCTCGCCAGCCACGACATCGACCTCACCGCCTGGGTCACCCAGCGTGAGTTCGAGCTGGTTGCCGCCCGTACCATGTTCAAGGCTGGCCGGGACTACGAGGACATGGTCTCGGCGACCTGCCAGCTCTCCGATGGGCTCATGAGCAACCACCTCGTCAACTGGCTGACCCCGACCAAGGAGCGTCGTACCTTCGTGACCGGCGAGAAGGGCATGTTCATCGCGGACACCCTGACCGCTGATCTCACCTTCTACTCCAACGCCAAGGTTGCGACGGTGTGGGACGACATCGCCAACTTCCGTGGCGTTGCCGAGGGTGACGTCACCAGGTTCGCGATCCCGAAGCCCGAGCCGCTGCGCACCGAGCACGAGAACTTCCGTGACGCTGTGCTGGGCAAGGGATCCGACATCGTGACGATGACCCAGGGCGCCAAGGTCGTCCAGGTCTGCGAGGCAATGATCAACTCCGCCGCCTCCGGGGAGTTCGTCAAGATCTCCTGACACATCGGTCATGATCGGGCCGGGCCGTCGAGGCCCGGCCCGATTGCGTTCACCGAGGTGTTCGGCCTGGGTCGAGCGGCCGAGTCTCCAACGGCCTCGAGGGTAGGATGGCTGGCATCTTTGGTCACCACGAATTCCCTCACGGCCTGCGGGCCGTGGCATCGCGCTCGGTAGACCCCGCTCAGTGGTTCAGCGGGGCGGCCGAGGTCGTCGTCGCATGTCTTTTCCTCACGTGTACCTATGTCACGGTGGACCAGCCACTCTTCGACAATGGCGCGTGCCCACTGATGCTCCCGCTCTTCGCGGTGGCTGCCGTGGCGCTGGAAGTGTTGTGCATCGTCAGGGATGCACGGGGGATACCGACTCCGCGGGAGTGGACCCGTCCCCTCACCATCGTGGTGTGCAGTTTCCTGGCACTGCTGGCCTGGGCTGCGGCCTCGATCCCCTTCCATGACCATGTCGTCTATGACTATTCCATGGGGGTCATCAGGGGCCTGCCGCTCTATGCCCTCGTTGTGCCCCTGGCCGAGGCGACGATGACGATTCTCGTCGCTGTCTTTGCCTGCCGACTCATCGTGGTGGAGAACCTCGAGGGAGCGCTGTGGAGACTGTCCGTTCTGATGGCGATCGCGAACCCAATTGGGCTCGTCAACGAATACTCAGCAGGTCATACGACGGGATGGCGGGTTGCCACCAAGCTCGGTGGGGCCGCGATCTGTCACGTGGTGCTGATCCTCGCCGTGGCTGTCGCTGTCGACGCCGTCATCCGGAACCGTCACCGGATCATCTCGAGCGTGGCCGTCGTCAGTCACCTGGCCTGCTTGGCGGTGTCCGGGTCCCGTGCCGGGATCATCTGCCTGGCCCTGTTCATCCTCGGTCTGGTTCTCCTCGGACGCTCTCACCGCAGGAGAAGCCGTGAGCAATGGACCATCCTCGCGGCCCTGGGGATAGTGGTGGCCGGAGTTGCCATTTGGTTCGTCTCGACGGTGCGGACGGGGTCTCTGGTGGATCCGGCGAGGGCGAGGACCTGGGCCTTGGCGGGACACGTGGTCCTCGAGTCACCGGGTCGTTTCCTAATGGGAACCGGCTATGGGACCATCTGGCCGTGGTTCGTCCTTGAGTCCACTTTCATGCCCGGGTCCTCCCATGGGATGCGCCAGACCCTGTACGGCTACAGTCTTCCGCACGCTCACAGCCTGGTCGCCCAGGTGCTGGGGGAGCTCGGGGCGATTGGCCTCATCCTGCTGCTGGTCTCCCTGGGCACTGTCATCGCGGTGTGCATCAAGGGGATTCGCGGACACTTCCCGGTGTTGTGCCTCGGGGTGCTCGCGACGATCCCGGCCTTCCTGATGGACACCTACCTCATCAAGAACTTCCCGATCGCGCTGTTCTGGTGGTTCTCCACGCTGGTCGTCTGCCGGCTCGTGACGACCACGGGGAAGGATGACCGCGAGGAAGTGTCCGTCGACCACTGATTCGCGCGGGAAATTGTGTGCTCAGCCGTGATTCTTTCCGGGGCGAGTCAGCGGATGGTACGGCTGCGTACTAGCCTGAACCCGTAGTCATTACACATTCTCGACGATGACGTCACTAAGCCATGGATACCGGTGCCGCGCCCGGAAAAGGTAGGTTTCCCGGATTGCCGGGAAGGTGCCCAACCTTTCAACCGGACGGACTCGTGATGCCCGGAACATGGGAAAGGAAAAGAAGAGATGTCCCTCGATCCGCTCGACGTAGATGCCGAAGGCGTCACCGCAGCTGGAAGAGCGAGGGGGTTCAGACCCAAGCACTTGGTGACCGGCCCCTCACGCGACGACAAGTCATTCCTTGGTCATCCCGGCGGTCTGCCGTGGATGCTCCAAGTGGAAATGTGGGAGCGGTTCTCCTGGTTCGGGATGCGGGCCATCCTCGTTTACTTCATCACCGACACCTTGGCAAATGGCGGCCTCGGGCTGCCGGTCAATGCCGGTCAGGTGGTGATGGCCTCCTATGGCGCTGCGGTGCTGCTCATGACGATTCCCGGCGGTATCTTCGCCGACCGGATTCTCGGGCCGTGGGTCTCCACCCTGTGGGGCGGTCTCATCATCATGACCGGTCACGTCATCCTGGCGATACCTCAGGTGGTGACGTCGTGGATCGGCCTTGTCTGCATCGCCATCGGTACCGGTTTCATCAAGCCGAATCTGTCGACGGTCGTCGGTGGCCTCTATGACGATGGCGATCCGCGTCGTGACCAAGGCTTCTTGTACTTCTACATGTCGATCAACATCGGCTCCCTCATCGCTCCGCTCATCACCGGTCTGCTCAAGGACCACTACGGGTACCACATCGGATTCATCGCGGCAGCCATCGGTATGGCCCTGGCCCTCGTGGCTTTCATCCATGGTCGTTCCAAGCTGCGCGACTTCGCCTTTGACATTCCCAATCCGCTCGCCCCGGGTGAGGGGCGCCGGATGGTGCTCAGGACCCTGGGAATCATCGCGATTGGTGCTGTGCTCGTCATCGGGTTCAAGGCGTTGCTGGGTGAGTGGACTTCGGCTATCGCTTACTCGCTGTTCACCTTCGCCACCGTGACAGCCCTGGGGTACTTCTTGACGATGTTCCGCTCCTCGAAGGTCACCGAGCGGGAGCGTGGTCACCTGTGGGCCTTCGTCCCGCTGTGGGTGGGGCAGGTGCTCTTCGTCATGATCTTCGAGCAGGCAGCCGGGAAGATGGCCACCTTCGCCAAGGCCAACACCGACGGTCACATCGCCGGTTCCGCCCTTCTCAAGCCGGAGCAGTACCAGATGATCAACCCGGCCGCCGTGCTCATCCTTGCCGGTCTGTTGGGCATGTGGTTCCGAAGGAGGGAGGGGAAGTTCCCCAACACCCCGCAGAAATTCGCGATCTCGGTGTTCATCATCGGGCTGACCGCCCTCATGATGGGATTCGGCTTCCAGAGCTGGCCGGGCGGGGACAAGCTCGCACCGTGGTGGTTCCTGGCCGTCGTCTTCGTCATTCAGACCGTCGCCGAGCTGTTCATGAACCCGATTGGCCTCTCGACGGCCACCAAGCTGGCCCCGAAGAAGTTCGCATCCCAGAACATGACCCTGTGGCTGCTGGCAGCGGCCTGCGGTCAGGGCCTGGCATCGGTGACGATCGAGCGCACGAAGGATCTTGGTGACGTGGTGTTTTACTACGGTCTGGGCATCGTGACGATCGTCGTCGCGGTCGTGCTCTTCGCCATCGCCCCGTGGACCCAGTCGAAGATGGAGGACGTCGATCAGGTGTGCCATGAGGATGCCGGAGTCACCCCGGAATCTGAAGGTCACTGAATCTGAAAGCTACTGATTCGTCGGTAGGGTCCGTCCGGTGGGGCGGGTCCCACGTCGTGTTGGTGGTCCGTGTCGACCCGGTTCTGTGTCGGAGGCACCTTGGCAGAGGTACCTTTACCGTGTGTGGTGATCGGGTTGCTGATAGTTCCTGGTGCTATCCCAGATGGCAGTCGACGGGTTCAGAAACCGATCTTCCACCAGCGTCTTGGCCCGGTGCGAAAGCCAGCCGTGAACCCTCGAAGGGACGCTGAGGGCTGATTAACGTGGTTTGTGTGTGTACGCATCGTTTCGACGATGAACCCAACCTTGGGAGCACACATGATGACGTACCAGTACCTCATCATCGGTGGCGGAATGGCCGCCGACTCAGCCGCCCACGGCATCCGCGAGATTGACAAGGACGGGTCGATCGCCATCCTCAGCGCCGACGTTGATTCGCCGTACCCCCGCCCTGCCCTCAGCAAGAAGCTGTGGACCGATCCCGAGTTCACCTGGGGCAAGACCGATCTCTCCACCGCCGCCGACACCGGCGCCGAGCTGCGCCTCGACACCGAGGTTCTCAGCATCGATCGCGATGCGAAGACCGTCCTGACCGGTTCAGGCCAGGTTTTCGGCTACGAGAAGCTGTTGCTTGTCACCGGCCTGACCCCATCGCGCATCGACGATGACGGAGACGCCGTCCTCTACTACCGATCCGCTCGTGACTACCAGAAACTGCGTGCTTTGGCTCAGCCCGGCCACCGTTTCGTCATCGTCGGTGGCGGATACATCGGAGTCGAGCTTGCGGCCGCCCTAGTCCAGCAGGGCTGCGAGGTCAGCCTCGTCACACCCGACCCGGTCCTGGGCGGTTCCCAGTTCCCGG
This sequence comes from Cutibacterium sp. KB22876, assembly GCF_059728865.1. Classification (NCBI taxonomy): domain Bacteria; kingdom Bacillati; phylum Actinomycetota; class Actinomycetes; order Propionibacteriales; family Propionibacteriaceae; genus Cutibacterium; species Cutibacterium sp. KB22876. The sequence continues at coordinate 760,264 of NZ_AP040858.1, forward strand.
CCCAGATCGCGTCGGAGTACCAGAAACTCTTCGCCGATGCCGGGGTTCACCTCGTCACCGGGCATCGTGTCTCCTCGGTGCGCAAGCACGAGAACGCCGAAGTCACCTTGGACGACGGCATCATCCTCGAGGCCGACGACGTCGTCGCCGGTCTGGGGGCGACTCCCGTCACCAACCTGGCCGAGGACGCCGGTCTCACCGTCGACAACGGCGTCGTCGTCGACGAGTACCTGCGTACCGACGACCCCGCCATCTGGGCAGCTGGCGACATCGCGAACTACCCGGACCCGGTGCTGGGCCGCACCCGCGTCGAGCACGTCGACAACGCCACCATGATGGGCAAGGCAGCGGGCCGCTCGATGGCCGGTTCGGACGCCCCCTACACCCACACCCCGATGATGTACTCGCAGGTGTTCGGGGTCCGCTGGGAGGCCGTCGGCGCTCTCGACTCCAGCCTTGAGACCACTGCGGTGGAGGTCGGGGACGGCCAGGTCGTCTACTACCTCAAGGACGGAAAGCCGGTCGGCGTCCTGCTCTGGAACCTGCCTGGGCGCACCGACGAGGCTGTCAAGGTGCTTGCCGACCCGCCCGAGGACCTCTCGGACGCCATCAACTGATTTCTACTACAGGAGATAACATCATGGATCTCGGACTCAATGGGCGGGTAGCCCTCATCACCGGTGCCGACTCTGGCATCGGTTGGAACACCGCGAAACTCCTCCTTGCGGAGGGAGCGAAGGTTGCCGTCACCGACCTTGACGCCGACGAGCTCACCAAGGCCGCGAAGGACCTTGATGCGCCCGAGGACCGTCTCGTCGCCTTCCCGGCCGACGTCACCGACGCCGACTCCTTGGCCGAGCTCCACCAACAGGTGAAGGAGGCCTTCGGGCCGATCGACATCCTCGTCCAGTCAGCCGGGGTCACCGGCGCCCAGGGTAAGTTCCACGAGATCGACGAGGAGGGCTGGCGCTCCACCCTCGACATCGACCTCATGGGCCCGGTGCGGGTGCTGCGGGAGTTCATCGCCGACCTGCGCACCGGCGGGTGGGGTCGTGTCGTGCTGCTGGCTTCCGAGGATGGCGTCCAACCCTATGACGACGAGATCCCGTACTGCGCCGCCAAGGCCGGTGTGTTGGCCTTGGTCAAGGGGCTGTCGCGTACCTATGCCCGGGAAGGGTTGCTCGTCAACGCTGTCTCCCCGGCCTTCATCCACACCCCGATGACCGACGCCATGATGACCAAGCGGTCCGAGGAACGTGGCGTCAGCTTCGACGACGCCATCGAGTCCTTCCTCGACGAGGAGCGCCCCTACATGGAGCTCAAGCGCCGCGGAGAGCCCGAGGAGGTGGCTGCCGTCATCGCATTCCTGTGTTCCGACAAGGCATCCTTCGTCAATGGGTCGAACTATCGTGTCGATTCCGGGTCGGTGGCGACGTTCTGACGATCGGGTCCACGTGGAGATGGGCGAAGGCCGCTGTCGTCATGACAGCGGCCCTCGCCGTGTGTGGAGCAGGATCAGGCGTCGAGGTCGGACTCGATGAGATCAGCGATGGTGTTGACGTCATCCTCGTTGTCACCGGCGACCGTGACGGGATCACCCGCGCCAGCACCGAGGGTCATGATGAGGAGCACGGATTTGGCGTCGATCGGCTCGCCTCCTTCTGCGGCCAGGGTGACGGTGGAGCCGAGTTTGGCAGCTTCCTGGGAGATGACTGCGGCGGGACGGGCGTGAAGCCCGACGGAGGATCCGACTTTGACGATTCTGCTGGCCATGATGGTGTCCCTTTCAGGGTTGTGTGTTTCGGTGCGGTTTGGTGTGGATATTTCAGGCGGCGGCCTCGGCCTTGCGCTTGGCTGAGGTCTTGAGGACGGTTACAAGCAAGGCTGCCACGACGGTGCCGACGACGATGGCCAGAATGAACGCCCAGACCCGGTCGATGGCGAAGAAGACGAAGATACCGCCGTGGGGAGCCTTGGACGCCGCGCCCAGTGCCATCGACAGGGCGCCGGTGACGGCTCCGCCGGCCATCATCGAGGGGATGACGCGCAGTGGGTCAGCAGCTGCGAAGGGGATGGCACCTTCGGAGATGAACGAGGCTCCCAGCAACCAGGCAGCGGTGCCGTTCTCGCGCTCTGCCGGTTGGTAGAGGTTCGGACGCAGAGTCGTTGACAGGGCCATCGCCAGGGGCGGGACCATACCGGCTGCCATGACGGCGGCCATCACCTTGAGGGATCCGACGTTGGTGACGGCGAGGTTCGTCGTCGCGAAGAGGTACGCCGCTTTGTTGATGGGGCCGCCCAGGTCGGAGCACATCATGAGGCCCAGGATGATTCCAAGGATGACAGCCGATGCTCCGCTCATACCACCCAGCCAGTTGTTGAGGGCGTTGGTGAGAGCGGCAAGCGGACGGCCGAGCACCACGTACATGAGGCCGCCGGCTATGAGGGACCCGACGAGCGGGATGATGACGACCGGCATGAGACCACGCAGCCAGCGGGGCGGGTTGAGGCGAGTGAACCCATAGGCGACGAGGCCACCGAGCAGACCACCGACGATGGCCCCGATGAATCCTGCCCCGGTGACCCCGGCGACGGCACCAGCCACGAAGCCGGGGGCGATGCCGGGACGATCAGCCAGACCGAAACCGATGTAGCCGGCGAGCGCGGGTAGCAGGAAGCCGAAAGCCGCCTGGCCGACGGCAAAGAGGACCGCGCCGATGTAGGTCATGGTGGCCGATCCACCCAGGGCATGGGCGGTGGGTGCCGGAAGATTGTTGAAGGTGTTGTGGAGGGCGATGTCCATGCCGTCCTTGGCGATCTCGTACCCGCCGAAGAGGAAGCCCAGGGCGATGAGCAAACCACCCGCGGCGACGAACGGGATCATGTAGGAGACGCCCGTCATGAGGGCCTGCTGAATGCGCTTGCCCCAACCGATCTGGGAACCGGCCTGCTCGGGCTCCTGGTGTTCGCCGTGGCCCGCCGGAACACGGTGCGCGTGCGGATCCTTGGCTGCCGCGAGAGCCTCGGCGACCATCTTCTCGGGCTCGTTGACGGCACGCTTCACCCCTGACTCGATGACCGGCTTGCCGGCGAATCGCTCTCGGCCCTTGACACCGACGTCAGTGGCGAAGATGACGGCGTCAGCGGCCTCGATCTCGGATGCGTCGAGGGGCTCGGTGGCGGTGGAACCTTGGGGCTCGACCTTGACGTCAACCCCCATCTTCTTGCCCGCGGCCGTGAGGTAGTCGGCGGCCATGTAGGTGTGGGCGATGCCGGTCGGACAAGCTGTGATGGCGACGACGTGGGTGGTGGGTGTCTGTTCGGGAGCTGTTTCGTCTGTCGCGGCGGCGGTGGCGGGTGCCGGTACAGGCGCGCCCTCCTCTGGTCCGACGACCCCGCCAATGAGGTCGACGACCGTCTGAGCGTCGGGGGCCTGGCGCAGCTGCTCGACGAATTCGGGCTTGACGAGGGCGCGAGCCAACTTTGTGAGGAGCTTCATGTGGTCGGCGCCACCGTTCTCGGAGGCGGCGATCATGAAGACGAGGTCAGCAGGGCCGTCAGGTCCGTTGAAGTCAACTGCGGGGGACAGCCGGGCGAAGCCGAGTGAGGGCTGGGAGACTGCGGCGGAGCGGCAGTGAGGGATAGCGAATCCGCCGGGCATCCCGGTCGGGCTCTTGGACTCACGGTCGAGGGCGTCACGGGTCAGGCCGTCGGCGTCGGCGCGCCCGGCCCTGGCGATGATTCCGGCGACCGAGGTGATGACCTCGGCCTTGGTCGAGCCCAGGTCAGCGTCGAGGGATACCAGTTCTGGGATGAGGAGAGGGGCGTTCATCGGTTCTCCGATCTCACAGATGGGTGAGGCTGACGTGGATGGCGTCGGCCTGGGCAGGGGTCGGCATGGTCGACCCCGGGAGGGCTGCGGCGGCCGTGCCCCAGGCGACGGCGGTGCGCAGACAGTTTTCGGGTTGGTCGCCGCGGGTACGGGCCAGCAGAAATCCGGCTAGGGAGGAGTCCCCGGCGCCAACGGTCGACCTCACCTGGACTGGTTCCGGCCAGGCGTGCCAGGCATCGGTCTCGGTGACGAGTAGGGCCCCCGCGCCGCCGAGGGTGACCAGCACCTCGGCGATGCCGTGCAGGCGCCGGGCGGCAGCGACGACGTCGTGGAAATGGCCTTGCTCGGCGGCAGCCTCCAGGGAGCCGCCGTCGATTCCACAGAGCTGACCGAGCTCGACGGAGTTGGGCTTGACGAGTTCGGGAGCTGACTCGGGGAGTTTCCCGGACAGCTCTTGGAGGGGCTTGTCAGAGGTGTCAACGGCGACCTTGACGCCGGTTTCGTGCAGCCGACGGGTCATGGTGGTGTACCAGTTCGAGGGGACGCCGGGAGGGAGAGACCCGGACAGGACGACCCATTCAGCGTCGGTCGACGTCTCGAGGATGATCTCCTCGACGGCGGTCAGTTCGTCGGGCGTGAGTGCGGCTCCGGGTTGGTTGATCTTGGTTGTGGTGCCGTCGGGTTCGGTGATGGTGAGGTTGGTCCTTGCCGACGCCGAGATCGGGACGGCGACGTGTGGGATCTTGTCGTTGGCGAGGCCGGTGACCAGGCGGTCCTTGGTTCCTGCCGGTATGACGGCGCAGGTGTCGACCCCAGCTCCGCAGAGGACTCGGGAGATGTTGACTCCCTTGCCAGCGGAGACCTCAGTGGAATTGCCGAGTCGGTTCACCTGGCCGCGTTGCAGCGGCCCGGGCAGGGATGCAGTGCGGTCGATGCTCGGGTTGAGGGTGACTGTGACGATCACGGGGGGACTCCTTCGTCGCTTCTCCCAACGGTCCCTCAGATATGAGTGACCCTGCAATGTTGGGATGTGTGACACTCTAAAGCATAAAAGCTGAAAAAGCAACAATAAAACACCAAAACGGACATTTGGTGATGCGGGGCGTCGCGATGACTCGGGGTGACTGTTTGACGGGCTGGTCCGGCGACGGGAGTCGGTGTGGTGATCGGTCTTATGAATGGGGTTGCTGCCACCCGTGGTTGCACGTCCTGACGTCAGCAACCCAAACACCACACACGGTGGAAGTGCGGGCTGGGGGAAGCGTGCGTGCGCAATGGCCGGGAGGCTGAAATGGCCCTGGCTGCGGCCGACCTCAGGCGATGACGATCTCGACGCCAGATTTCTGCAGCATCTCAACCTGGTGTGGGGTTACCCCGGAGTCGGTGATGATGACGTCCACGTCACCCAACTCCGCGAACCGCATTGTTGACTCTGCCCCCATCTTCCGGGAGTCGGCCAACACGACGACGTGGTGGGCGCTTGCGATCATCGCTGTCTTTGTCGCGACCTCATCGGCGTCGGGGGTGGAGAGACCATGGTCCAGGGAGATGCCGTTGGTGCCCATGAAGGCGACGTCAACACGCAGCCGTGAAATGGCATCGACATTCCCGACGGTGGCTTGAGTGGTCGGGCGCAGGCGCCCTCCCAGTAGGTGGACGTCGCATGCACTGCGGGTTGCCATGGTGCTGGCGATCGGCGATGAGTTGGTGAAAACGGTGAAGCGCCTTGTGGGAGGCATGATTGCCGCAAGTCGACCGGTCGTCGATCCAGCGTCGAGGATGATCGATCCGTTGTCAGTCGGCAGGTGGGGCAGCGCAGCCCTGGCTATCTGCTCCTTCTGGCTCACCGCGGAGGAATCACGGGTGTCGAGGGGTTGATCTCCCAGCAGGTCGAACTCGATCGGGATGGCGCCACCGTGGACGCGTCTCAGCATCTTCTGGGTGCACAGTTGATCGAGATCGCGCCGAATGGTCTCCGGGACGACCCCCAGGGAGGCTGACGCATCAGACACTGACACCCGACCGGTCTCGCGGGCGGTGTTTATGAGCCACTTGTGTCTCTCGGCGGGATACACCGGCCCTCCTCAACGAAAAGCCCCCAGCGCAAACAGGCTAAATCCCTAGTCAGACGCATGATGCGGGGATGGCTGTGATGGCGGGAGCATAACACGAAATCATTGCGGCGTTCTGCCCGGTTAGACTGGCGGGGGTATTCGCGAATCCCAAGGAGTTCAGGAATGAAAATTGCCGTCGTCGCCATGGGCAAGATCGGGCTTCCCCTGGCTGTGCAGTTCGCCGAGAAGGGTCACGACGTCATCGGCGTCGACGTGCAGCAGCGCGTCGTGGACGAGATCAACAAGGGCAACGAGCCCTTCCCCGGTGAGGCCTATCTCGACGAGAAGCTGAAGAAACTCGTCCCGGCCGGCAAGCTCGCCGCCACCACTGATTACTCCAAGGCGATTCCGGGCGCCGATGCGATCGTCCTCGTCGTCCCGCTGTTCGTCAACGACGAGACCTGGGAGCCGGACTTCGGCTGGATGGAGGCCGCCACCAAGTCGTTGGCGGAGCATCTCACCCCGGGCACCCTTATCTCCTACGAGACCACTCTGCCGGTCGGCACTACCCGCAACCGCTGGAAGCCGATGATCGAGGAGATCTCCGGCCTGACCGAGGGCAAGGACTTCCACCTCGTCTTCTCCCCGGAACGCGTCCTTACCGGCCGTGTCTTCGCCGACCTGCGTCGCTACCCGAAGCTCGTTGGCGGCCTGAACGACGAGGGCACTGCCAAGGGCATCGAGTTCTACGAGCAGGTCCTCGACTTCGACGATCGTGACGACCTGCCGCGCGACAACGGCGTCTGGGACATGGGCACCGCCGAGGCCGCCGAGATGGCCAAGCTCGCCGAGACCACCTACCGCGACGTCAACATCGGCCTGGCCAACCAGTTCGGCAAGTACGCCGCCGCCAACGGCATCGACGTCTACAAGGTCATCGACGCCTGCAACTCGCAGCCCTACTCCCACATTCACCGTCCCGGCATCGCCGTCGGTGGACACTGCATCCCGGTTTACCCGCGCCTCTACCTGTGGACCGACCCGGACGCCGCCATCGTCCGTACCGCCCGCGAGGCCAACATGACGATGCCGCAGTACTGCGTCGACCAGGCCGCCTCGGTGCTGGGAGACCTGTCCGGCAAGAAGGTCGTTGTCCTCGGTGCCTCCTACCGCGGCAAGGTCAAGGAGACTGCCTTCTCCGGCGTCTTCCCGACCGTCGAGATCCTGGCCAAGGCTGGCGCCGACGTCAGCGTCCACGATCCGATGTTCACCGACGAGGAGCTCGGCAAGTTCGGCTTCAAGGCTTACCACGTCGGCGAGCCCGTCGACGGGGCCCTTCTGCAGGCCGACCATCCCGAGTACGCCGAGCTGACCCCGACCGATCTTCCGGGCATCAAGGTCCTCATCGACGGTCGTCACGTCGTCGACGCGGCCAAGTGGGACGGCGTCGAGGTCATCGTCGTTGGTGACGGGGAGGCCTGAGTATGTCCCTTGCCCGCGTGTGTCACGTCTCGACCGTTCACAACCCCCGCGACGGCCGCATCTTCCGCAAGGAGTGTGCCAGCCTCGCCAAGCGGGGCGCCGATGTCTGGTTCATCGGCGCCCAGGACGGTGACGAGATCGTCGACGGGGTACATGTGGTGGGAATCGGCAAGGCCACCAACCGCATCGACCGTCTGACCCGCCGTCAGGCCAAGGTGTGGAAGGCCCTCGACCGGGTGAACCCCGATCTCGTCCACATCCACGACCCCGAGCTCATTCCGCTGGTACTGGCGTGGAAGAAGCTGCGCGGGCGGGCTGCGGTCTTCGATGCTCACGAGGACCTCGTCGCACAGATCGACGGCAAGGAATACCTGTCACCGAAGATCAAGCCGGTCGCCCGCACGGTCGCCAAGGCCCTGGTCACCATGGCTGACAAGGGGTTCGACGGTGTGGTCGCGGTAACCGACGGGGTTGCCGAGGACTTCGGACACCGCAACCAGAAGTTGGTCCACAACTACCCGCTGCTGTCGAGCTTCGACACCACGGTGGAGGGGGAGAAGGTTCCAGGTCAGATCGTCTACGTCGGCATGCTGTCCAAGGGACGTCAGACCGACAAGATGTTCGACATGATGGCCCTGATGGACGGTGACGCCCGCCTCGTCATCGCCGGTAAGCAGGACCCCGAGGTCGCCTACCTGTTCGATGAGCTCGACAAGCATCCGCGCGTTGACTACCGCGGATCCATCCCGGTTGACGAGGTACCCGGTCTGCTCGCGTCATCGGTCATCGGCCTGGTCTTCCTCGAGCCGCTGCCGAACTACGTCAACTCGCTGCCCACCAAGCTCTTTGAGTACATGGCGGCCGGGATCCCGTTCATCTCGACCGACCTGCCGTTCCTGGTGAACATGCTCGAGAAGTGGGACTGCGGAGTCTTCGTTGACACCTCGAGGGACGCCAAGGCCGCGGCCGAGGCGGCCAAGGAGCTGCTGGCCGACCCGGAGCGCTGCAAGCGTCTCGGGGAGAACGGTCGACGCGCCATCGCCGAGGAGTTCAACTTCGAGGCTGACGTCGACGCCCTCGTCACTGTCGAGGAGCGCGCCCTAAAGCGTCAGGACTCCCAGATCGTCGAGGCATGACCCGGATCCTCACCCGTGTCCTGGTGGCCCTGCTGCCGTTGACGGTGCTCTTCGGCACCTACGCGGCGGTGGGGCCCTTGACGTCCTTCCGGGCGGACGTGGCCGCCCTGGCCGTGATAGCTCTGATCAAGGGGACGTCGTGGCCGCGACAGTGGCCGCTGATCATCTTTGGTCTCGCATGGGTGGTCGTCGGTGTGGTGTCCGGGCTCATGGTGTCCTGGACGCCTGCCTGGGGTGACCTCGCCAACCTCGTCATCGGGTTGGTGCTGGTGTGGGCCTTGTCCAGGGTAAGGAATGACAACACTCTGGCAGACCTGACCCTGGGGTGGGAGGCCGCCATCCTCGTCAGCCTCCCCATTGCTGTGTGGGAGCACCGCACGACGCGCCACCTGGCGCAGTTCATCGACGGTCTGTGGCGGGGCCGACCGCTGGTGTACCCGCTGCCGGGAACCTTCTTCCCGAACCCGAACTACTACGGCCTGTTCCTCGTGCTGGGTCTGGGTCTGATCGCGTGGCACGCCGTCGTCAAGGGCGGTTGGCAACGCTGGTGCCACGTCGTCGTGGCCCTTGCCAGCTTCTACCTGCTGTGGCTGACCGGGTCGAAGCTCTGCCTCATGGGTGCGGTACTGATGGCCATCGGCGCGGCTCTGACGTGGAAATACGGTCGGATCGTCGTCGGTGCGGGAGCCGTGGCCGTCGTTGTACTGGTCCTCGGGCCAGGTCGGGCGACGCTGCTCTCGGCGTGGAATGACGTCATCGCCGTGCTGGTGCAGCATGCCAATCTCGGCTCACGCTCCTGGCCGGTCAGGCTGTCCCTGCTCGGCTTCGGGCTGCACCTCATCGCGACGCACCCGCTGGTCGGGGTCGGACCCGGTGGGTTCGCCCACCTGTCCCGTGACTCCACGGTGTATTCCCTGCACCACAAGACCAATCCCCATAACGGACTCATCCATGTGGCCTCCGACTACGGTATTCTCGTCGCTGCCGTACTCGTCGTGGCATGGGCGTGGGGAATCGTCCGGGCGTTCCAGCGGTGTGCGCATCGCTCGGGACAGACCCGCCATATCGCCAGGCTGTACATCGCGATGATGTTCGCGGTCCCAGTGCTCATGATGGCCAACAGTGTTTTCGTCGGGCCGAACGTCGTTGCTTTGTGGATGGCCGTGCTCGTCCTGCTCGACACCGTGGTCGGGTCGCGACATACCGTGATGGCGCGACGTGCTGTTCGCGAGGAGGCGTGAGTTGACGGCGCTGGACGATAGGCTGGGTCGACGTACGGTACGCGGGCAGGAAGGTTCGTTAATGCGCGTCGTGAGCATCGTCGGGGCTCGTCCCCAGTTCGTGAAGTTGGCCCCGGTGGCCAAGGCCTTCGCGGCCGAGGGAATCGATCACAAGATCATCCACACCGGCCAGCACTACGACGTCAACATGTCCGACTCCTTCTTCATCGAGCTCGGCATCCCGAATCCTGATCTGCACCTGGGTGTCGGTGGCGGCTCCCACGGCCTCATGACCGGTCGCATGCTTGAACAGCTCGATCCGGTGCTTGAGGAGATGGCCCCCGACTGGGTGCTCGTCTACGGCGACACCAACTCGACCATCGCCGGCACCCTCTCGGCGGTGAAGATGCATCTGCCAGTGGCCCATCTCGAGGCCGGTCTGCGTTCCTTCAACCGCCGCATGCCCGAGGAGCACAACCGGGTCCTCACCGACCACGCCGCTGACCTGTGCCTGGCTCCGACCGAGGTGGCCATGGGTCACTTGGCTGACGAGGGGCTGGCTGCCCGATCGGTGCTCGTCGGTGACGTCATGACCGATGTCTGCCTGCAGGTGCGCAACTCCGTCCTTGCCAACCCGCGTCCGGTGCCCGGTGTGAAGGAGGGCGAGGAGTACGTCATGGCGACGATCCATCGCGCCGACAACACCGACGATCCCGAGCGTCTGGCCCACATCCTCGACGCTCTCGGCGGCCTGGATCGCAAGGTCATCCTGCCGGTGCACCCGCGTCTGCGCGCCCGCGCCGAGGCTGACGGCATCACCATCGCTCGCGGGAACCTCACCACCATCGACCCGCTGGCCTACCCCGACATGGTCAATGCCGTCACGAATGCCGCCGGCGTCATCACCGACTCGGGCGGTCTGCAGAAGGAGGCCTTCCTGCTCGGCACCATCTGCACGACGGTACGTACCGAGACCGAATGGGTGGAGACCGTCGAGAACGGCTGGAACGTGCTCGACCCCGACGCCGAGCACCTCGCCGAGTATGCCACCCGTCCGCATCCCGAAGGCGATCCGGGCCACCCCTACGGTGACGGCAAGGCCGCTGCCAACGTCGCCAAGGTGCTGCTCGAGGCCGGCAAGAGGGACTGATGACCGATTCCCCTCGCCTCGGCAGGGTGGTGTCCCTGTCGACGGTGCATCACGGCCACGACAACCGGGTCTTCAACAAGGAAGCGCGGGCGCTGGTCGGGGCCGGCCACGACTATCACCTCGTCATCTCCGCCGAGCGTGACGGGATTGACCAAGGCATCCCGGTCGTCGCATTGCATCGGGAGGAGGGGAGAGCCCGCCGGCTGGTCGTCAGTCAACGCGAGGCGTGGCAGCACCTGCAGGCCCTTCAACCCGAGGTGCTGCACATTCACGACCCCGAGCTCATCCCGTTGGCGCTGCTGTGGGGACGTCGTCACCACTGCAAGGTCATCCACGACGCTCACGAGGACCTCATCGGCCAGGTCGACACGAAGCCGTACCTGGGCAGGGTGACGCGGCCGTTGGCTCGGTTGGCGGCGCGTGGGCTCGTGGGATTGGCCGACCGTGGGGTTGACGCCGTCGTTGCCGCGACCCCGACGGTCGGGGAAAGGTTTCACCACTCCCCGGTGACGGTGGTGCGCAACTATCCCTGGCTGGGTAACTATGACGCGACCCCGGATCCGGTGCTGGGACGGCTGGTGTACGTCGGAGACCTGTCGGAGGAACGCAAACTCTCCTTCATGATCGACGTGACGCGCAGGGCTCGTCAGCGGGTGCCAGGGGCCCACCTGGTGCTGGCCGGACGGGTGCTGCCGCGTTGTCAGGACACCGTTGACCGCGCGGTGGCTGAGGGCTTCGTCGAGCACTTGGGCCTCATTGACCCGACCGAAGTGCCGAAGGTGTTGGCCAGCGGCCAGCTGGGGTTGGTATTTCTCAAACCATTGCCGAACTACGTCGCCTCCCTGCCGACGAAATTGTTCGAATACATGGCCTCGCAGGTACCGTTCGCGGCATCCGACTTCCCGGCATGGCGGGAGATGTTCGACGGCTATGGTGCCGGGATCTTCGTCGACACCGAGGATGTCGCCGCGACCGCTGATGCCGTCGGCGCGCTGCTTGCCGATCCGACGCGTTGCCACGAGATGGGCCAGGCGGGACGTCGGGCCGTCGAGTCGGGGCTGAACTTCGAGTCCCAGGCTGAGGCGCTGACGGGGCTGGTTTCTCGCCTGCTCGAGGGCTGATTACTCGGGAGCGAGCGCGTGGCTGGGGCTACCGGCGTACGTCGGACCTTCCCCACCATTGATTCCGTAACCTGACCAACCCTGGCCCCAAGGTCCAACCTACCCCGTGCCCGCTTCTCCCTCAGTTCTTCCCCGCCCGGGGACCCACCTTGTCCCATTCCTGTGGTGATTGGGGTGATGCACATGCGGTGAACCATCTCACCTGGCGAGGGTCGGGTTCAGAAGACGGTTTTCCACAGAAGCCTTGGCTACCCCGACCGGAGTTGTCCACAGAATTGAAATTGCCTGGCAGAAATCGCGGGTCCCGCCGACAAATTGGGGTGTGAGGAACCTTCAAGAACGACTCGATCACCGCGGCGTTGCCCGCATCCACCGTCACAGCTACATCCGAGGCCAGGCCGACCGGGCGGTAGCCCGAGGAGACGCCGTCCGCATCCTGCCAGGAGTGGTTGCTGCGACAGCCCTTGCCAGAGACCCCAAGACCATCCTTCGCGCGCTGCTGTTGTGGCACCGCGACGCCGTGATCGTCGGAAAGACCGCTCTCCTGCTGCTCGGGATGACCGCTCCTGGCGCCAACAGGCCCATGGACTTCCGAACCATCAATGAAGTGGAGGCCTTTTCCTCAACCCGCCGGTTGGTCCGACCGGGTATTCGGGTACGTCGCTGGCACGTGCCGCACCGGTTCGTGACCGAGCGGGAGCGGGTTCGGATTGCCACCGCTGAGGTATCGGTCCTCGTCCTCGCCATTCAGGGAGAATGGGAGTGGGTCTGCGAGGCCCTGCGACAACGTCTCGTGACTCCCGAATCCTGTCGTCGGGCACGCAAGGGCCTTACTGGCCGATACCCAAAGGCCGAGGTCGATGCCGCATTGGCTGACATCCTCCTGGCTGCATGGTCAATCCCGGAACTGGAGATGAGCAGGGTCCTTCGCGCCACCGGGATCACCGGTCACAAGCCCAACCACAAGGTCCGGGTGGGAGATCGTCATTACTACCTGGACCAAGCCTTCGAGGCCGAGAAGGTCGCCTTGGAGATTGATGGCCGGTCAGTTCACGGCACCGCCAAGGGTTATGAGGAGACGATGATGAGGTCGGCTCATCTGGACCGTCATGGCTGGAAGGTGCTCCACGTCACCCCGACGATGTTCCGAAAGACCCCGAGATTCGTCCTGGACTGGCTCGCCTCCCACCTGCATCGGCGGCATCGGCCAAGAACCATGTTCAGTGAATCCGTCCTGCGGCAGATCATGGGCGGTGTCGCGCCAGCCTGAGGCTCGCGGATCCAACCTCGTAACGGCGGAGAAGGGTAGCCCTACCCCCTGATGGGTCTTGATTCGTCCCGTTCGCTGACCCATGCGTCCCCAGCCAGACCGTCGCGTTGTCCCGCTGTGGAAAATGGGGTTTCGATGAACCCATCTGCAACGTGGCGCTGCACCACCGACCATCAGGAACCCCATTGCCACAGGAGGGGAACGCTCATCACGTGGCTCGAGGCACGGGAGCGAGGGACCCAGACTCACCGAGCCTACAAATAACGGTGGGGCAACGCTCTCGCGTCACCCCACCGTCAGTGAATTGTCACTTGTAGGAGTAGAAGGCCGGGGCGGTCGACACACGCCCGGTGCCACCCATTGGGGTGGCGTGGCCGTCGGCTCGCGGATCGCGACGGCGAGCCTTCCGTCCGCCGGCAGGCTTGCGTTTGGACAGGTTCTCGAACAAGGACGGATCGTGGGATCCCGTCTTCGTGTCCTTGGGTCCCTTGCGCACTGCCACCAGTGCGATCCCGACGACGGCGACTGCAGCCACCGCGATGGCAATCAGGGGTCCCCTGTCGATCTCCTCAGGATTGATCTCGAGCTTGCTCATGCGCATCACTTCTTCCCGTCGATGGGCTTGGCGCCCTTCTCGTCATCGTCGCGAAGAGCGTTTTTGTTCTTGTCTTCCTTGCCTTCCTCGGTGAGGACATCGCCGACGATGGCTCCGGCCTCGCGATGGAACGCAATGTAACGAGCGCCGAGGTTGATCATGGCCTGCAGACGGTTACGACCGCCCAACAGGGTGTAAATGTGCACCATCACCCAGGTCAGCCATGCGCTGATACCGGTGAACTTCAGCTTCTCGGACAGCTGGACGACGGCTGAGTTGCGGCCGATTGTCGCCATGGTGCCCTTGTCCTGGTACTCGAATTTCTCCAGCGGCTCGCCGAGTTCGAGGTGGACGATCTGACGGGCGACGCACTCGCCGCCCTGGATGGCGGGCTGAGCCAGCTGAGGCTTGGGGTCCTCGGTGTTGATGGCACCGTCGCCGACGGCGAAGATGCGATCGTGACCATTGACGCGGAGAGTGCCATCGGTGGCGATACGGCCGCCGCGACCCTGCTCGAACCCCCAGTCGGAAACGGACTTGTGGGCACCGACGCCAGCAGCCCAGATGACCATGTCCGCAGGAAGCGTCTGACCGTCCTTGAGGAGCACCGAATCCTCGCGTACCTCGGCGATGGCGGTCTTGGTGCGCACGTCCACGCCGCGCTTCTGCAGCTGGCGACGGGTGTAGTGGCGTAGAGCCGGGTCGAAGGGCATGAGGAGGTGGTCAGCCATCTCGACGAGGGTGACGTGGACGCGGTCGGTGGATACGTCCGGGAAGATTGCCGGGATGCCGATCGACTTCATCTCGGCCAGGGTGCCGGCCATCTCGACGCCGGTCGGGCCGCCACCAACGATGATGACGTCGAAGGTCTTGTCACGCTGGGTGTCGAGGTCCTCGAGGTAGGTGAAGATGGCGTCGCGTGCGCGCAGCGAGGATGCGCGGGTGTAGATGGTGTACGAGTGCTCGGCGGCACCGGGGGTACCGAAGAAGTTGGCTCCGACGCCCTGGGACAGGATGAGGTAGTCGTACGAGATCGGGTCGCCGTTGTCGACGTTGACGATGCGGTTCTCGGTGTCGACGTCGGTCACAGAGGCACGACGGAAGTGGGTGCGAGAACCGTTCTGAGCGGCGAAGGAACGCAGGCGGTAGGTGACGTCACCTGGGTTCAGACCACCGGTCGCGACCTGGTACAGCAGCGGCTGGAATGTGGTGTAGGGGTTGCGGTCAATGAGGGTGACGTCGCACCCTGCTTCGGCAGTCTTCTCAGCGGCCGCCAAGCCACCGAAACCAGCACCAACGATCACGACTCGAGGCTTGGAGTCCGCCAGAACCGGTCTGCGACCCAGGCCCGGCAGGCCAATGTCCGACAACAGGGTATTGATGTCCATCTGATCCTCCGAATGATGGTGATACATACTGATTGTCCCAAAAATGTGCTGTATTTCGCAATAACGCGAGCCCCATGGGTAGGTCGGGGCCGGGCACTGCAGCTTGCAGCGTGACAGGCTTGGACCATGCCACATCTCCACACCCAGCCACATGGACACGACGTCACGATCAGCGCGTGGATCCTGAGAAGGTTTCCATCCGACAGCCCACGTGGCTGGCAGTGGAAGGCCCTCGTGCACAAGCACCGCAAGATGAATTTGTGGATTCAACCGGGCGGACACGTCGAGCACACCGAGAACCCCTGGCAGGCCCTTGCTCACGAGCTCCACGAGGAAGCTGGCTACCACATTGACCAGTTGAGCGTCCTACAGCCATGGAATCGGGTTCCTGACGGGGTTCATGACCTCATGCACCCGACGCCGGTGCTTCTCAACACCCACAGCCCCTACCCAGGGCACTTCCACTCCGACATCGTCATGGCGATGGTTGCTGATGGTGATCCGGCGGAGAAACCGCGTCCTGGCGAGTCTCTGGAGCTTCAGTGGGTCAGCCCTGACGAGTTCGCCGCGCTCCCGGGGGCCGAGCCCGATGCCGTCATGATCATGACGATGATCGTCGAGCGGGTGGCCGATTCCTGGATTCCTATCCGGGCGACG
Source organism: Cutibacterium sp. KB22876 (assembly GCF_059728865.1). Taxonomy (NCBI): domain Bacteria; kingdom Bacillati; phylum Actinomycetota; class Actinomycetes; order Propionibacteriales; family Propionibacteriaceae; genus Cutibacterium; species Cutibacterium sp. KB22876. The sequence goes on from NZ_AP040858.1 coordinate 776,169, forward strand.
GACTGGTCGCTGGAAGATGCCCCCACGGAGGCAATGACGAACCGCACGGTCGCCGAGGCCACTGCTCCTGATCCCCTGGACGAGAGGGAGACCCAGGGGTGGGGGACGGCCCAGTGACGCGGAGTCTCGACCTCGACGCAATAGGCTCCGGGCATCCGGTTGCCGATCATTGCGACGAGATCACCACAGCCCTGGATGTTGGGAGGGCGGTCATCGTCGCCCCACCGGGCACCGGCAAGACGACCTTCGTCCCGCCGCTGGTCGCATCGCGGTGTTCGGGTCGGGTCATCGTCACCCAGCCACGACGGGTGGCAGCCAGAGCCGCCGCACGCCGACTTTCCACACTCACCCGGACCCGCCCCGGCGAGTTCGCCTCCCACGCCGTGCGCGGGGAGTCGACGACAACCCGCGACACCAGGGTTGAGTTCGTGACGACCGGGATTCTCCTTCGCCGCCTGATGCGCGATCCTGACCTGACAGGGGTTGATGCCGTCGTCCTCGACGAGGTCCATGAGCGTCATCTCGATGCCGACCTAGCCGTCGCGATGGTGTGCGAGGTGGCCCAGCTGCGCGAGGACCTCACGGTGGTGGCGATGTCGGCCACCGTCGACAGCTCCGGGTGGGCGAGCCTCCTCGGTACGGACGAGCCGGTACCGGTCGTCGAGGTGTCATCGGCCCTGCATCAGCTCCAGATCGAGTGGGCCCCAGCCTCGGGATCCCCTGTGGATTCTCGGGGTGTGACTCCCGAGTTCCTCAGTCACCTTGGCAGTGTCACCGTCGAGGCCCTCGATCACCACCCAGATGGTTCGGCGCTGGTCTTCGTGCCGGGGGCGCGCGAGGTCGACCACGTCGTCGCGGATCTGCGCTCCCGGCTCGATGGCGTGGAAATCGTCGGGCTGTCAGGGTCGATGTCGGCGCGTGAGCAGGATCGTGCCTTGTCAGACCCAGGTGATGTGCGCCGTGTCATCGTCTCGACGGCGGTTGCGGAATCCTCCCTGACGGTGCCGGGGGTGAGGCTCGTCGTCGATTCGGGTCTGTCCCGGGAACCGCGCCTGGATCGTGATCGCGGCATGACGGGCCTGGTGACAGTCCGGGAATCTCGAGCCTCGGCAATTCAGCGTGCCGGACGTGCAGCTCGTCTCGGCCTTGGCGTCGCGGTGCGGAGCCTGCGGCCCCAGGACTGGTCTGGGATGGATGCTGACCCGGCCCCCGAGGTTGATCATGCCGACCTTGTGGCACCGCTGCTGGCGCTGGCCGTTTGGGGCTCTCCTCGTGGCGAAGGCATGGCCCTACCAACCCCATTGCCACAGGACCGGGTGGCCGAGGCCGAGGAGGAACTGCGTGACCTAGGTGCTGTTGACGCTGACGGTCGAGTCACCGACAGAGGGCGTCAGCTCGCGACGGTTCCGGTCGACCCGCGTCTAGCAAGGGCCCTGGTCGACGGCGCGCCGATTGTCGGGTCTCGTCGCTGCGCCGAGATCGTCGCCATGCTCGGCCTCGACGACGGACAGGTCGACCTCGTCGGGCAGTGGCGCCAGTTGCGGACTGGTCGTCACCCCGATGGGAGGGTGTGGCGTCGCGAGGCTGACCGGCTTTCGCGTCTCACTGACGATTTCCCCGACACCAACATCACCGACGATGATGCCGTCGCCACGGTCGTCTCCCTGGCTCGCCCAGGTTGGATCGCTCGCAGCCGTGGTGAGGGGTCATCGTCCTATCTGTTGGCTTGTGGCACTGGGGTTGAACTGCCCCGCAACTGCCCACCCGGGTTGCTCGGGCAGCCCTGGTTGGCCGTTGCCCGAACCTCTCGCGTCACGAGCGGCGCCCTCATCCGGGCAGCGGTCCCGCTGGCGGAATCGGCGGCTCTGGATGCCGGTGCGGCGATGCTCGCGACCGAGACCACGGTCACCTGGAATGGCGGCAAGGCTCGCGGTCGGCGCGTTTCGCGGCTTGGTGCCATCGAGTTGTCGTGCACCCCGGTCCGGCCAGGGCGTGATGAAGCCCGTCGAGCGGTGCTGGAAGAAGTGAGATCCCGCGGGCTCGAGGTTATAGGCCTGACGAAGAACGGTGAGTCCCTGAGGAGTCGGCTCGCCCTGGCCCACCGGGTACTCGGAGACCCCTGGCCTGACGTCAGTGATGAGGCTCTGCTCTCTCGCGCCGAGGAATGGCTCGACTTGGATGGCCTGGCCGCAGGGCAGGGGAGTGACGCCACCTCTGGCCTACGCAGGATGCTGGGGTGGCAGGAATCGGCACGTCTTGACGAGGCCCTCCCCGAGACGATCACGGTCCCCAGCGGGTCGCGAATCCGCGTTGACTACCCGGAACCCGGCAGTGACGCCGCTCCGGTGCTCGCGGTGAAGCTCCAGGAGTGTTTCGGGTGGACCGACGGCCCGATGATCTGTGACGGCCGCGTGAAGGTGGTGCTCCATCTGTTGTCCCCAGCCCGACGTCCGTTGGCCGTCACAGACGATCTCGCCAGTTTCTGGGCCAACGTCTACCCCTCAGTGCGAGCGGAGAATCGTGGACGTTATTCCAAACATCCCTGGCCCGAGGACCCACTGACGGCCATGCCCACGAAGCGCACGAATCGGGCGTTGGGGCATAGCTGACGGCGGGCCAAGTCCAGCACCCACGCTGAGTCCGGGAGTTGAGGACTTGTTTCCAAGCAACGTGTCCCTTCCCGTCCCGGTCTACCCGCAACCTTGTGGAGATCGGGGTTCTGATGGCGAAAGCTGCTACGGGAGATGGCACGACGGGGGTCCATGACCCCGATTTCCACCAGGAGGCGGAATACCCGACATCGTCGAGGTCCGGGTGACGGGCCCCGCCCGACGATTTCCGAGCCCTGCGCAAGGATCGCCGAACCCGTTGTGGGTGGAGACTTCCCGCCAACCGCGACTACGATGGCTCTCAACGACAGGGGAGCATCGTCGGATGCTGAGAGTGGGCACCGCCCAGACCCTCGAACCTGAACCGGTTAGGACCGGCGTAGGGAGTCGGGCTCTTCGCGCATGTGCGCCCCCTTCCGAAGGGACGGAAGGATTTCCATGACCAACGACAAACCTGCCATGCGGTACCGCACCATTGACATCGTCACCCCAGTGATGATCGCGGTGGCCTTCGGTGTCATCTTCCTCGGTTACGGCGCTCTCTACAGCCTCCTCAAGCCGGTGTCCTCGGTGTATGTGCCAGCCGAGGGCATTCTCACCGGCATCTGGTTCCTACCCGCCCTCATCGCCGGCCTCGTCGTCCGCAAACCGGGCGCTGCCCTTCTCGCAGAGATTCTTGCTGCATGTATCGAGGCGGCTCTGGGAGGCCCATGGGGTCCAGGCACCATCATCTCCGGAGTCATCCAGGCTCTGCCGATGGAGCTGTGTCTGCTCATCGTCGCCTATCGCAAGGCTGGACCGAAGCTCGCCATGGTCGCCGGAGCTCTCACCGGTATCGCTGAGGGTATCTACGAACGTATTTCCTATTACCCGATGTTCCGTTTCGGGGACACCGTCGTTTACCTCATCCTCATGGTCGTCTCCGGAGCCCTGCTCGGCGGTCTGCTGGCGTGGGGTATCGTCCGCGGCCTGGCGGCCGCTGGTGCCCTCAACCCCTTCGCGGTTTCTCGTGAACTGCGTGGCGGAAAGCGGAGTACGGCGTCGGCGCGGAATCTGTCATGACTGACGTCTTGGCCTGTAATGACCAGGCTGACGACGTTTCCGCTCGTCGGGCGGTGCCTGTGGATGTCGAGGGGTTGACTGTCGGCGTCCCGGGCCGCGACGCCCCCATCCTCGGGCCCATCGACCTCCACCTGCCTGCTGGCGCAAGGGTGCTTGTCACAGGGCCTTCGGGCGCTGGCAAAACGACCCTGCTGCACGCCGTCGGAGGGTTGCTGGAGGAGGAGAGTCACGATCTGACGGGCCAAGTGAGTACGTGGGGCAACGACAACGTCGGTCTGCTGCAGCAGGAGCCGATCCACTCCGTCGTTGCCGCGACCTGTGGACGTGACATCGCCTTTGGTCCGGAGAATCATCGCGTTCCCCGCGAGGAGATCTGGCCGATCGTCGAGGATTCCCGACGCCGTGCCCGGTTCACCATTCCCTGTGGCCACTCCACCACGAAGATGTCGGGCGGGCAGATGCAGCGTCTCGTCATCGCCGGAATCCTGGCCACCGACCCCGGGCTGCTCCTCCTCGACGAGCCGGTCTCGATGCTCGACGAGGAATCGGCCAGCGCGATTCGAGACGAGGTCGCCATGATGGCCCACGACCGGACGGTTTTCGTCGTCGACCACCATCCGGACCAGTGGCGTGGGATCCTCGACCAGGTTGTCGAGTTGACCGATCACGGCACCCTCAAACGGATCTGGGATTTCGAGGACTACCTCGACTCGCGCGAGCCCACCGAAGTGCCGTGGCACCCCGCTACTCCCGGCGAGGCAGTCGCTCGGGCCGTCGCTCTCGATGCTCACCGTCCGCAGTCTGACGACGTGCTGCTTCGTGGCGTCGAGATGTCGGCCCGACGCGGTTACGTCACGGTCCTGTCAGGGCCCAGCGGGGTCGGCAAGTCCACCCTGCTGAGGCTGCTGGCCGGGCTTGACGACCCTGCCGCCGGCGAGCTCGCCCTCCCCGAGCCCGGGCACACCGCCTGGGTGCCGCAGAACCCGGAGAACTACCTCGTCGCCCGCACAGCTGCTGACGAGCTCTTCGCCTCGCCGATGGTTCCTGAGAACGCTGATCTGCGCGACCTCGTCAGGACCTTCGGGCTCAAGCCGATCCTCGACTCCCACCCCATGACCTGTTCGGGCGGGGAGAAGAGGCGCCTTGCCATCGCGGCGGCACTCGCTCAGAAACCCGACCTGCTGCTCCTCGACGAGCCGACCGTCGGCCTCGACGACGACCGCGGTGCCAGTGTCCTGACGGCCATCCGCGCCGCGGCGGACTCCGGGGTTGCCGTCGTCGTCTCTTCCCACGACCCCCAGGTCATCGAGATGGCTGACGAGGTCGTTGACGTCGCCTCGTACCGCGATCCGGATCCTACCCCGGAAGAGAACCCCCAGGGGAAGCCGGCATTCCTGACGAAGATCAACCCTCTCGTCGTCCTCCTTATCGCCGTCGCAGGCATTGTCGGGTCCCTCTTCGTGCGATCTCCGCTCAGCGGCGCCATCGGGCTCATTCCGGCCGTCGCCATGGCTCCGATGTGTTCCCGCCGCGTCAAACCCTTGGCGGTTCGGACAGTTCCGGTCGTCATCGCCGCGGTGATGTTGGTCTGGACGACCCTGTTGCTCCACAGCGGGTTCACGAACCCAGCGGTGTGGAGCGAGGCGACCCGTCAGGGGCTGAGGATCCTCGTCTTCGTCCTGCCGGGCGCACTGGCCTCTGCCGCGGCCGATCCCACCCGCTTCGGCGACGCCCTGGCACAGCAGACCCACCTTCCGCAGCGCCCGGTGGTGGCGTCGGTGGCAGGTGTGATCCGGATGGGGCACCTGGGCGACCAGTGGCGCGTCCAGTCCGATGTGCGCCGCCTGCGCGGGATGGGGCCGGCGTACTCCCTGTCATCCCGGGTCAAGTACCTGTCCTCGATGACATTCGCGATGGTGCTGTACGCCATGAGGTCGTCGGAGGTGCTCAGCCGGGCCATGGACTCTCGCGGTTTCGCGACGGCGACTCGGCGTACCTACGCCGTCGAGTCGCGCTGGCGAACACGAGACCTGTGGGGAGTCGCGTTGGCCGTCCTCGTCATCGCTGTCCCTGCCATTGCAGCGGCACTGCTGGGGTGACGGACTCCAACGACGCAGAGCGGCTGGGGACTGCCCACCCCAGCCGCTCGTTTCCGACGTCAGCGGTACAGCGCCTTTTCCAGCACCGTCTCGAGCTTGTCGACCGATGCTTGTAGGGAGTACTTGTTCGTCATGAGCTCGCGGGCCCGCTCGTGCCAACGCTTCATGGTGGACTCGTCGGCGTCACGCACCCGCTCGATACCAGAGACGAGCTCGGTCGGATCGACGCAGGCGCCCACCTCGTCGTCACTGATGACGTCGCGGATCGGCACCTTGGCATTCGAGACGACGGCCAGCCCGGCTGCCATGTAGTCGTAGAGCTTGTTGGGGCTCATGCCCTTGTCGAAGACCGACTGCGGGGAGACGGTGTGCAAGCCGACGTCACAGGCCGAGAGGATGCGCACCAGCTCGGACTTGGGTACTTGGTCGTGGAACTTGACGTTCGTCAGTCCCAGCTTCTTCACCTCGTCGATGGCCCACTGCTTGCGAGCTCCAGCGCCGACGAGGAGGAAGTTGACGTCCGGGAGGCGACGGGCCGCGTCGACGATGAGGTCCAGCCCGACGTAGTTGGCATGGGTGCCGGAGAACACCGCGGTGAATCCCTCGATGCCGAACTCCTTGCGCAGGTCCTCGCGGGACTCGTTGACCTCGTACTCGGCCAGGTCGGCGCCATTGGGGACGACGGTGACCTTGTCGACGTTGATGCCGAGCTCGCGGAAGTGGTCCTCCCAGCCTTTCGTCACGACGACGATCTGGCGGGCACGGGCGTAGATGGTCTTTTCCAGCCCCTGGAGCACCTTGTGGAGGGCCGATCCCTCTTTGAGGGCGCCGCCGGAGACTAGCGACTCCGGCCACAGGTCGCGCACCTCGACGACGAAGGGCTTGCGACGCAGAGCGGCGACGACCATGCCAGCGGCCGGGGCCAAGATCTGGGGGGAGGAGGCGAAGATGACGTCGGCCGGGCGTACCAGAGTCCGGGCACCGGCACCGGCGGCGAAGGCGATCCAGCCGAGGACACGCTTGGCCCCGTTGCCCTTGTACTCCGGGATCGGGACGAGGGTGTAACGCGGGTCGTCGACGGTCATCCTCTCACCAGAGGTGTGGTTGATGTTGGCGGCGTAGAAGTGGGGCTGCCAGCCGCGCAACCGCGAGAACATGTCGAAGGTGCGGGTGATGCCACCCGACCCCGGTGGGAAGGCGTAGTGGTTGATCACGCTGACCTTGCGTTGGGGCATCGTTCCTCCTGGACGTCTCGTGCGGACAACCTTACCGGGCGTTCACCCACGTTCCCTGTCATGCTCGTTCCGCCCGTGACTGTTGTCGCCGGCCACGATCATGTCACGACGACATATGGCCTCGTCAGATGGGGTCTGACGGCAAAGTGGGTGACACCCGATGCCCCTGTGGTAATTGCGGTTGCGACCCGGGGGATTGCTATGTGAGGTGGCAGCTGGCCTTGTCATCACCCCGATCACCACACGAGTGCGGGGGCGACGACGAGGGATGGCACAGAATGAGGGGCCGGTGGACACCGCCACCGGCCCCTCAGCCGTGAATTCGCGAATCAGGATCCGTAGGTCGTCTTGGCCTTCTCAAGGGCCGCGACGTAACCGTTGCGCTCGTACTCGGCGGTCGAGGCGTCGGCCGGGATGGCGAGCGTGCCGCGCAGCTTGTCGAGGTCGAGCTCCTTGCGCTGCAGATAGGACTCAAGTCCCTTTTGCAGTTCGGCCGCATATCCGGCACCGTGGCGCACCAGCGCCGAAGTGGTCATGACGACGTCAGCGCCGGCAAGAAGGTACTTGACGACATCGTCGGCGGTCTCGACACCCGACGATGCAGCCAACGAGGCATTGATACGACCCGACAGGGCGGCGATCCACGTCAGCGGCAGGCGGGCGTCAGCCGGGGAGGACAGCCACACACCGGGCTCGACCTGCATCTTCTCGATGTTGATGTCGGGCTGCAGGAAGCGGTTGAACATCACCAAGGCGTCGGCCCCGGCGGCGTCCAGACGGGTGGTCATGTTGCCCAGGGCCGTGAAGAACGGCGAGAGTTTGACGGCCACCGGGACGGTCACGGCGTCCTTGACTGCCTGGACGATCTCGACGTGACGGTCTTCGACCTCCTCGGCGGACTGCTCGAGGTCACCGGGCACCATGTAGATGTTGCATTCGATGCCCGCGGCGCCGGCATCCTGCATCCGCTTTGCGGTGTCGACCCAACCACCGTTCGTCGCGCCGTTCAGCGAGGCGATGACGGGGATGTCGACGGCATTGGCGCTGGCCTCCAGATGGGTGAGGTAGCGCTCGGTGATACCGCCCTCGTTGCTGGCCACGGTCGGGAAGAAGCTCAGCGACTCGGCGAACGAGTCCATGTACTCCAACTCGATCTCGGCCTGTCGGGCCTCCTCATGCCTCACCTGCTCCTCGAACAGGGAGTACATGACGATGGCTCCGACTCCGGCGTCGGCAAGGGCCTTGACCCCGTCGACCTTCTGCTGGATGGGGCCGGCCGAGGCCACCAGTGGTGACCTCAGGGTGAGCCCCATGTACCTGGTGTGAAGATCACTCATGAAACGTCATTCCTTCGTGGGCTGTCAGGCGCGGTTGGATGAAGCGGCGAACTGGGACATACGGGCATCGACGGCGAAGTCCTCGGCAGTACGGGAAGCCATCTCGGCGTACTCGGCATAACGACGCTCCACCTGGCGCTGACCCAGATCCAGCATACGTTCGGCCTCCTCCGGGTGGGCCTTGGCCAGCATCCGGTAACGCAGCTCCAGCTTGGTGTACTCCCGCCACGTCTTGTCGGGCTTGGAGGAGTCGAGCAGGAACGGGTTGCGTCCCTCATCGGCCAACACCGGGTTGTACCTCATCAGCGGCCAGTGTCCACAGTGGACGGCCTTGTACTGCTGATCGAGGCCGTTGCGCAGGTCGTAGCCGTGGGCGATGCAGTGGCTGTAGGCGATGACGAGACTCGGGCCCGGGTAGGCCTCCGCCTCGCGGAAGGCCCGCAGGGTCTGCTGCGGATCGGCTCCCAGAGCGACGCGAGCCACGTACACCGATCCATAGGCGATGGCCTGCATGGCCATGTCCTTCTTGGCGGTCGGCTTGCCGGCGGACGCGAACTTCGCGACGGCACCCAGCGGGGTCGACTTCGACGCCTGGCCACCGGTGTTGGAGTACACCTCGGTGTCGAGAACCAGAACGTTGACGTCGCGTCCGGAGGCGAGCACGTGGTCAACGCCGCCCGAACCGATGTCGTAGGCCCAACCGTCACCACCAATGATCCACACCGAGCGACGCAGTAGGTGATCGGCGACGCTCATGAGGTCGCGCACCGCCGGGGTCTGTTCCATGTCGGAGAGCTTGTCCTGCAGCTGCTTGACCCGACGCTGCTGACGCTGCAGGTCGTGCTCGGTGAGCTGTGGGGCGTGCAGCAGGTCGTCGACGAACTCAGGGTCGAGCTGGTCGGAGACCTCTTGGAGCCGACGCCTGGCCAGGTCGGTCTGGACGTTGGCGGCCATCCGCATGCCCAGGCCGAACTCGGCGTTGTCCTCGAACAGGGAGTTCGACCATGCCGGGCCACGGCCCTGGGCGTTCTTGCCCCACGGGGTCGTCGGCAGGTTACCGCCGTAGATGGAGGAACAGCCGGTGGCGTTGGCCACCTCGGCGCGGTCGCCGAAGAGCTGGGTGATGAGCTTGACGTACGGCGTCTCGCCACAACCCGAGCAGGCTCCGGAGAACTCGAAGAGCGGCTGTAGGAACTGGGTGCCTCGCACGGTGGCGAAGTCGACACGGGAGCGGTCGTTGACCGGGATGGTCTCGAAGAACCTCACGTTCTCGCGCTGGACCGTCTTGTCGAGATGCTCCTCGAGGTTGATAGCCTTGCGGTCGGGCTCGCTCACCGGGTGGGCCGGGCAGGCCTCGACGCACAGGCCGCAGCCGGTGCACTGGTCGGGGACGATTTGCAGGGTGTAACGGGACTCCGGTAGACCCGCGGCGTTGAGCTCGGCGGACTGGAAGGACTCCGGGGCTCCCTCGAGTTGGGACTGTGAGCAGTACTTGGCGCGGATGACGCCGTGCGGGCAGACGAAGGCGCAGTTACCGCACTGGATACAGGCCTCGGGCTCCCAGGTCGCGATGACGTCGGACAGCGTCCTCTGCTCGTACTTGGTGGTTCCTGCGGGGTAGGTGCCGTCGTCGGGCAAGGCCGAGACAGGCAGCAGGTCGCCGAATCCCTCGATCATGCGGGCGGTGACGTTCTTGACGAACTCCGGGGAGTCCTCGCGCACGGCCGGGATGAGGCTGTGGTTGGCGGTCATCCGCTCAGGCACCTTGACCTGGTGCAGATGCTCCAGGGAGGCGTCGACGGCAGCGTGGTTCATCTCGACGATCTGCTGAGACTTCTTGCCGTAGGTCTTCTGGATCGAGTCCTTGATCTTGGCGATCGCCTCGTCCTTGGGCAGCACACCCGAGATCGCGAAGAAGCAGGTCTGCAGGATGGTGTTGGTGCGGTTGCGCAGACCGACCTTGCGGGCCACGGACAGGGCGTCGATGGTCCACAGGTCGAGGTGCTTCTCGAGGACCTGACGCTGCATGGTGTCAGGCAGCTTGTCCCACACCTCGTCGGCGTCATAGGGGGAGTTCAGCAGGACGGTGGTGCCCTCGCGAGCCATCGTCAGGACGTCGATGGACTCCAGGATTCCCCAAGCGTGGATACCGATGAATCCGGCCTGGCTGATGAGGTAAGGGGCCTCGACCGGGTCGGGTCCGAAGCGCAGGTGGGAGGTCGTCTTCGATCCGGACTTCTTGGAGTCGTAGACGAAGTAGCCCTGGGCGTAGGTGTTGGGGTCCGAGCCGAGAATCTTGATGGTGTTCTTGTTTGCGCCGACGGTGCCGTCAGAACCCATGCCGTAGAAGACGGCACGGATGGTCTTGGGATCCTCGATGTCGAGGGGCTCCCAGGGCAGGGACAGGCCGGTGACGTCGTCCTCGATGCCGATGGTGAAGCGGGGACGCGGCCGCTCCAGCTCCAGCTCGGCGGCGATGCCGGCGACCATGCCGGGGGTGAACTCCTTCGAAGAGATGCCGTAGCGCCCGCCCGAGACGATCGGCATGTTGTTGCGGGTGCCACGGGAGTGGGCCTCGGACAGGGCGGCCAGCACGTCGAGGAAGAGGGGCTCGCCGTTGGAGCCGGGTTCCTTGGTGCGGTCCAGGACGGCGACGGTGCGGGCCGTCTCCGGGATGGCCCTGACGATCTCGGCGGCCGGGAGGGGACGGAACAGGTGCAGCTCGACGAGGCCGAGCTTGTGCCCCTGGGCGTTGAGACGGTTGATGGCGTGCTCGATGGTGCGGGCACCGGAGCCCATGCAGACCATGACCTCGGTGGCCTCGGGATCGCCGTGGTACTCGACGAGGTGGTACTGGCGACCGACGACCTGGGCGAACTCGTCCATGAGGGACTGGACGATGCCCGGCACGCTCTCGTAGTACTTGTTCGCGGCCTCGCGGGCCTGGAAGTGGGTGTCGGGGTTCTGGGCGGTGCCACGGATGAACGGGTGGGCCGGGGACAGGGCGCGCTCCCGGTGGGCGTGGACAAGGTCGTCAGTGATGAAGTGACGAATGTCGTCGTCCGACAGCATCTCGAGGACGTTGAGCTCGTGGGAGGTGCGGAAGCCCTCGAAGAAGTGCATGAAGGGCACCCGGGAGTGCATCGTCGCGGCTTGGGCGATGAGGGCCAGGTCGTGGCATTCCTGTACCGTCGAGGAGCATAGCATGGCGAATCCGGTCTGACGACAAGCCATGACGTCCTGGTGATCACCGAAGATCGACAGGCCTTGGGCAGCCAGCGACCGGGCGGCCACGTGGAAGACCGTGCTGGTGAGCTCACCGGCGATCTTGTACATGTTCGGGATCATGAGGAGCAGGCCCTGGGAGGCCGTGAAGGTGGTGCTCAGGGCGCCACCCTGCAGAGCGCCGTGCATGGCGCCGGCGGCGCCACCCTCGGACTGCATCTCCATGACGGTGGGGGTGTCGCCCCAGATGTTCTTCCGTCCAGCGGCGGACCACTCGTCGGCGGTCTCGGCCATCGGGGAGGACGGGGTGATGGGGTAGATCGAGCACAGCTCGTTGCAGCGATAGGCGACCGAGGCGGCGGCGGTGTTGCCGTCGGCAATGGTGCGGACGCGGGAGTCGGAGCTAGTTGCCATGGTCAGTCCTCCTTCTCAGTTCTCGGAGTCGACGGTGAACTTCATCGAAGCTGACCGTTGTGGATTGGGTTCAGGACGCACTGCCCATCCGGGGGTGGGGTTGCCGGACCCCTGCACGGTTGTCGGATCGGTGCCTTCGGGGATCATCTCGATGGCATGGACCGGGCACTGGTCAAAGCAGGTGGCGCATCCAGTGCATTTGTCGTAGTCGAATTCGTAGCGGTGGCCCTTGCCGAGCTTGATGATGGCGTCCTCGGGACAGGAGCCGTAGCAGCCGTCACACTCGAAGCAGTTTCCGCAGGACAGGCATCGTCCGGCTTCGAAGTGGGCCTGCTCGTCGTCGAGACCGCCGACGACCTCGTCGAATCCGACACGCTGGGTCGGGTCGAGCTCGGGCTGGTGACGACGCAGGTGGTCACCGAAGTACCACAGGTTGAGGTCGTTGAAACCGACCGTGGTGTTCTTGGGGGCCGGATAGCCGGACTCGCGGTTGAGCCACAGATGGATCTGGCGGGCGGCACGCTTGCCGTGGCCGACACCGATCGTCACGGTGCGCTCGGAGGGGACGGTGTCGCCACCGGCGAAGATACCGGGAACATCGGTCATGAGGGTCGAGGGGTTGACGTCGACGACGTCGTTGCGGAATCGCATGCCGGGCATCTTGTGCAGGAAGCCGGTGTCGGCGTCCTGTCCGACGGCCAGGATGACGGTGTCGGCCTCGAGCTTCTCGTAACGTCCGGTGCCGCGCGGCTTGCCGTTCTCGTCGAGTTCCATGACCTCGACTGTCAGGTCGTCACCGACGTCGGTGATGGTGCGCAGCCAGTTCATCTGGACGCCCTCGCGCTCCGCCTCCTCACGCTCCTCGGCGTGGGCCGGCATCTGCTCGGCGGTGCGGCGGTAGACGACGATGGACTCCTCGGCACCCAGTCGCTTGGCCACCCGAGCGGCGTCCATGGCGGTGTTGCCGCCACCGTAGACGGCCACGCGACGACCGATGAGGGGCTTCTCGCCAGCGGCGACGTTGTGCAGGAAGCTGACTGCGTCGACCATGCGGGAGGCATCCACGGTCGGGATGTCGACGCGCTTGGACAGGTGGGCACCGATGGCCACGAAGACGGCGTCGAAGCGTCCCTTCGCCTTCTCCTCCATGAGGTCGTTGACGGGGTGATTGAGGACGATCTTGATGCCGAGATCGGTGAGACGCTCGATCTCGGCATCCAGGACCTCGCGGGGTAGCCGGTATTCCGGGATGCCGTAGCGCATCATGCCGCCGACCTTGTCGCCGGCGTCGTGAATCTCGACGTCGTGGCCGAGCATGGCCAGGTGGTAGGCGGCGGACAGGCCGGCGGGGCCGGCTCCGATGATGAGGACGCGGTGTCCGGAGGCATCGACGGGCTTGATGAACTTCCAGCCCTTCTCGATGGCGAGGTCGCCGAGGTAACGCTCGACGGAGTGAATGGACACGGCGCCGTCGAGGTCGGCGCGGTTGCAGGCCACCTCGCAGGGGTGGTAGCAGACACGACCGTGGATGGCAGGGAAGGGGTTGTCGGCAGTGAGCTGACGCCATGCCTTCTCCTCCTCATGGGCCTTGATGAGACGCAACCATTCCTGGATGTTCTCGCCCGCCGGGCAACCGGCATTACAGGGAGGGAGCATGTCGAGGTAGACGGGTCTGCGGGTGCGGGTCGGGGTAACGCGACCTGTCGTGCGGGCGAGGTCAGGACGTGCGGCGATGTCCTGGTTCTCCCTGATGACGTACCCGTTCTGGTCGTCGGTGACGGTCGTGTCACTCGTCGTGGTCTCGGCGCTCATACCTGGCTCTTCCTGTTGGAAATGCGGCATTTTGGATCGTGAATGTGGGGTTCACAAGCGAACCTGCAATCGATGTTAGACCACGTATGAAAGGTCGTGCACGGCAGGGTATGAGGAATGAGATTTGGTGCAGGAATGTTTTCCTAAACCTTGGGGCAATGACGTAATAACGCACGTTTGGCGTATCGAAAATTGATGGTGTTCACGCTCTGCAGTGCTCGGTGTGGTGTTCCCGACGAGGTTGGCTGGGTGGTGGGTGAACGGTGCAAGACTGGGGGCATGATCGTTGCCTTCAGTCTTGTACCCAGCGGTGGCCGAGCTTCGCGGGAGGACGGTGGGGTCTCCGATGCCGTGGCTGCTGCCGTCCGCGTCGTCCACGATTCCGGTTTGCCCAACCACACCTCGTCCATGTTCACCGAGATCGAGGGCTCGTGGGACGAGGTCATGGGCGTCGTCAAGGAAGCTACCGAAGCGGTTGCCCAGTACGGCACTAGAGTGTCGCTGGTGCTCAAGGCCGACATCCGCCCGGGACGCACTGGGGAGATGGACGCCAAGCTCGAGCGCCTGCAGGCTCAGCTCGACAAGCAGCAGGGCTGAGGACACTTGCCGGGTGGGACTGGCTTGGCGTCAGTCCCGTCCGAGCAGCAGGGTCTCGTAGGCGTTGCGAATGTGCGCCTCGGTGACCTCGGCCGCCCGAACCGGGTCGCCGTTCTCGATCGCGGTGAGCATCTCCTCGTGGTCGCAGACGAGGCCGTCACGCCAGTTGTCCCACCCGATGAGGGAATGCTCTGCCTCCAGGATGGGCAGGTGCACCGCTTCGCGGATGGCCATCGTCAGGTTGCTCATGAGGCGGTTGTCCCCAGCCTCGGCGAGGGCGACGTGGAAAGCGGTGTCGAGGGCGTTGAAGGAATCCGGCTGCATGGCGTCGTGCATTTGCCCGAGCAGGTCGGTGGCTCGTGCCAGCGGTCCGGGGGCGCGGACTTTTGCTGCCGCAGCGCAGGCCGCCATCTCCAGGGCCACGCGGGTTTCGGTGAGGTCGGCGAAGGAGACGACGTCGAGGGCCAGTTGCAGACGAAGGATGCGGCCCATGGCGTCGGAGGGGTGGGCGTCGACGCGGGTTCCGTTGCCTCGGCCGGTGCCTGAGGTCAGAATTCCCAGGGCCTCCAGGGCTCGAATGGCTTCCCGGACGGCTCCCCGACTGACGCCCAGAGAGGCGGCGAGTTCGCGCTCCGGGGGCAGGCGCGAACCATTGACCCAGGTCCCGGTGAGGATCTCGTCATCGATGTGATGCATGACGACCGAGAATCCGCGGGATCTCGTATCAGTGTCAGAGCCTGATTCTGGGTGCGACTCTGACACCCAGTGTCCGGGATGTGCGCCTGGCTGGCTGGCGTCCGCGTCGCGGGTCTGTGTCATGGCTGAGATCCTCATCGGTGAGTCGCTTCATTGTCACCGAACATGCATGGTATGCCCAACAACTTTGTGAAGCGGGTTGAGTACATGAAAGGGCCCTGAAAAGGGTCCAAAATTAGGCAACCCTCATTTGTTGCACAGATGGTTGATCGTCCGTTCGCCAATTGAACGGGAGTTCTTGACGTTTGTAAGTAATGGTCCTACCGTACTATTGGTCGGACCAAGTCGGCCCGACCTTGCCGACGGTTCGCCGACCGGAGGCAATGGTTGAACAACGGAGTTCTTCGATGGTTCTTCTCCAGACCTTCACCCCATCGGCCAACCCGCTGGGGTCGCAGTGGCTCTCGGCCCTCCTTGCCGTGCTGCCGGTGCTGGCCATGCTCATCACTCTTGGTGCGCTGCGCTGGAAGGCGCATCTGGCTGGCCTCTTCTCGTGGGGCGTCGCCCTCATCGTGGCAATCACCGCATTCCACATGCCGATCGGTATGGCAATCTCCTCGAGTGCTCAGGGATTCCTCTACGGTCTGTTCCCGATCTCGTGGATTCTGCTGGGCGCCATCTGGATGTACCAGGTGACGGTCATCTCCGGTCGTTTCGACGACCTGCGCCGCACCTTCTTCCTCATCAGTGACGATCCGCGCGTCCTCGGCATCCTCATCGCCTTCTGCTTCGGCGGTCTGCTCGAGGCCCTTGCTGGATTCGGCGCCCCGGTCGCCATCGCGGCTGCCATGTTGATCGCCATTGGCTTTGGCAAGCTTCGCGGTGCCGTCACCGCCCTGGTCGCCAACACCGTCCCGGTGGCCTTCGGTGCCGTCGGTCTGCCGGTGCTCATGGCTGCCAAGACCGGCGGCTTGGACGTCTCGATGGTTGCCCCGGTGTCCGCCCGTATCTGCGCGGTTCTCTGCCTCGTCGTCCCCTTCCTCATGCTGGCCATCATGGACGGCCGCAAGGGTGTGCGTGAGTGCTGGCCCTTTGGCCTGTTCGTCGGCATCGTCTTCGGCGTCACTAAGATCATCGTCGGTGGCACCCCGGTCTATAACCTGACCGAGATCTTCGCCGCAGTCGTCACCGTCGCCCTCTCTCTGCTCTTCCTCAAGGCCTGGAAGCCGAAGGGTGGCCGCGAGGCCGCCGAGCGCATCGGCATCCCGATGGACCCGGCCGTCGAGACCGAGCCCGTGGAGGCTCAGGAGGTAGACACCTCCGACCTCACCGGCAACCGCATCTTCATGGCTCTGGTGCCCTACATCCTCGTCATCGTGGTCTTCGGCATCGCCGCCATCCCGGCCGTCAAGGAGGGCCTCAAGACTGCCGACACCAAGATGGCCTGGCCTGGCCTGTCCGGCCTCATGACCACTGGTGGCAAGGCATCGGCCCACCAGTCCTACACCTGGCAGTGGCTGTCCCAGCCGGGCTTCCTGCTGGCCGTCGTCGCTATCCTCGTCGGCCTTATCTACAAGGTGTCCCTCTCCGACGTCTTCAAGGAGCTGTGGGTCAACACCAAGAAGATGAAGTTCTCGATGCTGACCATCGGCCTGGTCGTCGCCCTCGCCTATGTCATGGGTGACTCCGGCCAGACCCTGGCCCTCGGTATGTTCATTGCTGGCGCTGGAGCGCTCTATCCGTTCCTCGCCCCCATCCTTGGCTGGATCGGCACCTACGTCACCGGATCTGACACCTCCGCCAACATCCTGTTCTCCGGCCTGCAGAGCAGCGTCGGTCAGCAGATCGGCGCCGGCTCTCACCTCGGTGTCGAGGGCATGCGTCACCTGCTGGTCGGTGCCGGTGCCTCCGGTGGTGTCGTCGGTAAGATGATCTCCCCGCAGTCGCTGACCATCGCGGCCACCGCGATCGGCCTGGCTGGCGGCGAGTCGGTCATCCTGCGCAAGGTCTTCAAGTTCTCGATCATCCTGCTCGTCCTGATGTGCATCATCGTCGGCCTCATGTCGACCCCGGTGCTCGGATGGATGGTCCCCTGATTCTGCTGACGGTTGACACCGCCTGGCATCCGTTCATCCTCAATGGAGGTCACCATGACAACCACTACGAGCCCTGGTACCAGGGCTGCCTCGCCCGGCTTGCCGGGGGCGGGCATCACCGTCGGGCTGTTCATCACGTGCATCAATGACGTGATGTTCCCCCAGACTGGCGTGGCCGTCACCACCCTGCTGGAACGTCTGGGCTGCAAGGTCGAGTTCCCGCGGGAGCAGACCTGCTGCGGCCAGATGACGACCAACACCGGTTACTTCGACGAGGGCATTCCCACCGTCCGTCAGTATGTGCGGGCCTTCGGGGATTACGACTACGTGGTCGCCCCGTCGGGATCCTGTGTCGCTGCCGTCCGCGACCAGCACCCGATGCTCGCCGAGCACGCCGGCGACTCCGGACTGCTCAAGGAGGTCGAGCACACCAGCCAGACCACCTACGACCTGCCGGAGTTCCTCGTCGACATCCTCGGGGTCACCGACGTCGGCGCGTACTTCCCGCACCGAGTGACGTACCACCCGTCCTGCCACGGCAAGCGTCTGCTCAAGCTGGGAGATCGTCCCTACCAGCTGCTCAAGAACGTCCGCGGCATGACCCTGGTCGACCTGCCGATGGCCGAGCAGTGCTGCGGGTTCGGGGGAACCTTCTGCATCAAGAACCCCGACATGAGCGCGGCAATGGCCAGCGACAAGGCTCGCCACGTTCGTGAGACGGAGGCTGAGTACGTCGTCGCCGGCGACAACTCCTGCCTCATGAACATCGGTGGTGTGCTGTCCCGTCAGAACTCGGGCGTGAAGCCGATTCACATCGCCGAAATCCTCGCCAACACTGAGGAGGACTGACCCATGAGCACCGAACTACGTCGCGTCACCTACGGAAATCACGGTGTCGCCCGGCTGACCCCGGCCCCCGACAAGCCCGGTACGTACATGGGTATGCCGAAGTTCTCGAAGGCCGCCAAGAATGAGCTGAATCTGTCGGTGCAGCGCAAGAACATGCGCAATGCCACCACGACGATTCGCAACAAGCGCGCCCTGCGCGTCTCCGAGTCCCCGGACTGGGAGGATCTGCGCAACGCCGCGGAGGCCATCAAGAACCGTGTCGGCCGTCACCTGGATCATTACCTGATCGAGGCTGAGAAGAACCTCACCGCCAACGGCGTCCACGTCCACTGGGCCCGTGACGGCGAGGAGGCCAACCGCATCGTCGCCCAGATCGCCAAGGAGAAGGGGGTCGACGAGGTCGTCAAGATCAAGTCGATCACCACCCAGGAGACCGACCTCAACGAGTACCTCGAGGAGCAGGGCATTGCGACCTGGGAAACTGACCTGGCCGAGCTCATCGTGCAGCTCGGACATGACCGTCCCTCCCACATCGTGGTGCCGGCCATTCACCGCAATCGTGCCGAGGTCCGCGAGATCTTCCTCCATGAGATGAAGAACTACGGTCGTCCAGCACCCGAGGACATCTCGGAAAACCCGCCGGAGCTGGCCAACGCTGCTCGTCTGCACCTGCGCGAGAAGTTCCTGCGTGCCGAGATGGCGGTTTCGGGCGGCAACTTCGTCCTTGCCGACACCGGTTCGCTGGTGATCGTCGAGTCCGAGGGCAACGGCCGTATGTGCCTGACCCTGCCCGACACCCTGGTGTCCGTCGTCGGCATCGAGAAGGTGTTGCCGAGTTTCGACGACCTCGAGGTCTTCCTCAAGCTGCTGCCGCGCTCGGCCACCGGTGAGCGGATGAACCCGTACAACTCGGTGTGGAGCGGCGTGACCGAGGGTGACGGTCCGCAGGAGCAGCATGTCATCTTCCTCGACAACGGCCGTACCAACGTCCTGGCCGACACCCTCGGCCGTGAGGTGCTGCGGTGCATCCGTTGCGCCTCCTGCATCAACATCTGCCCGGTGTACGAGCGGGCCGGCGGTCACGCCTACGGCTCGGTCTACCCCGGACCGATCGGTGCGGTGCTCAACCCGCAGCTGCGTGGCGTCGAACACCCGGTTGATCGTGGTCTGCCGTACGCCTGTTCCCTGTGCGGCGCCTGCAACGAGGTCTGCCCGGTGAAGATTCCCTTCACCGACATCCTCCTCGAGCTGCGCAACAAGGTCGTCAAGTCCGAAAAGGCCGACAAGGTCCCGCAGGACTACGAGGTTGCCGGCGAGATGGGGCTTATGAAGACCGCGTCGTGGGCGTTCAGTGACTACAAGCACTTCGAGGCTATCCAGGTCGGCTCGCGCGGCGTGGGACGTGTCCTGCGCGGAAAGAAGATGGGACCGGTTCCGGTGCCGGTGGCCGAGCGGTGGCTGAAGTACCGCGACGTCGATGCGCCGCCGACCGACACGTTCCGTACCTGGTGGAAGAAGAACAGGGAGGAAAAGCGATGACCACCATCAGCACTGATCCGGTGGCGCGTACCGAGATCCTTGCCCGGATTCGTCGCGCCAGCTCGGACATCACCAATTCCGACCCGGTCGCTGATGTGCCGGTCGAGTGGGAGTACGGCACCGGCATCGAGATGGACGACGTCGTCGGAACCTTCGTCGAGAAGGTTATCGACTACAAGGCCACCGTCGTGCGGGTTCAGGGGGCTGACGTTCCCAAGGCCGTCGTTGAGGGGCTCAAGGTCACCGGCGCCGAGCACAGCGCCGTCGTGCCGGTTGGGCTGGACGAATCCTGGGTCGAGGCGATCAAGGGAGCCGGTATCGACGCCCGCGTCGACGAGCCCCAGTTGTCCAAGGAGGAGCTCAACGACACCGACGCCGTCGTCACCGCCTCGGCGGCTGGAATCGCCGACACCGGTTCGATCGTCCTGACTCACGTCGAGGACCAGGGACGTCGGGCCATTACCCTCGTTCCGGACCGCCACGTGTGTGTCATCAAGGCCAGCCAGGTCGTCTCCGACGTCCCGGAGGCCATACAGATCGTCAAGCCCGCGGTTCACGATGGTCACCCGTTGACCTTCATCTCTGGTGGCTCGGCGACCTCCGACATTGAGTTGGCACGTGTCGATGGCGTGCATGGGCCCCGTCAGCTCTACGTCATCGTCGTGGACGATCAGTGATTCGGACCCTGGCGTGATGAGGCACGCCAGGTAGTTCACACGCGTCCAGGCCAGGCGGTCCCGGTTTGACCGGGGCCGCCTGGTTGTGTGTCGGCGTGTGGTGATGCGGGTTCTGCGTGCCGGTGGTGCCATCTCTCGTGGCACGGGTCCGTGTCAGGAGCGCGAATACCACACGGGGGTGGGAGCAGGGCAGGGCCGTGGGGTGGGGGCGTATTGCGTGCGGGGCTGGCGGGAGGTGCTTGCGTCAATGAGAGTCCGAGCTTCTACTACGTGCGGTGGCAACATGAATGGCCCCTGACGCGAGGCCGATCACAGCGAACGGGATGTAGATCCACCAGTGCGTGCCGTGGGTGAGCGCATCGGTGATTTTGACGACGATGAAACCGGCGACAAGCCAGCCGACCAAGGCCAGGAAGGCGTTGCGCAAAGAGTGTTGAGACATGGTGATGAATATCCTTAGACTAGAATAGGCAGCCGCTGACAGTGTCACCAACGCGGACCCAGCCGTGTGCGTCGGAGCGGTACCAAGCCCAGCCAGCTCCCGCAGCACAGAGCACAATGGCCCCCGGTCCGACCTTCTTCGCGAGGAACTTCCCCGCTTTGAGTCCCTTTGGGGCCATTACCTTGACGCCTGACCAACTCTTGCCAACGACCCATCCAGCTTTCGAGCCAAGCCACTTGGCTGCGCTGGCGACCTTCGATCCGCCATGCTTGATTGCGGACCAGATTTCCGACCACGATGGGTCGGCGACGATTGGATAGGTGTAGCCACCGCTTCTGTGATCAACGACCTGGGTGAGCTTATTACCATGGATCTCGTAATGCGTTGGCACAGGCCGGCCGATTGCGTCGCGAGCCCATGCACGCTCGACGTGCCCAACTTGAACGAGTTCGTCGTTCGAATCCGCATAAAACAGATCAGCGCCGCCATGCCCGTCGCTGCTGATCCGAGTGATGTCGTGGAAGGTGTAGGAGAACGTTTGAGGAGCGCTCTCAGTCAGGAGGATTGAGTGGACTGCTGCTTCACCTTCAGCAGGGCTGGTGATAGCTAGTGTAAAGTTATCCGATCTGGCACCGTCGCCGAGAGTTGCGACTGTGCTATCGCTGCTCCTTGTGACGGTGCTGGAGGACCCGGGTAGGGAAACTGAGAAAGACTCATTGTTTGAGAAGTGAGTAATTGAATTACCGCTGTTAGAGGCACGAACTTCAGTACGTTCGGTGTCCTGAGCTGTTGATGTAGTCGTAGGACTATCACTAACGAACTCTCGGTATGTTGTTGGTGCGACACTGGCGGAGGCGGCTGCACTGCGGGTGAGTGCTGCACTGTCGTCTGCACTGAGGGAGGTTGTGGAATGTGCAGAGGCAGGTGCGGCTGTTGCGAGGAGGCAGACAGTAGTGAGATAGACGAAGGGGATCTGAAGAGAGGGCCGTATGGACGACATAGCCGAAATCATAACGTGGAGGGTGTCACAATTAAGTAACGACTATGTAGATTCCAGATTTAGTCTCATTTGTGCTGAAGGTCGCCACTGCAGCTGATTCGTGAGGCTGAGTGACGTTCGTCGTTGGCGGTCCCTGGCGAGTTTGCTGTGTAAGTTAGCCCACGTCCCACACCCGATCGCACCGGGCCATGACAGCGGGGTCGTGGGTGATGACAAGTTTGGCGGCTTTGGGGGTGGACGCCCACAGGTCATCCATGATGGCGGTGGCCGTCTCGACGTCGAGGTGCTCACTCGGTTCGTCGAGGATGAGGACATCATGGGCCGAAGGGTCTTCGGATGTGTCGTGGTTGACGAGCACCCTAGCCAAGGCGAGCCTTTGTGCCTCGCCACCGGACAAGGTTCCGCCGTCTTCGGCCACGACCCTTTCCGGCGGGATGGTCAATCCGGCTCGGCCCAAGGCCGTGACGACCTCCGACTCGGTGGCGTCCCTGCACCCGATGCGCACGTTCTCGCTGATCGAGGTCGCGAAGACATGAGCGTTCTGGGCTAGGTATCGCACCCGTCCGGTCGTCGTCACGGAACCGGCCAGCGGCGGGATGAGTCCCATGATGGTTGCGGCGAGGGTCGTCTTGCCGATACCCGACCGCCCGACGACGGCCACCGACTCCCCGGCAGCAACCGTCAGATTCACATCGGACAGCACGGGGTGGGCACCCGGCCACCCGACCGTCAATCCGTCGATGACGAGGGAGGGCTCCTCCTCAGATGCCCCGGCGGTGGGGGAGTCTCCTGTCCCGACTTGCGGGGCATCCAACACCTCGACGACCCGCAGTAGTGCTGCCTTGGCCCGGGTGTGGGTCTGGGCAGCTCCGGTGAAGGCACCGAACACCTCGTGGAGGGCCAGCGGGGTCAGGACCAGCACAGCCAGCGTCCGTCCCCCAATCCGGCCGTCCGCAACCGCATTGCCACCGATCCACAGAGCGGAGACGACGGCCAGACCGGCTGCCAGGATCTGTCCGGCCGTGCCGAGCCCGCGTCCCCAGGCTGTCTTGCGCTCTGCCGCTCGCAGCCGGGAGTCGACCTCCAATACATCGGCCAGGATCGCGTCCTGGGCTCCGTAAGCCACCAGATCAGGGGCGCAATGGGCCAACTCGCGAGTGCGGTCGGCCAACTGACCACGCAGCGGCACCAAGGAGGAGTCGGCAGCCCGGGACAGGCGTTGGGTGATCGCCGGCATGACGACGGCCGCCAGTAGGGCCGACAGCAGTAGGACCGCAGCCGAAGCCAATGAGAACCGGGCCAGCAGGACCGTCGTGCCAATGATGACGAGGCTTGACGCGCACGCCGGCACGATCACTCGCACGACCATGTCCAACACCGCGTCGACGTCGGCAGTAACCCGCACTAGCAGGTCACCCCGGCGACGTCCCAGCAGGGTGGTGCGCGACAGCCGGTCGTAGACCCGCATCCGTAGCGCCCCCTGCATCCGTAGGGCTAGGTCATGGCCGATGAGACGTTCGGCGTAGCGGAACACTCCTCGGGAGATACCGAAGAACCGCACCCCGACAGCCGCGGCCTCCAGATACAGCACTGGCGGCATCTCCGCGGCCCGTGACAGCAACCATGCCGAGACACCCATGAGGGCCACCGATGCGCCCGATGCGCAAGCGGCGAGCACGGTGGAGAGCACGAGCAACCAACGGCCGCGCGGGACGTCCTTGAGGAGAGTCGTGAGTAGTTGGATGGTTCGCGTGCTCATGCGGCCACCTCCGCCGAGAGCTCGACGACCGTGTCAGCTGCCTCGATGACGTTGCGACGATGGGTCACGACGAGCACTGACGCTCCCGAGGCTCGCACCGCGTCAAGGACCGTGGCCTCGGTGGTGGCATCGAGACCTGCGGTTGGCTCGTCGAGGACTAGCAAACCGGCCCCGGCCTGTTCGACTCTGACCAGGGCACGTGCCAGGGCGACGCGACGTCGCTCGCCGGCCGACAAACCCTCGGCGTCGTCGTCAACCCGCTTGTCCAGCGGGATGGACACGGCACCACAACGATTCAGGGCATCGCGAAGCACGGCGTCGGGGGCTTCTGGGTATCCCAGCTGTACATTCTGCGCCACCGTCCCGGCCATCATTGCGGGAGCCTGGGGCACATAGGCCAACTGACGACGCCACGCCTGCCAGACGGACTCGTTGGCTCCGACCAATTCCACATCGCCACACCGGATCGACCCGGAATCGGGGTCGATGAATCCCAACAGGCATGACAGGGCGGTCGTCTTGCCACCACCGGAGTGTCCGACCAGGGCGACGAGGTTCCCTGGATCAATCCGCAGGGACAACCCATCCGGCGCTGGGCGATCGGCGCCCTCGTAGGTGTGAGTCAACCCACTGACGACCACCGGAACATCCCTCGGTGAGGGCATGTCGACGTCGCCGTCGTAATCCATCGGTCGTCCCGACTCGATGAGACCGAAGGACACCTCGGCAGCGGCCATCCCGTCGGCGGCGTCGTGGAAGAGGGCGCCCACCTGCCGCACCGGCAGGAAGACCTCGGGGGCGAGGATGAGGATGAACAGGGAGGTGTGCAGATCCATGCCACCGGCAGCCACCCGGAAACCGACGGTGACGGCCACCAAGGCCACCGACAGGGTCGCCAGCAACTCGAGGGCGAAGGAGGACAGGAAGCTGATGCGCAGGGTGCGCATCGTCTCGTCGCGGTTGGCCGCCTCGGTGCGGCGCAGGCCCTCGAGCTGGGCGCGAGCCCGTCCGAAGACCTGCAGGGTGGGCAGGCCGGCGACCAGGTCGGCGAAGTGGTTGGCGAGTCGGGTGGCGACCTTGAACCGTTTCGCCACGGCCGCCTCAGTGCGCCAACCGATGAGGGCCATGAAGAGGGGGATGAGGGGGATCGTCACGACGACGATGATCAGGCTCTTGATGTCCTGAAAGCCGATTGCGGTGGCCAACACCACCGGAACGATGACGGCCAGCACGAGCTGCGGCAGATACTTCGAGTAGTACCCGTCCAGGGCGTCAAGACCCGTCGTCACCAGATTGATGAGGGTTCCCGACGGCATCGTCGCATCGGTGGGACGCGACAATCTGGCGCTCAGGATGTCGCGTCGCAATTGCGACTTGACTGACGCTGAAGCTCGATGAGCCAGGGATTCTTGCAGCCAGGCGAGGCAAGCTCGACCACAGAACACCGCGGCGAGCAGCCCGCACCACATCGCCACGCCGTCGAGATGATGGGTGGCGAAGACCGACGAGACA
The DNA here is from genome assembly GCF_059728865.1 of Cutibacterium sp. KB22876. Taxonomy (NCBI): domain Bacteria; kingdom Bacillati; phylum Actinomycetota; class Actinomycetes; order Propionibacteriales; family Propionibacteriaceae; genus Cutibacterium; species Cutibacterium sp. KB22876. Next base: position 801,129 of record NZ_AP040858.1, read on the forward strand.
CCACGGGACAGCAACCAGGCCTGTGCGAGGATGAGCACGGCCGTGGCCACGCCCACCACGCACAGACCTGCGAGGAAGGGAAGAGTGGCCCGCGCCCGGCGAACCAGGCGCGGGTCGAGCGGAGCCGCCACGGATCAGGCGGCCACCGCAGTGTCCGGAATGGCCTCGCGGGTGAGGCGCTTGCGGAACACCCAGTAGCTCCAGATCTGGTAGGCCAGCACGATCGGCACGAAGATGCAGGCGCTGATCGTCATGATCTTCAGGGTGTACGGCGTCGACGAGGCGATCCACATGTCGAAGGGGATCCCCGACGGGCGATAGCCGAGATTGCCGTACATGGCGATCATGGAGGCAACGATCATGAGGGCGATACCCAGACCGGTGCACAGGAAGGCCAAGCCCTCGCGTCCCTTGGCGACGACGGTCGAACCGGCAGCCAGCAGCACGACGACGAGCAGGCCGAGGATCCAGGTCAGCACCTGGCGTCCGTCGTTGGTGACGTACATGATGTTGAACATCAGGGCCCACACCAGAGCAACGGCGGTCGCGATCCACCCCAGCTTGGCCGAAGTCTTGCGAGCCCGGTCGTGCATGTCACCCAGCGTCTTGAGGGCGACGAAGTTGGCCCCGTGGGCGCAGAAAAGCACCACGAACAGGATGCCGCCGATGAGGGCGAACGGGGTGAACAGGCCCCAGAAGGAGGTTGTCACCAGCGGGGCGACGCCACCGTCAGGAGTCGGGTGCGGACCGACGGCCAGGCCGCGGACGAAGTTCGCGAAGCCGACGCCGAGCACCAAGGTGGGCAGGAAGGATCCGATGGTGGCCATCCAGTCAAAGGTGTTGCGCCACTTCGAGGACGGGTGCTTCGAGCGGTACTCGAAGGAGACACCACGGATGATGAGGCCGAGCAGCACCAGCAGCAGCGGCAGGTAGAGGCCGGAGAACATCGTCGCGTACCAGCCGGGGAAAGCCGCGAAGGTGGCACCACCAGCGGTGAGTAGCCACACCTCGTTGCCGTCCCAGGTCGGGCCGATGGTGTTGACCATGAGGCGACGGTCCTTGTCGTCACGTCCCATGAAGGGAAGCAGCATGGCGACACCGAAGTCGAAGCCTTCGAGGAAGAAGAATCCAACCCACAGGACGGTGATCAGGATGAACCAGACGATCGTCAGGGGCGAATGAGCAGCAGTTTCAAGCACAGGAAGCATGTCGGTGACCTCCTCAGTATGCGAAGGACAGCGGAGTGTCCTCGCCCTCGACAGCAGGTTGACGACGTTCTGGCAGTTCAGGCAGGCCCTTCTTGAGGGTCTTCCAGAACAGACTCACCTCGACGACGGCCAGGAGACCATAGACGACGGTGTAGGCGATGGTCGAGAAGAGCACGCTGCCGGCGGAGACACCGGGGGAGACAGCCGCCGTGGTGGGTAGCACACCCGCGACGATCCAGGGCTGCCGTCCCATCTCGGAGAAGATCCAGCCGAAGGAGTTGCCGAACAGCGGCAACAGCGGCAGGCAGATCATGACGAAGGTCAGCCAGCCGTGCGGCTTCGGGTTGCGGTCACCGCGCATCGCGATGAGCATGATGAGGCCGACGAGGCCGCCGATCATGCCGAGGGTGATCATGATGCGGAAGGTCCAGTAGGAAACCGGGATGTTCGGCTCCAACTTGATACCGTTGGCGTCGATCTTCTGGCGCAGCGCATCCTGGTAGGAGGACTGCAGAGAGGTCTGCGTCCCGTCCTTGCGGTGGTAGGTGTACTCATGAACCTGGTAGTTCTTGAGCTCGTTGATGCCCTTGATCTCTGAACCCCACTTGCCGTTGCCGAGGAAGCCGAGCATGCCGGGGATCTTGATGGCCCACACCTCTTCGGAGCCGTCCTGGTTGCCGATGGTCAGCACCGAGAAGTCCGAGGTCGTCTCGTAGGCGCCTTCGGCAGCGGCCATCTTCATGGGCTGGGCGTCGGTCATGACCTTGCCCTGGTAGTCACCGCTCAGCACGATGCCGACGCAGGCGACGATGAGGACCCAGGCGCCGAACTTCGAGGCCCAACGCCAGGTGCGCACGGTCTCGGCCTCCTCGGCGTCAGAAATCTGAGAGGTGGCGCGACCCCTGGCGACCTTGGCCAGGTGCCAGAAGGCGATTGCGGCGATGAGGGCACCTGCGACCATGTAGGACGCGGAAATCTGGTGAAGGAAGGTTGCCTTGAAGACCGGGTTGGTGAGAACGGCACCGAAATCGGTCAACTCGGCGCGATGGGTGGCGGGGTTGTATGTGGCACCCACGGGGTTCTGCATCCACGAGTTGGCCGCGAGGATGAACACCGCGGAAACCATGGTGCCAAGGGCGGTCAGGTAGATGCAGGCCAGGTGGACTCCCTTGGGGAGCTTGTCCCACCCGAAGATCCACAGGCCGATGAAGGTCGACTCCATGAAGAAGGCGAGGAGGGCCTCGAGGGCCAGCGGGGCGCCGAAGATGTCGCCGACGAATCGCGAGTACTCCGACCAGTTCATACCGAACTGGAACTCCTGCACGATTCCGGTGACGACGCCGAGGGCGAAGTTGATGAGGAAGAGCTTGCCGTAGAACTTGGTCAGGCGAAGATAACGGTCGTTACGGGTCTTGAGCCACACCGTCTGCATCACTGCCACGAGCATCGACAGCGCGATCGTGATCGGGACGAAGAAGAAGTGGTAGACCGTCGTGATCCCGAATTGCCATCGGGCGATCAGTTGGGCATCCATGGCGCGCACCCTACTATTCGGCGGCCCAGGTTTTGGCGCTCAGGGTCGCGTTGCGCCAAAACGGATGAAAATCCTGTACCAACGTCCGTCGTCACGGCGGTGCTGGTCGATGATTTGCCCGATGGGTGAAAATGGGTAGCGTGAGTCGATCGGGTCGTCGGTGGTGGCCTGTCGTCGTTGGGGTGCTTGTCCTGCTCGTGGTCGCGGAGGTGCCGCTGGCAATCGGGGTCCTTCGGCCACGCCTCGAGCCGGTCCCGAGGAGGACTGACGTTGTCTACGCCATCGGACCGGCGGATTTCCACATGGCCCAGGCCCGTAACCTCATGCGCCGTACGGGGGCCTCGACACTCGTCGTGACCATCAGCGTCGACCCGAGGACCGGCGAGGAGTACCGCAAGGATTTCTGCGACCCGTCCCCCCATTGGAAGGTCATCTGCCTGGTGCCCGACCCGTACACCACCCGAGGTGAGGCGGCGACCCTGCGTGACCTGGCGGCGCGTCATCACTGGTCCGACGCCGTGGTGCTCACCGATCCCCCGCACGTCACACGCACGCGCATGTGGATGGACAGGTGTGCGGCGATCCCCGTCACCGTCGTCGAGTCGACGGACCGGGCCTCCCGGCACGTCAACCTTCGGAAGGTCGCCTACCAGTCGGCTGGATGGGTCGTGGGACAGGTGCAGAGCTGTCCGTGAACCGGTCGCCGCGGCGGAGCCTGCCCATGATGACGATTGAAGCGTCAATCAGCCGGGCTTCCCGATCGGAGGATCCCATGTCCGCGACTCCACGCATCGGCATCATCCTCGGTTTCACCTGCCCCGGTCGCGTCCGTGACTGGTGCCCTGACTGGAGATATTGGTCAATCGTGAGAAGGGAGGCTGGTTCCCGCAAGCTGTGTGGGGCCGATGATGGTTGTCGAAATGCAACCAGCCATGAAGCTCGCCGCGCCGTTCGGTCTCGGAGGTATAGCAGCGGATGGAGGCCCAGCCGTCAGCCAGAGTGCGGTGAAAGGGCCCCACCTTTCCATTGGTCTGCGGCCGACACAGCCTGGTGGGCTTGTGCTTGATGCCGAACTCTGCGCAGGTGTCTCACCACAGGTGTGAACGATAGACGCCACCGTTGTCCGACAGGCCCCGCTCGACGGCGACACCTCCGGTGTTGAACCACTCGACCGCCCTCACCAGCACAGCGATCGCAGTTACAGCAGTTTCATCATCGTAGACCTCGGCATAGCCGACACGGGAGTGACCGCCGATCACAGTGTGAACGAAAGCCCCGCCCATCAACGGATCCCGGTACTTGTTGCGGGGCTTGCGCGGTGCGGCCACCCGATTCTTCTCGCCCTGGCGCCGGCCGACGTAGCGCCATCCCCCGCCCTCAAAGATGCTGCCGAGCTTCTCCACATCACCGTGCAACATCACCCCAGGGCAGTCATGCTCGTAGCACCGCACCAGCTCACCCGTTGTCCGGTCGACATGCGACAGACGGTTCAAGTGGGCGTCTGTCAGGATCCGGTGGACCGTCGACGGGGCGATCCTGAGCTGGCACGCGAGCTGCACCGGCCCCTCACGCAGACGAAGCCGCAGGCCGACACAGGCCGGGCGGTCTGCGGGCTGGTCTTGTTCGGCAAGCGGTGCGGCCGGGATGACCTGTCCTGCATGGACTGCCCGGTAGTGGTTGGCCCAACGCTTCACGGTCGGCCAGGAAACCTGGAACCGGGCAGCGACCTCACCGACCAGCCAGCCGTCCTCGACGACGAGACGAGCGACGAGCAGGCGGCGGCGCGGCATTGGCGTGGGACATGTGCAAGCTTTCTGGACGAGCCCCGCGCTCGCCCAGGCTCACTTCGGGTAGTGCTCGTCGGTGTAGCGGTGCAGTGCCTGGGCGGCGAACGCGGCGGCTTCGGCGCCGCCGAAGGCGGGATGGAAGTCAGAGCTGGTGGCGTAGAGGTTGGCCATGCCGTGGAGCATGGCGCGTGTCTTGGCGGTGTCCCCCACATGGGCGGGGGTGCCGGGGATCTGGGCGAACCAGGCTGTGTGAACCGCTGCGTGGTCTTGGGCGGTCGTGTCTGTTGGGGCGATTCCTTGGTCATACAGCTCGCCCCAACGAGCCAGGAGCCCTTCGGCGTCGGCCTGGAACTGTCGTTGCTGGTCGATGCTCTTGGCGTGCCACCAGCGGTTCGACTGCTCAAACACCTCGCGGCCCCACCGCTGGGCGACCTCGTCCTCGTAACGGTCGTTGAACCCTTCGAGCACCATGTCCACCCGGGGCTGTCGACCTGCGCGACGCATCACCAAGGTGTGCTCGACCGCAGCGATGCGCCTCGCAAGGGCATCCTGGTCCCGGCGTAGCCGGGTCAGGTGAGCTTCGAGAGCTTCGACTTCGACACCATGGTCAGCCTCGTCAGCCAGCACCGCCTTGATGTCGGTCAGGGACAGGCCGGCATTACGCAGCAGCAGGATCCGTTGGAGTCGCGCGACTGCGGTGGGTCCGTAGTGGCGGTAGCCGTTGGCGCCGATCCGGTCCGGGACCAGGAGACCGATCTGGTGGTAGTGGCGCAGGGCCCGTGGGCTGATGCCAGCCCGGTCCGCGAGTTCGCGGACAGTCCACTCCACCATCGCGCTCCTCCTGTCAGCACTTGTGTCGCGGCAGGCCCAATTGTGGCAGGGCGACGTCGAGGATCTCGGAAGCCGGCGTGGTGACACACTCGGCTGCCTTGCGGCCGGTCGCTTCCAGGTAAGCCTGGGCAATGCGGGCCCCGGCCGCGTATCCAGCGCCGGTGGGCAGTCCGACCGGCGTGGAACCGAACAGGCGAGCGCTCGCGTCGCCGAGGACCCAGGCGGCGAAGTCTTGCATTCCTGTCACGTCCAGACCCTTGACGACCTTGCGCAGAACGTCGTCGCTGCGGCGGGTGTGATCGGTGACGAAGTGCGTGTAGCCGCGCCGTCCATAGGACTGGGCAGCGAACAGGTCGGCCAGCCCCTCCGCGACGACGTGCTCCCCAACCGTGACGGTCTGCGGGTTCCACACGATGCCACCGGGCGAGTAGCGCACGTTGTGGTGAAGCTCGTGCAGCGCGATCGCTTCCAGCCGGTCGACGACCTCGTCCGTGGGCCAGACCGTGATCGCGATGTAGCCACTGATACCGCCGAAGGCCGACAGGCCACGGATCTCATCCACGAAGTGCCGATTGGTGGGATCACCCAGGACCAGCAGCACCGTCAGGTCGGGAATCGTCGCCCCAGGACAGGCCGTCCCCAAGTCCTGAGTGCCCTGCGTGAGGGACTGCTCTATGCGGCCCCAAGCGTCGGCCTGCTCCAACCGGTGGAGGGCATCGACCATTTCCTGGCGCGGAGCACCCGACCCGAAGCCGAAGTTCTGCCCGTGAACTGCGGCCATGTCGGGACCACCAGGAATGAAGAAGTACATGCCGGCCATCGGCTCCCACAACCGGCGTGCCGCCTCCGGCCACTGGCCAGGGGAGCTGTGGAGCATGGCGCGCATGCCTGCGGCGCTGTCGAGCATCGTGATTGTCATGCCTTGGACGCTAAACATTGACGTAACGGCAAGGTCAACCCTGTAGGTTGATCAACGTGTCCGGTCAGTGCACCTAGGGCAGGACAACTGCACCGGCCCCTCCCGCAAGCGCAGCCGCAAGGTGATGCAGCGCCGAGTGGTCTTCTGACTGGTCTTGTTCGGCGAAGAGTGCGGGCGTGAGCTGCAGTCTTGCATCGGCTCGCCGGCTAGGTAGCGGTCTATCCACCGCTTCACAGTCGGTCAGGACACCTGGAATCGGGCAGCGACCTCACTAATCTGCCAGCCCTGGTCAACGACCAGACGGGCGTCGATGAGCCGGTGGCGGGGCGTGAGAGCTGCGTTGGCATGGGGCACTGGTTCTCCTCATGGGGGCGGGCGGCCTCCTCGAGGAAGCCGCCCGCCGGGGGTTGGTCACTGGTCTGGTCGGTCAGAGCGCAGGGAGGAGCTCGTCGTGGATCCAGCTGGTCAGGGTTGTGGGTGTCGTCGTGGTGAGGTTTCGCGGCTGCTCGAGGTGGAAGTCGTCGCGTAGTCCGGTGCTCATGCCGAGGACGGCGTCGGCCATCATGGGCGGCATCCCGGCGGCGAGGTAGTTCTGGCGCATTGCGGTATCGCTGATCTGCTCCACGTGCACGGTGTGGCCGACCTGCTCTGTGAGGGTCTGGGCCACCTGTCGCCAGGACAGGTCTTGTGGTCCGTGGACGGCTTGCACTCGGTGGCCGTGCCACTGGGTGTTGAGCAGGGTGAGGCTGGCGACCTCGGCGATGTCGCGCGGGGCCGCCCAGGCCATGGGCTTGTCCGGCGGCAGGACTGTCGTCAGGCGCCCCTGCCGGACGGCGTTGACGTCGAGGAGCAGGTTGGTGAAGAAGTAGCCGCAGCGCAGGTGGGTGACATCCCCGTCGAGTGCATCCAGTGCGACCTCGGTGCCCGCGAGACCGTCGATCTCGCCGGCGCCGTGACGCTTCTCGGCGCCGACGCTGCTTTGGAATACGACGCGGCCGATTGCGTTGGCAGTGGCCGCCTCCACCAGTGCCTGTGTGGCCAGGGCATAGTTCGCGAGGGGGTCGGGTGACATCACGCTGGGATCCACCCAATAGATCGCGTCCACGCCCCGCGTCGCCGCCCTGACCTGATCGGGGTCGGTGGAGTCGGCTTCGACGACATCGGCGTGGTCCCGTACCGCCCGGGGACGTTCTTGGGGCTCCGGGCCAAGAGCAGCGGGCGCACTCCGACTCGGATCAGCATGGTGGTGACGTGGCGCCCGACGTGGCCCGTCGGGGTCGTGACCGCGATTCGCACGTGAGTCTCCTTTCAAAGGGTCTCGTTCAGCGACGCTAGCCACAGATCCGGCCTGTTCTTGTCCTCGTTTCGGGCGACAATGGCCGCATGGAGACCCCTTCATCGCGCGCTGCTCCTGCTGTCCCTCTTGCAGACCGGGCGTGACTGGACCGCATCGGAGCTCGCGCAGCACCTCGACATCGCTGACCGGACCGTCCGCCGTGACATCGCCCGGTTGCGCTCCCTTGGGTACGACATCCGCTCCGCGCCCCGGGCCCGGTGGCACCTATCGGCTCGTGACGGGCGTCAAGATCCCGCCGCTCCTGCTGGACGCCGACGAGGTCTGTACCCTCGCCACGGGCCTACTCGTCCTGGAAGCGGGTGGAGCAGACGCGTCAGCGGCGGTCGTGCGCGAGGGAATCTGGTACCTCATTGCCTACGACACTCAGCGGGCAGACTGGCGGCTGTTCCGCCTCGACCGCGTCCAGGATGCCGCTTCTCAGGCCGCGCCTCTCGATGCCACCATGCCCGACTTTCCCGCCGCCTCCATTCAGGAGTGGCTTACCACTGACTTCAGACGATCGCGGACTCACGACAACTAACGTGTCCGGTCAATACACCTTGGAGACTTGGAACCGGGCGGCGACCTTGCTGATTGGCCACCCGTCCTCGACGACGAGCTGGGCGACTTTGAGACGATGGCGTGGAGTCAACGCAGCGTTGGCGTGTGACACAGACCCCTCTACTGGAAGTGGGAGCAGGCGATGGAAGACGTTCTCGGGGGCGTGGGACGACGCCTGCGCAGTGTCCGGACCGCTCGCCGCATGACTCTGGATGACCTGTCACGAATGACGGGAATCTCCGTCTCGACCCTCTCGCGACTGGAATCTGGCGGTCGCAAACCACCCCTGGAACTGCTGCTGCCGCTGGCTCAGACTTTCGGGCTGCCGCTCGATGACCTTGTCGGAGCGCCCCCGATAGGAGACCCGCGGGTCCACCCCCGGCCAGTCCGCCGCAACGGGATGACGGTTATCCCGTTGTCACACATCCCGGGCCCCCAACAGGCACTCAAAATGGTCATCCCCGCCACGAAGGACGCTCCAAGGCTGACGCGGCACGAGGGGCACGAATGGATGTACATCTTGTCTGGCGAGCTGCGGCTGATCGTGGGTGACCACGACTCGGTCCTGCTGCCCGGCCAGGCGGCAGAGTTCGACACGCGCACCGCTCACTGGTTTGGCAGCACCGGGCGTGGACCAGTCGAGATCCTCAGCTTGCTGGGCCTTCAGGGGCAGCGCGTCCACGTCGCTGACCCCGCATCTGGCAATGTCACGCCGTCATGCGCTGCCGGATCTGCTTGAGTGCCACGCCGGAGAGCCACAGGCCGATCCCGTAGGCGCTGTGAGCCCGCAGACTGCCGAGCCGCGCCTGCGACGGGCTGGGAGTCTTCGATGCCGCCACGCCGAAACCGAACGCCGGCTGTATCACGAACCATGGGGCGCCCACTGTTGCCAGTCCCATCGAGACAGCCGGCACGAACCGCGGATCATCCAGCCATTTTGAGTCGGCAAACGCCAAGGCCACCGCGAAGCCAGAACCAATCGTGTAGTGAGCACCCCAACCCAAGGCCCTCTCACTTGGAACAGGTTCGGCCGTCATGATCGACTCATGTCGAAATCGGCCAGCGGGCATGTGCCCGAGCCAGCGCCCGACCAAGGCGTAATCCAGCGAGCCAGTACCACGAGTACGCCGCAACACCTCCGCCGTCAGGTCCATCACTGCCGTCGCGCCGACCCCCACGACAACGCCCTGAACGACCCGACTCGCTGAAAGTCTCATGTTGCACCTCTCCCGACCGACGATGAGCTTCTATGAGACCAGTACGCGTGTCGACCCAGCAAGAGAATTTGCCACATCAGCAAATCAATCAACTTCTCCGGTCAGTACAGGTAGGTCGCCACGTGGGACTGGCCATCTCGCCCCAACCGTCGCCATCAGCTTCGCCAGCGACTTCGAGGCCGTGACGACCACCCCCACGATCCACCTCGTCACCTCCTTGGAGGCTGAGTTAGACGCCGTTATCGCCTGGACGAACGCGCTGGCTCCGCTGCGCGCCAAGGGCTGGTCGTCGCCAGGGGGTTTCCGGAGCAGCGTCCGATGGTCGTGGGCCCCGGCCCCTCACACGTCGGCCGGTGCCGCCCCGTCGGCGTCCGCCGCGTTGAACTGCGACTGGTAGAGGTCGTGGTAGTGGCTGCGCCGCTCGAGGAGCTCGGCGTGCGACCCCTGCTCGACGATGTCGCCGTGTTCCATGACGAGGATGAGATCCGCGTCACGGATGGTCGAGAGCCGGTGGGCGATGACGAAGCTGGTACGTCCCTTGCGCAGGTTGGCCATGGCTTCCTGGACGAGCATCTCGGTTCGAGTGTCCACCGAGCTGGTGGCCTCGTCGAGGATGAGCAGGTCCGGGGCGGATAGGAAAGCCCGAGCGATGGTGATGAGCTGCTTCTGACCGACGGAGACGTTGGATCCGTCCTCGTCGATGACGGTCTGGTAACCGTCAGGCAGGGTGTTGACGAAGTGGTCGACGTGAGCGGCCCGGGCAGCGTCGAGGATCTCCTCCTCGGACGCCTCCGGGCGGCCGTAAGCAATGTTGTCGTGGATCGTCCCGCTGAACAGCCAGGTGTCCTGCAACACCATTCCCAGTCGAGAGCGCAGTTCGGTGCGGGGGACCGTGGAGATGTCGAAGCCGTCGAGGGTGATGGCCCCGCCGTCGACCTCGTAGAACCGCATGAGCAGGTTGACCAGCGTCGTCTTGCCAGCACCGGTGGGTCCGACTATCGCCACCGTCTGGCCCGGCTCGGCGACCAACGAGAGGTCGGCGATGAGAGGTTTGTCGGGGCTGTAGGAGAAGCTCACGTGGTCGAAGACGACACGTCCCTTGGTGGCAGGGAGACTGCTGTCGGCGTCTGTGGACATTTCGTCGGCATCGAGGACCTGGAAGACGCGCTCTGCCGAGGCCACTCCTGACTGCAACAGATTCGCCATGGAGGCGATCTGGGTGATCGGCTGGGTGAACATTCGGGAGTACTGAATGAAGGCCTGGACATTGCCCAGAGGAATCTGGCCCTTGGCCACCCGCAGACAGCCGATGAGCACGATGACGGCGTAGTTGGCGTTGCCGAGCAGGAACATCACCGGCTGGATGAGTCCGGAGATGAATTGGGCCTTGGCGGTGGCTCGACGAAGCTCCTCGTTGCGTTCGTGGAATTCCTGGGCAACGGCCTGGGTGCGGCCTAAGGTCTTGACCAGAGCGTGGCCCGAATACGCCTCTTCCACGTGGGAGTTGAGTTCTCCGGTGGCCTTCCACATCTGGGCGAACTGCCCCTGCGCCTTCTTGCCGATGGCTCCCGCGATGACTCCGGCAACCGGGATGATGACCAGGGAGATCACCGCCAGCAACGGGGAGATCCAGAACATCATGATCAACACGCCGATGACGGTCAGCAAGGCGTTGAGGAGCTGTTGGAGGGTCTGCAGCAAGGTCTGCGAGACGTTGTCGATGTCGTTGGTCATCCGGCTCATGAGCTCGCCGTGGGGCTGACCGTCGAAGTAGGACAGCGGCAGTCTCTCCAGCTTGGCACCGACCTGACGACGCAGGTCGTACATGGATCGTTGGATCGCGGTGTTGAGCAGGAATCCCTGCAGGAACATCAGCAGGGCGGCGCAGGCATACAGGCCCAGGGCCCAGGCCATGATGACGCCGAGTCGGTGGAAATCGATGCCGGAACCGATGATGACATCGGGGTACTGCTGCAGCAGGGTGATGATCTTCCCGCGATCGCCACTCTGACCGGCCTGGCCGAGCTTGTCGATGAATTCGCCGGCTGTCATGCCACGCGCTTGCGGGACGTGTCTGCCCAGCTGTTTTCCGACAATGCCGCCGAAGATGACGTCGGTGGCCCGGCCCAGGATCTTGGGGCCAATGACATTGAAGCTCACCGAGATCACAGCCATGATGACGACAATGGTCAGGACGAGGCGATGAGGCTTGAGCTGGCCGAGCAGCCGCCTGAGGGACGGGCCGAAGGAGATGGGCTTCTCAGCGACCCGGCCGCCGCCTCGCCGCGACGAGGCTCGGGCGAGCTCGGCATGCTCGTTGCGGGCGGGAGCTTTCTCGACCTTGCCTCTCATGCCGCCTCCTCGGTGGAGAGCTGGGAGTCGACGATCTCGATGTATGTCGGGCAGGACTCGATGAGCTCGTCATGGGTTCCCTTGCCGACGATGCGTCCGGCATCCAGGACGAGGATCTGGTCGGCATTGCGGATCGTCGAAACTCGCTGGGCGATGATGAGCATCGCGGCACTGCCTTGGTGGGCCTCCAGCGCGGCCCGGAGCCGGGCATCAGTGGCGACGTCGAGGGCGCTGAAGGAATCGTCGAAGACGTAGATTTCGGGGGCCTTGACCAAGGCTCGAGCGATGGACAGTCGCTGTCGCTGGCCGCCGGAGACATTGGTGCCGCCCTGGGAGATGGTGGCGTCCAACTCCCCGTCCATTCGGGAGACGAAGTCGTCGGACTGAGCGATGCGCAAGGCGTCCCAGAGCTCATCGTCGGTGGCGTCGGAGCGGCCGTCGCGCAGGTTGGAGGCCACCGTGCCGCCGAAGAGGTAGGGCCGCTGAGGCACCAGACCGATGCAGCTCCACAGGACCTCGGAGCCGTAACGGCGGACGTCGACACCCTTGACGAGGACCTGCCCGTCGGTGACGTCGACGAGGCGCGGGATGAGGTTGACCAAGGTTGATTTGCCCGAGCCCGTCGAGCCGATGATGGCCGTCGTCGTTCCGCGCTCCAGCTCGAAGGAGATCTTGTGGAGCACCGGTGCGGAGGCTCCGGGGTAGCTGAAGGTGACGTCGCGGAACTCCAGCAGGGTGGGGTTGTCGGGCAAGGTCGTCACCGGTTCGGGGTCAATGTGGAGGGACGACGAGGTCTGCAGCACTTCTGCGATGCGGTTGGCGCAGACCGAGGCTCGCGGCCACATGACGACGAGGAGTACGGCCATCATGACGCTGATGAGGATCTGCATGAGGTAGGTGGTGAAGGAGGCGAGGACGCCGACCTCGGTCTTGCCGCTGTCGATCTGGTGGGCCGCGAACCAGAACACTGCGACCTGGGACAGGTTCATGATGAGCATGACGAGCGGGAACATCGCGGCCATGGTTCGTCCGACACTGACCTGGATGTCGCGCAGGGAGGAGTTGGTGGCGTCGAAGCGGGCCGCCTCATGGCGTTCCCGGGCGAAGGCTCGCACTACGCGGATGCCGGTGATCTGCTCGCGAACGACGCGGTTGAGGTCGTCGATACGTTTCTGCTGGCGTTTGAACAGCGGACCCATCCGGGAGACGATGAGCCCCGCTCCAATGCCCAGCAGCACGACGGCGACGGCGATGATCCACGACAGGGAGACCTCGGCTCGGATCGCCATGACGACGCCGACGACCATCATGATCGGTGCTCCGATGAGGACGGCCAAGGTCATGAAGACCAGCATTTGCACCTGCTGGACGTCGTTCGTGGTGCGGGTGATGAGGGACGGAGCTCCGAACTGGTTGACCTCACGGGCCGAGAAGTCGAGGGTGCGGGTGAAGACGGCGTCGCGGATGTCGCGTCCCATTCCCATGGCGACCTGGGCGGCCAGGAACACTGCGATGACCTGGCAGATCGTCTGTCCCAGGGCGACGGCCAGCATGAGGAGGGAGTGTGAGGTGACGTAGCCGGTGTCGACGCGGACGACTCCCTGGTTGATGATGTCAGCGTTGATCGTCGGGAGGGTCAGCGCGGCGATCTGGGCGCAAATCTGCGCGACGACGATGACGATCACCTGCAGGCGATAGGGCCGAAGGTGTCGGGCCACGAGTTGTGTCAGCACGAGTGCTCCTCGGACAGGGACATGTGCAACCGGCGTCAGAGGATCTGCCGGGCGGCCGCGAGCGGCACGATCGACACCCTAGAGGAAATGAGCAGTGTTGTCCGCATGTCGTCAGACGGGTCGGCCTTGTCAGTAGGCTGTGAGACACTGAATCCGCTGTGTCGTGAGAGGTGACGATGAGACGCAAGCTGGCCCTTGTGGTGGCGGGGGTGCTTCTCGTCGGCACAGCTGCGTGTTCACAGACGTCGACACCACTTGCCAAGCCTAGTCGTGACGATTCGGTCGAGGTCTGGCATCGGATGTCCATGGCATCTGACCTGCCGAGCTTGGAGAGCGCCGGTGACGGGTACCAGCGTCGTAACCCTGGTGTGACACTCAATTTGCACGCGATCTCCTCGACGACCGACACGTACCTCAACACCTTGGAGACGTCGGTTGAGGAGGGCAAGGCTCCCTGCATGGCTCAGGTGCCGAGCACGTCGGTGGCGAAATTGGCCCATCACGGGGTGCTGGAGGATGTCACCCAGTACGCCGAGCAGTACCGCGACAAGTACGACCGCGGCCCGATGTCGCGGGTTGCGTACCAGGGGCGGACATACGGACTTCCGATGGACACCTCCCCGATGGTCCTCTTCTACGATTCCGACGCCTGGTCCGAGGCCCATGTGTCAGCTCCCAAGAACTGGGAGGAGTTCCGTGCCGCGGCCACGATTCTGGCGTCTACGGGCAAGGCGGTGTCAGATATGCCGGTTGAGAAAACCGGGTGGCTGGCAGCGATGTCCGACACCACAGGATCGCCATGGTTCGTCCCGCTGAATGACACGACCTGGCGGGTTGGGATCGATTCTGACGGGGTGCGCAAGCTCACCGACGAGTTGCAGCGGATGGTCGAGGCCAAGCAACTCGTCGTATCTCATGGATGGGAGTCGGTGCAGACCGATTTCTCCTCCGGGAAGATTGTCGGACACATTGGCGCTCCCGCTGATCTTCCGGATCTCACGACTGTCGTCGGGGCTGGGCGGCACCATTGGAAGGTCACCACCATTCCTCCGCTCGAGGGCAGTGATTCACGGGTGGCGTCGTATCAGGGCTCGTCGTGGGTGGTCCTCAAGGGATGCAAGACGCCAAGTGAGGCATTGGACTTTGCTGACGCCCTCGACGACCAGCCCGAATTGCTGACGGGGCGTGGTCTCATCCCAGCTGGTAAGGCCGAGAGAATGACGACGCCGGCGTCCTTCAAGACGTTGGTCGGCAACGAGGACGTCGTCGGGGACCTGGCTGATCTGGGTCGCAAGATTGACGACGACTCCTCGATCTCGCCGGTGTGGGACGAGGTCGCGGCGGCCTGGCGCCCCAGTGCGAAGCTCTGGGCGACGAAGACGAAAGTGTCTGGGACGTTGCCTGCGTTGGCATCGAGGGCCAGAGGTGCCTTGGTCGCTGGTGGGTTGAAGGTGGCTGAGGGGTAGTTTGATCCATCATCATTGTGTCCCGAGGGGATGCACGAAAAACATGGCTTGGCCAAATCGTTCCCTCCCCTCCTCTTCGATAGGATTTCCCGGTGAGTTCTGACACCGTTTCCAGCCAGTCCCCTGAGGTCTCCGAGCAGATGCAGGTTCGTCTCGACAAGCGGGCCCGGATCATTGCCGACGGAGGCCAGGCCTACCCGGTTGACCTGCTGCGCGACCACACCCTGGCCCAGATCCGTCAGAAGTACACCGACGACCTCGGCGAGTTGACCCTGGCCCCCGGCGAGGAGACCACCGACGAGGTCGCCATCGGCGGGCGTGTCGTCTTCGTCCGCAATACCGGCAAACTCTGCTTCGCCAGCCTCCAGGATGGGTTCACCGAGACTTCCAATGGCGAACGTCTGCAGGTCATGCTCTCCAAGGCCGAGGTCGGCGACGAGGCCCTGGCGGCATGGAAGTCCGACGTCGACCTCGGAGACCACGTGTGGGTGCGTGGCCGTGTCGTCGTGTCCCGCCGTGGCGAACTGTCCATCATGGCCTCGGAGTGGCGGATGGCATCGAAGGCTCTGCGTCCCCTGCCGACCCTCCACAAGGAGCTTTCGGAGGAGTCCCGGGTGCGTCGTCGCTACGCCGACCTGGTCGTCCGCGACGAGTCCCGTCAGATGGTGCGCACCCGCGCCATCATCACCCGCGCAGTGCGTCACGCCCTCGATGAGCGTGGCTTCCTGGAGATCGAGACCCCGATCCTGCAGCTGGTCCACGGTGGTGCCGCGGCTCGTCCGTTCAACACCCACCTCAATGCCTTCGACATCGACATGAGCCTGCGCATCGCCCTTGAGCTCTACCTCAAGCGCGCGATGGTGGGCGGCACCGACCGTGTCTACGAGATGGGCCGTGTCTTCCGCAACGAGGGCATCGACTCCAGCCACTCGGCCGAGTTCTCCATGCTCGAGGCCTACATGAGCTGGGGTAACCAGTTCACCATCGCCGAGGTCATCAAGGACATCATCATGGAGGTGGCCGACGCCCTTGGCATCCACCAGATCGAGACGCCCAAGGGCACCATCGACCTTGATGGGGAGTGGCGCTGGGTCAGCGTCTACCCGGGCCTGTCGGAGAAGTTGGGACGCGAGGTCACCCTCGACACTCCGCTGGAGGAATTGCAGGCCATTGCTGCCGAACACGAGATCGAACTCGATCCGTCCTGGGAGGCCGGCAAGGTCGTCATGGAGCTCTTCGGCGAGCTCGTCGAGCCTGAACTCATCAACCCCACTTTTGTGTGCGACTACCCGGCCATCGCCCAGCCCCTGGCCCGCCCGCACCGCGACGACCCGCGCATGGTCGAGGCCTGGGACCTCATCATCGGCGGTATGGAGCGCGGCACCGGGTTCTCGGAGCTGGTCGACCCCGTCATCCAGCGCGAGGTTCTCACCAAGCAGTCCCTGGCCGCTGCGGCCGGTGACCCGGAAGCCATGCAGCTCGACGAGGACTTCCTCGAAGCCCTCGAGTTCGGCTGCCCGCCCATGGGCGGTCTGGGACTCGGCGTCGACCGTCTGGTGATGCTGTTCACCGACGCCGGTATCCGTGAGACGATCCTCTTCCCGCTGCTCAAGCCCGAGCACTGACGATGTGAGGCCTGCCGGGAATGTCCCGGCAGGCCTTTCTGTTCTGTTTCAGGATTGGGCGAGCCCCAGCCTCCAGTTCTGCCTGCGCCAGTTCACTTCCACAAGGTGGCGACGCCGAAACCGGCGGCCATGAGGCACATGCCGATGAGGACGTTCCAGTCGCCGAGATCCTTCATGCCGGGGATCTGGTTGCCTGCGATGTAGTAGACGATCAGCCACAGCACACCGAGTAGGAAGAGGGGGACGAACACCTTCGGCACCCAGGAACGATCAACCGGCGCAGCCTTCTTCTCGGCCCGGCGCTCCTCGACCTTGGCCCGGTTCTTGGCCTGGGCCTTCTTCTTGGCTTCCGGTCTGACCTTGGATTCGGGCACGGTGACTACTCCTGGGGTTTCGAGGACACGCCCACCGAGCGTGATTGGGACAAGTGTTACTTGGCTAGCCTAGAGGACGATCGCCAATTCCGGCGACACGGGTCGGGCTGCGAGGAGGGGACGATGAGCGACGACGACGCCGAGGACGTCCGTCGTGATGACTCCACCCCTGAGCATTCCGATCCTTCTCCCGCCACTGACCCTGCGCCTGACGGGGCTGACACGCCCGAAGAGGTAGATGAGGACGTCGTCGGTGACCCCCTCATCCAGGACATCCGCTCAGACTCCCGTCATCCACGGCTGGCCAGATTCGCCACGGTGCTCGTCATGGTGACGGCCGGATTCATGATGACGACGGCCGCGGTCAATTCGCGTGGTCATGACCTTCGTCCCGAACGCGACACTGACATGGCCACCCTCGTCCGTAATCAGGCCAGTCACAATGCCGCCCTGCAGAAAGAGGCAGCCAGCCTGCGAGCCCAGGTTGACGAGCTCTCCAAGGCCGATCAGACCCCGGGCGTCACCTCCTCGACCGTCCCCTCGGCGTCAGCCTTGGCGCCCTCGGTGGGTCTGGGAGCTGTCAGCGGCAAGGCACTGCGGGTCACCCTCGATGACGCTCCCCTCAGTGAGAATCCCGACGGGGTCGACGCCAACATGCTCGTCGTCCACCAGCAGGACATCCAGATGGTCGTCAACACCCTCTGGGCTGGGGGAGCGGAAGCCATGACCATCCAGGGACAACGAGTGACCTCCACCACAGCCGTGAAATGTGTCGGCAACACCGTCGTCCTGCACGGAGTCGCCTACGCCCCGCCCTACGTCATCGAGGCGATTGGGGACCGCTCCGCCATGGAGCAAGCTCTCGACACCTCCGAGGCGGTGCGCATCTACAAGGGGTACGTGAGTGCCTACCAGCTCGGATGGTCGGTGGAGCGGGTCGGTACGGTCACGATGCCGGCCTACACCGGCACCGTCGCCATGGGCCACGCCACTCCCCGCTGAGTCGGTGCGCCTGACACAACCTGAGCATGATGGCGTCTCGACGCCGGCCTGCGACACAATGACCCCATGACAGCCAGGATCCTCGTCGTCGACAACTATGACTCCTTCGTGTGGAATCTCGTGTCCTACTTGGGACAGATCGGGGCAGACACCACGGTGGTTCGCAACGATGATCCTCTTTTCGAGGATCCGCAGTGGTGGGTTCCTTTCGACGGCATCCTGCTGTCGCCTGGCCCCGGACACCCCGAAGACGCCGGAGTGTGCGTGGACATCCTGCGTGGTGCCCCCCGACCGATTTTTGGCGTGTGTCTGGGAATGCAGGCCATGGCTGTCGCGTGGGGAGGCCATGTCGGACGTGCAGAGGAGCAGTTGCACGGCAAGACCTCGCCGATTCACCACGAAGGGGCGGGAGTTTTCGCTGGTCTTCCTGACCCGCTCGTCGTCACCCGCTACCACTCCCTGGCCGTCGATGAAGTCCCGACCGAGTTGGAGGTGACAGCACGCACGGACACCGGTGTCGTCATGGGCCTGCGTCACCGCAGTCTGCCGGTCGAGGGGGTGCAGTTCCACCCCGAGTCAGTACTCTCCCAGCACGGTCATCAGATGCTCGCCACCTGGCTGGCCGAATGCGGGGACCCGGAAGCCCCCTTCCGCGCCAGCCAGATGAGCCCGCTGATGAGCGCGGCGGACTGCTGATTCAGCCGTGAGATGACGACGGGCTGGCCGTCGACGTCGGGACCGGTGCGATCGACGTCGAGGGGTCGTCCTCGCTCGGAGTAGGGCTCGTCGGGGCCTCGTGGGTCGGTTCCGGTGGTGCCACGGCGACGAGCACCCTGATGGCAGTTGACCGCTTGGCAGTGGCGCCGTAATCCGGGTCCTGGCCGAACACCGTCCCCGGAGCGGCCGAGGACGTCGTCTGACGCTCCACGGAGATGGAGAATCCGTTCGAGCTGGCAGCGGCGTTGGCCTCTTCGACGCTCATGCCCTTGAGATTGGGAACGATCGACTTACCGGTCGCGATCGTCAGGGTCACCTGCTGTTCGGGGGTCAGCGACGTCCCCGCAGCCGGGCTGACGGAGTCAACCGTGCCCGCCTTGGCGGTATTCGGCTCGGTCTTCGGATCGTCGTCGGTGACCTTGATCTGGGTGTCCGAGAATCCGACGTCCTTGAGGGCCTTGACGGCATCCGACCTGGACATCCCGACGGTGTTCTGGGGGATCGTCAGCTTCTTCGGCCCGTCATTGACGGTGATCGTCACCTTGCTGCCCTCAGGAACCTTCTGATTGGCAGCAGGATCCTGGGAGACGACCTGGTTGGCAGTGGACTCATCCTTCTGGACGTGCTCGACCTTCACCTTGAGGCCGGCGTTCTCGAGGGTCGAGGTAGCTCCCTGCTGACTCAGACCAGTAACCGCCGGGACATCCACCATCTTCACGGTGCTCGACGGCGTCGTCGGAGACGGCGAGGGGTTCGAGGAGGGGTCATCAAACATCTTGTACAGGCCGAATCCGAGCAGGGCGACCAACGCGACGACCAGGATCGTCACGAGGGCGATCGGCCAACGCTTGCGCCGGGGTTCTTCAGGCTCCTCGGGGCTTTCGGTCCGAGCCGGAGTGACACCATCTCGCTGAGCAGCGGCAGCTGGAGCGGGACGAGTCGCGGTGGCAGTCGCCGCAGCAGCCGGGACGAGGTGGGTCTGCTCCTCCGTGTCAGCCTCGGGATCGGCGTGAGTCCGTATTGCCAGTGGCTCGCGTCCAGACAACAGGCGATCAATGTCGTCACGCATCTGCTTGGCGGTCTGGTAGCGATCGGTCGGGTCCTTCGCCAGGGCCTTGAGGGTGATGGCGTCCATCTGTTGAGTGATCTCGGAATCCAGCGAGGACGGCGGGGCCGGGATCTCCCGGACGTGCTGGTAGGCCACTGAGACGGGGGAGTCGCCGATGAACGGCGGGCGTCCGACCAACAGCTCGTACAGCAGACAGCCGGTGGCATAGATGTCGGCTCGGTTGTCGACTGTCTCGCCGCGAGCCTGCTCCGGGGAGAGGTACTGGGCGGTGCCGATGACGGCTGCCGTCTGGGTCATGGTGGCAGAGGTGTCGGCAACCGCGCGGGCGATGCCGAAGTCCATCACCTTGACGTACCCCTCACGGGTGAGCATGACGTTGGCCGGCTTGATGTCACGGTGGACGATGCCGGCGGCGTGGGAGTAGCTCAGCGCCTCGAGCACACCCTGGGTGAACTCGAGGGCGCGGCGGGGAAGGATCTTGCGGCCGTCGCGCAGCACGTCGCGCAGGGTATGACCGTCAATGAGCTCCATGACGATGTAGGGCACCTGCAGGCCGGTTGTCGGATCCTGCGTCTCACCAGTGTCATACACGGCGACGATGTTCGGATGGTTGAGGCGTGCAGCAGACTGCGCCTCACGCTGGAACCTGGCCTGGAAGGTGTCGTCGCTGGCGAGGTCGGCGCGCAGCCTCTTGACCGCGACGTCGCGGCCGAGACGGTGGTCGCGGGCCTTCCAGACATCGGCCATGCCGCCACGACCGATGAGGTTCTGCAGTTCGTAACGCCCGGAGAGCCAACTCTCAGTGCTCATTGAGGGATCTCCTTTGTGGTGAGACGTGGTGGAATGTGCTGGTTGTCTGTCTAACTGTCATCTCATCGCCTCGATGACATCTTTGGCGATGGGAGCCCCGAGTCGGCCTCCGGAGACCTCGTCGATGGCGGTGTCTGAGGATTGGACGAAGACCGCCACTGCGACGTGTGGCTTGTCCGACCACCCAACGAACCACGCGTAGGGAGCCTTGCCCTTCATCGTCTGCGCAGTACCGGTCTTTCCGCCAACGGTGACCCCGTCGATGCGTGCCCTCTTACCAGTGCCGTTGTTGACCACCGAGACCATCATCGACTTCAGCTGCTCGGCCGAGTCCTTCGTCATCGGCTGCGACATCTGCTTGGGATGATGCTCGGAAACCACCTGAAGATTCGATGCCCGAACCTGCGTGGTGAGATAGGGGGTCATGAGCTTGCCACCGTTGGCGATTCCGGCGGTCACCATCGCCATTTGGAGCGGGGAGGTCGCGACGTCGAACTGGCCGATGGAGCTCTGCGCCAGCTGAGCGTCGGTGAGGTCTTCGGGGAACCTCGAGGCGACCGACGAAATGTCGGAGTCGACAACCTTGCCAAACCCGAATTGCTTGGCCTGATCACGGATCTTGTCCTGGCCTAGGCCCACCCCGAGCTTGCCGAAGGCGGTGTTGCATGAGATGTCGAGGGCATGGGTCAGAGTGATCTGCTTGCCCCCGCAGTTGGTTTCGTTCGTCAACGGAGTGCGGGTGCCGGGCAGGATCCAGTTCTCCGGCGCATCCACTGTGGAATTCGGGGTGTAGCCGTTCTGCAGAGCTGCAGCGGCCGTCACCAGCTTGAAGGTTGAACCGGGTGCGTAGATCTCTCGGGCGGCGCGGTTGGACAGCGGAGACGACTTGTCCGCAACGAGTTCCTTCCATGCCTGGCTGGTGTGGTCGAGGCGATGGGAGGCCAGATCGTTGGGGTCGTAGGAGGGGGAGGATGCCATGGCAAGTACCGCGCCGGTGGTGTAGTCGAGCGCTACGACGGCGCCCTTCTTGCCCTTGAGACCTTCCCATGCGGCGTCCTGGGCCTTGGCGTTGATCGTCGTGGTGATCGAGCCGCCCTCAGGCTTGTGACCGGACAACGTCCCCGTGATTCGGGAAAGCCACTGGGTGTCGGAGGTACCCGTCAGCTGGGCATTCTGGGTCTGCTCGAGCATGGAACGCCCGTAGTAGTAGGAGTAGTACCCGGTGATGGGAGCGTACTCCGGCCCGGAGGGGTAGACGCGCTGGTAGGCGAATTTGCCGTCGCTTGACTTGGTGGTCGCGATGGGCATCGAACCGACGAGGATGTCACCACGGTTCTGGGAGAACTCGGCGTCGCGCACTCGAACGTTGCGAGGATCGTTGTTGAGGCTGGCCTGCCGGAAGATGGCTGATCCGGTGAGATTGGCCATGAGGGCCAGGAACATCAGCCCAGCGAGCAGGGAGACTCCGCGAATCTGCTTGTTCATCGCGTGCCTCCATTCGGGATGACGGCGGTGGCGTTCTGGGCCTGGGGGTCGGCGGGAACAGTGGCGACGAAGTCGTCGTCAGGTTTTCGGTTTCGGTGCGACACGATCATGATGATCGCGACGATGATCCAGTTGGCCACCAGGGACGACCCGCCTTGGCTCATGAATGGCGTCGTCAGACCGGTAAGGGGCAGTAGCCGGGTGACGCCACCGATGATGGCGAAGACCTGGAGAGCAAGGGTGAAGGACAGTCCAGCGACCATGAGCTTGCCGAACTCGTCGCGACAGCCGAGGGCCGTGCGCATGCCGCGAGCAGTGAGGATGAAGAACATCACGATGACGGCCATGAGGCCGGTGATGCCGAGCTCCTCGCCGATCGAGGTGGCGATGAAGTCGCTCCATGCCAGTGGCACCATGCCAGGGCGGCCGAGCCCCCAGCCGCGACCGGCGAGACCACCCCACGCCAATCCGAACTGGGCCTGGATGATCTGATAATTCTGGCTGTAGTCAGTGAAGGGGTGCAGCCAGGAGTCGAAGCGGATGCGGACGTGGCCGAAGAAGGCGTAAGCCAGCGCAGCACCGCCGACGAGGCTGGCCGCTCCCAAAATCGCCCATCCGACACGCTCGGTCGTCATGTACAGCATCACGACGAACATGCCGTAGAAGAGCATTCCGGTGCCTAGGTCGTTCTGGTAGACGATGACGAGCATCGTCGCAACCCACATCACCGCGATCGGGCCGAGGTCACGGGCGCGCGGCAGGGTGATGCCAAGGAATTTGTGGCCGGCACGGGAAAGTACATCGCGGTTGTCGACGAGGTAGGCCGCGAAGGCGATGGCCAGCAGCACCTTGGACACCTCGGCGGGCTGGAAGCTGTAGGAACCGACGTGGATCCACACTCGCGATCCCAGCACCGACATTCCCAGGCCGGGGACCAGCGGCAGCATGAGGAATCCCAGTCCGACGATGAACAGCACGTAGGGGTACTTCTGCAGCTTGCGGTGATCCCGCAGCATGAGCAGGGTCGCCACGAACAAGATGATGCCCAGGGCCGTCCACATGGCCTGGGTGTCCATCCGGTTCTTGTTCGGGTCGGGGACAAGGTCGATGCGGTGGATCATCGCGAGCCCGAGCCCATTGAGGGTGAAGACGATGGGAAGAATCACGGGGTCGGCGTAAGGAATGACGATCCTCACGAAGATGTGCGCGATGACAGCCATCCCCAGCCACACACCGCCGACCGTCATCCAGGTCTCGGGCAACTCATGGTTGATGTTGAGCTCGGTGAGTACCCAGCCGCCGAAGCCAATGGCCCAGGCGATGAGAAGCATGAAGAGTTCCGTCCAGCGTCTCTTGGACTGGACGACGACGGTGCCGTCATCGAATTCCGGTACGACACTCATCAGCAATCACCCGAACTGACGGCGGGGAGGTTCACCTCATGCCCCGAGGCGCTCGGTGAGGGCATCGCGGGGGTCGGTACTGCGGACGGGTGAGGAATACCGGAACTGCTGGCGGACGATTGAGGTGATGCCGACGGGGTCGTCGAGGGTCTGGTCGGGGCAGCAGGCGGGGTCGTCGCCATTTCGCGCACGGCCTTGCAATGCTCGGCTCCGGTACGCAGCTCAGCAACCGTGGAGTGGGCGGACTCCATCGAGGAGACGCGGATGTTCTCCGAGACTCGATTTCGGTAGTAGCGCGGAAGATCAGTGGTCTTGACGTCCGTCGTCTCAGCGACGTGGGAGAGCTGGATCCACGCCAGGCTGTCCGGTGATCCCTGATAAATCGCCACCGCGTTGCCGTCGGTACCCACGTAGTACTGGGTGTTGAGGTAGGCGCGAGTGCCGAAGATGCCGCCGACGACGACAGCGGCGACGGCGAGGACGACCACGGGCCACAGCCAGTGGCGACGACGGCGGGTCCGGGAATCCACGGGCGCATAGCGCATCGACTCCTCCGCCTCGGAGTCGAAGAGCACGGTCGACGTGCCGGCGTCCTTCGTCGCGGAGGACGGTTGCTCGACGGAGAGCGGAGCGGTGACCTCGTGCTCGGGAACCTTGCGGGTCGTCGCTGCCCCGATGATGTGGGGCTCGGAGGCGTCCAGGACGGGATCAGCCCCGACGACCTCGGCGACGACGATGGTGATGTTGTCGGTGCCGCCACCGGCATGGGCGTCCGTCGCCAGCAGATCGACGACGTCGTCCAGATTGGTGGTGCTGAGGTGCTCGGCGATCGTCTCGTCGTCGACGAGACCGCACAGTCCGTCAGAGCAGAAGAGAATGCGGTCTCCCAACCGAAGATCCACGATCTGGGTGTCCGGGACGTGCTGGGGCTGGCCATTGAGCACCTTGAGAAGGAGAGACCGATGCGGATGAACGGCGGCCTCCTCGGGGGTGATCCGACCATCATCGATGAGGGACTGCACCCACGAGTGGTCGTGGGTCATCCGCTTCATGCGGCCCTGACGCAGCAGGTAGCCGCGGGAGTCACCGATGTGGACCACGCCGAGCTGGGTGCCTGAGAACATCGCTCCGCAGAAGGTCGTCCCCATGCCCTCCAGGGAGGAGTCCCACGCCACGAGGTCGGCCAGTTCGTCATTGGCGTCAGCCACCGCACCAGCCAGAACGGTGAGCATCTCCTCTCCCTGCGGGCGGCACGGGGAGTCCTCCCCGGAGAACCTCTCGTCAGCTCGGGTGACGTGACGCACGGCGACGGTGGAGGCGAGGTCACCTGCGGCGGCACCGCCCATGCCGTCGGCGACGACGAGCATCCTCGGGGAGACGTACCCCGAGTCCTGGTTGTTGCGTCGCACCAGGCCAATTTCGGAGTGGCATCGAACGTCGAGGGAGAAGGCCATCGCTCACCGCCCGCCGGTGACGGTCATGACGGTCCTGCCAATTCGCACCTCGTCCCCCACCGACAGGCGCGTCGGGTTCTCGATGCGCTCACCGTTGACATGGGTGCCATTCGTCGAGGCCAGATCCTCGACGAACCACGCGCCGTCGATGCCGGGGCTGAACTCGGCATGGCGGGTGGAGGCGTAGTCGTCGTCAATGGGAAGGGTGCAGTCGTTGCCGCGCCCCACGGTGACGCCGTTGGCCAGCGGGACATATGTGCCGGCCCCACTGCCGGAGATGACCTGCAGACCAGTCGGTACCGGGGCGACCTCACGACGACGAGCCTTGCGGCCCTTACCACCTCGCCCAGGACCCACGGCAGCGGCTTCAGCATTGTGAGGTACCCGGTGACCGTAGATGTCGGTACGAATGACGTTCGTGACGAGCAGGATGAAGATCCACAACACCGCCAAGTAGGCAATGCGTAACAGCGTGACGAGGAATTCGCTCACGATCACATCCCCGTCGGAGAATGGACCAGCATCCGTGTGGAGCCGATCTCGATGCGTGACCCGTCGCTGATCTCAGCGCTGGAGACCTTGACTCCGTTGACCGACACCCCATTGGTGGAGTTGAGATCCTCGATGGACAGGCCGATTCCGTCGCCCTGGGGCCAGACGTTGACACGAGCATGGAGACGAGAAATGCCCGGATCGTTGATGCGAATGTCAGCATCGGAACCTCGGCCGATCGTCAGGCCCGGGGGAGTGAGGGGATGACGCACCCCGTTGACCTCCAGTACCAGCGGCGCACGACGGCCAGCGGTGGCCTTGGCGTGGTTCTCGCCCGTCAGAACGGTGAATTTGCCGACCGGCAGGGAGCCGTCCAGGTCGTAACGGATGTGGATGGGTCCGTTGAACACGTAGTGACGCTCGCTGGCGTGATCACGCAGAGTCGGGATGATCTCGGCATTGAGGGTCTTGGTGTAGGGGACGAGACGCTCGTAATCATGGCTGGACAGCCGGACCACGAAATCATTGGGAACCAGTGACTTGTCGCGGGACAGGATCTGCGCCTCGGAGTCGAGCTCGCGCTGCAGCCGACCGGCGATCTCCACCGGCTCAACCTCACCACGGAAGGCGCGCGCGAAGACGCCACTGACGGCGCCTTCGATCGACTTCTCGACCTTATCCAGGAAACCCACCCGGCTCCTCCTTCCGGCTGACATGTCAGGCTGGTCGTCCGTTTCACACGGGCTACCACCATGCGAGTGTACCCAGAAGGTCTGACGATACCCTGTGACGGCCGTGTTCCGCGTGGCGGACGTTGCACTCGAAAGCGGCTTCGGAAGCGCCACCGGGGCCGGTGGGAAGGTCAGCGGCGGCTGCGCCCCACGGTGAACATGAGGTCGAGCCATGCGTCGCCGATCTTCGAGCTGCCATGGCCGGAGACGACCTCGGCCGCAGACTCGCGCTGGATACGACGCAGCGGGGCATCAGCCATGCCCTGGGAGAGAGCGCTGGCCAGTTCCTCCATGTTCGTGGCCGGATATCCGCTGCGAGAGAGGATGTCAGCTGCCGCAGGGGTGTCGGCGTAGGCGATGGCGGGCAGTCCGGCACCAGCGGCGTCGAGGATCCGGGAGGCTAGGTCCTCCTCGCGGGTCAGGACCAGGGCCAACTCACTCTGGTTCATGATGGTGTTCTCAGATCCGGCCGGGTGGATTCCGACGTCACGGCGGGCTGCCACTGCGGAGTGGATGCGGGTCTCGTCGTCGAGGCATACCTCCAGGGACCAGCCGGGGACGACCTGGCAGGCTCGGTCGAAGGTGGCGAGGGCTTCCGAGAGCTCCTCATCGGTGCATGGGCCGAGCAGGGCGACTCGCTTCGGACGGTCACCAGGGGTCGGGCTGGCACCTGCGGCCGGCACACCGATGGAGTGCACCGGAACACCGAGGTGCTTCCAGGGATTGGTGTCGGGGTTCGGGGTGACGACGAGGTCGACGAGCTGGGGGAGCTCATCAGGAGCCTTGTCGGGGTCGGTGACGAGCAGGACGACGACCGGACGGTCGGCCTGACCAGCGACCGGGAGATCAGCGATCTCGTCGAGACGGCTGGGATCGGTCACGATGATCGCGGACTGGTGGTCGAGGCTCTCGCCGAGGTCCTGGCGAGCCTTCTCCTGACGGTGGAGTGACCACTTTTTCAGGACCTTGCGGGCCGGGGCTGGCACCGACGAGGGGGCCGTGGTGTCCTTGGATTCTTCGATCGGAAGCTGTGACACCTCGATTCCACGGCGGGAGAACTCGTCGGTGAGATCGGCGACGAGGCGATTGGGACGGTTGTCCCCGGTGGCGGTCACCATGACGATGCGGCGGAATCCGCGGGTGACGTGGGTTGCGCGGTTGATGGTCTGGGCGAGGCCGAGATCGAGGTGCATGGTGCTCATTCTGCCGCGCGACGGGGCCTCACGGGGGTCAGCATGTGTTCTAGATCCTCGAGAAGTCCGTCCAATTCGTCGGCGCAGGCCCGTACGATCTCGCTGCTGCGACGGTAGGGGTCCTCGATGTCGTCCGTCGAGCCAGCCGCGAAACGGTTCTGAAATGCCTTGCCAATGACCTGTCGAGGGTCCATAGTGGGGTCGTCCCAGGTGAGCTCACTGGCGATTGCGACGAATTGCGGCAGGGTGAAGGTCCGTTTCATCACTTGCGGCCACCATTCGACGATGGCGTCCCGTTGTCCGGCCGTCATCGTCAATATGAGGTCGGCTTCCACCGCGTCGTCGATCTCGATCTGGTGGGAGGAGGTCGCGGCCGCCTCGGCTTGATGGCGTTCTAGCTCGCGGCGCATCTGCTCCCACATCGGCAGGCCTTCCTCGGCCTGGATGCCTGAGCTGGAGACCTCGAAGCGCGAGGGATTGAACAGGTGAGCTGCCCGGGCATGGCAATACGCCGAGCGGCAGATATTGGCCGTGCAGACGAAATGGATTCGCAGCGGGGCCGTCGACTGTGCGTGTTCGGTCATGATCGTCAACCTCTCGCGATCACGATACCGAGTGATTCCAGGTGGTGGAGGTAGCTGATGACGTCCTCACAGATATGGTCGGCAGGCACGTGAATCAGGGCGGCAACGTCCGCGACGATCTCGTCGGTCGTCGCTCCCGGGCGCTCGGCGACGGCGTCCCAGATGATTCCGCCGCTGCTGTCGAGGCGATACACCTGGGTATCCGGGACGGTAGCCACAGCCACGCCATCCTCGTCGTACGTCCAGGCCACGTTGGGGCTGATCCGCCACGTCATCGGTGTCCCCTCCGGTGTCGGGGGTCCAGCTGCTTCCTGAGCTGTTTCCGGGCCACCTGGAGGACCTCCTGGGAGGCCCTGACGGTGCGGTCCCAGTAGCCGCGAACGATGTCGGCGCGGGTGAGGTCATGGCCGAGGTCCATGCGGAGGTGCGGTCGATTGAGAGCGAGGGAATTCAGAACTACCTTGACGGCTTCCTTGCGGGTGGGAGCGGCGCGGACTCGAGCGCGCCACTCGTGCAGACGACTGGGGTCGCCGGTCGAGAACTGTCGCCACAGGTCATAGGTGCGGTGTTCGCGGTACTGCTCCAGTTCGCCGATGGCGGCGGCCAGGGCGACCTGGGCGTCGAGATCGCGGGCCAGGCTGCGCACCGTCTGGCGCTCCTGATCGCTGGCGTCGTCCCAGCACCGCACCTTGTCGGGATGGTTCGGGTTGCCACTGCGGGCGGCATGCAGCAGGAGGATGAGACGCTGGTCGGTGACGCTGGGAGTGTGGATGGGGGTGTGGGCGATGTCGATTCCTTGACGACGGGTCCACAGGGCTTGGAATGCCGGTGAGGGCGCGATGTTGATGCCAGGGAATTGACGGTGGATGTCGGCGTAGCCAAGGAGTTCGTGCCAATAATTGGCCGCATGACCGAAGGCCGAGCCGTCATGGAAGTCAACCACTTTGTGCCAGCCGTGATGTGCGAGTGTGGTCTCGAACTGGGCGAGGTGCTCAGGACGCACGAGGACGTCTGCGTCCGTGGAGCCGCGTGGGATGACGGTGTCCTCGTCATTGACGATGCAGTGCTCCAGAAGTTCTGGGGAGACAGTGGGGCCTTTGATGTGTAGCACGTCGGCGCCGCATCGGTCGGCCAGCCGTTGTAGGACGCCGTGGGTTAACTCGATACGGCTCGCAGTGCCGATCGGTGTCCCCTCGATCATGTCATTCATCGGCTTGGATGCTATCAATTCGGGCCGTCATGACACCGTCAGGACGTGGTGACGGGACAAGTCCTCGATGGAGGTGGTGAGGATCTCGATCATGTTGCCCTGAGGAGGAGGGCCGATGAGGGCCTCGAGTTCGGAGCCCAGCTCCTCGAGTTCCGAGGGAGTTTCGAGAACGCCCCAGATGGCCACGGCCAGAGGGCTCAGACGGATGACGGAATCCTCGACGATGACGAGGGCCTCGCCCTCCTCGAACCAGATGTCGGTGACGTCGGCGCGAGAGATCAACATGGTGCCCCCAGCGCATCCTTGATGAAGGGCTCGAGAGTCTCGCACTCGGCATACTGGGCCCGCCACACCTGGCCGGTGTGGTCGATGAGATCGGCCAGCAGGTGCAGTGGCTTGGGGAGTTTGTGGATGGACGAGGACTGTTCGGCCATCGTCACCATGGCATCAAGACGCCGCTCGGGGGTGATGAGGGTGTCGTGGGAGTCGTCTCGTGCCAGCAATACGAGGTGGCTGACATGCGGATGCGGGTGGCAGGGCTGCAACCCCAGGTCGTCGGGGCTGAGTTCGGACTTCTCCCCCAAGAGGTCGGGACGACGGGTAGACAGCGGTTTGGGGTAAGGGAGGATCCGCCAGGTGTCGGGCTCGATGGCAACCGTTTCGTCGCTGATGTATCCATATCGTCGCCCCAGGTACGTGGCAAGGGTGGTTTTCCCGGTGCCGCCAGGGGCGATGAAGACAACTGAGTCCCCAGTGGCTGGGTGACACACCGCGCCGGCGTGAAACATGAGGAGGTGGCCGATCTGACGGGAGATGAGTTTTCGGGTGATCTCCTGCGTCAGGGAGGATGCCGTCATCGGACCGGGGGTGAGGGAGAGCGCATCAGGATCCGGGTCGGCGAGGCAGCGAGCCCACGCATGGCGCAGCTCCTCCTCGTCCAGCCCGGTCCCGGAGACGTCGACCTGCACCGTGGTGCCGAGGGCGGCAAGGTCCATCACTTGGCCACGCCCAGGTGTTCGCGCAGTCGATCGGCGGCCGTGGCCGGGGTAAACCCGGTGGCCTCGATACGCGACAGGTCGAGGGTGGAATGGGTCGGTCGGGGGGCCAGGTTCTTGTCCTTGCCCCACTCCGCAGCGGTCGTCGGGGTGACGGTTCCCTCGGCTCCAAGCAGGGTGAAGATCTCGCTGGCGATGTCGAACCAGGTCTGCGTCGGTCCCTCGTTGGAGACGTTGTAGGTGCCGAACGCAGCGCCGGTCGTCAGCAGGTGGACGATGGCGGCGGCGAGGTCACGGGTGAAGGTCAGTCGGCCGTGCTGGTCGGAGACGACCTGGGGGCTGATACCGCGACGGGCCAGGTTCGCCATGGTGTCGACGAAGTTGCCACCCTCGCCGACGACCCAGCTGGTGCGTATCAGGTAGTAGCGCGGGTAGGCGGTTACGCTCTCGTCGCCGGCGGCCTTGGTGATGCCGTAGATGCCCAGCGGGCTGAAGGTCTCGTCCTCGGTGTGGACCTCGGCAGTGCCGTCGAAGACGTAGTCGCTGGAGACGTGGACCAGGGTGGCTCGACGGGATGCTGCGATCCGGGCGAGATGGGCGACACCGGAGACGTTGGCGGCCCAGGCCGTGGCCCGGTTGGCAGGGTCCTCGGCTGCGTCGACGGCAGTGTAGGCGGCGGCATTGATGATGGTGCCGACCCCACTCCAGTCGAAGGCGTCCAGACTGTCCGGGTTGGACAGGTCGAGGGTGTCACGGGTGGTGAACTCGGCGTCTGGCAGCAGCGGCCGCAGTGCCTTGCCGAGCTGGCCGTTGGCGCCCAGCACGACGGTACGGGGCTTGCGGAAGGGGGTGACCTCGCTCAGCGGTGGGTGATGGCGGTCGGCCTCGGACAGTTCGGCGTTCTCCAAGGAGATGGGCCATTCGATGCCCAGGGCCGGGTCGGCGAGGTTGACGAAGGTGTACGACTTCTTGGCCTCGGCCGACCAGTGGTCGTTGACGAGGTAGGTGTACGTCGTGCCGTCCTCAAGGGCCTGGTAGCCGTTGGCCACACCCTGGGGGACGAAGACGGCCGTCTCGGGACCCATCTCGACGGTGACGACGTTGCCGAAGGAGTCGCCGTCGCGCAGGTCGACCCAGGCGCCCAGGATGCGTCCGTTGGCGACCGAGACGAGCTTGTCCCAGGGCTCGGCGTGCATGCCGCGGGTGACCCCGGCCTGGGAGTTGTGGGACATGTTGTTCTGGACCGGACCGAAGTCGGGCATGCCGAGGGCGGTCATCTTCTCGCGCTGCCAGTTCTCCTTGAACCAGCCGCGGTTGTCACCGTGCAGGGGCAGGTGAAGGACGAGGAGGCCAGGGATGTCGGTGGTGTCGATGCTGAGGTCGCTCATCACTGTCCCTTCGCTGCGTAGGCGGCCTCGGTGGCTTCCTTCTGGGGGCGCCACCAGGACTCGTTGTTACGGTACCAGTCGATGGTGTTGGCCAGGCCGTCACGGAAGTTGGTGTACTCGGGCTGCCAGCCGAGCTCCTCGCGGAGCTTGGTGGCGTCGATGGCGTAGCGCAGGTCGTGGCCGGGGCGGTCGTTGACGTGGTCGTAGCCGTCGGTGGGCTGGCCCATGAGCTCGAGGATGAGCTCGATGACGGTCTTGTTGTCGAGCTCGCCGTCAGCGCCGATGAGGTAGGTCTCGCCGATCTGGCCGGATTCCAGGATCGTCCAGACGGCCGAGTTGTGGTCGTCGACGTGGATCCAGTCGCGGACGTTGAGGCCGGCGCCGTAGAGCTTGGGACGGCGTCCCTCCAGGATTTCGGTGATCTGACGGGGGATGAACTTCTCGACGTGCTGGCGTGGGCCATAGTTGTTCGAGCAGTTCGAGATGGTGGCTTGGACTCCGAATGAGCGTACCCAAGCACGTACCAGAAGGTCCGAGGAGGCTTTGGAAGCTGAGTAGGGCGACGACGGGTTGTACCGGGTCTGCGGGGTGAACTTCGTCGGGTCGTCGAGTTCCAGGTCGCCGTAGACCTCGTCGGTGGAGATGTGGTGTAGCCGCGTTTCGTGTTTGCGGACGGATTGTAGCAGGGTGAAGGTGCCAACAATGTTGGTCTGGATGAACGGGGCCGGACCGTCCAGGGAGTTGTCGTTGTGGGATTCAGCGGCGAAGTGGACGACGGCATCGTGATGGGAGACGAGCTCATCGACGAGGTCAGCATCACACACCGATCCTCGTACCAGCTGGAAGCGGTTACGGGGCAGCCCTGCCAGGGAGGCCTCGTTGGCGGCATAGGTCATGGCATCCAGGACGGTGACGGTGGCGTCGGTGTTGTCGAGGACCCAGTGGGCGAAGTTGCTGCCGATGAAACCGGCTCCGCCGGTGACTAAGAGGGAGGTCATGGTGGTCAGTCTATGGACGAATGGCTGATCTTGCGTATTGCGTGAAGTTCCACCATGACACGGTGCGGCGTGCGTGGATGGGATGTGAGCACCATTACGGATGCCTTCGTTACCATCGTGTGGTGAATCACAGAGCCCCAAGCTCGGATCCAGGAAGAGAAAGTGGACCCCCATGTTTGACTGCTTGGCCCATGAGCGCAGAAAGCCAGTGATTGCGGACAAGGTGGTGATTTCACTTGCGAGTGCCGAACGTCGCAACACGACCGTTCCCAAGTTGGTTGATGCCGGATTTCGAGTTCTCGACGCCATTGACGGTCGTCTGATGTCGAAGGAGGAGATCGCCGAACGATTCGACACCGCGCTGTTCGAGGATACCTTCCTCCATTATCCGAAGCCTGGGGAGATCGGCTGCACGCTGAGTCACCTGATCGCCATTTCCGACTTCGCCGCGGCGGCGGGGGGGTGCCGACGACTGGATCGTCATCACAGAGGATGACGCCGCGCTATCCCCGTGGTGGGGACGTGACCTTCCGCGAGCGTTGGGTGCGGCGCAACGTCTCGGCGTCGATCTGGCGGTACTCGGCATGTACAGCGCACCCATGGACCAGCCGGCGAAGGATTACTGCAGCCGTCACCACCCGCTGGGTATCGGGGCGAGGCCTGTCTCGGTGTTGTCGACGGGGACACCGATGCCCGCCGTCCGCGCGGTGAATGTCATCGTTCCCCAGTTCGAGTTGGGCTCTGTGGGGTACGCGATGACGAGAAGTGCCGCGCGAACGATTGCCGCGTATGAGGGGAAGCCCTGGGGAAGCCCTATTGGGTTGCGGACGATTGGAGGGTGATGCGCCGGATGGGCCTGCGTATCGGGCTTGTGAAGTCAACCCTCGTGGAGCCGTCCAGCGGTGTCGAGAGCACCATTCGGCACGGGGACAACCCCCGGGTCCACGACTACGTCATGTCACCGCGGGAAAGGCTGGCCCTCAAGACCCGTTTGAAGGCTCTGAGAGGGAAGGTCGTCGACTCCTCGCGGAAGAGCCGTGAGATCCTCCACAGGTTGAGGAGCGGACGTCGGAACTGAGTCCGGAAGTCCTCGGCCGTGCCTCCTCGGGGTTGTGGGCATCCCGCACACGGATGCATCAGTATTGATGGGTCGGTGACGATCGTGCGATCAGGATGCACAGATGCGGGATTCACAGGCATCGGGATTGACAGATATCGGGAGTGAAAGGATCGGTGACGCCGTGAGGGATGTTGTACGGGCAGTGCGTACTTTCGCGGAGCGGGCCCGGCACGAGGTCATGTCGAGGGGTTCGCAACTGCTCCCCTCGGATCGAGGGCTCGTGCAACGCGCGACCGGTGACGATCACCCGAGTGCCGCATCCCGGACGGTGGAAGGTGCTTGGAGCACTGACTCTCCCGCGGTGTCGGTCGTCGTCCCGCACTACGGCGAGGTCGAGCCGACGATGTCGGTGGTTCGTGACCTGATGGCCCAGGAGGGTGTCGACTCCTTCGAGATCATTGTCAGTGACGACTGCTCGCCGCAGACCTTCCCTGAGGGGGAGGGCTGGAAGGTTGTCCACGGTGCGGCCAATGGCGGTTACGGTGCTGCCTGCAACCGGGGTGCAGCAGCCGCGAATGGGGAGTACGTGCTGTTCCTTAACAGTGACGTGACGATCGGGTATGACTTCCTACGCCGCTTCCTTGAAGCAGCCAAGCCATGGGGACGCGCCATCACTGCGCCCGCGGTGCGGCAGGGAGATCATGCGGCACCAGTGGCGAGGTTCTGGGGCAAACCCCATCAGTACATCGTCAACTGGGCGACGCCGGGCGCGCGGTTCCATGGTCAGGAGTGGTTTGACCGGCTCCAGGGACAAGACGTCACCTCGATGAACCGCGCGATGGAGAGTGGGTTTGGTGTCGTCGTTGACTGGGTTTCCGGTATCGCGCACATGATGCCCTTGGAGGATTTCCAAGCTGTCGGGGGATTCGACGAGGACTACTTCATGTACTGCGAGGAAATGGATCTTCATCGTCGGCTTCATGGGGAACGAGGTCTCAAGGCGGTTTATCTGCCCCAGGTCGAGATCGGTCATGTCGGAGGTGGGTCCTCATCGGCGGAGAGAGTCCGTTCCTGGAACGTCGACGGTCAGTTCCGCTTCTTCGACAAGTGGGGCGGGGCACGACGTTTCTTGGCTGGGATGGTGGCGACATCTGTCCTCAACACGGGTTGGAATACCTTCAAGAAGGCTCGTGGAGCTGACGTCGCCCCAGCAGGAACGCTTGCTGATGAGTGGTCGACAATCATGCATGGGTGGCGACATCGCAAGGACAGCGGTGCCCAACGTCGACCGGTCCGATCGCTGTCGCGTCCCGAGGACCTCCTGCCAGATTGCCGGTCCCTTCTCATTGTCGAGATGCGCGCTGGTGACGCGAACAGGGATGCCAGCGCCCTTGCTGGCCGGGACGGTGCGCAGGTGTGGACCGTCGGCGTCGGTCCGAACGACCACCGACCTGAGAGCTTGGCGCACGAGGTTTTCACATGGCAGGACGCCCACCCAGATGGTGTCGTCGTCTTGCCAGCAGGGGCCGGAGCCCGTCCCGACAAGGGGAGGGACCTGCGGTGCCCACGTTTCTCAGAGAACTCTCGACTCGTGACGGTCGATCCTGATCATGCGGCAGTCCGTGACGGGGTGCTGACAGTGCTCTCCCATCTCCGGCCGTCGGTGGTCGTCCTCTATGAGGAGACTCCGTTCCGTCAGTCAGGCCACCCGGAGTGGCGGACGATCGTCCACGCGTCGTCATGCGCCGACGACCGCGGGATCGTACGTTGCGCTGTCACCTGTGGAAACTCCGACGAGCTGTACTGGTTGCTGACGTCCACCGATGCGGACGACAGTGGCCACCGTCTATGGTGAACACATGCGCGGAATCATCCTGGCCGGCGGTACTGGGTCCCGGCTGCATCCCATCACGCTGGGGACGAGCAAGCAGCTCGTGCCCGTCTATGACAAGCCGATGATCTACTACCCCCTGACCACCCTCATCTTCGCGGGTATCCGGGACGTCCTGGTCATCACGACACCGCACGAGGCTGAGGCCTTCCACCACCTGCTCGGTGACGGATCGCAGTTCGGCATCGACATCGAGTTCGCGGTGCAGCCCGAGCCAAAGGGCCTGGCCCAGGCCTTCACCATCGGTGCTGATTTCGTTGGGGATGACGCGTCCTGTCTTGTTCTGGGAGACAACATCTTCTCCGGTCCAGGGCTGGGAACTCGGTTGCTGACCAAGGCTCAGTCCGTCGACGGAGCCCTTATCTTCGGCTATCAGGTTGCCGACCCGCGCGCCTACGGCGTCGTCGAGGTGGACGACGACGGTCTTGCGATCTCGATCGAGGAGAAGCCAGAACTTCCCAAGTCGCACTGGGCAGTGCCCGGGCTCTATTTCTACGACAACGACGTCGTCGCGATTGCGCGAGATCTCAAGCCTTCGGCTCGTGGCGAGTTGGAGATCACCGACGTCAACCGCACCTACATGGAGCAGCGCCGACTGCATGTCGAACTGTTGCCGCGCGGTACCGCATGGTTGGACACAGGGACCTTCGACTCCCTCAATGACGCGGGCAATTTCGTGCGCGCGATCCAGGCTCGGCAAGGCCTGCAGGTGGGATGTCCCGAAGAGGCTGCATGGCGACGCGGATTCCTGACTGACGAGGGACTTCTCGAGAGAGCTGAGATGTTCGAGAAGTCGGGGTATGGAACCTATTTGCGTGGTCTCGTGACCCACCCCTGAGGTAGCGGTCTGGTCCGAACTCGCCCAACGGATTTGTGTGCCGTAAGATTACGGTGCCTGTGGGCTGATTTCGGCCTGTCCACATGAGGGCCAGCGAACCACCAGAGGAGTCCATACCCCGTGACAGTTGTCGACGTCGTCCGCATCTTGCGGCGCAACCTTGCTCTGCTCATTGTCTGCACCCTTATGGGAGGACTGCTCGGCGCGGTTTACCAGCTGACGCGTCCGGAGGTGTTCACGGCGAAGGCGACCGGAATGGTCGTCGCTGGCGACTCTGCATCGGTCGGCGGGGCAATGTCCGGCAATACCATTGCCCAGCAGCGAGCGACGACCTACACGGAGCTTGTCGAGACGCGAACCATGGCTCAGAAGACGGCCGAGATCCTCAAGAAACAGGGGATCCCGGAGGCTGCGAATGGGCAGCTGACGGCGTCGGTCCCGGGCGACACAGCCTTCATTGAGATCAAGGCAACGGGTGACACCGCCAAGAACGCCCAGGCTCTTGCCAACGCGGGGTTGGAAGCGCTCATCTCTGAGGCGCTTCGTATGGAGACCTATGGCCAGACTGCAGGGTCAGGCAAGAAGAGCGACGCCCAGTTGGCCAAGATGACCTCGGTGCATGTCCTTGGCTATGAGTCCGCAGGGCTGCCGAGCGGTGACCGAGGGAAATCGCTGGCCCTATACGTCGCTGCCGGTTTGGTGGTCGGTTTCCTCATCGGTGCGGTCATTGCGGTGATCCGCAAACAATTCGACGTCAAGGTTCGGGATCAGGCCACTGTCGAGGAACTCACTGGGTCCGGAATCCTCAGTGTGATTCCGGATGACAAGAAGCTTGCCGAGCAGCGCGAGAAGTCGATCGTGCACATCTCCGGTGTCACGGGTGAGGCTTTCCGTCAGCTTCGCACCAACCTGCGGTTCGCCAACGTCGACAATCCTCCGCGCACTGTCGTGATCACCTCGGCCAACCCGGGTGAAGGAAAGTCGACCGTTTCGACACACCTCGCCGTCGTCATGGCACAGGCCGGCGAGAAGGTCGTCCTCGTTGATGCCGATATGCGCCGTCCGGTGCAGCACAAGGCCTTCGGTGCAGAAGCGAGCGTCGGCCTCTCCCAGGTACTTGCGGGCGATGTGAGTCTGGATGACGCCCTGATGCGAACCGAGACCAAGCGTCTTCAGATGCTGGCTGCTGGGCGTATTCCCCCGAACCCTTCCGAGCTTCTTGGTTCCCAGCGGATGAAGGATCTCCTGGCCGAGTTGCGCAAGCGTGGATATTTCGTCGTCATCGATGCGCCGCCGCTGTTGGCCGTGACGGATGCCGGCTTGCTTGGCGCCATTGCCGACGGAACTATTTACGTGGCCGTCGTCGGCAAGACTCACCGAGATCAGGTGTCCCTGGTCGCAAAACGTCTGGAGCAGGTTGGAGCTTCGCTCCTGGGTTCGGTCCTGACTCGTGTGCCTCGTAAGAAGATGGGTGACGTGCTCTACGGCTACGGAGCATCCACCTATGGATATGGCTCCTCTTACGGCGATTACGGAAAGCACGGCTATTACTCCTCCTATGGCACGGAGGAGCAGGACACTCAGGAGTCGATTGCCGTTGTCAAGGACACGCAGCAGCCGAAGGAGGGGCTGGTCCGGGTCCAGAAGACGGAGCGCGCTGACGCGGATGCAGAAATCACCCCACGTCGGGCGAAATGACTGGAGTTGTGACTGATGGCACGGCCCGACCCGCTGCTGTGGCGGACCGGGATCCCGCTATGAGCACGCGGGTTCGTAGTGCCGCTGCCAGGGTCGGAAGTATTCGGGTACCGGACTTCCTTCTCGGTCTTGCGTTCATCGCCGGTCGCTATGACATTGGTCTTCCGGCTCCCATTGACGTTGGTCTAATTGCGGCGGCGATTCTCGTGGCAGCTTTTGTGCGCCCCACCGTCAATGTTCGCGGGCTCGGGTATTACCTCGTGTTCTGGTTCGGTGCGCTCGCCTGGGTCGTTGGCATATCCGTCCATCAGGGTCAACCGTGGATGCAGCGATCTTTTCGCTGGTTCCTGCTGGTGCTGTTCTCCGTGTGCATCGCTCAAGGCCGACTTCTCTGGAGATCCTTCATCGCCGGGTACGGGTTCGGGTTGATCTTCGTGAACATCCCCGCGAATTTCACGCCGCTGCGTTCCAGCGGATATGAAGGATATTTGGTTGGTTTTCTTGGCGACAAAAATGTTGCGGGCATGGTCTATGCAATCATTGGGATTGTAGTGCTGGGGATTTTGCGCTCCAGCGGATCACGTGCGGTTGCCGCCCTGCTTTTTGGTGCTGCACTCTTCGCCACCGGATCACGGACCTCGATGATGGCGTTCGCAGCTGGCGTTGTCTGGATTGTGATGAGGAATCGTCTTGGCCTCATCTTTCGTCTCTGTGTTGCACTCATTGGGTGGATCGGTATCCGGTACGTCGAGGAGAACTTTGCCGAGGCCGGTGTTTTCGCCACCAGATCCGGTACGGACTGGTTCAGGGACGTTATTGATGTCGCCACGATTGCCAAGGAACAGGCATCTCCGTGGTACGGGAGCGGTTTGGGCACAGCCTGGGTGATGGTCTTGGATGACCGAAGGGTGTTCTTCCATGATTCCTATGCAGCGCTGCGGGTTGAGGGAGGCATCCCTCTTCTTGTCGCTGTCGTCGGGCTTTTCGTCGTCGTGGTGTGGGGAGTTCTTGATCAGCGGATCAAGATCTCTGATGAGCAGCGAGTCGTGGAAGGCGCAGTAATCGCCATTCTCGTGTGTGCTTGGAAGCTGGGAGAGGTTTTCTTTGCCGCTCCAGCCTTCATCGTCATTGGAATAGCCCTGTGCGAGCGGTACGGAGTTCCGTGGCACAAGGAGAAAGACAAAGATGTCACAGGGGTTGATGGTTGGCCAGCTTATTCGTCCACAGTAATTGAAGGTCATGTGAGGAGCCAGAATGCGACCATCGGCAGCCGTCCTTGAGGACATGGCCGGACGACGGCACAGCCGCTGGGACGCCGCTGCGTTGATCAATCGAGGAGGGACGATATGACCAAGCTGCTCGTCGTGACGCCAAGCTTCCACGGTTACGGTCAGGCCATTGGCAGAGCCTTCGAGAAGAGGGGATATGAGGTCGTCGTCCATGAGTACGATGCAGCTCCGCCCATCGAGAAGGCCTGGAACAAGCTTCGGTACGAATTGCCGGCCAAGGTGCGCGGCCGGGCCGGGCACTTGTCGACCCAGATCGTCACCGCCAGGGCCGTCGAGCGCCTGCGCGAGGTCCATGCAGATTTGGTCCTTACCGTTCGCGGTGACGCGCTCGAGGCTGATTACTGGCAGGAACTGAGAGCTACCTCGCGGCATTCGGTCGTGTGGTTCTACGACGAGTTGCGTCGCATGACTCATGACATTGAGCTCGCCGCTGCGGTGTCAACCGTGGCCACCTACAGCCGGGGAGACGTCGCTCAGCTTCGGGAACAGGGGATTGAGGCCCATCATGTCCCGCTGGCCTTTAACTCAGAGACGGGAACCGAGGGCCATTGGCAGAAGGACGTCATCAGCTTCGTCGGGTCGAGTCTGCCCAAGCGCATGGAGATCCTGTCCGCCCTCGTCAACGACGGGGTTCCCGTGATGGCATACGGTAGGGACTGGTCGGACCACCCAGTTGACCGCTTGAGGACGTGGCGGCTGGGGTCATCCGGCATTCCGGCTGGCCGAGATGTCCGTCTTGGTCAGGCATACGCGATCATGCGGGATTCGGCGGCCACCCTCAATATCCACGGTGATCAGGACGGTTTCACGATGCGTACCTTCGAGGCGTGTGGGGTGGGTGCCGTCCAGATCATCGACAGGGATGACGTCAGCCAGTTCTATGAACCCGGTAAAGAAGTCCTGGTGCAACACAGCGCTGAGGAGACGCTTGAGATAGCCCGCATGGTGCTTGCCGACCGCAAGCGCATGGAATCCCTGCGTGAGGCTGCGAGGGCTCGCACGATGGCTGAGCACACCTTGGACCAGCGGGTTGCCGTTCTGGATGGATTGTGGTGATGCACATGGGTTCCACGGGTCTGGTGTTTCCCGAAGACCTCGATGCATGGCGGGAATGGTCGCGCAAACGTAACCGGGTGCGGTTCGGGCTGGCGTCTGCCAGAGCGTTTCTACGTCAGGGACCGCCGGCTCCGAGGCCGATGCTCTACCTGCCGGCCGAGAAACCCTCCGTTCTGGTGGTGCTCGACCAGGTTTCCGCGAGTTGTCGGTTCGCCACCGTTGATCCGCTGTCGCATCTTGACCCGGACCGAACCGCGGTGTTGTCGAGTCATTCGGAGGCTCGCTCTTTTGCTGCAGGTCACGTCCGCGCCATGGAGTGGCATCCCGACGCACCGCTGCCTCCCTCGATTGAGCAGATTCTGACCCTCGGGGCGTTCAACACGCTGGCCGCTGCCGTAAGGCCGTGGGCGCAGAGACATCATGCGCGTTTCTGCGTGATCCAGCATGGTCTCCTGACTCCGTGGGCCCCTCCGCTGAGTCCGGGGGATCACCTCTTCGCGTGGTCCGAGGCCGATGCCGAGTACCAGTGCGCGGGTCGTGCCGACGTAACCAGTGAGGTGGTGGGGTCTCAGATGTTGTGGAAGGCGTCGAGGCTGCCCAAGGCGGAACTCCAGGACGACACCCCGGTGATGCTGGGGCAGTTGCACGGGGCAGAGCTCGGCCGAGCTTCCAAACAACGCATCTACACCGAGTTCTGCAACTCCACGGGTGCCATTTACCGTCCGCATCCCAACGAGGCCGATGCCATTTCGCGCATCCAGCACCGCCTGATGACCCGTAGGGGGGTTGTCATAGAGTCGACCAGGAAGTCCTTGGTTGAGGAGGGACGACCGGTCGTCTCCATCTTCTCGACCGGAACTCTGGAGGCAGCGTGCCGAGGGTTGCCGGCCTGGGTTCACTATCCCGTTCCACCATCATGGATCGAGGATTTCT
This sequence comes from Cutibacterium sp. KB22876, assembly GCF_059728865.1. Taxonomy (NCBI): domain Bacteria; kingdom Bacillati; phylum Actinomycetota; class Actinomycetes; order Propionibacteriales; family Propionibacteriaceae; genus Cutibacterium; species Cutibacterium sp. KB22876. Next base: position 842,368 of record NZ_AP040858.1, read on the forward strand.
GGAGCCGGTATGGGCTGTCCCGATGGGGATCGTCTCCGACTCAGCCCTACGAATCTCCCGAGGTGGAACCGGCGCTCGCTGTTGCCAAGGCGCTGTCCTGCTGATCAGTCGTTGTCCGGCGGGGTCATCCGTCCCTCTGAACGGATGACCCCGTGTTTTTCATGATGCGGTGAACTCGCCTTGGGCACACCTGGCCAGGTGGTCAATGCGTTTCTGGAACTCAGCCTCCATTGAGTGTTCCAGCATGAATTTGATGCCGGTTTGGCGCGGTTGCTCGAGCATTTCAGGGTGATCGGCGAGTTGGGCAATCCTTGCGGCCAACGCGGCAATGTCGTTCATGCGTACAGTCCAGCCAAGCCCTTCCTTTGCCAAATCGTCCGAGACGAGGTTCTTGTACGACAGGAACGGGACACCACAGCCTGCAGCTTCCAGATAGGTTCCCGCGGGGTCCGACTGGCGGTGGGGCAGAACAGCGAGGTCGATGTCGCGCTGGAAGAAGGGCATCCACTCCTCGCTGAAATCGACCATGCCGTGGTTGATGATCGAGGGATCGCTATCGTCAACGAGATCGGCGAGAGCGCCACCGCCGAACAGGTGCAACTCGAGCGGGCGCCGAGTGAGTTCGCGAGCGTGGCGGAAGGCCTCCAGCGCGGCGTCAAACCCCTTTGGATACAACCAGCGTCCGGAGAATGCCAGTCGGAAGACATCGGAGTCCGTATGGGCGTCGCCGCGGACGTCATTGCGGCGCACTCGTGTGTCGTAGTACATGACGTAGCTGGGATTGACCCGACCATACGCCTCTGCTGCAGGGCGACCGTTCAGCTGCAGGCCTGCGGCTTTCCTGAGAGTCGAGCGCATATGTGGTTCCTTGCGAATCAGTCCGAAAGCCTGGCGAGCCGCATCGATATGGCTGTGCGCATTCGAGTGGGCCCATTGCAGGCGGGCGCGCAGGGGATTCTCAACGATGATCACGACGGGCATGGCATCGTGGAGGTGGGGGATCTCACGGTTCATGACGGTGAGATCCGTCAGGACGACATCAGGGTTGATGTCCCGCAACGTGGAAATTCGGTCGGGGGTAAGTGTCACATCGAATGGCAGTGATGCCGTGCTGCAAGTCGTCCCAGCCATCCCGGTGTGTTCCGTGCGAGTGGCCACGAGGACCATGTCTCCGTCCCACAGACGCGCATATTCCTCGAGCCCGGAGAGGGTTTTGGGCTCGATTGAGATTGAGTTTTCAGTTGCGTTTACAGGAAACGGCAGGGTGAGCGCAAGTGTTGGCATGATCCCTCTTTCGCGGACGATGCTTCAGAAAGCAGCTTCACGGGCTGGCCGGGTATGATTCGGGAGCCTGCGAGGTGAACGGGCAAGATACTGGGCGGGGCTCACCCCTTTTTTCCTGACAGGTCTCCCAGCGCCACCAGGTGGGCGAACTCCTCGCTCTGGGTCTGGACTTCCTCGAAGGTGCCGCTGGCGTCAATCTTCCCGTGCGAGAAGAAGATGACCTTGTCGACATTGCGGACGGTCGAAAGTCGGTGGGCGACGATGATCATCGTCATCTTTCCGTGCAGTGACTCGATCGTCTGGGTGATCCTGTGCTCGGTCTCGTTGTCGAGGGCGGAGGTTGCCTCGTCCATGATGAGCAATTCAGGTTCGCGGTACAGGGCACGGGCGATACCCACACGCTGCCTCTGCCCACCAGAGAGGCGGGATCCGCGCTCTCCGATCGCGGTGTCGACCCCGTCCGGGAGATCATCGATGAAGTCGTCCAGCTGGGCCTGCTTGATGACTCGGGACAATTTCGCCTCGTCGATCTCGTCGCGGGGCTGGTCGAAGGCGATGTTCTCAGCCAAGCTGGCGTCCAGGAGGAAGACCTCCTGTGGGACGACGGCGATGTTCTTGCGCCAGGACGCCATCGCCGAGGCGATGTCGGTGCCGTCGGAGCGGATGGCGCCGTCTGAGGGAGAGCGCAGTCCGAGGATGAGATCAATGAGAGTCGACTTCCCAGCGCCGGAGCTTCCGGCCAGGGCGACCGATTGGCCGACGGGAATGGTGAGCGAGATGTCGTCCAGGACGAGGGGTCCGTCCTCGTAGTGGAAGGAGAGATGGTCGACCGTGATTTCCTTCTCCAAGGCGAGGGGTGCCTCCGTCGTGGACGAGCGTTCGATGCGCAGGGCCTCGGCCGCACGGAGGTCATGGCTGAGGTCCTCCAGGCCGGGAAGACCCATGCGCATGGTGTTGAGAGCACCCAAGAGGGTCGAGATGCTTGGGAGGATCCGGAAGCTGGCTGCGCCGAGAACAGCGATCGAGGCCATCATGCTCTCGCCACCGGAGACCTGCATCGTCACGATGACCAGGATCGTGATGCCGATGACGAAGAGGACTTCCAGCAGATATCGCGGGAGGCTGCCGTAGAAGTTTCCGTCGCGACTGGCTCGTGCCGCACGGATCTGCGAGTCCTCGTAGTGATGAATGAAGTGGGGCTGGGACCCGCGGATGATGACCTCCCGGATACCGCCCAGCGCGTGCAGGGCGGCTTTGTATCCCGCTCTGGAAGCGGCGAGAGCCTCAGAGCCTGCGCGGATGGACCGCGGCTTGATGATGCGCGAGTAGATCAGGGCGGCTCCACCGATGTAGATGAAGGCGAAGAGAGATGGTAGCGGTGTTGCGATGAGAAGGGCGATGGCCACGAAGAGGATGGTGATTCCTGAGCTGATGGCGGACATCGCACCGCCCAGCAGGTAGGTGTACACCTGACCAACCGATGGGCCGAGAGTGTTCAGGAAGGAGACCGTCCCACGCTGTGCATGCAGTGAGAAGGGTGCGTCCAAGTAGTACTTCATCAGCTTCACGGATGCCTTGGCCTGGGTGGTGGTGATGAAGGTGCTCATCCACCAGCCGAAGAAGATGTTGAAGACGTCCTTGATGATGAAGCCCCCGAAAACCACTGCGCCCACCAATGCGATCGCGTGGCCACGGGACGAGTCTCCTGTAATAGATGCGGTCAGGTTCCCGATGGGTCCGATGGTGTGAAGATTTGCGCCCATGAGGAGCTGGAACAGAGGAGCGACGGCCATGACGGCTGTCATGTCAATGATGGAGGCAATGGATGAGCCAATGATGCCCATGACAGCTTTGCGTCTGGTTGGGTGGTCGTAGGCTAGGCGCAGCTGCTCCTTGCTCGGCATTGATCTCCTAGGTGATGCGTGACCTCGGCGGAGCCACGGTTGGTCTTGTGCGGTGTGTAGGCGCACTACTCTGGTTGGCTGGACATGTGTCCGGCAGACATGAGTTTAGAAGGGAATGTCGCATTGTCGCACATCGTCATGATGGGGGGAGGCCTGCCTCAGGTGGACCCTCCGAGCGCGGGAATGCGCTACTTCCGCGATGTGGCGAGAGTACATCGTCGGTGGGGCCAGGTCGTTGCCGTCGCCCCGTCGGATTCACTCGGCAAGGTTCTCGAGGATGTCCGCGGCGTGGTGCCTCCTCGACGTGAGCACCCTGCCGGTTCCATTCTTGACCGCGCCGAGTTGCCCGGACGGTTCGAGAACGCGATTCGGCGTCTTGATCCGGCCGCGTCCCCGATGCGCTGGCTGCCCTGGTTGCTCGATGGCGAGGGGCGTCGCCTGATCGAACAGGCCGACGTCATCGATCTTGAATGGCTGGAGTTCATACGTCTGGCCCCGATTCTGAAGCGTATGAATCCGCATGCACGTGTTGTGGGGACCTTCCATGACGTCATGAGCCAGCTCTTCTCTCGACGGGCCGACGAGACCTCGACATCTGCCGCACGGCTTCGCTGGAAAGCCATCACGGCATGGACGAGGATGCAGGAACGAGCGGTTCTCCGGCACCTCGATGCAGTGGTCACTCTCAACGAGAAGGATTCTGATCTGTTGCGTGAGCTCGGGGCGGCCGATGTGGAGGTCATCTGTCCTCCTCTAGGCATCAACGAGACTGCCCGTGAACCCGAGGGACACGAGGTGCTGGTCGTTGGCTATTACCGTCGCGACGTCAATGTCGAGGGAGCCCAGTGGTTGGTCGAACAGGTGTGGTCGGCCGTGCGAGCAGCGGTTCCCGATGCCACTCTCACTCTAGCTGGAGGCGACCCCGATGATCGTGTCAGCGCGCTCGCCTCGAGCGAGAACGGCATCAGCGTGACGGGGTGGGTTGACGACCTTGACCCTCTCTATGCCCGGGCTGCGGTGGTGGCGGTTCCACTTCTCATGGGATCAGGCGTCAAGTTCAAGACGATCGAGGCAATGTGTGCAGGGGTGCCAGTGGTCTCCACAACCATCGGCGCGGAAGGCGTCCACCGTTTCCAGGACTTCGGACTTGTCGCCGACGATCCGGATGACTTCGTGAATGCGCTGATCGAGACCCTCACCGATGGCGACCGCAGTGAGAAGAGAGCGGCCGAGGGCCGCGTCATCTCCCTCGACCACTACTCATGGGACTCCTTCGAGTGCAAGGTGGCGTCGGTCTTCCACCCGCAGAGATTCCCGGAGTGATCCAATTCCCGCAGTGATCGCCGCCGGGCAGGAACCGTCCGACCGTCATCCGCGAGGCTTGCGCAGACGGTTGATGATGCGGCTCGGGTGAGGCAGCCCGACACCCATCATCGCCGCGTACAGCGGGGAGGTCCGATAGCCGGTGTGGGGAGCCAGCCGTTTCGCGACGGCTGCCCGGCCCCTCATCGGCATGCCGGCTTTCCAAGACCTCATGAGGAGTTCCCAGAGTCGGGCGCGGATCCTCGCGTCGTGCTCGGGCCGCAGGCCTTCGGCATTGAGCAGCACCCGGGTCAGTGCATCGAGGAATCGAGGATTCTCTGATTCGAATTCTTGGTGCCCCAACGACGACTCCAGTTCACGGAACACGACCAGGGGCTCGTCAATCGACTCGAACTTCCACCGGGCCCCGAGGCGAGCCCACATGTCCAGGTCCTCGAAGAAGATCTGCGGATCGTAACCTCCGATCCGTTTGACGTAGTCGGTGCGAACCATCGCGGAGGGGGCCGGAATCCAGGCCGACTCGAGGACGGTGAGGAAGACGTCCCCAACACGCTCGGCGCGAGGTTTCCACCTGTAGAACTCGCTGAACCGCTCGGGTAGGCGCTCCATGTCTCCGTTTTCCCGCCATGCGTCGGAGTAGACGACGGCGTAGTCGTCCGGGAGAGTCTCGAACAGCTTGAGTTGGCGTTCGAGCCGGGTCGGCATCATGTAGTCGTCGGCAGAGATGTACGCGTAGTACTTCGTGTCGACCATGTCCAAGGCCTCGTTCAGTGTTCGGCACAGGCCGACATTGAAGCGGTGCGGTATGACGGTGGCGTTGAGGTCCGAGGCATCAGCGAAGCGTTCTGCAATCTGGACAGAGGAGTCCGAAGAGCGGTCATCGAGGATGATGACTCGACTAGGGCGCAGGGTCTGCTTCTCGATGGACTCGAGGCACTGGGAGATGTAGCGCTCGTGGTTGTATGACACCACGATGATTGTGACGAGGTCTCCGAGGTGATTGGTCATTTCAACAGCTCCGCGAGTTTGGATGCGGCGGGGGCCAGGGTTTCGTCCCAAGCCGTCGGAATATTGCCCTGCTGGGCGCGGGTCGCCCTCTCAATGTCGGTCATGCGTGCGACCTCGACCATCCGTTCCGCGAGTGCCTCGGGGGTGGGAGCACCCAGGCGAATCAGCCCGGAGTAGTGCTCGAGGTCGGTCTTCGTCTCCCATCTCGTCGTCACCACGGGAACCCCTGCCATCGCGAACTCGAGGGTCGGATAGTTCGGGTGCGGAGCAAGCATGGGGGACAGACACATGTCATAGGTGCCCAGCGAGGCGAAGTAGTCGTGGGCCGCCATCTTGCCGTGGCGGATGAGCTTGGTCCCGTTGCGGAACCTGACCTCGGGAACTTCGGTGCTGCCCGCGCAGTGGACCTCCCAGCCGGTCATCTCGGGTTGGCCCAGGGCGAGGTCAATGGCCGCCAGACCGGTGCGGAACAGGTTTCGTGCCACGCCGGGGCGTGCGTAGAAGAACAGCTTGTGGGGGTCATCAGGGCGTTGGGACCGTGGGATGGCTGGCAACTCCACAGCAGGTTCGAAGAAGCAGGCGTCCGATGCGTTGAAGTAGTCCTTCGTGGCGAAGAACTTCCGCAGCTCGGAGGTGTTGAAGATCGGTACGAACTTCCCGCTCAGGTAGCTGACCTCGGCGGCTACGAAGTCGTCGGAGTTGCTGTAGAAGATGGGTTCATAGTCCTGAATGAGGTAAACGAACTCTCGTTTCCGGTCCATCCTCGAGATGGCGACGGCGTCCCACCAAGCACTGACGACGACGATGTCGTCCTCGTGGAGGGGAAGAACATCGTTTGTCCGGTCGCGGATGTCAACCGAAGTCACCTTCACGGCGTCGGGAGTCAGCCCCAGGGCACGGAAGGTGTCGCACGCATTCGCGTTGGTGGCACCCATCGTCTGCGCGACGACCAGGGGCCTGCCCATTTGCTGTGCCAGTGCGGCCGCGACACGAAAGAGGGTGGCCATGCCACCGAAGATGGCGCTGGTGTCCAGGATGCCGAGAACGACGATCGACGGTTGCCGTGACGTTTCCTCGGTCTTGATCGGTCGTGTGAGACGACTGCAGCCGTCGAGGTATTGCTGCGCGGTGGGGCAGTCCAGCCCCTTCATCGCGAAGTCGATCTTGTGAGAGAGGGAAGCCTGGACCCAAGACATCCGCGATTCCGTGCTGTGGGCCGTAGCTCCAACAATACTGGCCGCCTTCCGCGAGGCGCGGAGCGCGAACTCAGTGAGGGTCGCTCGTGTATCCACTGTTCCTTCCTTCATCCATGGGGGTGAATTCCTCCGGCCACGTCTGCCAGTCCAGGACCGGAACAGCAGTCAGTTCCCCAACGGGCTTGTACCCGAAGTCGAAGTCGACGTCCTGATGGCCGAGGATGCAGTTCCACGTCTCCTCCACGCGGGTGTCGATGGTGTCGGCCATCTGCCACCAGTGGCCGTCGACTTCCTCGCCGAGATTCGCCATCCGAAGCCGCTCGGCACCCTGAAGGACCTTCCGGCGAAGCTGTTCCTTTGACCGCCACGGAAAGTGTGCCATGTAAAGATCCGAGTGGGAGCCGGGGTACCCGGGAAGGGCAACGTGATGGTTTCCTTCCTGCACCTCGATGAGGGGGTGGCTGCGATATGCGACCTTGGCGATCGGGTGGGGTTCGACCTGCATTCGCCACGTGTCGGAATCGTCATCGGTGGGATAGAAATTGTGGAGGGTCGCAGCGACGATGGGGTGGGTGTTTCGTGTGAAGAACTCCCGGAGGGACTCACCCGGTGCGAACCAGCGTTCGTCGGCGTCGAAGGGGATGATCCAGCGAGCCCCCGACAGCCAGGCCACCCGACTGAGCCAGGTCACCTTCGCCCCTTGGTAAAAGGGTTTGGTGGTGTCGCTCAAGACGGTGACCGGTAGGGTGCGGGACAGGTCGCGCAGGAGTTCGAACGTGCCGTCGGTCGACATGTTGTCGGCGATGAGGATGTGGTCGCACCCCTGGTCGAGATGGTGTCTGACGGTCGACTCGATGATGTCGACCTCGTTCAAGACCACCGAGACGGCCCACACCTGATCGCGGCGCCGCGGCCGGACGGGCGGCAACGTGCCCTTCATGCCACGAGCAACGGTCAGATCGCGTTCGCGTCGGTCCTTGTCCCTCCAATGCCCGAACACCCGGCGTGCCAGTTGCGCGTTTTGACGCACTGGTTCAGGTAATTGATTGACCACCGCAGTCCGTGCACCGTGCGGATTCATGGGCGCTCCTTCATGTCCGAAGCTCATTGAGGACTGTTCGTTCGTCGAGCCGAGACAGCATCGTCTGTGCTGCATGGTAGGCGGGAGGGATGACCGGAACACCGGTCACGTGGACGCCTTCATCGCATGTCGCACATCCTTGGAAAAGGTGTCCGGGGAGAACCTTTCGGCATGGTCGAGAACGGCGCGTTTCTCCACAGGGTTCTCGCGGAACGAGCGGACGGCCTGGACGACGGCGTCAGGAGTCGCAGAGTCGAAGAACTGTCCGGAGATGCCGTCGACGACGGTGTCCAGATATCCGCCCGCGTGCAGAGCCAGGCAGGGGGTTCCGAACGCGAAACCCTCGACGGGGGTCAAACCGAAATCCTCCTTGCTCGGCGCAATGACAGCAGCCGCGTGGGCGTAGGCCCACCGCAACTGGGCGTCACTGATGCCCTCGAAGAAGGATACGTTGGCCGGGGCGAGATCGTGCAATTCATCGCGCAATGGCCCTGACCCAATGATGACCAGGTGCTCGTCAGGCATGTCGGCGAAAGCGTGCAGCAGGACGTCGACATTTTTGTAGGGCATCAGCCGACTGACTGTCAGGAAGAACGATGGAAGGTTCTCCGACCCCGGTAGGGGCTCCTGTGGGCCGTCCGGATCCAACGAGTACGGGGGATGGACGACAGTCGCCTCGATGCCGTAGACGTCACGAATGCGGTCGCGAACTACGGTCGAGTTGCACAGGTATTCGTCGGCGGAAGCGGCAGCCTTCTGGTCCCAGCGTCGTAGCGGCGGGGTGAGGGCCTTGAGCACGATCCCCTTCGGGGAGCGCCACCACTGTCCGCCGAGGTAGTCGTCGGCCAGGTAGAGGAAACGGGCGGGGGAGTGGCAGTAGACCACCTTCCGGCAGTTCGGTGGGGTCTTGACCCCGTGCGCGAAACCGGTCGTCGAGACGAGAACGGTGTCCGTCCCCGCCGGCACCTCGGTGTGGTCGAAGGCCCAGTCGTAGAGCGGAAGACCGGCTCGAAAGTGGCGACGGAGCCATCCGATCCTGTTCAGCGGAGAGGTGATGACCTCATGAGTGGAGAACTCAGGGTAGGTGAGGTCCGATTCATACACCGATGTGATGATCGGGGCCTCCGGGAACATTCTGGCGAACTGGGTGACGACACGTTCTGCACCACCTCGTTGCGTGAGGTAGTCGTGGGCGATGGCGACGTGCGGGGCGCCCTGGTCGGGCTCCGGATCGACGTCAGCCAGGATCTCCGCGAGACGGGTGCGTCCGGCCTCGGGGGAGAAGTTCTCCTGCCAGCGGTCGTGAGCTGCGTCCAGGAGACCCTTGTCGTAGCCCTCGGCGGCCCTCTCGATGGCATCGGCCAGGCTGGTGGCGTCGTCCGCTCGCGCCACGAAGGGATGATCGGGGCCGGCGACCTCCTGCAGTGCCCCGGCATCGGTGAGGACGAAGGGGCAGCGCGCCGACATTGCCTCGGAGACGACAAGGCCGAAGGGCTCGGGCCATACAGATGGGAAGACCGAGAGATCGACTGAGGAGAAGAACTCGTCACGGTCCATCCAGCCGCGGTGGTCGACGAGGTCGCCCAGACTCGCGATGCGACGGGCGACGAGTTGGGCGTCGGCCGGGTCGACGAACCGGGATTCCCCGGCCAGCAGTAGCCTGAATCGCCCAGGGTGTCGGCGCTTCAACTCGGCCATCGCCTCGCACAGTCGCGGGACCCCCTTGTCGGATGACAGTCGACCGAGGAATCCGACTGTGACGGTGCCCTCCACCGGGCGAGGAGCACGGTGGCGTGCTGGGGGATTCCAGTTCCACATCACCCGAGCATCGAAGACTGCCTCAGCCATTGACGCCGAGGGAACGACCGTTGCCAGAGCCCCGTGACGGGCCACGACGGCCAGGGCGCGCAGCTTGCCGAGTGGCCGCTGATGCAGGTGGACGACCCGGTCGGGGTGCCCCGAGGTGGCGAAGGCCGGGCGCAGCCCGTTGCACCACAGCAGCCCGGTGCGCTCACGCGCGTCCCAGCGACGCAGATTCTCCAGGTACTTCACGGTGGTGTCGCCGTGGATGGCGATGACCCGGAAACCCCGCTTGCGGGCTTCCGCAACAACGTCGCCGGGAGTCTGGGGTGCAACGATGGTGACGTCGCGTCCCAATTCACGGGCGGCCTCGGCGATGGCCAGCATCATGACCTCCCCGCCGCCCATCGTGCCTTGGTTGGAGGCGATGGTGAAGGTGTTCATCCCGCGACCTTCCGGTAGATCTCGGAGATACGCTCGGCCATTCCTGCCACGGTGGGAATGGCGTCGGTCAGGGTGGGACGGTTGTCTAGATGGAGCCCCTGGCGAATGGCAACCTTCGCGAGTGACTCGGCGTCGTCAGCCTCGGCGATGCACCGGGGTGGAATGATCTCGGGATTGCCCCCGACCGGGCTCGCTGCCACGCCCATTCCGAAGGCGAGGGCGTCGAGCAGGGTGTAGGAGCAGTTGTCCGACTTCGAGGGCTGCACGATGACGTCATGGCTGGCCATCGCCTCGTCCGGGTCGGCGAAGCCGGGGAAACTCACCTTGTCGTCGAGACCCAGACGGTGGGCCAGAGTCTTGAGGGAAGTGTCCTCCTCCCCAGTGCCGGCAACCGTCAGGGTCGCCTCCGGATGCTCACGGGTGATGTGCTCGAAGGCGCGAATCGTCGCGGAGATGTTCTTCTCCTTCGACAGCCGCGCCAGGGACAGCAGCCTCAGACCGGGCTCGCGGGGCGGCAGGGTGGCGGGACGGTCGACACCGTTGAGCACGACTGTGATCGGTACCTTGGTGTGCCACTGGTGACGCATTTCCCGTTCTGTCGCCTGAGACACGGCGACGACATGGGCGAATCGGTGCAGCCGGACACGGTGGGCTGTCTCCATGAAGACTGCCGAAGCCCGGTTCGAGTGGTACATGAACCGGTCCGTCGGGATGGTGTGCTCGGTCGAGACCAGCTTCACCCCGGTGCCCACCGAGGCCATCGTTGCCAGAAAATCGGCCTCGGCCAGGTGGGAGTGGACGATGTCAGGCCCGAGTTGCTGAATCGTCGCGCGCAAGGATCGGACCGCGGTCCCGGTCTCGACGGGAAGGTCGACGACCTCGACGTCCATCTCCCGGAGCCTGTCGGCGAGAGGGCCGGAGGGGCATGAGACGACCATCCGCCAGCCGGGAATCCCGACCTGAGCGACGTCGAGGACATGTCGGGCCACCCCGGCGAGGCTGCTCACCGGGGACACCCACAGGGCGGTCGGTCGGTTCATCAAAACCACTGCTCCAGGCGCTCGAGGGCCGTCCAGAATCCCTCACCGTTGTTGACGTGGCCCTGCCAGATCTCCGGGATGAAGGTGACCTCGGGGGCCAGCTCGTCGAGCTGTTTGGCGGTCATCGGCCAGTCGATCTCGCCCTCACCGATCTGCGGGCCCTCGCCGTCGACACCTTCGGCGTCGACGATGTGCAGGTGGTCGCTGAGCGGCGCCAGCTTGGCCACGTACTCGCTGAACGGGATCTTGTTGAAATTGGCCGCCAGCTTGGAGTGGGACAGGTCGAAGGTGAGACGACGCCCGTACTGCTGGCAGAACTCGACGGTGTCGTCGAGACCCATGAAGAGGTTGTGGTGCTGCTGACCGCCCATGAGCCACGGGTAGGGCGGCAGGGTCTGCGAGGTCAGACGGACACCGTCCTCGTCGATCCGCTCGAGGGCCTGGGCGATCCGGGCGTACATGGCCGGGCGTTCTTCAGGGGCCACGAAGGCGTCCTTGGTGAACCCACCCATGGTGCAGATGACGACCGGGGGCTCATCGGCGTCGAACCACGTGTCGAGGTCACGGGCGATCTGGATGACCTTCTGCACCTCGACGATCGAGCGCTCCCAGATGTCCTCGTCGGGGGAGGCCAGGTTGATGATGAAATCGCCGGCGTAGAGGTCCGGGCAGTGGACGGTGTAGGTCATGCCGTCGAACTTGCGGTGCTCGAAGGCCTCGGCGATCTGCTCGGCCGTCATCTCCACGTCCTTGTAGGACAGGTGGAACTCTAGGAAATTTGGGTTGGTCTCGGAGTGGGACAGCAGCTTGCGGGCGTCGTGGTAGCGCACCGGCAGGCCCCACGGGCGACGGAAGGTGTAGTTGCGACCCTGGGCGACGGCGTCGGTCAGGTCGGTGTCATAGAAGAAGTCACCGGCGTCGATGTCGCGACGCATGGTGCGACCGACCAGCTCGTCGAGGTGGTTGGGCTGCAGCCCGCGGCCTGGGGACTTGACGGCCACGGCGTCCCGGGTGATGACCTCGCCGTTGTGCAGGGCTCGGGTGGACACCAAGGACTTGGCGAGGTTGGCGCGGTTCATCATCTCGCCGGTCGACACCGCGCGGGCCTTGTCCGTGCCCAGGGCCAGCTCGACCTCACGGATGCGGACGACCATCTCGGCGAACTCCTCGGGAAGCAGGGAGACCTGATGGTCGTTGCCCTCGAGGGTCTTGTCGATGGTGAAGTGCTTCTCGATGATGTGGGCGCCACGGGCCACCGCGGCGATCGGCACGTGGTAGCCACGCTCATGGCCGGAGTAACCGACTGGGCAGTTGCCCAGGACGGCCAGACGATCCATGTAACGCAGGTTGACGTCCTTGAAGGGGGCCGGGTAGGTCGACTGGCACTGCAGCAGGGCGAACTGGGCACCGGCACGACGCAGTACGTCGACCGACCCGAGGATCTCGTCCTCGGTCGACATACCGGTGGAGACCAGCATCGGCAGGTGCTCGGCGGCGCAGGCGCGCAGCAGGGAGTGGTTGGTCATGTCGGCGCTGGCGATCTTGAGAGCCGGGACGCCGTAGTCGGCCAGCACCTTGAGGCTGGGTAGGTCCCACGGGGTGCAGAAAGCGTCGATGTCGACGGCCTTGCAGTGATCGAAGACGTCGATCATCTGCTCGGGGCTCAGCGAGAACTTGGCCAGCAGGTTGAGGGTGTACTGGGCGCCAAGGTCCTCACCGGCTGTGGCGCCACCGGCCTGACGGTAGAGGGCATCCATGTCACGCAGCTGGAACTTGACGGCATCGGCACCAGCCTCCCTGGCCAGATCGACCAGATGCTTGGCCAGCTTGACGTCACCCTGGTGGTTGTTGCCGATCTCGGCGATGAGCAGGGAGGGATGACCCTCACCGATGGTGTGGCGACCAATGGTCATCTCGGCGGCACCCTCGGTGGCGACGGCGGCCAAGTGGCCACGCTCGTCGACCAGCGGGATGACCTCAACACCCGGGCGGAACAGCCCGGAGATGGCCGCGACATCAGCGCCGAGGTTGGCACGTATGCAGTCCTTGTTGGCAGCAGCCTGCACCGGGGTCGTCATGTCGCCGGCGCCCTCGGAGGTGATCCAGCGACGGAAGTCACCGTCGGAGAAGGACCCGGTGAGCATGCCGTGCTCGTCGACGCAGAAGACGATGCCCGACTTGTTGTCGGTGATCTTCGTCAGCGCGGCGAGGACGGTGTCCTCGCCGAAGACGGTGAAGGGGGTGGTCTGGCGGTTGATGATCATGGGATGAGGTGGCCTCTTCCTGGGATGCGGATCGTGGGGGTCAGTGGGCGAGCCGGGAGAGCTCAGCGGCTGCAATGCCGAAGTCGTGCGGGGAGTCGATGTCGATTCCCTCGATGGGATCCATCACGAACAACTCGATCTGGCCGCCGAGACGATTGTGATCACGCTGGTAGATCTCGGTCCTGGTCAGGTACAGCGACCCGGTCTCCCGGTAACGCAGTTGCTCAGGGGTCATGTCCTGGCGTCGGGGGCGGTTCTCGTACGGGTAGTGTGCGACGACCCCCGGCTCCTTCTGCCAGATGAAGATCGGTTCGGGGACCACACCGACCATGGAGTCGGCGCCAGAGGCCGCGAACTCCTCCAGGGCGCGTCCCATGGTGGTGGGCAGGCGCAGCGGGGAGGTCGCTTGCAGCAGCATCACCTGGTCAGGGCGTCGTCCCTGCTCGATGAGGACGTCGATGGCGTGCTCGACGACGGGTTCAGTGGCTGTGGTGTCCTGGGCCAGTGCATCAGGACGCTCGATCACTCCAGCACCCGCCTTGCGGGAGACCGCTGCGATCTCGGCATCCTCGGTGGACACGTAGACGTCCAGGCCAGGTGTGGCCAGGGCCTGTTCGATGGTCCACACCAGCAGGGGCTTGCCGGCAAGATCCTTGAGATTCTTGCGCGGAATCCCCTTCGACCCGCCCCGGGCCGGGATGATGGCAAGGGTGCTCGGGCTCATCGGTCCTCCTGAGAGTTGCTCGTCATGCCGTGCTGGCTCAGTTCGTCGAGGGCATCGTCCCAGGCTGAGGCCTTCGCCCCGGGCTTGTCCCAGCCGGAGACGATGAAATCCTTGACGGCGTCGGGGGTCGACCAGGTCGGCTGGGGGACGCCCAGACCTTTGGAAAGCGACATGTCGGCGCAAGCATGATCAATGTCCCCGGCGCGCACGACGTCGACGTGGGTGATGCCGGCCTCGCGATGAACAGGGGCGCCGTCGATGCAGTACTGGGCCAGCTCGGTGAGAGTGGTGCGCACACCGGAACCGGCGTTGAGGATCTGGGGAGACCCCAGTTCCGGCAGGTTCTTGACGGACCACACGATCATCCGGGCAAGGTCGTCGACGTGAATGAAGTCACGGGTCTGGGTGCCGTCTCCGTAGACCGTGATCGGACGGTCCTCCTTGAGCATCGCCAGCCATGCCGCCAACACCCCGGTGTATGGGTTGTGGAGCGCCTGGCCGGGGCCGATGACGTTCTGCGGACGGTAAATCGTCACCGGAACCCGGTCGGCGATCTCAGCCAGGATGTGCTCCCCCTCAGACTTCGTCTCGCCGTAGACGCTCACCGGGCAGTGGTCATCGGATTCGCGGGAGTCCTCGGGAACGGCGTCGGGGCTTGACGGGGTGCCGTACGCGATGGTCCCGTCGGGCAGGCGCCAGCGACCGCAACCATAGACGGCGCGTGAACTCGTCATGATGACCGGGCAGCCCCACGTCAGCGCCGACTCGGCAGCCAGACGGGTGCCGTTTACATTGACCCGGCGGTAACGCTCCGTCTGGTACATCGACTGGGCGGTGCCGGTCTCGGCCGCCAGGTGGATGATGAGGTCCGGTCGGTCCAGGCTGGCCCAGGTCTCGGGCTCGCAGACGTCCTTCTCGATGACCTGGCCGGGGAAACGCCCCCGGTCGGCGTCGATGTCGGTGTGAGTCTGCGGTTCGAGGATGTCGACGGCGACGAGTTCGTCATCAGGTAGACGACGAGCAACGCGCTGGCCGATGAAGCCGGCCCCTCCGGTAATGACGATCTTCACTGGTGTGTGCACCTCTCGGATGGTTCGCGGTGGGAACGGTTGGACGATGTGGGAGACCCCTGCCTGAGGTGATGGAAGCACGCCGCGATTCCAGCTCCCGCCCAGCCGCCAACAGCATTCTCGACGGCGTTGGAGATGAGAGGGCGACGGCCCAACTGAGGCAGGACGTATTGGGCCGATTCGGAACAGATACCAATGATCGTGGCGGCAATGCCCCACATCCACCAGCGCATTTTCGGCCAGCCGAGGCTGGCCAACAGCGTCAGAGGAAAGAGCATGAACACGTTGAGGGCGTGATCACCGACCATGGCGACCTGGTCGCCATTCAGGGGGTGTGCTCCGATGGGCGTGACTCCACCAGTGAGGCGGTAGCCGATCCGCCATTTCAGGGTTCCGATTCGGGCTCCCATCGGTGCTATGACCCCGACTGCGGCGACGAGAAGGTAGAGCCACGTCAGGGCTCGTGCCACATGCTGAGTTCGGGTGACCATCAGTACGCTCCCGAGGAGGTGAGCACCGCGCGGAAGGTCTTCACGAGGATGCTGGCGTCCTGCAGGATCGACCAGTTGTCCACGTAGTAGAGGTCGAGACGGACGGTGTCCTCCCAGGACAGGTCGGAGCGTCCGGACACCTGCCACAGGCCGGTCACGCCGGGGCGCACGTCGAGACGACGACGCACGTGAGACTCGTAGGCGGCCACTTCATTCTCCAATGCTGGACGAGGGCCGACGAGGGACATGTCTCCACGCAGCACGTTGTAGAACTGCGGGATCTCGTCGATGGAGTAGCGACGGTGGAATTTGCCGCACTTGGTGATGCGCGGATCGTCCTTCATCTTGAACAGGACGCCGTCCGACTCGTTCTTGTCGGCCAGCATCTTGGCCTTGACCTCGTCGGCATTGACGACCATCGAGCGCAGCTTGTAGCACTCGAAGATCTCACCCTTGCGCCCAACTCGACGCTGCTTGTAGAAGACGGGACCACCATCTTCGCACTTGATGGCAATGCCGGCTATGAGGAGGATCGGTGAGGTGACGATGAGGAGGAGCAAGGAGCCGATGATGTCGAAGAATCTCTTGAGCCATCCCCCAGCACGCTCGGCCTGCGGCTTCTCGATGTGAACCAGCGGCATGCCGGCGACCGGGCGGATCGTCATGCGCTGCGAGGAGATGTCCGTCAGCGCCGGGACGATGATGAGCTCGGTCTCCTGGCCCTCCAGAGCACGCGCCAACTGGTTGAACTGGTAAGCCCGGGAGAAGGATCCCTCGGCGAAGATGACGGCGGACGCCTTGGTGTGTTGGGCGACGGCGACGACATCCCTTGGTTCACCCAGCACCGGGACACTCATGACCTGACAGCTTTCCTGGCCACGCGTCAGGACGCCAATGACGTCATACCCGAGCCACCGCTCACGTTGTAGGACCTTGGTCAGGTCATCGATGTGGGCACAGTCTCCCGCGATGACGACGCTGCGGCGGAACCGCCCGCGGCGCCTCTCGTGGTGCAACCAGCGCCTCATGAAGAATCGTTCCAGTAACAGCGCCGGAATCCCGAAGAGGAACAGCAGGAAGTAGAAACCGCGGGAGAGCGGGTACATGAAGAGGTATGCCGAGACGCCGAGCAAAGCTGCGGTGACGGTGGACCCGGCCAGGACAGCGCGGTACTGGGCCATACCGGCATCGAGATACTTGGTGCGGTAAGCGCCGATGGCTCCCATGATCGTCAGCCAGGCCGCTGCGATGACTCCAGCGAGGGGAATGACATTGTTGTCGACGTCGGTGGCTGTCGGGAACACCGTCATTGATGTTCGTGCTCGTACCGCGACGACGAGGACCACGCCGATGACGATGATGTCAGCCACGATGGTACGCGCGCGATATTGGCGAAGATGGTCCCAAAGGTGGCGTCGTTGGGGGGTTTGTCGGGGTTTCACGGATGTCACGGAGGAGGTTGGCTCGCTCATGACGTCGATCACGGACAGTCCATTCCTCTCGTTCGGGGGCCGTGAAAGGACGGATTGACCGCAAAGTGAATCGCTGATGGGTGTGTGACGGCGGCACACGATTCCATCGCATCCTCGCGGCAAATCCTATCACGTTTCGCGATGGCCCGCCCCCGGAATCACACGACGATGACGACGCAGCCGGGGCAGGTTAGGGTGATCGAAGTCTCGGTGACCTTTTGGTGACCCATCACCAATGTGGACGAGGGATTCTCGGGGAGGTCTGAAACGGTCACCGGAACTTCGCTCCGACTTGCGATGACGGTCACTCCAGGGCGTCTCATGACGACGGCGTCGGGGGACGGGGTCTCCGTCGACGTGGAGCTCAGGTCATGGGAGCTCCGCTGGTGAAGTGACGAGCGAATGTCCAACAACGTCTGGTACCACGCAAGCATGTGTGCATGGTCAGGCTCACGTCGCTCGGCCCAGTTGAGTTGCGCAGATTTGAAGGTCGTGACCGATTGAGGGTCGGGAATCACTCCTTGCCAGCCCATCTTCTCGAATTCTCGACGCCGTCCGGTGGTCACCATCGGGCCGAGGTCAGGGCCGAGGTCGCTGAAGAAGGGGAACGGGGTGGACGCGGCCCACTCCTCGCCCATGAAGATCATCGGGGTGAACGGCCCGAGCAGGTACAGCGCAGCAGCTGCCGCCTGGATATTCGGGTCGGCCCCGTTGTGGCCCGGACGGTCCCCGGCAGCGCGGTTACCCACCTGGTCGTGGTCCTCGAAGAAACTCACGAAAGATGCCGCGTCGTAGTGGGTGCTGTTGGGATCAACGGGAGCTCCCCAGTTATCCTCTCGGAAGGACGACCATCCACCGTCGTGGACGAATACCTTGGTGAAGGCCTTGGCGAGGGTTTCGGCGGTCCCGAAATCGGAGTAGTAGCCGTCGGTCTCGCCGGTGAAGAACGCGTGCAGGGAGTGGTGGATGTCGTCGTCCCACTGCATCGTCATGCCGCGCGACCCCTCCGTGACGCCGACCGGTGTGACCATGTCGGGCTGGTTGAGGTCAGACTCGGCAATGAGAGTCAGCGGACGGCCGATCTGCGTGGACCATTCGGCGACCTTCGTGGACAGCTCGGCGAGGATGTGGGTCTCGGATCCGTCGACGAGGGCATGGACGGCATCCAGACGAAGCCCGTCGACCCCGTACTCCACCAGCCACTGGTGGGCATTGTCGATGACGAACTGACGGACGGGCTCGTTGCCGTCCCCGTCGAAATTCACCGCGTCGCCCCACGGGGTCGGGTGATGGTGATTGAAGTAGGGGCCGAACTCGGCCA
Organism: Cutibacterium sp. KB22876; assembly: GCF_059728865.1. Taxonomy (NCBI): domain Bacteria; kingdom Bacillati; phylum Actinomycetota; class Actinomycetes; order Propionibacteriales; family Propionibacteriaceae; genus Cutibacterium; species Cutibacterium sp. KB22876. Next base: position 860,790 of record NZ_AP040858.1, read on the forward strand.
GGTAGTTCCCCTCCGGTCCGAGGTGGTTGTAGACGACGTCGAGGATGACCCCGAGTCCCTTGGCATGGGCAGCGTCGATGAACTGCTGGAAGCTGGCCGGGCCGCCGTAGGTGTTCTGGGTGGCGTACAGATCCACCCCGTCGTATCCCCAGCCGCGAGTGCCGGGAATCTGGGCGACCGGCATGACCTCGACGGCCTCCACCCCGAGTTCGACGAGGTCGTCGAGGCGATCGATGGCGGCGGTGAAGGTGCCCTGCTCGGTGAAGGTGCCGATGTGCATCTCGTAGAGCACTCGTCCCTTGAGGTCTAAGCCGTCCCAGGGGGCTGGTTCGCGCGGGACGTACACCTGCGATGGCCCATGGACGCCTTCGGGTTGGTATCGACTGCGTGGATCCGGCAGGGGGTTGCCCCCGTCCAGGACGAACTGATAGCGCTGGCCGTCCTCAACGGGTTGGGGGAGGGCCCACCACTCGCCGTCTCGGGTCATGTCGAGGAGATGTCCGTCGAGAAGGGTCTGGACCGTGGTTCGGTTGGGGGCCCAGACCGTCAACTGGCTGGTCATCACTTCTCCTTCCCGGTCAGCAATGCAACCGGTGCCTCGTCCAGTAGGTCAGCGAGTTTTACCATGCCGCCTTCAACCGCCTTTCCGGTGATGACATCGGTGAACGTGCCCTCGGGCAGCACGATCTGGTGGTCGGCCCAGCCGCCACGCCCCTCCAGAGCTCCAGCCAGGCGCGTGGCGACGGTGATGATCGTCGGGGGCTCATCGTCAATTCCGCGGGCGAAAGCGACCGCGTGGCCGGTGGTCGTCGCGACCGGGCGGTAGCTCGCATGCTCACCACGGAAGGCGTCGGCGTGGCGCCGGCGAACGTCCAGGGCCCGGTGGACCACCAGCAGCTTTTCGGCATCCAGACGATCCTCGTCAGCCACAGCGTCAAGGCCATTGGAAGTCACAGCCCTCAGCAGCCGAGCTGATCGGTGATGATCGACCGGGCGACGGTTATCCGGGTCCACCAAGGACAGATCGACGACCTCACAGCCCTGGTAGGTGTCGGGCACCCCAGGCATCATCAACTGCACCAGAACGCGTCCAAGGATCGCCGCACGGACCGCCGTCTGAGTCGTCTCGGTGAATTCGTCGAGGGCCTCTGCCACTGACTCGTCACTCAGACAGAACTTAGCCAGATCCGTCAGCGCCGACTCGTAGTCCTCGTCAGGATCGGTCCATGTGGTGTGGGACTTGGCCTCGCGTACCGCCTTCGTCAGGTAGGAGACCAGCCTGTCCGCGCTGATCGGCTCGGAGCCAGCGGCGGTCCCGGGAAGCCGCCACGTCCCCGCCAGGGTCTGCCACAGCAAGTTGATCGTCGCCCCGTCGAGCAACTCCGAACGCTGGTCAGCGGTGACGCTCTCCAGGGCCGCAACCGTCTGCTCCCACTCGCGCGGGAACTCTGTCAGGCTGGCCAGGCGGGCGCGGACGTCGGTCGACCGCTTGGTGTCGTGGGTTGACAGGGTTGTCATCGTCGTCGGGAATTTCTCGCCCAGATTGGTCGCGAAGTCGTGGAAGTTATCGACCGAGATCCCGGCCAGTTCTGGGTCACAGCCCACCTCGTTGACCGCGGTGAAGCGGGTGTAGCGGTAGAAGGCGGTGTCCTCCTTGGCCTTGGCCATCACTGGCCCGCAGGTCTGGGCGAAACGGACCATGAACTCATCCCGGCTGGCTTGTGCCACCGGGTCACTCGAGGGCCCAAGGCGTCCGCACACCATGTCGACGATCAGTTCGAGGGTGTCGTGTTCCTCTTCCGGTAGCTCGATACGGGCCAGCTCGGCAGCCGTTTCGACGACCTTCACCTGGCCAGGTCCGGGTGCCCGGCCAGGCTCCAGGTAGGCGCGGTAACGGTCCATGGCCACCAACAGTTCGGTGATGGCCCTTGTCAGCTGACGACGGGTGTGGTCACGCAGCATGATGTCGGAGGCGCAAATGTCCATGGCAACATTGGCCAGCCGGTTGAGTTCGGTGACGAGCATGTCGTCAAGGATTTCCCGTTTGGCCGTGTTCAGCTCGGCGGGGAAGGATGCCCTCGAATCGTCGTCAGCGCAGATACGCTCGTAGAGCGTGCTCAGGGGTACCAGCCCGGCTGGGTCGATGAACAGCCCGTCAACGCGCAGCAAGGAGTCATAACCCGTTGTTCCTGCGCACGGAAGTTCGGCGGAGAGGGTCTCGGAGGGTTCCAGGATTTTCTCGACGACAACCCATGCGCCATCGGTGGCTCGTTGCAGATCCGCCAGGTATTTGCGTGGGTTGGCCAGACCGTCCGGGTGATCGATGCGGAACCCGTCGATGAGCCCGTCACGGTAGAGCTGCAGCAGTTTGGCATGGGAGGTGGCAAAAACGTCGTCATCCTCGACGCGGATAGCTGCCAGAGTGTCGACATTGAAGAAGCGGCGGTAGTTGAGCTCCTCGGTGGCGACCTTCCAGCTCGCCAGCCGGTACCACTGCTGGTCGAGCAGTTCGGCCAGCGGCATGGACTCGGTGCCGGGACGTACTGGGAAGACGTGGTCGTGATAGACGACGACGTCCTCGGGGTGGGTGGTGCCGTCCTGGTCCGGGATGTCCCGGGTCTCGACGTGGATGGTGCCGGCTGTCAGTTCCGTGCCGATGCGATCACCGAGGATGGCCATGAGGATCGACAGGGACTTCGAGACGTCGACGTCGAACCAGGTTGCGTACGGGGAGGAAGGGCCGTCGCGCAGCACACTCCACAGCGCCGAGTTGTGCCACAGCGGGGTCGGTACCGCCATGTGGTTCGGGACGACGTCGACGACGATGCCCAGTTCAGCCTGATGGGCCGTCTCGCAGAGTCGACGGAAGTCGTCCTCGCCACCGCATTCATGGGAGATGCGGGTGTGGTCCACGACGTCGTAGCCATGGGTGGAACCAGGTGCGGCCTGCAAAATGGGGGAGCAGAACAGATGGCTGACGCCCAGGGCGGCCAGGTGGTCGATCTGGCCGAGGGCGTCAGCGAAGGTGAAGTCCTCGTTGAACTGCAGACGGTACGTGGAGGCGGGTGCGGCGGACGGGGGCGTGGAAGTCGTCACATTCCCACCTTAAAACGGCTATCCGACAGGTCGGCGCCTTTCCGTGTTCTGAACTGCGGGGTTGTTCGCCGATCACGCGAGATGTTCGGAGGCCCACAGCCAGGCGCGCAACCTACTCGCTCGCTCGCGCTGGAACTCGCGAAGTTGCGGCATTCCAGCGGGGTCCGGCTTGCGGCATTCTCGTTCCGAAAGTCCCAGGACAGCGACGAGGAGGTCGACGATGGGTTCGGTGGCAGGTTCGCCATGGGTGGACGGGGCGAACTCGGCTGCGACGCGCTTCACGAGGTCGTCGGCTCGATCCCACCGCGGGGCGTCGAGGGGATCGGTGTGAATGATGTCGATGATGAGGCTGGCGGCATCGACCCATGCCGGTCCGACGACGGCGTGGGACCAGTCGACGAGGACGGCCCCATCGCTGCGCAGCAGGACATTGTCGGAACGGACGGCGCCATGGATGATCGTGTCGCCGGACGCGTGATGGGCCAGCCTCTCGACACGTCCCGCAAGGTCGGGCATCCGCTCTGCCAGCCACGGATCAAGGTCAGCCGGAGGGTTGTCCATGAAGGTGTCCCACACCGACCGATAGTTCTGCAGTCGTGCGGAGAACGGTTCCCACTGCTCGTGGAAACCGGCCGTCGACTCGGCCAGACGGGACAGTGCGGCCAAGGTGGGGGTGATGTCCTCGTCGGACCAGGGCAGTGCGGGATGGGGTCCCTCGATGTCGGAGGTCACCATGCCGACCCACCCGTCCACGTCGATCTGACCCAACAACCGCGGCGCAGGGGCGGCATCGGGAAGGAAGGACAGCACAGTGGCTTCGCGACGGTTGAGGCCGGGAATGTCCGCATTGATGTCGGAATGGCTGGTCTTGACGAAGGCGTGAATGCCATTGGCGGTGACGACTCGGGAGGCAAGCCCCGGAGTGGTGCCATGGGTTTGGACGGTGTCGATGGAGACAGGGGAGCCCAAGATCTCGGCAACGCGATCGTGGACCGACTTGGGTAGTTCATCCCAGCGAACTCGTGAAGGTTTCATGGACGCCTCCTCGTGGCCTTGTTCGCAACCTTAGATCACCGCAGCATCATGCAGCATCATGACGTAGCGGTGACCACGGCGGGGAATGAGGCTCGTGTCACGTGAGGTGGCAGCATCCCTGATCAGAAACCGAAACACCATAGTGTGGGCAGAAAGTCATGAACCGGACCCTGACAAGGAGAAAAGCACGCGGGAAAACACTGCCCGCCCACTCGGATGAACCAAGGGGGCGGGCCGTCCGCGGAGGATACGAGATTCGAACTCGTGAGGGCGTGAACCCAACCCGCTTTCCAAGCGAGCGCCATAGGCCTCTAGGCGAATCCTCCGCGGAGTAACATACATGGACTTCGCGCGCGGCGCCAATCCGGGGAGCGGGGTGGCCCTAGTAGTGAGAGTCACGGCCTCGAAGCCGATCAATCTGGCGACGGTCCTTCTTGGTGGGTCGTCCAGCTCCACGGTCACGACGAGCGAGGGGAGCGGACAGGTAGGCGGGCCGAGGAACTGACAAGTCCTCGTAGGCCTCGACGGCCAGCTTCGCGCCGACGCGCTTCGAGATCGGGTCAACGACCTTGAGCACCCGATCCCATCCTGGGGTGCGGATCGTGACGACGTCACCAGGCTTGACGTCATGGGAAGGCTTGACCGGATCGCCGTTGAGACGGATGTGTCCTCCTTTGACGGCGTCGGTGGCCAGCGACCTCGACTTGTACGCGCGCACCGACCACAGCCAGACGTCGATCCTCGTCATGATGCCTCCTTGTGATCCGATACCGTCGTTGCCCAGGGTCGAGGTCCTCGTCGGGAGATCTGGGTGGAAAAGGTGGTGGCAATGCTATGACCCGTCATCGGTCCTTGCAGCCGGTGCCGTCCGACGCGATCCCACCACACCGTGGACTGCGGTTCGGAGCCGGGGCCAGTTGTCCCTGCAGCCAGTCGTTGGTTAGACTTGAACTTGGTTCCCCGTGCGGCGGCACCTGACTGAACTCCCCCAGGACCGAGAGGTAGCAAGGGTAGGTTGGCTCTACCGGGTGCGCGGGGAGCCCTTTTCATGTCCGCGGCAGCCGCGCCCCCGTCAGGCGTTCGTCAATGTCCGGAAGGAGGGTCGTCATGAACGATCAGCAACGCATCATCACGACCGACCGAGCCGGCTCCATTTGGGCAGGCATCACCTGGTGCTCGCTACTGCTGTTCATCGTTGCGGGCATCGTGGGGATGATGGCCCAGACGATGCTGCCAGCCAATCTCGGTTACCCCCAACTCCACGACAGCGGGGTCCCGGCATGGCTGACCTGGACAGTTATCGGGCTGTACATTGTCGCCTTCTTTATCCCTCCGCTGGTGACGACCTCGTGCGGCCGCAAGGCCAAGCGGTTGGGGCATCCGGTGCGCTCTGCGGTGCAGATCGCGTGGACCACCTTCGCCGTCGTCACGGTCATCAGCCTCCTGCTGGTCTTCTTCGGCTGAAGGCTGTTCCACGCAGAGCTCGTCGGACTGATGAGACTGTGTCGCGGTCGTCAACTAGGGTTCTTCCCGTGGATGAGAGGGTGCCTGAACCGGGCATGGAGGACGAGGTCGTCGAGCCTGAAGCCTTCGAACAGGACGGTCCGGATCTTTTCGGCGACGAGGAGCCGCCGCGCCCCGTCATGCCCCCTGACGAAGCCACCCCTGACGACGACCTTCCCCCGGATTCGCGTGATCCGGGTCTGCTGGACGGTCCTGAGACTCCCGACGAGCCCGACGGTCTGGAGACCGACGAGGACGAGGGTGACGTCGACGATGCCGACACCATCGAACGGATTCAGGAGTTGACCGTGGAGGACCCCGACATCGACATCCTCGACAGCCGTCCTGACGACGATCCGCTCGAACCTCCGTTGGCCCTCTATCGGCGTTACCGCCCGGAGACCTTCGATGAGGTCATCGGTGAGGACCATGTCATCGAGCCGCTCAAGCGGGCCATCCTCAACAACCGCGTCAACCACGCCTACCTCTTCTCCGGGCCGCGCGGCTGCGGCAAGACGACGACCGCCCGCATTCTGGCCCGAGCGCTCAACTGCGAGCAGGGCCCCACGCCAACCCCGTGCGGGAAGTGCCAGTCATGTCGCGACCTGGCCTGCGGCGGCCCCGGATCGATCGACGTCATCGAGATTGACGCGGCCTCCCACGGTGGCGTGGATGACGCTCGGGACCTGAGGGAGCGCGCCTTTTTCGCCCCAGTGCATTCGCGCTACAAGATTTACATCATCGACGAGGCCCACATGGTCACCCCGCAGGGCTTCAACGCCCTGCTGAAACTCGTGGAGGAGCCCCCGCCGCACGTCAAGTTCATCTTCGCGACGACCGAGCCGGAGAAGGTCATCGGGACGATCCGTTCCCGGACCCACCACTATCCCTTCCGCCTGGTGCCGCCGAAGGTTGTCGTCGATTACTTGGCTGAGCTGTGCGTCAAGGAGGGGATCGACGTCGACCACGCCGTCCTGCCCCTCGTGGTGCGCGCTGGTGGCGGATCGGTGCGAGACAGCCTGTCGGTGCTGGATCAGTTACTCGGCGGCGCCGCCGATGGCCACGTCAGCTACGAGCAGGCGGCAGCCCTGCTCGGTTACACCCCCGAAGCCCTCCTCGACGAGATCGTTGACGCCTTCGCAGCCGGGGACGCCCACGAGGTCTTCGCCACCATTGACAAGATCATCGAGGTGGGGCAAGATCCGCGCCGCTTTGCCGAGGACCTGCTGCGCCGGATGCGTGATCTCGTCATCATCTCGGCCGTCCCAGACGCGTGCCGGACCGGCCTCATCGACGTCTCTCCTGAGCAGGCCACCCGGTTGACCCACCAGGTAGCCGGCTTCGGCGCCGGCGAGCTCACCCGTGCCGCGGAGGTTCTGGCCACCGGGCTGACGAACATGCGCGGCACCACTGCTCCCAGGCTTCACCTGGAGCTGATGTGCTCGCGGATCCTGCTCCCTGCGGCTGACACCGGCGGCCGCGGCATCCATGCCCGTCTGGAGCGCTTGGAGCGCAGGATCGGCGTCTCGGGTCCTGTGGACGAGGCCGACCGCGTCGAGAGCCCTACCGCCAGCCAGCCTGTCTCCCGCCCCGCCGAACGTCCTCAGCAGTTCGGACCTCCCCAACAGTCGGTCGCGCCTCGTGGCGGTTCCCAGCCGGCACAGCGTTCGTCCGGGCGCCCGCGCCCCAGCCGTAGGGATTACCAACCCGGCAACGAACCGGGCGGTCAGCCATACCCCGCCCAGAAAGGCCCCCAAAGTCATGTCCAGGGACCGCAGGGGACGGCTGATGGCGGCCCGGCGACCGAACAGCGCCAACAGCCCAGGTCTCAGGACCAGCAGACCTCTGACCAGACCCGCCGTGATCGTCCCTCCCCGGCTGCGCCGCAGCAGCCCGCTGGGGGTCAGAGTGATCGTGCCGAGGGTGCCATCGACATCACGACCTTGCGTCGCGAGTGGCCGCAGGTGCTCGAGGCCGTGAAGGACGGCGGACGTGTCGCGTGGATGGTCCTCAGCAGCTACGCCCAGGTACTGGAGGTCCACGGGAACCAAGCCACCCTGGGGTTCTCCAACCTTGGAGCGCGGGAACGGTTCGCCAACGGCAACTACCCCAAGATCCTCCACGACGCCGTCGTCAAGGTGCTGGGAGCGGACCTGACCTTCACCGCAGTGATCGGGGAACCTCCGGCGGCGGTACGTCCTCAGTTCCATGAGGAACCGGGTGCCCAGGAACCCCCGACGGAGGATTCCTGGGCTCCGGAACCTCCCGATCATGGGGCCACCCGTGAGAGTCCGACACATCAGGGCCCGGGGCGGGGTGACGGTCAGCCGGACCCTACTCGTCCCGGTCGGGCTCCCCGGGACCGACCGGGTGACCGTCAGTCGAGTTTCGTTGATGCCTCGGAGGAGCCCTCGAACTCGCCGATCGACAGTTCCCATCCCACCGACTCGGGTGACGACAACTCGGCCCCGGGTTCCACCGCCGAGGATCAGTCCGGAGACGTCCGCGATGAGATCGTCGAGTCCGGCCCGGTGGCGGGCGCTCCCAATCCCGACAGTGGTGAGGCCGCCGATCCCGAGCCTGACCTCGTGCCCGCCGAGGATCACGTCGAGGCAGCACAGGGCGGTGAGTCCCATGACGCAGGCCGGGGGCAGAACACCTCCACGGCATCCTCACAGGACGCTGCAGCGCAGGCGCCCCACAGCCTCACCCACCGCTGGAGTGAGCGTGCCAAGGGGAGTGTGCGCCCCCTCGAGACAGCTCATCATCGTCCAGCTCAGATCGAGGAGCCTCCTGAGGAGGATGGCGTGTGGGACGACACCGTCCTGGAGGAGTCCAACGAGAGCCCGGTGGACCTCATCATGCGTGAGCTGGGCGGGATCGTCATCGACACCTCGGACGACCGTGACTCAGCTGCCAGGTGATTGCGCTCACGGCACGTACTGACTCGCGAACTCGTCGTTATCAGCGGCTACTGTGGTTGACGACACCAGGCCGCCCCACCGACGAGGATCAGGGGCCACACACATGGGAGACATCATGACCACTGGAGGATTCGACCTCAGCGGAATCGACATGGGCGCCTTGCTCGCCCAGGCCCAGTCCGTCCAGGGCCAGCTCGAGGCGGCCCAGAACCAGCTCGCGGAGAGCAGCTTCGAGGGTACTGCCGGCGGCGGACTTGTCCGTGCCACCGTCACCGGAACTGGCGATCTCGATGCCCTGACGATCACTCCCGAGGCCCTCGAGGGCACCGATGCCGAGACCCTCGCCGATCTCGTCGTGGCTGCCGTCAAGGACGCCACCGAGCAGGCCCACACCATGCAGCAGTCCCTTATGCCACAGATGCCGGGCCTCGGGCTCTGATCCACCCCCACATGTCAGACAGGAGAATTGATGTACGACGGTCCGCTGCAGGAACTCATTGACGCCCTTTCCCGGCTGCCCGGGATTGGGCCGAAGGGTGCACAGCGGATTGCCTTCCACATCCTCGACGCCCCGGCAGAGGAGGTCAACGAACTGGCCGACGCCCTGCGCGAGGTCAAGGAGAAGGCCAAGTTCTGCAAGATCTGCTTCAACGTCTCCTCCGACGAGGTGTGCCAGTACTGCCGCGACCCGCGCCGGGACCAGGCAATGATCTGCGTCGTCGAGGAGTCCAAGGACGTCATCGCGGTGGAGCGCACCCGGCAGTTCCGTGGCCTCTATCACGTCCTGGGTGGGGCCATCTCCCCGCTGGACGGCAAGGGTCCTGCTGATCTTCACATCCGCGAGCTGTGCCAACGTCTGGCCGACGAGGCGGTGACCGAGGTCATCCTGGCCACGAACCCGAACCTCGAGGGGGAGGCGACGGCGACCTACCTGTCCCGTCTCATCAGCCCCATGGGTGTGACGGTGTCGCGTCTGGCCTCCGGTCTGCCCGTCGGCGGCGACCTGGAGTACGCCGATGAGGTGACCTTGGGGCGCGCTTTCGAGGGGCGTCTCCACGTCGGTGTCGGCGCCTGATCTGCACTATGTCTCACTATGTGGTCAAAACCGATGATTCCTTGACTGGTGGATATCGCGTATGCGAGTCTTGGCCAAGATTCCACCACGGCACCCGGAGGTCACATGTCCATAAGGTTCGCCATCCTCGCATTGCTGGCTGAGAAGCCCCGTCATGGGTATGAGATCAAAAATGAGTTTGATCGCCGCACAAATCACACCTGGCCCCTAAATATTGGACAGGTTTACACAACGTTGGACCGCCTCGAGCGTGATCGGCTGTGCTTCCGGGGCGACGAGACCCCCGATGGTCGGGTCATCGCCACCATCACCCCCGAGGGCCGCGAAGAGGTGCGCAAGTGGTTCGCCACCCCGATCACCCCGGCAAATCCGCCGCGTAACGAGCTGGCCATCAAGATTGCCCTTGCGGCCACCTCGAAGGAGGTCGACGTCGCTGCCCTCATCCAGGATCAGCGCCGCGCCACCATGCACCAGTTGCAGGAATACCGTCAGGCCCGCCGTGGTGTCGCCGAGGAAGACCTCGCCGGTCAGCTCCTCGTTGAGGGAATGATCTTCGTCGCCGAGGCCGAGATCCGCTGGCTCGACCACTGTGAGTCCAAGGCCATCCAGACCTCTCGCCGTCGCCGTGACGAGTCCGTGACGGAGGAGTCCAAGGTCGCCCAGGAGGCCTGAACCGCATGACGTCGACCCCGCCGCGCGCCGCTGACGAGATCACCCTTCCGACGCCTCGTACCGTCCTGTCCCTAGATCACGTGAGTCGCTCCTTCGGTGATGGCGAGCGACGGGTCGACGCCATCAAAGACGTCAGTCTGGGCGTCAATCCCGGTATCTTCGCAGCCGTCATGGGGCCATCAGGTTCGGGCAAGTCCACCCTGCTCGGCCTCGCCGGAGGGCTGGATCAGCCCACCTCCGGCACGGTCTCCGTGTGCGGAGAGCCGCTGGGGGGCATGTCCCGTGACGACCTGGCACGAGTCCGACGCCGTCAGCTCGGCTTCGTCTTCCAGGACTACAACCTCGTCCCCACCCTCACCGCGGTCGAGAACGTCTCCCTGCCCCTTGAACTCGACGGGGTCTCCGCCAAGCGTGCCCGCAATGCGGCCGAGATCGCCCTGGAACGTGTCGGTCTGCCCGGACTTGCCGATCGTCACATTGAGAAGATGTCGGGGGGACAACGTCAGCGGGTCGCCATCGCGCGCGGCATCGTCGGGGACCGCCGGGTCCTCCTCGCCGACGAGCCCACCGGTGCCCTTGATTCTGCGACGGGTGACGACATCATGACCCTTATCCGGGCACTTGCTGACGAGGGGGTTGCCGTCGTCCTGGTGACCCATGAGGCACGCCACGCAGCCTGGGCAGACCGCGTGGTCTTCCTGCGTGACGGCAAGATTGTCGACGAGTCCCAGGTCGTCAGCGACCCCATGGAACTCCTCAGCGACAACCCGAAGCGCGGGGAGTGGTGATGGGATCCGGGAACACCCCCGACAGCCCTTTCGGCGGTGCCGTCGTCCGACTCTCCGGAGAGGCTGTCGCACGTGGACGATCCCACCGCCGGCTCATCACCCGGCTGGCTGCCCGGGACATCCGCAGACACAAGGCGCGTTCCCTGCTCATCGTGCTGCTGATAGCTCTGCCCGTGGCCATCATGTCCGGGCTGGGCACGATCCTCGACGCCGACGGAACCACTACGGACAGTGAGACCGTCTCGAAGTATGGCGACGCCGACATGCTCATCATGCCGATTGAGGACTGGGATGGTCACTGCTCCCAGGACAGTCCGGATTTCGCTTACTGCGACATCCAGGGATCGCCGACTCCCGAGCTGCGCGCCCGCCAGCGGCAGGCCATGGAGAACCTCCACGTCGCGGGTCACGAGCTGTATCCGCTGCGGGTCAGGACTGTTGACGTGGCATGGCGATCCGCCACCCTCGAGGGCGCTGTCAAGGGGATTGACCTGACAGCCGTGCGCCCTGATCGTATGGAACTCCCGAGTGGACCGATGCCTCGTGGCAACAATGTCTGGGCCTCCGGGAGCGCTGCAAAGAAGTATGGCTGGTCAACCGGCTCACACGTCACCATCGACGGCCGTCAACGCACCATCACAGGGCTGACGCGAGAGCGGTCGTCCAGCTACGAACCGACTTTCTGGGTGGGCCCCGAGGACCCACTCGTCATGAATGGGGATCTCATCTATTACGTCAGAGGTCCGCAGCTCGCCAAGGAACAGATCGCGAAACTCAACGCGTCGGGCCTGGGCGTCGAGGAGCGGCAACTCGACAGTGATTCTGACAATGCCGGTGTCGTCGCGGGCCAGATGTTCGCCCTGGTTCTGGCCGCTGTCGTTCTCTCCTCGGTCGTCACCGCCACCATCGCCTCCGCCGCCTTCTCCATCGGGGCTCGCCAGCAGCGGCGCATGCTCGCTCTGCTGGGAACCACGGGTGCCGCCCGCCGGGACCTCATGGGTGTGATGATCGGTCAAGGACTGTTGCTCGGTTCGACCGGCGCGGTGCTAGGAGTGGTGCTCGGCATCGGAGCGGCCAATGTCTTCGTGGTCATCGGACGTCGCGCCAATCCCGGATACCTCCTGACCTACAGTGTCAACTGGGAGTACGCCATCGTCGGTCTGGTCATCGGTCTGTTGGCGGCGGTGGTCGCATGTTGGCTCCCGGCGCGGGAGGTGGCTCGCCAGGACGTCCTCATGGGGGTTCGACACGCTGAGGCAGCGGCCTCACCAGTGCGTCGTCCCATGGCAGCCATCGTCGTGGCGATCATCGGGGCACTCGTCGGGATCGGGTGGGTCGTCCTCGACCGTGTCAACACGTCCGACCCCTACGACGTCGTTCCTCTCAACATCGGCATTGTCGTCACCATCGTCATCTTGTACCTGGCTGCCGTCCTGGCTCTGCCATGGCTCGTCAACAAAGCGTCCATACCACCGTCGTCGCGGCTGGCGATCCGCTTTGCGCTGCGCGATCTCAACCGGAACCGGGGGAGAGCAGTCGCGGGAGCCGCGGCGTCCATGGCCATCACCGTCTTGGCCGGTGTCTTCGTGACCCTGGCGGATGGCAGCGCGATACAGGATCGAAACAGCTACCAGCCCAGCTACGCCGCCAACGTGGCGAGGTTGACCGGGGATGACGGTCACGACCACCTTGCTTCTGAAAAACGCATGAGCAAGGAGGTCGAGCAGGTTGAGGCAGTCTTTGGGCCATCCGTGAAGTACCAGCGTGCGCTGGAACCCGTCACCTGCGACAAGGACGGACAGAACTGCAAGAACGGTCTCAGTGTGGATGCGCCGAGTTCTGCTCCTCGTGACAACGAGATGGCGCGCAGCCTGTCCGTCCCCTCGGCGGTCATTGACGATGGCACCCTCTACGAGCTACTGACCGGTCAGAAGGCAGATGGCAAGGTCATGAAGGCCCTTGACAAGGGCATCATCCTCTTCCAGCCCGATGCACGGGGACGATCCCAGGTATCAGTCTTCCGGGACGACGAACCGAATGGGTCCCATGAGCTCGAGGTGACGGCGATCAAGGCCCCTGATAGCTCTCTCGGTCTCCAAATGCCAGCCCTCATCGGGCGCAACACCGCTGCCAAGGCGCTGGGAGTCGGTCCCGACGCCATGAAGACCCAGACGACGGACATGTGGCTTCGTCTGCCACACCCCCCGACCTCGGAAGAGGGAGACCGTCTGCAGAACTCCCTCATGGACATCACCGGAAGCACCTCCGACTTCCAGTGGGAAGAGGGGTTCTCGGACTCCTCGGGAACCGTCGTGCGCTGGGCGGCGATCATTGGGGCACTCCTGGCCACCTTCGTGGGTGCCGTGGTACTTGCCCTGACCTTGTCGGACTCGAACGCCTCGCGTACTGCCATCGCATCGGTGGGAGCATCCACCGCGACGCTGCGACGCATCGTTGCGGCTCAGGCCTTCGTCACGACAGGTATCGGCCAGGTGCTCGGATTGATCGTGGGATTCGTGCCCGTCGTCATCATGATTGGGTGTGCCGACACGATGCAGCCTGTTCCGTGGCCAGTTGGCTGGCTGGCACTCATCGTGGTCGCCCCGCCGGTACTGCTGGCCATCGTGGCCAGGTGGTGTGTCCCGGTGCCCAAGGCCCGGATGACCCGGGTGGACTGACGACGGCACCCGCGGGGGCGCGCTACCGCGCCCAGGTTCCCGTCATGGACGGGTCGTTGTCGGGATTGTTGAGGGCCGGATGATGCGGATCAGCCGGGGGCTGGGACCGACGACGGCGCCGCTCGCGCGGGACGGCCTGGCCAGCACCCCAGGAGGCCAGGGTCGCCAGCCGGGAGCGCAGATCCTTCGGCAAGGTGAACGGGCGAGCGATGAGGGCTCCGAAGCTGCCGCCCACGGCCAGCGCCACTCCCACCAGCAGGGCCTCCAGGAAGAGGGTCCAGCCGTCGCCCGTGGCGACGCCGGTCCCGTTCTGGGCGTTGACGATCATGTACAGCGCTCGGTACATCATGACGCCAGGCATCAGGGGGACGATGGCGATCGTCACCAGACCGAGTTGCGGCACCCTCCAACGTCGGGCACCCAGGGCGGCGATGATGCCAGCGACCATGGCGCCGAGTCCCGAGGCAGCAGACACCGATCCCGTCAGCTGCATGCCAATGATGTAGCCGCCCCACGCGGCAGCTCCCAGTACCGCGCAGATGGCCAGGGTGCGGTAACCAGCGTGGGAGGAGATACCGAAGGTGACGGCGATGACAGCTGCGCAGACCATCTGCAGGATGGGATCGGTCGAGAATCCCAGGGATGGCGAGATGTATCCCGGTACGCCTAGTCGCAGTCCGACCCACATGACGGTGATGACACCGAGGATGATCCCGCCGGTCTGCACGAACCCCTCCAGGAATCGTCCCGAACTGGTGACGACGTAGCCATCGAGAGCGTCCTGGGAAGCAGCGACGAAGGAACCTCCCGCCAGCAGGGAGACCATTCCGGATGCGACGATGAGAGAGGGGGACAGCGGAATGGTGTGGTGGGAGGCCGCCATGTACACCATGACGAGCAGGGCGAAAGCAGTGGCGATGCCCGCGCCGGCAGCTTGGGTGAAGAAGTTGGTGATCCTCCTGCGCGCCATGGCCTGCACGGTGGCGTCGACGATGCACGTGGAGAAGAAGCTCAGTACACCGTCCATCGGGGCGCCACCGAAGAGAGTCGACAACCCGGCCCCCATGAGGCCCACATTCAGGGTGACGAACCACTGCCGGTACAGACGCGGGCTGCGGGTGATGGCGGCAAGGCGATCAGCGGCCTCCTCCAGCCCGACGGTCCTGGCGCAGATGTCGTCGACGAGGAGTTGGAGCTCACCGAGGCGCTGGTAGTCGTTGCTGCGGGAACGCACGACCCGCAGCGCGGTGATGGGGTCCTCCTCCAGGCCGCGATGCTGGGTGACGATGACGGAGGTGTTGGTGATGTCGATGTGAACCGTCACCCCGTAGGTCGCGGTGATGCGCAGGGCCATCGCGATGGCCTCCGAGACCGAACCTCCGACCGAGATCGCCATGACGGAGACCCTCGTCACGAGATCGACGACCCGTCGAGCCTGCCGCGTCGCCATATCGGAGTTGCCCGGGTTGAGGGCGAGGGTGGTCTCCATCGGGGTCGCGGCTCGAAAGAACCGCTCCAGGGGGACGCGACGGGCACGGTGAACCTTGGGAGGCCCGGATCGACGGCTCTGCGGAGCGGTCGTCTCCGGCGAGGTCGTCGCCGACGGCGGCAGGGTCCACGACGTCGAGGCGGTGCGCACCGGGCCGAGCCGGGTCGGGCTGTCATCCTCGACCGGAGGTTCCGGCGGAGTCGGATGGGTTTGGGACGTCGGCTGAGCGGATGCCTGGCCGGGGCGGAAGATGCGAGCGTCGATACCGTCAGCGGTGAGCGGGATGGGCTCGTCCCCGTGCCAACGACGAGACGACGCGGACCCGCTACGAGCGCCCTCCTGCTTCCTCGCCATCGGCCAGTACCCCCTCCGCACAAAACGCCCCGCAGAAACCATTGTGATGGTCCCCACCGACGGTACCCAAACCGTGCGGGTGACCGGGCGGGTTCAGCACGGGCAGATAGGGTTGGGAATGTGCTCATCGCCACTGATCTCGACGGAACATTCTTACGCCCGGACGCCACCGTTTCTGCCCGGAATCTCGCGGCTCTCGAGGCTGCCGAAGCAGCCGGGGTCCACGTCGTCCCGGTGACGGGGCGAGCCATCGGCGGGCTACGAATCCTCGGTCCGGTTTTCCGTCAGTACGCCTTGGTCAGCAACGGTGCCGTTGGGGTGGACCTGTCCACCGGTGCGACCCTCTTCACCAAGACGATGTCGGCCTCGACCGTCAGGGCTTACGTCGATCGGCTCACCGCCGAGATCCCGGGTACAGTCTTCTGCGCGGAGATCGGGGACTCCTCGGTCTTCCTCGTTGAGGACGGGTATGACGACATCGTCCCGCCGTTCGAGTCCAAGAACGACCCCGCCGAGCATGTCCTCGTCAGTCGCGACGAGCTGTGTTCCACCGAGGCCGTCAAGCTCATGATCGTGCACCCGAGCGTCCCCGCAGCCGAGGTCTACGAGCGGTCCAGGCTCCTCGACACCCTTGGAGTCCACTCCACCTGGGCGGGATTCACGGTGACCGAGGCCGGACCCGCCGGCGTCACCAAAGCCAGTGGCCTGGAGCACATCTGCAAGGTCCTCGGACAGGACCGCGCCGACGTCGTCGCCCTGGGCGATGGTGCCAATGATGTCGAGATGCTGCAGTGGGCTGGGACTTCCTACGCGATGGGTGGTGCGAAGCCGGAGGCCGTCGCCGTTGCCGATCTGCGGGCACCTTCGTGCGTCGACGACGGATTCGCCGTTGTCGTCGAGAAGATCTTGGCATCCCGATAACCTCGCAGTGTGTTCATCGCGACAGATCTCGACGGGACCCTGCTGACCCCTGAGGGCACCATCAGCCCTCGTACCCGTGATGCCATCCGTGCTGCCGAGAAGGTCGGGGTGCCGGTGGTGCCGGTCACCGCCCGGCAGATCTACGGCATTGAGAAATGGCGGGACGACCTGGGCCGGTGGGCACTGTGCTCCAACGGCGCCATTTGTTGGGATCTCCAGGCCCACACGGTGCTCTTCCGCCAGCTGATGTCGGCTGCCGTGGCGAATGAGTTTGCCCACCGTCTCCTTGCTGCTGCTCCCGGCACCCGCTTCTTGACGATTAAGGACGACGGTCTCACATTTGCGTCCCAGCGTGGCTACGCAGAGTTGACGACCTTCGCCGACCACTCTCGCGACCCCTCCGACATGCCGGCCCTGGACCTCGACGAGGTCCTCGACGGGGACTGCCTCAAGATGGTGGCTCGTCACCCCAGCCTGCCCATTGAGGAGCTTGCCGCCCGTGCCACCGGTGTCGGGATGACCGACGAGGTCCACGTCACCACCTCCGGCAAGCCGATGCTGGAGATCAGTGCCAAGGGGGTCACCAAGGACTCTGGTCTGGCGATGCTGTGCGATCACCTGGGAATCGATCAGCGCGATACCGTCGCCTTCGGGGATGGGGCCAACGACGTCGAGATGCTGGAGTGGGCAGGAGACTCCTACGCGATGGCCAACGCGGTCCCGCTCGCGGCCGCAGCAGCGCGTCACCAGGCGCCCTCGAACGCCGAGGATGGGGTTGCCCAGGTCGTCGAGGAGCTGCTGGCGGTGAGAGAACAGTCACCGACCCTCCATCGTGGCTGACCTACACCGTTTCGCGGGGAAAATGAGGTGAGGCACGGTCCCTCGTACGCGGAAACCCATGAGCGTCGTCATCGTCTTGACCGCAACCAAAATCTGCAAATACGCTGACCCGGCGATGACCCCCCCGAGTGGCGGCGGGCACTGGGCTACGAGGCTAGCCTCATGAAGAATCGAACGGTTGCAGGCGTGACACTAGCGGCTACTTGTCGCGGTGTAATTGGGTGCGCCACGGCACGGGGCTTCAAACCAAACGTAAACTTCGGTGAAAGGATGCTGTCGTGCGCGAAGACAGGTTCCACTTACTATCGGCGCATGCCTGCCGGAACTTACAGATTCCGGCTAGTTGGCCCGATGAAGGATCAACTATGTGGTTGAAGCTTTCTGTTCGTGATTTCCGGATCCGATGATGACCCGGACCCTACAGCTTGAAGGGGTTCATTTCTCCTATCCGCGACGCAGATCCCGGCTTTTTACTGAACTGAACTTGATTCTGGGTGATATGGGGCCGACGGTTCTCTTGGACCTTAATGGAGCGGGGAAGACCACCCTGCTGCGGTTATGTGCGGGCGAACTTCGGCCCTCTGCGGGGTTAATTGCTGTGGATGGAGGCAAGGATCCCCGCTCCGTTGTGTCTCTGATGCCCCAGCAGATCAGGCCAATTCCTGGATTCCGGGTGGTTGAGCAAGTCGCATATTCAGCTTGGCTTGGCGGGTGTAGTTCATCCCAGAGCGAGAAGCGGGCAGTTATGGCGCTAGAGGCAGTCCAATTGGAGACTGCCTGAAGGACAAGCCCAATCAGTTGTCCGGAGGACAGCTGCGTCGAGTTGGTCTGGCTTAAGCCCTGGTAGGAGGACAGCCGATTGTATTGCTCGATGAGCCGACCGCTGGCCTTGATCCAGCGCAGAAACACGTATTTCGGAATCTGCTCACGGAACTCGGCGCTACTCGTAGTTTTGTGGTGTCCACTCACGATTCTTCCGACATTGACTCAATGTACAACAGGGTCGTGATATTGCATGAGGGGCATATTGTCTACGACGGATCGACCGATGAGTTCCTGATGCATGGTGCGGGATCTTCTCATGCAGCAGAGGCGGCGTTTCTTGGTGTCGTGGGTGCATCGGAGCAGACATCATGACGTGGTGTCTCCTGCTCCGGCGATCTTATGGTGTGCGTCTTTTGCCGGTAATGCTGATCATGTGGTGGTATGGAGCATTTGGGAATCTTCCGGCACACTCAACTATTGAGCGAGCTTCCAGCATACTTTACGCATTCATGATGATTGCGGAGCCCTTCGCACTGAGCGCTTGCTTGGAAATTCGAAGATTTACCGAAGGCCAGATTTTAAAGAGACTATACAAGCGGTCTCGGTTGAGAATTGTGGCGCCGTGGTGGGCAATTGCTGTTGTTCCCTCCGCAATGGCTGTAGGTGTTTCAGTTCTGCTTTCAGGATCTGGGGATCAAATTGTAAGAATGTCATTGATTGGTGTTGTCTGGATGTTCGCGTAGGGCGTCTTTGGCGCCGTGATCAGAATGTCATGGCCATTGGCATTGGCAGCACCGACAGCTCTTGTGGTCCCATTTGTGCTCGTTTTTTATGGCCCGGCCGTATCGGTACTGGAATTGAGGTATCTGGTTGGCTATTACATGAGCTGCTGCAATGTGGGGGAGATGCTAGATCCGCGAGTCCTTGTGGCCGATATGACGATGGCATGCGGCGTTCTTGTCGTGTCGATGATGGCGCTCATTGCGAGTAGAGAGCGCCGTCACCCAAATGCCATCGTGACCGGGTCTTGATTATCGGGTTGGTCTCAACAGTGTTAATTGGGTTCCGTGAGGTGGAGGGTGTGGGCGCTCTCCCTGCCGTGCCTCGAACTGGAACACAGACGTGTTTGAAGGATCCCATGGTGTGTACCTGGGGGCCGCAGGACCTCCAACTCCTGGGTCCCATAGTGCAGAAGGCAGATGCTGCGTGGAGGGCTAACGGGATTCATGTTCCAAGGGAATATCGGCAGGGCACTGGACAATCGACTCAAACAACCGTTTGGTGGTCGGCGTCAGCAGAGAATGCGTCTGAATCGGCAGGACCCACACTGTCAGCAGTCGCAGATGGCATGGCTGTTGCTCCATGCCAAGCTCGTAAAGACCAAGTGGAGATCTGGGTGGAAGATATCCAGGAGCGTGTTGTCGCTTGGTTGGTGGAACATTCCGGCATCGAGGCGCGAGACGCGACATTGTCCCCAGAGGCTCGTGAGTGGTTGAAATCCATCGATCGATTGCCGATCGAGAAACAGGCCAGCATTCTTGAACAAGATCGAGCCCGGCTTCGGACATGTTGAGCCGTAATGTGGTGCTGGGCTGGAGGGCATGGGCGCGAAATCGGTCCCTGTTATCTTTGCTTGCAGCTACTGTGGTTTGTTGTGTCCTCATCGGGCTCACTTCCGAGGTCATGGTCGCGATCCCCCCGTTTTTGACCGGGAGGGGTGTTGACGTTCCTAATGCCGCCGTAGTTCCCTTGTGCGTGGTCATCGTGCAAGGTTGGTGTCTTTCGCGGCGTGACACGCGGCTGGAAGTAGGATCGGGGCGGCGGACTGCACTTGCCGATTGTCTCTTGTCAATGACGTCGGCCGTGCTTCTTGGAACCGTGGCATATGTGGGAGATCTTCCCGTCGGAATGGTTGCCACGCGAAATATTGTCGGATTGTCTGGGGTGACCCTTTTCGCCAACGCACTTGGTGTCAAGAGGCTGTCAGCCCTACCTGCCACTATCTGGGTCCTCATGAGTCTTGTGGCGGGGAGCACCACGAGTCTCGAAGCTCTGTGGTCTTGGCCGGTGAAGGATCGCACAGATGCATTGTCTGCAGTGTTCTCAGGGACCCTTTGCCTTCTGGGGATCTCTACTTCGCTGGTGAGGTCTCGCCATGTGGTGTAGCCGTGGGTGATCCGCTTGGACGGGGCCAACTGGCCGGTATGGGCAGGTGGGGTTCCTCCGGGGTCCGTGGCTGACTCTGAAACCTGCGTGCCACCGGCGCTTGTGGTACGACGCCTCGATCACGTGTCTACGTGCGGGCAGGCGGATATCCCGGGTGTGTGGCATTTCGGTACATGATGGTCGTTCGTGGCGTCGGTGGTGGCAAAGACGCCGTGGAGCGACGTCATTGCCACCGTGCCCGGAGACCCGCCACAATTCTCTCCAGTTGGAGTAGGATGCTTGCGACCGCAAGGCAGTGATGGGGCGATCACCCCGGAGCCGCCGGAAGAACGGGTACGTGCACACACCACCTCAGTAGAACCGGCAGCGGTCGACGAACCGAGAGGCCGACGTCGTCGACGTCGCGCAAGGAGGGTGGTACCGCGGGTACCCGGAGAATCCGGTGTGCTCGTCCCTCGGTGACCCGAGACGAAGGATCCACCCACCGCGATGACCGATGTGAACTCAGTCCGCCCTGACGACTGCCGGCAGTACAACAGCGTGCCGCCGCAGATTGACCTTCCCGCGATGGACCACGAGATCATGGATCTGTGGGCCCGGGAACACACTTTCGAGAAGACCCTGGAGGCCACCAAGGACGGCCAGCCGTGGACCTTCTTCGAGGGTCCACCGACCGCCAACGGTCAGCCTGGTACCCACCACGTCGAGGCTCGCGTCTTCAAGGACGTCTTCCCCCGCTTCAAGACCATGCAGGGATTCCGCGTCGACCGCAAGGCCGGCTGGGATTGCCACGGCCTACCGGTCGAGCTGGCCGTCGAGAAGGAGCTGGGGTTCTCCGGCAAGCCCGACATCGAGAAGTACGGCGTCGAGCCCTTCAACGCCAAGTGCCGTGAATCCGTCACCCGCCACGTCGACGCCTTCAGCGAGCTCACCGAGCGAATGGGCTACTGGGTCAACATGGACGAGGCGTACTGGACGATGAACCCGTCCTACGTCGAGTCGGTGTGGTGGGGCCTCAAGCGGATCTGGGACAAGGGTCTGCTCGGCGAGGACCACCGCGTCGCACCGTACTGCCCGCGGTGTGGCACGACCCTGTCCGACCACGAGCTGGCCCAGGGCTACCAGGACGACCGCGACCCGTCGATCTTCGTCCGCTTCCCGGTGACCTCGGGCCCACTGGCCGGTCGCGCCAAGCTGCTGGTGTGGACGACCACCCCGTGGACCCTCATCTCGAACACCGCCGTCGCGGTGCATCCCGAGGTGCGTTACGTCGTCGCCCACCAGAATCCGGTTCCCGAAGGTTCCGACGCCGTCGCCACCACCTCCGGGGACGACCCGGTCTCCGAGGACCTCGTCATCGCCGAGCCGCTTTTTGAGAAGGTGCTGGGTGAGGGGTGGAGCCTGACCGGCGAGTCCTTCATGGGTACCGAGATGGAGTTCTGGGCCTATGAGCGTCCCTATGACTTCCTGGAGTGGCCCAGGACCGAGCGCGTCACCACCGACGGTCGTCCAACCCCTGCTGACGCCAACTTCGTCGTCCTCGCCGACTACGTCACCACCGAGGACGGTACCGGTCTGGTCCACCAGGCCCCGGCCTTCGGTGCCGACGACCTGCTGACCTGCCGTCGCTACGGCCTGCCGCTGGTCAACCCGATCCGTCCCGACGGCACCTTCGACGAGTCGGTCCCGATGGTTGGTGGGCAGTTCTTCAAGACTGCTGACAAGCCGCTGTGCGACGACCTCGACAAGCGCGGAATCCTGTTCCGACTCGAGATGCACTGGCACTCCTATCCGCACTGCTGGCGCTGTGACACCCACCTCATCTATTACGCCCAACCGTCGTGGTACATCCGCACCACCCGCGTCAAGGAGCAGCTGCTCGAGCAGAACGAGGGCACCACCTGGTACCCCGAGACGATCAAGCACGGCCGCTTCGGCGACTGGCTCGAGAACAACATCGACTGGGCCGTCAGCCGCTCGCGTTACTGGGGCACCCCGCTGCCACTGTGGCGCAACGACGACGATCCCTCCGACGTCATCTGCGTTGAGTCCCTGGCTGAACTGTCCCAGTACGCCGGACGCGACCTCACCGGAATGGACCCGCACCGTCCGTTCATCGACGAGGTGACCCTCACTCGTGACGGTCACACCTACCACCGCGTCCCCGAGGTGGCCGACGCCTGGCTGGACTCGGGCTCGATGCCCTTCGCCCAGTGGGGTTACCCGCACGTTCCCGGTTCCAAGGAGAAGTTCGAGGCCCACTACCCGGGCGACTTCATCTGTGAGGCCATCGACCAGACCCGTGGCTGGTTCTACACCATGATGGCCGTCGGAACCCTCGTCCTTGACGAGTCCTCGTATCGCAACGTGCTGTGCCTGGGCCACATCCTCGCCGAGGACGGCCGCAAGATGAGCAAGCACCTGGGCAACATCCTGCTGCCCATCCCTCTCATGGACAAGCACGGTGCCGACGCGGTGCGCTGGTTCATGGCCGCTGACGGTTCCCCATGGAGCGCTCGTCGCGTCGGTGACGAGACCATCCAGGAGACAGTCCGCAAGGTCCTGCTGACCTACTGGAACACCGTCAGCTTCCATGCCCTGTACGCCCGCGCCAATGGCTGGTCCCCGGCCACCGCTCCCGCGGCTCCGGCCGTCGCCGGGCGCCACGTTCTGGACCGCTGGCTGGTTAGCGCCACCAACGTCCTCGTCCGTGAGGTCACCGAAGCACTGAACAACTTCGACACTCAGCGCACCGGAACCCTCATCGCCCAGTTCGTCGCCGAGATGTCCAACTGGTATGTGCGTCGCTCCCGGCGTCGCTTCTGGGACGGCGATCAGAGCGCCCTGTGGACCTTGCACGAGACCCTCGAGACGCTCACCCGTCTGATGGCCCCGATGGTCCCGTTCATCACTGAGCGCGTCTGGCAGGACCTCTTCGTGACGACGAATCCTGGGGGCCCGACGTCGGTGCACCTGTCGACCTGGCCGGTTGCCGACGAGTCCGTCATCGACGAGTCCTTGACCGAGTCGATGGATCTGGCCCGACGTATCGTCGAGTTGGGTCGTGGCGCTCGTGCCGAGGCCAGGGCCAAGATTCGTCAACCGCTGTCGCGTGCCCTCATCTCGGGTGCTGCCCTGGCCAAGCTGGATGAGGATCTGCAGGCCGAGATCCGTTCCGAGCTCAACGTCATGGCCTTGGATTCCTTCACCGCGGCCGGCGACCTCGTCGACCACTCCGCGAAGGGCAACTTCCGGGCACTCGGCAAGAAGTACGCCAAGGCCACCCCGAAGGTCGCTGCCGCCATCGCCGCTGCCGATCCAGAATGGCTGACCTCCGAGCTGGCCTCCCACGGCTCGGTCGAGCTGGAGGTGCCCGAGGTCGAGGGCGGCAGGGCGGTCGTGACTGCTGACGAGGTCATTGTCTCCGAGCGTCCGCGTGAGGGGTGGAGCGTCCTCAACGAGCAGGGTGAGACGGTGGCCCTGGATCTGGAGATCACCCCGGAGCTGGCCCGCGCCGGTCAGGCTCGTGAGGTCATCCGGTTCATCCAGGACAGCCGCAAGAAGGCCGGCCTGGACGTCTCCGACCGCATCTGCCTGTCCTGGCAGGCTGACGGTGAGCTGGCGGTGGCAATCGAGGAGCACCTCGACGAGATCACCGGCGAGGTGCTGGCCACCTCGGCCAACCGCGGCGAGGCTGACGAGCAGTGGTCCCGCGACGAGGAGCTCGGCCTCGCCGTGAAGGTCGAGAAGGTTTGATGGACCCATAACATCGGGCGGCCACCCTTCAAAGGTGGCCGCCCGATGCACGTTGTCAGGGGGAGAATCGGGGTCAGGATCAGGACGGCAACTCGGTGTCGTCGTGATTCTCGACGCCGAGCTGGTCGAGGATGTTGGCCATCGTGCGAGCCACTGCCAGGGTGGCATTCAGCGGCATCGTCTGGCTCTCGGTACGCCCAGCCCGCAGGCATTCGCAGACCTCGATGAGCTCGTGGGCATAACCACGTCCCAGGGCAGGAGTGTTGTGGACCTCCGGGATGACCCCGCGACGATGGATGAGGATGCGGCTGGGATGGTGGAACCGGGGCTCCACCTCGATCCATCCGTCAGTGCCCTGGATCGTCATGCGTCCCGGGCCGTCGGAGGTCAGGGAGATCGCCAGTGTGGCGAACTTGTCCTTCGGGAAGGTCAGCAGCATGGAGGCATCGGAGTCGACGCCATTCGGGAAGTGCTTGCCACGAGCGATGACCTCGGTGGGTTCACCGAGGAGCCGGATGGCGAAATCGAGGGCGTAGACACCGAGGTCGAGGGTCACTCCGCCACCCAGCGCAGGCGAGAAGAGACGGTCCTCCGGGTCATAATCGCGCAGGGCGAACAAGTCCCCCTGAACACCTGTCGGCTCCCCGATCGCACCGCTGTTGACGGCGTCGATCATCTCGGTGACGACGGGGAGGAATCGGGTCCACATCCCCTCCATCGCGAAGACCTCGTGGGCCCGAGCAGCCTCGGCCATTTCGGTCGCTGCCTCGGCGGTGGCGGCGAAGGACTTCTCGACCAGAACGGCCTTGCCTGCCTCGATGGCAGCCAGGGCGATCGGGCGGTGCTGAGGGTGTGGAGTTGCCACATAAATGACGTCAACGGCGGGGTTGGCGATCATTTCGGCATACGAGTCATGGGCGTTGGGACGTGGTGTGCCGAGGCTCTGGGAGACCAGATCGGCGAAGGCATCGGCGCGCGCGATCGACCTCGACGCGACGGCGGAAATGCGTGCTCCAGGGACGTGTGCGAAGTCGTCGAGAACCGTGCGGGCGATGCGTCCAGTGCCCGCGATTCCCCAACCAATGGTGGCCGTGGTGTCCATGACACAACTCTAGACGTCGGCGTGAGCAGTACCACGATTTGTCCCGATGCGCAGTCGATTCGTAGGCGCCGTGCCTTGTCAAAAGGCATCCGTACCGCGTACCGTGAGGCTCGTGGGAAGCAACGAAGCTGACGATTGGACACTCCTCGCGAACTGCCGCGGTATGGCAGATGCCCTCTTCCCGGACGGGAAGGAGCAGCGCCGAGCCAGGCGGATCTGCACTGGTTGCCGCGTGCGTCCCGAGTGCCTTGCCGAAGCCCTGGACAACCGCCTCGAGTGGGGAGTTTGGGGAGGCATGACCGAGCGCGAGAGGCGACGCCTGTTGCGCGAGCGTCCGGACGTGACGAGCTGGCGCGACGTGTTGCTCGCCGATCAGGGCTCTCAACCGAAAACCGCTAGGGTGAAGTTATGACTCGATGGGAGTACTTCACGGCACCGATTCTGGTGCACACCTCGCAGCAGATCCTCAACAACTTCGGAGCCGACGGCTGGGAACTCGTCCAGATCGTCGCCGGCCCCAATCCGGAATCACTGGTGGGCTACTTCAAGCGCCCGCTGCCTGACCAGGAGCAGTCCCGATGAGTGCCACGACGAAGTGCGCTGAACTGGGAATCACCCTCCCGTCGGTTGCGGCTCCGGTGGCCGACTACGTGCCGGCCATCCAGACTGGGTCACAGATCCTGACCTCTGGTCAGCTGCCCTTCGTCGACGGCGAGCTCACCGCCGTCGGCAAGGTGGGGGACACCGTCTCCGCGGAGCAGGCCACCGAGGCTGCACGTACTGCGGTCCTCAACGCGATCGCGGCTGCCGCTGACGTTGCCGGTGGGCTCGATGCCATCAAGCGCGTCGTCCGGGTTGTCGTCTTCGTCAACTCCGCTTCGGACTTCACCGGCCAGGCCGGTGTCGCCAACGGCGCCTCCCAGCTGCTCGGACAGATCTTCGGTGAGCACGGCCGTCACGCCCGCAGCGCCGTCGGTGTGGCCACCCTGCCGCTCGGATCGGCCGTCGAGGTTGAGCTGACCGTCGAGGTCTGATCGCCCAAGGATCACCACAGCGTCCGGGTCCAGGTTTCGTACTTGGCCCCGGACGTTTTTCGTCGGTCTGGGATCCTCTTGGGGTGCGGCCTTTTTGGGACTCAGTTGGCGCGCGCCGCGAGCTTCTCCGGCTCCATGATCGTGACGACCTTGGGACGTGCGGCGATCCAGCCGTGAGCGGTGAAGTCGGTGAGAGCCTTGTTGACGGTCTCACGGGAGGAACCAACGGCCTGGGCGAGCTCGTGCTGGGTGAGGTCATGACGGACCACGATGTGACCTGTCGACGGGTTCGCGGTGCCGAACCGGCGTGCCAGGTCGAGCAAGGTGTAGGCCAGACGGCTGGGAACGTCACCGGAGACGAAGTGGGCGGTGTTGTCGTCGGCCCGACGCAGTCGCTCCGAGAGTCGACCCAGCATGGCCAGGGCGACATCGTGGCGGGTCTCGACGAGTTCGCGCATCTGCATGCCAGGTGCCTTGAGCAAGCTGCAGCGGGTGAGGGTGGTGGCCGTCGTGGAGCGCATGCCGCCGTCGACCAGTGACAGTTCCCCGAACATGTCACCGGGGCCCATGAGCCACAGCAGCGAGTCTCGAGGGGTGAGGTCTTCGGCAGTGGTGGAACGGGTGAGTTTCACCTTGCCCTCGACGACGAGGTAGAGGTTGTCGGCTGGGTCGCCGGCCTCGAAGATCACCGTATTTCGCGGACAGACCAAGGCCTCACACATCGCCATGATCCGGGCGGCCGAGGCGGGGCCGAGAGCTGCGAAGAACGGTTGGGTCGCCGCTGTTGCCACCACATTTGCCATCCGAACATCTCCCCTCATGAGCACCTGCATCGTCCGACCATCGACGGTCGAGTCACCGTATGCATATCCCCATATTGTGGCAGGTGTCACATTTTGTGATGGCACGGGGGTTATTTTCTCCTTCTATGCTTGGAATCATGGCAGCCACATCCACCACCTCAGTGCGTCGGGATCAGTGTAGGGAGCACGCTGACGAGGTGGCCAGGTTGCTGGCCGAGGCCTATCCGGATGCGCGCTGCGAATTGGACCACGACGGCCCCTATCAGCTCCTCGTCGCCACCGTGCTGTCAGCCCAGACGACCGACCGACGGGTGAACACCGTCACTCCCACCTTGTTCTCCCGCTGGCCCGACCCACAGACCCTCGCGAACGCTGACGTCAGCGAGGTCGAGACGGTCGTGGCACCCCTGGGATTCGGGCCGACCCGAGCGGTGCGGCTGGTCTCGATGGCCGCAAAACTCGTTGACGAGTTCGACGGCGACGTCCCGGAAGGCCTCGACTCCCTGGTGACCCTGCCAGGCGTCGGCCGCAAGACCGCCAATGTCGTCCTCGGCAATGCCTTCGGAGTCCCCGGGATCACCCCGGACACCCACGTCATGAGGGTGTCGCGCCGGCTCGGCTGGACCGACGCGACCACCCCGGCGAAGGTGGAAACCGATCTCGCCGACCTCTTCGACCCGAACGACTGGGTGATGCTGTGCCACCGCCTCATCTGGCACGGTCGTCGTCGCTGCCATTCCCGACGCCCAGCATGTGGGGTCTGCCCAGTGGCCGAATGGTGTCCCTCCTATGGTGAGGGACCGACCGACCCCGAGGAGGCCGCCACCCTCGTCAGGGAGCCGCGACGATGAAGAAGACGGTCACTCTCGGCGCGGTGATGGCCGTCGCCATGCTGGCTGGTTGCGGTGGAGACGCCGATATGGCCCATCAACGCAACAAGGTCGGCGTCCCAGACTGCTCCCATCTGTCCTCAGGGCCCATCTCCAAGACCTCGGGGACGGCCGCGGAAGGTCGGCCGATGCCTGACGTCGGCCTGCAATGCCTCGGCGAGGGACCGACGGTCTCGATGGCCAGGGCAACCTCCAAGGGAGTAACCCTGGTGACGGTGTGGGCGTCGTGGTGCCGACCCTGCCGCAGCGAGTCCCCTCTCATCGCAGACGCCTACCGTCGTTATCACGACCGGGTCGCCTTCCTCGGGGTCGACTACGCCGAGTCCGACGCATCCGAGGCCATCTCCTTCGCCGGCGAGGTCGGCCTGGCCTTCCCGCAGCTTCAAGATCCTGACAGCACCATCCGAGGCGCATGGCAGGTCAGCGGGGTCCCCGTCACCTTCATCGTCAGGGACGGCACCATCGTCACCCGCCACAGCGGTCAGTGGCGCTCCCAGCAGGAGCTCAACTCCGCGATCGACAAGGCTCTCGAAAGGCCGTCATGAGTCATCTGAGTACCCTCATCGCCAGCCTGGGCCGCAACGATCCCGATTTCTCGGTGGGACGTCGTCCTGGTGGTGGACAGTCCTCAGCAGTACTCGCCCTCATCAGCGAGACCGACAATGACATCATCCTGACGCGACGCCCGCTGTCCTTGCGTCACCACGCCGGCCAAGTCGCCCTGCCGGGGGGACGCGCGGAGGAGACTGATGACACCATCGTCGACACAGCTCTGCGGGAGGCTCGTGAGGAGGTCGGGCTGGACCGAGGCCTCGTCACCGTCAGGGGAGTGCTCCCGACGGCCCACGTAGCAGCCAGCCAGTCCGACGTCGCCACCGTTGTGGCGACCTGGGGAGGAGAAGGGGCCGTCGGGGTCGTCGATCCCGCCGAGGTCGCCCTGGTGCAGCGCGTCAGGCTGGCAGACCTGGCCAATCCGGCCGCTCGGGCCACGACCCGTCACCCGTCGGGGTATCGCGGGCCGGCTTTCGTGCTGCCGGACCTCTTCGTCTGGGGATTCACCGCTCACGTCCTCGAGTCCTTGCTCGACCGCGGTGGCTGGTCGCGTCCGTGGGACCGAGAGCGCGTGGTGGAGATTCCGGAGGGCTATCTGGGGGCTCGTCGTCTGCCGGAGGGCACCACTCCCGACGACATCCCCTGATCCTCGAGGTCAGAGCACGAGATCAAGGTGCACAAAACGACGCTGGCCCTCCCACAGTGCCGTGGGAGGGCCAGCGTCAAACTTTGAGTTCAGTGGCGGGTAGCCGTGGCGCCGCTGGCGCGGCGAGGAGCGGCAACACCAGTGGCTGCCGACGCGGCATGCGAGGACACCTCGCTGGCATCAACACTGCTGCGAGCAGTGGCGTTGTACTTGCCACGGGCAACGGCCGACTTGACAGCCGCGAGGGTCGACTTGGCCTCGTCGACGACGCCGGTAGGGGCCTTGACCTGGGAGATCTGGCCCTTGCCGACCAGGGCAAGGATGCCGGCCAGGATGAACATGACGACGGCCATTGTCGCGAAACCAACGACCAGGGACAGCAGGATGCTCCAGTCACCGATGTGCTGCCACATGAGGGAGAAGGCGAAGGCGCCGCACAGCCAGAGCAGCAGTGCGCCGACGATGCCGAAGTAGCCAGCACCGCCGAACATGCCGGCACCAATCCCGGCGTGCTTGGCTGCAGGCTTGATCTCCGCCGTCACCAAGGCCTTGGAGTCCTGGACGAACTTCTGGCCGTCCGTCTTGAGGTTGTCGATCGTGTCGCCAACCGGGAGCTTGTCTGCCATGGGATGCCTCCGCGTCATGAATATGGTGATCTCAGCCTAACGGGAATCGGTTCGATCTGCTGTATTCGGGTCGAGTTGTCGTCGAGGGAACAGGGTCAGTCGGTGTTGTTCGAGGTACCGGCAGCCACCGGAACCTCGTGAGGATGCTTCTCCTCCCACAAGCTGTGCCTCTTGCCGCGATGATGGAGCAGGGCACCTCCGAGGATGGCTGCCAGGAAGGAGGCCACGAGCACGGAGGCCTTGGCCTCGTCGGCGAAATTGTGGTTCTTCGGGAAGGACAGGTCGGTCATGAGCATCGAGACGGTGAATCCGATGCCGGCCAGCATGGCGACCGCGATGATATCGCGCCACACGACGCCTCGACCCAGCTCGGCAGAGGTGAATCGGGCAGTCAGCCAGGAGCCCAACGTGATGCCGATGACCTTGCCGCCGATGAGGCCGCAGATGATGCCCAGGGAGATGGGGTGGGCCCACAGACCGAGGAAGGTCTCCTTGTTAACCTGCACTCCGGCGCTCATGAGGGCGAAGAAGGGGACGACGGCACCAGCGGACCACGGCTCAACCTTGTGCTGCCAACGGTCGACGGGGTCGTCGAGGACGTCCTCCTCGGTGCGGGTGAGCAGACCGAAAGCGACACCGGCGATGGTGGCGTGGACACCGGAGTGCAGCATGCACCACCACCCGACGATGAAGATCGGGACGTACCACCAGCCGTTGTCGACGTGGAAGCGCTGCATGACTCCCCACAGGGCGATACAGACGATCGCGCCCAGGAGCCACCAGATGTCGATTCCGTTGGAGAAGAAGACCGCGATGACGATGATGGAACCGAGGTCGTCGGCGATGGCCAGTGTGAGTAGGAATGCTCGCACGGCCTGTGGTAGTCCAGATCCCACGATGGCCAGTACTGCCAGGGCGAAGGCGATGTCAGTGGCCATCGGGATGGCCCAACCTGCTGGATGTCCCTCGGCGGACAGTAGGTTGAACAACGTGTAGATGCCGGCCGGGAACACCATTCCGCAGACGGCGGCGACGATGGGAACCAGGGCGTCGGCGGGTCGTGACAGTGAACCCTCGACGAACTCTCGTTTGAGTTCGAGGCCTGCGATGAAGAAAAAGATCGTCAGCAGACCGTCAGCTGCCCACCCCTCGATCGTGAGAGGACCAACGGTCAACTCGCGGAAGAAGTGGTACGAATGCTGACCGAAATTGGCCCACAAGAGGGCTGCGACCGTGGCTGCCAGCATGAGCATGCCGCCGGTGGTCTCGTTTCGGAAGATGTCGGACAGGTGAAGGGCGTTGGGGCCCGTCACTGGCCGCAGGATGCTCATGTGAGGTCGCTTGTTCTTGTGGGAATCTGTCATAAATGCCTTTCGCGTACCCGCGCCACAGGCTCAGCGGGGATAGGGGACAGGGTCACGCCGACCAGACTTCCCGGCACACCTCGTTGAAAATGGTACCAAGTGGGTGTGACGTCACCCATCGATGTTCATTTCGTGGACTGACGGTGTCGTTACGCCATGGGCCGGCGTCAGAGAGTGATGGTGAGCCCGTTGTCGTCAGGACGGATGGGGGTGGTGAGTTCGTCGTGATCGACCCAAGCCCGCCAGCATTCCAGCTGGTAGGGCAATCTCAGACCACTCATGCCGGCGGAATCGTCAGCAAGGGCAGCGACCTTGGTCAGCAGCTCGGAGCGAGAGTCGGTGTCGAGGTCCTGGACAGCAGGAAGATTGGCCGCCATGGCGATGAGGGAATCCCGATCGACCGGAACCCAGAGGCGCTTCGTGGTGTGCTCGTCGTCGGGGAAGTACTTGCTGGAGACGAGTTCCTGTACCGACTCAGTGCCGTAATCGCCACTCATGGCGCTTTCGTCAACAGTGCGCAACAGGGCTGCCAGCCTCTTGACCCACGGGACGGTGTCGTCACGCACCAGCCAGGAGACACCGAGGACGCTACTGGGTCGCAGGACGCGGGCGACCTCGGGCAGCACGAGTCCGGGAGCGAGCTCGTGGAATCGCTGATGTACCAGGACGGCGTCGAAGCTACAGGGGTTGAGGGGTAAGGACTCGGGCGATCCGCAGACAGCCATGACGCCGGGAGTCCGGTTGAGCTTTGCTGCCGTCTCAGGGTCGCGATGGACGGCCAGCACGTCGACCCCGTGAGAGGCCACGGCCCGGCAATAGGTGACAGTCGGGCACAGCACGATGACCCGACTACCCGGCTCCAGGCGCCCAGCAGTCAGCCATTCGAGCGTGCCGCTGGGGAAACGCGGGGTGGAGGTGACTGCCATGGGCCCGATTGTAGGGGGAACTGCTGAGGCCGGGTTGCCCACAGGGGTTCCTCGGCGGTTCGCCACGGTTTTCCACAGAACCAGGATTCGGTGACAGATTTCGCGTCCTGTGACGACAACTGAAGGTATGAGGATTCTTGGAGAAAGACGGGACCTGGCGCCGCGCCAGCCCGCCGAGGACGCTGCCCCGGACGCCAACTCCGTGGCCTTGGTGAGTCGAGACAGCCGGTTGTCCGAAGTCGTCGGGTCGGTGGCGGCCAGTGGCGGGGTGGTCGTCGAGGTCGTGGCAGATCGGGACGCCGTGGCGCGGGCATGGTCGCGTCACGGCCCCCTGCTCGTGGGTGCCGACATGGCCGGGACAGTGATGGCCTGGGGCCTGTCGGCTCGGCCGGGAACCCATGTCGTCGGTTTCGACGCCGAGGAGGCTGCACGGTGGTCGGCAGGACTGTCGGCCAGCGTCATCGTCGTGCCGCGGGCCAACCAGGTGCTCACCGAGATCCTCCATGACGAAATGGCCGCGACCGCGAAGGCCACGGTGGTGCAGGTGGACTCGAGTGGTGGCGGCACCGGGGTGAGCACCCTGGCGGTCGGACTGGCATGGGCTGCCGCGAGATCAGGGATGAAGGTCGGGCTGGTCGAGCTCGATCCTCACGCCGGCGGGATCGATCTGTTGTTGGGTATCGAGAGGACGGACGGGTGGCGGTGGCCTGAGTTGGCCTCGGCGCGTGGAGTGACCACCGATCTGGGGTCCCACCTGCCGTCGATTGACGGCGTCGAGGTGGTCAGCGCGGGAAGGGTGGGTGCCCAGGTGCCTCCAGCGGCGCGCCGGGCCGTGGTGGATTCCCTGTCGGGGGATCACGATCTCGTCGTGGTGGATCCAGGACACGTGTCGGCCCCGGAGGTGTCGGTTGACGTCAGGGTCGGTGTGGTCGCCGCCGATCTCAGGTCTGTCATGACCGCGCGAGGCCAGGACCTGCCCAACCTGCTGGTGGTCAGGCGTGGCCCTGGGCGATCGATGTGTGACGAGGACATCGAGTCGGTACTGGGAGTCCGACCGGACGTCGTGGTGAGGGATGACCGCCGTCTGGTTCGTGGGCAGGGCGACGCCGAGGCACCGTGGGTGGTGGCATCTCGACGATGGCGTCGCCGGTGCCAGGATCTGGCTGAGATGGTGATGTGCGCATGAGCGGCGACGAGCCAGACCGTCAGCTGGTCGAGCCGGTGCGTCGTCGGCTGGCAGGTCTTGGCCGTGACTGGACGCCGATGGACGTCGCCCACGCCATCCTCGACTGCGGTCGGGTGGCCTCCGACAAGACGGTATTGGCAGTCGTCGAGGAGCTGCGTCGGACCAGTACCGGGGCGGGCCGTCTGGAGCCTCTCCTGGTGACCGATGGGGTCACGGATGTCCTGGTCAACGGCCCGGACCAAGTGTTCATCGACCGCGGCAAGGGGCTGGAACTGACCGACGTCACCTTCAGTGGACCAGAGGAAGTGCGGGCGTTGGCGGTGCGCCTGGCAGCTGCGGTGGGACGTCGTCTTGATGACGGCAACCCGTGGGTGGATGCCCGGTTGCCTGACGGCACCCGAGTTCATGCCGTCCTCGACGTCCTGGCCCGACCGGGAACCTGTCTCAGCCTGCGCGTGCCATCGCGACGTAACCTGTCCCTCGACGACTGGGTGGCCTGGGGATCGATGACCCCGGGGTGCCGACAGATTATCGACGAGATCCTCATCCGCAAGCTGGCCTTCCTGGTGACTGGAGGCACCGGAACCGGCAAGACGACCCTGCTGTCGGCAATGCTGACGAGTCTGCCAGCGGATCAGCGGCTGATCATCGTCGAAGATTCCCGGGAGATCTGGATAGACCATCCGCACTGGGTGTCGATGGAGGCCCGGGCCGCCAATTCCGAGGGCAAAGGTTCCGTCACCCTCACGGACCTGGTGCGGCAGTGCCTGCGCATGAGGCCCGATCGGATCGTCCTGGGAGAGGTGCGAGGTGCCGAACTGCGGGACCTCCTCATGGCTCTCAACACGGGTCATGAGGGCGGATGCGGGACGGTGCACGCCAACGGTGTGGCCGAGGTGCCAGCTCGTCTGGAGGCCCTTGCCGCCCTGGGCGGCCTGTCGCGAGACGCGGCTTCGGCCCAGATCACCGCAGCCCTGCATACCGTCATCCACCTGGAACGGGGATCGTCAGGGCGACGGGTGGCCGAGATCGGCGTCTTCACTGACGTCGACGGTCGAGCAGTTGTGCTGCCAGCCGTGCGATGGGACGCGGATGGTGCAACGAGCCTCGGTGCGGGTGCCGGGAGATTGTCCGAGCTGCTGGGGACGGAGGTGGCCCCATGATGATCGTGGCGGCCGCGGCCCTCATGGGTGTGGCGGTGTGGATGGTGGTCCCGCCTCCCATGAGACGACAAGAGGGACGACGCCCGCCAGCCTGGTCAGTGGTGCCGGCCGGGATTGTGGCCGTCGGGTTGGTGTGTGGCATCAGCGGTGTGGTGTGGGCCGTCATGGCCACTGCAGTGGGAGGGACGGTGTTCATCGTCGTGCGGAGACAGCGACGACGAACCCAGACTCTCAGAGGCGGACAGGAAGTGGCTCGGGCGACGAGAGCCCTGGCAGGCCGAGTGTCGGTCGGGGAGATCCCGGCCATGGCCTTGGACCACGTTGCTGACGATGTCGAGGTGCTGGCCCGGGCCAAGAGGGCCCAAGCGGTGGGAGGAAGTGTTCCCGACGCCCTCATCGCGACCGCCCGTCAACCGGGAATGGCGGGTTTGGTGCCCCTGGCCCATGCCTGGCAGTTGGCCGCGACGACGGGTGCTCCACTCGCCCCAGCTGCCAAGTCAGTGGCGGAAGGAACCGCTCGGCGGGCTCGCCTGGAAGCCACCTTGGACTCCGAACTCGCCGCGGCCAGGGCGTCTGGACGGATCATGGGCCTGCTGCCCTTCGTCGGGTTGCTCATGGGACATCTCGTCGGGGCGCGCCCGACGGTCTTCCTGACGACCACCTGGTTGGGGAGGGCCTGCCTGGTGGGTGCGACCCTGCTGGCCTGTGTCGGGGTGCTGTGGAGCGAGTCCCTGGCGGATCGTGTGGCGAGGGAGGCCCTGCCATGACGGACATCGATGTGGACAGAACGCTGATTCCAGCGATGGTGATGGCTGCAGTAGCGGCCTGGCTGATCGTCCTACCAGCGGGGGAATCTCGAACGAAATCTCGCAAACGTTCTCCGGCCTGGCTTGCCCCTCGCAGCGGTGCCCCCGCTCCCGAGGTTCGGGTCGTGGCGGGCCTGGCGGCCGGGTGCGGGGTCATGGCCGCAGTTTCCTGGTCCTTCCCGGTGGCAGTAGTGGTCGCCGGGGCTGCCGGAGCCGTGGTGTGGTGGGGATCTGGGCGGCTGGAGTCTTCTGCGCATCGGCGGGAGGAGCAGCGGAGGGCGGCCCAACTGCCAGAAACCCTCATGATGCTCTCCAGCGCGATGGAGGCCGGCCTGCCCTTGCGATCGGCGGTGACGACGGTGGCGGAATCCTTGGACGGGCCCTGTGCTGAGGACTTGCGCCGGTTGGCGTCATCCCTGGCTGCTGGGGTTCCGGATTCCAAGGCCTGGAGCGTCCTCGCGTCGGCGCCGGTGTGGAGAGATCCGGCTCAGGACGTCTCACGAGCCGTTGATTCGGGCGAGGGTGTCAGTGAGCTGTTGACGGCCCACGCCGCGCAATTGCAGATCGCTGCTGCCGAGCAGGCGGGGAAGAAGGCACGCAAGGCCGGCGTCGACGCCATCGGCCCGCTGGTCTGCTGTCACCTCCCAGCCTTCCTGCTGGTTGGGGTGGTGCCGATTATCGCCGGGATGGTGCTCGGGGTGGTGTGACGAGGGTGACGGCCGTGCTTGAGGGTGCGGCCGGCATCGTCATGTCCATGGCAAAAGTGGTTATCCACAAGGGGTTGAGACGGTCGTGCGGGGGTTGTCCACAGAAATGAAAAAGGTGACGGATCTCGAGGGTCCAGACGACAACTGAAGGTGTGAGGCGTGGGCCTCACCTCGGCCGGGAGTGGTCCGGCCGCAAGAACAGACAGGAGACGACAGTGTCTGAGAAGAACCCAACGACTGAACCCGTCATCTCTGCAAGGTCCCTCGACCTGGTTGGTTCAACCGAAGCTGCGGTGGAACCATCAGCTCGGGGACGATACCGAGCAGCCCGCAACAAACTCATCGATCGCGGCATGGCCACCGCAGAGTACGCCGTCGGCATTCTTGCTGCCGTCGCCCTCGCCCTGGTGATGTTGAAGATCGTCACTCACCAGGAGGTCTTCACTAAGTTGCTCAAGCTGGTCGTCGGCATCATCGGCAAGGCCGGAGGCATGCTGCCGTGATCAGGCTGACTCGTCGTGGTGGGCGTCAACGGGCGTCCGCCACGCCGGGTCGCTCCTCGCGGCGATCCGGACAGAACGCGTCGCGGGGAATGGTGACGGTCGAGATGGCCGTCAGTCTCATCACGGCAGCCCTGGTCGTGGTGGCCAGCTGCTGGGTGGTGGGGCTGGTGGTCGTCGAGGATGCCTGTCGCACGACGGCTGCCCAGGTGGCCCGCCAAGTGGCTCGTGGCGACACAGCCTCGGCACGTCAGGCCGAGAGACACGCCCCGACCGGGGCGCAGGTGTCAACCAGGTCCTCGGGTGGCTGGGTTGAGGTGACGGTCCAGGTTGATCGGTCCCTGGGACGGCTCGGACCGGTTCATCTGCGCGGTCAGGCGCGCTCGCCGATGGAACCGGGGGAGTCATGAGGAGGTGGTGTCATCGCTGCTCGTCCGGTGGTCGCGATGCGCGCCGGGAACGAGGCTCGGGAACCGTGATACTGGCGGCTGCCGGGGTGGGATTCGTCGCGGCGGTCTGGCTGTCCATCCTGGTGACGGGATGGTGGTCGGCCGGTCATCGCGCTGAGGAGGTGGCCGACATGGCTTCCTTGGCGGCCGGACGAGCTGAAGCCCTCGGTGAGTCGGGATGTCCGGTCGCGTATCAGACGGTGCGGGCGAACGGAGCTCAGCTGATGGCTTGTGAGGTGCGTGGTGGACCGACGGGGTTCACCGTCATCGTCGATGTGGGGATGAGGCTCCACCGCGGATGGGAGTTGCCTGGCATGCCCACGACGGTGGTGAAAACCTCTCGAGCCGGCCCGGTCGAGTGAGCCGGAAACAGGAGGTTGGCAAGGAAGAACACGTGTGACGTCGAGACCGTCAGTGATCCGTCCCCAGCGTCGCGGTCATGATCAGCCAGGTGATCGTGCACGGATACCGCAGTAATTCGTGACCTCGTCATGGAGCTGGGGCGGATCACCGTCGTCACTGGGTGCCATTCTCAGTAGGTAATTCGCTCATGCGGAGGAAGGGTCGAAGACCCTGGGGGATTACTCCATCGCCGCACCGGCGGTCATCGTCCAGCGATCCGACAGGTATTGCCGGGGTGGCAGGCGACGTCTGAACTGAGATCAGGTTCCCAGCGGATCCATCTCCGCTGTCAACGCGGCCGCCGATGCCTTGTCGAGCATCTGATTGGCGTTACCGCACTTGGGCGAGACGACGCAGGCAGGACACCCCGACTCGCACTCACACTGGGCCAGCCGCAGAGCGGTCGCATGCCACCACTCCTCGGCCTTGTCGAAACCGGCCTGCGCGAAACCAGCCCCACCGGCCTGGCCATCGTGGATGACGATGGTGCACACCTCGGTATCGGGCAGCATGACCGTCGACACCCCGCCGACATCCCACCGATCGCACGGCGAGAACATCGGCAACAGCCCGATCGCGGTGTGCTCGCAACCATGAGCCGCCCCCGCCAGATGAACCGCATCCAGTCCCAGCTTGTCGACGACCTCGTCAGGGATGACCCACCAGCACGCCTGGGTGATCATGGTGTGGGTGGGCATCTCCAGGGCTGTGGAGTCCCAGACGTCATTGGTGATCTCGTCGCGACGCAGATATCCGACGACCTGTTCGGTCAGTTCCACCTGCCCGCATGCCACATAGCCCGGCCCAAAATCTCGGCGCTTCTCCTCCTGGATGATGCGTACCGTTGACGCCGATTGTGGCTGGGTCCAGTAGCCCGGCAGACCCTGGTGCACCAGGGCGTGGTGCTCGGCGGGGTCATACTCGTCGATCAACCACTGGTCGCCCTGGTGCAGGTACACCGCTCCCGGATGAACCGTTCGATCCCCGGCGGCCTCGTCGACCACCCCGATGACTCGACCGGTGGACCGATCGATGATGTCAATCCCCTTGCCAGCTGCCGATCTCAGGTCGATGGCGTCGACAGCTCGCCCCGGGCGGGTCCAGAACAGCCGATTCCCACGTCGTCGCAGCACCTTCTGGGCTGCCAACATCTCGCACATTCCGGCGAAGGCTGACCCGTAGAACTCCTCGTCGGCAGGGGAGAGGTAGGCCTCCTGGGCGGCCGCAGCCAGATGCGGACCGAGGACATAAGGGTTGTCTGGATGCAGGACTGTCGACTCCACCGACGAGGAGAACAACAGTTCTGGGTGGTTGAAGAGGTACTGATCCAGCGGATTCTCCCGGGCCATGAGGACGACGAGGGCGTCACGTCCGGACCGGCCGGCGCGACCGGCCTGCTGCCACAGGGACGACAGTCGTCCGGGATATCCGGCGATGACGACGGCGTCCATCCCCGAGACGTCCACCCCCAGCTCCAGGGCGTTCGTCGCCACCACGGCTCGCACGGATCCGTTTTGCAACCCGGCTTCGATGGCTCGACGATCCTCGGGCAGGTATCCGGCGCGATAGGAGGCGATCCACGCCCCACCGGTCACCCGGTCCTGGGCGTGGGCAGAGATGACCTCTGCCAGTGACCGTGAGGCGACGAAACAGATCGTCTGCATCCCGGCGTCGGCAAGGTCCGCCACCAACCCGGTGGCGTCGCTGGACACCGACTCGGCCGGCTGCCACAGCACGACGTCGCGTCCCGGATGGGGAGAGCAGTCTTCGTCGACGACATCGACCTTCTCCACTCCGAGCAGACGCGCCCCGGCCTCAGCCGCATTCGTTGACGTCGCACTCGACAGCAGGAAGACCGGATCAGCCCCGTGCATCCGGCAGAGCCTGCGAAGCCGACGGATGACCTGGGCCACGTGGGCCCCGAAGACCCCGCGGTACCGATGTGCCTCGTCGATGACGACATACCTCAGACTTCCCAGTAGGGAGGCCCACCGAGAGTGGGAGGGCAACACTGTGTGGTGCAGCATGTCTGGATTGGTGAGGACGTACCGGGCCTGCTCCCGGGCGAATCGACGCTCGGCGTCGTCGGAGTCACCGTCGAGGGTGGAAACCAACCAGTTGCGCGGCCCGATCTCGCGACAGACCCGGTCCTGGTCGTGGGCCAGGGCCTTCGTCGGGGCCAGATACAAGGCGCTGTTGCGTTTCAGGGAATCGCGCAGGGAGGCCGACAGATTCGGGGTGGGCGGGTCAGGCAGCACCGGAGTCGTCGACGCCGTCGCCGCCATGATGGGCAACAGGTAGGCCAAGGTCTTGCCAGATGCCGTTGCGGTGCAGATGGCGGTGTGGTGTCCGGCTTTCGCCAACTCTGCTAGCAGCGCTTGATGCTCCCACGGGTGTGAGATGCCGGCCTTCTCCACGGCTTTGCGACAATCCTCGGGCAGCCATGACGGCCACTCACAGGTGCGCCCAGACGCAGCGTCACGATGATCGACGTGCACCACTTGGGGGCTGGCCAGCAGTCGTGACACAGTCCTGCCGTCGGGTATCGACGGGACAGATGGAACGGCCACGCGCCAAGATTGCCACCATGGGCAGACACCTCACCGCCGACGAGATCGAACAGCTGCGGAACACCTTCATTGATATCGGCTTCCTCACGGACCCCGTTATGGCCGCCATCGGGGACCCCGGGCAGCTCGGACTGACGAGAAACAGCACCACCCCGGCCGCCCGGGCCCTCGTGGGTCGCACCGATCCGCTGGCTGGGGCCATCCGGCTCTGGCTGCTTCAACAGCAGGTCCCCGCCGAGCAGCTCTCGCCACTGCCACTGGAGACCCTCGCCGAGGCAGGAATCGTGAGCGTCGACGGGCCGACGGTCCGTGCCCTGGTCGACCTGCGTCCCTACGGTTCTCCCGACGACGGCGCCTCCGGCTGGACTGTCTCCGACCTCACCCCGGGATTGGACAGGGTCATCACCAAAACCCGCTCCGACTACGTGTTGGGCGTCTCGCCGGCATCGGTGTCCCTGACCCAGATGGCCGTTCCCACCCATGTCGGGAGCGCCCTGGACATGGGTTGTGGATGTGGCGTGCAATCCCTGCACCTGTCTCGCCACGCTGACCGTGTCGTTGCCACTGACATCAATCCACGAGCCCTTCAGATGGCCGAACTCACGTGCCGTCTCTCCCATGCGGACGTGGACATTCGGGAAGGGTCCCTCTACGACCCTG
Organism: Cutibacterium sp. KB22876; assembly: GCF_059728865.1. Classification (NCBI taxonomy): domain Bacteria; kingdom Bacillati; phylum Actinomycetota; class Actinomycetes; order Propionibacteriales; family Propionibacteriaceae; genus Cutibacterium; species Cutibacterium sp. KB22876. The sequence continues at coordinate 901,238 of NZ_AP040858.1, forward strand.
CTGGAGATGACACTTTCGACCTCATCGTCACCAATCCGCCATACGTCATGGCCCCTCCCAGCCCGGACGGTCAGCGTCTGGTCTACCGAGAAGGCGGATTCTCCGGCGACGGCCTGGTGGAAGCCGTCGTCCGTGGCGCCCCTGCCCGCCTCAACGACGGCGGCATGCTTCAGGTTCTCGCCAACTGGGCCCACATCGGAGATCAGCCGTGGTCCGAGCGACTGGCCACCTGGGTCGAGGGGACTGGCTGTGACCTGTGGGCTGTCGAGCGGGAACACCTCGACGTCTGCGAATACATCGAGACGTGGCTCACTGATGCCGGCCTCGACGGATCCCCTCAATGGCGTCCTCGCTACGACGAGTGGCTGTCCTACTTCGACACCCTCGACGTCACCGGTGTCTCCCTGGGTTGGATCACGCTGACGAAGGCTGGTCGCGACGAGCCGGATCTGTCCTTCGAGGAATGGCCCTGGCAGGTCGCACAACCCATCGGAGGGACGATGGCCCAGCGAGCCCAGGCCGTCACCTGGGCTCGTCTGAGTGACGAGGACCTGGTGGCCCGGCGCTGGCGTATTGCCTCTGACGTCGACAACGAGACCACCGGACGCCCCGGGGCCACCGATCCGGAGCACATCGTGCTGCGTCAGCGTCGAGGGTTGTGCCGTGCCGTGGAGATGACGACGGCCTCCGGTGGGGTGCTGGGAGCCTGCGACGGGGAACTCACCCTGGGACAGATCACCGGCGCCGTCTCGGCGATCCTCGAGGTCGACCATGAGGACGTCCTCGCCGAGGTGCTCCCGCTGGTCCGCGAGTGCCTGCGTCACGGCATCCTCGAGGCTGCCTGAGTCCTTCAGAACCGGTGGACGATGACCACTCTAGCCCCGGTGGCAGGGGTGTTCCTCGGTGCGCTATTTTTGGTGAGTAAATCATCAAAAAGGAGAACTGATGACCGATCACCAGGAGATCCCCCTCACCGAGACCCATCACTGCAGCTGTGGCGAAAGCAATGCCGGACTGCCCGAGCTCGACGTGCGCACCATTCCGCACGCCATACGCCACGGTGCCGTCATCGGTGCCTTCGCCCAGCTGCAGCCGGGCGCCTCGATGGTTCTCATTGCCCCACACAATCCGCTGCCCCTGCTGAGCCAGCTCGAGCAGATCAATGGATCCCTCGGCATCGAGTACCTCACCGAGGGCCCGGAGGAGTGGCACATCAAGCTCACCAAGCAGGCCTGAGGCTTTCTCGCAGGATGTGAACGCGCCCTGCCCTCGACCTCCTGCCGTCCAGCCCGAAACAGGCTGGCCGAACAGGCTCGTCGGGGGCAGGGTGTTCTCGTTGCGAGCGAACTCGAGGTGCTCGATGCGACGGCTGTTGTTACGGTTGACGCGCGACCACCGGCGACGGTGCCGCTACATTGGGTCGCGGACCGTCCTCCTCGGGGCAGCCCACATCACGTCAACGGAGAAGGCAGGAATGTCACCGACCAAGAGCCTCGTCATCGTCGAGTCACCCCACAAGGCCACGATGATTGCCGGGTACCTGGGGCCCAAGTACACCGTGCGAGCCAGCCAGGGTCACGTGCGAGATCTGCCCACCAGCGCCTCCGAGGTGCCCGCCAAGTACAAGGGTCAGTCCTGGGCGCGCACCGGCGTCAATGTTGACGACGAGTTCACTCCCATCTACGTCGTCTCCCCGGAGAAGCGGTCGACGATCCGTGAGCTCAAGGGCCTGCTCAAGGAGTCCGACGAACTTCTGCTCGCCACCGATGGTGACCGCGAGGGAGAGGCCATTGCCTGGCATCTGCTCGACGAACTCAAGCCCAAGGTTCCGGTGCGCCGGATGGTCTTCAACGAGATCACCGAGAAGGCTATCAACGAGGCCGTCGCCAACACCCGTGAACTTGACACCGACCTCGTCGACGCTCAGGAGACCCGACGCATCCTTGACCGTCTCTATGGCTACGAGGTCTCCCCAGTGCTGTGGAAGAAAGTGCTTCCGCGGCTGTCCGCCGGTCGTGTGCAGTCGGTGGCGACCCGTCTGGTCGTCGACCGTGAGCGTGAGAGGATAGCCTTCACCAGCGCCAATTACTGGGACATGGAGGCCGTTCTGGCCGCCAAGTCCGATGAGTTCAACGCTCGTCTCGTCGCCCTGGACGACACCAAGATCGCTGCCGGACGCGACTTCGACTCCCACGGCGACCTCACCTCCAAGGTGTGCCGCCTCGACGAGGCCACCGCGACCACCATCGCGAAGGCCCTGGAGAAGGCCTCGTTCTCCGTCACCAAGGTCGAGTCCAAGCCGTACACCCGTCGTCCGTACGCTCCTTTCCGCACCACGACCCTGCAGCAGGAGGCCGGCCGTAAACTCGGCTTCACCTCCCAGCGCACCATGTCGGTGGCCCAGGAGCTTTACGAGGGCGGCTACATCACCTACATGCGTACCGACTCGGTGGCCCTGTCCCAGGAGGCCATCCGTGCGGCCCGCAGCCAGGCCGCTGAGCTCTACGGTTCCGACCACATCCCGGACAAGCCGCGCATCTACGCCTCCAAGGTCAAGAACGCTCAGGAGGCCCACGAGGCCATCCGTCCCGCCGGCGAGCACTTCCGCACCCCGGCCGAGACCGGCCTGACCGGCGACAAGTTCAAGCTCTACGAGCTCGTCTGGATGCGTACCCTGGCCTCCCAGATGGCTGACGCCAAGGGCGAGACTCTCTCGGTGACGATCGGCGCCACCCCGTCCTCCCCGATCAGCGTTGCCGACGGTCACGTCAGGACTGCCACCTTCACGGCATCCGGTCGTACCATCACCTTCCACGGCTTCCTGCGCGCCTACGTCGAGTCGGTCGACGAGGGAGCCTCCGACGACGCCCAGAAGCGCCTGCCCCAGCTCTCGCAGGGCCAGGACCTGGATCCGCGCGAGGTGACGGCCAACGGTCACGACACACGTCCGCCGGCCCGCTACACCGAGCCCAGTCTGGTGGCGAAACTCGAGGAGCTGGAGATCGGCCGTCCGTCGACCTACGCCTCGATCATCCGCACCATTACCAGCCGTGACTACGTCTTCAAGAAGGGATCGGCCCTCGTTCCGACCTGGCTGGCCTTCGCCGTCACCAGGCTGCTCGAGGAACACTTCTCCAACCTCGTCGACTACCAGTTCACCGCCGACATGGAGGAGACCCTCGATCAGATTGCGCGCGGCAACGCTGACCGCGTCGCGGTGCTCTCGACCTTCTACTTCGGCCAGACCAAGTCCGACGACGGTGACGTCCCGACGCCCGCCGAGGGCCACGAGGGACTGCACCAGCTCGTCACCGAGCTCGGGGACATCGACGCCCGGTCCATCTGCACCTTCCCGATCGGAGACTCCGTCGTCGTCCGGGTGGGTCGCTATGGCACCTACGTCGAGGACTCCGAGGGCAACCGGGCCAACGTCGACGACGCCCTTCCCCCCGACGAACTCACCATCAAGGCTGCCAAGGAGCTGCTGGCAAGCCCGAACGGTCAGGATCGCGAGCTCGGGCTGGACCCGCACAGCCACCGTCCGATCGTGGCCCGCAATGGCCGTTTCGGTCCCTACGTCACCGAGGTGCTCGACGACGACGAGGCCACCGAGGTCGTCGAGACGACCACCAAGGACGGCAAGAAGCGTCGCACCAAGCGCAAGGTGAAGCCGCGCACCGCCAGCCTGTTCAAGTCGATGAATCTCGAGACCGTCACCCTCGACGATGCTCTCAAGCTGCTCTCCCTGCCACGCGTGGTGGGCACGGCCGCCGACGGCGCCGAGATCACCGCTCAGAACGGACGCTATGGGCCGTACCTCAAGAAGGGCACCGACTCGCGCTCCCTGGGCAGCGAAGAGGAGATCTTCTCCATCACTCTGGAGCAGGCCGAGGCCATCTACGCCCAGCCCAAACAACGCGGTCGCGCGGCCGCAAAGCCGCCGCTGCGTGAGCTCGGCGAGGACCCGACCTCCGGGCGTCCGATCGTCGTCAAGGACGGCCGTTTCGGCCCTTACGTCACCGACGGCGAGACCAACGCGACCCTGCGCAGGGACGACTCGGTCGAGGCCATCACCCCCGAGCGCGCACAGGAGTTGCTGGCCGAGAAGAGGGCCAAGGGCCCGGCCAAGAAGAGGACGACGCGGAAGACGACCACCCGCAAGACCACTGCGAGGAAGTCGACGACCAAGTCCACCTCGAGGTCCACGTCTTCCAAGTCGACCACGACGAAGAAGGCAGCTGCGAAGTCGTCGTCAGGAAGCTGAGATGACCACGGCGTGGCATTCGGGAAGCACCGAACCGTTGTACTTCGAGTTGGCGTGGACGGCTGCTCGACCGGTTCCGCCCGACCTGCACACCACCGTCGCCACTGTCGGGGCGCGTCGCACCATCGAGTGCGAGGTCACCCTGCTCGATTCCTCGGACCACCGACTGCTGAGATCGGGAATCGTCATCGCTCACCGCGTCGTCGGCGGGCTGGGAGAGTGGTACATGGACGCTCCGGAATGGTCGTCATGGCTTCCGGTTGCTCGGTCGGTGGCCCTCGACGCGGCCGGTGAGCTGCCCCGGGACTTCGCCTGCCTGGCTCGTCCGTTCCTGCGTGGGGCGACCCTGTGTCCGGTGGCGGCCCTGTCCTGGGAGCGCAACGAGACCATGCTGGAGGCCCCTGACTCCACCAAGTTGGCCCTCATCCGCGACGACCGGATTGCCGTCGTCCAATCCGGGGTGACGACGTCGAGGGTTCGCGAGCTGACCATCAACCCGCGTCGGGGTCTCACGGAGGGTCAGCGGGAATGGCTCACCAACCGCATCTTCGCTCTGGGTGGGGTGCCCGTCACCCGTCATCCCTCGGTGCTGCGCCGCCTGGGCCCGGGTGCCGGAGCCCTGACCGATTACCCACGTCCTCATCTGCATGACGGCGCCGGTACGCAGGCGTGGGTGTCGGCTCAGCTGGCCGGGCGACTGCGCGACGTCGTCGAGGCGGACCTGGCCGCGCGGTGCCAGGGAATGGACCTCGGGTCGACTGAGACGAAACGTACCGAGCCGCGCGTCCTTCCCGAGTCCCCGGACCGCACTGACCTGGTTGGCATGGGGTACGACCCGGTGACGACCTCGGCTCCCAGCATCCACGACGGCACTCATGGGTCCATTCGGCCTCTCCAGAAGGAGATTCATGCGCTGTCGGAGACCCTTGACGCGATGTCGGGTCTGCTCGATCCGCCATGGGTCGATCGTGCCCGGGATCTGTGTCTGCGGATGATGAAGCTGGACCCCAGCCACATCAGCATCCACAGCCTGCCCCGTGAGTACTACCAGTTGCTCGAGGAGATAACGGCGGCGGCGCGGTCGCCGCGTGTGACTGTTGATCCCGATCTGCCCGCCCGTTCGACGATGAAGCGCATGCTCAAGGAGTCGGTCGCGCATGCGGTGGCAGTCTGCGACGACATCGAGGACTCCCAGGGATGGGCGGCCGCCGAGACGTCTGCCCGTCATGCTGCCGCAGTCGCCGGCATCCTTGACACCGGTCGAGCCGAGAAGGTGGCCAAGCGGCTGCGCGCGGTCGTCAAGGAACTGGCCCGGACCAAGAACAACGTGACCGAGGACGTCGACGTCTCCGGGATGTCTCCCGAGCAGGCTTTCGAGGCTGGACGTCAGGTGGAGCGGGCTCGGGCGGCCATGTCCGCATCCCGGCAATCGTTCCGGGACGACTGGCCACAGCATCGTCGCAAGATTCTGAAGGCTCTCCATGACTGATCAGCAGACTCGCACCGGACGCGATCTGGGCGGCCTCTTCATCGTCCTCGAGGGTGGGGACGGTGCCGGCAAGACGACTCAGTCCCGGCTACTCGACCAATGGCTGACGAGTCAGCGCATTTCGCATCTCATGACCCGTGAGCCCGGTGGCTCCGGGCTCGGGCAGAGGATCCGGGAACTGGTGCTGTTCCCCGACTCGGCGGAGATCTGCCCGCGTGCCGAGGCCCTGCTCTACAACGCTGACAAGGCTCAACATGTCGAGCAGGTGATCATGCCGGCTCTACGTGAGGGCAAGGTCGTCGTCTGTGATCGCTACATCGACTCGACGATCGCCTATCAGGGGGCCGGGCGCGTCCTCGACCCTGAGGAGGTGGCCCAACTCGCGAGTTGGGCGACGGCTGGCCTCGTCCCCGATCTGACGGTGTTGCTCGACGTTGATCCCTCCGAGGGGGCCGGAAAGATTGCTGCCAAGGATCGTATGGAGGCGGCCGGTGAGGAGTTCCACCGGCGGGTTCGCCAACACTTCCTCGACCTTGCGGATACTCACCCGGAGCGCTATCTCGTCCTCAACGCTCGGAAGCGTCGTGAGGAGATCCGCGATGCCGTCAGCAAGCAGGTGAGCGAACTCCTCGACCGGTGAGCAATCGAACGCCGTCACTACGAAGGTGTCGGCATGATCTGCAACGATGATCCCGTGAGCGATGTGTTGACCGGTGTGTGGGCCGATCTCGTGGGTCAGGAGAAGGCCGTCGAGGTGCTGCGCCGTGCGGCGGAGTCGCAACCGGGTCGCTCCTCCCACGCCATGAGCCATGCCTGGCTCATCACCGGACCGCCAGGATCGGGCCGGTCCAACGCGGCGAAGGCCTTCGCGGCTGCATTGCAGTGCGCCGAGCACGGCTGCGGACAATGCAATGCCTGCCGAACCACCTTGTCAGGCGCTCATCCGGACGTCACCCTGGTCCGCACCGAGGCGCTGTCCATCGGTGTCGACGAAGTGCGTGAATTGGTGCGAAGAGCGGCGATGAACCCGGCGCACGGTCGTCATCAGGTGGTCGCCATCGAGGACGCGGATCGCATTACCGAACGAGGCGCGGATGCCTTGCTCAAGGCCATCGAGGAGCCAGCGCCGAAGACCGTCTGGCTGCTGTGCGCGCCCACTCCTGAGGACGTCATCGTGACGATCAGGTCTCGGTGTCGACGTCTCCATCTGGCCACCCCGCGCGACGAAGCTGTGGCAGACCTACTGACTCGACGTGACGGGATCCCCCCTGAGATGGCCGCCGAGGCTGCTCGAGCTGGCCAGGGCCACATCGGCCGGGCACGCCGTCTGGCTCGCGATGAGGAGGCTCGAGCGCGCCGCAACGCCATCGGTGAGCTCCCTACCCGGCTGCGGAGCCTGGGGGATTGCCTGCAAGCAGCCGAGGACCTCGTCAACCAGGCCAGCGAGGAGGCCGCCGCTGCCACCGCTGAGTCCGATGCCTCCGAGCGCGCCGAGCTGGAGAAGGCCCTGGGATTTGGTTCCGCAGGGGCTCGTCCGCGCAATGCACAGGCTGCGATCCGGGATCTGGAGAAGCAGCAGGCCGCGCGGTCGAAGCGACTTCAGCGGGACGCCTTGGATCGCGTCCTGACGGAGCTGACCGCCTATCACCGCGATGTGTTGGCCATCCAGACCGGGGCAGTACGTCCGGAGGAGGAGAACGCTCTGCGAGGGGCTCGGCTGGTCAATGCCGGCTGGTCAGCCTCCTTGCACCGGGTGGCGCATTCCCAGAGCCCCGAACACACCGTTGCCACCATCGACGCCATCTTGGACGCGAGGAACTCCCTCGAGCACGGCGTCACCCCGTTGCTCGTGATGGAAACTCTCCTCATCGCCATGACGGGAGCAGCTCGCTCTCTGGCGAATCCCACTTGTCAAGGCCTGACGAAGTGAATGACAACGGTGTGTTGCACCGCTGCCGGAGCCATTTTCGTGGCACAGTGTGAATGTGCCGTGCCGTATCCTCGGTGCGGTTCCCAAGTCGTGAGGATTGAGCGTGAGCAAGGCGATCAAGAGGACTGCAGCGGACTCCACCGACGCCGAGACCACCCGGGTCATCCAGACGGGGGCCTCCCGCGTGGATGCCGATGCCAACCGTACTGAGGTCATCAAGCCTAGCGATTCGGCGGACTCGGAGCGCACCAGCGTCATCGACGACGACGTATTCCGTCCCGACACCGAGAAGACCCGCGTCGTTGATGATCGTGAGTTCGAGGAGGAGCGTCGCCGCCGTGAGCTGGCTGATCAGCGTGCCCGTGAGCGTGCTGATCGTCAGGCGATCGAGGCTGAGCGTCAGCGTCGTGCCGCCCATGCCGAGCCCGAGCCGGAGCCAGTGGCTGAGCCGACCCCCAAACGCACCACCGACAAGGCCATGGCCTCCTTAGGCATGTTCCTGTTCCGCATCGTCGTCGGCGGTATCCTGGGCATCCACGGGTTCCAGCACCTCACCCAGCGTGATCTGACCCTGCGCGCCGTGCAGACCCTCCCGTTGCCCAGCGGATACGCCCAGACCGGCGTATGGGTGCTCGGCATCTGCGAGTGCATTGCTGCCGTGTGCATCATCCTCGGCCTGTTCACCCGCATCGCCGGAGTCGGCGTCATCATCATCATGGTGTTGGCGTTGACCTTCATCTTCTGGGGCAGTTTCGCCATCTTCAAGACCATGGGCTTCAAGGGAGAACTGGAGCTCCTGCTAGCCGGATGCGGTGTTCTGCTGCTCTTCCTGGGCGCCGGTGGCTGGTCGATTGACGCCGCCTACCGGCGCAGCCGTGCCGCTGCGAAGGCTGAGGAGGCCGGCTACTGAGCCGAGTCGTAGCGGTCGCCTTCCGCGAATACGGACAACTTTTTCACCTCGACGTCGGGACTCTCGACGTCGAGGTGGGTTCATGGCTGCTCTACCCCACCCCTGACGGCCCGCTGGTGTGTCGGTGTGTGTGGGGGCCGGAAGAGGTTGTTCCTGATGGGACCCTGCCGGTCTGCGCAGGTGTCGCCGATGACGAGGCCGTCGCCGCCGCGGCCCAGGACCGACACCACCGGGACGAGATCTTGCAGACCGCTCGGCGCACCGTCAAGGACCTCGGCGTCGAGATGGAGGTCCTGGCGATCGACCTGGTGGAGTCCGACGATGATCGCCTCATCGCGGTGTACTTCCGCGCTCCCCACCGGGTTGAGTTCGCCACCATCGTCGGGCCACTGGCGCGACGGCTGCACGCACGCATAGACCTGCGTCAGCTGCGCGGCCGAGACACCGCCCGAGCCGTCGGCGGGGTAGGGGCGTGTGGCCGTCCGCTGTGTTGCGCGACCTTCCTGCCCGAGCCGTTGTCGGTGCCGAATCGTCTCGTCACCGAGCAGGGGATGGCGTCCAATCCCTTGGCAGTGACCGGGGCATGCGGCAAACTCATGTGCTGCCTGCGTTACGAGTCTCCCTATTACGCCGATTTCGAGGCTGCCCTGGGAGAAGCCAGCGGCCCGGACGGTCCGGGTTGTCCGCTGGTGTCGGCCTGCTCGACAGCTGGACGACGCCGGCTGCAAGAGGAGCGCAAAGATGCCAGACCCAGGAGGTCCCCATGACTCGACGCGATCCGCGACGACGCACGATTGCCGCGGCCTTGGTCGCCTGCTCCCTGTTCTCGGTTACAGCCTGCACCACTGAGGAGCCCACCTCGGGGCCGACGATCACTCAATCCGCCTCGCCGACCCAGCAGTCCGCCACCCCGAGCCCCATGCCCTCGCCGTCCGTGACGGCGTCAGTCAAGCCGGCCCAGGGGAAAACTGACCCGAACCCTCCGGTCGCTTCGTTCGATCCCAAGGCCCATGCCCACTTGGAGGGTCCGGAGAGCCCGGACCGCCAGACCATGCACCCCGCATCGCAGGACGACAAGCAGTTCAGCAAGCCGCCAGCCGGTAAGGGGATGAACCGATACCTGTCGCGCAAGATTTCGTGGCATGCGTGCGGGAACTTCCAGTGTTCCAAGGTTCTCGTGCCGTTGGACTGGGATGATCCGAATGGTCCGGCGATTACCTTGGCCCTCAAGCGCAAGCCAGCGGAGTCGTCGTCGAAGGCGACCCTCTTCGTCAATCCCGGTGGCCCTGGCGGTTCCGGCCAGGAGATGGTGGACAGCTTCAAGTCCTCCGCCTTCCCGAACCACGACGTCATCGGGTGGGATCCGCGCGGAACCGGCCAGTCCACCCACGTTGACTGCGGCCCGGCGAAGACGATGGACGCCTTCTTCAACCTTGACGCGTCCCCCGACGATGAGGCCGAGTGGAAGGCGCTCGGCCGCGGCACGAGGGATTTCGCACGCAGTTGCAGGGCGCACTCCGGCGAGCTGCTGGATCATGTCTCGACGATCGACACCGCTCGGGACCTGGACTACCTGCGGTATCTCGTGGGCGACAAGAAGCTCGATTACCTCGGCATTTCGTACGGTACCTTCCTCGGTGCGACTTATGCCGAGCTGTACCCGGGGCGAGTCGGGCAGATGGTGCTGGACTCTACGGTCAACATCACCAACCACGACACCGTCAGCCAGAGCGTCGGGTTCGACCGAGCCTTCGGCGACTTCGCCAAGTGGTGCGCCAAACAGGGGCAGCGCTGCACGCTGGGGAAGAACGAGGCCGAGGTCCGCAAGACCACCCTGAACTTCCTCAACCATCTGGACTCCCACCCGTTGAAGGTCGAGAACCGAACCCTGACGCAAAGTCTGGCAGCGACTGGCATCGCCTTGTTCCTGTACTCGGGTAAGGAGGCATATCCCTACCTGGCGGGTTCCTTGCGTGGTGCCATGAAGGACGGGAACGGCAGCTACCTGCTGACAGCCTCCGATTTCTTGAACGGGCGTGGCAAGGATGGCCAGTGGGAGACGATCGTCTCTGCCTTCCCAGCGATCTCCTGCCTGGATCAGGCTGACTTCGGTCTGAACCACGTCCGGAAGGAGTGGCCCAAGGAGGCAGCCAAGGCGCCGACCCTCGGCAAGGCTCTGGGGATGACGCCGACCTGTGAGGTCTGGACGGCCCACCCGGCTCACCAGCTGTACCTGACGGCTCAGGGGGCGGCACCCATCTTGGTTCTGGGTGCCACGGGTGATCCTGCCACCCCCTACGAGCAGGCCGAGTGGATGGCTGACCAGCTCAAGTCCGGTGTGTTGCTGACCTGGCGGGGTGCCGGGCACTCGGCGTGGGAGCTTGGTAACCAATGCGTCAAGAAGGCCGTCGAGAGTTACGTCAATGACGCGAAGGTCCCCAGAGACAAGACAGTCTGCTGACGTTGGGGTGTGGCGGCAGGCCGTCCTGGTGCGACGGTATCCGCTGTTCGTGACGGCTGTCAGCACAGACGTGCGAGCCCGGCGGGAGGTTTGGGAGACGTCGTTACCCTTGTCGTCATGAGGAGGGATCGCTCATGACGTTGGGTCAGCGCCATGTCATTGGCATCGTGTTGCGTGTCACGGGCTTGGCCCTGCTCGCAGGCGCACTCCTTGCCCTGGAGTGGGCGTGGCGGTCCCACGCATGGAACGATCTGGAAGCCGTTGACGGGCACTGCGTCATGGTCGGGGCACGGGTCGACGACGGACGTGTCCCGAGGGTGGCATGCGAGGAGGACGGTGCCCGTTACGTCAAGGACGTCGTCAAGCCCGGTACGAATTGTCCGCAAGGATTGACGCGGGTGTCAGTGCGACATGAGCTCAGCCACGACACCGGGTACGTCGGCGCCCTGTGCCTGCGACATCCTTGATGTGAGGCCCCGATCCCGCCAGCCACCTCGTGGCCAGCTGGCGGGATCTCAGGCATGAGTCCTCAGGAGAGCACCGCTCGACGCAGTACGTCCAGCGGCAGAGCACCCATGCGCAGGACGTTGGTGTGGTACTCCTTCAGGTCGAAGTTCGGGTTCTTGGCCTTCGCAGCCTCCCGCAGCTCCAGCCAGGTGCGCTCACCGAGTTTGTACGACGGGGCCTGGCCGGGCCAGCCGAAGTAGCGGTTGACCTCGTAGCGAGCCGATCCCTCGTCCATGGAGACGTGGTTGTTGAAGAAGGTCCAGGCCTTGTCCCAGTCCCACTCGCCGCTGCCGACTTCCTCGGGGGCCTCGAACTGGCAGTGCAGGCCGATGTCGAGGACGACGCGGGCAGCGCGCATGGACTGCCCGTCGAGCAGGCCCATGAAGTGACCGGGATCGTCCATGTAGCCCAGATCAGCCATGAGCCACTCAGCATAGAGGGCCCAGCCCTCCCCGTAACCAGACGTCCAGTAATTGCGTCGCCACGAGTTGAGCTCGTCACGAGCAGCGATGGCCGATGAGGTCTGCAGGTGGTGACCCGGGGCGCCCTCGTGGTAGACGGTCGTCAATTCTCGCCAGGTCGTGAAGGTGTCGACGCCTTCTGGCACCGACCACCACATCCGGCCGGGACGGGAGAAGTCTTCAGACGGAGGCGTGTAGTAGACGCCTCCGTCGTGGGTCGGGGCGATCATGCCCTCGATGTGACGGGCCTGCTCGGGAACCTCGAAGTGGGTGCCGTCCAGGGAAGAGATGGCTTCGTCGGCGCGCTCCTGCATCCATGTCCTGAGGGACTCGATGCCGGAGATCTGGTAAGTCGGATCGGCGTCGAGGACCGCCATGGCCTCCTTGACGCTGGCTCCTGGACGGATGCGTTCGGCGGTCTCGCGCTGCAACTGCTCGATGCGGGCGAGTTCCTGCTTGCCCCACTCGTAGGTCTCGGCGAGGTCGACAGTGGTGCCGACGAACTGACGAGAAGCGAGACGGTAACGGTCGATGCCGACGGCGTCGGTCTCGGTGGCGAGCGGAGCGATCTCGGCGGCGAGGGTCTCTGCGGTGCGACGGAAGTTGGCCTTGGCGGCGTCGATGCCCTCAGCAAGTTCCGACTTCACGGAGTCGGGCAGGTCGTCGGAGGCGGTCCGCTTGAGGTAGTCGTCAAAGAATCCACCGTCGCCGGTCCAGGAGGTGATCTGCTCGACGAGAAGGTTCACCTGACGGATGGCGGGCGCGACACCGGCATCGATCGAGGCGCGCTGGGTCTGCAGCCAGCCGTCGAGAGCCGCGCCGGTGGCCTGCAGACGACGTGCGACCGTCGACACCTGATCGGGGGTCTCGGTGGGCATCGCGTCGTAAACCTCGCGGATCTCGTGGACGCCCGAGGCAATGCCGTTGAGGGTGAGGAGGTCGTATCCCTTGTCGTGGCTCTCGGCCTCCAGACCCAGGCTGGAGCGCATGGCGGAGACGGTGACCCTGTCGGTGTCGTCGGCAGGCATGGCCTGGTCGAGACGGTCCAAGGTGTCCATGACGAGCTGGTACCGGGTCTCCATTCCGGCGGGGGTCAGGTCGTCGTACTCATCCTGGTTGAGGTCCAGGCCGAGGGCGGTGGCCAGGATGGGGCTAGACGCCACGAGGGAGTCCCAGTGGTGGTCGGCAACCTCGTCGACCTCTGACCCCATCTGGTGGGTGGTGTGTGCGTTGTCGTTGGTCACGAGGATGACGCTATCGCGAGTCGTGGACAGGCGGGAGTCGCGTGGTGTTCCAGAAAGAAGCGTACCGGTTTCGCGACGAGGTCATCATGCCGGTATAGTCTTGTGAGCCTGCCATGGCAGGCGTGCCAACTTAGCTCAGTCGGTAGAGCGACGCTCTCGTAAAGCGTAGGTCACGGGTTCGATTCCCGTAGTTGGCTCCATGAGCGCCCGGCCAGGAATGCTCGCATGGGTCGTCAGGAATTGACGACGGCTCCCTGTCTTGCCGATGGATCCCCGTGGTGATCTACGGTCGCGGTGGTGACCGCTGCGAACACGCGAGGGCCACTGACGACCTTGGTCAGGTGAGTGATCGCTGCGGGCTTCTTGGCGTGGTCAGTGGGGATCATCCGACAGGCCAGGATTGTGGGGGTACTGGCCTCAAGGTCACTAGGGGTGGTCGTCCGGTGCTCGGTATCGGGTAGAGCGATGGTCCTCTTGATCGCACTCTGGCGAGTGGAAATTGAGCAGTCGTTTGAGGTGCGACCCGCTGATAAAGTGACGTGTAAGTCACCATGCGCCCGGATAAGTACTCCATTTATCTGCGATTTTGTTCTGGGCAGGCTGCGGTGACCCTGTGGATGGCATGATGGCACTGCTCACGCTGGGTGGGTCACCAATCTTTGGTTGGTGAGTACTCGAAGAAGGGATATCCACTATGCAGAACACTCTGACTCAGTCCAGGTCATCTCGAGGCGCTGTTGGCATTGCTGCGTTGGTTGCAGTTGTCGGCGTTATGCTGTCGACCTTCACTGGCGCTTACATTGCCGGTATGTTCGGTCTTTCCACCTCCGCAGCCAGCCAGATCGTGAACGCGGTCTCGGTTGGCGGTGCTGCGCTGTCCATCGCCATGGCTGTCGCTTCTGGTGGCATTGCTGCGGCCGCCGTGGCCACTGCCAAGTGGGCCATCAAGAAGTGGGGCAAGAAGGTCGCAATCGCCTGATGGCCGTCTTCTTTCGAAGGTGGGTGCACATGAGGAACCGCAGTTTCATCGCATCCTTCCTCTGTGCGCTCGCCATCTTCGCGGTGTCGGCAGTAGTCGCGTTCGGTACGCTCGACGGAGCGACACGAGGAGGTGGGGGCATGCTCGGCAAGCCCCTCGGGAGCTCCGGAGAATCTCTCTTCATTTCGATTCTTGTGCGAAATACCTCGGTTGTCCTGAGCTTGTTTGCAGGCGTCGTCTCAATCGGAATCATTGCGATGGTCGGCATTGCCTCTCTCGGTTTTCTGATAGGGGCGAGCACTGCGGCAGCTGCCAATGAGGTAGGGCTGACGATGGCATTGTGGTCCGTGAGTGGTTATGCCATCGTCGAGATCCTGGCATATCTGTTGGCTGCGACGGCTGGATTACTGCCAGTCGGCACCGCGGTGCTGACTTCGGGATCTCTCGCGGAAGAGAAGGTTGTCACCCGTTACTTCGCCCCATTGCGCCAGTCATTGGTCCTTCTGGCTGTCTCGTTGGTCCTCATCGTCGTGGGGGCTGGGCTCGAGGCGGCGATCATCCAGTCAAGAAATGGTTGACGTCATGAGTTCCGCATCAGCGAACCATGGTTCCGATACTGTCGGGCATCTCAAAACGGATAGAGCGGTCGTGTGGACCGCGGTAGTGATGACAGGTCTTCTCATTGCCATTCGCCTCTGGATCCAGTTGGCTGATCGCATCAGCCAGGTCGGCTGGACACGAGGCCACACGTCGGGTCTCGAGGACCCGGCGCTTGCTCAGCTTGCCGTCCGTCTCGGAATAGTCTTTGCAATGATTCTCTCGACCGTATTCCAAGGGCTGTATCTCTTTCTGTGTGCAGTGGTGGACGAGAAGATTCTTCAGGGCACCATGGTGCCCGTCAGAGAGGACAAGGGCGCCGACGGAAAGACCGGGTTGGGTCCTGCGGTTTTCGTCGGGCTGTGCGCCACGGTCCCGGTGCAGTTGGTTGCCTTGATTGCCAATGTGTCCGCGCCGAAAGAGTATCCGGCAACGTTCGTCTGGCTTTTCGCGGTCGCGGTTGCCACCATAGTGTGGACGTGGAGGCGGCCCGCAATGGGCCGGGCTGGAACACGTGGAAAAGTAACCTCAGCCGCGTTGTTGCTTGCGGTTGGTGCGATTTCTCTCGTGCTGTGAGGAAATGAGGAGCATTTATGCAGGTTTTGTACATGCGTTCCCGGCGGATTCTTGCGGGAATTCTGGCCGTCACCCTCGGCGTGTTTGCGGTGATGACGCTGGTCAGGGATCCGCAAGTCGTGGGCGTCATAGTGGGCATCGTCGGCATTGTCGTTGCGGCGTTGCTGGTATTGGTGGTCATCCGCCCGGGGACACACCTTCGACTTGATGTTTCCGCGTTCCTCAGCGGAGCGATCTGTCTTGGTGCCTGCCAAGGGACATTGGGGAGGAAACTCAGCGCTGCTGGGTACATGGTGGTTCCCGCTGTCGTCATCGCTGTTTGCTGTGCAACGGTCGCGGTCATGGCTCAGGCGGAAATTGATTCTCAGAGGACCAGGGATCGCCTGTGAACGCACCGACCTTCCGGGCGGCGCATGATATCTGTGATGCCTCCTCCCTCGATGCCCTTGGGTGGGGGTTCTCTCTCAAGGGTTATCGAGTGATGCGCATTCTCATCGCCTTCCTCGCATTCGCGCTGGCAGTGGCGGTCGCGGTCGTGGGATTCGACTGGCTTGTCGGTCGGCTTGCCCAAGGCGGTGTTGTTGTCGGAGTCACACTGCCGCTGGTCATTGGCTTGTACGTCCTCATCCTTCATGCCTTCAGGGAGACGCTGACCTCCCGCCGAATACGGCTGACGAACCATCCATGTGCTGAGTTCTTCCGTGCCCTGGACATCTCGAGGTTCAGTGTCGTTGTGGCGGAAATGTTGGAAAGGCTCGTGATCACGACCGCGGTCGTCGCGGGGCTCTCCTGGGGTGCCGGATTGCGAGCTTCGCTGTCGGGGATGCCGCCTACCACAGTAGGGGCTCTGGTGGTGATTCCGGTCGCCACCACCTTGGGCATGGTGGCCATCACGGCATGGGTTGCCGCGAAACTCAACGACTCTCATCGTTCCAGCCAGGTGATGGCTGCCTGCAGCGGCGCTGCTACTGGAGTCATCCTTGCTCTGGTCGTCAGATGGGTTGCTGAGGCCAGTCTTCAGCATCCTCGCGCCATGCGGGGGCCCACCTGGACATGGGTCGCTGTCGGTGTCGCTGTGGTGACGGTCGCAACTGGCGCCGCGGCGGTCACCGGATGCGTCACCCTGCGATCTGCCCCTTTCCTGGTGCGAAACAGTGTGTCTCAGGAAAAGGCCAGGGTCCACCTGCGCCGGTCGAGAGGAATCAGCCCGTGGGTGCGCGTGGTCATGAGCGACCTGTCACCAGTTCCGGTTGCGGCCGCACTTGCTCGCCTTGTCTTTCTTGTGTGGAGCGTTGGTGTATTGGTCATGGCCATCGCTGTTATGGCGCTGGGCGGCGTGGGTGTGAATCTGCCGGCGCGGATCGTCAATCAGCTCTCGGCCATTTTGCTGTTGATCCTTGGTCTGGTGGTTTCGGACCTGCTGTCCATACGCATCGGGCCCGCGGCACTGGCGCCACGCTGGAGGATGGCGTGGGAGCTGGGAGCCAACCCGATGCACCTGGCAATCGCACCCCTGGGCGTTGCCGTCCTCTTTGGTCTCTTCCTCGTCGCACCTGTCGCAGCGGCAGCTGGCATGCTGGGCGGTGACGCCCTCATCCCGCTGCTCGTCGTCTGGGCATCGATCGCGTGCGCCTGGGTTGCTGCTGCTGTCGTGGCCAGTGACGCGGCTCTTCCAGACGGTACGGTTCCGGCCTCGACGTCCGTCGGCTTGCTCAGTGTCCTGGCGTCCACAGCGATGATGGTCGTCATCCTCATGACGGCCATGCATGGGGTGGGTTGGATCGGCTTCATTCTGACCTTCGTCCTTCTGGGAGGTGCAACATGGTTGACGAGACAACGCGTTCTCGCCCTGCCATCGAGGCCATTGGCCTGACCCTCGGGTATTCCCCGGATCGGTCGGTTATCCACGATCTGTCGTTCCATGTCCAAGGTCCCGCGACAGTGCGGCTCGATGCACCAAACGGGACCGGCAAGTCGACCCTCATCGAGGGGATCTCCGGCTACCTCCGTCCCACTCAGGGCGACCTGATCGTCTGTGGCAAGAAGGCGTCGGACCCTGCACTGCGGACGCGACGACGAGTGTGTCGCGCCAAACCGTCACTACATCCCAGTCTGAGCATGGTTGATCACCTGACTCTCGCCGCTCGATTGGCAGGTTGCGACAGGGCTGAACCGGTGGCGCGCGCCAAGGACCTCGGCCTCGACGAGTGGTTCGACTACCGCACATCCACCTTGTCGACGGGAACCGCGAAACGGCTGTGGTACGTCATGTGCACGACGGGGGAGTTCGACGTCGTCGTCCTCGACGAGCCGTTCAATGGGGTCGATGAGGAGTCGAGTCGTGTGATGGTCTCTGACATCAACGAGTGGCGCAAGAACAGTCTCGTCCTGCTGGTGGCCCACGTCTTGCCGGACGGTCTCACCGTTGATGAGACCTTGGGCCTGCCTCGGACGACGGACAATTCGCGCCCCATGTCAACCCGTTGACGATGCCGCGACCGGCTTGGCGCGACTCGGGTCTCAAGACGGTCGGCATGTGTCGCTTCCCCACCAGGACAGGATTCGAGTGGGCGCGCAAGGCCGTGTTGAGCAGGTCTCAGAGGCGCTGGCGAGTGACGTCGACGGGGATGACTCTCCTGCGAGTACCGGTAGGACTGAGTTCGTGGTTTTGTGGATCGTCGGCAGTGCTGCCCTCCTGACGTGCCCGCAGCTTCTCCGAACGGCGTGCGGCTCGCGTCCGCAACATGTTCTGCACCTGCGATGACGACAACTGCAGGGTCCACTCCGAATTCTGGGGCAATACCCACCGACGACGATGTGCCAAGGCTGTGAATCCCAGTCCAACGAGGGTCGCGATGACCATTCCGAAGGAGGGGAATCCGCACTTCTGTGCCACGACCATGACGATGGCCGAGGCCAGCGCCGGCGTCGCGTAGAGGTGGTTGCCGCCGAAGACCTGCGGCACATTGCCTGCGCAGACGTCACGGATCATGCCACCGCCGACGGCCGTCATGAGCCCCAGCAGTAGGGCGGGCATGATGCCGAAACCAGCAGCCAGGGTCTTGAGGGCGCCGGTGGCGGCCCAACAACCCAACACCATGCCGTCGGCGAGAATGAGGGCGATCCTCCAGGGTCGGGAATCCAGCTTCCACAGCATCGCCACCCCGGCGCCGACGAGCGCGACCGTCAAGTAGCGCGGGTCGGTCAGGGCAACTGGGGGAGCGGCTCCCAGCAGGACGTCGCGGACCATCCCGCCACCCAACGCACTCGTGATCGCCAACACACAGAAACCCACAGCATCGAAACGCTTGATGCGTGCCAACCTGCCACCCAACACTCCGTTGAGGAGCACGCCGGTGAGGTCAATGGCGCGGAACAGTTCGGGCAACAGGGAGTTGAACTGGGAGAGCATCGCGGACAAGGTACCGCACGAACTCGCTCAACTCAGATTTGCGTTCACCGACTCGGGAAGGGCGAACCGGGGTGTCGAACAGGGTCTACGCGCAATGCGTCAGGGTGGCCCGGTACGATCGAGGCACCACGATTCGTAGGTCGCGGCCTGACTCCTCGGTTCGGCCGTACAGCGGAATTGCAAGGGGACCCATGTACGACAGCATCATTATCGGCGCAGGCCTTGCCGGACTGACGGCCGCCGAAGAACTCGCATCCGCAGGGCACTCGGTGGTGGTTCTGGAGGCTCGCTCCCGAGTGGGTGGGCGCCTCGAGAACGCCGAGTTGTCCAATGGGCAGGTCATCGAGTTGGGTGGCCAATGGGTCGGTGAGGGCCATGAAGAGCTTCGCTCCCTCATCGCCTCCCAAGGCCTTGAACTGGTCGACTCCACCGAGGGCGACGTCGTCGTCAAGGCTCGCGGACGGGTCTCCCACGTCACTAATTCCTCCAGCTCTGCCCACACCCTCAGCCCCTTCGAACTGTCTGACCTCGGTCAGGGCCTGCTGAGGTTCCGCCGTCTGGCCGATCGCGTTGCCAACAACAAGGGTTGGACGACGGCGAACGGTACGTGGCTGAATCAGTCCCTGAGTCAGTGGGTGGTCTCGAATGTGCGTACCGACGCCGGACGTGAATACATCACCAATCTTTTCCGGCGTGCCTTCGGGGTCTCTCCCGACGACACCACCCTTCTTGATGGTCTGACGAAGGCCAACTCCGGGGTGGACCTGGAATCCCTCGTTGCCGTCAACGGTGGGCTCAAGCAGCAGCGCGTCAAGGGCGGTGTCGCCCAGGTCGCTCGCAACCTCGCGGAGCGTCTCGGCGATGACCTCAAGCTCTCCTGCCCGGTCCGCTCCATCCACGCAGACGACGACACCGTCACCGTCGCGACGTCCGCCGGCACCGAGTACCAGGGGCGCAGCGTCATCGTCACCGTCCCTCCGCGTCTTCTCAAGGAGATCGAGTTCGATCCCGCTCTTCCGGCAGAGCGTCTCGAGATGGCCGAGAAGGTACCCGCAGGCAATGTCATCAAGGCCTACCTCGTCTACGACAGCCCGTGGTGGCGCACCTCCGGAGCCTCCGGCCAGATGGGTGCCGACGAGGGTGCCGTTCGCGTCATCTTCGACACCTCCGACGACGAGACCGGCCGGGGAGTCCTGATGGGCTTCTTCGAGGGCACCGAAGCGTCGGGCTACGGCAAACTCTCGGTGAGTCTGCGTCAGCGCGCCTTCGAGGAGGTCGTCGAGTCCGCCTTCGGTGAGGCTCCCCGCTCCGCGATCGAATACCTCGACCGCGACTGGCTCTCCGAGCCCTACACCGGTGGCTGCCACGGCGCCCACTTCGCTCCCAGTCTCTGGACTGCCACCGGCCCGATCCTCGCCCAGCCGTTGGGCAGGGTGCTCTTCGCCGGCGCCGAGTACGCCTCCTCCTTCAACGGCTACATGGAAGGCGCGCTGCGAGCCGGTGCTCGCGCGGCTCAGGAGGCTGTCGACCTGCTCTGATCCGTCTGACGCTGGCCTCGGCGGCGGACCTTGCCACGAGGTCAGCAGCGGTGATGGTGTTCTCCGCGGCGACGTCATCAGCTGCCGAAATGAGGTCTGGCAAGGCCAGACCGTGACCGGACCAGTCCTGCGCCGCCTTCAGAAGGACGGCGCAGCGGGTACTGCTCGAAATTGATCTGTTGTTCCAGCCTGGGTTACGAATCAGATGGCGGCAGGGCCTCGTTCCCCGGTGCGGATCCGAATGACATCCTGGACGTCGCTGGACCACACCTTTCCGTCACCGATCTCCCCGGTACGAGCCGCGTCACAGATCGTCTCAACGACGTTCTCGAACTCCTCGTCGGTGCACAGCACCTCGACGCGGACCTTCTCAAGGAAGTCGATGGTGAACTCCGCGCCTCGGTAGACCTCGGTGTGACCCTTCTGGCGGGCGTACCCGGCGGCCTCGGAGATCGTCAGACCAGAGATTCCGGCCTTGGCGAGTTCGAGTCGGACGGTGTCGAGTGCCGATGGCTGGATGATGGCGGTGATGAGCTTCATGCCGAGATCTCTTCCTTGTCGGCGGTGGTGTCGACGGCGCGGGCGGGCTTGCCGTCAGGGCGAGGGGCGTCCTCGTGGTGGGCGTGGGCCTTGGGCAGCACCAGGGAGGAGTAGCGGACGCTGGAGAAGTCGTACCCGGACTCGGCGTGCTCGACCAGGTCGATGCCGCGCAGCTCCTCGGCGGTGGAAACACGGATGCCCATCGTCTTCTTGATGACCAGACCGATGAGGCCGCTGACGACGAAGGAGTAGGTCATCATCGCGAGGGCACAGATGACCTGGACCCCCAGCAGCTTGCCGTTGCCGCCGAGGAACAGGCCGGCTCCATTGGCCTCGAGGGAGGCGGGGGCGCCTTCAGCCATGGCGTGCGGGTCCGCGAGGAATCCGACGAGGACGGTGCCCAGGAAGCCACCGACCATGTGGACGCCGACGACGTCGAGGGAGTCGTCGTAGCCGAAGCGGTACTTCAGGCTGACGGCCAGGGCACAGACGGCGCCGCAGACGATGCCGATGATGACGGCGCCCCACGGGGAGACCGACGCGCAGGCCGGGGTGATGCCGACCAGGCCGGCGACGATGCCCGAGGCGGCGCCAAGGGTGGTGGGCTGACCGTCGCGGATGCGCTCGACGCAGATCCGGCGTTGAATCCGAACCAACCGAACCACAGGCCGCCGGCACCGAGCATGACGAGGGTGGTGTTGTGTGGACGCATCGGCCTGGAACCAAATCCGACGCGTGGGCCGAGGATGAGGGCCAGGGCAAGGGCGGCAGCGCCGGCGTTGATGTGGATCGCGGTGCCACCGGCAAAGTCGACGGCGTGCATGGTGTTGAGGATCCAGCCGGTGCCGAACACCCAGTTGGCGGCCGGGAAGTAGACCAGTAGGCCCCACAGGATGGTGAATACGACCCAGGCGGAGAACTTCATACGGTCAGCGACGGCGCCGCTGATGAGGGCAGTTGCGATGATGGCGAAGGCAGACTGGAAGGCGACGAAGACGAATCCGGGAATGGTCCCGACCTCGGTTCCCATGACCCCGTGGAGTCCGAAGTACTGGGCGGGGTTGCCGATAAAGCCTCCCCACTGCGGGTCACCGAAGGCCATCGAGTAACCGCAGACCACCCAGAGGACGCCGATGGTCCCCATCGCAACGACGTTCATCATGAGCATGTTGAGCACGCCCTTGGCTCGCACCATACCGCCGTAGAAGAAGGCGAGCATCGGTGTCATGAACAGCACCAAGGACGCGCTGGCGAGCACCCAGGCGGTGTCGCCGGCATTGATCTCAAGCAGTGGTGTCATGGTGTCAATCGTCATCTGGCAGCGTTGCGGAACCGTTTGGTCGGCGTTACTGACATGTGAAGAATCGCGCTCTTGTGTGACGACGGTGTTACGTCGGTGACAGGAACGTGACGCGGAGGCCGTGAAAACATGCCATATCCTTGACGAGCTACTCATGGACGGAGATGAGACTATGTTTTGTGCGCGATGCGGCACCCAGGTGGGTGCGCACGATGCCGCCTGCAGACAGTGTGGGCTGGACCTGCACCTGCCCGGTGCCGTGCGCATGACAGACCCTGGCTCCTTCGACGAGACGGTCGTGCAGAGCCCCGTGGGCGTTGATGAAGCTCCGACGCGGGAGATTCCTCGGGTGCAGATCCCGCCGAAGCCGCGAGATCAGCAGGACGTGACACCAACCCAGCAGTGGCAGCGGCAGGAGTCCACGCCGACCCAACAGTGGAGCACCAACGAGCAGTGGTCCAACAGCCGCCAGCCCTGGTCGGGTCAGCAGCAGCCTCCGCAAGGTCAGGGTCAGGAGGCCGGGGATTCCCAGCTGCCCGACGACTGGTTCCGTGACCCCGAGGCAGAGCGGACTCGCGCGATGGCGACGGTCCCGGATAACCCTGTCTTCACCCCACCCCCGCCGCCGTCTTCCCCTGCCACGTCGCACCCGCAGCCTCCGGATGACTCGTCCCGCCACCGGAACGTGCTCATTGGCTTGGTGATCGGGCTACTCGTGCTCGTCATCCTGGGTGCGATCCTGCTCTTCGCCGGTGGTCGGAAGGGGCGCTCAAGCGGGGAACCCGTTCCGGCGGCGACGCCATCGGCCAGCACTCATGCCGAGCAATCCACCTCGCAGGAGCCCCACGCCTCAGAGGAGCCCCACGAGGGCGCGACATCCATCGGCGCCACCCCAAGCTTCCTCGAGTCCTCGCCTGCGCCCGCGGCAAGTTCGGTTCCTTCCACCCCGAAATCCCCGACGTCGAGTGCTCGCCAGGTTGCCGACAAGCTTCCTGACGGCGACACTGTCTGCTCCTCGACTGTCGGCGCCGTGGGCACGACGTCATGCCCGTTCG
The DNA here is from genome assembly GCF_059728865.1 of Cutibacterium sp. KB22876. Classification (NCBI taxonomy): domain Bacteria; kingdom Bacillati; phylum Actinomycetota; class Actinomycetes; order Propionibacteriales; family Propionibacteriaceae; genus Cutibacterium; species Cutibacterium sp. KB22876. The sequence goes on from NZ_AP040858.1 coordinate 924,501, forward strand.
CGCTCGAAGTCGCCAATGCAATTCCCGACGACGCCCAGGGCGGCTACGAGGTGAACGCCCACAGCCCGGTCACCGGCAAGGACTACACCATGAAGTGCAGGACGGAGGAGACGTATACGACCTGCACCGGCGGCGTCGCTGCCGAGGTTCACATCCTGCGTTGAGCGAGGACCAAGGCAGCTCGTCACATCGGCCGCTGAACTCCGACGAGCCGCACCTTGTCGAAGTATTCGTCGGTGAGATCGGCCCAGCTGCCGGCGACCTCGACCTCGGTGAGGGTCGCCGGCGGGTACCAGCAGCCGATCTCTTCCTCCGCACCGCCCATCGCGGCCAGTTGTGCTGCCAAGCCAGGAATCGTCGGGGCGTGAGCGATGACGAGCAGATTGTCGACGTCGTCGTCGATCTCTCCAATGCGCTGACGCATGGTGTCTGTGCCGCAGTAGTACAGGGCGCGCATGAATTCCACGAGGCAATCCAGCTGAAGGCAGTCCCACGTCTGTCGGGTGCGCAAGGCGTCGGAGACCAGCGCATGGCCGACATTACGCAGTCCAAGACGCATTCCGACCTCGCGTGCCTGACGGCGTCCCACGTCGGTGAGCGGACGCTCTCGGTCGCCACCAGCGGCATGGGAAACGGGCTGTGCATGTCTCATGAGAAACAGGGTATGCATGATTCCATGGTTGCACCCCGTGGGCGAGGTGGTCCTACGATGTTGGCATGCCGCTCACGGATATGGGCATTGACGAGGCGCGCAACTACCGCCCGGTTGTCCCTGAACCCGACGGTTTCGACTCCTTCTGGACCGAAACCCTCGACGAGCACGCCGACGTCCCACTCGATCTGACGGCAGCTCCGTTCGACAATCGCCAGGCCCTCATCGACACCTGGGATCTGTCATGGGCGGGATATCACGGCTCTCGGGTGAGCGGTTGGTTGCATGCCCCAGCCGGGGCGAATGGGCCGTTGCCCCTTGTCATCGAGTATCTCGGCTACTCGGGTTCGCGCGGGGTCCCGATCGGGTCGGCCTTCGCGGCAGCCGGGTACGCGCACATCGTCGTCGACCCGCGCGGTCAGGGATGGGGCCACCCCGCTCTGACCGAGAACTCGCCGGACGTCCACGAGGGCTCCGGTGCTCCCGGATTCATGACTCAATCCCTGTCGGACCCGCATGGCCACTACTACCGCCGGTTGTTCACCGACGCCTTCCGGTGCCTGCAGACCGCCCGGGAGATGGAGATCGTCGATCCCACCAGAATTGTCGTCCACGGTCACTCCCAGGGAGCTGGTCAGACGATCGCGGTGTGCGGGTTGGCAGCCATGCGTGGCATCAAGCTGGCTGGTGCTTTCGTCGATGCCCCCTTCCTGTGTCACATGAGGCGCAGCTGTGACATCGCCACGGCTGGTCCGTATCTCGAGGTCGTCAAGTACCTGGCGGCTCATCCGTCCCTGTGTGGCAAGGCCTTCCAGACGCTGGGTTACTTCGACGGTCTGCACTTCGCTCGTCGCGCCCGTACTGCCACCTGGTTCTCCGTGGCGATGATGGACCAGTTAGTGCCGCCATCATCGGTGTGGGCGGCTTACAACGCCTGGGGCGACGGGATGGTTGCGGACAAGCAGATTGCCGTCTATCCCTTCGCAGGGCATTCGGCCGGGGAGGACGTGCAGCGCTGGAACCAGCTCGGTGTGCTGGCTCAGCTCTTCTCCTGAACCTTTGCTCAGCTCTTGACAGCGACGACGAGGTCGCGGTGGATCGACGAGTCGACGCGGTGGCTGAATTGACGCCAAGGGTTGTCATCGAGGGTAGTCAGGCCAGCGCCGGACAGGATCGCCACAAGATCCTCACGGGACAGACCAAGGGTGTTCCACGACATTCCCAGCGCACCGCCGTGGCGCAACTGGCCAGCCCACACCGGAACGGCCTCGCGCAACAGGTCAGCGGGGGAGCGACGTCGCGACGACCCACTGTGGGATCCGTGCACGACGCCGTAAGGGGCGTCGGTGACGACGGCGTCGAAGGCCTTGCGTCCCCATAGGTTCGCCGAGTTGACGGCGTCCCCCGTGAACACCCCCATCGTCAGGGGCTCGGCTCCTGGGAGCCGCACCTCGGCGTCAAACCGCTTGCCGATGGAGTGGCCGTCGCGGCGCACCGGATGGGTGCCGCAGCTGTGCTTGAGACGCTTGCGACGCAGCCAGGTGGTGACGTGGGCGGCCATCGCCTCGACGGCCTTGGCGTCCTGTTCCACCCCGAATCCGTCATGACCCGCCATCCATGCGCACTCCAGGGTGGTACCACGCCCGGCCAACGGATCGAGAATGGCCAGTCTCTGGCCCTCGTCGCGACGAGTCGCGCAGCGGCCGCCGAGGCTTGCGACCGTGAGGTTGAGCAGCAGCCGGGTGAATTGCTCATTGGTCTTGCCCCGGTACTTGGGGATGGTGACAAGATCCTCATCGACGACGTCGACTCGCGGCAGTTCCAGGGGAGCCAACAGGTCGCCATGACGTTCGAAGCAGGCGAGAGCTGCCGAGGATCGCGCCAACGCAGCCAAGTCCGCAGGTCCGAGGGGCTCGTCGCCATTGACGGTGAGGTACTCGACCCCAGCCACCGTCACCGGTGAGATCGTCGTGGCATTCGGGCAGGTGAGGGCCAACTCCGCAGCGCACAGACGCCCTGCCTGCCCGGCATAGACGTGGTTGGCGGCAGGGGCGAGCAGGACGAGGGTCTCGGACATGGCTGACATTGTGTCATGACCCGTCCGACATGCCGAGGAAATAGCAATCGGCGGCCGCTGCGTCGCGACCGCCGATTGCGGTGTGCTGGTGAGCCTCGCCTCCCGGTATCGGGGCGGTGCCGGGAGGCGAGGTCGAGCCGTCAGGCCAGGTTGACCTGCAGGTGCTCGTAGGAGGTGCCCTTGGCGCGCTCGATCGAGGCCTTGATCTCGGCCTCGGCCTCTTCGCGGCCGGTCCAGGTGGCGCCCTCGACCGACTTCCCGGGCTCGAGGTCCTTGTAGACGGTGAAGAAGTGCTCGATCTCCATGAGGGTCATGCTGCCGACATCGTCAAGGTCGAGGAGGTTGGCACGACGGGGGTCGTCAGCGGGGACGCACAGCACCTTGTCGTCGCCACCCATCTCGTCCTGCATCTGGAACATGGCCAGTGCGCGGCACTCGATGAGGCAGCCGGGGAAGGTGGGCTCAGGGAGGAGGACCAGGGCGTCCAGCGGATCGCCGTCCTCGCCGAGGGTTCCCTCGATGTACCCGTAGTCGTACGGGTACTGGGTAGAGGTGAACAGCGTACGGTCAAGACGGATACGACCGGTCTCGTGGTCCATCTCGTACTTGTTTTTGGTGCCGCGCGGAATCTCGATGGTCACATCAAAGTGCAAGCTATCGGGCTGTTCTCCCTGGAATGGGTTGGTGAAATCGTCAGTCACGAGGGGCCCCTCTTCTTGTATTGGACACGGTGATGGTCGACACTGTATCCGTTTGCAGGAGGGATTTTTCGTGCCACACCCAGATCAACCTAAGCCGAAACGTGCTGTGCCCGAGCCGCGACGCCGTATGCCGGCATGGGTTCCAGTAGCTGTCGGTGTCGCCGTGACCGGCATTGTCGTGCTCGTGGTGATCGTCAGTTCTCTGCGGACCGGTACGTCGACGAACGAGGCCGAGCGTGGACTGCTCCCCCGTCGTCACGAGAACACCGCACCTGCGGTGCAGCCGGGACGGGGGGTCGTCGCTGCGGTGGCCCCGAATACTCCGTCAGCTAAGCCACTGGCAGCAAGCGTGGCCAATCGTGTGAAAGCTGCCGGTGCGGCTCCAGGCGTGCTTGGTGCCGACATCATGGATGCTGTGACTGGTGAAACCCTCTATCAATCCGGGCAGAGCACTCTCTTGACTCCTGCTTCGAACCTCAAGGTGATGACCGCGGTTGCGCTGCTGGATTGCACGGATGCCGGGCACCGCTACACGACGAAGGTCGTCGCTGACGGGTCGGCGTTGACCCTGGTCGGCGGCGGCGATCCCTACCTGCGTTCCTCGGTCTCCGACAAGCGTCCTGAGTACCCGTCGACGGAGCAGCTTGCCAAGCGCACCGCGGCGGCCCTCAAGAAGGCTGGCACGAAGTCGGTCACCGTCAGATTTGACGACACCTTGTTCTCCGGTCCCACGTGGAACAGTGCATGGCCGATCGACAACTACTCCGATGAGGTCACCCCGATCACCTCGCTGTGGGTTGACGAAGGAATGATCAACAACAACCCGTGGGATCGAAGCAAGACTCCTGCGGTCTTGGCGACGAATACCTTCGTCGGACAGCTCCGCAGCGCCGGTATCACGGTCACGGGATCGGTGGTTCGACACAAGGCGGGCGAGTCCGACAAACAGATTGCTGCCGTGCAGTCGATTCCGGTGGAAGACCTCGTCACCCGCACCTTGGAGGAGTCCGACAACTCTGCAGCCGAGGTGCTGAGCCGTCAGATGGCCCTTGCGAGCGGCAAGCCGGGATCCTTCGCCGGCGCCTCCCAGGCCCTCGAGGAGCACCTCAAGAACATGGGCGCCTGGCAGGACGGCGCTGTCGTTCAGGATGGGTCGGGCCTGTCTCGAGGCAACCGGATCACGGCGTCGATGCTTTCCCACGCCTGGCGGAAGGTTCTGACGACGCCGAAGCTGCAACCGGTGGCCAATGCGGTTCCCGTCAGTCGGGTCTCGGGAACCTTGCACAAGCGCTTCTCCGAGCCGAGCACGGCAGCGGCGCGTGGCGTGGTCCACGCCAAGACCGGCAGCCTCCAAGGGGTTATCTCGATGTCGGGATGGCTGCGTGACGCCGACGGGCGCATCCTCGTGACCTCCTTCATCGTCAACCAGACCGACGGCTCCGCTCGATCCTGGCTTGACGTCGTCTACGGCAACCTGGCCGGGTGCGGCTGCACCCGCTGATGGCACGACGTGAGCTGGGTCCGGCAGCCCTGACGGTTGCCCAGGCCGTCGAGCGCGAGGTCCGCGGAATCGACCGGTTCGTCGTCGGGTGTTCTGGCGGGCCAGACTCCCTCGCCCTGGCATTGGGGTCGGAGTGGGCATCTCGACGCCGTGGAGCCGAGGTGATGGTCGTCATCGTCGACCATCAGCTGCAGGATGGGTCGGACGAGGTGGCAGCGCGCACTCGAGACCTGCTGGCCGACCGTGGGATGGACGCCTGTGTGCGCCGCGTCGAGATCGATCCGAATGACCCTGACGGCCCGGAGGCAGCGGCTCGAACCGCTCGTCGAGCAGCGCTGGTTGACGTCGCCGGGAAGACGCCGATCCTGCTCGGCCACACCCTCGACGACCAGGCCGAACAGGTCTTGCTGTCCTTGGCCCGTGGCTCCGGGACGACGTCGCTCGCCGGTATTCGGCCGCGGGCAGGCCAGTTCTGGCACCCGCTATTGGGGGTGCGTCGGGCTCAGACCCTGCAGGCATGCCAGGAATGGGACGTCGAGCCATGGCATGATCCCCACAACAGTGATTCGCGATTCCTGCGCTCCAGGGTGCGCACCGAGCTCATGCCGGTTCTCGAGGACGTCCTCGGATCGGGGGTGGCGGAATCTCTGGCCCGCAGCGCGTCCCTGTTGGCCGGAGAAGACGTCGTCGTCACGGCTGTGGCTGACCAGTGGGCACGAGACCACGAGGTGACGGACGACGTTCTGCCCGGGCTGCGAGGTGTGGAATCCGGGGTGGCCCGACGGGTCGTCAAGAATTGGCTGCCCGAGGCGGCAATGGTTCACGTCGACGCCGTCCTGGGGCTTCTGGACGGTCCCGGAGGCGCGGGGGTAGACGTTCCTGGCGGCCGCGTCGAGATGAGGCGCGGGACTCTGTACCTCACTCGGCGCCTGCGGCAGATCCGGGATCGGTAAGCTGGATCCGTGCGAGCTTCTGACATTCCCGAAGATTTCGACCGCGTTCTGTACACCGATGAGCAGGTGGCCTCTCGTGTCCGCGAGGTTGCTGCCCAGATCGACGCCGACTATGCGGGGCGGGAGATCCTCATGGTCGGTGTGCTCAACGGTGCTGTCATGACCATGGCGGACCTGTGCCGCGCGATGAAGTCCCACATGTCCATGGACTGGATGGCCGTGTCGTCCTACGGTGCCGGTACGAAGTCCAGCGGCGTGGTGCGCATCCTCAAGGACCTCACCAAGGACATCGAGGGCCGCGACATCCTCATCGTCGAGGACATCATCGACACCGGCCTGACACTGAGCTACCTGGTGCAGAACCTGCGCAGCCGCAACCCCAACTCCATCGAGATCATGGCGATGTTCCGCAAGCCGGAGGCCGTGACCTGCCCGTTGGACGTCAAGTACGTCGGTTTTGACATCCCCAACGAGTTCGTCGTGGGATACGGCCTGGATTACGCCGACAAGTACCGCAACCTCACGGATGTGGCGACGCTAGCGCCGCACGTCTACAACTCCTGAGGGATCGACGTCGAAGGGCGGACCGCCATCGGGTTGGAATGATCGCGATGCGGTACAGCGTTCGTCAACACTGCGATGTTGTCATGCGCTGGTATCGTGACGCTTTGAGTCCCACCCACCCATGCCCCTAGGTAGTACATGAAAAACGTGTCCCGCATCTTCAAAGGTCCTCTGATCTGGATCCTGTTGTGCATCGGCTTGATCATTGTGTTCCTGCAGTTCACCGGGTCGGGGAACGGGTACAAGGACATTCCGACTTCTGAGGCCGTCAGCATCATCAACAGTGACAAGAAGTTGGATAGCGTCACGCTGACTGACGGCGATCAGGTCATCAAGATCACTGAGAACGACGACAAGAAGTATCGCTCATACTGGGTTGGTAACCAGTCCGACCAACTCGTTGACAAGCTCAACGCCCGGGTCCAGGACAAGACGCTGAAGTCGTGGCAGGGGGAGAACCCTGGGCAGAGCATCTGGAAGGCTCTGCTCATCAACTTCCTGCCTTTCGTCATCATCCTGCTGTTCTTCTTGTGGGCTATGAACGCAGCACAGGGCATGGGCGGCCGTGGCGGCGTCATGGGGTTCGGCAAGTCCAAGGCCAAGGTCGGCAGTAAGGACACCCCCAAGTCGACTTTCGCTGATGTCGCGGGCTGCCAGGAGGCGATCGACGAGCTGCAGGAGATCCGTGAGTTCCTCGCTGAGCCGGCGAAGTTCCAGCGGGTCGGCGCCAAGATCCCCAAGGGCGTCCTGCTGTATGGCCCTCCTGGTACCGGTAAGACGCTGCTGGCTCGTGCCGTGGCAGGTGAGGCTGGAGTGCCCTTCTTCTCGATCTCGGGTTCGGACTTCGTCGAGATGTTCGTCGGCGTCGGCGCCTCCAGAGTCCGCGACCTCTTCGAGCAGGCCAAGGAGGCCGCTCCGGCAATCATCTTCATCGATGAGATTGACGCTGTCGGCCGGCACCGTGGTGCTGGTATGGGCGGCGGCCACGACGAACGTGAGCAGACGTTGAACCAGTTGCTCGTCGAGATGGACGGCTTCGACGTCCACGGTGGCGTCATCCTCATCGCCGCAACGAACCGTCCCGACGTCCTCGACCCGGCCTTGCTGCGTCCCGGTCGTTTCGACCGTCAGATCGCGGTGGAGGCCCCGGACCTCGACGGCCGCCTCAAGATCCTCCAGGTCCATGCCCACGGCAAGCCGATGGCTGACAATGTCGACCTGGCGTCGATTGCTCGTCGCACCCCCGGTATGACGGGCGCTGACCTCGCCAACGTCCTCAACGAAGCTGCATTGCTGACGGCACGAGCCAATCTGCCGGTGATCGGTGACGCGGAGCTGGACGAGGCGATCGATCGTGTGATCGCGGGGCCGCAGAAGAAGACTCGACTCATGAACGAGCACGAGCGCTTGGTAACTGCGTACCACGAAGGTGGTCACGCCCTGGTGGCAGCGGCCATGCCGGGTACCGACCCGGTACAGAAGATTACGATTCTGCCGCGTGGTAGGGCGCTGGGCTACACGATGGTCATGCCAGACTCTGACAAGTACTCCCAGACGCGCGGCGAATTGCTGGATTCGATGGCGTACATGATGGGTGGTCGTGCGGCCGAGGAGCTCATCTTCCACGACCCGTCGACGGGTGCTTCCAACGACATCGAGAAGGCCACCAAGGTGGCCCGCGCTCTCGTCACTCAGTACGGTTTGTCGGCTCGCGTCGGCACGGTGCAACTGGGGTCAGGGGACAGCGAGCCATTCCTCGGCATGACGACTGGGCAACAGCGCGACTACTCCGACGAGACCGCCAAGATCATTGACGACGAGGTGCGTGAACTTCTCGAAAATGCGCACCAGGAAGCATTCGACTGCTTGGACGCCAACCGTGAGGTGCTTGACGAGTTGGTGTGCCAGCTTTTCGCCAAGGAGACATTGAGCAAGGCTGAGGTCGCCGAGATCTTCAAGCCGCTCAAGCGGTGGCCCGAGCGCGGTGCCTTCACCGGTTCTGACAAGCGTGTGCCGTCGTCCATCCCGCCGGTCAAGCCCCCACAGGTTGTCGGTGTGGACGAGGATGCTCCCGAGGTTGGTGCTCCGCGTCGTGGCGTCATAGCCCCGCCGACTCCTGAGCCTGGTGGAGATCTTCCGGGGGACAACCCCGGTGAGTGGCAGCCGCCGTCCGACTGGCAGCCACCGAGCGTCGGGGGAGGAAAGTCGCCTCAGCCCCCGAGCCCCGGGCCAGCCCAGCCGGGTGAGGGCCCCCAGCCGCCGTCGGGCGGTAACCCCTGGGGTCCGCGTAGGTCCTGACGATCGCTACGGCCTGCTGCGTGTGACGCGGTGGGCCGTCGTCCCAGGCTGGCCGGTGGCAACATTCTTTTGCTCGGCTGGTGCGAGAACGTCACGCTCGTCATTGCCGCGGCGCTGGCCAATGGACGTTTGCGGCGGGAGTCGAGGCGCACCGGCGAGCCAATTCCGGTCGATCCGTCAGCTTTGCCGGTGCGTTGGCCTTATTCCTCGGGGCGCTGGTGCTCTACGCCGCTGCCAAGATCATCGTCGAGGTGTTGATTGCCTGGGCGCGGGACCACGTGACGCCGACGTCGAGCCTGTCGGCTGCGGCCTGAGGCGGCCCTCGGCGCTGCCCTAGAATCGTTCGGGTGAGTGAGTCCATGCCAGAGCTACCAGTCGACCTGCGTCGGGCCCGGGCCGCGGTGCGCGAGTTCCTTCTGGCGATCGGAGAGGACCCCGATCGGGAGGGCTTGCGCGAGACTCCCGAGCGGGTCGCTCGGGCCGCCGCCGAGATCTTCCGGGGCCTGGCCCAGGATCCCGCCGAGATCCTCTCCAAGACCTTCGACATCTCCCATGACGAGCTGGTCCTCGTGCGCGACATCGAGGTGCAGTCGTGCTGCGAGCACCACCTGCTGCCGTTCACCGGCGTCGCCCATGTTGGCTACATCCCGGCCAAGGACGGCCGCGTCACGGGCCTGAGCAAGATCGCCCGACTCGTCGACGTCTACTCCCGACGCCCCCAGGTCCAAGAGCGGCTCACGACCCAGGTCGCTGACGCCATGGTCGAGTACCTGCATGCCCGCGGGGTGATCGTCGTCATCGAGTGCGAGCACATGTGCATGACAATGCGCGGCGTGCGCAAGCCGGGGTCGCGGACGGTGACCTCGGCTGTGCGAGGCATCCTTCGTGACTCCGCCACCCGTGCCGAGGCGATGGGGTTGATCACCGGGAGGTGAGGTGTGGCGGGGGATGCTAGCTCGCTTTGGCAATTCCGAAGCGCTATCGGCGCCCGAGATATTTCCTGAGCAGATCAGGGACCTTCTTGTTGGCGATCACAGGGCGTCTTTGGCCAAGTGAGTCGACATGCATATCGGATTCGATTCGCGTCGTAGTGCGGACATTTGATGGAAGTTGGCCGGGTATCACCGCAACGGTTGTTCCCGCGAGGGCTTTTCGTTCTGGTGCGGTATGGACGTGACCTGGCCTCTACCGTAGCGTCATAATCGTGCGTAACTTGAAGGCCCGGGCAACTGGGCTCCTCTGCGGACTCACCATGGCGGTGGTGTCGGCGACAGCGCTGGCACACGCCGACAACAATTCGCCGGCGCCAGGGCAAACGGCGGTACCGGTGCCGATCGTTGATGCGGTGGCCGTGAGCCTCAATGACCGGGCCAAGAGGCAGAAGGCGAAGCCGGGCTCGGTCATCCTGGCGCTGCACGCCGTACGACGTCTGGAACAGACTACCGTCGTGTACTACTCGGTGACGATCGACGCGTCGGCGTCGGGGCCCGCCGACCCGGGGTACTTCGTCGGTTCCGAGGGCGCCCAGGCGCACTACAGCAAGACCCTCAGCGCCGATGGCGGCATCATTGACGTCCGCAATCGGAAGCTCTACCGGACGATCGGCGACTTCCAGGGTTGCAAGATGTGCGGGAACGCGTGATGGAACGGATCGCCGGCCCTGACTCAGCCCGGGCATTCCGTGGTCGGTTGGTTCAGCACCCCTCCGGTGCCGTCCGACGTCCAGCGAGCCGACGTCGCGGTCGGCAACCGCATCTTCCATGACGTGCCGGTGGACGATGGTGCACTCACCCCCACTATCGACAAGGACACGGCGACCCGGCAGTGGAACGACGGCCTGCCGCTGGGGGCAGCCTGGCCTGCCTTGGACCCGAACGATCTTTCGGGTGTCGATGTGGCCTCGTACGTCAGCCCACTCATCCTCACGACGGGCGAGGTCTCCGATGCCCGGCGGGAGCGGGTGACCAAGGAGGCCACGAACATCGATCTGGACTCCTCAGTCCTCTTCGGCAAGGACTCTGACGTCATCAAGCCCGCCAGACGCGCCGTCATCGATCGGGCGGCCAAGGAACTCGTGGCGCGCAAGGCGGCGGGCAGGGTCGAGGTCACCGGGTACACCGACAACCTCGGTACCGCCGAGCACGGCCTCGATCCCTCGCGGCGTCGCGCGGCGGCGGTGGCCAAGGTCCTGGGGCCGCAGCTGCCCAAGGGGGTCACCCTGGTGACCGCCGGCAAGGGCGAGGCCGACCCGGTGGCCAGCAATGACACGGAGGCGGGACGACGCCTCAACCGTCGCGTGACGATCACGGTCAGGGAGGGATGATGAAAGCTCATGCTGTCGCCGTCGGCCTCGCCGCGGCCCTGCTCCTGACCGCCTGCGGGGGCTCCGACAAGTCCGACGGGACGCACACCCCGACGCCGACCGTGGCTGCCACGACGACATCCGGGACGAGCACCACCGCCCCGCCGAGCCCCATGAGCTCGGCCGAGGTGGCCTTCCATGAGTCGGTGGCGGCCCAGCAGGTGATGGGCAAGCTCAAGGATGCGGGCGGGCCCGTCCCCAAGGAAGTGGTCAAGGTCTCGTTCCAACCCCCTCGCTACAAAGTCGCCGTGACACTGCACGTCGCCTCGGTCAAGACGGGCGTCACGGGCACCGTCCTCACCTTCTGGCTCACCTCGAGCGGAATCGACCATGCGATGGCTGTCGCCAATCCGGAGGACTTCCCGTCCCTCGTCGACACCGCTGGGGGAGTGAAGTACTCGGTAGACTCCTTGAGCACGGGAAAGGACACGCCCCTCGTTGTCGGCAGCGAGGACCCCGAGATCGGTCCCGATGGCGTGTACCTCATGCAGGCGGCGTACCCGCCGCTGCCCGACTCGGTGAAGAAGGTCAAGATATCGGTCGGGTCGGCGAAGACCTCCCCCGATGTGCCCGTGACTCGCTGATCACTGCCAGCTGTGAGTTCGCCCTAGACTTCACCCCATGATCTCCGTGGACCCTGTGAACACCAATCCGCATCCTGCCCGCACCCTCGTTATGGGAGTCGTCAACGTCACCCCCAACTCCTTCTCCGATGGAGGCATGTGGGCCGATCCCGAGGTGGCCATCCGGCACGCCCGCGACCTCGTCGCCCACGGGGCTGACATCATTGATGTCGGCGGCGAGTCCACTCGCCCTGGCACCGAGCGCACCCCCGAGGACGAGGAACTGCGTCGCGTTCTCCCGGTCGTCAAGGCCTTGGTTGCCGACGGGGTCACCGTCTCCGTCGACACCATGCGTGCCTGTGTCGCCAAGGCCGTCGTTGAGGCCGGAGCCACGATCGTCAACGACGTCTCCGGGGGCAAGGCCGATCCGGCCGTCCTTGACGTCGTCGCCGACGCCGGAGTCGACTACGTGCTCATGCACTGGCGTGGTCAGTCGGCCACCATGCAGGATCTCATCCACTACGATGACGTCATCGCCGACGTCATCAGCGAAACCTCCCAGCAGGTTGACGCCGCCATCGCCGCCGGTATCGACCGTGAGCGCATCATCGTCGACCCGGGTATCGGTTTCTCCAAGACCACTGAGCACAATTGGCAGCTCATCGACGCCGTCGACGCCTTCCAGGACGGCTTCAAGGATCTGCGCGTGCTGTGGGGAGTCAGCCGCAAGCGCTTCCTCGGCGAACTACTTGCTGACAACGGCCAGGACCGCCCTGCCCTGGAACGCGATGCCAGCACGATGGCCCTGTCGACCTACCTCGCCCTCCATCGTGCCTGGTGTGTGCGCACCCACGAGGTCCGTGCCAACCGCGACGCCATGGAGACCGTCGCCCGCCTCCTCGCCTGAGCCTGCGCTTCTTGCTGATTGACGCTGTGCCTCTCCTCGCAGACGTCGTCGACAAGCCCAATTGCGGTGTACAGGTAACCTTCCGACATGACCGATGGACAGATCACCCTGACGGGCATCCGCGCCCACGCGAACCACGGCGTCCTCGCCAGCGAGCGTGAGCTCGGCCAGCCCTTCAGCGCTGACGTCACCCTCGACGTCGACATGGACACCGACTCTGACGACATCACCAAAGCCGTCAATTATGCGACAGTCGCACAGCAGGTGCTCAACGTTCTCGCAGGGGAACCGGTGAATCTCATCGAAACCTTGGCTGGCAGGATTGCCGACACCGTTCTCGCGATCAGTCCGCGAGTACGTCATGTCCAGGTGACCGTCCACAAGCCGCACGCCCCGGTAGGAGTAGCCCTCGACGACGTGGCCGTCACGTGCCGAAAGGATGCCGAGTGAAAGCTGTATTCAGCCTGGGTTCCAACATGGGAAACCCCTTTGCTCATCTGCGAGACGCCGTCCGCCTCATCTCCGAAACCCCCGGTCTTCACGACGTCGTCGTCTCGCCCGTCTACGTCACTGCCCCTGTTGGGGGAGTGCAGCAGGACGACTTCCTCAATCTGGTCGTCGTCGCAACCAGTGACCTTCCACCATCAGTCTTGTTGGAGCGTGCTCACGTCATCGAAGACGCCCACGGGCGTGAGCGCACCATCCCAAATGGTCCTCGTACCCTCGACGTTGACCTCATTTGCGTCGGTGATGAAACCGTCACTACTGACGAATTGACGCTTCCGCACCCCCGAGCACATGAGCGCGCATTCGTCCTCGTGCCGTGGTCCGATACCGACCCTGAGGCCGAATTGCCCGGGTACGGACGGGTTGTCGATCTGCTGGCCCGCTTCGACGCCGACGACGTAGCCAACGCCGTCAAGCCGTATTCACGCCAGATTGACGTGGCTGGTGTCACCGTTGCGAGAGGATGGGACGAGAGGCGCGACGAGGAGGATCTATGACACGGAGCCTGTCACCGGACTGGGATGACGATCGACGCCCCGACGGCGGCGATGATCCCCACGGCAATCTCGCTCCGACCGACTGGAAGGTCGTCATCGTGGCAGCTCTGTGTGGAGCTGCCCTGGGATGGTTCACGCTGAGCATCTACAAGGTCAGTGACAACACCGTTCCGATCCTGCCCTGGTCGCTCCCGGTGGTCATCCTTGTCGTCGCCGTCGCGACATGGGGATATGCCAGGGCCTTTCGCGCCAAGGTCGTCGACCCCAAGCGAGAGGTCGAGGCGAACCAAGGCCTCGTGTCACTGGCACTGGGAAAGGCCATCACCTTGTCGGGTGCTGCTCTCGTCGGGGCGTGCATCGTGTACGTCCTCACCTACGTCTGGCACCTCAACATCCCCTACCCCCGGCAGCGGACCATCGTCGGGGCGGTGACAGCCATCACCTGCGCGGTCATGGCATGGGCCGGGTGGTTCCTCGAGAACGCCTGCAAGGTGCCGAAGGGCCCGGAGGATCCGGACGAGCGCTCCAAGAGGTGACAGCGACCACAAGATCGCGACTCGCCAGTGTTCAGTGCTTGACGCGAGGCCCAACGGACTGTACTTGAGGACGCCTCACGCGATATGATTGATTGCGTGAGCGGCGTGCATGATCTCAAACGGGTTGAAAAGGACACTGGCGAGCGCAAGGGTGTGCTCGTCATTCTCATCGCGGCAACGGTTGTTGCCATTGCGTGTGGACTGATTCCCTCCATCTGGGCGGTCCGGGCTGGCGTGCTCGTAGCCCTCGTCGGAGCGTGGGTCTCGGTCTTCATGGCGTGGCGTCAGGTCGATGCCATTCGCCAGATGCATTACGACACCATCAAGGAACTTCGTCACGCTGCATCCGAGCAGGAGAAGCGTCACCATGCTGAGTCCATGGAGATGATCGACACCTTCTCGCGTCGTGTCGGCTCCATCTCGAAGACCCTCGCCGACACTCGCGCCAAGCTGGATCACGCCGAGAGCGAGTTGTCGACCCTCCGTGGCGACAAGGCTGCTTTGCAGTACAAGGTCACGGTCGGTAATAAGAAGGTCGCCTCCCTCGAGATGCGTATCACCGAGCTGGAGACTGAGCTTGACGCCCTGCTGGCTGACGGTCGTTCGGGACGCCTGGGAACCCTGCGCACCGTCACCGACGCGGGCGTCCCCACCGCTGACGAGATCTGGGAGCGCGGCAACGACGCGACCATCGCTGATCTCTCTCGCGTCGCCTTCCCCCGTCTGTCTGACGAGACTCGCGTGGCTCGCCGCCAGGCCTGACACTCAGCCGCCGAAGACCTCATGTGGGGCCCAGCCATGTGGCTGGGCCCCATGCTTGTTCGTCTGAGGGGGCTGTGGGCGGTGCCCCCGTCCTCACTTGTCCAGATCTCCCAAGGTCCATCCCAGGGATGCTATGGCGGCCTCGACATCGTCCGTCCGAGTACCGGGCAGAATGGCTTCCAGGGCCTGGACGTTGGCAAAGGTGGGAGTGCGCAGCGCCATTCTCCACGGCGTCGTGCCGCCGCGAGATTCCAGCAGGTACCCGGCTCGTCCCCAAGGGGCCTCCATGGCCGTCCAGGTGCGTCCACGGGGAACCTTGATGGCCGTCGGCAGGCGCGTCGCCAGCGGCCCGTCGAGAGTCGGCAGCCGATCCAGGACCTGACGGCACAGGCTTGACGACACCGTCACGTCGTCGCACAGGGCTGTCAGCCGGGAGTAGGCGTCTCCCAGGGGCTCTGCAGCCGTCTCAGGCCAGCTCAGCTCGTCGTAAACCGGCAAACCCTTGCGAATGTCCATGTCGACGCCGCTCGTCCGTGAGACGGGCCCGGAGAGGCCGTAGGCGTCGACCATCTCTGTGGGAATGACGGCGACCTCGCGAATCCCCTCGGCGGCCTCGAGATCGGCGCGCAGCCGGGGGAGGAGGGCGTCTGCCTCGTCGAGCCATTCCCGTAATCCGGGGCACCACTCCTGCCCCGGATGGATCTCGAGCCCTCCGATCCGCGTGATCATGGGATGAATGCGATTTCCTGAACACGACTGCCAGATCGTTCGTGATCTTTCAATCGTGGAAGCAATCTCACTCTCGAGGTCTGGGTCATCACAGTGATGACCCACCCATGACAAAAATGTGAGGTGTGAGGTGATTCTGCTGAACTCTGCGAGCAACGTTCGTATCCATGTCACCCGAATCGGCACAGTAATACCCATCGCCTCTTCGACGACATGTGCTGCACCAGTCTCACCGATGAAAGGTGACGTCCAGTCATGACGTGATGCAAGCATGGGAATCTGTCGGTAATCACGAACCTCGAAGAGTTTTTCATCCCCGCGATGAAGGTTGCCGGCATTTACCTGTGCCGAGGTGATGAGACCATCCTCGACAGTTGTGGCAATACGTACCAGACCTGGCCTCGTCGGGTGCAGCCGCCCGAGATCAAGCCGGATCACCTCATATTCGCCATCTGAAGTTTCTGCAGGGGTTGCCAACATCATCGCTCCGACGACGAACAAGATCTTTCGCGTGGAACTGAACACACTTCAAGGATGCCTCATTACGCGCCCAGATGCACCTTCGGGACAACCTTTCGATGAAAGAGGAACAGAAGTTGCCTTGTGTTTTTCTGTGTCATCAACATAAACTGTCAGTTGAAAAGCCGAAGTTGTATCTACGGCGCAAGTCTGAAAGGAATACCATGGCACAGCGTGTGCGTGTTGATCTTGTCGACGATGTGGACGGAAGCCCTGCCGAGGAATCCGTCAATTTCGCCCTTGATGGTGTCAGCTATGTGATTGACCTGTCCGCGGAGAACGCCTCCAAGCTGCGCGATGATCTGTCCAGGTGGACCGCCAATGCTCGTCGCACCGGTGGTCGCCGTACCCGTGGTCGTCGGCCCACCGGAGGCCCGACCGCAAACGAGGTTCGTCAGTGGGCCAAGGAGCAGGGTTACGAGGTCTCGGAGCGCGGACGCGTCGCCAACGAGATTCGTGAGGCCTATGATCGCGCTCACTGATCCCAGTCATGTGATCCTTGACAGGGCGTGTCGGTGGCGACGCCGGAGCAGGAAGGCTCCGGCGTCGCGCTGTTCCACCCGGGTTGTGCCAGCGGCGTAAGTGGGTGTCTCAGATCTGTCGTCAGCGGTTATTAGACTGACTACACAGGCCGGCGGTCCAGTGCTGTCGGTTGGTTGCATGAAAGTTTCACGCGACCGCGAGTGGATCCGTACACCGGTGTTTTTCGGTGGTTGATCTGCTCCACATACGAGGAGAGTTCATGTTCGAACGGTTCACCGATCGGGCCCGCCGGGTCGTCGTCCTGGCCCAGGATGAGGCCAAGGCCCTGAACCACAATTACATCGGTACCGAGCACCTGCTGCTCGGGCTCATCAGTGAGGGCGAGGGCGTTGCCGCCAAGGCCCTCGAGTCCCTTGACATTTCCCTGGAGGCAGTCCGCGCCCAGGTGGAGGAGATCATAGGTCACGGCACCTCGACACCGACTGGCCACATCCCCTTCACCCCGCGCGCCAAGAAGGTCCTCGAGCTGAGTTTGCGCGAGGCCCTCCAGATGAATCACTCCTACATCGGTACCGAGCACATCCTGCTCGGCCTCATCCGTGAGGGAGAAGGCATCGCCGCGCAGGTGCTGATCCGCCTTGGCGCTGACCTCAACACAGTGCGCAACAGCGTCCTGCAATTGCTGCAGGGCTACCAGGGTGACGAGCGTCAGGCTGCCACCTCGGGCGCGCCTGAGGCTGGCCCGCAGCAGTCCTCGGCGACGATCCTCGATCAGTTCGGTCGTAACCTCACCGACGCCGCCCGTGACGGCGAGCTCGACCCGGTCATCGGGCGTGAGAAGGAGATCGAGCGGGTCATGGTGGTGTTGAGCCGCCGTACCAAGAACAACCCGGTTCTCATTGGTGAGCCTGGCGTCGGCAAGTCCGCCTGCGTGGAGGGTCTGGCCCAGGCCATTGTGCGTGGAGATGTCCCCGAGACCCTGCGCGACAAGAAGATCTACTCCCTGGACCTCGGCTCCATGGTCGCCGGATCGCGTTACCGCGGCGATTTCGAGGAGAGGATGAAGAAGGTCCTCAAGGAGATCAAGAACCGCGGCGACATCATCCTGTTCATCGACGAGATCCACACCCTCGTCGGTGCCGGCGCTGCCGAAGGCGCCATCGACGCCGCCAGCATGCTGAAGCCGATGCTGGCCCGCGGCGAGTTGCAGACCATCGGTGCGACGACCCTCGACGAGTACCGCAAGTACATCGAAAAGGATGCCGCCCTGGAGCGTCGTTTCCAGCCGATCCAGGTGGCTGAGCCGTCGATCCCGCTGGCCATCGAGATCCTCAAGGGCCTGCGCGACCGCTACGAGGCTCACCACAAGATCACCATCACGGACGAGGCCATCACCTCGGCGGCCAACCTTGCGGCCCGTTACATCCAGGACCGCTTCCTGCCTGATAAGGCCATTGATCTCATCGACGAGGCTGGCGCCCGGATGAACATCCGCCGTATGACGGCCCCGCCGGACCTGCGCGAGTTCGACGAGCGGATTGCCCACGTGCGCGTGGAGAAGGAAGCCGCCATCGACGCCCAGGACTTTGAACGTGCTGCCGGGCTGCGCGACGACGAGAAGAAGCTACTCGCCGAGCGTGAGGCCAAGGAGGAGGAGTGGAAGCAGGGAGACGAGTCGGTTCCGGCCGTCGTCGGTCCTGACGAGATCGCCGAGGTGCTCTCCGGAGCCACCGGCATCCCGGTCTTCAAGCTCACCGAGGAGGAGTCCCAGCGACTGCTTCACATGGAGGACGAGATCGGCAAGCGTTACGTCGGACAGGAGGACGCTGTCAAGGCGCTGTGTCGCTCCATCCGTCGTACCCGCGCCGGCCTCAAGGATCCGAAGCGTCCGGCTGGTTCGTTCATTTTCGCCGGCCCGTCCGGTGTCGGCAAGACCGAGCTCACCAAGGCGCTCACCGAGTTCCTCTTCGGTGACGAGGATGCCCTCATCACCCTGGACATGAGCGAGTACTCCGAGAAGCACACCGCATCCCGGATGTTCGGTTCCCCGCCGGGATTCGTCGGTTATGAGGAGGGCGGCCAGCTCACCGAGAAGGTGCGCCGCAAGCCATTCAGCGTCATCCTCTTCGACGAGATCGAAAAGGCCCACCCCGACATCTTCAACTCCCTGTTGCAGATCCTCGACGAGGGACGTCTCACCGACGCCCAGGGTCGTGTGGTGGACTTCAAGAACACCGTCATCGTGCTGACGACCAACCTCGGTACCCGTGACATCTCCAAGTCGGTCAACCTTGGCTTCTCCAAGGCCAACGACGCCGAGTCCAGTTACGAGAAGATGAAGGCCAAGGTCACCGAGGAGCTCAAGGGACACTTCCGCCCCGAGTTCCTCAACCGTCTCGACGAGATCATCGTCTTCCACCAGCTCACCCAGTCTGACATCCTGCGGATTGTCGACCTCATGGTGGACCAGTTGGAGGAGCGTCTGGGCGACAAGGACATGGGCATCGAGGTCACCCCGGCCGCCAAGGAGCTGCTGTCCAAGCGTGGCTTCGACCCGCTGCTGGGTGCCCGTCCACTGCGTCGCACCATCCAGCGCGACATTGAGGACGTCCTGGCCGAGAAGATCCTCTTCGGCGAGGTCAAGCCCGGTCAGATCGTGGTTGTCGACGCCGCTCCGGAGGGTTCCGAGGAGCCGTTCGTGTTCAAGGGCACGGAGCGCTCCGAGCTTCCGGATGAGGTCCCTGAGGAGCTCACCTCGTCGGCAGGGGACAACAACGGTCAGCAGGACTGATCATTCGATCACAACACTGCGGCCCGGCGCTCGATGCGCCGGGCCGCAGTGTTGTGTGTGTGGGTCTCAGAGCTTGGCGAGTACCGCCTGGAGGGCGAAGGACACCAGCCAGTGGGTGGACATGAAGTCGCCGTCAGTGATTTGGGAGGCCACCTCGCTGATCTGACGATTAGTGGCCACCTCGATGCGGCGACGAGCGTCGTCGTCGAGCCATGGTGTCAGCACCCGCAGCTGCCAGGCCCGCGACAGGCTCAGCCCATACAGGTGGGCGAGCTTGCCGTCGGTGCCGTCGGTCACCTCGGCGACGTCCAACAGGTTGTCGTCAGCCTGTCCCAGATGCGGTAGGAAGGCATGCAGCCAGGTGCCAAACTCATCGGAGCGACCTTCGGCCCGGTAGACCCGCGCCATGAGGTGGGCTTCGCTCAACGCCGCCGACAAGAAGTCATTGCCGCTGGGCTCCCAGGACGACGGGTAGTCGGTGTCGGCGTCGAAGAAACGGTGGGAGTGCTTGACAATGGCATCGACGACGTCGCTACGTCCCAGGGCCTGGGCGGCATCGAGGCACAGGCCAATACCGAAAGCGGTGTTGTCGTGGGTTCCGGTGCGGACGGGGAAGGTCATCGTCGGCAGCCATGCCAGCAGGTTGTCGAAGATCTGGCGTCCGACGATCCGAGTCGCGGACGCCCACTCCGGCGAATTGCTCGCCATGGTGGCCAGCGCTGAACACTTGGCGGACAACAGTGCCGCCCATCCCCAGCCATAGGGACGCTCGTACCCGCGATGAACCCGCAGGTACTCCGCCTCCACCTGGGCATTCTCATTGGTCAGACGCGCATTGAGAAGGCCAACCAGCTCGTCAATGGTTGCGCAATCGATCGTCTGGTTTGCGTGCTCGAGCAAGGTGAGGGCCGACCACTGCATGTGTGCCGAGGAATGCCAGTCCAGACACCCATGAAAACACGGATGGAGACGCCATGGCGTGACGTCGACGTCGTCCGGCCCTTGGGACTGGTGGGCTGAACCCCATGGGAAGGGCCGATTCAGGCCGTCAATGATCGTCGTGGCCCATCCTTGGGCGTAATCGTCAACGCTCACAGCAAACCTCCTGGGAAGCAGCACAGATACATGATGAGAATGTTGCAGAACAGCAGTGGAACAGCGGTGGGGATCTGCGCCTTGATAGGACCATAACTGTCATCAAGCTCAAGCAAAGCTGCCGGGACCAGATTGAAGTTCGCGGCCATCGGGGTGCACAAGGTGCCGCAGAATCCGGCCAACATACCCATCGCGAAGATGGCAGCCATATTGCCGTCGAAGTGCTGGATGAGTAGCGGCCACCCGACGGCAGCCGTCATCACCGGGAAGGCCGCGAAGGCGTTGCCCATGACGAGGGTGAACAAGGCCATGCCGATGCAGTAAACACAGACCGCTGCGAAGAGACTTCCGGACGGCAGGATCCACGACGTGATGCGTCCCACTGCGTCACCGACGCCGGCATTATTGAACAGGGTGCCCAGGGTCGCCAGGAACTGGGGCAGGATCGCCGCCCAACCGATGTGGCCGAGCAGCCGGTCGCCTTCCTTGAAGGGCACCATGGGGGAGCGCACCTTGAACATGATCATGGCGACGACGAGGGAGATCAGCGAAGCAGCTCCAAGACCGATGATGGTCGCCATGCCGGTTTCCAACACCGGATTTCCGCCGAAGGACAGGTCACGCATGCCGGCCACCGCGAAGATCGCGGCGACGATCGGAATGATGAGGGCGGGCACGAACAGTTTGTTGCCGAACCTCTCGGAGAGCTCCTCCCGCTCGGCGTCAGTAGTGGTCTCGTTGGAGCCGCGGCCCGGGAAGCCGCATGTCGCCAGTACTACCAGGAGGAGGACAGCGACGCCCTCCACGAGTGCCGGTGCCGTCTTGTCGACGACGAAGGTGCCGTAGCCGAAGCAGAAGGCCAGGATCGCCCAGAAGGCTGCTGATCCGAACCGCTTCCTGTCATCGCGATCGCGCATCCGGACGACGGCGATGATGAGGAAGAGAATTCCGCACAGCCAGTAGAACCATTCCACCTTGATCATTAGCGGACCCCCTGCTCAGGATTGCCGCCCGAAGGCAGACTGACGGTGTGGCCAGGCTCAGGAGTGGTGTCGACGCCGACGTCATCCCCTCCCTCGGCGGCCATCTTGGCGAGCTTGCGATCCAGCAGCCACATCCGTGGGGCATGGATGAGGAAGGCGCAGATAGCCGTCGGGATGGCCCACAGGGCGATCTGGAGGGCTTCGAGCTTGAGGTTGTAGGTGGCATCGACGAAGCCGGTGATGAGCAGGATCGACCCGATGGCGATGAAGACATCCTCACCGAAGAACAGCCCGATGGTGTCCGCCGAGGAGGCGTAGGAGCGCAGCTTCTCACGCATCTTGCGGGTGTAACGAGGGTGGTTGCGTCGCGCGGCGGCCTCAGCCATCGGCACGACGAGCGGGCGCACCGCCTGGGCTGGTCCACCGATGGACGACAGCCCCACTGCAGCGGTGATCTGGCGAACGGCGAGGTAGACGGTGAGGAGCTTCCCGGCCGTCATGGACTTCATCTTCGACATCAGACGGCCGGCCTGCTGCATGAGGCCGTGGCGCTCGAGCAATCCGATGACGGGCAGGACGACGATGAAGACCGTCACGGATCGAGAACTGGCAAATCCGGTGCCGAAGGTCTCAATGATCTTGACCGGCGACATGCCGGCAATGAGGCCGGCAGCGACACCGGCGACTGCGACCACGAGCATGGCGTTGAGCCGCAGCGCGAAGCCGACGACGACGATCGCCACGGCAAGCAGAACCCACATGGTTCGCTCCTCTCCTGGGTGTTTCTGGGGATTTTGTCGCGTCACTCTAGAGAGCGTGTCGGGAGTATGTCACGTCTCCATTGCCAGATCTGTCACGACGGCCAGGCAGATTGCGGCAATCTTGGGTCATGACAACTGTTGATCTCAATGCAGACATGGGGGAGTCCTTCGGGTCGTGGAAGATGGGTGACGACGAGTCTCTGCTGGGAATCGTCACCTCGGCAAACGTGGCCTGCGGGTTCCATGCCGGCGACGCCGTCGTCATGGGGCGGACTTGTGAGGCCGCCGCAGAACACGGGGTGTGCGTGGGAGCCCATGTCGCCTACCGGGACCTCGCCGGGTTCGGTCGCAATTTCATCGACGTCGACCCCGGACGGTTGCGGGACGAGGTCATCTACCAGTTGTCGGCGCTGCGCGGGGTTGCCGCGGTTCACGGCGCGTCGGTGCGCTACGTCAAGCCTCATGGCGCCTTGTACAACACGATCGTCCACCACGAGGCGCAGGCCAGAGCTGTCGTCGAGGCGATCGTCGCCGTCAATTCCGCCACGGATTCTGACGTGGCCATCCTCGGTCTGCCCGGCGCCCTCGTCCTCGACCTTGCCGAGCAGCAGGGGGTGCGAACCCTGCGTGAGGCCTTTGCTGATCGCGCCTACAACCCGGACGGCACCCTGGTGTCGCGTAGCCAGGAGGGATCGGTGTTGCACGACCCCGACGAGGTCGCCGAGCGGGTCGTCAAGCTCGTGACCCAGGGAGCGGTGACCGCCATCGATGGCACCGAGGTGAGTATCCAGGCCGATTCGGTGTGCGTCCACGGTGACACCCCGGGGGCTGTCGCGATGGCCACGGCGGTGCGCGATTGTCTTGCTGCTGCCGGTGTCGAGCTGCGGGCTGTCGCATGAGACTGCTGCCGGCCGGGCGGACGGCGGTTCTCGTCGAACTGGACGACGCCGGTCAGCGGCGGCGTCTGCATCGCGCCCTGAGCGACCACCCGGCTGAAGGGACGGTGGATCTCGTACCGGCCCAGACGACGGTGCTCGTCCAGGTGGAGTCCGCTGACCTGTTGCCGGGAGCCGTCGCCCATGTCCAAGACCTGCTCGCCGGGGGATTGGACGCTGTCGAGGAGGGATCGCGGGAGCCCCTCCCAGTGCCCGTGCGTTACGACGGACTCGATATGTCGGACGTGGCAGATCTGCTCGACATGACGACCGACGAGCTGGTGAAGCACCACAGCGACCAGCTGTGGACGGTGGAGTTCGCGGGATTCATGCCTGGGTTCGGGTATATGTCCGGGGTGGACTGGCCCTACCGGATTCCACGTCGCTCCAGCCCCCGAACCCGGATCCCACCGGGCAGTATCGCCCTGGCCGACGGATTCACCGGGGCTTATCCGCAAGCGTCACCGGGCGGTTGGCAGATCATCGGGACGACGGAGATGACGCTGTGGGACGAGAACGCTGACCCGCCGGCCCTGCTGTTGCCGGGTGCCGTCATCAAGTTCGAGGCGGTGACCTCATGACTCACTTCGTCGTGGAGATGGCCGGGCCCAGAACCCTCGTCGAGGATGCTGGACGTCGAGGATGGGCCGATCTGGGGATCAGTGGCTGCGGGGCGTGGGATCGTCGCGCCTATCGGGAGGGAGCTCGTCTCGTCGGTAACGCAGCCGGTCTCGGGTGCCTGGAAGTTCTGCTCGGTCCAGTGCGTCTGACGTGCATCGGAGAGCCTGTTCTTGTTGCTGCGACAGGGGCAGACGTCGAGATTGATCTGGATGGATCACCACGTCCCAATGGCCGTGGATTCCTCGTCGCCGATGGTCAGACGCTGACGGTCGGTGCGCCGGAAACGGGATTACGGAGTTATCTGTCCGTCACCGGAGGCATCAGTGCGACGCCGACCTTCGCCAGCGTCTCGGCCGACCCGACCCGAGGGATGGGACCAGCCCCGCTCAAGACGGGAGACGTCGTCACCGTTGGGGATGGGCCAGCCGGCGTCATCACTACGAAGCCTGTCAACGTCGGTCCCGCGCCACAAGAACTCATCCTCCACGGCGTATGGGGCCCGCGCGACGACTGGTTCACTGACGCTGGCCGACGCGCGCTCGAGGAGACGACATGGCGGGTCGGAGAGGCGAGCGACCGCGTCGGGACGCGGCTGGAAGGGCCGTCCCTGGAGCGAGCAGTGACGGGGGAGTTGACGAGTGAGCCGGTGGTGCGAGGAGCGATCCAGGTGCCCACCTCGGGTGTGCCCCTGGTCTTCGGCCCGGATCATCCGACGACCGGTGGGTACCCAGTCATCGGGGTTGTCGACCCCGACGACGCAGACCGTCTTGCCCAGGCTCGAGCCGGGGTCGTCGTGAGGTTTCGGATGTCATCGCAGCCGTGGCGATGACACGTTCCCGGGGTAATCCGCCGGGGTATCATCGGCCCTTGCCCTAACCTCTTCGCCCCCTAGGAGACCTCTTGTCGTCCGAGCAATCGCCAGTCGTGGACGTCGATCGCCTTGCCCGGGACCGGGATGGAAATGTCGTCACCGAGAAGCAGGCATGGAGCGCTCTGTGGGCCCTCCTCGTGGGCTTCTTCATGATCCTCGTTGACACGTCTATCGTCACGACCGCACTGCCAGCGACCATCCGCGCCCTCAACGCCAATCTCAACCACGGCGTGTGGATCACCAGTGTCTATCTGCTCACCTACGCCGTCCCGCTGCTGATCACCGGACGTATGGGCGACCGGTGGGGCCCGCGTCGCATGTACCTCATTGGCATGCTCGTCTTCGGAGTTTCCTCGCTGGCTTGTGGTCTCTCCCCGACGATCGAGGCTCTCATCGCCGCTCGTGCGGTTCAGGGAATCGGTGCTGCCCTCATGACCCCGCAGTCCCTGTCGATGATCACCCGACTCTTCCCACCGGAAAAGCGCGGCGCCGCCATGGGCCTGTGGGGAGCCACGGCAGGTGTGGCCAGCTTCGTCGGCCCGGTCCTCGGCGGCATTCTCGTCGACACCCTGGGATGGGAGTGGATCTTCTTCGTCAACGTCCCGGTCACCATCATCGGGCTGTGGCTGGCCATCCGGAACGTCCCCGCCCTGGAGACTCATGGTCACGCCTTCGACTGGTTGGGCGTCATCCTGTCGGGTATCGGCATGACCCTGCTCGTCTTCGGTATTCAGGAGGGTGAGCAGTACAACTGGGGGACGATTACCGGCATCATTTCCGTACCCTTGCTCGTCATCCTCGGCGTGGTTTTCATGGTGCTCTTCGTGGTCTCCCAGACCGAATGGGCGCAGGCCCATCTGCATGCTCACGCCAGCGACTTCGAACCACTGGTTCCGCTGCGTCTGTTCACCAAGCGCAACTTCACCCTCGCCAATATCGCGATCTTCCTGGTCGGCATGCTCGTGACTGCCTACTTCATGCCGACCACTGTGTACCTGCAGAACGTGCGTGGCAAGTCCCCGACGATCGCCGCCCTGCTGCTCATCCCCACCGCCGTCTTCTCCGGTGCGCTGTCTCCGGTGGTTGGACGGGTGCTCCAGCGCCGCTCGTCGGGGCGAATGGCCACCATCGGCGTGGCTCTCTACGTGATTGCCTCGATTGGATGGTGGCTGTTCATGGTGCCGTCAACTGGGGTGTGGGTCTTCCTGCTGCTGTCGGTCGTCGCCGGTATCGGTTCGGCCATGATGTGGAGCCCGATCTCGCTGGTGGGCACTGACGATCTCGGTCAGGCTGACGCCGGAGCCGGTTCAGGAGTCTTCAATACGACTCGTCAGGTCGGTTCGGCCCTTGGCTCGGCCCTCATTGCCATGATGATGGACGCCCGAATCATGGCCCGCCATGACCTGGGGCGAGGGCTCGGCGAGTCGATGTTCATCACCATCATCGCCGGCATGATCTGCGTCATCGTCTGTGCCTTCTTCGCGAACTTCCAGCGTTCATCTCAGCACAATTCCTGACGACAATCCTGTGTGAGGCAGGTGGACGTCGCCGGGGTGCCTTTCGCCCGCCCCGTAGGATGACCACATGAAGATTGCCATCGGAGGGTTTGCCGGTCTCATCGGCACAGCGCTGGTTCAGCGGCTGCGCAAGGAAGGCCACGACGTCGTCACACTGACTCGTCACGAACCCATCCAACCCTCCGACCGCAGGTGGGACCTCGACACCTTGTCCATCGCCCCGCCATTCCTCGACGACGTCGACGCTGTGGTGAATCTGGCTGGAGCTCCCATCGCCGGGGGACGCTGGACCGATGAACGCAAGACCCGCATCTTGGCCTCACGCATCGACTCCACTCGTCTCATCGTGCGAGCCCTGGCATCCTCGCCACGCTGCCGGATTTTCATCAACGGATCGGCCGTTGGCTATTACGGCCCTCGTGGCGATGAATGGCTCGACGAGGATGACCCCGCTGGCGAAGGATTCCTGGCCGAGGTCTGCCAGCGGTGGGAAGCGGCCGCGAATTCCGCTCCCGAAGGAGTGCGCGTGGCAACCCTGCGTACCGGTCACGTCATGAGCTCGTTCGGCGGCATCCTCGGCAAGGAGCGCCCACTCTTCCGGCTCGGATTGGGCGGCAAGATCGGTGACGGCAGCCAGTACATGTCGTGGATCAGCCTTCATGACCATGTGTCGGCCATGGTGCGGATCCTCACTGACGATTCCATCAGTGGACCGGTCAACCTCGTCGGACCGAATCCATGCACCAATGCCGAGTTCACGAAAACCCTGGCCAAGGCGATGCACCGGCCGTCAGTGCTGCCTTTCCCGACCCCGGCGGCGAAGATGATCTTCGGGTCCCAGCTCGTCGATGAGGCGCTGTGCTCCGGACAGAGGGTCAAGCCCGCCAAACTCCTTGATCACGGATTCGAGTTCCGCGACACCTCAATCACCGAGTCAATCACCTCAGCACTTGCAGGACGCCGATGAGCCATAACAACCAACGTCCCGACAATTTTTCCCGCCCAGACGAGTGGGGTTCATGGGCGGACGAGCCGAAACATGACGAGTCCTCCTGGGCACCTTCGCAGCCAGATTCCGGGCAGGCAGAAAGGACGTCGAGACCGGAGTCCGAGCCGTATCGCTCGGCGGAGGTCGATCCCTCGTGGGAAGCGCCCTCGGCGTCGTACCAGCAGGCAGCTCCCAGGCCTGTTGCCCGCGTGAAACGACGCAGTGACCTCCCGGTGGTGACGTGGACCCTCATCGGCGTCTGTTTCCTGGTGTGGGCCGGGGAGTGGGTCAGCCCTCAGATCCGCGACGCCGTCGTCCTGGCGCCCATCCAGGGGTTCCACGAGCCCTGGCGATTCGTCACATCGATGTTCGGGCACGCGCTGAGCATCCTCCACATCGGCTTCAACATGTACGCCCTGTGGGCCTTGGGGCGGTCGCTGGAGCCCTTCCTGGGACGAGCCCGGTTTCTCGCCGCCTACCTGATGTCCGGTCTGGGCGGGGGAGTGTTGTTCTGCCTGATGGCCTCCCCACATGGTGACGGGAGGTTCCTGCCGAACATGAATGACGGCGTCGTCGGCGCATCCGGCGCGATTTTCGGCCTGTTCGGAGTGCTGCTCATCGTGCAGCGCAGGCTCGGGGCGTCGACCCGAGACCTGTGGATCGTGCTGGCCATCAACGCGGCACTGCTGTTGTTCATCTCCGGGATCGCATGGCAGGCCCACCTGGGCGGATTCGTCGTCGGGCTGGCGTGCGGAGTCATCTTCTTCGAGGACCCCAAGCGCATTCAGGCCGGTAAGTCCCCGCAGACGTGGCCGAGGATGGCAATGCTTCTGGGTGTGCTCGTCATCCTGGTACTGCTGAAGTACTACGTGTTTTGAGCTAATCGAGTAGGCCGGCTCGCTCTACGAGGACGGCTATTTGGACCCTGTTCGACATGTCAAGTTTGGTTTGGATGTTTGCCAAGTGGGACTTGACGGTGCCTGCAGCCAGATAGAGGCGTTCGCCGATCTCAGCGTTCGACAACCCTCTGGCCGCTTCAATGGCGATGTCGCGCTCCCGGTCGGTCAGTTGGGAGAGCTGTTTGGCGGCCGCACGACGCCGGCGACGGGACGGATCGGTGCGCACGGTGTCGAGAAGTTGCTTGGTGCTGCGCGCTGACAGAACAGCGTCTCCCGCGGCAGCAGCCTTGATGGCCGTGGTGATCTCCTGTGGAGAGGCGGACTTGAGAAGGAATCCTGAGGCTCCGGCATTGATCGACGACATGACGGCATTGTCGACATCCCAGGTCGTCAGGACAACAATCTGAGGAGGCTGCGGATCGGCGCGGAGTGTTGCCGTGGCCGTCACGCCGTCCATTCCGGGCATACGCAGATCCATGAGGACGACATCTGGTCGTAATTCACGTGCCATGCGGATGGCGTCCCGGCCGTCTCCCGCTTGCCCCAGGATCGTGATGGCGTCGTCATGGCCGACGATTGTCGACACAGCACTGCGTGCCAACGGATCGTCATCGGCGAGGAGAACGGTAACCACTCAATGCATGGTATTGCAGGAACTCCCACGTCAGGCGTCGCAGGGTCAAGAAGCGTTGCGCCACGGGATCGTAACGGTGACTGAAAACATCCCGTTTTCCTCAGTTCGACACACGGTGCCGTCGAGCAACTTGACCCGTTCACTGATGCCAGAGAGTCCACGTCCAGAGCCTTCGCCGCGCCCGCCTTCTACGATCGGGTTCGAGCATTCGATGCGGACTCCGTCGGCCGGTGAAGCGTGCACCTTGAGAGCGGCAGTCGTTCCTGGCGCGTGGTTGGCGGTGTTTGTCAGCAGCTCCTGGACGGTCCGGTACACAGCCCGAGAGAGGGCAGGATCAGCAGAGTCTCCCTCGGAAACGTAAATTGATGCCGTGATCGGCTGACCGGCGCCAAAAGTGTCCTCGACGACCTCGGCGAGTTTTGACAACGGAAGATCCGGCGCCGGCGTCATGGGCTCGGAGAGCAAGGACCTCAGCTCAGACATCGCCTTGCCCGCCGATTCGCGCAGCGTCTTGGCGCTCTCCACGTGGTCAGTGCCGTCAAGCTTGGTCTCCAAAGATGCGGCCTGCAGTGAGATGAGGGACAGCGAATGCCCCAGTGAGTCGTGAACTTCTTGGGCAATCTTTTCCCGCTCTTGACGGCGTGAAACCTCATCATCGAGCCGGGCCACGCGTTGGTGAGCTGCAGACAAGTCCCGGCCCGTGACGATGACTTCACGACGCGAACGGCGGATGAGCCCAGCACCTATCCCGATGATGAGAAACGTCGCTGCACCAAGAAGGGCCGTCAGGATAGAAGTTGTGTTGCGGGCCTCCAGTGAGTTGTTCGCCTGAAATATCGACGCCGTCACTGACGCCCCGATGGGTTGGGCTCGACCGTCAACAATGACGTCGATGACGGTTGTCACAGCGACCAGAGCGGTGCACCACCATGTCGCGGGACCACGCCGTCGGCCGAGCAGGGCTGCCAGGGCAATGAGAGCAGGTACCGTCCCAATGGGCAGGATCACGGCGCCGAGCGCAGCAGCGATCGTCAATCCGAAGGGGATGCGGTGACGCCAGACCAAGGCCGTTGCCAGGGCGATGTCCAGGATCAGCGCAACGATGACCACTGCGGCGTCAATGTCGGTTCCCGCCGGAGTCCCAGCCCGAAACCCTGCCGGTGAGAACACGATGCAGATCAGGCCACCAAAGGCACTGATCAGGGCCAGAAGAATGGTCCGCCATACCGCTGGACGGCTGTCGCGGCCGACCTTCTGGAATTTGAACACGGCAGCTATGTTACGGAGTTGGGCTCTACTCGTGGCACCGCCGTTCGGGAGAGGCGATGGGGCCGATCGACAGAGGCGGTCCTGGCCGTCCGGGTGATGTGGGGACGGGGCCTGCGGCGGTGGACTTGATGCATCAATCGAAAACACCTCAGGAGTGATCGTGACCGACACCAATTGGCCGAACCAGTCTCAACCCCAGCCACCGCAGGCCCCACAGCCCAAGCCGAAGAAGCCGATCTACAAGCGCGTGTGGTTCTGGCTGCTCGTCATCGTCGCTCTCTTGCTCGCCTTTGGCGCGATGGGCGGCGGTGACGACGGTTCCGATGCCAAGACGGATACCGCCGCGTCCAGTGAAGCCAAGTCGACCGACAAGGCAGCGAAGAAGGCGGACGAGAAGAAGGCCGAGGAGGAGCCTGCCGAGGATGCGAGGCCGACCGAACGTCTCGTCCTGGAGAAGGACTACAAGTTCACGACTGATGACTTCTCCCCAATGGTGAAGGGCACAGTTACGAACAATTCAGACAAGCCTGTGAAGGTCGCCGTGATGATTACCTTCAACGCCTATGACGACTCGGGGGCCAACGTCGGAACCTGCACGGATTCGACGGAGAGTATCGACGCCAACGGAAAGTGGAAGTTCAAGGCCTTGTGCGACACCGACGACGTCGCAAAGGTCAAGTTCAAGGACCTGTCGGGATTCTGATCCCGTCCTCGTGGTGCCGGTGGCGGCCTCTCGCAAGAGAGGCCGCCACCGCCATTCCGCCAGATCCACAATGACACTGGCCAGAGGTCAACCATCCACAACCGTCACCTCGCCGTAAAGGCGTGTGGTGTGCAGTGCGATGTAGTTGACCTCGGCTTTCGTCAGGTCGTCGCCGATCGCCGTCGAGATGTGCTCGGCCACCGTAAGAGCCGCCGAGGTGGCCTCCGGGTAGTGATCCGACATGAGACCCATGATGTCCAGGTCGATGTGGGAGAGCTGCTTGTTGTCTGCGGCTCGCGCGAATAGGTAACGAAGATGCGTGACGAACCGTGATGCGCTCATGGAGGACCGGTCAATCTGGACCTGCCAGAGATTCTCGAGTTCGGTGAAGACCTCGGAGATCGCTTGAGTCATCGTCACGGTGCGCGACACACTCTTGCCATCCCACTGGTGGTTGATGAAGTGCAGCGCGAACGCCGCCCATTCCTCGGGTTGCAGATGGATGCCGAGAGCACCGTCGACGATCTCGACGGCCCGGTGACCCAGGCGCGCCTCGTCGGGGTACAGCTGCTGAACCTCCCAAGTCAGGGGAAAGTCGATGACGCTTCCCTGCTCTGCTCGGTGTACTGCCGCGACGAGGTGATCGAGCACCGGCAGCATCATGCGTTGGGCGTTCGGGATCCCCAGTTCCTCCTGAGCCAGCTCGACGATCGCCTGCGCCACCCGCACCTGGGTGTGAGTGGCGTTGGATAGGAGTGAGGCGATCGCAGCCGTTCGGTAGGTGCCCTCCGCCAGGTATCGCTGGGCCGACGAGGCGTCGACGACCTCCCCGCGGTGCCGACCGAAGCCGATACCGCGGGCGTTGACGACCATCTCCGTGCCGGAGCGGTCGATGCCGAGAAGAACATTGTTGTTGTAAACCTTCTTGACGACGACCTGCTCGGGACCGAGCTCGGTCAGGGAGTGTTCCAGGGGAGACACTGCGTCATCCTGTGGTGATGGTCAGCACCGCCGCCGGATCGTCGCTGCGCTCGGAGACGGTGAAGTCGGACCCATTCGTGATGACCACCGGAGAGACCATTGACGGCACCCGCGGCTTGACGGCGTCAAGGTCGACGGTCAGGAGCGGGGCGCCAGCGGTGACGGCATCACCTTCCTTGACATGGGCGGTGAACCCCTCACCCTTGAGCTCGACGGTGTCGATGCCGATGTGGACGAGGACCTCGGCGCCATTGTCGGCTTTGAGACCGACGGCGTGCAGAGTCGGGGCCACCAGCGTGACCTCGCCGTCGATGGGAGAGGTGAACTCTCCCGAGGTCGGGTCAACCGCGAACCCGGGGCCCATGTGCTGGCCGGCGAAGACTGGGTCTGGAACGTCCGTGATGTCCAGAATGGTTCCCGAGACGGGCACTGCGACCTTCAGGGTTTCGTCCTTGTGGCGCTTGTGGAAGAGGGACATGTTGATGCCTTTCAGTCGTCGATTCCGAGCTGGGCGTTGATGGCGTTCTTGTAAAGGATGGCCTTCGCACCATAGACAGCTTGGACGCCTCCGCCGACCTCGAAGACCTCGGTCGCTCCCAAATTCTTGAGCTTAGCCTTGTCGACCTGATCAGCCGCCTTCACCGAGACGCGCAGGCGTGTGATGCATGCATCGACATCCTCGATGTTCTCAGGGCCACCCAGGGCGGCGATGACCTGCGTCGCCCCCTCCTCAATACCGTCATTTCGTCTCTCGGACTTCTCGGCGGGATCGTCGGTCGACTTGCCGCCGGTCGGTGCCGCGGCCGCCATGGTGTCCTCGAGGTGTCCCGGGGTCGCGATCTTGAACTTCTTGATGAAGAACATGAACGAGAAGTAGTAGATGGCGAACCAGATGGCTCCGATCGGCAGGACGTACAACCAGTGTGTCTTGGACTCGCCCTGCAGGACGCCGAACAGCAGGTAGTCGATTGCGCCACCGGAGAAGGTGTTGCCGATGCGGATGTTCATGAGGTCGGCGACGAGGAAGGAGATGCCATCCAGGACGGAGTGGAACACGTAGAGCAGGGGAGCCACGAAGAGGAACATGTACTCGATCGGCTCCGTGATTCCCGTCAGGAAGGAGGTGAAGGCCACCGAGGCGAACAGGCCGGTGTACTTGGCGCGGCGCCCCTTCGGCACGCACTGCCACATCGCCAGGCAGGCGCCCGGCAGGCCGAACATCATGGTGGCGAAGCGGCCGGCGAAATACTTGGTCGAGTGGGTGAACAGTCCGACGTGGTTCGGGTCAGCAAGCTGCGCGAAGAAGATCTTCTGCGCGCCGGCGACGGTATGTCCGGCGACGACCTCAGAACCACCTAGAGGGGTGTACCAGAACATCGGGTAGATCATGTGGTGCAGACCGACGGCGCCCGCCAGTCGCATCAGGAATCCGTAGAAGAAGGTGCCGATGACTCCCCAGCCGGCGATCGCGGTGCCGGCAGACACCATGCCAGCCTGGATCGGCGGCCACACCAGGAAGAACAACGCTCCGATGACGATCCCCGCGAAGGCCGTGACGATCGGGACGAAGCGCGAGCCGCCGAAGAAGCCGAGGAAGGCTGGCAGCTCAATGTTGTGGTAACGGTTGTGAAGCCACACGGCGACGGCACCGATGACAAGCGAACCGACGACGCCGGTGTCAATCGGCCGGTCGGGGTTGCTGGAGAGGGAGACGAGCGCTTTGGTGGTGGCCGTCATGACGAGGAAGCCGGTGATACCGGCGAGGGCTGCGGTTCCCTTGTCTCGTTTCGCCAAGCCGATACACAAGCCGATCGACAGCAGCAGAGCGAGGTTCTCGAAGATGACACTTCCAGCAGCGCTCATCACCTGGAAGATGTCTTGGAGGATCGGATTGCCGAGAGCGGGGTAACTCTTGACGGTGGTGGGGTTGGACAACGCACCACCAATACCCAGCAACAGACCTGCCGCTGGGAGGATGGCGATCGGCAGCATGAAGGCCTTGCCGATCTTCTGCAGGGTCTTGAACATGTCAGTTCTCCGTGGGTGTGTGGGCGACGCGGGCACGGATCGCGTCGACGAAGCGGGCACAGATTTGGGCGGGACGGGTGATCGCGCCGCCGACGACGACAGCGTGGGCTCCGCAGTTGAGGGCGTCGACCGCCAGGTCAGGGGTTGAGATGTTGCCCTCCGCGATGACGGGGATGGACAGGTCCGCAGCGAGACGACGCACCAGCTCGAGGTTGGGCGCGGGTGAGTTCGCAGAGGCGGCGGTGTAACCGGAGAGGGTGGTTCCGACCAGGTCGACTCCGCACTTCGCGGCCATGACTGCTTCGTCATAGGTGGAGATGTCGGCCATCAGGACGGCGGTGGGATGGGCCTTGCGAATCTGAGCGATGAGGTCGGGCGTGGAGACATCATTTGGATGGACGCGGTCGGTGGCGTCGAAGGCGAGGATGTCGGCTCCGGCGGACAGGACCGCCTCGACGTCGTCAAGGGTCGGGGTGATGTAGGGCTCGTAACCGTCGTATTCCCTCTTTAGCAGGCCGATCACCGGCAATGGGACGGCTGCCCGGATCTCCTTGATGTCGCGGACCGAATTGGCGCGAATACCGACGGCTCCCGACTGAGCAGCTGCCCTTGCGAACAGAGGCATGACGCCACCGTCCTCGCAATACATGGGTTCGCCAGGTAACGCCTGGCAGGAGACGACGAGCCCCTTTTCCAGGGCCTGCACCACTGGATTCATGAATACCTCCGGCAATGTGAGATACCGGCGTGGACACACTCGTGCCCGCCGGTGGATCAGGTATTGCCGAAAGTCACAAGCCTGAGATCCATGAAATGTTGCTGGAACCCTAACACAGCCCTGGTGGAGCGCTGCGGGGTGGGGTGAGTCACTGGGCGACGGCTGTCAGATCCACCACGACGTCAGCGAGCTGCTCGGGGTGGTGACGGACTTGATGCAGCCTCTCCTGGACGGCCCACATCGCCCACGAGTCGACGAAGAATTCGTCACGACCTAGGGCGCGGTCGCGTCGGGTTTTGTAGGGGCAGGAACACCACACCGTCATCGAGGCGTGCTTGGCGTTCGCCGGGGTGAGAACCCCACACCCCTCAATGACAAGGGGACTACGAGCGTCGAGGATGATCTCTTCGGCAAAGCGATGCTGGTACCAGTCCCACTGTTGATAGCGATTCTTGACGATGAGTTCGCTCAAATCCCACGCCGCTGACAACCCGGTCCAGCCGGGGTAGAGGTCGTCGCCATGGACGATCTGGGCCTGCGGGCAGAGCCTCGTGACGCGCTCGCCAAGGGTCGTCTTCCCCGAACCCGACCCGCCGTCAATGAGCACGACCGCCCGCCCCGATGCGGCGTCGATGTGTTCGGCAATGGCCTGGGCGGCGGCAGCACTTCTCGCGATCGTATTCACAGCGTCACCAACTCCCCGCTGCGGTGCACCAGACCGTCGTCAAGCAAAGATGTCAGGCAACGTGACGCCTGGTCAGATTCCGGCCAGGCTGACAGGGCCACATCAACCCTGACGCCGTGCGGACTGTTGCGGACGACGTCCATGATCACCCCGCGACACTGACGGTCCGTCCCCTTCCACGGCTGTCCGCGACGGGCCGGGGCGTTGTCGGGCTTGCCGTCAGCCACCCACCGGCATCGGGCATTGATCGGGCAGACCTCGCACTGTGGTGAACGAGCCGTGCACACCAGCGCTCCCAGCTCCATGGAGGCCACTGCCCACTTCGCGGCTGTGCCGTCCTCCTCGGGAACCAGTGCGTCGGCGACGACCCGTTCGGCCTTCGTCACCGAGGTCGGACAGTTCGCGATTCCGGACTCCGCGCGTGCAATGACGCGACGCACGTTGGTGTCCAGCACGGTTGCGCGCCCTCTGAAGGCGAAAGACACCACCGCGGCAGCCGTGTAGTCGCCGATACCCGGCAGGGCGATGAGCTCGTCGTAGGTGCTGGGCACGACCCCGCCGTGCTCGGTGGCGATGGCAACCGCGCAGGCGTGCAGACGGAGCGCGCGACGGGGGTACCCCAAACGTCCCCACGCGGCGACGGCGGCACCGGACTCCTCCTCGGCCAGATCGTCCGGAGTCGGCCAACGATTCATCCACTCATGCCACGGACCAATGACTCGCGACACAGGTGTTTGCTGGCTCATCACCTCGCTGACGAGCACTCCCCACGGCGAGGTCTCCGGTCGACGCCACGGCAGGTCCCGTCCCTGCACGTCGAACCAGTCGCAGACCGTCTCGACGGCCCGCGGAGTCAGCCCGGTTTCAGGCACGGATCAGCCGATCTCAGCCGATGACCTTGGCTGCGGCCTCGGCAGCCTTCGGCAGGGCCTTGCAAAAAACCTCGAAGGCCTCGTCGTCATGGGCGTCGGAGAGGAACCAAGCCTCGAAGCAGGACGGCGGCAGGTTGACCCCGGCGTTCAACATGGCGTGGAAGAAGGCGGTGTAGGCATCGGCGTTCTGGGACTTGGAATCCTCGTAGTCGCGTACCGGTTCCTCGACCCCGAGGAACACGCTGAAGAGGTTCCCGGCGGTCTGCAGACGGTAGGAGACGCCAGCCGCGTCGAGGGCAGCAGCCAGCTCGCCTCGCCACTGCTCGGAGCGCGCATCGAGACGCTGGTACACCCCGGCGTCAGCCAGTTGCAGGGTCTTGACGCCGGCGACGGTGGCCAGCGGGTTACCTGACAGGGTCCCGGCCTGGTAGACGGGGCCGGTCGGCGCCAGCAGGTCCATGATCTCGGCGCGCCCGCCCAAGGCAGCCAGCGGCATCCCGCCGCCGACAACCTTGCCGAAGGTGAAGATGTCGGGGGCGAAGTTCTCGCCGGACTGCTGCTGCAAACCCCAGAATCCCGACGCGCTGCACCGGAATCCGGTGAGCACCTCGTCGACGATCATGAGGGCGCCGTGCTCCTTGGTGAGGCGACGGATCGTCGCATTGAAGCCGGGCTCGGGCGGGACGACGCCCATGTTGGCCGGGCAGGACTCGACGATCACCGCAGCGATCTGGTCGCCACGCTCGGAGAACACGTCCTCAAGGGCTTTGACGTCGTTGTAGCTCACCACGATGGTGTCGGCAGTCGAGGCGGCCGGAACACCCGCCGAACCGGGCAGACCGGCCGTCGCCACCCCCGAACCCGCTGCGGCGAGCAGGGCGTCGGAGTGACCGTGGTAGTTGCCGGCGAACTTGATGATGATGTCGCGGCCGGTGGCACCACGCGCCAGTCGAGCCGCAGTCATCGTCGCTTCAGTACCTGTCGAGACGAAGCGCACCTTCTCCACCGGGGCCATCCGCTCGATGATCGCATCGGCCAGTTCGGTCTCGGTACGGGTTGGCGCGCCAAAGGACAGTCCCTTCGACGCGGCGTCCTGGACGGCAGAGACGACCTCGGGACGGGCATGCCCCAACAGGGCCGGACCCCAGGTGCACACCAGGTCCACGTATCGGGTGTCTTCGGCGTCCCAGATCCACGGGCCCTGGGCCCTCTCGATGAAGCGGGGAACCCCGCCCACCGATCCGTAAGCCCGCACCGGGGAATCCACCCCGCCGGGAATGACGGCCTGGGCGGCGGAGAACAGTTCGGCGTTGGAGGTCATTTCTTCCTTCCGGTGTTTGGGCTTGTGGCGGGCTTGATCACCAAGGATCAGAAGGCCTCGCGGAACATTTGTGCGGCCTCGATGGCCCAGTAGGTCAGGACGAGATCGGCACCCGCGCGCACGATCGATGTCAGGGATTCGTTGATGCAGCGGCGACGGTCGATCCAACCGTTGGCGGCAGCGGCCTCGAGCATCGCGTACTCGCCGGACACCTGGTAGGCGGCCACCGGCACCTGGGAGACTTCGGCGACGTCGGCCAGCACGTCCAGGTAGTGAGAGGCGGGTTTGACCATGACGAGATCGGCACCCTCGGCCAGGTCGAGCAGGGTCTCGCGCATGCCTTCACGACGGTTCGACGGGTCCTGTTGGTAGGACTTGCGGTCACCCTGGAGGGAGCAGTCCACGGCGTCGCGGAAGGGCCCGAAGAAGGCAGATGCGTACTTGGCCGAGTAGGCCATGATCGACACGTCGGTGAACCCCTCGCGGTCCAGGGCGTCGCGGATGACGGCGATCTGGCCGTCCATCATTCCCGACGGGGACACCATGTGCGCTCCGGCGCGGGCCTGGGACACCGCCATCGCGGCGTAGAGCGGCAGGGTGGAGTCGTTGTCGACGCGGCCGTCAGGAGTCAGCGCACCACAATGGCCATGATCGGTGAACTCATCCAGACAGGTGTCGGCACAGATGACGAGGTCGTCACCAACAGCCTCGCGCACCGCAGAGATACCGGCATTGAGGATTCCGTTGGGGTCCCAGGCATGGGAACCGATCTCGTCCTTGTGCTCGGGAATACCGAACAGGTCGATACCGCCGATGCCGGCCTCGGCGGCCTTGGTGGCGAGTTCCTTGATGGACTCGATGGAGTGCTGGTATTGGCCAGGTAGACTTGTGATCTCGACAGGGGAGTCGATGCCCTCCTTGACGAAGACCGGCAGCATGAGCTGGGCCGGGGCGACCCGAGTCTCCGCGACCATGCGTCGCATCGCAGGGGTGGTACGCAGCCGACGCGGGCGGGAAACCGGGCGAAGGCCCTCGGGCAGCGGCTTGACGTCGGCCATGCGGGGATCGCTGGAATCAGGCAGGTACAGGTTCATGATCATCTTCCTTCTTAAACAGGTCGTCGATCAGGCGACCAGGGACTCGACCGCCTCGAGGACGGCCTCCGGGGTGGGGGAGGAGGCCACCGCGTCTGCCGGGTGGCCGAGGTCCTCGAGTGTCTTTGCGGTGGGCTTGCCCAGCGCGATGAGCTTCTGACGGCGCCATCCCAACGGTTCGACGAGGTCGATCAGGGCACGTCCCACCGAGGATGCAGTGACGACGACGAACCCGACCGACGGCCAGGACTGGGCGATCACCTGGGGCAGTTCCTCAACGGCAGCGGTGGTGTACACCTCGAGCCGGTTGACGGTGCAACCGGCCCTCGTCAGTCCTTCGGGGACGGTGTCGGCGGCCAGTTTCGAGACCGGGAGTAGGACGTTCGTGGCACCACCCGGCCATTCGGCGACCAGACCGGCTCCGCTGTGGTCCTCCGGCACGAAGTCGACGCCAGTACTGCGCTTCTCCAGGGCCCTCGCAGTAGCTGCGCCCACGGCTGCCACCTTGATGTCAGGGTTCGGCAGTGGATCGGGCAGCAGCCCGACGGTGGTCTTCGAGGTGACGACCAGCCAGTCGGCCTGCCACAGGTCGGCCTCGGAGAGCCTATCGGCGTCCGGGAGCTCGACGGTCCGGGTCAGCGCCTTGTGGATGACCCCGTAACCGGCCTGCTTCAAGGTCGTCACGAATTTGTCGTGGGAGTCGTCACGGGGGACGACGACTGGGGGTTTGATGAGATCAGCAGGGTTCGTGGTCATCGAGTGCTTCCTGAGGCCTTGAGGTCTGCGACATCGGCGGCGCCGTCGTCCAGCAGCTCCTCGGCGGCCGTCACTCCCAGGGTATGCGCCGCGGCCAGTGCCGGCTCGACCTCCTCAGGCAATTCGACGCTCACCTGTTCCCGAATGGTGCGCGACCCGTTGACCGCAGCCACAACGACGTCCAGGGTCAACACGTCTGGGGACCTCCCGGGGGTCGGCGTGAGATGGGCCAACGCGCCGATCGGGGCGGCGCACCCGGCCCCCAGATGGGACAGCACGGCTCGCTCGGCGGTGGCCGACAGTCGCGTGCCGTGGTCGTCGATTCTGGCGAGGGCCTTGGCGAGCTTGCCGTGATGCACATCGGCGGTCCGACACTCGACGGCCAGGGCTCCCTGGGCCGGAGCCGGCAGCACGACCGACGGGTCGAGAAGCTCGGTGATGACGTCACTGTGACCCAGACGAGCAAGCCCTGAGGCAGCCAGCACGACGGCGTCGAGGTCCTCCTTGCCGCTGTCCTTGGCGTAGTGACCCAGACCCTTGACCCGGCCCAGACGGGTATCGACGTTGCCGCGGATGTCGACGATCGTCAGGTCCGGTCGCACCGCCAACAGCTGGGCCACTCGCCGCGGCGAACCGGTTCCGACGCTGGCCCGC
This sequence comes from Cutibacterium sp. KB22876, assembly GCF_059728865.1. Taxonomy (NCBI): domain Bacteria; kingdom Bacillati; phylum Actinomycetota; class Actinomycetes; order Propionibacteriales; family Propionibacteriaceae; genus Cutibacterium; species Cutibacterium sp. KB22876. The sequence continues at coordinate 964,288 of NZ_AP040858.1, forward strand.
TGCGGCAACTCACCGAGGGTGAGACCGTCACGAGCCACCAGGGCGTCGCGCGGATCCTCGCGAACAGGGACGGCACCAATCGCCAGTCCGAGTGGGCGTCCGGTCGGCAGGTCCTTGAAGGAGTGGACGGCGATGTCGGCTGAGCCCTCCAGCAGGGCAGTGCGGATCGCCGAGGCGAACACCCCGATGCCACCCATCGACGCCAGGGAGGCCGTCGAGGTGTCACCGTGGGTGGTGATCGTCGCCAGATCGACGTCGAGCCCCTGTGATCTCAGCAGCTCTGCGACCATCTCGGATTGAGTGGTTGCCAGGGTGCTGGCACGGGTTCCCAGACGGATTGAAGACATGTCCTCCATTGTGGCACTCGGTTCCGACGCCTGTTCCCTTGCTCTCAGACCAGTTGACGGGCCGTGTGGCGGGCTTGAGGCACCAGAGCTGCGATGCCGGAACCCGACGCCCATGCCCCGACCAGACCGATGCGGCCTCGTCCGGACTGGTTCAACTCCTCGAGCTGGCGGTGCAGACCGTCACGCCACGCCCTGGTCTCCGGAGTCGTCGGGGCCAGCGCCCCCGTCCAGTGGATGATCTGGGAGTCCACCACCTGATTGGACGACAATTCCACACCGAGCAGGATCGAGGCATCCTCCAGCGCCCGCTCGACGCTGAGCGCGACATCCGTCTCCCCGGATCGCCCGTAGGAGACCCGTAGCAAGTGCAGTCCGTCGGGGCAGGACTGCCCCAGGCTCGGCCACTTGGCAGACATGTGCGTCAGGGCCTTCGCCTTGACGCTCGTCGTCCCGGGAGCCACCAGCATGCCGTTTCCACGCGGGCTGTCGTCCAGCTCCGGAGCCTGCAGGGCCAGATTGACGTGGCCAATGGGCGCACCGGGAACCATCTCGGGTCCGGAGACGTCGATGACACTGCTCAGCAGGTCGGTGGCAGGACCGGCAGAGCAGGCGACGACGACCCGCGGGGTCAGGAAGGTGCGCACCTCGCCGTCAGGGACAGGAGGCAGGGACGGATTCGGGTTGCGCGAGGTGCCGGCGGTCTCGACGAGCCACTGGTCACCATGGCGGGTCAACTTTCGAGCCCCCACCCGGGTCATGATCCTTGCACCGGCCTCCTCGGCCTGACGACGCAACTCGGCCGGCATGGTGAACATGCCGCCGGCCACTGATGCGACGGCCGGCCCCTCCGGCAGCCGGGAACGGCACAGGGCCACGCCGGCAGCCAAGGACCCGGTGGACTGGGCGGCAGCCCGCAGACCGGGGGAGACGACGTCGGCCGAGAGCAGGTGCGGATCGGCGGCATGGATACCACCGGCGATCGGGGTGACGAGTCGCCTCAGCACCTCCGGTCCCATCCGTGACTCCACCAGGGTTCCCAGATCCCGTGGGAGTTCGTCGGGCATCGGGGCGCGGTCGAGTGCGGCGGTGCGGGCGGCCTCCTGGGCTCCCAGCGCAATGACGACCGCCGGGTCCGACAGATCGGCAGGAATGCCCAGGATGGCATTGCCGGGCATCGCGAAGCAGGCGTCGTCGAAGTACACCCAGGACGGAGCGGTCCTCGGCTTCTCGACCGTCATCCCCAGTTCGCGGGCCAGCTCGGCGGTGTCGGGAAGACGAATGGCCCACCCCTCGGCGCCGATGTCGTAGCTGATCCCCGCCAGTTTCGACCCGGCCACCAGGCCTCCGGTGTACCCGCGGGACTCCACCAGCACAGGGTGCAGCCCTTCCTGGGTGAGCTGCCAGGCCGCAACGAGCCCGGCCATGCCACCGCCGATGACGACGGCGTCCACGGTGTGCGGATCAGGGGTGTTCATCGTCACGTCCTCGGAATTGTGGTTCACAGTGAGTGCACCAGCTTCACCAGTCGCGTCAGCACATCGGGGTCGGTGTCGGCGGGCACACCATGGCCCAGATTGACGACGTGGCCGGGGGCCTGACGTCCAGCCGCGACGACTTCGCGGGTGGCGCTCTCTAGCGGTTCCCAACCGGCGAGGAGCAGGGCCGGGTCGATGTTGCCCTGGACCGGCATGTCCATCCCGGAGACCATGAGGGTGGCGCAGGCCTCGTCGAGGCTGATGCGGTGGTCGACGCCGAGGACCGGGTAGCGGGACGCCGTCGCGGCCACCTGGGCCAGCTCGGAGAGCAGATGGCTGGCATTGACGCCGAAGTGCACCACAGGGGTGTTCGGGTCGAGCTCGGCGAGAGCACGCTGGGAGAAAGGGGCAACGCTGGCGCGGTAGTCGACGGCGCTCAGCGACCCGGCCCAGGAGTCGAAGAGCTGGACGGCACGAGCTCCACCGCGCAACTGGGCGGCCAGGAATGCGGCGTCCAGGTCGGCCACCCACTCCATGAGCCTGGCCCAGGCTTGCGGATCCGAGTGCATCATCGCGCGGGCGGCCAGGTGGTCACGAGAGGGCCCGCCCTGCACCAGGTAGGCGGCAATCGTGAACGGGGCGCCGGCGAAACCAATCAGTGGCGTGGTGTCACCGAGTTCTTCCGTCACCAGGCGGGCAGCCTCTTCGATGGCAGAGGCATCGCCGGGCTCGCGCTGGGTGATCCGGTCGACGTCGTCCTCGGTGCGAACAGGCTCGTCGAGAACTGGTCCGACTCCCGGCTCGATCCGCACCCCGATCTCGGCCATGGCCAACGGCACCATGATGTCGGAGTAGAGGACGGCCCCATCGACATGGTGACGTCGCACCGGCTGGCAGGTGATCTCAGCTGCCAGCTGAGGGTTGAGGCAGGAGTCGAGCATCGTCGTGCCCTCGCGGGCCTTGCGGTACTCCGGGAGCGAACGGCCCGCCTGACGCATGAACCAAACCGGGGTGACGGCAGGGCGATGCCCGGTCATGGCCTGCAGAAGCGGTGAGTCGGCTGTGGAAGTGGTGGTTTCAGTCATCACCTCGATTGTGCCTCACTTCGTCGAGAGGCCGTTCATGGGGCAGTTGTCGACTGCGGCGAAAGGCTCGCGGCTACTGGGGACCGTCGGAACCACATGGTTCAATAGCATCTCGTGGGATTGTGTGTCTTGACCGTGGATCATGCCGAGCAAGGACTCGGCGTCGTTTCCGAGGCTGCCGCGCAGGTCGATGGGCTCGGCCTGGCGCTGACTGACCATCCCCAGATCCGTGGCGCTCTCGTGTTGTCAACGTGCAACCGAGTGTGCCTGATCGTGGAGACTTCTCCCGACTCTGCCGCTCAAGGATTCGGCGAGACCGCGCTGCGCGCCTGTCTCGCCGACCAGGGGGCGACGGTGTTGGCTGACTCGGCCCAGATCTTCTGTGAGAACGACGCCGTCTGGCGTGTGTTCCGGGTGGCTGCTGGCCTGGAGTCGATGGTCGTCGGTGAGCGCGAGGTCGCCGGACAGATGAAGCGTGCTTTGAATGAGGCGCGCAAGGAACAGACGGTTTCGTACATCATCGGCCACGTCGTTGAGGAGGCGCTCAAGACCTCCCGCCATGTCGCCACTGAGACGGCACTGGCTGCCGAAGGGCGCACCGTGGTGGCCGTCGGACTGGACCTCGTTTCCCAGCGGATGGACCTCGACGGGGTTCGTGTTCTCGTCATGGGAACTGGTTCCTACGCCGGCGCGTCGTGCGCCCAGCTGAACTCCCGCGGGGTGACCGACATTCAGGTTCATTCCGCTTCCGGACGTGCCGCCGGCTTCGCACGCCGTCACCGTGTGGCCGAGGCCGTCGATCTGGACGCCGCGTTGGCACAGGCTGACCTCGTCGTCACCTGCCGTGGATCGGGCGTGCCCGCCCTCTCCGCACAGGCCGCCCGACGCGCAGTGGATGCTCGCGCCGGACGAGACCTGCTGGTCCTTGATCTGGCCGTCAGCGGTGATGTCGAGGATCCGGTGCCCGCTGGGGTTGAGGTCATCGACCTGGAGACCATTCGTCATGCCGTTCCCGCCTCTGCCGAGGCCGAACGTGCCGCCGCCGAGCACATCGTCGCTGCCGGGGTCCGGCACCTTGCCATCGACCTCGAGCGTCGTCGGATGGCTCCGGCCGTCGTCGCCCTGCGCGACGTCATCTCAGATCTCGTCACCGCCGAGCTTGAGCGCCTGCCCGAAGAGGGATCGGTGCCGGTCGACGAGGTGGCAGCTTCTTTGCGTCGGCTTGCTGCGTCCATGGCGCACATCCCGTCGGCGCGAGCCAGGATGGCCTCTGAGAAGGGCCTGGGGGATCGCTGGCTCAACTCGTTGTCGGACGTGTTGGGGATCGACGTCGAGATCGCCGCGCCCGTCATCGACATGTCAACCTTCACGAACGCTGACTGCATGGCCTGCCCGGTGACCGGCCTGCGGGTGGAGGACCTTGCCGCGGATGCGGCGCCCCGAGGTGAGGAGAAGAATTCGTGACCGCCAACCCGTATGCAGCCCCCAAGGATCCGTTGGCTCCCTATGACGCGGTGCTCGTCGCATCTTTCGGTGGGCCGCGGTCCCCGGAGGAGGTCAGGCCCTTCCTGAGGAGGGTTTCCAACGGTCGCATTCCGGATGAGCGATTGGCCGAGGTCGCTCACCACTATGACCAGTTTGGTGGGGTGAGCCCCATCAACGCGGCGACGGACGCCTTCGTCAACGCCTTGAAGAATGAGCTTCACCAGCACGGAGTCCGAGTCCCGATCCTGCTGGGGAACCGCAACGGCTCACCGTTCCTTGATGACGTCCTGCCCGAGATGCACCAGCACGGTGTGCGTCGAGTGCTTGCCGTCGTCACCTCCGCATATGCCTGCTACTCCGGTTGCCGTCAGTACCGCGAGGAGATTGCTGCGGCCCTCGACCAGGCCGGCATCACGGACATGCAGATCGACAAGGTGCCTCCCTTCAACGAGGCCCCCGGTTTCATTCGCGCCAATGCGGAAGCCCTCATGCAGTCCTTCATGCGCATCCCGCCGACTCCGCTCGAGGCCACCCGAGTCGTTTTCGTCACCCACTCCATCCCCGGCCCCATGCAGGAGGCGTCGGGGGCTGGGCAGCCAGGGACTGACTACATCTCCCAGCACAAGGCGGTGTGCGAGAAGATTGCTGACCAGGTGCGTCATGCCTTCGGCAACATGCCGCAGTGGGATCTGGCCTACTGCTCGCGGTCGGGACGCCCTACTGACCCCTGGCTGGAGCCTGACATCAGTGACCACCTGCGCACCCTTCCGGAGCAGGGGATCAAGTCCGTCGTGGTTGCGCCGATCGGTTTCGTCGCTGATCACATGGAGGTCGTCAATGACCTCGATCACGAGGCAGCTGAGACGGCGGCTGAAATCGGGCTGGCCTTTGCCCGTGCTGCGACCGCTGGCGCTCATCCGGCCTTCGTCGCCGACATGGCGGGCCTGATCATGACCCAGGCAGCGGCTGCCCGAGGAGAGGGCGGAAATCTGACCTCCTGGCCCACCCCCTGTGCTCCCGGATGCTGCCGACGCTGCCCGGACGCCAAGGACATTCCGGCCATTTCCGGAAGTGACGTCGTCGAGCCTGACGAGACACAGGCCTCCGAGCCGGTGGCCGCAGCCGTGGCATCGACTGGTACGGCAACGGCGGCGGAAGCCGCGCACCCAGAACCTGAGGTCCTGTCCGGTCCCAGACCTGCTACCGTTCCTGGACCTGACGCCATTCCTGAGGCCGTCGGACCGGAGCCAGAAGCTCCTTCCCCCTACGACCTTCTGACCAAGGAGATCCCCATGACTGACCATTCGAGCAGCAATTCAGTGATTGAGGGACCTCGCGACGACGAGGCCCCCGCCGGTTCCTACATCGCACCGACTGATCCGCGTGATCATGCCGTCGTCCCGGAGGAGGTCAATGCCTCCAGCAAGTGGGCAATGTACTCGGTATTCAGCGTTGCCACTCCGCTTCCCGCCGACGATGTGGCGCGCCGTCAGCTCATCGAGGGCTCCGACGAGTGGGTCGGACAGTCCGGCGTCGAGACCCGTGGCTGGTATGACCTGTCGGGTCTGCGCGCGGACGCCGACCTGCTGGTGTGGTGGCTGAGCGACAATCCGACGGCCCTGCAGGACGCCTACCATCGGTTCCGCGGATCCGGTCTGGGACGCCATCTCGATCCGGTGTGGTCGAATGTGGGCGTTCACCGTCCGGCAGAGTTCAACAAGTCTCACCTGCCCTCCTGCTTCGCCGGAGTCGCCCCGCGGCGCTGGGCTGCCTTCTACCCCTTCGTCCGTTCCAAGGGGTGGTACCTGCTCCCGGCTGCTGACCGTTCCCGCATGCTGCGCGAGCACGGCATGGTCGGTGCTGCCAGCTCTGACGTCAAGGCGTCCACCTTGGCCGCATTCGCCCTGGGAGACTACGAGTGGATTCTCGCCCTGGAGGGTGACGACCTCGCTCGCGTCGTCGACGTCATGAAGGACCTGCGCTACGTCGAGGCTCGTCGTCATGTTGACGTCGACACCCCCTTCTTCACTGGCGAGCGCGTCTCCCCGGTGACTTGGGCCGACCGCCAGATGAGAGCTTGATGGCGCCCTTGCGTGGCCTGACCGACCCGGTGGGACCGGAATCGCCGCAGACCTACTGGGTGCGGCGTCTGGTCCTGCTCATCGCAGTGGTGATTGTCGTTGCCCTGGTGGTCACGGGTGTTTCCAAGCTCATGGGCGGTTCGAAGAAGTCGGCGGCGCCGGCGGCGTCGTCCTTCACCCCGAACCCGTCATGGACTGACACCGCCTGGGGCCCGGAGACTCCGACTCCCTCGGGTTCGGCCAGTTCCGGCAAGTCCGCTTCCTCCTCGAAATCCCCGTTGGCGACGTCGTCCGCATCAGCGTCGTCATCTCCATCCGCATCGACCGCTGGCGAACTCTGCGAAGGGTCCCAGCTGACGGTCAAGATCACGGGAGACAGCAAGAAGCCCAAGGTGGGTGACACCGAGACCTTCACCGTGGAGGTGAAGAGCTCGTCTGACTGTCGCTGGGACACCCAGAAGGTGAAGCAGACCCTCACCGTCACCTCCGGATCAGACCGCATCTGGTCGACCGAGGGCTGCGGCTCTTGGGGGCCAAAGGGCATCCGTGAGATCAGGTCTAAGGATCCTTGGACCTATAAGGTCTCATGGCCGACCAAACGGTCCACCGACAAGTGCAAGCTGTCGAAGGAAACCCTGGGGAGTGGCTACTACATCGCCACCGTCAACATTGATGGCGGTTCGAGCGATCGGTTCATCATGCAGATGAGTGAGTGACCCTCCATCCACACCCCCTGCCCCATGACATGTTTCGGCTCCCAGCTCTCGAGCTGGGAGCCGAAATCGTTGTCAGTGGAAGTGATGGGTGCGCTGGTCGTTCTCGAAGATTGACTCCAAACCCTGCCGGATCTCGCGGGCCCGCTTCAGCCCCACTCCCTTGACGTCGCCAAGTTCTGACGTGGAGGCCGACACCAAGGTCTGCAGGTTCGAGAAGTGATCGATGATCGCTTGAATCGCCCGGGACGACAAATCGGTGATCGATGCCAGCTGACGGTGTCCACGTGGCTGCATGGGAGCGTCGAGGGGGTGCTCGACAGGATCGAGATCGATGGCCCCAGCCACTTTGGCAACGTCGAGAAGGTCCTCCCAGGGAAGCTTCTGCAGACCGGACAGGGAGAACTCGCCCGGGGCGACGGAGTCCGGCCGGTAATCCTCGGTGAGCAGACGTCCCAGGTCCTCCACCCCGAGGGACAGCTCGTTGCGCTGCAACTGGACCAGACGCCCCTCGACACCAAGTGCGGAGACATAGCCGCGGACCTCGGCGTCGATCCGACGCCACATCTCGACGCGCTGGGCGACGGCTGCGACGTCACGGACCTGGACCTGGTCGCGGACCTCCAGCATGGTGAGGTTGTCAGCTTCCTCAACCAGACGAGCACGGTAACTCGACAGGGTCGCCAGTGCCTGGTTGGCGCGAGCCAGTAGCTGCTCCGGCCTCTCAATCGGGTAACGGCGGCCATTGAGGAACAGGGACATCACTGACATCGACGCCGAGACGACGACCACCGGTGCGCCAGTTTGTTGGGAGAGGCGGTCACCGGTGCGGTGACGGGTACCGGTCTCCATCGTCGGCAGGTTGCCGTCCGGGACGAAGTGGACCGCAGCCGCGGTGATTCGCTCGTGGTCGCTCGAGACGACCAGCCCACCGTCCATCTTCGACAGCTCGCGAAGAGCCTGTGGAGTGAGCCGGACGTCGAGTGAAAAACCGCCGGAACACACCTCATCGATCTCCGGGCCATTACCGAGCACGATGAGGCCACCGGTACGTCCATTGATGATCCGGTTGAGTCCTTCCCGGATAGGTGTGCCGGGGGCGAGCAGGGCCATCAGGTGACGGACCCGTGCGGCCTCCGTCTCCCGATCGCTCTCGGGGGTCGGCTGGGCGTCGGTCATGAGACGACTCTAGTTCTACCCATCGAAGTTCTCACCTCGGATGTGCTCATCATGACTGGTCCGCCTTGCGCTGCCGACGCAGGTTGAGCACCGACAGTGCCTCGGCCACACTGCCGACCTCGATGACATGGAGGCCGTGCATGGACGGGACCTTGGTGTGCGCCTCGCGGGAATTGCGTGGCACGACGGCGAGGTCAAAGCCGAGGCGTGCTGCCTCTCCCACGCGTCTCTCCAAACCAGGGACACGTCGCAGATCACCAGCGAGTCCGACCTCTCCCAGGGCCACGACTCGCGTCGGGAAGTTGGCGTCGAGAACAGCCGAGGCTGCCGCCACTGCGATCGCCAGATCGGCCGACGGGTCCGACACCCTGGCCCCACCCACCGTCGAGACGTAGACATCCCGGTTGCTCAGTGGCATGCCTGCCTTGCGTTCCAGGACGGCCAGAATCATGGCGACCCTGCTGCCCTCGACCCCATGGGTGGTGCGCCGCGGGTACTTCTCGGATGCTGATGGGGCCACCAGCGCCTGCACCTCCGAGAGCAGGGGACGGCGACCCTCCATCGTCACCGTCACGCAGGTGCCCGGTTGGGGATCGGCATTGTCCGAGGTGAACAGTCCCGACGGATCGGGTACCTCCATGATTCCGCTGTCGGTCATCTCGAAGCAGCCCACCTCGTCGGCCGGGCCGTAACGGTTCTTGGCGGCGCGAACCATGCGGAATCCGGAGTGACGGTCACCCTCGAAGTTGAGGACGACGTCGACCAGGTGCTCCATGGTGCGCGGACCGGCGATCGACCCCTCCTTGGTGACGTGACCGACGATGATGACGGCCATGCCACGCCGCTTGGCCACCCGTACCAGCGCACCGGTGACCTCCCTCACCTGGGAGACCCCGCCCGGGGAGCCGTCAGCCTGACTCGTCCCCACCGTCTGAACCGAGTCCAGCACCATGAGGGAAGGCTCGGTCTGCTCGATGTGTCCCAGTACCGTCCCCAGGTCGGTCTCGGAGGCCAGATAGAGTTCGTCAGCAAGTGAATTCGTACGACCCGCCCGCAGTCTCACCTGTGCCGCCGACTCCTCACCCGTGACGTAGAGGGTGCGTCGTCCGGCCTTGGCCCATTTGGCAGCGACGTCGAGGAGCAGGGTCGATTTTCCGACTCCTGGTTCTCCGGCGAGCAGCACGACGGCCCCGGGCACCAGACCACCTCCGAGCACCCGGTCCAACTCGCTGATCCCGGTGAGGTGACGGTTGGCGGCCTGCTCACTCACCTCGCCGATGGGCACCGCCTTGGAGGTGGGTGTCGACGAGGCAACCGCAGTGAGCTTCGGTGCTCCCCTCTCGACCACCGAACCCCAGGTCTGGCACTCCCCGCAGCGACCGACCCACTTGGACGTCGTCCAGCCGCACTCGGTGCACACCCATGTCGGAGCCTGCATCTTCTTCGCCATGGCTCATACCCTGTCAGCAGGGGCCGACAGGTTCGACGATGGTGGTGTTCCGGTGGTGTCCTCCTCAGGCCACCGGCGGGTAGTGCGGCCACCACATGGCGTCCTGAACTGCCTGCACGACGTTGTCGGGATGTTTCGTGGCGATTCCCTCCTCGATGGCGGCCTGGACGACCGCCACTGCGACCGTCGCCGAGGAAGCCCGCAGATTCTCCACGGCGGGGAGAAGGGATGCTCCCGCCGGACGCGGGTCCACCTGGGAGGCGACGGCCTCGGCCGCGGCGAGGATCATGCCGGCGCTCACTCGCTCGGCTCCCGAGACAATGACCCCCAGCCCCAGGCCCGGGTAGAGGAGGGCGTTGTTGCCCTGTCCGATCTCATAGCGCACACCGTCATACTCAAAGGGCTCAATCGGGATGCCGGTGGAGACCAGGGCCTTTCCCCTCGACCATGAGATGACGTCTGCCGGCACCGCCTCGATCTTCTCGGTGGGGTTCGACAACGGCAGGATGATGGGACGCTCGACCCCCTTGCACATCTCCTCGACGACCTGCTGGGTGAAGGCGTCGTGGTCGGTGGAGGTGCCGATGAGGATCGTCGGGTGAACCTGCCGGACCGTCTCCACCAGACCGATATGCCCGTTTGAATGAGCCCAACGACGCGTCTTACCGGCTGGCTTGGCGTAAGGCTCCTGGTAATCGGGCAAATTCTCCATGTCGTCGGTGACCAGCCCTTTGCGGTCGATGAGCCAGATTCGATCAATAGCCTCCTGCTGACCCAGGCCATCACTGATCATGGCCTCTCGGATCTGGTCGGCAATTCCGGTACCGGCGGTACCTGCCCCGTACACCAGCAGACGCTGACTGGCGAAGGTCTGTCGGGTGACCTTGAGACCGGAGATAACGGCGGCCAGGACGATGGCTGCCGTACCCTGCATGTCGTCATTGAAGATGCGATGGCTCCCGGCATTCTGCACCAGAATCCGACGGGCACTGGAGGCCCCGAAGTCCTCGAAGTGCAGCAGGGCATGCGGGTACAGCTCGCTGGCGACCTCGAGGTATTCGTGGATGAGTTCGGCATAGCGTTCCCCGCGCACTCGGGCATGACGATTGCCGAGGTACGACGGGTCGTTGAGCAGGTATGCGTTGTCGGTGCCGACGTCGAGGTTGACGGCGATGGTCCGCTCCGGACGGATGCCCGCGGCTGCCGTGTAGAGAGCGAGCTTGCCTATGGAGATGTCGGTCCCGTTGACTCCCCAGTCCCCGATTCCGAGTATCTGCTCGGAATCGGAGACAACGAGGAGGTCGACGTCGTCAGGCCCCAACTCGAGGGTCTCGAAGGAGGGACGGACATCCTCGATGTGGTCGACGGACAGGTAGACCGCGCGGGAGCGTCGGTAGGCGTGACTCCACTTCTTGATGGCCTCGCCGACGGTGGGGTCGTAGATCACCGGCAGCAATTCGACGAGGTGATCGACCAGCAGCTTGTAGTAAAGGGTCTCGTTACGGTTCTGCAGTTCTTCCAGGAATACGTAACGGTCAATGTTGCGGTCGAATCCCTGGAGCTGGCGGTAGCAGCGCTGGGCCTGCTGCTCGAGAGTCTCGACGGCTGCCGGAAGCCGTCCGATCATCCCGTGCTCCAGCCGTTCGGCGCGAGTGAAAGCCGTTCCCCGATTCGTGATCGGGTTCGTCATGGGTTCGGGTTTCCTGGACACGACAACCTCCCGGTAATGACTTCGTTTCTTACACTACCGGGAGGTTCTGTCAGTTTTTTAACGTCAGATGCGAACTCGTCCGTGGGACGGGGTGTCGAAGGTCACGGCGTCAATGCCGGGGTGGCCATTCGGGCTGGTGAAGTCGAAGGTGATGCCCTCGACCTCGTCGGGAATGGTTTCTCCCAGCCAGTTCTCGACGCGCTGACGCGATCCGGACACCTCGACCGAGGCGAGGGTGACGTTGCCGCTCAGGCTGGAGGGCAGCAGCTCGGCCGGGGAGGTCCACTTGATGAAGAAAGGAAGCTGCGGGTCAGCCATCAGGCCCTTGATGCCGATCTGGCGCCACTCGAGGTGACGACCATCGGGGAAGGTACGGTTACCGGGCACCGACTCACGCTCGAGGCGCTTCTCGTAGGGGGCGAGATCGTCGACGGAGACGGCCCACCCCATCCATCCGCCGCCCTGTTCCTGACGTGCGCGCACGGCCTGGCCGAAGACGGCCTTCTCGGCTGCGGGGTGGTCCAGCACCTCCACAACCTCGATGTAACGCGGCCCGACCAGCGGCAGAATGCGGTTGCGGGTTCCAAAGCTCGGATGGACTCCGCCGTTGATGAATGAGGTCCCCAGGATTTCGCCAAGGCGAGCGGCATCCTCATCGAGACCTGCAGGGCCAGCGGCGAACATGAGATGGTCGACGTGCATGGCAGTATTGTCCCCTTTGTGCTTTCCATGATGAAATCCGACCCCCGGTTGACTGCAATGAAGCGGGTCCGAGCGAGGTCTTGAGGGGATGTGGACGGGGCGCGCATTCCTTGGCTCGTGGCACGCCGTCGACCCCGACAAGGTAGGTTGAGCGTGTGCCTGACAGTGCCGGACCTGACAAACCCTCGACCACGGCTGCTTCCAGTGCTCCCCGCGTGACGTTGTCGACGACCTCGGTCTATCCCGAGTCGACGGTCGATGCCTTCGCCCGCGCCAAGGCCATTGGTTATGACGGGGTGGAACTCATGGTCGGCATCGACCCGGTTGCCGCTGATGTCGACCGAATCGTCGACTTGTCGGCAGAACACGACGTCAAGGTGTGGTCGATTCACGCTCCATGCCTGCTCGTCACTCCGAATGTGTGGGGAGGCGACTCCTGGGGCAAGCTGGACAAGGCCGCCGAGGCTGCAGGACGACTTGGCTCCGAGCTCATCGTTGTCCATCCGCCCTTCCGCTGGCAGCGCGACTATGCGAGCCAGTTCGAGGAAGGCATCGCCGAGCTCAACGAGAAATACGCCCCACTGGTTTTTGCCGTGGAGAACATGTACCCGTGGCGTACCCCGGCGGGCCGTTTCGCCGCATACCTGCCGGGATTCGACCCCACCAAACTCAGCTACGACCACCTCGTCCTGGACCTCTCCCACGCCGCCACGGCCCAGATGGACTCGCGAAAGCTCGTGGACCTGTGGGGGCCGCGACTGCGTCACATCCACCTCACCGACGGTTCGGGCACCTTCAAGGACGAGCATCTTCTGCCCGGCCGGGGAAATCAGCATGCCTGGGAGGTCGTCGAGCGTGCCGTGGCCGGCGGGTTCAACGGTGACATCGTCCTCGAGGTCAACACCCGTAAGCTCTCCGGGCAGGGAGCTGGGCAAGGTGCCCGGTTCGAGGCGCTCTCCGAAGTCCTGATGCAGACCCGTATGGCCGTTGACCGTGGCATCTTCGCGCGTCGTGACATCGAGGCGCAGCAGGAGGCCCATCAGTGACCGAGAATCGACACGATTTCCGTGGCGGGGCTCTGCTTGCATCGGGTCGACGTCTAGCGATGCAACTGGCGATGGATCCGACCATTGCCGACGAGGTTTCCCAGTCACGTTTGGCCCGTGAGATCGCCGCGACCTATGTCGCTGGTGAGGACGTCGGGACAGCCATCGAAAAGGCTGCCGACCAGGTGTTCAAGGGTCTGGACGTCAGCCTGCATCCCCTCGCCCCCGCCGCCGTCGACGTCGCCCAGGCTCGCCGGGCGACAGTCGGGCTGTGCGAAGTGATCGAGAGGCTCGGTGCCGATCCGGCGTTTGGTGGCCACAGCGAGGTCTCCATCAGCCTCGCGGCTCTGGGACTGCGAGTTGACGACGAGCTCGCCCGGGAAAACGCCAGGCAGATCTGCGATATCGCTCGCGACAACCACGTCGCCGTGACGGTGGACGACGAAGGCCCGGACATCCATGATCGTTCCCACCGCATCGGCATGGACCTGCTGGAGGACTACGAGAACACCGGCATCGTCATCCAGGCGGCCCGCCACGATTCCCTCACCCAGGTGAGGGAACTGGCCGCTCCGGGGAGGCGCATCAGGCTGTGCAAGGGTTCCTACACTGGCCCTCGTTCGGTCACCCTGATCCATCCCCATGACGTCGATCTGAGGATGGCGGCATGCCTGCGTGCCCTCATGACCGGCCCCTCGACGGTGATGCTGGCCAGCCATGATCCGGTCTTCGTCGCCCTCGGCGAGCAGCTCATGGCTAGTTTGGATCGACCCCTGGAATTTCAGATGCTGCAAGGAATTCGTCCCCTCGAGCAGCGCAGGCTGGTGGACATTGGCCACCGGGTGAGGGTTTATCTGCCCTATGGACATGATTGGTACCGGTACTGCACTCGACGGATCGTCGAGAGACCGGGCAATATTTGGCTGTTCGGAAGGTCGCTGGTGGAGAGGCGTTGACGATGTGGAATGGCACGAGCACCGTCTCCCCTCGCCGGTGCCTGGACGAAACCCCTCGCCGGGGAATCATAGGGGACCACTGGGCGGATCGGCGCCTGCTGTGGGAGACGATTTTCCTCCTGGCCGTCAGCCTGGGGCAGTCCGCGTGGTACTCAATTCTGCGAATGATCGAGAGACTCACCCGCGGTGTGCCGATGGATCAACAGACCTCGAAGCTCAACTCATCGGTGACACCCGGGCGTCCCTGGCTTGATCTGCTCTACCAGTTATCTGACATTGTCTTCGGTGTCGCACCGGCCCTGCTGGCTCTGCTCCTGCTCGCCCAGGTCAAGCCCCCTCGCAAGGGTGTTCGTCACGCCCTCGGTCTGCAAGGGCCGGGGTGGGGGCAGGATGTCGGCGCCGGAGTGATTCTGGCCGTCATCATTGGCATTCCCGGGCTTGGTTTCTACCTCGCCGCTCGCGCACTGGGGCTGAACACGACGGTTCAGGCCTCCCAACTGCAGCATGTGTGGTGGATGGTCCCGGTACTCATCGGTCTGGCCCTCATGAATGCGGTCCTGGAGGAGACCGTCATGGTCGGCTACCTGTTCACGCGGTGGCGTCAGATCGGGTGGTCGACGACGATGGTCATCGTCGTCTCGGCCGTCATTCGCGGCACCTATCACCTGTACCAGGGCTGGGGTGGTTTCCTCGGCAACATCATCATGGGTCTTTTCCTGGGATGGGTCTTCTCCAAGAGACGTCGACTTCTGCCCCTCATCGTGGCCCACGTCTTCCTCGACATCGGCTCCTTCATCGGATACGCCTATCTGGTCGGTCACGTCAGCTGGTTGTGAGTCCATTCGGACACTGCCCGGACCTGTCGTGACATGCCCCTACCATGGGCGGCATGAAGCTTGGAGTCTTCGGAGCCACTGGACAGGTCGGTCGGGTCATGCGCACCTTGCTGGCGGAGCGTCATTTCCCAGCTGACGACGTGAGGTTCTTCGCCTCTGCCCGTTCGGCCGGCCAGAAGTTGCCATGGGAAAACGGTGAGGTCGTCGTCGAGGACACTGCGACGGCTGATTTCTCAGGCCTTGATATCGCGATCTTCTCCGCGGGTGGCGGTACCTCTCGCGAGTTCGCCCCCAAGGTGGCTGCTGCCGGGGCCGTCGTCATCGACAACTCCTCGGCCTGGCGACGCGACCCTGACGTCCCGTTGGTCGTCAGCGAGGTCAACCCGGAGGACATCGCCAAGCGTCCCAAGGGGATCATCGCCAACCCGAACTGCACGACGATGGCGGCCATGCCGGTGCTCAAGCCGCTTCATGACGCTGCCGGACTGACCCGCCTCGTCGTGGCCACCTATCAGGCGGTCTCCGGATCGGGCGTCGCCGGAGTGCGCGCCCTCACCGAGCAGACCGCAGCCATCGACGGCCCCTCTGCCCTGGCCCTGGACGGACGGGGAGTACCGGTCGATGATTTCGGGCCCTACGTCGCGCCGATCGCCTTCAACGCCGTCCCGGTCGCTGGCAACTTCGTTGATGACGGAACCGGCGAGACCGACGAGGAGCAGAAGCTGCGCAACGAGTCGCGCAAGATCCTCCATATCCCGGATCTGCTGGTCGCCGGAACCTGCGTTCGGGTGCCGGTGTACAGCGGCCACGGGCTGGTGGTGCACGCGGAATTCCGTGACGATCTGAGCCCCGAGAAGGCTACCGAGCTGTTGGTGAAGGCTCCGGGTGTCAAGGTCGTCGACGTCCCGGATCCTCGCTCTGCCGCCGGAACCGATCCGTCCCTGGTCGGGCGTATCCGCCCTGATCAGTCCGCCCCGGCAGGCAAGGGGCTGGTGTTCTTCTGTTCCGCGGACAACCTGCGAAAAGGTGCCGCCCTCAATGCCGTGCAACTGGCCGAACTGGTGGCTGCCGAATGAGCGGGAAGGTTGCGGTTCTGGGCTGCGGGACGATGGCCGGAGCCCTCATCGGTGGGCTCATCGACGCCGACACGATCAAGGCTGACGATGTCGTGGCGACGGCGCGGTCGGAGTCACATCGCGAGGAGATCGCCAGGGCTCTGGGCGTGAAGACGACAGCGGTCAACGCCCAGGCTGCCCGTGATGCTGACCTCGTCATTCTCGGCGTCAAGCCCTATGCGGCCGCCGGAGTGCTGGAGGAGGTCGCGGATTCCCTCAAGGATGACGCGATCATCATCTCCATCGCCGCCGGTGTCACCACCGAGAAGTTGCTCGCTGCCTGGCAGGGCAATGTTGTCCGCGTCATGCCCAACACCCCCGTCCGAGTGGGCAAGGGCGCGTTTATCGTCAGCCCTGCGCCAGGCGCTGAGGAGGCCGGCGAGAAGATCGTCGAGATCTTGGGGACGGTCGGGAGGGTCGTCGAGGTGCCCGAGAAGCTGCATGATGCGGCCACGGCCGTGTCGGGCTCCGGCCCGGCCTACGTCTTCCTGGTGGCCGAGGCAATGATTGACGCTGCCGTCGCCATGGGACTGCCGCGCGACCAGGCGAGCCAGCTCACCGTCGCCACCCTGGCCGGCTCGGCCGAGCTGTTGTCCGGAGACGAGCACCCGGCAGTGCTGCGTTCCGAGGTGACGAGCCCCGGCGGGACCACCGCGGCGGCCCTGGCTGAGTTGGAAGCTGGGGGGCTGCGCGCCACTTTCGCCGATGCGATGATGGCATGTCGAGACCGTGCGGCGGGCGTGTCCTGACGGGTCAGCGCGGCGTTTTTGGCTCGATTGCAGATCACAGCGTAAAGTAATCCTTTGTCCGCCTTGTCGGTGGGCCGAGAACTTCGCACCCACCCGGGTGCACCAAACTTCCAGTTCCAACGAAAGAGGTTGACCGTGGGATCCGTGATCAAGAAGCGTCGCAAGCGCATGGCGAAGAAGAAGCACCGCAAGCTGCTCAAGAAGACGCGTATTCAGCGTCGTCGCGCCGGCAAGTGACGCTTCGGGCGGTTGTGCATGTGGCGACGACATCGGCATGACACGACTGCCCCTCGCAGCGGTGAATCACGGCCCCTCGACCCGCCGGTCGAGGGGCGCGTCGTTGTTGTCACCCGCCAGGGGTGTCATCTGTGCGATGAGGCCATCGAACTCGTTGCACAGATGAGAGAGGATCACCGCGATCTCGTGCCCGAACCGACGATCGTCGACGTCGACACCGATGAGGACCTACGCTCCCGCTGGGGCGACCACGTCCCGGTCACCTTCGTCGACGGCACCCTCATTGCCTACTGGACCCTTGACGCCGACACCTTCATGTCGGCCTTGTGTGATGGCCCCACTCTTCCGGCGGTGCTGCCCTGACAGTCGGAACGTCCAGCGGGCGGGCAGGTTTGCACGTTGCCCCGCAGACCAGCACTATTGACCTCAATGCCCAATGTTGGAGCACACCGCCCGGCATGGCGGCAGACACCGGAAGGACTCCAGATGACTGACGAGGCTCTCCAGCCGATGCCACAGTCGGCCGGTGATCTGGGCACCGCGTCGGCCCAGGCCAGGGTGCAGTTCGTGGGCACTGGCCCAGGAGATCCGAATTTGTTGACCCTGGGGGCCGTCGACGCCATCAATCGCGCCCAGGTCATCGTCATTTCGTGCCCGGGACACCGCATTCTGCTCGGCAACGACTTCCTGGAGCTCCATTCCGACGTCAGGATCGTCTCGGCTGGTAGCCCCGACGAAGAGGCAGCCGTCCTGCCCAGCCAGCCTGGAACGGGGGCACCTACCCCGGTCAAGGTCGCGGAGTACTGCGCCGACGTCACCGCCACCATCATTGATGCGGCCTCCCAGGGACTTGAGGTCGTCCGTCTCGTTAGCGGGGACCCATTCCTCGATGGCGACATCGGCGCCGAGGCCGCTGCCGTGGCCCGCGCCGACCATGATGTCGACGTCGTCCCCGGTGTCACCGGGATGACGGCAGTTCCGGAGTACGCCGGTCTGGCCCTCCATGGCCATGACGTCCAGCTCATCGGTGACGCCGCCTGTCAGCGAGACATCGCGGGCAGGGGATCGACCTGGTCGGCCAACGGACTCGTCGTCGTCAACACTTCGGCCGGCCGGATCAAGGAGGTCGTCAAGCATGCGATGGCCTCTGGTCGCAGCGAGGACGAGCCGGCAGCCCTCATCTGCCACGGCGCAACGACCCAGCAGACCACCCACACCACCACCCTCGGCGAGCTGCCGCAGACCGCCAAGTCCGCTCGGCTGACCGACGCCGAGCTGATTCACATTGCCATCGGCAAGGTCGTCGAGGCTCCGGAGCGCGAACAGCTTGACTGGTACGAGTCCAAGCCGCTGTTCGGCTGGAGGATCCTCATCCCGCGCACCCGCGACCACTCCGCGACCCTGCCCTCACGTCTGCAGAGCTACGGCGCTCACTCCCTCGACGTCCCGACGATCTCGATGGAACCTCCGCGCACCCCGCAGCAAATGGACAAGGCCATCCGCGGTCTCGTCGAGGGACGCTACGAGTGGGTTGTCTTCACCTCCGCCAATGCCGTGCGGGCCGTCTCCGAGAAGCTGGAGCAGATTGGTTTGGACGCCCGCGCTTATTCGGGTCTGCGCATCGCCGCCATCTTCGAGTCGACGATCAACGCCCTGGCCGAGTGGGGAGTGCGACCTGACTTGGTGCCGTCCGGGGAGCAGTCCACCCGCGCCCTGGCCGCAGTATTCCCGGCCTTCGACGATGCCCTTGACCCCATCAACCGGGTCTTCGTGCCGCGTGCCGACATCGCCACCGAGTCCCTGTCGGCCGACCTGTCCGAACTGGGCTGGGAGGTCGAGGATGTCGTCGGATACCGCACTGTTCGTGCCGCCCCGCCGCCAGCCGAGACACGCGAGGCCATCAAGACCGGCAAGTTCGACGCCGTCGTCTTCACCTCCTCGACGACGGTGCGCAACCTCGTCGGTATCGCCGGCAAGCCGCACAAGCACACCGTCGTCGCTGCCGTGGGCATGCGCACTGCCGAGACCTGCCGGGAGCACGGTCTGACGGTCGACGTCATCGCCCCGGAGCCGACTGCGTTGAGCCTTGCTGACGCCCTCGCCGATTTCGCCGCGAAGCGTCGTGACGACATGGTCGCCAAGGGCCTGCCGGTCGTTCGGCCTTCCCAGCGCAAGCGTCGGGGCCGTCACCCATCACGCTAACGCTGACACAGCCCTATGACGTAGGGTCATGGGCAGAGGCGGGCTCTGCGACCCGCGAGGTATCGGAAGGGGAGACGATGGGCGCCACGACGACCGTCCACCTGCTGCGCCACGGTGAGGTCGACAACCCGACCGGGGTCTTGTACGGGTGTATGCCCGGATACCACCTGTCACCACTGGGACGACGAATGGCCGCCCGCGCTGCCGAGCATTTCGCTGGTGTTGAGTTGTCCGCCCTGGTGAGCTCCCCGCTGGAGCGCGCCCGGGAGACGATGGCCCCCATCGCCGCTGTGCACCCAGAGCTCGAGGTGCGTGTCGATTCCGACGTCATCGAGGCGGCCAATGTCTTCGAGGGGCAGGTCTTCGGCAAGGGCAACAAGGCTTTGCGCAATCCTCGTAACTGGCGTCATCTGTCGAACCCGTTCACCCCAAGCTGGGGAGAGCCCTACGTCGAGATCGCCGAGCGAATGACCCGGGCGATCATGCGTGCCGCCGAGGAGATTCCTGAGGGCGGACAGGCCCTCATCGTCTCCCATCAGCTGCCGATCTGGATTGCCCGTTGCGCAGCCGAGGGGCGACATCTTCCCCACGATCCGCGTTCCCGTCAGTGCACCCTCGCCTCCGTGACGAGTTTCGGTGTGCTCAACGGTCGCATCGTGCGCGTCGATTACTGCGAACCGGCTCGCGACCTCATCCCGGCCAAGGATCGTCGGGCCAACATCTCCGCAGGTGGTGCACGGGAGTGAGGACTCGGCTCATCACCGTCCTCGCGGCGACAACCCTCATGGTGACCGGGGTCTCGGCGTGCTCGTCGACCTCAGCCAGTGACGACAAGGGATTTGCGGCCGGTGACGGATCCTGGTCGAGGGTTCCGGCCGACAAACGTGAGCCTGCCCCCGTCCTCACCGGCAAGAACCTGGACGGCAAGGAGATCAGCACCGCTGACGCCAAGGGCAAGGTCATCGTCCTCAACGTGTGGGGATCATGGTGCGCCCCTTGCCGTCACGAGGCCCCAGCCCTGGTGAAGGCTACCGGTCGCACCAAAGATGTCGCCGTCTTCTACGGCATCAACACCCGAGACCTGGATCCAGGTCCGGCCCAGGCCTTCTCCCGAGCTTTCGACATCACGTACCCGAGCTTCTACGACCCGGACGGGGCGATGCTTCTCAAGTTCAGCGAGCTGCCTCCCAAAGCCATCCCGTCCACCCTCGTCATCGACCGCAAGGGCCGTGCAGCCGCTCGATTCCTGGGAGAGGTGAGCACCGCCACCCTCGTCCAGGCGATCAATGACGTTGCCAAGGAGAGCCAGTGACGCCCCTTGACCTGGGGTCCTGGGCCGCTGAGGCACTGACGGGATCGATGGCCGGAGCGATCCCGGTGGCGGTCTTCGCTGGTGTGTTGTCCTTCTTCTCACCGTGCGTCCTGCCCCTCGTCCCCGGCTACCTCAGCTATGTGACGGGTTTGGGCGCGGCCGACGTCATCGAGGGCCGACGTCGGGCCCGCACCGTGGCGGGCACGATTCTCTTCGTCATCGGTTTCACGGTTGTCTTCGTCGCGACCGGCACGGTCATCGGTACCCTCGGCCGGGCACTCATGGGTCATCGGCGAACCATTGAGATCATCGTCGGAGCTTTGACGATCCTGCTTGGCGCCATGTTCGCCGGCCTTGTACCGCTGGGACGACGCGAACTGCGAATCCATCGCCTTCCCCGAGCGGGACTGGCTGCTGCGCCGATCCTGGGAGTCGTCTTCGGGCTGGGCTGGACCCCGTGCATCGGACCGGCCCTCTCGGTGGTCTACGGACTGTCATTGACCCAAGGATCCGCTGTTCGTGGGGCAGTACTGGCCACCTGTTATTCGTTGGGGCTGGGTATCCCGTTCATCGCTGCCGCTGCGGCTCTGGTGTGGATCGGTCGCACGGTCGACGCGGTACGTGCCCACCAACACGTCGTGCAGCGTGTCGGAGGAGTGCTCATGATGGCCATAGGCGTGCTGTTGGTCACCGGGTGGTGGGAGTCGATAATGGCGATGCTGAGAACCTGGGCGGCCAAGTTCGGGGCGGTGATCTGATGGGTGATTCCGTGAAGGACGCGAAAGTGACGGATCCGAGGAGCTCGACCTCGGCTCGTGGGAGCGGCGGACTCGGTTTCGGCGCATCCATGCGGTGGTTGTGGGGTCAGCTGACGAGCATGAGGACGGCCCTCATCCTGCTGTTCCTGCTGGCCCTGGCAGCCATCCCGGGGTCGATGGTGCCGCAGACCGCAAACAGCGCGATCAAGGTCTCCGACTTTGCCGCCAACCACCCCACCCTGGATCGCATCTACCGGCCGCTGGGGATGTACCACGTCTACACCTCGGTGTGGTTCTCGGCGATCTACCTGCTGCTGTTCATCAGCCTCATCGGCTGCATCATTCCGCGCATCATCAGTCACGTGAAGGCCTTGCGCCGGCAGCCTCCTCGCGTGCCCGCCAGGCTGGACCGGTTGGCAGCCCATGCCTCGACGACCACCTCTGACTCGGCCGAGGAGGTCGACAAGCGAGCCCGGGAGTGGTTGAAAGTCCGACGGTACCGGTTCGTCGTTGACGACGATGGCTCCATTCGTGCCGAGGCCGGACGCCACCGCGAGACGGGCAACCTGATCTTCCACGTCTTTCTGGTTCTCCTGCTCGTTGGTGTCGGTTGGAACACCCTGTGGGGATTCAAGGGAACCTCGGTTGTCGTCGAGGGTCAGGGATTCTCCAACAACATCACCCAGTACGACGAGTTCAAGGCAGGGTCGATGGTCGACACCGACGATCTGGCCCCGTTCTCCATGAAGCTGCGCAAGTTCACAGCATCCTTCGAGACCGGCACGGTTCAGCGTGGTGCTGCTCGCAGCTTCGACGCCACCGTCGACCTCACCGTGGACGGCACGACCGAGACTCGAGACTTGCAGGTCAATCACCCGCTGCGGATCGGCTCGACCAAGGTCCATCTGCTGGGCCATGGCTACGCCGCAGACGTTCTCGTCCGCGACGGAAATGGCAAGGTCGCCTATTCGGGTCCTGTGGTCTTCCTGCCTCAGGACGGCAACTTCAAGTCCGTCGGTGTCATCAAGGCCCCCGACGCCCGCCCGGATCGTCTGGCCTTCCAGGGATTCTTCCTACCGACCGGCACGATCACGGCTGGTGGCCCGACCTCCCTCTTCCCAGATGCCCTCAACCCGCAGCTGTACCTGACCGCCTGGTACGGCAAACCGGCCGGCGAGACGGGTGTTCCGTCGAACATCTACACCCTTGACACGACCGGCATGACCCAGGTGACGAACGGCAAGGAGAAGTCCCGATTCGTGCTGTCGCCGGGGCAGGGATACAAGCTGCCCGACGGCAGAGGATCGATCCAGTTCAACGGCTGGCAGCGCTGGGCCAAGATCCAGGTGTCCCAGACCCCTGGTCTACCGCTGACCTTCCTGTCCGTGCTGCTCTCAGTGGCCGGTCTGTGCTTGAGTCTGTTCTCACGGTCGCGACGGGTGTGGATGAGAATGACGCCCATCGAGGAGGGCTTGAAGGTGGAGATCGGTGGCCTGGACCGCAGTGACTCCCGATCCGGTGCGGTGGACGATGTAAACTCTCTGCTGGCTGCGGTACACGGAGATAGCATGTCAGGCGACATCAAGGAGGCCCAGTCGTGAGTGTGGAGAATCTGTCGGCCGTCGGTATCGTCACCGCGGCGGTGCTCTACATGCTTGCCTTCCTGACTCACGTCGTGGAATGGGCCAGTGTTCGCGGGGTCGAGCACCCCAGCCACAAGGCGCGGCTGAGATCCGAGACGTGGGGGAGGATGGGCCTCAACCTCACCGTCCTGGGTGCCATCTGCGCGACCATCGGCGTCGTCTGCCGTGGTATCGCGGCACATCGGCTGCCCTGGGGCAACATGTACGAGTTCGTCACCTCGGCGCTGCTCTTCGTCGTCATCGCGTACCTCGTCCTCGTCGCCGTCCGCCAGGTCAGGTGGATGGGCATTGCCGTCACCCTGTTGCTGGCCGTTGGTAATGGCCTGGCAGCCACCGTGTTCTACGTGGCCGTCGCGCCGCTGGTCCCGGCCCTGCACTCGGTGTGGTTCGTCATCCACATTGTCGCGGCTTGTATTGCTGCTGCTGCGCTCAACGTCGGTGCCATTGCCTCGATCATGTATCTCATCTCGATGAACGCCCGGGCGAAGGCTGAGCGGACTGGAATTCCCGTCAGGGGATTGCTCGCCAAGCTTCCTTCCCCGGAGTCCATGGACACCCTGGCCTACCGTGCACATGCCATCGGCTTTCCGATCTGGACCTTCACCATCGCGGCCGGCTCAATCTGGGCTGACTACGCATGGGGTCGGTTCTGGGGATGGGACCCCAAGGAGACCTGGTCCCTGGTGACCTGGGTGGTCTACGCGGCCTACCTGCACGCCCGCTCCACAGCCGGATGGCGCGGACGCCCGGCTGCCATCATCGCGATCATCGGTGTGGCCTGTTTCTGGTTCAACTTCATCGGCGTCAACCTGATCTTCAACGGCTTGCATTCGTATGCCGGCATCTGACATGAAGGGTTCCTTCTCCGAATCCCATGATGATTGGCTTCCCCAGCTCTACCAAGAGGAGTGGGACGCCTTCGTCAGGTTGGCCACCCTGTTGCTGGCAGACCAGCGGGTGGCCGAGGCTGCCGTCATCGCAGCCTTTGTCACCAGTTACCGGCGCGATCCGCGGTTGCATTCCCATCAGCATGCCGTGTCGTATCTGCGCACCGCCGTCGTGAACAAGGCCAGGGGCCGGCAACCGGCAGAACGAGACACAACTCCTCCCCAAGCCCCCGACGAGTTGGCGTACTGGTGTCTGTGGGGGCTGCCGGCCCGACAGCGTGAGGTGCTGGTCCTCAAATTCGCGACAGCAGATCTGTCAGACGACGAGATCGCCGAGACCCTGGGCATGAGCGTCAATGGCGTTCACAACAACGAGACGAAGGGTCTGACTGCCATCGGTGAGACGTTGCGTCCTGATTCCCACACGAATCCCGGCCACGCCGATCCCAGGGTCGAGGCGGTCGTGCGCTCGGCCCTGGAAACCATCATGGAGTCGATCCGTCCGAACTCCGGCTATGACGCCATCACCTCTCAGATTTCCCGGAAACCGCGTCGTGGCCTTCCCGCCAACTGGATCGTCGCCCTGGCCTGTCTGGTGGCACTGGGGCTTGGCATTCTGTCCCCCCTGCTGGGCTCGAATCACGGTTCGACGACGAGCGATTCGGAAGCGGCACCTGCTGCCCGAACTCCGCAGGCCAGCGACCAGTCCCTGCCGACCGTTCAGACTGGGTTGGATGTCTTCTACCTGGGTCGTGACGACGGGCTCATCCACCGTGAGCTGCGTGACCTGCCGACCCTCGGCGACCTGTTGGGAACGGCAGTTGGGGCGGTTCTCAACGTCGCGCCCCTCGACCCGAATTACACATCCGGGTGGGCAGCTGGCCAGGTGAACCGGGCATCGGTCAAGGGAAAACGCATCACCATCGACCTGTCGGCGTCCGCCTTCAGCCAGTTCAAGAATGGTGAACAGGTGCAAAGGGCCATCCAGCAGCTCGTCGTGACCGCCACGGCGGCCGTCGGTGACCGCACCGGTGACAAATCGGTGCGAATCCTCGTTGATGGTTCGCCGAACCTACCGATCATTGGCAAGCCCGCCACGGATTTCGTCGACGAAGGTCTTGCTCAGTGCGCCCGGGTGTGGGTTGACACGCCACAGGCCGGTGCTGATGTGCCGTCCGGCAAGATCACCATCAGCGGTCTCGCCCAGCCGACGGTTTCCGTCATGACGTACGAAGTGAGGTCCCCCCAGGGCAATCAGATGGTCACCAGCGGGCAGATCAACATCTCGGCCACTGACGGTGACAGGTGGCGCCCGTGGAGCGCCACCGTCACCATACCCAAGGGGGAGTATGACGTGGTGATCCGGGAAGGAAACCGCATCGCTGACGAGAAGGTTGTGACGGCGAAGTAGTCGTCAGATCTTGAGGTATTTCTCCGCCTCAGTCATCACCAGACGCGGTGGCAGGTGTGGAGCCAACCGTGCGACGGCGCGGTTGATGAATCCGTCGATGGCGTAGGGACGATGACGGGCCAGAGCGTCGAAGGCAGTACGCACCACATCGTCGGGCTGACGACGCATTCCAGCTCCCATCCTCGGCACACCGGCGACGTCGAAGAATCCGGTCTCCGTCGGGCCAGGACAGACCGCCGTGACCCGCACCCCGGTGCCATTGGTCTCGGCCCACAGCGCCTTCGTGAAGGACAGCACGAAAGACTTCGACGCCGCATAGGTGGCGAACTGGGGGATGGGCTGGAAGGCAGCGGTGGAGGCGACATTGATGATCGACCCCTGCTTGGCCGCGATCATGCCCGGCAGCAGCAGACCGCACAGATGGACGACGGCCTCACAGTTGACCTCCACCTGAGAGGTCTGACGAACCGGGTCGGTCTCGGCGATCCGGCCAGCTGCACCGAACCCAGCGTTGTTGACGAGGGTGTCGACGATGATGCCGCGCCCGGCGATGTCCTCCACCAGGGTCAACCGCTCGGATGCCGAGGCGATGTCGCAGGGACGGACGATGGTGCGGATCCCGTATCGGGTGGTGAGTTTGGTGGCAAGGTCGTCGAGGACGTCTTGACGGCGTCCGGTCAGGACGAGATTGGCTCCGCAGCTGGCCAGATGACGGCTGAATGCCTGCCCCAGACCACCACTGGCCCCGCTCACCAGTGCCCACGGGCGTTCGTCGCGAGTCGCATCCTTCTCAGTCATGTCACAAGTCTTCCACGTAGCTCTCAACGCTCCCGGAGGAACATCTGATACGAGGGGGAGTCCGAGACGTCACTCCACGGATACCCGATGTCGTCGAGGTGAGACGACAGGTCCGGGTCGTCAGCCGCACCCTCGAACCCGGCCAGCACCCGACCGGTGTCCATTGCGAAGGAACGGTAGTGGAACAGGGAGATGTTCCACCGGGTGCCCAGGGTGGTGAGGAAGTGGGTCAGCGCTCCCGGCGACTCGGGGAAGACGAAGGAGACGACCTTCTCCCCGACGGAACGTGACGGGTGCCCACCGACCATGTAACGGACATGGGTCTTGGCCGCCTCGTCGTCGGACAGATCGACGACGAGGTGCCCGGCACTGCTCAAGATCTCGACGATCTCGGAACGTTCGTCGCGATGGGCCAACTGCACGCCGACGAAGATGGCAGCGGAGTCATCGTCAGCAAGTCGATAATTGAACTCGGTGACCATGCGGCCACCCAACAGTCGGCAGAAGTCCAGGAAGGCTCCCGGACGCTCGTCGATGATGACTCCGAACATCCCCTCGCGACGCCCACCGATCTCGGCGCGTTCTGCGATGTGACGCAGCGACCCGAAGTTGAGGTTCGCCCCGCTGAGGACGGTAGCGAGCTGCTCTCCGTGGACGTCGTGGGCGCGGACGTACTTCTTGAGCCCGGCCAGCGCGACGGCACCGGCCGGCTCGGCGACGGCACGCACGTCGTCGAAGAGATCCTTGACGGCAGCACTGATCTCGTCGGAGTCGACGGTGACGACGTCGTCGAGATGGTCCTTGAGGATGCGGAAAGTCTCGTCACCGATCCGGGCAACGGCAACACCCTCGGCGAACAGCGAGACCCGATCCAGGGTGACGGGTTCACCGGCCTCCATTGCGGCTGCCAGACAAGCCGACTCAGCCGGCTCCACACCGATGATCTTGACCTGGGGCATGAGCTGCTTGACGAGGACGGTGATCCCCGCGGCAAGACCACCACCACCGACCGGTACGAAGATCCGGTTGACGTCCGCTGCGTCCTGGATGAGCTCCAGGCCGATGGTTCCCTGACCAGCGATGACCATCGGGTCGTCGAAGGGGGCGACGTAGGTCAGTCCCTCGTTCTCGGCCAGTTCGAGGGCGTGAGCCTTGGCCTCGTCGAAGGAATCCCCGGCCAGGACCACCTCGCCGCCGAGCTGGCGCACCGCGTCAACCTTGATCGTCGGAGTGGGTCTCGGCATGACGATCTTGGCCTTGACCGCGAGCCGGGCACCCGAGAGGGCGACGCCCTGGGCGTGGTTGCCGGCCGAAGCCGTCACCACCCCGGCGCAACGCTCCCCCTCGGTGAGGTTGCGCATCCGGTTGTAGGCGCCGCGGATCTTGAAGGAGTGGACTGCCTGACGGTCCTCCCTCTTCACCAGCACGGTGTTGTCGAGGCGTTTGGAAACGTTGGGCATCGGTTCGAGCGGGGTCTTCTCGGCCACCTCGTAGACCGGTGCTCGCAGGACGGCTCGCAGATATTCCTGGTCACTCCTGACGGACATTGACGATCCCCTCAGTCAGCCACCGGACGGACCTGGGACAGGTCACGTACTCCACCGCGATCGGCGGAGGAGGCGAGCATCCCGTAGGCGCTCAGGGCGGTGGAAACGTGACGCGAACGGGCAGCGTGTGGCGTCCAGGCGTCGATTCCGCGGGCTTCCTCCTCCTCGCGACGACGGGCCAGCTCGGAGTCATCGACGTCAAGGCTGATGGTGCGGTTGGGGATGTCGATGCTGATGGTGTCCCCGTCGCGGGCCAGGCCGATGAGACCACCGGAGGCGGCCTCGGGGGAGACGTGACCGATCGACAGGCCCGACGTGCCACCGGAGAACCGGCCGTCGGTGAGCAGGGCGCACTCCCTGCCCAGGTGCATCGACTTCAGGTAGCTCGTCGGGTACAACATCTCCTGCATACCGGGGCCACCCTTGGGGCCCTCGTGGCGGATGATGACGACGTCCCCGGCCCTGACCTCCTTGCCCAGGATGCCGGTGACGGCGTCGTCTTGGGACTCGTAGACGACGGCAGGCCCGGAGAAGGTGAGGATTGACTCGTCGACGCCGGCGGTCTTGACGATGCAGCCGCGCTCGGCGATGTTGCCGAACAGCACTGCCAGGCCGCCGTCGGCGGAGTAGGCGTGCTCGATGTCGCGGATGCAGCCGTTCGTACGGTCGGTGTCGAGGCTCTCCCAGCGCGAGGACTGGGAGAACATCTCGGTGGTGCGCACCCCACCCGGGGCGGCCGCGTAGAGCGTGCGGACGTCCTCGCCGGGGTCGGACATGAGGTCGTGACTGGCAATCTCGACG
Source organism: Cutibacterium sp. KB22876 (assembly GCF_059728865.1). Lineage (NCBI taxonomy): Bacteria > Bacillati > Actinomycetota > Actinomycetes > Propionibacteriales > Propionibacteriaceae > Cutibacterium > Cutibacterium sp. KB22876. The sequence continues at coordinate 992,814 of NZ_AP040858.1, forward strand.
GCCATCGTCGTCGGGTTGCCGTCGGGGGACCACACCGTCGAGGTGGCGGTGTCGAGCAGGCCGCCACGATCCAGCTCGGCGAGAATGCTGAGCACACCGCCGGCGCGGTGGACGTCCTCCACGTGGAACACGGTGGTCGACGGCGCCACCTTGCACAGGTGGGGAACCTTGCGCGACAGGGAGTCGATGTCAGCCATGGTGAAGTCGACCTCGCCTTCTTGGGCGGCCGCCAGCAGGTGCAGGACGGTGTTCGTCGAACCTCCCATCGCGATGTCAAGGCTCATGGCGTTGTGGAACGCCGCCTTGGTGGCGATGGAACGTGGGAGGACGGAGGCGTCGTCCTCGTCGTACCAGCACTTGGCCAGGGAGACGACGGTGCGTCCGGCCGTCTCGAAGAGTTTGCGACGATCCGAGTGGGTGGCCAGCAGGGAACCGTTGCCGGGCAGGGAGAGGCCGAGGGCCTCCGTCAGGCAGTTCATCGAGTTGGCAGTGAACATGCCTGAACACGACCCGCAGGTCGGGCAGGCATTGGTCTCCATGATCTCGACGTCGGAGTCGGCCGCGGTCTCGTCACCGGCGGCGATCATGGCGTCGATGAGGTCGAGCTTGTGCTCCCCGTCGGTCAATGTGGCCTTCCCAGCCTCCATCGGGCCACCGGAGACGAAGATGGTCGGAATGTTGAGGCGCATGGCGGCCATCAACATGCCGGGGGTGATCTTGTCGCAGTTGGAGATGCACACGAGGGCGTCGGCACAGTGAGCGTTGACCATGTACTCCACGGAGTCGGCGATGAGCTCACGGCTGGGCAGGGAGTAGAGCATGCCGTCGTGGCCCATGGCGATGCCGTCATCGACGGCAATGGTATTGAACTCCTTGGGGACGCCACCGGCGGCGCGGACCTGCTCGGCGACGATCTTGCCGACGTCACGCAGTCCGACGTGTCCGGGGACGAACTGGGTGAAGGAGTTCGCGATCGCCACGATGGGATGTCCGAATTCATCGTCCTTGGTACCGGTGGCACGCCAGAGAGCACGGGCTCCGGCCATGGCGCGTCCGGTGGTGCTGGTGGCAGATCTCAGCGTGGGCATCGTGTTCCCCCCTCGGCAATTGCGTACACATGACGACGCCCTCCATCCGGAAGTGGAAGGAGGGCGCGCTGTTGGATTCCGGTGCGTGGTCAGACCGCGCGCCGGGTAATGAGACTCCAACCGTTCATCATGGGTGTGACGCTAGCAATGATCAGAAAGATGAAACGCCGGCCCATATCCTGAGACGCTGCTCAGGGGTGCAGATGCTCCATGAACGGCATGATCGGTGTGAGCAGACCGGTGCTCATCCAGAACATACCGAAGGCCATCGCGAAATCACCCAGGCCGGAGAGGCGAATCGCCAGTGGTTCGGTGGCCACCACATGGCAGGTGGGAACCTTGCGTGGGTTCTCGGCCTCGCCGCTGATGGCTCGCCACAGGCCGGCAATGGCCAGGGCCAGCAGGGCGACCATGAGAGGGATCCCGACGACGGCGAAGTCATGCATCGCGGCATTCATGGTCGTCTGCATTCCATGGTCCATGCCGCCGTTCATACCGTGACCCATACCGCCATGGTTCATGCCGTGGTCCATTCCGCCGTGATTCATGGTTCCCATGCCGGAGTGCTTGGACGCCGTCATGAGGGAGGACATCTTGCGCATCGCGGCGAGGTGCCAGACCATCGCGGCGAACATGGCGGCATGACCCCATGACGACCACGAGGATCGCCAGGCGGCCATGAAGACCATCCAGGCCGTACAGATGGCGAAGACGACGACCGGAGTGGTTGGTCCGCCAATGGCGGAGACGAGAGGTTTCCACCATGACTTGGGCACCATGAGGATCATGGTGACCGCCATCACGACGTGGACCCATGTGGAGACCTTCGTGACGACGGTGGGCGCCTTGATAGCGTCCCGCACCGACCACACGAGTGACCATGCAAAGAGGATGAGAAGCCCGACGAAGGTGACGGGCGTTGAGGTGAGGGTGAACATTCCGCTCCTGGGTTGGGATCCGGCATCGTGCCGAATCGCGGCATGTCACCGGACCCGCAGGGGAGTCAGTGGGCAGCCCCGGGGTGGGTTCTACGAACATGTCCCCGAGGGGACGGGACCGCGGGGGATGGTCCGGTGAATCCGGCGGATCCTGGGTGCGGTCTGGCGATCACCATACATGCCAGATGCGAGAATCAGGGATCCGTAAGGTTGTCATGTGACGCCGGCGGCGGGTTGAGGCGATCTGTCATAGCTCGGGATGACAGACTGGGGGTATGGAGCACTACGACATCGTCGTCATTGGTTCGGGCTCAGGAAACACGATCCTGGACGAGGAATTTGCCGACCGACGCGCCGCCATCATCGACTCGGGCACTTTCGGGGGTACCTGCCTCAATGTCGGCTGCATACCGACGAAGATGTTCGTGCTCCCGGCGGACCTTGCGACCTCGCCGTCCGAGGCAGCCAAGCTGGGGGTCAGGCTGCAGTTCCGCGGGGCATCCTTCACCTCCATTCGTGACCGAATCTTCGGACGCATTGATCCCATTTCTCGAAGTGGGCTTGAGTACCGCCAGGGGCTGGAGAACATCGACGTCTACACCGACGAGGCGAAGTTCGTCGATCCCCACACCATCGAGGTCGGGGACACTCGCATCACTGCTGACCAGATCGTCCTGGCGGCAGGGTCGCGCCCGCGCGTCCCTGATGTCCTCGGTCTCGACGACCCGAGCCTGGCGGGGTCGATCCACACCTCCGACACCATCATGAGGTTGGAGGAGTTGCCCCACCGTCTGGTGATTCTCGGTGGTGGATTCATTGCCGCCGAGTTCGCCCATATCTTCTCCGCGCTGGGATCCAGCGTCACTGTCATCAATCGGTCCGGGAGGATGCTGCGTCATGAGGACCAGGAGATCTCGCAGCGGTTCACCGATCAGATTGGTCACCGCGTGAGGCTGCGGATGTCCGAGGGCTTGGTGGGCATCGATCGTGATCCGGGTGGTCACCTCGTGGTCTTGACGGTTGACGGTGACGGGGTCGACTACGACTATCCGGCCGACGTCGTCCTCAATGCCATGGGTCGGGTGCCCAACGGTGACCGTCTCAACCTTCCAGCTGCCGGGGTTGACGTCGATGACGATGGATTCGTGGTCGTCGATGAGCACCAGCGGACCAATGTTGAACACATCTGGGCCCTCGGCGACGTCTGCTCGCACTGGGAGCTCAAGCACGTCGCCAACCACGAGGCCCGAGTGGTGCGCCACAATCTGCTACACCCTGACGACCTGGCCAGTTCTGATCATCGATTCGTGCCTCATGCGGTGTTCTCGAACCCGCAGGTCGCCTCGGTGGGTGCGAGCGAACAGAGTCTGTTGCAGTCCGAGATCCCGTACACCAAGTACGTCCAGGAGTACGCGGACGTCGCCTATGGCTGGGCGATGGAGGACGAGGGACACTGTGTCAAGCTGTTGGGTGACCCGGGGACGAGGACGCTGCTGGGCGCCCACATCATCGGCCCGCAGGCATCGACCCTCATCCAGACCTGCATTCAGGGGATGAGCGCCGGCCAGACAGTCGGGGAGATGGCGCGGGGACAGTACTGGATACACCCGGCACTGCCTGAGGTCGTGGAGAACGCCCTGCTTGGCCTTGACAAGGAGTTTGACCGACTCGGGTGATGCTGAGGGTGACATTGGGTGCGGTTCTTGGTCAGCCCCGGGATGGGAGCGAGGGCGACAGTAACGCTTGACCAGAGCAGAACGGTGGGCGGGGGGTACCCCCCGCCCACCTCCAGCGTCACATCGGCATCCGCCCTATCAGGATCCGGTCGTCGAACCACTGCCAGACCTGAGCAGTCTCGGTGAATCCGGCCGCGCGCATCGAGGCGAAATGGAACTCGGCGCTGACCTTCCGAGAGATGTCCTTGTCCGCCCAACGACGTCGGAACTCCTCGGCCTCGGACTCCCATCCAGGCATGGCCAAGGCTGCGTCCCACCATTCCTGCCAGGACATTGCCCCGTCGTCTCGCATCTGAGCCTCGGTGCGGTCTCGTTCTGCCGGGGCCAATTCAGCCAGGAAAGGCTCAGTGGCCTTGTCGAAGAAGAGATGATCGGCATTGAGCAGGATCCCGCCAGGGGTCAGCACCGAGGCGATGTCCTGGTGCACCCTCGCCAACTCATCGGGCTCGAACCAGTGCAGGGCCGTCGCGCTGACAGCGGCATCAAAGGGTTCCTCAGCCCACCGGGCCGCCCATCCAGGCTCCCGTAGGTCGACATCGACGATCTCAATTCGATCCGGGTGTGGCGTCGTTTCGCGGAACAGCCGCATGAGCACCGGGTCGCGATCGATCCCCACACAGCTGGCGTCACCAAATCTCTGCGTGACGGCGTTTGACAAGGATCCAGGTCCACAGCACACGTCGAGGACGCGCAATGGGTGATCGGGTTGCAGGACCTCCCCACAAGGGCCGGACGCGACGAGGCGGCCTTGATCAAGCAACACCAGTCGGTCGCATGCTCGAGCTGCCAGGTTGAGGTTATGGAGCACGATCACGGTGGTGGCGTCAATGGTTTTGACGAGGTCGAGCAGGGCGAACTGATGGCCGATGTCGAGGTGATTGGTGGGCTCGTCGAGCAGCAGATGGCCGGCCTGCTGGGCGATGGCTCGGGCGACGAGAACCCTCTGACGTTCCCCGCCGGACAACTGGGTGACGAGTCGATCCGCGAGACCTGTCAGGTCCGTTCTCGTCAGGGCATTGTCGACGATGTCACGATCGGTCGCATCCCCGTATCCCATGAGGGATCGGTGGGGGAGTCGTCCCAGGGAGACGGTGTCGCGAACCGTCAGCGGCAGGGCTTGATCGGGAATCTGAGAGACGACGGCGACCTCGCGCGCAATCTCGCGGCGATTCATGGCTGAGAGATCATGGTCGCTGACGGTGACTCGTCCGGAGGCAATCGCGACGTTGCGGTACAGCGCAGACAACAAGGTTGACTTTCCTGCGCCATTGGGGCCGACGACCCCGATGGTCACGCCCTGATCCGCTGAAAGATCGACGCCGTCGAGGACAACCCGCTGTCCTCGGTGAATGACTAAGTCGGAAGCGGTGATCATGCCATCGCCTCCCGTCGCACCAACACGAGGAGGAACGGCGCGCCGAGCAGACCCGTGATGACTCCGATGGGCAGTTCGGCTGGGCTGAACACGGTGCGTGAGAAGGTGTCGGCCCACATCAGGAAGATGGCTCCGGCCATAGCCGAGGAGACCACCAACCGACGGTGGCCATGACCGATGAAGGATCGCATGAGGTGGGGGATGACCAGTCCGACGAAACCGATGCCGCCGGAGATAGCCACCGCCATGGCCACCCCAGCCGATACGGGGACGAGAAGCAGCACATGGATGACGGTCGGGTCGATCCCGACCGCGGTGGCCGTGGAATCCCCGGACGCCAACGCGTCGAGCCATGGGGCACATGCCCACAGCAGTACAGTCAGAACGATCGCCACGGCAACGTTCGTCCATCCCTGCCCCCAGCTGGCTCGAGACAGGTCACCGAGGGTCCAGAACATCACCGCGCGTGCAGTCTCGGCCGAGTCGGAGGAGATGATGATGAAATTGGTGACGGCTTGAAAGATGAATCCCACCGCGAGACCGGCGAGGACGAGACGCAGCGTCGACGAGTTCCGGCCGCCGCCCATGAACAGCACGATCGCGGTCGACAGCAGCGCTCCCAGGAAGGCCATGCCGGCTACTGCGAATGACGAGGTGACGCCGACGATGATGATCGCCGCGGCAGCTCCCGAGGAGGCTCCCGCGCTCACGCCAAGTACGTAGGGCTCTGCGAGGGGGTTGCGAACCACGGCTCGGAGTGCGACTCCGGCGACACCGAGGGTCGCGCCGACGCCGAGCCCGGTGACGATGCGAGGCATGCGGTTCTGCCAGACGATCGCGTCGGTAATGGAGTCCCAGGTCACGTGAATGGGAATGTCACAATGGTCGGCGAGTACCCCCAAGACCTGACCGATGGGTACCGGTGCGGCACCAAAGGCAATCGAGAGTACCGGCATGAGCACGAGGAGAGTCACGAGTAGGAAGAAGCGAGTCGGGGTACGGCGGTGAAGGAGTCGAGCCAAGGGAAAGCCGTCCTCGTCAGGGCCGAATCGCGCGGCCGTCGGTCAGATACGGTCCAGGAGGTTTTCGGACTTGGCCTCAACCGAACGGGCGCCTTCCCGGTTTCCCAGTGGCTTGTCTGCCCGTTCGTCCGCCTTACCGCTGCGCGTCAGCCCCCGATTCACACGGGGTTCCCTACGCCGGACGCAGTCATCTTAGCCGTGCCTCACAAATGGAATTCGGTTACCCTCACATCGCAGCGTTGTCCTGTCTCCAGTACCTCATGAAGGCGATGTGGCGACGGTCGATGCCATACCCATCGGCGAGGGCCCGACGTCAGTGACGCACCATGGAGGGCTTCTCGCGAGTCAGCCGTCATCGACCCCCACGGTGTCGATCGGGATGACGATGGGCGTCCCGACATCCGGGGCATGGATGATGTGCGTGTGCAGGCCAAAGACTTCTCGCATGACGTCGGCGGTGATGACCTCGGTGGGGGTTCCGTTCGCTCGAATCTCCCCGTCACGCATGGCCACTAACCAGTCGCAGTAGCGCGCCGCCATGTTGATGTCATGGAGCACCATGACGATCGTCACCCCGTCACGGCGGTTGAGGTCACGCAACAAGCTGAGAACGTCGATCTGATGGGCCAGATCAAGGTAGGTCGTCGGTTCGTCGAGGAAGAGCACGTCGGTGTTCTGGGCCAAGGCCATGGCGATCCACACTCGCTGGCGCTGACCTCCGGACAGCTCGTCAACCGGTCGTCGGGCCAGCTCGACGATTCCAGTGCGTTCCAGCGCCGACGCCACCGCCTGCTCATCGGCGGTGGTCCATCGTCCGAAAATTCCTTGGTGAGGAGCGCGTCCGCGCGCCACCAGATCTGCGACGGTGATCGTCGTCGGAGCTGTCGGGGACTGCGGCAACAACCCGACGACACGGGCGAGTTGCCGGGTCGGCACAGTGGGGAGCTCCTGACCGTCCAGGACGACCTGACCGCTGCTGGGGCGGATCAAGCGTGTCATCGTCCGTAACAGGGTGGATTTGCCACAACCGTTCGGGCCAATGATTGCCCCGATCCTTCCGGTCGGGATGCTGAGGTCGAGGTGGTCCAGGACGGCGCGGTCTCCGTACCCAACCGATACCGCGTCGGCCTTCAGATGATGACTGGTTCTCACGCACTCTCCTTTCGAGACTGACGAGCCATGACGATGAGCAGGTACACCCCGCCCAGAATCCCGGTGACCAGCCCCACCGGATAGGTGTGTGACATGAGGTTGGCGCCGACGAAGTCGCACACCAGTACCAGGACCGATCCAGTGAGCGCGGAGGCCATGAGTGGGGCATCTCCTGGGCCACACAGTCGAAATGCAATCGGTCCGCACATCAGCGACACGAAGGCGATCGGTCCTGCAACGGCAGTGGCGCAGGCCAGCACGATGACCCCGACGATCATGAGCAGAGCACGAGTCCGCTCCACGTGTACCCCCAGCCCGGTGGCCAGGTCATCCCCCACGTCCATGGTCCCGAGGTGGCGAGAGTTGGCCAGCAGCACCGGTAGGCCGATGACAAGGACGACGGCGAGAGTGGCGGATTGGTCAGCGGAAGCCACGGCAAGGTTGCCCGCGAGCCAACGAGCAGCCCCAGCCGCATCATTGGGATCGGCGCGGACCATCAGCCACATCGTCCCTGCGGTCGCCATAGCCCCCGTCGCAATGCCCATGAGGATGAGCCGCTCGCCACCTGATGTGTCGTGGCGCGCAAGCCCGACGACGATGCCGGCCGTTACGATCGCTCCCGCGACGGCCAGACACGTCAGCTGCAGGCCGGACCATCCGAGCACGATGATTCCAGCTACCGCGGCAGTGTTGGCCCCGGCCGTGATCCCGATGACGTCAGGGCTTGCCAACGTGTTGCGCAGCAGGGCCTGGAACAATGCTCCGACAAGGCCAAATGCAGCGCCACAGAGAAGTCCGGCAATGGTGCGTGGGAGACGGAGGTCACCGATGATGAAGGATGCCGGGCCGACCTGCCCGCGGAGAGCGTCGACGACTTGTGACGGCGAGTACATCTGCTCGCCAAGGCACAGGCTGGCAATGAAAGCGGCGACAGTTGCCACCGACAAGATGGTCACGACCAGACCACGACGCAGGCGGCGGTGCCGTCGCCCCTGCCGCACGAGAGCAAGCGCGCTCATCGTTGTCTCACCTCCCGGCAACGGATCAGGGCGATGAACACCGGAGCTCCGATGATTGCGGTGACGATTCCCACCGCGACGTCGGCAGGCCGAGTGATGACGCGTCCCAGGACGTCGGACGCCAGCACCAGAACGGGTCCGCAGATGGCACACCATGCCAGCACCCGCCGATTGTCCGGGCCGACGACGGCCCGCACGGCGTGAGGGGCGATGAGCCCCACGAACCCGATGGGACCCGTCAGCGCCGTGGTTCCAGCTGCCAGCAGGACGGCGGCCACCGATGACGTCACCCGGACGACAGTCACTCGCGTCCCCAGGCCCGCTGCCAGGTCTTCTCCCAGCGCGAGGGTGTTCAGGCCTGGGGCGCTGATGGCAGCCAGCACCACTCCGACGAGGAGCAGAGGAGACACCGTCGCGATCTGTCCCAGATTGGGTCCGCTGAGGGATCCTGCCTGCCAGGTTCGGAAGGATTGCAGCAGGTTCGGGTGAGGTAACAACACCATCTGAATGAAACCGGTGAGGACGGCGGTGACGATGGCTCCGGCCAGTGCCAGTCGGACGGGAGTTGGCCGGCTGCGGCTTCCGGCTCCGATGAGCCAGACCAGGGCGGCAGCTGCGGTAGCCCCGGCAACGGCCAGCCAGACGTACTGGATTGGTGCCGTCAGGCCCAGGTGGGCGATACCGACGAGGACAGCGAGAGCGGCCCCGGAGTTGATGCCGAGAATTCCTGGATCGGCCAGGGGATTGCGGGTCAGCGCCTGCATGAGGGCGCCGGAGAGTGCGAGGGCGGCTCCGGACACCAGGCCGAGAACCGTGCGTGGAACGCGTGAGCGGATGACCTCGGCGACAAAGGGGTCAGCGGACGGCTGTCTCAGGGTCGTCCACAGATCATGGAGCGGGATGGATCGTGAACCCACCATCACCGAGGCCGCGCACAGACAGGCGAGCAGGACGGTGACGACGAGCAGGGTCCATCCCCTCCGTGGTGTCACGCCTTCGCCTTCGTGGCCGCTTCGGCCAGTCGCTCGACGAGCGGTCCCACCTGACCGGGGATGGACAAGGCACTGGCAGACATCGATGCCGCGAGCGGGGAGTTGTCCTCGAGAACGGCCACTGCTCCCTTGCGCACAGCGGTGATCTTCGAGAGCAACGGGTGCTTGGCGAGCAGACCGGGAAGGGTTTTGGGATCTCCGTAGCAGACGATGAGGTCGACGTCATTGAACATGTCGGCCTTCTCCGCCGAAGCCGTGGTGTAGAACTGCTTCGACTCCGCCGACAGCTTCTGGATTGATGACGGCGCCTTGAAGCCGAGGTCGGTGAGGTAGTCAGCACGAGAGTCGCCCTTGGTGTAAACCGAGATCTCCGAGAGCTTCTTGACGTCGAAATAGAACATTCCAGCGGTGAGTCCCTTGACGTCGGGGTGCGCAGCCAAGGCGTCAGCGATCGACTTCTCGCAGGACATGATGACCTCTTCGGCCTTGTCGGCCTTTCCGACGACCTCGGCGATGGTGCGCAGGTGGGTACGCCAGTCGATGCTCCACGCCTTTTCGAGGTAGGGAAGGGTGGGGGCGATCTTGGAGAGCTTGTCGTACTGCTCCTTGGTCATCCCGGAGTTGAGGCCGCTGACGAGATCAGGTTGGGTCGCTGCGATGGCGGCGGCGTCGGTGTCGCTGGTCTCGTCGTAGAGCTTGGGCGCCTTGTCGCCGGTCGCATTGAGCTTGGCCAGGGCATCAGCCACCCATGTGTGCATCCCCTTTCCGGAGGGATCGCCATAAGTGGCTTTCGGCATGCCGACGGGAACCAGTCCGATGGCCAGGACGGCATCCTGACCAGCCCACCCAGTGGTGGCAATGCGGGTTGCAGGAGACTTCACCACAGTCTCGCCCCAGGCATGCTTGATCCTCACCGGGAACCCCTTGGTGGCTGACGAGTGCTGGTTCGCGCCACTGGGCGAGGTGTCAGTGTCCTTGCTACAACCGGCCAGAGCTGCGGCGGCACCGAGGCCGAGAGACGATGCGAGGATGGTGCGCCTCGATATGGGGGACGGGAACATGAATTCTCCTTGGTACCGTGACAATGCCTTGTTAGGTTAGTCAACCCTGAGAAGGAAAATCCAGCAACGTAAGGACCATGTGTCATTGGGCGTACAACCCCTTGCCAGCAGGAGGAAGACGACGAAGCCCCGGGGCGTGTTGCCTCGGGGCTTCGAGATGACGGGTGGGTCGACTCAGCCGAAACGACCGGAGATGTAATCCTCGGTGGCCTTCTCCTTCGGGTTGGAGAAGATCTTGTCGGTGCGGTCGATCTCGACGAGGCGGCCAGGTTCTCCCTGGGCCTTGAGGTTGAAGAAGGCGGTCTGGTCGGAGACACGAGCGGCCTGCTGCATGTTGTGGGTCACGATGACCACGGTGAAGCGCTCCTTGAGCTCTCCGACAAGGTCCTCGATGGCCAGGGTCGAGATCGGGTCCAGGGCCGAGCAGGGCTCGTCCATGAGTAGAACCTCCGGCTCGACGGCGATGGCGCGGGCGATGCACAGACGCTGCTGCTGACCACCAGACAGGGAGGCACCGGAGCGCTCCAGGCGATCCTTGACCTCGTCCCACAGGTTGGCGCCGCGCAGTGACTTCTCGCAGGCCTCGTCGAGCAGCTTGTTGTCGCGTACGCCATTGAGCTTCAGACCGGCCACGACGTTGTCGCGAATTGACATCGCCGGGAACGGGTTCGCTCGCTGGAAAACCATGCCGATATTGCGTCGCACGGCCACCGGGTCGACGCCCTTGCCGTAGAGATCGACGCCGTCGAGCTCCACCTTGCCGGTGCAGTAGGCACCGGGGATGACCTCGTGCATGCGGTTGAGGGTCCGCAGCACGGTCGACTTGCCACAACCGGACGGGCCGATGAAAGCCGTCACGGTACGGGGCTCGACGGTCAGGTTCACCGACTCAACGGCGTGGAAGGAGCCGTAGTAGATGTTGAGGTCCTTGACCTCGATCCGCTTTGCCATATTCAGCTCTCTTTCGTGTCACTTGCCCATGCGACGCATGTAGCGGCGGGAGATGCCACGGGCAATGAGGTTGAGTCCCATGACGAGGATGATCAGGGTGATCGCAGCGCCCCATACGACCGGGGTGTCCACGCCGCCCTGGGTGTAGGCGTTCGTGATGACGGTTGGCAGGGTTGCGAAGTTCGGGGTCGACGGGTTGAAGGTCAACTCAGTGTTGAACTGCAGCAACACGATGAGCGGTGCCGTCTCTCCCATGACTCGGGCCAGGCCGAGCACGACGCCGGTAAGAATGCCGGTCATCGAGGTCGGCAGAACGACCTTCATGATCGTCTTCCACTTGGAGACGCCCAGGGCGAAGGAGGCCTCGCGCAACGAGTCCGGCACCAGCTTGAGCATCTCCTCGGTGGATCGCAGCACCGTCGGCACCATGAGGATCATGAGGGCCAGGGAGGATGCCCAGGCCGACTGAGTTCCGCCGAGGGTGGTGACGACCATGGCGAAGATGAACAGGGCCGCGACGATGGACGGTACACCCGTCAGGACGTCGACGGCGAAGCTGACGACCTTGGCGATCTTGGTGCCCCGCGCGTACTCCACCAGGAAGATGGCGGTCAGCAGAGCGATCGGCACGGAGATGATCGAGGTGATGAGACCGATCTCGATGGTTCCGACGAGGGCGTGGATGGCCCCCTGCTCGACGAGGTCCCAGGCCGGGTCCATCGAGTGGGTCCACCAGGAGGCATGGAAGAGGGAGCCGATACCGCGTCGGACGGCCGCGAACAACAACCAGACCAGCGGGATGACGGCAAGCAGGGTGGCGACGATCATGAAGACCGAGGCGCAACCGCTCTTCGTGGTCCGCTTGCCGGACGGACGGGAGAGGTCCAGCTTGCCGACCTCGGGCACCCCCTCGGAGTGTGCGGGGATGTGATCAGGGGTGGTGGCGCTCATCGCTTGACTCCCTTCGCCGCGATCAGGCGGGCAGCCGCGTTGACCACGAAGGTGATGACGAACAGGGCCAGGGCCGACGCCACCAGGGCACCCAACGAGGTGGGGTCGCTGATGGCCTCGGAGAAGTTACCGGCGATCTTCGAGGCGAAGGTCTCGCCGCCGACGAAGATCGACAGGTTGAGCTTCTGCTTGAGGGCCATGGGGCTGATCGTCTGCAGGATCAGGGTGACGGCCAGTGTCTCGCCGAGGGCACGTCCCAGACCGAGCATGGCTCCAGAGATGATTCCGGAGCGGGAGTGGGGGAGCACTGCGAGCTTGATGACTTCCCAGCGCGTCGACCCCAGGGCCAGCGCAGCCTCGATCTGATCGTGCGGGGTCTGGGCCATGACGTCGCGGCTGACGGCGGTGATGATCGGCAGGATCATGATGGCCAGCACCAGGCTGGCGAGGTAGACCGTGCCGGTGGCGGAGGACCAGGCCGGGTCCTCCGAGAAGATCGGGATCCAGCCGAGTACTGCGATGATGGCGTGACGCAGACCGTTGACGATGCCCGACGACCCGAAGACGATGCCGCCCCACAGGCCGAAGACGATCGAGGGCACAGCGGCCAGCAGATCGACGACGAAGGCGACGGGGCTGGCGAGCTTCTTGGGCGCCAGCTGGGTGATGAACAGGGCGATGCCCACCGAGAGGGGAACAGCAATGAGCAGTGCGAGCAGGGACGAGATGACCGTCGTCCACAGCAGGGCCTGAATACCAAAGGCCGGCGGATTCCGGTCGGTCGTCCAGGCACGAGAGGTGAAGAAGTTGTCGGTGTTGGCCGACAGGGTCGGTGCCGCCGTCTTGATGAGGAAGATGAACATCAGGATGACGATGATGGCCAGCGCAATGGCGATGACCGACGAGGCGCCGGCGAAAATCCTGTCCCCGACCCTGGACACCGGCTTCATGCGAGACGCGGCTGTTGGCTTCCGCTGCGCCGTCGATGTGGTTTCAGCCATGGGCTTCCTTCGTCGCGTTCATGGTTGTTTTCGTGGGTTGGGGCGGGAGGGCGTCGTGCGTCCTCCCGCCCCAGAGCACCGGGACCAAATTACCCGGCGAAGTCGATCAGGAGAGAGCCTGAGCGGCGGTCAGAACCTTCGAGGCAACATCGGAAGGTAGCGGAGCGTAACCGAGGTCCTGGATCTTCTTCTGCTCCTTCTCGGAAGCGTAGAAGGAGAGGAAGTCCTTCAGGAGGGCGGTCTTTCCGGCATCCTGGCCCTTGGAGCAAGCGATCTCGTAGGTCACCAGAACGGCGGGGTACACGCCAGCCGGGGTGTCCTTGTACTGGAGCTCGAGCTGCAGGTCGTTGCCCTGGCCAGCGACCTTGGCGGCCGAGATGGCCTTACCAGCGGACTCACCGGTCAGCTTGACCGGGCCGTTGCCGTTGTCGATGGCAGCCATGTCGAGCTTGTTCTTGGTGGCGTAGGACCACTCGTCGTAGGAGATCGAGTTCTTGGTCTCCTTGACAGCCTGAGCGATGCCGGCCGACTTGTCAGCACCCTTGCCAGCGCCCTTCCAGGTCTTGGAGTGCTTCTCGGTCCAGATGTCACCAGCGGCCTTGTTGAGGAACTTGGTGAAGTTGTCAGTGGTGCCCGACTCGTCCTTGCGGTAGAAGACCTCGATTTGGGCGGACGGCAGCTTGGCGGAGGGATTCTCCTTCTTGATGGCCGGGTCGTCCCACTTCTTGATGGCGCCGGAGAAGATCTTGGCGAGGGTCGGGGTCGAGAGGGTCAGATCCTTGACCCCGTCAACGTTGTAGACCACGGCAATCGGGCCGGCAGCCATCGGGAGGTGCCACGGATCGGCGTTGCAGCGCTGCTTGGCCTTGTCAGGCTCGCCCTTGTCCTTGTTGAGGACGGAGTCGGAGCCGGCCCAGTCGGTCTGCTTGCCGATGAAGGACTTCACACCGGCGCCGGAGCCGGTGGGGGAGTAGTTGATGGTGGCCGAGGAGCAAGCGGCCTTGTAGTCAGAGATGACCTGGTTGATGGCGTTCAGCTGAGCCGAGGAGCCAGCGCCGGAAATGTTGCCACCGGGGCAGGCCGGCTTGAACGAGGCGGCGTCAGCGTTGTTCGCCGAGCTGGCGGAGGAAGCAGCAGCCGAAGTGGCCTCGGATGACGAGGCGGAGCTGGAGCCCTTGTCGCCGTTGGCGCCACAAGCGGTGAGGGAGATGGCGCCAATAGCAGCCAGGGCAGTGATTTTGGCGAGACGGTTCGTCACGGCACATCCTTTTCGAGTGATCTCCTAGAGCCGCCGTTGCGGTCCTTGGTACAGGGATGACGCTAGGGTTTGAAAATGTCGCAACAACCGCGTCAAGGTGAACGCAAGATGAATACCGGCGGCATCCCGATTGAAGGGAGTCACTCAGGGGCCCGAAGGTGACCTCCTGTGTCAGTATTTTGAGGAGTACCACTCCTGGCTGATTGTGTGTCCCGCCTCATCCAGGTGAACGATCAGGCATTCTGCGGTTGACATGGGGTGATTCGCCCCACCGAGGGCGTCCCGCATGGTCGGTAGGACTGGTCGGTGGCCGCACACCGCGACTGGACGTGACGGGTCGGAGAGGGCACGACCAGCGATTTTTCTCATGGCGGACACGGTCTTGGCTGAATCGGCCGCGTGAGCCTCCTCGCTCAGCGCGTCGATCGCGACGATGTCGGCCCCAATGTTCTCGGCGTACGGCTTGAGGGTTTGCATGCATCGAGTGGACGACGAGCTGACAAGGTGAGACACCCCAAAGGCGCCGAGCAGGTCAATCAACGCCCTGGCCTGACGACGGCCACGCCTTTCCAACGGACGCTTGGCGTCCGTGGCCGTCTTCTTCTTGCGAGAACTCCATTCCTTGCGCGACACGGCCTTGCCATGGCGCACCAGGATGATCGTCGAGGTCGACGGTAGCTCGAGGGCTTCCTCGAGGACTTGGACGTCAGTGGGATAACTGAGTTGTTCCAGAGCTTGGTCCGTGGGCATCCAAAAAGCACCGTCAATCTCTTCCGGGCTGGCGGTTGCCTCCTCGATTGATCCGCCGACGGCAACCCCAAGCCACCATGACACCACCTTTGCGCGTCTCTTCGGTTTGCCGCTGGCGGTGGAGTACTTGACGGTGTACTCGGTGGGTTGCAGGGGCATCGACAACCGAATGTCGATTCCGGTTTCCTCGGCCACCTCGCGGACGGCGGTGATGGGGAGATCCTCTCCCCGTTCGACCTTTCCCTTGGGCAGGGAGAAGTCGTCATAGTCGGGACGATGGACGACGAGCACCTCGCGGGCGCCCTCGGTGCCGTCGACGTCACGAAACACGACGGCACCAGCGGCCTGGATAGGCCCCTTGTGTCCTCCCATCTCGGCTCATCGCCTCCTGTCGCGGGTTCGTCGGATGAGTTCTTCCTGAAGGTCGGCCAGCACCGTGCCGTCGGGCCCGCGGGAGACCTCGGTCCAGGTGCGGTCCTGCAGGTGCCAGGACACCGTCCCCGGGTCGAAGGCCCTCTCGAACAACTCTTCGACCTCTGCCACGTGTTGCTTGTTCGACAACCCGACGAGGGCTTCCACGCGGCGGTCGAGGTTGCGGTGCATGAGATCGGCCGACCCAATGGCGACCATCGGACGACCACCGTTGGCGAACCAGAAGACACGAGAGTGTTCGAGGAACCGTCCCAACACCGAGACGACGCGAATGTTCTCGCTCAAACCGGGCACCCCAGGACGGATGGCGCAGATGCCGCGTACCCACAGGTCCACCGGCACCCCGGCGCGAGAGGCCCGGTAGAGGGCGTCAATGACGCGCTCGTCGACGATCGAGTTGACCTTGATCTTCACACCGGCAGGCAGACCAGCCTTCTTGTTCTCGATTTCGTGCTCGATGGCGTCGATGATGCCGCTGCGGATGCTCTCGGGGGCCACCAGCAGTCGGCGGTAACGCTTCTCGGCGGTCATCCCGGACAGGTGGTTGAAGAGCCTCGCGACGTCCTCGGTAATGATCGGATTGGACGTCAGCAGTCCCAGGTCCTCGTACTGACGAGCGGTCTTGGGGTTGTAGTTGCCAGTGCCGATGTGGGCGTAACGACGCAGTCCCTCGCCCTCGTCACGGATGGCCATAGCCAGCTTGCAATGGGTCTTGAGGCCGACCATGCCGTAGACGACGTGGACTCCGGCACGTTCCAGTACCCGCGCCCAGGTGATGTTGGCCTGCTCGTCGAATCTGGCCTTGATCTCCACGACGGCCAACACCTGCTTGCCGGCCTCAGCGGCGTCAACGAGGGCGTCGATGATGGGGGAGTCGCCAGAGGTGCGGTACAGGGTCTGCTTGATGGCCAAGACCTGAGGATCGTGGGCGGCCTGCTCGATGAACCTCTGCACGCTGGTGGCGAAGGAGTCGTACGGGTGGTGCACCAGGACGTCACGACGACGAATGGCCGCAAACATGTCTGCCGGGCGAGCTGTCTCGACCTCGGCCAGGTGCGGATGGGTGATGGGCAGGAAGTTCGGGTAGGACAGGTCGTCACGGTCGACGTCGGCCAGGGAGAACAGGCCGGTGAGATCAAGTGGGGAAGGAAGCCGGAAGACCTCCTTGTCCTTGATGTCGAGCTCACGGGTGAGCAGGGTGAGCATCTCGTCGGTGATGTCGTCCTGCACCTCGAGGCGTACCGGGGGACGTCCCACCTTGCGGCGCAGCAGCTCCTTCTCGAGGGCGAAGAGCAGGTTTTCGGCGTCGTCCTCCTCGACCTCGAGGTCCTCGTTGCGTGTGACGCGGAAGGTGGTGTGCTGCAGCACATGCATGCCGGTGAACAACTGGTCCAGGTGACGGCTGATGATCTCCTCGAGGGGGAGGAATCGTCCTGCACCCAGGTTGACCAGACGAGGTAGCACCGACGGCACCTTGACCCGGGCGAACTGCTCGGCCCCGGTGATGGGGTTGGCCAGCATGACGGCCAGGTTGATCGACAGGCCGCGGATGTAGGGGAAGGGGTGCGACGGATCGACGGCCAGCGGGGTGAGAATCGGGAAGATCCGCTCCGAGAAGAGGGTGCGCATCCGGCCCTTCTCGTCGTCGGTCAGCTCCGACCAGCGCAGGATCTCGATGCCCTCGGCGGCCAGGCCTGGACGGACTTCCTCGGCGAAGACGCGGGATTGCTCGGCGACAAGCTCGTGGGTCCGAGCGAGGATCGCGTCATGGAGTTCGCGCGGCAGCAGACCGGCAACTGATGGGACGGCGACCCCGGCGTCGATACGGCGTTTGAGGCCAGCGACGCGCACCATGAAGAACTCGTCAAGATTGGACGAGAAGATGGCCAGAAACTTCGCCCGTTCCAGCAGTGGAATGCGCTCGGCATCTCGGGCAAGATCCAGCACCCGCTCGTTGAAGGCGAGCCATGACAGCTCGCGATCGCTGTAGCGATCCTCCGGCAGCTCGTCGGTAGGAGTCGGGGACACTCCGGGGTTGGACTTCTTGGCCATGGACACACTCCTTGGAGACCTGTCCGCCCGCGACGTGGTGGGCGTAGCAGGACACAATCTATCTGACGATAGCTGTCCACGGCGGATGCAACCCGGCGTCCGCTCCGAGAACATGCGAATGAACTCAGCGTTCAGCCTGGAATCGGTACCCGACAGATCGCACCGTCTGGATGTGTCCCTCGTACTCCGGGCCGACCTTGGCTCGCAGACGACGGATGTGTACGTCAACAGTTCGGGTGCCGCCGTAATAGTCGTATCCCCACACGTCCGACAGCAAGATGTCGCGAGTGAGCACTCTCCCGGGGTGACCGACGAGGTATTTCAAGAGCTCGAACTCGGTATAGGTGAGGTCGAGATCCTTGCCTCCGACGGTGGCGGTGTAACCGTCCTCGTCAACGGTGAACGGTCCCGCGACAAGCTGGTTGGTCACCTGGACGGTGAACAGGCAGCGCAGTCGGGTCTCTGCCTCGAGTGGGGTGGCCGAGTCACAGAGGAAATCGTCCATCCCCCAGTCGGGACTGATGACCGACAGGGTGTCCGGGGCAGCCAGCAAGAGGATCGGGACTCGTCTCTCATGACATGACAGCCGCAGGCACGCCTCCCGGGCCTTGGCAGGTTCGTCATGGCAGTCGACCAGGACGATGTCGACTCCCTCCAGATGGGACAGACATTCCTGTATGTCGTCGTAGCGGATGATGCTGTGTGGAAGCAGTTCCAGGGCCTGGGGAAGCGGGGCGTCCAGGGGACCAAGCAGGGACAGTCGTGCCATCCGGATGCCCTCCATGTCGTCTAAGAGCCAGAGCCGTGATGCACCCCATCATCCCACGGCCATCTAGGCCGTCTCATGATGTCAGCACTACCATAGCTGGAGTGACGAGGATGCCTGACGAGTGGTTCCGTCCGGACGAGGAGAAGTCCGGACCGGATGAGCCCCGCCGTGCGGACGAGTCCGAACCGTCGTCCGAGTCGTCAGATTCAGCCCCGCGGCACGCTGCCACAGGGGACAGTTCTGCCAGCACGACGACAAGTGGGTCGGTTCGTGTCATCAACGATGACACTGGACCAAGCGTCGTCGTCGGTCACGCCCGCGTCACCGGAGCGGCCGCAGCTGTACGGCGGCATCGGTTCCCCGTCTGGACATTGATGGTCGCGGCAGCCCTCGTCGTCGGTTTGGTGCTGGGCACCTTCATCACCCAGTCCCGCGACGGTACCGGCGCGGTCAAGGCGGCGACGACCCAGTCCTCGCCTGCGGCGACGATCTCGGCAGCGATGCCCTACCAGGGTCCGGGCAGGCCCATTCGTGGTCTCAAGGCGACGGCCTCGTGTGTGTCCGATCCGGCCGTCGACTCCGAACATCACCTGGTGAGGTACGACTCCGAGTACGTGGTCGACGACAAACCGCAGACGGCCTGGCGATGCAATGGATCCGGCGAAGGTCAACAGATCACCCTGACCATGCCGCGGCCGTCCCGGATAGTGGGGGTCGGATTGATCAACGGCTATGCCAAGGTCTACGGCGACGTCAACCTGTATCCGCAGTACCGGCGGGTGCGGACGGTGCGCTGGAAGCTGCCGGACGGCACGTGGTTCGACCAGGATTTCACCGATGACGATGAGTCGATCCAGAAGGTCATGATCCCCCCACACGCCGTCAAGGGGGACATCACTCTGACCATCATTGCCACGACCGAGCCGGGGCTGCTTGGGGAGCCAACTCGCGACTCCGTCCTCATCTCCTCAGTCCAGGTTTACGAGGAGGGCTGACAGGCAGGTTCAGCGCCAGTCGTCGGTGTCGATGAGGATCGTCATCGGGCCGTCGTTGACCAGGTTGACCTTCATGTCGGCGCCGAAAACACCGGTCTCGACATGCGCACCCAGCCCGCGCAAGTGGGAAACGAAGTGGTCGATCAGAGGCTCCGAGACGGGGCCGGGCGCGGCCGCGTTCCACGACGGCCGACGCCCCTTCCGCGTGCTTGCATAGAGGGTGAACTGGCTGACGACAAGGACCGGAGCATCGATGTCGCTGGCTGACTTCTCGTCATCAAGGATGCGCAGACCCCAGATCTTCTCGGCGAGTTTCTCGGCGTCGGCAGCGGTGTCGGTGCCGGTCACTCCCACCAGCACGACGAGTCCGGGACTGGGCAGGGTTCCGACCGCTTGACCCTCGACGGTGACCTCTGCACTGTTTGCTCTCTGAATGACGACTCGCACGGAATCGAGTCTACGGAGCGAACCTCGTAGAATCAGTGTGTGGCTGTAGCTGATCTCGTGGTTCTGGTGACTGTCGCCGTGATAGGCGCCGTGTTGCCGCTCGTTGCTGTGACGCGAGTTCTCGTTGCAGTCTGGCGCGGCTGAATCCGCAGCTTTCAGTTCCTGACGAAACTCCTACCCGACACGAGGACCCATGCCCTTCCAGATTCCTGACGACCTGAATCGTGATCTCATGCCCGTGGCCTGGATGATCGGCCACTGGGAAGGTGAAGGACACGGCAGCACCCCCGAGGACGGTGAGTTCAGCTTCGGGTGTCAGGTCGACTTCACCGAGAACGGCGGGGATTACCTGCACTACATCTGCCAGACCTTCACCATGAACCCCGACGGCACCCCGGCTGCTCCGCTGCGTATGGAGACCGGTTTCTGGCGTCCCAACGTCGACACCCGCAAGATTGACGTCCTGATGGTCGCCCCGGAGGGCTGGGCCGAGGTCTGGACCGGAAACATCGACGGAGCCAAGATCGAGCTCGTCACCGACGCCGTCGCCCGCACCGAGGACGCCCTGGTGCCCTACACCGGTGGTCAGCGTCTCTACGGCCAGGTCGAGGGAGACCTGCTGTGGACCTTCGATCGTGCAACCACGGAAGCTCCGCTGCAGCCCTACATGTGGGCTCGCCTCAAGAGGGCCTGAGATGGCTGCCCCCGTGCTGCTGACCGACGGACCCGACGCCGGTCTGGTCTCTCACGTTGCCAATCCAGTCGCCGAGCAGCGGTTGATGACTGACGGTGGCGGATGGTTGGAGCTGTCCAACCGTGAGGTATTCACGGTCACTGGAGCTGACCGACTGGGATGGTTGCACTCGTTGACCTCCCAATACCTCGACGGTCTGGAGCCTGGGCTCACGACGACGAGTCTGGTGCTGTCACCGACCGGTCACGTTGAGCATGTCATGCACGGTGTTGACGACGGCGAAACCTTCTGGGGTTGGACCGAGCCTGGACGGGGAGCCGATCTGGTCGCCTGGCTGGACTCGATGCGTTTCATGATGCGCGTCGAGGTGGCTCTGCGACCGGACATGACCGTTCGCTGGTTCGCCTCGCGGGTTACGACGCCGACGGATGCCGTCATCCTTGATTCCGAGGTGGCTGGTGGACACGAAGTCATCCTCCCGTCTGATACTCCCGCCCCCGACGAGGTCGAACAGGTCGGTGTGCTGGCATGGGAGGCGCTGCGCATCGCCGCTGGGATTCCTCGTATCGGCATCGACACGGACGAGCGCACCATCCCCAACGAGATCGGCCTGTACGGTACCCATCTCGACAAGGGGTGTTACCGCGGTCAGGAGACCGTCGCCCGGGTGTACAACCTGGGACGTCCGCCGCGGCGGCTGACCTTGCTGCAGCTTGACGGCTCCCGCGCCGAGCTTCCGGCCATCGGCTCTGAGGTCCACGCCGGTGGGCGTCGTGTCGGTGTCATGGGATCGTCTGCAACTCATCATGTTGACGGCCCCATTGGCCTTGCCCTGGTGCGTCGCGGAGTCGACGTGAACCTGGATATGGAGATTGACGGGATCGCTGCTGGTCAGGAACCACTTGTCGACCCGGAGGTCGGCTTGCATGTTCGCCCGGTAGTGTGAGCCCGTGCCCCTGTAATCAGCAGGGTCGAGGAGGAAATACGTGAAGACGGATTATTTCAACCGCACGCAGAAATTGGTGACGGTCCTTGTTGACGTCATCGTCTTCGTGGCTGGAATTTTCCTGTCGTTCTGGATGCGTTTCGGGATGGTTATTCCGCAGCGTAATTTGGACGACGGAAAAGCTGCACTGATGGCGTCGGTGATCGCATTCCTCATTGTCAACGTTCTGTCTGGCGTTTATGTTCTGTACAACAAGACGCTCCTTGACATTGGGATCATCACTGTCGTGGACCAGGTCATGGTGACGATCATCATCATGGCGCTGACCTTCTTCGGGCGCTGGTTCGCCTTCCCGCGCTCGGTCCTCCTCATCAACCTGCTGGTCGGGATAGTTCTGCTGTTCCTGTGGCGCAGCATCGAGTTTGTTGCCTATCGCCGCTTGCGAGGGGCTAAACGGGTGATGCTGCTCGGTCCGCCGGAGATGCTCAATCGGGCCGTCATGAACTACATGGCCAACAAGGCGACCCGTCATCGCCTCACCCATGTGGTGCGTGGTCACTACCTGGGGCAGATTCGGACTCATATTGATGAATTCGACACCGCCCATGTCTCCGATGACATTCCTGCTTCCGAGCGAGTTGCCATTTACGACTTGCTGCTGAGCGAGGATAAAGAGATCTTCATGTCGACCTCGTTCGAGCACATGATGCTCATCAATCCGACGATCATGTCGATCGAGGACGAGACGATTATTGCTGCCAGTCCGTTCAAGATCCCGGCAGAAATGGACATCGTCAAGCGGTTCTTCGACATCGTTCTGTCGCTGATCGCCCTGGTGATCCTCTCTCCCCTCATGCTCATCACGGCGGTCCTGGTGAAGGCCAGCTCTCCCGGCCCGGTGTTCTACCGTCAGACCCGTATCACCAAGGACGGCAAGGAATTCAAGATCCTCAAGTTCCGCTCCATGGGGGTGACGGCCGAGAAGGAGTCCGGCCCGATGCTGGCCACCTCCGATGACCCACGCGTCACCCCGGTCGGCAAGTACCTGCGCAGCCTGCGTATCGACGAGATCCCGCAGCTCATCAACGTGCTCATCGGCGACATGTCGATCGTCGGACCGCGCCCGGAGCGCCCTTTCTTCGTCGATCAGTTCCAGGAGCAGAACGCCCACTACAAGTTGCGCCACAACGTGCGTGCCGGCATCACCGGTTACGCGCAGGTCTACGGCAAGTACGCCTCGGACTTCGCAGCCAAGCTCAACTTCGACCTCATCTACATCAAGCAGTACTCACTCATCCTTGACATCAAGATCATGATCCAGACGATCAAGATCCTCTTCGACAAGGTGTCCTCGCGAGGCGTTGACGAGACGGCCGAGCCGGACGAGAACATTCACCTGCCCGCCGAGGTTCAGCAGCTCGACTGACGGGCAGGGAATGCTTCCCCCCCGAATCAGGACTTGCGGGCAACCTTGTACTGGGCAGCCTGAGCGCGAGGCCGGACGATCATGCGGTCGATGTTGACGTGGCTGGGAAGCCCGGAAATCCACCGCACGCACTCGGCAATGTCCTCGGCCCTCAGGGGAGAGTCGACGCCTTGGTAGACCTTGTCGGCCATGGCCTGATCGCCGTGGAAACGGACGAGGGAGAATTCCTCGGTGCGTACCATGCCGGGGCTCACCTCGCAGACCCGCACCGGGTGGCCACACAGCTCCAGCCGTAGCGCCTCGACGACGGCGCGCTCACCGGACTTCGCTGCACAGTATCCGGCGCCACCCTCATAGCCCCACTCAGCAGCGGTGGAGGTAATCGTGACGATGGTTCCCTCAGCGACCTCGAGAGCCGGTAGAAGAGCCTTGGTGACCCGTCCCATGCCCAGCACGTTGGTTTGATACATCGTCATCCAGGCGTCGAGGTCGGCCTCGGTGACCGGCTCCTGTCCGACGGCGCCTCCGGCATTGTTAACGAGGAGGTCGAGCTTGCCGCCAATGGTCTCGAGGAGATTGGCGACCGACTCGTCGCTGGTGACATCGCAGACCACTGCCTTTCCGCCGATCTCGGCGGCAAGGGCCTCGATGCGTTCGACGCGGCGAGCCGCACAGATGACATGCCAGCCATCCTTGGCCAAGGCGCGTGCCGTGGCCGCGCCGATTCCCGAACTTGCTCCTGTGACCACTGCAGTCTTTGTCATGGCCCCATTGTCCCTGCCGGACAAGGGCATGCGAAAGCCCCTGTCCACCGTGAACTGTTCCTCAGAAGAAGGAATTGACTCCTCAGTCCAACTTCTGGAGGACAAGTTCAACGGGACAGGGGCTTCACGACAACAGACAACGTCAGCTGACGAGGACCTCGACGCTCGGGTCTGCCAGCTCCAGAGCAGCCTTGCGGGCCTCCTCGGGGCTGGACGCAGCCAGCGCGGCCTCGGCGATCTGGCGGCACTGATCCAGGCTGTGGCGTGACAGGGTGGCCTTGACAGCGGTGATCTTGCCGGCGGCCATCGACAACGAACGCACGCCAACGCCGACGAGAACCAGAGCCAACAGGGGATCGCCGGCAGCCTCGCCGCACACTCCGATGAGACGCTCGCCCGCTCCATCACAAGTGGCCTTGACCAACTGGATGACGGCAGGCTGCCACGGCGTCAGGAGCTCGGCCAACTCGCCCTGCAGGCGGTCAGCCGCCATGGCGTACTGGGTGAGGTCATTGGTGCCGATGGACGCGAAGTCCACCGTCTCCAGCACCTGGGCCGAACGCAGGGCCGTCGAGGGCACCTCGACCATGATGCCGACCGTCTTGATCCCGGCGGCGCGGGCACGCGAGGAGAACCACTCGGCCTCAGCCTTCGTGGCGACCATCGGAGCCATGACGTGGGGATCACGACCAGTCTGCTCAGCAGCCTTGGCCAGAGCCTCGAGCTGTGCGTCGATGAGGTCGGTGCGCACCTGGGACAGGCGTAGACCACGGCGTCCCAAGGCCGGGTTCTCCTCCGGGCCGAGGTCGGCGAAGGCCAGCGGCTTGTCGGCGCCAGCGTCGAGGGTGCGGAAGACAACCTTGGCTCCCTCGTCGAAGGTCTTGAGCACGGTGGCATAGGCCTCCGTCTGTTCGTTGACGGTCGGAGCATCTTGACGGTCGAGGAAGAGGAACTCGGTGCGGAACAGACCAACTCCCTCGGCGCCCTTCTTCTTTGCCGTGGGGGCATCGGACGGGTTGCCGATGTTGGCCAGGACCAGGACGCGCTCACCGTCGGATAGCGTGGCGTCGCCCTCAGGAGCGGATGCAAGTATCTCAGCGCGACGATTCGCCCGTGAGGTCAGCTCGGCGACGGCGGCCTCGTCGGGCTCGACGAGAACGGTTCCGGTGACTCCGTCGAGGGCCAGCGGGGTGCCGTCCTCGATCTCGCGAGCATCGCTGCAGCGGACGACGGCTGGGATGCCGATCTGGGAGGCCAGGATCGCGGTGTGGCTCGTCGGCCCGCCAGCGGCAGTGATGAGACCGCGGACCAGATCAGGATTGAGCGTCGCGGTGTCAGCCGGGGCGAGGTCCTCGGCGACGAGGATCACGGGCGAGTCAAACGACGGGACGCCGGGCTCAGGCAAACCTTGCATGACCGCGACGGCGCGGTCACGGACGTTGCGCAGGTCGGTGACGCGCTCGGCGAGGTAGCCGCCGGCAGCACTCAGTTGGGCGCAGAAGTCGTCGAAGGCGGCCCAGAGAGCGTGGGCAGGTCCATGTCCGTCAGTCAGGTGGGACTTGACGCTGGTGAGCAGTCCTGGGTCGCGGGCCATCATCGCGGTGGCCTGCAGGACGGCGAGAGCCGATGGATCGGCGTGCAGGGAGCGCTCGTCGAGACGATCGGCGACCTTGTTCAGCGCCGACTCGATTCGGGTCATGTCGGCCTCGGTGCCCTGACTGGGATCAGAAGTGGGCAGTCCTGGGGCGGGGGAGACGAGAAGGGCATGTGCTTGTCCGACTCCGGCCGAGACCCCGAGCCCCGAGAGGGTCCGCATAGGTATCAGGCCTCCGGGTCGATCTGCAGGTTGGCGACGAGGGCGTCGAGCACCTCATCGGCATTGTCGCCCTCGGCGGTGAGCTCGACGGTCTCGCCGTGCTTGGCGCCAAGACCCATCACGGACAGGATCGAGCGAGCATCCACCGGCTCCTCGCCAGGGCGGCCGATCTTGACGGCCAGGCCGGACTTCGAGGCGGCCTGGACGAACATGGCGGCGGGACGGGCGTGCAGGCCACTCTCGGCTGCAATGGTGGTGGTGCGACTCGGCATGGTGTGCCTCCTTGGTGGGGTGAAACGTCAGGGTCGACGATAGCCGACGACAGGAACGCATTTTAAGCCGCCCTCGGCGCGTGTGTGCGGGAGTTGTGACGAGATGGCTGACGCCGTGATCGGCGAACCTGCATCTCACTCGGGTAAAATTGCGCAATTTATCTCGAAAGGTATTGCTCGAGCTCGTGCGCTGTGGCACGATGGCAGTAATGCAAAACGAACCGGTATAGCTGCAAATTATTGCAGTTCCTTGAGACGAAGGAGTCTCCAGATGGTAACGACGGCAGGGGCTGGTGTACTCGCGCACGGTGCCCTGTTGGTGCCATTAGATGCTGGATCCAATCCGGTAATGAAGGGCATCACTTGGGCTGCCACTCACTTCATAGGTCTGTTCAACGCGTCGGCAAAGAGCTTCGTGGACATGGCCACGGGGATCATTCCGCTGCTCCTTGTCCTGCTCACGTTCATGTATGCGGTGACAACGTGGATTGGTGAGGAGAGAGTCACCCATGCGGTCCAGTGGGCCGGCAAACATGCCGTGACGCGGTACACGATCATTCCCTTGATCGCGACGATCATGCTGACCAATCCAATGTGTTACACGTTTGGGCGCTTTCTTCCAGAGCGGTACAAGCCTGCGTACTACGACGCCACCGTGTCATTTGTGCATCCAGTAACAGCATTCTTCCCGCATGCAAACGGCGGAGAACTCTTTGTCTGGACAGGAGTTGCCGCTGGAGTCATGAAGGTGGACAACGGCGCCTACGCGCGCCTGGCAGCCCTTTACTTCCTCGTTGGTCTTGTGGTCATCTGCATCCGCGGAATGGTTACCCAATGGATCACCAACATTCTCATCAAGAGAGGTGGTCACACCGAGACGTTCAAGCGATATGACGTCGAATACGCAGCTGGCCACGTCCAGGGCCCTGAGGGGAGCCCGGCATGAGTACCGAACAGGCTGTCCGTGTCAACAAGGGACCGGGAGGTTGGGGTCCCGGACTGACACTCCAGGTCAACGGTGAGCGCAGTGTCGTGCTGTCCGTGACCGGTGGTGAGATCCACCCGGTGGCCCGCAAGATCGCTGAACTCACCGGCGCGGAGGCCATCAACGGCTTCAACACGTCGGTGCCAGAGGATCGCATCATGTGCGCCGTCATCAACTGTGGCGGCACCGCAAGGTCGGGGATATACCCCAAGAAGCGGATCCCGACCGTCAATGTCTTTGCCGGGTCCCCAGGTGGGCCACTGGCCACGTTCATGACCGAGGACATCTTCGTGTCGGCAGTCGGGCTCAACCAGGTTCAGCCCATCGATCCGACGTCCGTTGTCAACAGTCACGAGGAGTCGACCGAGAAGGGAGCCACGGCAGCGGCCTCCACCGCTGTCGTCGCGGACACCACGACGCGGACGAGTGGAGGGCCCAGCGCCGAGGCGACGCCCAAGAAAAAGGGGTTCTCTGCGTGGGTGGTTCGCTTTGGCACCGCCATCGGAAGCATCATCACGACCCTCCTCAACTCCGGTCGCGAGTCCATCAAACTGTGCCTCAACACAGTGTTGCCCTTCATCTGTTACGTGGCGCTCCTCATCGGGTTCGTCAACTACACCGGGCTGGCGAACTGGATTGCCCGGGGCGTCTCACCGCTCGCGGCGAATCCCTTGGGCCTGATCCTCCTGGGACTTATCACGGCCCTGCCGTTCCTGTCACCATTCCTTGGGCCGGGAGCAGCCATCGCCCAGATCATCGGCGTCCTCATGGGGACGCAGATCGCGCAAGGAGCCCTGCCAGTTCAGTATGCGCTGCCGACGCTCTTCGCGATCGACGGCCAGGTCGGATGCGACTTCGTCCCGGTCGGTCTGGGACTGGGAGAGGCGCAGACGGAAACCGTCGACGTCGGTGTCCCGGCGGTCCTGTTCTCCCGGCTCATCACTTCACCCGTGGCGGTCGCCCTGGCATATGTCGTCAGCTTCCTCATCTGAGGCGGCCAGAACGACCAACGCCAATCCTGACAACACCAACGATGACAAGGAGGTCAATCATGTCGACAACGCTGTGGAACTCGACCGTCGACAGTATCGGCGCTGATGCGGCCGAGATGCTGGAAGCAGGAGTCGTCATCCTGTTCGGATCGCCGGTCCCTGATGAGCTCGCAGAGGTGAGCCTGGTGCATGGCCTGGGGGGTGACCGGGCGGTGCCACCATCGGAGGATGTGGTCCCCGGTGACCGGGTCAGGCTCGGGGCCGCCGAGTACGTGATCGACGAGGTCGGGTCGGAGGCCAATCCGAACTTGGCGAGCTTGGGACACGTCGTCGTCTACGTCAACAGTCCGGATCAGCCCCTGTTGCCTGGAGCCGTCAAGGCCTCGGGCCCGGAGCTGCCCACGATGTCTGTGGGCAACCCGATCGCTTTCGTGCGTGGGTGAGGTGACGACCGTGGAATGGCAGTTCGCACTGTTCCTGGGTGTCGCACTCATGCTCTGCGGCGTGATGTCGGTGCATCAATCACGTACTTTCCAACGGGCGGTCCGACGTGCCGCCGCCGAGTACTCAACTGGGGATCACGTCCTCGTGACCGGGAGGGGCAGGGGAAGGCTGCGTGGAGCCATCGTCCTACTCGTCGTGGAGCGGGCTACCAAGCGTGTCGTCTCGGCCAAGGTCATGTCGGGATCGACGGTGCTGGCGCGACTGCGAGGAGTGGACCAGCTCCTGGGACCACTTGACGACATCGCCACGAGGACACGTGACAAGCAGGTGAGGCGAGCCCTGGCTCAGGCGACCGAGCAGTTCGACAACGTCGCTGGCACCTCGTCGCCCAAGATGATCCAACGCATTTCGGTCCCCGTCGTGGCTTGAGACACCGACGCACCACACACATCCGTCATCAACACACCTTGTTCGGAGAGGAAGATAGTTATGGGATACACCACAAGACTGCTGGACAGGCAGGCCAAGCTGGGACGACCGGTGAGGGTCGGTATCGTCGGCGCCGGGCAGATGGGGCGAGGTCTCATCGCGCAGGTGCACTTGGCCGAGGGCCTGGAAGTCGTCGCGGTGGCGGACATCGACGTCGACCGGGCGACTGGCGCCCTCAAGGCTGCCGGGTGCGACGACGTCGTGGTCGCTCAGAACGTTGATGAGGCTGCGCAGCTCATCGAGGATGGTCGGTCGGTTGCCATCGACGACGGCCTCACTATGCCGAAGCTGCCGGTCGACTTCGTACTCGAGGTCTCCGGCGTCCCCGAGGTCGCGGCCCAGGTCGCTTACGCCGCCATCGTCAACGGCAAGGACGTCGGTCTGATGACCGTCGAGGCGGACGTCACTGTCGGCCTGCTGCTGTCCTCGATGGCCAACTCCGGGAACTCGGTGTACACCGTCTGCCGCGGTGACGAGCCCATCGAGTGCGTCAAACTCATCGAATACGCCGAGGACCTCGGTTTGGACGTCGTCGCCGCGGGCAAGGGCAAGAACAATCCGAACCGTCCCACCGATGTGCCCGAGGACGTCATGGACGAGGCGCATCGCAAGAAGATGAATCCCAAGATGTTGTGCTCGTTCACTGACGGCACCAAGACGCAGATCGAGATGTGCGCTCTTTCCAATGCTTCGGGTTTCAAGGTCGAGGTACCGGGCATGCACGGAATTAAGTGTGACGTCGACGACCTCGCCAAGAAGCTCGTCCCGGCCACGGACGGGGGCATCATCGAGGGCAAGGAGAAGGTCGTTGAGTACGTCACCGGTGACGTCGCCCCCGGCGTGTTCGCCATCGTGAGGTCCGACAGCCCGGTGGTCACCGAGGAGCTGCAGTACCTCCACCTCGGCGACGGCCCGTACTTCGCCCTTTATCGTCCGTTCCACCTCGCGTCGATCGAGGCCGACCTGTCCATCGGCGAGGCCGTGCTGGATCGCAGCGCGTCGTTCCAGTCAAAGACGTGGACCTCCGAGGTCACGGCCCGGGCCAAGACCGATCTCAAGGCCGGTACGACGCTGGAAGGTATCGGTGGGCACCACGTCCATGGGTGGACGATCGACGCAGCGGATGCGCGGGACAAGCACGCGGTTCCGATTGGTGTCGTGGCCGGATGTGTGCTCAAGCGTGACGTTCCGGCTGGAACGATCCTGACCGAGGACGACGTTGAGATCGACGAGACCCGTCCCATCGTGGCAATGCGCCGTCTGCAGGACGCCCTGTTGGACAACGGCACGATCGGCTGACCAGCGGTCTGGCTGGCGGGGCAGGGGAGAGTCGGCCCCTGCCCCGCCCTTGAGCGACTGGGAGCGAAAGAGCTCAGGAATGCTCTCCATCCATTGTCACGCCCCCGATGACATCAGCCTGGAAGAGGTCTGGGAGTCGATGACCCGAGTGATGACGATGGGACACGAAGATCGTAGGCAGGGTGGTTGGCGGCTGTTCGACTGACGAACGAGATCTCCAGGGAGGTATGGGGCACCTCGTGATGGGGGAGGGGCTATTCTCCAGTCACAACAAGAGGGCGATGATGAGTGACGGGAGAAACCATGGCTGGCAGGCGTGACCTGGGTACCCTCGTCGAGGTTGCCAAGATGTACTACCTCGACGGTATCAACCAGTCCCGTATCGCCAAGACACTGGGGATCTCCACCTCGTCGGTGTCCCGAATGCTCAACCAGGCCCGTGAGACCGGTCTGGTGACAGTCGCGATCAATGACCCTCGTGAGGGAGTGGGCCGTAGGGAGGACCTCGAGGAGGCCCTCGCAGCCCGCTTCTGCCTGGAGTCGGCGTACGTCGCAGCCCACCGTCCCGGGGTCGCTCCGATGGATCTCGTGGCTCGGCTCGCCGCGGAGGTCGTCAACGGACGGCTCTCCCAGGTCAGTTCAATCGGGCTCAGTTGGGGCCGGACGGTCAGCGCCTTCGCCCACTGCTTCGAGCGGCCACGCTCCATGACCCCGTTGGACATTTACCCGCTTTCCGGTGGCATGTCAGTCAAGGACTCTGACGTCTCGGGGAACGCCTCGGTGCAGGCCCTGGCCCGACGCTGCGGTGGTAAGGCCCACCGGATCGACGCCCCGGTCATCGTTTCGTCGGCGCAGGTCTGTGCGGCCATGCTGGCCGAGCCGATTGTGTTGGAGGCCCTGCGTGACGCGGCGTCGTGTGAACTTGCTGTTGTCGGTATCGGCAGCATGGGTGTTCACTGGTCGGCGACGCTGTCACTGGCTGCCGTGCTGTCACCGGCAGAGATGGCCGAGGTGAGGGCCGCTGGAATAGCTGGCGACGTGTGCGGACGAACACTCAATGATGACGGCGAGGCGGTCCGCACGCCGGTCGACGACCACCTCATCGGCCTGACTCTCGACGAGTTGCGGGACATACCAGAGGTCATCGGGATTGCTGCGGGCGCCGAGAAGTCACGAGGCGTTGCCGGGATCCTGCGGTCCGGGATTGTGCAGTCGGTCGTCGTCGACGAGCAGCTTGCGGATGTGGTCCTGTCGACCTGACCACACCAGGACGTGAGCGTGGGCCGGAACCCATCAGGGCACCGACCCACGTACGGTGAATGGCCTCAGCTCGCGGTCAGGGCGGTGGCGAACGCCTCGACGTCCTTCTCGATCGCATGGGACGCACGGGCGGCGACGTCGGAGAAGACGAGGACCTCCGGATCGTCTGTGAGCATCGTCCTCGTGGCATCCAAGGCTGCCTTGACCGAGTACGTGTAGTAGTTGATCTTGCGAACACCGTGCCGGATCGACTGCTGGTACTCCTCGATCGACAGGCCCGACCCGCCGTGCATGACGATCGGGACGCCTGTGATCTCGCGAAGTTGTGTGATGAGACCGAGGTTCAGGTGGGGTTCGCGGTGGTACAGGCCGTGAACTGTGCCGAAGGCCGCTGCGAGGGCGGTGACCCCGGTGCGTTTCACGAATTCGCCGGCTACCGCAGGGTCGGTGAAGAGTGCGGAGTCCGCCACCCCTTGGCTGGGATCGCCGTTCTCATTGCCCGTCATGACCCCGAGTTCACCCTCCACACCGTGCGGGCCCACAAGTTCTACGGCTGCGCTGGTGATCGCGATGTTTTCCTCGAACGAGAGACGGGACCCGTCCAGCATGAATGAGTTGAAGCCGACGTCGAGTCCCTTCTGGAGGTAGTCGAGGTCTTCACCGTGGTCGACGTGGACCACGCAGGGCACACTGGACCGTCGGGCCAGTGCGACCATGGCTGGGCCGATGTCCTCGATCCGGTTGATGCCCTCGTGACTTTGCGCGTGGGCGAGGATGATCGGGGTGTCGTGGCGTTCGGCGACGCGTATCGCCGCGGTGAGCGACTCGAAGATGGGTGTGTTCACCGCTGCGACAGCGAGGTGGTGCTGTTCGGCCCACGTCAGGGCCTCTGACAGTTCGACGAGCATGGTGTCACTCCCCGATCACGGCCACCTTGATCTTGCGATCACGCTCTCGGTTGGGGTCCCAGTCCACGAAGTAGATGTAACCGACGGCGCCGATCTGGGGCTCGCCATCCTCGATGACGAAGGTCTGCGACGCGCCTATGAGGGTTCCTCGCAGGTGTGCCTCGGTGTTGAGGAGGCTCCCGAGGTCCGGGACGAGAATGGTGTCACCGGTGGCATGGCCGGCATCGGTCATCGCCTCGACGGCCTCCACGTGGGCTGGACCAGGATGGTAATACTGGTTGTTCGTCATGCACCGGGGGAAGATTTTGTCCAGCCCCTCGTTGAGGTCGGCCTGGAGGTACTCGTCGCCCGCGAAGTCGACGTCGTGGCAGTACTCCTCGAAGAAGACCGAGCACGTCGTGTGGGTCGATGCAACGGTGCAGATGCCGTTCTTGATGCCCGACTCGGTGATGATCCTGCGGACGTCATTGGTGATCTCGAAGTAGGTCGGGCGTCCGGCCTTGGAACGGACCTGGATGGTGTCTGTGTGGACTGTCATGATGGTACCTTTCTAGTTGTGAAGGTGTGGATCAGCTGTTGCGGCGGTTCTTCTCGGCCTTGAGCGGGATGAGCATGTCGGTGATGCGTTCTCGCCAATCGGGTGCGCAGACGATTCCCGACGTTCCGCCCGATGCATCTGCGCCCAGTGACAGCACTCGGGCGACATCGTGCCCGGAAGAAACTCCAGCGCCCTGGAGAACCATGATGGATGGATTGACCTTCTTGACTGCGAGAGTCGAGTCTGCGATGTAGTCGTCTGCCGTAAGTGCGCCTTTACCGATCTGCGCAGTGGGTTCACAGATCATGACGTCGGGGCCCATTTCTGCGACGACGCGACACTGCACGAGGGTGTCTGCGCAGACAACCGTGAGAAGCCCGACTTCGCGGGCGCGCGTGATACTGGCATCCAGGTCCGCCAGGGTCAGCGGGTGCTCAGCGTGATTCAGTACGACCGCCTTGGCACCTGCTGCCACCAAGGACTCGGGAAGGACATGTCCCATTCCCCGGCCCGGCGTGATCGGGTCCATGTGTTGGGCTGCCACGATGATGTGGTTCGTCTTCTCGGCGATAAGACGGAGGTCGGTGTGCTGGGCGGTCACCATGATGTCAACACCGTGGGTGGCTGACAGTTCGTCTGCCAACATCGCCATGCGAAGCATCTCGTCGCCGAAGAGGTATGCCTTGGGGTTGATGATGAGGAAAGGTGCCTGTCGGATCATGACGCGCCTCCGTTGGTGCATAAACTTGCAGTTGCAGTGGGCAAAATTGCTACATGGCAATTTTGACATGCTCGGATCCAAGGTGCAAGAGGTTGCGCAACAGATGGTGATGATCCCGTACTGTGGGTCGGGCGGAGAACTCGCGTGCGTTGGTGGTCCGAGAAGGTCACACATCTGATCCGGTGACGTCGCGACCGCCACCCTTCCCGGTCGTCGCGACCGCTATTGTTCGACCCATGACACCTACACAATCCGTCGCCGCTACGCACCC
This sequence comes from Cutibacterium sp. KB22876, assembly GCF_059728865.1. NCBI lineage: Bacteria > Bacillati > Actinomycetota > Actinomycetes > Propionibacteriales > Propionibacteriaceae > Cutibacterium > Cutibacterium sp. KB22876. Next base: position 1,026,628 of record NZ_AP040858.1, read on the forward strand.
ACGAGTGGCGGTTGTTGTTGCAGCCGGTCTGGGAACACGGTTCGGCGGTCCTGTTCCCAAGCAGGTGACGTCGCTGACTGGAAAGGCCGTCGTCGCCGTCGCGGTGGAATCCCTAGCTGCAGGCGGTTGCGACGAGGTCGTCGTGGTGGTGAAGGAGGGTATGCACAACCATCTGCAACTGGCTTTGGCTGCCTCTCCCATCCCTGTTCACTTCGTGACCGGAGGGGACACTCGTCAGGATTCGGTGCGCAATGGGCTGCGATACATCGCCGACGATGAGCATCTCAGTCAGGCCACCACTGTTCTCATTCATGATGCCGTCCGCCCGTTGGTTCCCGCATACATCGTCGAGGATGTCATTGGTGCGGTAGAGGCCGGGGCTGTCGCGGTGACACCTGTCGTCGAGGTCACCGACACCATTCGGCAGATCGACGGTGAGGGTTCCCGCGTCATTGACCGTTCCGCTCTTCGCGCGGTCCAGACTCCGCAAGGGTTTGATCGCGCCGTCATCACGGAGTGTCATGAGCAGTTGTCCCGTGATGGTGGGACGGTTACCGATGACATTTCGTGTTGTGAGCGTTACGGCCATCGCGCCACCTTGGTGGAAGGATCCCGAATGTCGCTCAAGATCACCGAGCCGGTCGATCTCGACATTGCTGAGGTCCTGGCCAAGGCTGCGGCTGGAGCCGGTCACCACTCCGGTCGTCGAGTTGGCCGGATGTTGCGGGCTGTCACCCCGAGCAACGTCGCCGACAAGTTGGGTCACGGGGGCAAGGAATGATGGAGATCCGGACCGGTATTGGGGCCGATGTCCATCAGCTGAGTGAAGGCGTGCCGATGCACATTGCTGGCCTTCACTTCCCCGACGAGAAGGTCGGTTTGGCTGGCCATTCCGACGGTGACGTCGCCTGCCACGCCATTTGTGACGCCTTGCTCTCCGCGACCGGCCTGGGGGATGTTGGCTCCGTCTTCGGAACCTCGGACCCGCAATGGGCCGGAGCTGCCGGAGTGGCGCTACTGGGCCATGTCGTTGAGCTCGTCACTGCCGAGGGATGGGCGGTCCAGAACGCAGCGGTGCAGATCGTGGGGCAGCGTCCGCGCATGGCGGCCCGGCGCGCTGAGGCGGTAGCCACGCTGACGCAGACCGTCGGTGCTCCAGTGTCAGTGTCCGCGACGACGACCGATCATCTCGGATTCACCGGCCGCGGTGAAGGGGTGGCAGCGATCGCGTCAGCCCTTGTCACTCGGCAGGCTCGATCGTGAGGATCGCGCCCTGGCTGGGCAGCTGCGGCTGCGGCCCGGAAACCTTGATGGCTCCGGCGAGCAGCGACTGGTCGGGGGAGTTGAAGTACAACACGACATGGCCGAGGTCACCGAGGTTTGAGGTGGCTGACTCTCCGACCTCATCGATCGTGTAACGGGTACCAGCGATGTTGAGGACGTCGCCAGGAACGATTTCGCGCTTGGGCGTCATGGGGGAGCGGCCGCCGCGGTTGTGGAGCACGCAGATGTCGGACAGAGCATCAGGTACAGGTTCGCCGAACAGGACGATGACGCCGGTGTCCAGCATGTCCTGAGCTCCCTTGCCGACGCGGAGCACCACGGCATTCCACAGTGTGCTGGACGTAGTCGCCATGGCGGACCCTCCTCGAGACGGGCGCTGTGCCCTTGACGGCACGGTACCATCCCGTCCAGTCTCCCAAAGACCCGTGATCACCACGGGGCCCACCCCCACCGAAGGGGCATGGACGGGATACGTTTAACATCGTGGAGGAATCCCTTGGTGGGCCACATCCAAGGGCAACGAGGTTTCCCTGAGGGAGGGGTGGTCACCATGATCGAGAAGAAGATTCTCGTCTGCTGTGGCACCGGTATCGCGACGTCGGTACAGGTCGCCAACAAGCTTCAGCGGCTGCTGCGTGAGCGTGGAGTCAATGCCAAGATGGAGCACTGTCGCGTCGCAGAAGTGCCGAGGGTCATCGAGGAATTCACCCCTGACGCAATCGTCTCGACGACTGCAGTGAAGCAGCCCAACGAGAATGTCAAGATGTTTCGCGGTGTTGCATTCCTGACCGGCGTTGATGAAGGACGGCTGGCTGACGAGATTGCAGACGCGCTGAAGTCGTCGTGATCCTGCGGTGACACTTCGTGACATGAGCAATAGGGGTTCACCAAATTTCTGGTGAACCCCCATTTCACGATTAAGGTGAACAGCTTCAGGAGGCGAGAACCTCGTCGAGCATCTCTTCGGCCTTGTCGTCCTCCACCTTCTTGGCGAGGGCAAGCTCGGAGACCAAGATCTGACGAGCCTTCGAGAGCATCCGCTTCTCGCCAGCCGACAGGCCGCGGTCGCGCTCGCGGCGCCACAAGTCGCGAACAACCTCGGCGACCTTGAGGACGTTGCCGGAGTGGAGCTTCTCGAGGTTGGCCTTGTAGCGACGAGACCAGTTGGACGGCTCCTCGACGTTGGTCTTGCGAAGAACCTCGAAAACCTTCTCAAGGCCCTCGTCGTCGACGACGTCACGAACGCCGACAAGATCAAGATTGCTGGCTGGCACTCGCACAACCAAATCGTTCTGTCCAAGAATTCTCAGAACGAGGTAGAGCTTTTCCTCGCCCTTGATAGTGCGAGTCTCGACGTCCTCGATCACAGCAGCGCCATGATTCGGGTAGACAACGGTTTCACCAACGTTGAAAGTCATTTGTGCGGCCCCTTTCGGGGATTAATTCTATCACATAATAATTGTTGAAGTCAATTATTAATTCGCGTGGGCGTCCGAAATGGTGCTACGGTCTGCCTCTCACTGTCGGGCCGTCGGGATTGCGGAAGTCCCTCGGATCTGGCCTTGGGAAGCGGGAACGGTCTGGTCCCGCTTCGCCGTGTGGGGATGAGATGCGATGATCGTGGAAAAGAGACCGGCCAACGCCCGATCGCTGACGCCGTGGCCCTCCTGCCCTGGAAATGTTCGCAATGACGAGGCGATCTACGCATTCACCACAGCGGCCGGAATTACGAAATTGTCACATGAGATCAATATTGACATTGACAAGAGTATTCGCATTCTCATGTCCGAGATCTTGAATGTCTCTAGTGCCCCGTGTTTGAAGTTGTTGGACGGTTGGCTTTGGTGAGGATTTCGTTGGCGGTTTTGGTCCAGACGAAGGGGTGGCAGCGGTCGTTCCAGCCGTTGACGAAGGCCCGGATCTTCGCGTTGAGGTCCTTGACCGACGGGAACACTCCGCGGCGGATGGCTTGCTTGTCGATGATCCCGAACCAGACCTCGACCAGGTTCAGCCATGAGCCGCTGGTGGGGGTGAAGTGGACGTGGATCCGCGGGTTGGCGGCGAGCCAGTCACGGACCTCGACGCGTTTGTGGGTGGCGTAGTTGTCCATCACCAAGTGCAGCTGCTGGTCGGGATAGGCACGGGCGACTTGCTTCAAGAACGCCAGGAACTCTTGGTGTCGGTGGCGGGGTTTGCAGGCACCGGTCACGTGCCCGGTGGCGATGTCCAACGCCGCGAACAAGGTGGTCGTGCCGTGGCGCACGTAGTCATGGGTGCGACGCTCGATCTGGGTGGGCTGCATCGGCAAGGTCTTCTGGGTGCGGTCCAGGGCCTGGATCTGGGACTTCTCGTCCACGCACAACACCACAGCATTCTCCGGTGGCGCCAGATAGAGCCCGACGACGTCGGTGACCTTGGCCACCAACTCAGGGTCAGTGGAGAACTTGAACGTGCCGCTGCGCCACGGCTGGACCCCGTATTCGCGCCATGCACGGGCGATCGTCGCATTCCCCACCCCCAGATGAGCAGCGAGCAGCCGGCTCGACCAGTGCGTCACCCCGTACTTCTTCGGCGGGGGCTTCAATGTCGTGGCCACGATCTGGCGGTGGTCCAGCTGCCGGGGCCTGCCCGAGCGGGGCGCATCGGCCAACCCGGCCATGCCCCGCTCGCCATAACGACGCCGCCAGGCCAGCACCGTGTTCTTCGACACCTGTAGCTGCTCGGCGATCCGGTCGTTCGCAACGCCGTCCGCGGCAGCGAGCACGATCCTGGCCCGCAGCACCGCACCCGCCTCCGCCGTTCGCGACCGCGTCAACGACTCCAGACGCTCACGATCACCCACACGAAGACCCAACGCCGGGGCAGGAGAATTGGCCATGACCGATTCTCCCAAACCACAACCATTCAAGAACTAACGACACGCCGCACTAGGGTGTTCTCCAAGGAGGTCCTCGACGCCGTCGACTGAAATAGTGATTTCGAGAAGTCTGCTCACTCGTCGACTGTGCTGGAACCGATCGGCACCCCCGGTGACGCCAGTTCAGCTAAACTCAGCAGCGATCATGCACCCCGGAAGAGGAGATTCCACGATGATCGACCGTCGCCGGACGACTGCTGCCCTTGCTGCCGTCGGGGTTCTTGGGTTGGCGGCTTGTGGCGCCGATCCCAAGGTCCTCACCAGTTACACCCCTGCGGCCGGTGTCAGCGGCGAGTCCGACACCGTCAAGGTGCAGAACCTGTTGCTCATCAATGGTGACGGTCAGGCTCGTGTCTCCGCCGCCGTCATTTCCAGCAAGAACGACAAGGTTGTCGGAATCACTGGTCAGCCGCTCAAGTCGGACAACTCCCTGGCAGGGCAGTCCTTCACCGTGACTCCGGTCGGTGTCGATCTTCCGGCTCACGCCTCGGTCAATCTCACCAAGTCCGATCTTCAGGCTCCCGTCGAGGGACTCTCGGACGGCTTGTTGGCCAAGGTGACGATCAAGTTCGCGAACTCTGCACCGATCACCCTGGATGCACCGGTCGTGCCGTCCACCCACCCGGATTTCGAGAAGTATGCTCCCTCGGGGTCCCCGTCGGCCCAGTCCTGACGGGTTCTTTGAACATACGACGCGGCCCCCGGTCAAAACCGGGGGCCGCGCTTGTCGTTTCGTGGAAACCGTGTCAGGCCTGGAACTTGTAGCCGAGTCCACGCACGGTGATGATCCGCGCCGGATGCGAGGGATCCTCCTCGATCTTCGCGCGCAACCTCTTGACGTGGACGTCTAGGGTCTTGGTGTCGCCGACGTAGTCGACTCCCCAGACTCGGTCGATGAGGGACGCGCGGGTCATGACACGCCCGGCATTGCGCAGCAGCACCTCGAGCAGGTCGAACTCCTTGAGGGCGAGGCGCACGGTCTTTCCGTTGACGCTGACCTCGTGGCGCTCGACGTCCATCCGCACTCCGTTCTCCTCGAGGACGTCGGGGGAGACCTCGATCTCCGGGCCTCCTCGGCGAGTGACGGCGCGGATGCGTGCTACCAGCTCGCGGTGACTGAAGGGTTTGGTGACGTAGTCGTCAGCTCCCAGCTCCAGACCGACGACCTTGTCGATCTCGGAATCCCTGGCCGTCACCATGATGATCCCGACGTTGCCACGCTGACGCAGCTGCCGGCAGACCTCGGTCCCCGGGATTCCCGGCATCATGAGGTCAAGCAGGACGATGTCGGCGCCATTGCGGGAGTAGCTTTCCAGTCCGTCGGCACCATTGGCCGCGGTGTCGACCTCAAATCCCTCCTTGCGCAGCATGAAGGCGGTGGCCTCGCGGTAGGACTCCTCGTCCTCGATGATGAGTACGCGGGTCATGACTCCTCCTGATCGGATTCGTTGTAGTGGTCGGCGTCAAGGGTGGGTAGTCGAAGGGTGAACGTGGACCCCTGGCCCAGTTTGCTCCACACGTCGACGGATCCCCCGTGCGCCTGGCAGGTGTGCTTGACCAGCGACAACCCCAGGCCGGTTCCACCGTTTTCCCGGGATCGGGAGTAGTCAACCCGGTAAAACCGTTCGAAGATGCGTTCCTGGTCGGCCTCGCCGATGCCAATTCCGTTGTCGGCAACCGCAATCTCAATGACGTCGGTGTCGACGTCATGGACTCGTCTGGCCGAGACCGCCACCCGCGCCTTCGGCTCGGAGTACACGATCGCATTTTGAACGAGATTGGCGATGGCCTCGGTGAGCTGACTCTGGTCCCCGAGAACCCACAGGTCGTCGTCGCAGCGGGCCACCAGGGAGACCTCCCGGGTGGTCGCGAGCTCACGATGACGAGAGACGGCCTCGTCGATGATGTCGGCAACGGGCACTGGTTCGGCGCGAAGCAGGGGTTCGTCCGCCTGCAATCGGGACAAGTCGATGATCTGTGTCACGAGGGCGGACAGCCTCGTTGACTCCGCGGTCAGGCGCTGGGAGAAATGGCGGACGGCATCGGGGTCATCGGCGGCACCCTCGATGGCTTCGGCGAGGATGGAGACGGCGCCGATGGGGGTCTTCAATTCATGAGAGACGTTGGCGACGAAGTCCCTGCGGGTTTCGGCAAGCCTGATGTGTCGGGAGCTGTCCTCCGCAGAGATGATCGCGTTGCCGTGCCCGTCAAGAGGTCCCACGCGCACGGTGAGGATGAGGTTGGCTCCGGTGGATGCCCGCTTCAACTCCATGGTGTCGACAATGTCGCGGTCCTCTCGTCGCGCGGTGCGGACCAAATTGAGGAGGGCGGCGTCGGCGATTCGTGAGCCGCGCACGAGTTCCATTGACCGGGCGCCCACGGTGGTGTGTAGCACCTCGTCATGGGGGCCGACGATGACGGCCGCTTCAGTGGCCAGGTCGAGTGCTCGGGCGAGAGTTGGATCGACCTCAAGGGCCTCAACGTCGGTGGCGAGGGTGTCAACGGGGTGACGAGATGATTCCACCGCTTGAATGATGAGGACCGTCAATCCGGCGCCGACAACTGCACCAATGATCGCTGCCAGAACCATGCCCACGTTTTGCATAATAGGGGGAAGGTCGTCATCCTCGTCACCCGCACGTCTCAAAGTGATGCCGTGATCACTGGTCGTTCACCCAAGGTTCACTGTCTTGCCACTCGGGGGAAATGTCGTGGTCGATAGGGTCGATAGGCTTGACGAGACCCCACTACGGAAGGACACCGGCATGCGTGAGAGCTACCACGACGAGCTCAATGCCACCAGCGGCAGGATCTTGACGATGGCCGAGTTGGTTCGGGTTGCCGTCAAGGACGCCACTGAGGCTCTCATTGGTGCGGACCTGACCACCGCTGAGCGCGTCATCTCCGATGACTCGAAGGTCGACGCCCTGAACGAGGAGATCGAACGTCGTTGCTTCGACCTGCTTGCCCGTCAGGCTCCGGTCGCCGGCGAGCTGCGCACGGTCGTCGCGGTCCTGCGGATGTGCTACGAGCTGGCCCGCATGGGAGATCTTGCTGCCCACGTCGCGAAGATCGCCCGTCTTCGCTTCCCCGAGGTCGCGGTGCCTCCGCAGGTCGCCGATCAGTTCGTCGAGATGTCGAGGATCGCGAATTCCATGATCGCGAAAGCCGAGAAGACGCTGGCGGATCGTGACGCGCAGGCCGCGGAGCTCTTGGCGTCCGAGGACTCCAAGATGGATGAGTTGCGGCGCGACCAGTTCCGCCTGCTCCTGGGCGATGACTGGACCTACGGCGTCGAGAGCGCGGTCGACACGGCGTTGCTCGGTCGCTACTACGAACGCATCGCCGATCACGCGGTTGCCGTCGGCTCCCGAGTCATCTACATCGTCACCGGCAAGGCGCCGGCTGGCGAGGACTGGCCCAGCGCATACTGATCACATCGACACGTCACGACCCCCACGCCGGTGTGTTCCGTCGGCGAAATGGGGGTGTCGTGTTTCGAATTGGGATCGATTGTACTCAGTACGTACAATCGAGGGGCCCAACTCGCCGTGGTACACGGCTGATTATTGTCAGTGAGGTCTTGTCACATGGCTTTTGCCTTCCGCAGAAAAACGATGGCTGGAGCTGTCGTTCTCGTCACCACCGTTTCGATGGCCATCGCCGGATGTGCCACGAACGATCCGGAGTCTGGCAACTCCCCGTCGAAGTCGGCTGCCAGCGCGGCCCAGCCCTCGAAGGCGCCGGCATCCAAGTCTCCCGCGGCCAAGCCTAGCGTCTCGAGTGGCGCGAGTGCGCCAGCGGGAATGCCGAGTGGTCCGGTGCCTGCCGGCAAGTACGGCGTCGGTGCCGCTGTGACGAAGCCGGATTGCACGGAGCCCCCGTCGAGCTACTCGTCCCTCAAGGCCCCCGGCGCCGTCGTCAAGGACATTGACGGTCTGGAGCCCGGCACGAACCATGGAACGGCTGCCGACAAGTACGCCTACCCGGCTGCTGTTGTGAATCAGTGGCTGAAGAAGCCCTCCACCCAGCCGAAGAACAAGAAGATCGTCTTCGTGACCTTCGACGACGGTCCGACGGCCAAGTTCACCGGTGAGCAGCTCGACAACCTTGAGAAGGCCGGTGCCCGCGCGACCTTCTTCATGATCGCCCCGCAGCTGCGTGACGTGAACAAGGAGATGCTCAGCCGTTCGCTCAAGATGGGCAACGCCCTAGCTGTGCACTCCTACTCGCACGACTACAATTACCTCTACCCCGGCCACGCCGCCAACGCCAAGCACATCAGCTGTGACTGGGACTGGGCCGCTGCCCAGTCGCGGGCAATCCTGGGATCGAGCTATTTCTCCTCGGCCTTCCGCTACCCGGGCGGTCACATGTCCTGGACCAAGCTGTCCCAGGCTGACCAGGCTCTGGCCAAGCGCGGCGTTGCCTGGATCGACTGGAACGCCATGAGCGGCGACGCTGACGTCCAGCGTCCCAAGACCGTCGACGGTTACCTGAAGATGGTCAAGAAGACCATCAACGAGTCTGGTGACCCGAATGTCGTCGTCATCCTCAACCACGACACCTACGGAAAGCAGATGACGGCCGAAGCCATGCCGTCCATTCTCAAGTGGCTCAAGAGCGAGGGCTACGAGTTCGGTGTGATCTCCTGATCCCACCTTCATCTGCACATGGAGCGGCGCCCCAGAGATCATCTCCGGGGCGCCGCTCCATGTGGTTCCAGGACTTGGATGCCGTCACGAACTCACTTGTTTCCCTGGTTGGCGACGGCCTTGGCGCCGGCGGCAGCAGCTTCCGGGTCGAGGTAACGGCCGCCCTTGGTGACGGGCTTGAGGTTGTCGTCAAGCTCGTAGAGCAGCGGGATACCGGTTGGAATGTTGAGTCCGGCGATGTCCTCGTCGCTGATCTCGTCGAGGTGCTTGACGAGGGCGCGCAGGGAGTTGCCGTGGGCAGCCACCAGCACTGTCTTACCGGCCTTGAGGTCAGCAGCGATGTCGGAGGTGAAGTACGGCACCATGCGGGCTACGACGTCCTTGAGGCACTCGGCGACGGGCCGCTCGGCCTCCGGGATGTCGGCATAGCGCGGGTCATTGAACTGGCTGTACTCACCATCGTGCTCGAGGTCCGGCGGACGGACGTCGTAGGAACGGCGCCAGGCCATGAACTGGTCGTTGCCGTACTTATCCTTGGTCTCGGCCTTGTTCAGGCCCTGCAGAGCGCCGTAGTGACGCTCGTTGAGGCGCCAGGAGCGACGCACCGGGATCCAGTGACGATCACAGCCGTCCAGGGCCAGGTAGGCGGTGTGGATGGCGCGACGCAGCAGAGAGGTGTGGACGACGTTGGGAAGAAGGTTCTCCTCCTTGAGCAGGTCAGCGGCGTGACAGGCCTCGCCCTCGCCCTTCTCGTTGAGATCGACGTCCACCCAGCCGGTGAAGAGGTTCTTGGAGTTCCACTCGCTCTCGCCGTGGCGGAGCAGGATGAGCTTTGCAGTCATGTTTCCACCATAGTGCGCGTCGGTGACGTAGCGTCAGTCGGCTGGCTCGATGGAGTCCAACACCTTCTGCAGAGCAGATCTGACATCGGCCTCGTCGCCGTCCAGGAGGAGCTGGCAGTACGACGGTTCCTGCAGCAGGTCGATCACAGCGCCGAGCATCCGGACCTGGTTGTGCGGGGCGGTCACCAGAGGCCAGATGCTCAGCCGGGCGTCGAGCGCTCGTTCGGGGTCGTCCATGGCGTGGAACACGGTCTTGTGAGCGTTGCGGCACAGGAGGAGACCGGGAGCTACGACATGGTCCGGGTCGACGTGGGGGATCGCGACCTGTATGTGCCCGAAATCCAACCCAGTGGGATAAGTGGCCTCCCGGGCCTCGGCCGCGGACAGGAATGACGCCTTCACAAGCCCTTCATCGGCAAGCCGGGAACTGATAGCGGCGAACAGTTCGTGGGACGTCTCGACGCCCAAGTTCGCGATGATGAGACGTGGCTCAGTCATTCAGCGCCTTGAGATCGTCGGCGATCTGGTCGGCGAGTTCGTCGGCACCCACCCCGGTCAGCAGAGGGGTGCCTCGGTACACCTTGACCCCCTCGTCAGGGGGATTGATCGCAGTGGTGACGACGATGGCGTCCGGCTGGAAGGTCTCCACCTGGGCCGGGACGTTGGCCGTCTTGCACTCCTTCATCGTCGCGGCCACGCCTCGATCACGCAGCATCCGCTGCAACTTGTTGGCCACCTGGACGGAGGTGGCGATGCCAGTGCCGCAGCAGACCAGAACCTTCTTGTTGATGACCATCAACACCTCTCCTCGCGTAGATGATGAGTTTGCCTCGTCAGTCATTGTGGAATGTGGTGGTGGAGGGCAACGATGCCTTCGCTACCACCTGTGATGAGTCCATCATTGTTCACGGGGGAGAGCACTGGCCAGCCGCAGCGTGAAATTTCACATCAATTCGCGACGAACGTGCAGTCGTCTGCGGTGTTGATGGGAAAGTGCGGTTCACATACTGATCTCCCCGGCTATGTCCGTCTCGACCCACCGTCCCAACTCCTTACCACGCAGTCCCTGGGACAGCAGGAAGACGAGTTTGGCATAGAGAGCTTCGAGGGTCATGTCATGGGCGCTGATGGCTCCCCCCTCGGCCAGGGCATGACTCGACTGGTAATGCCCCAGCAGGACGTCGGCCTGCATGCACTGGGAAGCGACGACGACGGGGGTGCCGGCGGAGATGACGTCAAGGATGACGTCGACCAAGCCGGGCTCATCGCTGGGGACGTTCCCGACGCCGAAGGCTCGCAGGATGACGGCCTCAGGCAACGGATCGAGGACGGCCCGGAGGCGTGCGGCGCTGAGGCCCGGGGAGAGGTCGACGACGAGGACGTCATGGCGGCGGTACGGTCTTGGATCCAGCCAACCACAGCCGGTCGAGTCATTCTCGATCCATTGCCACGGAGCCCCGGTGCGTGCCAGTTGGGGGGCAGCGGGGGAGTCGAAGCCGTTGTAGGCCCACGAGGACGACTTCGTGACGCGGTTTCCGCGCAGCAGTTTGTGGCCGAAGAACACCGCCACGCCGTGGAGACGTCCGCTGGTGACAGCTCTCAGCGCGCCCGTGACGTTGGGGGCGGCGTCGGTCCCGACGACTCCTAGCGAGTATTGCGACCCGGTGACGACGACCGGCTTGCCGAAATCTGTCAGGGCGTAGGACAGGGCGGCTGAGGTGTAGGCCAGGGTGTCGGTGCCGTGCAGGACGACGAAGGAGTCGGCCTCTTCCCGATGTGCCCACAGATTGTCAACGATTCGACCCCAGTCGGCCGGAGTCGCATTGGCTGAGTCGATGAGATGCTCAAAGCTCAGGGTCTCAAACGTTCCGGCGAGTTCTGTGCCCGAGAGCAGCTGATCGAGCCATCCCGTCAGGTCGGCCCCCGGTGCCAGTCCGTCCGGAGTGGGGACCATGCCGAGAGTCCCCCCGGTGTAGAGGATGTGGGTACGCATGGCTCAATCCCCTGGAGAGTCCTTGACAGCGTTGTCAGACATAACATCGTCTCGCACGGCATACCAGCCTATGACCATCGCTATCGCTACGAGGGCGAACAGAAGAAGTGTCCAGCGCCCCGACTCCGACGTGACGTTCGACAGGACGACGATGATGAGGAAGGCCAGGGAGACGTAATTCGTCATTGGCGCACCCGGCATGTGGTACTCGGGTCGCACTTCTTCTCCCCTCTTGACGAGGCGCAGGAACCGGGTATGGGTGAGGAGCACCATGCACCACGTCCCGGCGATACCGACGCCGGCCAGGTTCATGACGATTTCGAATGCGCTCTCAGGCAGGAAGGCACTGAGAGCCACGCCAATGAGACCCAGCGACGCCGTAATGATGATCCCGCCGGCAGGAACCTGATGTCGGTTGAGTTTCGCGGCGATCTTCGGAGCCTCACCAGCCATTGCGAGGGACCGCAACGTGCGTCCGGTGGAGTAGAGGCCAGCGTTGAGCGAACTCAGGGCCGCGGTGAGCACGATGATCTGAATGACGTCGCCGGCGTGGGGAATACCGATCCCGGTGAAGAACGTCACGAATGGTGACTCATTGGCCGAGTAGGCGGTGTAGGGGAGGACGAGGGCCATGAGGACGACCGAGCCGACGTAGAAGACGAAGATTCGCAAGATCATCGAGTTGATCGCCTTGGGCAAGATTATTTCGGCGTCCTTCGTCTCGCCGGCGGCGACGCCGACCATCTCCGTGCCGCCGAAAGCAAAGATCACGCCAAGGGTCAGGGCGACGACTGGCGTCATGCCTCCGGGTAAGAACCCGCCATGGCTGGAGATGTTGTGGAATCCTGCAGTGTCGTGGCCGACCGGCGCTTCGGTGACGACGGCCCAGATCGCCGCGATCATGAACAGGACGATGGCCGTCACCTTGATGGCGGCAAACCAGAATTCCGCCTCGCCGAACATTTTGACGCTGAGCATGTTCAGGGTGAATACCACCGCCAGTGCTATGAGCGCGAGAACCCATTGTGGAACAGGCCGTAGCGCTTCCCAGTAGTGAAGGTACAAGGCCACCGCGGTGATGTCTGCCATGACGGTGACCGACCAATTGAGGAAGAAGAACCATCCCGTGACGTAAGCGCCCTTCTCGCCCAGGAATTCACGGGCGTATGAGACGAAGGCGCCCGAGGATGGACGCCGAATAGCCATCTCACCCAATGCTCGAACCATGAGGAAGGCGAATATGCCGCAGACAGCGTAGCTGAGGGCCAGCCCAGGACCTCCCTGAGCCAGACGTCCACCTGCTCCCAGGAAGAGTCCGGTGCCGATGGAACCGCCGATGGCGATCATCTGCAGGTGCCTGTTCCTCAGGGCCTTGTCGTAGCCAGCGTCACCCATGTCAACGGTGGTGCCGGTTGGCTTGGCGCTGGGATCACCTTCCTGCATAAAGAACCTCCCCGTGACGGGACCGTCTGGTCCGGTACGGGAATGTTAACGCCGGGACGGGGCGACTCATCATCTGGGGAGAAGTGGCTCCACAACGGGTCAGAAAGGCATGGGGCGGTGGAATAGTCGACGTAACCGTGTGGTAAGACCCCGCCTCAGAGGTACTCCCGGTCCTCCGGGGATGGGTCCACACGGGGGCAGTTTCGGAGAGTCCTTTCAATCTCCGACGAACCCAGTGTCCTGATGTCTTTTGCTCCATCAGAAGGCATCGACAAGAACTCGACGGCCCGTGTTCTTCTCGTGGAACACGGGCCGTCGAAAGATCGATATCACATTGTGTGACAACTCCGTTGGGGGAAAATTCTGCCCAAAACTCCGGTGAGAGGAGGTCAAAACCCTCAGGCCAGATCCAGCCCCGGATAGAGCGGGAAGTTCCCGAGCAGTTCGTCGGCGGCATCATGGACCTTCTGGGCCACGCCGTCGGCGATCTGGTACTTGGCCTTGCCCGGCTTGCCACTGGAAGCCGTCACCGGGGTGGTGGCCTTCAGAGCGGTGACGATGAGCTCAGCAACCTGATCGAATTCATCGGCCCCGAACCCACGCGAGGTCAGGGCCGGGGTGCCGATGCGCACGCCCGAGGTGTACCAGGCGCCATTCGGGTCGGCCGGGATGGAGTTGCGGTTGGTCACGACGCCGGAATCCAGCAGGGCAGCTTCGGCCTGCCGACCGGTCAGTCCGAAGCTCGTGGTGACGTCGAGCAGGTTGATGTGGTTGTCAGTGCCGTCGGTGACGAGTTTGACGCCGCGCTTCATAAGTCCCTCAGCCAGGGCCTTGGCATTGTCGGCGACACGTTGGGCGTAGTCGCGGAATGCCTGGGTACGAGCCTCGGCCAGGGCGACGGCCTTGGCTGCCATGACGTGGGAGAGCGGGCCACCGAGGACCATCGGGCAGCCACGATCGACGTCGGCGGCATACTCCTTGGTCGTCAGCACCATGCCGCCACGCGGGCCGCGCAAGGACTTGTGAGTCGTCGTCGTCACCACTTGGGCGTGGGGGACCGGGTCCTCGTCACCGGTGAAGACCTTGCCGGCCACCAGGCCGGCGAAGTGAGCCATGTCGACCATGAGGACGGCTCCGACCTCGTCGGCGATCTCGCGCATCTTCGCGAAGTTCACCCGGCGAGGGTAGGCGGAGTACCCGGCGACGACGACGAGGGGCTTGAACTCGCGGGCCAGCTCGGCGACCTTGTCGTAATCGAGCAGACCGGTCTGCGGGTCCGTTCCGTAGGAGCGCTGGTCGAACATCTTGCCCGAGATGTTCGGACGGAAACCGTGGGTGAGGTGGCCGCCGGTGTCCAGGCTCATGCCGATGGCGCGCTGGTCGTTGAAGCGGTGGCGCAGGGTGTCCCAGTCGGCCTGGGTGAGGTCGTTGACGGTGCGCGCTCCGAACTCCTCGAGGGCCGGGGTCTCGACGTGATGGGCGAGGATCGTCCAGTAGGCAGTGAGGTTGGCGTCAATACCGGAGTGCGGCTGCACGTAGGCATGCTCAGCGCCGAAGAGGGTGCAGGCGTGCTCGGCAGCAATCGCCTCAACGGTGTCGACGTTCTGGCAGCCGGCGTAGAAGCGGTGACCGGCGGTGCCCTCGGCGTACTTGTCGGAGAACCAGGTACCCATGGTCGCAAGGACTGGCAGGGATGCGTAGTTCTCGGAGGCGATGAGCTTGAGGGAATGACGCTGGTCGGTCAGTTCGGCTCGGGTGGCCTCCGCAATCCGGGGCTCAACTTGTGCGATCGCGTTGAGCATGGTGCGGTAGGCCGGGGCCAGCTTCTCGGCGATGTCGCGGGCTGTGGGATCGACGGCACTGGGCTCACTCACGGATGGCTCCTGTCATGACGGGATGGTGAGCACGAATCTACCCGTCCCAGGACCTGCTCGTGGCTGGGGGCCAAAAAGAACGGCGAGCCCTTCGGGCTCGCCGTCCGATATGAGTCCGGTGCCAGTCAGCGCTTCACTCGGGCAGAACCTCCGGCAGCGAGATTCTCCACCTCGGAGCGGGTGGCCATGGAGGTGTCGCCAGGGGTGGTCATGGCCAGAGCGCCGTGGGCAGCCCCCCACTCGACGGCCTTCTGCAGGTCTCCAGTCTCCATGATTCCGGCCACCAGGCCAGCAGCGAAAGAGTCGCCGCCGCCAACACGGTCGAGGATCTCCAAGTCGGGACGTTCGACCGAGCGCACCAGGCCGGTGTCCTTCGACCACGCGATGGCCGACCAGTCGTTGCGGCTGGCAGTGCGCACCTGACGCAGAGTGGTGGCGACGACGGAGATGTTCGAGAACTCCTCGACCACCTTGTCGATCATGTTGGCGTAGGAATCGACGTCGAGATTGGAGAGGTTCTCGTCGTTCCCCCCGACCTCGAAGCCGAGGCCGGCCGTGAAGTCCTCCTCGTTGCCGATCATGA
Source organism: Cutibacterium sp. KB22876 (assembly GCF_059728865.1). Classification (NCBI taxonomy): domain Bacteria; kingdom Bacillati; phylum Actinomycetota; class Actinomycetes; order Propionibacteriales; family Propionibacteriaceae; genus Cutibacterium; species Cutibacterium sp. KB22876. Next base: position 1,042,219 of record NZ_AP040858.1, read on the forward strand.
CGTCGACCAGGCTGGCCAGCTCGCGATTGACGCGGCGGGCCTCCTCCTGACCGCCGATCGACTTCCACAGGCTGGGTCGGTAGTTGAGGTCGTAGGAGATGATCGTCCCGTTTGCGTGGGCGGCCTCCATGACGGCCTTGGCAGTCTGGGCACTGGTCTCCGACAGGGCGGTGTAGATGCCGCCGGTGTGCAGCCAGCGCACTCCCAATTCCCCGAAGAGGCGGTCGAGGTCGATGTCCTCGGCGCGCAGCTGGCTGGCAGCGGTGTGGCCGCGGTCCGAGACGCCGACGGCCCCGCGAACACCGAAGCCACGCTCGGTGAAGTTGAGCCCGGTGTGCACCGTGCGACCGACTCCGTCGGAAGGCACCCAAGTGATGAACTGGTCGTCGACTCCGCCGGCGGTGATGCGGTCGCCAACGAGGTGGCCGACCGGGTCGTCGACGAGACCGGTGATGACGGCGGCACGCTTGCCGAAGACCCGGGACAGGCCACGGCCGACGTTGTACTCGCCGCCGCCCTCCCAGACATCGAAGGACGTGGCGGTGCGGATGCGACGCTCACCCGGATCGAGGCGGAGCATCACCTCGCCGAGAGAGACGATGTCGTAACGGCACTGGTCTGCGGAACGAAGTGTGATGCTCATGACTGCTCCTCGAGGATGCTGTGGGCACTGCGGGCGGCCTCGCGTGCCAAGTTGGCGATGGTTTGACTGTCCCGGGCAGCGACGGCGTCGGCTGGGGTGAGCCAGGTGCCACCGACCGCAGGGATGTTGGGGCGGGAGAGGAAGTCCGCCAGGTTGTGCGGCTTGACTCCGCCAGTGGGGACAAAACGTAGGTTCGGGAAGGGGCCGCCCAGGGAAGAAATCGTGGCAGCACCGCCGTAGTTTCCGGCCGGGAAGAACTTGAAGGTGTCCAGCCCCATGTCGACACCGGCCATGATCTCAGTGGGGGTGATGACTCCCGGCAGGATCGGGATGTCATGGTGTCGGCAGCGGTCGACGACCTCACGGGACAGGCCGGGAGAGACGACGAAGGTCGCTCCCGCGCTCACCGCCTCGTCGACCTGACGGGCATTGATAACGGTTCCGGCTCCGACCATGACGCGCCCGTCCTCGGCCATCGACTCGATGGCGGCGGGTGCGGCGTCGGTGCGGAAGGTCACCTCGGCGACGGGGAGCCCGCCGTCGACGAGACCGTCGGTGACGGCCGGGGTGGTGGCGGCCTCATGGATGACGACCACCGGGATGACGAGATTCGTCAGGACTTTGTCGAGTGCTTCGTTGCTCACTTGTGATCTCCGACGTTGGGGGTTTGTCAGTTAACTATCCCTGAAGCATCGATGTCTCGAGGACTTGCCACGGTTTCCCGTGGAATGGCGTCTGGCTCCTTCAGCTCTCTGACGCACTCCCGCGTACCCTTGACGCCTCGTACAGCGCGATCGATGCTGCCACCGAGGCGTTGAGGGACTCGACGTCACTACTGATCGGGATCGACGCCAGCACGTCACAGGACTGCCGGGTGAGACGGGCCAAGCCCTCACCTTCGGAACCGACAACGAGCACCAGTGGACCATCCAGACCGGGAGCGGCAGCGATGTCGGAGTCGGCCTCGCCAGCCAGCCCGACGATCATCCAGCCGGCCTCGGCGAACTTGCCGAGGGCCTGGTTGAGGTTCGACGCCATCGCCACCGGGATGCGTGCGGCAGCCCCGGCGGAGGTCTTCCACGCCGCAGCGGTCATCGAGGCCGAGCGGCGAGACGGGATGAGCACGCCCTGGGCGCCGAAAGCGGCAGCCGAGCGGATGATCGCTCCCAGATTGCGTGGATCGGTGATCTTGTCCAGTGCCACGACGAGACCGCCGCGATAGGCCTGAGTGCCGGCATCGATGATGTCGTCGACCGTGGCGTACTCGTACTCGGGAAGGCGCAGGGCCACACCCTGGTGATTGGACCCACCCGTCATGCGGTCGAGCTCACCACGAGTGGCCTGCATCAACACGATGCCGTTGTCAGCGGCGAAGGAGAGGATCTCTCGCAGCCGGGAGTCGTGTTCGGCTCCTTTCGCGACGTAGGCGGTGCGCACCGGAAGACCGGCGTGCAGGGCCTCCAACACCGGATTACGACCGATCACCCACTCCGGGCCGGCACCCTTGGCCTGCTTCTCGGCTGGCTTGCGGTTGCCGCCGCGAGCCAGCTTCTCCTGCTTGGCCTTGTACGCCTTGTGGTAAGTGCGATCCTCGGCCTTGGGGGTGGGTCCGCGGCCCTTGAGGCCCCTGCGACCTCGGCCACCGGATCCGGAAGCGGAACTTTTGCCCTTGTGTCCTGCGCCGCGGCGCTTGGAATTTCCTGCCATGTCGGTCTCCTCGTCAGCTCAGCGACCAGTGGGCGCCGGTGGGGGTGTCCTCGATCGTCAGTCCGAGGTTGGTCAAGGTGTCACGAATCGCGTCGGCAGTCGCCCAGTCCTTGCGGGAACGGGCCTCGGCACGCTGATCAAGCATGGCCTGGACCAAGCCGTCGACGACTGGTTCGAGACGGGCCTCGTTTCCGGCGGTATCCGCCCATTCCGGGGCCTGCGGATCGAGCCCGAAGACCGCGAGCATGGCACGTACCCGAGCCATGTGCTCGCGGGTGGCGTCGACGTCGTGGGCAGAGACGGACTTGTTGCCCTCGGTGATCTCGCTGAACAGGGCCGCAACCGCTTGCGGGGTTCCCAAGTCATCGTCCATCGCCGTGACGAAGGCCGCCGGCAGATCCTTCGACGGCGCGGCCTCCTCGCCGACGAGGTCGCGGGCGCGATCCAGGAAGGAATCAATGCGCTCGATGGCCTTGGTGGCCTCGTCGAGGGATCCCTTGGTGTCTTCGTCGGATGGGCTGAACTCGATCATGGAGCGGTAGTGGGGGGCGAGCAGGAAGTACCTGACGGCTCGTGGGCTGTAGGTCTTGGTGACCTCGGTTACCTGGGCGGTATTGCCCAGGGACTTGCTCATCTTCTCCCCGGACATCGTCACCCAGGCGTTGTGCATCCAGTAATGGGCAAACGCACGTCCGGCCGCCGCCGACTGCGCCAACTCGTTCTCGTGGTGGGGGAATCGCAGGTCGATGCCGCCGCCATGGATGTCGAAGGCATCACCCAGGTACTTCCCGGACATGGCCGAGCACTCCAGGTGCCAACCGGGACGACCACGTCCCCAGGGGGAGGCCCAGGATGCCGTCTCCGGTTCATCATCCTTGTGCCCCTTCCACAGTGCGAAGTCGCGTGGGTCACGCTTGCCACGCGGGTCGGAGTCCTCGGCCGGGGCCATCTCGTCGACGCGCATCCCGGACAACTCCCCGTATCGCGGCCAGGACCGGACGTCGAAGTAGACGTCACCGGAGCCGTCCGGGGCGGGGTAGGCGTGGCCCTTCTCGATGAGGTTTCTGATGAGCTCGATCATCTCCGGGATGTGGCCGGTGGCGCGCGGCTCGTAGGATGGTGGACGACATCCTAGAGCCTTGTAGGCCGCGTGCAGCTCGTTCTCGTAGTGGTAGGCGTGGGCCCACCAGGGCACGCCGGCAGCAGCGGACTTGGCGAGGATCTTGTCGTCAATATCGGTGACGTTGGCGACGACTGTCACCTGGTAGCCAGAACACTCCAACCAGCGCCGCAGGACGTCGAAGACGACCTCCTTGCGGATGTGGCCCAGGTGCGGACTGGACTGCACCGTCATGCCACAGTGGTAGATCGACACTTGACCCTCGTGCAGGGGTTCGAAGGTCTCGATGCCATGGGTAGCGGTGTTGTAGAGCTTGAACGTCACGCCTCAAGGCTACCGGGGGACCCCGACACATCGCCTACCATGGCCGCATGGCCGAGATTCGCAAGCACAAGCCGTCGTCCAGCCCCATCTCCCGGGCCCTGGAGGCCGCGATGGGTGAATCCATCAAGCCGGTCGTCCCCGGATCGCGTCCTGACAAGGACGCTGAGGAGCCCAGGACTCAGCCTGAGGCCGGCCCTTCGGTGGCAGCAGCTCCCACACAGTGGGGATCGTTCAGCGGTGGATCTTCCAAGGGTGGGTCGTTCACGGTGCCGATACCGCCGAAGTCCTCGGAGTGACGAGGTTTTCCTAGCCCTTCCCGCGGGCGCGCAAGGCGTCGATGTCGAGACGAGATGCCGATTCCACGTCTACGGATTCGGCATCGGCCTCCCACGGGTCATAGGGGGCGTCATCCTCCTCGTCCTCGACATATCCCAGGGACGGGTCGTACACATTGATCAGCTCGTGACCGCTGCGTGGTTGCGATCCGTCGACGGAGACAACCGATTCCGCACTTATGGCCTCGTCAGGAAGCTGGGCCAGGATGTCGCGAACATATCCCTGGGCCGCCTCGATGTGCGGAACCTCGCGCTGCTGGCGCTGGGACTCGTACCAGCGGTAGTCGAGCACCTCGTGGTAGAACTGCGCGAGCTCGCGCTTGCGGGACAGTTCCGGGGGAATCTGCTGGACGACGGGCTCGAAGCACTCGGTGAGCCAGCGATGGGCAGCCACCGCCTCGTCAACTCCCTGCAGGCCATTGCGGGCCCGGAAGGTGTCGAGGTCGTTGAGGAGACGACGCGCCTGGAACTCTTCGGTGTCCAGACCAGTCAGACGCAGCAGACGACGCTGGTGGTGCCCGGCGTCGACGACTTTGGGCTGGATGCGCAGCCGCTGACCGTCCGACGAGGTCTGGATGTCTAGCTCGGCGACGTCGAAACCCAGGGCATTGAGACGACGCACCCGCGACTCCACCTGGGAGTAGTCACTGCCGGCGTACTCCTCGGCAGCGGTGAGCTCGTTCCACAGCTCGTGGTACCGGTCCTCAATCGTCGTCACCAGGCCCAGCGGATCGAGGGCGGCGTCGAGCATGTCGCCCTCCTCCAGGTCGAGGAACTCTCCGTAAAGGTTGGTGCGGGCGATCTGCAGATCGTGTTCCCGCTGTCCGGTGGTGAGGCGGTCATGGAACTCGCCGGTCTCGGCGTCGACTAGATAGGCCGCGAAGGCCTCGGCGTCGCGTCGGAACAACACGTTCGACAGCGAGATGTCTCCCCAGAGGAATCCCACCAGGTGCAGCCGTACCAACAGGACGACGAGGGCATCGAGCAGCCGCATGACGGTCCCCTGACGCACACCGGAATGGAACAGGGACCGGTACGGCAGTGAGAACCGCAGGTGGCGGGTGAGGATGATCGGTTCGAGTGGTTCCCCATCGGTGGAGTAACGGTCGGTGATGACTCCGATGGGCTCGACGGACGGGGTGTCCAGACGCATGAGGTCGTGCAGCAGCCGGTACTCGTGGATCGCCAGGTGCTCGACGACCTCCTTTGCGGCGTAGACGTCGTCGCCAACGGTGATGAATCGCACCACGTGGCGGGAGATGCCTCGGGGCAGCGCGACCAGGAGCTCCTGCGGCCACTGTGCCAGCGGTGTGCTCCACGGTAACGGAAGCAGGCGGGAGTCGGGCTTCGCGCTGAGGAAACGGGTCACGGGGGACAGTCTGCCACCCCAATGACCTGTTCATGGGCGTGGGTCCTAGTCAGCAGGTCATTGGGTACGCGAGGACTCAGACGGCAGCGGCTCGGTCGAGAGCCTCGTTCAGGCAGGTGGCGAGGTCATCGACGGGGTCGATTCCTGGACTCATCCGGATCATGGAGTCGTTGACCCCAGCGGCGTCCCGGGCCTCCTGGCTCATGGCTGCATGGGTCATCGTCGCAGGATGGCAGACCAGGGATTCCACACCTCCCAGGGACTCGGCGAGGATGAACCCTTCCACTCCGGTCATGAATGCCTCGACAGCGGGTAGTCCGCCGGCCAGCTCAAAGCTGAGCAGGGATCCGAAGTCCTTCTGCTGACGAGCGGCCAGGTCGTGACCGGGGTGATCGGGCAGCCCAGGCCAGTGCACCGCCGCGACGGCAGCGTGGGAGGAAAGGATTTCGACCATCCGGGCAGCGTTGGTGCAGTGGGCCTTCATCCTCACCCTGAGGGTGCGCAGGCCACGCAGCGTCAGCCAGGAATCCAGCGGAGATGCCGTCACCCCTAGCATGTTGGCGTGGAAGGCCATCAGGTCGACATCCTCCGGGACAGCGGCGACGACGGAGCCGCCGATGACATCGGAGTGGCCGTTGAGGAACTTGGTATCGGAAGCGATGACGAGGTCTGCGCCGAGATTCAGCGGCTGCTGCAGGGTCGGCGAGCAGAAGGTGTTGTCGACGGCCACGACAGTGCGCTCGCCCTTCGAGGAATGAGCCAGCTCAGCCGCGGCAGCGATGTCGGTGATGCGGAGCAGTGGGTTGGACGGGGTCTCCACCAGGAGTAGGTCGGTGGGGGATTCCAGGGCGGTGCGCAGGGCGTCAAGGTCGGTCTCGTCGACCCAGTCGACCGTCAGACGTCCGGCGGTGGCCCAGGTGTCGAGGATGCGCCAGGTACCGCCGTAACAATCGTGCGGCGCGATGACGTGGCCACCAATCGGCACGAAGGCCTGCAGCACGACCATGATGGCCGACATTCCCGACGAGGTGACGACCGCCCCCGTGCCAGCCTCGAGGGTCGTGAGGGCGTCGGCAAGCAGGGCTCGGGTGGGGTTGCCTCCGCGGCCGTAGTCAAAGGTTGGGCGCTCCCCGAAGGTGTCGTAGAAGTAGTTCGAGGAGAGGAAGGCGGGAGGGGCGACGCTGGAGTGGGCATGATCCGAACACAGCCCGGTCGTCAATCCCTGCATGGTGGTGGACGTCGGCATGGTCCCTCCTGTCATCGGGTGGTTTCGAGGGTAGCCGAGGACGCGGAGGATATTTTTTTCGCCCAATTCTCGGATTCGGCGTGACGATTCGGTTCGCTGAACATCTGAACATGTGAAAGTCGCCACAGATCGAATGGAGATGAGCCGACATGGCTGACAACAAGACTGCTTCCGCCAAGACTGACGAGACCAAGACCGAGAATCTTCCGGACACCACCAAGGAGGCCGTGGCCCCGTCGCCGCTTCACACCGACCACGGCTCGACCCTTATTGCCGAGCAGGTCGTCCAGAAGATCGCCGGTATTGCGTGCCGCGAGGTTCCTGGCGTTCACGCCATGGGCTCCACCGGACGTCGCATGCTGAGCTCCATCACTGACCGCATCCCGGGCTCCACCACCAACGTCTCTAATGGCGTTCAGGTTGAGAAGGGTGAGCGTCAGTGCGCCATCGATCTCTCCGTCGTCATCGATTACGGCTACTCGGTCGTCGAGGTCGCCAACAAGCTTCGCGAGACCATCATTGACGCTGTCGAGTATGGCACCGGCCTCGAGGTCGTCGAGGTCAACGTCCAGGTCACCGATGTGTACATCCAGGGTGAGGACGAGGGCGAGGACGACGACCAGCCGACCCAGGTCGCCCCTCAGCGTAAGAACACCGAGCTCTCCTGAAAGGCCGCAGTATGAATGCATCGCGCATCGGAGCACTCGTCGGTCTGTTGCTGGGCGTCATCGCGGTCTGCGTTGGCGTGTGGCAGGCCATCGTTGTGCTGGTACTGGGCCTGCTCGGCCTGATCGTGGGGCGGATCATTGATGGTCAGCTCGACGTGCACGACATCTTCGGCAAGCCAAGTCAGCGGAACCGTTGATGTCTGTCGGCACCACCCGCGTACGTTCGGTGCCGTCGCTGGCGGTCCACAACCGTGAGAAGGCCAGCCGTGGAGCCTTGACGGTGTCCACGGCGGTTGTCGAGAAGGTGGCTGCCCGCGTGGCGGCCCAGAGCGAGGGTTTTGGGGCTCCCACCTCGTCGTTGTTCGGATCGGGGTCGCGTGCCGACTTCGACCGAGGCCCGAAGGTGGGTGCGGTTCTCACCGGTCGTACTGCTGATCTCGAGGTGGAAGTTGCCATCAGCTATCCCGCCCCCATCCAGGCTCAGTGCGACGACCTGAGAGCCCGTTTGACCGAACAGGTTCCGAAACTGTCCGGGGTTGAGATCGGCACCATCGACATTCTGGTGAGCCGAGTTGTCAACAAGGCATCGACGACGAAGGAGCTGAACTGAGATGAGTCATCAATACATGTCTCCGCCACTCGTTCGTCGTCCCTCTCGGACGACCCCAGTGACGATCCTCGGTGTCCTGCTGGTGGCAGCCGGAGTGGTGGCCATCATCGCTGCCATTCACCGTCTCCAGCACGGATCCTTGCCACAGTGGTTGGGCTGGGGCCGTGGTCACATGACCACCGCCTCATGGCTCAACGACACCGCGCTGACGGTTGCCATCGTCATCGGCGTCATCGCCCTGATGCTGGTGATCTGGGCTTTCAAGCCGGGACGCACTTCTGGTGTTTTCCTCAAGCCGGCTGAGGGTGCCCCGGACGACCGCGAGATCGTCATGGACAACTCCGACCTGACGGGCTGGCTTTCTCGTTGGCTTGACGAGGAGGACGGTGTCGCATCTTCGTCAGTGAAGCGTCGCGGCAACGCGCTCAAGATCGACGTCGAGACCGACGTCAATGATCCTGAGGTGATGCGGGAACAGCTCACCAGGAGGATTGCTGATCGCGTCGACTCGCTTGGCCTGGAACAGTCCCCGAACGTGAAAGTGAGGTTGCGATGAGGGGCCGCGCAAACAGAACACGACTTGCCGTCGTCGGGATCATCTTGTTGCTGGTGGTCGCGTGGTTCATGCTGGTGCGGTTCAACGTCGCCTCGTCGTGGGGATGGTGGCAACCTGAACCCGACGCGCCCATTGCCGACGTGCCGAAGGCATGGCGCACGGACCACGCCTCCTGGGCCCTGCTCATCGTGGGCGTCCTGGCTGCCGTGATTGGGCTGATCTGGCTGCTTCGGCAGTTCTCGTCGAGCAATCGCGCTCACAGCTACAGCATCAGCCACGAGACGAACCATGGATCCACGGTGCTGTCCACCGATGCTCTGGGACGAGCCATCGAGGAGCAGATCGAGGAATTCCCCGGGGTGAGCAGTGCCAATGTCAGATTCTTCGGAGCACGTGTCGCTCCTGAGATGATCGTTCAGATCGATCTTGACGACCGCGCAGACGTCCGTGAGCTCGTCACGTGGCTGGAAGCTGAGGTGGTTCCCGACGTCGAGACCGCTCTGGATGCCAAGCTGATCCGTTTCGGGACGAAGTTGCGGACGGGGGCACACGTCACCGGAATGGGTGTGAGTCACGTCGGCGTGACCGAAGTGTCCAATGTCGACGAGTCCGGAGACAACCTCCCCGCCAATCCGATGCCCAAGCCCACCTTCCTCAACGAGAAGTCCGAACGGGCCAAGCCGCGTACACGTGACGGAAAGGTGCTCGCCTGAGCTGCGCGCTAGCGGTCGAGGACTCAGTAGTTGTCCTCGACCGCTGCTAGCGTCGAATCCATGGTCAGAGGGGTCGAAGGTGACGACGGCGACGAGATCGTTTTTGCGGACATAAGTGCTGCTCAGGACGGAGATGCTGCGGCATACGCTCGCGTTGTTGAGTCATGGGGCGGGCCGCTCCTGAGGTTCTGTCACAACCACTTGCCGGCCACGATTGACGCGGAGGACGTCGTCCAGGACGTTTTGCTGACCGCCTGGCAGAAGCTGCCCGATCTCGACGATAGGTCCCGGTTCAGGGCGTGGATGTACACCATTGCTCGGAATCGTTGCCGGGAAGTCGTCCGGACCGCCGGGCGACGCGCAACCGATCCGGTAGCTCCTGACGACGTTCCGGTGAGGATCGACACCCTTCAGGACCCAGCAAGGGCACACACCAGGGATGCCGCGATGAAGGCGTTGAGGAAGAGTGTTGTCCGGCTGCCGGACAACCAGAGGCGTATCTGGGCCATGGCTCAGATCGACGGTCTCGGATACGCCGAGATTGCTGAGATTGAAGAATTACCGGTGTCCACCGTTCGTGGCCGTTTGGCCCGGGCGAGGGCCACCATTGCGGAGGAGATGGAACCATGGAGGTGAATCTCGCGTGTGGCGCGGACATGAACCACGTCTGGGACAACGCGACACAGCCTCCCACCGAGCACGAGGTCGAGTGCCCAGCCTGCCAGGCGGTGCGCACCGTGGCCGTTCGTGCCGGTCAACTGCGTGACGACGCGGTTGCCGAGGATGCCAAGACCAAGGTAGTCGTTGATCCACCGAAGCTGTCGTCGGTGTGGAGGTCCTACAGCGCTGATCTCTCGCCGCGTCATTGCATCGTCAGTGACGACGATGGCGACATCGAGGTCAGAGAGACCGTGCTGACCACCATCGTGCGCGAGACCCTGGCTGATTGCGAGGATGGCAGGTTGAGCCGAGTTCGTTTCTCGGTGCCGCATGCCCCGTTGAGATTGCGCATTGACCTGTCGGTTGCCCAAGGCATTCGGATCCCGGAATGCGCCGACCGGGTGCGTCAGCAGGTGGCGTCGGAAATGTATCTCCAGCTGGGCGGACGCCCAGAAGCCATTGACATCATTGTGGAGGACATCCATGCCTGAGCCCGAAAACGACGTTATCGTCTCCGGAACTGTCCTGACGGGCGACGAAACCAGTGATGATCTGGAAGGGGTCATCGTCACCACTGTTCTCAACACCCCCGGCGTGACTCGACTCGTCCGGCCGTGGTGGCGTCGGGTCGGCACATCCGACGATCGCTGCGCAATCCGAGTGAGTGAGGAGGATGGGCATACCGACGTGGGAATTGAGGTCACTGTCGATCTGACGGTGCCTATCGTGCGGCTCACCCAAGATCTTCGTCACCGGGTTGCCACGGCCATAACCGCTTCCGGACGCATCCCGGGGAAGATCGACGTCACCGTCTCCAAGGTTGAGCGCAAGGACGGGTGACGGCGGGCTGAACCGGCCCTGCGCCCTGGATTATGAAGCGTCGCTTTGGCTCCTAAGAGAGACGCGGTAGCCATGGTTTCAAACTGGTGGCGAAGAGCAAATACCCATGAGCCAGGACTACCACCTGCTCACGGACCCGCTGCGCCTGGCGCTGCCGACCAGACACGACGTTGCGTGACTACGGCGACCAGCTGGTGAGGGGGCGCGTGAAACTTCCGCTGAAGCGCATCCTGGCCGTCGAACTGCAGTGAATTCGTTGCGATTATCCGAGCGGATGATGAGAGACTCGGCCGGTAAGGTTCACTGGTACAAAAACAAGCAGGAAGCTTTCATTTACTGTGTGTGATGCGATGAAGGTAAGATATCTCTTAGTTCGGGTGGGATGTACTGGATTGACTCCCTGAGGCGGGGCAAGTAGTCGCGCAAATGACTCGAATATAAGATTTCCGACACGGAAAGTTTGCGCTTGACTTTTGCGTCCTCGCGTCGGGACTGCAGACTACAGTTCATGCAGTAGAAGAGTGGAAATGGTTTGGCTTCGCTGCGGTTGGGCTCGGGGAAATCCTTGCCGCAACGAGGACACCGATAAAAAGCTATCCAGTATTCCACCCCTTCGTTCTCTCTGATGTTGGGAATGTTTGACCGGGAAGTTTCGCGAACTACGATCCCTATCGCCTCGAAGAGGCGTTTCTGGGCTTGGCGCAGTTTCTTGAGGGTCTCCGGGATCTCCTCGGCAGCTGGTTTTGAGAAGGTGATCCCGTTGACGGGGAGGGCCTCTCCCAAGCCTGTTCGGTAGGAGCTGCCAAGGGGCCGGTGGTGGATAATCTGATCCCGGATCTTCGTGACTTCGCGGACAGGGTAGTCGCGAACGAGGCGCTTGACGTCATCCAACCATGTTCCTCGCGCAAACTTCTTGTCGGTCTTGCTGAAGAACCTGTCTGCTCGAGCTCCAACCTGTACGTAGTCGAGCTCCTGGCGACGGCGTCGAATATCACGGACTGCCTGTTGTATCTCGCGTGGTGTGTATTGGACCTTGGTCCCGGTGGGGCCTGGAATGAATTCCACGTCGTAGGAAGAGAGGCCGAGTATGGCGTTGTAGTCCGCCTTGGTTGCTGCGACTTCTTCCTGGAGCGACAGGATATAGGTGAGCATCTGGAAGAGATATTCCCACGCACAACAATGGCGCGTGATGGCAGATTCAAGGAGGTAATACTGTTGATCTATAGGGGCATTTTTTGAGCGGCACCACTCCAGCTCTGCCATGCTGATGGCAAGCTGATGATTCGCATATTTGCAGACGAGGTCGTGCAGTGAATGATATGTGACGGCGAGCGCGAAATCCAGCTGCATGCCATCGTCGGTGCAGTCATAACGTTTCATGTTCTTTCCGAGAAACTTCTGGAATCTCCCGTCGCGCTCCACGGTAAGCCATTCCATGGATTCAGTATCGGTTCGCGGCTGTGTCGGGCTGAGATATTTTCCGAGTCTCATGCTTGGAAATCCGGTGCGATTGCCTCCATCTGTTCGAGCACCAGTTTTACCGCTTCGGGCTGTTTGCTGGGCGGATACTTGTGCCGGCGCAAAAGGCGTTTCACCGAGCTGCGGAGCTTGGCCTGTACGTCGTCGCGCCTGGTCCAGTCGGTGCGGGAGTCCTTGCGCACGATGGCGAGCAGATCGCGGGCCATGGCTGCCAGCACATCGTCGCCCATGGTCTCCAACGCTCCTGGGTCATTGGCGAGCGCGTCGTAGAAGGCGATCTCCTCGTGGTTGAGCGGCGGGTCGAACTTCGCGCCGCGAGCGTTCTCCTCGCTGATGCTCTTGGCTAGCTCGGCAAGTTCGCTGATCACCTGGGCCGAGGTGAGTTGCTGGTTGGTGTAGCGCAGCATCAGTTCGTTGATGCGCTCGCTGAAGTCGCGGTTGCGCACTAGGTTCTTGCGGGTGGCCTTGTCGGCTTCCTCGACGAGCAGATCGCGCAGGGCCTCGATAGCCAGGTGCGGGTTGGTGGCATCCTTGAACTGCTGCACCATTGCCGGCGTGAGGTTCTGCAGGCTGGGCTTGGGGATGCCTGCGGCCTCATAGATGTCGGTGATGCCGCTGCTGACAGTGGCGTCGGCGACCAGACCGCGCAGCAGTCGCAGGACTTCGTCGGGGACGGGCTGGCCGTTGGCCTCGCGTTCCTTGGCGTCATACTTGGCCATCCAGACCCGCACCTCCTCGTAGAAATTGACGTCGATGCGCTTGTCGTCGAGGGTCTGGCTGCCCGCGGACAGCGCCCACATGCGGGCGAGCCTGGCCGACAGTTTGCGGTAACGATCGGCCAGGGTCTCCTCGCCGTCGTCGACGCGGTTACCCGGTGTGCTGGGCGAGCGGAGGTACTCCACTGCGCCGGCTACGGCGTCGCGTCGGGCGCTTTTGGTTCCGGAGCGGAGCACGCCCATCCAGTCGTAGCCGGACAGTAGCCGGTCAAGGGCATTGAGGAGGTCGCGGGTGGCCCCGGCGGCCTCGTCGACGTCACGACCGACGGGGCGGGTGGTCTTGTCGGTCTCGGTGTACTCGTCGAGTGCCTCGCGCAGGTTCTCGGCCAGGGGTGCGTAACCGACGAGCAGGCCGTCTTGTTTGCCGCGGAAGGTGCGGTTGACCCGGGCGAGGGTCTGCATGAGCAGGGCACCCTTGAGCGGCCGGTCGAGGTAAAGGGTGTGCAGGGGCGGGGCGTCGAAGCCGGTAAGCATCATGTCCTTGACGATCACCAGCTCGATCTCATCATTGACGTCGGTGAGGCGTTTCTTAATTACCTGGTTTTCGGAGTCGCGGCGCACGTGGTTGCGGATCGGCTCCGTGTCGGTGGCATTGCCGGAATAGACGACCTTGATGCGCCCCTTGGTGATGTCGTCGTTGTGCCACTCGGGTCGCAGCCGAGTGATCTCGGTGTAGAGGTTTGCGCAAATCTCGCGGGTTGCGCCGACGATCATCGCCTTGCCGTGCGGGGTGGTCGCGGAGTCGCCGTCGCGTAGGGCGGGCTCGACGGTGGCGCGTCGGGCCTCCCAGTGTGCGACGATGTCGGCGGCCAAGGCGTGCAGGCGCTCGGGGGCGCCGTAGATGGCGTTGATGACCAGCACGGATTTCTCGATGCGGCTGCGTTCGGCGTCGTCGAGGCCTTCGGTGGTCTCGTCAGCGATGCGGTCGAGGTCCTCGGAGGTCATGTCGGGGGTGAGTCCGACGTTGATTAACCGTTGCTCGAAGTAGACGGGCACGGTGGCACCGTCGTCGACGGCTCGGCTGAGGTCGTAGACGTCAATGTATTCGCCGAAGACCGCGCGGGTGTCATGGTCGGCGGTGCTGATGGGGGTGCCGGTGAAGGCAATCAGGGTGGCGTTGGGTAGGGCGTCCTTGAGGTGTCGGGCGTAGCCGTCGAGGTCGTCGTAGTGGCTACGGTGGGCCTCGTCGACCATGACGATGACATTGCGCCGGTCGGTGAGCATGGGGTGGTCGAGGCCGGAGTCACGTTCGGCTGCGGAGCGGCCGAACTTTTGCAGGGTGGTGAAGTAGATGCCGCCAGAAGCGGTGTTGGCGAGCCGTTCGCGCAGCTCGGACCGGCGGGTGACCTGCACGGGCGTCTCGGGTAACAGGGTGGAGCGACGGAAGCCGGCGAACAGCTGTCCGTCGAGCTCAGTGCGATCGGTGATGACGACGATCGTGGGGTTGAGTAGCTCGGGGTGGGTCATCACCAGGTTGGCGTAGAGCTCCATTTCCATGCTCTTGCCGGACCCCTGGGTGTGCCAGACGACGCCGGCCTTGCCGGTGGAGTCGATGGCCTTGAGGGTGGAGTCGACGGCCTTGCGCACGGCGAAGTACTGGTGGGGTTTGGCAATGCGCTTCGTGATGTGGCCGGAGTCCTCGTCGAATGCGGTGAAGTTGAGGACCATGTCGAGGAATCGGCGCAGGTCGAACAAGCCGTAGGTGAGGGTCTCCAGCTCGGGGGTGTTAGGGCCGGTCTCGACGGGGGTGCCGAAGTCGTCCACCTTCCACGGCGAGTAGTGGTTCAGCGGGGTGAACGGCGTGCCGTACTGAGCGCTGATCCCGTCGCTGATGACGGTGGTGACCACGCTACGGAAGGCGGTGCCGAACTCTGCCAGGTAGGTTCCGATCTGGGCGTGGGCCTTGGCGATGGTGGCATTGGCTGCGCCGGCTTGCTTGAGCTCGACGACGGCCAGCGGCAGACCGTTGACGTAGAGGACGACGTCGAAGCGACGGCTGTTTTGGCCGTGCACGATGCGGACTTGTTGCACCGCATGGAAGGCGTTCTCGTCGGGGTTGGGGCTGACCAGGCGCAGGGTGGGGGTCTGTTCGGCACCTGAGGAGTCGACATAGGCGAGCCCGTGGAAGCCGTGCGCGAGCAGGGCGTGGAAGGCCTTGTTCTCGGCCAGTGCATCCTGGCTCTTCGGGGTAAGCATCTCGGCTTGCGCCTGGGCGAGGAAGGTGTCGGGTACCCCCGGGTTGAGGCGGCGCAGGGCGTGCAGGAAGACGTCGCTCAGCACCAGGTCGTCGAGGCCCTTCCGCCCGGCCTCGACGGCGGACCCGGTGGTCGGCTCCCAGCCGAGCTCACCGAGCCAGTCAAGCATGGTGGTCTCCCACTCGGATTCCAGGATCATGGGTTGTGCCTTTCATGTGCGGGGGTGGTGCGGGAATGACGCCGGCGTGTAGCCAGATCGATGATGTCGGCTCCGGAATCGGCGGGATTGGTGGGCGGGTCCAAACGGGCCCAGTGACGGACTAGGTGTGGAGGCAGGCCTGTGTAGGTGCCCAGTGCCGGGCCGCCGGTGAGGGTGGCGCGTTTCAGGGCCTGTTTGAGTAGTAGGGGGCGTTCGTCGGCTACGGGGACGGGTTCGATGTCTGGATCCCGCCATCCCAGGGAGGAGAGCTGGATCTGGAGGCTTCGCGCGCGGTTACTGCTGATGATCCCGAGGTTTCGGCAGCGCATGATGATTGCACCGACGCTGACTCCGTAATCGGCCTTGACCGGGAGGTATCCGCGCAGCGTGGTCTGCTCTGTGATGCGGGCAATAACCTGCTGTTTGGGGAGTAGGAACGCTCCGGCGAAGTGGTGGGCGCGTAGTTCGCGGTGGTCTTTGGTACTGGTGATCGGACTGGGCAGGTCCTGGTCCCAGATGTGGTGGGCAGCCTCGTGGGCGAGCGTGAAGCGGGCGACGGCACCGGGCAGGTTGCTGACCAGGGCGACGAGCGGCCGCTGGTCGTGGCGGGTTGGCAGGCTGATGCCGGACAGGTCGAGGGTTCGTTCGGTGTTTGGGTCGAGGCCGTTGATGACGGCGATGCCCTGGCGTTCGAGGGCTCGTGTGACATTGGGAACAGGGGCGTCGTCGGCAATACCAGCGGCACGTCGTACTTCGAGGGCGACTTGTTCGACGTCGTCGAGGAGATCTTTGTCGTCGGTGAAGACAAAGGGCTTGTAGCCGGTCTGTGTTGAAGCCTGGGTGAAGACCCGGGCTGCTTCGCGGGCAAGGCGGGTGATGCGCTTCTGGTCGAGTGCGGAGGCGCGGGCTTTTTTGCGGAAAGTGGGCACGGCCGCCTCGTGTGCGGGGTCGTTCTGGGTGAAGAAGGCGAGTGGGACGCCGTGCTTCTCGGCCATGGCGGCAGCGAGGTCGAGCGGGAAGCGTTGAATGCCGCTCTCGATCTTGGACAGCTGTGCCGGGGTGGCGCCGACGCTCTCGGCGAGCCGCGTGCGCGACATGCCGAGTAGCTCGGCGAGCGCCCGGATGCGCTGGCCGACGAGATCTTGGTCGGTCACTGTCCTGCGAGCCCTTCGGTGTCGTTTTCGTCGGGGATGTCGAAAATGAAAAGGTCGCTGTCCTCGTCCGAGCCAACGAAGCGAAGACCGTCCTCATTGACGAGGCCACCGCGGGGGATGACAAGGTCGAGGTCACACGGGGTGGCCTTGCCGAATGCGCCGGGGGCGCGGGTGTGGACGATTCGCAGGTCGTATCCGCTCTCCCGGTCTGACGGGTCCTTCCAGGCCCAGATCAGCAGGAAGGTCTCGCCGTGCAGGCCGTCGGTGCGCTTGGCGAGCGTGCCGGCATCGCCGAGCGAGGGCAGGGCGGTTTGCAGGCTGGTGTCGAGCGGTTCATTGCTCCATGTCTCGCGACGGGCAGGGTTGTAGCCGGCATGAGGTACGTGGTCAGGCTGGGTGTAGGGCGCCTTGAGGAATCGCACGGTCATCCCAGTCTCGCTGTCAACGAGCAGCAGCTGGCCCATCTTTCGTGGGTCGCCCTCGACCCGCCAGCCGCCGGGAAGAGGCTCTGCTTCGAGAGAGAGGCGGACGTCTTGGCGGATGTTGAGCGGCCGGATGTGCGGAAAGCGATCCTGCTCGAAACCCTGGGCGCGGGTCTCGGCCTGGACGATGGCACTGGCCATGGCCTCGTCGATCCGCGGGGCGATAAGTTGGACGCGGTTCAGCACGAGGCTGGTTACGGGGCTCATGGGCAACTCCAATCAGAGGATTTAAAGAAAGTTTTGCATACAAATGAAAGGAGTTCTAGAGAGCCTCGCTGACTGTCCTCTCAGCATCCTTAACGCGCAGCGTTCCGTCCATGAGAGCGGGTAGCAGGGTGTCACGGAGTGCGGCGAGGGTGGCGGACTCAACTTCCGCCGCGAGTGCCATCTGCCAAAGCCCACCCATCAGGGGATCGAGCGGTACTGTCTGGCTGGTTGTTGGGATAGGGACTTTCGCGTCCAGGTGGTGCCGTTGGATGTGCCCCATCGTGGTGGCTTTGTCGGCTGCGATGGCCTTGAAATCAGGAAGGGCATGCCGAATCGCTTGATAAACCAGCCACTGAGGCACGTCACTGTTTGGGATCACTTTGAAGATGTGTTGGTTTACTAGCCCTTCCTCGGCAGTCCACCGCTTTAGCGTTAGTGAGCCACTCCACGCGAACAAGATGTCTCCGGGGCCTGCCACATTCTGTGGTAGTGCTCCGACGTCGTTGAAAACAGTCGAATCGCCAATCCCCGAGTTGAGCTCGGCGATGCGAATAACAGCTCGTCCAGTCCCAGATGCGTCCTTGGTGAAGTTGCGTCCATTGACGAACTTCGCGAGAGAAGACAGGGGCGCTGTGGTGCTAGATTCACGACGGTAGATGGCGGTCGCAAGATCATCGGCTGTGGCGACAAGAGCGCGGTTGGCGGCGATCTTGTCGTCTAGGGCACCTAAGACCTCCGCGATTGCCTGTTGCTCGGGGAGTGGCGGAAGAGGAACTTCTAAGTTCTCGAGCATCGACTTGGTCAGCGCATTGCGCGTTCCTCCGGATGAGATGGTTAGAAGATGATTCTTCATTTCTGGATTCACGAGAGCCCGCTGGAGGAATCGTGGGTCGAGTTGTGATTCAGTCCTAATAATTGAAACGTGCTGGTTCACGCGTGCAGGCAGGAAAGCTTCTTCCATTACGCAACAACGCGCTACGGAGTCCCCAGTGATATTGAGAAGAACATCGTCTTTTTCGACTGAAGCGTTTGCCAACTTCATGGCGGCTTCGTCGCTGATATGGGCGAGACCTTCATGTGTCATCGAGTTATCGAGCACATTCTGTGACCGGATCAAGGCGATTCGCGAGTTTGTGTAGCCGGAGGCCCCTCCCCTCGGGGTAGCGCCAGAACGAATTTTGGTTGTGACGTCTCCAAGTCGGACAGCCGGCCACATCACAGCCTCCCCAGTTGCTCACGCACAACCGCTTGCAGGCGGTCGGACTCGGCGAACTGTTCCTGGAGCTGGGCGGTGAGGCGGGCGATCTTCTCGTCGAGCGGCTCGTCGTCAGCCTCGGCCTCGGCCATGCCGACATAACGACCCGGGGTCAGCGCGTAGCCGGCCTCCTTGATCTCGGCGAGGCTCACCGAGCGGCAGAAGCCCGGGATGTCGCGGTAGGCTCCGTCCGGGAAAGTGGTCTCGACAGGCTCAGTACCTGTTCCCGTCCCCTCGGCGGACTCAGGAGCCGGGGAGGAAGACTCGGTCGCCGTGGCGTCCTTGGTGCCCAGATCGAGGATCTCCATGCCGCGCCACAGGTGGTAGGCGTCGGCGATCTGCTTGATGTCGGCGTCGCTGAAGGCGCGCTCGGCACGACTCACCATGTGGCCCAGGCTGCGGGCATCGATAAACAGCACCTCGCCACGGCGGTCCACGGAACCACCCCGACCGGCCGACTTGTCCTTGGCGAAGAACCAGATGCACACCGGAATGCCGGTGGAGCGAAAGAGCTTCTCGGGCAACGCCACCATGCAGCTCACCAGGTCGTTTTCCACCAGCTGGGCGCGGATCTCACCTTCGCCGCCCGACTTCGATGTCATCGACCCATTGGCCATCACCACGCCCGCCGTGCCAGTGGGCTTCAACTTCGAGATGATGTGCTGAAGCCAGGCGTAGTTCGCGTTCTTAGCCGGTGGTACGCCGTAGGTCCAGCGGCTGTCCGACTCCACCCGGTTCCAGTCCTTGATGTTGAACGGCGGGTTGGCCATGACGTAGTCCATCTGTACGCCCTGGTGCAGGTCCAGCGAGAAGGTATCGCCCCAGCGCGGCCCCAAGTTGCCGTTCAGGCCGTGAATGGCGAGGTTCATCTTCGCCATCCGCCAGGTGCTCTCCACGTTCTCCTGCCCGTAGACCGACAGCTTCATCGGGTCGTCATCGTGCGCGGCCAGGAACTTCTCCGCCTGCACGAACATGCCGCCCGAACCACAGCACGGGTCGTAGACCCGGCCTTCGCGGGGCTGCAACACCTCGACGATGGTGCGCACAACGCTGGCCGGTGTGTAGAACTCGCCACCCCGGCGTCCCTCCGACAAGGCGAACTTCGCCAGAAAATACTCGTACACCTCCCCCAGCAGATCCCGCGCCCGGCTAGCACCCTGCCCGCTGAACCGCAGCGAGTTCAGCAGGTCCAGCAGTTCTGCCAGCCGACGCTGGTCGACGCTGGAGTTGTTGAAGACCCGCGGCAGCGTGCCCGCCAACGACGGATTGTCTGACATCAACAGGTCCATCGCCTCGTTGAGACGCTGGCCGATCGTCTTGACATCGTTCACCTTCGCCATCTGCACCAGATGGGGCCAGCGGGCATCCTCGTCCACCCAGAAGACGTTCGAGGCGGTGTACTCGTCACGGTCTTCCAGAGTCTCGGCGATTGCCTCGGCGTCATAGCCTTCCTCGGTCAGCTCGGCGGTCAGCGCGCTAGCCCGCGCCGTGAACGCATCCGAGACGTACTTGAGGAAGACCAGCCCCAGCACCACGTCCTTGTACTGAGAAGCATCCATCGAGCCGCGCAGCTTGTCGGCAGCCTTCCACAGGGTGTCCTTCAGCTCCTTGTCGGTGCTGGGTAACAGTGCGTCCTGTTTCTTCCTGGGTGCCATCACTGGCCCTCCTTCTTCTCGGTCGTGGTGAGCGTCACTGCACCACAGGGCACGCAACGCATCACCACGCGGCGGAGCTCGTCCACCACATTCTGTCGGTCCTGCAACTGGCGCTCGCACCGCTCCAGCAAAGCCAGCGTGTCGTCGGTAGCCCTGCGGTCCCGGGCTATGGGGACCTGCCAAGTACGCCACGCACCGCATCCGGCAGGAAGCTCATTGATGACGGCCGCGACGGACCGCGGTGAGATGGGCGCACGGGAATCGAGACGGAGTACCCGCGCTGGATAAGCGACGACTGCGCTACCTTCGTCGTCCACCTGGGCGACCGGCTTCCCGGTCGAGCAGAAGACCACGTCGCCAGGCTGGGTCACCTTCGCCTCGGGAGCCTGCCGGGTCAGCTGCAGCATGTCGACGGGTTGCGGTGCGCGGCGGGCTAACCCGGCAGCGGTCCACAGCCTGGACGACCCCTCGGGGAGCGCCTCGACGTTGAGGCGCGTACCGGACACCACCTTCGCCAGCCGCTGCTGGGCCAGCTCACCCAGCACCACCAACGATGGTGTGCGGCCGGTGGCCACCCGCGCCGTGATGCCCTCCATCGGACTCGGCTCGGAAACCGTGAGCCTGGTGAGCAGTTGCTGGATTTTGGCCGCGTCATCACCGGGGGCACTGGGCAGCCCCACCGGCACGGTCTGGCCCAGCGTTACCAGCGACCTGGAGCGCGTTAGGAGGGAGGGGAGTGCCACCGGGTGCAGCAACTCGATGCAGCGGCGACTGTCTTGCTGGGCCACAGCCACCAGATCATCCAATAGCCGCTGGCGTAAGGCGCTGTTCAACGGGGTGCCACTGAGGTCACCGACGAAGGGGCGGGCATCCGCCGTTCCATCCATCAGCCACAACGCCAGATGCCCCCGCGCCCCATCGGCCAAGAGACCCTGGGGGAGTCGCACCACAGCGCGCACCAAGTGGTCACGCAGGACAGCGTCGCGACGGCTCGTGGAGCTGCCCAGCGGGTCGACGAGGATCTGGGCTGGACCAATCACGAGGGCCCGTGTGCCCGGCGCGAGTTGGAGCGAGAGCTGGTCGAGGTCATCTAGTGCTGCGTGCACGTCGGACTCCAAGCGGGCGAGGATGACGCTGCCTTCGGCTAGCTGCCAGTCGTCGTCGAACGAGGGTGTGCGCGCGACGAGGTGGCGCACCGCCAGACGCTGTCGCGCCATCCGATGACCGGCACCCTCGCCGGGCAGGACTAGCCCGACATCCTGGAGGTCCTCGTCGCGCATCAGGTTCACCAGCACGTCGTTGGCGGTCCCGTTAACGTCCACGAGCTCCCCGCCCGGGGACAGCAAGGCCTTGGCGGCTGTGCTAACCAGGGCGACGAAGTCTTCGGCGAGGCGGGGTGTGTTCGCGGTCCGACGCGTCACCTCCTGCACCAGCCGGTCGTGGGCGTCGGAGGTTGTCCAGGCTGCCTCGACTAGCGCGTCAGCCTCATGAGAGAGCCTCTCGACGTCGAGCGCCTCGACCTCCGACCAGAGCCAGTCATCGTCGGGGTCGGCCTCCTCGACGGCATCGAGGAGATCCTCGGTGTCCATGCTCGCCAGCGGGCAGTCGACGATGCTCCGGGCAGCCACCATCGCGGTCAGGGCTTGCATTTCCTTCGTGCCACGGCCCGCGTTGAAGGTGGTTTCGAGGGCGAGGTCGAGTCGGGGCTGGGGATTGTTGCCCCGGCCGGTCCGCTCCAGCCAGTCGAGCACCTCGTCGGCTGCATAGCGGCCCGTGGGGGACGGGGAGGGAAACGGGGCGCCGGCGACAGGGCGCTTGAGCCACATCGTCGCCACGGCGCGCTTGACGTGGCACAGCCGGGCGATCTGCCCCAGAGACAGCGTCTGCTGAGTTGTCATGGTTCCTCCTTCCGCTGCAAGCAGCTTACTGGAGTAGCCGCCTTTGATATATGAAGTAGCTGATAAGGCGACTTATCAAAGTGATGTAAATTGAAATAAGCACAGGCTGCATCGACGTTCGGACATAGCCGCAGCAGCTCGCTGAGGGGCCGTGTCACACAAGCAGAGATGAAAGAGTTCGCTGCGTTCGACGGCGAGAATCAGGGCACGCCCCCCATGGCCACACAGAACACGACGAGGCCCTCGGAAGAACCGGGGGCCTCGTCGTGTCTGCGGAAACCGAGGATCAGGAGATGCGCTCAGTGGTCTCCTGGCTGAAGACGTGCACGGCGGCCGGGTCGACACCCAGGCGCACCTGCTCGCCCCGCTGCGGAGGACGACGAGACGAGATACGAGCGACGACCTGGTGGGCCTCACCATCCTCGATCGAGGCTTCCTTGCCGGAACCGACGAGGGAGCCGTAGAGGTAGGCGTCAGCGCCGAGTTCCTCGACGACGGCAACGTCGAGTCCGACGCCTTCGCTGGCGAGGGTGAAGGACTCCGGGCGGATACCGAGGGTGAGCTTGGTCTCGTTCGGGGCCTTGGCTAGGACCTCGCGGGAAACCGGAACGACGTAGTCACCGAGCTTGACGCCACCATCAACGACGTTGCCCTCCATGAGGTTCATGGCAGGGGAGCCGATGAAGCCGGCGACGAAGAGGTTCTTCGGGGTGTCGTAGAGGGCCAGCGGGGAGTCGACCTGCTGCAGGATGCCGTCCTTCATGACGGCAACGCGGTCGCCCATCGTCATGGCCTCGACCTGGTCGTGGGTCACGTAGACGGTGGTGACACCGAGGCGCTGCTGCAGGGCAGCGATCTGGGTGCGGGTCTGGACACGGAGCTTGGCGTCGAGGTTCGACAGCGGCTCGTCCATGAGGAAGACCTGAGGGTTACGAACGATGGCGCGACCCATGGCGACACGCTGACGCTGACCACCGGAGAGAGCCTTCGGCTTGCGGTTGAGGAAGTCCTCGAGACCGAGGAGCTTGGCAGCCTCGAGAACGCGCTGCTGACGCTCAGCCTTCGGCACGTTCTGCATCTTGAGGGCGAAGCCCATGTTGTCGGCCACGGTCATGTGGGGGTACAGGGCGTAGTTCTGGAAGACCATGGCGATGTCACGGTCCTTCGGGGGCAGATCGGTGACGTCGCGGTCTCCGATCCAGATGGAACCGGCATTGACCTCTTCGAGGCCGGCCAGCATTCGCAGGGAGGTGGACTTACCACAGCCAGACGGCCCGACGAGGACCATGAACTCACCATCGCCGATCTCCAGGTTGAGCTTGCTGACGGCTGCGCGATCGGTGCCCGGGTAAACCCGAGTCGCCTCCTTGTACTGCACGGTTGCCATAACCGTTAATCCTTTCCACGGGCAGGTACGTGCCCGACGATCCGTTGTGGAAATCCGACGACCAAGGGTGCCGCCGGGATCCCCGCGGATATTGCGAGGACCTGGTGTCGATCATAAGGGACATTGCCCGCGATGGTGGCAAGAGGCTGGCTGAAAGAAGTGTTTTGCCTTGTCGGCTGGTGCACCTTGTGGCTGAGCCGTGAGCCGCCCTTCGTGTGGGTGCGGCCCACGGACCGGTGGGCGTCATCGCACCGGCCTACAAGCTGGGGTTCAGGGCTGCTCCCACGGGGGACCCTGTAATTGAGTCCCGTAATGATCGTGGCTTTGTATCACCAGCACATCACCACTAGAACGATGACTTCGACGATCAAAACGATAATACGAACAAGATCATGATGGCATTTTCGATGTTCATGCGAGGATGGGCAAAGTTTACGTTTTTCTTCATCCGAGCATAAACGTGGCTTGACATAATGATCTTATGGAACGCCAGTCCATTGCAAACGGTCATATGGCCATACAATGTGTTGTCTTTGCAGCCGTGAATGATTCCCTTCATCTTGAAGGTGTTAGTGAAATTTGAAAATACCGTTCCGTCAGAGTCTCTGAGAGTGAGGTGCGTTCTCTGGTGAGGGCGATGACGTTTCTGGCGCATGTGCCGCCCCGTGATGCCTCAATCACGGGTATGGGCACTGTGTGCATGGATCTGGTTTCCATGTTTCTCATCGCTGGTGATATCGGCAAAGCAGATACGGTTGCCTATGTCGGCAGGTGAAAATACTCTCTCGCGCCGGCTTGATTTTGTTGAATTATTTCCTCGTTCTTTGGATAGTCAAGCCGTCCTTCTTAGAGGGGGATCCCCGGGGAGATGATCCGTCGAGCTGCTAGCACTCGACGATGTTCACCGCGAGTCCGCCTCGCGCCGTCTCCTTGTATTTCACCTTCATGTCGCGTCCGGTTTCCATCATGGTTTTCATGACCTGATCAAGGCTGACGATTTGGGAGCCGTCGCCTGCCATGGCCAGACGGGCAGCCGTCACGGCCTTAATGGCACCCAGGGCATTGCGCTCGATGCACGGAATCTGAACCAGACCACCGACGGGATCGCAGGTGAGCCCGAGGTGGTGCTCGAGGCCGATCTCGGCCGCGTTGCAGACCTGGGCAGGTGTCCCGCCCATGACCTGGGCCAAACCGGCTGCGGCCATCGAACATGCCACGCCGACCTCGCCCTGGCAGCCGACCTCAGCCCCAGAGATGGACGCTGACTGCTGGTAGATCTCGCCGACGGCGCCGGCGGCCAGCAAGAAGTCGACGATGAGGTCGTCGTCACCGGTGTTGACTCCGGGAGTACCCGAGTCGATGTCGGAGCCAGGGGAGAGGAACTTCACCGCGAAGTGCAGGCAGGACGGGATGATGCCGGCCGCACCGTTGGTGGGGGCGGTGACGATACGTCCACCTGCTGCGTTCTCCTCATTGACCGCCAGGGCCCACACCGTCAGCCAGTCGACCGATCCGAAGGGTTCTGGCTTGCCTGGGGTGATGCGCTCCCGGGTAGCGAGATCGCGGTGCATCTTCATGGCACGGCGACGCACGTGCAGTCCACCTGGGAGAACGCCGGAGCGGGAACAACCACGCTCGACGCAGGCGTGCATGACGGCCCAGATGTCCAGGAGTTCGCCGCGCACGTGTTCCTCGTCGCGGACAGTCATCTCATTGGCCATGGTGACCTCGGGGATGCTCATCCGGTAATCAGAGCACTGTTCCAGCAGTTCCTTGCCTGTCTTGAAGGGGTAGGGGACCGGAGCCGAGTCACGGACGATGGCGGGATGCTCGTCCTCACCGTGTTCGACGACGAAGCCACCGCCGATGGAGTAGAAGGTGCGCTCGGCGACGACCTCCTGACCCGACCAGGCCGTGAATGTCATGCCGTTGGGATGGAAGGGCAAGGACCGGTTGCGATGCAGGATGAGGTCCGTCGTGACGTCGAAGGAAATCTCCCGACCACCATGGACGGCATTGAGGGTGATGCGTCCTCTGTTGGCGATGGTGGCGGCTCGAGCTGGGGTCTGGTCGGTGTCGACGGTGGCGGGATCCTCTCCCTCC
Source organism: Cutibacterium sp. KB22876 (assembly GCF_059728865.1). Lineage (NCBI taxonomy): Bacteria > Bacillati > Actinomycetota > Actinomycetes > Propionibacteriales > Propionibacteriaceae > Cutibacterium > Cutibacterium sp. KB22876. The sequence goes on from NZ_AP040858.1 coordinate 1,067,800, forward strand.
AGGCCCAACAGGACGGCGGCTTCGGAGCCATGTCCGTGTCCGGTCGCCCCCAGTGAGCCGAAGAGTTCGGCGCGCACCCGGGTGACGTCGGGCCACGCCGGTGATTGAGCCAGATCAGTCACGAAGATCTGTGCGGCTCGCATGGGGCCGACGGTATGGGAACTGGATGGGCCGATGCCTACCTTGAAGATATCGAAAACACTGACTGCCACGGCATCGATTTTGCCAAAGATCGAGGCGCAATGTCAGTGAAGCGCAATGACGGCCGGCACTGGGTTGTCCGCCGCTGAAGGGGCCACCGCAAGGCATCGTGATGACGAGTTCCGACAAACCCCTTGACCAACTCGCCGTGGTGGTTCATTCTCTTTCCAACAAGAATTGAAACCGTGTTTTGAAATATGCCTTTACAAGGATCGTGAGGGCATGGACCCACGGTGACCTTGGTCGCGGAGAAGGAGTGGTGACGGTGGCGAAGCGTGATCGACGCAGTGAGAGAGCCGACGACATCCTGCTCGAACTGCGTGCCGGAGAGGCCATGAGCGCGGCCGATCTCGTCGAGGGCACCGGGTTGTCACGTCCGACCGTCATCTCAATCCTCAATGACCTCGAGTCGTCCGGATGGGTGGTCCGTGGCACCTCCGATGGTGGCGGTCTGGGGCGCCCTGCCTCGGTGTGGTCGTTGGGTGAGGACGTCGGAATCGTCATCGGGGCCGACATCCTCGTCGACTCGATGCTCCTGGTGGCGGCCACTTTCGGCGGGACGATCCTCGACGCCCGTAGTTCTCGGCTCGACCAGCACCGACCCGAAGCCCGTCTCGACACCGTCGTGAGCGCGATCGAGTCATTGCGAGATGCGTGCGGGGACAAGGGGCCGTTGCTGCACCTGGCGGTCTCGACGACGGGCGTCATCGACGGCGATGGTCGCATCGTGCGAAGCGACCTCGTGCCGCAGTGGACCGGGTTGGACTTGGGCCGAACGCTCTCCCGGCGCCTTGATGTCCCGGTCACCGTCGACAACGACATCAACATGGCTGCTTATGGCGAGTTCTGCCAGCGTCGTCAGCGCGGTCGCCTCGACACCGATGCTGACATGCTCCTGGTGCGGATGACCCGCGGACTGCACACCGGACTGGTCCTCGACGGACAACTGCATCGCGGACGTACCTGGAACGCCGGTGAGATCAGCGACGTGCTCGATCTTCGCCTGGACGGCGACGAGATGCCCGACGACGACTGGATCGATCGAGCAGCCCTGACGACCGGTTCGGTCGCGGCCGTCATCGACCCGGACGTCATCGTCATGTCTGGACCCACGAATGCGTCGGTCACGGTGATTCGCCGCATCATCGCTCGGCTCATGGCTCGGCGTCCTCTCGACTCGGAGGCGATGACCGCCGAGGTCGAGGAATTGGGGCAGGCTGCATCGGTCGTCGGGGCCCTCAACACCGCACTGGAACTGGTGACGAGGAAGGCCCTCGGTACCGGACACCCGCATCCCGTGGCCTTGCGTGGCATGGCCAAAGTCGTTTCCGAAGTCGAGAAAGGACAGCACAGCGTCATGACGACAACCCATCGAGAAGGACACACTGGCGATCGCATGAGGGTGGGCGTCGTCGGCGTCGGCGCGCGCTCGCGCCTGGCCCTCAACGCCGAGCTGGAGGGCAACGACGGCCTCGTGACCGCTGTCTGCGAGCCCCATCACCTGGCCCGCGAGCGGGTGGCCGACCGGCTCGGGAAGGACCCCGACTCCATCACGATCACCTCTGACGTTGCCGGGCTCATCGCATCGGGAATCGACGTCGCTTTCGTCACCTCCCCTGACGACACCCACGCCGAGGTCACCTGTCAGCTGTTGGAGGCGGGGATCCCGGTGTACCTGGAGAAGCCCCTGGCCATCACGATGGATTCGGCGACCAAGGTTCTCACCACCGCCTACGAGACCGGGACGAGGCTCTACGTCGGTCACAACATGCGCCACATGAACGTCGTGCGGTCGATGCGCGATCTCATCCGCTCTGGCCGGATCGGCGAGGTCAAGGCCATCTGGTGTCGTCACTTCGTCGGGTCGGGCGGTGACTTCTACTTCAAGGACTGGCATGCCACTCGCGAGCATGGCACGGGTTTGCTGCTGCAGAAGGCTGCCCACGACATCGACGTCATGCACTGGTTCGCCGATTCCCACACCACTGACGTCGTCGGGATGGGCGGGCTCACCCTCTACGACCGGATCACTGATCGTCGCGACAATTCTGACCAGCTCATGGGCGACTGGTACTCCCTCGACAACTGGCCTCCGCTGACCCAGAAGGGACTCAACCCGGTCATCGACGTCGAGGACATCTCGATGATGCTCATGCGGATGGAGTCCGGCGTCTTCGCGTCCTACCAGCAGTGCCACTACACCCCGGACTACTGGCGCAACTACACCGTCATCGGCACGGAGGGGCGCATCGAGAACTTCGGTGACGGTGAGGGAGGTGTCATTCGACTGTGGAACAAGCGAACCCACTACAACGCCGACGGTGATGAGACCGTCCCGATCATCGGGGACGCCAATGGACACGGTGACGCCGACGTGTTGACCGTCACCGAGTTCCTCAACTTCGTGAGGAACGGAACCCGTACGGATACCTCGCCGTTGGGCGCCTGGTATGCGGTCGCAGCGGGGATCGAGGCCACTGAGTCGTTGCGTCAAGGGTCGACGCCGCGCCAGGTGCCGACGCTGGACGAGGGGATCGTCCAATACTTCAACAACAACCAGGTCAAGTGATCACAACGAGACAGAGAGGTCAATCATGGATCGCAGAGGTTTCATCATGGGAGGGGCGGCCCTCGCCACCCTGACCATCGCCGGATGCTCGTCGTCGAGCAAGAACGACAAGACGGACGTCTCGCCAAGCGTCGACTCGAACACGTCCGCTGAGCTGACCCTGGCCTACTGGGACAAGAACCAGACGAAGACGATCGAGGAGAACCTCAAGTCCTTCGCCAAAAAGTACCCGAACATCAAGGTCAAGACGAACCTGGCCGGGTTCAAGGATTACTGGAACAAGCTGCGCACCCAGGCCCAGGGCAACGAGCTTCCCGACGTGTTCTGGATGAACGGTCCCAACATCCAGCTGTACGCCGCCAACGGTATGCTCGCCCCGATCGACAAGATCACGGATGCCGGCGTGAAGTGGTCGGACTACCCGAAAGCCCTTGTCGACCTCTACACCTACGAGGGCAAGCATTACGGAGTGCCGAAGGACTTCGACACCATTGGCGTCTTCTACAACAAGAAGATCTTCAAGGAGGCCGGAGTCGACTTCCCGACCGCTGACTGGACCTGGGACGACTTCCACAACAAGGCCAAGAAGATCTCCGACTGGGGCAAACCCAGGGGCATCTACGGATGTGCGACCACCATCAACGGCGACGGACAGGGCACTTATTACAACACGATCGCCCAGGCCGGTGGTTACGTCATCAAGGACAACAAATCCGGATTCGACGATTCCAAGAGCATCGAAGGGCTGCAGTGCTGGGCCGACTGGGTCAAGGATGGATCGGTCGCTTCCCCGAAGGTCGTCACTGACACCAAGCCGTCCCAGATGTTCAAGAGCGGCAAGTCCGCCATGTTCTGGACCGGTGACTGGACGGCCTCCGAGCTAGCCGAGGAGTTCAAGGGCAAGGAGGACGACTACGACGTCATCGACCTGCCCAAGAAGGAAAAGAAAGGCACCATCATCCACGGTCTCGGATGGGTTGCCTCCGCCAAGAGCGAGAACAAGGCAGCAGCCCTAGCCCTCATTGCTCACATGTCAGGCAAAGGGAGCCAGGAGGTCGAGGCGAAGAACGGCACCGCCATCCCGGCCTTTAACGGAACTCAGGACGCGTGGATCAAGAGCTACCCGAAGTGGAACTGCAAGATGTTCGTCGCCGCCGCGACGAGCTACGCCGTGACCTACCCGGTTAGCCGTAACACCGACGCCTGGGTCAACCGTGAGGCTGATTTCCTCAACCCGGCCTTTGCCGGCGAGACCCCGGTGCCTCAGGCTGCCAAGAAGCTGGCAGCCTTCATGAACAACGCTCTGAGCAAGGAGAAGTGATGCCACGGCCCGGTGTGCGAGGCAGTCAGGCGGCTGCCTCGCCCTCCGGGTCGGGATCCCACCGGCCCGGACGACCAAATCCGACGAGCGTCGGAGCATGGCCCATCCCCTTCATCGGTCCACTCATGCTCGGCATCGCGGTGTTCTACTACTGGCCCATCGTCAAGAACATCGTCGCCTCGTTGCAGCAGACCAATGCGTTCGGAGGAAATCCCGAGTTCGTCGGACTGCAGAACTACAACGACCTGTTCTCGAGTCCTGATCTGGGCTCGGCGATGCTCAACACTTTGCTGTATACGCTCATCGTCCTGCTGGGGATCCCACTGTCGGTCATCATCGCGTCGATGATTGAACTGCCAGGCCTGAAGTTCAAGGGGTTGTATCGAGCACTGTACTTCATGCCTTATCTGGCCATGCCGATGGCTGTCGCCCAGGTCTGGAAGATCGTGTACAACGGCCAGTTCGGTCTCCTCAACCAGATACTCCGTGGACTTGGTGCAAGCAATCCTCCCTATTGGCTCGTCACCCCGGGATGGGCGCTGTTCGCGGTTGCCCTGTTCGGGCTGTGGGCATCCATTGGTTTCAACGTCATCATCTTGTCGGCAGGTCTGAAATCGATTCCTCGAGAGTTGTACGAGGCCGCATCCATTGACGGTGCCTCGAGATGGCGCCAGTTCTGGTCGATCACGGTTCCGCTGTTGTCACCGTCGATCTTCTTCCTGGTGATCATGACGACGATCAGCGGATTCCAGCTCTTCGATGCCTTATACGCCATGATCGGTACCGGCAATCCGGCTGAGCCCAGAACGAGGTCCTTGGTGTCCCTGTTCTACCGGGAGGCCTTCGTCAACAACGACCAAGGGGTAGGCGCTGCGATCGCCATTGTCATCTTCCTCTTGGTCGCCATCGTCACCTTCATTCAGTTCCTGGGTCAGAAGAAGTGGGTCAACTATGTCTGAGATCACGCAGGCTGGCGAGGGCTTGAGTGAGCAGGAGATCGACCAGCTCGTCAAGAAGGGCGACCGAAACTCCCAGAAAGGCCTGGTTGGCGTCCACATATTACTGATCATTGGCGGCATCTTCATGGTGTTCCCGTTCGTCTACCAGGTGCTCATGTCCTTGTCGACGAACGCTGAGATTCAGGCCGTTCCGCCCAAGTTCATCCCGGACGAGTGGCAGTTCAAGAACTATGCCGACGTTTTCACGAGGTTGCCATTCCTCAAGCAGTTCGGTGTCTCGGTGACGATCACCGTCCTGCGAACCGTCGCGCAGTTGATCCTGTGCGCCATGGGTGGATACGCCTTCGCCCGGATGAAATTCGGAGGCAAGTCCATCCTTTTCGGGTTCGTGCTGGCCATCCTCATGGTGCCCGGACAGTCCTATCTCATTGGCCAGTACCAGATCATTCGTGACCTTGGCCTGCTGGAGACCCCGTGGGGCATCGTGTTGCCAGGTTTCTTCTCGGCCTTCGGCGTCTTCCTGATGCGGCAGTCGTTCATGAGCCTGCCCGTCGAGTTGGAGGAAGCAGCCCGCCTTGACGGGTGCAATCCGTGGCAGACCTTCTGGCGAGTCATGGTTCCCGTCGTCAAGCCAGGCTTGTTTGCCGTCATGATCACGACTGTGTTGTGGTCCTGGAATGACCTGCTGTGGCCACTCATCGTAACCACGCGGGAGGAATCCATGCCGTTGAGCGTAGGTATAGCCACCTTGGCCGGACAGCACTCCAGCGAGTTCGCCCTCATGATGGCCGCCTCCGTGATGGCCATGGCACCGATCTTCCTGCTGTTCTTCTCGATGCAGAAGAGGGTCATCGAAGGGCTGGCCAGCTCGGGTTTGAAGGGCTGAGCCCCGGAGTTCACCACCCGACGTGCAGCACTGTTCGGGTAGTGGCACAGTTGTGTCGTCACAAAGATGTGGTTGAGGGGGTCATGCCCCGGAAAGGTGAGGGGCCATGAAGGCCTTGGCGAAGACCCGGCCGGAACCGGGGCTTGAACTCATTGACATTCCCGACCCGACCCCGGGCCCGAACGATGTCGTAGTCAAGGTGCTGCGCAGTGGGATCTGCGGCACCGACGTCCACATCGACACGTGGGACGGATGGGCTTCCAAGACGGTGCACACCCCGCTGGTCCTCGGACACGAGTTCTGCGGTGAGATCGTCGAGCTCGGTTCCGAGGTCAATGATCTGGAGGTCGGCCAGCTCGTCTCTGGTGAGGGCCACTACGTCTGCGGCCGCTGCCGGGCCTGCCTGGCCGGTAAGCGACACCTGTGCCGCAATACCCAAGGCATCGGATACGCGGTTGACGGGGCCTACTGCCAGTACTTCGTCATGCCGGCCAGCAACATCTGGGTCCACCACATCCCGAACCTCGACCCCGATGTCGCGGCAATCTTCGACCCCTTCGGCAATGCCGTTCACACGGCGCTGCAGTTCCCCTGCCTGGCCGAGGACGTCCTCGTGTCGGGAGCCGGACCCATCGGGATCATGGCGGCCCTCGTCGCCCAGTTCCAGGGGGCGCGCAACGTCGTCGTCACCGACCTGTCCGACGAGAGGCTCGAACTGGCCCAGAGGCTCGGCCTGGACAACACCGTCAATGTCTCCCGGGAGGGTCTGGAGACGGTGTGGAACCGCTTCGACATGAAGGAGGGCTTCGACATCGGTCTGGAGATGTCCGGGTCGGGTGCCGCCCTGACCTCCATGATCGACAACATGACCCATGGCGGTCGTATCGCCCTGCTGGGAACCCCGAGCAAGGCCATCACCCTCGACATGTCCAAGATCATCTTCAACATGATCACGATCCAGGGAGTCACCGGCCGTCAGATCTTCGAGACCTGGTACACCATGGCCTCCCTCATCCGCTCCGGTCTGGACATCTCCGGGGTCATCACCGACAGGTTCCCCATCACGGAATTCCGTGAGGCATTCGACGTCGCCGGCTCGGGCCATGGCGGCAAGGTCGTCATGAACTGGGAATGCCTCGACTGATCGACGAAGGAAGGACAATCACCATGTACGGATCCATGAAGGACGAACTCAGCGCCAAGATCGCAGCCCTCAAGGAGGAAGGGCTGTACAAGGCCGAGGCCCCGTTGACCAGCCCCCAGTCAGGCGAGATCACCGTCGACGACGGACGCGAGGTCATCAACCTGTGCGCCAATAACTACCTCGGTCTGGCTGACTCACCGGTGCTCGTCGACGCCGCCAAGAAGGCCCTCGACGAGTGGGGCTTCGGCATGGCCTCGGTGCGATTCATCTGCGGCACCCAGACCCTGCACCAGAAGCTGGAGCGGGCCATCACCGAGTTCCTGCACCCCGATGACCCCGACAACTGGGACACCATCCTGTACTCGTCCTGCTTCGACGCCAACGGTGGTCTCTTCGAGGTGCTGTTGGGGCCCGACGACGCCATCATCTCCGACGAGCTCAACCATGCCTCGATCATCGACGGCGTCCGGCTGTGCAAGGCACAGCGTTTCCGCTACCACAACCAGGACATGGCCGACCTGGAGACCCAGCTCAAGGACGCCCAGGCCAAGGGCTGCAAGCACATCATGGTCGCCACCGATGGCGTCTTCTCCATGGACGGTTTCGTCGCACCGCTGCCGCAGATCTGTGATCTTGCCGAAAGGTACGGTGCGATGGTCATGGTCGACGACTCCCATGCCGTCGGATTCGTGGGCAAGACTGGTGCCGGCACGCCCGAGCGCTGGGGAGTGCGTGACCGTGTCGACGTCCTGACCGGCACCCTCGGCAAGGCCCTGGGCGGAGCCTCTGGCGGCTACACCTGCTCCCACCGCGAAGTCGTCGAGATACTGCGTCAGAACTCACGCCCCTATCTGTTCTCGAACTCGCTCGCCCCGTCCATCGCCGGTGCCGCCCTGGCGACCCTAGAACTGCTCAAGTCGAGCTCGGACCTTCTGGATCGTCTGCGCGACAACACCGCGTACTTCCGTGCCGAGATGACCGCACGCGGATTCGACATCCCGGAGTCGGATCATCCGATCTGCCCCGTCATGATCGGCGACGCCGTCAAGGCCGCGAAGATGGCCGACGCCATGCTCGCCAAGGGGATCTACGTGCGCGCCTTCAGCTACCCAGTGGTGCCCCGAGGCAAGGCCCGCATCCGTACCCAGATGTCTGCCGGACTGACCCGTGAACAGCTCGACAGGGCCATCAAGGCCTTCGAGGAGGCTCGCGAGGAGATCGGCTGAGATTTCTGGTGAGGGGCTGGTGATCAGGCCAGCCCCTTCCTTCCCAGCCAATCCTTGGCAATGGTTGACGCCGAAGCCTTCTCGTCCCCCTGGGCTCGTTGGTTCATGGCGATGAGGTCGTCGGTGGTCAGGGCCCTCGAGACCTTGGCCAGTTGGTCGCGGGCCTTGTCGTCAACCTTTGTGTTCATCAGCGGGACGACGTTCTGAGGCACGACGAGGTGCTTGGGGTCCTCCAGGACGACGAGGTTCTGCTCCTTGATCGCGGGAGTCGTCGTGTAGAGATCTACGAGGTCGACCGTCCCTGACGTCAACGCCTTGACGGTGAGCGGACCGGAGGAGTCCGACAGCGCGGTGAACTTGATCCTGGATGCCGGGACCCCGTACACCTTCGTCAATCCCCTGGGCCCGTAGGGACGTTCCTTGAGCTCAGGATTTCCGCCCACCTTGACGGCGTCCAGCTTGGCCAGATCTGCCAGGGAAGTGACCTTGTGGGCCTTGGAGAACTCGGAGGTGACGCACCAGGAGTCGGCGTCCTGGGCTGCTGACGGTTCCCCCACGGACATGCCCGACGGCACTGCCTTGCGCAGAGCGTCCATGACCGACTTCTCGTCAGAGGCCGTCGAGGATCCCTGGAAGAACTGCAGCAGGTTCCCGGAATATTCCGGGACGAGGTCGATCGAGCCGTCCTTGAGGGCCTTGACGTAGACATCGCGGGCGCCGATCTGCATCCGACGCTTGACGCTGACGCCAGCCTTTTCGAGAGCCTGGGCGTAGACCTCGGCGATGATCTCGGACTCGGTGAAATTCGCCGATCCGACGGTCACACCTGTGCCACCGGAGCCGGAGTCGTTCGAGTCGAGGGGATCATGGGAGGAACACGCCGCCAGGCCGGTCAGCAATGCGGCTCCGAGCAGTGTTCGGCGAGTCGTCGTGGTCATTCTTGCTCCATTCGATGGGTGATCACTGTGGGGCGAGGGCTAGGGCGTGTCGCACACCCGGACCGGTGAGTAGGCGCGTTGTCAGGGCGAGTAGGCCATCGATGGCGAGGGCCAACACGATGATGACGATGGACCCGGCGAGCATCTGCGGGTAATCGGAGACTGCCAGACCATCAAGGATGAAACGTCCCAGGCCACCCATGCCCAGGTAGGAGCAGATGGTCGTCGTCGCGATGACCTGCAGGGTGGCTGACCTCAACCCTCCCAGCAGCAGGGGAGCAGCCAGCGGCAGCTCGACGCGGCGTAGGACCTGCATCCCCGTCATGCCGCAGGCTCGAGCTCCGTCAGTCACCTCGTCGTCGACGGCTTCAATCCCGGAGTAGCTGCCGGCCAGCAGTGGCGGGATCGCCAGGATCGCCAGCACGATGGTGGCCGGGACGACGGGATGCTCGATTCCCATCGTCGTCGAGATGGCCAGCAAGGTGAGCAGCCCGAGGGACGGCAGTGCGCGCAGAGCCCCCGAACAGGCCACTGCGACGGTCCTTCCACGGCCGGTGTGGCCAATCGCCAGACCAGCGGGGATCGCAATGACCGAGGCGAGGAGGATGGCCAACAGGGTGTACCAGAGATGCTCGCCGATGCGGACCCCGATGGCTCCGGGACCACTCCAGTGCGATGAGGTCGCCAACCAGGTGAAAGCAGATGCAATCTGGGTCATGCCGACTCCCCCTTGCGACGCTGCCAGGGCGTGAGGAGACGGCCGACCGCGACGATGACGAGGTCGAAGATGATTGCCAGGACCAAGGTCCCGATGATCCCGACCCAGATCTCGGTCGGGAAGGAACGCTGATAACCGTCCGTGAAGAAGTAGCCCAGGGAGGGGACGCCAATGAGGGCACCGACGCTGACCAAGGACAACGTGGATGCCGAGACCACCCGCATTCCCGCAGTGATGGCGGGGACTGCCAGCGGCAGGGCCACCCGCCAGAACACCTGGGGATTGGAGTAACCCATGGCGACGGCGTCACGACGTACCGATCGCCCCACCGAGTCGAAGGCATCGGTGGCCGTCCTCACCAACAGGGCGATGCCGTAGAGGGTGAGGGCGGCGATGACATTGATCGGATCGAGGATTTTCGTGCCGAGGATGAGCGGCAACAGGACGAACAGTGGCAAGGAGGGAAGGGCGTACAGGATGGAGGCGCCGGGTACCAGGAGGCGGCGTGCGGTCCGAGAACGGTGCGCCCACCACCCCAGCGGGACTGACAGCACGAGGCTCACGACCACCGGAATGATGCCGAGCACGGCATGGTGGCTCGTCAATTGCCAGATTTGGTCCCGGTTCTCGTCGATCCACCGGGTGTTCACGAGTTCTCCTCGGGAGTTCCGGTGAGACGACCGACGAGTCGGCCACCGGCGTCGACGACGGTGGCCGACTCGTCGCGCCGTTCGACGTGGAGACTGCGACGATCTCCGCCGATGAAAGAGGAGACGAAGTCGTCGACGGGGTGGAGCAGGATCTCGTCGGGACGGCCCCGCTGGGCGACCTGGGCACCGCGTCTCAGCACGAGGACCTCGTCGCCGAGCAGGAAGGCCTCGTCGACGTCATGGGTGACGAATACGATCGTCTTGGCGAGATCCTTCTGGATACGTAGAAGACCCTGCTGCAACTCGGCACGCACCACCGGATCGACGGCGCCGAAGGGTTCGTCCATGAGGAGGATGTCGGGGTTGGCGGCAAGTGCCCGGGCCACTCCGACCCGCTGGCGCTGACCGCCGGACAGCTGGGTGGGGTAGCGCCGGGCCAACGAGGAGTCCAGGCCGACCCTTTCCAACAGATCCATGGCTCGGGAGCGGGCAGCGCTCCGGGAAGCACCGGAGAGAAGCGGCACTGTGGCGATGTTGTCGACCACGGTTCGGTGGGGGAGCAACCCACCCGATTGCATGACGTATCCGATCTGACGACGCAGCTTGACCGGATCAACCGTGGCGACGTCGGTGTCGTCGATGAGTACTCGGCCCTCGGACGGATCGACCATTCGGTTGACCATCCTCAGCAGGGTGGTCTTTCCGCATCCGGATGACCCCAGCAAGACGACCAGGTGGTGGGATTCCACCTCCAGGTCAAAATTCTCGACGGCGACAGTGCCCTCGTCGAAACGCTTGCTGACGTGGTCGAAACGGATCATGCGGTCCTTCCCCGCCCGGCCGGTTCGCGTGTGCTGTGGGTGACGCCGGTTGAGAGGTCACGCTACCGTCCGTACGAGGTCAGGAGAAGTGCGTTCCCCTCTCGGCAGACATCGCAGCTGCAGGACTGTCACCTGCACTGGGTATCCTCGACGGCGTGCAGGACGAGATGAGTACTGCGGCTGCGGGGGAGAAGGATTCCTTCGCCGTTGCCGCCACCGCCCTTGCCGCGGTCGAGGATGAACTGGAGAGGTCCGCCGTCGGCGACGACTCCGCCGAGGACGAGGAGGAGTGGTGGAAGGCCGAGGGCATGCCCTGGAACCACAAGCCAGGCCGCTCCGACTACTGGTGCATGGGGTGGATCGGCTTCCTCGGCATCTTCTCGTTGGCCATGCTCCCGCTGCGTGGTTGGCTGCTCGGCCTTGACCCGCCGATCCTCGTGGGGCTCACGGGATCCCGTACCGGTGCAGCAGCGACCGGAGCGCTGGCATCGGTCAATCAGGCCCCGCACTGGCTGTGGTGGTTGCTGTTGGGCTCGATCATGTCGATCAAACTTGACTGGGTCTACTGGTGGGCCGGAAAACTGTGGGGCCGAGGGATGATCGAGGTCTGGGCCGGACGATCCGAGCGGTCCCGACGCCGTTACGACCAGGCGGAGAGATGGGCTCGTAAGCTCGGCTGGCTGGGAGTTCTCGTCGCCTATGTGCCGATTCCGTTGCCGATCATGCCGGTGGTCTTCGTCCTGACGGGTGCCTCCGGGATGAGGGTGAAGTGGTTCGTCGCGCTGGACTTCGTCGCCGCCACAGTCTGGAACCTGGGCTACTTCGCACTGGGGTGGGGGGTCGGTGATCCCATCGTTGATGCCCTGAAATACTACGCGAAGATTGCGAACTGGGTGGCCATCGTCCTGCTCGTCGTCATCCTTGCCCCCCTCTTCTTCAAGTCCAAGAAGAAGGCTTGACCCCGGCGTGACACAGTGGAAGGCGTGACAACCTTCCGCGCAGTGAATATCCGTGACGACCTCAAGGCGGGCCCGGCCAAGGGGTATCGGGTTCTCGTTGATCGCATGTGGCCGCGAGGGGTCAAGAAGGACGATGCCGAGCTCGATGAGCGTCGCACCGATCTGGCCCCTTCCTCGGAACTGCGCACCTGGTGGAACCACGATGCTGACCGGTTCGACGAGTTCGCAGGCCGTTACGAGGCTGATCTCGACGAGTCGGGAGCAGCGAAGAAATTCGTTGACGAGTGCGCCGACCACGACGAGGTGATCCTGCTCTTCGGTGCCGGCGACCGCGAGGTCAATCACGCCGTCGTGCTGGAGCGAATCCTCAACGATCTGGCTGGATAAGAATTCCGATCATTCGTTTTCGAGGGCGGAGCGGTACCCGGCTTCGGCCTCGGCGTTGAAGGCGACGAGGTAGATCGTCTCCACCGAGGTGTCGGTCTGCTTGCATGTTTCGACGGCGATACGGGTGGCCTCATCCATGGGATAGCCGTACACCCCTGCCGAAATCGTCGGGAAGGCAACGGTTCTCGCGCCGATCTCGTCAGCCACCTGCAGGGACGTGCGGTAGCAGGAGGCGAGTTGGTCAGACTTGTCGATGGTCTTCGCCCAGACCGGACCGACGGTGTGGATGACCCACTTGGCAGGCATCTTTCCCGCGGTGGTGGCCACCGACTGCCCCGTGGGCAGGCCGTCGGGCAGGGTGGTCTCGCGGAGTTTGCGACAAGCCGCCGACAACTCAGACCCTGCAGCCCGGTGGATGGCCCCATCGACCCCTCCGCCACCAGCCAGCCGACGGTTCGCCGCATTGACGACGGCGTCGACGTCGAGAGCGGTGATGTCAGTGCGAAGGATCGTGATCTCGGCCATGGCCCCATTGTGCATGACCTGCGATCACCCTCCGCGGAATCCGCTGGTCTGGTGGCATGAGGCGTGCGATGGTCGAGATGTTGATCGGCGTCGAGAGAGGAACACTCCCATGAGCACCACCCATCTGACTTCCACCCGCGCTGTCCACCTCGCATCCCGACCACACGGTGCACCGACCGAGGACAATTTCCGCATCGAGGAGATCACCCTTCCCGAACTGGCCGACGGGCAGATCCTCGTCGCCAATGAGGTGATGTCGGTCGACCCGTACATGCGCGGCCGGATGAACGACGTCAAGTCCTACGTGCCACCATTCCAGGTCGGCCAGCCCCTCGACGGTGGAGCGGTAGGCACCGTCATCGCGTCGCGCAGCGAAGGCATTCCAGAAGGAAGGCACGTCGTCCACCAGCTCGGATGGCGTGAACACGCGGTTCTCGACGCCTCCGATGCGAGGGTCATTGACGTTGACATCGCACCCGCCTCGGCCTACCTCGGTGTTCTGGGCATGACCGGCCTCACCGCTTACGCGGGTCTGACACGCGCCGCGGAGATGAAGGCCGGAGATGCCGTCTTCGTCTCCGGTGCCGCCGGGGCCGTCGGCTCGATGGTCGGCCAGTTGGCAGGCCTGCTCGGGGCGACGCGGGTCATCGGCTCTGCCGGCACCGATGCCAAGGTTGCCCGATTGCGTGACCTTGGTTTCGACGCTGCCTTCAACTACCACGACGGTCCGGTGAGCGACCTGCTCGGACAGGTCGCTCCCGACGGCATCGACGTCTACTACGACAACGTCGGTGGAGACCACCTGGAGGCCGCCATCAACCACCTCAACACCGATGGTCGCGTGGCCATGTGCGGGGCGATCTCCCAGTACAACTCGGTCGAGCCGCCGTGTGCCCCGCGCAACCTGGGGCTGGCTATCGGCAAGCGGCTGACACTGCGGGGTTTCGTCATCGCCAAGTACGCCGAGGAAGTCCGTCCGGAGTTCCAGCAGAAGATGGCCCAGTGGTTGGCGAACGACGAGATCCACTGGGACGAGACCTACCGGGATGGCCTCGACGCGGCGCCCAAGGCCTTCATCGACATGCTCGAGGGTGCCAACACCGGGAAGATGCTCGTGAGGCTGTGAGATTCCCCAGCACGGAATCTCACAGGTCCGGAAGGCTCTCCACCAGCTCGTGCAAGTCGAGATCCCGGTACATGACGATCCCATTCGTCAGCGCGAGGGAGTAGTCGCAGTCACGGTGGGTGCCTCCGGACAGGGCCGACAGCATGACGCGCAGGGTGTCCCCGTGACTGACCATGACGACGGCCTCGGGGGGATTCTGGGCAAGATCGTCCAACAGATCGCGACAGCGTCGCCAGACGTCGAGAAGCGACTCCCCGCCACCCCAGCCGACCTCGGCAACGTCGGCATCCTCGGGGACCGGCATCTCGTGCAGTTCACTGGACAGCCTGCCCTCCATGTCACCCAAGTACTGCTCCCGCAGCCGGGTGTCAGGCTGAGGTGTCGACCCAATCGCGCGACCCACACGTTGAGCGGTCTGCAGGGCACGTTTCTGGTCCGAACTCAGCAGTGCGGTGTGACGAGGCACCAGCACGGCGACCTTCCGTCCGGCCTCACCGGCCTGACGATGGCCTCTCCTGGTCAGAGGGACCTCCATCGTCTGCCCCTGGACGCGGTGCTCCAGGTTCCAGGTGGACTGGCCGTGGCGTACCAGGACGATTCGAGTCATTGCCGTAGCCTAACCCCCATGACGAATGTCATGGCGAATTCGTGACGCCGGACCATGGGCGGAACCACGCCTGGTGGGGTGTCATGGAGGCATGAACGAAACAGCGGTGGTCGTCGAGGATCTCGTCAAGGCCTTCCCTGCCAAGGGAGGACACCTGACGGCCGTCGACCACATCAATTTCACCATCAAGCAAGGGGAGGTCGTCGCCTTCCTCGGCCCCAACGGCGCCGGCAAGACGACAACCATCGACATGTTGTTGGGGATCACCGACCCGACCTCCGGCCGCGTCGAGTTGATGGGCCGGAACGCCGAGGAGGGGGCCCGATCCGGTCGGGTCTCGGCGGTACAACAGACCCGTGGCCTGCTCGACAACTTCACCGTCCACGAGACCCTGCGAGTCATCGGATCGACCTTCAAGCTCCCGCGCTCCCGGATCGATGAGCAGATGCGGGTCTGGGAGCTGGAAGATTTCGCCTCCCGGAAGGTCGGAAAGTGTTCAGGCGGTCAGCAACAGCGGCTGCGCTTCGCCCTGGCGATGCTGCCCGATCCGGATCTCCTGGTTCTGGATGAGCCGACGATGGGTCTCGACGTCGATGGACGGCGTCACTTCTGGGCCCAGATGCACAAGGCCGCTGACGACGGCCGCACCATCATCTTCGCCACCCACTACATTGCCGAGGCGGACGAGTTCGCCGACCGGGTCATCCTCATCAACCACGGCCGCATCATCGCAGACGGACCGATCGCCGAGATCCGTGCCTCGGTCTCCGGTTCGACGGTCACCGTCGTCTGGCCCGACGTGGATCCCGCGACCCTCGATCGCCTGCCCCACGTCAACCACTACGACATCAAGTCCGACACCGTCACCTTCACCACCGACGACTCCGACGAGTTGGTGCGCCATCTGCTCAACCACACCGAGGCCCACGACGTGCTGGTCGCCCGCACCACTCTGGAGGACGCATTCCTCTCACTCACCAGCGAGAGCATCGACCGGACGGAGAGTGCATCATGAACATCACCTACTCCCTTCTCGACATCCGGCGGATGGTTCGCACCCCGTCGATCATCATCTTCGCCTTCGTCATGCCGGTCGCGATGTACGTGCTCTTCGGTGCAATCCAGGACTACGGCACCATCTCGGTGGCACATGGAAACGTCAATGCCGCGGTGATGGCGTCGATGGCCCTCTACGGCACTGCCACCGCCGCCTCAGGTCTGGGGTCGTCGTCGGCCCTGGAGCAACAGGCGGGATGGGGACGGCAGCTGGCGACCACCCCGATGACCCAGTGGAACTACCTCGTCACCAAGATCGTCTCGATCCAGGTCGTCGCGGCCGTGCCGGTGGCCCTCGTGCTGCTCGTCGGCGCCCTCTCGGGTGCGCGTATCGATGGCATCGGATGGCTGTGGACCTTCCTCCTGGCATGGGTGTGCTGCGTTCCTTACACCATCTTCGGTCTTGGAATGGCGATACTTATCCGTAACGAGAACGCTGCCTCCCTGGTGTCCTTCTTCGTGCTGGCCTTCGCTTTTCTCGGCAATGTCTTCATGCCCTTGGGCGGGTTCATGCTTAAGCTCTCCCGCTTCACCCCGCTGTGGGGCGTCAACCTGCTGCCGCGGTGGCCGATCATGGGAGGATACGAGATGACGACCCAGGGGCCGGTCGAGGTCGACCTCTCCCGTGCCATCATCAGCGCAGTGGCGTGGGCTGCTGTCTTCGTCGTGTTGGCATGGCTGGTCTCCCGCCGTCACAGGGACCGCTGAGAGGCCAGCTGGGAGGAGAACAGGCCGATGCGCAAACGCTCCAGACGCTCGCTGTCGGCATGGGGCGCGCGCGGGACGCAGACCTTGTATGCCGGGATTTGGACGATCTTCCTTGCTTATCCCATCGAGCACATAGCTGCCAACCCCGAGCTCGTGAGGTCCCAGCGGGTCACCGGGTTCGTCCTCATCGGCCTCTTCGTGCTGGTCTACCTGTTCGGATTCTGGCTGGGGGTCGACACGCTGGAGACCTGGCTCTCGCGACGTTGGATGCCTCGCTGGCCCTGGGCATTTCTGGCCGTGATATGCCTGCTCAACGGCGGGGTGGCCCTCGTCGATCCGTCGGCGGCCGTCGAGATGTTCGCCTTTCCGTTGGCCTTCACCCTCTTCCTAATGTCGACATCCGCAGTCCTGATGGTCCTCGTGCTCGAGGTCGCCGCGCTGTTGGTGGCCCGGATCGTCGACGACCAGCGACAGTGGTGGCTCATCGGGCTGCCGTCGATGGCCATGATTCTGCTGGCCGGATGTATCAGTCGGGTGTGGAGCAACAACCGGCTCGAGCAGAACAAGCAGCACAAGATCGAGGCCACCTATGCCGAGCGGGAGAGGATCGCCTCCGACGTCCATGACCTTCTCGGCCAGAGCCTGACGGTGATCTCCATGAAAGCCGAACTCATCGGCAAACTCATCGACATCAACCCGGAGGCTGCCAAGGAACAGGCAGCGGACACGCACAACCTGACTCGCGAGGCCCTGGCGCAGGTTCGAGGCCTGGTCAGTGACCTCAACGAGGCTGACCTGGACTCCCAACTCGCCACCGCGGCGACAGCCCTGACGACAGCTGGCATCTCCCTTCGGGTCCGCGACGAGCGGACCGGTGAGTCCGACCATGACGCCGTGTGGGGATGGGTGGTGCGTGAGGCCGTCACCAACATCATCCGCCACTCTCAGGCCAGGTGCTGTTGGATCGATCTGTCCGACGACCGGATGTGCATCATCGATGACGGCATCGGTGTCGGCGACGCCGAGGAAGGTTCCGGTCGGGCGGGGATGAGGCGTCGGGTCGAGGGCGTCGGTGGGCAGCTGGACATCGGTTCGGGGGACAATGGTCGGGGAACCAAGGTGGTGGTGTTATGACCGACGAGTCGATCAAACTCGTTCTCGCCGATGATCAGGCCTTGGTACGCGGTGCCCTTGTCGCTCTGCTCTCCCTGGAACCCGACATCGAGGTGGTCGGCCAGTGCAGTCGTGGCGACGAGGTCGTCCTGACGGTTGAGAAGACCCGTCCCGATGTGCTGCTGCTCGACATCGAGATGCCCGGAATGGACGGCATCGAGGTGGCGGACCGCTTGGCTGGGGCTGACGTCAAGATTCTCATCGTTACCACCTTCGGACGCCCCGGGTACCTGCGCCGGGCGATGGATGCCGGGGCGGCGGGATTCGTCGTCAAGGACACCCCGGCCTCCGAACTGGCCCAGGCAGTGCGCAAGGTTCATCAGGGAGGCCGCGTCATCGACCCATCCTTGGCCGCGGAGTCCCTGCTGGAGGGGTACAACCCGTTGACGGAGAGGGAGCGAGGTGTGTTGCGGGAGGCGGAGTCGGGGGAGCCGATCGCCGTCATCGCGAGGAAGCTCTCCCTGTCGACCGGAACGGTCCGTAACCACGTGTCCTCAGCGATCGCGAAGACCAACAGCGTCAATCGGGCCCAGGCAGTTGCCGAGGCCAGGAGACGCGGCTGGTTGTGAAGGCGGAGGTGCTCCCAGCTTTTGGAACCACCGATTGTCCAGGTCCGTGGCAGGCAGTTCAAGGAGGCACCGTGAAAGCGCCCGACACCCACTCCCCGCGTCGAACCAACACCAAACCTCCGACTCGTGGCTGCTCGTGTGGTGCGGTCCCGGTGCCCGTCACCACATGCCGTCAACCCAGAGCCCCGCATGAGGTGTCGGTCGGCTCCTGCTGGATTGGGCCGCACTGGTCGGTCCTTTCGTGGGGCGGGTACCAATCCCCTCTGGACCCTTCATCAGCGACTCCTCTCCTCATCAGTCCGGGCCGCTGCTCTAGGGTGTGGGCATGCTGTGTCATCGTGACCGTCGTCGTGGGCTCGGGTTGGCCGCCCGGGCAGTGGGGCTGGGAGTAGGTGTCGTCGCCGATCGGTTGTTCGGTGATCCGCAGGAACACCACCCGGTGGCGGTCTTTGGCAATGCCGCCGCTGCCCTCGAGAAGCGTGACTGGGCCGACTCCGTCGCGCGTGGCGGTGCTCATGTGGCTGCATGTCTCGTCCCTCTGGCCCTGTTGGGGGCAGGGGTCGAGAAGGTCACCGCGAAACACCCGATGCTGCGCGTGATCACGACGGCTGCGACGACCTGGGCGGTCATCGGGGCGACCTCGCTGGCCGACGAAGGTCAGCGAATGTACGTCCGGCTCGACGAGGACGACCTGGCCGGGGCCCGCGAGCAGCTGTCCCACCTGTGCTCCCGTGACGCCGACCAGCTCGACGAGCCGGAACTGGCTCGGGCGACCGTGGAGTCCATGGCCGAGAACACCGCCGACGCCGCCGTGGCATCCCTGTGGTGGGGAGCCGTGGCCGGAGTACCGGGAATGCTGGTACATCGAGGGGCGAACACCCTCGATGCCATGATCGGACACCACAACGAGCGTTACGAGAACTTCGGGAAGGTTGCCGCCCACCTTGACGATCTGCTGGATCTCCCTGCCGCCCGGCTGACCGGACTGTTCGCCTGCCTGCTGGCGCCCACCGTCGGGGGAGACCGGCGTCGGGCAGTGCAGATCATGATGCGTGATCATGGCCATCACCCCAGTCCGAACGGGGGATGGTGCGAGTCGGCCTGGGCGGGCGCCCTCGGGGTGCAACTGGGCGGACGCAATGTCTACTACGGCAATCGTCACGAGGATCGTCCCCTGCTGGGAGACGGCGCACGCCCGGACGGTCGGAAGGTCGCGGACGCTGCCGACCTCGTCACCGGGGTCACCGGGATGGCGACGGCTGCCGCCTGCCTCGGCGTAGCGGCCATCGCCCACCTCAGGTTCTACGGCGGCATCCTGCCTCGTCGTTACGACTCGAGCGCGAAGGAGAAGTGAGATGAGTGGAATCCTCGTCGCCGGAACGTCTTCTGACGCCGGGAAGTCGCTGGTCGTCACTGCCCTCTGCCGGGCCGCGTGGCGTCGCGGGATCGACGTCGTTCCTTACAAGGCCCAGAACATGTCGAACAATTCGATGGTCTGCCCCGACGGGTCCGAGATCGGCCGGGCGCAGTACCTGCAGGCCAGCGCCGCCAGGGTGACTCCGGAATCAGCCATGAATCCGGTGCTGCTCAAACCTGGCACCGATCGTCGCTCCTTCATCGTGCTGCGTGGCACGCCGGGAGGCGTGCTGGAAGCGGGACAGTACGCCACCGGACGACGTCACCTCGCGGAAGCCGCATGGGCCGCCTACGACGAGCTCTCCGCCGCCCACGACATGGTCATCTGCGAGGGTGCGGGCTCCCCGGCCGAGATCAACCTGCGTGCCGGTGACTACACGAACATGGGACTGGCAAGGGAGAAGAGCCTGCCGGTGGTGCTCGTCGGGGACATTGACCGCGGCGGGGTGCTCGCCAGCCTCTTCGGCACCTGGGCGCTGCTCGACGACGCGGACCGTTCCCTGCTGGCCGGGTACGTCATCAACAAATTCCGCGGTGATGAGTCCGTTCTCGCTCCTGGTCTGGAAGAGATCACTCGTCGCACCGGAATGCCGAGTTTTGGGGTGCTGCCCTGGGTCCCCGAGGTGTGGCTCGACGGTGAGGATGCGTTGGAGGTGGGACGCTGGCGTCACGACGGGAACTCCGTTTCCACCGACGATCTGCGGGTTGCCGTCGTCCGGCTGCCGAGAATCTCCAACGCCACCGATGTCGACGCCATGGCCGCCGAGGCCGGGGTCGACGTCCAGGTGACGACCAACCCCAACACCTGCGAACTGGCCGACGTGCTCGTCCTGCCCGGATCGCGGTCCACCGTGCGTGATCTGGAGTGGCTGAGGTCCACCGGAATCGCTGAGGTCGTGGCCCGCCGTGCCCGTCAAGGTCGCACTGTGCTGGGCATTTGTGGCGGCTACCAGATGCTCACCCGCCTCATCCTCGACCCCGAGGGTCAGGAATCGCCGACCGAGCGAACCGAGGGACTCGGGCTACTGCCGGTCGAGGTGACCTTCGGTGCCGACAAGACCCTGGCCATCCCGAGCGGATCCTGGCGGGGGATCGAGGTCGGCGGCTACGAGATCCATCACGGCCGAATGGATGTCGACCTGTCGGCGGGGGAGCCCTTCCTCGACGGAGTCCGCGTCGGAAGTGTCTGGGGGACGATGTGGCATGGTGCCTTCGAATGTGACGATTTCCGGCGCGCCTGGCTGGCCGAAGCTGCCGAGCATGCCGGATCGGCGTGGCGCCCGGTGGAGGGTGCCATCGGGTATGGGCAGCGCCGCGAGCAGATGATCGACGTGCTGGCCGACGCCGTTGAGGAGCATCTCGGTCTTGACCGTCTGTTCTCCCTGGCAGGCGGGAGCTGACCCCGGCCGTGTCGTGGTGTGGTGCCACGATGTGGGAGGATCGATACAACGACCGATCTCGAGGAAGCCGGTGTGAGTCCGGCGCGGTCCCGCCACTGTGACCATCGCCGCGGTGATGGCAGCCAGACACTCGAACGGTTCGTTGCGCACGTCATCGGGCGAGGACACCTGAGGAGGCCGTCATGAGCTATGCCCCTGTACATCCTGACCACAAGTCGGGACGAACCCTCATCGGGGTCGGAGTGGGGCCGGGTGACCCAGAGCTGGTCACCCTGAGAACCGTGCGCATCCTGCGCGAGGCTGATGTCATCCTCGTGCCCTACACCGAGGCCACCACCGACGGTCCCGGACGTGCCGAGACCATCATCACTGCCGTCGCCCCGGAGATCGTCGAGCGCATCAAGCGCATCCCCTTCTCCATGCGGGAGAGGTCTGGTGTCGGCGAGAAGCGCAGGGCCTCCTGGCAGGTATCCGCCGATGCGGCGATCACGGCCTTCGACGAAGGGGCTCGCACTGTCGCCCTGGCCACCGTCGGAGATCCGACGGTCTTCTCCACCTTCACCTACCTGCGCGCCAATGTCGAGGAGAGACTCCCCGACGTCAGCGTCGAGCTGAGCCCAGGTATCACCGCCATGCAGGCCCTGTCGGCGGCGTCCGGGCGCCCGCTGGTGGAGGGCAAGGAGGTCCTGGCCCTCGTCCCGGCCACCGTCGGGATGGAAAAACTTGGCCAGGTCCTCGACCTCGTCGACTCAGTGGCGATTTACAAGGGGGGACGCAAACTCCCAGACGTTGTCGAGCAGCTGCGGCAGCGGGATCGTCAGGCTGTCATCGGCACCGACGTCACGCTGGAGTCCGAGCAGATCGTCACCCTCGGTGAGGTCGCTGATACTCAGGCTCTGCCGTACTTCTCGACCGTCCTCACCACTCCAGAGCGCACCATCACGGGAGGAAAACTGTGAACGAACCTCAAGCTGCACGACCCACTCAGCACGCCTCTGAGAGGGTCCTGGAGGATCTGGACCACAACGCCATCGAGCCGCCTCCGGTACCGCGGCGGGAGATCCCCGAGGGAGCAGGCAAGGTCGTTTTCGTCGGTGCCGGACCGGGCGCTCCGGACCTGGTGAGCCTGCGCGGAGCCCGTGTCATCGAGACCGCTGACATCATCATCTGGGCCTCCAGCCTCGTTCACCCCGACATGGTGGCCCGTCACAAGGCGGGAGCCGAGCTCATTGACTCCGCCTCCATCCCGCTGGAGGACCTCGAGCCCCTCTACACCCGCGCTCGCGACGAGGGGCTGGTGGTGGCGAGGGTCCACACCGGTGACCCGTCCATCTATGGCGCCACCGCCGAGCAGCGCGACCTGTGTCGTCGCATCGGTATTGACTTCGAGACCATCCCGGGCATTTCGGCTTTCTCGGCCGCCGCGGCCCGGATGGACGTCGAGATCACCGTCCCAGAGGTGTCCCAGTCACTCGTCCTCACCCGACTGGAGGGCGGGCGGACCCCCATGCCCGATGGGGAGACCGTCGCCTCATTCGCCCGTCACGGTGCGACGATGGCGATCTACCTTTCGGCGGCCCGTAACAAGGCTCTTCAGGATGCCCTGCTGGAGGGAGGCTACCTGCCCGAGACTCCCTGCATCATCGGGTACGCGGTCAGCTGGCCCGAGGAAATCATGTTCCGCTGCGACCTGGCCCACCTCTCGGAGACGATGCGCAACCACAAGCTGTGGAAGCACGCCGTCGTCCTCGTCGGACCGGCCCTGGCAGAGGGTCCGATCAAGACTCGCAGCCACCTCTACCACCCCGGTTTCCGTCACGAATACCGCGGAGCTGACGCCCAGGCCCGCGCTGACCTCAAGGCCCACGGCACTCGCGGCGTCTACGACCAGAACCCCACGAACTCCGACACGAAGGACAATTCATGATTCGCGTCCACGGATATCTCGGTACCATTTCCGACTCCTTGCGCCAGGAGGCCGCCGATGCTGACCTCGTCGTCGGAGGTCAGCGTCACCTTGACGCCCTCAACGTTCCCGACGAGAAGCGTCAGAAGCTCGGCCTCATCGGCCCTGCCGTCGAGCGAGTTCAGTCCCTGCCCGACGACGCCAACGTCGTTGTCATCGCCTCCGGTGACCCGCTCTTCTTCGGTGTGGTGCGACGTATCCGCCAGGCCGGTCTCAAGGTCGAGGTCGTGACGGCCCCGACCTCCTTGCAGGCTGCTTTCGCCGCCGTGGCCTTGCCCTGGGACGACGCCCAGTTCGTCTCCTCACACTCCAAGGACATCGAGACCGCCATCCGGCTTGCCAAGATCCATCCCAAGGTGGGCGTGCTGACAGCCCCCAACCGAGGCCTGGCGGAATTGGTCGACGGGCTCGCGGGTCGCGGCAAGACCTTCGTCCTCGCTGAGAAGATCGGTGAGGAGGGCCAGCGGGTGCGTGTCCTCGACGAGGAAGCAGCCAGGGCCGTCATTGCTGACGCGGACATCCTCAGCCCCAACGTCGTGCTGGTCCTCGAGCATCATCCGGACTCCCCGGCGGCCCTGGGCATCAACCCGGAGCTGGCCGGTGACGTCAACGTCAATGCTCCCGAGGCCCCCCAGCCCGGCGCCGACACCAACCCGGACGGCTCGGACCGTGACCCGATCATCGGACAGATCATCAATTCCGACGCCGCGGCGGCCCACGCCGAGGCCATCGACCACGTGCTCAAGCGCGAGACCAAGAAGTACGTCGGACCGTCCCGCACCGGGCTGGCGGCGGCCTGGGGCGAGTGCGACCTCATCGTCTCCCACCTGGCCCTGGGTGCCACGACGCGCATCATCGCCCCGCTGCTGGAGTCCAAGAAGACCGACCCGGGTGTGGTCGTCGTCGACGAGGCCGGCCGTTTCGCCATCCCATTGGTGGGTGGCCACGTCGGTGGGGCCAACGAGCTCTCCCGCACCATCGCCGAGGCTCTCGGCGGCACCGCCGTCGTGTCCACCGCCACCGACTCCCTCGGTGTCCCGGCCCTCGATCAGCTCGGTTGGGCCTACGAGGGTGACGTCGCCGGGGTGACCGGATCGATCATCGCCGGACTCCCGGTGCTGGTCATCCGCGAACAGCCCTGGCCGCTGCCCCCACTGCCCAAGAACGTCACCGAGGATGCTGAATCCCCGGTCGCCCGAATCATCGTCTCCGAGCGGGTCGCAGAGCGAATTCGGACTGACCATGGTGACGACCTGCCCACCGTCGTCCTGCACCCGAACTGCCTGGTCGTCGGGATGGGATGTAACAAGGGCACCGAGGTCGAACCGCTGCGAGAGCTTCTCGAGAAGACCCTCGCTGACAACGGTCTGGCTCTTGGATCGGTCACTCGTCTGGTCTCCCACGAGGTCAAGGCCGGTGAGCTCGGTCTCGTGAAGCTGGCGAATCAGCTCGGCGTCGAGTACCGCACCGAGTCCGCGGAGGAGCTGGCCGCCCAGGATGTCCCGACTCCCTCCGACGTCGTCGCCCGCGAGGTCGGCACACCGAGTGTCAGCGAGGCTGCCGTGCTGTGCCAGGGAGCCGAGCTGCTGGTCCACAAGACCAAGACTCCCGAGGCCACCTGCGCAGTCGGTCGCATCCCGGCTCGGGGTCACCTCTCGGTCGTCGGCCTCGGGCCCGGCTCGCGAGATCTTCTCACCCCGCGCGCCGTCGATGCCATCCGCAATGCCACCTTCATAGCGGGTTATGCCCCCTACGTCCGTCAGATCCGCGACCTGGTGCGTCCGGGTGCCACAATCCTGGCCACCAAGATGGGCACCGAGGAGGAGCGCACCCAGGCGGCCATTGACGCGACCCGCGACGGTCGCAACGTGGCTTTCGTGTGCGGCGGCGACCCGGCCATCTATGCCATGGCCTCCCCGACCCTGGAGATGGGCACCGATGGCATCGACGTCGAGATCGTTCCCGGTGTCACCGCCGAGCTCGCCATCTCGGCGATCCTCGGTGCTCCGCTGGGCCATGATCACGCCACGATCAGTCTCTCGGACCTGCACACCGACTGGGATCTCATCCTCAAGAGGGTGAGAGCGGCTGCCGAGGGGGATCTCGTCACCACCTTCTACAACCCGCGTTCACGTACCCGAACCCATCAGCTCCCCGACGCCCTGGCGATCATGGCTGAGCACCGTCCGCCGTCCACCCCGGTGGCGATCGTCTCCCATGCCGAGCGTCGTCAGCAGGAGGTGATCATGTCCACCCTCGAGGAGTTCAAGCCCGAATGGGTCGGCATGACGACCCTTGTCGTCGTGGGTTCGACGACGACCAAGTACGTGAGCTCCGGAGACGGACGACGCCTCATGGTCACCCCACGTGACTACCACTGGATGGACGGCCACGTCACCGGTGAGGCTCGCAAGAACTACACGCACAAGGACCTGCCCAAGGCTGACGAGAAGACCTACCTGTCCAAGCCGCCGGTCCACTCGACCCGCATGTCCGGGTCCGAGAAGAACGCCGAGACGAAGGAGTCGAAATGACCGATCCACTCACCAGTGGGACCCCGCTGGTCATCGCAGCACATGGCACCCGTGACGAGTCCGGCGTGGCCGAGTGTCGCGCCCTGGCCGAGCGCATCGCCGGCAAACTGCCCGGCATCCCGGTCGAGCTGGGGTTCGTCGAGCTCGCCGAGCCCGGCATCCCGGACGCCGTCCGTGCCGCCGTCGCCCAGACACCGGAGGTTCCCGAGGGCGCTGACGGTGACGAGGACCCGGCAGCCGCCGTCGTCGTTCCGTTGATGTTCAACACCGGCGGTCACGTCCGGGAGGACATTCCAGAGGCCATCGACGAGGGCCGTGGGGACGCACGCGTCATGTATTCCGCCCCATTGCTGCCGGACGTGCGGATGCGCAAGGCCCTCAACCGTCGTCTCGCTGAGACCCTCGCTGCCGGTGAGGGACGCGAGGAGTGGCGTTCCCGCGACACGGCCGTGGTGTTGGTGGGACGCGGAGCTCTCGTGCCCGATGCCAACGCTTCCCACTACACCTTGACGAGGATGTTCTGGGAGGAGAACGACCTTGACCGGGTTGAACCGGCCTTCATCCAGGTGACCCGTCCGTCGGTTCCCGAGGCCCTCTCCGCCCTGGCTGCCCAGGGTGCCGATCAGATCGTCGTGCAGGGCAATTTCCTCTTCCCGGGGCTGCTGCACGTGTGGATGACCGAGCAGGTGGAGGCCTGGCAGGCCAGCCATCCCGGAGTCGAAATCCGCATCGCCCCGGTCATCGGTGACTGTGACGAGGTCGCTGACGTCGTCGTCGATCGCTACCGAGAACCCCTTGACGAGGTGGGCCTGGGGGAGGGAGCCCCGGTTTACATGACGGGTCTGCGTCTGCAGGGCCGCAAGGTTCTGGTCGTCGGTGCCGGGCACGTTGCCGAACGCCGCGTCGTGAGGCTGCTCGAGGCCGGGGCCGAGGTCCACGTCGTCGCCCCGAACTCCGGTATCCAGCTCACGCGGATGTCCCGCAAGGGATTGGTGGACCTGGAGCGTCGCGCCTTCCAGGTCGAGGATCTTGACGGCGTCTGGTTCGTCCAGGCCCTCACCAACGATCCTGAGGTGAACGCCTTGGTGGCCGAGGAGGCCGATAAGCGCGGCGTCTTCTGTGTGCGTGGTGACAAGGGACGCAAGGGCAGTGCCTTCACCCCGGCCACCGAGAGGGCTGGTGGCATGACGGTCAGCGTCGTCGGCGACCGTACCCCGCGTCGCTCCGCCAAGCTGCGTGACGAGGTGCTGCGAGCCTTGCAGGGCTGAATCTGTCGAGGAGGGATTCCCCGACGATGACGGTTCAGGGCTTTCCTGCCTATCATCGTCGGGTGATCTCCCATGACCTACATGCCCTGGGCTTCGACGCCCCCGATCTCGACGTCCTCGTCAATTCCGCGGCTGAGGCTGGTGCTGTCGGGGTGGAGGACGTCGGAGGGTTCGACCTGCTGGCTGCTTACACCGATCCGTCCGGGGCGCGGCTGGCGCTCATGAAGCAGAAGGATCGCGACGAGATCGAGACGATGGCCTCCCTCGTCGCCCCGACGACTCACCCCGCCGATCTGGTGCGGTTCAGCTCGACGGTGGCACTGGTCGACATCTACTCCCACGCCAACTTGGCATCCATGCTCACCGGGGAGTCGGTGCTCAAGCTGCCCGCCGCCAACCGCAAGCACCTGGCGCGCTTCCTGGCCAATGTTGACGACCCGGTTGAGATACCGCTGTGCCCCGAACCCGGTGACGACACCCCACGCTTCATCGAGCATCTGAGGGTGGGCGCCGTCGCCAATCAGATGCTGCGGGTTTTCGAGTCCGAGGAGGAGTACGGACGCTCTCACGAGGGGTCTCTGGGCGGTACCGGTGATCTGCAGTTCGCCGCCGGAACCCTGATCAGCCCGTGGCTGATGGAGATCAATGCCGGTCGCGCCACTCGCGGGGAGGCCAGCGCCGTCGCCGAGATGACGATGGTCTGCAAGCGGGTCGAGAAGCGCGCCAATGCGCTCACCGGCGTCGACTGGTACCGGATCGTCGGCGATACCTCGATCCCGATGACCCTGGCCGCCCCGGCGAACCTGCCGAGGGTTCCCCATGAGGGGTCGGTCATCTCGGGTCAGGTCGTCCCGGTGGTATCGCTGGGAACCTGGGAGGGTGAATCCTTCTGGGGCTGAGGCCGTGTGCCGGTCCCCCATGTGGCTGGCCCGTACGGTCAGCGATATTCCGTCCCCGTGGCACCCCCCAAGCGTTGGGGGTGAGCCAGCTGCAGGCGCCCCCGTTTCCCGACGGTGTCTGTTCTGGTGCCCAGCTCCACGCCGTTCACATGTGTTCCAGGCCTGGCGGGTGGGTCGCCAGACTGCAACTCACACTGCAAGTGTTGCAGTGTGAGTGAAAGTGTGGATGGTTCAGCATACGGTATGGATTCGGTAGCAGGTCGTCCGGGCACCTTGGCGGCCATCCATGACGACGAGTCTTTCCTTGAGCGGCAACGCCAGAGCGTAACGCACCTGACCAGTTGTCAGTCCCGCGTAGTCTGCAAGTTCGTGGATCGTCAGTGCTCTCCCCTGCGACGAGTGTAGCGAGTACGTGCTCCTCGTTGCGGGTTGGGACCGAAGATCTTTGGGGCCCGGTGAGGGCCTCGCTGTCTTCGCTTCGTAGTCGTCATGTTGACGCCACATGAGCGCCGGGTAGTGCCCCTGCGGATAGTCACCCAGGGCATACAGTCCTGCCAACGTTGGTTCTCCCTGATGCTGTCAGCATGTTCGTCATCCGCAGGATTCGCTCGTCAGCATGGTCGCGCAATCGTCGGTCACTGGTGCGTACTGTCGTCAGATACGACTCCACCAGCTCAGGTTCCAGGTCGTCAACGACACGTCCCCTGGCAGCGGCCAAGTCGTAGTCGATCTGTTCGTCCACATGGAGAACCTCCACCTGTCTGCCGTCAATGGTGAATGTCTGAAAATCCAGATGCGGTGATGCTTGGACGGCATCCCTGGCCTGTGTTGCGATACCCGCCTCCGTTGTTGCGATGTCCTTGACGCCCACCACGTCGAACCGACCGTTTGCTTCGTCCACCCCGAGGATGACTGTGCCGCCATTGGGCATGTTCGCGAATAGCGTCTCCGCCATCTTTGGCACGTTGCCCGATGTTCGTTACTTGCACTGTTGTTTGCAGTGTAAGTGAGAGTGTGCGCGGGCCCGGGTGAGGTGGTGGTCCGGTCTGCCGAGCGGGTCGTGGTCCAGCGACCCCGTGGCAGATGTGCCAGGGATCGTGGGGTTCGCCACCTGGCGTGGCACGAGGTGCCTTGCCGAACCGAAATACCGCACTGAATCATCCGCCGCCCCGCTGTGTTGGCTCATGTTGTCTCAACATGCCAGCCAGTTGTCTCCCCAATCGTGAGGGGACGTCAGATCCATCGAAAATGTGTGCGCACTCCTCGTCGCTGAGCTTGATCATAACTTTTCAGTCATAAAGTTATACTCAATGTCTGGACTGGATGCCTGGTTAAAAGTTTCTGGGCACAAACTTGTAGCTGGAAGTGGACTGCTCACATGGGAACAACTTTCGGGCCAGACCCGATTGCAGTTGAGATCGACGCTGCGCTGGAGCACTTGGACGCAGGGCACCGGGTCCCGGAATGCAAGTATCTTGACTTCAAGGAGGATTCCAGTCGACGAGGCAAGCACGGTGAGTTGCTACTGGGTCGACGTGAGGATGAACGAGCCGCTGAGCAGCTTGCCGGTGAAGCCGCGTGCATGGCCAACACCCCTGGGGGTGGTGCTCTGATCGTCGGAGTCAATGACAAGGATGATGGACCATTGCTCATCGGTACATCCTTGGATACCGAGTGGTTGCGGAGGAAGATCTATGAGCACACCTCTCGCGCGTTGACTGTTGACGTCCGAGAAGTCCACGTTCACGATGCCAGGTTGTTGATCGTCAGATCACCCACCGCGCTGGAACCGATCAAGGTCAAGGGAAAGATCCGCTGGCGGATTGGTGATCATTGCGAGGAGATCGACGCAACGTCATGGCACCACCGCCATCAGTACTCTATCCGCTACGACTGGTCGGCGCAGTTCTCAAACGTGAGCCTGGAGGAAGTGCGACCTGCTGCCCTTGACGCAGCACGCGCCTTCCTCCAAGCCAGCACCGACGAGGCGGCGGTGGAATTGGCCAACTGTACGAGTCGTGAGTTGCTGTCCCGGTTGAACGCCATTGATGGTGAGGGCAAGCTCACCAATGCTGCTGCTCTGGTCTTTGTGGGGCGTCCCGAGCCATGCCTTGACTACATACGTCGTGACATGCCCGGTCAGGACAGCGGTGACCGAGTACGTATTGGTGGGGTATCACTGCTTGAGCAGCTCCAACGGGTGTTCGCCGTCGCGCGGGCGTACAACCCTTTATCGCATGTGTCTTCGGGACTTGTCGAGGGGCAGGTCCGCCAGCTGCCGGAACGTGCCATTCGTGAGGCCATCGTCAATGGGTTGGCTCATCGTGAATGGGGGCTGCCCGATGCAACGCTCATCGAGCACAATGGAGCCGTCTTGCGAGTTACCAGCCCCGGAGGATTCTTCGGAGGTGTGACGGCTGAGAACATCATCACCCACCCATCGACGTCCAGAAACGTTGCTCTCACTGAGCTCTTGGCATCACTTCGAATTGCAGAACGTGAAGGTATCGGAGTTGACCGTATGGTTGGTGATTTGCTTCGCCGGGGGCTTCGCATGCCGACCATTCGGGAAATTGACGGTCCCTATGTGGTGACGACGCTTTCCGGTGTCGATCCTGACGTGGCATGGACATCGTGGCTCACTGGTATGGATGTTCCCGAGCTCATGCAAAATCTCCGCACTTTGATGGTTATGCGTTTCCTCACTGATCATCTCTGGATCGACGAGGACATTCTTGCTCCCTACCTGCAAGTCCCCGTCGAGGAAGTTCACGAAACTCTTGAGCTTCTACGGCAGACGGAGTGTGATGGCGAACCCTTGCTGAAGCCCATCCGCGGCGTTCCCGACGAAGCCCTCCCCGCGTTTACCCTCTCCAAGAGAGCAAACAAGCAGCTGGACATGGAATATGCGAATCGCGGTTTGAAGCGTTCAGTGCCTAGTAGAGCAGTGACGGCTCGTCAATATGCCCGGCATCGAGGGCGTATCAGTACGACAGAATTGGGCGTCATCCTGGATGTGTGGGCTTCCAACGTCGGACAGGTCCTCAAGGATCTCATGGCTGACGGAGTACTGCAGCCTTCGTCAGAGGCAATGGCAGGTCGCGGATTTCACTACCTGTGGACAGGTGACGAGGCATCCTGACTTTTTCAGTCCTTATGATCCATCTCGCCAAGTTCCTGGTCAGGCAGAGCGTGTTCCGATACACCGGAAAGCTAAGTGCACTTCCCCTTTCGGGGCGGTGGAGCACAACTTTTTGACCGAAAGATTGTACTTGCACCCTCGGATTGGGTGTCTGGGTGCAGTCTTCGAGGCTGCTCCCTGTGGTTCTGGCTGCTGAACCAGTCGAGAAAATTGTGCTTACCCTCGCGCTTGTGCTGTTGAGCAGAATTTTTCAGCCACAAAGTTGTACTCCAGGCATGAAGCGGCGGCGGGAGCACAACTTTTCGCAGTGTGGGGAGCTCTGCGCGGTATGGAGATCCTGTCGGTGGCGGTGTTGTGGTCCGTTCGTCTCTGTGGCAGATGTGTCAGGAGTCGTGGTGTCTGTCACCTGGTGTGGCACGAGGTACCTTGCCGAACTGAATTACCACGCGGGTGCGAAGTACCCCGTCGATTGCGCTCGGTGGGTTCCGAGGCGTGTGCCGCACGCGATCCGGCATGTCTGTGACAAGGGGCTGGCGGACGGCACGTCGCGAAGTGCGTGTCACAGGTGCTAGCCTGCCTCGCATACATGGTGCGGCCCCGATGAGGCCGCAGTGAATCCGGTGAGAATCCGGGACTGTTGCGCAGCGGTGACGGTGACGACGTCGGCAAGACCACTGGGAGTGATCCTGGGAAGGGCCGACCGAGAGTGATCCGAAGTCCGAAGACCCCATGTATGACTTGTGTCGTTCGGGCCTCGCATCAAGGTCCTCGCACCCAGAAGGAACAGCTATGCCTTCCTCGAGACGGTCGGCCGAGCGTGACCGCCGGTTGCCGGTGGCACCCCTGGTGATCATCCTCGTCGTGCTCATCGTCGTCAGCGCCGTCGTCTCGCTGACCATTGGTTCGGAACCATTGCCAATGCGTGGCGTTCTTGACACGGTTGGTGCCAGGATCACTGGTGAGCCGGGCCCCGACCCGACGATCGATGTCATCGTCTGGGACCTGCGTGCCCCCAGGGCACTGCTGGCGATCATCGTCGGAGCCGGACTCGCCCTGGCCGGAAGCGGTATGCAGACCCTGGTGCGCAACCCGCTTGCCGACCCCTACCTGCTGGGTGTCTCGGCCGGTGCGAGTGTGGGGGCCACCGCGGTCATCGCCCTGGGGATGTTTGCCTCCTGGGGCCCTCACCGGCTCACCATCGGAGCCTTGGTGGGGGCATTGGGCGCCGCCGGTCTGGTGTACCTCATCTCCATGGCCCAGGGCGGCATGACGCCGCTGCGGCTGGTGCTCTCGGGCGTCGTGCTCTCTGCGGCATTCTCGGCACTGGCGAGTTTCCTCGTCTTCCGCAGCTCGGACCCGCGCGCGGCGCAGTCGGTGCTGTACTGGATGCTGGGATCGGTGTCCGGTGCCACTTGGGACAGTTTGTGGGTGGCAGCCATCGTCACCGCTCTGTCCGTGGTGCTCATGATCGCCTTCTCGGGTTGGCTCGATGCCCTGGCGGCTGGCACCGACGTCGCTCGATCCCTCGGCATCCCCGACACCAGGGTGCGTAAGGCGTTGTTCGTCGGCAACTCGGTACTCGTCGGGGTGCTCGTGGCGGTCTCGGGCGGCATCGGATTCGTCGGACTCGTCATTCCGCACATGTCACGGCTGCTCGTGGGAGCCAGTCACCGGTCGATGCTGCCTGTCGCCGCCGCCATCGGCAGTCTCTTCCTGCTGTGGGTGGACGTCGGCGCCCGCGTCATCGCGGCACCACAGGAGGTGCCTCTCGGCGTCGTCACCGGGTTCATCGGCGCTCCCATCTTCCTGTACCTCATGGGGCGCAGTCAGTACCGATTCTCGAGTGAGTCATGACACGTCTCGAAGTTCGCAACGTCCAGTGCCGCATCAACGACCGCGTCATCGTCGACGACGTCAGCTTCATCGCCGAGCCGGGGAAGCTCACCGCCATCGTCGGCGTCAACGGAGTCGGCAAGTCGACTCTGCTGCGATCCATCGCCGGGGTGCGTCAGTTCAATTCCGGCGACGTCCTGCTCGACGGCACCTCCGTCACCGACTACACCCCCATGAAACGTGCTCGGCTCATGGCCTTCGTCGGGCAGGAGGAGTCGCCATCGCCAGACCTCCTGCTGGGTGAGATGGTTGCGCTGGGACGCACTCCGCATCGCAAGCCGTGGCAGGTGGGGCAGCGTTCCGAGCGAAGGATCATCCGGGATTCCCTGGCCCTGGTCGGACTTGACCACCTCATCGATCGTCGCTGCGACCACCTGTCCGGCGGTGAACGGCGTCGCGCCGTCATCGCCCGTGGCCTGGCCCAGGGTGCAGACCTCATCATGCTCGACGAGCCGACCAATCACCTCGACGTGCGCCACCAACTCATGCTGCTGGACACGCTGCGCGCCAGCGGTCGGACGGTGGTCGCCACCATCCACGACCTGGGCATGGCCGCAGCCCACTTCGACCACGTCGTCGTCCTGGCGGATGGCGGAGTGCTCTCTGCAGGTCCGGCCCATGAGGCGCTCAGCCCATCGAACGTCGCGACGGCATTCCACGTCGTCGCACACCATGTCACCACCCCCGATGGCAGCCAGGAGCTCGTGTGCACTGCGCCGCTGCCTGAACTCAGCAGAGAGGAAAACTGAAATGTCCACCAAATTCCTACCCGTCGTCATGGCCGCCTGTCTGGCCGTGGGACTCACCGCCTGCGGCAGTGGGGCCACTCCCAAGAGCGGCGACTCCGCCAAGGACTCCAGCGAAGTCACCGTGACCAACTGTGGCAAGAAGGTCACCTATCCCAGGAATGCCGAACGCCTCTACGTCAATGACGGCAGCATCATCGCCACGACGCTGAGTGCCGGGGCACGCAAACAGATCGCCGCAGTGAGCTCGATGGGCCGGGACAAGGAGATTCTCACCGCGAAGTATGGCGCTTCCACCATCAATGGCCTGCACGAGGCTGTCAAGGGTTACATGACGCTCGAGTCGATCATCGCCAACAAGCCCGACGTCGTCGTCGCCGGCTGGGACTACGGATTCTCCGAGGCGAACAACCTCACTCCCGACACTCTGCACGGCAAGGGCATCAACAGCTATCTGCTCACTGAGTCCTGCCGACAGAAGGACGGCCAGAACGCCCGCGGCGTCATGGACCCTTGGAATGCGGTGCGTACCGACATCACCAATCTCGCCACCCTCACTGGGCACGAGGACACCGGCAAGAAGGCCGTGAAGGACATGGATGATCGTCTCGATGCCCTTCAGAAGGCTCCGAAGGCCAAGAAGACCCCGACGGTGCTGCTCTTCGACTCCGCCAAGGACACCGTCTTCACCAGCGGAAGCAAGGGCGGCCCCCAAGCCATCATCAACGCGGCGGGTGCGCAGAACGGCGCCCATGACGTCAATGACACCTGGGTGCGCATCGGCTGGGAGAAGGTGGCGAAGATGAACCCGGACGCCATCGCCTTCGTCGACTACGACGCTCAGCCTTACAGCGAGAAGATCAAGATCTTGGAATCGAATCCGGCGACCAAGAACCTGGATGCGGTGAAGAAGAAGCGCTACCTCAACCTTCCCTACGCCATGTGGACCTCTGGTCCGCTCAACATCGATGCCGCCGAGCACCTGAGGGTCAGCCTGGAGAAGTGGGGGTTGGAACCCCAGTCGTCGATCAAACCCCAGCTGAAGATTCCGGCCTCCGTGCCCGGGCACGAGGGCTGAGAGGTAGCTGCGCCGCTTCGGTACCCCTTGGCTTCACAGGTGCGGTGTCTGTGACGTTGACGTGGTTGTCGTTGACCATGACGACGGCGAGCAGGGGTGCAGATCTCCGGACAGGCGAGCTACGGAGCCTGGCTGGGATGGTGAGATGCGGCTGCTGGGCGACGCCGGTTTCAGCCCCACTGCGATGCTCTGGCGAGGGGCTTCTCAGCGATGGTTGTTGGTCAGCTCGTCGGTCGATGCAATGGCGTTGACGGCGGCCACTGCGATCGCTGAGCCGCCACGTCGTCCCAACAAGGTGAGGTATTCCAAGTCCAGGGGCGAGTCGACAAGGGCTTGCTTGGACTCGGCTGCACCGACGAACCCGACAGGGATGCCGACGACGGCTGCCGGGCAGGCACCCGTCTCCTCGCACACCTCGAGCACCCGGTACAAGGCGGTGGGGGCGTTGCCGATGGCGACGATGGCCCCGTCGAGCTTGCCCTCCTCGGCCCACAGGTCCACCGCTGCGCAGGTTTTCGTCATGTTCTTGGCCTTGGCGATGTCGGCCAAGCGGGGATCCTTGATGTAACAGATCGTCTCGTTGTCACGGGGCAGACGGGACCGGATGATTCCGGTGGCCGTCATGGAGGAGTCGCACAGGATCGGGGCACCGTTGCCCAAGGCCTTGCGGGCGGCCTTGACCACACCTGGTGTGAAGACGATGTCGTCAGCGATGGCGGGATCCGCAGCAGCGTGAATCATCCGGACGACGACTCCCTCGACGTCGGTGGGGAAGCGATCCAAATTCGCCTCGGAACGAATGATGCGGAAGGACTCGCGGTAGATGTCGGATCCGTTGTTGACGTACTCGTGGGCCACGACGTCCTCCTGACGACGGCGAAAACTGATTCCTCGGAAGCGTAACACTCGCCAATTCCGTCGTGACAGGGCGGAATCACGCTTAGGCAACCCTTGGATGAAACCCCTGAATTGCTGTGTTTCACTGGTCTTAGAACAATTCAAGAACGCCCTGATGACGTGGTTGAAGCCGGGAACCGCCGGCACGGACGCGCCACTGTGAACGATCCCGTGAGGACCGAAAGTCAGATCTGCCATGCACGTCAGGCCTTTCCAGGACGGGACGCGAATCCCGAGAAAGGAGATGACGCCTCATGCACATCGCTGAGGGGATTCTCTCACCTACTCAGTGCGCAGTCTGGTACGCGGCTGCCGCACCATTCGTCATCCATGGCGGCTATCGAGTCGTCAAGGAGGTCAAGGAGCACCCCGAGAACAAGCTCTTGCTCGCCACTGCTGGCGCCTTCACCTTCGTCCTCTCCGCCATCAAGCTTCCCAGTGTCACCGGCTCGTCCTCGCACCCGACGGGAACCGGCGTCGGCGCTGCCCTCTTCAAACCACCGGTCATGGCATTCCTCGGGATGATCGTGTTGATCTTCCAGGCCTTGCTGCTGGCTCACGGTGGCATGTCCACACTGGGGGCCAATACCTTCTCGATGGGCATCGCCGGGCCGTGGGCCGGTTACGCCTTCTACAAACTCACCAAGAAACTCCACGGATCCGACGCGTTGGCAATCTTCCTGTGCATGGTCTTCGCCGACTTCATCACCTACGTCGTCACGAGCTTCCAGCTCGCCTTCGCCTTCCCGGATCCCACCGGTGGCGTCTGGGGAGCTGCTGGAAAGTTTCTCGGCATCTTCGCCATCACCCAAATTCCGCTAGCCCTCATTGAGGGGTTCATCGGCATCTTGCTGTTCCGTTTCCTTGCCAAGGTCGCAACCCCGCAGCTCCAGCAGCTCGGCGTCCTCGGTAACAGTCAGGAGGTGGCTCATGCCTGAGAGCACCGTAACCAAGACCCGTCAGGACAATTCTCTGACCGGACAGAGCAAGTGGGTAACCCCCGTCATCATCGTCCTCGTGGTGGCCCTGTTCGTCATCAGCATGGTACTGGGTGGCAAGAAGACCAGCGGCGACGAGGAAGGATTCGGGGGGACTGACGACGCTGCCGCCGAGGCCGCCGAGCAAGCCGGTGCCAAGAAATGGATCGAGCCGATCTTCGAGCCGAACTCGGGTGAGGTCGAGTCCGGTCTGTTCGCCATGCAGGCTGCCCTGGGTGCCGGCATTGCCGGGTACGCGTTGGGCCGCATGTCCGGCAAGAAGAAGGGTCGTGAGGAGGCCGAGCACGCCTCTGACCTGCACAGTGTCGACGACGTGCCCGAGGCCGCCGTCACCTCGTCGGAATCCACTGCGACTGCCAAGTCATGACAATCACCTCTCTCGACGACGCCGCCTGGGATTCCCCCTGGCGGCGTCGTCCGGTTGGTGAGAAGGTCGCCCTATCAGCATCCTTGCTCCTGACCGCTCTGTGTACCCCGTCGATGGAGTCATCGTCGTGGGTGAGCCCGGTCGTCGGCTCCGGCATCTGGCCCGGGGCGCTACTCGCCGGGATCATCAGCGTCATCGTCATCCTCGGCCCGGCGCGCATCCGGGGGCGAGTGCTGTGGCAAGCCATGGCCGCCCCGATCGTCTTCCTGGTGGTCGGCGGGATCTCGGTCCTCATCAGCCTTGGGTCGTCCCCCATCGGGACAGTCTGGTGGCATGCCGGGGTGTTCAGCATCGGGCCGGTCACCACCGCCCAGGCGATGTCACTGATTGAACATGGCGTCTGCGGCACCCTCACCCTCATGGTGCTGG
This sequence comes from Cutibacterium sp. KB22876, assembly GCF_059728865.1. NCBI lineage: Bacteria > Bacillati > Actinomycetota > Actinomycetes > Propionibacteriales > Propionibacteriaceae > Cutibacterium > Cutibacterium sp. KB22876. Next base: position 1,105,376 of record NZ_AP040858.1, read on the forward strand.
CCGTCACCACCCCCATGGTCGATCTGCTCACGTGGTTGCGGAAGTTCCACATCCCTGACCCGTTGCTCGAGATCGCCTCCCTGACCTACCGGCTCATCTTCGTGCTGCTCGACACCGTCGTGACGGCCGGTGAAGCTCAGCACGCCCGCCTCGGCGACGCCCCGGAAGGGAAATTTGGCGGGCTCAACCGGCGCATGAGCAACACCGCAGCGCTGCTCGGATCGGTCGGAATTCGAGCCTGGACGAGGGCCAACCGCCTCAACGACGGCCTGGTCAACCGCGGATTCGAGTCCGCACTGGTGACCCTGCCCGTCAAACGCGTCGGATCAGCGCGGTTCAAGATCATCGTCGTCACCGTCATCGCCGCAGTCTGGGCGATCAGCTGGTCGACGACCGGAAGGATTTTCAGATGAGTGACGAAGCCCTGTTGTCGACCGAGCACCTGTACGCCACTCACCCTGGCCGGCCCATGGTGCTCACCGACGTCAACGTGTCCTTCCGCGCTGGAGTTCGGGTGGCGATTCTGGGAGCAAACGGATCGGGCAAGACGACGCTGATGCGTTGCTTGTCGGGCTCCCTCAAGCCCGTCAAGGGCAAGGTCAAGAGAGGTGACACCGTGCTCGGTCACGGGCGCACCCAGCTTCGTGAGCACCGTCGGGCGGTTCAGCTCGTCCTTCAGGACCCCGACGACCAACTCTTCAGCGCTGACGTGAGCCAGGACGTCTCCTTCGGCCCGATGAACATGGGGCTGGACGTGGCGGAGGTGCGCGACCGCGTCGCCGAGGCCCTGCAGCTACTCGGGGCCAGCCATCTTGCCGAGCGTGCCACGCACCAGCTGTCCTACGGCGAACGCAAGAGGATTGCTGTCGCCGGTGCCGTCGCCATGCGCCCGGATCTGCTTCTCCTTGACGAGCCCACCGCCGGACTCGACCCGGTCGGCGTCACCAAGATGCTGGAGGCTTTGGACCGTCTGCGCGACCACGGTACGACCGTGGCGATGGCTACCCATGACGTCGACCTGGCCCTGGCCTGGGCTGACGAGGCGCTCATCGTTGTCGACGGGGGAGTGCAGCAGGGGCCGATCGACGAGTTACTCGCAAATGTGACCATGGTGGAGAGGGCCCATCTACACCTGCCTTGGCCCCTCGAACTGGTCCGGCGTCTTGGGATGGATGAGCGTCCCCGAACGATGAGCGAGGTCGTCGCGATCCTGTCACACCTGGCGCCGAGCAGTCCGTGTTGACGTCATCGTTGTGACATCAGCGGCACAAGGCACTCTTGATGGGGCGGCCACAGTGCGGCGGTTCGATGGTCATCATGAACAGGTCAGCGCTGTCGGTTTCGGCAGTGCCACACCATGTGCGTTTCGCTGCCGAGCAGACCTGGGCTGCCTGCCTGCTGGCCTCCCAGATCAGCTGAGTCCAGGGTCAGACAACTGTGCACACTGGGTGGCTCGTCGTCACTCAGTGTGCTGCCAGGTCCACGCCACGACGGTGCGGGCCGGTTTCCAGCCCCGCAGCCGGCCGATGCTGTCGGCGGTCTCGACGCCGAACCTCATGAGGTCACCGCCCAGATCCCGGTGCAAGGACTCCACGAGCATCTCGGCCTCCATCGTCACCCCATGGACGACGAGCCGTCCCCCGATGGGTAGACGTGGTCGACACTGGGTGACGAGAGTTTCCGTCGCACCGCCGCCGATGAAGATGGCATCCGGGTCGGGCAGTCCCTCCGGCAGCCCCTTGGTGAGGTCGGCGTCGATGACCTCGAACTGGCCGGGCAGAGTGAGTTCTGCGGCATTCGTGCGGGCATTGGCGGCCCGTTCTGTCTTGCGCTCCACCCCGATGGCTCGGCAGGTCGGATCGGTGCGACACCACTCGACACCGATCGACCCGGCGCCGGTGCCGAGGTCCCACAGCAGCTGGCCCGGCATGGGTCGCAACGCTGCCAGAGCGACGGCCCTCACCGGATGTTTGGTGATGAGGCCGTCATGGGCGAAGTGCGTCTCGTCGAGGCCAGGCGTGCGTCCGAGGAGGGTGGCGTCAGGATCATGGGTCATGAGGGAAGCTTAGGGCAGTGCCGGGTGAGGACAACCCGACCCGTGTGACACAATCGACGGTGGCCCTCGGGGAGGAATCCGGTGTGAATCCGGAGCGGTCCCGCCACTGTGAGCGCCTCAGCGCGAGCCAGGTCGATCCTGCGGGTCAGGTCACGGAAATCCCGTGACCCGACGGGCGCGGACCCGCAAGGAGGTCGTTCATGCCGCACGCGCGCAGTGGCGCCACACCAGACGACGGGCTGTCCACCAGACAGCGACGGTTACGGCCAGTTCTTGCTGTGAACACCGGCGAGGGCAAGGGCAAGACGACAGCGGCGATGGGTACCGCCCTGCGCGCCTGGAACCAAGGGTGGAGAGTCGGCGTCTTCCAGTTCGTGAAGTCCGGACGATGGCATGTCGGCGAGCAGGACGCCCTGCAAGCTCTCGGGAAACTCCACGAGGAGACCGGTGCCGGCGGTCCCGTCACATGGGAGGTCATGGGGACTGGATGGTCCTGGGCACGCTCCTTCGATGCCGCCGATGACCCCGAGGCCGCTGCCCGCGAGGGGTGGCGACACGTGTCGGAACTCCTGGCCAGCGAGGCGCTTGACTTCTACCTTCTTGACGAGTTCACCTACCCGCTGGACTGGGGATGGCTCGATGTCGACGAGGTCGTCGACACACTGGTCAACCGCCCCGGCACCCAGCACGTCGTCATCACTGGCCGTCGCGCCCCGGCAGCCCTCGTCGAGGTCGCAGACCTCGTCACCGAGATGACCAAGGTCAAGCACCCCTTCGACGCCGGTCAGCGTGGTCAGGCGGGAATCGAATGGTGATGCGCATTCCACGAATCCTCATCGCCGCCCCGGCGTCGGGAGGCGGTAAGACGACCGTCGCGACAGGTCTCATGGCAGCCCTGCGTGCCACCGGCCGGACGGTGGCGCCGTTCAAGGTCGGGCCGGATTACATCGATCCCGGTTACCACTCGATGGCCAGTGGTCGTCCGGGCCGCAACCTGGACTCCGTCATGTGTGGTGACGAGCTCATGGCCCCGCTGCTGGCCCATGGTTTCGTCACCCCCGATGCGGCGGACATTGCGGTCATCGAGGGAGTGATGGGCCTCTTCGACGGCCAGCTCGGGACCGGACGCGGGTCCAGCGCCGAGATCGCCACCTCGATCCAGACCCCGGTGGTCGTGGTCGTCGACACCGCTCATGCGTCCCTCACCCACGCCGCAGTGGTGGCAGGTCTGGCGACGTTTGATCCGAATGTCACGATCGCCGGTGTGATCCTCAACCGGGTCGCCTCTCCTCGTCATGGTGCCGAGGTCGTGCGCGGACTCGACCGACTCGGCATCCCGGTGCTGGGGCGGATTCCGCGCACCGAGTCGATCTTCGTGCCGTCTCGCCACCTGGGCCTGGTCCCGGCGGGGGAGTGGGAGCACTCCGCCTCCAAGGTCGCCGGCCTGGGTGACCTCATCGCCGAACACGTCGATCTCGACGCCGTTATGGACCTGGCCGATTCCGCACCCGACCTCGACGTCGAGCCTTGGGATCCGCGAGCCGCTCTGCAATCAGCTGGCTGGCAAGGCCATTCCTTCGACGAGCCGCCGGTGGTCGGAATCTTCGCGGGGCGAGCCTTCACCTTCCGCTACCCCGAGACCACCGAGATGTTGCGGGCGGCCGGGTTCCGGGTCGTCGACGTCGATCCCCTCACCGATCGACATCTTCCGGACGGCATCCAGGGCCTGTACCTGGGCGGTGGATTCCCGGAGATGCACGCCACGGATTTGGAGGACAACACCGAGCTCGCGGCAGATGTCCGCGCCCATGCCGAGGCCGGGATGCCGATCGTCGCGGAGTGCGCCGGGCTTCTCTACCTCTGCCGCCACCTCGACGGGCGCGACATGGCAGGCGTCCTTCCGATGGACGCGGCGATGGCGACGAGGCTGACGATGGGGTACCGGGTCGCCACCCGCAACTCCATCAGCGTCGTCGGCCACGAATTCCACCGCACCACGACGACGCCATTGGCTGACGTCGACCCGGCTTGGCACATCACCATGCCCGACGGCACCGATCGTGCCGAGGGAGCTCTGGGAGACCCTGCTTCTCTGGGGAGTCCCACCGTTCAGGCCTCCTACCTGCACCTGCACTGGGCCGGTCACCCCTCCCAGGCGGCGTGGTTTGCCCGTGAGGTGGCGAGGTTCCACGAGGGGAGGGGGGCCCAGGACACCGAGCCTGACCTCAATCACCACGGGGACAGCGACATTGCTGACGGTCTGGTCGACCTGGCCGTCAACGTCCGCGTCCTCGAGCCGCCGCAGTGGCTTCGCGACGCAATCACCTCCACCGAGCACGACTGGGCGCGTTATCCTGACGCCGCCCCGGCCCGGGACGCCCTGGCCACCATGCACGGTGTGGGAACCGACATGGTTCTGCCCACTTCCGGAGCAGCCGAGGCCTTCCCCCTCATTGCGACCACGCAGCCGCACCACGCTGCGGTCGTCCATCCTCAGTTCACCGAGCCGGAGGTAGCTCTGAGATCAGCCGGGATTGACGTCGACCGAGTCATCCTCAATGCCTCCGACGGGTTCGCACTGGATCCGGCCCTCGTCCCGGAGGATGCCGACCTCGTCATTGTCGGTAACCCCACGAACCCCACCGGTCGGCTGCACCCGGCGTCCGACCTGCTGACCCTGCGCCGCCCGGATCGGATCCTCGTCGTCGACGAAGCCTTCATGGACGCCACTGACGAGTCCCAGTCCCTCATCGGCAACGACATGGGCGACCTGCTGGTGCTGCGTTCCCTGACGAAGACCTACGGGCTGGCCGGGATCCGTGCCGGATACGTCGTCGGGGATCCGCGACTCATCGCACGTCTGGCGGCTCACCAGACCCCGTGGTCGGTGTCCACCCCGGCCGTCGCGGCCATGGTCTCCTGCACCTCCGAGGAAGCGTCTCGGTTCCGCAACCAGCTGCGCGACGAGATTCCCGCGGCCCGCGCCGACCTCGTCGGACGCCTTCGAGAACTCGGTCTGACCATCGTCGATTCCGAGGCTCCCTTCGTGCTCGTCGACACCTCGTCAATCAGCGGCGAATCGGTGCGTCTTCCTCTGGCTGATCGCGGGTTTGCCGTGAGGCGCGGGGAGACCTTCCCCGGTCTCGATCCCAGCTGGATCAGACTTGCCGTCCGTGACACGAAGACACATGCTGAGCTCGCCCGAGCCATCTCCGATCTGACAGCACACCAACCCAAGGAAAACTGATGTCCTACTCCCCAGAACTCGTTCCCGGCACTGTCACCCTCGTCGGAGGTGGCCCCGGTGATCCCGGGCTGCTGACCGTTGCAGGGCTGGAGGCAGTGCGTCAGGCCGACGTCATCCTCCATGACCGTCTCGCTCCGGTCGTCGTCATGGACGAGAATCCCGACGCCGAGAAGATCCCGGTCGGCAAGGTGCCGCGCGGGCCCTACGTCCCGCAGGAGCGCACCAACGAGCTGCTCATCGAGCATGCCAGGGCCGGGCGAAAGGTGGTGCGCCTCAAGGGTGGCGACTCCTTCGTCTTCGGACGTGGTGGCGAGGAGTGGCAGGCCTGCGCTGCTGCCGGTGTTCCGGTGCGCGTCATTCCCGGCGTCACCTCCTGCGTGGCCGGCCCCGAACTCATGGGAGTCCCACTGACCCACCGTCATTTGGTTCAGGGATTCACCGTCGTCTCGGGGCACGTCGCCCCCGGCGACACCCGGTCCGAACTCGACTGGGCACAGATCGCCAAGACCGGCACCACCCTCGTCATCCTCATGGGCGTGGCGCACATTGGTGACATCGCTGCACGCCTCATGGAAGGTGGACTTGCCGGTGACACCCCCGTCGCCGTCGTCGCGGACGCCTCACTGTTCACCCAGCGATCCCTGACGACGACCCTGGAGAAGGCTGCCGAGGACATGGTCGAAGCGGGCATCAAGCCGCCGGCCATCACCGTTGTCGGAGACGTCGCGGGCCTGGACCTCGACGAGACCCAGGTCCACGAACCGTCTGATCACTGAGATTTCACCGTCGCGAGGTGGGCGTTGATCCACTGCACCGCCTCGTCGACCTCGCTGAGCTCGTCCCCCCAACCAGGGGCCGGGCCGCGTGACACCATGACGATCTGGACGCCGGTCTCGGCTGCCAGACGGAGTTTGGGGTCCAGCTCGGTGCCCCCGGAGTCCTTCGAGACGACGGTCGCCACACCCCCGGAGAAGATCTCGCACTCCCGGGCCATGGTGAAAGGGCCACGCTCCTGCAGCACCGTCCAGCCCTCGGGAAGCTCCTCCTCGGGGGCGTCAACGCAGCGCACGATGACCCGACGCGGGCCAAGGCGCAGGTAATGGCTGATGGGTTGGCGTCCCACCGTCAGCAGGACGACGTCAGGCAGGTCCGCAAGGGCTCGTGCGGCGGCGTCGTGATCGTCCACCCAGTGCCAGGTTGCGGCTTCGGGTTGGGTGCGCCAGCTCGGCGGTGCGAGCCGGGCCAGCGGCAGGTTGAGATCGAGACACGCCTGTGCGGCGTGGCCGTGCATGGTCGCGGCGAAGGGGTGTGAGGCGTCCACCATGACCTTGACCTCGTTGGCGGTGAGGAAGTCCTTGAGACCGTCGACACCGCCGAACCCGCCCAGTCTCGTCGGTCCTGGGACGGGTCGTGGGGACTTCGTGCGTCCCGCCAGGGATGTGCACAGGTCGATCCCGTCATCGACCAGTCGAGTGGCCAGCTGCCGGGCCTTTGTCGTGCCGCCAAGAATGAGGACGTCCATGACTCCATCAAAGCAGGCTGTGGGACAATGATCCTCGACCGCGGTGGAACACCGGTGTGAATCCGGGACGGTCCCGCCACTGTGACGCCATCGAGGCGAAGTCAGACCAGAACCGCGCACACCTGCCCCGACCGGGGTGGGACCACATTGCGACGCACGTGCGTGGCGTCCGGGACTGCGAGGACACAGGCCCGGGGGATGCGGCGGCGTCCCCGACGATGGAGCATGATGGCCCGACTGTCTGAATCCGTGTCCGCTGAGAGCCTGCTTGCCCGTACAGTGCGCGGCATTCGAGGAGCTGACGCCAAGGCCCTGGAGGCTGCCCGAGCCCGTCAGCAGGTGCTCACCAAGCCCGAGGGTTCGCTCGGGCTGTTGGAGGATCTCTCGATCCGGCTGGCGGGAATGTACGGACAGGTACCGGTCCCTGTCCCGAGCCACCCGGTCGTCGGGCTGTTCGCAGGCGACCACGGGGTGTGGGCCCAGGGAGTCTCCCCGGATCCTCAGGAGATCACCACCCAGCAGATGGCCAACATGGCGGCCGGCGGGGCAGCGATCAGCGTGTTGTCGCGGCAGATGGGTGCGCAGCTGTGGATCACCGACGTCGGTGCCCTCCACGAGGTCGACGCGCCCATTCGTCAGCGTTGCGTGCGACGAGGCACCGATGACATCTCCCAGGGCCCGGCCATGAGTGCTGACGAGGCCGTCCAGGCCCTTGAAGTCGGTATCGAGACCGGCCTCGAGGCTGTCGAGGGGGGAGCAGACATCCTCGTCACTGGCGAGATGGGCATCGCGAATACGACGCCGGCCTCGGCACTCATCAGCGTCTTCACCGGGTGCTCTCCTGCTGAGGTGACGGGTAAGGGCGCTGGGTCGGACGACCGTCGTCACCAGCACAAGATCGGTGTCGTGTCCCGCGCACTCCAGGTCAACCGGCCCGACGCCGACCACCCGGTTGAGGCATTGGCGAAGGTGGGAGGTTTCGAGCACGCCGCCATGGCGGGGTACATCCTGGCCGCGGCCTCCCGGCGTGTCCCGGTGCTCATCGACGGGGTTATCGCCTGCTCGGCAGCTCTGACGGCCACCGCGATCTGCCCGGAGGTACGCGATTTCGTCATCACCAGCCATGCCGGCGCCGAGCCGGGAATCACCGCGTCCACCAGCGCACTCGGTCTTCCGGCCCTGCTGGATCTGGGGATGCGGCTGGGGGAGGGGTCGGGGGCCATCCTCACCCTGCCAATCGTTCAGGCCAGCGCCCACATCCTCAACGAGATGGCCACCTTCGAGGACGCCGACGTCACCGACATCAAGGTGACTGGTGAGACCGATCTACCTGACACCCTCGAGACGAGTGTTCGCCCTTGCCGGGCCCTCGTTCTCGGTGGTGCCCGGTCTGGCAAGTCGACCTTCGCGGAGTCGAAGTTGCCCCGTGACTCCAAGGTCACCTACGTCGCTACCTCCGAGCGAAATCTTGACGATGCTGAGTGGGAGGAGCGGATCCAGCTGCACCGGACCCGGCGTCCGGCAACGTGGCAGACCGTCGAGACCAAGGACATCGCCTCGGTGCTGCTGGCTGACGACGACTCCCCAGTGCTGGTGGACTGCCTCGGGGTGTGGATCACACGGATTCTCGACGAGGTGGGAACCTGGACTGCTGATCCAGGTGACGGGACCTGGCAAAAATCCTTGAGAAGTCGGGTTGATGAACTGACCGACGCCATCCGTCGTACTCGGCGCGACGTCATCCTCGTTTCCAACGAGGTCGGGATGGGGGTTGTGCCTGACACCCCGGCCGGACGACTCTTTCGCGACGAGTTGGGGAGACTCAACGCCGCTGTTGGACAGGTCTGTGACGAGGTGTGGATGTGTGTGGCCGGGGTCCCGAAGAGGTGGGCATGAGCGACGAACGGCATGTGGATCTTGGAAAGCTCGGTCCGCTGCGTGGCGTGGCGGAGGCCCTGTCCCTCTTCACGATCCTCCCCGGGCCGTACCTCAGTGACATCGACCGTCCGCTGGCTCGTCGGGCCATCACGGCATTCCCCTGGCTGGGGCTGTGTCTGGGGGCGGTGGCCGGCGGAATCGTCTCCCTGGTCCTCGGACTGGGAGCCGGATCGTTGCTGGCCGGGGTGCTCGCGCTGTGCTGGCTGGCCGGTGCAACCGGAGGCTTCCATCTTGACGGGGTCGCCGACACTGCCGACGGTCTGGGGTCGCGAGCAGCGCCTGACAAGGCCCTCGAGATCCTGAAGAAGTCCGACATCGGTCCGATGGGTGTCATCAGCATCGTCCTGGTACTGATCGTGGACGCGGCTGCCGTGGTGAGCCTGGCCGGAACGACCGTTTCGGGGGCATGGTGGCGTGTGGCGATGGTGGTTGCGCTCGGGCCGGCCATCGGTCGAGCTGCCATTCTCTTCGCCACGATGACCGGCGTGCCCTGCGCTCGTCCGGGTGGATTCGGGTCCCTCGTCGCCGGGGTGACGACTCCTGAATCAGCCTCGATCAACCTGACGGTTCTGGGAGCTGTCGTGGCCTTGGCGGGCTTTGTTGCCGGAGGCTGGCGGTGGTGCCTGATCGCCCTGATTTGCGCCGCATTGGCCCTGCTCATAGCGTGGGCCTGGATTCATCACCTGGTGAGGCGTCTGTCCGGGATGACGGGGGACACCTTTGGAAGCATCAATGAGGTGACGCAGATGAGTTTCTGGGTGCTGTCCGCCTTGGCCGTGGCGGTGGTGTCATGATCGACGATCTTGGTGCTGACGTGCCGGTGAGCGGACGAGTGCAACGGGTGGTGAGCCTGGTGCCGTCAATCACCGAGGCGATCGTGGCGACGTGTCCGCAGACTCTGGTGGGATGCACGGATTACTGCATTCGGCCTGCCAACCTGGACGAGGCTGTCGGCCACGAGGTGGCGCGAATCAGGGGGACGAAGAATCCTGATCGGGCAGCCATCACCGACCTGGAACCAGATTTGGTCGTCGCCAATCAGGAGGAGAACCGCGAGTACGACGTCACCTTGTTGCGGGACGCCGGTGTGCCGGTGTGGGTGACACGGATCGACACGGTGCCCGAGGCGATCTCCAGCCTGACGAGGCTCCTCGTGGAGGGGTTCGGCGTCGAGAGACCGCAGTGGCTGTGCGATGCCGATGAGGAGTGGAACCAGCCCTGGACTGACGAGGTGCGCAGTGCCGTCGTCGCGGTGTGGCGGGATCCGTGGATCTGCGTCGGACAGGACACCTACATTGCCGACGTGTTGAGGCACGTCGGCGTGGAGTTGATCGATGTGCCGGGGGAGTCCCGTTATCCCCACGCCGAACTGGCCGACCTCATCTCGGCCCGTCCAGACCGCGTCATCTTGCCCGACGAGCCCTACCATTTCGGCCCTGGCGATGTATCGGCTTTCCCTGACCTCGACGTCCGTCTCGTCGACGGCCAGAAGCTGGCCTGGTACGGCCCGTCCATGGTCGGTGCCCGTCGATACCTCTGCGAGATGCTGCCCTGACGACACAGCCGGTGTGCTAGCTGGTCACACCATGCTGGCAACATGTGCCACAATGTCCCACGTCGCCGTGAGGCGGCATGCCTCTGTAGCTCAGTTGGTAGAGCGCCGCTCTTGTAAAGCGATGGTCGCGGGTTCGAATCCTGTCAGAGGCTCCACTGGCCCCTAGTTGTAATCGCCGGACAGGTTAGGTACGCGGTCGGCGGGTGATTTGCTTTTGAGCGCGGTGTGTCCGCGGTGGTGATTGTAGTGGTGCAGCCAGCCGGGGAGTTCGGCCAGGCGGTCGGTCTTGCTGGGGTAGGGCCGTGGGTAGGCCCACTCGGCGACCAGGGTCCTGGTGAACCGCTCGACCTTGCCGTTGGTCTTGGGCGTGTAGGGCCGGGTGTACGTGTGCGTGATGTGGGTGTCTTTGAGTGCCTTGTTGAAGGCTTTGGACCGGTAGCAGGAGCCGTGGTCGGTCAGGACCGGCTTGACGGTGATGGCCTGGCTGGCGAACCAGGCCTGGGCCCTGGTCCAGAACCCGGCGGCGGTGTCCTTGCGCTCATCGCTGAGGACCTCGACGTAGGCCAGGCGGGAGTGGTCGTCGACGGCGTTGTGGATGTAGTGATACCCACCCCCGCTGGCGGATCGGCCACGGTTGCGTACTCCTTGGGCGCGTCCGACCATGCGGTGGCCGCCGCCGTCGGGGATCCGGCCCAGCTTCTTGATGTCGACGTGGACCAGCCAACCGGGGGTGTCGTGTTCGTAGCGGACGGGTGTGGGCTGGGCGCGTAGCCGGGCGCCGGTGGCCTTGTCGATCCAGGTCAGGGGTGGGCATCCGTAGCGTTGCAGGATCTTGCCGACGGTCGAGACGCTGAGGTGCTGGTGGCGTAGGTGGTAGGCGATGCGTGCTGGGCCCCACTGGTGGGTGATGGGCAATCCCACCACCCGTCGTTGCGTGCGACGGCAGACCCGTCGGGGCTGGTGGTGGGGTCGGCTGGAGTGATCACGCATTCCGGCCGGCCCGTGGGCGCGGTAGCGTTGGGCCGTGGTGACGCTGACGTTGAAGCGTTCGGCGGCCCGACGCAGGGGCCAGCCATCCTCGACGATGCAGCAGGCCAGGCGCAAACGTCCGGTTTCGGACAACGGGGCATTACGATGGGTCATGAGGGCCTCTTGGGAGTCGTGCTTTGTGTGGTAGCAACACACTCCACCCAGAGGCCCTCGCCCGTGTCCAGCCACAGCTGTCTCTAACCAGCCCGATGTACCTAACCTGTGTGGTGGTTACAACTAGTCGATTGGCGCGACCCGAACGCGATTGCCGTCAGGGTCGGCAACGACGAATGTAGTGCCGAATACGTCCTCGTGCGGCTCTTCGATGACGCGAACACCCTTCGCAACCCAGGCGTCGTAAGTCTCCTGCACCTGCTCTGCTGTGACGTTCAGACAAACTTCCGAAGTACGTACTGGTTCGCCCGCCAGGGCTGATGACTCTCCAGTCCACAGGGCCAGAGCAACGCCTTCCGCTAGTCCGAAAGTGACGTAACGCGGTGTTTCAAAAGTTGTTTCGATTTCGAGCAAAGCCTTGTAGAAGTCAACCGATTTCTGGATGTCGCTGACGTAGACGATGAAAACCAATTCGCGGTTCATTTTCTTCCTCCAAACTCAAGATTGTTCTGGCCACGTTACGGGCTCTTCCCAGATGAGGGTGTAGCGCACGTTGCGCGGCGGGCCGGCGCGTCGGTGGCCGGATAGAGGTCGAGGTCTCTCGAGGATGAGAGCTCTTACACACTCAGCCCGAAAGACCTCGACGTGTACGACTCTACCGTCGGCGGGCGCGTTGATGCGTTGGCCAGCCCCGACCTGACTGTCTTTTGCCGCCTCGACGAACTCGGCCTCGTTGTCACCGGGCAGCGACTCGGCCCGGATCGTGCCGTATTGGCCTGCCAGGTGGTCGAGCCCGACCAGTGGTGCCGGTGCTGCGGCTGCGAGGGGAGACCACGTGACACCGTGGTCCGACGGCTTGCCCACGAACCACTGGGCTGGCGGCCTACGACGCTGGAGGTCGTTGTGCGCCGTTACCGTTGCAGCGGCTGCGGGTATGTGTGGCGCCAGGACGCCACCGCCGCGGCCGAGCCCCAGGCCACGTTGTCTCGGCGCGCTCTGCGGTGGGCGCTGGAAGGGATCGTGGTCCAGCACCTGAGCGTGGCTCGGGTCGCCGAGGGGCTCGCGGTGGCCTGGGACACCGCCAACGACGCCGTTCTGGCCGAGGGCAAGCGGGTGCTGATCGACCAGGAGCACCGCTTCGAGGGGGTGAAGGTCGTCGGGGTCGATGAGCACGTGTGGCGCCACACCCGTCGCGGCGACAGGTACGTCACCGTGATCATCGACCTCACCCCGGCACGAGATGGCACCGGCCCGGCACGGCTGCTGGACATGGTCGAAGGACGCTGCAAGCAGGCGTTCAAGACCTGGCTGGCCGACCGCCCGCAGCAGTGGCGCGACGGCGTGGAGGTGGTCGCGATGGACGGCTTCACCGGGTTCAAGACCGCCGCCGTCGAGGAACTGCCCGACGTGGTGACCGTGCTAGATCCCTTCCACGTCACGCGCCTGGCTGGCGAGGCGCTCGATGAGTGCCGACGGCAAGTTCAGCAGGCCATCTGTGGGCACCGCGGCCGCAAGGGCGACCCGCTCTATGCCGCCCGCCGGACCCTGTCGACCGGCGCCGACCTGCTCAACGACAAGCAGAAGGACCGACTGGACACCCTGTTCGCCGACGACGCCCACGTCGAGGTCGAGGTCACGGAGCGTCTACCAGCCCATGATCGCCGCCTACCGCCACGAGAACCGGCGCCACGGCCGCGAGCTGATGGCCCGGCTCATCGACTCGATCAGCACCGGCGTCCCCAAGGCCCTGGTCGAGATCACCAAGCTCGGCAGAACGCTGAAGAAGCGCGCCGCCGACGTCCTGGCCTACTTCGACCGGCCCAGCACCTCCACCGGGCCCACCGAGGCGATCAACGGCAGGCTCGAGCACCTGCCCGGCTCGGCACTGGGGTTCCGCAACCTGACCACCTACATCGCCAGATCCCTGCTCGAGACCGGCGGGTTCAGACCCCGACTACACCCTGGATTCGGATGAGCCACCAAAGCTATCAATGGTCGCTTCGAACATGATCCATAGCTTGGCCCTTGGGTTTTGGTAATGCTGCCAAGTACAATACCCGCACGCAGATGGATTCAGACCCCCAACTACGCCTTCGATTGTGAAGAGTCCGTATCTTGATCATTGGGGAGGGGTTGTTGAAACCCCATTCTCTAAGGGAATTTCTCCATTCCCAGTGCCGACACCATTCACCGTGTGGGGTGCTCCGATGTCGATCGGAGCACCCCTTGTCCGGGCGTATGACGGCATGTTTCCCTGTGATTTGCACTCTGGACGATGAATCGACATCGCAGGAGCGCTCAGGCCATCACCTGTTCCCATTCGTCACGGTGGTCCAGCATCCGTCGGACGGCGTCTTGAGCCGCCTCGAGCGAGTGGCTGGCTCCCCATCCGCACTGAATCTCATTGGCGGCTGGAGTGGCATCGAGTGTGAGAATGTCACGCAACGTTGTTTCGACCAGCTCGCAGGTGGCTGGTACGTCCGGCTCGCCGACCATGATGAGGTAGAACCCGGTCTGGCATCCCATCGGTCCGAAGTCGATGACGGACTCTGAATGGTTACGCACGCACTCGGCGAAGGAGTGCTCGATCGAGTGGATCGCAGGCATCTCCAGATGATCCTTGTTGGGCTGGCAGAACCTCACGTCGTACTTGGTGAGGGTGTCGCCGGCGGGCAGGTGCTTGACGTCCGCCACGCGGACAAACGGTGCCGCTACCTTGGTGTGGTCCAGGTTGAAACTCTCGACGTTCATCTTGTGTGCCATGGGTCCATCCTCTCGCAAGCTCTCGAATTCCACACGAGGCAGCGTCACACCCCGGCAGCAGCGAGGAATCCGTCGCAGTTCCCGTCCACCTGTACCTGTTCGCCAGCAGGAATCCAGGCGGCCTGTCCACGCACGATCTCGTCAGTGCCCTGGGGGCTTGAGCACACCGCATAGCCACCGGTGATGAGCAGGATTCGGGCTAAGTCGTTGGCCGGCAGGATGGCTGGACGGGTGGTGTCGAGGTCGAGTTCCCATAGTCGGAACTGTTCATCGGTGCCCGGGAAGACCCGCATACCTGGATCTACCTCTTCGGCCGTCATGACCCATGGTTCCTGCGTCTGGAAGTCCACGATCTCTATCAAGGAATCGACGTCGATGTGTTTATCGGTGAGTCCACCACGCACGACGTTGTTGGAATCAGCCATGATCTCGATTCCCGTTCCTGACAAGTAGGAATGCATGAGACCGGGCGGAACGGCTAATGCCTCTCCGGGCCTGAGATGAATGCGGTTGAGCATCAGTGCTGTCAGGATCGATGGGTCTCCGGGGAAGTACTCGTCGAGCTCGACAGCGGTGCGCGCGAACTTACCCAGCGGGGTGTCCTCGCCAACATGGTTGACGGCCCCGGACACCACCTCGGTGACGATCTGCCGGCGCAGGTCATCTCCGGCGAGGCAGTCGAGGAAGGTCTCGGCCAGTGCCGCCGGGCCGGAACGCTCGGTCAACGATCCCAACACCGGATCCACCGGAATACGAATGTCCAGCCCGTCGAAGAGTTGACGGGTCTCATGCGGATCCCGGAACCCGCACAGTCCCTCGAAGTCGCTCATGGCGACGAGGATTTCTGGCTTGGGCCAGTCATCGACGAAGGTGCGCTGGGAATCGGTGACGTCAACGCCAGCCTGGTTCTCGCGTACGAATCCATTTCGCGCCATACGGGCGTCAGGGTGGGCCTGGAGGCTCAGTGGGCGGCGAGCCGAGAGGATCTTGAGCAGGAAAGGTAGCCTGGATCCGAAGGCATCACGGCTGCGCTCACCCAGCTCCTCGGGGTGCGCGTCGAGGTATTCGGTGAGGGGAGCACCGTCAAGGGTCGATGGCGAGGTTTCGTGGGCCCCGAGCCAGTACTCGGCCCAGGGCTGGCCGTCGGCTTCCCTTCCCAAGATATCAGGGATCGCGTCATAGGAGCCCCAGGAGTACGTCCGGACCGTACCGGTCAGGCGTTTCATAGTGTGCCTCTCGTCAATGGCGTCGCATCGTTGACAACGCCGCGTGTGTCATCCGAGCAGCTGCGCGCTGCGGGCCTTGCGCTTTTGACTGCGGACTCGTTGCAGCCTCCCGACAAGGGCGGGCGCATATCGCGCGGCCGACTCATCGTCGATCAGCTCGTTGAGTCGTAAGTGGTAGCGGGGGGACGACATGTTGAGCCTCTCGCGGATGACGGTCTCCTTGTCAACACCCGGGTTCCCGGTCTGCCAGGACTCCTCGAGATCCAGAATCGCGCGGTCCGATGCACTGAGATCGCTGGACGTCGCGGTTTCGGGGGCGGGAGAATCTGACACAAGGCCAGTCTAGGGCGCGCATCACAATCACCACCCGGTGACGCGACGCAATCTGCCTGACGCCATCGTCGGCAGCACAATCAGTCACTTTCCGCTCATCAACTCTTTGCACTCACTGGGTGCGAGTGCTAAACATGTCATTGGCACTCGGCAAGCGAGAGTGCTACTGCCCGAATCGGTGTTGCGAGTGCCGACGAGGGTGGTCATCCCGGTGATGAGATCACCAGATCGTCCGTCGCGGGCATCACGGGGAAATACAACGCGGGGTCGCTCCCGCCACACCATCTGACGTCCACGGGCTGCCAGGCCCACCGGAGCGGAGGAATTCCCCAAACATGGCAAAGCTCATCGAATTCAACATTGAGGCCCGCCGCGGGCTCGAGGCGGGTATGAACACCCTCGCCGACGCGGTCAAGGTCACCCTCGGCCCCAAGGGTCGCAACGTCGTTCTCGAGAAGTCGTGGGGCGCCCCCACCATCACCAACGACGGTGTCTCCATCGCCAAGGAGATCGAGCTCGACGATCCGTACGAGAAGATCGGCGCTGAGCTCGTCAAGGAGGTCGCCAAGAAGACCGACGACGTCGCTGGCGACGGCACCACCACCGCCACCGTTCTCGCCCAGGCCATGGTCCGTGAGGGCCTGCGCAATGTTACCGCCGGCGCCAACCCGATGGGCCTGAAGAAGGGCATCGAGACCGCCGTCGAGGCCATCAGTGCTCGTCTGTCCGAGATGGCCATCGACATCGAGACCAAGGACCAGATCGCCTCCACCGCCTCCATCTCGGCTGCCGACACCACTGTCGGTGAGATCATCGCCGAGGCCATGGACAAGGTCGGCAAGGAAGGCGTCATCACCGTCGAGGAGTCCAACACCTTCGGCCTGGAGCTCGAGCTCACCGAGGGCATGCGCTTCGACAAGGGCTACATCTCGCCCTATTTCGTCACCGACACCGAGCGCATGGAGGCTGTCCTCGAGGACCCCTACATCCTCATCGTCAACTCCAAGATCTCCTCGCTGAAGGATCTCCTGCCGATCCTCGAGAAGGTCATGCAGTCCGGCAAGCCGCTCTTTGTCATCGCCGAGGATGTTGAGGGAGAGGCCTTGGCTGGCCTCATCGTCAACAAGATCCGCGGCACCTTCAAGTCTGTCGCCGTCAAGGCCCCGGGCTTCGGCGACCGTCGCAAGGCCATGCTCAACGACATCGCCATCCTCACCGGTGGTCAGGTCATCTCCGAGGAGGTCGGCCTGTCCCTCGACGCCGTCACCCTCGACCTGCTGGGCCACGCTCGCCAGGTTGTCGTCACCAAGGACGAGGCCACCATCGTTGACGGTGCCGGCGACTCCGAGCAGATCGCTGGACGCGTTGCCCAGATCCGCAAGGAGATCGAGAACTCCGACTCCGACTACGACCGCGAGAAGTTGCAGGAGCGCCTCGCCAAGCTCGCCGGCGGTGTCGCCGTCATCAAGGTGGGTGCTGCCACCGAGGTCGAGCTCAAGGAGCGCAAGCACCGTATCGAGGATGCCGTGCGCAACGCCAAAGCTGCCGTCGAGGAGGGCATCATCCCTGGTGGTGGTGTCGCCCTCATCCAGGCTTCCAAGGCCGCCACGATCGAGGGGCTGGAGGGTGACGAGCTCACCGGCGCCCAGATCGTCCGGACCGCCTGCTCCGCCCCCCTCAAGCAGATCGCCATCAACGCTGGTCTCGAGGGTGGAGTTGTGGCTGAGAAGGTCGCCGGTCTGCCCGCCGGAGAGGGCCTCAACGCTGCCACTGGCGAGTACGTCGACATGGTCAAGACCGGCATCATCGATCCGGCCAAGGTGACCCGTTCGGCCCTACAGAACGCCGCTTCCATCGCGGCTCTGTTCCTCACCACCGAGGCCGTCATTGCTGACAAGCCTGAGCCTGTGAAGGCCCCGGCTGGCGGCGATATGGATGGCATGGGCGGCATGGGCGGAATGATGTGATCTAGCTCATTCGATCCACAATGGGGCGTCCCCGCGGGGACGCCCCATTGTTGTGTCCGATGGCACTACTGACGAGTGTCGGTAATCGACTAGTCTCGGACGGTGCCCCCGACACCCACATACCGTCGTCCCGTCGATCGTTTCCTGGCCGGAGCCGGCACCTTCCATCCGCTGTTGTCAGTGTTGGCAGCAATGACCATCCTCGGGGTGGGACAGGGTGGTTTCGCGCTTGTGCTCACGGCCTTGGTAGGTGGTCATCCAGACGCTCAGACTTCGACGATCCTGCTTCTGGCGTCATTCTCAGGGGTCTGGTTGCTGCTGTGGTTGTGGATGAGGTTCGTCGAGCAGCGGCCGATGGTGTGCCTGGGTTTGCGCGGGCTCGCCCGGGACATCTGGATCGGCGTGGCAATCGCAGTGGCGGTTCTGGCAGTTGACGTCGCTGGCATGACAGCCAGCGGCCAGGTCCGGATGGCGTGGGCCCATCCTGATGCCATGAGCGCGGTGCTCGTAGCCGCCTCGCTCCTGTTGTTCGTGGTTCAGGGGTGTGCCGAGGAAGTTGTGCTGCGTGGCTACCTCATGCAGTCGGTCGCAGCGAAGTGGGGGGTTCCTGCTGGCCTTGCCATCCAGGCTGTGGTCTTCGCTGTCCTCCACGGAGCGAACCCGGGGATGACGTGGATTGCACTGGTCAACGTTGCGGGATACGGCCTCATGCTGGGTCTATTAGTGGTGTGGCGAGGAAATCTGCTCGCCGCTATGGGATTTCACAGCGTGTGGAACTGGTTGCAGGGAGTGGTATTGGGATTCGACGTCTCCGGACTGGGATTCAGAAACACCCTGATGACGGCTGACAAGACGGTCGGATCCCATTTCTGGCTCACCGGAGGAACCTTCGGGGCGGAAGGATCCATCATCAGTACCGGCGTCCTCGTCATCCTCATCACTGGACTTGTCGTGACGATTCGGCGCGACTGGCGCAAGAATTAGGCCATGGCATTGCTCGAGGTCATCTGTCTGCACGAGAACGACGCCAAGCGGGCAGCACAGGGAGGTGCCGATCGCATCGAATTGGTCGGCACGATGGACGACGACGGTCTTGCGCCCAGCCCAGAAGTGCTGGCACGCACCCTCAGCGCCGTTGACATCCCGGTGCGTCCCATGCTGCGCCTTCACGGTGGATTTCGCGCTGACCCGCACAGACGTGACGAGATGCTCCACCTGGTCAGCACCTATCGTGACCTCGGTGCTGACGGGCCGGTGCTGGGATTCCTCGACGAGGCCACCGGGGTTGACGTGGGGACCGTCACCGAGCTGACGGCGGGCTGGCCGGGCTGGACCTTCCACCGAGCCATCGACAACAGCCTGGAACCCGACAAGGCATGGGTACAGCTGCTGGGCCTGCCGAGGCTCGATCAGGTTCTCACTGCCGGATCACCGCGGGGGATCGATCACGGTCTCGACGACCTCATCGCCCGAGCCGAGGCCACCCCGTGTGTGGCCGAGCTCATCATGGCTGGTGGCGGTCTGCGGCCCGAGCACGTCCCGTGGCTGTATCGGGCCGGGGTCAAGGCCTTCCACATCGGCGGCCCGGCTCGTCCCCAGGGGTCGTGGAAGGCGTGGGTGGACGTCGATCTGGTGAGGTCATGGCGCGATCTCGTCGATCGCCTCGACGGATGACCGCGACTCGATGAGTCGGGGAGAACTCAGAACGCCTGAATCCACACGTCCCGGGTTCCGGGTGCGCGGAAGGGGATGTGACCGTGGTCGTCCCCGACAGCCTGAGGCGCCGGGGCGGCGGTCTGAGTCGGCCGAGCTGACGGTGGCGGCGGAGGAGTCGTCACGCTGCGAGGCTGGTGACGGGCAATGATCCGAGCCATCCCCTCGATGGTCTCGACGAGGTCCTCCATGGGAGCCGTGGTTGAATGGGTCAGTCCAACTGCGGTGTAACCCTTGGTTCCGGTGGAAGCCACGGAATTGACGTGCCAACCGTCATCACGTGGCAGCCATCCGTTCTTGACGTAGGGCGATCGCATCCCCGCCGTCATACCCCAGTCTTGGTCCTCAGCAACGCTGGACATGAGCTCCCTGGCATAGGCCTGCATGGACTCGGGAATGATCTTGTTGGGGCAGAAGATGTGGTCAGCGAGCACGACCTGGTCGGCGGCCGTCGTCGAGGTCAATCCCCAGTGGTCATCGGGGTCGAAGGTGGTGTGAGTGGCACCCATGCGGTGCATCGCCCTGCGAACCCCGTCAGCCCTACCAACCCTGTTCCACAGGGCAGTCGCGGCGTCGTTGCTGGAGTTCTCGATCATGGGGACCAGAAGGTTCTTCTCGGCTCCGGAAAGCTGACGTTTCTCACCCGCAGCCTGAATCATGACCGTCTCCATGATTGCCAGCTTGATGATAGATGCGGTGATGTAGTGCGTGGCCCCGTGATTGAGAACGTGGATGTTGCGTTGTCCATGCACCCTCATGGCGACCGACTGCTCGCCATCGCGGGTGTTGAGGTATTTCTTGAGCTCGTTCTGGTACGGGAACGTGACGTAGGGTCCGGGAGCAGCCGGATTGGCGACCCTCGTCGGAGCGGGCCTGCGCGGCTCGGGGTGATCTGGTCGGTTCGCGGCCTGGACTGCCGGTAAGCCGATGGCCGTCCCAGTAGCTATGAGCAAACCGCCTAACGCAGTGCGCCTGGAGAATAGCGCCTTCCCAGACAATTACGTCCCCCTTCTTCCACGGCCCATTTCGTTCACATCCATTTTCACGCTGTCCGGTCCAGGGCGTCCAAATCGTCCGCATCGACGATGCGATACGAGTACCCCTGTTCGGCGAGGAAACGTTGACGGTGACTGGCGAAATCGGCATCGACGGTGTCTCGGGAGACGACCGCGTAGAACCTGGCCACGAGCCCGTCCTTGGGTCGCAGCAGACGGCCCAGACGCTGGGCTTCCTCCTGTCGGGACCCGAATGCCCCCGACACTTGAATGGCGACCTCGGCACTCGGCAGGTCGATGGAGAAGTTCGCAACCTTGGAGACCACGAGTAGGTCGGTAAGCCCTCCGCGGAAATCCTGGTAAATCTTCTGACGCTTGGTTGGAGTGGTGGATCCGGTGATGATCGGACACCTCAATTCCGCGGCCAGCTCCTCCAGCTGGTCGACGTACTGGCCGATGACCAGGGTGGGCTGGCCGCGATGGCGGGCTACCAGGTCCGCAACCACCCGGTTCTTGATCGGCAGGGTCGCGGCCATCCGGTAACGGACGTCCGGTTCTGCCATGGCGCAGGTCATCCGGTCGGACTCGGGCAGGCTCACCCGCACCTCGACACAGTCGGCAGGAGCGATCCAGCCCTGGGCCTCGATCTCCTTCCAGGGAGCGTCGTAGCGCTTGGGCCCGATGAGGGTGAAGACGTCGTCCTCGTGGCCGTCCTCGCGCACCAGAGTGGCCGTCAACCCCAACCGACGGCGTGCCTGTAGGTCGGCCGTCATGCGGAAGACCGGAGCCGGAAGCAGGTGAACCTCGTCATAGATGACAAGCCCCCAGTCACGGGCCTCGAAAAGCTCCAAGTTGGGGTGCACACCCTTACGCTTGGTCGTGATGACCTGATAGGTGGCGATGGTGACTGGCCGCACCTGCTTGCGTGAACCGGAGTACTCACCGATCTCGTCGGGGGTCAAGGTGGTGCGACGGACGAGCTCCTCCTTCCACTGCCGAGCCGAGACGGTGTTGGTGACGAGGATGAGTGTCGTGCAGCGGGCCAGGCTCATGGCAGTCGCCCCGACAACGGTCTTGCCGGCGCCGCAGGGCAACACGACGACTCCGGATCCACCGTCCCAGAAGTTTTGGGCAGCCATCCGCTGATACGGACGAAGACTCCAGCCGTCCTCGGTCAGATCGATGTCATGGCGCTCGCCGTCGACGTATCCCGCAAGGTCCTCGGCGGGCCATCCCAACTTGAGCAGAGCCTGCTTGAGGGTGCCGCGCTGGGAAGGGTGGACCACTGCCGTCTCATCATCGATCTGGTCGCCGACGAGGCCACGGACCGATTTGGATCGCAGTACCTCGGTGAGCACGGCCTTGTCCGTCGACACCAGGACGAGTCCGAGGGTGGGGTGCTTCTCGATGCGCAGACGACCGTAACGAGACATCGTCTCGGTGACGTCGATGAGGAGTCCGGATGCCACCGGATAACGGGAGTACCTCATGAGGGTGTCGACGACCTGTTCGGCGTCGTGACCAGCGGCCATCGCATTCCACAGACCCAGTGGGGTCAGTCGGTAGGTGTGGATGTGTTCGGGAGCCCGTTCCAGCTCCGCAAACGGGGAGATGGCATGACGGCACTCGTCCGCCAGAGGGTGATCCACCTCCAGCAAGAGGGTGCGATCGGACTGGACAATGAGGGGGCCGGGTAGAGAAGTCATCACTTCCAGTATCGTCCCTGATCCCGGATTTGTTCCTACTTCGAGGGGTCGATGGGACGTCGTCAGGCCGGTTGGCAGGCGGTGATCCGGGACACCGGGACGACCGCCGCCCCGCCACCACCACGGATGACGCATCGCACCGCCCCCGCCGCGACCGCCATGATCCGCACCGTCTGGCGCACCGCAGTGCCATCGTCGATGACTCGCTCGATCCGCATCCACGCACCCTCCTGCTGGGCTTGGTGCAGCTGGGCGAGAAGCTGACGGCGATCCGAGAACCCACGGCCCTTGTTGTTGAGCAGTGCCGTGGCAAGGCCCTCCGGATCGGCCTGCGGAGCCGAAGACGTGAGGGCGTCGACCTTGGCGCGTGGGGGAGGAGGAGTCGAGAAGACGTCGCCGTGGGAATCGCGGGCTACGGGGGACATTCCCAACTGGCGCAGGCCTGCCAGCACCTGATCAGGTTCTGCCTGGGCCACCAGCACCTGCGGTCCAACTCGACGCAGTCCCAGATCAGTCGCCAGGGAACTGCGCAGAATGGCCTCGACGGCAGCCGGGTCGTCGACCTCCAGCAGGGCACCAGCTGCGGCCACCGACACCCGACCATGATCACGAACGACGTCGTCGAGGAGGACCAGCAGACTTTGGGGAACATCGCTGAGGGAGTGATCCGTCCACCACTGACGCACACGGTCCCCAGTCCACCCGGCGTCCAGGGCACGACGCAGACTGGTCCGGGTGAATCGCCGTACACCGGCAATCCCGGTGGACTCCCGATCGGCCAGCAGGGCCAGGTCGGCGGCGGTGTCGGGGGTCAGCGGGCCGGGGGCGATGGCGGTGAGATCGGACTGCAGGATCACCTCGTCAGTGCGTTCCGGCATGTCAGCGCAGGTGAGGGAATCGACGAGATCGGTGCGTGCTCCCAGAGCGATCAGCCCCAGCACCCGGCACTCGTCGAGGACAGCCTCGACCAAGGAGTTATCGACTGTGGTGCCCGGCTGACGCCACCGGATGCGGTCGGCGACGAGGCCGGCCTCAACGGGAGTGCCGGGTTCAGCTGTGCTCAGTTCCTCGTGGACGAGGCGTCGCCACGCGCGGGCAGTTGCCGGCGACGAGGCATCCAAGGTGTTGCCCAGGCTTCCGGGAAACTGCGGGATGCGTCTCCAGGCATCGCGCAAGCTCACCCACTGGCCCCACAACGAATCAGTGCGCCAGCGATCCGCGAGCGAGGTGGGCAGCCAGCCGCGCCCGTCGGCACCGATGAACCCGCCAGCCGCCGCGACGGCGAGGTGCACCCAGCCATCGTCCCCCGTGGCCACCCGCGACAGCACGGTGCGGGCGTCCCGCTTGGCCATGCCGCCACTGGCCAGCAGGGCACAGTCATGACGCTCCACCCCCTCCAGCAGGGCGGACATCGCGCTGACGGCTTCCAGCGCCGTCCCGAGGCCGGCACGATTGACCAGGGTGGTCTGACGCGGCTCGGGCCATGCCGGTGGGGTGGGGCTGGGCTGTTCGGCAAAGAGACGATTCCCGCGCAGGGGCAGGGCCACCTCACGGGGCAGGACGACGGTGTCGTCGCCGAGGGGACGCAACAGGCGGTGGGCCAGCGCCATCTCGACGGGAGTCGTCGCAGTCTCGGGCGTCACCGTGCGTCGAGCATTGGGGAGGTGTCCGGTGGGGGACCACACCAGACGCTCCAGCACGGCGTGCGCCTTGGGGCCCGCGGCAGCCAGTCTCTCGGCCACTTCCTCAGAACTCATGGGCATGACGGACACCGGTGCCAACCCGGCCGGGTATCCGGGCAGGTGAGTGGTGACGACCTGAATGACGTGCAGGTGGCCGGAATCCTCCAGGACGAGAACCATGTCGAGCAGATCGGAGACGCCGTCCGCGACATCGGCACGAATCGTGTCGGGCTTGGGCGGCCATCCCTGGCAGATGGCGTCAGTCAGTTCATCCAGCGTGAGGTCTCCCAGTGCCGCCAGGGCGGTCAGCAGGCTCAGTCGCCACCGATCAAGGCTGGAAATGGCGGCATTGATGGAGGCGTGGGTGCCAGCCCGCGAAGAGACCTCAGCGAGGTCGCGTGGGGTGGGATTCGCCAGGTCGGGACGCAGGGTCAGAAGCCGAGAGAGCCTCTGGGCGTCCAGACCCCGAATCGTGGAGGCAAGGGTCGTCGGTTCATCAACCGCACTCATCGACGTGGCCTCGGGTCCCGAGGCGTCAGCTGACGATCAATGAGGAGGAGCCCGAGTGCGAGCATCACGACGCATCCCAGGCGAGACATCCATGCGAACTGGGCCGGCACGGTTCGTACCGGCGACTCGATCGCGCCACCGATGATGATGACGACCGTCACAGCGGTGAGAGCCTTGCTGAGGCGTCCAGCGGCGAATGGGTGACGCCATGCCAACCACCATGCGAGGAGCAGTGCCGGTATCGACAGTGGGGACCACACGCATCCCAGTGCGAGCACGACGATCCACGGCCATCCCAACGCTCGACACAGGTCCATGATGGACCGGCTGCCGGCGGTGGCGGGCATGCGCGGATCAAGTCGCCGGGGCATCCGGACGGTCTTGAGACGCGGCGGGGGAACCGTCGAGACGGGGTCTCCCGCCGGAGCTGCCCAGGTCGAGGAGCTACTGGCCAACCGGCTTGTGCGGATGGGTTCATGCGGATCTCGATGCTCAACACGGGGGCCGGTCAGTCCTGCCTGGGTGGAGAACGGGTCATGGGGTTCGCGGTGGCCTCGACGACGCGGTATCAACTCGGCCAGCGGGCGGTAGTCCCCACCCTGGTAACCACGGGGAGCGACTGATGGCTTCCCGGCAGCCGGGTTGGCAGGAAGGCTCGGGGTCTCGAGAGGAGTGACCCGAGGAGCTTGGAAGGCACTCGGAGCAGGACGGGAGCCGACGACGTCTACGGGTGCTCCCCTGACGGTGTTCTGTGCCATGTCTCCATGGTAGGGGGTAGATCTGACCAAGCGGTGCGCTCAGTGTGTGCGGGTCAACGCTCACAGGAGATGATTGTGATCGCTCAGAAACGCTCACGTGGCCATAATCTCAACCTAGACACGAAGCGACGCGCGGCGTGGCCGCGCATGTGAGGGAGGGCCGACATGGAGGTCATCATCTGCCCCGACGAGCAGGCCGTCGGACGGATTGCCGCCGAGCGCATTGCCAGGGTTCTGGCCCAGGCGAAGACACCGGTGCTGGGAGTGGCTACCGGGTCGACCCCGCTGACGACCTACTCCTCGTTGGCTGTTCTCGCTCAGGAGGGCAAGGCTGATTTCACCGGTCTGCGTGCCTTCGCCCTGGACGAATACGTCGGTCTTCCCGCCGACGACGAGCGCTCCTACGCCGCCACCATTCGACACACCGTCACCGAGCAGCTCGGTCTGGACCCGGCCGACGTGCACACTCCGGACGGCATGGCGGACGACCTCGAAGCGGCATGCGCGGATTATGAGAAGGCGATCCAGGAGGCCGGCGGCGTCGACGTCCAGATCCTCGGTATCGGGGCCAACGGTCACATCGGATTCAACGAGCCAACCAGCTCGCTGTCCTCGCGGACTCGTGTCAAGACCCTCGCTGAGCGGACCAAGGCCGACAATGCTCGCTTCTTCGAGGAGGGCGAGAAGGTTCCCAGTCACTGCGTCACCCAGGGGCTTGGGACGATCATGGACGCCCGCAATGTCGTTCTGCTGGCCGTCGGGGCCAACAAGGCCGATGCCCTCGCCGGAGCCGTCGAGGGCCCGGTCTCGGCGATGTGCCCGGCCTCGGTGCTGCAGTTCCACCCCCATGTTCTCGTGATCGCCGACGAGGCCGCGGCCTCCAAGCTGGCGATGGCCGACTACTTCCGATGGACTGACGGCCAGCGGGGTGATCTCCCCGGCGCCATGTGAGACCCGTCGGTGTGACGCTCCCAGCCCGTCGGAAACCTTCCCGTCGGGCTGTGGAAAGATCGCGGGTGGTGGACCGTCGACAAGGCTGTAGCCTTGTATGGCGGTCCATTGACCGTCATGACCAGAAGGAGTGAGCCAGAGATGCCAACCGGAAAGGTGCGTTTCTACGACGCCACCAAGGGGTTCGGTTTCCTGACGAAGGACGGTGGCGGCGACGTGTACGTCAACGCTTCCGCCTTGCCCGCAGGGGTGAATACCCTGAAACCCGGTCAGAAGGTTGACTTCGGGGTTGTTGAGGGGCGTCGAGGAGAGCAGACCCTGTCCCTGCAGATCGTCGAGACCCCGGCCTCGCTGTCCAAGGCGAGCCGCAAGAAGCCGCGGGAGATGGCGGTGATCTGCGAGGACCTCATCAAGATGCTCGACAAGATGGGCAATGGCTACCGGCACGGACGTCATCCCGATCCGCGCACCGCCGGCGCGGTGGCCAAGATGCTTCGTGCTGTTGCCGACGAGTTGGAGCTGTGATGACACAGGTGACGTCGAGATCGCGCGCTGCGACCCGGGCCGTCAGGGTTGACGCGACGATCGCGAAGGCTGTTGACCAGGCCCGGGAAGCGGCCGAGCGTCGCGCGGGTGACTTCGGGGTCGGTGAGCACGTCGGGACGATCGTCGAGGACGAGCGCGTCCTGACCCATCTCTTCGAATGCCCGCATCCGGGATACCGGGGATGGCGGTGGGCCGTCACGATGTCGCGTGCCCTGCGCGGACGCAACGTCACCGTCAATGAGGTCGTTCTCATTCCGGGCGACGACTCCCTGCTGGCCCCCGAGTGGGTGCCTTGGCGCGACCGAGTGCGTGCCGGGGACATCACCGCCGGCACCCTCATGCCCACCGCTGACAATGATCCGCGCCTGGAGCCTGGTTATACCGGTGGTGAGCTTGCCGCCGACGAGGATCCGGCTGAGTGGGCTACCACCCGAGCTGTGGCGTCTGAGCTGGGGCTGGGCCGTGAGCGTTTGCTGTCGCGGGAGGGCCGTGACTCCACCGCTGAGCGTTGGCTCGCCGGTGAGGGTGGCCCTGACAACGCCATGAGTCGTCATGCTCCTGCCAGCTGCGTCACCTGTGGCTACTTCGTGCGCTTGCAGCACTCCCTGGGACGGGTCTTCGGGGTGTGTTCCAACGAGTTCTCGCCCTCTGACGGCTCAGTGGTCCACGTCGATCATGGCTGTGGCGGTCACTCCGACGTCGTCGAGAAGCATCGCGGTATCGAGCTGCCCGAGCCGGTCTTCGACACCATCTCGATTGACGACTCGTTGTTCGACTGAGTTGTGAGCCCCAGAGAGGGGCTCAGTGGCGGGATCGTCGCCAGCAGTATGCCGTGCCGACGATTCCCAGAGCAGTACCCGTCAGGCAGATCCAGAGCCAGTCGCGGTAGCCGTTCACGGTGAGGCGGTCGAGCATGATCCAGCAGACGATGGACGCCACCGCGAAGGCAATGGTTCCCACGATGCCGACCGTCACCCCGTTCTCATCGACAGGGGCGACATTGGCCTGGGTTAGCAGGTGTTCACGCTGGTTGGCCACGGTTCCATCGTAATGCCCTGCAACATGGCCGTGACATGTCATCCCTAGAATGCCCCCGTGCCCAGCAACACCTCATCAGCAAGATTCGACAATTGGTTTCATCTCACGGAACGAGGATCGACGAGATCGCGCGAGATCCGCGGCGGCCTCGTCACCTTCTTCACGATGGCCTACATCCTGGCCCTGAACCCTCTCATCATCGGTACCGCGGCGGACAAGAACGGTAAGCTCCTCAACGGGGCTCCGAAGTTCCTCGACGCCGCCGGCACCACCCTCAACACGGCTGCCATTGACGACAACAAGATGATGGTCATGGCCGTCACCGCTTTCGTGGCTGCGATCATGACGATTGCCATGGGTATCTGGGGACGATTCCCGATGGGTATCGCGACCGGCCTTGGCATCAACTCCCTGCTTGCCTACGTCGTTGCCCCGACGATGACCTGGTCCCAGGCGATGGGCCTGGTGGTGTGGGAAGGCGTCCTCATCCTCGTCTTCGTCCTCACCGGCGTCCGAGAAATGATCTTCCGGGCCGTCCCGAACTCTCTACGCTCGGCGATCAGCGTCGGAATTGGCCTGTTCATCGCCTTCGTTGGTTTCGTGGACTCGGGCGTCATCCGTCGCGGCTCCGGCACCCCCGTCACCTTGGGCGTCGGCGGCAGCCTGGAGGGTTGGCCGATCTTCCTGTGCCTGTTCGGATTCCTCCTTCTCGTCGTGCTGCACCAGCGTCACGTCAAGGGATCCATGCTCATCGCGATCATTGGTACCTCCCTGCTCGGAGTCATCATTGAGGCCATCGCTCACCTGGGACCGCAGGGCGAGAAGAATCCTACCGGCTGGGCCCTCAACGTCCCACGGCTGCCCGGGGCGGATGACTTCCGCCTGCCAGACCTAAGCCTGCTGGGTCACGTCGACCTGTTCGGTGGCTTCCTGGTTGACGGTCACTTCCACGTCGGAGTGTTCCTGGGGACCCTTTTGGTCGTCTTCTCCCTCATGCTCGCCGACTTCTTCGACACCATGGGAACGGTTGTCGCCATCGGTGACCATGCCGGCATCCTCGACGAGACCGGCAACCCCGAGCACCTCAAGGGGATCCTCGTCGTCGATGCCCTGGCTGCCGTCGCTGGTGGTCTCGGGTCGGCCTCCTCGGCCACCGGTTACGTCGAATCGGCCGCTGGCGTGGGGGAGGGGGCGCGAACGGGTATCGCCTCCATCGTCACCGGTATCGGATTCCTGCTGGCGATGTTCCTGTCCCCCATTGTGTCGATCATTCCCTCGGAGGCAGCCGCGCCGGTGTTGGTCTTCGTTGGATTCCTCATGATGGCCCAGGTCACCCACATCGACTGGAAAGACGTCGAGGAAGGTCTTCCGGCCTTCCTGGGCATGGTGCTCATGCCGTTCGCCTACTCGATCACGACGGGCATCGGCGCTGGCCTCATCATGTTCTGCATCACCAAGACCATCGCTGGCAAGGCACGCAAGATCCATCCGCTGTTGTGGGTGGTTGCGGCCCTCTTCGTGGTCTACTTCGTCCAGTCCCTGCTCATGAGACTGTTTGGCCAGATGTGAGGCTGGTGGGTTGAATCCCACCGACGGTGTCCGGTTGCCAGACCACCAAGAGGTCTGGTGCCGGGCGCCCCAGGTCGCCGGCGAGGTCCATCCATCCCGGATATGAGTTGAGGAATTCCAGGATGGCGTCACCCTCGCCTCGCCGCTCGGCCGGTATCTTGTCGACGACATCAGCCAACCCAAGCCGAGTCGTCAGTACCTGCCCGGTGCGCGCATAACCGATCCTCATGCCAGGTGCCGGTCGCAGCGGAATCTGCGGTTCCCCTACCATGAGCCGCTTGATGGCACAGGTACTGGACAAGCCGACAGCGGCGAGGTCGAAATCAAGCTCATCGAGCCGCGCCACCGACATCGGGATCTCGGTCCATCCCCACGACAGGTGGGTCAACCACTCATTGACGAGTCGCCAGCACCGTCCCAGGCGATCAGGCTCGATGAATCGGCCACGAACCAAGTCCTCGACATCATTGGGAGTTGGCCATCCCACAGGCAGCATCGGTCCCTCGACATTGGGCTTGTGGAGCGGGTGGAACGGGCTGCGCCGACCTGATCGACGATGGTGGTGGACGGGTACGCTGAATGTGGCCTCGGTCCACTTGCGCAGTTTCGCCGAGAGGCCCTCGTCAGCCCCAAACATGTCGCGAACTTCGTCGATCGCGATGGCGTTGAGCCTCAACCCACTCATGGCTACAGATTATTCGCCATGAGGTCGACATAAGGTGTAATCCATGAATCCACGCTCTAGGCAACACATCATCCGCGGGGTTCTCATCATCCTCGTACTGATCGTCGTGGTGGGATCCCTGCTGTGACAGGTCGATCCGACATGGCAGGATGTCTTTTCGTGACCCGACGATCCTGGCCCCGACGTTCCCGCAGCGCGAGTGCGCTGGTGGCCCTGGGATGCGCCTGGGGATTGTCGGCTGGCCCTGCTGCCGCCGTCGATCTAACCATCACGACAGACAAGAAGCTTGGCATCCCGGTTGGCATGGCTGCCGACCTCGACAATGACTGCTACTGGGTCACCGATGGTTCTCCGTCGACGGTCCACTCCCTGCTTGCCCTCGACAAGACGGGCAAGGAAGTCCATCGGGTGAGGTGGGAGCCAGCCTTCCACGACGTGGAGGCGATGGCGTGGGCCAATGGCGTGCTCTACGTCGCCGACATCGGTGACGAGAAAACCAGGCGCCGCGGCATCCGCGTGATGTCTCCCACCTCGACGGCAGCCAGTCAATCCACCTACTACGAGTGGATGTTCACGTACCCCGACGGCGCTCACGACGCCAAGGCCATGGCAGTCAGTCCCAAGGGGAGCTTCTACATCGTCACTGACGGTCCCCACCCGGCGATCTACCGTAGTGGCCCGCAGGTCAGTCGCACGGAGTCCAACCCGCTCGAAAAGGTGGCGGACGCCCCCGCCGGAGTCAAAGACGCCACCTTCCTGCCAGACGGGTCACGGCTGGCCGTGCTGACCGACCATGAGGTTCGGGTCGTTGACGCCTACTCCTGGAAGACGGTCGCCAATGCGGCGTTCTCGGGCGGGCAGACCATCACCACAGACACCACTCAGAAGACCCTGGAGATCGCGACCTCCGGCAACAAGGTGCGGGGAATCGACTTCCCGACGACGCTGACCTCGATCTCGCCGACCCCCTCGTCGACTCCGAGTGCCAAGGCAGGGGCCACCCAGGCCAGTGGCAAGCCCACCTCCAAGGCGCGCTCGGGCACCTTTATCGCGGTGTTGGGAGCGGTCGCGGTGGCGCTGTGTGCCGGCGTTGTGACCTTCGTGTACGACCGCTCCCAGGACATCACCTGGCGACACCGTTAGTCGTGGTGCTCCAGTAGCCAATCCAGGCAGGCCGTCAACGCCTCGATGTCGCCGGGTTCGATCGAGCTGAAGGTGGCCACTCTGATCTGATTGCGGCCCAGCTTGCGATACGGCTCGATGTCGAGGATCCCGTTCTCGCGGGCGCGGGCACACAGCTGGGTGGCGTCGACGGACTCGTCGATGTCGATCGTCACCACCACCGGGCTGCGTAGCGCCGGATCGGTGACGAAGGGGGTTGTCAACGGGTTGTCCTCAGCCCAGCGGTAGAGGATCCCTGAGGTCGACGCGGTGCGGGATGCCGCCCACGTCATGCCGCCGTTGTCCAGCAGCCAGCGGCACTGCGCCTCCAACATGACGAGGGTGGCCAGCGCGGGAGTGTTGAGGGTCTGATCTGCCCGGCAATTCTTCACTGCGACGCTCAGATCGAGCATCTGAGGTACCCAGCGAGCCGAGGTAGTCAATCGTTCCGAGCGTTCGATCGCTGCTGGTGACAGAATTGCGAGCCACAACCCGCCGTCCGAGGACAGGTTCTTCTGCGGTGAGAAGTAGTAGGCGTCAGTCTGCGCCACGTCTGCAGTAACTCCGCCAGCAGCTGACGTGGCATCGACGAGGACCAGGGAATTCTCGTCAATCTCATCCGGTCGACGGATCGGGGCGACGACCCCGGTGGAGGTCTCGTTGTGAGCCCACGCATATGCGTCGATCTCTCCCAGAGCTTGTGGCAGGGCGAGCTCGCCGGGCGGGGCCTGGAAAACTGCCGGATCTGCGAGAAAGGGAGCCCCCTGCAGGACCGAGGAGAATTTCTTCGTGAACTCGCCATAAACGCCTGTCGCGGCGCGCTTCTCCACCAGGGAGACGGTCGCCATGTCCCAGAAGAGGGTGGCTCCGCCGTTGCCAAGGGCAACCTCATATCCGGCGGGAAGGTCGTAGAGGGTGGAGAGTTCCTCGCGGATCGCGGCGACCACATGGCGGACAGGTGGTTGGCGATGGGAGGTACCCATCACTGATCCCGGTTCGGACAAACTGGCCACCACCTCCCGTCGAATCCGGGACGGGCCACACCCGAAACGGGGGTCGGAGGGCAGGAGGTCATTGGGAATCCTTGGCTCAGCCATGGTCCGATCCTCGCAGATCTTGGTGCTGACGAAGCTCGTGTTCACGCTGTGACCATGTGGCAGCATGTGGGAAAACCCGCTGTCAAGGAGGCATCGATGATCAGCCGTATTGCTTCGCACCACGTCGTCGCCCGTGACGGAAGTGATTCACCGGCAACGATCACCGTCGAGGCCGGACGCATCACCAAGGTCGGGGAGGGGATCGATCCGCAGGCTGAGCTCGTCGACGAGTGGATCCTGCCTGGCTACGTCGACACCCATTGCCATGGTGGCGCCGGTGTCGACTTCACCGATCCCGACCATGACGCCGCCGTGCGAGCCGTTACCTACCACCGCAGCCAGGGTTCGACGACCCTCTTCGCCTCCACGGTGACCGCCGCCATTGACGACGTCGTCGACCAGATCGGACGACTCCGTCAACTCATTGACGAGGACGAGATCGCCGGCATCCACCTCGAGGGCCCCTTCCTTGCAGAGTCACGCAAGGGTGCCCACGCTGTCGAGCTGTTGTGCGACCCCGACCCGGTCTCGGTGGATCGACTCATCGAGGCAGGAGGGCCTGCTCTCAGGATGGTGACGATTGCTCCGGAGCGCGAGCACGGTCTGGAGGCCGTCGCGACCTTCAGCAAGGCGGGGGTGCATGCCGCTATCGGTCATACCGAGTGCGACAACACCACTGCCAGCGCTGCCGTCGATGCCGGATCCGATGTCATCACCCACCTGTTCAACGCGATGCCGTCCATCCATCACCGCAAGCCCGGTCCGGTCCCGCCGATGCTCACTGACCCGCGCGTGGTCTGCGAGCTCATCTGTGACGGCGTGCACCTGGCACCAGACGTCATTCGGATGGCCGTTTTGGCTGCCGGACCGCAGCGCATCGCTCTGGTCACCGACGCCATGAGCGCCACCGGTCAACCTGACGGCGACTACATTCTGGGCAGCCTGCCGGTGAAGGTTGTCGACGGCCGCGCCCGACTGCTGGACGCTGACGGTTCGCTGGGAGCGATTGCAGGATCCACTCTGACGATGGGTCGCGCAGTCGAGTTCGTCACCTCGGTCGTGGGACTGCCGCTGGGGCAAGTTGCCGTCATGGCGGCCACCACACCGGCCGAACTCCACGGTCTGAGCGACGTTGGCATCCTGGAGGAGGGGCGCTGGGCCGACATGTGCCTCACCGACGAGAAGGGTCGTCTGGTCCGCGTCATCCGTCGCGGTGAGTCCGTCTGACGACCACGACAGGTATTTGAGCACTAAACTTCCTGACGGGGGGTCGCTCGGGCATGAGCAATGACGCCCCGACCGTTTTGTCAGACAATCTGTCCGATGGGCAGGTGGACAGCGACGCCCCTCGGCTGTGAGGGCGGGGAAGAGGTGCACCGTGAGCAGTGAGCTCGTCGATACAACGGAGATGTATCTGAGGACTCTCTACGAGCTGCTCGAGGAGGGTGTCGAGCTGCGCCGCGCCCGTATCGTCGAGCGACTGCACCAGTCCGGCCCTACCGTCTCCCAGACCGTGGCTCGTATGGAGCGTGACGGACTCGTGGTCGTCGAGTCTGACCGTTCGATTTCGCTGACGCAGGAAGGCCACGACGCGGCCGAGGCGGTGATGCGTAAGCATCGTCTGGCCGAGTGCCTGCTCACCGAGGTCATCGGTCTTCGCCCCGACCTGGTCCATGACGAGGCGTGCCGTTGGGAGCACGTCATTTCCGGTGAGGTTGAGAAGCGCCTCACCGAGATCCTCGACAGCCCTGATGTCTCCCCGTACGGTTGCCCCCTTCCTCCCGAGCAGATCGGTCGTCGTCCGGACGACTCCGCCCGTTTCCACGACGACTCCAAGCCTCTCGACGAGATCATTGCCGAGGCCGGCTGCCCGGTCAGTGTGACCATCACCCGGTTGTCGGAGTTCTTCCAGGCCACCGAGGGCAATCTCACCGACGTCTACGCCGCTGGACTGTTGCCGGGCATGAGCATCGAGGTCAAGGATGATGCCGACGGCATCCGTCTGACGGGTCCCGACGGTTCGGTTGTCGTCGATCCGGAGGTCCTTTCCGGTCTGTTCGTCGTCCAGAACTCCTGAATCGCGGTGACGATGCCGCAATGAGTGTGTCCCAAACCCTGCGGCCCCGTCAGCTGCCAGATCTAAACCAGATCGCGACGCTCTGTGAGGCGGGTTGGTATGACACCGCCGATTCCATGTTACGGATGACGCGGGCGTCCGAATCCGACGATCCCCACTTGGTGCAGGCCGCTGCTGTGACGGCCGTGGCTCGCAGAGTCCTGGCCCTCGACGCCGAGGATTTCGAGGAGATCGGGGACCCCCTGCCTGCTGATCTGCGATCCCGTCTCACCGCCGCGGGTTTTCCGCACCACCCGCGGGCAACCGAGAGGGGAGCACTGGGAGACCTGGTGCCCCTCTACGAGCTCATGCTCGAGGTCCTCGACATTCGGATGCACCGCGAGGAGCCACAGCAGGTCGTCGTGACCTGCCACATCCTGGGAGAGTACCTGGGTCAGCTGGCCTGGCAGTCGGTGCTGGGAGACGGCGGGGACCCACTCACGCTGCCCGGCAAGGTGGGGGAGAAGTGGGGAGTCGACGGCCAGGACTGCGCCCACACCTCGGCCATGAACGCGACGGCTCGGCGCAGCCTTCATGCTGCTCAGGGTGATGAGGAGGGCTACACCTCGTATCTGGACAAGTTCCATTCCAGGTTGGGTGAGGCCCTGGGGGTGTGTGCGATGAACCATGCCACCATTGATGCCGGTGAGCGTCCTGACGTCGGTATCACTTGTCCGCACCCGTGTCAGTGGGTGCTCGCCGGTACGTGGGAGGAACGCCGGGCCCTGGACGCTCGGGTGCGTCTGGCCCGTATCTTCCAGGAATCTGGCCTGGTGGCCCTGCGCCATCATGCCCCAGTGGGGCATTTCTTCGGGGTGCCGTCGGGCAGCGAGATCGGCAACGCCTGGGTGACGACCTGGAACAAGCTCAACGAGCAGTGGGCGGACGGGTCCAACCCGATGCTGGACCCCTCGACTCCCGGCTACGACGTCGACGTCTCCGACGAGGCACTGCCCGGCCTGTCCCGTGTGGTGTCGGTCATCGCCGCGCGACCCATTCGCGCCGGTCATCTGCTACGTGATCTGGGAGCGACGGCGATTGCCGAGTTGAAGGCCGTGTGACATTTAAGTCGGCATGGCACCGAGCGCTGCGACATCCAGGTGAATCACGGATCGGCACATCGGGAATACACCAGCTCCTGACGCTGTTGCACCAGACATGGGCCGAGGCGCCACGGCGTTGCGGTCGACCGAACCCAAACGATTACCGGGAGGTACAACGTGGCTACCGTCGCATTGACCAAGGACAATTTCTCCTCGACCATCGATTCGAACGATGTCGTCCTCATCGACTTCTGGGCATCCTGGTGCGGGCCGTGCCAGCGCTTCGCGCCCATTTACGAGGACGCCAGTGAGCGTCACACTGACGTGACCTTCGCCAAGGTCGACACCGAGGACCAGCAGGAGCTGTCCGCCGGTCTGGAGATCACCTCCATCCCGACGATCATGGCCTTCCGCAACGGTTACCTCGTCTTCCGTCAGTCCGGCCTGCTGCAGGGCCGTCAGCTCGACGAGCTCATCGAGAAGGTCAAGGAGATTGACGTCGAGGATCTCAAGAAGCAGGCCGAGGCCCAGAAGCAGGGCTGACACCAGGTTTTCTCATTCCCGCCAATGTGTGCGGACACGGGGTCGGCGACAGGGTGGTAACGTCCTGCCGTCGACCCTGCTTACGTCATACGTGATTGAGCCATGGATGCCAGGTGGGTCGCGGTGCCGAGCGCAGTGGTGCGTCGGTGCGACATCCCGTCCATAGGAGTTGTCCGTGACATCGAGAACCGCGGTCGCCAAGCTCGTCGAGACGACGCGACCGGCAGGCCCGAAACGCCGTATTGGTGTGGTGGCGGCGGTCGCCACCCTGGGCTCACTGCTCTTCGGCTATGACACCGGGGTCATCTCCGGCGCCCTACCCTTCATGTACCTGCCACATGGTGCTGGTGGTTTGGCCCTGACGGTGGGCCATGAAGGTGCCATCGGAGGAACGCTCACCCTTGGTGCGGCCTTCGGTGGGCTCATCGGCGGCATGATGAGCGATCGCTGGGGACGCCGTCACAACCTGCTGACCCTCGCTGTCTTGTTCATCATTGGTGCTCTCGGCACGGCCGTGGCTCCCAGCATCTGGGTGATGTACCCCTTCCGGGTGGTGCTCGGCTTTGCCGTTGGCGCGGCCTCGGCAACGGTGCCGGTCTATCTGTCGGAGACCTCTCCGAAGCGGATGCGTGGTCGCATCGTCGCTCTTGACCAGTTCATGATCGTCTTCGGTCAACTGTTGGCCTTCTCCGTCAATGCCGCCATTTCTGCGGCACATGGCGGTCCGATCCTGACGGTGACGGCAGATCCGTCCGGCCGACTCGCTCCCGGAACCTATTCCTGGGACAAGCTGCAGGCCATGGCAACGTCCCATGGCGGAACGATGAGTGACGAAGCTTTCCACACTTTCGTCATGCAGCTGTCGGTGTCTGCCGGATCTGGTGGAGCTTGGCGGTGGATGCTCGTGGTGTGCACCCTGCCGGCTGTTGCCTTGTGGATCGGCATGCGGAGGATGCCTGAGTCGGCGCGCTGGCACTTGAGCCACGGTCGGCTGCAGGAGGCGATTGCATGTCTGAAGCAGGTGCGCGTCGAAGGGGTTGACGAGCCGATCGTCGACGAGGTCACCGAGATGGTCGAGCTCAACGGTGAGGGCGGCAGACTTACTCATCGCCAGCAGTGGGCCGTCGTCATGGAGTCGCGGTGGACGCGTCGTCTTCTGCTCGTCGGAATCTTCCTTGCTGCGGTCAACCAGACCACAGGTGTCAACACCGTCATGTACTACGCGCCGAAGGTGCTGGAATTCGCAGGGATGAGCACCCAGGCCTCGATCATTGCCCAGGTGGCCAACGGCGTCATGTCCGTCATCGGTGCCGGTGTTGGACTGTGGCTCATCGAGAGGTTCGATCGTCGGCACCTGCTGATCTTCGACGTCACCGCTGTCGGTGTCTGTCTGCTCGGGATTGCCGCCACCTTCGGATTCGCCATTGCTCCGCATATGGGCAAGGGTGTGCCGACATGGGCGCCCATCCTCGTGCTCGTCCTCATGAGCATCTTCATGCTCATCGTCCAGTCCACCAACGGCACGGTGGTGTGGACCATGCTCGGTGAGATGTTCCCGACCCGGATGCGCGGAGCCATGAATGGTGCCGCGGTGTTCTGCGGATGGCTGGCGAACGCGACGATCACCTGGACGTTCCCGGCCATGCTGGCAGGGCTTGGTGGTGCCGGAACCTACCTCACCTACGGCATTGTCAACCTCGTCATCGCGCTCATCCTGGTCAAGGTGATGCCGGAGACACGGGGACGCTCGCTGGAGGAGATCGAGGTCGAGATGAAGCGGCGGTACGCCTAAGGGCGGCCCCGATAGGATTCGAACCTACGACACATGGTTTAGGAAACCACTGCTCTATCCCCTGAGCTACGGGGCCCTGCCCACGAAGGGCCACACCAGCCTAGTCCGGTGTGGTGGGCAGGGCCAACCCGCCTCTCAGATGGACCGGGATGTCCTGTCAACCTCGTGGGCCACGCAGGCGGGCCTCGCTACACTCGGTCATCAACACCTGACCGCCAAACACCTGCGATGGGAGTGGGGATGACCCAGCCCAGGCCCGAGCGTCTCGACGTCCTCTTCATCGGTGCTCATCCCGACGACGAGTCCGGTTTGCTCGCTGCTTTCGGACGGTGGCGTCACGAGTGCGGAGTGAAGGTGGGCGTCGTGTCCATCACCCGTGGTGAGGGTGGCGGCAATGCGGTTGGCAGCGAGGACGGCCCGCTGTTGGGTCTGCTGCGGGAGAGGGAGGAACGCAGTGCCCTGTCCCTGGTGGGCGTTGAGAGGTTCTTCTACCTCGACAAGGTCGACTTCTACTACACCGTTTCGGCGCCCCTCACGGCTCGGGTGTGGGGACACCTCGACACCCTCTCTCGGCTTGTCAGGGTGGTCAGGGCGACCCAGCCTTCGGTCATCATCACCATGAATCCAGCCCCGATGCCGGGGCAACACGGCAACCATCAGATGGCCGGTCGGCTGGCCGTCGAGGCCTATCTGGCGGCGGCTGATCCCACCTTCGCGCCCGACCAGGTCGAGGTCGAAGGACTCCAGCCGTGGCAGGTGTCACGGCTCCTCCTGGACTCTTTCGGCGGGGAGCGCCCCACTGGTCCGGACGCAGCCCTGGTGCCTGAACAGGCTGATGCCAGCACCGTTTACGCGTTGTGGGAAGGGGTCACTGACGATGCCGGTGTGACCTGGGCCCACCATCAGCGTCAGGCTCAGCGGAGATTCATCTCCCAGGGCTGGGCATGTCTGGGAGATGTTCCCACCCAGCCCCATCTCATCGGTTCAACCTTTCTCAGTCAGGTGGCGTCCCGGGGCCCCCACCCCCAGATGGGGACCCCGGAAGCATCTCGCGTCGACGCCGTGCTCGCCGGTGCAGCAGTGCGGCAGGA
This sequence comes from Cutibacterium sp. KB22876, assembly GCF_059728865.1. NCBI lineage: Bacteria > Bacillati > Actinomycetota > Actinomycetes > Propionibacteriales > Propionibacteriaceae > Cutibacterium > Cutibacterium sp. KB22876. The sequence goes on from NZ_AP040858.1 coordinate 1,144,122, forward strand.
TGGTGGGTTGCCGCTGGGAACGACGGTTGACCTGGACCTTCCCGCGACGGCCACGGCCGGGCAGGTACTCGATGGTCGTCTCTCACTTTCCGGTGATCTGTCCGGAGTGACCCTCGAGACCGTCGCACCCGAGGGCTGGCAGGTGGAGATCGGAGAGATCGATGAGGTTTCCCCTGAGCCGGCGTTCACCACCGAGGTGAGGGTGACGATCCCGATGAATGCGTTTGAGGGGCCTGCTCGGGTCGGGCTGCGGATTCGTGCCGACCAGGGAGTGGGATACACCGACACGCGAGTCGTCGTCCTGCCATCTGTGAGTGCCCACCAGGATTTCCTGCCCCAGGTCAGCCAATATGAACAGTGGGTTGACTCAGTCGGGATGCCTCAGCTTTCAAGGCTGGTCAGGCCAGTCGTGACGCTGGGATCAGGGCTGACGAGGCGGCTGGGGTTGGTCGTCACCAATCACAGCGACCGAGAGCAGTCCGGCGACCTCATCCTGGACCTTCCCGAAGGGTTCGATGTTGCCTGTAGCCGCATCAGCTACGGTCCGTTGCCGCCGGGAGAGGCCTGCCGGGTCGAGGCGGAGCTGACGAACACCGACCCCACCCTGGAGACCGGCAAGTACGGCGGCGACTACGAGTACACCCTGACGGTGACATCGCAGGACGGTCAGTGGTCCACTCCGCAGTGGATCGAGCTGGTGCCGTCCACCCGTGTTCCCCACGCCCCACGTCCTCCCAAACTCGATGGTGCCTTCGACTCCGAGGTCTTCACCGGCGAGCCCATGGACATCTCCCGGGTCTGGGAAGGTGACGAGTGTGCGGCCATGCGTGACGCCTCCGGAAAGGTCTGGATGGCCTGGTGCGACGACTACCTCTACGTCGATGCGTCCGTTCATGACCCCAAGCGGGGATCGGTGTTGGCCAGCGCCGACTGCAAGGGCCATTGGCGTACGGATTCCCTGGAGATCGACATCGATCCGCAGGGGACCTCGGAGAACACCTCGTCCACCTTCAAGGCGGCCGTCATCCCTTTCACCTCAGACGTCGGGGCGTGGGCTCTGCGTGACGCCGACCAGCGTCAGGGTCCGGCCTGGCAGACCGCTCCCGGCATGAGATGGACGGCTCGACCGATTCCGGACGGCAGCCACATTCAGGTGGCCATTCCGATGTCGATCCTGCCCTCACCCATCGACCCCAACCACATCGGGGTGAACATCCTCTATTACGACACCGATTCCGACCAGACTGCCAAGAGTCGCATTGGTTGGTCGGTGTGGGGAGGGGTGCAGGGAGACCCCTATCGCTGGGGAGTTGCAGTCCTCGACGATCATCCCGGCCAGGGTCGGGACTGGCCGGTCGACGATCCTGTCATGCCACTGGACGCCCTCAATTCGGCGGATTCCCCGCAATCCATTGAGCAGGCCATGACGACAGGGATCGGATTGTCCGGGCTGGCACGTCTGGACTCGCGCCGGGCCGGGGAAGTCACCTCCGCGAGCTGGGTGGGGGACGCGGTCTCCGTCGGCCTACATGGTTGGGTCGGGGGAGTCGTCCACGTCCTACTGGTGGACCGACGCTCCCGCACTGTCACCTCCAGCGTGGCAACGGTGGACGAACCTGGTCAAGTGACCTTGACCCTGTCCCCGGAACGTCGCCCTGGGAGCCGGGTTCGCGTTCTGGCTGCGTGGATCACCGGTGACGGGGTGGCATGCTCCACCGCGCCGGTAGCCCCTCCTCGATAGACTGGCCAGGTCCGTCTACCAGCAGGGGAGCAAGGATGAGCGAAGAAGGACTTGAAGCTGCACGCCAGAAGATGACCGAGGCAGGTGTCGATCCCGTCGCCATCAATGTCTTCACCTCCTACTACCACCAGCTCGAGACCGGTGTCACCGGACTCATCCGCGAGGACACCATCTCCCCGCTGACCGATCCGCCGATGCTCGACGACGTCGAACTCAGCGAGGAACAGGCTGCTGATGCCCTCGACAAGACCGTCATCATCAAACTCAACGGCGGGCTCGGAACCTCAATGGGGCTCGATCGCGCCAAGTCGCTGCTGGAGGTGCGTGACGGCAAGTCATTCCTCGACATCATCGCTACCCAGGTGCTGTCGGCCCGCAAAGAGTTCGGCGCCCGTCTGCCGCTGATGTTCATGAACTCCTTCAACACCCGTGCGGACACCCTCAAGGCCCTCGAGAAGTACCCGGACCTAGCCGTCGAGGGATTGGACCTGGACTTCCTGCAGAATCAGGAGCCCAAGCTTGACGCCGAGACTCTCGCCCCGGTTGAGTGGGAGAAGGACCCCTCCTTGGAGTGGTGCCCGCCGGGCCACGGTGACCTCTACACCGCCCTGCTCGGATCCGGTGTGCTCGACAAGCTCCTGGCGGCCGGGTTCAAGTACGCCTCGGTGTCCAACGGCGACAACCTGGGAGCGGTCCCCGACGGTCGTCTGGCTGGCTGGTTCGCTGCCTCGGGTGCCCCGTACGCCGCTGAGCTGTGTCGTCGCACCATCAATGACAAGAAGGGTGGACACCTGGCCGTCCGCAAGTCCGACGGCCAGCTCATCCTGCGCGACACCGCTCAAACCGCCGATGAGGAGATGGAGTACTTCACCGACGAGAACCGTCATCCCTACTTCCACACCAACAACTTGTGGTTCGACCTCGAGGCCCTCAAGAAGGTCCTCGACGAGCGTCACGGCGTGATGGGTCTGCAGATCATCCGTAACGAGAAGACCGTCGACCCGAAGGATTCCTCCTCGACCCCGGTCATCCAGATCGAGTCGGCCATGGGCGGTGCCATCGAGATTTTCGAGGGTGCCACTTGCATCTGCGTGGATCGTTCCCGGTTCCTGCCGGTCAAGACGACTAATGAGCTGTTGCTGCTGCGTTCCGACGTCTACGATCTCGACGACTCCGCTCACTTGGTCAAGATGACTGACGACACCTGCGCCATTGACCTTGACAAGGAGTTCTACAAGAAGGTCGGTGACTTCACCGACCGCATCGCGGAGCCACCGTCGCTGCGCAGGGCCACCTCTCTCACGGTCAAGGGAGACTGGACCTTCGGGTCGGGGGTCGTCGTCGAGGGAGATGTCTCTCTCAGCACCGAGAAGCCTCAGACGATCCCTGACGGCACCGTACTCACCGGCGAGATTCCCGGTGAGAAGTGACACCTGATCAGCAGTGTTGGGAAGCGGTGGCCGCAGTCCTCACCGGACAGCGGTTCACCGCCCCTGACGAGCCCGGTTGGGAGGCAGCCGACCTGGTGAAGTGGTTGGTCGGGTTGGGTTGGCCTGCCGGACGACTCGCGCAGCGGCGTGCTGAATGCCAACAGGCCGGTCGCTCGTGGCCCGATCCGCTTCCCGACGACCTGTCCACCGGACTTGAGTTCGCCCGCTATGGAGCGGTACTCGCCCAGGCGCGTCGGATCGCCGGGCTGGACGGGTTGAGCGCGACAGTGCATCGCGGCGCGGTGGTCATCGGGCCGGACGAGGCTCGTCTGTTGGCCGAACGACCACCGCACAGCGTGTTGCACTGAGGCGGCTCACTGAACCGGACGGGACCGCAGCTCGTCGCGGATCTCGATGAGCAGATCGGCGGTGGTGGGGGCGGCAACCGCCTCCTCCTCGGTGTGCTTGAGCTTCTTCGTGGCGATCTCCACGGGCTTGATGAGCCCGAAGTAGATGACGAGGGACATCACGAAGAAGGAGATGACGTCGGTGATGAAGGCGCCGACATGGACTCCACCGGGTACCCAACCTGAGAAGTTGGGGGTGCCGCCGATCCTGCCGAGCAGATCCATGATCACTGTGGTGAACGACTTGACGACGGTGGAGAACGCGCCGCCAAGGATGAATGCCACGGCGAGCTCGATGAGGTTGCCGCGCATCAGGAAGTCCTTGAATCCCTTCACAGGGCTCCTTTCGGGTTGTGGTGTGTGCCCAATGGCCTCGGGCCCGTCGAGAACCATAATGGGACATCAGAGGTGCGGCTAAAACCGTTCACGCTGTTTCGTCGGATGCGAACTCATTCCACAACCAGTCCCAGGGGCTGTCCTTGGCCTGCCACGGCGATCGCCGCGGCATCGGCGGATCCGGTGGACACCACCACTAACTCCGTGGACGGGGAGCCTTGCGTGAGTCCACCTCCGCTGGTGGGCAGGCTACGGATGATCGCGCCATGGGTCAGGACGTGCGGTGTCCCATCCTCGCCGGGGGAGACGACGGACACCCGCTGGCCCACCTGCAGCATCCCGACCATCGACGAGTCGACAAGATGGATTCCTACCAGGGCTTTCCCGGATCCGACGCTGGAGCCGGACAACACGGCAGACGTCGTCAGGATCGTCCCCTCAGTGATGCGAGCCGATGCTTGGCGGCCTTCCACCTGAGCGAGGGTGACTGTTTCATGGGGAAGGATGGCAGGATCCACTCGGACGGTACGTAGGTCAGAGCGTTGAATAGTGCGTCCACCCTCGATGGGACGGGCGGCAACGATGACCTCTCGTCCGGAGGATGTCGTGGCGATTCCGGGGGAGGCCACGAGCAGCACCGCCAGTGCGGCGAGAAGGGCTGCCAGGCCGCGTCGATGGCGCGCGACGAGGACATGCAGACGGCGTCGCGCGGTGGTCTTGTGCTTAAGAGTCGATTGTGGTCGGCGAGGGTCCTGGGAGTTCTTCGATGTCAGTCTCACACCCACAGTTATCGTCGGAGGAGACGAAATCGTTCAGTTGTCCACAGGGCAATTTCTGTCCACAGGCAGTTCACGTCCTGTCCGGACCCTCCACTCAGGACGCGCTGTCAGCAGTCTTCGTCGTCGAGGGGGATGACGAGGACGACTCGGACTTCGTCGAGGAGGAATCGGAGGAGGTCGAACTCTCGGCGGTAGCCGCTTTGGATGCTCCCTTGGTGTGGTTGTCGGTGGAGTAGAAGCCCGACCCCTTGAAGACCACGCCCACTGCGTTGAAGACCTTGCGCAGCTCACCCTCACAGGTGGGGCATTCGGTCAGCGAGGGATCGCTGAACTTCTGCACGACCTCGAGGTCATGGCCGCAGTCGTTGCATCGGTATTGGTAGGTGGGCATGGTCTCCTCGTTCCGGCCCGATCGGTGTCAGGCGCCTGTCGAATGATAGGCGTACTGCCGGGTACCAAGAAATTCCGCGTCATTCACTGACCCAGCAGGTGCAGGCCAGTGGGAGTGAGAGCAGCGGTGACCGGCTCGTCCCATGGATCATGGGGAACCTCGTCGACGATCTCGTCGTCATTGACGACTGCCCACACCGGAACCCCAGGGGTTCGCTGGGTGAGGACGCGGTCGTACCAGCCGCCTCCCACGCCAACCCGGTACCCCGCCCGGTCGACCAGCAAGGCTGAACACAGCACGACCTCGGCCACGGTGATGGCTGAGGCCGGCAGCACAGGAGCGATCGGCTCGGGGATCTGCCACAGACCGGTACGTACGTTCTTGCCGTCGTACCACGCCCACGCTGGTTCGTGCAGGGAGTGACCGTGGCCGTCCGTCAGGACCGGAGCAAGAACCTGTTTTCCCATCATGACGAGGGTGTCTGCCAGACCTACAGTGTCCGGTTCGTCCCCGCGAGACAGGTAGAGGGCGACCTTGTGAGCCCACAGCAGCCGACTCATGGCGTGCTCGGTGCGTCGGTCGTCCCTGCCCATTCGGGTCCGGTGGTCCACGGCTGCCCGGCGGTCACGGCAGCCACGTCGGAGCTCCTCCTTGCCGAGCCGAGGATCAGAGAAGTCCTCATTGGCTGGGCCGTGGTGCGTCATCACCCCCTCATAGTACGCCCTGGCCGAGTCGCTGTCGGGCAGACAGTGCAATGACCTCTAGGGTGATGCCATGGCGTTGTTCCACAGGAAGAAGCAGGTCGATGCCCCGGAGTCCGAGATGGAGCCCCTCGGTTTGCCGGGAGCGCCCGAGACGGACATGTCCGGGCGTCGGTCAGTCGTCGATCATCGCGACTACCTGTGCAGCCTCGTGCAGGCCGTTCCACCAGTCGCCATGAACTTGCCGCAGGCCGTGGGGCTGGCGGTGTGTGAGGACATCCACGCACCTCATGACGTCCCAGTGGTGACGACTGCCGTCATCGACGGGTATGCCCTCGATTCTGCGTCCACCAGAATGGCAGGTCGTTCTGGTGCCGTGGAGATCCAGATCGATCGTCGTCCTCCCACTCCGGTGACCCCGGGCACTGCTGTGCGCGTCATGGCTGGGTCGCTGTTGCCGGAAGGCACCGACTGCGTCCTCCCACTGGACCTGCTCGACGCCGACGGTGACATCGTGCTGTTCTCTCCGGTCAAGAGGTGGGCTGGGGCTCGCCTCGCGGGTTCGGACTACGGAACAGGTGAGGTTCTGGTCCGCAATGGGACGATCTTGCATCCGGGGATCATCTCGATGCTGGCCTCGGCCGGTATCGACGAGGTGTTCGTACGGCCGCGGCCCAAGGTCGTCATCGTCGCGGTGCGACCTGATGAGGATCAGCGCGAGGAGATTGAGAGGCGAGCTCGGGTCAATGGCGTCGAAGAGGTGGCCTCTCTCGATGCCACCGCTGCAGCCATCGAGTCCGCCACCCGGGCCCTTGACGTCGATGTCACCGTCATCTCCACCGACACCTCGAGCGACAACGAGTTGGCGCGGTTGCTCGCCGATGCCGGACGTGGTGCGGATCTCGTCCTCACCACCAGCGATCACATGGTTGTCGGTCAGCAGGACCCCGTCTCCTCGGTACTGCCACGTATGGGAGGTACTGACTTCGCCAGGGTAGCGATGGAGCCGGGGGCCAATCAGGGATTCGCCCTCATCGACCCGAGCCTGGTCCCCCTGGTCGTCCTGCCGGCAGGTCCTGGACCAGCTCTCATCTCGTTCATGGTGTTCGTGCAGCCTCTGCTGCGCAAGCTGTCAGGCCTGCCGCCGGCCGATGTGCTCAGGGCCGAGACGGATCGGCCGATTGCCCGTCACCCGGACTCCACCACCTTCGTCCCGGTGCGTCTGGCTCGAGTCGGAGGCCGCCCGGTCCTCTTGCGAGCGGGAATGGGTGATGTCACCCACACCATTGACCTGTCGATGGCCGACGCGATCGCCGTCGTCGGGGCGGGCGATGAGCCGGTTCCGACCGGTATGCCGCTGGTGTGCTGGCGGTTGAGGTGACGCCATGGCCTCATCTCGTCTGCCGTGGGGGGTGACGCTGCCACGTCACCACCATTGGCCGGTGACCCTGCAGGCTGGTGGGGTGGTTTTGCGTCCGCTTCGGCGAGCCGATGAGGTGAGATGGACGGCCACGCGCGAACTCGACTGGGAATGGCTCGCCCCTTGGGAGGCGACGAAACCACCGGGGTCCCACGAGCGCGTAGGTGGATATCTCGCGATGCTCTCCAGGAATCGCAAGCGTGCCAAGGAAGGCAGCAATCTGCCGTGGGCCATCGGTTGGGACGACGGATGGCCCGATCATCGGGCCACCAACCGTGCCACGACTCCGCTCATCGGTCAGCTGACGGTGTCGTCGATCTCCTTGGGATCGGCGATGTCATGCTCGATGGGCTATTGGGTGGCGTCCGCCCATGCGGGCAAGGGAGTTGCGCCGACAGCAGTGGCTCTGGCGTGCGACTACGTCTTCCAAGTGATGGGGTTGCACCGGGTCGAGATCTGCGTGCGTCCTGAGAACGTCAAGAGCTTGCGTGTGGTGGAGAAACTCGGCATGACAGAGGAGGGCATAAGGCCCGCTTACCTCCACATTGACGGTGAATGGCGCGATCACCGGGTGTTTCGTCTGCTGGCTGACGACTACCCCGATGGCGTCCTGTGCCACTACCTCGCCAACCACCTTCTGCCGGGGTCGCCGGTGGGTGAGGACGAGGACTGAACAACATCGTTGTGATTCGTTTTCCGACACTCCGCGTGTGGTCCACGCGACACGCCGAAGAGAGACCGTAGCGTGTCAATCGTGCAAGCCGTCCAAGCTGTTCTCATCGCCATCGTCCTCGTGGGATGGATCGCTTATCTCGTCCCCATGGTCGTCAATCGTCGACGTTCCCAAGAGGTGTCTGATGACAGGCACGAAGACTTCCCGGACACCATGAACGTGGTGTCCCGAGGCTTTTGCACAGTTACCCCTGACAAGACCGAGGACGGCCCCGAGGTGGAGCTGTCCACCCCGTACACCAGGTCGTACGCCCGTCGTGACTTGAGGCGGTCCTGGGCAGTGGCTGCCAAGCGTCGGATGGCGACGATGCTGGCGCTGTTGAGCTTGACGGTACTCTTCATGGTGCTTGCCATCGCCGACGTCACTCCGTGGTGGCTGGTGGCGGTCTTCGGCCTTCTGCTGGTCGGGTTTTTCGCCCTGGCGCGGTGGTCCGTGGTGGAGATGACGAAGCGTTTTGATCGTCGTTACGCCCTCATCGACAGGGGATGGGACGAGGACACCATTGTCTTGGAGGTGAAGACGGAGCCCTTTCGCACCGACGACGAGCCCACTTCCTGGACCATCGACCTCGACCGCCCGGTGACAGCCCCGGAGGGCTCGCTGTGGGATGACGTCGTCGTCACCGCTCCCACCTATGTCTCGACGCCGTTGAGCGCCCGGACCGTTCGCACCATCGACCTCTCCGCTCCTGGCCCGGTTCCTGGCCAGGTTGACACCCCCGTCGTCGCAGAGAAGCCGGTCGAGGCCTCCGACGACGAGCAGTCTGTCTCGGAGGTCCATGAGGGGCCATCGGGGATTGTCCGAATTGCGTCGGCCTGAGCACGGTTCCGACAGTCGCCAGATGAGGTGGCACAATGGCATCCGTGTTTTCCGGTCTGACGCTGTGCACGGTGCTTGCCGCGGTTGTCCTCCTCGTCTCGGGGGGCAGCAAGGTTCAGTCTCACGACACAGTCAGTGATGCCCTCGACGCACTCGGCCTCCCCGGTTCGCAACTGCCGTCGGGGGTGCTGTCCATGCTGCCCTGGGCAGAGATCGTGCTGGGGGCTCTGCTGCTCATCGTCGGTGGGGTGTTCGGAATCGTCGTCGCCTCCTGCGCTGTCGCGCTGTTCTGCCTCTACCTCGGCATCATCATTCGGGCAGTCGTGACGATCCCGGATCCGGTGGACTGCCATTGTTTCGGTGATCTTGCCCCCGGTGACATCGGAGCTCGAACCATCGTCCGCAACGTCTTGCTCGTCGCTGCGTCGGTGTTGGCCCTCATCGCGGCCATTGACGACCGTCGTCCGGCTATCGAGAGGATCATCAAGGCCTCAGCCGGTGACCTGTGGTGGTGGCTTGCCGCCGTGCTGACGGTCGTTGTCGTCGCGACGGTGCTCTACCGCCCGGTTGATGATGCGGCCGAGGAGGACGACGCCGAGGAGATCGCCGACTATGAGTCCGTGCCGATTCCGCTGGCATCGGTGACCGATGTCGAAGGACGCACCACGACCCTGCGTGGCCTGGTGGCGCAGCGTCCGGTTCTGCTGATCTTCGTCTCTCCCGGTTGCGGCCCGTGCGAGAGAGTCATGACGAAGGCTCCGGGATGGATGATGCTGTTGCCCGAGGTTGACGTGCGATGCCTGGTGACGAGCGAGTCTGTTCGCGAGGCACTGCCAGAGTCGTTGCGTCCGCTGTCCTTGGTTGACAAGGACGGGTCCACGAACCTGGTCTTCGAGGTTCACGGGTACCCGACGGCGTGGTTGCTGGGCGTGGACGGCCGTATTGCAGGTGGACCGCAGAAGGGCCCGTCCAACATCGAGATGATGATTCAGGACATGCGCGCCGTCCTCGACGACGTCGCCAGCGAACAGGGACAATCCGGGGCTGACGAGGTCCTTGTCGACTGAGTCACGTCCGTGGCGCGGGTCGCCCGGATGTGGTAGCGTAACCGCGTTGTTGGGGCATTGGCGCAGTTGGTAGCGCGTCTCGTTCGCAATGAGAAGGTCAGGGGTTCGAATCCCCTATGCTCCACCAGCAAGAAACCTCGCTGACTAGGAATTATGGTTCCGGTCACGCGGGGTTTTTCGATTTCAGGGCCATGTCATCGCCTCTCGCGGGCCCCCGGCGGGCCCCGGGGCTGCATTGAGCCTTGCCAGACCGGCGATGTCGGCGGTGGTCCCCAGGTGGTGCAGGTACCGGTTCGTGGTGGCGATGGACTCATGGCCCATCCATGCCTGCACGGTCCCCGGGTCCACGCCGCGGGCCAGCCACAGGCAGGCGGCGGTGTGCCGCAGGTCGTGGATGCGACGGCCCTGGGCGGTGTTCTTCCAGTCGAGCGTGCGGACCACGGCATTGCGGTGCAGCTGGGCACCCATGTACGTCGTCAGCAGCAGGTCGTTCGGGCCCTTGCCCAGGGTGAACCGCTTGATGATCGGCAGCACCCGGTTGGCGACGGGCACGCGACGCGAGCGCCCGCTCTTGGTGGCCTTCACCTCCACGCCCTCGGGAGCCGGGCGACGCACGTACAGCGCCGGGGAGGGCACCTCGACGAAGTCACCGACCCGCAGCTCGCGAGCCTCGGCCCAACGCAGTCCGGTCCAGCCAAGGACGAGCATCACGTCGGCCAGGCGAGGGTCGCGCTCCTGCCACGCGAGGTAGGCGGCTTCGAGTTCATCCTCGGTGAAGGGGTGCATCTCCACCGGAGGCGCGGAACTCTTGGGCACGCGGACGGCCGTGACGGGGTTGGTGGCGATCAGCTTCTCCCGCACGCACCAGGCGAAGAAGACCGAGAGGCTGGCCCGGTAGCGAACCACGGAGTTGTGGCCGAGCCCCCGCGAGAGCAGGGCCTCGAAGGAGCGAGCGACCTCGCGCCCCCTGACGGACGACACCTGCAACGCCATCATGCTGGTGGGCACCAGACGCAGCAGCTCGCGGTCGGTCTGCCAGGTCTTCGCCGCGACGGTCGTGCGACGGATCTCGAGCCAGCGGGGGAGCAGGTTACGCACCCGCTCCTTGCCGGCGCGAGGATCAATGCCCCCGTCCAGGGCGGCACGTTCACGGGTGAGCCAGGCGACCGCCTCGCGACGGGTGTCGAAGGTGCGGGTGGCGACCTTCACACGTCCGCTCTTGAGGTGGGCGCGGAAGCGCCCGTTGGGGGTCTTCTCGATGCTCACGCAGCAGCCCGCCTCAACCAGGCCTCCACATCGGCGCGCAGGTAGCGGGGGCAGGTGGACGACAGCCAGGTGCAGCGCGGCCCCTGACCGGTCTTGCGCCACCGGCACAGGGTGGACGGGGAGACGCGCAGCCAGACGGCCAGCTCGTCGCTGGTCAGGTAGTCGAAGGCGGTCTCGAGCCGGGGCGTGGTGTCCAGGCCGGGCAGGGTGTCGGTCTTGCTCATGGGTTCAGTTCTCCTTGGGGTGGGGGTGGGTGTTCTTGCGTGCGGCCTTCCACTGGTCGTACTCGCGGGCGCGGGCGGCGGCTGCGAGGGCGAGTGCTTCGTCGGTGGTGGTGTCCCATCCGGTGCCGTCGTAGGCCCAGTCGCGCAGCACAAGGGTGGTGTCGTCATCCTGTTCGTCGGCGAGCAGGTCGACTGTGGCCCAGTCGATGGGCTGGCCGGTGCGGTGCTGTTCGGCCATGAGGGACTGGAAGCGGGCACGGGCCCGACGTAGGGCGCCGAGGGTGATCGAGTAGCGGCGGCTCTTGGTGGAGAAGTGGCCGCGGAAGCCGAGTTCATGGGACCACTTGCCCAGGTGCGTGTAGACGTCGAGGCCGTCCTTGCCGACTGGTTGGGGGACGTGGTGGCCGGTGCGGCGCAGGTTGTCCCGGCCCCGGGCATGGCCCGACCAGGCGCGGCAGAGGGCAACCAGCCGGTCGAGGTGCGGGTTGGTGGTGCCGTGCGTGCCGGCGGTGGCGTCCTTGGTGGCGTACTTGGCGAGGTAGCCGGCCACCTGGGCGGGCTGCAGTTCGCGGTCGGGGTCGTCGGGGCGGTGGCTGGTGCGGACGGGCTTGGCGTCGACCTGCGCGCCGAAGACGAGCAGCATGGGCCGAATGGACGGGTGGGGCGCCGGAGCCACGTAGGAGACGGCCGCGGCCGCGTCCCGGGCGATCTGGGCGAGGACTTCGGAGGTGATGCCCGCCGGGGCGGGGGCGCCGATGCCCTGGGCCACGGGCCCGTCGAGGCGGATGAGGGCGTGAAAGTGGATGGCGCCACGGGTCTGCATTTCGGCAACCTTGGCGAACTGCACCGAGCACGAGTCGTTGAGCTTCGACGGCGACACACCCAGCACTCCGGCGAGGTGGCGGCGCAGGGTGATGGTGAAGCGTCGCCACAGCTCGGGGGCCCACCACTGCCACATCAGGTGGTGGCCGTAGCGGTAGCAGTCGGGGCAGATCGGTTGCCCGAGCAGCGTGTCGTTCTCGTCGTGTCGCAGGTTGCACCACTGGGGCTTGCCGTGCGGGCAGAGCTGGCCTTCGCGGCGCGGGTGACAGGGCTTCCCGCCGCGGGTGCCGTGGACGGCGCCGAAGGAGGGGGCGGTGAGGGTGAGGAAGACCAGCGGATTGTCGGCGACGGTGTCGGGGATGTTCTTGCCACCCTGGACGCCGCAGCGGATCACCTCGAAGGTGTCGCGGGCGTAGAGGCGGGAGCACGACGGGCACACGGATTCGCGGCGGTTGCCGCAGCGCTGGAACAGGACACCGAGGGGCTGGTCGGTGGAGCGGAAGACGCTCAACACTTCACCCGTGTGCGCGTCGATACGGGTGGTGGAACCGGACAGGCGGATGGGGTGGGCGCAGTGCCCGACGTGGGCGGCAGCGGTGGCGAAGGCATCGAAGGTGCCGTCCTTGACGCGGTCGAGGAGCTGGGCGGCCATGCGGGGGCTCAAGTCGAGGTCGAGAGGGGATGCCTCACCGAACCCGTCGAAGTGAGCCCCCGCAAGCGTGGTCATGCTGCCTGATCACCCTTCTGGTCCTTGAGCCTGTCAAAAGGACCGTCCGCGTCGTCACGGTCATTGACCTTGTCGAAATGACCCTCGCTGCCACCGCTGCGTGGCTGGCGGGGCTTGCGCGGGGCCCGGGGCTTGCGTGCCCTGGGCATGGCGCCCTGGGATGCAGCGTTGCCGTCAGGAGCGTTGGTGATGTTGAGCGCCGGCGGCAGCGCTGCTTCCGCAACCTGCTGTTCGGTGGGCAGCTCGACCACCACGGGGGACGGATACCGGCGGGCCACCTCGCGGATGGTCTTGTCGGGCCAGTAGTCGGCGCGGACCTTGTCGAAGCTGCCTTCCTCGTCCTGGATCCAGCCGGTGCCCTGGTGCGAGCGCAGGATGCGGTGGGCGGGGGCCACACGGGTGGTCTCGTCGCCGAGCACCATCCGGGTCTCGGTGGCGCTGTTGAGGCGCAGCGCGAGGGTCTGGGTGAACAGGTTGCGCATGCCGACGATCTCCTTGCGGGGGTCCTGCACTGCGGCGAGAACGACGACACCGAGGGCGCGGCCCTGCGTCAGGATCTCGGAGAGCAGACGGGACGACTCCTTGACGGTCTCGGGCGGGCCGTAGGAGGTGAGCACGGCCAGCTCGTCGATGACCAGGACGTGCAGCGGGTCACCAGGGCGGGGCTCATGCAGGCGCGAGACACCTGCCTCAACTGGCGCAGCACCTCCAACGCCTGGGCGGGGGTGGTGGCCATGCAGCAGAACAGGTCCTTGCCCATGGACAGTTCGAGGCCGTGCTTGAGGTCGATACCCCACAGCTGCACCTCACCGGTCGGCACAGCGGGGGCGAGGTTCCCGACCACCGACCACATCGGCGAGCCCTTGCCGGACCCGGACGCACCCACGATCAGCGTGTGCCGCCCGATCACCTGCAGACGCCACGTGGTGCCTGCCTGGGTACGACCAGCAGGGACGATGCCGACAAAGTCCAGATCTTCACGGCGCAGGATGCTTGCCTCACGGCCGGAGGCGAGGGTGTTGCGCATCATGAGCTGCACCTCCACCTGGCACTCCGAGACGAACACGCACCGGCCCGAGGTGGCGGCGGCAGCGACCTGCAGGGCGGGGACGGCGGCCTCGATCTCCTCCAAGGTCTGCCCGATGCGGGCCCGGATCCGAAGTACCAGCAGGTCACCCCGCGTCTCGACACGCGACAGGTACGGCGCCACCCAGTGCTTGACCTCGCGGGGCTCACGGACGTACTCGGTGTGATCGCCCACACGGATCTTGCGGGTCACCTTTTCGACGCGGGTGCGCTGCACCGACAGGCCACATTCGCGGGCCAGCTCGCCCCAGTTCTTCCGAGCCCACCGACGCCAGTGCCAGCGACGCCACGGGCCTGCCACGAATCGGTCGAAGGTGAACGGGTTGGCCAGCGACCACACGACGCCCAAGACCACCACCACCGCGTATGCGCCGAAGATCCAACCCATCAACCGCACTCCGCGCTCGATGCCGAGGAGCCAGCAGCTGGCCAGCCATGAGGCGTCGCACGCGATGAAGAGCCACTTGGTGGTCCAGAACCCCTTGCCCAGTCGAGCCAGCGCGACGCCGACGAGCCGGATGCCGTGCCAGATATCGGCTAGCACGGGCGGCGCAGTCCAGCGGCGGCTGGGGATGGCGACGATGGCCATTGTCAGGCCGCCTTGCCCTGGTCGCGGGACGAAGGCGTCGGGGCGGCCTCGGTGAAGCCGGAGGCACGCAGGGAGTAGGCGATCTTCGGCTTGGGGCCGTTGTCGTCAACCCAGGGGGTGACGGTCAGGTCGGTGAAGCGCACCGGCGTGAAGGGGAAGCCCGACTTGTTCTCGGGCGGCACCGGCTGGTGCTGGGCGATCAGCTTCACCACGACGGTCTTTTCGCGGTTGCCCGCCTCAGGGTCGGGATCCAGGACTGCGACCTGCCAAACGGGGAGGCCGGTGTCCTTGTCGAAGAGCTGCGGGCGAGAACCGTCAGGACGGCGCACCTTGTCGTCGAAGTTCAGCACCGGCTCGACCTGGCCGACCAGAAACGGCGGGATGGGGAAGACCGTCGTATCCACGACGGACAGTTTGCGAGGGACAGCCATGATCACTCCTTCGTGACGTCTCCTGCCACCTGCAGGACGTATAAGACATCTTGCACGACCTGAAGGTCTCCTGCAAGACGTTTTCGTCATCTCGTGTGATCTATGCGTCCGTTCCTGTCCTTACGCTCCGCATGGGGTGCAGGTCAGGCATGATGTCTATATGGACATGTCAGAAGTCATTCGCGCGCGCCGTGCTCGCCTTGGCATGTCCCAGGCCGAGCTCGCGTCGCAGTCAGAAGTGGCGGTGCGACAGATCGCCCGCTATGAAGCAGGGGAACAGCAGCCGGCCTTCAACGTCGCCCAGCGGATCGCCACAGCCCTCGACCTCACTCTCGACGAGCTGGCCGGCAGCTACAGCGACGGTCTGGACCTGTCCGGTGACTGGCACATGTCGTGGCAGACCTGGAAGGACGGCGAGGAGTACTACACCGTCCAGCGGGTCCATGTCGCCCAGAAGAACGACCGCCTGGTCTTGGTGGCCGAGCGCGGAGACGGTGAACTGGAAGACGGGTACTACGCCTGGCGCGGCGAACTACGCCTGTGGGACAACGACACACTTCTGGGGTGGTACGCCGCCAGCGACGGCGCATCCCGCTCCAAGGGAACCCTGATCTTCCGTTTGAACCCGCAGGGGCTTCACGCTGACGGCTTGTGGACTGGCATCAGCTACGACGGGCTTCTGGCTGGACGGGGCGGAATGGCTCGTACGCAGGCCAAGGCTCTAGAGATAGCGAAGGTCCCGCAAAGTGCATGACTCTCTGATCCTGGTGACTCTAACCGGACCAACCGAAGGCCAGTTGGCTGAGCTCTGTAAAGTCCTAATAGGTGATCGGTTAGCTGCCTGCGCGAACATCGTCCCCAAGATTCGCTCTATCTACCGGTGGGCGGGACAGGTACAAGACGAACACGAGGTGCTGGCGATACTTCACACAACAATAGGGGCTTTTGAACCTCTGGTCGCGCGGGTTGAAGAAATGCACCCATATGACGTTCCCCAGATAGTTGCGACAGACCTGCTCGCGAGCGACTCTTATGGACGTTGAATCAAAGAGTCCGTCGCTTCATCGTCGTGAGTGGCCCCTAGAAAATCGATATGCAGAAGCAGACGGAGTCGGCCGCGGTCAGGTCGCGTTATCTCGATCAAGAAGGGTGAGACATGCTGAGAACTGTGGACATAGATGACCTTACATTGGACCGAAAGAATCCCAGATTTCCAGACGAGGTGGATTCTGAGGGTGAGGCTGTTACAGCACTGATAATGGACGGCCCAGCAAAGCTCTACAATCTCGCCGAGGACATTGCCAAGAAGGGTTCTCTCAATCCCACAGAGCTGCCCGTTGTGTGCCAGGAGGACGACGAACTCGTGGTGGTCGAGGGCAATCGACGAATCGCTGCCCTCAAGCTGCTGTCAGATCCTAAGCTGGCTGACTCGGCTACCGCGAAATCTCCGGGCTTGAATCTAGTGAATCGCCTGACTGCGCTCGGTAAAGACGTCAAGCTGCCAACTGCGGTTGACGTGTACGAAGCGCCCGATAGAGAATCCGCCCGACACTGGATCGAGCTCCGCCATACCGGAGAGAATGATGGCGTCGGCGTTGCCAGTTGGAAATCGTGGCAAGCAAACAACTATAGGCGTCGCAGGGGCAGTCAAGCGGATAAAGCGTCAATCTACTGCGCAGCCATTCAGCAGGACTACGCCAACGATCCTTCGATCTTGGCGGATGTTGTTCAGGTTCGGAAGACCCGCCTAACTACTTTGGGGCGCTTGCTGTCGGATCCCGACTTCCGGCGCGAGGTTGGCGTGATCTTCCAAGATGAAGATCTCGTGTTTGAGTTTCCGGCAGACGCAATACAACCATTCGTGCGTAAGCTCTTTCAGGACTTGGCTGACCCATCTGGTCTTACCGTGACCGCAATCAAGACTAAACAAATGCGTCGCAAGTACGTCGCTGATAATGAAAGCTACCTCCCGGACCGGGCCACTCGTCTGCCAATTCCTCGACGTCCAGGCGCAGCAGCGTCCAACCCACCTTCCCAACAGTCCGCTCCGGGCGCCCCCTCGGCGAACTCGGCCACCACAGGGACCGGACAACAACAGCAGCAGGCTTCTCCGGCGGCACCGCCGTCGGGGCCCACTGGCTCTGTTCCCCCGCCTCGGACTCCACCGGCCGAACGGGTAATCTTCCAAGGAGCGCGGCTGCCGAAGTCGAACGCACGTATCGGATCACTTCTGCGCGAGAGTCAGAAGATCAGCATCGATGATGCACCCCAAGCTTGCGGAATTCTACTAAGAATCATTCTGGAACTCGC
This sequence comes from Cutibacterium sp. KB22876, assembly GCF_059728865.1. NCBI lineage: Bacteria > Bacillati > Actinomycetota > Actinomycetes > Propionibacteriales > Propionibacteriaceae > Cutibacterium > Cutibacterium sp. KB22876. The sequence continues at coordinate 1,161,401 of NZ_AP040858.1, forward strand.
GATCACTGACGCAATCAACCGTAAGAAAATCAAGGGCAACGAGAGTGATACGCTAAGGAAAAAATTTCGCAACGCGTTACTTGCCATTGACCCGGACTGCGCAGATCCCAAGCGGCGTCGGAAGGACCTTGAAGTCGCTTGGACGCAGAGCCAAGACCCAAACGGAGTGGCCATCCAGTCAATGCATGCTTTTGTTCACAACTCCCATGCGTCACCGAACTCCCAGGACGTTCGCAACTTGAGTCACAACTTCCGTCCGCTGCTGGACGGAATAACCGGAATTCTATAATCTTCGGAAAGCTATGGCAGACAGATTCCTCAGTCCCCTTCGCTATCCGGGCGGTAAGGCCCGCATGGCGCCTTACCTTGCCCGTTTGATCGCAATGCAGCCAGTCCGCCCAACAGCATACGCCGAGCCCTTTGCGGGCGGCGCCGGTGCCGCTCTTCGGCTTCTGGTTGATGGCACGGTTGATCGAATCTACATCAACGACCTAGCGCCCGGCATCGCGGCATTCTGGCGCAGTGTCTTTATGCACACGGAAGAACTCGCCACCATGGTCGAAACGGCCACGGTGGACCTCACGCATTGGTATCGCGCCCGTTCGATTTGCACTAGTCAGGTCGGCTATGATGATCTATCGCTGGGCTACGCCACCTTCTTCCTGAATCGCTGCAATAGAAGCGGAATCCTCGGGGCGCGTCCTATTGGGGGCCTTCAACAAACCGGAAAATGGAAGATTGATGCCCGCTTCAATCGGGCGAATTTGGCCGGCCGTATCCGGATGTTGGGCGAATACCGGGATCGAGTCGTCGTTTCTCAGCTGGACGCGCGAGAGTTCCTGGATCAAACGAAAGATCTGGGCGAGAGGCTCTTTCTCTATGTCGATCCGCCCTACGTGGAACAAGGTGAAGATCTCTACTTGGACTCCCTGGAGACGAAGGATCACGAACAGCTCGCGGAGCAGCTGAAGGAACTTATCAGTCCCTGGGTTCTGACCTACGACGTCGCCAACTTTGTTTCAGAAGATCTCTATGCAGATCTCCGAACGGCAAAATTCGGGATCGCTCATACCGCTCAGCGGCAGCACATTGGATCTGAACTCGCTGTCTTCTCAAAGAACCTGCTTGTGGACAGTATTCAAGTCCTTCCCAGAGCTAACGCCACTTGGCTCGAGCCCGCCATCTCGCTGTAGCCGCATCTCGGTCGCTCCGGCGTAGTGGCCGTCAAGCTGGCCGCCCGTGAGAACTTTCCTTACTGACTCAAGGCGCCTTCGGCGCACGTGACCGGCGGCAGCGGGGCCCCGCGACAGGGCCCCGCGCTCCGGTCGCTTCGCTCCCTCTGCGCACCCCGTCGCACCCCACCACCACCGGTCACACACAAGCGGGACGCCCTGGGCCAGTTGGTCCAAGGCGTCCCGCTCTGTCGATATTCACTTGTGCCGCGTCTGCTGGGCGTCTGTCTAGGGTCGAGCCATGTTCCGTCTCTGAGCGCGTCAGCCAACAACCTCGACCCGAACGGAACCACCATGCCCTCAGACCTCATGACCCTGCACCTCACCGGTGCCACCCCGCAGTCGCCCTCCGTCGACCTCGTCCCGCTGGACACGAACCGCACCCAGGAACTCGCCAAGGCCTACTTCAACGCCTACCCGCCTGGCATCGCCTGCAACACCCTCGAAGAAGCCGTTCAGGAGATCCGCGAGACCTTCGCCGGTGAGTACGGCAGCCTTCGTCACGACGCGTCGGCCATGGCCGCCCATCAGGGCCGTGTCTTGGGCGCCGTCCTCGTTGTCGAACGGTCCATCTGGGATGCCGAACTCGACGGGCCGTTCATCATCGACCTGTTCGTCGATCCCGTCGCCCAGGGCGCGGGACTTGGCAGAGCCCTGGTCCAGCACGCAATCAGCCAGTGCACTGAAGCCGGTGATGAACAGCTGTCGTTGAGAGTAGGGGAGGGCACCTCGCCCGCAGCTCACGCCCTTTACACAGACTTGGGCTTCGTCAGCAGGTAGAACGCCGCCACGGTCCATGCCGGCAGCACCCGCCGTGGCAAAGTTCTCACCGGCATGGACCGCGCCGGACCGAAAATCGAACAGTCCGGTTCTCGCGGGCCCCCGGCGGACCCCCGACCTGAAATCGACGGCATCCGTGCAGCCGCCGGCAGGCGTGGAACCGCCTCCAACCGGGGCGAATCCACGGCCGGGAGGCTTTCGCAATGAGAAGGTCAGGGGTTCGAATCCCCTATGCTCCACCCCACCACAAGGCCCGAACCCTTGCCATCCTCGATGGTTTCGGTTCGGGCCTTGTTGCTGTCTTGGGCTCAGGTGATCGTGCCCAAGCGCAAGCGCCGCCGGGATGGGATCGATCAGACCGTGCTGTTGGTGACCGCGCGGGTTGATGACTGGTGAGATCGCCACGCACTTCGACGAGGTTTGTGGGGGTGACGGCCTCCACGCACACCATCAGCCGGATCACGGAGAAAGTCACCGGTGAACCCACCTAATGGGCGAGCAGGCCGCTGGATGCGATCTATCCGGTGATCTTCGTCGACGTGATCGTGGTGATGGCCCTGACGGGGCAAGTCCGTAACACTCCGTTCCATGCCGTGAAGGGCGTCACGGTGAATCGGGCCATGCCGTCCTCGCCATCTGAGCTGGCGACGGCACAGCGGGTGCTCGGTTCTGGTTGCAGGCGCAGTTACGCCTCGATTCGGCGCACTGTGCTTGTCAGCACGGTTCAGGGAGTGTCAACCGCTGGCCCTGCCATCGTTTGCGCAGCCACCGGTCGTGTGAGGCAACGACGACGGTGCCAGGGTATTGGACGAGTGCATCTTCGAGTGCGGTGACGAGGCTGAGCGAAAAGTGGTTGGTCGGCTCATCCTGCAGCAGGATCTCTGGCGGGTCAGCCAGTACTACCGCGAGGGCAAGGCGACGTTGTTGGCCGACGCTGAGTTCCTGCACACGTCGGTTGTGGTCTCGACTAGGTGTAACCACCACACAGGTTAGGTACATCGGGCTGGTTAGAGACAGCTGTGGCTGGACACGGGCGAGGGCCTCTGGGTGGAGTGTGTTGCTACCACACAAAGCACGACTCCCAAGAGGCCCTCATGACCCACTGTAATGCCCCGTTGTCCGAAACCGGACGTTTGCGCCTGGCCTGCTGCATCGTCGAGGATGGCTGGCCCCTGCGTCGGGCCGCCGAACGCTTCAACGTCAGCGTCACCACGGCCCAACGCTACCGCGCCCACGGGCCGGCCGGAATGCGTGATCACTCCAGCCGACCCCACCACCAGCCCCGACGGGTCTGCCGTCGCACGCAACGACGGGTGGTGGGATTGCGCATCACCCACCAGTGGGGCCCAGCACGCATCGCCTACCACCTACGCCACCAGCACCTCAGCGTCTCGACCGTCGGCAAGATCCTGCAACGCTACGGATGCCCACCCCTGACCTGGATCGACAAGGCCACCGGCGCCCGGCTACGCGCCCAGCCCACACCCGTCCGCTACGAACACGACACCCCCGGTTGGCTGGTCCACGTCGACATCAAGAAGCTGGGCCGGATCCCCGACGGCGGCGGCCACCGCATGGTCGGACGCGCCCAAGGAGTACGCAACCGTGGCCGATCCGCCAGCGGGGGTGGGTATCACTACATCCACAACGCCGTCGACGACCACTCCCGCCTGGCCTACGTCGAGGTCCTCAGCGATGAGCGCAAGGACACCGCCGCCGGGTTCTGGACCAGGGCCCAGGCCTGGTTCGCCAGCCAGGCCATCACCGTCAAGCCGGTCCTGACCGACCACGGCTCCTGCTACCGGTCCAAAGCCTTCAACAAGGCACTCAAAGACACCCACATCACGCACACGTACACCCGGCCCTACACGCCCAAGACCAACGGCAAGGTCGAGCGGTTCACCAGGACCCTGGTCGCCGAGTGGGCCTACCCACGGCCCTACCCCAGCAAGACCGACCGCCTGGCCGAACTCCCCGGCTGGCTGCACCACTACAATCACCACCGCGGACACACCGCGCTCAAAAGCACATCACCCGCCGACCGCGTACCTAACCTGTCCGGCGATTACACCTAGTTCTCGCTCACGGCGTTGACGCTAATATCTAGAGCGCACTCCAGCTCAAGCATGCCTTAGTCCACCGGAAGAGTTCCGCCCGATCAGTGGGTGCTTTGTGCTTCAGGTTGAGGCGAACGAGTCTGATCTCACCGTCCCCCGGTGTGACCCACTCCTCTTTGTCACACCCGTGCCGAAGTCAGCTCACAGCCAATTCTTCTTGTGGAAGATCACGTACAGGATCACACCGCTGGCCACCATGCTGAGCAGGCAGTAGAAGTATCCGTATCTCCAGTGCAGTTCTGGCATGTAGTCGAAGTTCATGCCGTAGATCGAACCAATGAGGGTGGGCACGACGAGGATGGCCGCCCATCCGGAGATGATCTTGACGTCCTCGTTGGAGCGTTGGTCGACCAGCGTCGCATTGACCGTCAGGATCTGGGTCAGCAGTTCCCGAATGTCAGTGATCTGGGAGGAGATCCGGGCCAGGTGGTCGGCAACGTCAGCCAGATAGGCCTGCAGCTCGGGTGGCACCTGATGTTTGGCGGACCCGGCGCGCAGGGCAGCGATGATCGGGATGAGCGGGTTGGTGGCGTGCTGCAGGTCGATGGCCTCACGAGACAGGCGGTAGATACGTTCGGGGGCTGCGGAATCCCCACTGAAGACCTGCCTCTCGATCTGTTCGATGTCGAACTGGATGCCGCTGATGACGGGGAAGGTCTGGTCGACGACACCGTCGAGGATGGTGTAGAGCACCGACTCCGGACCGTGGCGCAGCAGCTCCGGGTCACTGGGAAGACGCGGAGTCCACCTCAGGCTCGACAACTCGTCAGGGATGCGCTGCACGATGACGACGACGCAGTTGCGCTGCTTGATGACCTCGGCCTCGACGAAGGCCACATCCTCCATTGAGTCGATGTAGAACGGCGGGTGCAACACCAGGAACAGGGCATCCCCGTGGCGTTCCAGCTTGGGACGCTGGTGGCCTTCCACCAGGTCCTCGGCCAGTAGTGGGTCGAGGCGCATGAGGTCGACAAGGCGCTTGATCTGGGTCCGATTCGGACTCTGCTCGACGATGATTCCCAGACGCTCGGGGTGGCCGTCCAGCCAGGACAGCGTCGTCTCGACGTCAGCCTGGTGTTCCGGGTCGGCCGGGACTCCCTGCTCGAACCACTTGATGTCGACGATGCCGGGTTTGGTGTCGGCGATTGGCCTGGTTGCCAATGGTGATGCGCCACCATGGGTGCGCGCACTCGTCGTGACACCCTTCCTTGGCTGGGGTGTTGCTGCCATAGATCGCCTCCTCCGTCATCTGGGCCGCAAGCCTACTGCGTACGGCGTCGATCTCCCTCACGACGACGACGGTCGTCGGGGGTATCGTCGTCAACGTACATGCCAGGAGTGTCGAGGATGATGTTCGTGCCTCCGGCCGCGTCGGACAGCTCGTTGGGTGCGAGCCACTTGGCGAGGTGATAGACGCCGACGGTGACGATGGTGCCCAGGGCGATGCCGCCCAGGGTGAAGGAGTCGCTGAACTTCAGCGAGACGTCACCGACGCCGATGATGATGCCGGCTGCCACCGGGACGAGGTTCACCGGATTGCCGAAATCGACGTTGTTCTCCTTCCAGATCTTGGCGCCCAGAAGGCCGATCATGCCGTAGAGGACGACGGTGATGCCGCCCAGTACCCCACCGGGAGTTGCCGAGATGACGGCACCGAACTTGGGGGAGAAGCCGAACAGGATCGCCACGACCGCAGCCACCACATAGGCGGCCGTCGAGTACACCCTCGTTGCCGCCATGACGCCGATGTTCTCCGAGTAGGTTGTCGTCGGGCCCGCACCGAGGAAGGTGGCCAGTATGGAGGTCGCTCCGTCAGCGGCGACTGCCCGCCCGACCTGATGATCAAGGTCCTTGTCGGTCATCTCGGCAACGGCCTTGACGTGACCGGTGTTCTCGGCGATGAGGGCGATGACGACCGGCAGGGCCAACAGGATGAAGGCCAGGTGGAAGGCAGGCAGGTGGAACCCAACGACGTTGGTGGCCGCGTAATGGGATCCGTTCTGGGCCTGGGGTAGGTACTTCCAGGTGTCCAGGTTCGTCACCGGGGGCAGGCCGATCCATGCTGAGTCATGCACGGCTGACCAGTCCACTCGTGGGGCGACGGTGCCGTCGGCGTGATGAAGCGGACCGAACACCAGATCCTCGATCCACGACAACACGTAACCGATGACCAGGGCCAGGAAAATGGCGATGCGGGAGACGAATCCGCGCGGTCCCACCGACAGTGCGATGACGAGCAACATGACGATGAGCGCGGTCCACTGATCGGTGGGCCAATAGGTCTTGGCAACCACCGGGGCGAGGTTGAAGCCGATGAGCATGACGACGGCGCCAGTCACCGTCGGAGGCAGCACCTTGTGCACCACCCGCGAACCAGCGGCCTGGATGATGATGCCGCAGATGAAGAGGGTCAGGCCCACGCACAACAGGGCGCCCGAGACGTCATTGGGTTTGCCGCCGGAGGCGTAGATGGCCGTCGCCACGCCGGGGAAGGCTGCCGAGGAACCGAGGTAGGACGGCACCTCATGCTTGGTGACGAAGATGAAGACGAGGGTCGCGACACCCGACATCATCACTGCCAGTTGCGGGTTGAGGCCCATGAGGACGGGGAAGACGAAAGTTGCCCCGAACATCGCCACCACGTGCTGGGCTCCCAGCCCGATGGTTCGTCCCCATCCGAGCCTCTCGTCGGGAGCCACCACCTCACCTGGCTCCAGTACACCGCCGTTGTGCAGCTTCCAGATCATGGGCGTCCTTCCGGGTTGGTTCCCTTCCGGACCCTCAGCGTATCTGCTCGACGAGCAAATCCCCGTCGGGCGTCCGATGACCGACTCAGATCCAGGAGCGGAACCACATCCGTGCCAGCCATGCCTTTCGGGTCATGAGGCTGTCGGTGAGGATGGGATAGATGAAGGCGAAATCGGCCGCGACCAGGGCCATGACCGTGCCAACGACGATTGCACCGATGCGGCGTCGGCTGGTGGCCTTGGCCGGGCCAAGGATCTGACCGAGCCAGATCGCCAGGATTGTCACCGTGAATGGGATGATGCAGATGGCGTAGAAGAAGAACAGCGGACGGTTGTCGTAGCGGAACCACGGGATCCACGTCGACATCATGGCGACGATCGGCAGGGTGAACCGCCAGTCACGGGCGAAGATCCACCAGATCACCGCGGCCACCAGGGCGATGGCTGCGAACCACCACAGCACAGGGGTGCCGGTCGCGGAGATTACACGCAGGCAGGTGTCACCGACGGCCTCGCAACCCTGCTGGCCCGGCTTGATGTCGTTGACTGCGTCGATTCCGAGCGGTCGCTGGTTGATCAACCATCCGGATGGATTCGAGGCGTAGACGTGGGTCTGCGTCATCATGTACGAGCCGGTGTGGAAGTCGTACATCTGCTGGTGGTAGTCCCACAGCGCGGCCAGGGGTTTCCCGATCACCTTGGACAGGCCCGGATCAGGGTTCGGGCCGGCCCAGGATTTTCCGAGAACCATGTGTGGGTAGACCGAGAGCCACCGCGCCCACGTGGCGATGTAGCTGCCCACGGCCACGACGACCATGTAGACGAAGGCCGGTACCCCGTCGCGCAGGAAGGACCACCAGGCCTTCGTACCCGCACCGGCGAGCCGGCGTGCCGACCAGTCCCAGATGACCGAGATGATGCCCATCGTCGCCAGCACGAACATGGAATTCCATTTCGTGGCGCAGGCCAGACCGAACATGACTCCAGCCACCAGACGCCACGGACGCCACCCCTGGGCTGGACCGAAGACCCCGTCGAGATGGGGCTTGCCGACGGCTCTCAGATGATCAGCCAGATGATGACGGAACCAGTCCCGGTCAGCCGCCACCGCAGACACACCTGCCACCAGGAAGAAGGCCTGGAAGATGTCGAGCAGTCCGACCCGGCTCATGACGAATGCCAAGCCGTCGAGGGTGAGCAGGATGCCAGCAATGGCACCCACCATCGTGGACCGGGAGAGACGTCGAGCCAACCGGATCGTCATGAGGACGAGCAGGGACCCGAATACCACGGAGGCGAATCGCCAACCAAAGGAATTGAAACCGAACAGTTGCTCCCCGATCGCGATGAGCCACTTTCCCATCGGGGGATGGACGACGAACTCGGCGTCGGGAGTCCAGGCGTTCGTGATCCCGTTGACGATGCCGGCATTGGCCTTCGCAGCGTCAGGCCAGGTGCCTTCGTACCCTTGTTGGAGCATCGTCCAGGCGTCCTTGGGGTAGTAGGTCTCGTCGAAGACGAGGTTCCTCGGGAAGCCGACATTCCACACCCGCAGCAGGAAAGCCACTGCGGTGATGAGGGCCGTGACGATCCAGCTCGTGTACTCATCGGTCATTCGGCCGTCGTCGAGACGCTCGATGGTCGACAAGGATCTTCTCGCTGCTGCCACATCGCCATGGTAGAGGGTTGGTGAGACGCCACCGTCGGTCCGGCGTGGGACGATGATCAGGTGAACCAGGCACAACCGGGACGAGTCATCCTTGCAGGCACCCCCATCGGGGACCGCCGTAGCGCCTCACCTGCCCTCGTCGAGACCTTGCGTGACGCCCGCATCATCGCTGCCGAGGACACCCGACGACTGCGCGATCTGCTGCGCCGCCTTGACGTCGAGACCTCTGCCCGCGTGGTGTCCTATTTCGAGGGCAATGAATCGGCCCGAACCTCCGAGCTCATTGAGTGTCTTCGTGACGGGGACGACGTCGTTGTCGCCACCGATGCGGGGATGCCCTCGGTGTCCGACCCGGGATACCGGCTCGTCACCGCCGCCATTGAACACGACATCGCCGTCACCTCGGTCCCCGGAGCCACCGCCGTGACGACAGCCCTGGCCATCTCGGGAATGCCGACCGACCGGTTCTGCTTCGAGGGATTCCTGCCGCGCAAGTCGGGGGAGAGGCGTCGTCGCCTGGCTGAACTTGCCGATGAACCGCGCACCACTGTCGTCTACGAGGCTCCCCATCGGCTCGCCGATCTGCTCGACGATGCCGCTGAGATCCTCGGCACCGACCGACGCGCTGCGGTGTGCCGGGAATTGACGAAGACCTACGAGGAGGTTCGTCGCGGCGGTCTGGCAGAGCTGGCTGAATGGGCTCGTGAGAACGCCCGCGGCGAGATCACCATCGTCATCGAGGGAGCCAGGGGGAACTCCGTGAGTCTTGACGAGGCCGTCGAGATGGTCGCCGAGCTCACCGACGACGGAATCAAGCCGTCCAAGGCCGTCGCCCAGGTGGCACGGGCCACCGGTGTCGACCGACATGAGCTCTACGACGCCGTCCAGAATGCCTCGACCGACCAGGAGGAATCGTGAACGAAGCCATCCGTGAGGTACTGGCCGAGGCTGGCCTGCCGCCCCTGCCCGAGCCATTGGCCGCCCCTCTGGTGGACTCCCACACCCACCTCGACACGGTGGCCGACATCGTCCATCTCGATCCCGCCATCAGTCTGGCCGCCGCTCGTGAGGTCGGGGTAACCCACATTGCTCAAATCGGGTGCGACGTGGAGGGGTCCGAGTTCGCCGAGGAACTGGCGCGAACCCACAAGAACGTCATTGCGGCGGTGGCGATCCATCCCAATGACGCCGCCCGTCTAGGACGCAAGAAGATCGGCGATGCCCTCAAGCGCATCGATGACCTTGCCAGCGCCGGCGACCACGTCCGGGCCATCGGCGAGACTGGCATCGACCACTTCGGCACGACTGACGACGAGGGCCAGGCCCTCCAACGGGAGGTCTTCGCCGCCCACATCGCCCTGGCCCATGAGCACGGTCTCACCCTTGCGATCCACATGCGTGATGCCCGCAACGGTGGTGAGGGAGACGGTCCGACCCAGGGCCGACAGGCCCACGAAGACGTCGTCGACGTTCTCGACTCAGAAGGTTGGCCGGAGCGGGTCATCATGCACTGCTATTCCGGTGATGCCGACCTGGCCCGGATCTGCCTGGGGCACGGGGCATACCTGTCGTTCTCCGGGACGATCACTTTCAACTCTGCCGGCCCTCAGCGCGACGCCCTGGCGATCGCTCCCGACGACCGCATCCTCGTCGAGACCGACGCACCGTTCCTGACCCCGGTGCCACGCCGCGGCAAGCGCAACGGCCCCTACCTGCTGCCGCACACCGCCCGTTTCGTGGCACAGCAGCGTGGGTGGGACGAGACGCGCGCCTGCCAACAGCTCACTGACAACGCCTTTTCCGCTTATGGAGGTGCCTGGTGACCGAAACCGGATTGCTCGATCCCGCGTCGATCCGACGCATTGCCGGTCAGATCGGCCTGAGACCGACGAAGACCCGAGGGCAGAACTTCGTCCACGACGCCAACACGGTGCGTCGTATCGTCTCCTTGGCCCAGGTGGGTCCCGACGACCGTGTCATCGAGGTCGGTCCAGGCCTGGGATCACTGACCCTCGGCCTGCTTGAGACCGGCGCCCAGGTCGTCGCTGTCGAGATCGACGAGGTACTGGCCACCCAGCTTCCCGACACCGTGGCCGAGCGGACGCCAGAGGCTGCCGACAGGCTGGAGGTCATCCTCTCCGACGCCCTCGACGTCGATGCCGTCCCCGGTGCCGATCCGACCGCGTTGGTGGCGAACCTGCCCTACAACGTCGCTGTCCCGGTGTTGCTGCACATGCTGGCGATCTGTCCGCAGTGGTCGACGGGTGTCGTCATGGTGCAGTCGGAGGTGGCCGACCGTCTGGTGGCCGCTCCCGGATCCAAGATTTACGGGGTTCCCAGCGCCAAACTGGCCTGGTATGCCGAGGCGACCCGGGTGGGAAATGTCCCCCCGACGGTCTTCTGGCCGGTGCCCAACGTGGATTCCGGGTTAGTCCGGATCACGAGGAGACGTCCTCCCCAGATCGATGGACGAGCCCCTGAGGCCATTCGCTCCCAGGTCTTCCGCGTGATTGACGCGGTCTTCGCGTCCCGTCGCAAGATGCTGAGATCCGCACTGGCTGGACTGTGTGGTGGTTCGGCGGCTGCCTCCGACCTCATCGGCGCTGTCGGGATCGACCCGACGGTGCGCGGAGAGGTCCTTGACATCGTGGACTTGACCCGTGTTGCGGAGGCGTTGGCCCAGGCCGGCGTCCTCGGCGATCCGGGTCAGGTGTGAACTTCTGCCGGTACGGTAAGCACATGATGATGGACGATCCGTTCGACCTGCTCCGTCCCACGACCGTGACGGTGCGGGTCAGCGCCAAGGTCAATCTGGCGCTGGGGGTCGGCAGCCTTGCGCCTGACGGTTTCCACCCGCTGGCAACGGTCTTCGAGGCGATCGGGATTCACGACGAAGTGACGGTGACCCGTCGTGACGACAAACGCATCACCCTCACCGTCTCGGGAGAGGATGCCGACCAGGTTCCCACTGACGAGACCAACCTCGCCTGGCGGGCCGTGGAGATGGTGCGTGAGGAATTCGCCCTGGAGCGGGGGGAGCGCGATCATGGCGTCGATATTCACATCGACAAGTCCATTCCGGTCGCCGGAGGCATGGCAGGTGGGTCCGCTGACGCCGCCGGAGCCCTGCTCGCCGCAGCCGCCCTGTGTCGTCTTCCCGATTCTCCTGAGAGTCTGCAGCCGCTGGCCGCGCAGCTAGGCTCCGACGTGCCCTTCTGCCTCATGGGCGGGGTGGCGCTGGGCCGAGGGCGAGGGGACCGTCTGGCTCCGGTGATTTGTCGTGGCCGTCATCACTGGGTCATCGCCACCTCGAACCAGGGACTGTCCACCCCAGCCGTCTACCGACGTTTCGACGAGATGGGCGGGAACCCCGGGGGAGAGGCAGTTCCTAACGACCTCATCTCAGCCCTCACGCGGGGAGATCTCGACGCGGTCGCGGCCACCATGAGCAATGATCTTCAGGCCCCCGCTGTTGACCTGCGTCCCGAACTCGGCGAGGTGCTGGAAGTCGGGAAGGAAGCTGGAGCTCTCACCGCCCTCGTCTCGGGTTCCGGACCCACCTGCGCCTTCCTCGTGCGCGACTCCGCCGGGGCCAAGAAGGTCAGCGGGGCTGTGTCCGCCCTACCGCAGGTCAATCGCACCAGGGCGGCCCGCGGCCCGGCCTCCGGCGCTCAGGTGTTGCCGGGGCCGGTGGGGAGCTTCGCATGACGACCTCCCACCAGCACCAGGACCCGAAGGACGCCGTCGACGTCATCATCGCGGCATGGGCGAGGGAGCGACCCGACCTGCCCGTCGAGGTGATGGAGGTGTGGTCGCGCGTCACCAGGCTGGCACGTCGCCTTGATCGAGACCGGTCCAAGGCATTCTCACAATGGGACCTGGAGGGCTGGGAATTCGACGTCCTGGCAGCCCTGCGACGCTCCGGGGAGCCCTATCAGCTCAGCCCCGGACAGCTCCTCAGCGAGCTTGAGGTCGCCTCGGGGACGATGACGAATCGGATCACCAGACTGTCAGACCGTGGCCTGGTGTGTCGTCTGCCTCACCCCAAGGACGGTCGCGGGGTCATCGTCGAGCTCACCGATGCCGGACGAAATCGGGTCGACGGAGCTCTGGCAGCCTTGTTGGAATCCGAGGGACGTCTCCTCGACTCGATGGACCCGCAGGCCGTTGAGCAACTGGGCCGGGGACTGCGCGCGGTGCTGGCTCGTCAGGAAGAGCTGGACTGATCCTCTTCCCGCTCGCTGTGGCGGGTGAGACGCGGGTTTTCCGACACCCGTGTCAGCCCGTTGAAGGCCAGGTCGACGAGGTGAGCGGCGACGACTTCCTTGGCTGGTGCCCGGGTGTCGATCCAGGCCTGTCCTGCCATGCCCACCATCCCGGTGAGTGCCGGGGCATAAAGGGGTGAGAAGGAGGCGTCGAAGCCGTGACGGTTGAAGTTGTCGGCGAGAATCCCTTCCGCCCAGGAAGCGACGTCAGAAAGGATCGAGGCGTAGGAGCCGGTCGTTGATCCGACCGAGGAATCTCGGGAGATGATGCGAAATCCATCGGGGCGATCATCGATGTAGTCCAGCAGGGCCAGCACCGCGGACTCCAGGGTGCGGCGTGGTCCCTGCTTCGGGCGGGTCATCGCGGCATTGAGGGAATCCTGCAGCAGGCGCACCTCCCGATCGACGACAACGGCGTAGAGCCCGTCCTTGGACCCGAAGTGCTCGTAGACGACGGGTTTCGAAACTCCTGCGGTGGCAGCGATCTCCTCGACGGAGGTGCCCGCGACGCCGTTGTCGGCGAAGAGACGACGCGCCACGCTGATGAGCTGCTCGCGGCGCTGTCCGCTGGTCATCCGGGCCCGTGGGTGCCTGGAAGATCGGGATGCGGGCGTCGACGTCATAGCATCGAGCCTACTCAGGCCCGTTGCGTGGCCGAATCGCGGTCCATGCTCTAGGGTTGGGGGGACTCGGTTTGCCGAGCGTTCCCCGGTTGGTCTGTCGGCAGGGCCCGCCTGACTTTGAATCAGGATCAGCGACGCAGGTTCGACTCCTGCCCGGGGAGCTCATCCACCCTGTCGTACCTCCTCACGGTGCGGTGCGACCGCGTGACGGCTACAGTTGGCCCTGCATGCCGCATCCGAACTGGGAGAGCACCGTGACGTCCAGCCCGTCCACTGACCGAACCGAGATCGACGGAGTGGCCGCCGTCATCGTGCTGGCTGCTGGCGGTGGCACCCGCATGAAGTCCTCGAAGTCCAAACTGCTCCACGAGGTTGCCGGTCGACCCATGCTGTCGTGGGCCGTAGGAGCGGCACGCGGACTCGATCCAGAGCATCTCGTCGTGGTCGTCGGACATCGTCGCGATCAGGTAGAGGCCCATCTGGCTGATGACGCCCCCGACGTCACCACCGCTGTTCAGGCCGAGCAGAAAGGCACCGGCCACGCCGTCGCCTGTGGTCTCGAGGGGCTGGGCCAACTTCACGGCGAGGTCGTCGTCACCTATGGTGATGTCCCGATGCTCACCGGAGAAACCCTCCAACAGATGGTCGAGGTCCACCGCGAGCGTCGCAATCTCGTCACCGTCCTCACTGCCGAGGTCGATGATCCCACTGGCTATGGGCGCATCCTCCGCGACGGAGAGACCGTCGTCGGGATCGTCGAGCACAAGGACGCCGACGAGGCTCAGAGGGCCGTTCGAGAGATCAACTCCGGCATATACGTCTTTGACGCCGAGGCCCTGCGTGACGGCGTCTCCAAACTGTCCAGCGACAACGCTCAGGGCGAGTATTACCTCACCGACGTCGTCACCATGGCTGCCGATGGCACCGTCGAGGTTCCTGGTCGCGGTCGCGTCGGTGCCTTCCGTACTGACGACGTCTGGCAGACCGAGGGAGTCAATGACCGGGTACAGCTGGCCCGCATGAATGCCGAGGTCAACCGACGCATCGTCACCGCATGGATGCGGTCCGGGGTGACCGTTATCGATCCGTCCTCCACCTGGATCCAGCCGGATGTCGATCTCGCCAATGACGTCACCTTGCATCCAGACGTTTTCCTCAGCGGAGCCACGACGATCGCCTCCGGAGCCACCATTGGACCGGATGTCACCGTCACCGACTCCGAGATTCGGGAAGGGGCCACCGTCACCCGGTCCGAGATCACCCTCGCGGTCGTCGGTGAGGGAGTACGCGTCGGCCCGTTCTCCAACATCCGCCCCGGCTCCGTCCTCGACCGCGACGCCAAGGTCGGAGCCTTCGTCGAGACCAAGAACACTCACGTCGGAACCGAGGCTGCCATACCCCACATGGCCTACGTCGGCGATTCCGAGGTGACCGCAGGATCCTCCGTCGTTGCCGGATCCGTCCTCTCCCGGGAGTGCGCCACTCCCGCCACCGACTCGGACGTCATGTCCGACAGCCAAGACGACACCCTCAACCCGGAGGCTGACCAGTGAGTGGAACCACCCGTCCGAACAACAAGCACCTCATGATCTGCTCAGGACGGGCCTATCCCGAACTTGCCGAGCAGATCGCCGCCGAACTCGGCGTCGACCTCGTCCCCTCGCGTCAGGTCACCTACGCCAACTCCGAGATCTACGTGCAGTTCCAGGAGTCCGTGCGTGGTTGCGACGCTTTCGTCATCCAGTCCCACAGCGCCCCGGTGAACGAGGCCATGATGGAGCAGCTCATCATGATCGACGCCCTCAAGAGGGCATCGGCCAAGCGCATCACTGTGGTTTCCCCGTTCTACCCCTACGCCCGCCAGGACAAGAAGCACCTGGGCCGCGAGCCCATCTCCGCTCGCCTCATGGCCGACCTCTACCAGGTTGCCGGTGCTGACCGGATCATGTCGGTGGACCTGCACGCCGCCCAGATCCAGGGGTTCTTCGATGGGCCGGTCGATCACCTGTGGGCCTTGCCGGTGCTCGCCGACTACGTCGCCTCCAAGTACGACAACTCCGACATGGTCGTCGTCTCCCCGGATGCCGGTCGTGTGCGTCTGGCCGACATGTGGACCGACAAGATCGGTTGTCAGCTGGCCATCATCCACAAGCGCCGCGACCCGAACAAGGCCAACGAGACGACCACCCATGAGGTCGTCGGTGAGGTCGAGGGCAAGACCTGTCTACTCGTCGACGACATGGTCGACACCGCCGGCACCATGTGCCAAGCTGCCTCGGCCCTCAAGAAGCACGGTGCCAAGCGCGTCATTGCGGCCGCCACTCACCCGATCCTGTCGGATCCGGCTGCTGAGCGCATCAACAATTCCCCGATCGAGGAGCTCATCGTTACCAACACGCTCAGGATTCGTGACGACATCAACATCCCCTCGATGACGGTGTTGTCCATCGCCCCGCTCATCGCGAAGGCGATTCAGGAGGTCTTCGAGGACGGGTCGGTCACCAGCCTGTTCCGCTGACACGACAGCTCAGTCGCCCACGGCACCGCGTGTGCTGTGGGCGACTTTGCATTTGGGAAACGACGACGTCGTGCCGTACAGTGGCCTTGCTTGGCGAGGGACCGCAAGGTCCGTGATCGACTGGCCGCCCGATTGGGCATCCTCTCGTCGAGCCGTTTCACGTCAACGAGAAGGAGAAACTGCCATGGCAGACATCATTCACCTCAAGGCCGAAGAGCGTACCGAGTTCGGTAAGGGCGCTGCTCGTCGCATCCGTCGTGACGACAAGGTTCCCGCCGTCATGTATGGCCATGACCACGACCCGATCCATGTGACCCTTGAGGGCCACGCCACCCTCCTCGCGTTGCGTACCGAGAACCCGTTGCTGTCGATCGAGATTGAGGGCAAGGAGCCCGTGCTCGTCCTGCCGAAGGACGTCCAGCGTGACGTTCTCAAGGGCTTCGTCCGTCACGTCGACCTGCTGTCCGTGCGTCGTGGCGAGAAGGTCGACGTCAACGTCGCCCTGCGCATCACCGGTGAGTCGGCTCCTGGCACCATCGCCATGACCGAGTTCAACGAGATCGAGGTCGAGGCCGACCTGCTCAACATCCCGGAGCTCATCGAGATCGACGTCACCGGCCTCGAAGCCGGCACCACCATCTACCTCGGCGACGTCAAGCTGCCCGAGGGCACCACCCTCAAGGGCGACCCGGAGGCCGTCGCTGCCACCGTCGCCTTCCCGGAGACCGAGCACGCCGAGGACGAGGAGTCCGAGGGTGAGGACGCCGAGGGTGGGTCCGAGGTGAAGGCCGAGGACGAGTGAGCCCTTCCTGGCTCGTGATCGGGCTCGGCAACCCGGGCCCGCGCTATGACGGCACCCGACACAACGTCGGGGTGGACGTCATCACCGAGTTGTGCCGTCGGGCCGGCGAGAAGCTCTCGTCGGCCCGTGGGCAGCGGGCTGAACTGGCTCGCACCCGCATCGGCTCGGCTGGTCTCGGTGCCCCGGCTGCCAACGCCCAGGCCGTCACCCTGATGCGCAGCCGTACCTACATGAACGAGTCGGGTATCGCCGTCCGCAAGGTTGCGGATTTCGCAGGTATCACCCCCGACCATCTCATCGTCATCCATGACGAGATCGATCTCGACCCGGGCCGTCTGCGCCTCAAAAGCGGTGGCGGAGACAACGGACACAACGGGTTGAAGTCCATTCGCGCCCATCTCCACACCGGTGACTTCATCCGGGTGAGGGTTGGCGTCGGTCGTCCTCCGGGCCGTCAGGATCCCGCTGATTGGGTATTGGCCCGGGTTCCTGCCAAGCAGCGCGCTGACATGGACGTTCAGGTGGCCTTGGCCGCCGACGCCGTCGAGACGATCATCACCCACGGGTTGACGGCAGCCCAGAACCGTTTCAACTCCTGACTCTTCTCAATTCGCCGGATGCTGCGCCTGCGGGAGCTGCGACATGAAGGGCAACTGGCCCAACTTGTCGGGGCGTGCCCGCAACCATTCCGAGAGCTGATCACGTCGGCGCACCAACTCGGGGCCTCCCTCGCCCCTGGCGATGCGGTGCTGCGCGAGCGCGGCTTCCGTGACAGCAGTGATGGTCCGTTCCTGACTGCGCTTCGCAGCCCTGCCGTGCTTGCCCGAATCAGCGAGCACGGCGCGACGCTTGCCCGGATCCGCGATCATGTCCGCTTCGGCGGGAGTCAGCAGGCCGGCCTCGACCATGAGCGGAAGCTGGGAGCGCACTGCCTCGGACTCCTTGCGACGGTTACGAGTCGTCATGACGACAGTGCCGATGAACACCGGGACGAAGAGCACCACGTAGATGAGGACCATCGCCGTCAACTGGCCGTTGACGCCCAGCCTCATGGCACTTGCCACCAGAGTCGGACCACCGTTCCACAGACCATGCATCAGGCAGGCGACGAGATAGCCCAGAACGACCCTCCAGAATCCGCCCTTGTTGCGCCAGGCCCACACGCCGACCGCCGTCGCGGTGGTGTAGAGCGGGTGGCCGAAGACACCGAACCCGGTGCGCACCAGGGCCATGACGACGATGTCGCCCGTCCCCTCAGCGGTCGCGAAATATCCCAAGTTCTCCACGAAGGCGAAGCCCAGGGCACACACCCCGGCGTAGAAGATGTGGTCGGTGAGAGAGGTGAGTTCCAGCTTGCGCAGTCCAGTGACGAGCAGCACGAAGACTGAGGCCTTGGCGAACTCCTCGACGAGTGGCGCGACGACGGCGGCGGTGCCGAATTCGCTGGCAGGAATGGCTGCCTCGACGAGCATGGAGAAGATGACGGCTGCTGACCCTCCCCAGATCAGTGCCATCACGGTGAGACGGGCGGGTTCTGGCTCCCACTTGTCGAGCCATCGGTAGCACAGCAGGCACACGATGAGGGCAGCAGTCGACGGGATCGCGCCGACGATGAAGTATGTGGGCGATCCGGCACCGATGACGGCCACCATGAGGAGGATGGTGATCGCTCCCAGAATGGTGATGACGATCGGCAGGATTCCGCCGCGTCGAACTGGTTTGGGGGCGAGTGGGTACTGCATGGGTGGGGTGCTCACGTCGACATGCTATGGGTTGGCAAGCCCGGGGGACCAGCGCAGAACACGAAGGCAGGCACGCTGTCGGTGTTACCACGTACCCTGTCTTGGTGATTTCTGGCGGATTGACCTCCCTTCTTTCCCGCGAGCCGGTGCTCTCCCATTCCGTGGAGGACGCTCTTACCCGGCGAACCCCCACTCTCGACCTGCAAGTGGCTCCGTCTGCCCGCCCGGCCGTGGCTGCTGTGCTCAGCCAGGCGCTCACTGGTTCCGGACGGTTGCCGGTGCTGCTGGTGACGAGCACCTTCCGGGAGGCCGAGGAGTCAGTGGCCACCTTGGAGACGTGGCTCGGTCCCGATGCCGTCTGCTACTACCCGTCCTGGGAGACCCTGCCTCATGAGCGGTTGAGTCCTCGCACCGACACCGTTGGTCGACGGATGGAGGTGCTGCGCCGATTGTGCGGCACAGAAGGAGAGGTGCCGCAGGTCGTCGTCGCCCCGGTGCGATCCCTGCTTCAGCCCCAGGTGGCCGGGCTGGGCCGCATCAAGCCCGTCCGTCTGGCTGTGGGGGAGGAGCACGATCTCACCGATCTGGCGGCAGAGCTCGTCAATGCCGCCTACAGCCGGGTCGACATGGTGGAACGCCGAGGCGAATTCGCGGTACGCGGCGGCATCGTCGATGTCTTCCCGCCGGTGCTGGAGCACCCGGTTCGTATCGATTTCTTCGGTGACGAGATCGAGGAGATGACCTCCTTCGCGGTGGCCGATCAGCGATCCACCGACGAAACCCACCAGGAGCTCATCTGCGCTCCGTGTCGTGAGCTCACCCTCACCGACGAGGTCCGATCCAGGGCCAGGACCCTGTTACCGGACCACCCCGAACTGGCGGACATGCTGGAACGAATCGCCGATGGTCAGGCTGTCGAGGGGATGGAAGCCCTCATGCCAGCCCTGGTCGACGAGATGGAGCTGCTCGTCGACGTCCTTCCCGAGCACGCCATGGTCATCCTCTCGGACCCCGAGATGGTGCGCTCCCGGGCAGCAGACCTGGTCCGCACCTCCGAAGAATTCCTGGGAGCCGGGTGGGCGGCTGCCGCCGGTGGTGGCCAGGCCCCGATCGACCTGGCGGCCTCGGGATACCGCAGCCTGTCCCACGTGAGGGCCCACTGTCTCGAGCGCGGCATGGCGTGGTGGTCGATGTCCTCCTTTGCCCTGGACGCCCCTGCCACGGATGCCCTTGCCGACGACGACGTCACGACCGCCCCGCGCACCGTCAACCCGCATCTGGAGGCCGTCGAACCGTGGCGCGGAGACGTGGAGGCGGCCGTCGAGGATCTCACCACCAGACTCGGTGAGGGCTGGACGGTCGTGCTGTGTGCCGAGGGTGAGGGCATCGCCAAGCGCATGGCGGAGCTGCTCGGTGAACATCACGTCGCGGCCAAGCTGGTCGACGAGGTCGACGCCGACATCACCGAGCCATGCGTCCAGGTCGTCCGGCTGCATCAGCGTCATGGTTTCGCCGCGGATTCCCTCAAACTGTTGGTGGCTTCCACCGGAGACCTCGCTGACTCCCAGGACCCAGTCGTCAGTGGCGAGCGGCGCATGCCCCGACGCCGTCGCAATCAGATCCAGCCGCTTGAGCTCAAGTCCGGCGACCTCGTCGTCCATGAGCAGCACGGTGTGGGCCGATACGTGGAGATGGTGCAGCGCACCGTGGGTGGGGCCACCCGCGAGTATCTCGTCATCGAGTACGCCCCCTCCAAGAAGGGTCAGCCCGGCGACCGTCTCTTCGTCCCCGTCAACTCTCTGGACCAGGTGACCCGCTATGTCGGTGGTGATGCTCCCAGTCTGGACCGGATGGGTGGCGCCGACTGGCGCAAGCGCAAGTCTCGTGCCCGCAAGGCAGTCCGTGAGATCGCCGCTGAACTCATCAAGCTCTATGCCGCCCGGCAGGCCACCAAGGGCCACGCCTTCGGCCCCGACACCGCCTGGCAGCGGGAGCTGGAGGACGCCTTCGCCTACGTCGAGACCCCTGATCAGCTCACCACCATCGCCGACGTCAAGCACGACATGGAACAGGTCGTCCCGATGGACCGTCTGGTCTGTGGCGACGTCGGTTACGGCAAGACCGAGATCGCAGTGAGAGCCGCTTTCAAGGCCGTTCAGGACGGCAAACAGGTGGCCGTGCTGGTGCCAACCACCCTTTTGGTGCAGCAGCACTTCCAGACGTTTACCGAGCGTTACGCCGGGTTCCCGGTCAAGGTCGCGGCTTTGTCCCGATTCCAGACCGACGCCGAGACCCGCGAGACCCTGGATGGCCTCAAGCGCGGCACGGTTGACGTCGTGGTTGGTACCCACCGCTTGCTCGCCAAGGAGGTTGAGTTCAAGGACCTCGGACTGGTCATCGTCGACGAGGAGCAGCGCTTCGGCGTCGAACACAAGGAAGCCCTCAAGCGCATGAGGGTCAACGTCGACGTCCTGGCGATGAGCGCCACCCCGATCCCGCGCACCTTGGAAATGGCCGTGACGGGCATCCGAGAAATGAGCACGATCGCCACGCCGCCGGAGGAACGTCACCCCGTCCTCACTTTCGCCGGCCCCTACGACGAGGGTCAGGTGGTCGCTGCCATCCGTCGCGAGTTGGCTCGCGAGGGTCAGGTTTTCTACATCCACAACCGAGTGCAGTCCATCGAGAAGACGGCCGCCAAGCTGCGCGAACTCGTGCCGGAGGCGCGAATCGTCACCGCCCACGGCCAGATGAACGAGAAGCAACTCGAACAGATCATGGTGGACTTCTGGGAGCGCCGCGCGGACGTGCTGGTCTGCACCACCATCGTCGAGTCGGGTATCGACATCTCCACGGCCAACACCCTGCTCATCGATCGCGCCGACCGTATGGGCCTGTCTCAGCTGCACCAGTTGCGCGGTCGTGTCGGTCGCTCCCGGGAGCGCGGCTACGCCTACTTCCTCTACCCGGCTGACAAGCCGCTCTCCCAGACCGCCCACGATCGATTGGCGACGATGGCCGCCCACACCGACCTGGGAGCCGGCATGGCCATCGCCATGAAGGATCTGGAGATCCGCGGTGCCGGAAACTTGCTGGGTGGCGAGCAGTCCGGTCACATCGCCGACGTCGGATTCGACCTCTACATCCGTCTGGTGGGTGACGCCGTCGCAGAGTTCCGTGGTGATGCCAGCGCCGCCGACGAACCCGAAATGCGCATCGAACTCCCGGTCGACGCCAACCTGCCCGTCGAGTACGTCGAGACCGAGAGGCTCCGCCTGGAGATGTACAAGAGGTTGGCCGAGGTGCGCAGCGACGAGGAGGTCGACGCCATCGCCGCCGAGCTCGTCGATCGCTACGGTCCGATGCCCGAGCCGGTACAGGCCCTCCTCGGGGTGGCTCGGTTCCGTCTCATGTGTCGCAGGGCAGGTATCCACGAGGTGGTCCCGTCGGGACGCAACATCCGGTTTTCCCCGGTCCATTTGCCGGAGTCGCGCGTGATGCGACTCAAGAGGCTGTATCCGGGGTCAGTGGTCAAGGAGACGGCTGGGCTTGTCATGGTTCCCAAACCGACTACCGCGCGGATCGGGGGGCAGTCTCTGGCAGGTCAGGAACTGCTCGATTGGGCTACCGGTCTCGTGGCCGGGGTGTTGGACACCAAAGACGGGGCTGTGCCACGTTCTTGACCAGTCGAGTTAGGGTATGCTGACATCGGAACACAAGATAAGTCCATGGTTTTCTCGAGGTTGAGATGATATAGAGATTATGCAGAATAAAATTGGACGAGTCATGTCTGCGGCTGTGATCGCCGGATGCGACTTGGGGTCGATTTCTGTGCCAGCGTTTGCTGAAGGTAGTTTCAAATCGCATCTCAGTAGCGTCAGAGTGGGGTTTGAAACGCGGTCTTGGCACGACAATGCAAACGATAATGCTAAAACGATTGTCTGGCACAATGGTAAGTGTTCCGCGAAATCCATCACTTGGGGCTTGCATGAGGATAGGTGGGTTCTTCCAGATATTGCAAGAGGGAATAAGGCGCTGCTGTGCAAGTATTCAGCTACTCACACGGGTTGGGGAATACAGCCTGCTGGTGACTATCACCTGACGGTGGAGGGGATTGATGGCGGCTCAGTGGTGTCGCTCCCCTCGATGACGATCAGCTATTGATGTTTCACGAGTGCTGAGTGCCATGAAACGCGCACTGCTGGAATCTGAAGTGACGATCGAAGGAGTTTATTTTTCCTATGGTCGACACGGTGAGATTTTCCATGGGTTCGACTGTGAGCTTCATAGCGGGAAAACTGTCCTTCTGGGTCCTAATGGTGCTGGGAAGTCGACGTTGTTTCGAATCATGGCAGGAATCCTTAAACCGTCTGCTGGACGGGTAATCCTGCCTGATTCCCCAGGACCCGTGTCGCCCTCACGGTCACAGGTCGCACTCATGCCCCAGGATGTACCACCGATACCCGGGCTCCGTGTCGATGAACAGGTGGCCTATTCCGGCTGGCTAGCGGGCCTGTCGCGTCGAGATGCGCAGAGTCGAGCCGTGGAGGTACTGGCAGCAGTCAATCTCTCTGACAAGGCGTCCTCGCGGGCCTCGCGCCTGTCAGGAGGACAGCTACGCCGTGTCGGTCTTGCTCAAGCTTTGGTGGTGAACCCGCAGGTTCTCCTGCTGGACGAGCCAACCGCAGGTCTCGACCCAGCCCAACGCCATTCCTTCCGAGAGGTTCTCAAGTCGGTGCCATCTGGAGACCAAGTCGTCGTCGTGTCAACCCATCTGGTCGATGACATCGAGGACCTTTACGACCGTGTGGTCGTCATGAATGAGGGTTGCGTCATCTTCGCAGGAACGCCCGATGAGTTCATCAATCTTTCGGAACCGGGTCCCAATCGCGCCGAACGCTCCTACCTTGGCCTCGTCGGATCGGAGCGGGCATGACCTGGTTGACGCGCATCCGGATCTCACCAGGCATCTGGTTGGCACCGGTCATGGCTCTCACCTCCATGACATACTTCGACGCTCCGGCCGCCCAGGGATACGCCCTCGCATCAGCCACCCGCGACGCCTACAGTCTTCTGCTTGTCGCTGCGCTCTCATGTGCTGCCGGCGCCTGGGAAGGTCATCGACTCCAAACGGGTGGGGTGCTATCCGGAGTAGCGCGTCGGTCTCGGTTCGCGATCATGGCAGCCCCATGGGCCTCTGCGGTGGTTGTTCCCACCGTCTTGGACGTAGTGATCTTCATCCGTGACGGGGCGTTCACCAGCATTGACGCCGTGCCCGTCATCGTGACGACCGTCGGCACTGTGTGGGTGTGGGCCTTGGCTGGAATGGCGGTCGGAGTCGCTGTGCGTCCCGCACTGTCGGTGCCGCTCAGTCTCACGGTTCCGGTCTTGTGGCTCATCATGCTTCCAGCCAGCGAAACCTTGTGGCTGCGACATTTGACCGGAGGCTGGCCCTCATGTTGCGGCGTCAACAGCACGCTGTCGTGGCGTGCCATTTTAGCGACGTGGACGGTGCTCGCCAGCGTGCTGGCGGCAAGTCTCCTCGTGTTGTGGACACGTGGTCGTGCCGTGGGTCCCGGTCCTCGTATGGTCGCCGGATTAGTGGCCGTTCTGGTCGCGAGTGGCCTGGTGGGTGGTGCCAGCATGGTTCGGGGGATGGGCCCCGATCCCATCGCGCCGCGAACCCATGGTTTGCACTGTGACGTGGTGGCCAAGGTAAAGGTCTGTGTGTGGCCCGAACATGAGCCTGCCGCGGCTAGGTTCAAGACCGTTGTGGCCACAGTGGTTCCGGTCTGGCGTCAGGCAGGCGTTACACTGCCCGAGGTCATCACCGAGGTCAGCCCCCCGGATTCCGCATCATCGCGTTCGCGTGATGGCCGAGACGCGTACATCTATCTTGGGCAACCATCCCCAGCTCCGGACGACCTGCTGGGGGCCTTGACGAGTGATCTTGCCACGGCACCATGTCTGGAACGGGAGAACGCCGAGATCCCGGCGTGGGCTACGGCCGACCAAGGGCGTTACCGAGCGTGGCTGCAGCTGTCGGGTGCACGGGCCTTGGGTCTATCGGAGAAGGACGTGAGGGATGGGAACATTCCCACAGACCAGTGGCACTGGGCGCAGAAAGTCCTTACGCAGCCTGCTGCCCAGCAGACGAAGGCGGTGAACATTGTTGCCACTAGGCTGTCCTCGTGCCGGTGAAGGTGGTTGGGCCAGTTCGGCGGTGAGGTGCCATGATTTGGTGGTGTAAAAACCGCGGCGTCGCAGTTGTGCTGGCGTGCTCGGTCAGTATGGCAGTCTTGGTGGTCCTCACCGGAAATTCGATTCGCGATATTCCGGTCATCTTCGGAGGGGTCGCACTGCGGGCACCACTGGTGTTCTTCGGGTCCCTTGTCGTCATTGTGGCTCACGGCTGGTCGGTGGCCAGGAATCCGGTCGAGTTGGAGTTGAGATCTCGGCGTCCGGTGCGTTGGGCTGATGTTGGGCTTATGGTTGCCGCAGCCCTGCCTCTGCTGGCCACCATCGTGTGTCCCGGCCTTATCGAGGTGGGTTTGGTGATCTTGCGCAATACCGTGATCGGTATGGGACTGACCCTCCTGTGTGCGCGTTTCATGTCGCGGGGGCTTGCCTCGATGCCTGCTGTGGGTATGTTCCTGATCGGAGTGCTAACGGGACGCGGATACGGCCACGAAGCGTGGTGGAACTGGGTTGTCAGCTCTAGCGCGAGTCCGGTGGGAGCGGCGTGGTTCCTCGGGTCCGTCATCGCCGGGTCGGCTGCCACACTCACGGGTCGGGCGCGGAAGCCGAGAGTCTCGTCGTAGGATGCTGCTGACAGGCTTCTTCGCCGTGCCGAGGGCGCGGCACCGAGTTCAGGAGGGTTGCCCCATGGCATTGTCGCGTCCCATGCCGATCCGCATGGTCGCTGTCGCAGTGACCGGATTCCTCGGTATAGCAGGGTTGTCCGGGTGCGCGAGCTCCCCCAACACCGCGGCCACGGTGGGGGGCACAACGGTGTCGATGAAGTCGATCGATGAGGCAGCGGATCACTGCTCGAAGTACATCAATCCCAGCACGGAGCTCACCCCTCGCCAGGTCATCTCCTCGACGGTCATTCGTGGTGCCGTCGCCCAGGAGGTCCTGGACAACCGCGGGGAGAAACTCTCCAATGCCCAGCGCGACCAGGTCATCGCCCGCAATGGCATGACGGCACTCACCTCCGACCCGGTCTGCCATGCGATGGTCCGTGACTTCGCAGGCCTGTTCCATCTGTTCGACCGCGAGGGTGAGAAGAAGGCCATGGCCGACCTGGCCGCGGTCGAGGTCAAGACGAATCCGCGGTTGGGCACCTGGGACGCCAAGAACCTTGCGGTCCACGGGAGTTCCTCGCTGTCGGACCCCTTCACCTCTCGCTCCTGATCCTGATGGCGTCGGACGACTCCCGACCGAGGGCTGATTTCTCCGACCTCGTCGCCGTCATGGCGAGGTTGCGCGACGAGTGCCCGTGGGATCGCAGCCAGACCCATCGCTCCCTCGTGACCTATTTGGTCGAGGAGACCGGAGAGGTCGTCGATGCCATTGAGGCCGGCACTGACGACGACCTCGTCGAGGAATTGGGCGACCTATTGCTCCAGGTGGTCTTTCACGCGCGCATCGCGGAGGAGGAGGGCGTCTTCAACATTGACGAGGTCGTCGGTGGGATCGTTGCCAAACTCGTGACCCGTCATCCTTATGTCTTCTCGGACGAGGACGTTCCCGAGGACCTCGACGCCGCATGGGAGGCGCGCAAGGCAGCGGCCAAGGGACGCACCTCCAGCCTCGATGGCATCGCGCACTCGCTGTCGAGCGTGGCCCGCAGCGCCAAGGTCATCTCACGGGCTCGCAACCGTGGCGTGGACGTCGAACTGCCTGAGGAACCCATCACCGCCGAGCAGACCGGAGATGAACTCCTGACCCTCATCGCCCGTGCCCAGGCTAGCGGCGTCGACGCTGACCAAGCTCTGCGCGACCAGTTGCGCAGGCTAGAGAGCGACATCCGGGACGCCGAGGGACACTGAACCATACGCAGTATTACCTGAGGGGAATTCCTTTGTGATGAGGAGAGGAGACCTCGATGGATCCGTGCAGCCTCCGCCCATCGAGGACCAGACGATCGTCGTGAGTATCGACGCCGCCCCCGAGATTACCTACACAATCGACATCGATCGACATCGCCAGGAAGGCCACCAAGACCTGATGGTCTCTTTCCGCCGAGCCTCACGTGGTGTTGAGGTTCCAACATCACTACCGTTGACCGAGAAACGGAAGAGGTGAACGATGCGACGAACCCTGACAACGATGCTCGTCGCCGTCGTCACCATGTCTGCACTGACCGGATGCAAGGGCAGCGACAATGACCCCGCTGGTCTGACCGAGGTCTCGGACGTGCCGGAAGCTCCTGCATCTACGGTGTCCCCGATCTCCTCGGGGCGAAAACCAACTCCGGAGGAGATCAATCCGAACGCCGATGCGGCGGCAACACCGCGCAGGGGAGGCATGAACAGATACCTGCCTGGCCTGACTGGGATCGTCAGTGATCGCGTCGTCACCGGGAACACCTCCCAGGCCATCACCGTCAAGGCCGGAACCGTCACCGACTACTACTTCCTGTGCGACACCACTGACGCTCAAATCACGGTGACCGAGAACGACGACTCGGCCAAGTCCACCTCGTGTCATGAGGGCTATGCCCATCTCAGCTACGGCAAGCGGACACAGAACGAGAAGATCGACCTGCTGATCGAGGCTCCTGCCGACGTCACCTACGAATTCGTCATCACCGAAAACCCTCTGACGGCCACGACGACAAGTGACGGGGCGCCCTGAAATACCGCTGGTTGGCAGGCTTCGATACGCTTTGGGGTGGACGCAAAGATCCTCTCTGAAAGGTTGGTCCATGGCAACCATCGAATTCATCGAAGCCCGTGAGATCCTCGACTCCCGCGGCAACCCGACCGTTGAGGTCGAGATGATCCTCGACGACGGCACCGAGGCCCGCGCTGCGGTTCCCTCCGGCGCGTCGACCGGTCAGTTCGAGGCCGTTGAGCTGCGCGACGGTGACAAGGAGCGCTACTCCGGCAAGGGCGTTCTCAAGGCTGTTGAGAACGTCAACGAGAAGATCGCCGAGGAGGTGCTCGGCTGCGACGCCAGCGAGCAGCGCATCATCGACCAGATCATGATCGAGCTCGACGGCTCTGACAACAAGGGCGAGCTGGGCGCCAACGCCATCCTCGGTGTCTCCCTGGCCGCCGCTCACGCTGCCGCTGACTCGGCCGACCTTCCTCTCTACCAGTACCTGGGCGGACCGAACTCCCACGTGCTCCCCGTTCCGATGATGAACATCCTCAACGGTGGCGCTCACGCCGACTCCGACGTCGACATCCAGGAGTTCATGATCGCTCCGATCGGCGCTGAGTCCTTCAAGCAGGCTTACGAGTGGGGCGCTGCCGTCTACCACTCCCTCAAGAAGGTCCTCAAGGACAAGGGTCTTGCCACCGGCCTGGGAGACGAGGGCGGCTTCGCCCCGAACCTGCCCAGCAACGCCGCTGCCCTGGACCTCATCCTCGACGCCATCAAGGCTGCCGGCTTCGAGCCCGGCAAGGACGTCGCCCTCGCTCTCGACGTCGCTGCTTCCGAGTTCTTCGAGGACGGCAAGTACAGCTTCGAGGGTCAGGCCAAGTCCTCCGCCGAGATGATCGAGTACTACGAGGGTCTCGTCGCCAAGTACCCGCTGGTCTCCATCGAGGATCCGCTGGACGAGGAGGACTGGGACGGCTGGGCCGAGTTCACCAAGAAGCTCGGCGACAAGATCCAGATCGTCGGCGACGACCTGTTCGTCACCAATCCGAAGCGCCTCGCCAAGGGCATCGAGACCAAGGCCGCCAACGCCCTGCTCGTCAAGGTCAACCAGATCGGCTCCCTCTCGGAGACCATCGACGCCGTCGAGCTGGCCCACCGTAACGGCTACCGCTGCATGATGTCGCACCGTTCCGGTGAGACCGAGGACACCACCATCGCCGATCTTGCCGTCGCCCTGTCGACCGGCCAGATCAAGTCCGGTGCCCCGGCCCGTGGCGAGCGCATCGCCAAGTACAACCAGTTGCTGCGCATCGAGGAGGAGCTGGGCGACTCCGCTGAGTACGCCGGCGCTTCTGCCTTCCCGCGTTTCAACGCCTGAGATCGACTGACGACGGCTCGGCCCGGCCCCCACGGGGCCGGGCCGAGCCATGTCTTGACCGGGCCAGCCACCGAAGACGCAAACGAGAATCATTCTAGGGTATCCTGTACGGGCTCACTAGGAAGGAGCTCTGATGCACCCCACTCGCACCCTCGGAGCGCTGTCGGCGGCCTTGGCCGCTGCGGTTCTCTTCGCCGGGGCACCCGCCGGTCATGCCGGACCCGACGACGGCAAGGTTGTCATGACCGAGGCCCACGTTGACGCCCCCAAGACGTACTGGGAGGACGGCCATTTCGTCCTCAAGAACGAGGCGCACATGAAGGCGGTCCCGCTCGACGGCACTGTCAACTGGATCGGCCGTGGCTACAGCACCCTGTTGCGCCCCGAGCAGAAGTTCATGTTCACCGTTCCCGATGACCCGGCCTTCGCGCCCTTGTCCGACCACGGCCGACGCTGGTACGCCGCCCCCCACATCGCCGGTGACCACAACACCCCGATCTGGGCCGGATTCGGCGCTGACGACAAGATTCCGGCCGACACCTTCCGTGACGGGTCCTTCTCGCTCGATGTCGTTGGGTTCTCCGGGCCCGGACGGATGGAGGCCTTCAACGCCTGGGACCACTCGTTGAATCGCCTGCTGTCGAGCCACGACCCCAGCTACCGGTCCGCCTACCTCACGCCTGGCAACCACACGCACAACGTCACCGCCTTCACCAAGCCCGGTCGCTACGTCGTCGACTACCGGACGACCGCTCGAGGTAAGGACGGACGTCTCATCGTCTCGAAGACCTCGACCCTGGTGTGGCAGGTCGGCGGTACTCGCCCGGCCGACAAGGCGACGACGCCGCTCGAGGACCGCTTCGCAGCAGCGCACTCGGGCAGGTCGAACACTCCGTACACATTCACGATGAAGCCGCACACCGGCCGTGACAAGCCCGCCGACGACCAGCTCACCGACCTCGTCTTTGACGCCGGTGACGCCGCCGCCGAGGGCACGGTGACCTTCTTCCTCGACGGGTTCCATCTGGCCGAGGTGCCGGTCCACGGAGGACGTGCCACCTGGAGCGAGATGATCGGTTCGGGAACCTCCAAGTTCCAGGCGGTCTTCGTGCCGGCCGCAGGGTCCACTGCTCCGCGGTGGGCCTCCAGCCAGCTCGCCTACCAGTTTGGTCAGAAATCCGCCTCGACGACGTCGGCCACGGGCCTGGATGCTCTGCCGACGCCCCACTCCCAGGATCCGGCGCCAGCCTTCGACCTCAAGGAGTACATGCCGACCAAGGCGGTGAAGTGGAGTGTCGACGTCACTCCCGGCAAGCCTGACGAGGACGGCGACAAGCCCTTCGTCACCCGGATCAAGCTCTCTGACCCCCGGTACCGGGCGAATATCGACGGCGGCTACTACGACGCGCCGGACGCGAAGTACTCGACCTGTCAGGTGTACGGGGTGGCCGACGAGCACGGCGAGTTGACGGTCTCGAACGATGGTGACGTCTGTGGCGGTTACTACCTCAAGTTCAAGATCGCTCCCCACGCCCTCGTCAAGGCCCCTGGAGGATCGATCGACGTCACCGTGCCGTTGCCGAAGGACTCGTTGACTCTGCATCGCAACGGTGAGCTCCACATGAGTGATGCGGGGGCGACCGCGGCTCCCACCGCGGCTTCCACGTCGGCCCCGACCGTGACCCCGACTCCGAGCCTTACTCCGGCTCCGGCACCCTCTGCGTCCACTTCTGCGTCCTCCTCGGTGCTCACCGCGCCGGTCCTGCTCGAGCATGGGCACGTCGACCTCAAGGCGACCTTTGACGGTGGTCGGCTTGGGGCGGTCGTGGGTGATGACACCCTCAGCCACGCCAAGCAGTCGGTGGACCGGTCCATCGGTTCGGTCGCCCTGGCGGTGCCCGACTCGGCTCGTCGACGCCGTCCGACGGCCGGGTTCATGGCCGACCCACGGTTCGACTTCCTCGGCAAGAAGGGCGGCCTCGTCCACATGCTGCCGCAGGTCAATGACAACGTCCACGTGTGGCCCGGGTGGTCGACGAACGCCTTGGCCGGCACCGGGGCGGGACCGGCGACCCTCAAGCTCGAGCCTGCCGTGCTTCCGGCCGGGGGTGCCTACGACGTCTTCACGGCCGATTCGCTGACCGGAAGTCTTGACCACCTCATCGATTCGCGGCACGGTCGAGTGTCCATGACGATCCCGGAACCGACCCACGCGCACGCCTCATGGGCGTTCAGCAAGCCGGGTGCCTACCTGCTCAAGGCGAGCTACACCAGCCGTGTGGGAGGCCACGAGGTCTCCAGTCGGCCCGAGTGCCTCACCTTCCTCGTGGGTGACGAGGCCATCGCCGCCCACCGCGCTGGTCGGACGCCGTCGTGCCCGGCGACTACCTCGCCTGGGCCGAGCGCGTCCAGTCCGGTCTCGCCCTCGGCTCCGTCCGTGACGGCCACGCATCCGGCCCCTGTGTCGTCTGCGACGCACTCTTCGGTTCCTGTGTCGTCCGTGACGGCGGCCGACCGGCCGATGGCCCCGACGAGTGCGCAGGGTGCGACTCACGGCATGCGTCTCGCACTTCCCCGCACTGGGGTCTGAGAGAACGCCGCACCTGTCGCAGCGGACCGCCCCGCCCCGTGAGGACACCTCCTCGGGGCGGGGGCGGTTGGTTGTCGCCCGTATCGGCTGGTGTGCGTCATGATGGAGGCGATGGCGGGCCTTCCTGGCTCCCGGTACCCGGTCCCGAAGCACAGGGGCGGGTGCGCAGGAGCGCGACGTCGAGCCCCCTCGTGGCGCAGCGCATCGCCAAGTACAACCGGTTGCTGCGCATCGAGAAGAAGCTGGGTGACCCTGCCGAGTCCGCCGGCGCTACTACCGTCCCGTGTTTTAGGCCTGATTGACGTCACAAGGTGCTGATCCCGGCACCTGACATGATACGACCGCCCGGTGTTTCCGGGGCGGTCGTGTCATGATGGACCACGATGGCCAGCACACCGAGCAACCGAAATCGCCCGTCCGGACGGTCCCAGCGACCGGACGGAGGACGGACGCGCTCATCCTCCCCGAACCGTTCCGGCCCGAGGAACCGTGGTTACTACGAGCGCACAACCCGCACGGAGCCGCCGCGAAACCACGCTCCCAAGGATGAGGAACCTCGTCGATTCGGTCTGACGCTGCGGGCAGTCGTCATGGGAGCTGCGGTCCTGCTGGTGCTCGTCATGATCACGCCCAGTCTGGGGATTTTCTTCTCCCAGCGCTCCCAGATCTCCCGCATCCAGGACGACGAGGCCGAAGCACGTGCCTCCATCTCGACGCTCCAGGACGAGGTCAGGAGGTGGCACGATCCCGACTATGTACGCGCACAGGCGCGAGCTCAACTCGGTTGGGTGATGCCGGGAGAGACCGGCTACCAGGTCATCGCGGAGAACGGCAAGGTCATCGGATCGACGACCTCACTGGACGAGAAGGACCCCGCGACCGAGGCCAGCGCTGATGTCCACTGGTGGAGGCAAGCCGCCGAATCGATCCAGGACGTTGACCATCCCGCACCGCCCACCGCCACCCCGAGAGCGATGATCACACCTACTCCCTCGGTGAAGCCGTCCTCCCCGAGCCCCTCCCATCGATGAGGTGACCATGCTTGAAGAATTCACCGAGGACGACCGCCAGGCCGTTCGGGACCAGCTTGGTCGCGAGCCACGAGGCGTCGCTGGCGTGGCCTGGCGATGTGGCTGCGGGAAGCCCGCGGTCATTGCGACCGAGCCCAGGCTGCCCAATGGCACTCCCTTCCCGACGACCTACTACCTGACCTGCCCCCGTGCAGCCTCCCTCATCGGCACCCTCGAGTCCTCCGGACTGATGGCCCGGATGACCGAACGACTTGGTGAGGACGAGGGACTCGCCGAGCAGTACCGACGCGCCCACCAGGCCTACCTTGCCGACCGCACTCGGATTGGTGAGGAGGCCGGTCTGGACCCCGTCTCTGAGATCGATGGGGTCTCTGCCGGCGGCATGCCGACCCGCGTCAAGTGCCTGCATGCCCTGGCTGGGCACGCCCTGGCTGCCGGCCCAGGCGTCAACCCCTTTGGTGACGAAGTCGTCGAGGAGCTGGGAGAGTTCTGGTGCAACCCATGCTCGCCCGAACACCACGACCCGGAGTGACAGGAGGACGACATGACTGACGATCGCACCGTCGCAGCCATTGACTGCGGGACGAATTCCATCCGCCTGCTGATTGCCTCGGCCAGCCCCGACGGACATCTCATCGAGCAGACCAGGGATTTGGAGCTGGTCAGACTCGGCCAGGGGGTCGACACCACCGGGGCCTTCCATCCTGACGCACTGGAACGCACGTTCACGGCTTGCCGAGCCTTCGCCCGGGCCATCACCGAACACCACTGCGACGACATTCGCTTCGTCGCGACCTCGGCCGCCCGCGACGTCTCCAACCGGGATGAGTTCTTCGATGGGGTGCGCGAGGCGCTTGGGATCGACGCGGAGGTCATCGCGGGCAGCGAGGAGGCAGGTCTGTCCTTCGCCGGCGCGATGTCGGGGATCGAGGTGAGCGAGGAGCCCGTCCTCGTCATCGACTGTGGCGGAGGCTCCACAGAGCTGGTGCTGGGCCATGGCACCAAGATCGACTCCCAGGTGAGCCTCAACATCGGCTCCGTGCGGCTGCGTGAGCGCTTCCTGCACGACGATCCGCCCACCGCCGAACAAATCGACGAGGCACGCACTTACGTCCGGGAGATGCTCACTGAGTGCCCTGTCGACATGGCCACCGCACACACCGTCGTCGGGGTCGCCGGAACCGTCACGAGTCTTTCAGCGATCAATCAGGGGCTGACGGAGTACGACCGAGCCAAGGTTCACCGTTCGGTGCTGACAGCCGATCAGGTGGCGGGCCTGGCAGACACACTGCTTGCGTCGACGGTCGACGAGGTCGAGCAGATGGGGCCGTTGAAGCGACGCCGTGCCGAGGTTCTCTGCGGCGGTGCTCTTATCATTGATGAGGTGTGCCATCGGACGACGGCGGGGGAACTCGTCGTCTCGGAGACCGATATCCTTGACGGCATGGCGCTGGCGATGCTGGCGCAGGGGAGGTGACCTTCTCCCTGGCCCCCGTAGCCCAACGGCAGAGGCAGACGGCTTAAACCCGTCCCAGTGCGGGTTCGAATCCCGTCGGGGGTACCCGAAGATGCACCAGCTATGCGGTGTGTACGACCCCAGTCGTCGGGGTGGTCCGAATGTCGTCCCGCAGTACGGGGAAGGTTTCACGTCCTCGCGGCGTTGTTTACAGTAGAGGTCACCACGATTTTCACAGGAGGATCCCATGGCCAACCCGGTCTTCAGCCGAGCTGAGGCTTTCCAGCCGCACGGCAATCCCTATGGTCAGCCAGCGTACGCTGGCCAGGGCTACGGGCCGCAGTACGGCATGTCTGGACAGCCCGGTGCCGAGTGGGGGGCTCTGTCACACGACGACATGCACGAGCAGCGCGCTGAGCGTGCGATGACCTTTGACGACGTCTTGGGTCGCACCGGCTTGGTACTGCTTATCATCGCTGCGATCGGCGCCGTGAGCTTCACCTTGATCGGGCCGAACGTCATGGCCAGTGGTGCTGCCCTGTTGGTGGGCTCAATCGCCGCATTCATCACGGCCATGATCGTGAGTACTCGCCGCAAGGTCCCCGTCGGGGGCGTCATCTTCTACTGTCTGTGCGAAGGCCTTGTCCTGGGTACCATGTCGGCCATTTTCGAGGCCATGTACCCGGGAATCGTCGTGCAGGCCGTCCTGGGCACCTTTGCCGCCGCTGGCGTGACCCTGGGCGCCTACAAGTTCTTCAACATCCAGGTGACGCCGCGATTCCGTCAGATCGTCATCATCTCGACCTTCGGCTTTGCCATCGCGATGCTCATCAATATCGTGCTGATGCTCTTCGGGATCCATCTCGGTCTGGCCAGCTTCGGTCCCATCGGCATTCTGTGCTCCGCCGTGGGCGTTGTGCTGGCTGCCATGAACCTCGTGATGGATTTCGACTACGCCGAGCAGGGGGTGCGTAACCAGGCTCCCGTCTCCGAGTCTTGGCGAGCTGCCTTCGGCATCGCCGTGACGATGGTGTGGCTCTATACCGAGATTCTGCGGATCCTCAGCTACTTCCGTTCTGAGTGACGTGAACGTCAGAAGGGGCCCGGTCATGATGACCGGGCCCCCTCGTCATGCTCAGGTACTGGGGACGTCGCGCAGATGGGTCTCGAGGCACATCCGGGTGGCTGCTCCCCAGGACAGTCGACGCCATCGCCACAGAGGAATCCATTGGGCCGACTGGGTGGTGCCGCCGACGTCGATGACATAGGGATCAGTCGGGTCCTCACTCGTTGCCGAGTAGATGATCCGCAGTGCGTGGAAGTCTTCCAACACCCCGGAGGGAGACCGACCAATCCAGTGGTCGGACTGCAAGTCGATGATGCGGTTGAGCCGGACCCGCTGCCCGGATTCCTCCATGACCTCTCGGGTGACGGCTTGAGCTGGGGACTCTCCAGGCTCCAGACCACCACCGGGGAGGGCCCACAGGCCCGGTACGGCGGTACGGGGAGAGCACTCGGTGCCCAGCAGTCCTCGACGCGACCGCACGACGGCGTAGGCGGCGATGCGTTGATAGGGACGAACCGGTTCGCCGGCCTGGCGGTCGTCAGACAGATCCGGCACGCCATCGCGGGTGCGGGGCGGCTGGGAAGTAGATGTTCTGGGGCCGACATGGGCCGTCACGACGATCTCGTCGTCCACCCGATCAGCGGACAAGTACTCCTTGATGACGAGGCCGTGGCGCCACAGTTCAACGTGCGGATTCATACCGTGACGGACGCGGAAGGCATGGGTCTGCCCACTGCCTGGCGTTCCGACCGCAGTAATGAGCACACTTTCATTCAACCACCTTGGTCCTAGGAAGCGGTCCGGCTCCGTGATGAGCTGAATCACGCAGGAGGCTTTTCCGGGCTATTTGAGCTTGTCAGTGACGTCGACGCCCTTGGTGTCGAAGGCCGTCGCGACGCCGTTGATGCTTGTGCGGATGACAGGGACTTCGAGCTTCTTGTCCAAGGAGATGGCCCACGCCATGTCTGACGGCGTTTCACTGGTTCCGGCGGCCGCCCGCTCCATGATGCCGACGAGGACTTCTGGTTTCAGGACGGCGGGGGAGAAGGTCGCAGTGGCATCTCCCTTGCGCTGGATGGCCCATGCCGGCATGTCGGCGGAGCGGGTACGCCGCATGACGATGCCAGACGTCGCGGTGGGGGTGTCGGCCATGACTCCCTTGTCGGGCTGGTAACTGATCTGGCCGACCTCCTTGGCGCCCGCGATGGCGTCGGCCAAGGCCTCCGCCATGCCAGTCGTGGTGGCGAAGTCAATGTGGTTGATAACCGACCCGTTCCGTCGGAAGAACACCGTCTGACTCTCTGGCTTGGTCGACACTGTCATGAGGACGGTGCCCTCGTTGTACTCGACGATCTGCAAGTTCTGGTTCATGTGAGACCCGGAGATCTCAGCTGCCTTGCTGAGGATCTCCGGCATCTTCTCGACGGCGAAGTTGTCAGGGTGGAAGGGCCGCGACGCCGTCTGCGTGCTGTGGGTCGCGGAAGAATCGATCTTCCCGTTCTGCCAGGTCCACACCGTGGGAGAACCGCCAGCCTGGACAGTGATGCTCAGGGCCGTCTTGGTGATGTCCACCTTGGTGACAGGGCCATTGTCCGAGGCCGCTACCAGCTCGTCGATGATCGTTCGGGTGTGGATGCCATCGAGGGGAGATATCGACGGAGTGACCTTTGAGGAGGGGGCGAGAGCAGTACGGCTGGGTTCGTCCGAGGGGGTGGTGGGGGACGACGAGTGACATGCTGCGCACAGACATAGGGCAATCCCGCTGACGACCACGCCGGCAACTCGGCGGATCCCTTTGACTCGAAACGTCACGGGTCGAGTCTATGGGCAGGGGAATAGGGGACTGACGACTACCTTCCGTGGCGACGCAGCTGGGGGTTGGCCTGTCTTGATTTGCGTGGTGGGTGTGGTTGTGGCAGTGTTATCTCTCGGCCCGGCGCCCGGTGGGTGTGGGCTGGTGGAAGTGCTGATGGTCCTGTTGTGGGATTGTTGGTGACACGATTTGACGATTGTTTGAAGAGTGTTTAGGCTTCTGCGGGTTCCCTTGTTGGAGGGGGCTGGGAATGACTGGATGGTTTTCTTGATGGTGATTTCCCTGGTGAATTCCTGGATTTGACATTCAGGGTTGATCCGGTAAAGTTGGTCGGGTCGCTGCTTTTCGGGGTGGTGGCACGGTTTGGCTGGTTTTGCTGGCTGATCTTGATACCG
This sequence comes from Cutibacterium sp. KB22876, assembly GCF_059728865.1. Taxonomy (NCBI): domain Bacteria; kingdom Bacillati; phylum Actinomycetota; class Actinomycetes; order Propionibacteriales; family Propionibacteriaceae; genus Cutibacterium; species Cutibacterium sp. KB22876. Next base: position 1,198,460 of record NZ_AP040858.1, read on the forward strand.
CGGGTTTTGCGGGGTTGGGGTTGGTGTGGTAGGGTCGGTCGGGTCGCCTCGGGGTGGTCCTGCTTGTTGGTGGGGTTGTTCTGGTGGGTGTGATGCTTGAGAACTCAACAGTGTGTCTTTGATAGTCAATGATTTTTTGATGCATCTATCGATGTGTCGGATTTGTTTATGAATTCCTTTGTGATTCTGGACATGGACTGATTTTTTTGGTCAGTGTTTGGGGTTAGTGTTTTGGATTCTCTTGTGACACCGTTGCCTGCATTGTGTGTGTGGGTGGGTGATATTTTTTCATTGGAGAGTTTGATCCTGGCTCAGGACGAACGCTGGCGGCGTGCTTAACACATGCAAGTCGAACGGAAAGGCCCCTTTGGGGGTACTCGAGTGGCGAACGGGTGAGTAACACGTGAGTAACCTGCCCTTGACTTCGGGATAACTTCAGGAAACTGGGGCTAATACCGGATAGGAATCCTTGCTGCATGGTGGGGGTTGGAAAGCTTCGGCGGTTTTGGATGGACTCGCGGCTTATCAGCTTGTTGGTGGGGTAGTGGCTTACCAAGGCTTTGACGGGTAGCCGGCCTGAGAGGGCGACCGGCCACATTGGGACTGAGATACGGCCCAGACTCCTACGGGAGGCAGCAGTGGGGAATATTGCACAATGGGCGGAAGCCTGATGCAGCAACGCCGCGTGCGGGATGACGGCCTTCGGGTTGTAAACCGCTTTCAGCAGGGGCGAAGCTTTTGTGACGGTACCTGCAGAAGAAGCACCGGCTAACTACGTGCCAGCAGCCGCGGTGATACGTAGGGTGCGAGCGTTGTCCGGATTTATTGGGCGTAAAGAGCTCGTAGGTGGTTGATTGCGTCGGAAGTGAAAACTTGGGGCTTAACCCTGAGCGTGCTTTCGATACGGGTTGACTTGAGGAAGGTAGGGGAGAATGGAATTCCTGGTGGAGCGGTGGAATGCGCAGATATCAGGAGGAACACCAGTGGCGAAGGCGGTTCTCTGGACCTTTCCTGACGCTGAGGAGCGAAAGCGTGGGGAGCGAACAGGCTTAGATACCCTGGTAGTCCACGCTGTAAACGGTGGGTACTAGGTGTGGGGTCCATTCCACGGATTCCGTGCCGTAGCTAACGCATTAAGTACCCCGCCTGGGGAGTACGGCCGCAAGGCTAAAACTCAAAGGAATTGACGGGGCCCCGCACAAGCGGCGGAGCATGCGGATTAATTCGATGCAACGCGAAGAACCTTACCTGGGTTTGACATGGACTGGGAGTGCTCAGAGATGGGTACGCCTCCTTGTGGGGCTGGTTCACAGGTGGTGCATGGCTGTCGTCAGCTCGTGTCGTGAGATGTTGGGTTAAGTCCCGCAACGAGCGCAACCCTCGTTCACTGTTGCCAGCACGTTATGGTGGGGACTCAGTGGAGACCGCCGGGGTCAACTCGGAGGAAGGTGGGGATGACGTCAAGTCATCATGCCCCTTATGTCCAGGGCTTCACGCATGCTACAATGGCCGGTACAAAGAGTTGCGAGCCTGTGAGGGTGAGCGAATCTCGGAAAGCCGGTCTCAGTTCGGATTGGGGTCTGCAACTCGACCCTATGAAGTCGGAGTCGCTAGTAATCGCAGATCAGCAACGCTGCGGTGAATACGTTCCCGGGGCTTGTACACACCGCCCGTCAAGTCATGAAAGTCGGTAACACCCGAAGCCGGTGGCCTAACCTGTGTGGGGGAGCCGTCGAAGGTGGGACTGGTAATTAGGACTAAGTCGTAACAAGGTAGCCGTACCGGAAGGTGCGGCTGGATCACCTCCTTTCTAAGGAGCACTTCATTGTAAGGACTCATTATTGCTGTGTGGCTCGTCGTGAGTCGTTGGTGGATGGGTTAGCTTCTTGTGGAACATTGGCGTGTTCATCTTGTGGTGGACGGTCTGAGGCATGCTGTTGGGGTTCTGGGGTATCACACGTGTGTGTGGTGGCCTGGTGCGGTGATGCTGCGTCTGCTGTGTGGTGGGTGTGGTGTTGATTCGTGTGGTGGTTGAGAACTGTATAGTGGATGCGAGCATCTTAATTTTTTGTGTCTTGTGTTGTTGTGCAAGTTGTTAAGTGCGATCGGTGGATGCCTTGGCACCAAGAGCCGATGAAGGACGTTGTAACCTGCGATAAGCCCTGGGGAGTTGGTAAACGAGCTGTGATCCGGGGGTGTCCGAATGGGGAAACCTGGAATGTCCGGAGTAGTGTCCGGTGACCCTGCCCTGAATGTATAGGGGTGTGGGAGGTAACGCGGGGAAGTGAAACATCTTAGTACCCGTAGGAAGAGAAAACAACCGTGATTCCGTGAGTAGTGGCGAGCGAAAGTGGATGAGGCTAAACCGTGTGTGTGTTCAAGCCGGCAGGTGTTGCATGTGCGGGGTTGTGGGGGCCTTTGGGTTCTGCTGCCGCAGGATTGGCCAGTGATAAATGTTGCGTGAAGGTGAAGCGTCTGGGAAGGCGTACCGGAGTGGGTGAGAGTCCCGTAACTGTAAGCGTGGCACTGGTGAGGGTTACCCCAAGTAGCGTGGAACTCGTGGAATTTCGCGTGAATCTGGCGGGACCACCCGTCAAGCCTAAATACTCCTTGGTGACCGATAGTGGATCAGTACCGTGAGGGAATGGTGAAAAGTACCCCGGGAGGGGAGTGAAATAGTACCTGAAACCGGTCGCATACAAGCCGTCAGAGCCTTGTGGGGTGATGGCGTGCCTTTTGAAGAATGAGCCTGCGAGTTAGTGATGCGTGGCGAGGTTAACCTGTGTGGGGGAGTCGTAGCGAAAGCGAGTCCGATAAGGGCGTGAGTCGCGTGTTCTAGACCCGAAGCGGTGTGATCTATCCATGGCCAGGATGAAGCGTCGGTAAGACGTCGTGGAGGTCCGAACCCACTTCAGTTGAAAATGGAGGGGATGAGCTGTGGATAGGGGTGAAAGGCCAATCAAACACCGTGATAGCTGGTTCTCCCCGAAATGCATTTAGGTGCAGCGTTGCGTGGTTCTTGTCGGAGGTAGAGCACTGGATGGTCTAGGGGGCCTATCAGCTTACCGAAATCAGCCAAACTCCGAATGCCGGCAAGTGGAGCGTAGCAGTGAGACGGCGGGGGATAAGCTTCGTCGTCGAGAGGGAAACAGCCCAGATCATCAGCTAAGGCCCCTAAGTGGTAACTCAGTGGAAAAGGATGTGGAGTTGCGCAGACAGCCAGGAGGTTGGCTTGGAAGCAGCCATCCTTGAAAGAGTGCGTAATAGCTCACTGGTCAAGTGATTCCGCGCCGACAATGTAGCGGGGCTTAAGTTATCCGCCGAAGCTGTGGCAAGCCCGTGAGGGTTTGGGTAGGGGAGCGTCCTGTGCGAGGTGAAGCTGCCGGGTGACCGTGTGGTGGATTGTGCGGGAGTGAGAATGCAGGCATGAGTAGCGAATGACGGGTGGAAAACCCGTCCGCCGATTATCCAAGGGTTCCAGGGTCAAGTTAATCTGCCCTGGGTGAGTCGGGACCTAAGGCGAGGCCGACAGGCGTAGTCGATGGATAACCAGTTGATATTCTGGTACCGGCTTGTCACCGTCCGTGTCGAGGTGTGTGATGCTAAGCGTGCGAGCCTGCCTCCGCGACATCGTTGATGTGGTGGTGGTGTGGTGAGTGTGTGAACCGATCATGTAGTAGGCAAGCTGCGGAGGGACGCAGGGAGGTAGCTCATCCCCGGCGATGGTTGTCCGGGGCTAAATGTGTGGACCGTCTGGTAGGTAAATCCGCCAGGGTTGTGGTTGAGGCATGATGGCGAGCCCACAGGAAGTGGGTGAGTGAGTGATCCTGTACTGTCGAGAAAATCTTCGTGAGCGAGGTGGCTGGTCCGCCCGTACCCTAAACCGACACTGGTGGATAGGTAGAGTATACCGAGGCGATCGAGATCATCATGGTGAAGGAACTCGGCAAAATGCCCCCGTAACTTCGGGATAAGGGGGACCTGAACTGTCAAGGCTTTTACAGTTGGTAGCGGTGAGGGGCGCAGAGACCAGGGGGAAACGACTGTTTACCAAAAACACAGGTCCGTGCGAAGTCGTAAGACGATGTATACGGACTGACTCCTGCCCGGTGCTGGAAGGTTAAGGGGAACTGTTAGCGTTGGCGAAGCGGTGAACTTAAGCCCCAGTAAACGGCGGTGGTAACTATAACCATCCTAAGGTAGCGAAATTCCTTGTCGGGTAAGTTCCGACCTGCACGAATGGAGTAACGATTTCCCTACTGTCTCCACCATGAACTCGGTGAAATTGCATTACGAGTAAAGATGCTCGTTACGCGCAGCAGGACGGAAAGACCCCGGGACCTTTACTATAGTTTGGTATTGGTGATTGGGACGACTTGTGTAGGATAGGTGGGAGACTGTGAAACGGCCACGCCAGTGGTTGTGGAGTCATTGTTGAAATACCACTCTGGTCGTTCTGGTTATCTAACTTTGGGCCGTGATCCGGTTCAGGGACAGTGCCTGATGGGTAGTTTGACTGGGGCGGTCGCCTCCTAAAAGGTAACGGAGGCGCCCAAAGGTTCCCTCATCCTGGTTGGTAATCAGGTGTTGAGTGTAAGTGCACAAGGGGGCTTGACTGTGAGACTGACAGGTCGAGCAGGGACGAAAGTCGGGACTAGTGATCTGACGGTGGCTTGTGGACGCGCCGTCACTCAACGGATAAAAGGTACCCCGGGGATAACAGGCTGATCTTGCCCGAGCGCTCATAGCGACGGCATGGTTTGGCACCTCGATGTCGGCTCGTCGCATCCTGGGGCTGGAGTCGGTCCCAAGGGTTGGGCTGTTCGCCCATTAAAGCGGCACGCGAGCTGGGTTCAGAACGTCGTGAGACAGTTCGGTCCCTATCCGCTGCGCGCGGAGGAATCTTGAGAAGGGCTGTCCTTAGTACGAGAGGACCGGGACGGACTGACCTCTGGTGTGCCAGTTGTTCTGCCAAGAGCATGGCTGGTTGGCTACGTCGGGTTGTGATAACCGCTGAAAGCATCTAAGCGGGAAGCACGCTTCAAGATGAGGGTTCCTGCAGATGAATCTGGTAAGGTCTCCGGTAGACGACCGGGTTGATAGGCCAGGCGTGGACGCATCGTAAGGTGTGGAGCTGACTGGTACTAATAGACCGAGGACTTACAAACACACACTTTCACGTCCAATAAGAATTTTGATGATCGCATCCACTGTACGGCTCCCAGCCCCCACGCGGGGGTTGCGCCAAGCCTGACTGGCCCCATAGTTTTTCCGGTGGCCTTGGCGGAAGGGAAACACCCGGTCCCATACCGAACCCGGTAGTTAAGCCTTCCAGCGCCGATGGTACTGCACGAGGGATCGTGTGGGAGAGTAGGACGCCGCCGGAATCTTATTTGTGTGCGTGTGGAGACAAGGATCATCCTTGTCTCCACACGCTTTTTCTGTATACCCGCATCACTACTGGTACATGTCGACATGTACCGGCAGTGATGCGTTGGGTGGACGTTGATTCAGTGTGGTGGGGATACTGCTGGGTTGCCGTCGACATGGAGCATTGTCAGGTGGTTGTTCTCGCTGGAGACTTCGACGAATCCAGCCTTGCGATAAATCGTCATGGCTGGTTCATTCGCAGCGTCGACGCTGAGGCTCACGGAATGGATGCTATGACGCCGGCATTCGTCGAGGAGGCTGTCCAAGAGGTACCTGCCGTGGCCCTGACCACGTCGCTGAGGAGAAATGGCGATGGTCAGTTCTGGAATACCCGGGGCGACGAAACCATAACCGGGATCGGAGGCCGGCAGGTCACGCAACCAGACAGCCCCGATGGGGGAGCCAGCGACGAGGCAGATCATCCCGATCTGGTCTGGGGTCCAGCCGTCGATGTAGTGGGCGATGGCTGGATTGGTTCGGCATTCCTTGATGTCGAGTGGTTCCGATACCCCGCCGACCGCATGCCGCAGCACATGGACCATGAACGGCAGGTCGGCTGTGGTTGCGCGTCGTGTTATGGCCATGGTGTCAGGGTATCGACCGGTGACGACGGTCCTTGACCCAGCTGCAAAAATGGATTCGTGGTGACGAGTGCGAAGCGAATACGAGGTAGGAGGATTCCCCGACGCTCTGCCCCTCGCGTCTTTGCCAGAGCGTGTTTGACGATCCACTCCGTTCTGCCGTTCCCGCTGTCAGGGCTCCCCGTCACCTTCATCGGCTACTGCATCATCAACGGGCTCGGGTTCCTCATCGACATGAGCCTGTTAGCCGTTTTCTTTCGCGGCGTCGGACTGCCGTACCCAATTTCGGTATCGCTGGGATACGGATTGTCGGCCATCTACTCCTTCTTCGTCAATAGGTGGCTGAATTTTCAGTCTCATGGCGATCTGGGTCGTCAGAGCGGTCGTTACGTCATCACGATGGTGACCAATTACGTCTGTCTCACCCTGGGATTCTCGTCCCTTTTGGAGCACATAGGGGTCCATTTCGAACTTGCTCGCTTCACCGCTGCGTGTGTTGAGGGGCTTTACGTCTATTTCATGTTGAGCCTTTGGGTGTTCCCGAAGTCTGGTAGGCGGCAATTGGCGTAACTAGTGCCCCGTGTTTGAAGTTGTTGGACGGTTGGCTTTGGTGAGGATTTCGTTGGCGGTTTTGGTCCAGACGAAGGGGTGGCAGCGGTCGTTCCAGCCGTTGACGAAGGCCCGGATCTTCGCGTTGAGGTCCTTGACCGACGGGAACACTCCGCGGCGGATGGCTTGCTTGTCGATGATCCCGAACCAGACCTCGACCAGGTTCAGCCATGAGCCGCTGGTGGGGGTGAAGTGGACGTGGATCCGCGGGTTGGCGGCGAGCCAGTCACGGACCTCGACGCGTTTGTGGGTGGCGTAGTTGTCCATCACCAAGTGCAGCTGCTGGTCGGGATAGGCACGGGCGACTTGCTTCAAGAACGCCAGGAACTCTTGGTGTCGGTGGCGGGGTTTGCAGGCACCGGTCACGTGCCCGGTGGCGATGTCCAACGCCGCGAACAAGGTGGTCGTGCCGTGGCGCACGTAGTCATGGGTGCGACGCTCGATCTGGGTGGGCTGCATCGGCAAGGTCTTCTGGGTGCGGTCCAGGGCCTGGATCTGGGACTTCTCGTCCACGCACAACACCACAGCATTCTCCGGTGGCGCCAGATAGAGCCCGACGACGTCGGTGACCTTGGCCACCAACTCAGGGTCAGTGGAGAACTTGAACGTGCCGCTGCGCCACGGCTGGACCCCGTATTCGCGCCATGCACGGGCGATCGTCGCATTCCCCACCCCCAGATGAGCAGCGAGCAGCCGGCTCGACCAGTGCGTCACCCCGTACTTCTTCGGCGGGGGCTTCAATGTCGTGGCCACGATCTGGCGGTGGTCCAGCTGCCGGGGCCTGCCCGAGCGGGGCGCATCGGCCAACCCGGCCATGCCCCGCTCGCCATAACGACGCCGCCAGGCCAGCACCGTGTTCTTCGACACCTGTAGCTGCTCGGCGATCCGGTCGTTCGCAACGCCGTCCGCGGCAGCGAGCACGATCCTGGCCCGCAGCACCGCACCCGCCTCCGCCGTTCGCGACCGCGTCAACGACTCCAGACGCTCACGATCACCCACACGAAGACCCAACGCCGGGGCAGGAGAATTGGCCATGACCGATTCTCCCAAACCACAACCATTTCAAGAACTAACGACACGCCGCACTAGCCGTGTCCTGCATCCTTTGAGGTTCTGACGGTGGCATAGTGGGCGGGTCAACTTACGGAAGAAGTGGAGTATGTCTGACTTATCGAGCGCATCAGTGCCGGCCCAGCCGTCAGGGTCATCAGTACGTGAATTGACGCTCCGGGGCATCATCCTCGGCGGCCTCATGACGTTGGTTTTCACCGCGGCGAACGTATATCTCGGCCTCAAGGTCGGCCTGACCTTCGCCACGTCAATTCCGGCCGCTGTCATCTCGATGGCCGTGTTGCGCCACTTTAAGGGACACTCCGTCGCAGAGAACAACATCGTCCAGACGATTGCCTCTGCTGCTGGAACCCTTTCGGCAATCATCTTCGTGCTACCCGGCCTCATCATGGTCGGTTGGTGGACGGGATTCCCGTACTGGACCACCCTCGCGATCTGCTTGGTGGGCGGCATCCTCGGCGTCATGTATTCCATCCCGCTGCGACGAGCTCTTGTCACCGGATCCGATCTTCCTTACCCGGAGGGCGTCGCTGGTGCTGAGGTCCTCAAGGTTGGTGACTCCGCCGGAACAACCGACGCCAACAAGGTGGGCCTACGCGTCATCATCGTCGGCTCCTTGGTGTCGGCCGGGTATGCGCTGCTGTCCGACCTCAAGCTGGTGAAGTCAGCCCTCACCAAGCTGTTCAAGGTAGGCAACAGCAGTGGCTCGATGGTTGGCGTCAGCATGTCGATGGCCCTCATCGGCGTTGGTCATCTCGTCGGTATCGCCGTCGCCGCAGCCATGCTCGTCGGCATCATCATCTCCTACGGAGCGATACTGCCATGGAGAGTCTCCGGCAAGGTTGGCGGCAACCTCGACGTCATCCAGGAGGTCTTCACCAGTGACGTGCGCTTCGTCGGCGCCGGCGCGATTGGTGTGGCGGCCATCTGGACTCTCATCAAGGTCATCGGCCCCATCACCAAGGGCATCCGCGACTCCGTTCGCTCCTCCAAGACCCGTCACAAGGGCGGCGAGGTTCCGCTGACCGAGCGTGACCTGCCGGTGTCGGTCGTCCTGACCGTCGTACTGCTCTCCATGGTCCCGATCGGTTTCATGCTGTGGGGTTTTGCCCGCGACATGGTGGTCTCGAAGTCCATGACCGGCGTCATCATCGTCAGTCTGGTCTTCATCCTGCTCGTCGGCCTGGCCGTTGCGTCCGTCTGTGGCTACATGGCTGGCCTCATTGGTGCGTCGAACAGCCCGATCTCCGGTGTCGGCATCCTCGTCGTCCTGGTGGCCGCTCTGCTCATCAAGCTCACCTACGGTGCCGTTGGTGGCGACGAGACCGTCAAATTGGTGGCCTACACCCTGTTCACGGCGTCGATCGTCTTCGGTATCGCGACGATCTCGAATGACAACCTCCAGGACCTCAAGACCGGCCAGCTGGTCGGATCCACACCGTGGAAACAGCAGGTCGCCCTCATCATTGGCGTCGTCTTCGGATCGGCGATCATCCCGCCCGTCATGCAGCTCATGCAGACCGCCTTCGGATTCCAGGGTGCCCCGGGCGCCGGACCGAACGCTCTGCAGGCCCCGCAGGCCACTCTCATCTCGTTCTTGGCCACCGGCGTCTTCGGCGGCTCCCTGGACTGGGGCCTGATGGGAATTGGCGCACTGGTCGGCATTGGCGTCATCATCGTCGACGAGATTCTCACCCACACCTCCAAGAAGTTCTCACTTCCCCCGCTGGCTGTCGGCATGGGCATGTACCTGCCGATGACCCTGTCGCTGACCATCCCGATCGGGGCTGGCCTCGGTTGGCTGTTCGACAAATGGGCTGCCCGCACCGATGGCGACGTCGAGGGCAAGAAGCGGACCGGCATCCTGTTGGCCACCGGACTCATCGTCGGTGAATCCATTTTCGGCGTCATCTATGCGGCGCTCATCGCTGCCGCGGGCTCCGAGGACGCCATCGCCATTGCTCCGGAGTCGTGGGACAGTGGTGCTGGAATCGTCGGCATGATCATTTTCGTGGCTGCCATTGCGATTCTGTACCAGTGGACCAAGCGCGAGGCGCGTGAGCGTGTCGAGGCCTGATCCGGAAAGACGTCTGGGGTCACCGGGATTGTCCGGTGGCCCCTGTGCCTTTCCATGACGGCGTCATCGTGTGCGTCGCACCAACCGGATGAGTCCTTCTGCCGAGAACATCACGACGGCCACCCAGACCAGGGAGAACCCGACCCAGCGCTGCCAAGGCATCTGCTCACCGAAGAGGAACAGCCCGACCAAGAACTGCAGGAGCGGTGAGATGTACTGCAGGATTCCTAGCGTCGTCAGGCTGATGCGGGAGGCCGCGAAGGCGAACATCAACAGGGGAACAGCGGTCAGGATGCCGGCGCTCACCAACAGCAGGCTGTAGGAGCCGGTGAAGGTGGATTTCCCCTGGGCAACGCCCCACCCGATGTACACCAGGGCCAGAGGAGTGGTCGCCAGGGTTTCGACAATGAGCCCGACAGCGGGTTTCACCGCCACTCCGAGCACTTTCTTGACCAGGCCGTAGAGTCCGAAACTCATCGCCAGCCCCAGCGAGATGAGGGGTGTGGAGGAATGCCCCACCATGAGGACGACGACGGCGACGATGCCGATTCCGAAAGCCATCCATTGGGCCGGACTGAGTCGTTCCCGCAGGACCAGCACACCCAGCAAGGCCGAGACGAGGGGGTTGATAAAGTACCCCATCGCGGCGTCAAGGGTGTGACCGGCATTGACGGACCAGACGTAGAGGGTCCAGTTGATCAGGACCAGGTGGCCGGCCAGCACGAGACCCCACAGACTGCGGCGGTCGTGGGCTAGGGCGGCGAGCCGATGCCAACCCTTCCCTATCGTCAGCAGGATGGCGCAGAAGGCGAAGGACCACACCACGCGGTGGGCGATGATCTCGAAGGCTCCTGAACGCTCCAGCAACCGGAAGTAAAGGGGGAAGAATCCCCACATGAGGTAGAGGGCGATACCGGTCGTCAGTCCTCGTCTTGCCTCGATGTCGTTATGCACCCGGGGATCATGTCACGGTCACCGGGTGCATGCGCACATCTGCCGCAGGGCGGACGTCAGGGAAGTTGAGCCAGCTCCTCGTCGGTTAGGGAAAGATCGACGGCCTTGAAGGAGTCAAGGATCGTTTCCGAGCGGTGGGATCCCGGGATCGGGATGACGTGATTGCCCTGGGCCAGCTCCCACGCCAGAATGACTTGGGCCCGACTGACTCCACGGGCATCAGCGACGCGCTGGAAGGCGGCGAAGGCGTCCTCCTCGAGGGGACGACGGTAACCGCCAAGCGGGCTCCACGCGACGAATGCCAGGTCGAGCTCACCGCAGAGCTCCACCTCGGGCCGCGAGGACAGGAAGCCGGGGGAGAACTGGTTCTGCACGGCCACCAGACGATCGCCGAGAATGTTCTGGGCCATCCGGATCTGGTCGGGGTTGGCGTTCGAGATGCCAGCGGTTCGGGCTAAACCGTCGTCGAGGATGCCCGCCAGGGTCCTCACCATCTTCTCGTACTCGACCTTCGGGTCGGGACGGTGCAGGTAGAGCAGGTCGATCTGGTCCGTGTGCAGGGCGTCGGCCGAGAGCTTGGCGTCACGGCGTAGCCGCTTCGGGGATCCGTCGACGTCCCAGATGGCCTCACCGGCGTCATTGAAGCAGCGGAAGTGGCCAACCTTGGTGGCCACCGAGATCGTCGAGCGGTCACCATTCCAGGATTCCAGGGCATCAGCGACGAGCTTCTCGCCGTACTGCTCCTCGCCGCCGGACTCGTAGTAGGCCCATGCGGTGTCGATGTGGGTGCACCCGGCGTCCAGGACGTCATGGAGGACCTTGATCGCGGTCTCGCGGTCCGGGCGACCTTCGATCGACAACGGCATCGATCCGTAAGCGATGGCAGAGGTTCGGAAGGGTCCAATCTTGCGGTACTTCATGTGTTCAATCCTCCTCAGGGGGTGGTCATGTCCATCATGCCCGCGCGAGGCACACCCCGGTTGCGTGGACAGGGCAGTAGCCGAAGGGATTGTCCTCGAGGTACTGCTGATGCTCGGCCTCAGCCAGGAAGAACTCCACGCCGTTGGCCATCGAGATCGTCGTCGTGATCTCCCCGTACCCGGCATCGAGCAGGTTGGCCTGGAAGGACCCCCTGAGGGTGGTGGCCGTCATGAACTGCTCGGTGGTGGTGCACCAGATCGCCGAGCGGTACTGGGTACCGACGTCGTTGCCCTGACGCATCCCCTGGGTGGGGTCGTGGTTCTCCATGAAGAGGGTGAGGATCTCCTCGGTGGAGATTCTGGTCGGGTCGTAGGTGACCCGGACGGTTTCGGCGTGCCCAGTGCGTCCGGTACACACCTCCCGGTAGGTGGGGTTGGGAGTGAAACCGCCCATGTAACCAACGGCGGTTTGCAGCACCCCGTCATAGTTCCAGAACAGCTTCTCGGCTCCCCAGAAACACCCCATGGCCAGGTAAATCGTCTCGGAGCCGGGGAAGGAGCGGTCGAGCCGGTCCCCAGTTACGCGGTGGAAGAACGGCATTTCCAATACTGGGGTTCGGCCTCCGGGCAAGGCGTTGTCGGGTGAGACCATCTCGTTCTTGTTCATGCGTCCCTTTCCTCACGACGTCGACACGGGTGTAACGGACATCGGCTCGGATCAATTCCTGTTATCTCAATGTGTGGTCCATGATCTGGTCCCACCTCATCACCATGTGAGACTGGGGGTCAAAGTTCACCGGTGGAAAGGATCAAGATGTCTGACCCCGCGCAGCCTGGCGCGACCGTTGCAGGTGACGGAAACACCATTGGAAAGCCCCAGCGGCGTGAGAGTTTCACCGGTCGGGGAGCCTTCCTCATCGCTGCGATTGGTTCCGCCGTCGGGCTGGGAAATATCTGGAGGTTCCCCTACGTCGCCTACAGCAATGGTGGCGGAGCCTTCATCGTGCCCTACCTGATCGCCCTGCTCACCGCCGGTATCCCGCTGCTCTTCCTCGACTATGCCGTCGGACACAAGTTCCGTGGCTCGCCGCCCATGGCCTTGCGTCGTCTCAACAAGCACACGGAGGCTATCGGATGGTGGCAGACCCTCATCTGTTGGGTGATCGTCATCTACTACGCCGCCATCATCGCCTGGGCCATTCGCTATGTCGGATTCTCGGTGACGAAGGCTTGGGGGGACGACCCCGAGGGATTCCTCACAGGCAGCTTCCTGCACGTGGCCAGCAACGTTGACGTCGAATTCCACTTCGTGCCCGGAGTCTTCTGGCCGTTGCTGATCCTGTGGCTCGTCGTGTTGGCCATCATGGCCACCGGCGTCGAGAAGGGCATCACCCGCGCCTCGTGGGTCTTCATGCCGATGCTCGCGGTGATGTTCATCGCACTGGTCATCGTCGCCCTCACCCTGGACGGCGCATCGACTGGCCTTGACGCCCTGTTCACCCCGGCGTGGAATGCGTTGGGGAACTACCAGGTGTGGATGGCCGCCTACGGCCAGATCTTCTTCTCCCTGTCAGTGGGATTCGGCATCATGGTGACCTATGCCTCCTACCTCAAGCCGAAGTCTGACCTGACAGGTTCCGGCCTGGTCGTCGGGTTCGCCAACTCCTCATTCGAGATCCTGGCCGGCCTCGGCGTCTTCGCCGCCCTGGGCTTCATGGCAACTGCTTCCGGCAAGCCGGTGAGCGAGGTCGCTGGCTCGGGTATCGGCCTGGCCTTCATCGCCTTCCCGCAGATCATCAGCCAGGCGGGTGCTGTCGGACCGATCATGGGCGTGCTCTTCTTCGTCTCCCTGGTCTTCGCAGGAATCACGTCGATGATCAGCCTGCTGGAGGTCGTCATCGCAGCCTTCCGCGAGAAGACCGGCATGCACCGAGTTGCCGCAACCTGGGTCGTCGGTGGAGTGACGGCCGTGGCGTCGATCATCCTCTTCCCGACGACGACTGGCCTCAACCTGCTCGACGTTACCGACCACTTCATCAACAACATCGGCATCGTTGGCGTTGCCCTGCTGGCCTGCCTCGTCATCACCTGGGCACTGCGCAAGCTCCCGGTGCTGCGCGACCACCTCAACGAGTACTCCTCGTTCAAGGTCAACAAGGTGTGGATGGCCCTGGTCGGCGTCGTTGCCCCGCTGGTCCTGCTAGGCCTGTGGATCACCGAGATCGCCACCGTCTCCAGCAAGGGCTACGGCGGAATGCCCGGCAATTTCGTCGGAATCTTCGGATGGGGAATGTCGATCCTCGTCGTCGTGCTGGCAATCGTGCTGTCCCTCATCCCGTGGCCGAACCGCTCGGCCATTCACCACGAGCTCACTCACGAGGAAGAGCTCGCCCGGGCGAATGCCCAGGCATCCCAGGAAGGAGCGCTGTCATGAGTGGATCCGCCATCGTCATGATGATCATCGCCATGGTCACGGTGTGGGGCGGATTGGCCGCATCGGCCTTCTCCCTGTTCCGTCATCCCGAGCAGGACTGACATACAGCCGGCATGAGGGGCCGGCCCGATCAGTGGGAGGACAGGTCCCAGTCGATCGGGTCGGCCCCCTGCTCTACCAGCAAGTCGTTGGTGCGGCTGAAGGGTCGGGACCCGAAGAAGCCGTATCGGGCTGACATGGGTGAGGGGTGCGAGGACTTGACGATCGGAACCCCGCCCAGCATGGGCTCCAGGGATTGCGCGTCGCGGCCCCACAGAATGGCCACCAGCGGGCCGCCACGTGCCACGAGGGCTTCGATGGCGGTCTGGGTGACCTCCTCCCATCCCTTGCCGCGATGTGAGGCGGGTCGACCAGGCTGGACGGTGAGGCACCTGTTGAGGAGCAACACCCCCTGCTCGAACCAGCCGGTGAGATCGCCATGTTCACAAGGGGAAATTCCCAGGTCGGACTGCAATTCGGCGTAGATGTTCTGCAAGGACCGGGGCAACGGACGCACGTCGCGCTCCACCGAGAAACTCAGGCCCACGGGGTGGCCTGGGGTGGGGTAGGGGTCCTGACCGACGATGAGCACTCGAACATCCGCCATGGGACGGGAAAAAGCGCGCAGAATGCGATCCCCGTGAGGCAGGAACCCTCGTCCGGCAGCTGTCTCGGCTCGCAGGAAGTCCCCCATCTCATGGATGCGTGGCTCCACCTCCGCCAACGCCTCTGCCCAGTCGGGGGCGGTCAGTTCGGCAAGAGGACGAGCTACCACGGTGACCTCCAAATGGATACATACGGATGACGTGCTAGACGCTACCCTGTGAACACGCGTTCCGGGGCCTCGGCCCCGCCCCACAATTCCGGAAGGAAGCCATGAAGCTATTCGGCTCGGGCACGAAGACCACAGATTCGACACCGGTTCCCTCGCGTGCCGACGCCGACGGTGAGGCGATCGACACCGCTCCTGACCAGGTGGTCGCATCAACTCCCCAGCCCATCACGGCGACGGTCGCCCCCGCCGAAGACGTTCCCAGCGGTGTCCGTACTGCGGCTGGATGGTGCTGGCGGCTCATCGTCATCGCAGCCTTCATCTACGGGCTCTACCAGGTGCTTCACGCTGCGTCCGAGGTGTCAGTGCCCGTCGCGGTGGCCCTCATGCTGACGGCAGCCATGTGGCCGCTGGCTAACTGGTTGTCGCGCCATCACATCCACCGTGGCATCGCCTCGGGAATCTGCCTGCTGCTGCTCATCATCCTGGTCGGCGGCGTATTCACCCTCGTCGGCGCCCAGATCGCGATGCAGTGGCGGGAACTGGGCAAGGCGGTTGCCAGTTTCAAGCAGGCGCTGGCGTGGCTGGCCAACAGTCCTTTGCACACCGACAAGGCCCAACTCAATGACCTCATGCACAAGGCCGAGGCTGCCATGGCCGGATCCCAGGGACGCATTGCCTCGACCGCAGCTGCCGCTGGAACCCAGATCGGTCGTTTCGCAGCGGGGCTCGTCCTGGCCCTCTTCGCCACTTTCTTCTTCGTGTACGAGGGAGACAAGCTGGCTGAGAAGTCGGCGGTCCTCATCCCACGTGAGCATCGCGCCAAAATCCTTGACGCTGCCAAGCGCGGCTGGGTCGCCCTGGTGGCCTATGTGCGAGCCGCCGTCATCGTCGCCTTCGTGGACGGCCTGGGAGCCGGCATCGGCGCGGCCATCATTGGCTCATCCATGTCGGTCGCGATCGGTGCCCTGACCTTCATCCTCGCATTCGTGCCGATCGTCGGCGCGCTGACGTCCGGCGTCGTCGCGGTTGGTGTGGTGCTGGTGACCCTGGGCTTCTTCAAGGCCGTCATCATGCTGATCGTCTTCGTCGCCGTCATGCAGATCGAAGGACACGTCCTGCAACCCTTCCTGCTAGGTAAGGCAGTCTCGATCCACCCGCTCATCGTGCTGGTCGGTATCGCTGTCGGCGCCATCATCTCCGGTATCGTGGGCGCCCTGTTCGCCATCCCGATCGTCGCTTTCGGCGTCGCCTTCATCAAGGCCCTGAGCCCCGAGACCCCGACAGAGGAGGTTCCTCCAAGTCAGGACGACCTCGCTGCCGAACACGCGTGAGTTGGGTTCACCCGTAAAGTTGATGTTATGAGCGCTGATATCACCGCCATCCTCGAGGACCTTGCTGCCGGGAGGATCGACACCGCCGAGGCCAACCGCCGTATCGCTGATGCACGGGGGCAGGAGCAGCCCGCACCCGGGAGCCAGAGCGGCCCCGCCGAAGGGGCCGGCCCCCGCCGCGGGGCATCCGGGGACGAGACTTCCGGGGGCGACAAGGGCCCTCTGGCCGGCTTCGCCATCCCTCCAGAAGCCAAGGAGGGGCTCCGCTCGGCCTGGCGCGTGGTGTCCGGGGTGGCAGAGAGTGTCGGTGAGACAGTCGCCTCGACGATGTCGCCCGGACCGCGTCGCGCCAGCGGCGAGAGCGAACCGCAGAAGCACGTCGACGTCGCGAGCGATCTGGATCGCGTCCGTCTGAACTGCACTGGACGTCGCATCCGTCTCATCGGGGACCGCTCGGTCTCCGGCCTGCAGATCGAGGGCAAGCACACCCGCAGGCGCGTCGGAGGAGTCGTTGAGGTCGGTATTGACGGTCACCTCGCCCCTGATCTGGGGGTCCTCAAGAGGTTTCGACTCCCGGCCGACATGGACGGGGTCAAGGATCTTGGTCTGGGTCGGGAAGTGACGGTTCGTGTGCATCCCGATCTGCCCGTTGACATCGAGCTGTCGGGTGGCTCGTTGCGTGCCACTGGCGTGGAGCACCTCGGGAGGGTGCGTGTCACCGCTGGCGTCACTGAGATCGAAGGCGTCCACCAGCTGGAGGACGGTCTCTTCCAGGCCGGAAATGGCACCATCACCGGATGCATCGACAGCGGTCGCTCCCAGATCCGCGTCGAGTCGGGCAATCTGCTGGTCAAGCTGGCCAAAGGATCTAACGTCTCGGTTCGTGGCAAGGCCCAGACCGGCATGATCTCCTGGCCCGAAGGCGGAGATGTCGACGAGTACGTCATGGGTGACGGGGCGGCCCGTCTTGGCCTCACCTGCTTGGTCGGGAGGATCGCAGTTCGCGCGATGTGAGCCTGCGACAAAATGTGATGAGGGCGGGGTGCCATGGCACCCCGCCCTCATCACATTTGTGAAAGCGTGTCACTCCTGGAACGGCTCGACGTCAAGGATCGTCACCTTGATCGTCTTGCCATTGGGAGCCTTGTACTCGGTCGATTCTCCCTTGGAATGGCCCAGAACGGCACCACCAAGGGGGGACTGCGGGGAGTAGACGGAGATGTCGACGGAATCGTCGAGCCCCATCACCTGCCGCGATCCCAGCAGGAAGGTGTCAGTGTCGGACTTGTCGTCGAAGTAGCAGACGGTCACCTTGGAACCGGGCACGACCTCGTCCGGAGTGGACGGGGCTTCGCCCACCTCAGCGTTACGCAGCATCTGCTCCAACTGACGGATGCGGGCCTCGGCCTGCCCCTGCTCCTCCCGGGCAGCGTGGTAGCCGCCGTTCTCGGAAAGGTCGCCTTCGGAACGAGCGTCGGCAATCTTGTTGGAAATGATGGTGCGGCCCTCACCCTTGAGGTACGCGAGCTCTTGAGTGAGCTTGTCGAAGGCCTCTTGGGTCAGCCACACAGTGTCTTGGGACTCAGGCATTTGTTCATCCTACCGCGTTGTCACCCGACGGGCCCGCACTTCTCCAGCTCAGCGGTGACAGCACGCGAGAAGGTCTTGACACTGGTGTGGATCGTCTCGTCCTTTGACGAGCTTGCCGGGAACGTCACCGTCGTCTCCCCGACGCGCACGTGGTCAGCACCGGTGGCGACCAGGATGCAGGAACCCTCGACGGAGGGGTCGGGGCGATGCAGGTTGATCGTGACGTTGACGCGGGTGTCGGATATCGCTTGGTATCCGTGCAAGCTCGCCCGGATCGGCTGCTCGGCATGATGGAGTCCTGCCCACACCGTCCATCCGACGAGGACGGCAGCCAGCACCAGGATGAGGATCACCCACGGGGTTCGACACTGTTTGGGGTAGCGTTTCGCGATGCGTTCGCGGTCCGCATCAGTGAGGACGGGATCCTGGCTGCTGGTCGGGGTTGGCACGTGACCCATTGTGCCCTAGGGCGTAGGCTGTCAGCATGACAGTTCTTGCAGCCCAGCTTGTGAGCACCGGCCTCGCCAACTTCCTGTGCTGCCTAGCACTTGCTGTCTTCGGTGTCGTCGCGTGGATCAGCATCCGACGCAACATCCGTGGCATCGACTTCGACGAGGTGCCCTGCGGTCCTGCCCTCAAGGAGAGCCACCAGGAGGATGCCAAGGGGTCCACGACGGATTCGACGGAGCACTGACGTTCCGCCCAGGGGCCACTTGGCTCAGTACGGGGTTGTGCTCGTAGGCTGACCACCATGCCCAACCACCTTGGTGAGTCCACCAGCCCATATCTGCTCCAACACGCCGCGAACCCCGTCGACTGGTTCCCGTGGGGAGAGGAAGCATTCGCCGAAGCACGGCGTCGCGACGTGCCGGTCATGGTCTCGGTGGGCTACTCGAGCTGCCACTGGTGCCACGTCATGGCCTTCGAGTCCTTCTCCGATCCAGAAGTGGCTGAGGTCGTCAACGCCAATGTCGTGGCCGTCAAGGTCGATCGCGAGGAGCGTCCAGAGGTTGACGCCGCGCTGATGCAGGTGACCTTGGCGATGACTGGCCAGGGTGGCTGGCCCAACACCGTCTTCCTGACTCCTGACGGCAAGCCCTTCTTCGCCGGCACCTATTTCCCGTCGGTGCGCCGGGGTGGTCAGCCCGCCTTCGTGGAGCTGGTCGAGGCCCTCGGCGGTGCATGGCGAGAGCGTCGCGATGAGGTGGTGTCCTCGGCCGAGGCCATCGTCGAGCATCTGCGTCCCATCGAGAAGGTCCCTGACACCCCGCGTCCGGTCGCCGGTGAGCTCATTGACGCCGTGGGAGCGGACTACGACATCGTGCATGGCGGCTTCGGAGGACCGACGAAGTTCCCGAACGCCACCCTGCTGGACGCCCTGTTGGTCAAGGGAGACCCGACCAGCCTCGATATGGCGCAGAACACGTGTGAGCACCTGGTGCGCGGCGGCATCTTCGACCAGGTCGGTGGCGGGTTCCACCGGTACTCCACGGATTCCCAGTGGGTGGTGCCCCACTTCGAGAAGATGCTTTACGACAATGCCCTGCTGTTGGGGACGATGGCTCGGTGCTGGCGTCGTACCGCCGATCACGACCCGGATCGTCGAGATCTCTACTCCCATGCCGCCCGTCGCACCGTGTCCTGGCTCAACCGGGAGATGCAGCTGCCGAACGGCCTGTACGCCGCCGGTCTTGATGCCGATTCCGACGACGCAGCCGGCCACACCCGGGAGGGGATCTACTACCTGTGGAACCAGGATCTCATCACGGACGCCCTGGGATCCGAGGAGACCGAGTGGCTGCGTCCACTGGTGCATCTGGAGCCCTTCGACGAGAACGGTCTGGGTACCCTCCAGCTGCGCGGACGGGTCGAGTGGGAGCGCATCAACGCCCACATGGACACCCTGCTGGAGGCTCGTGATCGTCGTAGCGCTCCTGCTCGCGACGAGAAGGCCATCACGGCGTGGAACGCCATGCTCATCGACGGGCTCGTCGAGGCCGGAATGATCCTGCGCGAGTGGTCCTGGGTAAGGCAGGCTCGCGATCTGGCCCAGGCGCTGTGGACGGCCCATTGGAGTGACGGTGACCTGCTGCGCACCTCCTTCCACGATCGTCCGGGAGCCCCGGCGGTCTGCGAGGACTACGCGTGGGTTGGCCTGTCCTTCGCCGGTCTGGCCGGTGCTACGGGGGAGTCGGTGTGGTGTGACCGTGCTGTCGACGTGCTTGACCAGGCGGTGACGCGGTTTGGTGCTCCCGATGGGAGCTTCCTGGACGCTGAAGAGTCGGACCTGCTGACGGTGACGGCCCACACCCTGACCGACGATGCCTGTCCCAGCGCAACGGCCTCCATGGTGATGGCCCTGCGTCGGGTGGGGCTCATGGCTGAGCGTGACGACTTCGTCAGCCGTGCGGACGAGGCTTCCGCCGCCTTGCTGCCGGTGGTGGCGTCTACTCCGCGCTTCGCGGGGTGGGCACTGGCCGACTTCCTCATCGCCGATGAGGCCCGTCGGGGTCTCAAGCCGGCTGGTGTCGTCATCGCTGACACTCAGGAGGAGCCCACGGATCTGGCCGCAGCAGCGTGGCGCATGGCTCCGGCCGGGTCGGCCATCATGCGTCGAGTTGGTGAGGGATCCGGGTTCGGTACATGGTTCGAGGATCGCGCCCCGCGCGACGGTCAGCCGATGTGTTGGGTGTGCCGTGGCACGGTGTGCTTCGAGCCGGTGACCGAATACCTGGAGCTCAAGGACCCGCTCTGGCGGCGAGCTTGAGATCGTGCACCCGGTAGGTCAGCGGCCGTAGCGTCGCTCCCGCTGGGTGAAGGAGCGGAGGGCCCGCAGGAAGTCGACCTTGCGGAAGTCGGGCCACAATGCCTCGCAGAAGTAGAACTCGGAGTGGGCACTCTGCCACATGAGGAAGCCCGACAGTCGCTGCTCGCCCGAGGTGCGGATGATGAGATCTGGATCGGGTTGGCCGCGGGTGTAGAGGTGGTCCTCGATCTGGTCGATCTCGAGGGTCTCCGCTAGATCGGCCAGGCTGGTGCCCTTCTCGGCCTCCTCGGCAAGTAGTGAGCGGACGGCGTCGCGCAGCTCGTGACGACCGCCATAAGCCACCGCGACGTTGATGTGCATGCCGACGTGGTCGGCCGAGTTGCGACCGGCGCGGCAGAGGGACTCGGCCATCTCGGCGGGTAGCAGATCGAGGTCTCCGACGGCCTGGACCCGCCAGCGTGGATTCTCTGCCAGGGAGCCGACGAGGGACTCGATGACCTTGAGGAGGGGTCCAAGTTCGCCGGTTTCCGCGCGTTGCAGGTTGTCGGTCGACAGCACCCACAGTGTGATGATCGGGATACCGACGGCGTCGCACCAGGCGCAGAACTCTCGGAGGCGATCCGCGCCCGCCTCGTAACCGGCCACCAAGGGCTGTCCAGGTGCGTTGAGACGAGCCCAACGACGGTTGCCGTCAGCCAGTACGGCGACGTGCTGGGGCAGACGACTGCGATCGAGCTGGTCGAGCAGTCGCGCTTCGTAGGTGGTGTACAGCAGTCCGGACGGGTGCATGCGGTCGAGGGTCTCACTGACCTTCGACAGACGGTTGTCCAGGCTGCTCATGGGTCCAGATTAGTCAGTGCTCGGTACAAACGGTCCGCAATTCACGCGGTGAGGCCGAGATCGAGTCGTGGGCAGGCCTCGTTGGCAGGGTAGGGTGGCGGCAGAACCTACCGAACCGTAGGTTTTGTCGAGGAGGAGGACCGCAGGCTATGTCGCGTCAAGGCAACAGCGGCGAGAATCGTGGCACGGTGCTCCCCAAACCGAGGTTGCGCGGATGGGTTCACACCGTCATGGCGCCGCTGATCTTGCTGGCCGGGGTTGGCCTCATGGTCGTCACGCCGACGTGGGGGAACCGGTTCGCCGTCGCGATCTGGATGCTCACCGGGTTGGAGCTCTTTGGCAATTCGGCGATCTATCACCGGGTGCCGTGGGGTGAGAAGATCAAGGACGTCCTGCGACGCATCGACCACGCCAACATCGCGGTGTTCATCGCTGGCACGTACACCCCGCTGGCCGTCTCGCTGACGACGGGTGCCTCCAGGGTAATCCTGTTGTCGATCATCTGGGCCTGCGCCCTGCTCGGAGTGGCCTTCCGGTTCGTGTGGAATGGCGTGCCCAGGTGGGCCTCGACGATCCTCTACGTCTTCATGGGATGGACAGCCTTGTGGTGGCTGCCGCAGTTCTGGCGCGTGGGAGGGCCAGCAGTCGTCATCCTGATCCTCGTCGGAGGGGTGTTCTACACCGTCGGAGCAGTCGCTTACGCCCGTCAGAAGCCCAATCCGTCACCCACCTGGTTCGGCTTCCACGAGGTCTTCCACAGCTGCACTGCGGTGGCCGCGATCTGTCATGCGGTTGCCATCGGTCTTGCCGTCATCTGACCGGCTGGTGAACTCTGGATGAATGGCCGAATCGCACACTCCGGTTCCACCTGTCGGGCTCTAGGTTTGATGTCAGAGGGGCCGCTTCCGACGCCTCGACGACGTTTCCTTCCTCGATGCGACCTCTCATGTCACGGGAGGTTTTCGTGTCCGTCCGTCCAGAAGGCTCCGAGCGAGCCCACAGCCCGATTCCGGCGGCACCTGAGGGGAGGCGGACCTACGTCATCGACACATCGGTGCTGTTGTCGGATCCTCGTGCCCTGCTCAACTTCGCCGAGCATCACGTGGTGGTGCCGATCGTCGTCATCACCGAGTTGGAGGGCAAACGCCACCACCCGGAATTGGGACATTTCGCCCGCGCAGCGTTGCGCATCCTCGACAAGTTGCGACTCGACAACGGTGGCCTCGTCGGGCCGGTGCCGGTCAACGATGAGGGAGGCGAACTGCTCGTTGAGCTCAACCACTCCGACCCGAATTGCTTGCCCGACGGCTTCCGTCTCGGTGACAACGACACCCGGATCCTGGCGGTTGCCCAGAACTACCGGCTGGCCGGGCACTCCGTCGTCCTGGTGACGAAGGACCTGCCGTTGCGGGTCAAGGCCTCGGCCATCGGTCTGGAAGCAGAGGAATACCGGCACGAACTCGTCCCGGACAGCGGATGGACCGGCATGGTCAATCTCGAGGTCCCCGACGAGATGATCTCGGCCCTCTACGAGGAGGGACACGTCGTCGACTCGATCTTCGACGAGATCCCGGTGCACGCCGGACTCGTGCTGGACGGCCCGAACGGCAGTGCTCTGGCCCGACGGATGCCGGACGCCTCGGCTCGGCTCATCCCCAATGACCAGGAAGCGTTCGGGATCCGTGGTCGCTCGGCTGAGCAGCGGGTTGCCCTCGACATGCTGCTGGACCCTCAGGTCGGCATCGTCTCCATGGGAGGGCATGCCGGTACCGGAAAGTCGGCGTTGGCGTTGTGCGCAGGGCTTGAGGCGGTGCTGGAGCGACAACTCCACAAGAAGGTCATGGTCTTCCGGCCGTTGTATGCCGTCGGTGGCCAGGATCTGGGCTACCTGCCCGGTGACGAGGGGGAGAAGATGGCCCCGTGGGGTCAGGCGGTTCTGGACACCCTCACCAGCGTGACGAACAATTACGTCATCGAGGAGGTCATGTCGCGTGGCATGTTGGAGATCCTGCCGCTGACGCACATCCGCGGCCGTTCCCTCCATGACGCCTTCGTCATCGTCGACGAGGCCCAGTCCCTGGAACGTAACGTGCTGCTGACGGTGCTCTCGCGAATCGGGCAGAACTCGCGGGTGGTGCTCACCCACGACGTCGCCCAGCGGGACAACCTCCGGGTAGGTCGTTATGACGGTGTGGCAGCCGTCATCGAGAGGCTGCGAGGACACGATCTGTTCGGCCACGTGACCCTCACCAGGTCGGAGCGTTCGCCCGTCGCCGCGCTGGTGACTAGCCTGATGGAGGACATGGTCGGTTGATCAGCTGAGGCGACGCCGCGCGACGCATCTGCAACAATCTGGAGCGTGGCACCCAATCCCAGAGCCGGCATCAAGGACATGTTCCTGTCCTTGGCTGTCATCCTCGTCCCCGTGTTGCTCATCGTGTGGTTCTTCACCAGGACCCCTGACGAGCCGAACATCCAGAAGATTGACTGGAAGCCCGTGGCGACGTCGGCGCGCACCCATGCCGGGTACCCGGTGCTGGCTCCCAAGGAGGTGCCCGAGGACTGGCGGCCCACCAAGGCGAGGTATGCCAACAAAGGGGATCGATGGGTGGGAAACACCATCTCCGCGGGGAACAGGTGGGAACTGGGATTCCTCACCAGCGAGAACATCTACCTGGCCGTGAACCAGTCCGACGAGCCTGCCAAGGCTTACATCGCCTCGGTGACGAGATCAGCCACCGAGGATGGGAAGGTCAAGGCGGGTCAGTACACCTGGACGAAGATGGTCAGCCCGGATGGCCGTACCCGTGCCCTGGTGACGAAGGTCGGTTCCTCGGCGGCTGTCATCGTCGCGGATGCTGACTATCAGGTTCTCACTGACTACGCGGGGATGCTGAAGACGCTCTGACCCCCGTCAGGCCCGGGAGTCCTCGGCCTCAGAGCGTGCCGCTCCGATACGGGCGCGAGCCCCGTCGAGCCAGGTCTGGCAGATGTCGGCGAGCTTCTCGCCACGTTCCCACAGCTTCATGGTCTCGGCCAGGGAGATGCCGCCGGACTCCAGTCGGGTGACGATGCCAATCAGTTCGTCGCGGGCAGCTTCGTATGGGATCTCGGGCTCCTCGGAGGTGGGCTTCTCGGGTGCCGACTCGGACTTCTTCTCGCTCATGAATCCTCCTGGGACGGTGGTTGGTTGGGGGTACGTCGGTCGAGGGAATCGACGGTGACGACGAGGGTGCCGTCGGACAGGTAGACCGACAGATTCGCTCCCGGATCGGTGTCATCGACGGAGGTGATGGAGTCGCCCTCGGAGTCGGCAAGGATGGCGTAGCCGCGATCCAAAGTGGCCTTGGGAGACATGGCGCGCACTCTCTCGAGCATGTGATCGACGTCGCGGCTCTCGGCGTCCAGGGCTCGATTGGTCGCGAGGCGAAGACGCTGCAGGGCCGAGTCGAGTTTCTCGGCGGTGATGTCGAGGGTGGCCGTGGGATTAACCATCACCGGTCGGGACCGCACCTGGGTGAGATGGGCCGTCTCGACGTCGACAAACCTCGTGACGGCTTGGCGAAGTCGGGTTCTGGCCATCTCGATGGCCTGGGACTCCTCCGTGGCGTCCGGGACAATGAGTTTGCCGGCATCTGTCGGTGTGGAGGCTCGTAGGTCGGCGACGAGGTCGAGGATGGGGTTGTCGCGCTCGTGGCCGATGGCCGAGACGACCGGAGTCTTGGTGGCGTAGACCGCTCGTACCAGGGCCTCGTCGCTGAAGGGGAGGAGGTCCTCCAGGGAACCGCCGCCGCGGGCGATGACGATGACGTCGACGG
The DNA here is from genome assembly GCF_059728865.1 of Cutibacterium sp. KB22876. Taxonomy (NCBI): domain Bacteria; kingdom Bacillati; phylum Actinomycetota; class Actinomycetes; order Propionibacteriales; family Propionibacteriaceae; genus Cutibacterium; species Cutibacterium sp. KB22876. The sequence goes on from NZ_AP040858.1 coordinate 1,223,696, forward strand.
CGGGGTCGGCGTCGAGCTTGGCCAGGGCCGCGATGACCTGCTGGGCTGCCGTGGGGCCTTGGACCAAGGTGTTGCGCACCACGAAACGGGCGGCAGGCCAGCGAAGGGTGGCATGTCGTTGAACATCTCGTTCGGCGTCCGAGCCGGCTCCCGTGATGAGGCCAATACTGCGTGGCAGGACAGGGATGGGCTTGTGAAGGGTGACGTCGAAGAGCCCCTCGGCCTCCAGCAGGCGTTTGCGTCTCTCCAGCTGAGCGAGCAGCTGGCCCTCGCCGGTGGGAGTGATCTCGGAGACCTCGAAGGAGAGTCGGCCGCTGCGTGACCAGACCGTCGGGCGGATGAGGGCGGTGACCGTCATGCCCGACTCGATGGGCCCAGCGGCGTCGAGGACTCGTCGATGACAGGTCGCGGTGGCAGAGATCTCCTCGGTGGGATCGCGCAGGGTGAGGAACTGAGTGGGACCGGAACGACGGGTGACCTCGATGACCTGGGCCTGGACCCAAATGGCCCCGCAGCGTTCCACCCACCCCTTGACGGCGTTGACGACCCACGCCAGGGAGCGAGGGTTGTCAGCGGTGTTCGGCTCTGCCATGGGCGACACGCTATCCGAGGACAGCGACGGTCTGCAGGGAGTGGACCGGGCGCGAGGTGTCCTCTCGACCCCGCGGCGAAGAGGCGACACAGGTATGACGGGAATCGCATACGGCGTCGTGTCTTGAGGGCTTCTGGGGCTGATGACATGGTGATCCACCCGTCACAAAGTCCGAGCCGTCTCCCATGGTGGCAGACGGCCCGGACTACGTGCGTAGATGGGATCAACTCATCTGATCAGGCTCCGGTGCGCGGCAGAGCGTGGCCTCCGCCGTTGTTCCCACCGCTGCTGGCAGAAGGAGCGGCTGTGGTCGGGACAGGGGCACCAGGCTTGGGAGTCGGGGTAGGCGTCGGCTTCGGCGAAGGCTTCGGAGCGCAGGGGTCGATGCCCTTGGCAGGGTCGAACCTCTCGTCGTCACCGTCCGGGGTCCACACCGGGAATCCCCGGGAGTCCTTCGAGTAGCTGCCCACCTCGTCGAGGTCGACGTCTCCGGGCTTGACCTCCTCACCCTCGTCGTCGTCATCGTCGTCATAGATCGGAGGGCCGGACTGGATGACGGAGTGCTTGGGCTCGGGCATCGTGGAGTCAGCACCCTTGACGGCCTTCCAAATGGCCTTGTTGAAGACCTGCTCGTCGATGGTGTCCTCCTTCTCGGTGCTCTGCTCACCGGATTCCTTAGCCAACGGGGCATCAGGTCCGTTGACCTTCGTCATGTCGTAGGAGGGACGAACAGCCGTGTAAGGCTTGAAGTTGGGCTTGTCGGTGAAGGCACCCGACATCGGGGTGGAGAAGGCGTCGAACTGGGTCAGCGGCCCAATGCCGAGGATCCCCTCCATGGTGCGCAGCATCGACACCGTCGAGTAGAAGGTGGAATCGACCCCGCCGGTACGAGTGTACGGGCTGATGACCTCACCGATGGTGCGGTGTGCGTCGACATGGTCGGGGCCGTTCTGGGCGTCATCCTCGGTGAGGAAGATCGCGGTGTCCTTCCAGATGGGGGACTTGGAGACGGCCTCGACGAGCTGACCGACGGCCTGGTCGTTGTCGGCGACATAGGCCTGCGGGGTCGGGGCGCCAACCTTGGTGGCCTGGGTGTGGTCATTGCCCAGCCGGATGAATTGGACCGTCGGAACGGTGCCGTTTTCCACCTGCTTGTCGAAGTCGGACTTCCATTCGTCGACGCGGGACTTCGGACCGCAGTTCTTGGCCATCGGCTTGAAGGAGTTTGCCGAGTCAGGGCAGGCAAGGGACCAGCCGATGTAGTCGTGGTCGGTGTTCGGGTCGAGCACCTCCTTGTCGGCCGCGTGAGCCTTTCCGTTCTTGTCACGCTGGGTGTAGAAGCCGTAGTTGCGGAAGCTGATGTTGTTCTTCGACAGGTGCTCCCAGAAGTAGGCGTCATGCTCCTTGGCGCGAGCCTCCGGGTCATTGTGTTCGCTGGGGTACGGTGCGCCGCGTCCGGAGTAGTTGGACGGCCACATCTCCTCCGACCAAGGGTTCGAGTTGGCCTGGGAGACCCAGTTCCAGCCGTTGGCCGAGACCTCGGCGTCAGCGTAGAAGTTGTCGAAGGTGACGAACTGACGTGCCAGGGCTCGGGTGTTCGGGGCTGATTCCTCGCCGAAGAGGTTGAGGGTGGGATCGCCGTTGCCGCGGCCGTTGGAGCCCAGCTCCTGATCGAAGGTGCGGTTCTCGCGCACGACGTAGATGACGTGCTTGATCTTGCTCGACTTCGTGCCGATCTGGTTGGGGACGACGCTGCTACGAGCCGCATCATTGGCGGTGTTGTTCTTCTCGACAGTGGCCGTTTGCTTGGCCAGGGTGGCGGCGTCAGGTTCAGCGATGGTTGAGAGAAGGCCCTTGATCATGGACCCGGAGTACTGGTCCTCCGAGGTGCCGTTGGGATCGGTTGGGTTCGGGTGGCCGGGGCCGTTGTTCGGGCCGGCGCCCAGCCCCTTGGCCGAGATGATGCTTAGTTTGCCGTCATGGTTGACGATCTGGGTCGGGTACCAGCCGGTCGGGATGTCTCCGGCGACTTTGTGAGTCACGGTGTTGATGACGGCGACCTCATTGTGACCGGAATTGGTGACGTAGAGACGCTTGCCATCCTTGGAGAGGGTCAGGCCGGTGGGATTGGCGCCGACGAGTTTGGAGCCGTTGCGGTTGACGGGAATGGTGGCCGTCTGGTGATGGGAGGCCACGTCGACGACCGAGATGGTGTCGGCATCTCCGTTGGCGACGTAGAGGGTCTTGCCGTCAGGTGTCAGTACTGACTTGTTGGGGTGGAATCCCACATCGATCTTGTGGGTGGCCAAGGGCTGGGACTTCGTGATGTCGACCTCGGCGACGTCCGACCCGCCCTGGGAGGAGACGAAGGCCTTGGTGGAATCCTTGGAGAGGGTGACCCAGACCGGACGGTGGCCGATGTGGGTGGTCTGCACCTTGTTGGTGGCCAGGTCGATGACCGAGACCGCATCGGCAAGCTGGTCTGCCACGACGAGGCGCTTGCTGTCCTTCGTGACGGCCAGGCCGGCTGGGTAGAGGTTGACCTTCTTGCGCTTCGGGCTGATGACCGGCATCTGGATGGCCGTGGTCTCCACGAGCTTGCCGCAGTCGAAGTGGTACGTGCGGATCTTGTGGTTGCCGGCGGCACTGGCGAACAGGTGCTTGCCGTCAGGGCTGAAGGCCAGGCCCATGTACAGGCTCTCGGGAGACTTGTAGGGGATGGTCTGTACGACCTTGCCAGAAGCAGTTTCAACGACCTGCAAGGACTGGGTTCCCTGGCCGTTGTTGCTGATGACGAGGTACTTGCCATCGGGGGAGAGGACCTCGTTGAGGGGGAGGTCACCGAGGGTGGTGAGCTGACCGGCTGGGGTCAGAAGCTGACCGACAGTGGTGCGGCCGGTGGATCCCGAGGTGGGGCCGGCCTTCTCGTCGCTCGGGGCTGCGTTGGCCGGGGCGAAGGTGACGGTTGTTGCGATTGCGGTGAGGAGGACGCACGCCGAGGCGAGGCCACGACGCAGTCTTGTGGATGCGGCATCACTCATGGTTCAGAACTTAGGAATTCGAAGTGGCAGATGACGGCCGTGAATGTGCACCTTCGAAGAACTTTGGGTGAACGTGGCTACGGTGAGTCCTCGATGGGCGAACTCGAGGAGATTCGCCAGATGATGGCGTACCCGTAGACTCGGAGCCATGGCTGTTTCGGGGGCTGACACTGACAAGAGGCTGTTTCTCGCCGCACCGCGCGGTTACTGCGCGGGCGTTGATCGTGCGGTCGTGACCGTCGAGAAGGCGTTGGAGGCCTACGGTGCGCCGGTGTACGTGCGCAAGCAGATCGTGCACAACCGTCACGTCGTGGAGACCCTGGAGGAGCGCGGTGCCATCTTCGTCGACGAGCTCGACGAGGTGCCCGATGACGCCTTGGTGGTCTTCTCGGCCCACGGCGTCTCTCCCCAAGTCAAGAACGAAGCGGCCAATCGTGGTCTGCGGACCATTGATGCCACCTGCCCGCTGGTGACGAAGGTGCATCACGAGGCCAAGAGGTTCGCCAACGACGACACCCAGATCCTGCTCATCGGCCACGCCGGCCACGAGGAGGTCGAGGGGACGACGGGTGAGGCTCCCGAGAACATCACTCTTGTGCAGACCCCCGAGGACGTCGATGGTCTGCAGCTGGACCCTGATCGTCCGGTGGCGTGGCTGTCCCAGACGACCCTGAGCGTTGACGAGACGGTGGAGACCGTCGACCGGATCCGTCAGCTGCACCCACAGCTCATCAATCCGCCGTCCGACGACATCTGCTACGCCACCCAGAACCGTCAGCATGCCGTCAAGCAGATGGCTCCCAAGTGCGACCTCGTCATCGTGGTGGGGTCGAAGAACTCGTCGAACACCGGCCGCCTGGTCGAGGTCGCCCTCGAGTCGGGGGCCAAGGCGTCCTACCGCGTCGACAATGCCGGTGAGATCGAGGAATCCTGGCTCGACGGGGTCGACAGCGTCGGTGTCACCTCGGGTGCGTCGGTGCCGGAGACCCTCGTCCAGGGGGTGCTTGACCTGCTCACCTCGAAGGGTTGGCCGCAGGCCGAGGAGGAGACCCTCATCGAGGAGTCACTGTCCTTCGCCCTGCCTCCGCAGCTGCGCAAGCGTCGCACGGCCGACAACTGAGGTAGGGGAGTCGTCCTCGCCCTGATGCTCCGTCAGTTCCGGCGCTGTGAGGGGGCGTACTGTCTCCTCGATCGGCGCAGGTGAGGAAATGTCCTCGTCGGTGACCCCGAGATCCTCGAACCGCCGGGCCTGGACGAGAACCCTTGTCTCCATGCCACCCAACAAGGTGTTGTATGCGCGCACCGTCGAGTTGAGGGATCGTCCCATCTTGTCGAGATTTCCGGCCAGGGTTCCGAGTCTCTTGTGCAGGTCGCGTCCCAGTGCGGCGACCTCCGCCGCGGACCGTGCGACGGCTTCCTGACGCCATGCCAGGGCGACCGTTCTCAGCATCGGGATGAGAACTGACGGGCTGGCTAGCACGATTCCACGACGGTTGGCGTACTCGTGCAGATCAGGCATTTCCTGCAGGGCGGCCTGGAGGAAGGCATCGGAGGGCAGGAAGCACACCACGAACTCCGGGGAGTCCAGGTCCGTGCGCCAGTACCCCTTGGCTGATAGCTGGTCGATGTGGGTTCGCACGTGGCGGGCGAACCGCGCCATCTGGGCGTCGTACTCCTCGGGATCCTCGCACTCGGCGGCGTCGAGGAAGGCCGCCAATGGAGTCTTGGCGTCGATGTGGATGCACCGATCACCCGAGAGCCTCACCGTCATGTCGGGACGCTGAGGAGTGCCCTGGGCGGTCGTTGTCTGTTGGGTCTGAAAATCGCAGTGTTCCAGCATTCCGGCCACCTCGGCGGTGCGCTGCAACTGCATCTCGCCCCAGGCGCCGCGCACCTGCGGTTTGCGTAGGGCGGTGACGAGGCTGGCGGTCTCCTTGCGCAGGTTCTCCCCGGCGTTGCTCACCCCGGCGACCTGCTCGCGGAGACTCGCCGTCATGGCTGTGCGTTCTTGTTCCACCTCGGCCAGCCGCCGGTCCAGCCGTTCCAAGGCAAGGGAGACGGGGGCGAGCAGGCGTTGGGCGTCACTCATCGTCCGTTGCGCCGCCCGAGTGGAGCGTTCGTCCTGATCGGCCATGGATTGGGCGGACAGCGCCCGGAACTGTGTGGCCAGGGCGGCACGGTCGGCGGTGACCTTCTCGGCAGCCTCCAGACGCTCGGTGGCAACCTGCGCCGTCGTGGTGGCTTCGGCGACCCGCTGGGAGGCCCTCAACTGGGCGATGAGCCAACCGATACCCACTCCGATGGCCAGACCGATGACCAGACCAATGAGCCCGACAACGATGTTCGTCATGGCACGAGGGTCGCAGCCGCCTCCGACATGGTTGACGACGGTCGTGTTCCACCGTGGAGAACAACGGATGATGGTTGAATGGTCGCCATGGTTGACACCGCGACTTCGGATCACATCCGCGACATCATCTCCTTCGTGGAGGCGTCTCCCACGTCGTATCATGCGGCCGCCGAGCTGGCGCGACGGCTTGACGGGGCCGGGTTCCAGAAGCTTGAGGAGACCGAGTCGTGGTCGTCGGTCGAGGGACGTTGCTACGTGGTCCGTGACGGAGCGGTCATTGCCTGGGTCACCCCGGAGAAGGTCACTGACAAGGTTGGCGTCAGGATCGTCGGCTCCCACACCGACTCCCCGTCCTTCAAGCTCAAGCCGAATGCCACCGTCACCAATCAGGGCTGGCAGCAGGTCGGCATGGAGGTCTACGGCGGTGGTCTGCTGAACTCCTGGCTCGACCGCGACCTCGGCCTGTCCGGCCGTCTCGTCACCAAGGACGGCCAGGTGCGTCTCGTGCGCACCGGCCCGATCCTGCGCATCAGCCAGTTGGCCCCGCACCTGGATAGCACCGTCAGCGATGACCTCACGTTGGATCGTCAGCGTCACCTCATGCCGATCCTGTCGGTGGGTCGCCCCGACCTCGATGTCGAGGACCTGCTGTGTGAGGAGGCTGGCATTAAGCGTTCCGACCTCGCCTTCCACGACGTCTTCGCCCACCTGACCCAGTCCCCGGCCGTCATCGGGCCTTACGGGGAGTTTCTGGCCAGCCAGCGCATGGACAACCTGTCCTCGGTGCACTCCTCGGTGGCCGCCTTCGTCGACGTCACGCCCGCTTACGACGTGGCGCTCATGGCGTGTTTCGATCATGAGGAGGTCGGCTCGTCGACTCGATCCGGCGCCTGCGGACCCTTCCTCGAGGACGTCCTGGTGCGGATTGCTGATGGTCTTGGCATGACGGGCGCGGCTTACCGGGCGATGATCGCGAGGTCGTCGTGCGTGTCCTCGGATGCCGGCCACGGCGTGCATCCCAATTACGTCGAGAAGTTCGATCCGGCCAACCATCCGCTGCTCAACGAGGGTCCGCTGCTCAAGATCAATGCCAACCAGCGGTACGCCACTGATGGTGTCGGCGGGGCGCTGTGGAAGCGTGCTTGTGCGACGGCCGGGGTGCCGACCCAGGAGTTCGTGTCGAACAATTCGGTGCCGTGTGGCTCGACGATTGGGCCGCTGACGGCGACGAGGCTCGGCATGCTGACGGTTGACGTCGGCGTTCCGCTGATGTCGATGCACTCCACCCGCGAGCTCGCCGGTGTCAAGGACCTGGAGTACATCACGGCTGCCCTGGCGGCATACTGGCAGGGAGCCTGAGGCCAGCGGTGTCGCCGTCGCCCTTGTCGGAGGCGGCGACTACCATGGCTCGACGTGGCACTTACGATTGGAATCGTCGGTCTTCCCAACGCCGGCAAGTCGACCCTGTTCAACGCGCTGACCAAGAATGACGTCCTGGCGGCGAACTATCCCTTTGCGACCATTGAGCCGAATGTCGGCGTGGTCGGGGTTCCGGACAAGCGTCTGGATGTGCTGACGGAGATGTTCCACTCCGCCAAGACCATTCCGGCGACGGTGTCCTTCGTCGACATCGCTGGAATCGTCAAGGGCGCCAGCAAGGGCGAGGGGATGGGTAACGAGTTCCTCTCCAACATTCGTGAGGCCGACGCCATCTGCCAGGTGACGAGGTGTTTCGACGACGACGACGTCACCCACGTCAATGGTCACGTGGATCCTTCCGACGACATCGAGACCATCACCACCGAGCTGGTGCTTGCCGACCTGCAGACGATGGAGAAGCAGCTGCCCAAGCTGCAGAAAGAAGCCGCGATCAAGAAGGAGTCGCGCCCCAAGGCCGAGGCGTGGGAGCAGGCCAAGAAGGTGCTCGAGGAAGGCAGGACGATCTTCTCGGCTGGGCTTGATCCCGAGCCGCTGCACGATCTGTTCCTGTTGACGACAAAGCCCTTCATCTACGTCTTCAACTGCGATCAGGATCAGCTGGGTGACGCCGATTTCCAGGCCAAGATGGAGGAGCTGGTTGCTCCCGCTGAGGCGATCTTCCTGGACGCCGAGTTCGAGGCCGAGCTGGCCGAGATGGAGCCCGAGGATGCCGCCGAGTTCCTCGCCGACGCCGGTATCGAGGAGCCCGGTCTGGACAAGCTCGCCCGTGTCGGTTTCGACACCCTCGGTCTGCAGACCTTCCTGACTGCTGGGGACAAGGAGTCCCGAGCTTGGACGATCCGCAAGGGCGACACTGCTCCCGAGGCTGCCGGCGTCATCCACACCGACTTTCAGAAGGGGTTCATCAAGGCCCAGGTGGTGTCCTTCGACGACCTCGTCGAGTTCGGTGGAGAGAAGGAGGCCCAGGCCGCTGGAAAGTTGCGCATGGAAGGCAAGGACTACGTCATGCAGGACGGTGACGTGGTCGAGTTCCGAAGCGGGCTTACATCTGGGGGCAAGAAATAATGTCCGTTGAACTAGCTGATGAGTTGTTCCCCCTAGTGGAAGTCTTCGATCGTGATGGCTGGTTCGACACCTGGGATTCGCGGGTTGCCCTGGTTGCAGGAGATGCTTTGGGGGTGTTGAGAGCTTTACCTAGTAACTCGATCGATATGGTTATGACATCGCCACCATATTGGAATCAACGCCAATATGACGGTGGGGGACTTGGGCTTGAAGCGACTCCTCAGGAGTACCTCAGTAATCTGCTGGAAGTGTTCGCCGAAGTTAAACGAGTTCTTTCTCCTACCGGTAGCTTCTGGCTCAACATCGGGGATTCTTATGCCAAGAAGTCACTGGTAGGAATGCCATGGCGATTAGCTATCGCCATGCTTGATGATCAAGGCTGGATTCTCCGAAACGATGTCGTGTGGTCCAAGCTCAAGGGTGGTGGTTCCGTCCGAGACAGGCTGCGTAGCACCCATGAGATGGTGTTCCACTTCACAAAGAAACCCAAATACTACTTCGACTCGAGCGCTATCCGGAACAAGCCTAGAGCTGCGAAAGTTGTGAATGGGTCCGTCGTATCGGCAACTGGTGTGTCGGGTGTGAGGTACCGGAGGCGTATCGAACTCTCGACTGACCTCAGTGATGCTGAAAAACGTCGTGCCCTGGAGGCGCTTGACGGTGTTCTTGCGCAGGTGGCGTCTGGCGAACTCGCTGATTTCCGTATGGTGATTCGTGGTTCGGGTCAGCGGACGACTCACTCGGATCAGACCTCCGTTTCGGGGCGAGCAAAGCAATTGCGGGACGAAGGTTTCTACTTTCTGAAATACCATCCCGATGGGGCTATGCCCTCAGATGTCTGGGAGATCGTCCCTGAGGATACTCAGAAGCGAGATGCTTCCCATTATGCTGCTTACCCACTCGAATTATGTATGACCCCAATTGCCGCGACTTGCCCACCAGGAGGGGTTGTGCTTGATCCTTTCATTGGTACCGGGACGACAGCTCTCGCCGCAGTGCAGCAAGGGCGTCGAGCGATAGGGATCGATCTGTCCTCCAACTACCTTGATCTAGCGCGAGAGAGGATCGCTCGTGGATAAGATTGTCGAGCTTTTCGGTACCGATACGAGGGCTCAGGGGGTTGACTGGCCTTCCATTGTTGAAGCGCAACAGTGCCCATTTTCTCACAAGAAGTGTTTCAAGACGCGCAAATCTGAACCGGAGATTTCTATTGGCACGTGTACTGTTCTCGCCTCTCGCACAACTGGCGCAGGTCGGTCGTTAGAGCCAGTGATGATTTGCCCCAATAGGCTGACTGACCGTCAGAAAATCTTTACCGACTGCACCCATTTGCTGACCAAGCATCAGCCCGGAAACGACTACCATCTTCTTTCTGAAATTCAGATTCCTGGTGGCAATTTAGACTATGTCCTGGTCTCAGCTAAAGGGCAAAAGGCTGTCGACTTCGTCGGTATTGAACTTCAAACGTTAGATACAACCGGTAGTGTGTGGCCTTCGCGAATGAGCACCCTCAACCGGCTTGGCATCCCTTCCCCTGTGCCCGCGTCTAAGAGCTACGGTATGAACTGGAAGATGACTGCTAAGACCATTCTTGTGCAGATGCATCACAAAGCATCTACCTTCGCGAACATTAATAGGCACCTCGTACTCGTGATCCAAGATCCCCTGCTCGACTATATGCGCAGGGAGTTCAACTTTGATCATTTCGTGGATCCAGCTGATCTCACGGATACAGTTCATTTTCATAGTTACGGGATGCAACCTCTGGTCTCAGGGCAGGTCAGAGCGGGGTTAGAACTTAATACTCGGATTTCAACGGATGTTGCTGGCATAGAGCGGTGCCTAGGTCTGAGAAGCGAATCCGCGATAGAAGAGTCCATCCTTTTGGAACGGATTTCAGCAAAGCTCTCTGAGCGCACGTTGTTTTCACCCCTGTCTAGCTCATAGGTACGTCACCCGCCGGGGGAGCTTCCTCGGGTGAGTTGCGATCCGTTGACTTGTGGCGGAAGAAAAAATCAGTTTCGCACGAGGCTTACATCTGAGGGTAGACATGATGTCATGCTCTCAGCCTCCAGTACCCCTGTGCGCGCCGTGATATACCTGCGCATCTCTCTCGATCGCGAGATGGACGGACTCGCTATTGACCGTCAACGCGAGGATTGCGAGAACCTCGCCAAGTATCGCCGTTGGGAGATCGTCGAGACATATGTTGATCAGTCCATAGCCGCGTCCGATCGGACGAAGAAGCGCCCTGCCTATGAGCGTATGGTCCAGGACTACGAGGCGGGTCTCCTCGACGCGATTGTGTGCTACGACCTTGACCGTCTCACCCGTCAGCCTCGCGAGCTGGAGGACTGGATCGACCGGGCGGAACAGCACGGTCTACTCCTTGTGACCGCGAACGGGGACGCTGACCTCAGCACAGACGGTGGTCGCATGTACGCGCGTATCAAAGCGGCAGTGGCACGTGGCGAGGTCGAGCGCAAGGGAGCCCGTCAGTCCCGTGCTCAACGCCAGCGGGCAGAGCAGGGGAGACCTCCTAAAGGTGTGCGACCCCTCGGCTACCGCACCGATGGCAACGTAATCCCCGCAGAGGCGGAAGTCGTCAAGGGAATTTATGCAGCGTTCTTGCGAGGGAACTCCCTCAACTCCATCGCCCGTGCCCTCAGTGGTGCCGAGGGCGCCGATGTGGCAGCAGGTCTCTCGCACTTCCCCTTGCACAGCAGAACGCTCGTGATCGAGAGGAACGAGAGGCGAGTCGCTGAGGGGAAGGCGGCACGACCGGTGCCTCCAGAGGGCGCGTGGGTAGCCTCAACCATCCTGAGTATTCTCCGGAATCCTCGGTATGCAGGCTATTCAGTGTACACCAAGAAGAAAGCTCGCAAGCTCCCGGTAGGGGAGAGCCGTCGTAAAGCTTTGCGCGACAACATCGTCCGGGACGAGAACAATGAGCCAGTACTCGGCCAGTGGGAACCCCTCATCGAGGCTGACCAGTGGTGGACTGTGCAGAATCTCCTTGACGATCCTGCTCGCGTGACGAACCGAACCGGCTCAACGGTGCGTAAGCATCTTGGAGCCGGCCTGTACCTCTGTGAAGTGTGTGAGAAGCCGATTAGGACCCGGGGCATTTACTATTCGTGCAATGGGGGGCATCTCAACCGAAGTCGAGATGCCATCGACGATTACGTGCGTGCTGTCGTTGTCGAACGCCTCAACCGTAAGGACCTCAACCGACGCAAAAAGCAAGTCGATCCAGATGCAAAGGATGCATACTCACAACGCATCGCCGAGCAGCGAGCTCGCATTGCACGCGCTGAGCGCGACTACGACGCTGAGATCATCGAGGGTGCTGACCTCGCTCGTATTCGAGATGCTGCACGAGCTGAGATACAGCGATTGGAGGCTGAGAGACTCGCCTCCGGAACCGGAGTGATCCTTGGACATATCTTAGGCGTGAAAGATCCTGCACAGGCGTTCCTCGATGCCCCAATGGCTCAGCAGCGCACCTTGATCGACACACTCATGACCGTCACGCTCAAGAAGGCGAAACAGGGGCACAAGGGATTTGATCCGACTTCTGTGGTTATCGAGTGGAAGCAGTAGGACGCTAAGAGCGTCCCGGGTGTTTTGTTGGAGGTCGTCCTGCATGTGAGCGTCGTAACCGAGAATCGGCTGCCCAGGGACCCGTTACCTTGCTGGTGGCCCCGTAAGGAGGGGTCACGGTCGTCGGGCCCGGCATGACTTGCTGCCCCTGTCTCATGAATGATCCGGGGGGTGTTGTCACCGGGCTTGGTGGCGCCAGCCGACCGCTGATAGGGACACGGCCTGCTTCAAAGGTCTCTTCGTAACGTGGGTGCCGGCAGCTGATGCATCACCACCCGGGCGACCGTTCATCTCGGGATGGAAGGATGGCGGTTGTCATGAATCAGGACAGCGGCTTCGACATCTGGTGCGGGCTGGACGTTGGCAAGACCGGCCACCACGCCTGCGCATTGGATGCTGCTGGCCGGAAGGTCTTCGACAAGCCCCTGCCCCAGGACCAGAAGCGCCTCGAGGAACTCTTCGACAAGCTCCAGACCCATGGCCGGGTCCTGGTGATCGTTGACCAGCCGAACACAATCGGAGCACTACCCATCGCGGTCGCCCGGTCCATGGGAATCCAGGTCGCCTACCTGCCCGGGCTGGCCATGCGCCGCGCAGCAGACCTCTACCCGGGCAACGCCAAGACCGACGCCCGCGACGCGTTCGTCATCGCCGACACCGCGAGGACCATGCCCCACACCCTGCGCCGGGTCGACGCCGGCGAGGAAACCCTCGCGGAGCTGAAGGTGTTGGTCGGGTTCGACGAGGACCTCGCCGCCGAAGCGACCCGGCTGTCGAACCGCATCCGAGGATTGCTCACCCAGATCCACCCGGCCCTGGAACGCGTTGTCGGACCCCGGTTGACCACCAAGCAAGGCCTCGCGGTGATCGAGCAGCTCGGCGGGCCCCAGGCCATGGCCGCTGCGTCGAAGTCCAAGCTGCTGCGGGTCATCAGCAAGGCCTACCCGCGCGGCGCCCAAGAGTTCGCCGATGCCATCACCACCGCCCTGGCCGAGCAGACCGTCATCGTTGCCGGAACCGCCGCAGCCGAGCAGGTCCTGCCCCCAACTCGCTGCATCGCTGCGCCAGACGCTGGACCAGCGACACGCACTCGCGGCGCAGATCGAACAGGTTGTTGATGCTCACCCTCTTGCCGAGGTCCTGACCTCGATGCCAGGCGTCGGGGTCAGGACCGCAGCACGGATCCTGCTCGACGTCGGCGACGCCTCCCAATTCCCCACCGCCGGACACCTCGCCGCCTACGCCGGACTCGCCCCAGTCACCCGACGATCCGGAACCAGCATCCGCGGCGAGTTTCCCGCCCGCTCTGGCAACAAACACCTCAAACGAGCCCTGTTCCTGTCCGCCTTCGCCGCACTGCGCTCAGACCCCACCTCCAAGGCCTACTACGACCGCAAACGAGCCCAGGGCAAGAAGCACAACGCCGCCCTCATCTGCTTGTCACGCCGACGCTGTGATGTCCTGTTCGCCATGCTCAAGAACCGGGAGCCCTACCGGGCCCCCACCCCAACGCGAGAGCCATCACCCCTGCCCCTCGCCGCTTGACGGGGAACATAGGGACACGTTATATGCGGGGCGCGTGATCAGATCGTTCGGGAGCAAGGACACCGAGCGGTGTGGCATCGTGAGCGTATGCCCGCCATGATCCCCGAATCCTCCGGGTGGCATTGCGCAAGCTTCGTCAGGTGGGATCTGCGGAGATGGTCGAAGACCTCCGCGTCCCACCCGGTAACCGACTCGAGGCGCTCAAGGGCGACCGAGCTGGTCAGCACAGCATCAGGATCAATGACCAGTGACGGATCTGTTTCAGATGGACAGACGCCGGACCAGAGGAGGTGGAGATCGTTGACTACTACTGACGAGATCGAGCCGATCCATCCGGGAGAAGTTCTCATGGAGGACTTCATTGAGGGCTTCGGATCACACAGCACAAGCTCGCTGTGTCGATAGGTGTGCCGCCGCGGCGGATCAACGAGATCGTGCACGGCAAGCGAGGGATCTCAGCGGACACCGCATTGCGACTCGCGAAGTACTTCGGAACCTCGGCGACATTCTGGACCAATGTGCAGAGCCACTACGAGCTCGACCGTGCGGAAGACGCGGCAGCTGAGCAGATCATGCCGCTGCACGTGGCGTGACTGATGTATGTTGCTGGCGTGGGCTCCAGCAGCGCCTCAAACGCAAGCGGTTATTCGTTTTCACATCGGGCTGTGAGACGGTGGCCATGGCAGAGGAAAAGAAGGATGAACGTGCGAATCGATGTGCTTGACGAGCGCATGGCAGATTGTGTCGCCGGGTGGCTTCATAGTCGCGCAGATGTCATGTTGTTCGGAGGGGCGCGTCTGCCTTTCCCGTTGACCGGGAGGGATCTGCTTGCTACGTCTGACGATGGCTGGGTGGTCTTGGCGATGAAGGTCAACGACATGCTGGTGGCGTCTGGTTCCTACAAGCTCTTGGCTAGTGGTCGGGTTCGAATCGGGCGCATTATCGTGGCCCCGGCCTGTCGTGGGCGAGGTCTGGGACGGGCGACGGTCGTTGGACTGATAGAAACGGCAACGAAAGCCGTTGATGCAAGCGTCGTCGAACTCGGCGTATACCAGCACAATACGAATGCCATCAACCTCTACGAGTCGCTGGGCTTTTGCCAAACTCGCGTTGGCGCTACGACCACTATTGATGGAAAACCCTTTACTGGCATCGAGATGGAATACCGCGTGGCATAAGCGGAATGGTGACTGAATCTGGGCGTGGGGTCCGGAATGTGGGCTTGCTGGCACGCTGGGTTCGATCGGTGATCGCGAATATCAGTTGAGGCTCGTCAGCAGGCGGGCTCGCGGGGCAGCTGCATGGTCGTGGGCCTCGATGAGCATCCGTCGCGACCAGGATCTCGGCCACCCCTCTTGTGCCTGGCAAGCGATCCGGTGTCGAACCTGACATGCACATCGACCGGTAACTACTCACCCGGTGCGACATTGGGGGATATGGCTATCGCCGTGAGCATCGACTGAGACGCGATCAGTCGCGCCGCGAAACGGCACAGCGTCGCGGAACTGGCCGTGTTTGGTCCTGTGGTGTAGGGAGGGCTCGACGCTGACAGTGACGTCGATTTCTTGGTCGGCTTCGTTCCTGGCCAGTCGGATCCTTTTGAGGATTTCTGTGGTTTGCGCGACGAGCTGCGCGGGATTGTCGATCGTGACGTTGACCTTGTCGTGAAGCGATCGATCCGCAACCAGTACTTTCGTGACTCGGCGCTAGCTCAGCCGGAGGCCATCTATGTTGCCGACGTCTAAAGCTCACCTGCGGGACGTGCTGAACTGACTTCGTCGTACTGATCCGGAGACTGCTGACGAGGTGCCAGATCTCGGCCGCAGCGTCGGGATTCCCTGCTCGAACGCGACCAATGATCTCGGTCGTCGGTTGGGACTAGTGGTTGCGTGGTCGTGGTGAGCCGACTCTCACCGGATTCGGAATTCGGCGGAGCTTTGGTGCGGCGGTCTTCCAGCCCGATGGTGATACCACTTTGGTATCATCATCTCGTGGCCATGACGTTGCGGTTGACAGAAGAGGACGAGCGGATTCTCACGCGTCTTGCCGAGGATGACGGGATCAGTCGCCAGGAGGCGACGATTCGCGCGATCCATGAGGTGGCGGCGCGGAGGGGGCACACGAAGGATGTGGCTGACGCCTCGGCGAGGGCGCGGGCTCGGTATGCCGATGTCCTTGATCGGCTGGGTCGATGACCGTTTTTCTCACGGTTGAGGACCTTATGGCCTTGGTTGAAGACTTGGGGGTTGGTCCGGTACGTGATGTTGGTTTGCTTGAGTCTGCGGCGGCGCGTCCACGCACCTCGCTGTGGGGCGGTGATGCCTATCCAACACTGGGGTCCAAGGCTGCGGCTCTCCTGGACTCTCTGGTGAACAATCATGCGCTGGTGGACGGCAACAAGCGGTTGGGATGGTTGGCGACGGTGGTGTTCTTGGACCTCAATGGCTGGTGGGTGGAAGCTCCGGACGACGATGCATACAACCTCGTCATCGCCGTGGCGAGTGGTAGGGCTGATCTGGATGAGGCTGCTGCGTCGCTTCGGTCGTGGTGCGTTGATCCCAAGTCACGTTAGTTCTGCCCGGAAGCCGGTGGAATTCCGCTTCATCGTGTAATCGAGTTTCGTTTCACGTTTAGATGGGGTCTGAGCTGGGCTTGGGACCTCTGACCTGCTTGTAGTGAGTATGTCAACGGTGGTGGCTGATCCTGACGCCAACTGAACCTGTCCGCCCTTGCCCTGTGAATATGAGATTGGGACCGGAGGCGTCGGGTGGTCGTGGAAGTCGGCGCTGCGGTCCGTCAGATCGATGGCGAGGTAGGCGCCGCCCGAGCGGAGCATTGTGCGCACGCTGGTCATGAGGTGCTCGAGGTCGGCGACGTGGTGCATCGTCATGCGGGTGATCACCAGGTCGTACGCGGGGCTGGGGCGAACCCAGCGCCGGCCACGATCTCCAGGACTTCGTGGATGGCTGAGGGGGTCACCCGCCCATGATGACCACGGGGGCCTCCTTGCGTCGACCTGGCTTGTCGTCCCGGGCGCGGGCGCGCTCGTCGAGCTCGCTGGTCACAGGGAGTGCATCGGCCTCTGGTCGGGCGCGAGGTCCCGGCGGTTGGTGATCTGCTTGCCGAAGGAAAAGCACGAGGCCGCTGCCCCGAAGGGCAGCGGCCTCGCCTAAGATCACGTGATATTAGCGGTTCAAGGTGATGTTGGACGCCTGTGGGCCCTTGGGGCCCTGCTCCACGTCGTACTCAACCTGGTCGCCCTCGTCCAGCGAGCGGTAGCCCGAGGAGTTGATAGCGGAGAAGTGAGCGAAGACGTCGGCGGAGCCGTCGTCGGGCTGGATGAAGCCGTAGCCCTTGTCGGCGTTGAACCACTTAACGGTGCCGGTTGCCATGTTGCAATCCTTCGATTTGTGGAGCGACCGCTTTTCGGCTGCTTCCGGATGTTGCTCTTCACACTTGCCAGAAGGAACTGCTCGGATCCGTGAGAACCCGTCTTGCGTAATGCAAACCAACCCTACTGTCGAACAATGGCTTCAGTCTACATGCTCTGGGGCCGCCCGCTGACCACGGGGCCAAGAAATTGGCTGTGTATTTGGTTCTCAGGTCTATGAAGATGGCTGTATGGCTCAGGAAGAAGACTTTGACGCCAAACCTCGCGCCTTCTACGCGAACTGCTCCGAGGCTGGCTGGCTGCGGGGTCGCCACACCGCCGGGCTGCTGGAATTGGAGGCGACGCGACGCTACCTGAGCTTCATTCCGCCCGAGGCCCGAGTCTTGGACATCGGCGGCGCCACGAGTGTTTATGCCAGTTGGTTGGCGGCGCGCGGTCTCGATGTCATCTTCGTCGATCCGGTACCCGAGCAGGTGGACATGGTCGCGTCGCCGCTGCAGATGATGGGGCGCATGCGCGAACTCGACCGCACTGGCGAGATTCGAGAGTGCCTCACCGAGTTGTCGGCGCACTTGATGACGGTCTTCTTAGGCAGCCCCGGCGTCGCCGGCTGTAAGTCGATGCGCCTTATCCCGGTCGCCGTGCGCGATGTTCTACTGAGGATCTTGGCCTACTGCGACAGGAGAAGTCATTCCTTGTCGTGGTGGAGTTCTGCTTTTCGTCCCGATTTGGCCCTCGGAAGGTCGCTGGAGCGCGGCCACGGCGCTGCCGTCAACATGCTCAGCAGCGGTGCACAGTAGCCTCGTGGTGGGATGCCAACATTTTCCCGTGACGGTCGTTCGGCGGGTCATGGCATTGACGCTGATGGCCTCGTCGTTGTGTACCGGGAGGCGCTTCTGTCCGCGGGATACAGCGTCGACTCGCTTCCGCCATCTTCTAGTGGGACTGGCCGGTCACGGGCTGCAAGTCGTGAGGCTTTCGAGGTCTTTGCTGCCCTGACAGGAGCTCCTGACGTGCTCGCGGTGCTTGAGCTGTTCGCGAGTCAATCTGGCCTGAGGGAACGGGATGACTTCTCGGTGTCCTGTCTGCCTGGCAATGGGCGAGCTCCCAAAGGGAAGTGTCGGGCCTCGGTAGTTTCAGTGGGCTGGGTCGAGGTGCTGGTGGTTGAGTTGGACCGGTCTCATGGTGGACTCGCGCAGGTGTCCGTGTGGGGCGAGCCAAACGAGGACATCACTTGGGCCGCGGAGTTGGCTGGTGTCTCCATCCAGTCGTCCAGACTGGATGGAGACGGGATAGCTCTGAGGCTGCCTGGGGCGATGGCGCTCAAACTCCTATCGGACGACAAGGTGGCGCAGCTTGTTTCACGTCGGATCTCCGCAATTCGCGACCGACGTCGGCGATCGCGTCGACTGGACTGGCACAACTCTTGGCTGTGGGCGTTTCTCGATGCCTGCGTGGCAAGTCCGCGGTCAGGTTGTTCAGTCGATGACTGGGATGTCTCCCGCAGTGATTCTGTAGTTCTCGCTTACCAGCGTAATAGCCAGAGTGATTTCAGGCGACGCCTTCTTGGATCCGGTCCTGTAAAGTGCGCCATCTGTGGCCTGGACCTGCCGGAACTGTTGGAGGCCGCTCACCTTGTGCCCCATGCGCGAGGGGGCAGGGCAAGTCGGGAGAACGGTCGACTCCTGTGTGCAAACCACCATCGGGCCTACGACGCAGGGCTCTACCGATGGACAGGGGAAGAGTTCGAGTGGGCCAGCGCGGGCGAAGAGCCAAATCTCGGCGGGCTCGGACCTTCAAGTCACGGATGATGCCAATCGGCTGCGGAACGTGGTGGTGGAGTTCCGCCTCAACGTCTGACTGTGCTGGATGTGATGATCGGACGGGGCGGTGTGCCTCCCTCTGGTCCGGGCCTAGGGACTCGGGGTGCCCCACCGTGGTGCGGTGGGGCTTCAGTCGGGCAGGGGCGTCTGGAACAGCGTCTGGAGCAGGCGTGTGTTGATGAACACGACGTTTCGGCCGACCTTCTCCTTGACGACCAGCCCCGTGTCAGAGATCTCGGTGAGCCACCGGGCAGCAGTCTGGCGCTTGGCGAGGCCAGCCTCCACGACGTTGTTGATCCTGAGGTAGGGCTGCGAGAACAAGAGCCGGGTGAGCGAGGCAGCCGGAACCTTCGAATTCAGCGCACGGATCTCGGTCTCCATCGTGCCGCGCATCGTGTCGGTGGTCTCGACCAGGTCCAGGGTCCAGCGTGCTGTCGACTCCACGCCGTCCAGCATGAACAGGATCCACGGTTCCCAGGCATCCTCGCGGGTCACGGCGTCCAGTCGTTCGTAATAGGTGTCCTTGTGGCGCATGACGTGTCCGGACAAGTACAGAATGGGTAGCTGCAGTAGGCCGGTCTCGATGAGGATGAGCAAGTTGAGCACTCGTCCGGTGCGTCCGTTGCCGTCGAAGAAGGGGTGGATTGCCTCGAACTGGTAGTGGGACAGCGCCATCACGACGAGCGGGTCCAGTCCGTGGTTGCTGTGCAGGAAGCGCTCCCAGGCTGACAGGTGGTCGAGGATGACGTCCCTGCCCTCGGGCGGGGTGTACATCCGGTTCCCCGTCGTGGGATTGCCGATGTAGGTGCCGGGCTGGTCGCGGATGATGGCCGTTCGCGCGTGGATGTGGGAGCAGACCTCGATTGCGGTCTTGGTGGTGATGGGGCGAGTGGCGAGGGATTCGTGGCCTGCACGGAGTGCCTCTCGGTAGCGGAGGGCCTCCTTGACCTGAGGAGTGACGTCGGGAAGCGCCCCATTGGCCGCCTTGAACAGTTCATCGTTGGTCGTGACGATGTTCTCGATCTCACTGGACGCCTGTGCCTCCATGAGCGGGATCAGGTTGATCAGCATCGTCGGGTCAGGGAGACGCTTGTAGGCGCCGTCGAGACGTGCCAGCGCGCGACTGGCCGTGATCGTTGCCTTGAGCACCGCCGGCGTCTCTACAACGCCCGATGGTGGGAGCGCAGGCAAATCCTGATACGGGCGATCAGGGTGGTTCCACATGGTCACAGCGTAACCAGATCCAATAAACGTGTCGAAGAAAGTGAAGAATCTCGACACGTTCCATCGATGTGTCGATCAGATGGACACATTTGCGCTCAGGTGGGGCATCACGAGGCTGCTGCATCATGCCAATCGGCCTCGGAACGTGGGGCGAGTTCAGGTTTGTGAGTAGGCGGCTTGCCGAACGATCTCGGGGTCCGGAACATCGATGTTCCGGACCCCGAGATCAATGGCAAGAATGCGAACTCAGCAGTTCTTCGCCACTTCCCGAGCCTGCTTGACCAACAAGGCCTGCAGCGGCAGCCGACCCAAGGAGATCACTTGCCACTTGGGCTCGCGGTCACGCCACTGGCGGGCCATCTCCAGATTTCCGGGGAACACTGCGACGAACAGGGCTGCAGCAGCCCGTCCGCCCAGGCGGCGGGTCCGCGGACATGCCAGCAGGGCCGCCGTCGTCAGTTCGGCAGCGCCGGACCCATACGTCCAGTTGCGCGGCTCACCCGGGATTTCAGGCGGAATGATGCTGTCGAAGGGTTCCGGCTTGAGGAAGTGCAAGGTTCCCGCTCCAGCACACAGCGCCGTCAGGAGGCGAGCGGTGCGATGAGCGTGTGTGGCCTTGTCAGAGGATTTGTGTGCGCACTTGCAGAACATTCTTCAAGGCTACGTCAACGCCTAAGATGCCGCCATCTACCGCGTCAGTATCCGTCAGCTGGCGTCCTTGTACACGAACTGGCCAATGCGGCGCTTCTCAATCGTGGGTGTCGTTGGGGTTTGAATCCGCTTGCTTTGAGTAGTGGGCGGGCGGTGTCGTGGGGGAGGTTGCGCAAGCCGAGGGCGCTGTCTCGGAGGTGCTCGAGGGGGCTGTTAACCGTTTCGGTGGGGCCGTTGCTGGTGCGGGGCGCTCGAAGTAGGCCAGCATGTCGGCAGCTTGCTTGTCCAGGGCGCCTCCCAGGGTGATCAACTCGGTCAGCGGCTTGGGGACGCGTGTGGTCAGGGCGGTGATGAGCGTGGACACCAGCGTGCGGCCATGTTGGTGGTCGGGGTCTTGGTAGGCAGCGATCATGGGTTGGTCGATGCCCCACGTGGCCTCTCTTTCGAGGTGGTCATCATTAGCACGGCAGTGAGCCGGTCGTGGAGTTCGTGTTGGACTTGCCGTCGGCACCCGTCGAGCGCCTCCCCAGCCAGACGAACCACGCCGAGGGGATCGATCACCGCAGTGGCGTCAGGCAGGTCCTCATTCGTGGCGGTCTTGAAGCCGGTGAACCCGTCCATCGCGATGACCTCGATGCGGTCGCGCCAGTGTTGCTCACGGTCGCCCAGCCATGTCTTAAACGCCTGCTTGGAGCGGCCTTCGGCCATGCCTGGCAGCCGGGCGGGGTTGGTGCCATTCCTGAACAGACAGGGTGAGGCCGATGACCATCGGCACGTACTTGTCACCCTTCTTGGTGCCAGGCTAGACATGCTGGCCAACCCCGATAGTCGTGGCCCCATCGAAGCAGCCCCTCGGTCTCGATCAAGACCCGTTCGCCTTCGGCTAGGACGTCGTTGTTGGCGCTGTTCCACGACACGCCCAGTCCCTCAGCGATCCGGGCCACCGTGAGGTGGGCCACGACGAGGTCTTCCAGCGCCTAACCCAGCGCAGGTCGTGGCAGTTTCGCTCGCGGTTCGGCAGCCTTGCCCATGTCCTGGCAGCACACGTGTCGGCACTCGACACAACGATACCGACGCACTCGGACCAGCAAGGTCGTCGGCCGCCAGCCGAACGGTTCGTGCGCAAGCCGTCGACACCACCGGTCATCGTCGATGACCCGGCAAGCCAGGACCGCGCGCTCGGGCTCAAGGTGTTGGCCTACGACTTCCAAGCCGAGTTCATCAAGGCCTGTGAACGTGGCCAGATCAGAACGAACGAAAGTAGCGCTGGACACCTCGAGGTCGTACAGATTGGTGAATGTGAAAATTTCCATCTTCGAAAGGCCTCGGCCCTCACCCACAGACCAAGATCAACCCACCACCACACCATCGACTGTGAAAAGCCCGTAAAAGCGGTGACAGATGAGCATGTGTAGTTCTCCCATGTTGGCAGTTCCTGAGTGTGGTGCTGCCGCGTCAATGTTGGTGGCTGCCCCCGATAGGGTGCTCGGGCAAACGTGGCGACCTCCAGGGGAGCCCCGCAGCCGAGGGGCTCGAGCGGTGATCTTGATGCATCGGCCGAGGTGGGTGGGCTGGGCGTTTGTCTTGTGGTGGCAATCTCGTCGGGATTGATCGTAGGGCTGGCCGGGGTGGAAAGGTCCGGGAACGTTGGGCACCAGCCCCAGTTTGGTCAGAAGCCGCGAAACAATGACTTCGGTGATCTTGAATGCCGCAGCGCCTACGGATGCCTCGTTGACCAGGTTGAAGGCGCAGATCTGTCATGAAGAGCCGATAAGTCCTCAATCACAGTACTACTAATCATCATCCTGCGATTACCTGCAGTTCATTTGGGGCCTCTAACGTGAGGTGTGCACGCCACTGATCGCCCGTTGCGTGGTCGGGTCTCGAGACATGAATGCTGGGGGTGGGTATGTTCGGTCAAGACATGGCGATATGTTCGTCGCGGAAGGTGCCAGTTGCCGTCTATCCACTTCGGGTTAGGTCTGGGGCTGCGATCAATTACTGCTACATTCTGCAGGATGAAGTGACCAAGCGTGCCGTCATCGTGGACCCCGCCTGGGATTCGGCGGCCATCGAATTGGCGCTGGCAAATCTCGGTGCCGAACTCGGTGCGGTGGTCCTGACTCATAGTCATGATGACCATGTTAATGCTGCCCCACAGTTGGCTATGCGGCACAAGTGCCCAGTCTATATGTCAGCTGGTGAAATCGCTGTCTCTCATTTTCGTTGTCCGGGGCTAAGGCCGGTATGGGACGGTCATGAGATCGTCGTCGATTCCGTCTCGCTGACGGTTCTTCTTACTCCAGGTCATACATCAGGTAGCGTGTGTTATTTACAGGAGCATGCACTCTTTAGTGGTGACACCCTCTTTATTGAAGGGTGTGGGATTATTGCCGACCCCTGTGGAGATGTGGATGACATGTATAGAAGCATTCAAAAACTGCACCGCATGGTGCCAGGGGATATCCGTGTGTGGCCGGGGCATCGCTACCGTTCTGAACTTGGCCTGTCTATGGCAGAAGTAGTGGAGAAAAATATCTACTTCTCCCTGCAAGATATTAATCAATTCAGACGCTTTCGCATGCGTGCTGGTCAAGTCGGCCTGTTTAATTTTAAGTAGTCAGCGTGGCACAGGTGACATTCTTAGTTGGTGGTCAAGGCGGCCAGTACTTCGGCATGGGCAGAAAGTTGCTTGAATCTGCCCCTGAATTTGCCTCGACCATGCATCGGGCGGACGACGCGTTGCACGTCTGCACCGGCCGGCGCTTCATGCCGTATCTCTATGACGAGAGACGCCAGCTCGCTGATCCCTGCGATGACCTCACGCTCTCATCGATCGCCCTTGTGGCCGTGCAAGTGGGGCTAGCCGAGGTGCTCGCGAGTTATGACGTGCGCCCGTCCACTCTGGTTGGGAATTCCTTGGGCGAGTTTATCGCGTTAGTGATCGCTGCTCGGCTTCCGCTAGAGGACGCGGTGGCTTACATCGCAGGTTTCACCACGGCAGCGGAGCATCGGATGTCCGCAGGATGGATGGTGGCCTTGATCGATTCTGGTGATTCGGACTTGGGTCAGGTGCTGGATGAGATGGATGCAACGGTTATCGCCCGCAACGGTGACCGTCATGCTGTCGTCGCAGGCGTCAACTCTGCGTGGGCAGAGACGGACCGGATCGCCAGAGAATCCGGGTTGACAGTGTCCCGCCTGCCGGTCAATTTTGCCTTCCACACTGCAGCCGTTGCCCCGCTTGCTCCAGAGGTGCCGACGCTGGATCTCACCCCCTTCCAGGGAACTGACGTGGTGAGGTGTTCCACGGGATTAACAGTGAATGGCGACCTTCTGGATGACGCCTACTGCACCCTGCGCGGGCCAATGCACCTTCTTGAGAGTGTTCGTGGTCTAATCGGTGGCCAGCACCGCGTGATCGTGGACCTAGCACCGGGAGGCGGACAGGCGGCCATTCTTCGCCTAGCCCGTGAAGGAAAGCACGTGTTTTCTGTGATGACGCCGTTTCATCAGGAACGCGAGGCCGCTGAGAGGATAGCTGAGCAGGTTCACCATGGCTGACAAAGTGGTCATCTCGGGTGTGGGGATCCAACTGCCGCGAGCGCTGGGGGCTGCTGATTTCGGCCGCCTCCTACGCGAGGGGCGCATGCGCGAAAACCCTTCCGACGGTAGCTGTGTCATCCGCGCCCCGCAGACTGCGGCTGAGAGGCTTCAGGCCATGTCCGAGATTGAAGGACTGCTGCCTGGCACGGTGCTTCCACGCCGGTGTTCCCGGCAGTTGGGACTGGCTCTCCTCGCCGCATCAGAGGCAGTCCAGAAAGCGGGGGGCCGAGGTGCGGTTGCCCCTGACCGCTGGGCGGTCTACGTTGCGGGAGAAGGACAGACCAGCGACGTCCAGTGGGGACTCCACCAAACCTTCGCCAGGCAACCTGCCGCTGTGCGCCCAAGCGACGTGCAGTCAGTCTGGGCAACGGACGTGGCGGCCAGCCTTGCAGAACTGGTCGGCTCCACAGGGGAAACGATGGTGGTTGGTGGTGCGTCGGCCGCGGGAAGCTGTGGACTTGTCGCAGCTGCCCGAGCCATCCAATCGGGTGCGTGTGATGCGGCACTCGTGGTCAGCAGCAGTGATCATCTTGACCCTGCCACCGTCCAAGCATTCGTCAATGTCGGTGCAGCAGGAGCTCCGGGGGTTACGGGCATCCCGCTGGATGCCGAGCAGCACGGGCTGGTTCTGACAGAAGCTGGCGCGGCCGTGCTCCTGGAATCACAAAACCATGCAGCGGCCCGGGGCGGCGAAAGTATGGCTGTCTTTAGCAGCGGAGTAGTTCGCGGCGGCGGAAGCCGCGGTACACGGCCGAACCTGGAAAGGGAACAGAGCACTTTCCGTCTAGCCCTAGAGCAAGCTGGATTGGCATCTGACGCAATCGACCTCATCAATCTTCACGCCACCGGAACAGCGCTTGGCGACGCCGTTGAATTGGAGGCGGTGTCCGGCGTGTTTGAACACGGTCCTGTCTTGCAGGCAACCAAGGCGCTCGTTGGCCATGCCCTGGGCGCTGCCTCCTTGGTCGAGGCAGTGGCATGTTGCCTGCAGATTGCCGGGGAGTTCATCCATCCCACTCCGGTGCCACACCCGGTAAGGGCTGATCTGGATCTCCGTGGCCAGCAGCGTCCAGTTCACCACGTCATGAGTAACGCCTTTGGGTTCGGAGGCGTCAATAGTTCGCTCATCTTGTCCCGCCCACTGACCGCGCGTCACTTTGAGGAGACGTAGCACATGATCGTTCATCTATTTCCTGGCCAAGGTTCTCAGCACGTCGGCATGGGTGCCGAGTTGTTTAAGCGCTACCCCCAGCTGGTGGAGCAGGCCGACGAGGTCCTTGGTTACTCCATCAAGACACTGTGTTTGGAGGATCCCCGCTCGGAGTTGTCTCAGACACAGTTCACGCAGCCGGCGTTGTTTATCGTGAACGCGCTCTCCTACTTGGCCCGCATTGATGACGGAGAGGCACAGCCTGACTTTGTCGCAGGTCACAGTCTTGGTGAGTACGACGCACTCTTTGCTGCGGGCGTAGTGGACTTTGAACAAGGTCTACGGCTTGTGCAGCGGCGTGGCGCTTTGATGTCCCAGGTGCGTGGCGGGGGAATGGCAGCGGTTGTGGGTCTGGATGAGCAGGGCGTGCTTGACGTCATCAATGAAGAATCGCTCCACCACCTCGATCTCGCGAACATCAACTCGCCGAAGCAGGTGGTGGTGGCTGGTGCCGCCACAGATATCGAGGCCGCCCGCGAAGCTTTCGAGAAGCGTGGTGCTCGCTACGTGACGCTTAATGTCAGCGGGGCTTTCCACTCACGGCATATGCAGCCCTCTAGCGTCGAATTTGCCTCCTTCGTCGACGGCATGGCGTTGAATGCCCCGACGATTCCCGTGATCGCGAACGTGACAGCCCGCCCGTATCAAGCGGATGCAGTGGCCAAGACGCTGGTCCGGCAGATTTCAAGCCCGGTCAGGTGGTGCGAGTCCATCCAGGTATTGATGGGGTACGGAGTCACTGACTTTGTGGAAGTGGGTCCTGGTGCAGTCTTGTCTGGCCTCGCGAGGCAGATCAAGCGCTCGGCAAAACCGATCTATGTGCCCGAGAGCGAGGCTGCTGCCGAGGTGTCGAGCTCGCTCGCCGAACCCGCAGGGGGAGACGACCAGCCCGAGAGGGTCGGCGTCGAAGACCTCGATGTGCTTCCCGTGGTGTGCGGCGCTATGTTCCGTGGCATTAGCGGTCCCCGCTTTGTCGCTGCCGCGGCTGAGTCCGGTCTCGTCGCAGCTCTGGGGACGGAGGGACTTCCCCTCGACGAGGTAGAGCGCCTGGTCCGTGAGACCACGTCGCTGCTGGGCGCCCGGCCTTGGGCGTTGGCGGTCTCGCCTTCTTGGTATGAGCCGGACCGAGAGGCCGCTCTCATTGACATCGCTTTACGCCATGGTGTGACGCGTCTCGAGGCGTCCGGCTATGTCAGTGTTTCCCCGGTACTAGCCCGTTTCCGGCTCAAGGGTGCTTACCGCCGAGATGAGCAGGTGTACGCACCTCACCAGGTGATGTGTAAGACGTCGCGTCCGGAGGTGGCCCGTCAGTTCTGCGCGCCGCTGTCGGCTTCGCTCGTGCAGCGTCTAGTCAGCGAAGCCCGTGTGACTGCGGCCGAGGCCGAGGTAGCGTCCTCGATCGCCGCAGCTAGCTCCTTGTGTGCGGATTCGCAGGGCGGTTGGCTCACCGATCATGCTCCGGCCACAGCCGTTCTTCCCACGTTCCTGCGGTTGCGGGATCAAGCGACGACCGTGCTCTCGCACCCCATTCCGGTGGGCTTGGCAGGGGGTCTCGGCTCACCGGAGGCCTTCGCGGCTGCGCTCGTGATGGGCGCCGAATTCCTCATGACGGGGTCCATCAATCAGTGCACTCCTGAGGCTGCGACGAGCGATCACGTCAAGGATCTGTTGGCCGCTTGCGAGATTCAAGATACGACGACCGCGCCAGCAGCTGCTGCCTTTGAACTCCTGACGCCCATGCAGGTGATGCGGCGAGGAACCTTGGTGAGCGCACGTGCCAAGCGCTTGCGAGACGTCTTTGAGCGCTTCAGCTCCTGGGACGAGGTCGACGAGCTCACCCAGGACCAAATCGAGCGTCGCGTGCTGGGCGAGACGTTCGACTCCGCACGACAGCGTGCAGTGCATGCGCACCTTCTGCCCCCAGACGAAGCCGATCCTCGAGCCGTCTTTGTGGGTGTGATTCGGAGCTACCTCGATCACTGTGCGGAGGCTGCCCTGGCGGGCGATCCTGAGCATCAAGTGGACTACCTCGTTCCAACTGGCCCCGCGATGGGTGCGTTCAACTCTTGGGCAGCCGGGACAGACTTCGCTGATTGGCGTCAGCGCCACGTGGGCATCATCAACCGGAGTTTGTACGAGGCTGCCCAGGAACTCTTAGCGAAGGGGGCCTGACATGTCATCGGCCTCGCTGGAGAGCACCGAACGTGTGACAACCGTTCGATTTCACCGTCCCGACGCTGCCAATGCGTTGGACGGGGAGATGCTGGAGACCGTTGAGCGCGGCCTCGATGAGGCATCTCGACGGTCGGGGGTTCTAATCATGTCGGGGCTGCCGGATGTGTTCTGTACAGGTGCGGATCTCGTAGCAGTCTCGAGCGAGGCCGCCGGCGCCCATCAGCCGGATTATCTGTTCGACCTCTGGACCAGGATGATCTCGGGAGATGTCATCGTTGTCACGCACGTGCGCGGCAAGACGGCGGCTGGCGGTGTGGGCTTTGTCGCCGCGTCCGACTTTGTCGTGTCGGACCAATTGGCGACGTTTGCCCTTCCTGAGATGCTCTTTGGTCTGATGCCCGCCATGGTGCTTCCTTTCCTCGCTCATCGAATCGGCGCGCGACGTGCGCATACATTGGCGATTTCAACGCGCACGATCGACGCGAGCACGGCCTTGTCGTGGGGGCTCGTGGACGAGATGGGTGAGCGCAGCGACGTTCTGCTTGCGCGGCTGCTCAACCGGCTGTGTCGGATTCCACGCGATGGTGTCGCTCCCCTGAAGCGGTTTTCGGCTGACGTCATCTGCTCCACAAAAGCAGCCCGTCCCCATGCGATTGAAGCGAACTTGAGTCGCTTTGCCGATCCGCTGGTGAGGAAGCGTATGGCCGCGTACGCCAACGACAATCTTATGCCCTGGGAATTGAACGATGAGGGGGGCCGGGATGAGTGACAAGAGGGTTGTCGTATCCGTTACCGACTTGGTAATGCGCTATGGGTCCAAGACTGCCGTCAACGGCATTAGTTTTGACGTACACCAGGGCGAGGTGGTCGCCATTCTCGGTCCCAATGGCAGTGGCAAGACCACGACCATGGAGATTCTGGAAGGCTTCCGCATTCCGTCATCGGGTGACGTCAAGGTGTTCGGTATCGAACCCTGGGACGGCGACGAGCGCTGGCGCTCCAAGATGGGCATCGTTCTTCAGTCGTGGCAGGACCACCCACGGTGGACGACGCGACGCATCTTGGAACATTGCTCCCGCTATTACCCGGTGGATGGGTGCGGTCAGATCAATCATGGATTGGTTGCTGAGGTGACGGAATTCCTCAGCCTCAACGCGTTTATCGATCGGCCGTTGGGTCGCCTGTCCGGTGGTGAGCGACGCCGCGTCGACGTCGCGCTTGCGATGTTGGGATCGCCTGAGATCATTTTTATGGACGAACCGACCGCTGGCCTCGATCCCCGCGCCAGGCACGAGTTTCATGAACTTGTTTCATTCCTGGCGCGCGAGCGTGGAATCGCCATTTTGGTGACCACTCATGATCTCGATGAAGTCGAGCAGATCGCGGACCGACTCTTGACCATCTCTCGAGGTCAGGTCGTGGCTCAAGGAACGCTGGAAGAAATCAAGCGGCGCTCTGGGGGAGAGGTAACCGTCACGTGGGTCGAGTCGGGCGAAAAGCACGTGGAGCAAGCCGGTGCTGGCTATCTCGCACTGGCACGGCAACTGTTGGCGGACCCGAAGAATCGTGACATCGATCATCTCGAGATCCGACACGGAAGTCTTGAAGACAGCTATTTGCGGATCATGGCAGCGCAGGCAGCAGAACAAGAGGAGCGGGTTTCATGAATCTGGGTCTGATTCTCCGAGTCGGCGTCGCTCGTGGCCTGAGCTCGCTGCGGTTGGTACTCGTCCGGCCCCAAGACATCATCACCATGATCCTGCCGCCAGCCATCATGTGCGTGGCGTTATGGGTGTATCGCGATAGCCAACTGATGGGCGTCCCCGTTCCCGTCGCGGTGCTTCCAGGACTACTCACCTTGCAGGTCACGATGATCTGTTTCTCCGGTGTCCTTACCTCGCTGTTAGTAGAACGTTACGACGGTACCGTGCAGCGGTTGCGCACGCTCCCCCAGGGACTCGCGATCTATGCCGTTGGGCAGACCATCCATCAGACATTGAGCACGCTTCTGGGATCTGCGCTCCTCTTGCCGGTGTTTTTCTTTTCCTCAGGCTTCCAGGTCAACATTCTTCTTCTCATCGCTGCCTTGATTACGGGCCTGCTATTATGCACCACGTGGGGTCTGCTTTTGGGATCAATTGTGCGCAGCGGATCGTCGTCGATCAGTGCCGCCATGACCCCCTTTGTTGTGATGATTATCTTCTCGGGGCTGGTAGTGCCCATGATTATGACCCCGGCTTGGATGCAAACGGTGGGTTCGTATTCGCCGCTATTCTGGCTTGGGCAGCTCTTCCGTGAGGCGATGCTGCCAGCATCCGGTGGAGTGTTGGAGATCGGCGGAAAGTTTGAGCCCGAAATTGCTGCGCTCAATGTGTCCGTGTGGATGCTCGTCGGACTCGTATTGACGCCCATCTTTTTGAACCGACTCACCCGACGCGCCGTCGGGGGCGGGCGCCACGAGGGACGGCAGAAGGCTGTTCCGGACGGAAACACCCCAGCCCTCGGAGAGGGCATCCGATGACCGGGCTGACGCGCGGCGACGTGATTGCTGTCCTGAATGAGGTGCTCGAGCCTTGGGGGATCTCGCGGGATTCTGATATCTCGCTCGCCGAACTAGGTCTTGGCTCCGTGGATTACATCCAAGTGGCTCGCGGATTGAGCGATCTCCTAGATGTGGACGTTCCCGTGGGTAAGTTGTTCATGAACCCACAACCAGAGCAACTGGAAGAGGTCCTGGCTGCGCTCGTTGGCATCGAGTCGAGTGAGGTGGGCGAAGCGGACGATGACGCTGGCAAGAATGAGTCTGCATCGCCGCTGATTGAGGATGTCGCCATCGTTGGGATGGCCTGCCAGCTTCCCCCCGACATCCGGACACCTGAGCAGTTCTGGGATGCGCTGGTCACCCAGCGTGACTGCATTTCTGTCCTTGAGGAATCTCGTCCATGGCTTGTGGAGCAGCACCTTCGCGATCATGATGACACGTCGGCCCTGCCGCGGTATGCCGGCATTGTCGAGGGGATGGACGAGTTTGATGCTGCATTCTTCAATATCTCTCCACTTGAGGCGCAATCGATGGACCCGCAGCAGCGTCGCCTCCTCGAGGTGACGTGGCACGCGCTTGAAGACGCCGGTGAGCGGCCCTCGTCACTGCGCGCTACGCGTACTGGCGTCTATGTGGGAGCTCAGATCATCGATTATCGAGATATCTCGCGTATTACCGATGGTGCAAGTGACTCCTACGCTGGACATCTGGACTCCGGTAACCATGCGGCAATGCTGGCCAATCGCCTCTCGCGCTGGTATGACCTGCGCGGCCCGAGCCTTGTCGTGAACACGGCCTGCTCGAGTTCAGGAGTCGCGCTGCATCTAGCGACGCAGGCATTGCTGTCTCATGAGGTGGACGTCGCGATCGTCGCCGGTGTCAACTATCTTGGCTCCGCAGCGACCTTGATGTGCAACAACTTGGCCGGTATGCAGTCAAGCCAGGGGCGCTGCGCTACGTTCGATGCCTCAGCGGATGGGTATGTTCGCTCCGAAGGCGTCGTTGTCTTCGTCTTGCGTCGTACGCACGAGGCCGACGGTTATCGGGTCCGCGCCATCGTCCAAGGGACTGCCGTCAATGAGGATGGCTATACGGGCTCCCTGCGTGCCCCTAACCCGCGGGCGCAGGCTGCCCTTGTTGCGGAAGCTCTCGCCGAGGCGCGTATCGGGCCTGAGCAGGTCGGTATGGTCGAATGCCATGGCACAGGTACTCCTCTTGGCGATCCCATGGAGGTTGAGGGGCTGAATCTCGCGTTGGGTGGAGTCCACCCAGATGCAGATCCTGCCCTCCTTACATCAGCGAAGACTGTCGTAGGGCACCTCGAGTCCGCCGCCGCGCTGGTCAGCGTCATGAAGGCCGTCTTGAGCCTCGAGCATTCGCTAGTTCCAGGGCTTGGCCATTTCACGACGGTCAATCCCGACCTTGACCCCGCTCCAGGGGTACTCGCCCTTGCTGTTGAAAACACTCCTTGGCCAACCGGACGGTCCGATGTTGCCTGCATCAGCTCCTTTGGGTTCGGTGGGGCTAACGCTCACATGGTGGTGAGTAAGCCGCATGCCCAGGAGCGGGTGGAGCAGGCATGGAGCGACGCGGTGCCCCTCCTCTTTTCTGCTCAATCTCCCGAGGCGCTCGTTCGCCTCCTCGAATTGGTACGCGAGATGCTCACAGGTGCGGACCGAGCGGGACTCGAACAGATCGCCCGTGGACGTCTAGCGGCTCAGCCGATGGCATACCGATTGACGTTCTCCGCCAGTGATGCCGAAGATGCTTGCGAGATCATCGATGCCGTGCTGGCTGGTGATGACAGCCGTGTGCAGCGTGGCAAGGTCACGCACGACTCGCAGTCTTCACCACAGAGTGGCCAAGGCGACACGCGTGGCGAACAGTCCACGGCCGCCACTCCCACTGACACGACGCTGGGCCGGTGGGTCCGAGGAGAAGCGTCGCCTTGGGACGACAATCGTCCCGGCACTCCCACCACTCCGCTCTATCCCTTTGCTGCTGAGAGACACGGATTGGTGGTTCAAGGCACACGCGCTGCTCATCCGTCTCGTCGACATGCTCTGGTGTTCAGCAATGACAGCGATCTACGCGATCAAGCTTTCCTGTCAGTGTGGGAAGCTGGCAATCCAATAGTGCGCAACTATAAGTTTGCCCAGCGAAACTATGTTCCTGCCGCAGCGTGGATCGAAGTTGCTCGATATTGTGCGGCGGCATCGGTCGCCGGTCTTGCGGGGGCCGTTCTCTTTGAGGATCTACGGTGGGGTGAGCCCCTGGCAATCCGCAAGGGAGAGACACAGTGGACGAGAACCCTGGTGGGATCCCGTGACGATGGCAAGATCGACATCGACGTTATCCTCGTCTCGAGCGGTGAGGTGCTGTTCCAAACGACGGTGTCTGCAGCTTCCTCTGTTCCCGGCTGTGCTTCTTCGGTAATTGAGACGACGGAGACGGGCGCCCAAGCTTGGCAGCGCGACTTGGTGGCCGCAGGCGTTATCCGAGCGGGCGGCTATGAATGTGTCGTTACGGCGGCTAAGACGACGGGTGCGGCGCAAGCCCGGATAGATGCAAACTCGGAGTACCACGGTCGAGGGCGCAATGTGGTCTGTGATGTGTACACGACCACAGATGCCTTGGACATCGGCTGGTGGGCTGATGGAGAGTCCGCTCCCGCCCCATGGCCTCAGAGTGTGGACCGCCTGTGGATCGCTGGCGCCACACCCCAGCAGACCCACATCACGGCCTGCTGTCGCGATCAGCTCGTCGACATTGTCGTTGCAGATGCTGAGGGTCAGGTGGCAACGAGACTGGAAGGCGTGTCCTATCAATCACAAGCAGGGAAGGACGCATAATGGCGGAGCCGTATGTTCTCGAGGTTGAAGACCTGATAAAAACGTATCCCAAATTTCTATTGGATAAGGTAAGTTTCGCTCTTCCCCTAGGGCGAGTGATGGGATTTGTTGGGCAGAACGGTGCTGGTAAGACGACAACACTCAAAGCCTTGATGGGAAATATTCATCCTGATAGCGGTGAAGTTCGCTTCTTTGGCAGTGACTATCACGGTCGTGAGCACGAAGTTCGGAACCGTGTTTCTCTCTCACTCGGTCAGGTGACTTTCTATCCTAAGAAGAAGTTGAGTGTTATCGCCGATGTTTATTCTCGTTTCTTTGATAGCTGGGACGACAAGATTTTCGAGCGCTATGTGGAGCGCTTTGATCTTGTGCTTAGTAAGAAGGTCGACGAGCTCTCGGCTGGAATGCGCGTCAAGTTTGGTCTCGCCCTTGCTCTGTCCCGTAATGCGGAATTAGTGATTCTGGATGAGCCCACCAGTGGGCTGGATCCACTTTCTCGCGATGATCTGCTTCAAGATCTGCGCACACTCGTGGATAGCGAAGGTCTCTCGCTGCTCTTCTCCACTCACCAGATGACCGATCTTGAGCAGATCGCTGACGACATCACGTACCTGGAGCAGGGCAGGGTGCGGGCCACGGAACCTCTCGACTCATTCCTGCACCGGTACCTGATGATCGATGCTCCAACGCTGTCGCTGTCGGGGCAGCTACGCGAGGCACTCGTGGGCGCGACCGAGGTGCGTGATCGCACCCAAGCGATCTTGCCTCGGGAGTTCGCCGACCTAGTTTCTGGTCTGGACGCCTCCCAGCCCAGCCTCAACGACATCATCGTCCATCTTGAGCGCGAGGAGAAGCGCAAGTGAATACCATGCTACGAAAGAATCTTCGTCTGGTGAATTTTCCGATCACATGGCTGTTTATCGGTCTGGTAGCGCTGCTGTATGTGCCGGAGTACCCGTACTTCATGACTTTCCTTTATCAGGTTCTGGCGCTGTACTTCGTGTTCCAAGGCGTCCGCGAGAATCACGACGTGGACTTTTCACTGATGCTTCCGATACGTAAACGCGAGATTGCGATTGGCTACATCCAGCTTGCGTGCCTGGTGGAAATAGTTCAGGTGATTTCGTGTGTTCCTGTCATCTTCACACGCTATCGCATTAACCCGGCTCTGAATCCCGTGGGGATCGAAGCAAACATTGCACTGATGGGGTTAGCCTTCGCCATGTTTGGAATTTACAACCTTATCTTCTTTCCGATGTTTCTGAAGAATGCGTCAAGCTTGGCTATGCCCAGCATCGTTGCTTCTACCGTGGCTGCCTTATTGGCTGTGGTGATCGAGGTAGCTGCTCACTTGGGTGGGCCGATTGGCGCTGTCCTCAATGCTATTGAAATACAGCATCTAGGTGGCCAGCTCGCGATCCTGGGCGGTGGTATTGCGGTATTTGTGCTGGCGAATATCGCCTCGGTCCGGTTGAGCGTCGCGCGCTTTGAACGCGCTGATTTCTAACTCCTTCTGACTGCCATTCTGAGAGGTTGCGATGAATTCCGATGTGAAGGCTGATACTTCGAGCTGGGTAGACCGCTGCCGTGAACACGGTGACGTGCTGTCTTGGTCCTTGAGTGACGGCCGCTCGGAAACGGAGACGGTGCTTGGTTCAGCAGCAGCCGAGCGGGGCGCCCGCATCGCGCATTGGTTGACGCAGCACACTGAGCCCGGAGATCGCATCATTCTGGCCCTGCCTGACGGGCCGAATTTGGTCGTGGGCATGCTGGCGTGCTCGCACGCGAATGTGGTTTCAGTGCCGTTAAAGACGGACGACATTGACCGAGGCGAGCAACTTTCGCCCTTCGTCGTGTATGTGCTCGGTCATGCAGCACCAACGGCGGTGCTGACTGACTCAGCCCATTTGGATATTTTCGCCGCGAACGCGGGCGAGCACGATTATGTGGCGGTCGCCATCGCGGATCTTCTCGACGAGCCGGAACTGGACGCAGCTCTCCCGCGAGATCCGGATCAGACCGCCATGATGCTCTACTCGTCGGGTTCAACGGGGACGCCCAAGGGCGTGCCTCACAGCCACGCAAACCTGGAGGCGCAGATCGAGGCAAGCGTGGTTTTATGGGACACCAGCGCGGAGAGCAGTTTTGTCTCATGGCTGCCCTTGAGCCACAGTTTTGGTCTCTTACTGGGCATGCTCGCCCCCTTGGCGGCGGGTTGCCCGTGCCTGCTCATGCCGCCCAACACCTTTGTCGAAACGCCAGAATTATGGCTGCGGATGCTGGCGAAGCGGCGTGCCACCCACTCCGGGGCCCCGAACTTTGCACTTGATCATGTGGTTCGATACGGTGCACACGGCCTGACTGCTTCTGACTCACTCGCTTCCTTGCGAGTCATCGCCTCCGCAGGAGAAGCCGTACGTCGCGATACGGTCGAGCGCTTCAATGCCGCTTTCGCTCCTTTCGGCCTCGCGGAGTCTGTCATCACCCCTCACTATGGCTCGACGGAAATGGGCCCAGTCTGCTGTGAGGAGCCCAACGAACCCACCACATGGCTGACAGTTGAGCGTGAGGCCTTGCGTGAGGCGCGGGTCGAGGTGCGTGAGGCTGGGGCAGAAGGCACTCGTGCGCTGACTTGTTGTGGTCGTGAACGCGCGGATATTCGCTTCAAGGTTTGCGACCAAGATGGGCTGGATCTCGGGCAAGACCGTGTGGGAGAACTGTGGGTGAGCAGCCCTGGCGGCGCCCAGCAGTACTTCCAGAACCGGGAACTCACCGGGCGGCAATTCGTGTTGAGCGATAACAGTTTGTGGTTCAAGACAGGCGATCAAGCCGTGATTCACGAAGACGCCATGTACATCGTCGGACGATTCAGTGACACCATCATTGTCAATGCAGAAAATTATGATCCAAGCAATCTTGAATTGACACTGCGTGAATACGGCGGCATTGATCAAGAGCTCGACGTTTGTGTCTTCTCGTGCGAGGTCAATGACATGGAGAAGGTCATCGTCGCGATCGAGGCCTCTGCCGATGCTGAGGAAGAGGTCCGATCCGCTTTACGAAAGACCTGCATCTCTCTGATGTCCCAGAAGCATGGCCTCAGCGTGCACGACGTCGTCCTGTGTGCCCCTGGCGAGTTACGTCAGGGCGCGGGTAAGTTGCGCCGCAAGGGCGTTGTAGAGCGCTACCTGGATGGATTGCTGGGGCAGGAGATGTCGCCTGCGATCACGGCTTTACCAACGACTGTGGCCTTGCTCGCTGAGACATGGGCCACCGATAACAGGCCGCGGCAGTCTAGCCTTGGGCGCACCCTCTTGTTCGGACCGGCCGATATAGCCGAGCCGTGGCTGAAGGAATGGTCCGATCGCGATGCCGTCGACATGGCAGATTCCCTCGACGACGTGACGGCGATCCTTTCCAAAGAGAAGATCGACACCGTTATCGATCTACGCACCCTTGCTGGGCCATGGGATGCAGAGGCTATGACTGCTGCATGGCAGTTGCTAGCTGAGCTCGCACGTATGGCCGACGAGCCCCCTCAGGTCTTTCTGCTCGCCAGCATCGACGAC
Source organism: Cutibacterium sp. KB22876 (assembly GCF_059728865.1). Lineage (NCBI taxonomy): Bacteria > Bacillati > Actinomycetota > Actinomycetes > Propionibacteriales > Propionibacteriaceae > Cutibacterium > Cutibacterium sp. KB22876. The sequence continues at coordinate 1,260,375 of NZ_AP040858.1, forward strand.
GACACGAGTGCTCGTTTTGGTGAGGCCCTCATTGGATTTGAGCGGTCGGCCGGGAGAGTGATTCCGGGATGGCAGGTTCGAGCAATCCTCGTTGATGCCGCAGCAAGAGAAGCCGACGCGTGGCGTCGGCGGGTCCTGGATGCCTTGGATCCAGCTGCAGGGAGCTCGATGGTGCGAGCAGACGACGTAGCTGTGAAACAGCTGGATGTGCCTGCGGAAGCGCTGACGCCGCTGGATGCGGTCACTGGGCGTTGGCTGATCTTGGGCGTGACTGGTGGTCTTGGCCGAACGTTCGCGTCGTGGCTGCATGAGCAAGGAGCTACCGTGATCGGCGTCGGTCGCCGGTCCTCTCATGAGGCTTTGCCGGTTCTCGCCCAGTACGGACTCGACGATGTCGAGTACCACTCTGTCGATCTCAGTGATCCCAGTATGGTGAAGCCACTCATCGAAATTGTGCAGTCCGACGGCCCACTAATGGGCATCGTGTGGTCAGCCGGTTCAGGTGCGCTGCCATCGCTCCTCGATGCCGATCTCGATGAGGTTCGTCACGGATTCCGGTTGCGCATCGACGCTGCGGAACAAGTAGCGCAGTTAGCTATCGACGTCGATCGTCTCGTGTGGTGCTCGTCCACGGCTGCCTTTTTGGGCGACTTTGGCAGTGCGGAATATGCCGTCGGGAACCGTTACCTTGCCGCATTAGCGGAGCATGCTCCTGGCTTGGCCTTTGCCTGGCCGCTCTGGGGAGAGGTTGGCCTCGGCGAGGAGGATCGTGAGCGGGCCAACTTCCTTGTCGCTGCCAGTGGTCAAGATCCGCTGCTACCCGAAGAGGCAATGGAGATTGTGGCTGCGGTGGGTGCTACGGAGGCGACTTCCCTCGTGGTACTTAAGGGTGAAATCGAGCGTTCTGCGGCCGCTATTTCGCGGCTCGCGGGCAGTGCTTCTGACGCCGCCACACAAAGGCGTGCCGATGAGCTCAATGACGGAGCAGAGACGCTAGACAAACAATCCGTAGCTCTGGATGCCATGGTGTCCGATGAGGACTCGTCGGCAATTGAGAATACAGATGTCCCGTCAGTTGTCAACGGGGGAGCGACGGATGATGTTGAGCGGGTTCTTATGGACGCTCTCCAGGACATTCTTCGTATCTCGGCAGCCGATATCGATGTCGACGTCTCGTTGCACGACTTGGGACTTGACTCGTTGATGCTCGTCGAACTCGCTGGCGCGATTTCCGAGCGCCTGTGCGTCGAACTCATGCCGGACGTCTTCTTCAATCATCCGACGATCATCGATCTTGCCCGCTACCTGTCTTCTCGTATTCAGCCGGAGGCGACTCCGGGGGTTTCGCTCGACCTAGCTGTGACGCCAGAATTCGCCGCTGCGCAGGAGACTCGGAGCAGGTTGACCAGGCGCAGCCGTGGCCGTGCTAACGAGTCGGGTCTGACGGTGGTCGTGAGCACGCCTGGCAATGACACGCCAGCGCCTGAGGCTCCAGTTGTGGGAGATTTGCCGGTTTCTTGCGAGAACGATCAGTCCGATCCCGCTCGTTGGCCGCAGAACGCTTGTGGCGGCGCCTCGATCCCTGAACGGCCGTCCGTGGTGTTGGCGGGGATGTCGGGTGTGTTTCCGTCGGGTGTGGGTGTGGATGGTTTGTGGTCGTTGGTGCGTGAGGGTCGGTTGGCTCTGAGGGATGTGCCGGCGGAGCGTGTGCCGTGGTGGGGTTCTGCTGCGGGTGCGGTGGGTGGTTGGTTGGAGTCGGTGGGTTGGTTTGATCCGTTGTTCTTTGAGATTGCTCCTCGTGAGGCTGAGGTGATGGATCCTCGGCAGCGGTTGTTGTTGGAGGAGATGTGGCATGCGTTGGAGGATGCGGGGGTAGGGCCGTCGGTTCTTGAGAAGGAACGGGTCGGCGTCTTCGTCGGCGCAGAACGGGGCGACTTTGCCGATCTCATCGACGGTCAAGGCAATGTGACGTCCACCAACAACGCGATTATGGCCGGACGCCTCTCCTACTTCTTGAATCTGCGCGGTCCTGTCATGTCGATTGATACGGCGTGTTCGTCGGGTTTGGTGGCTTTTCATCAGGCGGTTCGGAGTTTGGAATCGGGCGAGTGTGACATTGCCATCGTCGCTGCCGCCAACATCATGTGCACAGCTAAGGAACTCTCCGAACTCACGGATGCGGGCATGGTCTCGCTGAGTGGTGTGTGTGCGGCTTTTGGTGCTGAGGCTGATGGTTTGGTGCCTGGTGAGGCTGTGGTGGCGGTGGTGTTGGCTCGTGAGGATGTGGTGTCTGCTCACGGGTTGGGTCGTGTGGCTCGGGTGTTGGGCTCGGGTGTGAATTGTGATGGTCGCACGAATGGGATTTCGGCTCCGTCGGGTCAGGCTCAGGTGGAGTTGTTGCGGCAGGTGTGGTCTCGCAGTGGTGTGGATCCGGCGTCGTTGGGTTTGGTTGTAGCGCATGGGACGGGTACGCCGTTGGGTGATCCGATCGAGGTGAACGCGCTGGTGGAGGCGTTTGGGTCGGTGGATGTTGGTTCGTGTGCGTTGGTGTCTGTCAAGCCGAATGTGGGGCATTCGTTGGCGGCGTCGGGTTTGGTGGGTTTGGTGGTGTTGGCGCGTGCGTTGATGGCGGGGGAGATTCCGCCGAGTGTGTGTGCTGAGCCGTTGAGTTCGTATGTGGATTGGGACAGTTCGCCGGTTTTTGTTAATCGTGAGTTGGCGGATTGGTCTGGTGATGTTCGTCGTGGTGGTGTGAGTTCGTTCGGTTTTTCTGGGACTAATGCTCATGTGGTGTTGGAGCGGATAGTGCCTGCGGTTGAGGTGGCGCCGGTGGTGTCTGCTTCGGTGGTGTTGTTGCTGTCGGCGAAGAGTGAGGCGTCTTTGCATCAGCGCTGCGCCGATCTCGCGACCTGGCTCGAAACCGAGCCTACGAATCTCATTACCGCCGCTCGAACGTTGGCGGGAGCAAGAAGCCACTTTGCGCTTCGTGTCGCCGTGGTCGCCTCTGACACAGATAGCGCAGTGGACACACTTCGTCGCGCAGCTGAGGGCGAGAAGGGGCGCGGGATTGTCCGTGGCTCAGTGCCACAGGGACATCGCCGCAACCAATCGCTGGAGCACACTGCGGCCACGCTTGCGGCGCAGGCTGCGACTAGTCAGGACATGGAGGCGCTAGGACGACTTTACTGCACTGGTTGTGATCCGACTGCATGGTGGCCTCGTTCTGAGACGCCAGCGGCACTGCCCGGTTATGCCTTTGACCATGCCGACTACTGGCCTACGCACACGATGGTTCTCGGCCTGGGACACGAGCCGCGAACATATCTGGTCGAGAATCAATCCTCGCTGTCGCAGGCGCGCTTCTCTCTAGTCTCGTTCCGCATCGATGATCCTGCTCATCTCCTTGCGGCGGTCACCGAAGCGAGCTGCGTCGCTTTGCATACAACCGATCCCATCGCAATCCACGACGTCGCATGGTGGCGCGGAGGCGCCACACCGGATGGTGATGTCAGCATCGAATGCGAGGCTGACGGCACCGGATTGGTCTGGCGGCTGTTGTGTGATGAGGATACGGTGGCCGATGGTAGGGCGACGGCAGCAGGGCCTCTAGATCAGTCCCCGACAGCCGGTCTGCCGACGCTTCAGTTCACTCGCGGCGCCTCCACCGGCGAGTTCTCTGACTTCGTCCAAGAGATCCTTGCGGGGGCGAATGCCTACCTTGGGCAGGGCGTCTTGGTCGGAATCGATCGCGCCGTGGTGCCGACCGACTCTGCTGAGGCGACGCAGGCACGAGTGACGATCGTCAGCGCCACTAATGTCGACATTCACTTCTTCGATGCGGATGGCAGGGTCACGGGGGAGATCACTGGTCTCCGCTGCGATCGCAAGGCCGCTGCGCAAACACGCGGGGCAATCCCGATGCTAGACGAGTCTGTGGTGCTCTCGTGGGTGGAGCAGCAGGTCCAAGAATCTCTCACGGGGGTGCTTGGACTCGACGAGGGTCACCTCGACCGGCAGCAAACCTTCGCTACCTATGGTGCCGACTCGCTGAACCTGCCCGATCTAGCGCGTGAAATCAGTCGCAGGCTCGGCGTGCGCCTCGGCCCTGATGCGCTGTTCAGCCATCCGACGTTCGAGCGATTGACGTTCTACTTGGCGAATCGCTACAGCGAGAAGATTCGCCAGGCCATGCCGCAATTGCCACAAGCCCTCACTGTCGATTCCGGGTTGGTTCTAGCCCGAACCGAGAAGTTGCGTGCTCGCGGCTCAGCTGCTCGCTGCTCGGATGTGGTGTTGGCGGGGATGTCGGGTGTGTTTCCGTCGGGTGTGGGTGTGGATGGTTTGTGGTCGTTGGTGCGTGAGGGTCGGTTGGCTCTGAGGGATGTGCCGGCGGAGCGTGTGCCGTGGTGGGGTTCTGCTGCGGGTGCGGTGGGTGGTTGGTTGGAGTCGGTGGGTTGGTTTGATCCGTTGTTCTTTGAGATTGCTCCTCGTGAGGCTGAGGTGATGGATCCTCGGCAGCGGTTGTTGTTGGAGGAGATGTGGCATGCGTTGGAGGATGCGGGGGTAGGGCCGTCGGTTCTTGAGAAGGAACGGGTCGGCGTCTTCGTCGGCGCAGAGTCAGGAACCTTCGACGAGATCGCCAGCGACACCCGATCCATGACTGCGCTGAACGATTCGCTCTTGGCGGCGAGACTGGCTTATCACCTGAATCTGCGCGGTCCTGTCATGTCGATTGATACGGCGTGTTCGTCGGGTTTGGTGGCTTTTCATCAGGCGGTTCGGAGTTTGGAATCGGGCGAGTGTGACATTGCCATCGCCGCCGCCGCCGCCATCTTCTCCTCTGAAGAGGCGTACTTGGCTATGTCCGATGCGGGCATGGTCTCGCTGAGTGGTGTGTGTGCGGCTTTTGGTGCTGAGGCTGATGGTTTGGTGCCTGGTGAGGCTGTGGTGGCGGTGGTGTTGGCTCGTGAGGATGTGGTGTCTGCTCACGGGTTGGGTCGTGTGGCTCGGGTGTTGGGCTCGGGTGTGAATTGTGATGGTCGCACGAATGGGATTTCGGCTCCGTCGGGTCAGGCTCAGGTGGAGTTGTTGCGGCAGGTGTGGTCTCGCAGTGGTGTGGATCCGGCGTCGTTGGGTTTGGTTGTAGCGCATGGGACGGGTACGCCGTTGGGTGATCCGATCGAGGTGAACGCGCTGGTGGAGGCGTTTGGGTCGGTGGATGTTGGTTCGTGTGCGTTGGTGTCTGTCAAGCCGAATGTGGGGCATTCGTTGGCGGCGTCGGGTTTGGTGGGTTTGGTGGTGTTGGCGCGTGCGTTGATGGCGGGGGAGATTCCGCCGAGTGTGTGTGCTGAGCCGTTGAGTTCGTATGTGGATTGGGACAGTTCGCCGGTTTTTGTTAATCGTGAGTTGGCGGATTGGTCTGGTGATGTTCGTCGTGGTGGTGTGAGTTCGTTCGGTTTTTCTGGGACTAATGCTCATGTGGTGTTGGAGCGGATAGTGCCTGCGGTTGAGGTGGCGCCGGTGGTGTCTGCTTCGGTGGTGTTGTTGCTGTCGGCGAAGAGTGAGGCGTCTTTGCATCAGCGCTGCGCCGATCTCGCGACCTGGCTCGAAACCGATGGCCGCGACGTCGCGCTTGGTGCGGTGGCGGCAACATTGGCACATCATCGCTTCCACTTTAGACACCGCTGTGCGGTGGTGGTGCCTCCGGGCGGGGATGCGGTTGCTCTATTGCGTGCGGCCGCAGCTGATGACGAGGCATCAGAGGTGCGACGCGGGGAGGTCCCAAGCACGTTCGCTCCAAACCGGGTCCTAAACGACACGATGATCTCGCTGTGGTCGGAGATCACGACAGCGAGTACCTACGTTTCTGCGGATACCGCTTGCGCCATTACAGAGTTGTACTGTCAGGGCTACAACCCGGCTCCGACGGGCAATGACGTTCCGCGCTTAGTTGGTGTGCCCGCGTATCCGTTTGCCACCGACAGCTATTGGCCTCAGGCGCCTTCTGCGCCCGAACAGATTCCCGATGAGACCAGCGGCCTCCGCTGGATCGATATCACGCGCGCTTGAGAGAAAGAGGCTCATGATCATGACTCAGCAGACCTCAACAGACATCACCTTGGATGCTCTGACTCAACTGGAGCTTGTCCGGGGCGTTCTTGCACGGGAGACATCTGCGTCGTGCTGGCTCACGCGCGTCGAATGGGGAGAGAACACCACGATGGCCTCCCCACATGACACGCTGCAGCTCGCGTGGGGAGATCAGCCGGGTGCGCCGCAGTGGTCGTTGGTCCTCAAGTCCGGATCGGCGCGACGAGTGCTGTGTCGTGGCTCGGTGTGGAATCCGGGTGGTGCTGTGTCGACGCGAGACCTCTCGCTGGAAGATGCTCTCGATCTGTCGCAGGCGGCGGAAGGCTTGCCAGCGCCCGCGACATGGCTGTCCGTGGAGCGGTATGGCATCCCCGCTGATTCGACCGATGAAGTTCGCGCCTTGATCTTGGATAAAGCAGGAGAGCGCCGGGCGATCATTGGCCTTGAGGTAGCCGCGGAGACGTCGAATTCGGGGAGCAATTCGCACGGGAAGGGTATCGACACAGATCGTCTCCTTGAAGACATTCGCCGAGGCCTAGCTGATTTCCACAGAATTCCGGTGTCGTTGGTTCAAGAGGACGAGTCCTTTTCCACCTTCGGACTGGACTCCATCAATGTGATTGAGCTGGCGGAGGACCTTTCATCGGTTGTGGGCTACACGCTCACGCCCGATCTCTTCTTTCGCTATGGTTCCTGTCTTGAATTGGCAAAGGGCCTTGCCAATGAGGCGCCCGCTGCGGTTACGCATAAGTACGGAATTTCCGACTCGCCGGAGAGCGCCGAGATCACGACCCGCCAGAGGCCAGCCGTGTTGGCGCTGCCCGCGGATCGTGGTCTTCTTATTCCGGCGCGGAAGTCCGTCGTCGACGACCGTCGAGGAATTCCTGCTGACATCATCGGTCTCAGCGGTAGGTTTCCCGGAGCCGCCGACGTTGATGAGCTTTGGCATCAGGTGGTCACAGGTGGCACCGCTATCGGCCCGGTGCCTGCTGACCGTCCTGGTCTCCCCTCTGGTGGGGGTCTGGTCGGCGGATGGATTGACGGCATCGATGAGTTTGATGCCCGGTTCTTTGGTGTGACGCCTCGCGACGCCGAACAGATGGATCCTCGTCAACGACTCTTGCTGCAAGAGATGTGGCGTGGACTTGAGGATGCTGGGGTAGGCAAACAGGAACTCCGTAACCATCGCGTCGGCGTCTTTGTGGGAGTCGAGGGGGGGGACTACGCGCACTACCTCGGCGATAATGATGGCTTAACAGGGACTAACGACGCCGTCTTGGCGGCACGTTTGGCCTACTTCCTGGACCTGCACGGCCCTGTGATGGCTATCAACACGGCATGCTCTTCTGGCCTGTTGGCCTTACACGAGGCGCGCCTCAGTATTGTCAACGGTGAGTGCGATATGGCTATCGTCGCTGCGGCCAATATCCTTTCCCATGCTGTGACGATCGAGACCATGCGTAGCGCGGGGATGCTCTCGCCTACTGGGGTTTGTCATGCATTCGATCGACGCGCTGACGGCATGGTCACGGGCGAGGCTGTCACTGTCATGGTGCTGCAACGATCCGATCTGGCCCGGGAGCAGCGACGACGCGTCTACGCTCGGCTGCTTGCCAGCGGCGTGAACCACGATGGAAAGACACAGGGCATCACGGCGCCAAATGGAACCGCCCAAACTGAACTAGTCCGTGAGGTACTGCGATCTTCTGGTGTGGATTCCCGCGCCGTTGGCCTCGTGGTGGCGCACGGTACTGGGACGCCACTTGGCGATTCGGTGGAAGTGAAAGCGCTGGAGGCGGTATTCTCGAACCGTCGCAATGATCCTGTTGCGTTGATCTCAACCAAGCCCAATGTTGGTCACTCTCAGGCCGCCTCTGGCTTGGTGAGCGCCACGATTGCTGCCCGAGCCTTGTGGTCTGCGACGGTACCCCCGTCGCGGGACTTCGAGCAGCCGAGCGAATATGTCGACTGGGCGGCAAGTGCCCTGAGGGTTCCGACGCAGAGCGAGCCATGGCCCTGGAACGAGCAGCCGCGTATCGCGAGCGTGAGCGCGTTCGGTGTTAGTGGCACCAATGTCCACATGATGATGATGTCGTGCGATCAGCTCCGTTATGACGATACTGAGTCTAGTTCCCACCTATTTCTGCTGTCAGGAATGACTGACGCGGCTGTCCGCCGACAGGCACACAACCTGGCACAAGCCTTGGAGTCGCAGGATTACACTCTCCCCTCGGTGGCCCGAACCCTGGCGCTGGGACGGCAACATTTGCCGCATCGGGCTGCCGTCATTGGCGCGACTGGTGACGATTTGATCCGTGCACTCCAGTCGGTTGCGGACGGTACTTTTCCCATCACGACGGTGCCTCAACACTTCCAGGAAAAGAAGGTTCAGGCGCGCTTGCTGGAAGACCTCGTGCATTCGTGCCGGACTTATCGCGGAGCCGAACTGCTCGAGACCCTCGAGGTATTGGGCGATGCGTATATGCAAGGCTATGTGCCGCCACTGGCCGGTTTGTGGGAGGAACTTCCGCCGACAGCATCGTTGCCTGGCTATCCCTTTGAACGGGAGCACTACTGGGTTACTTCCGAAGTGTCGGCACAAGCGCCCGTCGAGAGGGGACGGCTGGCCGGGCTCAACGTGTCCAGTCTCCAACAAGGACTGGCGACGCAAACCACATGGGATGCCAGCAACCCCCTTGTTGCCGATCATCTATCGCATGGTGTGCCGATCCTGCCGGCTGCAGGCCATCTGGCGGTGTTGTGCGATGCGGCAAGGATTCTAAGCTGCAGCGATGCCCACGCTCAAACGCTGGTACTGACTGATCTTGAGATCACCCAACCGTTCTCCGTCACAGCACCGACTGATGCGTTCGTCTTCGCCGATCTGCGTGACGACGGGGCCGTCGTCCTCGATCTCGTCGCAGGTACTGACGAGGCTGAGAAGAGTGCCGTGACGATGATTCTGGAGGAGTCCGACCGCCCTAGGCCGGTGGTGAATGTGTCGAACATGAGTGGGCTGCGACGCAGTGGCGCTGAGATTCGGGCGGCGCTCGAGAAGGAGGGGCTCCGATACGGCGAGTGGTACCACACCCTCGATGAAGTGATTGTCGATGGTTCGATGGCGATCGCCACGGCTCGTAGCAGTACCACTCTGTGGGATGACGCACTGATTCGCCCGGATGTGCTAGACGGGATTTTCCAGGCCACAATCGCCCTGGGCGAGGAGCAAATGATGCCTAGCCGCCCCTTCCGCATGGATCGCGTGACGGTCTTCATGCCCATGCCTCGAAATGTGGTGGCGCGCATCACCCATCTCGGTCGTAGCAGTCGCGTGGAAAAGTTCGACATCGAAATTTTCGATACGGATGGCAACGTCGTTCTTGAAGTACGCGGATTTAGTTCAGTACTGTCCGCGGCGTCCATGCATGACAACGATGCCACGATCACCGCCGTGCTCGCCCCCTCGTGGGAGCCTCTGGAAGAGACACGTGAGTTGAGCGCAGCACGTGGTCGGTATGTGGCAGCGTCCGGTGTAACAGTCAGCGGAGCGGGGGCCATGCTCCACCCCCTGCCTGCCCTTGACGACACAGCCGAGAGTTTCACTCTCGTCGCCGAGAACCTGTTGAGACTCGCCCAAGACCTGATGGAGTCTAAGCCTGCAACCCCTCGGTTACTGCAGGTAGTGGTCCCTCTCGGGCTCGGCGCCGGGTTGGTGGGAATGGTGGCTTCGATCGGACAAGAGAGTCGGCGCATCATCCCCCAACTGATCGAGGTAGGCCCTCAGGTCACGGCTCATGATCTTGAACGACTGTTGGCCACACAAGCCGGGATTGAGCAGCCGGAAACCCACCTCCGTGTCACTGATGGCGACATTGCCAGGATGCAGTGGAAGCGACTGCCTGAGCGTGAGCGGGAGTGGAAGCCGGGCACATACGTCGTGACCGGGGGCCTCGGCGGATTGGGCCTTCTGGTAACTCGAGACATCTTGTCTGCCCCTGCCACTCAGGTCGTTTTGACGGGCCGTTCCATTGCGGGGGACCGATCCAACGGAGTGCTCGCGGACCTGGACGCGGGCGAGCGCGTGAGTTATGAGCAAATGGACTTGCTCGATGAGGTTGATGTTCGTCGCGTTGTTGCGAAGCAGCGTGACTTGGTCGGAGTCATCCATTGTGCTGGAACTACCCGTGACGGATCACTTCGCACCAAGACGACCGACGACCTTCACGCGGTCTTAGCGCCGAAGGTGTGGGGCTGCGTGAATCTGGATGAGGCGACGAAAGACCTCCCCTTGGATGTCTTTGTGCTCTTTGCCTCAACCACGGGTGCGGTAGGCAACGCCGGACAGACAGACTACGCGGCTGCCAACGGTTTCATGGACGCGTGGGCACACAAGCGAGCGGCGTTGGTTGAGAGCGGACAGCGGCATGGCACCACAGTGAGCATTGATTGGTCGCTGTGGGCCGATGGCGGCATGAGCATGCCGGCCGCCACGCTAGAGAAGTTGGGCCGTGAAACCGGGTTTGCTGCGATTCCCGCCAGTAGCGGTATTCACGCCCTCCACACGAGCCTTGCGTCGAAATTACCCCAAACATTGTGCATGAGTGCTCTGCCTGGTCGTTTTGAAGAGGCGATGGTGGATCTCGTCGGAGCCCCAGCGCCTAGGGCTACCAACCAACTCGCTGCGATGCCGATCGCGCATGCTGATTCGCCAGCGTCCGAGCAGGACCCGGTCCAGGCAGTCCTGACTGTGGTGACACATGCGTTGCATGAGCACCTCAAACTCTCCTTTGAGTGGTTAGACCCAAATGCCAGCTTGGACCAGCTTGGATTGGATTCCATCAGTTCGATCGATGTGATCGAGGATCTTGAGTCTCGCCTAGGGTCGCTTCCGCGCACTCTCTTTTTTGAGCATGAGACGCTTATCTCGCTTGCTCGCGAGATCGTGAGTGAGCGCCCCGAGGCGGTTGCTGACCTGCTTCGTCTCGAGGTTTGCGACGCCCCACCTGCATTGCCCGACGTTAACCAGGCGCGTCCAGCAGCCTCGGCTCCACGACACTCTCGCCGTCAGCGCCGCGTACCCAACTCGGTCCAGAGGATTGCATCGACGCCAGACCATGGGCCGCTCGATATGGCGATCGTTGGCATAGCCGGCCGTTACCCAGGTGCCAACAATCTCACCGAACTGTGGGAGAACCTACTCCACGGACGTGACACTGTCGGCACGTTGCCCGATGGCCGCTGGTCAATGGGCGATGTCCGCTGGGCTGATGCCTACGATCGCCTCGTCCCTCAAGACGGTGGCTTCCTGACCGATATTGATCACTTCGATCCCTATTTCTTCAACATCTCGCCTCGTGAAGCGGCTGAGATGGACCCTCAGGAAAGACTGTTCCTAAGGTGCGTTTACGAAACCATTCAGGACGCTGGCTATACACCTGGCGATCTGTCTGCTTCTGGAGCGGCATCGACGGGTGTGTTCGTGGGATTGATGACCATGGAGTACCAATTCTTCGGTGTTGAGGCGCAGCAGCGTGGAAGATCTATCGCCGTCGCAGGCAATCTAGCTGGAGTCCCGAATCGGGTTTCTTATCACCTCAATCTCAAGGGCCCGAGCGTGGCGACAGACACAATGTGCTCCTCGTCGCTCACAGTGTTGGATCAGGCATGCCGTGCCATTCAGGCGGGCCAATGTCGTCAGGCGATCGTAGGCGGTGTCAATCTCACCCTTCACCCCAACAAGTCCTTGCTGCTGGCCACCAACGCTTTTATTTCTCCGACTGGGCGCTGCCACGCGTTCGGCAAAGATGCCGATGGGTATGTGCCGAGTGAGGGCGTCGGTGCGATTTTGCTGAAGCCGCTCGCTGCGGCAGTCGAGGCGAGGGATCACATCTATGGCGTCGTGAAGGGATCCCAGCTCAATCACGCCGGCCGGACGACGGGGTTCACAGTACCGAGCGCTGTAGCTCAGGCTGAGGTCATCCGTGGGGCCATTGAAGAGAGTGGCATAAATCCCGCGGACGTGACTTATGTGGAGGCCCACGGTACGGGCACGAAGCTAGGCGATCCGATCGAAGTCAAGGGCCTCCTTAAGGGCTTCGGTGACGGAGCTGCTTGTGCAGTGGGCTCGATGAAGGCCAGCATCGGTCACTGCGAGGGCGCGGCCGGCATCGCCGCTCTCACGCGGGTGCTGCTGCAGATGAAGCACAAGACAGTAGTTCCGTCGCTCCACAGCTCTGAGTTGAACCCGTTACTCGAACTTGAAGGATCGCGCTTCTACGTTCCTCAACACGCCGCACCGTGGAAAAGAATGAGCGAGCACAAGCCGTTGGTGGCGGGAATTTCTGCCTTCGGTGCTGGTGGGTCCAATGCCCATGTCATCGTCGCCGAACATGTAGCGTCTCGCGATCACGCTGTCGCTTTTGGCCCTGAGGTTGTGGTGCTCTCGGCCAAGAGCGAGGCTGCTCTGCGACAGATGGCGGCTCGACTCTTGACGGTTCTTCGCCGCGGTGACGTTGCCGAGAATGACCTTGATGCCCTCGCATTTACACTTCAGGTGGGGCGAGAGGCGTTCGCCTGGCGTGCTGCCGCAGTCGTGGCTGATCTCGAGGATGTCCGGTCGTGGCTGGCGTCGGTGAGTGATGGGCAAGGTATTTCGCATGTTGATCTCCACCGGCCTGCCACTTTTGTCGCGCGAGGGGCAGAGGCGCCAACCAAACTCCGCGACGCGTGGTTGGCGGGTGAGTTCAGCACATGGAATGGCATCGTCTCTCAAGGCCGACGCCTGAGCCTGCCAACTTATCCGTTCGAGGAAGAGCCCTACTGGCTTGACTTTGGAGATCCAGGCGTGGAGCTGAGGGGCACTGTCAGCGCAATGTCTCAGACTCGTCCCGTCGCGATGGTATCAACGGCGGTCTCGCCGGAATCGACGCCATCGATGGTGAGTCGTGAGGCCATGGTAGATAGGGCATTGAACGCTTGTCACGCGAGCATTGCAGAGGTGCTACAGATCCCGGTGCCGAGGCAGGATCCTGACGATTCCTTCCAAGACTTGGGTTTCGACTCGGTGACGATCGTCGAATTTGCAGATTCGTTGTGCGACGAGCTGGGTTGTGACGTGAGCCCCGACAGCATGTTCAATCACCCGACACCTCGACGCCTCGCCATCTATCTTGCCGACGAGTGCATGACTTCACCATTGGAGGATCAGGACGTGTCAGAGCCCGATCCATACCGGGAAAACCAGATCCCAGGAACAGGGGCGCGCCCGCAGCCGACGCGGGAAAACAGCACCGCGATGGACCGGGATCATGTATGCGTCATCGGTCGTGCCGTGCGAGCCGCGCAAAACGATGATGTAGAGGTCCTGTGGTCGTCAATCTTGGCAGCTGAGTCGCAGATTGTCGATCTTGCGGGTCAGCGCCCCGGTTGGGATAAGACGCCACGCCACGTGGCTGCCCTGAGCGACATTGAGCGTTTTGATCCCGTGTTCTTCGAGATTTCTCCGCGAGAAGCTGTGGGCATGGACCCTCGGGCTCGACTGCTTCTGCAAGAGATGTGGCACGCGCTGGAGGACGCTTCGATCGGCCCGGATGCGCTAAGGAAGTCGCGCGTGGGCGTCTTTGTCGGCGTGGAAGATGGCGACTACCAGTTCATTGAAAATGAAGACCGTCGGGTGGCTTCCAACCACACGGGTGCGCTCGCAGCACGATTGAGTTATCTCCTTGATCTCCACGGCCCTGTGGTCGCAACTAATACCGCATGTTCTTCCGGCTTGGTTGCTCTTCATCAAGCGGCGGCGAGCTTGACAGCTGGTGAGTGCGATCTCGCCATTGTCGGTGCGGTGAACGTCCTAGCTCATCCCGCGACATATGACGCGATGGTCAGCGCTGGCATGCTTTCGCGCACCGGAGTCTGTTCCGCCTTCAGCGCGAACGCTGACGGCATGGTGGCTGGCGAAGCCGTGGCGGCCGTCGTGCTGACGAGGGAATCGTGGGCGGTCCAAACAGGTCGTCGCGAATACGGCGTCATTGTGGCCAGCGGTATCAACTATGACGGCAGGACCAACGGGCTGACCGCCCCCAACGGGGAAGCGCAACGAGCGTTGGAATCCGAAGTGTACGCGTCAGCTGCCATCGGTCCGGACGAAATCGACTTAGTGATTACCCATGGAACAGGCACCACGCTGGGTGACCCCATCGAAGCGAACGCACTCGCATCGGCACACACAGCCCTCGGCTCTGGTGAGAACAGTTGTGCGCTGGTCTCTGTCAAGCCAGTCGTGGGACATAGCCAGGCGGCGTCCGGCTTGGTCAGTCTCATCGTCTTGATGGAAGCGATGCGCCACGAAACTCTCCCGGGCAATCCAGCCTGCGAACCCGTCAACCCCCATCTGCGGCTCCAGGGCAGCCCCGTGTACCTCAGCTCGACCAGCCGTCCCTGGGTCTCGCCCGTGAACCATCCTCGGTGTGGCGCTGTCAGCGCCTTCGGTATCAGCGGCACTAACGCCCACGTCGTCGTTCGCGAACCCACTCATTCTCATACTTCTCATCCGGAGTCTCACATGAATGCCTCCTTGCCCCTTCTCGTCTCGGCTAAGACCGCACGGGCGCTTGACGAGCGTCTCCTCGACCTGGCTCGACTGTGTGCGAGCGAGCAAGCGCCTGATTTGCCCGCTCTAGTCCGGACCGCGGCCGAGGGCCGCCATCATCACGAACATCGGTTCGCTGCCGTCGTCTCGTCCGTCGAGGAGGCTGCGAAGGCGATGCGCGCAGCTGTTGTTGACGTGGACGGTGGCCCGACGCGGCGCGTGCTCACGCGTGACGCCTTGCGGGCGGAGGCTTCATCGGAGATGAGCCGTCTCGCTGCGGGGCTGAATGGTCCCGGCGCGGCTGCCTCTGCAGAGAGCATTGCGCAGCGATATCTCGAGGGTGCCTGTCCGGCGCCGATGCCGGCACTTGGCATGACGGTATCCCTGCCTGGGTACCCGTTTGAACGCGAGCCGTTCTGGCCGAGCCGGCCGCAGGCACTTCACTCTCCTTTCCAGCCGATGTCGCAGTCCACTTCGCAGGCTGGCACCGTCACTTCCCAAGCTCCGGTTGGAGTTGGTTGGCAGCCGAAGATGGCGGGTTGGTCCCTGGCCGATCGGGTGAGCGACGCTGTGCGTCGTGAGGTTGCGGCTGTCGTGCGATTGGAAGCTTCGGCGATCGATACCACGGCGTCATTGCAGGCCTACGGGATGGATTCGATGCTACAGGTGGAACTGGCTGGCAACTTGGAGGAGAACCTCGGCGTCCCCATCCTTCCCACTGACTTCTACCGCGCGACAACTATTGATGCCCTTGTCACGCACATTCTGGCTCATCACGCCGAGGAAATGCAGCGCCTCTTCCAGGGACCGGAAGACAGTGCCGCTCCGACTGCGGTGGCGCTTGATTCCTTCCAGGCTGTGACGGTTCATGCCAAGTCGGGACTCTCAGTTCCTGAGCGGGATACCACTCGTCGTGACGCTGTGGCTGTGGTGGGACTGGCGGGACGTTTTCCCAAAGCCCGTGATGTCGACGCGCTGTGGGAGCTGATGACATCGGGCCACTCAGCGATTGATACTGTCCCGAGCGAACGAGCAGAATTTCATGCCGATACCGCGACTCGATGGATGGGCACGCTTGAGGGGGTTGGCGAATTTGATGCGCGGTTCTTTGACATTGCGCCGCGTGAGGCATTCCAGATGGACCCGCGTCAGCGACTACTCATGCAAGAGATGTGGCATGCGATCGAAGATGCGGCTCTGACTGACGAAGAACTCCATCACGAACGTGTCGGCGTGTACGTCGGTATTGAGGAAGGCGATTATCTTGGCCTGTTGGAGAGCGCCAGCGTTACTTCGAACGCGAACTCTGTGCTGGCAGCTCGGATCAGCTACTTCCTGAATCTCTCAGGACCATGCATGGCTATCAATACCGCTTGTTCATCGGGTTTGGCAGCGCTCCATCAGGCACGCCTCGGACTGGAGACGGGAGATTGCGATACCGCCATCGTCGCCGCCGCCAATATCATCAGCGATTCTAAGGTCTACGACGCCATGGCAGACGCGGGCATGCTCTCATCTACGGGCGTGTGCCGCGCCTACGACGGCGAGGCTGATGGAATGGTGCCGGGGGAGGCCGTGGCCGTGATCGTCCTCCAGCGGGAGAGCAAGGCCCGTGGTCAAGGCCGCCGTGTCCGGGCGAGGCTTCTGTCCAGTGCTATGAACTATGACGGTCGGAGTCAGAGCATCACCGCTCCCAGCGGTCATGCCCAGGAGGAAGTGATTCGTCGCGCTCTTGCCAATGCTGATGTGACGACCGACTCGATTGGCTTGGTGATTGGCCATGGCACGGGCACGCCCCTCGGCGATCCGATCGAAGTGAGCGCCCTGGCGAATGCGTATGCAGATGCCTCGCAGCAGAGCATCGCTCTAATGTCGGTGAAGCCGACGGTTGGTCACGCACAGGCAACTGCTGGGTTGATCAACCTGATCGTTGCTATGGCAGCTATGGAGCACGGCTCGATCCCGCCCAGCCTGTCGTGTGGGCATCCGAGCGATCACGTGGCATGGGAAACAACTCCCTTCTGGTTGAATCGTGAGCTCACCTCCTGGCCGCAGGGAGCGGCGCTGAGGCGATCTGCCACGAGTGCCTTTGGCTTTAGCGGCACGAATGTCCACGTGATCCTGGAACAAGGCGATCCCAAGCCGACGGCTGCCGGAACCGCGACGCCAACCTTGCTCGTGGTCTCAGGCAGCGATGAGGCTGCTCTGAGTCGGCAGTTGAGTGTGTTAGCAAACTGGCTGCAAGATCATCGTGAAACCCCTCTGCAGGGGATTGCACGCACGCTCGCTGAGGGCCGTCAACATCTCACCCATCGGGCTGCGTTGGTCGTCGCTGACATAGACGGCGCTATCGATTCGTTGGCGGCAGCAGCGCAGGGGCGGCAGAGCTCCCGTGTGTTTCTCGGCACGGTCGCGCGTGGCACGCACAGCGTCGCAAGCCTCAGCAGCTTCGTGGCACAGCAGGTTGGCATGATTGGCCAGGGCAACCCGGAGCAGGTCGATGATGCGCTGCGCAGTGTGGGCGAGCTCTATTGCCAGGGCTATGACATTCCCGTGGGTACCTTCGGCGACGCGCCTCTGCTGTCGCTGCCGGGTTACTGCTTCGAGCCTAAGGTCTACTGGCGTGGGCCCGGCGTCGCCACCTCTCCTGAATTCCAGTCGGTTACCCAGACTGAACCGCAGCCGCAGTTCCAGTCTGCGCCGACTCAGACCGCGCTCTCTGACCCGGTCGACGTGATTCGCGAGGTGGACTCTGCCGGTCCTGTGGTTGAGACGAAGGTTACCTTGCCCGATCTGGCTCAGGACGGGGCGACAGAGGTTGTGTCTGTGACCGAGCCGGTGACGCCCGCCCCCCTCTTGCCCTCAGACGCCGTTCCAGCGGCGACAGTACAGCAGACCCATGCCGCCGATGCCCCAGTCGTTGGGGCCCCTGCCGTGCAGGCTGCCGACATCGTGGATCGACTCGTCGCTAGCCTGGCCCGCGAACTATTTGTGGAACCTGACGAGGTGGAACTTGACCGAAGCTTCATGGAACAAGGGCTTGATTCCATTGTCGGTGTCGAATGGATGCGTGCGATCAACACTGAATTGGGTCTCAAGCTCTCGACCACGAAGCTGTACGAATTCCCGACGATGGACACATTCGCCGTGATGGTCGCCCAGGAGATGTCCGCGGCCAGCAGGCACAGCGATCCGGGGGAGCAATCCGTGCCTGATGACCTAGACCTGCTGCTCCAGCAGGTCTACGACGGCAATGTGGCCCCAGACGAGGCGGCCGGGCTGATTTCCAACGAGGAGAAGTGAGCATGAACCTCACCTCTCGAGCTGACGTTCTCGCAGCGTTGCGTGAGCATCGAATCGATCCGCAGCAGGCGCGCCTGCTGCTGCAGCAACTCGATTCCGTCCCTACTCAGCAGGAAGAGTATGAGACATCTGTTAACTCCGTGACGCGGTCGGACAGCATTGCCATCATCGGCATGTCTGGGCGCTATGCGAGCGCCGCCAATCTGGAGGAGTATTGGGATCTCATCGCCAACGGGCGTGATGGGGTACGCGCCTTGCCCGCGCGCTTTGCTGGCGCGAGTGTAGATGAGGTGGCCACACCGCGCATCGGCTATCTCGATGATGTTGATGCTTTTGATCCGGCCTACTTCCAGGTGCCGTATGCCGAGGCCAGAGCGATTGATCCCCAGCATCGCCTCTTCATGCAAGAAGGCGCTCGGGCGCTTCAAGACGCAGGGTATTCCCGAGCTCGAGTCTCGGGCAGGCGCTGTGGCGTGTATCTGGGGCTAGCCAACGGTGACTATCTGATCTTGGCTGATCGAGAGGGCTCCACTGGGGCTACTGTCACGAGTTCCAGCAATGCGATCGCGGCAGGCCGTGTTTCCTACTTTTATGATCTCAAGGGCCCGGCGCTCACACTCGACACAGCTTGCTCGTCGTCACTGGTGGCACTCCACCTTGCAGTAGCTGCTTTACGGGCTGGGGAGATCGACATGGCTGTGGTCGGCGGGGCGGCCACGTACCTCTCGGTTGACGGACTCGCTGATATGGCGGCGGCAGGCATGCTCTCGCCGACGGGTGCCTGCCGTGCTTTCTCAGACGATGCCGACGGTTTTGTTCCGGGTGAAGGAGCTGGTGCCGTCGTCTTGCGGCGCCTTGCAGACGCCGAGGCTGATGGAGACCACATTCATGCAGTCATCCTTGGTAGCGGGATCAATCAGGATGGGCGCACCAACGGGATCACTGCGCCGAATCTGGCATCCCAGCGAGCGCTCGTGCAGGAAATTTACGAACGGGGTCAGATTGATCCACGGGGCATCACCTATGCGGAAATGCACGGCACCGGCACGGTGCTCGGTGATCCGATCGAGCTGGAAGCTCTTGCTGGAGCTTTCCGCACGTGGACGTCAGACACTGGGTTCTGCACCATCGGCTCTGTAAAGTCCAATGTGGGGCACACATCGGCTGCAGCGGGCATGGCGTCGCTGCAGAAGATCGTCTTGTGCATGCAGCATGGCGAATTTGTGCCGACGCTGCACGCCGGCACGCTGAACCATCATTTTGATTTTGCTCAGTCGCCATTTGTCGTGGGCACCGAGCGGCGTCCATGGCTTTCAGACGGGCCGCGCCGTGCCGCTGTGAGTTCTTTCGGTTTTAGCGGCACTAATGCGCACGCAGTGGTAGAGGAATATGTGCCGAAGTCAATAAGGCGAGAGCCAATGGCGGATTCCGCACTGCTGGTCTTGTCGGCTCATCAAGAGAGCCAGCTGCGCGAGATGGCAAGGGTTCTCGCTGAGGCGTTGGAGCGCGACGCCTCTTTAGACCTTCGCGACGTGGCCCTTACCTTGCAGCGAGGACGGGATGCGCTGCCGGAGCGCGCTGCAACGGTTGCCTCGGATCGTCAGGATGCCATCCGACTCTTGCACGGATTCGCCGTTGGCGATTCTTCCGGGTGGCATCGAGGCCGTGCGACGCGTGCTCGTCGCGATGATAGCAGTGAGACTTCCACGCTTGGTGAGCTGGCCTCAGCGTGGGTGGATGGACAAACTCTTGCGTGGGACAGGTTCGAGCAAACTCAAGAGGGTCGGACCGTCTCCCTCCCCCCCTACCCCTTTGAACAAGTGCCCCTGTGGTTTGAGCCTGGTGGCAAGCACCGTGGGGGACCGGCGGAGACGACGCATGTGATCCGCCTCGAGACAGACGATTGGCGCTTGCGGGAGCATCGCATCAACGGTGTCGGTGTGTTGCCAGGCGCTGCGTCGGCGGAGTTGCTGTGGCAATGGCTTGCGCAGCAGGGTAAGCACACTGCGCTCTCGGACATCGTGTGGTCACATCCCCTCACGAGTTCCGGTCAGCCGCTGACATTGCGTCTCACTCAGGATGGAGCCGGGGCGCTGACGATCGCTACTGATGACGGCACTTGTGTGAGTGCGAGGAGGACATCGTGGCGCGAGCCGTTCCAATCCCTTGTGCCCGCTGAGAACACATTCTCTGTCCCAGCGTTAAGAGGAGTTGCGCCAGGAGTGGAATATGGGCCCAGGTTCGGGTTGCTTCGCGATGTTCGTGTGACTGACGACGCTGCGATAGGAAACCTGGCTGTCACAGGCGAGGCGGACTGGGCCGGCATCCTGGATTCGGCATGGCAGGCGGTGGGGCCGCTCCTACCGGTAGATCACTCCTATGTGCCTCTGACAGCCGATCGCATCGACGTGTGGGGAAGCCCGGATCGGGCCCGTCGCGTGTATGTCGCCCGCTCTTCTCAGGACAGCGCCAGTTTCAACGTCGACATCATCGGTGAGGGTGGCGAACTCCTGTTGGCGACCCAAGGCCTTACGTTCGCGGCCTTAGACGGGCGTGACTTCGACAAGATGGCATTCGTCATGACGTGGCGAGACCGGCCGCTCTTCGCGTCTACCCGAACTCGCGTGGCTCTTCTCAATCAAGACTTCGACTCAGCGTTGTGGACCGGAGCAGTAGACCTCGGAACCCCCACTGATTGTGACGGAGCGTGCTGGGTACTGCCGACACGAGAAGAGAACGCCAGCGACGCTTTGGAAACCGTCGGGCTGTGTCACACCACCCTCATGTCGCTTCTGGCTGATCGCGAGGCCACGCGTCGCCTCATTGTCGTGGACACCAGCGGTGGTACGAGTGCGACTGCCGCCGCCGTTTCGGGTTATCTCAAGACTGTGCGACTTGAGACGTCGATGAAGACGACGCTGCTCTCCGTGACGAATCTCGATGAAGCTCCCGCGGCTGTCGCGGCGGAGATTGCGGCCGACGACATCCAGGTGTGCGTGCGCGACGGCCTCCGACAGGTGGCCGAGTTTGCAGAGTCTGAGATCCCGGAGAGCGAGTGGGGAGCCGAGACCGCACTGGTGGTTGGCGGCTCGAGCGGAGTCGGTGCGCTGATCGCTGCAGCAGTCGTTGAGGCTGGCGGTCGTGCGGCGATTCTCTCGCGTTCAGGAGAGCCCGCGCAGTTGCCGTCGTGGGCGAGTGCCGCGCCCGATCGCGTCCTCTATCTACGAGGAGACGTGACGTCGCGAGAGGACGTGTCTTGCGCCGTCGCCGAGATCCATGAGCGGTGGGGTGCGCTTGATGCCGTCTACCACGCGGCAGCCGTGCTTTCAGACTCGATGCTGCGTGGGATAACGGCCGAGCAGCTTTCAGCGGTGTGGGGGCCCAAGGCTGTGGGTTTCGAGGTGCTCGATGAGATTCTCGCAGACGAACCGCTGCGCCACTTCACCGTCTGCTCTTCGCTGTCGGCCTGGATCGGTAACCCTGGGCAGGCTGCCTATTGCGCGGCGAACGCTTACGTCGACGGTGCGGTACACCACCGTGAGAAGTTGCGGAGAGCTGGCGAGCGTCATGGCCAGTCGGTCAGCATCGCGTGGCCGTATTGGGCCGACGGCGGAATGCGGATCAGCGATGAGGCCATCGCTGCGCTGAAGCGCGATCTGGGCATGATCCCGCTGCCCCGTGCTATCGGCGTCGGTCTCTTTCCGTCCCTCATTGCGACGGGGCAACCTGCGATTGCGTGTGGGGTGGGCTCTGCCGGAGGAATGCGGAAAGCGCTTATCTCCGGCCAAGATCAGCCCTCGGCTTTGGAACAGACCGTTGCCGTTCAGGGGCATGCCCTCGCCGTTGCGGCCGCCCAGATGATACGCGAGGCGATTTGTGAGGGTACCGGCACCCCCGAAGAGAGGGTGCGCCTGGACGACTCTTTCGAGGATCTAGGGCTGGATTCCATCGTCATCATGACGGTCACCAGGAAGCTGGAGACGCGTTTTGGGTCTCTTCCCAAGACTCTGTTCTTTGAGCACGTCACGATCGAAGAGTTGGCCTATACCCTGGCCACGAAGTATCCGGCCGTGTGCGGCGAGTTGGAAGAGAGTGTCGCCGCGAACATCCCGCTTGCTGGCCCCGCTGTCAGCGCCGTGACACCGGTTCGCTGCTCTGATCGAATCGACGAAGGACAGGTGGGTCCCCAGACACGCGATATCGCCATCATCGGCATGAGCGGTCGCTTCCCGGGCGGTGATTCGCTGGATGAGTTCTGGAACAGCCTGCGTCAG
This sequence comes from Cutibacterium sp. KB22876, assembly GCF_059728865.1. Classification (NCBI taxonomy): domain Bacteria; kingdom Bacillati; phylum Actinomycetota; class Actinomycetes; order Propionibacteriales; family Propionibacteriaceae; genus Cutibacterium; species Cutibacterium sp. KB22876. The sequence goes on from NZ_AP040858.1 coordinate 1,282,629, forward strand.
GGCCGGGACTGCATCACTGAGATCCCCTCCGGACGGTGGGATCATCGCCGCTACACGGGAAAGCCCGGTGAGCCTGGCAAGACCCCGGCACGCTGGGGCGGATTCATCAACGACGTCGACAAGTTTGACCCTTTGTTCTTCGGTATTTCACCGGCTGAGGCGGACTTTATGGATCCCCAGGCACGCCTCTTCCTCCAGGAATGTTGGCACGCGTGTGAGGACGCCGGATATACCCGTAAAGCGCTCTCTCGAGAGAAGGTGGGTGTCTTCGTCGGCGTGATGTATGGCCACTATGGCCTGCTTCGCGGATCCATCGATGGTCACAGCGTGCCTGTGCCGTCGTCCTTTGCCGCGATCGCGAATCGAGTTTCCCATGCCCTGGATTTGCACGGCCCGACGATCGCTCTCGACACGATGTGTTCATCGTCACTGACGGCGCTTCACCTGGCGATCAACAGCATCCGTTCGGGTGAGTCAGATCTTGCACTCGCTGGCGGGGTGAATCTGACCATCCATCCTGACAAGTTGGTGCTGTTGTCACAGGGCAAGTTTGCTTCGCTGGACGGTCGGTGCCGTGCCTTTGGCCAGGGTGGAACTGGCTATGTGCCAGGTGAGGGTGTGGGAGCTTTTCTTCTCAAGCCCCTCGCATCGGCGATCGACGATGGTGACCATATTTGGGGAGTCATCCGCGGGAGCGCTATCAACGCGGGTGGTCATGCCGGCGGTTTCACTGTTCCCAGCACTGCTGCGCAAGCTGATGTGATACGAGCGGCTCTCGCCGACGGTCATGTTGATCCCGGCACTGTCTCATACGTGGAGGCACATGGCACGGGCACGGAGCTAGGAGATCCGATCGAGGTCCGAGGGCTTGCGGAGGTCTTCGGCCCCTCCCATTTGGCGCAGCCGTGTTTGGTCGGTTCTGTGAAGAGCAATATCGGCCATTGTGAATCTGCCGCGGGTGTGGCGAGCTTGGTCAAAGTGTTGCTGCAGATGCGCCATCGTACGCTCGTCCCTTCCCTGCACGCTGACCCGTTGAACTCGTACATCGACTTTGAACAGGCACACGTGGAGGTCGTTCGTTCGGAAAAGCCCTGGGATGCCCCGATGCCGCTCCGTGCTGGCATTAGTAGCTTTGGTGCGGGCGGCGCAAACGCTCACCTCGTGGTCGAAGAAGCGCCAGAGGGAACTCCGCGTGGTGGAGAACCAGCCCACCCGATGGTGGTGGTCCTGTCTGCTCGCGATGAGGAGCGGCTTGAGAACGTAATCGACGAGTTCGTCAACGCTGCCCAGAAGACTCCGGATCTGCGCCTCAGTGATGTGGCGTTTACCCTCCAGACCGGACGAGAGGCCCTCCCCCAGCGCTGCGCCATCGTCACAGCCGACCTAGCCGATGCCGTCTCGCAACTCGTCGCTTTCCGTTCCGGAATGCCCTCACAAGTGATGACAGGTCGGGCTGCCCGCGCCCAGTCCTCTCTGGAGCGCGATCCGTCGGCTCCTGATGAAGCGCTGGCTCTCCTGGCTGAGGGCGATCTTCACCAGATTGCGCGTCGATGGGTGGAAGGGTTGGCGATTGACTGGTCCGCGATGTGGCAGGGCGATCGTCCGCGCCGCGTCAGTCTGCCCGGCTATCCATTTTCTCGCGAGACATGTTGGGTGACCCCGCCGAAGGAGGCGAGCGCGGGATTGCATCCTCTGGTCCACGAGAACTGTTCCACCCTCGAAGGGGTGGCTTTCCGGACGCACCTCGACCCGCGTGAGCCGCTATTGCGCGATCATCTGGTTTCTGGGACTGCGATCTTGCCTGGTGCAGTCATGATCGAAATGCTGCACGCTGCAGGTTGCCTGTCCTTCTCTCAACCGGTCACGCTGTCAGGAATAGTGTTTAGCCGACCTTGCCCTGCGGCAGAAGCCACCGATCTCACTATCCATGTGGAGCCTAGGGGGGATCGCGCACATATCCGCATCACGAGCGCACACGATCAAAACGAGGTCGAATACTGCGACGCGATGGTCGAGCCGGAGCTGCACAACAACCGAGCGGTCTGCGCGGCGGTCTTGAGTCCGGGGGAACGCCGGACGATCCCCGTCGAGGAACTGTATAGTGCCCTAGTTGAGGCTGGCTTGGAGTACGGGGCGACCCTGCGGACTGTTCGCTCAGTTCAGGTTAATGCCACCGAATCTGTAGCTACGGTCCGTCGCAACGTGGTGCTCGAGGGAACCCTCTTGGACCCTGCCATGATCGACGGCGCGCTGCAATCTACGTGGGCTTTCCTCCAGCAGTCAGAAGATGGCTGCGCGGGTCAGAAACTTCCGTTCGCGATCCAGCGAGTGGAGATCTTGGCCGACACACTGCCTGACTCCGTCACAGTGGTCTCGACAGCAGCGGCCAACACGCCGACTGACGAGAGCGGCGTGGATATCGCGGTGTGTAACGATCAGGGTGAGATCTTGGTGAACATGCTCGGTGTCCGGTTCCATGCAGTTGATGCGGTGGAGCGGCCTGAAGTGGTGCTGCTCGTTCCAACCTGGCAATCGGTCTCGATGCCCGATCACAGTGGCACCGACAACCCGCCCCACCGAATCCTGTTCACGACATATGAAGAATTGTGTTATGAGACCCCCGAGGTAGATGCCACACTCCTTTATACGGGAAGCGCTCGCGATACCGAGTTCATGACTGCGGCAACGCAGGTTACTCGGGTGTTGCGTGAAGCGGACGGCAGAAACGGCGACACGCTCGTTCAATTGGTGGTGAGCGAGGACTCCATGTTGGCAGGGCTGTTCCCGCTCTTGCGGACAGTTGCTGCTGAAGAGGGTTTCGACGCGCAGCTGATGTTGTGCCCGCCTGCAACCGATCCGGCCGTGATCGCAGCCTGGTCGCGAGAGGAGGCCCGTGTCCAGAGACCAGATCAGGTGGTGCGGCGGACAGAGCACGCCCGGGAGGTGGAATCGCTGAGCGAGTTCGTACGCCCGGTAGCCCCTGATGTGGCCGTTGATGGCGTGTGGCTTATCTCTGGGGGCGCGGGCGGAGTTGGACGGCTCATCGCTGAGGATCTCGCGTTCCGTGCGCGTCGCCACGGCTCTATCGTCCGGTTAATCCTGCTCGGACGGCGCAATTCTTCTCCTGACATTGAAGAGTTCACCGGCCGACTCACTGGGGGTGGTGTTGTCTGTACCTACGAGTCCGTTGACATCACCGATGCGGCTGCCGTGCGTGCCCTCGTCGTCCGCGTGAGCGCCGAACATGGCGCGGTCACCGATGTCATCCATGCTGCGGGCGTGGTACACGACGGTCTTCACGCTGCTAAGTCCGAGGAAACGATACAGAAAGTATTGGCGCCCAAGGTGCTGGGCACGCTTGCGCTCCACGACGCCGTCGCAGATCAGCCGCTCCGCAGTTTCATGTTGTGCTCCTCGCTGGCTGCCAGCATCGCAAACCCGGGGCAGGCAGACTACGCAGCCGCGAATGGTTTCGAAGACTCCTTCGCCTTGTGGCGGGCAGCAGCTGTTCGGCGGGGAGAGGCGCGCGGTCATTCGGTGTCTGTTGGCTGGCCGCTCTGGGCTCATGCAGGCATGGGATTGGCGCCAGCAGCAGCGGCCCGTATGACAGCGCAAACAGGGTTAGTTCCGCTGCCAACAGAGACTGCGCTCGACCTTTTCCATGCCCTTCGTCTTCAGAGCCCCGCTCGGGTTCTGCCCCTGATCGGCGATCCAACTCGGATTCGGTCATTCGTTGCACGAGCTCGTCGCAACGGCGACGATCCACAGGAAACTGAGTCGGGCAATCAAGGGGTAGCAAACGAGCAACTAGTGATGGGTGCTCGCGACAGCATCAGCAGCGATGACCTGGCGGAGAAGTTACGCGACATCCTGGCTGACCTTATTCGCGTGGATCGCCGCCGTCTCGATCTTGATGAGCCGTTGGAAGCCTACGGTGTGGACTCGGTCGTGATTATCGATTTCGCTGAGCGGCTCCGCCCCACGATGGGGCGGGTGTCAAAGAGCGTCTTCTTCGACAGCCGATCCCTGCGAGAGCTTGCGCAGCATCTCATGGTTTCTCATCCCGAAGGGAGCGCCTCCCTGGTAGGTAGCGCCGCAATCCAGCCAGACACGTCCTCCACTCCTATGGAAGTGTCCGCGGTGACCGTCGCCTCAGGAGTCGTCGTAGAGGCGACGGACAGCCGCCAGACCGGAGAATCCACTAGCCCTGAGCAATTTGCGATTGTAGGCATGGCTGGGCGTTATCCGAAGGCCTCCAATGTGGCTGAATTCTGGGACAACCTGTGGCACGGTCGCGATAGCATTGACCGCATCCCATCTTCGCGTTGGCAGCAGTGGGGCGCTCCCGTGTACCCGGATGATTTCGGTCTCGGCTGGGCGGGGATGTTGGAGGATGCGGATTGCTTCGACGATCGCTTCTTTGCAGTAGCACCCTCCGAAGCCGAGGTGATGGATCCTCAGGAGCGGATCTTGCTTGAGTGCGCCCATCATGCAATCGAGGATTCTGGTCATCGCCCGGACAACCTGGCTGGACGTCAGGCTGACGGTTCGTTGGCAGTAGGGGTCTATGTCGGGGCGATGTACTCCGAATATCAGTTGTACGGTGCCCAGTCACAAATGGGCTCGAACGGCTATGCGCTGAATGGTGTGCCTGCCGCCCTCTCCAACCGCATCTCGTACACCTACGGTTTCGGTGGCCCCAGCATGACGGTGGACAGCATGTGTTCGTCTTCACTCACTGCCCTGCATGTGGCGTGTCAAGCGCTGCGACGCGGGGATTGTGAGGTGGCTCTGGTGGGCGGCGTCAATTTGTCGGTGCATCCCAACAAGTTCCGCTTGCTCAGAGCCAGCGGTTTCACGAGTCCTCACGGTCGTTGTAAGGCTTTCTCTGCCGATGCTGCAGGGTATGTGCCGTCAGAAGGCGTTGGAGTCCTCGTCGTCAAGCCGCTTGCCCAAGCCCTTGCTGATGGCGATCACGTTTATGGGGTGGTTGCGGCTACCTCACTGGGGCATGGCGGTCGGAGCAATGGATTCACGGTTCCTCGACCCGCGGCACAAGCCCATGTTGTGAATGAGGCGTTGCTTCAGGCAGGGTTGAGCGGCGCCGATGTGGACTACGTCGAGGCTCATGGAACGGGCACCAGGTTGGGCGATCCGCTGGAAATCGATGCTCTATTCCGCGCGCTCGGCGCGGAGCGTTCCCAGCCCTGCCTCGTGGGTTCGGTGAAGTCGAACATCGGTCACTGTGAGAGCGCGGCTGGTATGGCTTCGGTGACCAAGGTGCTACTCCAGATGCAGCACGAGACTCTCGTCCCCAGCATCCATGCAGACGAACTCAACCCAGACATTGAGTGGGAGTCTGTGGGCATGGAGGTGGTGCGCGAGCTCCGTCCTTGGCCGTCGAACCGCCGTCGGGTGGCAGGTGTCTCTGCTTTTGGCGCGGGCGGATCCAATGCTCATGTGATTTTGACCTCAGCCCCGGTTGTCCAAGAGGAGTATTCTCCAAACTGTGACGTCGTCGAGCTGCCTCTATCGGCTTGTCGCCCGGGCGATCTGGCTGCTATTGCCCGGCAATTGCAGGAGTGGTTGCGAGGCAAGCAACTGACTTCGACTGAACTTGCCGACGTGGCTTACACCTATCAAGTGGGACGGATGCCTTTGGAACACCGTGTCTTGCTCGTTGCACACGACCAGCAGGAGCTGGAGTGCGCTCTCGCCTCCGTGTCAAGGGGATCGACCTCGTCATCTCAGCCCGTCTCCTTGGAAGGCCAGGCGTGGTTGGCTGGCGAGTCAGTTGCGTGGCAATTTGATCCGCAGCGTCGGCGAATCTCACTTCCTGGTTACCCGTTCGCGCGTCGTCGGCATTGGCGTCCTGAGCCGTGGACACAGGTGCAAGCGGCACAGGAAGTCACGCTTGTGCCAGTTCATGCCCTCGTTCATCGCAATGTGTCCTCGATGTTCACCCAGTGTTACGAGAGTGACTTCGGACCCGACACACCGGTTGTCGCTGACCATCGTGTCCAAGGTGTCCCAGTGCTTGCGGGTGCGGCCTCTCTTGAACTGATGGCGGTAGCAACAGGGCTTGGTCTCGAGGCCCCTGTTACGCGGTTCACTCATGTGGCGTGGTCATCGTTGGTGAGTTTGGCGGAACCGGTGACATTGCAGACATCTCTGGTTCCGGAGGTAGACGGCCTCGCTGTTGACGTGCGCTTTGGGGCGACGGTGGCAGCGTCGGCAATTGCTGACCTAGATGATGAATCGCCTTCTTTGGAACGCATCGATCTTGATGCTTTGCGACGTCGCTGTGGGAGCCCAGCACCGGCCGACGCTGTGATCAGTCGACTTGAGGCGCTCGGTCTCACTCATGGTCAGTCGTATCGGCAACTGGTGGCGTGTAGCGCCGCGAGTGATGAGGTGCTGGCGGTTATCGGATCGACGGCTGGCGATGGGCATCCTTCATTAGCAGCGATGCTCAATGCCGCATTTGAGTGTTGTGTCCTTCTGGGGCGCGAGCCCGGTCTGTGGTTGCCTTTTGCGGCTGATTCCGTGCGGTTCGCCGCTATGGATCTTCCTGCCCAGATATATGCCCACGTGCGCAGGCGTGTCACGTCCAGCACCGCATTTGTTGCTGACGTTGCTCTGGCAAACGAGTCGGGCGATGTGCTGGTGCGAGTCGATGGGCTCGCGCTGAGAGAGGTGAAGGAGACGTCTCATGTTTGATCAGACTGTTCGCTGTTTTCGCACCAGTGAGGTTGCTGCTCCGACGTCGCCTTCTGAGAGCCTGCCCCGTGTTCTGGTGGTAGCAGATCCCGGATCGCAAGACACGGCGCGGATTTTGTCGGCTCTGGAAACTGCGTCGCCTGCTCATGCGGGCTCGACCGTGGCCGTGGAACACCAACTGGTCAATCTCAGCGAGACCGATGTTGTGGTGGCTCTGGTTGACGATGTGACGGATCCCCTGCGGCTGCTCGCGATGCAACTGGAATTACTCCATGCCGTGATGAAGCACGGTTCCGCCACTCCGATCAAGATCATGTGGTTGATTGAGCAGACTGGGGAACAGGCCTCCGCATGCGCCAAGGCGATGGCTGCTTTCTGCCGCGTGGTGACTGAAGAAGACCCCGATTACCGTCTGCGCACGGTCGTGTTTGAGCGATCCTCCCTGGAGCCGCAACCACTTCGGCTCGTGGCTGAGTTGTCGCAAGATGAGGAGTGGGTGCGGCTCACATCGAGCGAGCGGTTGGTGCTGGCGATCGAGCCGACCGACCTCCCGAAAGGGGATTGGCCGTCACTCGGATCCCAGGAGGCTGTCATCATCAGTGGTGGCGCAGGAGAACTAGGCCTCACTTTGTCGGCGCAACTCCTGCAGCGGAGCGATGCTCAGGTGATCATGGTCGGTCGCCACGCTGAGACGGCGTCCAAGGTCCAGCGTGCACTGAGCACTCTCTCTCGGGAGAGGGAACGAGTCAGGTACGCCCAGTGCGATATCACCGATACCACGGCAGTCGCAGCCCTGTGCGATGGCCTGCGCCAGGAGGTTCGGATCCGCGGCGTTATTCACAGCGCAGGCTTGGTAGATGACAGTTTCGCGCGGATGAAGAGTGTTGACGCGGCGGTGGCCGTCGCTGCCCCCAAAGTGGCAGGGTTCCATGCCTTAGCGGAGGCGACGCGGGATGACTCCTTGGCGTTCTTCATGACGATCTCCTCGCTAGCAGGGACATTTGCCAATGTCGGGCAGTCCGATTACGCCTTCGCGAATGCATTCCTCGATGCCATGATGGAGGAGCGAGCGACCTGCTCTACAGAGGGCGGTCCCCGTTATGTTTCCGTCGCTCTGCCGGCATTACGGGGTACCGATCTGGTGGAGCACGTGTCATCGACGGCGCTGGCCAACGGTATCTCGTGTGAGCAGGCAGCCGCAGCCTGCGCGAGGAGTCTCGGCGGCCATGGTGGGGTTCTCGCCGTGACAGGAGCAGCAGAGGCGGACCTTGCGGATACATCCGATCCTGACGATGGCGTCCCAGCCGCGACGTCGCTGCAAGAGATCGAAGGGTTTGTCCTTGAGATCGTGCGTCACTTCACCAAGCTCGACGCAGAAGACTGCACGGCGTCCACGACGTTCCAGCAGATGGGCGTGGAGTCGATCCTCGCGCTGTCGATGACAGCGGAGCTAGAGAAGCGTTTCGGCCGGCTTCCTAAGACATTGTTCTTTGAGCACGAGAATGTTCGCGAACTTGCCGCTCGTCTAGCTCAACGTAATGGGGTCACAACCGACGATCAGGAGCCGAGGCCGGAATCCCGCTCTCGGACAACTCGCGCGATCCCCGAGCACCGAGATGAGGCGATCCCGGCGAAGTGGAGGTTACTGGCTGCCCGTGGTGCCGCCTTGAGCGGGCGTGCGTCGCATTCCTCGTCGCCCGCAACAGGCGACATCGCCATTGTGGGCATGGCTGGTCGCTACCCCAAGGCGCCGGATTTGGAGGTGTTTTGGCGCAACCTGCGTGACGGCGTTGACGCGATCACTGAAGTCCCGGCTTCTCGGTGGGACCATGACGCGATCTTCGATCCAAACGGCCGTCGGCCTGGGACTACATCCGCTCGCTGGGGTGGATTCCTAGACAAGATCGATAGCTTTGATCCCCTCTTCTTTGGGATTTCGCCCGCTGAAGCAAATTACATGGATCCCCAAGAACGCCTCTTCTTACAGACTGCTTGGCATGCTGTCGAAGAGGCTGGCTACCGACCGGATGCTCTCCGAGGCGAACGCATTGGTGTCTTTGTTGGTGCGATGTTCAGCCACTATCAGCTGCTCTCCGATGCTGCTGGCGTGCGTGGTGGAGCTTCCTTCTCGTCGATCGCTAATCGGGTCTCGTGGACCCTGGGCCTCCGCGGCCCGAGTATTGCCGTCGACACGATGTGTTCCTCCTCGCTGAGCGCTCTTCACATGGCGTTGCAGAGTCTGGCCGACGGGGGATGCCGCGCTGCCATCGTGGGCGGCGTCAATGTGATGCCTCACCCGTCGAAGTTCGTCACTCTGTCGCAGGCAGGTTTCCTTTCCAGCGATGGGCGCTGCCGCTCCTTTGGAGCTGGGGGCGACGGATATGTCCCGGCCGAGGGAGTCGGGGCCGTGCTAGTGAAGCCTTTGGAAGCGGCGCTAACTGACGGCGATCACATCCATGCGGTCATCAAGGGCTCTGCCCTGAATGCAGCAGGACGGACGAATGGTTTCACGGTTCCAAGCCCGGCCGCGGAGGGCGACGTCATCGCTGAGGCCTTGCGACGCTCTGGGGTGGACCGAGCCAGCATTAGCTACATCGAGGCGCACGGTACAGGCACGGCGCTTGGTGACCCGATCGAGGTCATTGGTCTCCAGAATGCGCTTTCGCCGGCTCCGTCGGCACCGGTCTGGATAGGGTCTGTCAAGTCTTCCATCGGCCATGCAGAGTCGGCGGCGGGTATCGCGGCGTTGACCAAGGTGGTCCTTCAGCTCGAGCATGACACCATCGCCCCGTCGCTCCACTCTGCCCAGCTGAACCCACATCTCGATCTCGCGGAAGCCGGTTTCAAGATTTCTCAAGAGGCTGTTGCGTGGCCAAACAGTGGAGAGCGCCCGCGTGTGGCGGGGATCAGTGCCTTTGGTGCGGGTGGCTCCAACGCGCATGTCATTGTGGCCTCGGCACCTGCAGAGCGTCTCGTTGACGTTGATGAAGCTGGATCCCACGTGGTGGTGCTCTCGGCTCCAGACGAGGATCGCTTAGCGGCTGTCGTCGAGAGTTGGCGACGGTGGTTGCATGGCTCTAGCGAGAGCGCACCCTGGAGATTCGCTCACGCACTCGACACGATCCTGGGATTGCCTGTGGGAACTGTTGAGGCGAGCGACCCGCTCGATTCCCTGGGTTTGGACCAGGTGGGACTGCATCGCGCACTGTCGTTGGTGGGATTGTCTTCGCTGCCTGCCGACGCACGTACCGTCGGTGACGTCGAGAGCGAATCGGCTTCGCGGATTTCCTCGTCCTTGCCTTCTCTCGCCGCGATTGCAATGACCTCACAGTGCGGCCGTCAAGCTTTTGCGTGCCGCCTTGCACTGGTCGTCTCGTCGCTCGAAGAACTTTCCACTGCTCTGGATTGTGTGGCACAGGGGGAGTCTCATCCGTCTGTTTTGACGAAGCCGGCCGACGCCGCGTCCCTTTCCTTCATGCTTGGCGCCGACTTCACGACCTCCTTTGCCGCCGACGCGCTAGCCCATCATCGGTGGGAAGACGTTGCTCGGTTGTGGGTTGCCGGTGTCAATGTCGATTGGGAAGTCGCGTGGCAGCATTCGCGCCCCACGCGCGCCAGTCTTCCGCTCTATCCATTTAGGGAGGGCTCGTGCTGGCTGATTCCTGTGGGGGCGGGTGAGCCGCTGGCGAAATCTGGTTCGGCTTCGGAAGCCAGCGAGGCGCCGGTGGTGACAAAGCCGGTCCATCGAGCGGATGTGTCCGAAATCGTGCTGGATGTCTTCAGCACCGTGCTCGCCATCCCACGTGAACGTCTGACGAGCAGCGGCACGCTGGAGGGCTATGGCGTCGATTCCATCCGCGTCCGCCAGCTCCTTACAGCGTTGGAAGAGGTCTTGCCAGGGATTCCTGTGTCTCTCATGTTCGAGGCGGAGACCGTGGGGGACGTGGTCCAAGCGATCCAGCGGCTCTACCCAGACGGAGCCCCCGAAGTCCCATCAAGTACTCAGCAGTCTCGCTGCGAAGTCGCTGCTAGAACGGTGACGAGCCAAGGAGATATTGCTGTCATCGGCATGGCTGGAAGGTTCCCCGGTGCCTCAGATGTTGACGCATTGGCTCGTCGGCTGATCGCTGGCGACGATCTGATCAGTGAGGTTCCCGCACATCGCTGGGACTGGACCCGCTACCCGGATCATCAGGTGCGGTGGGGAGGATTCATTAGCGACGAGAGGTGCTTCGATGCCGAGTTCTTCGGTATTTCTCCTAGCACCGCGGCCTATCTGGATCCCCAAGAACGTGTTCTGCTGGAGTGTGCGTGGCACTGTGTGAGCGACGCTGGTTATGTTCCGCCTGCCATGGCTCAGACTGGCCAGCACCAACTCACTCCACAGACTGGCGTGTATATGGGTGTCTCTTTCAAAGACTATGCGCTGTTCGGCGCGCAGGACATGGGCCGGGGAGTGCTCTTACCGCTCGATTCACAGCACTATTCGTCGGCAAACCGCATCTCTTATCACCTTGATCTTCATGGCCCCAGCGTCGCGATGGATACTGCCTGTTCGTCGTCTCTCACTGCGCTGCACGCTGCGTGTGCAGACTTGCGGGTTGGACGTGTGGACGCTGCGCTCGCAGGAGGTGCCAACCTTCTGCTGCACCCGGCGAAGATGCTCACTTTGGATTCGTTTGGATTCGTGTCAGATGACGGCCACTGCCACAGCTTTGGTGACGGTGGGAATGGGTATGTTCCGGCCGATGGCGTCGGAACAGTTTTGCTCAAGCGACTTGAGGATGCTGAGCGAGACGGTGACCGCATCTACGCGGTAATCCGGGGGACTGCAGTGAATCATGGCGGTCGCATGCGCGGTTACACCGTGCCAAGCATTGAAGCGCAGGCGGCCCTCGTTGGTGCTGCGCTGGCCGACGGCGACGTCGACCCGCGTTCGGTGTCCTTGATCGAGGCGCATGGAACAGGTACGGACTTGGGCGACCCCGTCGAGGTAGAGGCACTTGGTCGAGTGTTTGCAGACGTGCCACAAGGCACAATGGCCATGAGTTCCATCAAGGGCAACATCGGTCACGCCGAGGCAGCAGCGGGTATCGCCCAAATGATCAAGGTGCTGCTACAACTACGCGATAGGAAGATTTATCCACACTGCACTAACTCGACGCGAGTGAACCCGTTGCTCGGCCTTGAGCAGACCCCGTTCCGCCTGCCCGACTCAATTGAGCCTTGGGAATGCCCCGTCATCGACGGCATGACAGTGCCGCGTCGAGCCGCGATTAGTTCCTTCGGTGCAGGAGGAGCGAACGCCCATGTTGTGGTGGAAGAGGCAACCGCTCAGCCCGATGTCGCCCCCAGGACTGGCGCGGAACTGCTCGTCTTCTCTGCCACCAATCCCACTGCTCTCCGTCGTCAGATCGAGGCCTTCGTGGCGGAGACTCTCGAAAACGAGGAACTCTCGCTCGCCGATGTGGCAACAACCCTGCGGTTGGCGCGGCCTGCCCTCAACCAGCGACTAGCGCTCGTGGCTGGCGACCTGCGGGAGGCACGTGAACAACTCCGCTTCTTCTTAGATGGGTCGATGTCCGGATTGCACGCGAGTACTCCGCAGGTGGATGCGGTGGGCGTTCTCCGGGATCGCCCCACTGACGGAGAACTCGACTCCGTGGCCGGTGATTGGGTGGCGGGTACCGTGCTTTGGGGCAGTGGGTGGCAGACTGGCCGCACCACGGCACTGAAGGGATACTCCTTCGCACGTGATGAGCATTGGCTCTATAGTGCGGTCGACGATCCGCAGGCTCCGCTCGATCCAGCTCGACGCGAGCGAGACACGACCTTGTTGGAACGACTTGCCCATGCGACGGACAACGAGCGACATGATGAGGTTGAGAGCACGGTCCGCTCATTGATTGCGGCTCACTTGGGATACGAGCAGCCGGAGATCATCGATGGGGACAGGGGGTTCTTTGACCTCGGCCTAGACTCCATTACTTCGATGGACCTAGTCAACGCCCTTGAGACGGAGGCTGGACGTGAGCTTGATCCGCAGATGTTCTTTAACTTTCCCACGGTGAATCGCCTCACGGAGTATCTGCTCGAGCAGTTGACGGTAACTGGGGATGACGCAGTGAGCACGCGGGCGGGCGATGTCGATGCGGCAATCACTGCGGGACCCCTTGCGATGATTAGCCCGGACTGGCAGGCTCAGGAACTGTCGGGGAGTCGCGGAAACGTCCCTGACCGCGTGCTGCTAATGGACGTTGATGGCAAGGTGGCAGAGGCTTTTGCCAACCTTGAAGAGGATCAGCGACCGCAGCAGATCGTGCATGTCACGTTTGGTGAAGAGAAGGCACGAGAGTCCGAGAATCACTTTGTGGTGCGTGCAGGCGAGGTTGATGACCTGCGCTGGGTGATTGAGGAGATCGGCGAGCCGATCGACCATGCTGTGTATTGGTGGAATCAGGCGCGCGCGCCCATTGAGGAACAGGTCGAGAGCAGTTTCTACGCGGTCCTCGCCCTGTGCCAAGCGTTCCAGCAGGGTGAGGGCCAGTCACCTCGAAGGGTGGTGCTTGGGTTCAAGACAGCACGAAAGGCCCCTGCCCCGGCTGCCGTCAACGCGCTCAGCGGCCTAGCGAACGCAGTGCGGTTGGAAGCGGGTGCGCCCAGCGTGAGCACGCTGGAGATCAGCCATCCATCGTGGCCGTGGCCAGCTGTGGCACAGGCGATTCTGGATGAGTTGCGGCAAGAAGTTGTGGACACGATCGTTCGTCGTCGTCCAGAACGCGAGGTGCGAAGGTTCACATCGGTCCAGCCACACATCGATGAATTGCCCTTGCGCGAGCGAGGCACTTACCTCGTCACGGGTGGCGCAGGCGGTTTGGGGTCACTATTCGCCAAGGAGCTGGCCAGCCGATACCAAGCGACCGTGATCCTACTGGGCCGTCGTCCCTCCTCGCCGGAGACAGACAAACTCGTGTCTGAGATCGAGGACAGGGCTGGCCATGCTGAATATGTGAGCTTCGATATCAGTGATGCTGGTGCCATGTCTCGCTGTGTTGAAGCTGTGACACAGCGCTATGGGGTAATTCATGGCGTCATCCACGCCGCTGGCGTGACCCGAGACTCTGCGCTGGCACACAAGACGCCCGAGGAAGCTGCTGCGGTTCTCGCGCCCAAGGTGGCTGGTACGAGAGCCCTGTTGGAGGCGACGGTCGACCAACCCCTAGAGATGTTTGTGGCGTTCAGTTCTGTGGCCAGTGTGCTGGGCAACTTTGGTCAAAGCGACTACTGCTATGCGAATGCATTCCTAGATCATGCGATGTCTCAAGCAGCTGAAGAACGGGCCGGAAAGTGGCTCTCTATCGCGTGGTCCTTCTGGGACGGGGTAGGCGGTATGCCTGCTAGCGATGGCGTTAAGACCTGGATGCGAAGCCGCATGGGGATTGAGCCGCTTGGTCCAGACGATGCCTGGACAGGCTTGTCGATGGCGCTGAGTAGTGACGAGCCTCATGTCATTGTCACCAAGGGCGATCTCAACAAACTTAGCGAGGTCTTTGCGACCTCAATCCATGCCGCGGAAGCTCACTCAGATGATCTTGCGGTGGTTGCGAGCGAGACAGAAGATATCGCGCTCGATGATCTTGAAGAAGACGATTTGGCCGAATTGCTATGTCGCGAAATGGACGCGGCAACGAAGGAACTGGGACAAGCATGAGCCTCGACACCAAGGAACTGCTCAAGCAATCGATCGTGACGATCCGGGAGCTCCGCGCCGAATTGGACGCAGCGCGGGACGTGCACCAGGCTAAGCCGATCGCCATCGTTGGCATGGGGTGCCGCTTTCCCGGAGGCGCGGAGAGCCCTCAGCGCTACTGGGATCTGCTGCGCTCCGGGCGCACCACAGTGACTTCCGTTCCGCGCGAACGCTGGGACGCGGATGCCTTCTATGCGCCGCCGCCAGGCAAGCCAGGGCGCAGCTACATTCGTGAGGCCCACTTCCTGGCACAAGATGTCGCTGAGTTTGATGCCAGATTTTTCAAGATGCCCCCGGTGGAATGCCGCTCCACAGATCCCCAGCACCGACTGCTGCTGGAGACCAGCTGGCATGCTTTGGAAGATGCCGGCATCGATCCGACCAGCCTGCTTGGCAGCCGTACGGGTGTATATCTGGGAATCTCCAGCAATGCGGAGTACGGCAGTCTCATTGACTCGGTCTCAGAAGTTAACCAGTACGTGTCGACGGGTGTGATCTCCAGCGTAGCAGCAGGCCGACTTTCCTATTTCTACGGGTTTAACGGGCCAGCGGTCGCTATCGATACCGCATGCTCATCCTCACTGGTTGCCGTCAAACTTGCGATGGATGCCTTGCGTCAATCTGAGTGCGAGGTTGCCCTCGCAGCCGGCAGCAGCCTCATGCTCGCGCCTGCGGTGATGAGCAGCCTGTGCGCAATGAACGCACTGGCACCGGACGGTCTCAGCAAGCCCTTCTCTGCCGATGCTGATGGGTATGGACGCGGTGAGGGTTGTGGAGTCCTCGTTCTCAAGCGTCTTTCTTCGGCGCTCGAAGACAACGACCGGATCTGGGCTGTCTTGCGAGGTGCAGCTGTCAATAATGACGGTGAAAGTAGCGGTCTGACTGTTCCGAACGCTCACGCTCAGAGAGACGTATTGCAGCGCGCGCTGGAGTGCGCTCAGGTGGCCGCCACCGAGGTGGATCTCATCGAGACTCACGGGACCGGGACGCCTCTTGGTGACCCGATTGAAGTGGATGCCATTCGGGCTGTCTATGGGGATCGCAGTACGCCCCTTTATCTGGGCGCTGCCAAGGGAAATGTGGGACACCTGGAATGCGCGTCGGGAATGGCCGGGTTGGTGAAAGCCGTGCTGCAGTTGCAACATGCGCAGATGGTGCCGGTGGCGGGCCTCGCAGAGGTGAACCCGCGTATCCGCCTCGGAGATCACATCCGTTTCCCCCAAGAGACTGAGCCCTGGCGGCAGCTGCAACAAGGGACGAGGATCGCTGGCGTTAGCTCCTTTGGTTTCAGCGGCACCAACGCGCATGTGTTGGTTGAGCAGGCTCCTGAGCAGGGCGAACGAGAGAAGGACAGGGGCAGTTCCCCGGTGCTCACCCTGAGCGCCAAGACCGAGACGGCGTTGCTGGTCTTGGCCAGAACCTACCGTGACTTCCTCTCTGCCCACCCGGACGTCGACCTTCAGGCTGTATGTGATCAGACCAGTCGTGGTCGAGCTCACTTTGAGCACCGTTTGGTGCTCCTTCCCTGTGACGTCGCCGACGCTGTCGAGGCTTTGGATGAGGTGCTGGCTTGGGCTGATGGGCAGGAAGACCTCTATGCCGCAGGTGTGGAGATCCTCGGCACTAGCCATGGCCGGGATCGTTACGCTGCTAAGCGTCATCTGTATCAGACCTTGGCCCATGGGCGTGCCTTCCTTGCCCACACCGATCACCAGATTCCCCCGCGCTTCTTCCTTGCACTGGGCCGCGACACGACGGTCGCAAAGGAGCAGCGAGATGACTGGCTTCGGTGGCAGGGCTATCGGTCAGGCTGGGCGGCTGCCGAGGCTGAACTAACCTCCCATGGCACGTTCGCGACGGAATTCTGTCACCACTACGCCGTAGGTATGCTCCTACGAGAAGTGTCGATTCGTCCCGATCTTGTGAGCGGCAGTGGGGCTGGCGCTCTGGCCGCCGCTGTTCTCTGCGGCGTGGCGTCGCTAGCCGATGTGGCAGCCGTGGTGTCGGCACTCGACGTAGGCACTGAGCCGGCTCCCGTGATCGCACATGATCCTCGAGTGGGGTATCTGGCTTGGTCCGATGCAACAGCAGTGCATGGCGCCGAGCAGACCTGGGCGGCGATGTTGGCCGACGTCCAGGCTTGCGAGGCGCAACCACCGTTGGATGCCGCCTACGAGTCCGGTTATCGGTTCATGGTGCTGAATGGAACGCGACCCTCGGGCGAGCAGCGCGACGACATGGTGTTACTGCTGACGGCCGATCTCGATGGGCAGATCACTATGTCCCGTCTGATGGCGCAAGCAGAGGCGCTTGGGGCCTTCTTGGCATGGCCACAGATGACGGTCCCACTAGATCGCGGGCTGGAATTGCCGCTGTATCCTTTTGAGCGCTCACACTACTGGTTCGCTGGGTCCACGTCTCATCAGCAGACGTTACTCGCACCACGTGACTTCGGCCTCGACGGTGCTCGCCTCGACTTTCCGGGTCAAGATTTGAAGATCCTGCACACGTTGTCGGCGGAGAATTTTGCCGAGGCAGCGGACAATTCGGGGGCCGTCCACCTGGGCTACTTCGTGGAGATGCTGGCGCGGGCTGTGGCGCCCGTTCTCCCGGTTGAGACGGCGTTTTCGATTCGCTGGATGGATCTACTTAAGGCCATCATAGTGCCCCCAGACACTCCGATCGAGGTGTTGATTTCCTTGCCCGCCGCAGTGACGGAGGGCGCATTCGCCATCCATGCTCGATTGGCCTCAGAGACGGATTGGTCGCTGGTTGCCCGCGGTGAGCTCGGGGCGGTGCATGGTGATGCACCGCAAGAACCCCTCGGTGCCTATCGGGAACGTATGGCTGCCATGACACAGGAGCAGTTCTACTCGGCGCTAGAACTCGAACGGGGATTCTACTTTGGGCCGGCTGTGCGCGCCGTGGAGCAGGCATGGTCGGGAGAATCCGCTGGTGTCCTACGTCTGGAGGTGGCGGCCGGAACACCGCGTAGGCCCTTCTACACAATGGGTTTCCACCCGGGCTTCGTGGATGCCTGCGCCCAGGCGTGCAACCGCTTCTCGATGGATTCCACACCGCGAGAGCAGAAATACATGGTGCAGCGGCTCGAAGAAGTAACTCTCTGGTCTGGCCCCAGCACCGCGGACGTCAACTCACCACGTATGGGAGTCGTGGACGTGACGGGAGTGAGTGACGATCTGCAGAGCATCTCGGCGACGTTCTCCATTACCGATCAGGTTGGCAGTGTGCAGCTGCGCGTGGGGCTGGTGAGATTGAAGGCATTCGACGAAGAGAAGTTGGCGATGCTCGCTGGTGCGCGACGTGAGACTTCTTTGGGGCCCGACCAACTTCTGTTGGCACGCTTCCAACGTGCGTCGCAGACTGGCAAGGTCGATCTGATTCTGAATTTGCTGATTGAGCTGCTCACCGACATTCTCAGTTTGGGGCCTGAGGAGGTTCTGGCTTCGACGCCCATGCGGGATTTCGGGCTCGATTCCATGACGGGAATGGATCTCTACACACAAGTGGCGGATCGCACGGGCAGCCCGCTGACCTTCACCGATTTGTTAGAGGCCGAGAATCTTGCCGCTCTCGCTCATGACGTAGCCCAGGCGATGCAGCGCAACCCCCAGGAGACTCGTGGTGAGGAATCGACAGATTTGTCCACAGGGACGTGGCTGAGGGGATTTGAACCCGCGCCAACTGAAGCTCGGGTGCGCTTGCTGTGCTTCCCGAACGGATACCGCAGCGCGGACATGTTCGACGAGTGGCAGGACATCCTTGGACCTGAGATCCAAGTGGTGGGCGTCATGTTGCCGGGGATCGATGGGACACGCTTGCGGGAACGGCCGCCGGTCTTGATTGATGAGATCAGCAAGACCATTGAAACAGTGATAGCGGAGCCTCTGGCAGACCTTCCTGTCGCTACATACGGGCACAGCTGGGGATCGCTCTACTCCTATCGCCTAGCAGTTCGACTCAAGCAGACTGGCAGCCTGGACGTGATCCGTACGTTCGTGTCGGGATTCACTGCACCGAGTCGACCCAATACGGCCACCACCAAGGTGCGTAACGAGTTGCTGAAGGAGGGCTTCGATCGAATCCCGACTTTCGAAGAAATCGCCGCCGCCCCCCAGCGAGTCGCCTCGGTGGTGGCTGCCTATGTGAAGACGTGGAATTACACGGAGGCTGAGACAAAGGCAACGCTCCCACAGCTCCTGGCGGCCTGCTGCCTCATCGACCGCTACCAGCCGATGCCTGGGGAGTCTCTCGACGTACCTATGTCGATCTTCCACGGGGTGGACGATTACGGCGTCTCGCTGGATGACTCGCGCGCATGGACCCAGTTGGGATCTGCCGGCACTGAATTCCATGTAGTCGCTGGAGACCACCAGTTCGTGAACCGCGAGCAGTCAGGGGACCAGGTTCTACAGCAGATCCGCGCCACGCTTCTCGCTGACTTGTCCCGGGTGTCTGCCCAGGATCTCATTTAGGAAAGGACCCGAGCATGACTCGCACAGCAGGCATCGAAGCCATGAACTTCTACGGGGGGAGCGCTTATCTTGATGTCACGGAATTGGCGCGCTACCGAAATCTGGACAACGAGAGGTTTGAAAACCTGCTCATGCTTCAGCGTTCGGTGCCTCTTCCTTATGAGGATCCGGTCTCATACGGTGTGAACGCCGCCAAGCCGCTGATTGACGCTATGAGTAGCGCGGAACGAAGCAAGATCGATATGGTGATTACCAGTACCGAGTCTGGTATCGATTTTGGTAAGTCGATGAGCACCTATATTCACGACCAGCTTGGCCTGTCACGTCGCTGCCGCCTCTTTGAAGTAAAGAATGCCTGCTATTCCGGCACGGCTGGTTTCATGACCGCGCTGTCATATGTGCGTTCTGAAATGTCCCCTGGGGCGAAGGCTCTGGTGGTGGCAACTGATCTCGCGAGGTTCAATGCAGCGAATGCTGGCGAGGCGCTCCAATCAGATTGGTCTTTTGCTGAGCCGAGTGGTGGAGCCGGTGCGATAGCCATGGTTGTTGGACTGGAGCCGGAAATCCTTCGGGTTGACCCTGGGGCCCATGGCATGCACAGTTATGAAGTGATGGATACGTGTCGCCCGATTCCGGATAGCGAGGCAGGCGATGCGGACTTATCTCTATTGTCATATCTCGATTGTTGTGAGAATGCTTACCGTGACTATGCCTCGCGCGTCGCTGGTGTGGACTATCAGAAGACCTTTGATTACCTGAGTTTCCACACGCCCTTTGGGGGGATGGTGCGCGGAGCTCACCGGACAATGATGCGTCGTGTTGCCAAGGTCAAGGCGCAGGCAGATATCGATCGGGACTTCGAGACCCGTGTACTCCCGGGGATTCGCTATTGCCAGCGAGTAGGCAATGCTATGGGTGCCACGGTGTACCTGAACATGTTGAGCGCCATCGTGCATGCTGACGTCAGTCAGGCTCGGCGACTAGGCTTGTTCTCGTATGGCTCTGGGTGTTCCTCCGAGTTCTACAGCGGTGTCTTTGACCACAACAGCCAGGAGGCGCTTGCTCGTATGAATGTTGGTCAGCGGCTTGACGATCGTTACCGGCTGTCCATCGACGAGTACGAGATGCTGCTGCGCACCAATAATGAGGTTGGTTTTGGCACGCGAAATGTTGATTTAGACTTGGATCTGATTCCCGGAGTGCGCCGTGTGGGCGGGCCGCATCTTGTGCTCAAGCGCATCCGAGAGTTCCACCGTGAGTACGAGTGGGTGGGCGCGTGATCCCGGTTGAATTGACGTACCCACACGAGGGGGTAGCCCTGATCCAGATGTGTGATCAGGCGGGGGCGAATACCTTTTCTGCAGAATTACTTGCGGGACTTCAGTCGTCATTTTCCTCGGTGTCTTCTGATGAGTCGGTGCGCGCCGTGGTGATGACGGGCATTGGGCCCTACTTTTGCTGCGGGGGTACCAAGGAAGCGTTGCAGGAGATTCACGAAGGCAAGACAAATTTCTTGGGCAATGACTCTGGAGCAGAGGTGTACTCGTTGCCTTTGTCTTGCCCTGTGCCAGTGGTGGCAGCGATGCAAGGGCACGCTATTGGCGGTGGTCTTTCGTTAGGTTTGTTCGCTGATTCAATAGTATTTGCGCAGGAAGGCGTTTATGGGGCAACATTCATGAAGTATGGATTTACCCCTGGATTTGGATCGACGCTCATCTTCCCGGCTCGCTTGGGGTCTGTCCTCGGCAACGAAATGCTGCTGAGCGCTAAGACCTATCGGGGTGTTGAACTTGCTCGCCGAGGGCTGCCTGGGGAGGTCGTTCCGCGGGCGAAGGTACTTGATAAGGCCATGGCGCTTGCACGTATTTATGCCGAGCGGACCCGCCACTCACTGGTCACTCTGAAAGACACTTTGGTTGCTGATCTGCGACGGCGATTACCAGCGCAAATTGGCACAGAACTAGAGATGCATGAGCAGACAATTCATCGGCCTGAAGTGGCCGAAAGGATCGCAAGTTTGTACACCAACTGATCATCAAGGAGGAACGAGGATGTTGAGTCGTAATACAGTATTGGAGACCTTGGCTCGAGTGACGCGCGAGATTTTGGAATTATCGGAAAGCGCGCCGATTGAGCAAACCGATAGCCTTCGTGAGTTGGGGGCTAATTCTGTCGATCGGGCCGACATCCTTACCGACGCTATGGATGAATTGGGCATATGGACATCCCCCATTGATTTTGCTGCCGCGCAGAATATCGCCGACATCATTGATGTGCTGATGCGGACCGAGGTTGCTTCATGAGCCCCGTCGCTCTGGTGACTGGCGGTTCTCGGGGGATAGGGCGAGCAATCGCTGAAAGGCTGGGGCGCGATGGATTCGACGTCGCTGTGGTGGCGTCGTCGTCAGTGAGCGCCACTGATGAGACGTGCCGAGCGATCACTGCCGCTGGTCAGCGAGCCCAAGGATACGCCTGCGACGTCAGTGACTCTGTTCAGGTTAAAGCGCTCGTCAAACGTGTTCAGCAGGACCTAGGACAACCACAGGTATTGGTCAACAATGCCGGCATCATTCGTGACAACGTGACGGCAATGATCAATGATGAGGACTTTGATCGCGTTATGGACGTGAATTTGCGTGGTGCGTTCTTGCTGATTCGAGAGTGCTACTTAGGGTTGCTGAGGCAACGAACTGGTTCGATCATCAACGTATCGTCGGTTTCAGGGATTTCCGGCAACGCTGGGCAATCGAACTACGCGGCGGCGAAGGCTGGCTTGATCGGACTGACCAAGTCGGTGGCACGTGAGCTCGCCGAACGTGGCGTGCGTTGCAACGCCGTCGCGCCCGGTGTGATCAACACGGACATGGCTATCAACCTTGTGCAGGACGACCAGACGACACATATCCCGATGCGCCGTGTTGGATTGCCCGAGGAAGTTGCGGGGGTGGTCTCATTCCTCGCCGGGTCCGATAGCACTTATGTCACCGGTACGGTCGTTCGGGTCGACGGCGGTCTGGCGATGTGATGTTGTGTAGTTGGAGGTTTCAACGGTCAGGGCGGTTACAAGAAGGTTGTGCGAGCAGTCCCATGTCCCTTGCAACGATCGACCCTGCAACTCGGGTGGAAGGTGCGACCGGTGCAATCTGGCACAAAAGGTGTGGTCCAGCTTGAACGTGATCTCGCCATCGTCGAATCCGAGCCACGTTTTTGCCAGCGGATACCACGCCTTGAAAACGGATTCTTTGGCACTGAACATCAACCGTTCCCATGCGACGCCAGGCTGTACTTCGGCCAAAGCACTCGCGTGATGCATCTCCGCTGGAGAGAGGACACTGGAGCGAATACGGGGGGGAAGCGGTGAGTTGGGCTCTGCATCGATTCCGAGCGAGTGGAAATCGCTGGCACGAGCCACTGTCGCGGCTCGATAGCCCTGGCAATGAGTCATTGCACCGACGATCCCGGTGGGCCAGGTCGGTTCTCCTCGTGGTCCCGGTACTTGCACTGGACGACGAAGATCGAGCCTCTCTAGCGCCAAGCGCGCGCACGCTCGCACGGTCGTGAATTCTCGTACTCGCTTGTTCACAGCGCGGGCGATGAAGTGCTCTTCTTCTGGATAGAGTATTTCTGTGACGTCATCGCATAGTTCGACGGCAACTACATTTTTCGGGAGCAAACGGGGTAGGACGTTCGGTGTGAGGGGCATGTCCGCCTTTCCCGATCGGTCGAAGACGCCGAATCAGGGTCTTCCAGCGTTACGTTTCGACAGCAGGCGTCCTGTCGTCGAGAGTCAGAACTTCTAGCCATAAGGATACGGTATGAGCGTCTATACGGGGCATATCACCAGTCCATCTCATCCTGAGGATTCAGATCCGGCTTCCTTGGGTTCGGAGCGGTTCCGCACGGATTTCGGAGTCAGGATGCCCTATATGGTCGGGGCAATGTATAAGGCCATCTCGTCGGTTTCAATGGTGACTGAGTGCGCCCGTGCTGGCATCCTTGTCAGCTATGGGACGGGCGGCCTGACCCTCGCTGAGGCGCGTGACGGGATCCGCCAGATTCGTGCGGCTGCCGGTTCCGAGGCCCCCTTTGCTGTGAGCTACATGGCCCCGCTGAACCATCCTGAGCGTGAAGTTTCGTTCGTTGACATGCTGTTGGCAGAAAACGTCAAGCTGGTGGAGGCAGGTGCGTTCATTGAGGTCACTGACCAACTGATCCGTTATCGTGCGATGGGCCTGCATCGATCTTCCACTGGCGAGATCATCCCCGAACACAAGGTCATTGCCAAGCTGTCCCACCCAGAGGTGGCTCGACAGTTCGTGCTGCCACCTAAACAACGCAGGCTTGATCGGCTTGTTGCCGAAGAGATCATCACCCCTGAACAAGCAGATTTGGTCGTACACGTGCCGCTCGCCGACGCCATCACGGTGGAAGGCGATTCTGGTGGCCATACGGATGGGGCGGTTCTCGTCGCTGCCTTCCCTGCGATTGCTCGTCTTGTGCGTTCGTTGGAGATGGAAGTCTCCTTCCCACATCCGATTCTCATGGGGGCGGCTGGCGGGTTGGGATGCCCTGAGAGCATCGCAGCGGCCTTTGCCATGGGTGCTGACTATGTCGTTACTGGCTCGATCAATCAATGTACTCACGAAGCTGGCACGTCGGACTTGACCAAGGAATTGCTGGCCTCTTTGTCATTCCAGGACACCCGCAAGTGCATAGCGGGCGATATGTTCGAGGTCGGAGGGATTGTTCAGGTGGTCCGCCGAGGGCTGTTGTTCCCGGCACGTGCTCAGATGTTGCATGATGTCTATCTGAATACCCCTAGCCTAGAAGCCATAGATCCGGCAGTGCGCTCAAAATTGGAGCACCAGATCTTCAAGCAGCCTATTTCTCATGTGAAAGAATCAGTCCGCAGACACGTCTCGTCTGAGCGCTGGGTAGTCTGCGAGCGTGACCCTAAGGTCATGCTTGCTTCGGTGATGAAATGGTATTTCGCGCGCGCCACGCGGGCTGCGATCGACGGCGACGAGGATTGGCGTGCCGACCTTCAGATTCAGTGTGGCCCCGCGATGGGTGCGTTTAACGCATGGGCTCAGGGTACGGACCTGGAGGATTGGCGTGCACGGGGGGTAGTCACTATCGCTGAGCGGCTGATGACCGTTGCCGCGCAGTACGGTCCTCTTGCTCAGTCGACCTGATAATGCAAGGGTGAGTCGCCCCGAGTTTGGTCGAGGGCGTGTTATGCCGTGCTGACGAGTGGCGGGGCGGGTTGGTAGTCAGCGTAGTAGTTGCCTTGATAGGTGGTTGTGGGTAGGTCGTCGCAGTGGCCTGGAGGCGCCGAGTATTATACCAGTCGACCCAGGTCAAGGTGACGAGTTCGACAGTCTCAGTGGAGCGCCAAGGGCCCTTCGACCAGATCAGCTCCTTCTTGTAGAGACGATTCCCAGCCTCGGCGGCGGCGTTCGCGTAAGAGTTCCCGACAGTGTGAACTGCTTCCCAGAAGTTGGACTGAGAAATCAGTTCCTTCTTCTGGGGAGTTTTTGGATGCTTGTAGTCCGCTGTCGGAGGGGCAGCGTTTTGTGGCCGTAGAGTGTTGTTTCCTAGCTGGGTGTTGTCTCTCTTTAGATCAATTGAGCTGATCTTATGACCTCCGTGGGATAATTGGATCTTCACAGGTGAGGGTGTAGGCAATGGTAATTGCCCCGTGTTGGACAGGGGCCGAGGTTATTGGATGATGGGAGTTCCTACACTGCCTCACCAAAGACCTCGATATGCCCCAATGTAGCTACATCACCCCTGATCTGCCCATGTTCTGCCGCTTGGTCGACCCCGGCTTGTGGGTTATCGGCCAGCATCTCAGCCCTGAACGCGCCATCCTGTTGTGTCGCCCGGCCCACGCCGGGTTACTGGTGTCATCGCTGCGGTCGCCATGGATCACTACGTGACAGCGTGACCCGTGAACTGGCACATGCCCCGTTCGGCTGACACCTCACCATCCTGCGGGTCCGTCTGCGCCGCTATCAGCACCGGCTGCGGACATGTCTGGCGCCAAGACCTGTCGAGCGCGGCGCAGCCGCGCTCGTGCTTGTCCACGGGCGCGCTGCGATGGTCGTCGGAAGCGCTCGTGGACAACCACCTGTCCATGAACCGCATCGCTGCTGGGCATAGTGTTACCTGAAACACCGCCAACGATGCCTTCTTGGCCGAAGGACACCGGCTGCTGACCGACAAACCCGGCCGACTCGACAATGTGGTCGGGGCGGATGAGCACGTGTGGCGTCACACCCGCTGCGGGGACAAGTACATCACCGTGGTCATCGACCTCACCCCTGTCAGCATTGGCAACGGGCCCAGCCGGTTGTTGGCGATGGTTGAAGGCCGGTCGAAACAGTCCTTCAAGACCTGGCTCGCAACCCAACCCCAGGCCTGGTGCGACGGGGTAAGGATCGTAGATGGGTTTACCGGCTTTAAGACGGCGCCACGGGAGAGATTCCGAAAGTGATCACGGTGATGGCCCCCCTCCACGTGATCCGGCTGGCCGGCGACGCACTCGACCTGTGTCGACGTCGGGTCCAGGCCGAGCTCCATGGCACGCGCGGACGCAAGCACCATCCGCTCTACCAAGCTCGCCGAACTCTTCACACCGGCGCTGGTCTTTTGACTGACAAGCAGAAAGGTCGGCTCGACGCTTTGCTCGTTAATGACTGGCATGTCGAGGTTGAAGCCACCTGGGGCGTCTACCAGACCATGATCGCCGCCTACCGCACCACTGTGAGATCCGAAGACAAGACGCCATGGCCAAGCTCATTGGCGCGCTTGGCAAGCCCATCTCCACGGCCCTGGTCGAAGTCGCCAAGCTCGACCGCACCCTGGCCAAGCGACGCGACGACATCCTCGCATTCTTCGACTACCAAGGTTCCAGCAACGGCCCCACCGAAGCGATCAACCGACGTCTGGAACATCTGCGCGGCACCGTCCTTGAGTTCCGGAACCCGACCCACTATATCGCCAGAAGCCTGCTCGAAGTCGGCGGGTTCAGACCGGCCCTTCACCCCCGGATTGTGAAGAGCCGCGCAACCCCAGATCTGGAAAATCTGCCCACTTTCAATTCCATGAGCACTACGAACGTAGCCCTGGGCCACCTCGGTGCCAGACACTGGCTTAAAGCCGACAAAAGAGGGTCCGAATGCCTTACGAGCTTCCTTGAGCATCGTCGGACTCACAGCATTAATCCTGATGCTCCGCGGTAAGGACGACACTGCAGCCCTGACGAAACCCTCAACCCCTGCGTTCGCCGCGGTAGCAATCAGGCTCCCTGGGACAGGGTGTTGGGTCAAGATGCCTGTCGTCATGGTAATCGAGCCACCGTCATTGAGGTACGGAAGGCAATAGACCACGGCATTGAGTTGAGCAAGCATCTTGCTGCTGATTCCCGCCTGGAAATTGTCCGCTGTGGCATCCTCGATGGAAACAAACGGGGCCGATCCCGTGGTTGTCGCAACAGCATCAACCCTACCTACTTTGTTGAACATCTCAGTGATAGAGGATAGATCTTCAAGATCTACTGATACTTCGGTACTACGACCGACGGTAATTACCTCATCGCCTAGCTCCTCAAATGCCGCAGCTGCCTTGGAGCCAATAGTTCCAGTGCCACCAATGATGAGTACACGCATGGCATCACCCTCTTGTAGGCGAAGCTTACGAGCAAGCATAAGTGCTGCTGGTATCGGTCTTTCCTACCGTCACGCTGGTCCTCACGACCGCCTTGGGAGCGGCATGGATGTGCACGCTGAGGCGGAAAACCCCTCAGCAGCAGATGACGTCACCGCCGACACGCTTGCGGTGAAGATATCCTTATCGCATGAGTCGACAGGTCGGTGTCCTCCTTTTCGACGGCTTCGAACTCCTCGACGTCTTCGGCCCGGTTGAACTGTGGAGTCGGTTGTCGGACCGGTACGAGGTGACGTTCTGCGCCGTCGAACCTGGCCCGGTTCACAGCAGTCAGGGGGCGGTGGTCATGGCCACCGAGGACATGGATGCCTCCGCCGGTCACGACATCGTCCTGATCCCAGGTGGAATGGGGACGCGATCCCTGGTTGACGATCGCTCCTTCCTGACCCGGCTGCGTGGATGGACTGCTCCCGCATCCATCATCTCGGCGGTGTGCACCGGATCCGCCTTGCTGGCCGCAGCTGGCCTGCTGGAGGGCTACCGGGCAACCTCGAACAAGCGGGCCTTCACCTGGGCGTCCTCCCATGGCCGGGACGTCAGGTGGGAGCCACGAGCACGATGGGTGCATGACCGTGATCGGTGGACCTCGTCAGGGGTTGCTGCAGGTATGGACATGACCGCAGCCCTCATCGCACATCTGGAGGGCAAGGAGACTGCCGAAAGGGTGCTTCGAGAGGTCGAGCTGGAGGTCCAGACGGACCCCGACCGCGATCCGTTCGCGTTCACAGACGATCCAGCAACTCCGTCAAGCTACCGATCGTCGTAGTGCTCGGGTAAGGCTCGGAGGACAGCAGGAATCCCTCGATCCCTGCGGCTCGCGCGGCGTCGATGTCAATGGGACGATCGCCCACTGCGATGACCTCGGACGGATCCAGCCCATGACGCTCCATGAGTACCAGATTCATCTGGGGGTCAGGTTTGCGTGCGAAACCATCAGGGGCGCACACGAGGTCGTCCACCTGCACTCCCAGGGCGTGGAAGAGGTTCTCGGCGCTGGCGCGATCACGATGGGTGGCGACGAGGTTGAGGCCACCGCCGCGCCGCACGGCCGCCATGACCTCTGCTGCTCCAGCCATCAGCGGGGCGGGATCGTGCGCCCACTTCTTCTTCAACAAGGTGTAGGCATCGTCGAGCAGCTCGGAAGAGACGTCATACTGTTCGACTAAGACCTCGATGGCGTGGGCTATCGACTCCGACCTCAGGTGCGCGACCTCGAAGAGCTGCTGCTCGGTCGGTTCGGGCCACACGACCTCTGCGAGTGTCTGGTCGACCTCCGGGTATGTGTCGACCAGCGTTCCGCCCATGTCCCAGATAATGCTCCGCACGTCTTCGAGTCTTGCAGATGTGCTGCGGTGACAACGACCATCCTCGCGTCTCGTCGGGGCAGGCGGGTAGCCTGCCCCGAGTGACCACACCCGACCGCGAACCTGACCCTTGGGCTATGCAGCTGGTATTGCTTCGTGACAAACGTTTTCCGGCGCGCGAAGTGGATGCCTGCGAGGCGGCTGCCCGCGCCGTCGTCTCCCTCCTTGACGATCCTCGGACGGCACCAGGGGGCCCGTGGCACGACGCCGTCCAGCAATGGTCGGACAAGCGCATCCGTAAGATCGTCCGGCGAGCTTCTGGGAAGAGATGGGACGACGTCCAGGCCCTCAACGGCGTCACCGTCAGTCAGTATCCACCGGCCGATGCCGCTCCCGGAACCGGGCCGGCGATGGTTCGGGCCTTCGTTCCGGCCCCTGTCCATCCGCAGCCCAGACAGATCGACAAGCTGCAGGTCTCCGGCACGAATCTGCCCGCAGACGGCCAGTCCGCCACCTCGGATTCCGTCGTCACCATCGAGATCAATCCCCGCACCACCATGACGACCGGCAAGGCCTGTGCCCAGTGCGGTCACGCCGCCCAGCTCGCTCACGAGGCTATGAGCACCGGCACTGACGATGACCGACGAGCGCTGGAGAACTGGCGTCGAGACGGCTTCCGTGTTCGCGTCGTCACCCCGACTGTCGCGCACTGGGATGCCGATATCGCTCGAGTGAGGGTCGTCGATGCCGGGTTCACGGAATTCGACGGCCCCACCGCGACCACCCGGGCACGGTGGTGACCCGGGTCACGTAGACTCGTGCCATGTCTCAGCTCTTGCTCACCGCGGTCGGCGCGGATCGCGCCGGACTCGTCTCCGACCTGTCCGGAATCATTGCCAGTCACGGCGCGAACTGGCTTGACAGTCGCATGGCTCGGCTTGCCGGTGCCTTCGCCGGAATCGTCCTCGTCGGCATCGAGGACTTCAAGGTCGAGGCTCTCAAGGACGACCTCGGAACCCTCGAGGCCAAGGGGCTGCGGGTCACCGTCACCGACACGACCGCACAGGATGACGAGGACGAGGCCGTCCTCGTGGTCCACCTCGTGGGCCACGACCATCCCGGCATCATCCACAAGGTGACGGTCACCATGGCCCGTCTCGGTGTCACTATCGATGACTTGTCCACCGGCCTGCGCGAGGCTCCGATGGGCGACGGCATCCTCTTCGAGGCCGAGGTGCAGTGCCGGATCACGAACGCGACGACCCTTGAGGATCTACGCTCGGAACTGGAATCCATTGCCACCGAGATCATGGTCGACATCGATCTGGTCGACCGTTCCTGATCCCGGGGCCGACGAGGAGGCCTTATGACGCGCATCCCTGGCACCGATCTGGACATCAGGCCGCTGGTGTTGGGAGCCAATACCTTCGGCTGGACTGCCGACGAGCACGACTCCCACGCCATCCTGGACGCCTTCCTCGGCGCCGGGGGCTCGCTGGTCGACACCGCTGACGGCTATTCCCACTGGGCCGAGGGGAATGTGGGCGGTGAATCAGAGACGATCATCGGATCATGGCTCGAGAAAGGCGGCCATCGCGACGACATCCTCATCGCGACGAAGGTGGCCACCCACCCCGAGTTCAGGGGGCTGTCCGCTGAGAACATCTCGGCTGCTGTCGATGCCTCCCTGGTGAGGCTCCACACCGACCACATCGATCTCTACTACGCCCATTACGACGACGACAACCAGCAGATCGAGGACATGGCCGTAGCTTTCGACAAGCTCGTCAAGGCTGGCAAGGTGCGTTGGGTCGGTCTGTCGAACTTCTCGGTGACCCGGGAGCAGAAGTGGCTCGAGGTGGCCGAGCACGAGGGGCTGGCGAGTCCGATCGCTCTGCAGCCTCAGTACAACCTGCTGCACCGCGCCGACGTCGAGGATCCCCAGGGGTACGGCCAGCTGGCCAGTGAGTACAATCTGGCCCTCTTCCCGTACTTCTCGCTGGCATCGGGCTTTCTGACCGGCAAGTACGCCACCCGTGACGACCTCCACGGTGTTGCCAGGGAATCGATGATGGCGGCGTACCTGCCTGACGACGAGCACGAAAAGGCGGCCTTCACGGTTCTCGACCAGCTGAGGGAGATCGCCGGTGACCACGGCGTCGAGGTGACGTCGGTCTCGTTGGCGTGGCTGATGGCCAAGGGTGTCACTGCACCGATCGCCTCGGCGCGCACCGTGGATCAACTCGGTCCGTTGCTCGCCGCCACCGATCTGACCTTGTCCCATGACGAGGTGTGTGCTTTGGACGCGGCGTCGGAGCTGTTCACTCGCGACTGAAAGCCGACCAGATCCTCGTGGTTGGAGGCTGAAGCCGCATAAAGTGCGAATATGGCCACTACTGCTTTCAAGGGACAAACCGTCAACACCGTCGCCGACCTGCCCCAGGTTGGATCCGATCTTCCGTCATTCACCCTCGTCAAGACCGATCTGTCGGAGCTGACCAGCGACGAGCTCAAGGGTGAGAAGCTCGTCCTCAACATCTTCCCGAGCCTCGACACCGGTGTCTGCGCGAAGAGCGTGCGCACCTTCAACGAGAAGGCTGCCGGACTCGACGACACCACCGTGCTGTGCGTTTCCCGTGACCTTCCCTTCGCCCAGGCCCGCTTCTGCGGCGCCGAGGGAATCGAGAACGTCGTCGTCGCCTCGGCCTTCCGCTCCCACTTCGGCAAGGATCTCGGCGTCACCCTCGCCGACGGCCCGATGCAGCACCTGCTGGCCCGCGCCGTCATCGTCGTGGACGCCGAGGGCAAGGTGGCCTACACCCAGCTGGTCGACGAGATCACCACCGAGCCCGACTACGATGCTGCTCTCGAGGCCGTCAAGAAGGCCTGATTCAAGCGCATTCCAGGGGCGTTCCGACGACATGCTGGGGCGCCCCTGCCTTCTGCCCTGGTTGCCATACGGGGTATGGGCGAGGAGGTGTCCTGGAACGGTAGAGTGACCAAAACCGCGTCCAGAAGGGCGGGGCGCTCCTATCTGAGGACCACCATGGACGGCGAATTAAAGCGTGGGCTCTCCTCGCGCCACATGAACATGATCGCGATCGGCGGGGCTATCGGGACCGGCCTCTTCGTGGCATCCGGCGCCACCATCTCCCAGGCCGGACCGGGCGGAGCCCTGGTGGCCTACCTGGCCATGGGACTCATGGTCTTCCTGCTCATGCAGTCCCTGGGGGAGATGAGTTCCTATCTCCCGGTACCGGGAACCTTCGAGACCTACGCGACCAGATTCGTCTCCCCGTCCTTCGGCTTCGCGCTGGGCTGGAATTATTGGTTCAACTGGGCCATCACGGTGGCCGCTGAGCTCGCTGCCGCCTCGATCGTCATGGCCTACTGGTGGCCAAGTGTGCCGTCATGGATGTGGTCAGCCGGGTTCCTGGCCCTGCTGTTCCTGCTGAACGTGTTGTCCGCGCGGGCCTATGGCGAGGGAGAGTTCTGGTTCGCCATCATCAAGGTGGCTGCAGTCCTCGTCTTCCTGGTCCTTGGCATCCTCATGATCGCGGGCATCATGGGCAACTCCCCGGGGGTCTCCAACTGGCATCACGGCGATGCCCCCTTCGTCCACGGCTTCGGCGGCATCATGACGGTTTTCCTCATCGCCGGATTCTCATTCCAGGGCACCGAGCTCATCGGTATCGCGGCGGGGGAGTCGAAGGATCCTGACACGGCCATTCCCAAGGCCACTAAGCAGATCTTCTGGCGGATCATGATCTTCTACATCGGCGCCATCGCGGTCATCGGGCTGCTGTTGCCCTACACGGACCCGAACCTGCTTGCTGGCGAGGTGACCGACGTCGCCGTCAGTCCCTTCACCCTGGTACTGAAGCGAGCCGGAGTCGCCGCGGCCGCAGCCGTCCTGAACGCCGTCATCCTCACCTCGGTGCTCTCAGCCGGCAACTCAGGTCTCTACGCCTCCACCCGGATGCTCTATGCCCTCGCGCGGGAGGGCAAGGCCCCCAGCATCCTCGGCACCACCAACCGACGCGGTATCCCGGTGCCGGCACTCATCGTCACCACCCTCGTCGGTGCAGCCTGCTTCGCCGCGTCCTTGGTTGGTTCTGGCCAGGCCTACACCTGGTTGGTCAACATCTCCGGACTGTGTGGGTTCATCGCCTGGATTGGCATTGCGATATGTCACATCCAGTTCAGGCGCGCCTTCCTGGCACAGGGGCATGATTTGTCCGAATTGCCATATCAGGCGCGTTGGTACCCGGCCGGGCCGATCGTGGCCGGCGTCCTGTGCGTCATCGTCACCCTGGGGCAGGGCCGTGACGCCGTTCTCAGCGGTGACGTCACCGGCATGGTCGTCGCGTACATCACCATTCCGGTCTTCCTGGCGCTGTGGCTCGGTCACAAACTCGTCACCAAGGCGCCTCGTGCAGACCTTTCCACCGCAGACCTCGACCACGACTGACATGATGGAAGGGTTGCAGCGAAACGGCTGTGGCGACGGCGAACGGAGGCATCATGGCTCGACGTCCGGGATGGGTTGATCATCTCATCGGTTGGCACGTCTATCCCCTGGGGTTCGTGGGAGCTCCCAAGCGGCTCCAATCCGGCGAGGTCAGCCATCGCCTCGGACATCTGGAAGCCTGGCTCGACCACGCGGCCTCCCTCGGGTGTTCAGGCCTGGCACTGGGGCCGATCTTCGCCTCGGCCAGCCATGGTTACGACACCTTGGACTATTTCGCCGTCGATCCTCGCCTCGGCGACGACACCGACTTCGACCACCTTGTCCATGCCGCTCACTCCCGTGGCCTGTCGGTACTGCTTGACGGGGTGTTCAACCACGTCTCGAGTCGTAACCAGGTCGTGCAGGATGCCCTGGTGGCCGGGCCGGACACCGATGCCGGACGGATGGTCCGCTGGCGTGACGGTCAGCCCGACGTCTTCGAGGGCCACGGTGACCTCGTCGCCCTCAACCATGACGACCCCGCCGTTCGTGACCTCGTCACCCGGGTCATGAACCACTGGTCTGACCGCGGTGTCGACGGTTGGCGACTCGACGCCGCCTACTCCGTCAATCCGGAGTTCTGGGCTGCGGTCCTGCCGTCGGTGCGTGCGGAGCACCCCGACGTGTGGGTCTTCGGCGAGGTCATCCATGGCGATTATGCGGGAATCGTCAAGGCCTCCGGTATGGACTCGGTAACCCAGTACGAGCTGTGGAAGGCAATCTGGTCGTCCATCGAATCCCGTAATTTCTTCGAGCTCGATCATGCCCTGGGACGTCACAACGAGTTTTTCGATGCCTTCACCCCGATGACCTTCGTCGGCAACCACGACGTCACCCGCATCGCCTCGAAGGTGGGGCAGGATGGTGCGATGGCCGCGACCGCGGTGCTGGCCACCATTGGCGGCGTCCCGCTCATCTACTACGGGGATGAGCTGGCATACCGCGGCATCAAGGAGGAGAGGTTCGGGGGTGACGACGACATCCGTCCGGTGTTCCCGGCCAGCCCGACGGAGCTGTCCAACCTTGGCGCCGAGACTCTGCGCGCCCACCAGGACCTGCTCGGTCTGCGGCGACGTCATCCCTGGCTCGTCGACGCCCGTACCGAGTCCCTCGACCTGACCAACGAGCGCTATGTCTACCGCAGTGGTGTCCCCGGGGTGGAGCCCCTCGTCGTCGAGCTCGACGTGCGCGACGGATGCTCGGCCCTCATCCGCGAGGCCGGTCAGGTCATCTGGTCCAGCCGGACCTGAGAACTCAGTCGCCGCCGAAGAGGTCTCGGGTGTAGACCTTCTCGGCAACGTCAGCCAGCTCGGGGGACATCCGATTGGCGATGATGACGTCGCAGTCGGCCTTGAAGGAGTCAAGGTCTCTGGTGACCTTCGAGCGGAAGAACTCATCCCCCTCGAAGGTCGGCTCATAGACGACGACCTCGATGCCCTTGGCCTTGATGCGCTTCATGACCCCTTGGATCGAGGAGGAGCGGAAGTTGTCCGAGCCGGCCTTCATGACCAGTCGGAAGATACCCACCCGCTTCGGATCCCTGGCGATGATGTCGGAGGCGATGAAGTCCTTGCGCACCGTGTTGGAGTCGACGATGGCTTGAATGAGGGTCTGGGGGACATCCTGGTAGTTGGCCAGTAGCTGACGGGTGTCCTTGGGTAGACAGTACCCGCCGTAGCCGAAGGAGGGGTTGTTGTAGTGGTCGCCGATGCGCGGGTCCAGGCACACCCCCTCGATGATCTGGCGGGTCTCCAGGCCACGCTGGGAAGCGTAGGTGTCGAGCTCGTTGAAGAAGGACACCCGCATGGCCAGGTAGGTGTTGGCGAACAGTTTGATGGCCTCGGCCTCGGTGGCCCCGACGAAGAGTACGGGGATGTCGGTGTCGACGGCCCCGGCAGTCATG
The DNA here is from genome assembly GCF_059728865.1 of Cutibacterium sp. KB22876. Taxonomy (NCBI): domain Bacteria; kingdom Bacillati; phylum Actinomycetota; class Actinomycetes; order Propionibacteriales; family Propionibacteriaceae; genus Cutibacterium; species Cutibacterium sp. KB22876. The sequence goes on from NZ_AP040858.1 coordinate 1,317,043, forward strand.
AGGTCGGCGAAGAGGTGGGCCTTAGCCGAGTCCGATCCGACGACGATCCGTGACGGATGGAGGTTGTCGTGGAGGGCCCGGCCCTCGCGGAGGAACTCGGGGGAGAAGATGACGTCGAGTCCGGGGCGCTCCTTGCGAACCCCCTCGACGAATCCCACCGGAATTGTCGACTTGATGACGATGGTCGCCTCGGGGGCGAGCTCCTGTACCAGGTCGAGGACTCCGTCGACGCTCGAGGTGTCGAAATAATTCTGGTCAGGGTCATAGTTCGTCGGGGTGGCGATAATGACGAAGTCCGCCCCCCGGTACGCGTCCTGCGGATCAGTGGTGGCACGCAGGTCCAAGTCGTGGTGAGCCAGGTACTCCGCGATCAGAGGATCGACGATCGTCGTCTGTTCGTTGTTGACCATCGAGACGCGTTCAGCGTCGATGTCGACAGCAACGACACGGTTGTGCTGGGCGAGCAACACTGCATTGGCCATGCCGACATAGCCCAGTCCTGCGACAGCGATTTTCACGGGCACTCCCAGATAGCTGTGTGCGACGGTATGAATGCTGGCCGTTGCACATGGACCACCATCATCTTAGACGTGTGCGTTGTGGTGTCTGGAGGTTGCCCGTCGGGGAATGCTCTTACTCCCTGACGTCTCCTGTTTCTGGGGTGCCGCCTGTGAAGCCGTGGCGGGTGATGACGAGTAGTCGCTGTCGTATTTCGTGTATCCGTAGCCGTACGCCGATTCGCCGTATCTCAGATGCGACAGTTTCGAGGAGTCGGCACGGTTCAAGACGATGCCCGAGACCATGCCTCCTGCGTTCTCGATGGAGGAAACTGTGCTTTCAACCTGGTCGACGGTCGTGTGTCCGACCTGGGCCACAACGATGACGGTGTCTGCCAACCGGGAGAGAATCACGGAGTCAGTGACGGGCAGCACTGGCGGGGCATCCACCACTAAGTTCTCTTGCGGCCAGGCTGTGTGATAAGCGCAATGAGGACGTCGGTATGGTTGAGACGGTTTTGTCCGGGGTGAGCTGTCTGGGAGGAACTATGGACACCATCACCATCACCGCTGATGACGGAGTCGACGTCGACGTCCTTGTCTGGCGTCCTGAGGCTGCGTCGGGGCGCCCCATCAAGGGCTTGGTGCAGTTCTGCCACGGTATGGCCGAGTACGCGGCTCGCTATGACGAGGTTGCCCAGGTGCTTGCGGCCGACGGCTGGCTCGTCGTGGCGAACGACCACCGTGGACACGGGCCGCGTGCTGCCGCCACAGGAGAACTCGGAACCACGTCTGATCGTGGCTACCACCAGATGCTCGACGATCTGTCCGCCGTCGCTGACCACTTCATGGCTAGGTTGGAGGGGAAGCCGTGGTTCCTCGTCGGACACTCGATGGGGTCGTTCCTTGCTCGTGTCCTGGCCGTTCGTCGAGGACGCGAGATGACCGGCCTGGTCATCATCGGCACTGGCTCCTCCCTGGGGCCGTTGAGCACTGTCGCTACCGGGCTGGCCCAGGCCCAGGTGCTCATGGTGGGGGAAGACTCCCGCAGCCCACTGCTCAACACCCTGTCCTTCGGGTCCTTCAACCGGGCCTTCCTGCCGGCTCGCACCGACTACGACTGGTTGTCCCGAGACGCTCGCGTCGTGGACGCCTACAACGACGACCCGCTGTGCGGTTTCGTCTGCACCGCAGCCTTCTACCGCGAACTCGTCCGGCTTATCGAACTCGCCAACTCCACCGAGATCTTCCGAGCAACTCCACCGGCACTTCCCATTCTGCTGATGTCGGGCGCCAAGGACCCGGTGGGGGACTCCGGCAGGGGAGTGCGCCAGGTTGCGCGTCAGTTGCGCGACTCGGGCTCGCGTGAGGTGGACCTCGTTCTCTACCCCGGGGCGCGCCACGAGATCCTCAATGAGGTGAACCGTCGACATGTCCACGCCCACCTGCGCGACTGGATTGATGCCGTCGCCGCCCGACCCGGGACCTTGCAGGTTCGGAAAGCACGGTGAAAGGCCGCTCACGTTCGTTTCGCACGATCGTGCACATGCACCCCCAGTGCGCTATGCCGATTGTGCGCAGCCTAGTATCGTAGGTGCTGGTGCCGAGGAATCCCGTCCGGGGTTTCAAGGCGGTAAGAGGGAATCCGGTGAAACTCCGGAACTGCCCCGCAGCGGTGAGTGGGAACGACATCACCATCGTCGCCCATCTGGTTCTCGGACCGGGTGGACGTCGATCAAGCACTGGGCTTCGGTCTGGGAAGCGGTGACGTAGGACTCGTCGGCAGACGAGGTGCCCATGAGTCCGAATACCTGCCAGAGCGTGTGGTGCACTCCGCGTGTGCCACAGCGTCCGAGGTCTCGAGGGCCGGCCGAGGTCGTCCAACCATCCACAGCGGAGCAGGAGTCTGACGAATGACTGATCCTGACAACCTCGCATCCAAGCCCGTCGAGGACAGGATGCCCGAGGAGTTGAGCCTGGCCGGGGACTTCCCGAAGGTCACCCACGAACAGTGGGAGGACGCGGTCCTCAAAGTCTTGAACCGGGGTCGCCCCGAGGGCAAGGAACTCAACATCGAGCAGGGAATGAAGCGCCTCGAGCCGACCACGGTCGACGGCATCCAGATCGAGCCGATGTACCGGCGTCAGGATGCCTCCGAGAAGCTCGGCGCCCCGGGCGTGCCGCCCTTTACCCGTGGCACGACGGTCCGTGACGGCAGCATGGACGCGTGGGACGTCCGAGCCCTTCACGAGGATCCCGACGTCGAGTTCACCAAGAAGGCCGTCATCGCTGACCTCGAGCGTGGCGTGACGTCCCTGTGGCTGCGCGTCGGTGCCGACGCCATCAACCCCGAGGACATCGCCGGCGATCTCAAGGACGTGCTGCTGGACCTGGCCAAGGTCGAGGTCTCCAGCCGCGACGACCAGGAGGCTGCCGCCGAGGCCCTCCTCAAGGTCTACGCCGATTCCAAGATCGAGCCCGACAAACTGTCGTTCAACCTCGGTCTGGACCCGATCGGTTTCGCCGCCCTCAACGGTGGCACCCCGGATCTGTCCGGCATGGGCGAGTGGGTCAGGAAGATCGAGAAGTACAAGAACTCCCGCGCCTTCGTCGTTGACGCCACGATCTACCACAACGCTGGTGCCGGCGACGTGCATGAGCTCGCCTGGGCCATCGCCACCGGCGTCGAGTATGTCCGCGCTCTCATGGAGCAGGGACTGACCGCCGAGCAGGCGTTCGACGCCATCAACTTCCGGGTGTCCGCCACCCACGACCAGTTCCTGACCATCTGCCGTCTGCGCGCCCTGCGCACCCTGTGGAACCGTGTCGGTGAGGTCTTCGAGGTGCCGGCCGCCAAGCGTGGTGCCCGTCAGGAGGCCGTCACCAGCTGGCGTGAGCTGACCCGTGACGATCCCTACGTCAACATCTTGCGAGGCACCATCTCGACCTTCGGTGCTGCTGTCGGTGGTGCCGAGGCCGTCACGACCCTGCCCTTCGATGCCGCCATCGGCCTGCCGAAGAGCGACTTCTCGCGTCGTATCGCCCGCAACACTGGCATCATCCTCGCCGAGGAGTCCAACATCGGTCGCGCCAATGACCCGGCTGGTGGCTCCTTCTACGTTGAGGCTCTGACTAAGAAGCTGGAAGAAGCCGCTTGGGTCGAGTTCCAGGCTGTCGAGGCTGCCGGTGGCATGGCCGCCGCCGTGACCGGCGACCACGTCCGCACCGAGCTCGACAAGCTGAATGCCGAGCGCGCCAAGCGTCTGGCGACCCGCAAGCAGCCGATCACGGCCGTCAGCGAGTTCCCGCTGCTCGACGCCAAGACGGTCGAGACCAAGCCGTACCCCGAAACTGCCGAGCGCAACGGGCTGGAGTGGCGCCGCGACGCCGAGATCTTCGAGGCCCTCGTTGATCGTTCCGCCACCTGCTCCGAGCGTCCGAAGGTTTTCCTGGCTTGCCTGGGAACCCGTCGTGACTTCGGTCCTCGCGAGGGATTCTCCGCCCCGGTGTGGCACATCGCCGGCATGGAGACCCCGGAGTGCGAGGGAGGCACCACTGAAGAGGTCGTCAAGGCCTTCAAGGAGTCCGGTGCCGAGGTCGCTGACCTGTGTTCGAACGCCAAGACCTACGCGGCCCAGGGCCTCGAGGTCGCCAAGGCCCTCAAGGAGGCTGGCGCCAAGCTGGTCTACCTGTCGGGTGCCTTCAAGGAATTTGGTGATGACGCTGCCGAGGCCGAGAAGGTCGTCGACGGGCGCATCTACCTCGGAATGGACGTCGTTGACGTCCTGACCACCACTCTGGACACGTTGGGAGTTGCCAAGTGACCACCCTGCCTCGTTTCGATTCCATCAACCTCGGAGACTCTCCGGTCCCCGCGGACGCACAGGAGCAGTTCGCCAAGTTGGCCGCCGCCGCTGGTGAGCAGGAGCCCTGGACCACTCCGGAGCAGATTCCGGTTGGCCACCTGTACTCCGAGGACGTCTACGCTGACATGGACTGGCTGGACACCTACGCCGGTCTGCCGCCCTTCACCCACGGCCCGTACGCCACCATGTACGCCTTCCGTCCGTGGACGATTCGTCAGTACGCCGGATTCTCCACCGCCAAGGAGTCCAACGCGTTCTACCGCCGTAACCTGGCTGCTGGTCAGAAGGGTCTGTCGGTCGCCTTCGACCTGCCGACCCACCGTGGTTACGACTCCGACAATCCGCGTGTTCCCGGTGACGTCGGCATGGCTGGTGTGGCTGTGGACTCCATCCTGGACATGCGTGAGCTCTTCGCGGGTATTCCGCTGGACCGCATGTCGGTGTCCATGACGATGAACGGCGCCGTGTTGCCGATTCTCGCCCTGTACGTTGTGACCGCCGAGGAGCAGGGCGCCAAGCCCGAGCAGCTCGCCGGAACGATCCAGAACGACATCCTCAAGGAGTTCATGGTTCGTAACACGTACATCTACCCGCCGCTGCCCTCGATGCGGATCATCTCCGACATCTTCGCCTTCACCAGCGCGAACATGCCGAAGTGGAACTCCATCTCCATCTCCGGCTACCACATGCAGGAGGCCGGCGCGACCGCCGACATCGAGATGGCCTACACCCTGGCCGACGGAGTCGACTACATCCGCGCTGGCGAGTCGGTGGGCCTGAAGGTCGACCAGTTCGCACCGCGTCTGTCCTTCTTCTGGGCCATTGGCACCAACTTCTTCATGGAGGTCGCCAAGATGCGCGCGGCTCGCATGCTGTGGGCCAAGCTCGTCAACCAGTTCGGGCCTAAGAACCCGAAGTCCATGAGCTTGCGTACCCACTCGCAGACCTCTGGCTGGTCGCTGACCGCTCAGGACGTGTACAACAACGTCATCCGTACCTGTGTGGAGGCCATGGGAGCCACCCAGGGACACACCCAGTCCCTGCACACCAACTCCCTCGACGAGGCCATCGCCCTGCCGACAGACTTCTCCGCTCGTATCGCTCGAAACACCCAGCTGTTTATCCAGCAGGAGTCGGGCACTTGCCGCGTCATCGATCCCTGGAGCGGTTCCGCCTACGTCGAGAAGCTCACCCTCGAGCTGGCTCGCAAGGCCTGGGCCCACATCCAGGAGGTCGAGAAGGCCGGCGGTATGGCCAAGGCCATCGAGAAGGGCATCCCGAAGATGCGTATCGAGGAGGCCGCTGCCCGTACCCAGGCCCGTATCGACTCCGGTCGTCAGCCCCTCATCGGCGTCAACAAGTACCGTCTCGATGAGGAAGAGGATCTCGAGGTCCTCAAGGTCGACAACACCCAGGTGCTCAAGGAACAGAAGGCCAAGCTCGAGCAGCTTCGCGCCAACCGTGACGAGGAGGCCTGCCAGGCTGCTCTGGAGAAGCTCACCTGGGCTGCTGCCAACCCGGACCCGAGCGATCCCGACCGCAACCTGCTCAAGCTGTGCATCGACGCCGGTCGCGCCAACGCCTCCGTCGGCGAGATGTCCGACGCAATGGAGAAGGTCTTCGGGCGCTACACCGCTCAGATCCGTACCATTGAGGGCGTGTACAGCAAGGCAGCCGGTAGCACCGAGTCGACCAAGAAGGTCCACGACCTCATCAAGAAGTTCGAGGAGAAGGAAGGCCGTCGTCCTCGCATCATGATCGCGAAGATGGGTCAGGATGGTCACGACCGTGGCCAGAAGGTCGTCGCGACCGCCTACGCGGACCTCGGCATGGACGTCGACGTCGGCCCGCTGTTCCAGACCCCTGAGGAGACCGCTCGACAGGCTGTCGAGGGCGACGTCCACGTCGTCGGTGTCTCCTCGTTGGCCGCCGGACACCTCACCCTGGTGCCGGCCCTGCGCAAGGAACTGGACAAGCTTGGCCGCTCCGACATCATGATCGTTGTTGGTGGCGTCATCCCGACCCAGGACTTCCAGGAGCTCAAGGATGACGGCGCAGCCGCCATCTACCCACCTGGCACCGTCATCCCGGACGCTGCCATCGAGCTGATGGAGAAGCTCCTCGCCGCTCACAGCGACGACTGAGACTGGATCGGTCCACGAGACTGAAGGATTGGCCCCTGGAACCCCGCGAGGTTCCAGGGGCCACCGTCATACGGACCTGAAAGCCACTGGGTATGAGCCCTCCGCCATGAACGTTGTCCGTGGGCGGTACGGTAGACGTACCCACCCGATGAAGGAAATGGTGATCATGCCGATCGACGTCCCCGAACTGGTTGAGCAAGTCCTGGCCGGGAGCCGCCAGCACATTGCCAAAGCGCTGACTCTGGTGGAGTCGAGCAAACCGGCACATCGCGAGAAGGCACGCGAGATGTTGCGCCTGCTGGCTCCTCACACTGGTGACGCCATCCGTGTCGGTATCTCGGGTGTTCCCGGCGCCGGTAAGTCGACCTTCATCAATGCCATGGGCACCAAGCTCATCGACGAGTTCAACTACAAGGTTGCCGTCCTGGCCGTCGACCCTTCCTCGACCCGCACCGGCGGTTCGATCCTCGGTGACCGCACCCGCATGGGGGATCTGTGCAACCGTGACGAGGCATTCGTGCGCCCGTCACCCTCCGGCGGTCACCTGGGTGGCGTCGCCCGGGCCACGCGTGAGGCCATGATCGTCATGGAGGCGGCTGGTTACAACGTGGTCCTCGTCGAGACCGTCGGTGTCGGACAGTCCGAGGTCGCCGTGGCAGGCATGGTCGACACTTTCCTCATGCTTTCCGTCGCGGGTACCGGCGACCAGCTGCAGGGCATCAAGAAGGGCATCCTGGAACTGGCGGACGTCGTTGCGGTCAACAAGGCCGATGGCGACAATGCCGGCAATGCGCGTGTCTCCGCTCGTGATCTCTCGATCGCCATGAAGCTCGTGTCCTCCGACGCCGACAAGCGCCGCGTCCCGGTCCTCACCTGCTCCTCGTACACCAAGGAAGGGCTCGACGACGTCTGGCAGGCGATCCTCGATCACCGCGCCTACCTCGAGAAGGACGGGTCCCTGCAAGCCCGTCGTGTCGAGCAGCAGCGTGAGTGGCTGTGGAACATGGTCCGCAACGAGATTCTCGAGTCACTGGACACTGATCCGTCCGTCCAGCAGGTTGCCGAGAAGATCGAGGCCGGGTTGGGCACGGAGGCCACCAACGCCTTGGAGGGGGCCGAGCAGATCCTGCGCGCCTTCGCTCATGCCGTCCCGGGGCTGCCGTGGGCTCAGGGAGAGATGACCAGCGGTTCCTGATCTGACGTCGTCCCAGAAACGACCGGCCGGGGGTGCTTCGCGCTCCCGGCCTTGTCATGCCTGGATGGCCGGCACATATGGAGCTGAAGCTAATCCGGTTTTGTTTCAGAAAGATTTCTCGACCGTCATGTGAGAAGTTTTGACGTCATGACCAGGAGGTGACCCCTTGTCACCTTAGGTTCATTCCACCTTCAACAAACCGAGAGGAATGGACATGGCATCACGTCGTACGTCGACCTTGCTGCTCTGTGCGATCACTGGCGCTTCCCTTGCCGCGACCGCCGTCCCCAGCAACGCCGCTCCCGGCTTCACCACCTCACCGCTGCGCACCTCCGCATCCACGCAGACCACCAGTGGATTCGTTGTCCATCTCAAGGACGACTCGACTTCCGCTCAGGGCATGTCCCGCGCAGCTCGTACCAGCTCCGCCATGCGGGCCAGCTCGACCTCCTTGCGTGGAGCCGTCGATCACGCCGCCAAGGCCCGTGGCGCCCACGTCACGGCATCCCTGGCTCGAGCCAACGACTCGATGTCGGTCCAGGTCTCCAAGGGGCTGGACGAGAAGGCTGCCAAGGCCTTCATGAGTGAGATCGAGCGCAACCCCGAGGTGGAATCCGTCGAACCGGTCATCCACATGTCGATCAACGAGAGGACCGGCAAGACGATCCGCCCTGCCGCGGTGTCGTCTGCCCCGAACGACCAGTACTGGGGTCGTCAGTGGGGACTCCACTCCGACAAGGGTATTGACGCCCCCGGAGCATGGTCGACCAGCACCGGTTCCGGCGTGACGGTGGCCGTCATCGACTCCGGCATCACCCAGCATCCTGACCTGGCTGGCAAGATCCTGCCGGGTTACGACTTCATCTCTGACGGTCGCATTGCGGGTGACGGAGACGGCCGAGACAACGATCCTTCCGACGAAGGCGACTGGACCCTCGCCGGTACCTGCACCCGCCGTGACGTCGATTCCTCCTGGCACGGCAGCCACGTGGCCGGTGTCATTGGAGCCGCGACGAACAACGGCATGGGCATCGCTGGTGCCGCTCCTGACGCCCAGATCCTGCCCGTCCGCGCCCTGGGCCACTGCGGTGGCACTGACGTCGACATCGCCGACGCCATAACCTGGGCCTCCGGCGGTTACGTTCCGGGAGTTCCTACCAACAGCCACCCCGCCCAGGTCATCAACATGAGCCTTGGTGGCCGTTCCAACTACTGCCCGACGAGCTACCAGCGAGCCATTGACAACGCCAGGTCTCGTGGTGCCACGATCGTTGTCGCCGCTGGTAACGAGTCGATGGATGCCAGCCGTTCGACCCCCGGTAACTGCCGTGGCGTCATCGTCGTCGGAGCGACCGGCCAGACCGGCGCTCAGTCTTACTTCTCGAACTACGGTTCGACCGTCGACGTCTCCGCTCCCGGCGGTGACGACCGCACCGGTGACCTGATCCTGTCGACGGTCAACAGTGGTAGGAGGACGCCGCAGTCCCCGGCCTACGGCTACATGGAGGGCACCTCTCAGGCCACCCCGCACGTGGCTGCGATCGCCGCCCTCATGCTGTCCACCAACCCGAACCTCACCCCGTCTCAGGTTGAGTCGATCCTCAAGCAGTCGGTGAAGCCGGCTCGCTGCTATTCAGGATGTGGGACCGGCATCGTCGATGCCCGCAAGGCTGTTCAGACAGCCAGATACGCCTGATCCTCAGCGTCCACTGAGAACAGAACGTGGCCCGGACCATGTGGTCCGGGCCACGTGTCGTGTTGGGGGCGTGATCACCAAGGGACGTCGGGTTCAGTGAGGTCGACGGTCTCGGTGACGGTCTGGCCGCCGCTGGTCACGGTCACCTCGTCGCCGGGGTGAAGCTGGCGTCCGCGTCGAGTCTCGACCTCGCCGTTGACGCTGACCTGCCCCGACGCGATGAGTTCGCGAGCCTGACCGCCAGTGTCGGCGAGGTTGGCGAACTTGAGGTACTGGCCGAGCCTGATCATCTGGTCGTCATGCACACCGTCAGTCTGTCACCCGGACCCGACACCTCACAGCACCGAGTCGATGAATCCCTGCAGCCGCTCCGACTTCGGGTGATTGATGACGTCATCGGGAGAACCGGCCTCGACGACGACGCCGTCGTCCATGAAGACGACGTGGTCGGCGACCTCGCGGGCAAATCCCATCTCGTGGGTGACGACGATCATCGTCATGCCCTCGCGGGCGAGGTCCTTGAGGACACTGAGCACCTCCCCGACGAGCTCGGGGTCAAGGGCTGAGGTTGGCTCGTCGAAGAGCATGAGTTCGGGTTTCATGGCCATCGCACGTGCGATGGCGACGCGCTGTTGCTGGCCGCCGGAAAGTTCGGCGGGGTAGTGGTCGGCGCGGTCAGCCATGCCGACCCGCTCCAACAAGGACATGGCCAGCGGCTTGACTTCTTCCTTGGACAAGCCCGACACCTTGATCGGCGCTTCCATGACGTTGCCCAGGGCGGTCATGTGAGGAAAGAGATTGAACCGTTGGAAGACCATGCCGACTCGTGCCCGCTGGGCGGCGATTTCCTTGTCGGAAAGCCGCTTGAGGCGTCCGTCCGGCAAGGGATCATGCTCGTAGCCCACGCGCTCGCCGCCGACCCAGACCTCTCCGGCCTCGAAGGTCTCCAGCTGGTTGATGCAGCGCAGCAGCGTGGATTTCCCGGAGCCGGAGGGACCGAGGAGGACACACACCTCACCCGGGGCGACGTCGAGGTCGATCCCCTTGAGGATGTGCAGGGGGCCGAACTCCTTGTGCAATCCCGTGATGCGCACCATCGGCTCGATGCGTGCAGACTCTGCTGCGGATGTGGTCACTGCTCGACCTCCAGGGCGATGTTCTTGTGCGTGGTGCCGGCTGCCTGGATGGCGGCCTGGCGTCGCAGTCGCTTCGACGAGGACTTCCCGTTGAAACCACGTCCAAAGTACTGCTCGAGGAAATGCTGCCCGATCATGAGGACACTCGTCATGACGAGGTACCAGAAGGCGGCGACGATGAGTAGCGGGATCGGCGCATAGATACGGTTCGCGATGGCGTTTGTGGCGTACTGCAGGTCGAGGGTGAAGGGCACCGCCAGTACCAGGGAGGTCGTCTTGAGCATGCCGATGGTCTCGTTGCCCAGCGGCGGAATGATCACCCTCATGGCCTGGGGAATGATCACCCGGCGCATGATGAGGGAGGGCTTCATGCCCAGTGCCTTGGCGGCCTCGGTCTGGCCGGCGTCGACGGATTCCAGCCCGGACCGGATGATCTCGGCCAGATAGGCACCCTCGTTGAGACCCAGGCCGATGATGGCGGCGGCCAGCGCGGTGACGACCTTCTCGGTCTCGACGCTGGCCAGCGTCGGTCCGCCGAAAGGCACCCCGATGGACAGGGTGGGGTAGAGCACGGCGAGCAGACCCCAGAACACCAACTGGGTGTACACCGGAACGCCACGGAAGACGAAGATGTAGGCCCAGGAGACGCCGCGCAACACAGGATTGCTCGACTGCCTCATGATGGCCATGAGGAGGGCTACCGCGGTTCCGAGGATCATTGCCGCAAAGGTCAGCAGGATCGTGTAGCCGATACCAGTGATGACTTTGACGTCACGCAGGTACAGCCACACCACCGACCACTGATAGTTCGGGTTCGTGACGAGCCCCTGGACGAAGATCAGTACCAAGAGGGCGACGATGACAGCAGCGATCCAGGTGCCCGGATGTGCGACGTCGCGGGCTCGGATGCGGTTGGGGATGTCGGCGTGGTGGTTGGCCACCGTGAATGCCTTTCAGTTGGGTGTGATCACGACTCGGGATTGACCTTGGAGGTCTCGATGAGACCGTCCTCGGTGCCCCACGAGGTCAGCAGCTTCTTCATGGTCCCGTCGTCGATGAGCTTCTGGGTTGCGGCCTGGATGGCCTTGGACAGTCCGCCGTCATTCTTGGCGGTGGCGACGCCAAACATCGATGCATCGGTGATGTTGCCGAGGGCTTCGAGCTTGGACGTCTGCTTGATGGCGTACCCGGTAATCACTGAGTCGGCGTAGAGGACGTCTGCCTTGCCCCCGGCGACATTCGTGGTGGCGTCTGACTGGGAGGCGTAGGACAGCAGGTCAATCGGCTTCTTGCCGGCCTTGGTGCACGCCTTTGACTTCTGCTGGGCAGCGGTCTCCTGGGCGGTGCCGGTCTGAACGGCCACGGAGTGACCACACAGGTCGTCAGGGGAGATCTTCTTGGGGTTGCCTTTCGGGACGGCCATCGAGAATCCGGCCTTGAAGTAGGAGGTCATGGTGACCTGCTTCTGCCGCTCCGCGGTGATGGTGAAGGAGGAGACGCTGGCGTCGTACTTGGATCCGATGGCAGGGATGAGGCTGGGGAAGGCCGCATTGGCGGTCGTCACCTTGAGTCCCATGAGCTTGCCGACGGCGGTGATGTAGTCGACGTCGTAGCCGACCACCTTCGAGCCGTCCGTGTCGATGAACTCAGCCGGAGCATAGTTGGCTGCTGCGCCGTTGCGAAGGGTGCCGGATTTCTTGATGTCGTCAGGGACCATCGCGGCGATCGTGGGATCAGTCTTGATGGAATCGATGATCTGGGCATTCGACGGAGTGCCAGCCTTGCTGGCCTCTGCCGTGGGAGTCGCGGACTCCTCTGAGGCATGGGTGCAACCGCTGACGGCAAGGGCGACAACGGCCAGAGTGGCACCGGCGGCATGACGCAGAGTTTTCATGTGACGTTCCTTCGCTGTTGCGGCGCCGGGTGACACCGCGAGATACATAATTATGCACTACAGGGCATGAATACAAAATGGCACGCCTTTGGGCACGCAAGAACAAGCGCCCGGACGAATCGTCCGGGCGCTTGGCGTGGGGGGGATCAGAGTCCGGTGTGCGGCAGACCGCGACCGGCGTGGGTAGTCGAGGCTGACGTGCCCGGTGCCGTTGCGTTAGCTGCAGTGGTGTTGGGCATAGTGCTGTTGGGCGCGGTGGGGCTCGACGAGGCGGCGCTCGGGGCGGGCGTGATCGGAGTCGTCGGGGCTGACGGGCCCGCCTTCACCGTGACCGAGGCAACCGTGGACTCGGCCAAGGACAGGGTCACCTCGTGGTCACCAGTATTCAGGGCTGGCAGATCGAGGGATCCCGAACCCTTCGCGTTGGTCGCCAGGGTGCCGACCTTGGTGCCGTCGACAGCCACGACGTAACCGGTGTCAGGCTCGAGGTTCTTGCCGGTCACGGCATTCCCGTCGGTGGTGAACTCAGCCTTACGGTATGCCGGTCCGCGCAGGTTCTCAGTCAGGGAGTTCATGCGCACCTTCAGCGACTCGCCGATGTCCTGGCGGGATTCGTCGGTGCCGAAGTGCTTGGAGACGAGCTGGAAGGGGTTCTTGGACCCCTTGACGATGCCGTTGATACCGAAGTCGGAGTCGTTCGACAGCGTGACGGTGGCCCCACCGTGAGTCACCGCGACCCCCTCGACCTTGTCGTGGGGAAAGGTGTTGCCGGATGGATCAGCGGTCCACACCAGCTTGGTGACGTCGAGGTACAGCTCGCCGATCGCGGGCTCTACGCCGTGGGAGGTGAGGATCTCGGTGGCCTTCTTCTCGTCGTTCTTGGCGGACTTGTCGGCCGAGACGAGACCCTCGAGGGACTTGCCGTCGACGAGCAGGCCACCCTTGGTGGCGTCATAGGTCGCTCCCGGGACCGACTTCGCGTCGTTGACATTGGTCGCCTTCGACAGGTCAATCTTGTACAGGCGCTTGAAGGTGTCCTTGCCCGGGTCGCCGTCACGTTCGTCAACGAGCAGGGTGTGGTTTCCCAGGGCGGTGATCTCTGAGACGGAGGTCTTGGCCTGGCTCAGGTGCAGCTGGTACAGGTACTGCCCAGTGGTCCTGCCGCTCGCGACGTCGATGGTGACGATGCGCACGAAGGGGACCTTCTTGGAGCTGCCGGACAAATCCGGGGTCTCCAGAGCCGACTGCATGGTTCCGACCAGGGTCTTGCCGTCGGGGGTCAGGGTGAGGCCTTCCATGCCACGATTCGGGGTGCGGAAGGCCAGCTCGCGAGGGAGGGTGCCGTCGAAGGGTTTGAGACGGGAGATCTCGCGTCCCTGGGCATCGAAATGAACGACATAGGGGCCGTACTCGTCGGAGACCCAGAAGCTGCCGTCTGGGGCGACGACGAGACCTTCGGAGTCGATGCCGGCCTTCGAAGGGGCGATCGTCCTGCCGTTGATGTCGACGATCGTCTCCCCGGTGGAGGCCTCCGGATTGACGGCACCGTTCATCGGTGTGCCGTCCTTGGTCACCAGACCAATCCTCTTGACGAGGTCCATGTGGCCGTTGACCAGACGGAACTTGGCGATCGAGGGCTGGAACTTGACCGGCTCGATCTTCTCGTTGTCGGCATCGGAGTCAGTGTTCGGGCCGCGGTCGGTCAGGCCGTAGTAGACGTCGTCAGGATCGCCGTTGCGATGGGCAAAGGCTGAACCGAATCCGCTGTCGGTGATCTTGACGCCATTCGGCGCGGTGGACAGGACCGGAGCGCCTCCGGTGTACACCTCGATGGCGTCCGTGGTCGGTTCGGCGGAAGCAACCCCTGGTGCCAGCGGGCAGATCAGGGCAGCGGCACAGGCGGTGGCGGCCAGGCCTCGGGTCAGGTGGCGATGCATGAATCATCCTCTCAACGGCGTACCGCGCCAGTTCACAGTGCCCAGTTGACATCGCGGTGACGTCGAGATGACAGCACAACGTCCTGTCGACAACAGTCGTCGACAGGACGTTGTGCGAGAAATGACGGTTCAGGAGACCCGACGGCTCCAACCGCGGCGCTGACGAATCGCGCCGAGGACAAGGCACACCAGATAGATGAGGAAGCTCACCGTCGTCACGTAGGGGCTGATTGGCAAGCCGGGCCCCAGGGACAGCAGGATGCCGCCCACCGCGGAGACCGTCGCGAAGATGATCGACAGCAGGGACATGGCCAGCGGATGTGCCGTCACCTTGGCGGCGGCGGCCGTCGGAGTGATGAGCAGGCTCAGCACCAGCAGGGCGCCGACGAGCTGCACAGCCATGGCCGTGGCCAGACCGAGCAGTAGCATGAAGACAATTGAGAGGAAGCGCATCGGAACCCCGCGAGCCTTGGCCGCCTCGGGATCCACTGACGCGAAGAACAGCGGTCTCCATATGATGCCCAGACACACCGCGACGAAGATCGAGACGACGACCAGCGTGCTCAGCTCGGTGGTGTCGACGGCGACGATCTGTCCGGTCAACAGGCCGAACTTGTTGGACGATCTTCCCTTGTAGAGGCTCAGGAAGAGCACACCGATGCCCATGCCAAAGGGCAGCATGATGCCGATGGAGGCGTTGCGCTCGGCAGCTTTCACGCCCAACAGACCCAGGATGAGGGCAGCCACCAGAGACCCGACGACGGCCCCTCTGGTGACCGATGCACCGAAGAACAGGGCCACTGCGGCACCCGCGAAGGAGAGCTCCGAGGTGCCGTGAATCGCGAAGGCCAGGTCGCGGGCATGGATCATCGGTCCGATGAGACCTGCCAGAACCCCGAGGATGATTCCGGCGATGATCGAGCCGTGGACCAGGGGAACGAGCTGGCTGAAGCTGTCGAAGTTGATGATGGTGGAGAAATCCATGTCAGACCATCTCCTCGCCCTCGGCGATCTGCGGGCCGTGCAGATGCGACGATCTCTCGTCGTCGGCCAGTACGATGATCCGGTCGTCATGACGGAAGACCTCGACGGGGGACCCGTAGAGATCGGTGAGGACCTCAGAACGCAGCACCTCGTCGGGGGTGCCGACACGAACTTTGCCGCCAGCGACGTACACCACCCGATCGACATAGGGCAGAACCGGGTTGATCTCGTGGGTGACGAAGAGCACCCCGAGATTTCGGGTCCGACGTGCAGTGTCGATGAGCTTGGTGACCTCCTGCTGGTGGCGCAGGTCAAGGCTGGACAACGGCTCATCGCACAGCAACAACTCAGGGTCGGTGACGAGGGCTTGGGCGATGCGCAGACGCTGCTGCTCACCACCGGAGGTCATCGTCAGCGGGGCGTCGGCGAAGGCGGTGGCACCCACAGAGGCGATGGCCTCGTCAATGCGCCGACGTCGGGAGCGGCTGAACAAGCCGAATCCCCACTTGTGACCGTCGATCCCCATGCCCACCAGATCGCGGCCGCGAATCGGGGCCGTCGTCTCCAAGGAGCGTTGCTGCGGGATGTAACCGATGTGGGTCGAGCCACGACGCACCGGACGGCCGGCCACCATGGCGGTGCCGGCCGTCAGCGGAGTCTGCCCGAGCAGGACCCTCAGCAGGGTGGTCTTTCCCACCCCGTTGGGTCCCAGAACGGCGATGAACTCGCCGGGTTCCACGACGAGATCGAGCCCCGACCACAGCACCCGGTCCCCGAAGGCGACCTTGGCGCCGGTGAGTCTGGCAGGCTCGATCCTCGTGGTCGCCCCGGAGATGTCAGAGCGATGTGATGTCACGAGTGTCAGGCCAGGCCATTGTCAATGTCGGTGATGGCCTTGCCGATGAAGTCCTGGTAGGTGTCGACACCCTTCGGGAAGGTCTCCCACACGCCGACCTGCTTGATCCCGGCGCCCTTGGCAGCCTTCTGCAGCTCCTTGGTGACGGCGTCACTGGTCTGGCCGTTGACGAGGAGGATGGAGGCCTTCTTGGCAGCAATCAGCTTGGTGGTCTCGTGGACGACCTTGGTCGACGGGCCGGCCTCGGTCTCGGACTGCTCGACGAACTCCTCAGGGGTGATGTTCTTGACCTTCATGTCGTCGAGCAGGTAGCCAACCACCGGCTCGGTGGCGACGGCGGTGCTACTCGCGTGCTTCTCGCCAACCTTGGCAGCGCGAGCCTTGAGGTCGTCCAGATTGGACTCGAAGTCCTTGAGGTTGGACTCGAAGGTGGCCTTGTTGTCAGGCGAAGCCTTGACCAGGTCGGACTCGACGACCTTGGCAACCTTGCGAGCGCTGTCGATCGAGAAGAAGACATGCTCGTTGAACTCGTCCTGGTCGGGTTTCTTGAGCCCGGAGGTTTCGACGGCGTCGACGACGGTGGCCTTGGAGCCGGTGCTCTTGACGAGCTTGGAGGCCCAGTCGTCATAGCCACCACCATTGGCGATGGCGATCTTGGCCTTGGAGAAAGCGAGCTTGTCCTTGGCGGTGGCCTCGTAGTCGTGCGGGTCCTGATCCGGGCTGTTGATGACGGAGTGGACATTGACCTTGTCTCCGCCGATGGCCTCGGCGACCGAGCCCCAGACGTTGGTCGAGGCGACGACGTCAACCTTGTTCGTCGCAGCGGCGTTGGAGGAAGCGTCTGAAGCCGCGCTCGAGCCCGAATCAGAGTTGCCGGAGCAACCAGCCATGCCCAAGGCGCAGGCGCTGATGGTTGCAATGGCCAGAAGACGACGATGCATGTGGTGTTCCCTTTCCAGTACGCAAGTGAGAACCATTGTCGTCTTCATATGACAGATCAACAAGGCAGGGTGACCAAAGAAATAGCCAATCCACAGCCTCAACGGAGGGCAGAAAGCGCCTCAGAACTGCTAATGACGTCGATCTGCGGAGAGTACAAATCCATGACTGTCAAAGCTGCCTCGTGGTTCTGCGGTGAGGAGCCCGCACAGCCGTCAGAGACGACACTCACCCAAGCTCCGGCGTCTGCTGCGGCCAACGCCGTGGTGATGACGCAGCAGTCGGTGGAGACCCCGGTGAGCAGAAGGTGAGGGTGGGCTCCGGTGATCGCGGAGAGCTGAGAGCCCCACTTGCCGAAGGTCGTGACGTCGACGGTAGGGCGCTCGACCCAAGGGCGCGCTTCCGCGACAAGATCGAACAGCGGGTCGTCTGCGGGACGATCCGCGAAGGTCCAGCGCTCGAAGTAGTCGCGCCAAGACCCCTCATGGTGGTCCGAGGGAATCCACCTCGTCACGATAACGTGTCCGCGGTGGGCCTCGGCCAGCCGGTTGATGGGGTCGATGATGTCGGGGAAGGCGCGTGATCCCCACTGGGAGGTGGGGGAGGCGAAGATCGTCTGCGGGTCGATGATGACCAGCCATGGCTCACTCATCGGGACTCCTGACGACGCACCTTGCCGCGTCGGGCGATGAGGGTCACGACGTACCCGAGGACGAGGGCCCCGAGCACGCCGAGGTTGGCGTAGGCCCAGTCTCCCTCACGACCGCCCAGCCCCAGGGGGCCAAGGAGGAAGCCCTGCCAGTTGTTCCAGTTGACGCCCTCATAGGTGTTGACGACCAACCCCCATCCGATGATCGTCACGACGACGAAGGTGATGATCGAGGTGAGGTCGAAACGGCCGTAGCGTCCCGAACCGTCAAACAGATCGGCCTCGTCGTAGGGACGGCGACGAAGGGTGATGTCAGCCATCATGATCCCGGTCCAGGCCGACAGCGGAACGCCCAGGGTCACCAGGAAGGACTGGAATGGGGAGATGAAGTTCGGAGCCACGAAAACGACGTAGAGGGTGCCGATGGTGAGGATCGTCCCGTCAATGAGGGAGGCAGCCGGACGTGGAACCCGAATGCCCAGGGTGAGCAGGGTCAGCCCGGAGGAGTAGATGCCGTTGATCGCACCGGCCAGCAGGGACAGGATCGCCGCCAGCAGGAAGGGGATGAGGAACCACGTCGGCAGGATGGTCGCCAGGGCGCCAATCGGGTCAGCACCGATGGCGTCGGACAGATCCTTCGAGGAGGCCGCCAGCAGCAGGCCACCGGTGATGAGGATGATCAGAGGCAGGGAGGCCCCGAAGACATTCCAGAAGGCGATGGAGAACCCGGAGGACTTGCGGGACTGATACCGCGACCAGTCAGCAGCGATGTTCGTCCATCCCAGTCCTGTTCCGGTCATGACGAGGGTGAGAGCGCCGATGAAGGCGGGGAAGGACGCCGAGGGCAGCGAGGTCGCAGCGTGCCAGTCGATGTGCCCGACAGCCATGATGAGGTAGATGACGGTGAGGACGCCGGTGATCCACGTCAGGACGGCCTGGAGCTTCATGATGATGTGGTAACCGGCCACTGCGCCACCGACGATGAGCAGGGCCACCACGATGGCGGCGACGATCTTGACGGAGGTTCCGGAACTCCAGCCAAGCCGGTGGAAGATCGTCGTCGTCGCGAGGACGGCCGTGATGGCCAGGGAGGTCTCCCAGCCGATCGAGGTCATCCACGCGATGACGCCGGGAATCTTGTTGCCCTGGGTGCCAAAGGCTGCCCGCGAGAGAACCATCGTCGGAGCCGATCCGCGCTTGCCGGCGATGGCGATGATGCCGCAGAAACCGAAGGAGACGATGACGCCGATGAGGGTGGCCGCCATGGCCTGCCAGAAGGACACCCCAAATCCCAACATGAAGGCGCCGTAGCTCATGCCGAAGACGGAGACGTTGGAGGCGAACCAGGGGAGGAAGAGGTCGCGTGGGCGTGCAGTGCGCTGAGATTCCTCGACGACCTCGATTCCGGTCGTCTCGATGCCCTTGCGCGTCGTCGTGCTGGCCTCGGTGGCAGTTTGCGTCATGAGCTGTCCTCTCGGATATTCGCGGCGACATTCTTGCACCATCAGATACCTGGCGAGGCTGCACGCCCTTGTGAATCGCACGTTGCTGTCCTGACGGGGCTACAGTCTTGCCATGAGTATCGACGCTGATACCTGGGCATCCCCATCCCCACGCCCTGCTGACCTGGTCGACGAAGCTGTTGAGCAGGTCCACACCTGGCTACGCGACACCAATGGAGTGTCGAAACGAACGACAGATCGCGCACAGATCGCTGCGGGACTGCTGTCTGACGTGTTGTCCCACCCCGCCGGCCTGCCCTTCACCCTGGCCTTCATCGACCGGGTCGTGCGTCCCGAGGACGCCCGCACTGCCGCGGCGAACCTGGCTGAGCTGTCCAAGACCGATTGTTCCTTCCTGCCCGCCGCGCTGCAGATGGCGGTGCGAACCGGTGGCCGGATGGCTCCGATCGCTCCTGACATCGTCGTCCCGGCAGCGCGCAATGCCCTGCGTCAGCTGGTGGGTCACCTCGTCGTCGACGCTCGTCCGGGTCCACTGACCCGCACCCTGAAGGCCCTCCGCAGCTCAGGGGTGAGGCTCAACCTCAATCTGCTGGGTGAGGCCGTGCTGGGAGACCGCGAGGCAGAGTCCCGACTCGAAGGGACGATGAACCTGCTTGCCCGTGACGACGTCGACTACGTCTCCATCAAGATCTCGGCCGTGGTCAACCAGCTCGACCTGTGGGCCCATGAGGCGACGGTCGACGAGGTCGTCGAGCAATTGCTGCCGCTGTATCACCTGGCCGCGAACTCCCCGAAGCCGAAGTTCATCAACCTGGACATGGAGGAGTATCACGACCTCGACCTGACGATCGGGGTCTTCCAGAAGCTCCTCGACCGTCCGGAACTGCACAATCTGGAGGCCGGCATCGTCCTGCAGGCCTACCTGCCGGACTCCTTGGCCGCCCTGCAAGGACTCGTCGAGTGGGCTGACCGCCGCACCGCTGCTGGTGGAGCCGGTATCAAGGTGCGTCTGGTCAAGGGAGCCAACCTTGCCATGGAGCGGGTGGACGCCGAGATCCACGGCTGGCAGCAGACCCCGTGGCCCTCCAAGCTCGCCACCGACACCAACTACAAGCGGATCCTCGACTGGGCCCTCACCCCTGAACGCACGCGCTCGGTGCGTTACGGCGTCGCTGGCCACAACCTCTTCGACATCGCCCTGACGAAACTGCTCTCGGAGCGACGCGGAGTCCGCGACCGGGTCGAGTTCGAGATGCTGCTGGGCATGGCCCCCGACCAGGTGGAGCGCATCGGAGCCGACGTCGGCGGGCTGCTGCTCTACACCCCGGTCGTCGACCCCGCTCATTTCGACGTCGCCATCAGCTACCTGGTGCGTCGTCTGGAGGAGAACGCCGCCAGCGAGAACTTCATGTCGGCGGTCTTCCAGCTCGGTCACGACTCTGATCTCTTCGCTCGCGAGGAGGCGAGGTTCCGTACCGCCGTGGCCGGGATCACCCGCGACGTTCCCGAGCCGCGTCGCCATCAGGAGCCCGATCGGGTGCCCGACCTGTCCGACGGATTCGTCCAGTCGACCGACTCCGACCCCTCCCTGCCCAACATCCGTGCTTGGGCCGCCACGGTCGCCGAGGAGATGAAGGGTTGCCAGCTGGGGGAGACCACCCTGGCCGCCAACCACATCGACACCGTCGGCCAGGCTGACGCCGTCATCGCCACTGCCCTCGATGCCCAGCCCGGATGGGCGGCACGCGGAGGTCACGAGCGCGCCGAGATGCTGCGCAAGGTCACCAAGGCATTCGCGGATCGCCGCGGAGACCTGCTTGCGGTGGCCGGTGCCGAGACCGGCAAGATCCTCGCCGAGGGTGACGTCGAGGTCTCCGAGGCCATCGATTTCGCGGCCTGGTACGCCGATCGGGCCGAGGAGCTCGAGACGGTCGACGGAGCCGAGTTCATTCCGCCGCGGGTCACCGTCGTCACCCCGCCGTGGAACTTCGCCCTGTCCATCACCGCCGGATCCACCCTGTCAGCCCTGGCTGCTGGGTCCTCGGTGCTGCTCAAGCCCGCCCCGCAGGCTCGCCACTGCGGCGCCGTCATCGCCGAGTGCTTGTGGGAAGCCGGGATCCCGCGTGACGTCCTGCAGCTCGTCGACGTCGAGGAAAACGAGGCCGGTAAGCACCTGGTGAGCCATCCCGAGGTGGATCGGGTCATCCTCACCGGAGCATGGGAGACCGCCAAACTCTTCCGGTCCTGGCGTCACGACCTGCCGGTGCTGGCCGAGACCAGCGGCAAGAACTCGATCATCGTCACCGAGAACGCCGACTACGACCTGGCCGCCGCCGACATCATCAAGGCGGCCTTCGGCAATGCCGGCCAGAAGTGCTCGGCAGCCTCCCTCATCATCTTGGTGGGGCAGGCCTACCGTTCCGAGCGGCTGCGCAATCAGATCCTCGACGCCGCGTCCTCAATCCGCGTCGGCTCGCCGTCTGACCTGCGCTCCCAGATGGGCCCGCTCGCTGAGCCGGCCAAGGGCAAGCTCCTCGACGGTCTGACAAAGCTTGACCCGGGCCAGGTGTGGGCCCTCAAGCCGGTGCGCATCGACAAGGAGGGACGGTACTGGTCTCCCGGAGTGCGCGGTGGCATCAAGCCCGGGGATCCCTACCACATCACCGAGTACTTCGGCCCGATCACCGGCATCATGTACGCCCCCGACCTGGCCACCGCCATCGAGTATCAGAACGGCACTGCCTTCGGTCTGACTGCCGGTCTGCACTCCCTGGATCCTTCTGAGATCGAGTACTGGGCCGAACGGGTCAAGGCCGGAAACCTTTACGTCAACCGCGGTATCACCGGTGCGATCGTCGGTCGTCAGCCCTTTGGTGGCTGGAAGCGTTCAGCGGTGGGCCCAGGTGCCAAGGCAGGCGGCTACCACTACCTGCAGGTGCTGGGTTCCTGGAAGCGTTCCGATGTGACGACCCCGACCCCCGCGGATCGTCCGTGTGCATTGGTCGAGCAGTTCGTCGGTCACGTGGAGGGAATCATCACCCGCGAGGAGCGGGCCTGGCTGCTCGACGCCGTCGCCCGCGACGCCCACGAGTGGGGCGAATGGTTCGGACGCTCCACCGACATCGGTGGACTGGAACGCGAGCGCAACGTGCTGCGCTACCGTCCGGCTCCCACCCAGGTGCGCGGCTGCGCCGACGCCAAGCCGGTTGACGTCGCCCGTGTCATCGCCGTCGGTCTGCTGGCCGCTGGCCATGAGATGTCGGTGAGCCTCGACCCCAGCCTCGACGAAGGCCTGGGACGAGCCCTGCGCTCGGTCGGAGTGGCCGTCACCACTGCCAGCGACGACGACTGGTACGCCAGCCTCGGTGCCGGCCGGGTGCGGCTGGTCGGAGGAGACCCGTCACGTGCCGCCGACGAGGCCGACGGTGACCCCGATCTGGCTGTGTGGGCCAACGAGGTTACCAGCGCGCCGCAGATCGAACTGTTGCCCTTCCTGCGGGAGCAGTCGGTCTCGGTGACGGCTCACCGATTCGGCAACCCTGACACCGGGGCCCTCTCTGTGAAACTGTGAGGTGATGCGGCTCAGCGCCGGGGGTCGATAGCGATCTTCACCCCGGCGTGACCGCGCACCGCGTCGACGGCGTCGGTCCACTGGGACAGCCCGAAGGTGTGGGTGACGATCGGGGCCTCGTCGATGTCCCCGCGACCCAACATCTCGACGGCGCGGTGGACGTCGGCGCGACGAGCATTCGATCCTCCCGAGACCGTGAGCTCCTGGTAGTGCACGGTGTTGGGGGTGATCGTCGCCGTTGATCCCTTGGGGAAGCCGGCGAACCAGCTCACCCGCCCGCCCGGGGCGGCAAGGTCAAGGGACTGCTCGGCCAGTTCATTGCGTCCGATGGCGACGATGACGAGGTCGGCACCGAAACCATCAGTGCGCTCGGCAACGACCTCGACGAGGTGATCGGGTGAGGTGGTGACGGCCCCCATGGCCGCCGCACGGTCGCGTCGGTCAGCGTGCTTCTCGCACAGGATGACCTGTCCCGCTCCGCATGCCAGGTTGAGCTGGGTGTGAAGCAGACCAATCGCCCCGCCGCCGATGATGACGACCGTCTCCCCAGGGTTGACCCCACCATGTCGACGGTGCCCGTTGAGAACACAAGAGAGGGGTTCGGCCAGAGCCAGCCGGTTGGCCGGCATCTCGGAGGCGACCGGGATGACGTTGCCGCGAGCGACTGCTCGGGCCGGCACACACAGCCAGGGAGCCAGCCCGCCGTCGATCCCGTAGCCGATGAGTTCGCAGTGACTGCACAGGTGCTCGCGTCCGGCCAGGCAGGCCCGACAGGTGCCACAGGAGACGACGATGGAGACGGTGGCCTGCTGTCCGACGGTCAGCCCCTCGACCCCCTCGCCGAGGGAGGCGATCCGTCCGGCGATCTCGTGTCCGAGAGTGACCCCAGGGCGCACCCCGGTGGTTTTTTCACCGGAGATGATGCGGAGGTCGGTGCCGCAAATCGTCGTCGCCTCGACGGCCAGGACGACCTCGCCGCGGCCCGGCGTGGGAATGGGTTTTTCGGCAAGGTGAACGTCTCCGGGGCTATTGAGGACCAAGGCCGGCATGGTGTGCGTCATGTGATCTCCTTCGACGTCTCCAGTGTCCCATTTTTTCGGCACGCTGGGCACGCTGGGAACACACCAATTATCATGGAGCGTGGGAAAACCACCATCAACGATGATGAAATGACAGGAGAGTCCCAGCCATGACCCGACTCGTGAACAACCCCGATGATTTTCCGTCCCAGGCCGTCGCCGGGCTCGCCAGCGCCTTCCCGAACCACCTGAGGCCGGTGTTCGGTGGCGTGGTTCGTGCTGCCCGCACCGATCGCAAGGTCGCCCTCGTCGTCGGTGGCGGCTCAGGTCACTACCCGGCCTTCGCTGGCTGGGTCGGCCCGGGATTTGCCGACGGTGCCGTCTGCGGCAACATCTTCTCCTCTCCCTCAGCCTCCCAGGCCTACTCGGTCTGCAAGGCGGCGGATCGGGGAGCGGGAGTCCTCATCGGTTTTGGCAACTACGCCGGTGACGTCCTGCACTTCGGGCAGGCGGCGGAACGGTTGCGCAGCGAAGGCATCGACACCCGTTGCCTGCTCGTCACCGACGACATCGCCTCGGCAGGCCCCGAGGATCACCTCAAGCGTCGTGGCATCGCCGGCGACCTCCCGGTCTTCAAGGTGACAGCGGCTGCCTGTGAGGAAGGTCGTGACATCGACGAGGTCGTCAAGGTCTTCGATCGTGTCAACGATCGCGCCCGGTCCTTCGGGGTGGCCTTCGCCGGGTGCACCCTGCCGGGAGCTGACGAGCCGCTGTTCCGTGTCGCGCCTGGTCAGATGGGTGTCGGCATGGGTATCCACGGGGAGCCAGGTATCCATGACGAGGCTCTCGGTACGGCCGACGAGGTCGCCGCCATGCTCGTCGACGGGCTGCTGGCCGACCGCCCGGACAATCCGGGGACCCGGGTCGTCCCGATCGTCAACGGACTTGGCTCCACCAAGTACGAGGAACTCTTCGTGCTGTGGAACGACATCAGTCGTCGTCTCGAGGAGGCGGGGCTGACGATCGTCGACCCGCAGGTGGGGGAGTTCGTCACCAGCCTCGACATGGCAGGTGTTTCTCTGACTCTGGTGTGGCTCGACGAGGTCATTGAACCGCTGTGGTTGGCGGCCTGCGACACCCCTGCTTACCGTCGTGGCGCGGTTGGTCAGGTCGACCTCGACACCACACCGTTGTCCCAGGAGGCTGAGCACGTCTCGGTCGCGGCCCCGGGGTCGCAAGCCTCCCAGGAGCTTGCCGACGTCGTCATCAAGGGATTGGAAGCAGTGGCGACCACCCTGTCGGAGCGGGCCAATGAGCTGGGCCGGCTCGACTCGGTGGCCGGTGACGGTGACCACGGCATCGGCATGACGCGTGGATCCCAGGCCGCTCTCGCCGAGGCCAAGCGGGTCAGGGGAGATGGGGCCGGCGCGGCAACCACCCTCAACGCCGCTGGCTCGGCCTGGTCCGAGCATGCCGGTGGCACCTCGGGTGCGCTGTGGGGAGCGGTGCTGACCGCCTTCGGTGCGGTGCTGGGTGACGAGGACCCGGCCAGTGACGAGGCCATTCGTCAGGCTGCTCGTGCTGCCCTCGACGCCGTCACCAGGTTGGGCGGGGCGAAGCTCGGGGACAAGACCATGGTCGATGCGATGGATCCCTTCGTGACGACGTTGGAGTCGTCACCGGATCCACTGTCGCAGGCGTGGACGTCAGCGTGTGATGCCGCTGACAAGGGGGCTCAGGCGACCTCCGAGGTGACTGCCAAGGTCGGTCGGGCGCGCCCGCTTGGTGAGAAGTCCTTGGGCACGCCCGACCCCGGAGCGGTGTCCTTCCACGACGTGGTCGTCGCGGTGGGGTCGGTGCTGTGACTCAGCGCTGACCGACGGGAGGCTTCGCACTCAGCGTTGACCAACGGGAGGCTTCGCGCTCCACGGGAACACGATCCACTTGTCAGTGGCCTTCCAGACGAAGTCCGGACTGATGACAGTGGTGGGCTTGGCGTAGAGCACCGCCGAGCGAACGTCGGCACCGAATCCGCGCAGCAGCTTGAGCACGAGTGCCAGAGTGCGGCCGGAATCGGCGACGTCGTCGACGACGAGGATTCGCTTGCCACGGATGGAATCAGTGTCGAGCATCGGGGCCAGCAGCACCGGATCAGGCAGGGTCTCCTCGACATCGGTGTAGAACTCGACGTTGATGGCATCGGTGAGCTTGACGCCAAGGGAGTAGGTGAGGGCTCCGCCCGGGATCATGCCTCCGCGAGCTACCGCGATCACGATCTCGGGATCGAAGTCCGAATTGTGGATCTGGGTGGCGAGTTCGTCGGTGGCGTCACCGAAGGTTTTCCAGGTGAGGATTTCCTTGCTCTCAAGGTCACTGGCGTCAGCATGGTAGGCGGTCATGGGGCAACACTACCGACCCCATGAACCGCATATAGGGTATGTTCAAGGACAGGCTGAAGGTACGGGCGCGACCGGAGGAGTCGTCATGACTGAGCTCAACGCACAGGAACACGATGAGAGGCCGAGCTGGACGGGGCGAGCGGTCCTGACAGGAATCGGATTCTTCGTGGCCGCCTGTCTGGTGGCCTGGCTTCGGATTGAGCAGTACTCCCAGGCGATGGCCATCATCGGATCGGCTCTCTACACCCTCCTGATGTGGTTCTCGGCGGGCTCGTTCGTCCTTGCCATCTATGAGGCGCGACGGCCGCGGCTGGCCCTGGGGGGCCGATCGCTGCGGGTCCCGATCATCGTTGGTCTGACCTGTCTTGTCGGCGGTTTCATCGCCCAGACCATCAAGGTTCAGTTGGTCGAGCACAGTGAGGCGACTCAGGTGACGGTGGCCTCCGAGATCCTCGCCAACGTCATCCTTCTTCTTCAGGAGTTCGGAGTCATCTGCCTGGCGGTGAGCCTGGTGGTGGCATGCATCCGCTCCCGTGACCGTTGACGGATGGTTCTGATCACCCCAACACGAATTGCATGATGATCGCCGTGCGCCAACTGTCCATCTTGTGCGCGATGTGAGGCAGTCGACCCACCTCGGTGAATCCCATGGCAGAGTGAAAGCCGATGCTGCCGACGTTGTCAGAGTCGATGACCGACACCAGGCTGTGCAGACCGTCGCGGCGAGCCTGCCGCATGAGTTCGGTCATGAGTTTGCGTCCGACCCCTCGACCGCGAGCAGGGGCGTCCAACCAGATGGATACCTCCGCGGTGACGTCGTATCCCTCACCGTCTCGGAAGTGATGATAGGTCGCGTATCCGCCGAAGAGCCCGTCGACCTCTGCCACCAGGACCGGTCTGCCATCGTCGACCAGGTCGCGCCACCAGGTGCGTCGGTCGGATACCTGTGAGTGGCTCACGGTGTACGAGGACGGGGTGCCCACTGCGTGGTCATTGTGGACACGCGTTGCTGCCGGCAGATCCTGTTCTTGCATCGCTCGGATGATGACGTCCATGACCGGAACAGTAACGAGCCTTGAGCGGGATTCCCGTTGGCTGTTTGCCCAGTGGGACGCCGCCATGAAGGTCACCGGCGTGTCCGCGCTCTCGGTGATTGATGACAACCAGGAACGAGGTTGAAGGATGGCTGAGAAAACACCGCCGCAAGGCCCGCGGCAAGGGAACTGGGGCCAGTTTCACGACGGGGTGGGATGTTACCGCGGGTAGCGTCCCGTTTTTCTCATGGATGTGGGTAGATGTGAGGAAACGTGCAACCCCGGTGTCGTGGTCAGGGACGTTTGGCCGTAAAGTCACCATCATGATCATCGGAATCCCACGGGAGTCACTCCCGGGTGAGAATCGGGTCGCCGCGACTCCGACGACTGTTCCCGCCCTACTCAAACTCGGCTACGAGGTGGTCGTCGAGTCCGGAGCTGGCGATCACGCCGCTCTGCCTGACCACGCGTACGAAGAGGCCGGAGCCAGGATCGTCGGACCGGGGGAGGCGTGGAAGGCCGACCTCGTGCTGGCCGTCAATGAACCCACCGACGACCAGATCGCCCTCATGTGCTCCGGCACTGTCCTCGTCACTTTCCTTCATCCGCGTCAGGATCTTGCCCTTACCGAGAAGCTGGCTGCCGCCGGCATCACCGGCCTGAGTATGGACATGGTTCCGCGTATCTCGCGTGCTCAGTCCATGGATGCTCTGTCCTCGATGGCCAACATCTCGGGTTACCGGGCTGTCGTGGAGGCTGCATTCGCGTACGGTCGAACCTTTGGCGGCCAGGTCACGGCTGCTGGCAAGGTTGCGCCGGCCAAGGTCTTCGTCATCGGTACCGGTGTCGCCGGCCTGGCCGCGCTGGGTGCCGCCAACTCGATGGGGGCCGAGGTCTACGCCACCGACGTCCGTCCGGAGACCGCCGAGCAGGTGCAGTCGATGGGTGCCACCTTCCTGCACGTGCGCACCGGTGACTCCGATCAGGGCGTCAGCTCCGATGGCTACGCCAAGGAGGCCAGCGACGATTACAACGCCCGCGCTGCTGAGCTCTACATGGAGCAGGCGGGTAAGGATGACGTCATCATCACCACGGCTGCCATCCCGGGCAAGCCGTCCCCGAAGCTCATCACCGCCGAGATGGTCGCTGCCATGAAGCCCGGCAGCGTCATCGTCGACCTCGCTGCCCTGGGTGGTGGCAACTGTGAGCTCACCCGTCCAGGTGAGTCCTACGTCACCGACAACGGCGTGACGATCATCGGCTACACCGACCTGCCATCCCGTCTGCCGGGTCAGGCCAGTCAGCTCTACGGCACCAACCTCGTCAACCTGCTGAAGTTGGCGACCCCCGAGAAGAACGGAGAGCTCGTCCTCAACTTCGACGACGAGGTTATCCGCACCATGACGGTGTGCCACGAGAGCCAGGTGGCGTTCCCGCCGCCACCGGTCCAGGTCGCTGCTGCTCCCCAGCCGGTCGCCAAGGCCGAAACCGAGACCCCGGTTGTCCCCGAGAAGAATCCGCGTCCGTGGCCCCAGACCTTCGGCATCGTCGCTGTGCTGTCGATCGCGCTCATCACCCTGCTGACCTTCTCCCCGACGGAGTTCGTCGCCCTCTTCGGCACCTTCGCGATCGCTGTGGTCGTCGGCTACTACGTGGTGTGGAACGTCACCCACGCCCTCCACACCCCGCTGATGAGTGTCACCAACGCCATCAGCGGCATCATCATCGTCGGTGCCATCACCCAGCTCGGCAGTGAATCGTGGGGTATCCGGATCGTCGCCGCGTTGACTGTGCTCATCGCCAGTATCAACATCTTCGGCGGTTTCACGGTCACCCAGCGCATGCTCAAGATGTTCAGGAAGGCCTGATCCATGACGTCAACACTTCTCATTGCCCCGATGGCCGGGTCGTTGGTGAACTTCGTCAACGCCTCCTTCATCATCTCGGGCCTGCTGTTCATCTTCGCCCTCGCTGGTCTGTCCAAGTTCGAGACCTCGAAGAAGGGCAACGCATACGGCATCCTCGGCATGGTCATCGCGATCATCGCGACGATCGTCGCCCTGGTGAAGCTGCCGGGATACTCCCCGGTGTCCATGGTCCTCCTCTTCATCCCGATGCTCATCGGTGGTGCCTTCGGTGTGTGGAAGGCCCTCAAGGTCGAGATGACGGGAATGCCTGAGCTTATCGCTCAGCTGCACTCCTTCGTCGGTCTTGCTGCCGTCCTCATCGGTTTCAACGCCTTCGCCGAGGAGGGGACCGGTGCCAGCACCTTCCAGCTCTCCGAGATCTGGATTGGCATCTTCATCGGTGCCCTGACCTTCACCGGGTCCCTGGTGGCCTGGGGCAAGCTGTCGGGCAAGGTTCCCTCGAAGCCGCTGACCCTGCCCGGGCGCAACTGGATCAACCTCGGCCTGCTGGTCGTCATCATCGGCTGCGGCATCTGGTTCTCCAACGTTTCCGGAGGCATCGCCTGGCTGCCGCTGGTCCTCCTGACGCTGGCCTCCCTGTTCCTCGGTTTCCACCTGGTTGCCGCCATCGGTGGCGCTGACATGCCGGTCGTCATCTCGATGCTGAACAGCTACTCCGGTTGGGCGGCTGCCTTCTCCGGATTCAGCCTCCACATCCCGGTGCTCATCGTCACGGGTGCCCTGGTGGGCTTCTCTGGCGCCATCCTGTCCTACATCATGTGCCAGGCCATGAACCGCTCCTTCGTGTCGGTCATCCTGGGCGGCTTCGGCGATGCCCCGGCCGTTGAGGGTGACGGCCCGGACGGTGAGATCACCGAGATCAAGGCTGATGAGCTGGCCTCCCAGCTGTCCGACGCTTCCTCGGTCATCATCGCTCCCGGATACGGCATGGCGGTGGCCCAGGCCCAGTACCCGGTGGCCGAGCTGGCCAAGAAGCTGCGCGACAAGGGAGTGGACGTCAGGTTCGCGATCCACCCGGTCGCCGGTCGTCTGCCCGGCCACATGAACGTGCTGCTCGCCGAGGCCCATGTGCCTTACGACATCGTCATGGAGATGGACGAGATCAACGACGACTTCGCTGACGCCGACATCGTCCTGGTCATCGGAGCCAACGACACCGTCAACCCGTCCGCCATGGATCCCGGTACCCCGATCTCGGGCATGCCGGTTCTCCATGTGTGGGAGGGCCATGAGGTCGTCGTCTTCAAGCGGTCCATGAAGCCCGGTTACGCCGGCGTCGAGAACCCGCTGTTCTTCGCCGACAACACCCGGATGCTCTTCGGTGATGCCAAGGCCAGTGTTGACGCCCTGGTCACCGCTCTCTGAGGCACGCTGACAACCTGATTCCGACGCCCATGATCGTCCGACGGTCATGGGCGTCGGTGCATCCCCGAAGACGGATGTCATGGCGCGGCACTATGATGACGGTGAATGTCTATCAGGCCCCTTGTCAGGGCCGGAACAAGGAGAAGACGTGACCTACGTCATCGGTCTGCCCTGCGTGGACGTCAAGGATCGTGCCTGCGTCGAGGAGTGCCCCGTCGACTGCATCTACGAGGGTGAGCGCAGCCTCTACATCCATCCTGAGGAGTGCGTCGACTGCGGTGCATGTGAGCCCGTCTGCCCCGTCGAGGCCATCTACTACGAGGATGACCTGCCCGGCGATCAGGAGAAGTTCCTCGACATCAACGCCGAGTTCTTCGACGAGCTGGGTTCCCCGGGTGGTGCTGCCCGCCTCGGCCCGACCCACAAGGACCACCCGGCCGTCGAGGCCCTGCCCCCGCAGGGCGAATGAGTCGCCGTATCGTCTCAGCCAGTCTGCCCATCTTCCCGTGGGACACCATCGCTGACGCCAAGGCCAAGGCACAGGCCCACCCAGGTGGCATCGTCGACCTGTCGGTGGGCACCCCGGTTGACCCGACTCCCCAGGTCGTCACCGAGGCCCTGACAGCGTTCAGCGACGCCCACGGTTACCCGCAGGTGTGGGGGACCCCTGCCCTGCGAGCCGGCATCCTGGACCATATGAAGCAGGTCTGGGGCGCACCGGCGCATCTCGACGAGAACAGTGTCCTGCCGGTCATCGGGACTAAGGAATTGGTGGCGTCGTTGCCAAGCCAGCTTGGCCTGGGCCCGGACTCGATGATCGTCATTCCGGCCTGCGCCTACCCGACCTACCGGGTTGGTGCCCAGCTTGCCAGAGCCACCGTGCAGGCCGTCGATGAGCCCGATGAGGTCGGGGGCACCCCCGATCTCATCTGGATCAATTCGCCGGCCAACCCGTCGGGTCGCATCCTCGACCTCGACGAGATGAAGGCTTGGGTTGAACTGGCTCGCAGCACCGGAGCCGTGCTGGCCTCCGATGAGTGCTACGGCGAGTTCGTCTGGGAGGGGAAGTCCATCTCCGTCCTCGACGAAAGGGTCAACGGTGGTGATGTCACCGGTCTGCTTGCCTGTCTGTCGATGTCCAAGCGCTCGAACATGGCTGGATATCGTGCGGGCTTCGTCGTCGGTGACGCCGACCTCACCCGTGAGTTGCTCACCTTGCGCAAGCACTCGGGTCTCATGATTCCGGCCCCGGTCGCCGAGGCCATGCAGGCTGCTCTGTCGGACCGATCCCATGTGTTGGAACAGGCAAAGCGCTACCAGCTGCGCCGTGACGTCCTCAAGCCTGCCCTCGAACAGGCTGGTTTCCGGATCGACCACTCCGAGGGATCTCTCTACTTGTGGGCGACTCATGAGGAGGACTGCCGAGCAACCCTGGACAGGTTGGCTGATCTGGGCATTCTCTGTTCACCAGGGGACTTCTACGTCGACGGTGGCTCCGACCACGTCCGCATTGGGCTGACGGCCACTGACGAGAGGGTCAACACCGCGGCCGAGAGGCTGTCCGAGTCTCACTGAGAGTCAGCTGCGGGCGGTGACGGTGCCGGTGACTCGGCCCGTCCCGCTGACAGCAGGGCTCGCTGACGGGCCGGATGCTGCACTCCATGAGGCGTGGTGATCGGGGTCAGCACTCCAACTCGTCGTCGCGACGGTGGCGCGATCGATCGGCCCCAGATTCGTGCTCGCCATCGTCAAGGCCACCGCTGCCCGGGTTGAGACCAGGTCCCTGGCGGCGAAGGTCGCCGTCGCCCCCGTGGTCTGGATGGCGATCTTGTCGGCCATCCCCTTGCGCACCGTCTGAATGAGCTTGTCAATCGTGGTCGTCTCGGAGGACCTGTTGACACAGGACAAGGCCGAGGGGGAGTGGCCAGTCAGCGCTGATGCCCATGCCTTGGCTAGCGGCTCGTGCTTGCGGTAGGCCTCCGGGTATCCGGAGCGCTGCACCTGCTGGGCGGCGTCATTGATGCTGATGTCCTTCCAATTTCCGAACTTCACCAGCTCCTCATAGAACTTCCCGGAGGAGTACCACGGGTCCATGATCTGCTTGGAAGTTCCCCATCCCTGGGAGGGACGCTGCTGGAAGAGTCCCAAGGAGTCACGATCGCCATAGTCGATGTTGCGCAGCTTCGACTCCTGCATGGCGGTCGCCAGGGCGACGGTGGCTGCATGGGCCGACAGGCCGCGTCGAATCGACTCGGCAGTGATGATGGCGGCGTTCTGGGACTGTTCCAGGTCAAGGTCGTAGGACTGGCCGGACGCTGTCACCCGGCAGCCCTCCGGCTCGACGGTGTCGAACGGGTCGACGGTCTTCCACACCTTGTAGCCTCCCCAGCCCAGCCCCGCCAAGATCGCCAACACCACGACGAGGGCAGCTATCGACCTGGCGGGATTGGTGGAACGGCGCCTGCGTCGACCCTGGGGTCGTCGCGTGGTGGCAGGGCGGGCCCGGCGGGATGAGGACTTTGTCATGTCAATTCTGGTGCAAATCCGTGTTGAGCTCGATCTTGTGGTGGCCACGTCCGAGAGCCTTGACGACACCGGTCGTCGAGTCGCGGATGTAGAGGATGTCGTCGGCGCCGGACAGCTCCGAGGCCTTGACGACCTTGCCGTCGGGCAGGGTCACCTTGGTGCCGGCAGTGACATAGAGGCCCGCCTCGACGACGCAGTTGTCGCCCAGGGAGATCCCAATTCCGGCCTCGGCGCCCAGCAAGCAGCCCTCTCCGATCGTCACCTGCTCCTTGCCGCCTCCTGACAGGGTCCCCATGATGGAGGCGCCGCCGCCGATGTCGGTGCCGTCGCCGACGACGACACCCTGGCTGATGCGTCCCTCGACCATGGAGTGCCCCAAGGTGCCAGCATTGAAGTTGACGAACCCCTCGTGCATGACGGTGGTTCCCTCGGCCAGATGGGCTCCCAGACGGACGCGATCGGCGTCACCGATGCGCACCCCGGTGGGAATGACGAAGTCGACCATGCGCGGGAACTTGTCGACGAGCAGGACGGTGAAGGGGGCATGGGCGATGCGCGCCTCCATTCGTGCCTTCTCCAGATCGGCCATCCGGATCGGGCCGATGGTCGTCCACGCGTTGTTGGGCAGCACACCGAAGATGCCGTCGAGGTTGATGGTGCGGGGCTGAGCCATGCGCGATGACAGCAGGTGCAGACGCAGGTAGGCGTCGGGGACGTCACCTGGTGCCTCGTCGAGATTGATGACGGTGCGCACCACCTCGGTGTGCACGTTGCGAATGGCGTCACGACCGGCTTCGGTGACTCGGTACAGGTCGTCAGGGACCTCGGATTCACCAGGGGCGCCCAGTTTGGGCTCGGGGTACCAGGTGTCCAGGACATCGCCGTCCTCATGGACGGTGGCCAATCCCCAACCCCAGGCCTGACGGTCGGTCGGGGCGGTTTGTGAAGTCGTCGTCTGCGTCATGACCACGAGTCTAGTTGCAGGTTGGCACGACCTAACGGTGTCGGTGCCGTCCACTAGATTGAAGGGTCGTGGAAAGGTGCCGCCCATGTTTCTGGCCCTCCGAGAGATTCGTCACCAGCGTGGACGATTCGCCCTCATCGTTGCCGTCATCGCGCTGATTGCGTACCTGGCTTTCTTCCTGGCATCTCTGGCGACCGGACTCGCCCACTCCTACCGCTCAGCCATCGACGACTGGGACGCCACGTCGGTGGCTCTCACGGACGATTCCAATGAGTCGGTGACGGCCTCGCGCCTGTCGAAGGACCAGGTCGAGGTGGCGACCACGGACAATGATGCTGAGCCCCTGGTCGTCTCGGGGGTGGTGCTCAAGGCTGCCGATTCATCCCAGTCGGGTCGGGCGAAGGTGAGTGCTTTCGCCTTCGGTATTGATCGATTCGGGTTCCTGGCCCCTGAAAAGGTCGGCGGTGGTATCACCGAGGGACGCAGCATTGAGCACCCGGACTCCGAGATCGTCGTGGATGACACCGTCGCCCGTGAAGGCTGGCAGGTGGGGGACAAGCTGCAACTCAACTCCAATTCCCACACCTGGACGATCGTCGGCTTCACCCACGATCAGACCTTCCAGGCCACCCCGGTGATCTTTGTCGACGAGAAGGCTCTTGCGAAGGAACCACCGACGGATGCGCCGGTGGCCGTCAATGCCGTCGTGAGCCGGATCGGCTGGAGCCCGTCACAGGCTCGCGACCTCGGCAAGGCCGAATTGACGACGCTGTCGAGTGACGACTTCGTCAAGACCCTCGCCGGGTACGACGCCCAAGTCCTCACCTTCGGCCTCATGATCGGCGCACTTGTCATCATTGCCTCTTTCGCACTCGGGATCTTCGTCTACGTCCTCACCTTGCAGAAGAGAGCGGCCCTCGGGATCCTCAAGGCCCGCGGGGTGCCGACGAGCTACCTCGTCCGTTCCGGGGCGATCCAGACCCTGCTCCTGGCCCTCGTCGGATTGGCGGTCGGCCTGGCCCTGACCCTCCTGACGGGTACTGTCCTGCCGGACAAGGTGCCCTTCCAGTTCACCTGGTGGCTTTACGGAATAACCACGGCAGTATTCGCCCTGTTCTCCGTGATCGGTGGTTTGTTGTCGGTCAAGGTCATCTCCGGCATCGATCCCGTGGAGGCGATTTCATGACAAGTCCAGTACTGCGTCTCGACGGGGTCTCCAAACAGTTCAACGACGGGGACGAGACGATCCAGGCCCTTGCCGAGACCGACCTCTCGCTCAACCGAGGCGAATTCGTCGGAATCCTTGGGCCTTCCGGGTCCGGGAAATCCACCCTGCTGACGATTATGGGTGGCCTGCGTACGCCAAGCACCGGAGAGGTGATCATTGACGACCAACCCTTCTCCGCCCTGCCCGAGAAGAAACGGGCCCGGATGAGGTTCGCCAAGCTGGGTTTCGTCCTGCAGGCCTCCGGACTGGTGCCCTTCCTCACCGTCGGTGACCAGTTCGTGCTCCATGGCAAGGTGGACCATGCCCCGCTGGACCGCGCGCGTCGGGACGAGTTGCTGGAGTCCCTCAAGATCCCCCATTACGTCGACGCCTATCCCGGTGACCTGTCGGGAGGTGAACGTCAGCGGGTGGCCATTGCCACGGCCCTGTATCACGACCCGGAGATCGTGCTGGCCGATGAACCGACGGCGTCCCGGGACACCGAAAAGGCCTTCGACGTGGCCGAGATCCTTGCTGATCAGACTCATTCCCGCGGTAAATGCACCGTCATGGTGACCCATGACGAGCGTCTCGTCGATCACTGCGACCGGGTACTGAAGATGGCCGACGGGGTGCTGACCGAGATCACAAACCACGAGCCGAAGAGAGATGTCTCCGGTCCGGTCCTGTCCGAGGTGGGGACAGGACCCTTGCTGCGGGCAGCTGCCAAGTCCCTGTGGAACCGGCATTGAGGTGGTCGAGAGCCTGGTGCCAGACGGTTCAGTACAGTGAAGATCATGCAACTCGACCTCGCTGGTGACCTCCATGACCTGTTTCGCGACATCGTGGACATTCGCTCCGAAAGTCTCCATGAGGATCAGCTCGCCGACACCGTCGAGGAATCCCTGCGAGGTTGTGACCATCTGACGGTCACGAGGATCGGAAACTCGATCGTGGCGGCCACCAACCTGGGCCGGGATTCCCGTGTCCTCGTCGCTGGTCACCTGGACACCGTTCCGGTGGCTGACAATCTCCCCAGCCACGTCGAGACCCGCGACGACGGTGACTACCTGGTCGGCAGGGGAACTTGCGACATGAAGGGAGGAGTGGCCGTCGCACTGCATCTGGCAGCGACCCTGGCCGCGCCCAGTCGCGACGTCACCTGGGTGTTCTACGAAGCGGAGGAGATCGCCGCCGAACACAACGGGCTGCTCAAGGTGCGATCTCACGAAGAGAGCTTGCTCGACTGCGACCTGGCCATCCTCATGGAGCCCACCGATGCCATCATCGAGGGAGGCTGTCAGGGGACGATGAGGTTCACCCTGACGACCGAGGGGCAGGCCGCCCATTCCGCCCGATCCTGGGCTGGTCACAATGCCATTCATGACCTATTGCCGATCCTCCAGATCCTGCAGGACTGGCAGGCTGACGGCGACCACCTCGTCGAGGTCGATGGGCTGACTTATCATGAAGGACTCAACGCGACGATGGTGCAGGGTGGACTGGCCGGCAACGTCGTCCCCCCAACTGCCACGGTCCAGATCAACTACCGGTTCGCCCCTGACAAGACCGCTCAGCAGGCCGAACAGATGATGCGCACCATGTTCGCCGACTGGACGATGGAGATCCTCGATCTGTCCTCCCCGGCGCGGCCGGGCCTCGACAAGCCGCTGGCTCGGTCCTTCGCCCGATCGGTCGGAACGACCCCGATGCCGAAATACGGCTGGACGGATGTGGCTCGGTTCTTCGAGATGGGACGTCCAGCCCTCAATTTCGGGCCTGGCGACGCGATCTATGCCCACAAGGCCGATGAGTGTTGCAAGTTGTCCAGCCTCGACGATTGCGCCCGAGCGCTGGAGTCGTGGCTTCGTGAGCGTTCGGAAGGAGATCACTGATGGTGTGGGCGTTGTGTGGGCTTGTCATTGTCATCATCGGACTGGCGGTGCTGGCAGCTTCTGGCAAGTTTGGGCAGGTGCCGGCGGTCGTCGATGATCGTCCGGTCCCTGACCTGCCCGAGGGCGATCTGAGCGCCGATGACCTGCGTTCGGCCCACTTCGCGGTGGTGCCGAGAGGCTATTCCATGCGCCAGGTGGATCAG
This sequence comes from Cutibacterium sp. KB22876, assembly GCF_059728865.1. Lineage (NCBI taxonomy): Bacteria > Bacillati > Actinomycetota > Actinomycetes > Propionibacteriales > Propionibacteriaceae > Cutibacterium > Cutibacterium sp. KB22876. The sequence continues at coordinate 1,354,410 of NZ_AP040858.1, forward strand.
CTGCTCGACCGTATGGCAGCCCAGTTGGAGGCAGCCCCAAAGGAGGGTTTCGCGGACACTGCGGAGCACGCCCCTAACGGAAAGGGCCTGGATACGGAATAATGGGGGTTGCACCACTGCCCAGTGATTGAGGAAGAGTGACATGGCAGCTATGAAGCCCCGTACCGGAGACGGTCCCATGGAGGTCACGAAGGAGGGCCGTGGCATCATCATGCGCGTTCCAGTCGAAGGTGGCGGTCGGCTAGTTGTTGAACTCAACGCTGACGAAGCCCAGGAACTGCTCGAGTGCCTCCAGGGTGTCGTTGGCTGACGCAGACGGCTGAGAGACGGTCGTGCCCGGCTCCGAGGAGCTGGGCACGACTGCATTCATACGGATCTCTCAGGCGTTGTGACGATTGATGGCAGTCTTGTAGACCTCAATGGTCTGCTCGGCGATCCGTGCCCAGGAGAACTCATCGATGCAGCGTTGACGACCAGCGGTTCCGAAAGCCTTGGCGCGCTCCGGATCGCGGGTGAGGTTGTTGATCGCTGCGGCGAAGGCCGACTCGAAGCCGACCACCTGCTCGGGGGTCGAAGAGTCGGTCGGGACCCCACTGACCAGATGGCCAGTCGTCCCGTCGACGACGACCTCCGGAATGCCACCGGCTCGGGAGGCGACCACCGGGGTGGCGCAGGCCATGGCCTCGAGATTGACGATGCCCAGCGGCTCGTAGACCGAGGGACACGCGAAGACCGTGGCGGCCGAGAGCACCTGACGGACCGACGGACGCGGCAGCATCTCCTGAACCCAGATGACCGGGGCCTTGCGGGAAGCCCGCACCTCGTCGAAAGCTGTCTTGAACTCCTCACCGATCTCGGGGGTGTCCGGCGCTCCTGCCAGCAGGACGAGCTGAGTGTCGGGATCGAGTTCGGCAGCGGCGCGCACCAGATGAATCAGACCCTTCTGACGGGTGATGCGTCCCACGAAGACCACCGATGGACGCTCCGGATCCATGCCGATCTCGCGGCAGACGTCGGTCTCGGTGACGGGGTGGAACTCTTCGGTGTCCACACCGTTGCGCACCACGTGTACCTTGTCCGGGTCGAGTTCCGGGTAGGCGCGCAGCACGTCCTTCCGCATACCATCTGAGACCGCGATGATGGCGTCGGCGGCGTCGTAGGCCGTCTTCTCGGCCCACGAGGACAGCCGGTATCCGCCACCGAGCTGCTCGGCCTTCCACGGCCTGTCGGGTTCCAGGGAATGGGCGCTGATGACGTGCGGGACGTCATGGAAGACGCCGGCCAGTAGACCAGCGAGATTGGCGTACCAGGTGTGGGAATGGACGAGATCGATCCCGTCAGGGATCGCATTGACCATGGACAGGTCAGCTCCGAAGGCCCGCAGCGCGCCGTTGGCGCCCTCCGGGTAGTTCTCGGCATGGGCGGTGGCTCCCTCGCGTGGCTCTCCCATGCACTGCACATCGACGTCGATGAGGTTGCGGAGATGGGGGACGAGTTGCGCGACGTGGACGCCGGCTCCTCCGTAGATGGTAGGAGGGTACTCGCGGGTCATGACGGACACGTACATGGCTTGATCGTCCCACAAAGACGGCGCCGACAGGTCAATAGGGTGGCCTTGTTGTCAACGAATCACAAACTCTCCACGACAGTGCCCGTTTGGGGTCGTAATCATCGCCCCTCAGGAACTCGGTGGCGGTAGATTGAGGGCCATGGCAAAGACGCGTCCCAAGGTTCTGTCCATCGTCCTCGCTGGCGGCGAGGGCAAACGCCTCATGCCCCTCACGATGGACCGTGCCAAACCAGCCGTTCCGTTCGGCGGTACCTATCGGCTCATCGACTTCGTGCTGTCGAACTTGGCGAACTCGGGCCTCACCCAGATCGCGGTGCTGACCCAGTACAAGTCGCACTCCCTCGACCGTCACATCTCCATCACATGGAGGATGTCGACGATGCTGGGGTCGTACGTGACCCCGGTCCCGGCCCAGCAGCGTCTCGGGCCCCGTTGGTACCAGGGCAGCGCCGACGCCATCTATCAGTCCCTCAACCTCATCAACGACCAGAACCCCGATTACGTCGTGGTGTTTGGTGCCGACAACATCTACCGGATGGACGTCGACGCCATGCTGCAGTACCACATCGATTCCGGTCTGGGATGCACCGTCGCCGGGATCCGGGTGCCTCGCAAGGAGGCCTCTGCCTTCGGAATCATCGATGCCGACGAGAACCACAGGATCACCGAGTTCCTCGAGAAGCCCGCTGATCCGCCTGGCCTGCCGGATTCCCCAGACGAGTCCTTCGCCTCCATGGGTAATTACATCTTCAGCCGCGAGGCTCTGGTACAGGCCTTGCACGACGACTCTCATACTGCCGATTCGCGCCATGACATGGGCGGCGACATCATCCCCAGGTTCGTCAACGCCTCCGATGCCCAGGTCTACGACTTCCGTGACAACGAGGTTCCGGGCAACACCGACAAGGACGCTGACTACTGGCGAGACGTGGGCACCATTGATGCCTACCACGACGCGCACATGGACCTGGTGTCGGTCGAGCCGGAGTTCAACCTGTACAACCCTGACTGGCCCATCTGGACCATGCAGGAACAGGCTCCTGGCGCCAAGTTCGTGATGCGTGGCTCCTGCGATGACACCCTGGTCTCGGCCGGGTGCATCATCTCCGGAACTGACATTTACCGCACGGTGCTGGGTCCGCGCGCCCGCATCGAGAGGTGGGCTCGTGTCGACGAGTCGATCGTCATGAACAACGTGACAATCGGGTCCAACGCCACCGTCCACCGCGCCATCCTTGACAAGAACGTCGTCGTTCCCGACGGGGCCCAGGTGGGCGTCGACCACGACCACGACCGCGCTCGCGGATTCACCGTCTCTCCAGGCGGTGTGACGGTGGTCGGCAAGGGCATCACCGTCCCCTACTGATCGGACGATTCACAGGACGCACGAAGCGGCTCCCCGGATCATCGGGGAGCCGCTTCGTCGTGGCTGATCGGGATCAGCCCTTCGTCGCCAGCAGCAGACCGTCGCCCACCGGCAGTAGGACGGGGGTGAACTCCTCGGTCTCCAGCACCGAGTCGAGGGTCTCGCGGATGATGAGGGTGTCGTCGTCTTCGTTGTCAGGGTCCGCGACGTGGTTGTTGGCCAGTGCAGCATTGGCGATGACGACTCCGCCCCGGCGCAGCAGACGCAGTGCTTGGGAGACGTACTCGACGTACTCCAGCCGGTCACCGTTGATGAGGACCATGTCGTAGGCGTCGTCGCGCAGCTTGGGCAGCACGTCCAGTGGGGTGCCGGTGATGAGGCGCACCCGGTTGGAGCGGATTCGTGCCAGGGAGAGGACCTTGCGGGCGGCAGCCTGACGCTCGGCATCGGGATCGATGCTGGTCAGCACGCCTTTGTCGGTCATGCCCTCCAACAGGGCCAGGGCTGAGACGCCCGCGTCAGTACCGACGGTGACGACGTTGCTGGCCTGCATGGTGCGTGCCAGGAAGGTCAGCAGGGCAGTGGTGCCGTTGCCGAGCACCTCCCACTGATCGGCACGTGCGGCCTCGCGGGCCTCCTGCAGGGCCGGCGAGGGGGCGACGAAGCCGTCGGCGTACTCCCACGACCGGGCGTCTGGGGCTTGATGTCTGGGCTGTGCTGGACTCACACGGACAGCCTAGCCCGCCGAGGGCATCTCGTGGCTACCATGGGCACCAGGTATACAAGGAGGTCTCGCATGTCTGCTCCCGTTTTTGGCCGTTTGCTCACGGCCATGGTGACTCCGATGGCGTCCGAAGGGGTGGTCGACCTGCGTCGGGCCGGCGAATTGGCGCACAGACTCGTCGATGAGCAGCGCAATGACGGCATCGTCGTCAATGGCACGACCGGCGAGTCCCCGACGACTACTGATGCCGAGAAGGTTGACATGGTCAGGGCCGCCGTCGATGCCGTCGGGTCGGACGCTGTGATCGTTGCCGGTGTCGGGACCAATGACACCGCCCACACCGTTGAGCTGGCCCGTCAGGCTGCCGATGCCGGCGCGGACGGACTGTTGGTCGTCACCCCGTACTACTCCAAGCCCTCTCAAGCTGGCTTGATCGAGCACTTCACCACCGTCGCCGACGCCACCGATCTGCCGATCATGCTCTACGACATTCCCGGTCGAAGCGGAACCCCGATCGAGACGAAGACCCTCATCGAGCTGGCCGACCATCCCAACATCGTGGCCGTCAAGGACGCCAAGGGGCAGGTCGTCGAGTCGGCAACGGTGATGGCCAACACCACCCTGGCCTATTACTCCGGCGATGACGCCATCACACCGGCCCTGTTGTCGGTCGGTGGGGTCGGACTCATCGGGACGTCGACCCACTTCACCGGCAGGCGAATGCATGAGGTCATCGACGCTTACGTCGAAGGGCGGATTGACGAGGCCCTGGCGATCTACCGCGAAATCCTGCCGGTTCTCACCGGAGTCTTTGCCGCCCAGGGTGTCACCATGGTCAAGGCCGGGCTGGCGCACCAAGGATTTGACGTCGGCGGGGTTCGTCTTCCCCAGACCATGCCGACGCCCGAGCACACCGAGCCCTTCTTCGATCTACTGGATCGTACTCAGCTGTGACAACCCTGCAGTGACATGGGGAGGCCGAATTCCGGGGTAGCATATGGGGCATGTCCACAGCAGGTCCAGCGGAAATCGCGGTACTCATCATCATTGCTGTGCTCATGTTTGGGCCTGACAAGTTGCCCGAGATGGCCCGCAAGGCGGCGCGCGTCTATCACTACCTCAAGAACATCGCGAACAACACGAGGGACCAGCTCCGCAGCGAGCTGGGACCGCAGTTCGCTGATCTCGACTACCAGGACCTCAAGCCGCAGAACTTCGTGCGGAAGTACGTTCTCGATGGTCTGCAGGATGATATTGACGAGATCAAGTCTGACCTGTCCGACGTTCGATCCGACCTCGACCTGGGCCTGGCAGACATCCGCAACTCGGAAGGGTTGCCGGAGGCGCCGTCGGAATCGGGCCCGGAGTCAGTGCACGACTCCAGCCAGCCGGTGCCCTTCGACACCGAGGCGACCTGATTCGCCTCGCAAATGATCCAGAGAAGAACTGGTCCCCGGTCAGTACTGACCGGGGACCAGTTCTTCGTAATGGTTGATCAGACTGGGGAGACTCCCAGGTTCATCCCGGCCAGTCCGCGCGGGCGGGAGTCGATGGTGCTCGCCAGTGCGTGGATGGCCTTGGCAGCCGGGGACTCCGGGTGGGCGAGGACGATGGGGTCCCCCTCGTCGCCGCCGCTGCGCAGATCGGCGTCCAGCGGAATCTGGCCCAGCAGCGGGATCTCGGTGCCCAGACGCTCCGACAGGGCATCAGCAGCCTTCTGGCCACCGCCAGTGCCGAAGAGGTCGACGCGGAAGGTCTCGCCCGACTTCGGGGCGGTGACCTCCAGCCACGACATGTTCTCGACGACGCCCATGACACGCTGCTGCATGATCCCGGCCATCGTTCCGGCACGCTCGGCGACCTCGGAGGCAGCCTGCTGCGGGGTGGTGACGACGAGGACCTCGGCGTTGGGCAGCTTCTGGCCCAGGCTCATGGCGATGTCGCCGGTGCCGGGCGGAAGGTCGATGAGGAGGTAGTCGAGGTCGCCCCAGTGGACGTCAGCCAGCAGCTGGGTGAGAGCACGGTCGAGGATCGGGCCGCGCCAGGCGATGACGTCGGACTTGTTGGGCTTCATCATGCCGATGCTGATCGACTTGATTCCCAGACCAGGGACCGGCAACAGCATGTCATCGAGGGGAGTGGGGTGGGCGTCACCCAGGCCGAGCATGTCAGGTACTGAGTGGCCATAGATGTCAGCGTCCAGCAGGCCGACCTCGCGACCCAGCTGAGCCAGGGCCAGAGCCAGGTTGACGGTCACCGAGGACTTGCCGACGCCACCCTTGCCGGAGGACACCGCGATGACCTTGGTGGTGTTTCCGGGCTGGGCGAAGGGGATGACGCGTTCGGGGACGCCGCCGCGCAGCTGCACCTTGAGGGCATCACGCTGCTCGTCAGTCATGGTGCCGAGCTCGACGGAAACGCTGGTGACCCCATCGACACCGCGGACGGCCTCGGTCACCTGCTCGCGCAACTCAGTCTTGAGGGGGCATCCGGACACGGTCAGCAGGACGCGGACGAAGGCGCGTCCCTGATCATCAACGGTGATCTCATCAACCATGTTGAGATCGGTGATGGGGCGTTTGATCTCGGGGTCATTGACGTGCGTGAGAGCTTCGGCAACGGCCTCGACCAACGGGTTATCGGTGCTCATGCTGACTTGTCTACACACCGTTGGGCCCCTCGGACAACTCGCCGATCGCGAACCGACTCCGATCAGCGCGATCCGGAGGGCGCCGGAGAGGCCTCAATCTCCTCCAGAAGGGAGCGCAATTCGTCCCGCAGCTCGGAGCGCAGGTAGTCACGGGTCGCCAGTTCACCCATCTGCATCCGGATGGAGGCGACCTCCCTGGCCAGGAACTCCATGTCAGCACGGGACTGGGCAGCCACTCGGCGGTCCTCGGCCATCGACACCCGGTCACGGTCCTCCTGGCGGTTCTGGGCCAGCAGGATGAGGGGAGCCGAGTAGGAGGCCTGGGTGGAGAAGAACAGGTTGAGCAGGATGAACGGGTACGGGTCGAAGCGCAGCTTGTAGATCGCGACGAGGTTCCAGATGATCCAGGCGAGAACGACGACCGTCATGTACGCGAGGAATTTCGCGGTTCCCATGAACCTGGCGGTGGCCTCGGCGAACTGGCCGAACTTCTCGGAGTCCAGCTGCACCTTGGGGCGTCTGGCCTTGCGCGGTCCCGGGATGTCGAGACGATCGGCGTCGTGGATCCTCTGATCGCCGTCAGCCATGGTTCACCTCCAGAAGCTCGCCGTCCATCTGGTCGCCCCGCCAGTCGGCGGGCAGCAGGTGGTCGAGTAGGTCGTCAACGGCCACTGCCCCGACGAGCTGGCTCGTCTCATTGACGACCGGGACCACGACGAGGTTGTAGGTGGCGAAATAGCGGCTCACCGCACCCACCGGGGCGTCCGTGCGCATGGGTTCGAGATCAGTGTCGATGATGGCCGAGACCATCGTCGAGGGCGGTTCGCGCAGCAGACGCTGGACGTGCACCGCTCCCAGATATCGGCCGGTCGGGGTCTCGGTGGGAGGACGACACACGAAGACCATGGAGGCCTCGGCAGGGGTGATGTCCTCGTTGCGGACCAGGGCCAGCGCGTCGGCGACGGTGGCATCGGGGGCGACGATGACGGGCTCCGGGGTCATCATGGCGCCGGCAGTGAACTCGGTATAGGCCATCAGGGAGCGGACGTCCGCGGCGTCGTCAGGCTCCATGCGGGCCAGCAACTGATGGGCGGTGGTGTCCGGCAACTCCTTGATGAGGTCCGCGGCGTCGTCGGGGTCCATCTCCTCGAGGATGTCGGCGGCGCGGTCAGGATCGAGGACGGTGATGAGGGAGACCTGCTCGCCCTCCGGCAGCTCCTCGATGGCGTTGGCGAGTTGGTCGTCGTCAAGGGCCATGGCCACCTCGGCGCGACGATGGGGATTCATGTCGTGCAACTCGCGGGCCATGTCGGCCGGTTTCATCTCGTGCATCTCGGCGATGGTGCGCTCGGTGGACTGTCGGGAGGCCAGCACCAGGGAGGGTACTTCGCGCCAGTCGACGATGGTCGGGTTGCCGGGGGTCTTGCGGATGAATCGGCCCCGTCCGGACTCGGCCAGGGCCACCTCGTTGATCTCCCACTCGCGGCTGCGCACCGGGGCCATCGAGACGTCCATCACCCACACCTGCTTGCCGTCGCGGGTGAAGGTACGGTCGAAGAGGTCCTCGACGACGAGGGTCTCGGAGACGCGGCGGGAGAACACCTGGGTGTTGACGGTTCCCGAGATCATGATCTGCACCGCGTCGATGGCGTGCACCCGGACCATGGGCACGAATATCCGCCGACGTGCGAAGAGCTCGACGACGAGGCCGCGCACGAGCGGGGCGCGGCCAGGGGTACGCATCTGGACGACGACGTCCCTGACCTTGCCGACCTGATCGCCGTTGGCATCCATGACGGGAAGGCCACGAATCCGGGAGATGAATACCGACTGGGACCTGTTCACCTCGCACAATCTACCCGGAGGGCCAGTGACGATGCCGTGACCGATGACGGAGGACTGTCGGTGGCTGTCCGTACACTGTGGTCCAGACTAAGGAGGTAGCCGTGACGATGAGTGTGATGCCGGGCAGGGCAGATGCCATGATCAATCTTGAATACCCGCAGTCGGTCGTTGTGGTCGACGATTACGAGACGGCCCAGAAAATTGTCGACGAGCTGTCCGACAAGGAGTTCCCGGTCGAGAACCTGTGCATCGTCGGAACTGACCTTAAGACGATGGAGCGAGTCACCGGTCGTCGTACCTGGGGCTCGGTGCTCGGCCAGGGGGCCGTCTCCGGACTCGGTATGGGTCTGCTGGTCGGCCTCATGATGATGTTCTTCACCACCGGCGAGGCCATTTTCGTGGTGTTGCTGACAGGTCTGCTCGTGGGCGTCATCATCGGCATGATCACGGCTGCCATCACGTATGCGATGTCGGGTGGGGAGCGTGACTTCAACTCTGTCCAGCAGGTTGTTGCCACCCATTACGAGGTGCTGGCCGAGCACAAGGTGGCTGCCAAGGCCCGTGAGATGGTTGCCGAGATGCCCTTCATGAGGGCCAAGGCTTTCCAGGGCTGATCCTCTCCGGGTAGACCCGCCGACAAGTCCGGGCGGTGGTGGTGGCAGGATCGTGGCCGTTCGAGCCTAGGTCCATGACTGACGGCAATCACCACCAGCGAGGATTTTCATGACCAACACCGTCGCCACCAGAAACGCCGTGCCGAAAGGGGTGACGATTCTCTTCGGGATCACCGCCGTCGTCATCACTGTCACTCTGGCTCTGGGATCAACGGTGTGTGCCACCGATGCGTCGGCATCCTGCCCGAACTGGCCCGGCTGTTATGTCGGACGCCTGACTCCGATGGATGCGACCCAGCCATGGGTGGAGTTCATCCACCGCGTCATCTCGGCCTCGGTCGGCATCTTCGCGGTCGCGAGCGTCATTGTCGGAATCGTGTATCGGCGGGTCGACAGGTTGCTCGTCGCCCTGCCGATCGTCGCCCTGCTGGGCGCACTGACCTCCGGGATCTTCGGCATGATGACGATCAAGTGGGGGATCAACGCCGTCGAGGCGTCCTTCGACCTGCTGGCCGCCATCATCTCGATGGGTGCGATGTGGCGGGCCTTCTTCGTCTCCCGCAGGCCGCGCTCCCCGTGGATCTGGAATGGGCGAACCAAGCTCGGCGTCGGTGCCGTGGTCTTCCTCGTCGTCGGTCACTTCTTCGCCGTCCAGGTTGCTGGCCCCGGGTCGCTCACCCGTTGCATGGGCTGGGCCATGTTCGTGCGCGGCGCCGGCGATGGACCGTTGGCCGGTTGGGTGGCTCAGCAGGCCATTGCGGGCATCGGGATGATCCTGGCGATCGTCTTCCTGCTGGTTCGCTGGGGGCGTCGCAATGGTTGGGACATCCTGTGCGCCGTGCTCATCGTCATCGAGATCGTCGCCGGGATCCTCATCGCCGTCAATGGGTCGAACCACGGTCTGGGAACCCTGCACGCCATCCCGGCCGTCCTCATCCTGTGCCTCACCATGACGGCGACGATGCGCAGCGCTAGGGGTTGAAAACCCCGGCGCTGCGCATCGGCAGTGCTTGTGGCCAGCGGGTGCTGATGATCAGTGGGAGGTGCGTCCCCAGATGTCGGCCATCCAGGCCTCGACCTCGTCGATCTGACGTGGGCAGTCCTTGGACAGCCACTCGGGTTCACCGTCAGTGATGTACAGGTCGTCCTCGATGCGGACACCGATGCCACGGAACTCCTCGGGGACCAAGAGGTCTGTCTCCTTGAAGTAGATGCCCGGCTCGTCGGAGACGCACATGCCCTTCTTGAGCGGTCCGGAGTAGTCCTGACGACGTGCCTGGTTACAGTCGTGGACATCCATGCCGAGGTGGTGGGAGGTGCCGTGGACCATCCAACGACGGTGCTGGCCGCCCTCCGGGGAGAGGCACTCCTCGACGCTGACTGGCAGGATGCCCCACTCGTGGAGGTACTCGCAGATGACGCGGATGGCCGCCTGGTGGATCTCCGCGTGGTCGTGTCCGACCTTGGCGACGGCAGCGGCGGCGTCCTGGGCCTCCAGGACGGCCTGGTAGACCCGACGTTGGGCCGGGGAGAACGTGCCCGAGATCGGCAGGGTACGCGTGATGTCGGCGGTGTAGAGGGAATCGACCTCGACACCGGCATCGATGAGGATGAGCTCTCCGGGACGCAGGTCCCCGTCGTTGCGCACCCAGTGCAGGGTGTTGGCGTGGTCACCGGCGGCACAAATCGAGCCATAGCCGACCTCATTACCGAGGTGACGGGCGACCCGTCCGAAGGTGCCCTCCATCCAGCGCTCACCGCGTCCCTTGCGCACGGCCTCCGGGATTTCGGCGATCATGGACTCGAAGCCGACCTTGGACTTGAGGCAGGCGTCGCGCAGCTGCTCGACCTCCCAGTCGTCCTTGCAGAAACGCGCGGCTGAGGAAAACTCGTAGAGCTCCTCGTCGGCCTCCTCGGAGCCCTTGGGGCGTAGGGAGTCGACGGTCGCGGTGACGTTCTCATCGGCGTCACGGATGACACGAACCGTCACGTCGCCGGCTGCCAAGGCGCTGTTGAGCTGAGAGATGTCGCGGCAGGTGAGCCCCGTCATGGCCGACATCTCCTCCAAGGACTCACGCTTGCCGACCCACATCTCGCCGTAGGTCGGATCGGCGTAGAACTCTCGGTCCGTGCGCGGGGCACGCGGCTTGAAGTACAGCACGTCTCGGGTCTCGGCGGTGGTGTCTACGACGAGCACCGCATTGGGTTCCCGGTCGGTGCCTAGGCCCGAGTAGTAGGCGAAGGCGGTATTGGGACGGAAGGGGTAGTCGCAGTCGTTGTTGCGGCGCATGAGATGCCCAGCCGGAATGACGAGTCGGTCCCCGTCGAAGCGGGCGGCCAGGGCGTCACGGTGAGCAGTCGCCGAGGGCACGGAGCCGAGCGGCTCCGGAAGCTCGTCGGGGTAGGGGGCCCAGTCCGTGGGGATGAACTCGACGAAGGCCTTGGAGAACGGGGTCTGACGCTTGGGGACCTTCTGCTCCTCGGCCTGCTTCATCTGTTCGTTCAGATCTGACGACCTCGTCTCGGTCATATGTGTCGGGACCTCCGTTGGTTGATGGTGTGACTCCCAGTGTAGGTGCCGATGACATGGAAGTACTGGCAGACGACGACTGGCTCGTCAGTGATGTCCTTGAGGGGAACGAGGTCGATGTCGGTGTGTTCGATGACGCACACCCGTCTGCCGTCAGAGTCGACAACCACCTGCCGGTCGCCGACGGACGGCATCCCCCCCGAAGCGGTCGCATTCCTCCCTGAGACATGAGGTGGTGATCCCACCGGAAAGGATGGCCGCCACGAGACGGTCCCGCATCGGACCGGGGAAACCAATTCGCCGTCAGGCAGGGTGCCGTCCCCGCGCATCCCCCTACCTACGGGAGGTAGGCTGAACACCACATGTCAACAGGGCCTGCTCAACGGGGCCAGAAACGCAGGAGGTCAGCGTGAAAGCCGCGGCACAGGATCAGTGGAAGCTTCTCGATCTTGCACGAACTGACCGTCTGATCGCCCGTGCCCAGCACCGTCGTCAGACCCTGCCCGAGCTGGCCGAGCTCAAGGACCTCGCGGTCCAGCGCAGGACCCTTGCCGAGGAGGTCGTCGCCAAGTCGACCGCGCTGTCGGACGCCAAGATGGAACAGGAGCGCATCGAGGGCGACCTCGAGCCGGCCCGTGCTCGCATGGAGCGCAATCAGAAGACCGTCGATTCCGGTTCCGTCACCGACCACAAGGCCTTGAAGGGTCTGACCGAGGAGATCGAGCATCTCGGGCGACGCATCAGCCTGCTGGAGGACGCCGAGCTCGATGCCATGCAGGCCGTCGAGGACGCCGAAGCCGCTCACTCCGACGCGGATCGTCGTCGTATCGAGCTGGATGGCCACATCCGCACCGTCCTCGCGTCTCGCGATGCCGGTCTCAAGGGGATCGACGACGAGCTGGTCGAGTTATGCCGGTCTCGCGAGACCCAGGCGGGTGGTGTCCCGGTGGATCTCCTCAAGCTCTACGAGATGCTGCGCGAGCGCACCGGGATGGGGTGTGCCAAGCTCGTCCACGGGGTGTGTGAGGGATGTGGCATTGCTGCGAATCCGGCTGACCTGCGCACCTATGTCGCAGCCGCCGAGGACGACGTCGTGCGTTGCGAGGAGTGCGACCGGATTCTGGTGCGCACCGAGGAGTCTCTTTGAGAATTGCGCCGTTGCCCGTGTGGCGACGATGCGGCAATGACCGTAGAATCGACGGCGGACGAGCCATCCGGGTGATCGCGGCAGTCTTGAGCTGTCGAGGAAAGTCCGGGCTCCACAGAGCAGGGTGGTGGGTAACGCCCACCCGGGGTGACCCGCGGGACAGTGCCACAGAAAACAAACTGCCGGCTTTCGGGCCGGTGAGGGTGAAACGGCGGGGTAAGGGCCCACCGCGTCATCGGTGACGGTGACGGCACGGCAAACCCCACTCGGAGCAAGGCCAAGAAGACCACGAGGTCGCGGACGTGTTCGAGGGCTGCTCGCCTGAGCGTCCGGGTAGGCTGCGCAGCCGAAAGGCTGGAGGATGCCAGTAATGGCGTTCACAGATGGATGATCACCGGCCCTGAGGGGCCACAGAACCCGGCTTACAGGATGGCTCGTCCCTTCTATCATCGGGTCCATGAAGTTCGGAATTCGTACTCCCAGCCTGTCCAGAACCATCTCGGCCAGGACGCGTGGTCGAGTCACGAGGACTGTCAAGCGCACCCTCATTCCCGGTTATGGCCGTAAGGGAATGGGTTGGCTGCGAGATCCACGTCGAGCCGCCTACAACAAGGTTTACCGGAAGACGACGATGCGTTTCGGTGACCTGTTCAAGTGAGGTAACCCCTTGGAGGAGGGCATACGAAGGGGATGCTAACATGCTCACGTCAGGTTGCTGGTGGCCCCACCAGCGCTGGAATCCGGTGAGAAGCCGGAGCTGACGCGCAGCGGTATGACTGATCTGCCCCGGCGAACGCCACTGGTGCCATGAGCACTGGGAAGGAGCCGGGAACGGAGACGAGGTCGAGCCCGAAGACCACCTGACGCCGTCCTGTCGGTACCCGGTCGCGCACGCCGAACACAGAAAGCTGGCTTACTCATGCCCGTCACCCCGTCATCCCTTCGCCGCGTCCTCGTGGCATCAATGCTTCCCGCCGTCCTGCTCGCCGGCTGTGCCGGTGCCCCCAAGGACTCCGCGTCATCGTCGTCTTCCTCGGTCTCAGCGTCGGCTTCTGGTCCGATCACCATCACCAACTGCGGACAGCAGGTCACCCTCGACAAGCCCGCCACGAGGGCAGTGACCCTCAATCAGGGAGCCACTGAGGACGTGCTGGCCATCGGCGGGGAGTCCAAACTCGTCGGCACCGCCTACCTTGACAGTGAGATCCCGGCGAAGTGGAAGAAGGCCTATGACTCGGTCAAGGTGCTCTCCAAGGAGTACCCGTCCAAGGAGACCTTCCTGGCCGCCAAGCCTGATCTGGCGCTGTCCTCGTATTCCAGCGCTTTTACGGACAAGGCCATCGGCACGCGTGATGAGCTGAAGAAACAGGGAATTGCCACCTACATCAGCCCCTTCGGCTGCCCCAAGGGCACGCCCTCGGCCGAAACCACCTGGGAAAACGTCTGGAAGGAAATGACCGAGGTGGGGACTCTCATCGGCGTCAAGGATGCGGCTGACAAGGCCATTTCCAAGCAGCGAGATGCCCTCAAGGAGGTCACCGGGAACAAGCACGGCACCGGGACGTCGATCGTCTGGTTCGACTCGGGAGACAAGACTCCGTTCATTGGCGCCGGACATGGCGGACCCCAGCTCCTCATGGACGCTGTCGGTGCCAAGAACCTCTTTGCCCATCTCGACGGCGGTTGGGCAGACGGCTCCTGGGAGAAGATTGTCGCATCCAACCCTGAGGTCATCGTGGTCGCCGATGCCAGTTGGTCCACGGCGACGTCGAAGATCGACTATATGAGGAAGGACCCCGTCCTCAGCCAGATGAAGGCCGTCAAGGAGAACAAATTCGTCACCGTGCCGTTCTCCCAGAGCACCCCTGGTGCCGAACTCGTGGACGGTGCGAAGACCCTCAATGACGGTCTGGCGAAGATCACCGGCAAGTGAGTCGTCAGCGTAGTTGGCTGATCACCGGCATCCTCGCGATGGCCTTGGTCGGCAGTGTCCTCGTGGTGCTCGGGACCGGGGCGGTACACGTTCCTGTCCATGATGTCGCGAGGGTGGTGGCCCGGCGATTCCGTCTCATCGAGGGCGCCGACGTCACCGTTCTCGATGATCAGATCGTGTGGCAGCTGCGGGCTCCGCGCGTCATCGGATCGATGGCCGTCGGCGCTTTGCTGGCGATGTGCGGCGCGGTACTGCAGACCCTGACCGGTAATGACCTGGCCGACCCCTATCTGCTCGGCATCTCCAGTGGAGCCTCGGTAGGTGCGGTCTTCATCCTCATCATCGGAATCTCCAGCACTCTGGGGCAGTCCGTCCTCATGACACTGGCCTCCTTCGGCGGGGCGGTCGGGGCCCTGGTCATGGTGCTGGCCATGGCCACTGGCAAGTCCGGGGAGTTACCCGCCAGCCGGACCATCCTGGCCGGGGTGGCCGTCGGACAGTTGTGCGGCGCGGCGGTGTCCATGATGATCATGGTGTGTGGTGAGTCGAACGCAGCTCGATCAGCCCTGTCGTGGACCCTCGGGTCGTTCACCGGTGTGAGATGGGGATCGACGATCACCCTGGCCGTCGCCACCGTTCCGGCCCTCATCGCCGGGATGGCATTGTGCCACACCCTTGACGCCTTCGCCTTCGGTGACGTCAGCGCGATGTCCCTGGGAGTACCGGTCAACACTGTGCGCTGGATGATCATGGTTGGCACCGCCCTGCTGACCGCTCTCAGCGTGGCCTTCGTCGGCCCCATCGGATTCGTCGGGCTGACGGTCCCACACATCGTGAGGTTCTGGACCGGGCCGCGACACGCCCGGCTGCTACCGGTGTCGGCCCTCGTCGGGGCCCTGCTCATGGTGTGGTCCGACACCGCAGCGAGGTGCTTGCGCCCTGACACCGAGATTCCCGTCGGGGTCATCACTGCGGCCGTCGGAGCCCCGGTGCTGGTCGTCCTGCTGCGTCGACAGGCGTCTCGATCATGAGTGCCGGGACAGCAGCAACGTTGCGAGCTGAGGATCTTGGTTGGACGGTCGACGGGACGACGATCTTGTCCGGGGTCGACGTGGAGATTCGGCCAAAGGTAATGACGATGGTCATCGGGCTGAACGGATCCGGGAAGACGACCCTGTTGCACCTGCTGGCCGGGTTGCGGAAGCCCAGCGCGGGGCGGGTGTGGTTGGGGGAGCGTGATCTCTCCGGGATCGGGGCCAAGGAGCGCTCCCGGGTGATGGCCCTTCTCGAGCAGAGTCCTTCGGCTCACGTGGAACTGACGGTGCGTGACGTCGTCCAGCTCGGACGCATTCCCCATCTGGGAGGCTGGGGGATCGGCAATCTCAGTCGCCGAAGAGGGCGTGACGGAGATGCCGTCGAGAACGCGATGGCGTCAACCGGAGTTGCTGATCTTGCTGACCGGGCATGGTCGTCCCTCTCGGGAGGGGAGAGGCAGCGTGTTCAGTTGGCCCGAGCTCTCGCCCAGGATCCTGAGATCCTGCTCCTGGACGAACCCACGAATCATCTCGACCTGCGTCACCAGATTGACCTGTTGGAGAGAGTGCGTGGTCTTGGTCTGACAACGGTGACCGTCATCCATGATCTTGACCTGGCCGCCGCCTACGCGGATGACCTCGTCGTGCTGGACTCGGGCCGGATGGTCGCAGCAGGGTCGGCCTCCGAGGTACTGACTCCTGACCTCGTCCGTGAACATTTCGGAGTCGACGGCGAGGTTTGGTCAGATTTCAGACGTGGATTCACCTGGCGGGGATTGCAGCCATGACGACGCGCATCGCGGTCTCGCTGCGCTGGGAGGATTCCTCTGACGCGGTCAGCGCAGAAGCAGTGGCCCGTCACGTGGATGCCGACCGGAACGCATGTCTGCAGGGTCCTGGACCGGCGCTCGTAGATGTCCTCGACGCCGCTGACGACGACCGGGTCGAGCTCGTCGGATGGAGTTGCGATGACGGACCGGTGCCGCTGTCCTGGCTTCGTCGCGTCGCCGGCCAGTGGGTCCGTGTCCATGAGAACGGACCCACCGTCGTCGTGCATGTCGGGGTTGTACGTCCCGACCAGGAGTTTGCCGGCGAGTGGCGAACCGTGACCGGAGCCGAAGCGCCGTTGCACAACCCTGCCTGGCGGGAATTCCCCTCCTTCCGACACCATCTGCTCACCTGTCGAGGACCTCGCTGCAGCGCAGCCGGCGCCGCCGACCTGCATGCACGCCTGCAGGAGAAGCTGGCCCAGTCACACGCTTTGGACACAGAGGTTCTCGTCACGGTGACGGGGTGCATGTATCCGTGCAACCACGCCCCACTCATCGTGGTCTGGCCGGACGGCAAGTGCATTCAGTTGACCGAGGACAACCTTGACCGCATCGTGTCAGAACTGACCGGGCCATCCCGTCAGTGACGGGAAGGCCCGGTGGTAAGGATCAGCAGCATCGTGCCTGGGGGTTGCGGTCCTGACGGTCGCACTGGTCGCGCCAGAACGCCTTCTCCGGCATCGGCTCATGACCCGTGTGTCGACACCACTCGAGGTAGTTGTCGTAGGCGTCAGCTCCCGTGACCCCGCGCACCCACCACCGCAGTGACGACCACCATCGTCGCCACAGTGGATCGGTGGGCAGATGCCGTGGTGCGGCGCTCACGCGTGTTCCTTGTGAACGTGCTCCAGGTCAAGCTCGCGATGGGTCTGGTAGAACTCGTCCCACTCGGCCTGAAGATCTTTCTCGGCCTTGCTGGCGATGAGGCCACTGGGGGCGAAGAGGTGCGACGGCTTGGCCGGATCCTCGGTGTTGATGATGTTGTGGCCTCGCAGCGCCTGAACGGTGCGGATGCAGGCCGCGATCATGACGATGAGGGCACAGACGACGAAGATGATCGACATCGTCCCCTGAATAGCGGTGTTGCCGACGACGGTGCGCATCTCGTCGATGTCCTTGGCCTGGCCCAGCGAGGTCTTGCCAGCGGCGATGGCCCGCTTGTACGTCATGTGGTTGGCCCAGTAACCGATCTTCGGGTCGGGGGAGAAGATCTTCAGCCAGGATCCGTACACCGTGATGACGGCGGTGAAGAGCATCGGCACGAAGATGATGAGCAACCGCCATTTGTGACCAGCTCGGGCGAAGACCACCAGGCAGATCGACAGGGCGACGGCCGCCAACAACTGGTTCGCGATGCCGAACAGCGGGAAGAGGGTGTTGATGCCGCCCAGCGGGTCATTGACACCCATGAGCAGAATCGATCCCCAACCGGCAACCATGATCGCGGTGGTGAGCCAGGATCCGACCTTCCAGGAGTGGTCCGTGAGGCGGGGCCAGAAGTTGCCCAGGGCGTCCGAGAGCATGAACCGGGCGACGCGAGTTCCCGCGTCGACCGAGGTGAGGATGAACAGCGCCTCGAACATGATCGCGAAGTGGTACCAGAAGCTCATCATGGCCTGACCACCGAAGAGCTGATGCATGATCGTCGCGAGGCCTACGGCGAGGGTTGGTGCGCCACCGGTACGGCTGATGATTGACGTCTCGCCGACAAGTTTGGCCGTCGTCGTCAGGGCGTTGGCGTCGGTGTGCACACCGGACAAACCGAGTGAGTTGACGTAGGCCACTGCGCTCTGGACGGTGCTGCCCGTCGCCCCGGCGGGGGAGTTCATGGCGAAGTAGATGCCACGGTCCACTGACAGGGCAGCAACCAGAGCCATGATCGCGACGAAGGATTCCATGAGCATGCCGCCGTAACCGATGAGGCGGGCCTGGGACTCCTTCTCGATGAGTTTCGGGGTGGTGCCCGAGGAGATTGTCGCGTGGAATCCCGACAAGGCGCCACATGCGATCGTCACGAAGAGGAAGGGGAACAACTTTCCGGAGAAGACTGGACCAGTACCGGTGTGTGCGTAGACCGTCATGGCCGGGACGGTGATGACCGGACGGACGATGACGATAGAGACAGCCAGCATCGCGATGACGCCAACCTTCATGAAGGTTGACAGGTAATCACGGGGAGCCAGCAGCATCCAGACGGGAAGCACTGCGGCGATGAATCCGTAAAGGATGATGGCCCAGGCCAGGAACGGCTTGCTCAGATGGAGTGCGCTGGAGATGGCGGTGTTCTCGATCCAGGCTCCCGAGGCGATGGCCAGCACCAGCAGAACGATGCCGATGAGGGAGACCTCGAGCACCTTGCCAGGGCGCAGGTAACGCAGGTAGAAGCCCATGAGAAGCGCGATCGGAATCGTCAGACCGACGCTCCACACTCCCCAGGACGAGGCAGCCAGGGAGTTGACGACCACCATGGCCAGGATGGCCACGATGATGAGCATGATCGTCAGGGTGGCGACGAGGGCGGCGATGCCACCGAAACGTCCCAGTTCGTCCTTGGCCATCTGACCGAGGGATCGTCCGCCCCGTCGCATGGAGATGACGAGGACGAGGTAGTCCTGCACAGCCCCAGCAAGGATGACGCCCACGATGATCCAGATCGTGCTCGGCAGGTAACCCATTTGGGCCGACAACACCGGCCCGACGAGAGGGCCGGCGCCCGCGATGGCGGCGAAGTGATGGCCGTAGAGGATGCGGCGATCCGTGGGCACGAAGTCACGGCCGTTGTAGTCATACTCGGCCGGGGTGGCCCGGTCGTCGTCGGGATGGACGAGTTTGTCCTGGATGTAGGTGGCGTAGAACCGGTAACCGATGAAGTACGAGCCGACGGCGGCGAAGACGAACCAGATGCCGTTGACGGTTTCACCCCGTCGCACGGCTAGCATCCACCAACCGAGGCCGGCAATCGCAGAGATGAATATCCAGACGACCATACGCAGTGGCGTCCATTGCTGCTGGCGTGACCGCTCTTCGGCAGACAGACTGACGGCTGGCATACCTTCGGGAATATCTGATTGATGATGAGGTGGGGCGGTTCCCATGGTGACCTCCAGTTGTCATTCAGTCCGATCGCGCGGCGCGACAATGCGGTGAAACCGTGCGACGAGGCCGCGGGATGGTGAGGACAATGCCGCCTATCCCTTGGCTCGGCGCATCCGTTGGCGTGGCTACGCCCACCATCTTCTGCTACCGCGGGGTCACTCCGGGACTGGAAACGACAACTAGCTGGTGGCGTCGTCCTGTGTCATGGCCGAGAGCGCCTTCAGACAAGGTGGCATTTGAGACCCAATCTCACAGTGTGGTACCTTCTGTAAAGGCTCGCAGGTGCGGGCTGCATCAAACCTTGGAGAAGAGGGCTCATGCGCATGCGAATGTGTTGTTGTCGCTGAGACGCGACTCCAGCCCACGCATGTCTTATCCACGCATGTCTGTTCCTGTCCCTTCCTAACCACCAAGGAGTATCCGTGAGCATGTCCGAAACGGACGCCGCGCCTGATGTCCCTGTCGCCGGTGATCTTCTGCCGGGCGATAGGCTCTCCCCGATCGGCGACGAGACCACTTCGGCCCCGGTGGCTGCCATCGATCCCGATAGCGGACGGGTCGTTCCCGGAGGAGTGTGGAGCCGTCTGCGGCACAATGGGTCAGCGATGTTCGGAGCAGTCGTCGTTGTGCTGACTACCCTCGTAGCCATCCTGGCTACGCCCATCACTCGGGCCATGGACCTTGACCCCTATAGCTACGACTTGTCTGCCCTGAACGCGAGCGGGTTGCCCTCCGGCGCAATGGGAGGGATCAGCGCTGTCCATCCCTTCGGCGTCGAGCCTCAGACCGGTCGCGATCTCTTCGCCATCGTCGTCGAAGGCACCCGGACCTCATTCCTCATTGGCATGGGGGCGACCATCCTTTCGATGACCATTGCCATCATCGTGGGGGTGACGGCTGGGTACTTCGGTGGCTGGTGGGACGGATTGGCGTCTCGTGGCACTGACGTCATCCTGGGATTCCCACAGCTGGTGTTCATGATCGCGATTTCGGCGGTCATTCCGGCCACCGCTCCACGAGCGACCGTCATGGTCCTCATTATTGGTCTGTTGGGGTGGCCCTCAACGGCGCGGGTGTTACGTAGTCAAGCGATGTCGTTGCGATCGCGTACTTTCATTCGTGCGTCACAGGCAATGGGTGCGGGCCACCTGCACATCTTGGTGCGGCAGATGCTGCCCAACCTGGTAGCCACGATTATCGTCTTCACCACCATCTCCATTCCTGGGAAGATTGGCGCGGAAGCGGCGCTGTCTTTCCTGGGAGTGGGCGTCACCCCGCCAACGCCGTCGTGGGGTCGATCCATAGGTTCGGCGGTAACCTGGGTGAGCACGGATCCCTGGTACTTGCTGTTTCCCGGTGGCGCGTTATTCCTCGTCACCCTGGCTTTCAACCTCTTTGGCGACGGACTTCGTGACGCCATTGACCCGAGGCTAGGTGAGTCTCGATGAACCGTCTACGTTTCCTTGTCTCTCGCCTGGTTCAGACGCTTGCCGTGCTCGTGGTCATTACCTTCATCACCTTTGCCATCTTTGAGTTCTTCCCCGCTGATCCAGCCCAATTAGCTTGTGGTAAGCCATGTACTCCGGAGAATCTCGCCCTTGCGCGTTCTTACATGGGTTTGAACGATCCGTGGTACCAGCAATTCTGGAACTATCTTTCTGGGATTGTTGCAGGCACTACATATGGGTCCGGGGCTGATGCCATTCACTGTTCTGCCCCCTGCCTGGGATACTCGTTCCGCCTGTCGACCCCGGTCACTGAACTCATTGCAAACCGGCTGCCAGTCACTATGTCGGTGGCTTTGGGGGCAGCCGTGTTGTGGATGATTATTGGTGTGAGCACCGGCATCATTTCGGCCCTTCATCGAGGTGGTGCCGTGGACCGTGCGATCATGACCGGAACAGTTTTGGGAATTTCCTCACCGGCCTATCTGGTAGGTCTGCTCGGCATCCTGCTGCTGGGATTCAAGGCTGACATTGTTCCGGTGTCCGGATATGTGCCATTCTCTGTGAGTCCTGTCGACTGGCTCTGGCATCTGGCCTTGCCATGGACCGTGCTCGCCGTCCTCTCAGCAGCGGTCTATACGCGGATGGTCCGCAGTGAGATGCTGGAGACCCTTGACGAGGATTATGTGCGCACTGCTCGTGCCGCGGGTCTGTCGGAACGACGCGTCCTGGCTAACCATGTCCTGCGCAGCATCTCCGTGCCGATACTCACCTATTTCGCTCTCGACCTGGGGGGATTACTGGGCGGAGCCGTCATCACCGAGAAAGTGTTCTCCATCCAGGGTCTCGGAGCTCTACTCATGGACGCCGTGGGAGCTACTGATGTCCAACTCGTGATGGGCGTCACATTGGTGGCCGCAGTCGCGATCATCGGAATGAATCTGTTGGCCGACATCGTCGTAGCAGCCATCGATCCTCGGGTTTGACGCTGATACGCCGCTGCGCAGCGCACCAGCACATATTCACACCACAGTCACATCACACACCACTGAAAACGGCTCACAAGAAAGATGAAAATCATGGGTCCTAGCACATACTCCATTTCGTCGTTGTCCCGCCGTGGCTTCCTGCTCGGCGCAGGGGCCACCGCTGCAGTTGCGGCATTGAGCGCATGCGGTGCCAATGAGCGTTCCGCGCAGACAGCTGGGTCAGCCACGCCTACCAGGGGCGGGACGCTGACGATCCTCGCGTCAGACACTGACATCAACTGGGATCCGGGCCGCAGCCAGGGCATGGCCGTCACCTCGTTGGCCCTCGTTCACCGCCGTCTCACCAGCTGGCAGATCATCAAGGGTAAGGAGGCCAGGGTCGTCCCCGACCTCGCTACCGATACCGGAAAAGCCTCGGATGGTGGCCGGACCTGGACCTTCACCCTCAAAGACGGTTTGGTGGCTGAGGATGGGTCGCCGATCACATCTACGCAAATTCGCCATGGGGTCGAACGCACCTTCACGGCCTCCTTGGCCGGCGGACTCGGATACCACAAGACGCTGCTTGCCGAGACCTCGGGATACACCGGCCCATATAAGGGCAAGCATTTGAAGTCCATTGAGACGCCAGACGACAAGACGATTGTCTTCCATCTGAAAGCTCCATTTGGCGACTGGCCATGGATCGTTTCTATGCCCGCGTTTGCTCCGGTTCCCCTCAGTGACAACCCCACGATTTACACCCGTGAACCGGTCGCATCTGGGCCTTATCGTGTGGCTGAGTACAAGCAGGGTGTGGCCGCAACCCTCAAGCGCAACCCGAAATGGACACCGTCCTCTGACGAGGTGCGTACTGCTCTACCTGACACGATTGTGTTTTCCTTGGGCCAGGACAGCCCGGTGATTGCTCAACGTCTCATCTCCGACTCTGGCAATGACCGCAACGCATTTGGGGCGGGGATGGTGCCCCCTGCCCAATTGCCTCAGGTGACATCCAACCCCCAGGCCAAGTCCCGGCTAGCCGTCGGTAGTGCTGGGCCACTGCAGTACTTGGCTATCAACGTTGAGCGCGTCAAAGACGTCAAGGTGCGCCAGGCCATCGCCTATGCGGTGGATCGCAAGGCCGCAGCCACCGCTCTGGGCGGAGAGATCGGTGCAGCCCCAGCGACGACGTACATCACTCCTGGCATCCCAGGACGCCAGGAATACGACCTGTACCCTGAGTCCACCGCAAAGGCTCAAGAACTCCTCAAGGGCAAAGCGGTGGGCCAGCTCGTACTGCTGGTAAGCAACGATGAGGGAACGTTGGCGCTCGCTCAAGCCGTCCAACAGGCACTTCAGAAGGTCAACATCTCCGTCAAGATCAATCCCGTTGAAAGTGAAACCTGGATTGAGAAAGCTACCCAGTCTGATGGTTCCGACTACGACTTGACCATTGCTTCGTGGAATCCCGACTATCCGTCGGCCAATGCCAATTTGCAGCCGCTTTTTGCCTCCAGTGAGATCGGATCAGGCGGCTTCAACCTTGGCCGCTACCACAATGCCGAGGTGGATCGGATGCTTGCCGAAGCGGCCGCCCTATCGATGGATGAGGCCAAGGAGAAGTGGGCGAACATTGATCGACGCATCGCCCAGGACGTTCCCGTCGTTCCGTTGGTGTTCCGGCGCAATGCCTTCCTGCACGGATCAGGTGTGAGTGGTTTCTTCGTCGATCCCTTCCCGGCTTACCCGAACTACCTCGTCGTGGGAGTGCAGAAGTGAGGGGCCAACCCCGACGGAAAGACGCTCCTACCCGGGTGACCGCACAGCA
Organism: Cutibacterium sp. KB22876; assembly: GCF_059728865.1. Lineage (NCBI taxonomy): Bacteria > Bacillati > Actinomycetota > Actinomycetes > Propionibacteriales > Propionibacteriaceae > Cutibacterium > Cutibacterium sp. KB22876. The sequence goes on from NZ_AP040858.1 coordinate 1,377,993, forward strand.
GGATCGGCGGCTAGACGCAGTCCTGAGCCTGCGAGATGTCACGGTGAGATTCTCCGGGTCGCCGGTGGCGGCCTCGGAGGGAGTCGATCTGGATCTGGTGTCTGGACGAGTACTGGCTCTGGTGGGCGAGTCGGGATCGGGGAAATCCGTGACAGCCCTGGGCAGCCTCGGCTTGCTGCCCCAGGCCGCCACGGTCACGGGATCGGTGCTCCTGAGCCGAGATGAACCGGGCAGAAACGCCGGCGAGGCAGCCGTGGAACTGGTTGGGGCTGATAGGTCGGTGCTCGACGGTGTGCGAGGTCGGTTGGTCGGCACCATCTTTCAGGAGCCCTCCAGTGCGCTTGACCCTCTTCTGACCATCGGCGCTCAGATCCGTGAAGTCATCAGGACCCACTCTGACGAGGATCGGTCGCGTTCTCGAATTCGCGACCGAGTACATGAGCTCCTGGGCCGCGTCGGGCTGCCGGACGTAGAGCGGATCGCTGCCTCCTACCCGCATCAGCTGTCCGGAGGCCAGTTGCAGCGAGCATGCATGGCCCTGGCCCTGGCATGCAATCCGAGGGTGATCATCGCTGACGAGCCCACCACGGCCCTTGATGTCACAGTGCAGGCCGGGATCCTCGACCTCCTGCGTCAGCTGACCGATGAAGGTATGGCGGTGCTGCTCATCACGCATGACATGGCCGTCGTGGCTGACATCGCCGACGAGGCTGCCGTCATGAGAAAAGGGCACATCATCGAGCGGGGCAGTGTCGACGCGATCTTCAACGATCCGCAACACTCCTACACCCGCCAGCTCCTCGACGCCGTTCCCCAACTCGATGCGCTACGAGAACTCCATGATCCGCAAACCAATCCTGACGGGGCGAGCGCCGCTAGGTCTGAAACCAGTGATGACCCGGGAACCGTTGAGGTCGTCGGCCCGGCGATCCCTGACGCGACGAACCGAGAGCTGGACCCACCACTAGTTGAGGTTACCGACCTCGACGTCGTCCACCGTGCGCGACGACGCAAGTCTGTGCATGCGGTCCGCGGCGTGAGTCTGGCCATCGCGCCGGGGGAGGTTCTGGGACTCGTGGGGGAGTCCGGGTCGGGAAAATCCACGATCGCTGGCACCCTCACAGGGTTGGTGCCGGTGACCTCCGGGTCGGTGCGAGTGGCTGGGGTCGAGGTCGCCGGGGCCTCTCGGCGTGCGATGCTCCCCGTCCGGCGTAACACCGGAGTCGTGTATCAGAATCCGGCCTCGGCCCTTAATCCCAGGCGCACTGTCGGTGCGTCAATTGCTGAACCCTTGATGCTGCATTCCCCCCTCGACTCGTCGCGGAGGCGCGCCCGGGTGCGTCAACTCCTCGAGCAGGTGGAGCTGCCGGAATCGATGGCTGATCGGTACCCACATCAAATGAGCGGTGGTCAGCGTCAGCGGGTTGCTATCGCTCGTGCCCTGGCCCTGGACCCTCGGCTGGTGGTTGCCGATGAACCTACCAGCGCGCTCGATGTGTCGGTGCAGGCCAAGGTGCTCAGGCTCCTGACGGGTCTGCAAGCTGAACTGGGGTTTGCGTGCTTGTTCGTCTCGCATGATCTTGCGGTCATCGAGCAGATTGCAGCCCGAACAGTGGTGCTCAGCAAAGGTCGCATCGTCGAGGAAGGGCCGACGACGGAGGTGCTTTCGCATCCGCGGGAGGAATACACCCGTGCTCTGGTGAGTGCCGTTCCCATCCCTGACCCGGCGATACAGCGAACCCGCCGAGCCCGGGTGGTCGTTCAACGGTGAGGCCTGTCAGTCCAGGGTCGTGATGATGCGCGCCCCGCCCTTCTCGATGACGAGGGTTTGCTCGAACTGGGCACACCGTGAACCATCGTTGGTGAGGACCGTCCAGCCGTCGTCCCACTGATGATTGGACTGGTCACCGAGAGTGAGCATCGGCTCAATGGTCAGCGTCATGCCCTCCTCGAGTGTGACGTCGTAACGCGGCTCGTCGTAATGGAAGACGACAAGGCCGGAGTGGAAGGCACTGTGGACCCCGTGCCCGGTGTAGTCGCGCACCACGCCGTACCCGAATCGCTTGGCGTAGTTCTCGATGATGCGTCCGATGATGGAGATCGAGCGACCAGGCTTGACGGCCTTGATGGCCCGGTTCATGGACTCCTCGGTGTGCTTGATGAGGTCGAGGGACTCCTGATCGACGTTGCCGCACGGGAAGGTGTAGCAATTGTCGCCGTGCACGTCGTTCTTGTAGGCGGTGACGTCGATTTTGACGATGTCGCCGTCCTCCAGCGGGCGAGCGTCCGGGATGCCGTGGCAGATGACCTCGTTGACGCTGGTGCAGCAGGACTTGGGGTAGTTGCGGTAGTCGAGGGTCGACGGGTAGGCGCCGTGATCGCACATGTACTCGTGAGCGATGCGGTCGAGCTCGTCGGTGGTGACTCCAGGTGCCACAGCCTTGCCGGCCTCGTGCATGGCGCCGCACGCGATCCGACCGGCTTCCTCCATGGCGGCAATCGTCTCGGGAGTCTGCACGTGGGAACCGTCGTAGGTCTCCGGGACGTCTCCCAAACCGACATAGGGAGGGCGAGCAATGCTGCCGGGAACGTGGCGACGAGGACTCTGGGGATACGGCTTGATGGCACTCACGTCGGCCTAGTCTAGGTCGTCAGTGTCAAGACGCCGGATTGGTTCACGTGCGTGTGCCGATGTGCAACGGTCCGGATCAGTGCATGGTCTCGAAGAGTTCCTCGGCGGTCGGGTGGGTCAGGACCCGGTCATGACGATCATTCGCGAGAATGATGACGCGATCTGCGGTGGCTGCGATGTCCAGATCATGGGTGATCATGACCAAAGAGGTGCTGTCGGTCACGGTCTCGCGAAGCAGATCGAGGACGGTCTCCCGAGAGGCGACGTCGAGAGACCCGGTCGGCTCGTCAGCGAAGAGCACCTGGGGAGCCCGGACCAGGGACCGCGCTATCGCCACCCGTTGACGCTGTCCGCCGGACAGGTGGTTCGGGTACTTGTCGGCGCAGGCGGCCAGCCCGACGGTCTCCAGGGCGTGCATGACATCACGTCGGCGCGGCCTCATCCCTGCCAGTCGCGCAGGCAGGCGGACATTGTCACGGACGTTGAGGGAACTGATGAGGTTGAGGTCCTGGAAGATAACCCCGACGTGATCGCGTCGTATCCGTGCGAGTTCAGAACGACTAGCCGGACCGAGGTCGTTGCCGGCCAGGGTGATACTCCCGCCATCGGCGGCGAGGAGACCGCACAAGCAATACAGCAGCGTCGACTTGCCTGCCCCCGAGGACCCGGCGATGGCAACGAACTCGCCAGGATCAACCTCGAGATCGACCCCCTTGAGCACTTCGATCCGCTGGGATCCTTTTCCAAAACCTTTGCGTACCCCGACAGCACTGATCAACGGCGACATCAACGGCCTCCCATGACGATGGTGATGGGGTCCTTCCGCATGCCACTGCGGGTGACGACGAGAAGGAGGATCAAGGTGAGGGTGAACCCAAAGCCGACCACTGCACAGGCCGACCACCCAGGTGGCGTGGCCCTGACATCGGGGACCGGTCCTGCCGACAGCGCAGCCGCCATGGCCAGGTCGTTGACCGTGACAATGGTATAGGAACACACCAGGCAGACGGCTGCGTACACCAAGGCCTCCAGGACGGTCTTGGCGCGTACCAGACCCGGCGTCGATCCTGACACCAGCAACAGAGCATTGTCCTCGCGTCGGTGTGATGAAGTGGCCAGCACGATGGCGGACGCGCACACGCAGGCGACAATGACCGGACCCCCAGCAACAAGGCCATCTGGCGTGGCGGGGCCGACACCGATCCGGATCCGGGGGCGCGGGCTGCCATCACCGTCGTCACCAGGTGGATCCAGCTCGTCATCATTCCGATCGCGGCTGCTGCCAGACTGATCGGCATGACGAGGGCCTGGGTCAATCGCGGCCTGGCCGCTGCCTCACGGCTCGCCAGGAATCCGGGGGTGCCGCCGAGGCCAATGGCTCTGATGAGCGCGACAAGGCCACGGACGACCGGCCCGCAGATCATTGCGAAAACCAGACAGACGAGGAGCCCCATCCCCGGATACGCGGAGAGGACTCCGACGAGGTCGTCTGCGTCGGTGACTGGACTGACGTGGCCAATCGTGAAGTACAGGGTCACGGTTCCCGCGATGAGAAGCACTGTGACGACCACGAAGAGGACGCGGGAATGACGCGGTGAGGACTGTGTCGTCTCCGATGGGCGGACTGCAGTGACGACGTCACCCCGTGCGATCTGTTGCGCCGAGCCCAGACCAGACATCAGACTGACGACGGCCGTCGTCGCGACTCCCGTGATCATCGCCACGACGGGAATCGGATGGGTCAGCACATCACTGCGAGGCAGCCCGCTGGTGGCCACGAAGCCGGCGTACCACGGCCACACGGCCTCCGAGACAAGCGCACCAAGCAGTGCGGACAGGGCCGTGACGAGGAGGATCTCGACGATGAGGATCAAGCGTGCAGTCCGTGGCAGCACACCGACGATCTGCCACAAGGCGACGTCACGTCGTTGCAGGCGCACACAGGTGCCCACGACCAGTCGGAAGGAGGCAAATCCGGTCAGCACCGTGAATCCCAGGGCCACCCCGCCCATGGACGCGTAGGCCTGCTGCGCGTCGCCGCCGGCAGCCACCCCGGCGACTATTAAACCGATGCTCAGGGTGACCACCACCATGAGCACGACCGAGGCGACGATGAGGGAGAGCCAGGAGGATGCGCCCCGAATGACGGAGTTGACGGCGATCTTGAGAGTCATGGTTCAGGGTTTCACAGCGCGGATGGAAAAACGGGACGATCACTGACATCTAGGATGTGAGTCACGATACTGGAGGGGATCACATGGCTGACAAGACCGAATACTTCTGGTGTCTCAAACACCACACCGTCGAGACTGCCGATGACTGCAAGGCGGCCGATCACCTTGGCCCGTACCCGTCTCCTCAGTCAGCGGCGGAGGCTCTTGACACGGTGGCCGCGCGCAACGACTTCTGGGAGAACGATCCTCGTTTCAATGACGAGGAGGACGACGACTGAGCCGTCAGTCCACCTTGAGGGATTCGCGCGCGTGGTCGACGAGGGCCTGACGTGCTGAGTCCCCGATCGTGGCGGAGTTGAAGTACATCCCGAGGAAATCCGTCTGCCCGGTGTTGACCACGACGACGTCGACGACGTCGCCACGCACCTTCGGCAGGTTGGGCAGCGTCACGTAGATCTCGCTGCGCTTCCACCAGGCAGGATGCCCGTCAACGGTGAGGGCCTCCGAGCGAATCTCCTTCTCGCCGGTGTAGCCCATGTAGTAGTCGGAGCTGGCGAAGCAGGACATCATCATCGATGCCGCGGTCTGCGGATCGGAGAATCCTTCCGCGACCGGCAGACCACCCACTCCTGACACACTCATCCACCCGGGGTAGACGTCGTCAATCTGAGCCGACTGACCCATCACCCACGGCAAGGTGAGGTTCTGGCGGCGCCAGTTGGGAATGGATTCCACCGAGACGCCACCGCCATGCAACCGGTCGTCAGCGGTGTCCAGGTTGCCGGGACGCTGGCCTTGCGGGCACCTGACGGCCGATGAACTGGCCGACGGGGTGCTCGATTTCTCGTTCCAGGCAGAGACGGTCGGCGAGGAGGAGTTGAGATCGGGTTCCGCGTGGTGATCGGATGCGGTGCGCTGGCGCAGGCCGAGAGCAGCGATGACGGCGACGACGAGCACCACGGCGATGATCGCCCACACCCATCCGGAACCGTGGCCGCCGTTGTTGCCACGAGGACCCTTTCCGCCTCGCTGTGGAGAGGGCTCTGGGGAGGTGACGGTACGGTCCGTCCAGCGCTCGCCGTCGAACCAGCGATAGCGGTCCGGTGTGTCGTCGGGATCTGGATACCACCCTGCCTGAGGACCCGAAGCCATGTCGGCAGTCTACCGAGGTGATCCAGGGCGCTTGTTACTCACTCGAAACACGCGCCATGCACACTGGAAGGGTGAGCAGGCAGACTGATTTTGTCCTGCGTTCCATGGAGGAACGCAATATTCGTTTCGTGAGGCTGTGGTTCACCGACGTCCTGGGATCACTCAAGTCCGTCGCCATCGCCCCCGCTGAGGTCGAGGGTGCTTTTGCCGAAGGCGTCGGTTTCGACGGTTCGGCTATTGAGGGTTACGCCCGCGTCTACGAGGCAGACATGGTGGCCCATCCTGACCCGGCCACCTTCCAGGTGCTGCCGTGGCGCTCGGGCACCGGCACCGCTCGGATGTTCTGCGATATCACCAATCCCGACGGCACGGCCTCGGCAGCAGATCCGCGTCACGTTCTCAAGAAGACGATGGCCCGGGCCGCTGACATGGGGTTCACCTTCTACGTGCATCCGGAGATCGAGTTCTACCTGCTCAAGGAGGAACACCAGCCCGGTGGAGCACCTGTCTCCCTCGACAATGGCGGCTATTTCGACCACACCACCCTGGGGGCGGGTACCGATTTCCGTCGTGACGCCATCAACGTCTTGGAGCAGATGGGTATCTCGGTGGAGTTCAGCCACCACGAGGCCGCTCCCGGCCAGCACGAGATCGACCTGCGTTACGCCGATGCGTTGACGATGGCTGACAACATCATGACCTTCCGCGTGGTCATTCGGGAGATCGCCTCCCTCAAGGGCATCAAGGCCACCTTCATGCCCAAGCCCTTCACCAACCACGCCGGATCGGGAATGCACGCCCACGTCTCCCTGTTCGAGGGCGACACCAATGCCTTCTACGACGTGGCTGACGAGTTCCGCATGTCGCCGGTGGCCAAGCACTTCGTGGCGGGCCTGCTTCACCACGCTCCGGAGATCACCGCCGTCACGAATCAGTGGGTGAACTCGTATCGACGGCTCTCGGGCGGGGGGGAGGCCCCCAACTACATCTGCTGGGGTCGCAACAACCGCTCGGCCCTCGTCCGGATACCGATGTACAAGCCGGACAAGGCCTCGTCAGCTCGGGTGGAACTGCGTTCCATCGACTCGGCTGCCAACCCGTACCTGGCCTACTCTTTGGTGCTGGCCGCTGGTCTGGACGGCATCGAGAAGGAGCTGCCGCTGCCCGAGGAGGCCTCCGACGACGTGTGGCAGCTGTCGGCCCGGGAACGTCACGCTCTCGGTATCAAACGCCTGCCGCAGAGCCTGGGTGCCGCCATCCGGTGCATGGAGGAGTCGGAGTTGGTGGCCGAGACCCTCGGTGAGCACGTCTACGACTTCTTCCTGCGCAACAAGCGGGCGGAATTCGAGGAGTACAACCGGCAGGTCAGCCAGTTCGAGTTGGATCGTTACCTTCCCCATCTGTGAGCGGTTGACCGGTCAAGTCCCCGAGGCCACTGGTGCAAGCTAACTGTGTCAAAGCACCATCGCCGGCCTTGCCGGGGACACAAGGGGTCAAGCCCGATGATCGTGGTGATCGGGTACAGCCGATCAGTCCTCGGCGAGGATCTCGCGGAGGGCTCCGGCCATGTCCACCACGGGCAGAAGGTTGGCGACGTCGTCGACGTGGGATCCAGACGCCTGGACCCATCCCGCCTCGCGCATCTCCTCCCAGGAGGAGAAGCCGGTGGCCAGCTGCAGGAAGGTGACGGGATCCATCTCGGCCACATTGGGCGGGGTGCCACGGTGATGGCTGGGGCCCGACTCGGTGGCTGCCAGCTGGACTGCACATGCGGGCGGCACCCGCAGTTCGATGGTGCGTCCGCCATGGGTATCGTCAAGGACGGCCGACAGTGTCCGGCAGCTCTCAGTGATGGCTGGCGACGGAACGTCGACGCCGTCGTGGAGACCCATGGCCACCATGGCGAGCAGGGTTGCCCGAAGGTGATCAGTCATGCGAACCGGACCGATGAGGGATTCCACCGTCGCCGAGGGGCCAGGAGTGGCCAGCAGGACCGACTCGACCTCGCTGAGGAGACGCTGCGCCTGGCTGGCCAGACGGGTGGCAGTGTCATCGGCGATGACCTCGTGGCCGATCGCCGCCAGGGTCCCGGTCGCCTTGCTGCGCTCATCGATCACCCTGGCGAGGGTCATCGGCCTGATCGTCGTCGGGGCGGTGACGGTCTGCAGGGTGTCGGTGAGGAGGACCATGAGGTGGGCGATGTGGTGGCGTCCCCACAACCGTGTATCGGCCGACCCGAGGGTGGTGCTCCTGGCCGGGGGCAGCAACGAGCGAGCGGTGGCCACCCATGTCGTCGCCAACCGCCTCACGCCGCGTTCTGCGCGTGCCGCCATAATCGTCACCTCAAGAACACTAGGGGAAACTAGTTGCTGGGACCGTACACCCATTCGACACCGACGTGACGACTGAGCAACACGTCGGTGGCCCTCGTCGGCTAATGTGCCGTCGAGGGGGTGGTCACGGTGGATCGCAAGTCGAGCGTCACGGTGGACCTACTGCGGCTGGGAGTGATGGACACTGAAGCGGCCCTGGCCCACCATCAGCGGATTGCAGAGACGATCGGGGCTGACCCAAGCCGACTGGCCGGGTGGGAACATCACCTGGAAATGTCGTGTGACCCTGATCTGGCCCTCGACACCTTGGCAGATCTCTCACAGAGATCCCCACAGCTTGTCGTCGGCCTCCTCGATGACAACGACTCGGCATGCCGGCTCGTTCGGCTCCTGGGCGCCTCCAGCGAGCTGGGCCGTCACCTCGTCGCCCATCCCGACGACCTGGCCGAGATCGCCCACGATCCCGTGCGTCGCAGCCGTGACGAGATTCGCAACGACCTGCTCGAGGTCGTCGGAGCTCATGAGGATGGTGAGTTCCTGGTGGCCGAGAGGCCCACCGGCCCGGCAGCGGATCGGCTGAGGCTGGCCAATCGGCGTCATCTGGTGCGGATCGCTTCCCGAGATGTCGGCGCGGACGATCCGACCGAGGTCGTCGAGGACATCGCGGGAGAACTGGCAGACCTTGCCGACGCCGTCGTCGCCGCTGCCCTGGCCCTGACCCGCGCAGACTGTCCGGATCATGCCGACGCACGGCTCGCCGTCGTTGCAATGGGAAAGTGCGGGGCTCAGGAACTCAACTACATCTCTGACGTCGACGTCGTCCATGTTGCCGAGCCGGCCCGGGAGGACGTTTCAGCGGCTCGGGCTGTCGACATTGCCACGAAATTGGCAGCCTCGGTGGCGCGGATCTGTTCGGCCCACTCCGGGGCAGGGTCCATCTGGCAGGTCGACGCTGCGCTGCGTCCTGAGGGCAATGCCGGACCCCTGGTGCGAACCATGGACTCGATGCGCACCTACTACGAGAAGTGGGCGAAGAACTGGGAGTTCCAGGCCCTCCTTAAGGCTCGTCCGATGGCCGGCGACCTTGATTTGGGGCAGAGATTTGTCGAGATGGTCTCACCCATGGTGTGGCAGGTGGGAGAGGCGGAGGGCTTCGTCCCGGAAACCCGCGCTATGCGAACCCGGGTCGTCTCCCACATCGCCACCAAGGAGAAGGGCCGTGAGATCAAGCTGGGTGCCGGGGGGTTGCGAGACGTCGAATTCACCGCCCAGTTGCTGCAACTGGTTCACGGACGCCAGGACGAGTCGCTGCGGGTACGAGCCACTCTGCCGGCCCTGCGCGCGTTGGCCGCTGGCGGTTATATCTCCCGAGGTGCGGCCGAACGTCTCGAGGAGGCATACCGACTGCAACGAGTGATGGAACATCGGGTGCAGATGTTCCGGTTGCGTCGTACCCACCTCCTTCCCGACGACGAGCCAGGCTTGCGCAGGCTGGCACGGGCAGTGGGCCTGCACACCCCCGACGAGGTGCGAGGTGTGTGGACGGCGACCTCGAAGGCCGTCCTGCGGGCTCATGGCCAAGTGTTCTACTCGCCCGTGGTCGAGGCTGTGGCTCGCATCCCCACCGAGGATCTGCGGATGGGCCCGGAGGCGGCCAAGGTTCGGCTCGGGGCGCTGGGATTCCACGACGAGGACGCCGGCCTGCGTCACATCGAGGCCCTCACCAGCGGCACCAGCCGAGCAGTGCGTATCCAGACCGCTCTCATGCCGGCCATGCTCGCCTGGCTGGCCGACGGCCCCAGCCCCGACAATGGTTTGCTGGCCTTCCGCCAGGTCTCCGAGGCATTGGGGGAGTCTCCCTGGTACCTGCGCGCGATGCGTGACGAGGGGGCCATGGCCCAGCGGCTGGCAACGGTGCTGTCGACGTCGAGATATGCCGTCGACGTCCTCACCCGAGCCCCCGAGACCGTCCAGGTCCTCGTCGACGACGACCTGACTCCGCTGGACCGCGACGACCTCACCCGCCAGATGAACGCCGTCGCCAGGAGGCACCGCGACGTCGAGGAGGCGGTCGGGGCGATCCGTGCGGTGCGGCGTCGTGAACTGTTTCGGATCCTCGTCGCGAACATCCTCAATGTCACCGGCACGTTGCGCATCGGCCGGGCCCTCACCGACCTGACGGGAGCGACGATCGACGCTGCGCTGTCCGCAGTGTCGCGCGGGGTTGAGGACGCCCCGCCAATTGGCATCGTCGCGATGGGACGATGGGGCGGCCAGGAGCTGTCCTACGGTTCTGACGCCGACTGTCTCTTCGTCGTCGGTGACGGACCAGGTGCCGGGGAGAAGGCATTGCGCATCGTCACCAAGCTGCGGAATCTGCTCGGCAGGAACGGTGCCGATCCCGCGCTGATCTTGGATGCCGACCTGCGTCCGGAAGGGCGATCGGGCCCGATGGTGCGCAGCCTGGAGAGTTATCGCAAGTACTACGGGAAATGGTCGAGCACCTGGGAGTCCCAGGCCCTCTTGCGGGCGAACCACGGGGCCGGTGATCGAGACCTGACGACCGCGCTGCTCGAGTGCGTCGACAACCTGCGCTACCCGGCCGACGGCCTGACGGCCGGTCAGTTGGCCGAGATTCGCAAACTCAAGGCACGAATGGAGTCCGAGCGGATTCCGCGCGGTGTCGATCCCCGGCGTCATCTCAAGCTCGGGCCCGGAGGCCTGTCCGACATCGAATGGACTGCCCAGGTCATTCAGTTGCAGCATGCCGGCAAGGAGCCTGCTCTGCGCACGACCTCGACGATCGAGGCTCTCGACGCTGCCCTGGCAGCCGGTCACGTCGACGAGGAACAGCACCAGGAGCTGCGCGATTCCTGGTTAGCTGCCAGCCGGCTGCGCAATGTGATCATGGTGGTGCGGGGCCGTCCCAGTGACGTCATACCCTCCGACTCAATTGATCTCGACGTCATTGCCCGGGCCCTCGGGATGGGTCGTGGGGCATCTGAGCAGTTGATTGAGGACCATCTGCGGCACGGGCGACGTGCTTCCAAGGTGGTCGATGCCGTCTTCTGGAACCAGTGATCAGTCCTTCTCGGAGAACTTGAAGGCGTGTGGGCTGGGAATGGGGAGGTTGTGTGCCCACGCCGGGTCGGTGCACATCCGGGCCACCGCCAATCCGCAGGCGATGAGGACCAGGGTGAGAACGGCGTCGGCACCGAAGGTCAGCGCCTTCGCCATGTCCTGGGCGTTGAGCCAGTACACAGTGCGGTACATGGAGGCACCGGGCACCATGATGACGCAGGCGGGGACCGTCAAGGTGATGCGGGGCAGCTTAGTCCTGACCGACAACGGGCTGGCCAGGAATCCGATCGCGAGGCCGCCGACCCCGGCTGCCAACTGCGCTGGCAGGTTGGCACCAACCAGGGCCAGGCGGCAGAGATTTCCCACCACTCCCAGAGCGACTGCCCATGCCAGCATCCGCGGCGACGAGTTGAAGATGATGGCGAATCCGGCGACCCCACATGCCGTCGCTGCGGCGTAAGCCAGCCACGCCCAGGGATTCGGCAGCACCGTCTGCGCGGGCAGTGGTAACAGCCCGGTAGCAACCGAGAACACCCAGGCCGACAACGTCGCGGCAAGGATGAGACCAATCGAGTACATTGCGCGGCTCAGACCCGCCGTGAAGTCCATCCGGACCATGTCGAGGATGGAGGTAATCATCGGAAAACCAGGTACCAGGAAGAGCAGAGAGGCCACGTATCCGGGGCCGTGGATCGTGTGAAGCCCAGTGTTCGTGAGGAGGTCGGCGACCACCAGGTAGAGGAGACAGGCCGCTGCAGATGCGAGCGCCGCGACACCGAACTGGTTGAGCCAGCGACGGTTGAGTCGACCACGTACGAACTGGCCGGCACTTGCCGCCAGCAGCACGACGAGTGAGTCGGCCAGCGAGAACTTGTTGAGGATGGCGAATCCGGCGCAGGCAAAACCACCGGCGAGAATGGTCTGCCATTCCTTCCACTGTGGGCGGACGGTCCGGGAGATGTTGTCGAGTCTGGCCTCGACATCGCGGCCTGTCATCCCCTCGGGAAGGTTGTGGGCAAGCTCCTCGAGAGCGGATATCCGAGAGGAGTCGACGCGCACTCGGTACACCTCCCGGGCCACGGTGCGGAAGTTGTCGCCCCGGTGCGCGGTGACCGTGATCTCGGTGAGACCGACGGTGGCGTCGAGGCGGTCCATACCGAGGGCATCCCCTGTGTCCGTCATGGCCCTCTTCACCCGATAGGACCCGGTACCCGACGACAGCAGCATTGATCCCAGACGGATGACCGCCTCGGTGTCGTTGACGAATTCGTGGTCGTGGCGCAGGTCGTCGTCGGAAGTCACGGAATCAGTGCTTGTCACGTCCTGCTATTGTGCCACTGCAGCGCCGAGGGTCCACGGGTCGGTTCGGATGCCCAGATCTCGGCAGGGCAGACCGAGTTCCTCGTGAAGTCGGTGGGCCACGTCAGCACACCAGGGTGATTCGGATGCCCAGTGAGCCGTGTCGACGAGGGCTGGTCCGCCGGCCCGAAGATGCTCGTCGGCAGGATGATGGCGCAGGTCACTGGTGAGGTAGACGTCGGCATTGCTGGCTGCTGCGGCATCCAGCAGGGAATCTCCTGCTCCGGAGCACAGCGCGACGGTGTTGACCGGTTGGTCCGGGTCGCCAGCAGCCCGCACTCCCCAGACGGTACGGGGGAGTCGTTCGGAGACTCGCCGGGTGAAGGACCGCAGTGTCATCGGTTCGTCGAGATGGCCGACACGACCGATACCCGGGGTGGTGGGGCCGGGGCGCGCCCCCGAGTCAATGGTCGTCACGTCGTAGGCGGGCACCTCGTAGGGATGGGCGGCGACGAGAGCCGACCGCACCGCGGAGCGTGCCCAGGTCGGGGCGACGACGTGAATGCGCGCTTCCTCAACGGTCTCCACTTCATGGGCTGTGCCGATGGTGGGATGGGAGCCATCGAGAGGTCGGAACTGGCCGCGCCCGACGGTCTCGAAACTACACTTGTCGTAACCGTCGAACCGCCCGGCCCCGGCATCGAAGAGGGCATTGCGAAGCGCCTCCGAGGAGCCGAGGGGCACCTGGGCTCCCCACAGATCCACGGCTTGGGTGACGGGTTCGAGGGGACGCTCGACGACGACGCCCAGGAGCCTCGCGAGGACGTCATTGACACCACCGACCGCGGCGTCGGCATTGGTGTGGGCACTCATGAGGGCAATGCGATGACGGATGAGCTGGTGAATGATGCGTCCCTTGGCGGTGTCGGCTGCCACCGAGCTGACCCCACGCATGAGAAGTGGGTGGTGGACGACGAGCATGTCCGCGTGTGCTGCGATCGCGGCGTCGACGACGTCGTCGGTGGCTTCCAGAGCGCACACGATGTGATTGACGGTGTCATCAGGGTCACCGCACACCAGACCCGGGGCATCCCACGACTCCGCCAGGGAGGGCGGGTACCACTCATCGAGGATGTCGCGGACCCGACCGACGGTGACGAGGTCGTCGGCGGGTGAGGGGATGGCGGTGTGGGATGTATCAGCTGCCATGGGTTCACGGTAGCTTGAGGGTATGACCGTTCGCCGACCAGTGACGATGTTTGTGTGCCTGGCTGCCGTCGTGGCCGCAGCAGGGTGCGCCGAGAAGACTCCGACCGTCGCCGACATGGCGAACCAGTCCGGGGCGACTCCGATCGCCAATTCCGTTCCGCCCCAGCCGGTGCGGCCGAGACCGTCAAAAGGTGCTTCTGGTGCCAGTACTCCGGCCATGCCGACGTGCAAGGGGTCGACCCCGGTCCTCGAGATGTCTTCGATGAAGACAGGGGACGCGGGTAACTCTGTCGAGCTGATCGTCCGGAACTGCACCGAGAAACCGTTGACCCTGCCTGCCGTGCCGACGATCAAGGTGACGTCCGCAGGCTCGCCCATCAAGGTCGCATGGGAATCGCGCGGTGTCGTCCCGGGAGAATTGCTCAGCGGAATGGGGCGCAAGGTCACCTTGTCATGGCCTGGGCAAGGTGGTTGTGGTTCCCACAGCCAGGTGATGTCGGTTGAGATTGCCGGCGGGGTCGTGAGCGACGAAGGATGCTTCATCCCCACGGTGAAGCGATCGGTCACGCCGAAGCCCGGGGAAGCCGAGAATCCCGAACAGCTGGAATCTCCCCAACCAGTTCACGGATCGGTTGTCTGGTCAGGATGATGCCTTTCCTCTGCCACCGCAATGACGCGGCGGGCACGATACCTCGACGCTCAAGGGATAAAGGATGATCATCGGTCTGGCCGCATGCGTGGCGATCTTCGCCTGCTATGCCTGGTTGTTGGAACGACGCCCCGGTGCCTGGACGAATGGAATCGTGTTGGCTGTCGGCCTTGGGCTGGCGGGACTCACTGCTGTCGGAATTGTTGCGGGTACCGTCCCCGTCCTGGGTCTGGGTGTTGTCATAACCCTTGTGGTCCTTGCCGCCATCGGAACTGCCGTTGCGCCATTCGTGCTCATTGCCAACGGCATTGTGATGCGGCGTAAGGAGGGTGGATCCCTTTCCAACGTCCTGTCTGGCCTCCTCGGTGTGGGGCTACTGGTACTCATGGTGTGGTGTGTGAAGGGGCTTTTCTCCCCGTTTGAACCATGGGCTGTGGTGGGTATTTCGCTGACAATGGTTTTGGGATGGCTGTCTTTTGATTTTCTCGGATACCTGGCGTCGGTTCTGGCTGTCCATCGTGCCAAGCCACTACCGGGAGAGCATCAGATCATCGTCCTCGGGTCTGCTCTCGTCCATGGAAAGGTCCCCAGACTGCTGGCCAACAGGCTGGATCGCGGTATTGACCAGTGGCGTACCGACGACGCCGCCGGATTTCACTCCGTGATTATTCCTTCCGGCGGAAAAGGGGAGGACGAGCCCCGTGCCGAGGGAGAGGCTATGGCCAATTATCTCATCGAGCATGGTATTCCTGGCGAATGCATTGTTGTGGAAGACAAGGCAGCAAATACGGACGAAAACATTTCATTGAGTCGAGAGCTCATGCCAGCCGAGGTGGCTTCGACGTCAGTGCGTCGCACGATTGCGTCGCGTCAGAGTCACAATCCCCCCGTGGTCGTTGCGACGAGCTCCTATCACGCCGTGCGTGCGGCTGAATTGTGTCGTCGTCAAGGCGTGCGAGCTCGGGTCCTCGGGGCCCCGACGGCCACCTACTTCCTGCCCAGCGCGATGCTGCGAGAGTACATCGCACTGTTGATGTCACGGCCATGGATCAACAGCATCATGATGATTCTCGTGGCGGCCTTCTGGCCGATCGTGGCAGGGGTGTTCGGATGAAGGTCTGTCGTGTGCTTGCGGTGGCGGTTGCAGCCACGGCTGTGGCATCGGGGTGTTCACGACCGATCCCAGCGGTTCCCGAGGCTGTCGTACCGACCTCGTCGATGACCTCGACCCCGAAGTATTCCCCCCATCCTCGACCTCACACCAGTCGACCTCAGCCCAGCACATCCCCACAACGGGTGACCAGTGTCGGCGGCGGTGGGACGGCCTTGACATGCGAGCACGGCGAGAAAATAGCGATGGGGTTTGACGACGTCCAGGCGGCGTTGGGGGCACGAGTGACCCGGCTCATGATCCGCAACTGTGGCACGTCCACGCTGACCTTGCCCGTCATGCCGAAACTCCAACAGGCCACCGAGGTAGGGAAGTCCGTGCCGGTGGCATGGCGACCTTATGACTCGAGGACTGCGTCGAGACGGCTGGCTCCCGGAAAGGTTTCGGGTTGGGAACTGTCCTGGCATACCAATGGTGACTGTGAGCACCGCGGAGCACGACGGCTCGTCGCAACAGTGGGGACGACAACGGCCGTCATGGAGGGCTGTCTTGACCTGGGCGACGCCCACGCACTGACTGATGAATCCTCGACGGGGCCGGATGGTTCCGACGCCATCCCGATCCCTCAGGGGACCGTGCGGTTTCTGGACTGAAAAGAACCGCGCCCCACGATTCGCACGCTCTTCGTGTATCGGGCCCAATTCTCCACGACGTGACGAGGGGACGACCGAAGTCGTCCCCTCGTCACGGGATCACGTCACGCCGACTCAGATGTCGTAGTACAGGTCGAACTCGTAGGGATGCGGACGCTGCTGCAGAGCATTCAGGTCACCACGCTTGAGCCCGATCCAGGTCTCGATGAGATCCGGGGTGAACACGTCACCGGCAAGCAGGAACTCATGATCGTCCTCGAGGTGGTCGAGGGCGGCGCCGAGGCTGCCAGGAACGTGATCCATGGCGGCGTGCTCCTCCGGGGGCAGCTCGTAGATGTCCTTGTCAACCGGGGCCGGCGGCTCAATCTTGTTCTGGATGCCATCCAGACCTGCCAGCAACAGGGCGGCGAAGGCCATGTACGGGTTCGCAGAGGGATCGGGGCAGCGGAACTCGACACGCTTGGCCTTCGGGTTTGGACCGGTGATCGGGATACGCATGCAGGCGGAGCGGTTGCGCTGCGAGTACACCAGGTTGACCGGGGCCTCGAAGCCAGGAACGAGACGGTGGTAGGAGTTGGCCGACGGGTTGGTGAAGGCCAGCAGCGACGGGGCGTGCTTGAGGATGCCGCCGATGTAGTAACGAGCCATGTCGGATAGCTGTGCGTAGCCGGACTCGTCAAAGAAGAGAGGATCGCCGCTCTTCCACAGCGAGGAGTGGACGTGCATGCCCGAACCGTTGTCACCAAAGATCGGTTTCGGCATGAAGGTCGCCGTCTTGCCGTGCTGCCAGGCAACATTCTTGACGATGTACTTGAACTTCATGACGTCGTCAGCTGCGCGGGACAGGGTGTTGAAGCGCCAGTTGATCTCGGCCTGGCCAGCGGTGCCGACCTCGTGGTGGGCCCGCTCGACCTTCATGTCGAGGCCCTCCATGATGGTGACGATCTCGTCACGCAGATCACCGAAGTGGTCGGTGGGGGCCACCGGGAAGTAACCGCCCTTGTACTTCACCTTGTAACCGCGGTTGCCGCCGTCCTCAGTGCGTCCGGTGTTCCAGGCACCAGCCTCGGAGTCGATGGAGTAGTACGAGGTGTTCTGGCGAGTGTCGAAGCGAATGTCGTCGAAGACGTAGAACTCGGCCTCGGGGGCGAAAAAGGCAGTGTCTCCGATACCGGTGGAGGTGAGGTAGGCCTCGGCCTTGCGTGCGATGTTGCGCGGGTCGCGGCTGTAGGCCTCCTTGGTGATCGGGTCGTGGACGTTGAAGTTCACGATGAGCGTCTTGCGCTCGCGGAACGGGTCGATCCAGGCGGTCGTCGGGTCAGGTAGCAGGGCCATGTCCGACTCGTTGATCTTCTGGAAGCCCCGGATGGAGGATCCGTCGAAGGCCAGACCGTTCTCGTACTGGTCCTTGTCGAACTCTCGGGCGGGGACGGTGAAGTGCTGCATGACACCGATGAGGTCGCAGAAGCGGACATCGATCATCTCGATGCCTTCCTTCTTGACATAGGCGAGCAGGTCGTCGGGACCTTCGAACATCTTTCCTCCATCAACACGGCTGGTGATGTGTTCACGGTAGTTCGTGCGGGTTGCTCAGCCGTCACCGTTGTGTTTCGAGCGTGTAACAGGTGCTACCGGTAGGATTCCCTGGGTGAGTGGAACCGAGGCAGCGCCAGGCACCTCGATCGGACTGCCCCCGGAAGGGCGCGGATCGCTGGCGAGTTGGGGCAAGCGCATTGGCGCTCTCATCATTGACTGGGGAGCATCCATGGTGCTGGCCAGTGCCATCGTCGGGTCGGCAGTGATTCGCGGTGGAGGTTGGAAGATGTGGATGCCGATGGCGGTCTTCTTCGTCGAGTCGGTCCTCTTCACTGCGATGGCAGGCGGATCCTTCGGCCAGATCGTCGCCCGAGTGGCCGTGGTCCGACTCGATGACCTCGGCCCCATCGGATGGTGGCGATCGGCCGCCCGCACAGCGATGAAGTGCCTCGTCATTCCGGCCCTCGTCATCGGTGCAGAAAGGCGAGGTCTCGACGATCTCGTGCTGGGCACCGTCGTCGTCAATCGCAAGTGAGAGATATGCGCGTTATGGTTTTGGCTCGGGGGGCCCCGAGCCCGGAAGCTCCGCTACGTGGGATCTTCGAGTACGACCAGGCGGTGGCGCTGCGACAACAGGCCCATGAGGTGGTACTGGCCGTCCTCGACGCACGTTCGGCCCGGCACTGGCGGAAGTTCGGAACTCGTGTCGAGCACGCCGTGGAACGCGATGACGGCATCACGGTGGTGAGACTGGATGTCCCGGTGGGGGCCGTTTCCGCGCGGACTGATCATCGTGTTCACGCCTGGGCTGCGCGACGACTTCATCGAACCGTGACCTCCGAGTGGGGAACCCCCGACGTCATCCATGCTCATTTTGCGCGATTCGCGGCCGCTGCGACCCGTGCTGAGTGTCCGGAGCCACTGGTGTGGACCGAGCATGACTCCCACCTGGCGAATCCTGATCGGCGCCTGACCGAGGACATCTCGGTCGCCGGAGACAGGGCCGACGCGGTCGTCAGTGTCTCCCAGGGGCTGAGTTCGCGGCTGGCAGGGCATGGGATCACCTCGACGGTGATTCCCAACATCGTCGACGTCGATCTCTTTGACCGTCCTGCCCGTCGTCATGAGGGAACGGTGGTGGTCAGCGTCGCCACTCTCAACCCAGGCAAGGGAATGGTCGAGCTGGCCCATGCCGTCGAGCAGGTGCCCGGAGTTCAGCTGCGCATCATCGGGGACGGACCACAACGGAGGCCGTTGGAGACCATCGCTGCCAATAACCCGAATATCGTTCTGCTGGGTACCCAGCCGCGCGAGCGCATCGCGGAAGAACTCGCTGGTGCCGACGCCTTCGCCCTGGCCTCCCACTCCGAGACCTTCGGGGTGGTCTGCGCCGAAGCGTTGGCGGCAGGCCTACCAGTCCTGACGACGGAGTGTGGTGGTCCGCAGGAGTTCATCGACGACAGCAACGGCATGGTCGTCCCGGTGGGGGACGTCGACGCGTTGGCAGATGGCCTGCAACAGGTGCTTGGTCGGTCGTGGGACCGAGCGGCGATCGCATGGCAGGCCCGCTCCCGATTTGCGGCCGGGCCCGTCATCGATCAATTGGAGGCGGTCTACCGACAGGCGATCTCCAGCCATGTGACGACCGGTTGAGCCTGGGTGGAAGACTGGCAGGTATGGATCTGACCGCATGGATGGCGAGCGTCAACGGCGTCATCGCGGCCAATGCCTCCCATCCCTGGGTCGTTGCGGCGTTGGGGGGACTGTGCGTCATCGATGGGTTCTTCCCACCCGTCCCCAGCGAATCCCTCGTCGTCGCCCTGGCAGCAGTAGGACACCCGCCGTGGTGGGTCATCGTCCCGGTGGCAGCGCTCGGTGCGATGTGTGGGGACAACATCGCATACTGGATTGGGCATCAGCTCGGCCACACCAAGCTTTTCAACGGTGGACCGAAACGGCAGAGGACCGTCGCCTGGGCCACTCACCAGTTGCTGGTGCGCGGGCCGCTGTGCATCCTGGTCGCCCGATACATTCCTGGTGGACGTGTCATCGTCAACGCCATGGCGGGGGCCACTCGCTTTTCCTATCGCGTCTTCCTCCCCGTCGACGCGTTGGCCGGGGTCCTGTGGGCTGGATATGCCACCGGGATTGGTGCCGGCGCGGCAAGTTTTCTGGGCAACAACCACATCCTCGCCGCGACGGTCGGGATCATCGGTGCAATTGTCATCGGCGTCATCCTGGACCAGGTTCTGCGACGAGTGATGCCCGCTCCGCAGAACGACTGAGGGCAATTGCGGACGACGCCCCCGGCTTGCTTGTGCCGGGGGCGTCGTCACGAGGTGGGGAGGGGTGGGATCAGGCCCGGCCCTCCTTCTGGGCGTTCTCCTTGCCGGTGGACTTGTTGGCGGCGAGCTGAGCCTCGTCGAAGACGCTGGCCCCGGCGTTGGACTCGTCACCCTCCTCCTCGCGGCCAGGGGTGCGCAGATTCCACTTCGTGATGACGAATCGGAACACCACGTAGTAGATGACGGCATAGACGAGACCTATGAGGATGAGCAGCAGGACCTTTCCTGCACCGCCGGACAGTTCAGCAGCTCGTCCGAAGTTGATGATGTAGTCGGTCAGACCGGCCGAGAATCCGAACCCATCCTTGATGCCCAGGGCGTTGCACAGGGCCAGGGAGGAGCCGGTAAGCAGGGCGTGCACGAGGTACAGCGGGAAGGCCACGTAGGCGAAGGCGTACTCGAGGGGCTCGGTGATACCGGTGAGGAAGGCGGTCAGACCGACCGAGAGCATGACGCCACCAGTGATCTTCTTACGCTCCGGCTTGGCGGTGTGGTAAATGGCCAGGGCAGCACCGGGCAGGGCAAACATCATGATCGGGAAGAAGCCGGTCATGAAGGAGCCAGTCCAGGCATTGGTGCCAGCAGTGCCGCTGAAGAAGCAGGTGATGTCGCCGTGCAGGGTCTCGCCAGCAGCGTTGGTGCAGTTACCGAGCTGGAACCACGGCAAGGAGTTGAGCAGGTGGTGCAGGCCGAAGGGGATGAGCAGACGGTTGATGGTGCCGAAGACGAATCCGGTGGCCGGGTTCGACCCGTGGGCCATGATGAATCCGCCGACCTGCTTGTTGAACAGCCAGTCGAAGGCAGGGTAGATGAGGGCCATGATCACACCGGCGACCACCGAGGCCGCAGCAGTGACGATCGGCACGAAGCGACGTCCACCGAAGAAGGCCAGGTAGGTCGGCAGCTTGGTGCGGCGGTACTTCTCGTACATCTTGGCGGCGATGATGCCGATGACGATGCCGCCGAGGACACCGTAGTTGATGACTCCGGTGTCCTTGGCGAAGTACGGGGCCAGTGCGTGCAGGACGCCACCCTGGGTCTTGTCGGAGGTGCCTGCGCCTGTGAAGGTGAGGTAGCCGATGAGGGCGGCCAGTGCGGTGGAGCCGTCGGCCTTCTTGGCGTAACCGACGGCCACGCCGAGGGCGAAGATGAGGGGCAGGTTGTCGAAGATCGCGCCACCGGCGCCGGCGAGTACGTCAGCGACTGGCTGCATCCAGGATGCGTGCTTGGCCACGCCGTCCGCGCCCAGCACGTCGGCCGCTCCGAATCGCATGAGCAGGGCCGCGACCGGCAGGGATGCGATGGGCAGCATGAGGGAGCGTCCGATGCGTTGCATCTGGGAGAACCCGGGTATCTGCCGTTTCTTCTTCGTGCTGGTGGCAACAGCGTCTTTCGCCATGGAGTTCCTCCGCAGTGAGTTCTCATGTCCGACGCCTTCGCCCACGTCGGTTCGGCATCAGGTGGTCCGTGGGGTGGTATGGACCACTTGCGGAAGTATAGGCCACCGGTACTGCCATCACAAGAGGGTGCGCAGAATGTGTGAACGTGAACATTCCGGTCGGGGTTGATCCCCCAACCGGTGGTCAGCCCTGCACCCGGGGCATAATTCACGCATGAAGTACGTGACCGTGCGGGACTACCTCGTCGAGCTCATCGACACCGGTCTGTCGGTCGGGGATGTCGTTCCCAGCGAGCGTGAGCTTGCCGAGCGTTTCGGAGTCTCGCGGATGACGGTCCGCCAGGCGGTGGACTCGCTGGTCAGTAGCGGACGGCTGGAACGTCGCCGGGGGAGCGGGACCTACGTCCGGGCTCCGAAGGTTGATGTCCAGTCACGGATCTCGTCCTTCAGCGAGGAGATGCGTCAACGCGGGATGATTCCCGATACTCGGGTGCTGCGCGGGGAGGAACTGCCGGCAACCCCAGACGTGGCTGTCTGGCTGGGGATTGAGCCTGGGGAATCCGTCCACTTCATCTATCGGGTGCGGCTGGCCGACGGAGTTCCGATGGCAGTCGAAAGAACCTGGATCTCCACGCGAGTGATGCCGGATCTGCTGGCGAATGGCGTACCTACGAGCATTTACGGGGCTTTGGCTGACGCTGGACTGGTCCCCACCTGGGGAGAGGATGCTATCGAGGCCGTCAGTGGCGATGCGGTGATCTGCGAACTGTTGCACCTCCCGGTGGGATCTCCCCTGCTGGCCATCAACCGTCGTACCTATGCCGACGATCTTGCTGTCTCCTACTCCCGGTCCTGGTACCGGGGAGACCGTTACAAACTGTGGGTGCCGATCTCCGGGCCACGCAGGACCCTGTATCCACCTCGAGGAGGTGCGCGATGAAGCGTGTTGAACACATCTTGGCGGCGTTGGGGGGAGTCGACAACGTGGTGTCGATCGAGCCGTGCGTGACCCGCCTGCGCTGCCAGGTCCGAAACTGCGAGCAGGTTGACGAGCAGGCTCTGCGTCGCGCTGGCGTCCACGGTGTGACGATTCAGGGGCAAAGCGTGCAGGTGATCGTCGGGCCTGATGCTGACCTGCTCGCCTCCGACCTGGAGGATCTGTGGGGAGAGGATCACGAGACCTGACCGCTTCTTGACCCTGACCGTCTCTTGACACCGGGCGGCCCGATGGAGTTCAGTGTTAGTTGTCTGGACCACTTGGAAGGTGGGCCAGTATTTGTTCGAGAATCCTCCATGGCGGAGTCCATCTCGAACCAGGACAAGGAGACATCATGAGCAAGGCAGAACAGATCTTGGCGGCCCTCGGTGGTGACGACAACATCGATGACCTTGAGGCCTGCATCACCCGGTTGCGCGTCGAGGTTGACGACCCCGACCTCGTCGACGAGGCCGCCCTCAAGGCAGCCGGTGCATTCGGCGTCGTACAGCAGGGAACTTCCGTACAGGTGGTCGTCGGCCCCGAGGCCGACACCCTCGCTGAGGACATCGAGGACCTGCGCTGATGACCTCAATCGTTTCCCCCCTCAACGGCACCCTGATGACGTTGTCCGAGGTCCCTGATCCGGTGTTTGCACAGGGTCTGGTGGGCCCCGGTGTCGCCCTGCAGCCCACCGGAGACGGCGATGTCACCGCCGTGGCCCCGGTGGCGGGACGCATCGTCAAGCTGCACCCGCATGCCTTCGTCCTTCAGGCGGACGGTTTCGGGGTGCTGGTGCATCTGGGCATCGACACCGTCCAGCTGGAGGGGGAGGGATTCACCCTCCACACCGAGGAGGGGGCAGAGGTTTCCGTCGGGGACGAGCTCATCACGTGGAACCCTGCCCGTATTGTCGAAGGCGGTCGCAGTGCGGTCTGCCCGATCATCATCCTCGACACGACTCATGACAAGCTCGGTGATGTCGCCGCTGCTGGCACGTCGGTGAACAGCGGTGATCAGTTGTTCACGGTGGCGTGATTGAGCGTTATGGGTTTGGGGCGGGCCGGAGACGGTCCGCCCGCCTCATGTCGTGTGACTGATGCATGGTTGTTCCGGGCCAAGGCGAGGAGAGACCCGATACCAAGGATCTCGTAAGGGTCGGTGAGGATTTTCTGCCACCACGGCGCAGCAATTTCTAGGTCATTACCCGCTGGGAACCACCAGACCATCCATGTCAGGGCGGCGAAGGCCCAGAGGAAGGCGAGAATGTGCCGGTCGCGGCGTCGGTCTGCCAGCCCTGCGACGATGAGTAGAGGTGCCCACACCCAGTGATGAGACCATGACACCGGGCTTACCAGACACCCGCAGAGTCCGGCACACAGCAGGGACCACACCTGGTCAGCATCCCCCTGCTGCCACAGCCGACGTGAGGAAATCCCAGCGAACAGGCAACAGACGGCGACGAGAACGAGCCAGATCAGCGTGAGGTCTCCCAGCCCCAGCCGCAACAACATCCCCGAGAGGGATTGGTTGCCGGCCCAAGTGAGCCCGCCCAGCCGCTTTGGGGTGATCATGTAATGGGTCCAGTACTGCCACGACGCCGTGGGTGCGATGGCGAAGCCGAGAGCAATCGTTGCCACTCCGGTGCCAGCGGCTCGCAAGGCTGCCTTGAACTGGCCGGTGACGAGGTACCAGAGTGCGAAGATGCCGGGAGTGAGCTTGAACCCGGTGGCCACACCAACTCCGACACCGCGCCACTTTCGGGGAAGAACGAAGACGTCAAGGACGACCAGGAGAGCCAGCTGAAGATTGACCTGGCCGCAGGCAAAGCTCTTGCCGATCGGTTCGCTAGCCACCAGGATCACGGCGACGACAGCCGTCAGGATGCCCGAAGGTCGACGTCCGCAGCGGCGCCACACCACGTCGATCATGATGACGAGAGCAGTCGCGCTGACAGCATAGTGAAGGATCGTCGCGGCGCGGAACGGCAGGAGGGTCAGCGGGATGAGGGCGATCGCGGCGAAGGGCGGATAGGTGAATCCCAGACCGCTGACCGAGGTGGCGGTGTACAGCGTCTCCGGGGCGTGCAGCATCGCTCGCACACAGTCCCGGTAGATCCTGAGGTCGATCGGGGTAGGAATGATGAGCACCCACGCCACCGTGATGACGAGGGTAGCAATCGTCGGCCACAGCACGGCCAAGGATCTGCGGGGCCGGGAGACGTTGGTGTCATCGTCGTGCAGCGTCACGGATTCTCCACGATGTCGGCGGCCTCCAGCCATTGCTCCTCGAGGTCGGACATCCGTTCGTCGAGGTCATTGGCCTTCATCTGCAAATCGGCGAGGGCCTGGTAATCGTCGGCCTTGGCAGCCATCTCCTCGTGCAATGAGGCGAGTTCGTCGCGGACCTTGCCCATCTGGCGGTCAATCCGGTCCATGTCCTTGCGAGCCTGACGCAGGGCCGCAGTGTTGACCTTCTGCCGGGACCCCTCGGTGCCCACCCGACTCGACTTCGACGGACCGGTCTCACGATTGCGACGGTGCTCCAGGTACTGGGAAACGCCTCCTGGCAGCAGGGCAACCGTGCCGTCTCCCACGAGGGCCCAGACCACGTCGCAGACCCGCTCCAGGAACCACCGGTCGTGCGAGACGACGATCAACGTCCCCGGCCAGGAGTCGAGGTAGTCCTCGAGCAGGCGCAAGGTGTCGATGTCGAGGTCGTTGGTCGGCTCGTCTAGCAGCAACACGTTCGGCTCGTCCATGAGGAGGCGTAACAGCTGCAGACGACGACGCTCCCCACCTGAAAGGTCGCCGACACGGGTGACGAGCTTCTGCCCGGTGAACCCGAATCCTTCCAGCAGGTCCGCGGCGGAGGCGTCCCGGCCGGTGGCCAGTTTCGTCCTGGCCTTGACGTCGTTGACCGACTCCAGCACCGTCACCGTCGTGTCGAGGTCGTCAACCTCCTGACGCAGATGGGCAAGTCGCAGGGTCTTTCCCTGCTTGACGCGGCCCGAGTCGGGTTGCCGGGATCCATCAAAGAGATTGAGTAGGGTCGTCTTGCCAGCACCATTGACGCCGACCAGACCGATCCGGTCACCTGGGCCGATTGACCATGTCACCTTGTCGAGCAGGGTGCGCTCACCCAGCTCGTCGGAGGTCACGGTGACGGTGACGTCTTTGAGATCGAGCACGTCCTTGCCCAGCCGGGTAGCGGAGAAGCGCGCCAACTCCAACTTGTCGCGGGGCTCGGGGACATTGGTGATGAGGGCGTTCGCGGCCTCGACGCGGTAACGAGGCTTGGAGCTGCGGGCGGGGGCACCGCGACGCAACCATGCCAACTCCTTGCGCGCCAGGTTTTGACGCTTGGCCTCGTTGCTGGCAGCGATGCGGGCGCGTTCCACCCGGGCGAGGGTGTAGGCGGAGTATCCGCCCTCATAAGCCTCGACGGTGGCGTCGTGAACCTCCCAGATGTCGGTGCAGATCTCATCGAGGAACCAGCGGTCGTGGGAGACGACGAGCATTGCGACGCCACGTTCCTGGAGGTGGCGGAGGTGGCCTGCCAACCAAGCGACGGCCTCCACGTCGAGGTGGTTGGTGGGCTCGTCGAGGACGAGCAGGTCATGGTTTGCCAGCATAATTGAGACCAAGGCGGCACGTCGCCGTTCACCACCGGACAAGTCGGTCATGGGGCGATCGAGGTCGATGTCGGAGAGCATGTCCTCGACGATGGGGCGAGCTTCGCGATCCGCCGCCCAAACATGATCGGGACGGCCACCGACGACGAGGTCACGGACAGTCTCGTCACCCGTGGGGGTCTCCGCCTGGGCGAGTACCCCGATGGAAACCCCATTGGTGCGCGTCACGACCCCGGAATCGGGCTCCAACGAGCCCGTGAGAAGGGCCAGGAGGGTCGATTTTCCGTCCCCGTTGCGACCCACGACACCGATGACATCTCCCGTTGAGAGTCCCAGGGACACCTCTGAGAGGACCGTCCGGGTGCCCCAGGACTTCGAGATCCGATCGGCGTTGACGAGGTTTGTGCCGGTCAACGGAGGCTCAGCGTCCTCGCATGGCGGCGCGGGCGCCCTTCATGGAGCTGGGCATCGGGCCCTTGGGCAGCGGCACCTTCGGACGCATCGCGTCGAGGGCCTTGAGGCGGTTGATGACCTCGTCCACCTGGGCGGTGTTGAGGGCCTTGGGAAGCTTCTTGATGTGCTTGTCGAGGTCCTCCAGCGGAACTTCACCCTTGCCGTCGCCCATGATGATGGAGGTCACCGGAGTGCCATAGGCGACCTGCTCATGACGTTTGGTCTCGGTGGCCAGCAGATTGCGCAGACCGTTGCCGTGTCCCTCGCCGATGAGGACAATTCCGGCCGGTCCGACGGCGCGGTGCACGACGTCCTGTTGGCGGGTGAAGGCAATCGCCGGGGTGGAGGTCCACTTCTTCTTGTCGAGCAGGGAGAGAGCGACCTCGGCCGATCCGGTCTGGCCCTTGAACCGGGCGTACATGGAATGCTTGGCGCGCCACTGGAACACCCACATGGCGGCAGCAGCACCGGCAAAGATGCCGACGATGAGCCATGCCCACCACAGATCGGTCAGGATGAGACCGAGGACGGTGAACACCACAACGCCCAGGACGAAGGCGCCAATGACCCACCAGAGGAGCCGGGGATCAGCCTGGCGAGTCAGCTTGAAGGTCTCGACGAGCTGCTTGCCGGTGCTCCAGTCCTTGGGATTGTCGGAGTTCTTGCGACGCTCCTTCTCGGCCTTGGCCTGGGCCTTCTGCTTGGCGGCGAGTTCCTTGGCTGCCTGGCTCTTGGGCATTGACACGCTCCCGACGACGTTAATGGACGGACTCCGCGGCATTCTACCGGTTTCGCGACGGTGGCCCTACTTTGGCGTGGTTTCGCTGTATGTACCTCGCGGCGCCGCTGGAATCCTCCTCGTCAGGTTGATCAGGTGTCTCTGATTATTCCTTGGTCGCGAATGGAGCCGGCTTCTCCCCGTCTCGGTACCCGGTGACGATGGTGACCGGCTTCTCCCCGCGAGCCTCCATGGCCTGACGGTAGAGACGTCCGGCGCGGTAGGAGGAGCGCACCAGCGGGCCACTCATGACACCGACGAATCCGATCTCGCGGGCCTCCTCGGCCAGCTCGTCGAACTCCTGCGGGGTCACCCAGCGGTCGATGGGGTGCAGGTAGGCATTCGGCCGAAGGTACTGGGTAATCGTCAGCAGGTCGGTGTTGGAGTCATGCAGGGCCTGCATGGCCTCCGAGATCTCCTCACGAGTCTCTCCCATGCCGAGGATGAGGTTCGACTTGGTGATGAGTCCCGCCTCGTGGGCCGAGTTGAGGACGGACAGCGAACGGTCGTAGCGGAATCCGGGGCGGATGCGCTTGAAGATGCGGGGGACCGTCTCGAGGTTGTGCCCGAAGACTTCCGGGCGTGCCTCGAAGACGACGTCGAGGAGATCCTGCTTGCCGGAGAAGTCCTGAGCCAGCATCTCGACGCCGACTCCCGGATTCACCTGGTGGATCTGGCGGATGGTCTCAGCGCACAGCCAGGCTCCCTCGTCCTCGAGGTCGTCACGGCAGACCGAGGTGACGGTGGCATAGCGCAGTCCCATCTGCTTGACGGATTCGGCGACGCGGCGGGGCTCGTCCCGGTCGTATTCCTCCGGCTTGGCCGATTCGATCTGGCAGAAGTCGCACCGACGAGTGCAGTGGTCACCGCCGATGAGGAAGGTGGCCTCGCGATCCTCCCAGCACTCGAAGATGTTGGGGCAACCAGCCTCCTGGCACACCGTGTGAAGATCACCGTCGATCATTCGGCGTCGCATGTCACGGTACTCAGGGCCCATCGTGGCCCGGGTGCGGATCCAGCGGGGTTTGTCCTCGATGGGGGTCTGGGAGTTCTTGACCTCGACTCGGAGGAGCCTTCTACCGTCTGCTTCGACACTCACGTCGGTCAGTTTAACTGTGTGCACCGAAGTTGCGAAGTCTCAGTGAATGGGTGACGACGAAGAGGCTCGACAAGCTCATGGCTAGCCCGGATATCAGTGGGTTGAGGAGCCCGGCGGCTGCGATCGGGATAGCTGCGATGTTGTAGACGAAGGCCCATGCGAGGTTGCCACGGATGGTGCGCAGGGTGCGTCGTGACAGCCCGATGGCGTCTGGGACGACCCCAAGATGGTGACGCACACAGATGATGTCTGCGCTGCGCATCGCGATGTCGGTGCCGGTGACCATCGCCAGGCCGAGATCAGAGCTGGCCAGGGCCGCGGCGTCGTTGATGCCGTCACCGACCATGGCGACGACGCGACCTCCGCCCCGTAGTTCGTCGATGACCTTGGCCTTCTCGGTGGGCAGGACGTCTGCGAGCACCTCGTCGGTACCGAGTTGGGAAGCGACGGCGTCCGCAGCGGCCTTCGAATCACCGGTGAGGAGGACGGTTCGCAGCCCCATACCCTTGAGCTGAGCGATGACCGCAGGAACCTCGGGCTTGACGGTGTCGGAAATGACGAGTGCTGCCGAGGCCCGGCCATCGATCGCGACGAGAATAGTGGAACGGCCAGTACTGGCGGCCTGATCGACGGTGTCGGTGAGCTCGCCGGGAATGGTGATGCCGGCCTCGGTGAGGAAGGCGGGATTGCCGACCATGACGTCGTGCCCATCGACCTCGCCCTCAGAGCCACGACCGGCGACGGCGAGCGGGCTGGAGCACTCCGGAATCGTGCCCTCGACAGCGGCGACGATGGCCTTGGCCACCGGGTGGGTGGAGTGCTGATCCAGGGCGGCAGCGTAGCGGTGGGCTCGGTCGATGTCCTGTCCGTCGGCGGCGATCCGTTCGGTCAGGGTCATGTCGCCGGTGGTGACGGTACCGGTCTTGTCGAGGACGACGGTGTCGATGCGTCCTGACGCCTCCAGCGCTTCCGGACCCTTGATGAGGATTCCCAGTTGACCGCCGCGTCCCACCCCGACCATGAGCGCGGTGGGGGTGGCCAGACCCAGGGCGCAGGGACAGGCGATGACGAGCACGGAGAGAGCCGCTGACAAGGCATGACGGATTCCTGCCCCGGCGATCCACCATCCGAAAAAGGTGAGGACAACCACGGCCAGCACGGCCGGCACGAAGATCTCGACGACCTTGTCGACCAGACGCTGGACGTTGGCTTTGCGGGCCTGGGCCTCCTCGGCCATGACCGCCATCTGGGCGAGTTGGCTGTGGGCTCCCACGCCGGTGGCCCGCGCCACGATGCGTCCGGTGAGGTTCATCGTTCCGCCCAGAACCGTCGATCCGACGGTGGTGTCGACCGGCATCGGCTCGCCAGTCATCATCGAGGTGTCAACACTCGACGACCCTTCGACGATCTCCCCGTCGGCGGCGAGGGTTTCACCAGCCAGGGTGACGAAGAGGTCACCCTTGTGCAACTTCTCGATGGGCACGAGGGTCTCGACCCCGTCGCGCAACACGCGCGCATTTCTGGCCGCCAACTGGCCCAGGGCCGTCAGCACCGAGCGAGCTGACCTCTTGGCCCGGGCCTCGAAATAGCGCCCGGCCAGTAGGAAACAGGTCACCCCGGCAGCGACGTCGAGGTAGAGGGTGTCGGCGCCAGCAGGGGTGATGCCGTAGCCCAGCCAGTATCCCTCCTCGTCCTGGGCGCCGATGAGGATGGAGACGAAGGACCACCCGAAGGAGGACAACACGCCCAGTGAGACCAGGGTGTCCATGGAGGTCATGCCATGGCGCAGGTTTGACCACGTCGCCTTGTGGAAGGGCCACGCCGACCAGAACACCACCGGCAGGGAGAGCACGACGAGCAGCCAGTCCCAGGCGGGGAAGCGCAGCTGTGGCTCGAGGGCCAGTACCAACCCGATGTCCATGAGGGGCAGGGTCAGCAGGACGGCGACGATGAGACGGCGTCGCAGCATCGTGATGCGTCGCTCTGCCTCGACGGCCAGATCGACGTCAGACAGCGGAGCGGCGGTGTAGCCGACATCCTTGACGGCCGCGATGGCGTCCTCGACGTCGATACCAGTAACCGTCGCCCGCTCGGAGGCGAAGTTGACGCTTGCATGTACGCCGTCAATACGGGCCAGGCGCTTTTCGATGGTGTTGGCGCACGCCGCGCAGGTCATCCCGCCGATCTGGAGCTGGACCGGTGGATGGAGGACCGGCTCGTCGTCACCCTGCTCATCGGTTGTCACCGCGGTCATGGCCGGTTCTCCGGGTCCTGCGGCTTGATCTCCTGGCCAGCCATCCGAGCCAACATGTCATTGTAGGCGGCGAGGGACTCGTCGAGGCTGGCATCCTCGGAGGCGTCGACCCGGCGCTGGTCGCGCCGATCGGAGACGAACCACTGCACGCACAAGGCGATGAGCACCAGGGCCATCGGAATCTCGCCGGTTGCCCAGGTGATCTGGCCGCCGAGGTTCTGGTCGTCGCGCAGATTGGTCACCCACGGGATCGACAGGGCCTGATAGAAGTCCTTGCCAATGATCTGGTGGGCATTCATCGTGATGACGGCGAAGAAGGAGTGGAAGGGCATCGCAGTGATGACGAAGCCCAGCCGACCGATGTGAGGCAGGGAGGCGGGCAGGTCGTCCAGGCCGATGACGTACTCGAAGAGCATGAACCCGGCCATGAGGAAGTGCAGCAACATCCACTGGTGTCCCCAGTGGTAGCGCATCAGGTAGCCGAAGATCGGGGTGAAGTACACTACGTAGAAGCTGGCGATGAAGACAATCCATGCTGCGAATGGGCCGAATAGGATCTTGGTGGGACGCCATTCCAGAGCAGCCATGAGGCAGTCGTGGGGGCCGTTGAGGCCGTCGTCGATGCCATCGCCGGTACGGAAGACCTCCCTCATGAGAGTTACCGGCGCTCCCAGCACCAACAAGGCGGGAACCAGCATGTTGAAGGTCATGTGGACCAACATGTGCCAGCTGAACTGCATCGAGGAGTACTCCCACAGGCCAACGCTGGCCAGGTAGATCACGATGACCCATGCCCCGATCCAAGACCCGATGCGAGCGCCGGACCATTTTTCGCCGCGGTGCTTGATGATGCTCACCGCGAAGAGGTATCCCGCAATTCCCAGGATCGACAGGGTCCAGAAACCGATGTTGGGACGGCCCGGGGCCAGCAGGACACCAGTGGTGGGCGCCGGTGGCAGCTCGTAACCGAGGTAGTTGACGGCGGGGGTCTGCCCGATGAGGTAGCGCGGGGGCACCAGCTGGCTGCTGGCTCCCAGGACGGTCAGGACGATGGTGACCATCCCGAGACGAAGCCACCCACGTACCCGAGACCGAGGCAACCAGCTGAGGACCACCCAGACCGTTGATGTGATCACCAGGACGACCCGGGCCACCCCCCATCGGTCCGACAGCCAGGAATGCCCGGCCTGACCCTGCCAGGTGACGACGATTCCGCCGGCAAGGGTGATGATGGCCCCGACGCGTTCCTGCCAGGACACCCGACAGGTGACAGCGGGGTCGGGCCCATCGAGGACCTCGACGAGAACGCACGCCGCTGCAATCGTCATACCGATGGCGGCAAGAGCCCCGGAGTCGGTGGCGAAGTCGTGGTTGAGACCCACCGAGATGGCTCCGGTCACCGGTATCGGCAGGGCAGCCAGAACCGTCACCAACGTCGCCATGACGAGGCCACCAAGGTGCGTGGCGAGCAGGGCGAGTAGTGCCACCACCAGGCCCAGCACGGCGACGACGAGCCAGGCCGTCACAGAGGGGGTCGAGGTGATGTAGGTCGGCAAGTCGACGGTGGCCTGTTCGAAGGTCAGACCGGCAGAGTCGGCGGACTCCAGCGGGATCATGAGCAGGGCCAGCAACGCCCACATCTGGGCTGCCAGCCAGGCCCGGCGTCCGCGGGTACGGGTGGGATCGACAACATCCCGGTGGGGAGAGCAGAGGGTGGCGCGAATGAGTTCGGCCAGGGTCCACACCAGAGCTGCCCAGAACAGGGTCCCGACGACGGCATGGAGGACGCTGGTGAGTACGTCCGGATTCTCCCTACCCAACAGACGAGGCTCCAGGGGCCGGAGCTGACCGATCACGGCGGCGATGACGGTCATGACGAGACCCGTGACCGCCAGCAGCGGTCCAGTGGCGCGGGCACGGGTGGGATGCGTCACCAACATCTCCTTTGGGGTGGGGTAGGGGGAACTGTAGCCGGGATGACGGACAGATTCACGACATCGGGTGGAGGAACGCCGGGTGCCCCCGCCGCGGGATGTCCGGGCTCATCTCGTAGGGCTGGAAGGACATCATCTCGGTGAGGATGGGCTCGAGCCTGTCCGCCACCTCTAGCATGGACGGCACCTCAGCGTCGGGGCCATGCAGGCGTCGCAGTTCGCGTCCCATGCTGGTGACGTCAGCATCGGAGATACCACAGGGAATGATGTTGTCGAACCCTGCGGTGTCGGGGTCGATGTTGAGGGCGAATCCGTGCATCGCCGTCTGACGAGAGACCCGGATACCGATGGCGCAGACCTTGCGCTCCGGTCCGACGCCGTCGGAGGGGAACCAGACTCCGGTGCGTCCGGGGACGCGACCGGCCTTCAACCCGTATTCGGCGACGAGGCGGATGATCGACTCCTCCACGCGACGTACGTAGTCCACGACACCGATGCCGCGCTGCAGGAAGACAATGGGGTATCCGACCAGCTGTCCCGGACCGTGCCAGGTGATCTCACCGCCACGGTCCACTGGGACGACAGGGGTGCCATCGAAGGGGTAGGCCTCGGGACGGGTCCGTCGCCCGGCGGTGTAGACGGGGTCGTGCTCGACGTAGATGACCGTGTTGGGACGCTGATGGCTGGAGACCTCGGCGTGGACCTCACGCTGGTGGGCCCAGCACTCGTTGTACTCGGTGCGTACCGGGGGGTTGTCCGCGATGCCCAGATACTCGAATTCCAAGCCAGCGGGATGGTCCACCCATCCCTTCGGGGCCACCCCGGCAATGACCTGGGGTGTGGTGGGCTGCGGGGTCGCCTGGGCTTCGTCGCGATCGCAGGAGTGATTCTGGGCGTCTGTCACGCTGACCCATGGTAGTCCGGACACGCGACGGGGTCCGGTGTGGAATTCCACACCGGACCCCGTCATGAGGTTCGAATCAGAACTCTCCGGCGAAGTCACCCTCCTCCAGGCGGGCCTTGATGCCCGACAGGAAGCGGGCCGCCACGGCACCGTCGATGAGGCGGTGATCGTAGGACAGCGACAGGTACATCATGTCGCGAATGGCCATGGTGTCCTCACCGAACTCGTTGGTGACGACGACCGGGCGCTTCACCAGGGCACCAGTGCCGAGGATGGCAACCTCGGGCTGATTGACGATCGGGGTGTCGAAGAGAGCACCGGCCGAACCGTAGTTGGTGATGGTGAAGGTGCCACCGGCCAGCTCATCGGGAGTGACCTTGTTGTCACGGGTGCGAGCAGCGAGGTCGCCGATCTGGTGAGCCAGTCCAGCGATGTTGAGGTCGCCGGCGTTCTTGATGACCGGAACCAGCAGGCCACGCGGGGTGTCGACGGCGATGCCGATGTTCTCGGAGGCGCCGTAGGTGATCGTCCCGGCCTCGGTGTCAATGTTCGCGTTGAACTTCGGGTTGGCCTTGAGAGCCTCGACGACAGCCTTAGTGATGAACGGCAGGTAGGACAGGCCGACTCCCTCGCGAGCCTTGAAGGCAGCCTTCTCGGCCTTGCGGATACGGGAGATGGCGGTCATGTCCACCTCGACGGTGGCAGTGAGCTGGGCGGACACCTGCAGGGACTCCACCATACGGGAGGCGATGACCTTGCGAAGACGGCTCATCTTCTCGGTGGTGCCACGCAGGGCGGCAGCCTCCGGAGAGACTTCCTGAGAGGCCTTGCGAGCCGAACCAGCGGGCTTCGGGGAGGCCGGAGCCGGAGTGGCGGAGGGAGCCGGAGCGGGGGCCGGGGCCTCCTCAGACTTGGCAGCGGCCAGCACGTCCTGTTTGCGGATGCGACCACCGACACCGGTTCCGGTGATGGTGGACAGGTCCACGTTGTTCTCCTTGGCCAGCTTGCGGACCAGCGGGGTGACGTAGACGTCGGAGGACGGGTTGGTGGCGCGCGGGGCGACCTCGTTGGTGCCAGTCGGCATCGGGGCCTCAGGGGGCTTCGGGGCAGCCGGGGCGGGGGCCGGGGCCTTCTCGGCCTTGCTCTTCACCGGCTCGGGCTCGGCCTTCTCGGCGGGCTCAGCCTTGGGCTCGGTGGGCTCAGGAGCCGACTCGGCGGTGGAGGGGTCGCCGATGATGGCCAGCACGGCGCCGACCTCGGCGTCTTCGTCCTCGGGGACCTTGATCTCGAGCAGGGTGCCGGAGGCGGGGGAGGGGACTTCGGTGTCGACCTTGTCGGTGGACACCTCGAGTAGGGGCTCGTCAGCCTCGACGGTGTCTCCGACGGCCTTGAGCCAGCGGGACACGGTGCCTTCGGTGACGGACTCGCCCAGGGCCGGCAGGGTGACCTCAACACCCTTGGCCGTACCACCAGTAGCCGGAGCAGGCTTCTCCTCGGCGGGGGGTTCGGGCTCAGGCTCCGGCTCGGGGGTCTCGTCATTTCCGCTGGTGGCCTCAGTTGGGGCGGAACCGGACTCGGAGGAGTCGCCGATGATGGCCAGCACGGCGCCGACCTCGGCGTCTTCGTCCTCGGGGACCTTGATCTCGAGCAGGGTGCCGGAGGCGGGGGAGGGGACTTCGGTGTCGACCTTGTCGGTGGACACCTCGAGTAGGGGCTCGTCAGCCTCGACGGTGTCTCCGACGGCCTTGAGCCAGCGGGACACGGTGCCTTCGGTGACGGACTCGCCCAGGGCGGGAAGAGTGACTTCGGTCGACATGTGTTGGAGCTCCTTTGCAAGCCGCGACGGATTCGTTGCAAGCCTAGCCGGACTATGGGCAAATGTGCAGTTGGTCCCATTTCTGAAGTCAGAAAAATCTCATCCGAACGTGGCGGAGGGCAGGGTCCGTGGACCCTGCCCTCCCGACGATCGAGTTGATCAGTCAGCCAGATTGGCGGCGAGCTGTACCAAGGTGCGCACTCCGAATCCGGTTCCCTGGATCGGGGTGTAGTCGTGCGGCGTGGCGTTGTTGTAGGCCGGGCCGGCGATGTCGAGATGGGCCCAGTCGATTCCAGGGGTCACGAAGCTCTGCAGGAAGGCGGCGGCGAGCATCGCCCCACCCTCACGACCACCGGAGGACTTGACGTCGGCGACGTCAGAGTGCAGGTGCTCGCGGACCTCGTCCGTGATGGGAAGTTCCCAGAAGTCCTCGCCGGCGGCCTCGGAGGCGTCCAGCAGGGTGTCGGCAGCCTGTGCGCCGGAGGTCATGACTCCGGCAGTGTGGTTGCCGAGGGCGACCATGCAGGCGCCGGTGAGGGTGGAGATGTCGACGAGGTAGTCCGGTTCGTCCTCACAGGCACGAGCCAGGCCGTCAGCCATGACGATGCGGCCCTCGGCGTCGGAGTTGCCGTTCTCGACGGTCTTGCCGCCATACATGGTGACCACGTCGGAAGGGCGCCATGCCGATCCGGACGGCATGTTCTCAGCCATGCAGCCGTAGGCGATGACGCGGACGTTGAGGCCCAGACGCGCGACCGCGCCCACGGTGGCGAGCACCGCGGCAGCACCACCCATGTCGCACTTCATGGTGTACATGCCGGCGGCGGTCTTGATGTCGAGGCCGCCGGAGTCGAAGGTGATGCCCTTGCCCACCAGGGCCAGGGTGGTGGTGGCGCCCTCCGGGGCGTACTCGACGCGGACCAGACGCGGGGAACGGGCCGAGCCGCCGCCGACGGCCAGGATGCCCCCGAATCCGCCACGGACGAGAGCCTTCTCGTCGAGAACCTCGACGTTGACGTCCTTGAGGTCCTTGCACCACGACTGCACCGAGGCGGCGAAGGTCTTCGGGTAGAGCAGGTTGGCCGGGGCATCCACCCAGTCACGAGCGGTGTAGACGGCATCGGCGAGGATCCGGGCCTTGTCGAGCTCGGGCTTGGCGCCACGAGCATTGGAGACGATGGTCACCGTGGAGACCTCAGGGACATCCGGGTTCGCGGTGACGACAGGCACCTTGTAACAACCGAGCAGGGCACCCTCGGCAGCGATACGAACCTGCTCAGCGGAGCCGGTTCCCATGTCGACGGCGACCTTGAGGCTGGTTCCGTGCGACAGGGCCGCGGCAGCACGGGCGCCGGCGCCGGCAGCCTTGCGTAGGGCCTCGCCGTCAAATCCTTCAGCTCCGCAGCCGACCAGGACGAGGCTGTTCCCGGACCAGGGCAGCACCGCGGTGGACCCAAGCTCCGTCGAGCCGCCAGCGCGAATGGCAACCTCGGCCAGCGAAGCGCCGAAGGTCTCCTCGGCCTCCTTCACAGCTCGCGGTGCAAGCCCCTGGACGACGGGGCCCTGGGAGCTCTCGACCAGACCGGCAATCACGACGTCGGCGCCGTTGGCATTGCGGGAGACCTTGAGATCGGGACGCGGACGGATGGGTAGCTCGGTGCTCTTGGCCACGAGGATTCCTCTCATTCGGGGGTCGGTTCAGGATGGGCCCGGTCAGACTCGGGCCGACGCCTCGTCTGAAGCCTAGTCGAGGTGCGTCGAGCGCGGGACGGTGCGGTACGAATGACACGCCGTTATGGTGTGCTCGTGAACTCAACCACCCCGGCCAACCAGGACACGGCGCCTTCTCGTCGTGCCAGCCATCCCACGTTGCGGATGGCCTTGGACATCGTCACCGTCATGGCCGGAATTGCCCTGCTTGTGTGGGGCATCGTCGTGATGGCCTCGCCGACGATCTCGTGTCGTGGCGTCGAGATGCATCCGGGAGACACCTGCCACAAGGCCACCTACACCGCCACCCGCACGGACACGGTGCAGACATACGAGCAACGACGTCAGTCCATTGCCCAGTCTCGCCCCACGGTCACAGGTCTTGGGGTTGCAGTAACGGCTTTCGGGGTCGTGATGAGCTGGCAGACCGTCAAGGCCCGTCGCTGGGATCACTCCTCGGACAGCCCCATCGGGCCGTAGACGACGTCCTCGTCCTGCATGAGGGTGACCTCGTCGACACCGGCATCCTGCAGTTCGGGCCAGGTCTCGGAAAGCCATGCCTCGGCTTCCTCCTGAGATTCGAACTGCTGGCCAGCACCGATCTCGCCGAGGTGTTCAGCTCCCTTGACGGTGACGCGAGACTGTTTGAAAACCCACGAGTAACTCATACCTACAAGACAACCACGCCCGTGCCACGGAAGGGACACGGACGTGGCAACGACGCAGAGTTTGGTCTGGAGATCAGTGTCAGTGGATCTTTTCACCACGCTCGATGCGCGGTTCCGGGTTGCGCCACCGGCGCACGGTCATCGCCCGGTTGTTGAGGTACGCCCACAGACCGCGCAGAGGAGCATTGGGGTAGCGGGCACGGATACCCTTCTTGGCCCCATGCCACAGTCGCCAGGAGTCGACCAGCCACAACAGCATGACCATCAGCATGCCCAAGGACATGGCGTTGATGGCGCCGACCGCGGTGGGGGCGATGAAAAGCATGGCCAACCAGATCACCATGACGGCCAGGAAGATCGGCATGATGAACTCGCTGAACGTCCAGCGCGAGTCGACGTAATCGCGGATGTAACCGCGCTCGGGTCGTCGTTCGGCAGCCTCCATGGCGGCGGCCTGACGCTCTCGCTTGGCCAGACGCTCGCGCTTTCGGGCTTCCTTCTTGCTCAGGGTCGGGTTGAGGCGCTCACGGCGGGCAGCCTCGGCCTTGGCGCGGGTCGGGGTCGGACCCT
The DNA here is from genome assembly GCF_059728865.1 of Cutibacterium sp. KB22876. Taxonomy (NCBI): domain Bacteria; kingdom Bacillati; phylum Actinomycetota; class Actinomycetes; order Propionibacteriales; family Propionibacteriaceae; genus Cutibacterium; species Cutibacterium sp. KB22876. Next base: position 1,416,362 of record NZ_AP040858.1, read on the forward strand.
TCTTCGCGATGTGGCGGGGCTTGGGCTGTGCCGCGGGCGTTGACTGCGCAGCTGCGCGGTGTTCCTTGGCGGCGCCGTTGCCCTTGTTAGCGTGACGCCTCTTCTCGGGCTGCTTCTCCTGTCCGGTGTTCGCCGCATCAGAGGTGGGCCTTGGAGCAGCGGTGGCCGAGGACGGGGAGGACTCGGTGCTGGGCACCGGCTCTGCCGTGACGGTCTCGTCCGTCGATTCGGCCTTCTTGTTGTCTCCCTGCTCGTAGGGGCGGAACAGTCCCACGATCCATCCTCTTTTTGTGTCGTACTCGTGTCCGCGGTGGCCAGTTCCAGCCGGGGCGACCCTGTCTGGGCTGAGAAGATTGTACGGGTATTGCTCTGGGTTGTTGTTGCGCGGTCCCGTACTCTGATGGTCAGGCAACCGCAATGCTGACGACTTCCCGGAGTCATCAAGCACCGAAGGGGAAGGATACGACTCCACCTATGGCTGGCATATTTGCACGACTTTCGACGGTTTTCCGTTCCAAGGCGAACAAGGCCCTCGACAAGGTTGAGGACCCGCGCGAAACCCTCGACTACTCCTACCAGCGTCAGCTCGACATGTTGCAAAAGGTGCGCAGGGGCGTTGCCGACGTCGCCACGAGCCGCAAGCGAGTCGAGTTGCAGATGAACCAGCTGCAGGCCGACGTCGACAAGATGCAGAATGCGGCTGCTCGCGCCCTCGAGCAGGGCCGCGAGGATCTGGCTCGCGAGGCACTGACCCGCAAGGCCACCCTGCAGGCCCAGCTCAACGACCTGCAGACTCAGCACGCCACCTTGCAGGCTGAGGAGGAGAAGCTCATCCGCGGTTCCCAGCGTCTCCAGGCTCGTGTGGATGCCTTCCGCACGAGGAAGGAGACCGTCAAGGCCACCTACTCGGCGGCTGAGGCTCAGACTCGTATCAATGAGGCCTTCACCGGTCTGAACGAGGAGATGGGCGACATCGGCATGGCGATCACGCGTGCCGAGGACAAGACCATGGAGCTTCAGGCCCGTGCAGGAGCCGTTGACGAACTCATGGCCAGTGGAGCCATCGAGGATCCCACCCGTAGCTATGGCGACGACATCACTCGCGAGCTCGACAACCTTGCCAGTGACCATTCCATCGACGCCGAGCTGTCCGCCCTTAAGGCGCAGCTGGATACCGGCCACGACAATTCCACTCCGGAGCTCGAGTCCGGTTCCGGTACGGGGATGAATCCGGAAACCGGATCGCGTGCTGTGCGACGTCAGGAGGGCCAGTCATGATCATTCGTATCGTTGGTGAGGGCCAGTGGCAGGTGCCCGACACCGAGATGAACCATCTCAACCGGATCGATTCCCGCGTCGAGCACGCCATCGAGACCACCTCGCAGAGTGAGCTCACCGAGGCCCTCTCTGAGCTGGTGACGACCGTCCGCACGATAGGTACCCCGATCGCCGACGACAACATTGTCGACTCGGACCTCATCGTCCCCGACGTCTCGGCGACGATCGAGGAGGTCTCGGTCTGGCTCTCGGAAAACCCTGCCGGAGACGGTCTCATTCCTGGCTGACAGAGGTGAAGCATCCCTGTTCCGCTGCGCGCTTAATCGGCACAGTTCGATGTCGACGGTGCGCTGCGGATACAGTGGACGACGCGACGGGACGACATACCCGCCCGATCCACCAGGATCGAACACCCGGGTCATCCCCCGGGACCGTCCATCACACGTTCTTGGAGTCCACATGACCGACACCGTCAACGCCCCCACCACCGATGGAATCGTCCTCACCGATGCCGCTGCGGCCAAGGTGAAGTCCTTGCTCGATCAGGAGGGACGCGACGACCTCGCCTTGCGTCTGGCCGTGCAACCCGGCGGTTGCTCGGGTCTGCGTTACCAGCTCTTCTTCGACGAGCGCCACCTCGACGGTGACGTCGTCAAGACCTACGGCGGGGTCAATGTGGTCACCGACCGAATGAGCGCTCCCTACCTCGCCGGTGCCACGATCGACTTCATGGACACCATCGAGAAGCAGGGTTTCACCATCGACAACCCCAACGCGACCAGCACTTGCGCTTGTGGGGATTCCTTCCACTGAGCCGATTCTGACTACCGGGATCACTTCCCCGACAGACCTTCTGGGGTCATTGAGGCGTTTCGTCCGTCCGACTGGGCGGACGAGGCGCCTCGTTTTCGCTATTGTTCGGTGTGACAGACACAACAGTCACCTGTCCCCGCCGTCGGGTCGGGGCGGGCTTGCAATGTGGAAGGGTGAGCCGTGGGACGCAGACTCAGCTGGCGACACGACCTAGACCGGGACGTGCCCCGAAGTGGCAGCGGTGTTGCCGGGAAGGTCGGTGGTGCCTGTGCGGCGACGGTTGCGGTACTGGCACTGAGCGGCTGCGGCGACACCGGACCTGGGCGTGCAGCTCGTCTCGGTCTCGTTGATCCGGCGTCCGACCGTGCCGCGCACATGGGAAGCATGTGGATCGGTGCATGGGTCGCGGCGCTCGTCATCGGCGTGTTCGTGTGGGGCCTCATCGGATACGCAGCCTTCAAGTTCCGCCGTAAGGACGGAGATCCGGTGATTCCACGGCAGTCGCGGTACCACCTTCCGCTTGAGGTGCTGTACACCATCGTTCCGTTCCTCGTCATCGGCGTGCTGTTCTTCTACACCGTCCGTACTGAGAACAAGGTGCTCGAGAAGGATCCCGAGCCTCAGCACGTCGTCAACGTCGTCGGACAGAAGTGGTCCTGGACGTTCAACTACATGGAACAGAAGAACCCGGATGTCGACGGTGCCGTCACCCATGAGGTGGGCACCATCGAGAAGATCCCGGATCTCTACCTTCCCGTGAACGAGTCGGTGCGCTTCCACCTCAATTCCGCCGATGTCATCCACTCCTTCTGGGTGCCGGCCTTCTACTTCAAGATGGACGTCATCCCAGGTCATCCCAACCAGTTCGACCTCACCCCGACGAAGATCGGCGTTTACGACGGCAAGTGCGCCGAGTTGTGTGGTACCTACCACGCCAACATGATCTTCAAGGTGCACGTGGTGTCGGTCGAGGACTACAACAAGCACCTCCGGCAGCTCAAGGCTCAGGGCGACACCGGTGAGGTCAAGCCTCCGAACTCCGTCGCCGCCCTCACCACCGCCGAATCGAAGGAGGGGGAGAAGAAGTGACCAGCGCATCTATCGCCCAGCGAACCGCGGTGCGTCCTGCAGTGACACGCGAGGAGCGTCGCAAGACGAGCTTCGGCGCTCTCGTCTGGGATTACATGACGACCACTGACCACAAGAAGATCGGACGGCTGTACTTCGGCACGTCGCTGTTCTTCTTCGCCTTTGGTGGCATTCTCGCCCTGCTCATCCGAGCCGAGCTGGCCTATCCCGGCATGCAGTTCATGCACCAGGAGACCTTCAACCAGCTCTTCACGATGCACGGCACGATCATGCTGTTGATGTTCGCCACCCCGCTGTTCTCCGGGTTCGCGAACTTCTTCATGCCTCTCCAGATCGGTGCCCCCGACGTTGCCTTCCCTCGTATCAACCAGTTCGCGTACTGGCTGTACCTCTTCGGCTCGCTGATGGCCTGTGGCGGCTTCATCACCCCCGGCGGCGCTGCCAGCTTCGGTTGGTTCGCCTACGCCCCGCTCTCGGACGCCATCAACTCCCCGGGAGTCGGCGGTGATCTGTGGGTTATGGGCCTGTACCTGCTGGGCCTGTCATCCATCCTGGGTGCCGTCAACTTCGTGACGACGATCATCCTCATGCGTACTCCGGGTATGACGATGTTCCGGATGCCGATCTTCTCCTGGAACATTCTCATCACCTCGATCATGATCCTGGTCGTCTTCCCGGTGCTGTCCGCCGGTCTGCTCGTCCTCGAGGCTGACCGAGCTCTGGGAGCCCACATCTTCGATGCTGCGAATGGCGGACCGATCCTGTGGCAGCACCTCTTCTGGTTCTTCGGACACCCTGAGGTTTACGTCATCGCCCTGCCGTTCTTCGGCATCATCACCGAGGTGCTCCCGGTCTTCAGTCGCAAGCCAGTGTTCGGTTATGTCGGTCTGGTGTTCGCCACCCTGGCCATCGGCGGTCTGTCGGTGTCCGTGTGGGCCCACCACATGTTCGTGACCGGTGCGGTCTCCCTGCCGTTCTTCTCCTTCATGACCTTCACCATCGCCGTTCCTACGGGCGTGAAGTTCTTCAACTGGATCGGCACGATGTGGGGCGGGTCGTTGAGTTTCGACACACCGATGCTCTTCGCCATCGGCTTCCTGACGACCTTCCTCTTCGGTGGTCTGACCGGCGTCATGCTCGCCAGCCCGCCGATGGACTTCAACGTCTCAGACACTTACTTCGTGGTGGCCCACTTCCACTATGTGCTGTTCGGCACCGTGGTGTTCGCGATGTTCGCCGGCTTCTACTACTGGTGGCCGAAGATCACCGGGCACATGCTCAACGAGACCTGGGGCAAGATTCACTTCTGGACCCTCTTCGTCGGATTCCACACCACCTTCCTCGTCCAGCACTGGCTCGGTGTAGAGGGCATGCAGCGTCGTATCGCTGACTATGGCTCCTGGGAGGGCTTCACCCTCCTGAACCAGGTGTCGACCTTCGGTGCCTTCCTGCTGGCCATCTCGATGCTGCCGTTCGCCTGGAACGTCTGGATCACCCGTCATGACCCGAACATCGAGGTCGATGATCCGTGGGGTTGGGGCCGTACCCTCGAGTGGGCCACCTCGTGTCCGCCGCCTGCCCACAACTTCACCAAGATGATTCGCGTTCGTTCCACTTCCCCGGCCTTTGACATCAACCATCCGGAGGCCGCCCTGGCTACCGAGACCGAGGAAGCTAACCCGCGTGAACTCGTCCACTCCGGCAAGGAGGATGCCTGATGAAACCGGAACGTTGGGTCTTCGGCGGGCTTGGTCTGTTCTACCTCGTCGTCACCCCGATCTACTGGTTCACCGCCCATGAGGTCGCCGGCACCTGGGTGCTGGGGCTGTCGGGGGCCATGGCCCTGATGGTGTTCTTCTACGTCCAGGTCGTCGCCAAGAAGATCAACCCGCGTCCCTCCGATGAGAAGGATGCTGAGGTGATCGACGGAGCTGGACCAGTGGGATTCTTCCCGCCGCAGAGCATCTGGCCCTTCTGGTGTGCTCTTGTCGTGGCAATCATGTGCCTCGGTCCGGTCTTCGGGTGGTGGATCTCACTGCTCGGTCTGGGCATCGGCATCTGGGCTGCTTCGGGTTGGGCATTCGAGTACTACCGCGGGGACTACCAGCACTGACCGCGTCTCACCGACAATGTGAAGGCCGGGACCGTCATGATGACGGTCCCGGCCTTTTCTGTTTTTTCGTCGGAGGATACTGCTGCGTGGTCCTGGCTCAGATGGCCTCTGCAATGGGCTGAGAACCGTCACGGAAGCGAATGAACCGGCCAACCGTGGTCTCGTCGTCCAGACAAGCCAGAGCCGCCTGAGCGACGGCCTCACGGGACACAGTGGCGTCCTTGTAGTCCTCGCCCTCCTCCAACACATGGATGCCGGTGGCGGGATCGTGGCTGAGGGTCACCGGGCCGAGGATCGTCCATTGAACCGTCGAGCGCATGGTGTGGCGGTCGGCATCGGCCTTTGCGTCGGCATAGGGGAAGAAGTCGTTGTCGGAGGGGACACCGTGGTCGGGGCTTCCGCACCACGAGATGAGCACGAACCGCGGTCCGTGGGGGGAACGCGCAATGGCGTCGACGAGGTGCTTGCAGGCATCGCGATCGACGGCGTAGGTGTCCTCGGGGCTGCCCTTACCACCGGCCCCGGCCGACCACACCACGGCGTCATGGCTGTTGACGAGGTCGTCCCACTGGGAAGGCCGCAAGGAGGTCACATCAGCGACGATGGGATTGCCGCCCCACTTGACGACGTCAGCAGCCTGGTCCTCACGCCGAATGACGGAATCGACGTGGCGTCCCTTCTCGGTGGCGTGCTGAGTGAAGTGCTTGGCCACGTGCCCGTGGCCACCAATGATGAGGATTCGATCTGCTGTCATGTCACTCACCCTAGAACCGACCGAGGTCGGCAAGGGTGAGTGACGTGGACAGTTCGCCAGCAGCTCAGGTCCAACTGCGCTGCAGAGGACGTCCCTCCTCGTACCCCGAGGGGGACTGCACGCCGATGACGGCCTTCTCGTGGAACTCCTCGAGGTTGGCTGCGCCGGCGTAGGTGCAGGAGGATCGCACTCCGGAGGTGATGAAGTCGACGAGGTCCTCAACTCCAGGACGCTGGGGATCCAGGTACATCTTCGACTGGGAGATCCCTTCCTCGAACAGGGCAGCGCGGGCCCTCTCGAAGGCGCTGCGCTGGCGGGTGCGGTGACGCACTGCCCGGGCCGAGGCCATTCCGAAGGACTCCTTGTACAGGAGGCCATCGTGATCGACGAGCATAGCTCCGGTGGACTCGTGGGTGCCGGCGAACCACGAGCCGATCATGACCGATCCGGCTCCGGCCGCCAGGGCGAGGGCGACGTCACGGGGGTGACGGACGCCTCCATCAGCCCAGATGGCCCCGTCGGCCTCGGTTGCTGCCTCAGCGCACTCCAGAACCGCGGAGAACTGAGGACGCCCGACGCCGGTCTGCATACGGGTGGTGCACATGGCGCCCGGCCCAACACCGACCTTGATGATGTCCGCCCCGGCCTCCAGCAGGTCCAGGGTGCCGCGCCGGGTGACGATGTTGCCAGCCACGATAGGGATACGGCGTCCGGTTTTCTCCTGGAAGGCGGTGCGAACCTCGTCTGCCACGCCAATGGCCCGGATCATGGGGTCCTGGTGGCCGTGAGCGGTGTCCATGACGAGGACGTCGGAACCGGAGTCCAGAGCGCTACGAGCGCGACCGGCGACGTCGCCGTTGATGCCGATGGCAGTGCCGATCATGAGGTGACCGTCGGGATCGACGGCAGGGCGGTAGATCTCGGTGCGCAGCGCGCCACGGGACGTCATGATGCCGACGAGGACGCCGGTCTCGTCGACGGCCACAGCGACCTTCTGGTGACGCTCTGCGAGGGCCTGGAAGACGTCGTCCGGACTGGCGTCAGGGCCGACCAGGGTGAGGTCGGTGGTCATGACCTCATGGCACTGGGCGAAGCGGTCGACGCCCTCCGCCTCGGCAGGGGAGACCAGTCCGACCGGGCGATGGTCCTCGATGACGAGGACGACGCCGTGGGCGCGCTTGTTGAGCAGACTCATGGCCTCGCCGACGGTCGTCGTGGGATTGACGGTGACCGGGGTGTCGAAGCGGGTGTGGGCACCCTTGACCCGACGTATGGACCTCGCGACGAAGTCAGCGGGGATGTCCTGGGGCAGGATGGCGATGCCGCCGCGGCGGGCGATCGTCTCGGCCATCCGTCGTCCGGAGATCGCGGTCATGTTGGCCACGACGAGGGGCAGGGGAGTGCCTAGCCCGTCGGTCGACGTCAGATCGACATTCATCCGAGATCCGACCGAGGAACGGTTCGGGGCCATGAAGACGTCGTTGTACGTCAGGTCGTAGTTCGGCTGCTCGTTGAGAAAACGCACGTCCTTATTCTCCCACGTCGTCATTCTCCAGTCATGTCCTGACGGGTCGCGGCACACTGGTGTCGTGAGCTCGATCATCGATGACGTATTGGCCGCGGTGGAAGCCCTGCCGCCGAGAACGGTGGTGTCCTACTCCGACCTTGCCGAGCTCGTCGGAACCTCCCCACGACGGGTCGGCACGATCATGGCCGGTCACGGTCATGAGGTGGAGTGGTGGCGAGTCACCAACGTGCGTGGGACCTTGCCCGATCACCTCATGGAAGAGGCTCGCCGTCACTGGGACGACGAAGGGTTGGGTGGAGGAGTCGATATGCTGCGCGCCCATGCCCCCGATCCGCAGGAGTGGGAGCTCAACTGGCAGAGATTGCGCATCCAGGCATGACGAAGGCCCCTCGGTTGAGGGGCCTTCGTACGGGTTCAGAAGGGATCAGTTGGTGATCTCGGCATTGCCCGCGGAGTGACCGGAACCGATCTCGGTGTGGTGGCGAGCGGCCTCCAACTCCTCACGGGTGACCTTGGGAACGTTGTCACCGAGGAACCATTTCATCCAGCGAGCGCGCTTCTTACTGACGCGACGGCCACGGTCGTCAATGGAACCAGCGGTGAGGACTGGGTAGGTCTTCTGCTGGGTAAGGGTCCAGGCCTCCTCCTCGCTCACCGGCACGTGAGCCTCGTGGAAGGCGCCCTCGGGCTCGCGGATGATCTCACCCGAGGGCGACCCGTGCAGCAGGCGCTGACGGTCAGCACGCTGCAGGGACACGCAGATCCGCTTGGTGATCTGGTAGGTGATGATCGGGACGATGAAGATCGCACCACGCATGAAGTACGTGATCGAGTTCAGCGACAGGTGGAAGTGGGTGGCGATGATGTCGTTAGCACCCGACAACCAGAACATGGCGTAGCAGCTCATGGCAGCGACACCGAGGGCGGTACGCGTCGGGACGTTGCGCGGACGGTCGAGCAGGTGATGCTCCGACTCGTCACCGGTGATCCACTTCTCGACGAAGGGCCATGCCACCAAGAGGGTGAACAGCACACCCATGAGGCACACACCGGGCAGGAAGATGTTCCAGCTCCAAGTGGTGTGACCGATGTGCCACTCCCAGTTCGGTGTGATACGGACAGCACCCTCGAGCCAACCCATGTACCAGTCAGGCTGGGATCCAGCGGTGACCTCGCCCGGGTTGTAGGGGCCGAACTTCCAGACCGGGTTGATCTGCATGAAGGTGCCCATGAGGGTCAGGACGCCGAAGACCACGAAGAAGAAGCCACCGGCCTTGGCGGCATACACCGGGAACAGCGGGTAGCCCACGACGTTCTTCTCCGTCCGTCCGGGGCCCGGGTACTGGGTGTGCTTGTGGTACACGACCAGGGCGAGGTGCGCGGCCACCAGGCCCAGCAGCAGGGCCGGGATCAACAGGATGTGCACCATGTAGAGACGGGGCACGATCGCGGTGCCGGGGAACTCGCCGTTGAAGACGAAGAACTCAACCCACGTGCCCACCAGCGGGATGGCACGCATCAGACCGTCGGCGAAGCGGAGACCGGTGCCCGAGAGCAGGTCGTCAGGCAGCGAGTATCCGGCGAAGCCCTCAACCATGGCCAGCATGAAGAGCCCCAGGCCGATCAGCCAGTTGATCTCACGAGGCTTGCGGAAGGCACCCGTGAAGAAGATGCGCAGCATGTGGACGGTGGCTGCTGCCACGAAGAGGATGGCTGCCCAGTGGTGGATCTGGCGGACCAGTAGGCCACCACGCACCTCGAAGGAGAGGTCCAGGGTGGAGGCGAACGCCTCCGACATGGGCGTTCCCTTGAGCAACTGGTACGGACCGTTGTAGTCGACCTCGGCCATCGACGGCTTGAACCAGATGGTGAGGAAGACACCCGTGAGCAGTAGGACGACGAAGGAGTAGAGAGCAATCTCGCCCAGCAGGAAGGACCAGTGGTCAGGGAAGACCTTGCGCAGGTTCTCCTTGCCCATTTTGGCAAGACCCAAACGGTCGTCGTGCCAGTTGACGATCCGCATCCCGCGGCCCGAGGGCTTGTCGTCAGCCGTCGCAGTGCGCAGGGTGGGTGATTCCTCGGCGATGCCAGTTGGCCGGGCCATCAGTTGTCACCCTTCTTGTAGTCGTGACGAGAATCTCGTTCGAAGTAGGACGGGCCCACCGGAACGGTGAAGTCGCTGCGAGCGACCAGGTAACCCTTGTCGTCGACGGTGATGGGCAGCTGCGGCAGCGAGCGTCCGGCAGGACCGAAGACGACGACACCGGAGTCACCGAGATCGAAGGTCGACTGGTGGCAGGGGCACAGCAGATGGTGGGTCTGCTGCTCCCACAGGTTGACGGGGCAACCGACGTGGGTGCAGATCTTGGAATAGGACAGGATGCCGCCGACCTGCCAGTCCTTGCGGGACTCGGGGATCTTGATGGAATCAGGATCCATCCTGACGATGAGGATGGCGGCTTTGGCCTTCTGACGCTGGAACTCAGCGCCCTCGAGATCCTTGAGGTTCTCGGGCTCCGCGTTGACCAGCTGGCCGATCTCGAGGTCGGAGGCCTTGATCGGCTGGAAGGTGATGTCGTTGACGAGTCGGACGCCCTCGGCCCAGATGGTGCGCTCGATGGTGGCGCGACGCATTCCGGGGCCGGGCTTCGGGCCGAGGTCAGCAAGGGTGACGATGGCCGGGACAGCCATGATGCCGATGGCACCACCAAGGGCGCTGCCGATGAGCTTGCGTCGGGAGAGCCCGGACTGCTCGGCGCCGATGCGCCACTGCTTGGCGAACTCCTCGCGATCAGCGGTATCGGAATTGACCGGGTGCCGCTCCTGAACGATCTCCTCGTCGCCCATGACCTGCTTGGCCCAGTGGATGCAGGCGATGCCGATGAACAGCACCGCGAGGCCGGCACACAGACCCAGCGCGAAGGTCGAGGCGTTCATGTGGAGCGGCCCGATCTCGATGGTGGAGTCGCGGGGGATCGCGAAGTAGAAGACGACGAAGGCGATGGCGAGAACGGGGACCAGTCCCAGCAGGGTGATCACCTGGAGGTAGGCCCGGTTTCCGGCCTTCGGATTGGCGTCGGTGTACCGCTCGACGTGGGGCTCGACGCCCGGGTTCTCGACCGGCAGGTCGTTGCGTTCGGTGTACTTGTCGCTCACTTCGCGCGAGCCCCCTTCCGTGCCAGCCATCCGGCGACCAGGACGAGGCCGCCAATGCCGATGATCCAACCGAACAAGCCCTCAGTGACCGGGCCGATGCCGCCGAGGGCGAATCCGCCGTTGTTGGGCTCAGAATGTGCGGTCTGGAGGTAGCCAATGATCTCTCGGGCGTCCTGGTCGGTGATGACCGACTTGGAGAACACCGGCATCTGCTGCGGGCCGGTGCGCATGGCCTCGTAGATGTGCTTGTCGGACGTCTTCATAAGGGAAGGCGCGTAGGCACCTTCCGGGAGCGCTCCACCGCGTCCCTCGATGTTGTGGCAGGCTGAGCAGTTGGTCTTGAACAGCTCAGCGCCCCGAGCCAGTTCCCCAGCACTCAATCCCGAGGTGTTGAGGGTCTGGGAGGAGGGGACCTTCGGGCCGGGGGTCAGAGAGGCGACGTAGGCGCCGACCGAAGCGATTTCCTTATCGGTGAACTTCGTGCTCTTGGAAGGGGCCTGAGCCTCGGGACGAGCCATCGGCATGCGGCCGGTGCCCATCTGGAAGTCGACGGCAGCCGCGCCGACACCGGCCAAGGACGGACCCTGGGTGGTTCCCTCGCCGTTGAGGCCATGACAGGAGGAGCAGTTCTGCTGGAAGATCTCCTTGCCCTGGGCCGTCTGGGTCGACGCATTGGCGTCAGCCTGCCCAGAAGCCGCGGGGCTCACGAAGGCGTACACACACCCCACCAGCACCAAGGCCAGGAGCAGCAGCACGGGTTTGGCTGCCCGGCTGTGCCGTTTCGTGGAGAGGAATCTCATCACCACAGTCACCTTTCTCGGGTTGGGGGGTCAGCGCACGATGTAGATCACCGAGAACAGGATGATCCACACGACGTCAACGAAGTGCCAGTAGTAGGAAACGACCATTGCCGTGACCGCCTGCTCGTGGGTGAACCGACGAGCCATGTAGGTGCGGGCAAGGGTGAACAGGAACAGGACCAGGCCGCCGGTCACGTGCAGGCCGTGGAAGCCGGTTGCCAGGAAGAAGGCCGAGAAGTAGACGCTCGAGGAGATGGTGTGACCCTCGCCGATGAGGGTGATGTACTCCGCGACCTGTCCAGCGATGAACACCGCGCCCATGATGAAGGTCAGGGTGTACCACTCGCGCATGCCCCAGGAGGTGATGGCGCCGAGGCCCTTGGTCCGCTTGACCTGGCCATGCTCCGCGGCGTGAACACCCATCTGACAGGTCACCGACGACAGCACCAGGATGAGGGTGTTGATGGCGGCGGCACCGACGGCCAGGTGACCGGATTCGGTCTGCCAGAGGGTCTGCTGCCCAGCCGTTGCCAAGTCGCTCGTCGTCTGGCGAATCATGAAGTAGGCCGCGAAGAGAGCGGCGAAGAACATGAGCTCGCTCGCCAGCCACACCCAGACACCCATGGGTAGGGCATTGGGACGACCCGCCGGCGCGTTGAGCCGCGTCGGCGCGATCGGATGGATGGCGCCCGTCGGTCGTTGTGAAGTCTGCGCTGAAGTGGCCACGGCCTCATTATGGCCGGAAATGTGTCATTGGTCATGTCGTTTCGCCGTTCCAGTTCGATCCGAGGTTGATTCTCTGGGGCCAGATGGCAAAATGCAGCGCTTTGTCCGAAGGTGTGATACCGGTCGTCTCAGTAGTCAGAATGGTCTCAGACCCAATGAGGCGCCGTAGGCTGTAGCATCACTCGTGTTGCATCCGGCCTGCTGGTGGCCGGCAGCTCAGTCAGTCCCACACAGTCGAGGGAAAGGGCCGCTCATGGGTGACAAGCACGGGGAGCCGTCGGGGGCTCTCAAGATTCTCGTTTACTCCGATGATCGCACTGTTCGTGAGCAGATGAAGGTCGCGTTGAGCGGGACGATCGCCTCGGACCTTCCGCGTGCCGAGGTCATTGAGACAGCTACCCAGGCCTCGGTCGTCGATGCCGTGAGCAGCGGTCACTATGACGTTCTGGTTGCTGACGGCGAATCGACTCCGTACGGCGGGATGGGGGTGTGCCATCAGCTCAAGGATGAGGTTGAGGATTGCCCCCCGGTCGTCCTCCTGGTGGCTCGCATCGCCGATGCGTGGTTGGCGTCCTGGTCCCGTGCTGACGCCGTCGCCACCCATCCTGTCGATCCGGTGGCCCTGCCCCAGACGGTGGCGTCAGTGGTTCGTGTTTCCCGTGGCGAGACTGCGAAGCCTGCCGCACAGACCATCTGACTCGAAGGAGTTTCATGTCCGAGGATCGCATCGACGAGTTCACCTGGGCTGACCTGCTGACCGATCTCGTTGCGAGGCGCGACATGGATCGTGGCACCGCTGCCGCGGCGATGGAGAGGGTCCTATCCGGAGAACTGACTCCAGTACAGGTTGCGGGCTTCGCAGTGGCACTGCGGGCCAAGGGTGAAACCGCCGATGAGATCGCAGGCATGGCGGAGGGGATGATTTCCCAGGCCACACCGGTGGAATTGGATCGCGATGCCGTTGACATCGTCGGTACCGGTGGCGACCGCGCCAATACTGTCAACATCTCGACGATGGCGGCCCTCGTTGCCGCTGGCGCCGGGGTCAAGGTCGTCAAGCACGGCAATCGCGCCGCCAGCTCTGCCTGCGGAACGGCAGACTGCTTGGAGGCTCTCGGCGTTGGAGTCGACATTGATCCGGAGCGCCAGGCGGATGTTCTTGACGAGGTGGGCCTGGCCTTCCTCTTCGCCCCGCGCTACCACGCTTCCTTGCGTCACGCCGCTCCGGCCCGCAAGGAGCTCGGCATCCAGACCACCTTCAACCTCCTCGGCCCGCTGACGAACCCGGCCCGCCCGCATGCTGCGGCGATCGGTATCGCAGATGGTGCCATGGCTCCGCTGGTCGCCGACGCCTTGGCGGCGCGAGGTACTCGCGGACTGGTCTTCCATGGCGAGGATGGTCTCGATGAGCTGACGACCACGACGACGTCGCAGGTCTGGGTTATCTCCGACGGCAAGGTTGTCGAGACCGAGATTGATCCGGCCGCCTTGGGCTTGACTCCGGCTGCTCCGGCTGACCTGGTGGGTGGGGATCCGCAGTTCAACGCTGGAGTCGTTCGCAAGGTCTTGGCGGGGGAGCACGGCCCGGTGCGCGACATCGTCTTGCTGAACGCGGCGGCAGCCTTGCTGGCCCATGACGGGCCGACGATCGACGAGGAGCTCGTCCCGCAGCTGGCTCAGGAGCTGGAACGTGCTGTCCAGTCCATTGATTCCGGGGCTGCCAGTGGTCGCCTCGATCGCTGGATCGCTGTTACCTCAGACTGATTGCAAGCGCTACCCACGGCCCGGCCCACAAGGCCGGGCCGTATGCAAATGCTGATCCCCATGGTGAGGGTCGGCATCGGCGGATGAGTGTCGTCACGATCGCCATTACCGCTCCCAGCACGGTTGAGGCAAGCAAAGTCGTCATGCCAGCCTGGAAGACGTCTGGGTGAGGGGCAAGGGCGCCCGTGGTCGCACCGAGAAACCCCGTCCCGGCTGACAGCCTGACGTCCCCATACCCAAGGGAGGAGCTCAGCCGCCACATCAGCCAGAAGAAACCTGTTGATACTGCTGCCACGGCAACGCATCCGGCCAGGGCTGGTAAGTGCGGTGGTCCCGTGATAGCCATACCTGCGACGAGTGCGACTGCTGATTCGGCGACACATCGACGCCACAACTTCACCGGCAGGAAAGTGGTTGCTTGATCGACGGCTGCCAGGGTCGCGACCGATCCGGACCAGACCCACCAGGGTCCCCAACTCCACCGTGGAGCAAGGGTTGAGGAAAATCCACATACCGCGGCTGTTGCGATGACGATAAGGGTCCGGGCCGGTGTGGCCAGGGAGTCATATCGCGGTTTGATGGCCAGGATCTCGTCACCCACCACCTCGACAGTTGGTTCTGCCAGCCGGGGGACGGTGATGAGAAGATGCCACAGCGCGAGCCCGCAGGAGATTGCAATCCCGATGACGGCCCACATGAGGATGGCTCACAAGGATGTGATGGGCTCGGGGGTGGCGATCAGGCCACGGGCCTCGCATGCCGCTCGACCCCGAAGTCGCGTCATCTCGGTGCACATGTCTTCCTCTCCGTCGAGGAGGGCCTGAGCCTGGGGGATCGTCACGTCGAGCATGGCGGCGATGTCCTCGACGTCACAACCAGTTTTCCGAAGGGCGAGAGCCCTGGTCCGGGTACTTCCGGCTGGTACGACCCTTTCGCGTGCTGCCTCGACATCATCGACACTGACCGTGAGGATACGCATGGCATCGATGACGCGAATCCGTTGCAGGGGCCGGTCACCCTGCCCGGCGAGCCGTCGGACGGTCTGGCTGGGGACGTGCGCGAGGAGGGCGATGACTCGCCATGGGATGCGACATTCATGAACGAGGGAACGGACGTGAAGGGAGAAATAGCGGGCGTCGACCCATGCTGTCGACGCTGCCGAGGACTGTAGATCGGGTCCAATCATGTGACAGGCCTTTCTGTCGTGGTGTGCCCCGAGGGACGTTGAACACTCATCTAATGGGCATAAGTGCCACCACAGAAGCCCAATGTGACATCAAAACTATGTTGTTACATGACTGTTACATTGCGGGCCATGCAACGACACTGGATTACACAAATGGGAATCGGGTACGTGAGTGGAGCCGTTTCACCTCCGCGAAACGTTCGATACACACGACGACGGGGCCCGTCGAGTGACGAGCCCCGTCGAAATCGTGGAATGAGAACTCAGCGCTGGGCCTTGGTAAACCCGGCAGCCTGGGCGGCCTCCTCAGTGGCGAACCACACGTCGGCGATGGTGCGGTCGTAACCGCCCGAACCGGGGACATGGTACTTCATCGAGCGGTCATTGCCCTTGATGACGTAGCCTTCCGGCGGGTTCTCACCGACGTACGAGGTGGCCTTAGGCTCCTCGTCCTTCTTGCTCTCCTCGGGAGCCTTGGTGGCGCCGTCCTTGGTGGTCGTCTCAGAGCGAGCGCCCTCGTCGACGAAGATGGTGGTCTCAGCGGTCGTCTCGGGAGCAGCGGCTGCGGGACCACCCTCGTCAGCCATGGCGGCGACGGGGTCGGCCGGAACTGACTTGTCCTTCTTCTTCGGCTCGGGCTTGGCAACCGGCTTGGAACCGTGGCTGGCCTCAGCCTTCTCGGCAGACTTGTCCTGAGACTTCTCCTCGGCCTTGGTGGCCGGCTTCGGAGCGGGCTTGTCAGCCATCTCCTCCTTGTCTCCTGGAGTCCAGGAGTAGGTGACCTTGGGCTCATGGGCAGTCCAGCCATCGTCGGAGGAGCTCATGAAGCGCCGGCTGGCGACGACGGCAGCAGCTGAGATTCCGCCGAGAATGGCGAGGGTGCCGAGCACCTTGCCGAACTTGCCGCGGCGCTTGGCCTTCTTGACCGACTTCGTCTCGATGCCAGCCTTGGCGGCCAGCTCAGTCGACTCGCCCTTGAGGGCGGAGACGGCGGCCTGTCCGCGACGGGTGGCCTCCTCGACGGCGGGCAGGGCAGTGACCTTCTCGGCACGCTCCTCGAGTCCGGGAAGGATGTCCTTCTGGAAGGTGTCATAAGCCTGGTGGAGAGTCGGGACAACCTTCTCCTGGGCGTACTCCTTCGAGACGTCAAGGGCCTTCTTGCCAGCCTCGACGGCCTGGTCGGAAATGGGTCCGAGCTTCTCCGAGATGGGGCCAATCTTGTCCGAGAGCTGGTCGGTCAGCGGCCCGAGCTTGTCATTGACCTGCGAGGCCAGCGGAGCAGCCTTGTCCTGGGCGGCTGTGAGGTATGCGGCGGCGATCTCCAGCGCCTGTGCACGCTGCTCCTTGAGCGTGCTGGGGCTGCTTGCGGCGGCGGTCTTGCGGGAAGCCTTCTTCTTGCAGGACACGGTTCCTCCAATTCGTATGGGATAAAGCTCGTGATCGAGCACTCCCCACGGTATCCATCAAATGGCCCTCAGACCAGGGAACCGCAGTTCCTGATGTTCACCGGAGAGTCAATTCCGGTCAGTCCAGTGTGAGACTCAGTAGTCTGGGATCGACCACATCGTTTCTCATAGGAAGGCAGGCAGGTGGCCTCTACCGCGACTCTGCACACCAACCACGGCGACATCGTCCTCAATCTCTTTGCCGATCAGGCTCCCAAGACCGTCGAGAATTTCGTCGGCCTGGCTGGCGGCACCAAGGAGTACGTCGACCCGCACACTGGTCAGCCGACCACTGGCAAGTTCTACGACGGCTTGACCTTCCACCGTGTCATCGACGGGTTCATGATCCAGGGCGGTTGCCCCCTCGGTACCGGAACTGGCGGCCCCGGCTACCAGTTCGCTGACGAGTTCCACCCCGAGCTCGTCTTCTCCAAGCCCTACTTGCTGGCCATGGCCAATGCAGGGCCGGGCACCAACGGTTCCCAGTTTTTCATCACCGTCGCCCCGACCCCGCACCTGAACCGTCGTCACACCATCTTCGGTGAGGTTGCGAACGAGGAGTCCCGCAAGGTCGTTGACGAGATCGCTCAGGTTCGTACTGGCCGTATGGATCGTCCGGTCGAGCCGGTCGTCATCGAGAGCGTCGAGCTGTCCTGACGCCTAGTGCCCTGGTCCCCGCGGGCTTGTTCGCGAGAACCAGGGTGCCTGCCCCGAGGTGGCCGCACCTCGGGGCATTTCCACCACTGTCGCCTTTCCCCGTCATCGACGGCTTTGGACCGGAGGAGATTCATGCCTGACCGATGGAGTGAGCACCCCGTCCGCCCCGCCCCGGCACTGTGTCCGGCGTCGCTGGCCCTGGCCGTCGTGACCGTGCTGGTGGCTATTGCGGCACAATTCACCCCCTTGTCGTCGATGTTGGCCTCTGGAGCCGTGAAGGCCTATGACTTCCAGATCTGGCGGCCGCTGGTCTTCTCCTTGACGACGTCGTCCATCTTCGGTGCCGTCCTGAGCGGTTTGGTCCTGGTGCTCATCGGCCATCAGATCGAGCCGATGACCGGTTCGGTGCAGTTCGCCTTCCTGTACCTGCTGTGTGGGGTTGGTGGATCGACGGCGATCAGCCTTGCGGGGGCGCCGTACTGCTTCGAAGGATCCCTGTGTGGCTTGTTTGGCTTGATGGCGGCATCGGCGGTCGTCAAGTACGTCCAGAAACAGGACGTTCGCGCGGACGTTGTGTTGCTGACGATGTTCATCATCTGGGCCATCGTGATTGGGTCGTACACCTGGATCGCCGATATCGGCGCAGTTGTCGTTGGAGCGGTGTCTGGCTGGGCATGGCTGCAGACCCGGTGGTCCTCACACCGTCGCCAGCTCGGGGCGGGATTGGCAATCCTCGCGGTCTGTCTCGCCGCCCTCGTCGTCACCTGGGTGGTGTGAGGCGGCTACTCGCACGGCGAGTTCTTCCGTGGCCATCCAACAGTGGGCTGGCCATGACCATTCCCCGGTGATGTCAACGAGCCGGACCCCAGGCTCTTCAAACCACGATGCAACCAACTCGGCTTCCTCGACGGTGCATGCCGGTAGACCTGCTGGGGGAGGGGCGACGCTCTCCGCCGTTGCGCAAATCGCATCGATGGTGGGCATGGGGTCGGCTCCTGTGCGGCATCGTCCTGCTCCAACCAGTCGGCCATGTCGGACGACGTGAATCTCCCAGAAAGCGGCTTCCCGCCGGGCCGCCACAATCTGGGGACAGGACGCCAAGGACGCCAACCGGGCACGTCGTCGGGTGGCCCTCAGTACTTCTCGGGCGTCCTCGGTGTATTCCGCGGCCTCCTCGAAGCGCTCGGCGTCGGACAGGTGGGCGATTCGTTCCGCAAGCCGATCTGTGAGATCACGGACGTCCGAGGTCATGGCCGTGCGAGTGCGGTCGACGATTGCTGAGTAGTCCGTGGCAGGATTCAGGCAAGGGGCTGAGCACCGTCCCATCTCCGCCAACGGGCACCCGTCAGGATGACGTGACAGTGATCCGCTGCACTGTCGAAGGCCAAACGCTTCAGCGAGGACGATGGCGGCGCGAGTTGCCGCTCGACGACTCGTGAATGGTCCCCACGGCGGCTGTGAGTCGCGATGGGCCTGTTGCACCACAGAGGGGCGGGGATGAGCTTCGTCAGTGAGGGTGACCCACCACACCGACCCTTGGCGACGCGAACGACGGTTGTACCGCGGCTGGTGGGCGTCAATGAGACGTAGCTCTCGCACTCCCGCCTCAAGACGAGTCGAGCATTCTCGGGCTTGCACCCCTGTTGCGACCCGGACCATCTCGTCCATCCGGCGCCGCGTCTCGGAGGCTGTGAAGTACTGCGACACCCGTCGTCGAATATTGACCGACGTGCCCACGTAAAGCACCTCGGGCGGGGAGGGTGCTGGTTTGTCGAGGCAGAACCAGTACACGCCAGGTCCTTCCGGGAGGCCCTTGGCCCACACCCGGCGGCGTCGCCGAACTCGGGGGACCCGGTGAGTCATCTCCAGCAGGTCTTCTAAGGTGGTGACGCCGAGGTTTCCCACTCGTTCGATGAGACCGTGCAGGACGTCGACAGTCGCACGAGCATCAGCCAGTGCGCGATGAGACGGCGTCGTCGTGGTCCGAAACAACTGGGACAGGGTGCCCAACTTGTAGTTGCGAATCTCGTCACGGGGGAGCACGGAGCGAGCCAGCGCGAGGGTGTCCACGACAGCAGGGTTTTCCCACGAGTAGTCGTGCTCGGCATAGGCCCGCTTGAGGAAGCTGACGTCGAAGCGGGCGTTGTGGGCCACCAGCACCGTACCCCGACTGAACTCTGACCAACTTGGCAGGACGGCGTCCAGTGGTGGTGCAGGCCGGACCATGGCGTCCGTGATACCGGTGAGGACCTGGACGGAAGCCGGAATTGGTCCGGACGGGCGGACGAGGGTCTGGAACTCACCCTCGACGTGACCTCCGCACACCTTGATCGCCCCGATCTCGGTGATCTGGGCATTGTCGCCAGTGCCGGTGGTCTCGAGGTCGACGACGCAGAAGGTGACGTCGGGTAGAGGAGTGCCCAGATCGTCGAAGGAGGGCTGGAGAGGTGCGGTCATGATCGGGACGGTAGACACTCCCTGTGACAGGATGTGTTGCACATGGGCGAGACCGATGGAGAACAGCCGTGTCAGAGCCGTGGCGCGCCCGGATATCGGCGATGGACGCGCACTGGTGTGAGCGTTTTCCCCGAGGAGTTGCCCAGCCCCTGAGGACCACATAAGATTCTCTCAGTCGGCAGGGATGGTCCGGGCTCGACGGCCAAATCACAGTTGGACGGATGATTCGGTCCCACCGCGTCATGATGCGGTCGGACTGGTCAGGTGATGGTGAAGGGTAGACAGTGGAGCGCAGATTTGGAGCTTCTCAGATGAGTGGTGGCACCTCTCGACGTGGACGGGGCGTCGCAGTAGCTGCGATGACGGGAGCGATCATCCTCGGCACGGTGGGATCGGTTGAGCTTGGGGCTCAGGCTGCTCCTGACCCCATCGATCAGGCGAAGGTCCGCCTGGCTCAGCTCGACGAGCAGACCGCCAAGGTGCAGGAGGACTACACCAAGGCCCAGGCTGCTCTCGACAAGACTCAGAAGGATCTCAATCGTTCGCAGAAGGACCTCGGTGCGCAGTCTGCCAAGGTGGCGACTATGCGCAAGGCCCTCGGTCGTGTTGCTCTGAGCGACTACCAGAGCGGCCGCGGTGTCTCGACGACCACCCAGCTCGTGACCAGTAGTGACTCCGGCCAGTTCCTGTCCAAGCTGGCAACCGTCCAGAACGTCACCGATCGCACCACTGAACAGTTCCAGGACTTTCAGGCTCAGCAGGCCCGGTTGGCTTCCCTGGAGTCGCAGGCCCAGACTGACCGAGCCACCATCAAGGCTCAGCGTGACCAGCAGGCCAAGCTGCTGGCTGACGCCAAGAAGAAGGAGCAGGAGGCCAAGGAGGTCGTCGAGCGCCTCTCCGCACAGCAGCGTGCCGAGCTCGAGCGTCGCCAGGCTGCGGACGCGGCTGCTTCGACCGCCAACGTCGTGTCCCGGACTGCGGGACGTTCTGCTGCCTCGTCAGCTCGGCAGACCGCTCAGAACGCGAAGGGTGATCAGGTCTCGATCCCTGCTCCTTCGGAAAGTGTCTCTTCCCGTGCTCAGGCCGCTCTCAGTTTCGCGATGGCCCAGCTCGGCAAGCCTTACATCTGGGGCGGAACTGGACCGTCCGGGTATGACTGCTCCGGTCTCATGATGGTCGCGTGGGGCAAGGCTGGCGTCGGTCTTCCGCGAACCGCAGCCGCTCAGTACGCGGCAGGTCGCCCAGTGGCGACGTCCGACTTGCAACCGGGTGACCTCGTCTTCTTCTACCCGGGCATCACCCACGTCGGCATGTACATTGGTGGCGGCAAGTTCGTTCACGCATCCAGCCCGCGAACCGGCATCAAGATCTCCGTCCTGGCGGGACAGACCTCGTACCAGGGTGCGCGCCGCTTCGGCTGACCTTCCTTGCTTAGCGTCGGTATAGACATCGGCGGCACGAAAGTTGCCGCTGGTGTCGTGGATGAAAATGGCCAGATCGTTCGGCGTATCCAGTGCCCGACTCCTTCTCGTAGTCCGGAGGCCGTCGAGGACGCGATCGTCGAATCAGTTCGCGAGTTGTCTTACGACCTCCCGATTTGCGCGGTCGGTATCGGGGCTGCGGGGTGGATAGACACCGAGCAGGCGCTCGTGCGATTTTCCCCGCACCTGGCATGGCGTAACGAGCCGCTGCGGGATCGTCTTTCCGAGCGCATCACCGTCCCCGTTCTCGTCGACAATGACGCCAACGCAGCCGCCTGGGCCGAGTTCCGGTTCGGAGCTGGCAAGGGATCGCGTGTCATGGTGTGTCTCACCCTGGGAACCGGCATCGGTGGGGCGCTGGTCATCAATGGGCGGATGTTCCGTGGTCGTTATGGCATGGCCGGTGAATTCGGCCATATGACGGTTGTTCCAGACGGTCACTGGTGCCCGTGCGGCAACCGTGGCTGCTGGGAGCAGTACGCGTCCGGAAACTCTCTCGTGAGGGATGCTCGCGCCCTCCTGGCGGAAGGAGCTCCCGGGGTCCAGGATCTGTTGTCCTATGTCACCGATCGTGATCCTGATAACCTCGTCGGCCCTGATGTCACCCGCGCGGCCGTGGACGGCGACCGGTTGGCCATCGAACTCATTGCAGACATCGGTATCTGGCTGGGCCGTGGCATGGCCAACCTTGCCGCCGCCCTCGACCCTGATCTCTTCGTCGTTGGCGGGGGCGTCAGTACTGCCGGGGACCTGCTGCTCGAGCCCGCCCGCACGGTGTATGCCCGCACCCTCACCGGTCGAGGTTTCCGGCCCATGGCTGACATCCAGAAGGCTCATTTCGGCAACGACGCAGGGTTGATCGGTGCTGCCGATCTCGCCCGTCACTCCATCAATGAGCCTCCGGGCCTGGCGCGCGGTTTCTGGCCGCGCCGACGTACTGCCGTCCGCAAACCACGTCGCACACTGCGTCAAAGTCTCACTGAGACCCTTACCGGGCCCGTCGTCCGGGACAGATGAGCGGCTACAGCCGAGAATGATTGCCCCACGGGCCGGCGTCGTCGCGTTCCCGCCGGGTGATGGCCTGCCAGATGAGCAGAATCGCTCCGGCTCCTCCTGACGTCATCGCCAGAATGAGCGCTGTTCCGGGGATGTTGATCCCTCCCATCGACAGCAACACCGTGACGATGCAGATCGCCACCAGGATGAGTCCGACCTTTGTGACCGGGCTCGTCGGAGATGGTGATCCGACGGGTGATGGCTCATCAATCTCGTCGGGATCGGGTGCCGGCTCGAGGGGAATGGGAGCCGGGGCACGCCGTGCCGGTCGGTCATGGGGAGGAGGGCGACCCGGGGCGGTGACAACCTCTCCGAATTCGCGACCAATGAGCTCCTCGAATGCGGCATCGACATCGTTGTCGTCGCTGTCCATCATCCCTCCGCCCGTCAGGGAACTCGAGGTGCCGCTAGGCTTGGTCGCCGAGGAGGCCCCATGTGGTACGAGTTCTTCAAGTATGCGCTCTTCGGACCAGGAGTGCGAGCCCTGTGGCACCCCCGTGTCATCGGTGAGGAAAACATACCCGCCGAGGGTGGGGTGATCCTGGCCTGTAACCACATTGCGGCCCTGGACCCCATTATCGTGGCGTCCATGATTGATCGGAAACTCACCTATCCGGCCAAGAAGGAGCTTTTCGCCGGGGATCGTGGATTCTGGTCGAAGGTGGTCGCGTGGTTCCTGCGCGCGGTTGATCAGGTGCCGCTGGATCGCTCGGGTGGCCGCACCAGCGTCAACGCCATGGGGCCGGTGGAACGCCGACTCGCCGAGGGCGGCCTGGTCGGCATCTTCCCGGAAGGAACTCGCTCGCCTGATGGCCGACTCTATAAGGGTAAGACGGGTGTTGCCCGGATGACCCTGGGCTCGGGAGCTCCGGTCGTGCCGGTGGGTATCAGCGGTACCACGGTGAGGCGCAAGGTTCTCGGCATCCCGTTGCTGGAGCACCCGACCATCGTCTTCGGTAAGCCCATGCACTTCGACGTGCTGGCTGATCGCACCGAGGAGACTGCGGTACTGCGGTGGGTCACCGATGAGGTGATGGGAGCGATCAGCGATCTCACCGGCCAGGGATATGTCGACGTGTATGGCTTCCGGGTGAAGCACGGCAATCTCCGGGGCAAGGATGTCTCGAAGTTCGTCAAACCCCGACCAGGTGGAAAGCCCGTTCCGCCGCCCCGCGTGGCGAAGGCCTGATGGTATGAATTGGTTGCGTCGATCCCATGGCGAGGTGACAGGCCAACCGTTGCCCGCTCAACCAGTGATCGTTGCGGTTCATCTGCGTCGTCGCGGAGATCTGGTGACGGCCGAGCAGTGCCTGTCAGGAGCGAAACGCAAGGTCTACCGGATGTCCGGACGTCGGTCCAGGGGCGAGCAATGCCATGGCGAGGCACGAGAACACCTGTCTCAGGGTTGCGTCGTCGTCATGGCACCTGAGGGGGTGCACAGTTGGGCAGGGCAGATCCATCGGGTTGACGTCGAGGTTGCCCGGTTGGCGCTTGCTGCCGGGGCCCTCGTCGTGCCAGCTCAGGTCACCGACGGAGGGCTTGTCCTCGGTGATCCTGTCGACCTGTCTCGCCATGCCGCCACGCCGCACTCCCACGCGGTCCTGAGAGCGGCTGCCGACGACATCGCTCTGGCTCTGTGTGATCTCACGGGACTGACCTACCAGGACCATCCGGCGGTGAGGGGAGATCTTCGGCCGCGCCCACTCATCTGGATCTCACGTATGCGCAAGCTGAGGCGGGATCGCAAGAGGCGCCGTCAGGCCGAGGAGGAACAGTTGAGCCAGGAGAACGCCCGCGACGCCGAGGAGCTTGCCCGCGAGGAGGAGAAGGCCCGACTGGCTGCTCAGCTTCAGGCCCGCAAGGCCTCGCTGGCTGATCGGTTGGCAGAACACGGCATTCACCCGGGCCGGTGAGAGCCGGGTCGAGCACGGGCCTGAGTGAGACCCTCACTGTGCGGAACGGAAGCAATGATGGCGGTGAGGGGAAGTAGACTCCCGGCCATGTCCCAGAGCGTTCCCAGTCTTGAGGCCCTTAACGCCCTGCCCCGGGTCCAGCAACCGAGTTACCCCGATCCCCAGGCGACTGGCGAGGTGATCGAACAGCTTCGCGCTCTGCCTCCACTGGTGTTCGCAGGGGAGTGCGATGACCTTCGCGCCCATCTGGCAGCGGTTGCCAATCGCGAGGCCTTCCTACTGCAAGGTGGCGACTGCGCGGAGACCTTCGCCGGCGTCAATGCCGCCAATATCAAAGGAAAACTCCGTGTGCTGCTGTCCATGGCAGTCGTCATGACCTATGCCGGTCAGCTCCCGGTGGTCAAGGTTGGCCGGATCGCCGGGCAGTACGCCAAGCCGCGCTCCAAGAACATCGAGACCCGACGCGGCCTCACGCTGCCCAGCTACCGGGGTGACGCCGTCAATGGGTTTGAGTTCACCCCGGATGCACGCGTGCACGATCCCAAACGTCTGGTCGGGGTGTACAACGCGTCAGCAGCGACCCTGAACCTGGTGCGGGCGTTTGCCACCGGTGGCTTCGCCGACCTGCGTGGCATCCATGCGTGGAATGCCGACTTCGTGCGTAACTCCAACGTCGAGGCCCGGTACGAGGCGTTGGCATCGGAGATTGAGCGGGCACTGGTCTTCATGATGGCCTGTGGAGTCGAGGACGATCAGCTCTCCACCGTCGACTTCTACGCCAGCCACGAGGCCCTGTTGCTCGACTACGAGCACGCCATGACGAGGATCGACTCACGCTCCCAGCTGCCCTACGACTGCTCGGGTCACCTGCTGTGGATCGGCGAGCGGACCCGTCAGCTCGACGGCGCCCATGTCGAGTTCCTGCGTCATGTACGCAACCCATTGGGGGTCAAGCTCGGCCCGACGACGACAGGGGAGGATGCCGTCGCCATCGCAGACTCTCTTGACTCGGACCACGAGCCCGGACGTCTCACCTTCATCACCCGGATGGGCAGCAAGGCAGTACGCACCAACCTGCCAAAGGTCATCGAGGCGGTCGAGGCCACCGGCCGCAAGGTGGTGTGGAGCTGTGACCCGATGCACGGCAACACCTTCGAGACCGACAACGGTTACAAGACGCGGTCGTTCGCTGATGTCTGCGACGAGGTCAATGGCTTCTTCGACGTCCACGAAGAGCTGGGCACCTGGCCAGGGGGCGTGCACATCGAGTTGACCGGTGACGACGTCACGGAGTGTCTGGGCGGCATCGACATGCTCGCCGAGGCTGACCTGGCAAATCGGTACGAAACTGCGTGCGACCCGCGTCTGAACCGAAACCAGTCCTTGGAACTGGCGTTCATGATTGCCGAGAGGCTGGCTGACGGTCGTCTCAAGCGCAATGCCGTCAGCCCGCTGGCGAGGTTCCGCGGCATCGATCTGTGATGAGTCAGGTGGGCGAGTTCAGCGGCGAATGTCGCTGAACTGGTTGCCGTCGGCTGGTGGCGGCGGAACACTAGAGACATGAGAATCACGCATCTGGGGCACTCCTGCATCCTCGTCGAAGCAGCCGGGCAGCGGATCCTCGTCGACCCTGGCAACTTCAGCCAGGCTTGGCACGGGCTGACCGGCCTGGACGCCATCCTCGTCACCCATCGACACCCCGATCACGTTGATCCTGATCACGTTGGTGCTCTGGTCGACGCCAACTCCGGGGCCGTCGTCCGTGCTGAGGAGGGTGCGTGCCACGAGGTCCCTGCCCTTGACGCCGATCCCATCTCTCCAGGTGACGTGTTGCAGCTCGGTGAGGTAAGGATCGAGGCTGTGGGTGGTCATCACGCGATCATCCATCGGGATCTCGAGCCGATCGGCAACGTCGGGTACCTCATCGGTGAGGGACTCGGCACGATCCTCTTCCATCCCGGTGACGAGCTGGACGAGACTCCGCGAGGAGTCGACGTCCTGGCTTGCCCAGCCCATGGTCCATGGGCGGCTATGAAGGAGACCCTCGACTTCGCAAGGTCTGTGGGGGCCCGTCATGGATTCCTCATCCATGACGGCTTGCTCAACGAGCGAGGCTGGCAGCTGTCCTTCGATCGTCACCAGGAGATGGTCCCGACCATCTTCCACGATCTACGCGGTGGCCACCCCTGGGAAGTTCCCGAGGACTGACTTTTAAAGGATTTAGAGCATTCGGTCCATGCCGAACCTCGGAGCCCAGGCCGGATTGACCTGGGACGCCGGAGGCTCGGTGTGGTGCTGAGGTGCACCGCGACGACGACGAGGCGGGCGGACGGCGAGGACCATGGCGGCCAGGATGGCGATACCGCCGATCGTGATACGACCGGTGAGGGTCTCGCCGCCGAGACCGATGGCGAAGATGGCTCCCCACAGCGGCTCGGTGCACATGATGACGGCGGCACGGGTGGACTCGACGCGGGCTTGGCCCCAACTCTGCATAAAGGTCGTCAGGGTGCCGCAGATGACGGCGAGGTAGGCCAGGGCGAGCCAATCCTCCATGTGGGTGGGAGCACTCAGGCCACCGGGCAAGGCCGCAATGGTACAGACGACGGCGACGGTGATGGTCTGGTAGAGGCCCAACGACGCGACATTGGACGGGTTGGCGAAACGTCCGGTCGCCACGATGTGGCCGGCGTAGGCCAGGGCGGACGCCAGGGTCAACAGCTGGCCGACACCACCGAACCCGCTCCCGATGGAGGACGGGTCAAGGGCCAGCACCCCCATACCGACGGTCGCCAGGGCAACAGCTCCCCACACGGCATTGGGCGCCTTCCTGCGGAAGATGACGGCTGCCAGCAGCGGGGTGAAGACGACGTACAGGCTGGCGATGAATCCGTTCGTCGCGGCCTCGGTGCTGCTCAGCCCGATGGACTGGAGCAGCTGTCCGGCAGCGAAGAGGACGCCGAGGATGGCTCCCTTGGTGATGGTGCGCATGTCCGTACGCCAAGCCTTGGGAAAGAGGATCCCGAAGGCGGCCGCAGCGAGGGCAAAGCGACAGGCGAGCAGGTTTTCCGGGCTCATGTGGGCGTAGACGCCCTTCATGACGACCAGGGTCGATCCCCAGAGAGCAGCCATGAGAAGAAGTGCGGGCACAGCAAGGCGCGAAGAACGAAAACCAACCACGAATCAGATGATACGCGGGAGAATCTTCGCTCTGCAACCCAAAATGACGTCAAATATTTTGTGAGACGGTGTGCACTCCGGATGATTCGTTGTGAACGGCTGTTCGCGCGACCGGATTTGCTCCTGGAAGGCCGCTCGCGGAGTACTGGGAGGACGCGAAGTGGAAGACCAGATATGCGCACAGCACCGCCACTAGGACGATGAAGACGGTCGCGATGACCCCACGACGACGGCGATGGACGGCATCCTGCGCCAATCGGGAGTGGAGGGTTGGCTGGTTTGTTGGTCGATGTGCAGGACGCGGTCGACCACGGTTGACGGGTGCGGCGGGCCGGCTTGGTCGGGGAGCGGGGTGCCGATCCATCGGTGACGATGGCGAATCCGGTGTCGAGACGGGAGTGTGCGGGGATACCGGTGTGGCGTTGCTGCGTGACCACGGTGGTACCGACGCCGTCCCGGGGTGAATCGGCTCACCACGACGGCGGGTGGAACGATCAGTGGATCCTTGGGGAGCATGTGCCACGGGATCGGTGATGACGACACTGGGCCGGGATGCGCGTGCCTGCAGGGCGGCCAGAGCCGGGTCGTCACTTCGCCCCGTCGAGAGGGCGTGGCGAACACGACGCATCAGGTCGAGAAGGGCTCGTCCATCGGAAGGACGCTTGGCTGGGTCGCGCGATGTGCATGCCCGCACCAAGCCGTCGAGGTAGCCCGGAATGAGCCAGGCGATGTCTCGCTCAGCACGGGTGCCATTGGCCAGGTACTGGGAGGGAGCGGGCACGTCCTTGTTGACGTGCGCCCATGCCACCTGAATGGGGGAGTCCCCGGTATGGGGTTTGTGGCCGGTGAGCATCTCGAAGAGCACGATACCGGCGGAGTAGATGTCCGAGCGCTCGTCGGAACTGCCTCGTGTCACCCTTTCAGGAGGAATGTAGGACACCGTCCCGATCAGCTGCCCGGAGGTCGCGGACATCGTCTGGTTGCCGACGGCACGTGCCAGACCGAAGTCAGCGACCTTGATCTGGCCGCGGTCCGAGATGAGGACGTTCTCGGGCTTGACGTCGCGATGCACCAGCCCGTCCTCATGGGCGCTGGCCAGGGCAGACACCACCGGCTCGAGGAGATCAAGGGCCCGCACCGGGGTGAGGGGCGCCTCCTGGGTGATGATGTGGCGCAAGGTGCACCCAGGCACGTATTCCATGACGATGAACGGGCGCTCCCCATCCATCCCCTGGTCGAAGACCGACACCACATGGGGGTTGACGAGCCGCGCTGCCGCTTTGGCCTCGGAGTCGAATCGTTCCGCAAGTTCCGCGTCGAGTCCCTCGTGCATGACCTTGACCGCGACGATGCGAGGAAGGCACAAATCCTGGGCTCGATAAACGGTTGCCATCCCGCCACGAGCGATTTTGGACACGATCTCGTAGCGACCCTCGAGGATGTGACCCACCAAGGGGTCAGTGCTCATGGTCATGCTCACGATTACGCCTCACGCACGGTCGGGGAAGAAGGGGGTGCGGCCCACCTCGAAGTGTATGCGCAGTCCCCATGAGGGAATTGGAGGGTGACCCGGCGAGTCCTTAGGCTGAACTTATGACTGTCGCGCATTGGCTTCGTTCCCGCCGCTGGTCTGTCTGGCTCGTCGCTCTGCTGTCTGCCGTAGTCATGGGCTGTTCTGCCCCCTCCAGTCCAGCTTCGAGTTCCACGCCAACCTCTTCGCGGGCGACCATCTCGGCGACCGCACGGCCCTCTGACGGCCTTCCCACCATCAGGGAGGACCAGCTCCCATCGGAAGCTCAGCACACCCTTAATCTCATCAATGCCGGCGGACCGTTCCCATTCCGACGTGACGGCATCGTCTATCACAACAACAGCGGGGCGTTGCCCCATCACGAGGATGGGTGGTATCACGAGTACACCGTCGTCACCCCGGGAGTCAGCGGTCGCGGCCCGCGTCGCATCGTCTGTGGCTCTGACGCGGCATGCTTCTGGACCGCCGACCACTACTCAACGTTCCGGAGGATCGTCCGATGACAACCGAGAATGACGTCCAGGCAGGTCCACAGGCCGGAGGCCCCGTTGGGTCCGGGATCGTACTCGTCGACCCGGCAAGTGCTTCTGATCCATCCGAGGTCGCACGAGTATGGCGCAACGCGGGATGGCGAATCTTCCACATGGCCGGAGGGGCAGACCTTGATGCCGTCCTGACGGGCTTCGGGAACACCCTGTCCTTTCCGAATTGGTACGGCCACAACCTTGACGCGTTGCGTGACTGCCTGGCTGATGTCGAGGGCGACACCGCCGTGTTGTGGACGGGCTGGCAGCCCTTCCAGCGCGACAATCCCCAGGACTGGGGACGGTTGGTCGACGTCATCGGGCAGCGTCTCGACGAGGACGAGCTCGACGGCTTCGCCCTCCTGCTGAGCTGAGACAGTTACCTCAGAAGCGACGCTCGACGCACTGGCGTGCCAGCTCGCGCAGAGCGGTCCTACCTGCCTCGGCCATCTCAGCGCCATCCAGTGCTGCCACAGCGCGTCGGTGGCACTCGTCGATGGTGGACTCGACGGCATCCTTGGCCCCGCTGCTCTCAATGATGTGGCGGGCCGTGGCGACGTCGGAGTCGTCGAGGTCGGGGCGACCGAGGAATCCTTCCAATCGGGCGGCGTCCTTGGCGTCAGCCTGGTCGAGGGCATGGGCGACGAGTACTGTGCGCTTGCCTTCTCGCAGATCGTCCCCGGCCGGCTTGCCGGTGAGCACGGCGTCACCAAAGATGCCGAGCAGGTCATCGCGGTACTGGAAGGCCCGCCCGATGGGGGAGCCGAAATCGGCCATCGTCTGCTGGAGGCGATCTGAACCTCCTGCCAGGGCCACCCCGATCTGGCAAGGACGCACCACGGTGTAAGAGGCACACTTGTACTCCACGACCCGGCCGACGAGATCAAGGGCTGACTCGGAGTCCGACCCTGCCATTCCTGACTGGGAGGTGACGTCGAGGACCTGGCCGCAGGTGACCTCGGTGCGCATGGCGTCCAGGAGAGGCGTGGCGGCAGCGAGCTTGCTGGCCTCCAGGGAAGCAGAGGTGAACATCTGGGCTGACCACATCAGCAGCAGGTCACCGAGCAGGATGGCGATGTCGAACCCGAATTGCTCGGAGGGGCCGTCACCCTTGGCCTCGGCATGAGCAGCCTCGAAGCGACGATGAACCGACGGGAGACCGCGCCGGGTGTCGGAGTGGTCCATGAGGTCGTCATGCACCAGGGCCGACACGTGCAGCAGCTCGAGGCTGGCGGCGGCCTGCAGCAGCCCGCTCGGTTCCGCGGGCTGTCCTGCGGCAGCCACATGGCCCCAGTAGCAGAAGGCGGGACGAAGCCTCTTGCCGCCACCGGTGTAGTCGCGGGCAGCGTCAAGGACAGGGGACAGCTCGGCACCGATCGCGTCGACAACCCCCTTCTCGCCATCGAGGAAGGTGGCGATCCTCGCACCCACAGACTCTCGGAAATCGGCGCTGACCGGAGCGGACGGGTCAAAGGGGAACATGAAGCCAGCATAGGGCGGTCTGATGGCTGCAGACGAGTCCGCAGGCTGGACAGGAGGCTCATCGGATGGACGCGCCGCCTAGCCTGACGCCATGCAGACCCAGAAGCCGACCATTGCCGACCTGCTGGCCGCGGGGGATCGCCCCCTACACTCGTTCGAGTTCATGCCGCCGCGCAGCGAGGACGATGTCTATCGGCTCTGGAGTGCCACCGACGCTCTCGTCCCGATGGCTCCTGACTTCATCTCGGTGACCTATGGGGCAAACGGGTCACGACGTGATCGCACCCTCCGCTGCACCCAGCACATGGTCTCGACGGGGTTGCGAACCGTCGGTCACCTCACCTGTGTCGTCCAGTCGGTGTCCGACCTCGAGCAGATGGTCGCTGACTATGCCGAGTCGGGGGTCAACCACATCCTTGCCGTCCGAGGAGACATGCCCGGTGGGGCCGGGCAGCCCTGGGTCGCCCATCCCGAGGGTCTGCCCAACGCCACCGAGCTCGTCCGGCTCGTCAAGCGGGTTCACCCCGAGGCATGCGTGGGAGTCGGGGCCTTCCCGGACGGTCATCCGGAGTCCGCCGACATCGACCTCGACGCGCGCATCCTTGTCGACAAGGCCGAGGCGGGGGCATCCTTCGCCATCACCCAGCTGTTCTTCCTCCCCTCCCACTACCAGCGACTCGTGGATCGGGTGCGCGCAATGGGCTGTGACATCCCGATCATCCCGGGAATCATGCCGATCACCTCGTACGGCCAAATCCGTCGATTCGCCGAATTGTCCGGCACCGACGTCCCGGCCGAGCTAGTGGCCAGGATCGAGGCCGTCAAGGAGGACAAGGCAGCCGTGCGGCGCATTGGTCTGGAGGCCGCCGTCGACATGTGCTGTGAGCTCCTCGACAGCGGCGCTCCCGGTCTGCACTACTACACGCTTAACAGGTCTCGTGCGACCACAGAGCTTCGGACCATGCTCGCCCGGCGTCGGCCGCAGCTGGCTGGTCTGCCTGCAGATTTCGAGGCGACTCCGGCCGCCTGAGCCCGACGACTGCCAGACGCTGGGTCGGACGGGTGAGGGCGACATAGAGCACCCGGACGCCGCTCGTGGGGTTCCCCGTCTCGGAGACGATGCGTTCCGGATCGACGACGACTGCGCCGTCATACTCGAGTCCCTTGGCCTGCATCGTCGTCACCGGGATGATGCGCGGATCCGTGGCGAGGTCGCCAGCCTGGTCGACCAGGCTCGCCGGGCAGACCAGACCAATCGTCCCGTCAACCTCCTGAAGCATCTCGTCGAGCTGGGAGCGCGCTTCGGCCCACAGGGCATCGGTACGCACCACGGTTGGCTGCACCCCCACCGAGCGCACCGCCTGAGGAAGGTCGGCATCGGGCTGGACGGTGACGACGACCTCCGCGGCAAGGTCGAAGACCTCCGCCGGGGATCGGTAGTTCTTCGTCAGCGTGAAGGTTCGTGAGGGAGCATTGCCCACCAGTTCGTCGAGGGCAGACCGGGTCTGCTCCGGGTGGGGGAAGGCCGACTGGGCCGGATCCCCGACGATCGTCCAGGAGGCTTGCGGGCCACGTCGCCCAATCATTCGCCACTGCATCGGCGAGATGTCCTGGGCCTCGTCGACGAGGACGTGGGCGTAGGTGTCTCGCGGCTCGTCCTCATCGATCTGACGAGCATCATGGAGGCGGTCGCTCAGGGTGACGAGCTCCTCGGCGTCCCCGCCCTCGATGAAGACTGGGTCCTCCGCATCAGGCTCGGGCGGAACTGGACCCAGCAGAGCGGCCAGTTCATCCAGCAGGGCCATGTCTGCCACCGACCAGTCACGGCGTCCACGCCGGTCCACCTCGGTGGGGATGGA
Source organism: Cutibacterium sp. KB22876 (assembly GCF_059728865.1). NCBI lineage: Bacteria > Bacillati > Actinomycetota > Actinomycetes > Propionibacteriales > Propionibacteriaceae > Cutibacterium > Cutibacterium sp. KB22876. The sequence goes on from NZ_AP040858.1 coordinate 1,449,154, forward strand.
GTTGACGACGAGCTGACAGGTCTCGTCATCCCAGTCCGGAGCGACCGCCTTGACGACCGCCGGGTCAGCCAGCCGGGCCAGGACGTCCGTGGCCGACAGGGTCGGCCACCAGGCATTGAGGAACATTCGCCAGGACGCCTGGGAGGAGACCAGGTCGTCGAATTGCTCCTTGCTCAGGTCATGGGCGGAGCTGACGTCTTCAGGAAGGATGTTCCACAGCTGATCCTTGAGCGAGGCCTCAACAGCTTCGCGACCGTCGTTGTATCGGTTGCGTTTGAGGATGTGATGGCGGGTGGCGGCCAGGGCGTGAGAACCCAGGGTGAGCACCTCACCCTTGACTGTGACTCGAAGGCGCATCGGATCCGGTTCGGCCGACATCGGTAGGTCGATCAGCCGGGTGAGCACATCGACCATGTCAAGGCTGCCCTTGATGTTGGCCGTGCGGGGCTCGTCGAGGCGATCGGAGGAGAACCTCAGGATGTCAGAGGGTACCTGGCCGACGGAGCGGAGGGTGACGGAGTCCTCGCCGAGACTGGGGAGCACCCGCTCGATGTAACTCATGAAGACCGAGGACGGTCCGATGACGAGTACCCCGCCGTTCTCCAGCCGGGCTCGATGGGAGTACAGCAGGAAGGCGGCACGATGCAGGGCGACGACCGTCTTGCCGGTTCCAGGCCCGCCCATGATCGTCGTCACGCCCTGGTAAGGGGCGCGAATGGCCTCATCCTGTTCTGCCTGGATGGTCGAGACGATGGAGTGCATCTGGGTGTCGCGAGCCCGTGAGAGGGCGGCCATCAGGGCTCCCTCCCCGACGATCGGCAGGTCGGCCTGCGAGGTGGAGTCCAGTAGGTCGTCTTCGATGCCAAGGACCTTGTCGTCCCGGCAGCGCAGCACACGACGACGGATCACACCCATCGGATCGGACGGGGTGGCGCGATAAAAGGGCTCGGCGGCGCGGGCGCGCCAGTCGATGACGAGGGGCTCGTAATCAGCGTCACGCACGCCGATACGCCCAATGTGACGCACCTCGTCATCGTCAGCGAGGTCAAGTCGACCGAAGACCAAACCCTCGTGTTCGGCATCGAGGATTGCCAACCTCTTGGCCGCGTTGTATGAGAAGGCATCGCGTTCGAACATCGCCGTACCGTCCTCTTCGCGGACCCAACTGGTGCGATCGGAGCGGTACATGTCCTGGCCAGCCGTGGCCAGCATGCGAGCCTTGTTCTCGTCGATCTCCAGTTGAGCGCGGACCCGGTCGACATGGGCCTGTTCCTTGGCGATCTCAGCTTTCACAACGCGAGGATCAGTGGTCGAAGTGCCGTGTTCGGTCAAAGTCGTCCTTCACGAGAGTCTGCCTCGGACTCGGTGTCGCGGGGCTAACGGGCAAGTTTACGCGCGGAGGCCCCATTGGTGGAACCACGCCCTCGCCGCGGACGACCCGCCGCACCGATGGCCTTGTTGGTGGGGCGAATGTCCTCTCCGGTGAGACGTTCGTGGGTGAGATAGGCCGCCAGAGCCCCGGTCAACAGTTGCGCCCAGGGTTCCGGGCCGCCATGGGAGGCGGGGGAGGCGGGCAGGGTTGGAACTGATCCGTGCAGACTCCATGCCATGGGGGGACGATCCCGCCACGCCGACCACACAGTGCCCATACCAGGGTCGGCGACCGGGTGGGTGTGGTCGTGGCGGATCCGGTGCGTCTGGGTGCCGTCCCACCAGGTCCATGTCTCGACGAGTCCCTCGGGCCGCCATTCCATCCTGTGATCCATGTTGTCGTGAGCGGGCCGCTCGTCATTGGTGGTGACGGTGACGGTGGGGGATGACCAGGGACGAGGTGCGCGACGCCACCAGGAACGGCGAGGGGGTGGGGGGATGGTGTCGATGATGGCATCCGGGGTCGGTGTCGGGGCCGGATCGATTTTCACTCCGCGTCTGATCAGCCTCTGGTCGAGGAGGTCCAACAAGGGCTGAAGGTCGGTGGGACCCTGGGGGCCGACGAGATTCCAGCATCCGAAGACGCGCATGACGGCGAGCTGGGTCTCATCTGCGGACAGTTCGGCAAGAGGCGAGCACAGATCGACATGGATGGGCTCCGGGAGAGGGGTGGGTCTTGAGGTCACTGCGTCCTCGACTCCGTTGCGACGGCGAGCTTGCCAGACGTCATCGGCGTGGTCGAGGACCTCACGCCATTTGTTCGCCATGCACTCGCCGTAACGGTCCCGGACGGTGTGGATCTGCGCCCCCCGTTCCGTCGGCATCATCACCGTCTCATCTCCTGCCAGGACGTGGCGATCAGGTTCTTCGACCAGATCGATGCCGATCCCAGCCAGTTCTGCCTCCATCGCGCGTCCGGATTTTGCGAAGAGGTCCCGCCATGCGGAGGGCAACTCCAGGGTGGCGCCAATCTCGGGCGCCAATGGACGTTCGGCGTCAGCTCGCCACCGCGGTGAGGAGGTGACGACGGTGACGTCGTGTCCGACCCGGGCCAATCTCAAGGCGGCGGCCAGAGCCACGAGTCCGTCCCCGGGGATGTGAACCGTTCCCATGTGCTTGTGCCTCCTGTGGTTGTGGGGTCGAAATACCGGTCGCAGGTATCGTGCCAGAGGTGAACACGGATCTTCCTGTCGTCGCTGTCCATGGAATCACCAGTTCGCCAACCACCTGGGGCGGGTTGGTGCTGGCATTCAATGTCGAGAGAGTTCCCGTCCATCAGTTGTCTCTGCTGGGCCATGGGCCCATCGATACTCGTCGGGGAGTGGGAACTGACTATCCTCTCGAGGCCTTCGCGACCGACATCATCGAGCAGATGGATGCCCGCAAGATCGAAAGGTGTGCCCTGGTTGGCCACTCCTTGGGGGCCTTGGTGGCGTCAATGGTTGCCCAACGTCAGCCTGAACGATTCGATCGCGTGCTGCTGGAGGACATGCCGGTGCTGCGACGGGTTCGACAGGATCCTCCGCCCATGAGGAGATACGTAGACACTCTGATCATGGAGGTGGCGGCTCTGGCTGGCCGCAAGAGGTTCGATCCCAAGATGGTGTGGAAGGTCAGCCGCGAATTACTCAAACCCAATCCGCAGTGGTGGAACGGATGTGCCCGAATGGCGATGCCGGTTCTCATCATCGGGGGAGGGAAGTCGTCATACCTGCGTCAGGACAGGCTGCGGGACGTGGCGAAGGCTCTACCGGATGCCCGATTGACCACCATTGAGGGAGGTCACCGCACCCACATCACCAAGGGGGACGAGTTCTGCGACGTCGCAGTTCCCTTCCTCACTAACGGTCGACACATCAATCGAAGGTACAACGGAGTTCAGGACATGTGAGCCTTGAGCGAACTACACGCAACCCTCTTGTTGAGTCGGGGTGACTCATGGTTAAACTTGAGTCATCGCGACTCAGACTGAGTCGATGCAGGAAACTGCTGAATCCACAGGAGTGTTGACATGGCTCGTACCTTTGACCCGTTCCGTGAGATGGATCGTCTGCTCTCCGACGTCACCAGGACGCCGGCGGCCGTGGCGGTTCCCATGGATCTTTACCGAGACGGCGACAACTACATGGTGGCTGTGGACCTTCCGGGAGTGGACCCGGCGTCCATTGACATCGACGTCGACGATCGCACCTTGACCATCCGCGCCGAGCGCGCCGCCAAGGTGTCCCAGGAGGTGCAGTGGCTCTCCCGAGAGCGCGCCATGGGCACCTTCGCCCGCCAGCTCACCCTTGGGCATGGATTGGCCACTGATCAGATCACGGCCGAGTACACCGATGGTGTGCTGACCTTGACGATCCCGGTCGCCGAAGCTGCCAAGCCGCGCAAGGTGGAGGTTAAGCATGGCTCGACCACCATCGACGCCGCGGTCGACCAGGCTCAGGTCGGCTCGGGTGATCATCAGGAGCAGTGAGTCCTCGAGGACTGACACGACGGCCGGTTCCCGCGTTGGGGGCCGGCCGTCGTGTGTTGTCGCGCAGGTGTGGTCAGATGATGACGGAGACCAGCAGTACGAGCAGCAGGCCACAGACCGACAGCACCGTCTCCATGAGGGACCAGCTCTTGATGTTCTCGCCCACGGAGATGCCGAAGTACTCCTTGATGAGCCAGAAGCCGGCGTCATTGACGTGGGAGAAGAAGACCGAACCACAGCCGATGGCGAGCACCAGCAGGGCGGCCTGGGTGGGCGGCAACGTGGCAGCCACGGGCTCCAGGATGCCCGCGGCGGTGACCGTTGCGACTGTTGCTGAACCGGTGGCCAACCGAATGACGACGGCCACCAGCCAAGCCATCAGCAGCGGGGAGACGGAGGATCTGGTGATGCCAGCGGCCAGCAGCTTGGCGATGCCGGTGTCGACGAGGACCTGCTTGAAACCGCCGCCGGCAGCGACGATGAGAAGGATGCCAGCGATCGGGGGGAGGGAGGCCCCGATGCAGTCGCTGATGGCCTCCTTGTCCATTCCCGAGGTCTTGCCCAGGGTGAAGATCGCCAGCAGGGTCGTCAGCAGCAGGGCGAACATCGGCTGGCCGAGGAAGTCCAGGGCGTTACGGATGACGGTGCCCTTCGCGGCGAAGATGTCGGCGAGGGCCTTACCCATCATGAGAATGACGGGCAGCAGGACCGTCATGAGGGTGACCGAGAATTTCGGGTGACTGGGGGCGATGCCGGACCGCCCGTTTTCGTCAGAATTGAGGAAGAGGTCAGGGGCGTCGACGGGTACCCAGCGGGCAGCCAAGCGAGAGAAGAGCGGACCGGCGACGATGATCGTCGGGATCGCGATGAGGACGCCCAGACCCAGAGTCACTCCGAGGTCAGCCTTCAGCAGGCCGATGGCAGCCAACGGGCCAGGGTGCGGCGGAACCAGGGCGTGCATCGTCGACAGGCCGGCCAGGGCCGGGATGGCGACCCTCATGAGGGGCAACTTGGACCGGCGAGTCACCAGCAGGATGACGGGGACGAGCAGCACCAAGCCAATCTCGAAGAACATCGGCAGGCCAATGACGGCGCCGATGAGGGCCATCGCCCACGGCAGGGTGGCTGGGGATGCCTTGGACACCAGCGTGTCGACGATTTCGTCGGCGCCGCCGGAATCGGCGAGCAACTTGCCGATGATCGCGCCGAGGGCGATGAGGACGCCGACTGACGCCACCGTCGATCCCACACCCGTGGAGTAGGACTCCAATATCTCTTCGAGGGAGAGCTGGGCGATCGCCCCGACGGCCAGGGCGCCGATCGTCAGGGAGAGGAAGGGGTGGAGCTTGAACTTGGTGATGAGGGCGATGATGATGGCAAAGCCGATGATGGCTGCCGCGATCAACTGGCCGGTGCCGGCCGTTGTCTCGAGGATGACGGGCATTGACTCCTCCTTGAGTCCGGGGGTAGTGATGTCAGTCGAGGTTGGCCAGCCAGGCGGCTGCCTCGTTGGTGAGTTCTTCTCGGGAAGCGTCGAAATTGAGCGTGATGCCGGCCTCGTCGGCGGCGAGGGGTTCGAGGGTGGCGTACTGGGAGTCAACGAGGCTGGCTGGCATGAAGTGGCCGGCCCGAGCCTTCACCCGTTCAATGACGACCTCCCGATCGCCTGCCAAGTGGACGAATACGAGGTCGAGGCAGGCTTGCCTCAGCTGATCGCGGTAGATGCGCTTGAGAGCCGAGCACGCCACGACAGCGCCGTCACTACTGCGCTCTGCCAGCCAGGCGGCGATATTTGCCAACCAGGGGCGCCGATCGTCGTCGCTGAGGGGGTGTCCAGAAGCCATCTTGTCGATGTTGGCCTGGGGATGGAGATCGTCGCCGTCCATGAATTCCACGTTCAGGCGTGTGGCGAGCATGGCTCCGATGTCCGTCTTGCCAGCTCCAGCCACACCCATGACAACGATTGGTGGCACGCGGTGGCGCGATTGGATGACGCTCATGAAGGTCCCCTCGGAAGTCTCGGTCATCGTTGACGGCATCGAGTGTACGCGTTGAGATCAGATCTGTACAGGGAATTAGGGTTTGAAATCACATCCCGAAAAGAGGGTCATGACGTCGTTGTGTGCCAGGTGTGCGCGGGTTGGTATCGCTAGGGTTGTGGCCATGTCAGATTCCTCTATGGCCATCACGGTCTCGAACGTCATCGGGGCTCGGATCGTCAGTGGCGACGTCGCTCCTGGAACAGCGATGAGGCTCGAGGAACTTGACGCAGAATTCGGAGTTTCCAGGTCTGTCACCCGAGAAGCGGTCAAGCTTCTCGAGGCCCTTCACATGGTGCGTGCCCGGCGACGGGTTGGCATTGTCGTCACGGATGAGTCAGAGTGGGACGTCAGTTCCCCCGCCGTCATTGAGTGGTTCCTGGCTGGTCCCAGAAGGGACGAGGAGATCACCTGGATCAGTGAGCTGAGGTCGGCCGTCGAGCCGCTGGCGGCCGAGTTGGCCGCCAAGCGCGCTACCCGAGACGAATCGGCGACGATGTCTCTGGCCGTCACTGGGATGATCGCGGCCGCCGCTGATGGTGATCTTGACGAGTATCTGCACTGCGACATAGGTTTTCACACCGCTCTACTTCAGGCTTCTCACAATCCGCTCGTCGCCTCTCACGTCAATATTGTCGCCGCCGTCCTGAAAGGACGTACTCACCTCATGCCCTTCGAGCCTAGACAAGAGGCGATTGGATTCCATCGCAACATTGCAGATGCGGTTGCTGCCCATGATCCAGAGGCTGCTGCGGACGCCATGAGGGAGATCGTCGCGGAGGCTCACCAGGCAATGAGTTCGCGGTGATCACTGCCTCGAAAAACCTCAAAGGATCTCAGGAAAGGCACAGCTCGAAGAAATCCCGCGTCGGCGGGGTGTAAACATCCTATGTGTGTAAACATCTTATGAGGGGATGAAAACCGTTGTTACGCGGCACTGTCGATACCAATTGGTGAGCTTTCCCAAGGGGGAATCGGGCCGTGTTGGGAGACATGCGTTATCGTTCCTTTCATGCCTCAGGAATTCCTCGCTTCATCGGTCGCGAGCCGCTTGGGCGCACGCTGGGGGTGTAGAGCACGGTGCGGCTCCGGTTCAAGGCGGCGTAGATCTTGGCGTCGTTGTCGGAGCGCGGCCCCCAGTAGGTCAGCAGGTCGTGAGCCTTCTCGTAGTGTGCGTAGCGGCGCGCGGAGAGTGTCTCTCCTACGCCGGCTGATCCGAAGCACAAACCGATAGTGTGCCCGCGGCGCACGGCGTCGGCGAACTCGGTGAAGCGGCGGTGCTCCTTGGTGACGATGAAGCGCTGGCTCACCTGAAGTCCTCCTTGTAGATCTTCAACGCCGACCTCGGCGCCGGAGTCGGTGCTTCGGTGATCCGTGGTGTCTCGGTAGGTGCGGCCACGAGGGCGATGCGTTCGTTGATGCCGGCTCGCAGCGCTCGGCGGCGGCCGTTGCGCGCGGCCTGGATCTCCTTGAGGCTGACCTTCTGGTCGTGGTGTTCTTGGTTGACGGCCTTGCAGACGAATTCGTCGTGATCGAAGACGCGGATTTCGGTGATGTCGCGGGGGTCGTAGCGGATCACGACCGAGCGTCCGACGTAGCCGGCCAGAGTTGGCGAGACGTAGCGCAGGCCCTGGAAGTGGATGCCATCGCGGCGCACGACGCGGGTCTTGGCGACGGTCAACAGCAGTCTGTCGAGGTCTTCCAGGGTCTTGGGCATTCGGGGCAGCCAGCCATCGGCAATCCACGCGCTGCGCGGGGAGGTTCCGAGCTCGCTGTGCGTGCGGTCGTTGTAGGTGGCCACGAACGCCTCCAGGGCGCTATCGAGGGCGGCCAGGGACAGTTTCGGTGTCGGCCAGGGGTGCCCTTCGGTGTTGTGTCCGGGCAGGGTGGCGAGTAGCTCGGTGTTGATGGTGCCGAAGAACCGCTCGATCTTGCCCCGTCCCTGGGGTCGGGCGACGGTGGAGTGGATCAGGCGGATGTGGAGGTCGATGGCGGTGTGGGCGAGCTGGTCACTGGTGAAGTCGCTGCCGTGGTCGACGTAGAGCACGTCGGGCAGGCCGCACATCGGCCAGGCCGGGTCGGTCTTGTGCCAGATCGCTTGGCGCAGCGCCAGGGCGGTGTTCATCGCCGACGGTGCGCCCAGGAAGACTGTGTAGCCGCAGACCGCCCGGGAGCAGTCGTCGAGGATCGTTGTCAGCCATGGCCGTGCGGGCTTGCCGTCGGTGCCCACCACCAGGATGTCGAGCATGGTGTGATCGGATTGCCACATCGCGTTGGGCAGCTCTGCTTGCCGGCGGAGTACCAGCTCGTGCTTGTCGCGGTAGGACGCTGCGCCCTCCAGGGCGAGGGTGACCATGCCGGGATCCAGGGTCCGCACGATGTCCCACACCACGGAGTAGGAGGGGACCGGCCACCTCCGGGCGGCGCAGATGCCGGTGACTTTGCGGTGGATGGTGGCGATGGCCGGCCGCGGCTTGCTCAGTGCCAGGCCCTGGATCAGGTGGACGAGGTCGGGCGGAAGGCGGCGGGAGCCGGTGTCCGCTCGTGAGGCTGTCTCCAGTCCGGCGTAGCCGTCGGCGCGGTAGCGGGCGTGCCAGCGCTCCAGGGTCCGCAGCCCTACATCGGTCTCGCGAGCTAAGCGCGCGAGGGGCACCTGGTCCTCGACGTGGAGCCTGGGGATTCGCCACCGCGCTCGAGCGTCCACGACGCACCTACTGCAAGGCGTTCTCGCGCCCGCGCTCGGCGCGCTGAAGGGCGCGGTAGACCGTGGAGCGGCCCACGCTGAACAGTCCAGCCAGCTCGCCCCCGGTGTGCTCGTCGGCAGCATGTAGCTGGAGGAGGTGAGCTTCTTGCCGGGGGGTGAGTTTCGGTGACTTCCCGCGCAGCCGGCCCGTGGCCTTGGCGACCTTCATCCCCTCGCGGGTGCGGGCACGGATGAGGTCGGCTTCGAACTCGGCGACCATCGCCAGCACGTTGAACAACAGTTTCCCCATCGGGTCGGTCGGGTCGTACACCGATCCGGCGATGCTCAGCTTCACTTCCCGCGCCGCGAGGTCGTCGGCGATCTGGTGGGCACCACGGACTGAACGCGCCAGCCGATCGAGCTTGGTGACCACGAACGTATCGCCGTCCCGACAGGCAGCCAGCGCCTGCCGCAGGCCCTCACGGTCGGCGTTGCGGCCCGTGAGCCCGTGATCGACGTAGATGCGCTTGGGATCGACGCCGAACGCCGCGAGTCCGTTACGCTGCGCGGTCAGGTCCTGCTCGTCGGTGGAGACTCGGGCATAGCCGACCTTCAAGGGGGACATGCTCCCCAGCGTGTCATATAGCCTCCCTTCACCGGACAGTTCACCGGACGGGTCTTACGGGACAGCCCGCCAGGCGTGCCGTCGTTCCTCTCGATAAGTAGCGGTGGTGTCCGGTGAGGGCTCCCCTTACGGGCATGCGATCTGGGCTGACGCCTGTGACCGAGTGTTCAGTGCGCGTTGTATAGTTCAGTCCATGCTGACTATTGCTTCGCGTCTCGACGTGATGAACCGCCTGGGTCGTGCACTGGCCGACCCCACTCGATCCCGGATCATCTTGACCCTGCTCGACCATCCCGCTTATCCGGCGGAACTGGCCCGAGATCTGGACCTGACACGCCCGAACGTGTCCAACCACCTGGCATGCCTGCGCGATTGCGGGATCGTCGTCTCCGAGCCCGAGGGTCGTCGGACACGATATGAGATCGCCGATTCGCACCTGGCGCAGGCGCTGACGGCACTGGTCGATGCCACCCTGGCAGTGGACGAAGACGCCCCGTGCATCGATCCCGCCTGCTCGCTTCCCGGATGCGACGCAGCTGGGGAGAGCGCATGATCCTCACCTCGGTCTTGCAGGCGATGGGCCTGTTCGCAGCGACCAACATCGACGACATCATCGTGCTCTCCCTCTTCTTCGCGCGAGGGGCAGGCCAGCGCGGCACTACCGCCCGCATTCTGGCCGGCCAGTATCTCGGATTCGCCGGCATCCTCGGTGCCGCGGTCCTGGTGACCATCGGTGCCGGAGCATTCCTGCCCTCGGCAGCCATCCCGTACTTCGGTCTCATCCCCCTGGGCCTCGGCCTCTGGGCCGCATGGCAGGCCTGGCACGGAGACGGTGACGACGATGACGACGAGGCCAAGGTTGCCGGCAAGAAGGTCGGCATGTGGACAGTCGCAGGCGTCACCCTTGCCAACGGCGGCGACAACATCGGCGTCTACACCCCTGTCTTCTTCAGCGTGGAACCTCTCGCAGTAGTCGCCTACTGCATCGTCTTCCTCGCGCTCGTCGCGGTCCTGGTGGCCCTGGCAAAGTTCGTCGCCACCCGCCCCCCGATCGCCGAAGTGCTCGAACGCTGGGAGCACATCCTTTTCCCCATCGTTCTCATCGGCCTCGGCATCGTGATCCTCGTCAGCGGCGGAGCCTTCGGACTCTGACGTAGCGGCAGCGATCCAAACGGCCCCGACCGGGCGCACCCCTCTCGGTTCAGACCGCGACACCTACCTGCAGCCAGTCCTGCGTGATCGCGGCAACAAGACCGCCACGGAGCGCTGCAAAAACCCCGCCACCAAGCGAACGAAGCCACATATTGCGCTGGAACCCACTGCGGCTCGACTCGCGGCCGAACGTGCTGACGGGGCCGACCTCAAGTTGTTGCAGGACGCCGTGTCCGGCATGACAGAGGCCATTCGTAATGGTGATTCCAAGGGCCTCGCCCATCACGACCATGTTTTCCACCGTGGCCTTCTCGCGGCGACTCGCAATCCGTTGTATGTCGCTCACGTCCCGATGATGCTCAGGTACCTTGCTGAGCAGTACGAGGACCGAGAGCTGACCGAGGAGGATCGCGCCAACCTGGTCCAGCATCGTGACATTCTCGATGCCATCACGATGAGCGATCTCGACGCTGCCGAGCGTGCCACCCGCGCCCTCGTCCTGGGGAGTGGCAGGGTCATCTCGCAGGCAGCTTTCTGACCCACCCCGAGCCGCGAGGCTGCTCCGCACCCTGACGAGCAACTGGCCGGGGCCCGATCCACACGGATCGGGCCCCGGCCAGTTGTGATTCTGATCGGTCCTCCGACGAATCAGTCCTCAAATGCCTCGGGAGGCGGACAGGTGCACACCAGGTGGCGGTCTCCGTAGGTGTTGTCGACTCGGCCCACCGGAGGCCAGTACTTGGCCTGGATCCGGGTGAAGGCGCTGACGTCCAGCCCGCGTTCCTGATCGCGCTGCACGCCCAGACGCATGCCGGGATAGCAGCCCAACTCGCGAGAGTAAGGATGGTTCCACTCGACGGCCACTAGGCGGGCGGCCGGATGCGGAGCATTGACGAGCGGGTTGTCGTCGGCAGGCCAGTGACCTGATTGCACCATTCGAGCCTCCTCCACAATCGCTAGCATCGCGTCGCAGAAGCGGTCCAGCTCGGCGAGGTCCTCCGACTCGGTCGGCTCGACCATGAGGGTTCCGGCAACCGGGAAGCTCATCGTCGGGGCGTGGAAACCGTAGTCGATGAGACGCTTGGCGACGTCGTCAACGGTGATACCCGTCTCGGCCGTCAGCGGGCGCAGATCGAGGATGCACTCATGAGCCACGTAACCGTTCTGGCCGGTGTAGAGGACCGGGATCTTGTCCTGAACACGATGCGCGATGTAGTTGGCGTTGAGGACTGCCACCTCCGTCGCGAACTGCAGGCCCTCGAGACCCATGAGTCGCAGGTACGCCCAGGAGATGGGCAGAACTGACACCGATCCATAGGGGGCTGCGGACACCGCGTGACCGTCATGGGTCACCGACCCTCCGCCATTGAGTGGGTGCTCGTTGCGCGGGTTGAGCGGGTGACCTGGCAGGAACGGAGCCAGGTGTGCCTTGGCCGCCACCGGACCAACACCAGGACCGCCGCCACCATGGGGGATGGCGAAGGTCTTGTGCAGGTTGAGGTGACTCACGTCGCCGCCGATGCGGCCGAACTGTCCCCATCCGACCAGGGCGTTGAAGTTCGCCCCGTCGATGTAGACCTGTCCGCCGGCCTGGTGGACCATGTCACAGACCTGACGCACACCGTCCTCGTAGACGCCGTGGGTCGACGGGTAGGTGATCATGATCGCGGCGACGCGACCCTCGTTCTCGGCGATCTTGGCAGCCAGGTCGTCCCGGTCGATGGTGCCATCGTCATTGGACTTGACGACGACGACCTTGAGACCGGCCAGAGCCGCCGACGCAGCGTTGGTGCCGTGTGCCGAGGCCGGGACGAGGCACACATTGCGCTCGGTGTCCCCGCGGGACAGGTGATAGCCACGAATAGCTGCCAGACCGGTGTACTCACCCTGGGAACCCGCGTTGGGCTGCAGGGAGACGGTGTCGTAGCCGGTGAGTTCGGCGAGCCAGATCTCCAGGTCACGGATGAGTCGCAGGCTTCCGGCCTGGTCCTCCACCGGAGCGAACGGATGCATCTGGCCGAATGCCGGCCAGGTCATGGCATCCATCTCGGCTGCCGCGTTGAGCTTCATGGTGCACGAGCCGAGCGGAATCATGCCGCGGTCCAGGCCGTAGTCACGATCTGCCAACCTCTTGAGGTAACGCATCATGGCGGTCTCGGTGTGGTAGCTCGAGAATACCGGGTGAGTCATGAAGTCGGTCGTGCGGCGCAGATCCTCCGGCCAGATGTCGTCCGTCGGTGACTCGAGGCTGTCGCTGTCGCCGCCCAGCAGTTGGGCGAGCTCGCGCAGCTCGTCAGGAGTGACCGTCTCGTCCACGGCGATCTGGACGGTGTCCTCGTCGACGAGATCGAGGGTGTATCCGCCTTCACGTGCTCTGTTCCACAGCTTCTTGGCACCACCCTTGGCGGTGATGCGGATGGTGTCGAAGAACAGCTCGTTTGAGAGGTCGAGACCACCGGCACGCAGGGCCGAGGCGAGCTGCTGAGCGCGATCTCGTACCTGCGTGGCGATCCGGGTGAGTCCCTTCGGACCGTGCCAGATGGCGAAGGCGGCAGCGACGACGGCAAGGAGCACCTGGGCAGTACAGATGTTGCTGGTGGCCTTGTCGCGCCTGATGTGCTGCTCGCGAGTCTGGAGGGCCAGACGGTAGGCAGGATTGCCGTCGGCATCCGTGGAAACACCCACCAGACGTCCGGGGATCTGACGCTCCAGGCCAGTGCGCACCGACATGAATGCCGCGTGCGGTCCGCCATTGCCCATCGGAACTCCGAAGCGCTGCGAGGAACCAACGGCGACGTCTGCGCCGAGTTCTCCGGGAGGAGTCATGAGGGTCAGGGCCAGTACGTCGCACTCGGCGATGGCGATACCGCCAGCCTGATGGACGGCCTCGAAAACCTCGGAGGGGTTCCACAGTGCACCAGTGCTGTCCGGGTAGGGGGCCAGCACGCCGAAACAGCCAGCCTCGACCTCGGGTCGCCAGGATTCCGGGTTGCGCAGGTCCGTCTCGACGACCTCAATGCCCGCCGCCTCAGCATGTCCGAGGACGACGTCTCGAACCTGGTCGAAGACGTGGGTGTGGACGAGGAAACGGTTGGACTTCACCTTGCGGGACGCGCGGCGGGCCAACAGCATTCCCTCGGAGGCCGCAGTGGCCTCGTCGAGCAAAGAGGAGTTCGCCAGAGCCAGACCGGTGAGATCTGTGATGAGCTGCTGGTAGATCGTCAGGACCTCGAGACGACCCTGGGAGATTTCCGGCTGGTACGGGGTGTAGGCGGTGTACCAGGAGGGGTTCTCCAGGATGTTTCGACGGATGACCGGCGGGGTCAGGGTTCCGTAGTAGCCACGTCCGATGAGGGCGCGGGTGACACGGTTACCCTTTGCGATGTCAACGAGCTCGGCCCGGGCGGTTGCCTCATCGGCGGCGGGCGGCAGACTCGGGGTGTGGACGGAGGAGCCATTCCTGTCGGAGTTGAGGACGGAAGCCGGGATGGCGTCGCGAACGATCTGTTCGCAGCTGGTCACACCGACCGTCTCGGCGATGTGACGCAGGTCCTCGACAACGGATCCGACGTGGCGGCTCGAGAAGGGGCGCGGCCCCTCGAGGCCGCGCCGATCCCCAGCGTGGTCTGTCATCGTCATCACTTGGTGGTGAGCTTGAGGTAGGCGTCGCGGTCCATGAGTTCATCGGCGAGCTGTCCGCCGGAGACCTTGAACAGCCATCCTTGGCCGAAGGGGTCAGAGTTGACGAGTTCGGGCGAGTCGGAGATGGCCTCGTTGACCTCGGAGACGGTACCGGACACCGGGCTGAAGAGGTCTGATACCGATTTGGTGGACTCGACCTCGCCGATGGCCGATCCGGCCTGGACCTCGCTGCCGGCCTCGGGAATGTCGACGAAGACGACGTCGCCCAAGGCCTCGGCGGCGTAGTCGGTGATGCCGACGGTTACGGTGTCGCCGTCAACGGCGACCCACTCGTGCTCGGCGGAGTACTTGAGATCGGACAGTTCCATGTCTGCTCCTAAAGGGTTGTCTGGGGGCGGGTTGGTGGACGGTGTCAGGAACGCTTGTAGAAGGGCAGCTCGACGACGGTGACGTCGAGGGCCTTGCCTCGCACGTCGACGCTGAGCGAAGTGCCAACCGCGGCGACACCGGGATCTACGAAAGCCATTGCGATCGGGTGGCCCAGGGTGGGGGAGAGGATGCCGGAGGTGATGGACCCGACCTCCTTGCCCTCATTCATGACGGCGTAGCCAGCGCGCGCCGCGCGCCGTCCCTCGCCAGCCAGACCGACGAGAACACGGTCATCAGTCGTCTCGCGGTTCTCGAGGGCAGAGCGACCGACGAAGTCACCCTCCTTCTTGAAGTTGACGACTCGCCCAAGGCCGACCTGGGAGGGATGGATGTCGATTCCCAGCTCATGCCCGTAGAGGGGCATGCCGGCTTCCAGACGCAGGGTGTCGCGACAGGCGAGCCCACACGGGGTGAGGTCATCGCCGCCGGCCTCCATGAGAAGATTCCAGAGGTGTTCGGCGGCCTCGGCCGGTACATAAAGCTCGTAACCGTCCTCACCGGTGTATCCAGTACGGGCGACGAGCGTGGGGGAGCCGTCGAGCTGTCCGGTCAGGCAGCGGTAGTACTTGACGTCGCGGACCTCGTCGGAATCGAGGGTGGTGTCGGCCTTCGCCAGGGTCGCCAGCACGATCTCGACGGCTTTGGGTCCCTGCACTGCGACGAGGGCCGTCTGAGCTGACTCGTCGGAGACGGTGACGTCGAAGCTGGCACACCTCTTGGAGAACTCGGTCAGATCGGTTTCGGTGTTGGCAGCGTTGGCAACGACGAGATAATCACCGTCAGGCAGGTGGTAGGTCACGAGATCATCGACGACGCCCCCGTCCTCGGTGAGCATGAGGGAGTATTTCGCGCGGCCCTCCGCGACGGCTGAGAGTTTGCCTGCCAGGGCGTAGTCGAGAGCTGCCCCGGCATCGGGCCCGGAGACCCTGATCTCGCCCATGTGAGACAGGTCGAAGATGCCGGCATTCTTGCGGACGGCGTGGTGTTCAGCCAGGTCTGAGGAGTACCGCACGGGCATGTCCCAGCCCGCGAAATCGGTGAAGGATGCTCCGAGACTCTCGTATACGGCCGCCAGTGGTGTACGTCGAAGCGTGGTCATGCTTGGAAGTATGGCATGACGCGGGACCGCGTGCTTGCCCGCAGCCAGAACTGAGGAAGTAGACTTGGTGACGTACGAAGGAGTTCACCCCGCAAGCTCCGTGGCAGGTCAGGTAGGAGTTCGAGATGCCCTTGTCAGCAGAGGAGCAGCGGCGCCTTGCCGAGCTCGAGGAATATCTGTCCACCGACGATCCTGACTTTGCCCGATCGTTCTCGCGGAAGGCCTCGGCGACCCGTCGTCCCCATCCCGCCGGGGATGCCCTGGAGCAGCGGCGGAGACGGCATCGTCAAGCCCGTCGCCGTCAGATCCTCCTTGGCTCAGGCATGATGGTGCTGGGTCTGGCAGGGGTCGTCGGCGGGGTCGTGATGAGCAGTGGCCTCCTCGCCGTCGTCGGTTTCGTGATCATGGCCGTTGCGGTCGGAATTCTGCTGTCCACGGGCCAAGGCACGATGCCGGGCAGCAATGGCATTCGGCCGCGTGGTGGGGGCCGTGAGAGCAATCCGGACTCCTTCACCGCTCGGATGGAGGAGAGGTGGCGTCGACGTCAGTCGCGATGAGACGCGGTCGTCAGCCGTGGTGATTCTCACCTCATGAAGAGGGATGTCGGCATCCAGACAGCCAACCAGTGTGGTTTGGGGGTGTGCATCTTTCCGAGCCAGTCCTTGGCCGTCATGAGGTCGGAAGCCATCGAGTCGTAACGACCTTCCCTGCCCGACCAGCGGTCCCTTTCCTCGGCCAAGGCCAGCCGATTCACCGCCTGCGCAGTGGACTCGTCCATGTCCTGGGTCAAGGCGGTCGCCTGGTGGCGAGGCGTGCCATCGGGCCAGGGCAATCCATGGTCAATCCACAGTCCGCGTAGCTCCTGCCAGGTGTCGGCTGCCGACCCGCTCGAGATTCGGCGTCGCGAGATGAGGATGCGGGTGAGCATCGGCAGGACGAGCAGGAGCAGGACGATCAGCGCTCCGAGGAGGAGCGGCCAGTTAACGCCGCCGTGTTCAGTGCTGCTGACGGGAATCGGGCTGCTCGACGCTGTCGGGGTGCTGGACGCCGTGGGAGGCGGCGTCGATGACGTCGATGCGGATGACTGGGCCGAGGGAGTCGGGCTGGTCGACGGGGTCGGAGTGGGAGACTGTGTGGCTGCGGCCTTACGGGTCCAGGCCGGTGCCGGGGCCACCGCGGCAGTCGGCTCGAACCTCACCCATCCGTAGTCCTGGAAGTACAGTTCCGGCCACGCGTGCATCTGGTTGGCACGCACCTTCCAGCTGTCGCCCTTGTGACTCCCGGGGAGGAATCCGATGGAAACCCGTGATGGAATCCCCTCGATGCGGGCCATGAGAGCCATCGACGCGGCGAAGTGAATGCAGTATCCCCGGTGGGTCCGCAGCAAGAAGGTCTCGAGCACCTGGAAGCCATTACCCTCGGGGGCGTTGATGTCGTAATGGAACCGGGAGTCGTCACGTAACCAGTTCTGGATGGCGATGGCCTTGGCCACCGGGGCGGTCTTCCCCCTGACGATTCGGTGTGTCAGCTCCTTGATGTCAGTAGGCGCTGCGTCCGGGACATCGGTGTAGACCGTGCCGTCAGGAATGCCGGCCTTCGCCTCGTCGAAGGTCGCTGGATCAGGGTCCGGCTCCTCGGCGGAGATGCTGTACTGCATGTCGTCAGTCGCGTGGTCGCGATCGGCAGAGGTCGAGACGATCGTCAGACTGTCGGGGTCCCAGGCCCAGGTCTGGTCGACGTCAGCATCGATCGGACCGTAAGGAGCCGGAAGGTACTGCGATGAGAAGCCGTTGACGGTGACGTCGACGGTGCGGGTCTGCGAATGACCGGTCAGTCCCGGAACCTTTCCGGGAGCAGAGTGCTCCAGGTTGACCGGGACGAGTCCCCACCCTCGATCCGTCATCTTGGGCAGAGAGGTCATGCGCAGGTACTCGCCGTCACGACTGTTGGTGATGTAGTCGATCACCGATGCCGTTGACTTGTTGTGGAGGTTGCGGCGCAGATCGATGGTGGGATCACTCATGTGCACCGGGGCCGAGGAGGCTCCTGACGGGCGAGCCAGGTCGACGTGGCCCCACACCGGGGCGATGGTCGCGAGAACCGTCGCGAGGGCGATGGTGATGGCTCCGACGATGACCGCTGACGGTCCGGTCAGTCGGCCGCCGTCGCGCAGTGCGTGATCGACGGCGAGGATGAGGAGCCAGCTGCCTGCGACCAAGGTGAAACTCCACCACGGGGCGTCGCTGGTGGCTGTCAGGACAGCGGGGAGATGTGTTGCCAACAGCGGGGCGAGGGACCAGCCCGGGCTCTCCAAGGTGATGGTGAGCAGATCCGTCACGACGGTGAGGACGCCGACCACTGTCGTCACCAACCAGATGACGCCGATCGACGGAGGCAGCGGGCCGTCGGTTGTCTGGATGAGGGTGATGGTGTCTCGGTAGAGATGCAGGAAGTTGAACGGGAAACTGCCTGACGAACCGGCAGTGGATGCGCAGATTCCTCCCATCACGGCGGCGATGACGAGGACGAGGACGGCTTGTACGCCTTGCACCTCGGCGTGGTCCCAACGATGACGTCGGCACAGCAGGGCTACGGCTTCGATGACGACGATGATGGCCGTCGGTCCGACCCAGTACCAGGGGTCGGCGGTGAGACCCGACAGCGACAGGGTTGCCAGAATCATGGCTAGCGCGACCGCAAGATGGATCGCCACCCCGTGGGAGTACTCGGGTGGCTGCTCGACCGGTCCGAGGAATTCCGAGAGCCGGGATTCAGGCTGGGTAGCGCGACGTGGATTGCTCATGAGATAGCCGTCCTCCCGTCGTGGAGCAGCTGGCGCCATGCTGTCTCGACGGAGGTGCGGGAATTGACGGGGACAACCGTCCACCCGGCGTCGGACAGCTCGGTCAGGGCTCGTTCGTGTTCCGCGGCCTGCTCGACGGTTCCTCGGAACCGCCGGGCCGTGAAGGTGTCGGCGTCGAGGACAAGAGCGAGTCCAGCAACGCGGTCTCGTCTCAGGTCCACGAGATCTGCGACGTCAGCCGATTCCAGCCTGCCGAGGATCGCGATGGCTGGGCCGTCAATTCCACGGCAGGATTCGACCGCCTCATCAAGAGTGATGTCGGGACGTAGCGGTTCGTCGACGAGTGCCTCGAGGAGATCACCGGTGAGAGGACCGGACGAATCGCAGACGTGAGTGACGTATCCGTCCGTCTTGAGCCGAGCGGCTATGGACGCCACTGAGTTGACGGCCCACTCGAAGGAGGCGTTGGGGCCGGTGCCGGCGTGGTGATGAGCGCGGGAGTCCAGCACGACCACCACCGACGGATTCCAGGCCTGCTCCTCACGACGAACCATGAGGTCGCCGCGGTGTGCCGTGGATCGCCAGTGGATACGTCGCACCGAGTCCCCGGTGTGCCAATCGCGCACCATGGCGTCGTCGGGACCACGCCTACCGGCATTGACGGCGGAGGATCTGGCGGCGAAGCCCTGGCTACCGAGCTCTCCAGAAGTGCCCAGATTGACGATTCTCGGTGTCACGACGACTTCCGCTGTCTCCCCGAGGTCGGAGTGGCGACAGGCCATGCCGAAGGGGTCGACGGTACGCATCATGACGGGCCCGATGGTGAATCGGCCACGAGTGGTGGGCACGACGAGCGTCTGAATCATTCCGGCTGACCACCGAGCCTGGCCCAGGGCGGCGGGCAGAGTGTCAGTGAATCGTGCCGCTCCCAGCGGCAATCCTCCACGACGCTCCACCGTCACCGTCTCGACGGCCTCGGACCCCAACGGTATCTGCACCGGAGCCAGACTCCGCGCGGTTCGGACCCGTGGACAAAACCATGCCACGACAGCAATGGCGACCAAGGGCAGCAGGATGAGGAGTATGCCGATCCGGGCCAGGTCCCGTTGATCAATGCTCAAGCCGATGACCGCCAGGACGATGCCGACGATTCCGACGGCACGACCCCTTGCGGTGAGAATCCCCCAGCGGCGAGGGGAGTTCGACGCCGACGGGAAATTCATCGGTCCTGATGGGTTCGCTCGGGCAACGGCACCTGACGCATGATTGAGTTGACGAGGGACTCGGCTGCTCGAGCAGTGTCGTGGCTCGCAACCCCGCTGCGTCCTGAGAGCACCAGACGGTGAGCCAGGACCAGGGCGGCGAGGGCCTGGACGTCGTCAGGAATGACGTAGTCACGACCATTCATGGCAGCGCGAGCGCGACAGGCCCGAACCAGGTGGAGGGCCGCGCGTGGAGACGCCCCCAACCGAATGGATTCGTGACTGCGGGTCGCAGCGACAATGTCCAGGACGTACTCATGGATGTCGGTTGCCACGTGGACTCCGAGAACAGCCGAGATGAGACCCCGAACCGTCACGGCGTCGGTGACCGGGGTGACCTCGTCGAGAGGTGAGGCTGCACCGTGGTGTTCGAGCATGGCGAGCTCGGCGGGGCGAGTCGGGTAGCCCATGGTGATGCGGGCCATGAAGCGGTCTCGCTGAGCCTCCGGCAGGCGGTAGGTGCCCTCCATCTCGAGGGGGTTCTGGGTGGCCACCACCATGAAGGGGGCGTCAAGGACGTGAGTCTGACCATCCGCCGAGACCTGACGCTCGGCCATCGCCTCGAGGAGAGCGGACTGGGTCTTGGGGGAGGCCCGGTTGATCTCGTCACCGACGACGATGTTGGCGAAGATTCCTCCGGGTTTGAAGACGAACTCCCTCTTCTCCTGGTCATAGACACTGACGCCGGTGATGTCGGAGGGCAGCAGGTCCGGAGTGAACTGGATGCGGTGCACGGTGCAGTCAATGGCGCGGCCGAGCGCACAGGCAAGCATCGTCTTGCCGACGCCGGGTACGTCCTCCACCAGGAGATGGCCTTGGGCGAGCAGCACCACGAGGGCGGTGTCGATGCGTCCGTCCTTGCCCTCGATGACCCCGGCCACAGCCGAGCGGATGGCATTCGTGGCGGCCACCACGTCGTCAATCGTCGCTGTTGGGGCTGCGACGTCGCCGAGGGGTTGGGCATGGGCCGGATGGACCGGCTGCAGTTCTTCGTGGCTCAACGGAATCCTCCTTGCGTGCACGGCAGTGGCCGGAGCCCATGCTATCCGGGCCTTCTGACGGTGATGCCCCTCTCGCTGTCGCGGTCCTCCAAACAGGGGCGAACGACTTTCTCGGACTCACATTGACATTTCTGACACCCACTTCACCGCGTCATCACGCGGTGGGAGTGGTGGGAAGTGGAGGTCGAGGAGTTGGGATGGTGACTTAGTGGAGCATTGTGGAGTATGGTGGAGGCAAGTGGAGGAGATCGCCCCGATCGTGGAGCAAGGAGGTGCCCGGTGTTCCTGGGTACGCACACTCCAAAGCTCGACGAAAAAGGCCGCTTCTTCCTACCGGCGAAGTTCCGCGACGAGTTGGACGACGGGTTGGTCATCACCAGAGGCCAGGACAGGTGTCTGGCGATCTACCCGACCGAAACCTTCGTGGAGACGACCCGGGAGATCGCTAAGGGTTCGGTGAGTGTCAAGAAAGTTCGTGACTACCAGCGCATGTTGGCAGCCGGTGCCAGTGACACCACTCCGGACAAGCAAGGGCGGGTCATGATTCCGTCGATGCTGAGGCGCTACGCCGGTCTCGACAAGGAGATCGTCGTGGTGGGTGCGATCACCCGTGTCGAGGTGTGGGACGCCACCGAGTGGGAGAAGTACTCCGAAGCCCAGGAGGAGATCTTCGCCGACATGAACGAGGAGGTCTTCGCCGAACAGTGATCGCGTGATCCGCGGCTCCGGTCCGACCGGGCCCCCTGACACAACTTCCCCTGTGCCAGGTGGTCCAGCCGGAACGGAACCCCGGACCACGGGTCGTCGACACCGGTCGAAGACGTTGCTGGCAGACCATGCCGGGGAGGGGATGCTCATGGCGACCGATGCCATTGCCGGCGATGCCGTTCACATCCCTGTCATGCGCACCCGCATTCTCGACCTTCTCTCCCCAGCCCTCGAGGGCGAGAACCCCGTTCACCTTGATGGCACCCTTGGTATGGGAGGTCACGCCGAAGCTGTTCTGAAACAGTTTCCTCACGTGCGGCTCGTCGGTATCGACCGGGATAAGCAGGCCCTGGCCATGGCGGGTGCGCGACTCGAGCCGTTCGGGGATCGCGTCCATCTCGTCCATGCCGTCCATGACGAGCTCCCCGAAGTCCTCGATGACCTTGGGCTGGGGCACGTGAATTCGGTGCTGCTCGATCTGGGGCTGTCCTCCCTGCAGATCGACGAGGTGGGCCGCGGGTTCTCATACTCCGTCGATTCCCGGCTGGACATGCGCATGGACCAGTCCGGTGGACGTACTGCCGCCGAGATCGTCAACGCATCCGCCCCAGGCGACCTGGTGCGGATCCTGCGCGAGTACGGCGAGGAGAAGTTCGCCGATCGCATCGTGCGGGCCATTGTCGCAGAGCGGGATCGTCAACCCATTGAGACCTCCGGACGCCTCGTCGACATCATCACCGAGGCGATCCCCGCCGCTGTTCGGCACAAGCGCTCGGGGCATCCCGCCAAGCGCACCTTTCAGGCACTGCGTATTGCCGTCAACCGCGAGATGGAGACCCTTCCAGCGGTACTTCCCCGAGCACTCGACCGGCTCGCCGTCGGCGGCCGGATGGCAGTTCTCGCTTACCACTCCCTGGAGGATCGGCCAGTCAAGGAAGTCTTCCGGGACGCTTGCGCCGACACCGCGCCAGCGGGTCTGCCGATGGTCCCGGAGTCAATGGCAGCCAAGTTCAGCCCTGTCACTCGAGGAGCTGAACGTCCTGACGCCGACGAGGTGTCCACGAATCCACGATCCGCGTCAGCACGGTTGCGGGTCATTGAGCGGGTCCGTCCTGGATTCGTTAGTTCTCAGCATGCGACGAAGGAGAGCCGATGAGCGCCGAACCAGCACCGCGTCCCCACCCGGCCAAGGTTGCCGCAGCGCGTACCGCCCCGCTACGTCCGGTGCTGCGAGCCCTGCCACGGCGGGTTCAGCAGCAGAGGATGGGACGGCTCGGCTTCGCCATCCTCATCGTCGTCATGCTGGCTGCCGGGTTGGCCGGTCTCCTGGTGCTCAACACCACAATCCAGGCACAGTCCATGCAGATTGCCCAGGAGACGCGCAATCTCAACGTCCTGCAGCACCAGCAGGCCGTGCTCGGGGCTGAGGTCGATCACTTGCGAGGACCGCAAAACCTGCAGGAAGAGGCCAAGAAGCTCGGCATGAGGCCGAATCCCTACGGCTCTTACATTGATCTGCGCACTGGCAAGGTGATGGGAACCCAGACGAGGGTTGACGGCAAGGAAGCACCAGGACTCATCGGTGAGACGGCCAAGCCAGAGCTGGGTCAGCCGTGAGCGATTTCCGGCGTTCCACGGGTCCGACCCGGCGTCCCGGTTCCGCCCGACCGCCTGCGCCCGGGCGTGGATCCGCGCCATCGCGCCCCGGTTACCGTCCGGGTCGTCCTGCGTCGAGCGCGAGGCCAGCCCCACGGATGGCCTCCCAACGAGGCCGTCTGACGATCATCATGGCGGCATTCCTCGTGCTCGCGATCGGTCTGGCCAGCCGCGCTCTGCAGTTGCAGGCCATCGAGGCTCCTGCGTACGCGGCCTCGGCGGCCGCGCGGATGAAGTACACATACGACCTGCAGCCCGACCGCGGACGGCTCACTGATCGCAATGGCACCGTCATGGCGCAGACTCAGCCGGCCGTGTTGGTATTCGTCGACCCTCGCATGATCTCGCGCAATGGCGTTGACGAGCGGGTCACCATGAGTCGTACCCAGCGGGAGAAAGCCGCTGCAGCCCCCAAGGCGATTGCCAAGATCCTGGCCAAGCACCTCGGCGGACGTCCGGAGGATTACCGCAAGGCTCTCACGGCCACCGACTCCAAGGGCAATCTCAGCCGCTACTCGGTGGTGCGTCACCACGTCGACAGCTACACCTTCGACCTCATCAAGAAGGACATGAAGGAGGGGGAATGGTACGGGATCTTCAGCTCGAATGACCCGATCCGCACCTATCCCTCCGGGAAGGTGGCGTCCAATGTCGTCGGATTCGTCAATGCCGAGGGCAAGGGCGCTGGCGGCTTCGAACACAGCCACGACAAGGCCTTGGCAGGTGTGCCCGGAAAGGAGTCCTACGAAGCTTCGACGTGGGGACGCATCCCGCTGGGATCCAACACCCTCGTTCCTGCCGTCAATGGCACCAGTTACGCTCTGACCCTTGACGCACAGCTACAGCTCATGGCCCAGCAGGCACTGGGCACGGCCATCAAGAACGCCAAGGCCAAGAGTGGCGAGATCATCATGATGGACGTGACGAATGGCGAGGTACTCGCCATGGTGTCGATGCCCACCTTCGACTCGAACAAGCCGGGGAAGGCCAAGGAGAGCCAGACCCGCAATCGGACCATCCAGGATGCCTACGAGCCGGGGTCGGTCCAGAAGGTACTGACGATGGCCGCCCTCACCGACCAGGGAGTCCTCACTCCCGATACCCACATCGTCGTTCCTCCGGCCTTGTCCTCCGGGGGCGGCAAGATCACGGATGCCGAGCCCCACGGCACCGAGCACCTGACCGCTCGCGGTGTTTTCGTGCACTCCTCGAACATCGGGACGACCCTCTTCGCCCGAAACCTCGACAAGGGGACGATGGCCTCCTACCTCAAGTCCTTCGGCCTAGGGGCACCTACCGGGATCGGTCTTCCCGGCGAGGCCCACGGCCAGATTCCCAAACCGGACATGCCCGACTACACCCGTGACCAGGTGGCCTTTGGCCAGGGGTTGTCGGTGACCGCGATCCAGGAGGCTGCTGCGGTGGCTGGCATCGTCAACGGTGGTGTATACCACTCCCCGACGATCATCAAATCAGCTGTCGACGGTCACGGTGAACCTGCTGAGATCCCTGACACGACGACCCGCCGAGTGATCTCCCAGCAGGCTTCCGAGCAGGTCCGCGACATGATGGAGAACGTCGTCTCGACGGCCAAGGGCCGACCGATCCCGGATTACCGAATGGGGGGAAAGACGGGTACTGCGCAGCGTGTTGACCCGCAATGCCACTGCTATCGCGGTTACATCTCCTCATTCATCGCCGTCGCTCCCATCGAGAAGCCGCGTATTCTCACCTATGTCGTCATCAACCAGCCCACCAACGGACACACAGGTACGGAGGTGGCGCAGCCGGCGGCGCGGCAACTGATGTCCGTCGCCCTGCCGCGCTACGGTGTGCAACCGTCCACCGACAAAGCGCGCAAGGAACCCTTGGAGTACCAGCCGTGAGCCCTGAACCCACTCCCACCCTCACATCACCTGCAGACACCGCCCTGCGGCCTTCGGAGGTGAATTCCATTGCGTGGGGTGATCTGGTGGCCGAGCTCGACGGGTGTCGGGCCGATGAGAACGGTCCTGCGATCAGCGGGATCACCCTGGACTCCCGTCAGGTACGTCACGGCGACTTGTACGTCGGTCTGCACGGTCTCCACGCCCATGGGGCTCGATTCGCTGGCTCGGCAGCACAGTCCGGTGCGGTGGCAGTCCTCACTGACGACGAGGGTGCGACCCTCGCTGCGGATGCCGGTGTGCCGATCATCGTCGTCCCGGATCCCCGGGCTGCGATGGCGGTCGCGGCTGCCAAGATCTTCGGCCATCCCGCTGATGCCATGACGATGTTCGGTGTCACTGGTACCAATGGCAAGACGACGACGGCCTTCCTGGTGGAGGCAGGTCTGCGAGCTGCTGGACGCCACGTCGGGACGATCGGGACGATTGGGTTCCAGCTCGACGGTGTCGAGTTGCCGAGCGCTCGTACCACAGTGACGACCCCGGAAGCTCCGGATCTCCAAGGTCTCTTCGGCGCCATGGCTGAGAGGGGAGCGACCGACGTCGTCATGGAGGTCTCCTCCCACGCCCTCGCCCTGCAACGGGTCGACGGCACCCGTTTCGATGTCGCTGCCTTCACCAACCTCGGTCGCGATCATCTTGACTTCCACAAGACCCTCGATGATTACTTCGAGGCCAAGGCTCGTCTGTTCACCTCGAACCTGGCCCGGCTCGGCGTCATCAACGTTGACGACCCGCGTGGACGTCAACTCGTCGAGAGGATGCAGGCCAGTGGCGTCACGGCCGTGACGACGTCGATCCACGAACCCTCCGACTATCAGGTGACGTCGTGGCATCCGGGACCGCACGGGGCCGTCCTCGAGGTCACGACCCCGTCGGGGGAGCGCACTCTCGAATTGTCCCTGCCCGGTGAGTTCAACGTCCGCAACGCGGTCATGGCCCTGGCAATGCTGGAGGCCGCAGGGCTCTCCTTCGACGAGGTTGCGCACGGATTGTCGTCTGCTCAGGTGCCAGGTCGGATGGAGCGCGTCGACCTCGGCCCTGACTCACCGACCGCTCTGGTCGACTTCGCGCACACTCCGCAGGCGATTGCCTCCGCCCTTGATGCGGCACGGTCCTCGGTCGACGGGGGGCGTCTCATCGCCGTCCTGGGTGCTGGGGGAGACCGTGACGCCGCCAAGCGTGGCCCCATGGGTGATGTTGCGGCTGAGAGGGCCGACGTCGTCATCATCACCGACGACAACCCACGTACTGAGGATCCGGCAACGATCCGCGCAGCGGTGTTGGAGGGTGCCCACGAGGCCGCCGAGGATGGTGTCATCGTCGTCGATGGCGGACGCCGTCGTGAGGCGATCAACGAGGCCTTGAGAATGGCCGAGGTCGGAGACGTCATCTGCGTGCTCGGCAAGGGGCACGAGACCGGACAACATGTTGGCGGCGAGGTGCTGCCATTCGACGATCGTGAGGTCATCCGAGCTGAATGGCGCACCATGGCTCGGCAGGCCGAGGAGGATCAGACCCGATGAGAGTTGTCGACATTGCCACCCTTTCCCCATGGGTCGGGGCCGAACCGGTTGACGGCTCTGCACAGGTGGGCCCCGACGTCGTCATCGACACCCGTGAGGTGACTCCGGGGGCTCTCTTCGTCGCTCTGCCTGGCGCCCGGGCGGACGGACACGACTTCACGGAGGCTGCTCAGGAAGCTGGCGCGGCTGCCGTGATGGGTACGCGCGCCACCGACGCCCAGTTGCCGCACCTCATCGTTGACGACGGCCAGGCCGGACTGTCTCGATTGGCCCGTCACGTCGTGGGCACCGAACGATGCCGTGGTCTGCGGACCATTGCTCTCACTGGGTCCAGCGGCAAGACGAGCACCAAGGACATGCTGGCCCAGGTTCTCGAGGCCTTTGGCCCGACGGTGGCTCCGGTGGGGTCGTTCAACAATGAGATCGGCGTGCCCCTAACGGCATGCCGCGTCAACGAGGAGACCGCATTCCTCGTCTCCGAGATGGGGGCTCGCGGACTCGGCCACATTTCGTGGCTGACCTCCATCGTCACCCCCGACGTCGCCATGGTCCTCAACATCGGGACCGCCCACCTGGGCGAGTTCGGATCCCGTGAGGTCATCGCCCGGGCCAAGGGCGAAATCGTCGAGGCTCTCAGCTCTGACGGCTGGGCTGTCCTCAATGCTGCCGATGAACTGGTGGCTGGGATGGCCCCGCGGACCAGTGGCCATATCGCATGGTTCAGCCCTGATGCCGATCACCGGCGCCCGGATGCCGAGGTCGAGGTGTGGGCGGAGTCGATCACTTCTGACGATCTGGATCGTCACTCCTTCACCCTGGGTGTTCGCAGGGGCGAGTCGACCTGGACCAGTCGGGTCCGGTTGACGACGATGGGGGCCCACCAGGTCGCCAATGCTGTTGCCGCCACTGCTGCAGCGCTGGCAGCTCTGGAGCTCAATGGCGCTGTCGACGGGGACACTGTCGGTCGCATTGCCGAGGCCTTGAGCAAGGCTGTGTCGCGGTCTGCCATGAGGATGCAGTTGCGTGAGCGAGCTGATGGCCTGGTGCTGGTTGAGGACTGTTACAACGCCAACCCTGACTCGATGGCTGCTTCCTTGAAAGCCATGGGTCACGTCCTCGCGACTCGCCGGGCCGCTGATCCCCAAACCCGTGGCATCGCTGTGCTTGGCGACATGCTTGAGCTCGGCAAGGATTCCCCTGAACTCAATGCCGAATCAGGTCGACGTGCTGCTCAGGTCGGGTTTGACGTCGTCATCGCGGTCGGTGACGAGGCCGAGAACATTGCTGCCGGCGCGTGCGCAGAAGGCGCACATGTGTTCGTCACCACCGTGGAAGAGGCTGCTGAGTCGCTAAGTTGGACCTCGCACGATGTCGTTCTCCTCAAAGCATCCCGAGGCCTGGCGCTGGAACGGGTGGGGCGCGCTGTGTTCGAGGATAGGGAGGCTCAGGCGTGAAGAACATCCTGCTCGCCGGCGCGGTGTCGATGATCGGCACCCTTGTCGGCACGCGATGGTTCATCCACTGGCTCGCCGCAAGAGGATACGGCCAGTTCATTCGCGACGACGGCCCGACCACCCACAAGACGAAGAAGGGCACCCCGACCATGGGCGGTGCCGTCATCATTGTGTCGGTCCTGTTTGCCTACATCGTCGCGCATCTGGTGACCTGGACCCACCCGACTCTCTCAGCCGTAATGGTCCTCTGGCTCTTCGCCGGTCTGGGATTCATCGGATTCCTCGATGACTGGACGAAGATCTCCAAACAGCGCTCATTGGGCCTCAAACCCAGGGGAAAACTGCTTGGACAGGCGTTTGTTGCCGTCACCTTCGCCATCGGAGTGATGTACTTCCCGGATACCCACGGAGTCACTCCGGGTTCCTCGGCGATCTCATTCCTGCGCGACATCTCCTGGCTTCATCTGCCTGTCTGGTTGGGCATCATCTGGGTGATCCTGCTCATTGCTGGTAGTTCCAATGCGGTGAACCTCACCGACGGCCTGGACGGGTTGGCGACGGGGGCCACCACCATGGTCTTCGGCGCCTACACCTTGCTGAGCATCTGGCAGTTCAACCAGTGGTGTTCGCGTCCGACTACTGCCGGCAACCATTGCTACGCGGTGCGTGATCCGCACGACATCGCCGTGGTGGCCATTGCCATCGCAGGAGCCTGTTTCGGTTTCCTGTGGTGGAATGCGAAGCCGGCCAAGATCTTCCTTGGTGACACCGGGTCCCTGGCTCTCGGTGGCGCTGTTGCGGGTATGGCTGTCGTCAGCCGTACCGAATTGCTGTTGGTCATCATCGGCGCACTGTTCGTCATCGAGACGATCTCGGTGATGCTCCAGGTGAGTGTGTTCAAACTCACCGGTGGAAAACGAGTTTTCAAGATGGCCCCGTTGCATCACCACTTCGAGTTGAAGGGGTGGGCTGAGGTGACCGTGGTCATCAGGTTCTGGATCATTTGCGGTCTGGCCGTGTCGGCCGGCCTGGGAATCTTCTACGCAGAATGGGTGGCGGGACAGTGACGTTCTCCGGAAAGGTTGATCTGAGCTCGGCCGACCGGCTGTTCGACTGGTCGGGAGTACACGTCGTCGTCGCCGGTCTGGGTACTTCTGGTTACGCCGCTGCCGACGCCCTGCTCGAGCTCGATGCCACGGTGCTCGTGCTCGACGACTCCGACGACGATGGTCATCGCGACAAAGGCGGGCTGCTCGAGGTGCTCGGTGCCGAGGTGCGACTGGGGGCCGGGGCGGCAGCTGAACTTCCTGAGGGCACCGACCTCGTCATCGTGTCCCCGGGGTGGCGTCCGATCCAGTCCTTGGTGGCCAGTGCTCTACTCCAGGGGATTCCAGTCTGGGGAGAGCCAGAACTGGCCTGGCGTCTCATGCATCCGGACCGCGTCGTCCCGTGGCTTGCCATCACTGGCACCAATGGCAAGACGACGACCACCCAGATGACCGAGTCCATTCTCAACGCGGCGGGGTTGCGAGCCTGCGCCGTCGGTAACATCGGTCGGCCCATCCTGGAGGCGATGGCCGACGAGATCGACTACGACGTCTTCGCCGTGGAGCTTTCCAGCTTCCAGCTGCACTGGTCGAATTCCCTCTCCCTGCACTCGGCTGCCGTCCTGAATCTGCAGCAGGATCATTTGGAGTGGTATGCCCACGAGGATGACCCCTTCGCCTCCTATGCGGCTGACAAGGCTCGGATCTATCACCAGGTGACGAATTCCTGCGTCTACAATGTCGCCGACCCCGCGACCGAGCACATGGTCGAGGAGGCAGATGTCGTCGAGGGAGCTCGCGCCATCGGCTTCACTACCGGAATCCCCGGCCCCTCCATGATCGGTGTCGTCGATGATCTCATCGTCGACCGTGCCTTCGTCGACCAGCGGGCGACCTCCGCCATGGAGCTGGCCCACCTCGATGACGTCCGTCCTTTCGCCCCACACAATGTCGAGAACGCCTTGGCGGCAGCTGCCCTGACTCGCTCCTTCGATGTGCCGGCCCGCGCCGTGGGTCAGGGTCTGCGCGACCTCCACCTTGGCGGGCACCGGATCGAGACCGTCCATAAAGCTGGTGGCATCACCTGGGTCGACGACTCCAAGGCCACCAACCCTCACGCCGCGAACTCCTCGATGCGCGCCTTCGAGCACATCGTGTGGATCGCCGGAGGCCAGGCCAAGGGCACCAACTTTGACGACCTGGTCACCACCCACGCCGAGAAGCTGCGCGGAGCCATCGTGCTGGGAACCGACCGTGACGTCGTCGCCAAGTCCTTGGCCGAGCACGCCCCGCATGTCCCCGTCGTCGTCATCGATGACATGT
Organism: Cutibacterium sp. KB22876; assembly: GCF_059728865.1. Classification (NCBI taxonomy): domain Bacteria; kingdom Bacillati; phylum Actinomycetota; class Actinomycetes; order Propionibacteriales; family Propionibacteriaceae; genus Cutibacterium; species Cutibacterium sp. KB22876. The sequence goes on from NZ_AP040858.1 coordinate 1,479,449, forward strand.
CGCGAGAATGCATGGCCAAGGCAGTTCGCGAGGCGGCCGAGATGGCCCGCGCCGGCGACACCGTCTTGATGGCTCCGGGGTGCGCGAGCCTCGACATTTGGCCTGGATATGCTGCCCGCGGTGACGACTTCGTCAGCGCGGCACGACAGATTGACGGGCCGGATGCTGATGGCTGAGAAGTCGGTCGACACCCGGACTCCTCGGCAGATGAATGGAGCCCGACGCCGGACCCCCGCCAGCTGGCTGACACACTTCCTGCGACTCGACAGCGGTGACGGATCCTCAGGTGGCTTGCTGACTCAACCCTTCCTGGATTACTACGTCATCCTCGCCACCACCGTGCTGCTGTGCGGCATCGGAGCGTTGATGGGGTTGTCCTCGTCCTCGGTGTACTCCCAGTCGCTCGGACGCGGGCCCTACCACTTCGCCATTCGCCAGATCCTCTTCCTCGTCGTCGGAGCGATTGCCTCGGCGGTGGTGTCCCGGTTGTCGGAAGCACATCTGCGCCAACTCGGCGGGCTGACCTACGCCGTCGTCTGCCTGATGCTCGTAATGGTGCTGACCCCCCTGGGATCGGACGCTGGCAAGGGGAACCAGTCGTGGCTGGCTCTCGGCCCGGTCAGCCTGCAGCCCTCGGAGTTCGCGAAGTTCGCGCTGGTCCTCATCGGGGCCAGCTACATGGCGTCGCGTCGAGACGAGATGGCGACGTCCAAAGGCGTGGGCATTTATCTTGCGCTGTATGGGGTCATCGGGTTGCTGGTCGTCGCTCAGGGAGACCTTGGGACGACGATGATCATCGGACTCATCATGTTGGCGCAGATGTGGGGATTCGGCGTGCCGAAACGTTATTTGGGCGCTCTCATCGGTCTGGGCCTGCTGGCGATCCTGATGCTCATCGCGATCACTCCCTACCGAGCTCAGCGCGTGCTGTCCTTCCTGCATCCTGACAATGGCGCGACGACCTCCCAGCAGCCGCTCTCGGCGATCTACGCCCTGGCGACCGGTGGCTGGTGGGGGGTCGGCATCGGTGCGTCCCGTCAGAAGTGGGGAGGACTCTACGACGGTGCGCAGAACGACTTCGTCTTCGCCGTCCTCGGTGAGGAGATGGGTCTGCTCGGCACCCTCGGCGTGATCCTGCTGTTTACCCTGCTCGTGTGGGCAGGAGTGAGGACGGCGATGCGCCAGGACTCTCTCTTCCGTCGTTCGGCCGCATCGACGGCCACCGCATGGATTGCGGCCCAGGCGATCATCAACATGTCTGTCTCACTGAATCTGTTGCCGGTCGTCGGCGTGCCGCTTCCTTTCATCTCTATCGGTGGATCGGCCTTGGTGTCGGTGTTGTTGGCGGTCGGCATCATCTTGGCGTGTGCCCGTACCGAGCCAGACGCTCGGCGCAGTACTGAGGCTTCCCGACGCACTGAGCCCGCCCGTGTGACGAGTGTCGTCGACGGAGGTAATCGTGGCTGATCTCGACGCCATATCCCATTCCCCCGAGGAGTACCCATGGTGAACGTTGTTCTGGCTGGCGGAGGAACGGCTGGCCACACATCTCCCCTTATTGCCACCGCGAAGGCTCTGCAGGAGCGTGGCGTCACGGTCTCCTGCATCGGGACGCCGAAGGGTCTTGAGGGACGAGTGATCCCCGAGGCCGGTCTCGAGCTCGACATGATTCCTCCGGTGCCGCTGCCGCGCACGGTGAACGCGGATCTGTTCAAGGTTCCTGGTCGGTTGGCCGGAGCGGTACGGAAGGCAGGTGCGGTGCTCAAGCAGCGCCGGGCTGATGTGGTCGTTGGCTTCGGCGGTTACGTCTCGTTGCCTGCATACCTGGCTGCCAGGAAAGCCAGGATCCCCGTCGTCATTCACGAGCAGAACGCTGTTCCCGGGCTGGCGAACAAGATCGCCGCGCGGTTTGCGGTTTTCGTCGGTACGGCGTTCCCCGACACCCCGTTGCCGAAGGGCACCTTCGTCGGTATGCCGCTGCGCACGCAGATCACTGACCTGGCAGACTCCAGCGACGCGGATCGAGCCGGGCGTTGTGCCCGCGCTCGCGCCGATCTGGGACTGGACACCGACCGTCCCACCCTGCTTGTCTCCGGAGGATCTCAGGGAGCGGTCGCCATCAATGACGCCGTCGTCGCAGCACGTGACACCCTCCTTGCCGACGGTGTGCAAATCCTCCACGTCGTGGGCCCGAAGAACATCAAGGGCAACACCAAGATCGTTGATGAAACGACGGGAGCTGCCTGGCTGCCGGTCGGATATGTTGACGACATGGCCAGTGCGTACGCGGCTGCCGACCTGATGGTGGCTCGTTCCGGAGCTGGAACAGTGGTGGAGACCGCGACCGTCGGCCTGCCGACGATCTACGTTCCATTGCCACACGGCAATGGCGAACAGGCGCGCAATGCCACCTCGGCCGTTGACGCCGGGGCTGGTGTCGTCGTCACGAACGCGGAACTGGATGCCCAGCGGCTCCTCGCCGAGACCGCGCGTATCCATGACGCCGATGCGCTGACCAGAATGTCAGCTGCCGGACGGGGACTCATGCCTGCCCATGCCGCTGAGGAGATGGCGGCACGGGTGATCTCGGCCACCAATTCGAAGTGATCGACCCGACGACTGTTCGAGGAGAAAACTCATGTCATTGCGGGAACCTGTCGAGCTGCTCGGCCCCAGCACCATTGGGCCGGTTCACTTCATCGCCATCGGCGGAGCCGGAATGAGCGGTGTGGCGCGGATCTACCACGACATGGGAGTGGACGTTCGCGGCTCCGACCAGGTCGATTCAGCCAACCTGCGTGATCTGGCAGCTGCTGGGGTCCAGACCTGGGTGGGCCATGACCCTGCCCATCTGGCCGGGGCTCGCACGGTCGTGGTCTCCTCGGCGATCCGTCCTGACAATCCGGAGCTGGTGGAGGCCAATCGTCTCGGCCTGCGCGTCTGGCACCGCTCGGCCGCTCTGGCTGCCCTCATGTTGGGTCGTGAGGGTGTCTCGATCGCCGGTACCCATGGCAAGACGACGACCACCGGAATGGTCGCCACCATGCTCGATCATGCCGGAGCTGATCCGTCCTACGTCATCGGTTCACCGCTGGCATCCACCGGAGAGTCGGCCCACCTGGGTGGGGGGGAGGTCTTCGTCGTCGAGGCTGACGAGTCCGACGGCTCCTTCCTGCAGTACCCCAGCCAGATCGTCGTCGTCACCAATGTGGAAGCTGACCACCTCGACAACTGGGGCACCCCGCAGGCTTACTTCGATGGCTTCATCTCGATGGCAACCCGCCCCGAGGTGCGCTATGTCGTCACCAATGTCGATGATCCGGGGGCGGCCGAGCTGGCGGTTCGCCTGGAGAGCACCGGAACGGTCAAGGTGGTCACCTACGGTGAGTCGGAGCAGGCAGAGGTCCAGCTCGTCGACCTCGACCTGGAGGGCACGACGGCCTCGGCCACCCTCGTCCACGGGTCCACCCGGGGTCGCACCGAACTCCAGGTTCCCGGCCGCTACAACGTCTCCAACGCTGCTGCCGCCTACTGCGTCGGCTCCCTGCTGGGGATTGACCATGACGAACTCCTGACGGGAATTGGCGCCTTCACAGGTACCCTGCGGCGCTTCCAGCTGGTGGGATGCGTCGGTGACGTGGCAGTCTTCGACGATTACGCCCACCATCCGACCGAGCTGCGCGCCACTCTCGGGGCTGCTCGCCGCGCAGTGACCGGACAGGGGAGGGTCATCGCCTGTTTCCAGCCTCATCTGTTCTCCCGTACCCGGGACTTCGCCGAGGAGTTCGGCCAGGCCCTCACCCTGGCTGACCGCGTCATCGTCTCTGACGTGTACCCCGCCCGGGAGGACCCGATTCCTGGGGTCACGGGCGAGATGGTGCACGATGCGGTCATCGCGGCAGGTGGTGATTCCCGCTACGTTCCTGACAAGCAGGACCTCCCGGAGGCTCTTGCCGAAGAGGTGCGGCCCGGCGACCTCGTCATCACCCTGGGAGCTGGAGACGTCACCTTGGTGGGTCCAGTTCTGGTGGGATTGCTGGAGGACAAGTCCTGATGCCGGTTTCCGACATCAACGTTGCCATCGAGTTGCGACGCCGACGCCGCCGACGTCGCAACCAGATCATCGCAGGAATCGTCGCTGCGGTGGTGGTCCTCATCCTGGTGGCGATCTGGGTGGTGCGCAGTTCCTCCGTGTTCAGCGTCGACACCGTCGAGGTTCACGGAACGCATCTGGTCACGGTCTCCCAGGTCGAGCAGGCCGCCAAGGTGCAGAAAGGCCAGCCCCTGGCGCGGGTCAACACTGACGAGGTCGTTGCTCGCGTCACCTCGATGGACATCGTCCACCAGGCTGAGGTGCACCGGAAGTGGCCTCACACCCTCGTCATCGACGTCACCGAGTTGAAGGTCTCGTATCAGGTGAAGACTCCGGGGGGATACCTGTGGATTGACCCCACCGGGGCGATCTTCAACCGGACGGCCAAGCCGACCCCGAAGGTGGTGTGGGCCACGACGTCGTCGGGCAATCGTGCCCTGCTGCGCGACGTCGCAACCGTGGCTGATTCCTTCCCCGTCGAGCTGAGGCGACAGGTCGACCACGTCGAGGCCAAGTCTCGTGACGCCATCGTCGTGGTGTTGTCCGGTAAGCGGACGGTGGTGTGGGGATCGGCGGATCAGTCCGAGCTCAAGGGCAAGGTCACCGCCGCGATGCTCAATGTCAAGGCAACCCGTTTCGACGTCTCATCCCCGGAGCATCCGACCTCTCGGTGAGCAGTCTCAAGCCGGGGTTGAGGGTCGAGGTCAAGGTGGCCTACGGCGTTGGACACCCCTCTGACGTGCTCATACCCTTGCCCTAGACCGGTCCGTCAGACAAGAGTGAGGCAGAACTCCAGTGGCTATTCCATCCCAGAACTACCTCGCCGTGATCAAGGTCGTGGGGGTAGGCGGTGGCGGCTGCAATGCCGTTAACCGCATGATCGAGGCGGGACTCAAGGGAGTTGAGTTCCTCGCCGTCAACACCGATGCCCAGGCCCTCCTCACGAGCGATGCCGACGTCAAACTCGACATCGGCAGGGACCTCACCCGAGGACTGGGTGCAGGTGCGGACCCTGACAAGGGACGTCAGGCTGCCGAGGATCACGCTGACGAGATCGAGGAGTCCCTCAAGGGCGCCGACATGGTCTTCGTCACCGCCGGTGAGGGCGGTGGGACTGGCACAGGTGCTGCTCCCGTCGTCGCCAAGATTGCTCGTTCCCTCGGGGCCCTGACCATTGGTGTCGTGACCCGCCCGTTCTCCTTCGAGGGCCACCGCCGTTCGTCCCAGGCCGAGTCCGGTATCGGCAATCTGCGCGACGAGGTCGACACCCTCATCGTCATTCCCAACGACAAGTTGTTGGATATGACGGACCAGCAGATCGCCATCCTGGACGCCTTCAAACAGGCCGACCAGGTGCTGATGCAAGGTGTTTCCGGCATTACCGACCTCATCACGACGCCGGGTCAGATCAACTTGGACTTCGCCGACGTCAAGTCGGTCATGTCGAACGCCGGATCGGCCCTCATGGGCATCGGACGTGCCTCTGGCGAGGACCGCGCCCGTGCTGCCGCCGAGATGGCCATCTCGTCCCCGCTGCTCGAGGTGTCCATCGACGGTGCTCGCGGCGTACTGCTGTCCATCGCCGGTGGCTCCGACCTCGGTCTGTTCGAGGTCGCCAGTGCGGCCAATCTCATCGAGGCCGCCGCTCACGACGAGGCCAACATCATCTTCGGCACCATCATCGACGATGCCCTCGGCGATGAGGTGCGCGTCACGGTCATCGCGGCCGGGTTCGAGAATGGCCAGCCCACCAGCACCAAGCAACCTGGCATCAGCCAGCGTCCGGCCTCCCGTCCGGCAATGAGTAATCGTTCCTCGGCAGGAGTCTTTGGTACCGGGGCAGCCCCGTCCGGATCTGCCTCCAGCGCGAACCGTCAGGGCAGCGGCAACCAGCAGCCGACCCCGATTCGTCCGCAGACCCAGGGCAGCCCGTTCGGTCATCGTCCCTCCCAGCCGGAGCAGTTGAACCAGCCGGTCCAGCAGCAGGACGAGCGTCCGCAGGTCGATGAGCCCGAGGATGATCTGGATATCCCCGACTTCTTGAAGTGACGTGCTGAGATTCGTCATCGACCCCGACGCCAACAATGGCGTTGGGGTCGCCTTCACGGATCGCGTCGACCCTGCCGGCCGGGGCCTGGGGGGTCACGGTTTTGACGGGTTCAATCTCGGACGCACTGACGAGGATCCCGCCGTTCTCGAGCACCTGGAGGCGCTGCGTGCCCGCCTCGGTCTTGGTCCGGTGATGGTCTGTCATCAGGTGCACGGCAAGGACGTGTGGCGAGTCGGGGCTGACGACGTCGAGGGGTGGACTCCGCAACGCTATCTTGGAGACCGCGTCGCAGGCCAGCGGAAACTCCCCGTCGCTGATGCCATGGTCACCGTCCTCCCCGGGGTCGCACTGGCCATTCGGGTCGCCGATTGCATGCCCGTCGTGCTGGCTGACCCGAAAACTGGTGTCATCGGAGTTGCTCACGCCGGTCGAGTGGGATTCCTGGCGGGGGTCCTTCCGGCCACCGTCAGCGCCATGCGAGACATGGGAGCCACTGACCTGCTGGCATGGGTGGGGCCTCATATTTGCGGCAACTGTTATGAGGTCCCCGCTGACATGGCAGAGCAGGTGTGGGCCGAGTACCCGGCAACCCGGGCCGTGACTCGTCGAGGGACTCCGGCCCTTGATTTGGGTGCCGGCGCCCTGGTCCAGCTGGAGTCCCTGGGCGTGGCAGCAGTCGGGCTTGACCCATGTACTTTTGAGGGACAAGATCTGTTCTCTCACCGGAGGGATCACGGTGCGGGACGTCTTGCCGGCCTGGTGTGGAGGACTTCCAACCCTCGGTGAGGACGGATCGCGCCGGTCCATGATGTGTCAGCAGTTCGCGTGTCTCGTCAAACCGTGGCAATATCCGTGGCAGGCTTGAATGGTGAGATCCCCGTCTTGGGGACGCACCCACGAGAAGGAGCTCCAGATGGCAGGAATCGGCAGGAAGATCGCCTCGTACGTCGGCATTGTCGACGATCGTCGCTACGACGAGGAGGATCTTCCGGACGAGGAGCTCACCACGGAGGTCTACTCCGACGACGGGTACGAGCCATCTTCGGAGGTGACCCAGTTGCATCATCACGACTCCACCGGGCAGCGCGGCAGGGAACACAAGGCGGTCCAGCAGCGTCGCCCGGAACTCGAGGAGCCGAGCATCGCCGACATCAACCGCATCCTGACCGTCCATCCGCGCAATTACAACGAGGCTCGGACGATTGGCGAGCAGTTCCGTGACGGCATTCCCGTCATCATGAACCTCACCGAGATGGACGACGCCGACGCTAAGCGCCTGGTCGATTTCGCTGCCGGTCTCATCTTCGGTCTGCGCGGAACCATCGAGCGGGTGACGAGCAAGGTCTTCCTGCTGTGCCCGCGCAATGTCAATGTCACCCCGGAGGACAAGGCCCGCATCGCCAGTGGCGGGTTCTTCAACCAGTCCTGACGGAGTCAGCCATGATCCTGGCCGGGACCATTCTCACGTGGCTCATTCAGATTTACACGGTGTTGCTCATCGTGCGGATGCTCATGTCTTGGGTGCCGTTGCTGGTGCGCGATTTCGAGCCGCACGGCGCATTGGCAGTGGTGTTTGAGATCGTCTACACGATCACGGATCCGCCGATCAAGTTCTTTGATCGACTTGTGCCGCCGGTGAGGTTCGGCAATGTCGGATTCTCGGTTGGGTTCATCATCGTTTTCGTCCTGCTGGCTGTCCTTCAGAGGCTGGTTGTCGCCCTCTTCTGGTGAGGGGGTATTGGCCATACCCCGAAGGTGAGGTTGAGCCTCCCGAGTGACGCGAGCGCCGCGGTGGAGTAACCTTGTCGGCATCTCGTGTCCACCCCGGACCATACGGTCCGCCTCACGGGTCCTGACTGTTCCCGACATCTTGGAGTGCACAATGACGCTGACCCTCGAAGAGGTGCGCAAGGTTCGTTTCCCGATGGTCAAACGCCCCGGCGAGGGCTACCGCGCCATTGAAGTCGATGATTTCGTCGACAAGGTTGAAGCGGCGTTCATGACCCTCACCGACGAGAATGAGCGTCTCAAGGCCCAGGTCGAGGCCCTTAGGTCCGGCGACCAGGGTGAGCAGAAGGCCGATCAGGAGCTCGTCGACGAGAACGAGCACCTCCGTGCCCAGATCGAGGAGCTGCGCTCCCAACAGAATGATCGTCCGGCGGTTGATTCCGGTGAGGTCGATCGTGCCAAGGCCGCCCAGCAGGAGGCCGAGAACCGCGCCCACCAGATCGAGCAGGAGAAGGCTTCCCTGCAGTCCGAGATCGAGGAGCTGCGTCGGGCCACCCAGCGCCCGGGCCAGGACATCGACCCGGCCGAGGTTGCCCGCCTGCGCAGCGAGAACGAGCGTCTTGGCGCCCAGCTGCGTGATGCCCAGGCCCTTGCCTCCCGTAGCCGTACTTCCTCGGTCGCCCAACAGCAGCCGACGACCACCGAGGATGGCGTCCAGAAGCTTGTCGTGACCACCAGCGCTGAAGCCTCTCCGGCCGTGGTCCGCATGGTTGAGCTGGCCCTCGCCGACGCCGAGCGTGTCGTCCACGAGGCTGAGGAGGAAGCCGGTCGCAAGGTTCAGGCTGCCGAGACCAAGGCTCACGAGCTCACCGTCGATGCCCAGACCCGTGCCGAGCGCATCGAGTCCAGCGCCCGCGTCAATGCCGAGAAGATGACCTCGGACGCCAAGAGCAACGCTGACAAGGTCAATGCCGATGCCCAGACCCGCCGCACCGAGCTCTTCCGCGAGCTCGAGGCCGAGCGTGACACCTTGGCAGGCAATGTCGACCACCTGCGCTCCTTCGAGGCGAGCTACCGCGATGCCCTCACCTCCCACCTGCGTGCTCAGGCTGACAACCTGGAGAATGGTGTCTTCGAGCCCGCCGAGCTGCCCGAGCTGCTCAAGTCGGAGAACCGCGTTGCTCCGGGTGATTCCTCCACCCCGCGTCTCGACGCTCTCATTGGCCGCGGCCAGCAGCAGAACTGACGCGACACACTTTCTAAGACGCCGTGCCCCGGTCATGTGACCGGGGCACGGCGTCGTTCATCTGGTGGCCAACCTCGGAGCCGGCGACGAGGATGACGGGTGAGTGGCATGGGTGTAATGTCTGCCCACAGTTCATGCACCTCCCACGTAGGTGATGACATGAGCGGCACACACCACCAAGCCGGGGACGATCCCCGCATGACGATGGAGAGTTCCATGTCAGATCATGATGCCGAGGCCATCGCCGCCTCCCTGCCGGTGCGCGACGGCGATGAGCCATGGACGGCCGATGAGGTTCGCGAGATCATCGACGCCCTGGAGTCGGATGTCCACAGGATGGGTACCGCCCTCGCCAAGGCCGAGAATGACCTTGCCGATCTCATGAAGCAGGGCAACGACGGTGCCGGCATGGACACCATCGACGTTGGTTCCTCCCAGTTCGAGCGTGACCAGGAGATCTCCGTTACCCGCAACGCCCGTGCCGTCTACGACCAGTCGAAGCTCGCTCTCCGGCTGCTCGACGAGGGTACCTGGGGTACCTGCGAGTCCTGTGGCAAGGCCGTTGGAAAGGCTCGTCTGCAGGCCTTCCCGCGAGCCACCATGTGCGTCAAGTGCAAGCAGCGCGAAGAGCGCCGGTGATCTCTCCCACTGATCCGACTACGCTGACAGGAGCGCAGCTCAGGCGTTGGCGTCTGGTGATGGTCGTCATCGCGGTGGCTGGCTATGGCCTTGACCAATGGACCAAGGCGAAGGCCGTCGCTCATCTTGATCCCGACGATCCGCCGAGCTGGTTTGGCGGTTTCTTCACGCTGCGGTTGTTGCGTAATCCTGGTGCTGCCTTTTCCATGGGATCGACGGCGACCGTCCTCATCAGCCTCTTTGCCATCGCGATGCTCATCGTCGTGTGTGCGTGGGGGGTCCCGAAGGCTCGTCATCGTTGGTCCCTGATCGCCTGCGGAATGCTCATTGCTGGTATCTGCGGGAACCTCACCGATCGCATCTTCCGGGAGCCTGGGCCATTGCGTGGCCATGTCGTCGACTTCATCAGCCTGCCGCATTTCGCGGTCTTCAACGTCGCAGACATCTTCATCACCGGTACGGCGATCCTCGTCGTGCTGGTGTCGATCTTCGGCCGCCACGACGGTGAAGGCCATGCGACGGATGACAATGTACGAGGGGAGCGCGACGAGAAGGAGGAGATGTGAGCGTCCTGCTGGTACCTGATGGTCTTGACGGAGAGAGGGTTGATGCCGCTGCTGCTCGGATGAGCGGGGTGTCGCGATCCCGGATTGCCGATCTCATCGAGGAAGGGTTGGTCTTCCTGGACGGGCAGAAGGTGTCCCGGGCGTCTGTTCGCGTCGCCATGGGACAGATGCTCGACATCGATCTGTCGGATCCCGTCGCCACCCCGTCGATCACCCCTCAGATCGTCGAGGGGATGAGAATCGTTCACGATGACTCTGACATCGTCGTCGTTGACAAGCCGGCTGGTGTGGCCGCTCACCCGTCTCTGGGTTGGGATGGTCCCAGCGTCGTCGAGCATCTGGCGGCCGCTGGATTCGCGATCTCCACGAGTGGGGCGCCGGAGCGTCAGGGCATCGTGCAGCGCCTCGACGTCGGAACCTCCGGTCTTATGGTGGTCGCCAAAAGTGAGCACGCCTACACCTTGTTGAAGCAGGCCTTTCGGGACCGAACCGTCGACAAGGTGTATCTCGCCCTTGTCCAGGGACATCCCGATCCGTTCACGGGAACGATCGATGCCCCCATCGGTCGTGATCATCGTCACGACTGGAAGATGGCGATCGTCGACGGCGGGCGTCACTCCGTCACTCACTACGAGACGATCGAGGCCTTCCGTCACGCGACCCTGCTCAAGGTGCATCTCGAGACCGGTCGAACCCACCAGATCCGGGTGCACATGGCAGCCGTCAAACATCCCTGCTGTGGAGATCCGCTTTACGGGTGTGATCCGGTGCTGGCCAAGGAACTGGGGCTGGAGCGGCAGTGGTTGCATGCCGCGGAACTGTCATTCACCCATCCAGGACGTGGCGAATGGGTGACGTTCCGCTCGGACCCGTCCGAGGATCTTCAGCACGCGCTGGATGTGGTGAGGCAAGCCTGAACAGTCGCTCAGTCGGCTGTGGTCATCCGTGCATCATGGATGAACGTCTGGTGTACATCCGGCGCTGAGAGGCTCATTGAGTCGGGTTCCCTCCATGTCGGGCGGTATCGTGAGAGGTGTGCGTAGAGCTAAGATTGTGAACACCCTTGGACCCGCTGTGTCCAGCCATGACGCCATGAAGGAGCTCATGGAGGCTGGCATGAACATCGCCCGCCTCAACATGAGCCACGGCGACTACTCCGAACACCAGGAGCGTCTTGACCTGGTTCGCTCGGTTTCGAAGGAGCTCGGGCTCAACGTGGCAGCCCTGGCCGACCTGCAGGGCCCGAAGATCCGTACCGGCCTGTTCGAGAAGGCCGAGGGAGAGTCGAACGGCAAGATCGACCTTGAGATTGGTGACAAGTTCACCATCACCACCGATGACATCATGGGCAACCAGGAGCGCGTCTCCACCACCTTCAAGGGACTGCCCGAGGACTGCAAGGCTGGTGACGTCATCCTCATCGACGACGGCAAGACCGTCCTGCAGGTTGACTCCGTCAGCGGCAACGACGTCAACTGCCACTGCACCGTCGCCGGCCCGGTCGGTGACCACAAGGGCATCAACCTTCCCGGTGTCGCCGTGTCCATCCCGGCCCTGACCGAGAAGGACGAGGAGAACCTGCGCTGGGCACTCAAGGCCGGCATCGATCTCGTCGCCCTGTCCTTTGTCCGTCACGGTTCCGACATCGACCGCGTCCACGAGATCATGGATGAGGAGGGACGCACCGTCCCAGTCATCGCCAAGCTCGAGAAGCCGCAGGCCATCGAGAACCTCGACGAGATCATCGACGCCTTCGACGCAGTCATGGTTGCCCGTGGCGACATGGCCGTTGAGTGCCCGCTCGAGGAGGTCCCGCTGATCCAGAAGCAGATCATCGAGAAAGCTCGTCTGCAGGCCAAGCCCGCTATCGTGGCCACCCAGATGCTCGAGTCGATGATCCACGCTCCCCGTCCGACTCGCGCTGAGGCTGCCGACGTGGCCAACGCCATCCTGGACGGTGCCGACGGCGTCATGACCTCCGCTGAGACCAGCGTTGGCGACTTCCCGGGCGAGACCGTTCGCACCATGGCCAAGATCGTGGAGTCCACCGAGGCTCACGGCCTGGACAAGATCGCCAAGATCGACTGGGACCCGCACACCACCGGCGGCATCATGTCGAAGGCTGCTGCCGAGATCGCCGAACGTGCCGAGGCCAAGTTCATCGTGGCCTTCACCAAGTCCGGTGACACCGCTCGCCGTATCGCCCGTCTGCGTCCGAGCACCCCGCTCATCGTCTTCACCCCTGATGAGACCACCACCAAGGATCTCGCCTGGGTGTGGGGTGCCCACGCCGTCGTCACCCCAGTCTTCAAGACCGCTGAGGAGCTGTACCGCTGGGTCAACGCCTACCTGCGTGACAAGGGCTTCGTGCCGGTCGGCGACCGCGTCGTCGTGCTGTCCGGCTCCCCGATGGACATCCCCGGCAAGACCAATGATCTGCGCATCCTTCGCATCAAGGAGGACGACTGATCGCGGTTGAACCTCGATTGTCGCGACGTCCCTCACCCCTTCTGGGGCGGGGGACGTCGCCCTTTTCAGGACGGGGAGAGCGACTTCGTCCGCACCTCGGAAGGATTCGACGAGGTGGGGGACGGGGCTGGTAAAGTCCGTGACGGCGATGGATCCCGCCTGGCCGATGCCGAACTGCCGATCTGGCTGATGGTTCCTGCCCCGTCATGCGTGGGTGGGAGTCTGCCCTCGCACCAATGAATGAGCGAGATGACGATGGATCCCGTGCAGTCGCGTGGCCTCCAATGCGGAGGATGGTCATGAGTGGACACATGGCGGCGAAAGATGGCGCAGTGCCTCAGCCGCACCCCTCCCGAATGGTCGAGTTCCGCGGTCACCCCATCGTCGTCGCGGTGGTTCCGGGGCAATCGAGTCTGGTGGCCCTGACGGCTGCCTCACTGGCCCGTGCAACCAAGGCCTCCCAAATTGTCTTCGCCCACGTTGATCAGCGGCGCTGTGTCGTCGAGGAGAACACAGATGGGTCGGTGGTGTCCGTACCCATCGACCCGGACGCCATGGATGGTGACGCTGAGACCCTCCGTCAGCGTCTGACCGAGGAAATCTCGACAGCCTTGGGAGACTGCGATGTCCCGTGGTGGCTGGAATACCTTGCTGGTCGGCCAGATCGTGCCTTGACCCACCTCGCTCGAGCCATTGACGCCGCGGCCTTCGTCGTGGGAGCCAGAACGCATCGCCGGCGTCGGGTCCAGGAATTCGTGAGTGGATCGATTGCGACCAATCTGTCCCACCATCAGCACCGTCCGGTACTTGTGGTGCCCACCGCCGTCGTCGACTGGAAGGATTCCTCGCCATGGCAGTGAGATCGGGATTTCTCGATCGTCGTCCGGTACTGGTGGGGTTGGTCTTCCTGGGGGGATGCCTGGGCACCCTCATGCGAGCCGAAATAGCCCACGCCTGGCCGGCTCCTGCCGACGGTGTGCCCTGGGCGACCCTGGTGACCAATCTCGTCGGGGCCTTCGTGCTCGCGACCCTGCTCGAAGTTCTCGTCCATGCCGGCCCTGACGAGGGGATTCGCCGAGCGGTTCGGCTCTGCCTTGGCACCGGTCTGCTTGGCGGGTTCACGACCTATTCCACCCTCGCAGTGGAGTCCGGGCAGCGTGTCATGTCTGGGTACTGGCTGTTGGGCATTGCCTACCTCTTGACGAGTGTCGCGGCAGGTGCCTTCCTGGCCTGGGCCATGATCACCACGGTGCGTGCTGCAGTTCGCAGGAGGTCGTCATGACGATGCTGTGGATCTGCCTGGCTGGTGGCCTTGGTGCGGTCACGAGGTTCTTGCTTGACTCGCGCGTCAACTCTCGTTTCCCGGCCCCAGTGCCGGTGGGAACCCTCGTCATCAATGTGCTGGGATCCCTGCTGTTGGGATTCATCATCGCGGTGGCTCTCAACCATGTGGGATTCTCACAGAGTCTCAAGGGTCCGCTGGGAACCGGATTCTGCGGTGGCTTCACGACTTTCAGCACGGCGTCAGTGGAGACCTCGCGCACCGCGTCCAGCCGTGGGATGAGCGTGGGAGCTCTGCACTGTCTGGGGATGGCCATTGCGGGAGCGCTGGCAGCGATCCTGGGCCTGTCCCTGGGATCACTGGTGTAAGCCGACGGTGCCCGAGAGGGGAGTCGAACCCCTACGCCCGCAAGGACAGCGCATTTTGAGTGCGCCGCGTCTACCATTCCGCCACTCGGGCCGGCTCGCCTATTGTGCCACAGTTGCGCCGGTATGCCGATTTTGCGGCCACTGGGTGTTGCCGCTGATCGACCATTCGGTCGTCACTGAGGGAAATGCCGTTACGATCGGGCACGCCTGCAGGTGCGTCAAGGCCTGTCAACCATTAGGATTGAATCGAGTTGTCAACGATCGACATGCAAGGAACCACCGTGAGCAAGCCACAGGACCCCACCCGGTCAACCTCTGATTCGGGGGTGGAGAAGGAACATCCACGCGTCGTGGTGGCCGAGGACGAGGCTCTCATCCGCCTTGATCTCGTCGAGCTTCTCGAGGAGCATGGTTACGAGATCGTCGGCCAGGCCAGTGACGGCGAAGAGGCTGTCCGTCTCGCCAATGAGCTCGAACCTGACTTGGTCGTCATGGACGTCAAGATGCCGAAGATGGACGGCATCACCGCAGCCGACAAGATCGCCGAGGACCGCATCTGTGCGGTCGTCATGCTGACCGCCTTCTCCCAGCGCGACCTCATCAAACGTGCCAAGGAGGCCGGTGCGATGGCCTACGTCGTCAAGCCCTTCGATGCCTCGGACGTCATTCCGGCCATCGAGATCGCCATGGCCCGCTTTGCCGAGATCCGCGGCGTGGAGGACGAGGTCATGGACCTGGAGGAGCGTCTGGAATCGCGCAAGATCGTCGACCAAGCCAAGGGCATCCTGCAGACCAGCCTTGATCTCACCGAGCCGGAGGCCTTCCGGTGGATCCAGAAGACCGCCATGGACCTGCGCAAGTCGATGCGCGAGGTGGCTCAGGGAGTCATTGACCACGCCGAGAACGAGAAGTGATCTCGGCGCAGCCCCATTCTCAGATGACCTGACAGGTCATCCTTCCAACAGCACAGATACGGCCCTCATTGTCGACAATCTCGACGGTGTGGGTCGTTGTGTGTCTGCCCAGATGCACCGCCGTCGCGGTCGCGATGACCTGATGGCCGTGGGGTGGGCGCAGATGCGATACCGAGAGTTCAGTACCGACGGCAGAATGCTCGAAGGTGCGCGCGTGGGCCATGGCAGCCAGGGAGCCGGCTGTCTCCACGAGGACGCCAGAGCCGCCGCCGTGCCACAGACCCATGGGCTGGGTGTTGCCGTCGAGCGGTGCGGTGACGACACAGCGGGTGGGAGAGATCTCACGTACCTTGACGCCGAGTTTGTCGTCAAGGGGGCTGACGAGCTCGGCCAGCCACTCGGGAAGCGGATGTTCAGGGATGGAATAGCTCACAGGTGAAGCATGCCACCGTTTGCCATGTCGATCCCTCAAGACTGTCCGCGGTGTCCTCTAAAGTCGAGGACATGAGCGAGACGACGCAGCCCACCCTCATGGTCCTCGATGGGCATTCCATGGCCTTCCGGGCTTTCTATGCCTTGCCGGTGGAGAACTTCATCACCTCGACGGGCCAGCACACCAATGCGGTGCACGGTTTTGTCGCCATGCTCATCAACCTGCTGCGTAATGAGAAGCCCACGCACATCGCGGTGGCGTGGGACCTTGCCGGTGGTACCTTCCGAACTACTGAGTACCCCGAGTACAAGGCGGGACGAGCCGCCACTCCGCCGGAATTCCCCGGCCAGATCGATCTCATCAAGGAGGTCCTCGACGCCCTCCACATCGTTCATCTGTCCAAGAAGAACTACGAGGCCGATGACATTCTCGCCACCCTGTCCACCCGGGCGACCGCTGAGGGGTTCAAGTCCTTGCTCGTCTCGGGGGACCGGGACGCCATGCAGCTCGTCAATGACCAGGTGACGGTGCTCTATCCGCGCAAGGGTGTCTCGGACCTCGCCCGCATGACACCGGAAGGCGTTGAGGAGAAGTATCTCGTGCCCCCCGCCCGTTACCCCGAGCTGGCGGCCTTGGTGGGGGAGAGCGCTGACCATCTTCCCGGCGTTCCCGGGGTTGGCCCCAAGACGGCTGTGAAGTGGCTCAACGCCTATGACGGTCTGGAGAACCTCATTCGTGAGGCTGACACCGTCAGGGGCAAGGCGGGCCAGTCCTTCCGTGACCATCTCGACGACGTCATTCGTAACCGCAAACTCAACGCCCTGGTCCGTGACCTCGACCTTGACGTCACCCTGGCCGACCTTGCTCGTCAGGCCTGGGATCCCAAGGCCACCCGCGCGGTCTTCGACACCCTCGAGTTCCGTACCCTGTGGGATCGTGTGCGTGTGCTGGCATCCGAGTCGGATGCCGATGAGGTCGTCGAGATTGACGAGACCCTTGACGTCTCCGGCGCGGCGCTCGAGCCGGGCACCTTGGGAGACTGGCTCTCCACGGTGGAAGGCCGGATCGGTGTTGACGTCACGGGCACCTGGGGCAGTGGGGCCGGTGACGTGGAGGCCGTGGCGTTGGGAGCCGGAGACGGCACTGCGGTGTGGTTCGACACAGCTGATCTCGGCCCGGGTGACGAGAAGGCCTTTGCACAATGGCTCGCAGACGAGGCCCATGCGAAGGCGATGCATTCGGCCAAGGGCCCGGTGGAGGCGTTGGCCGAGCGCGGCTGGGAGGTCAATGGGCTCACCTGCGACACCGAGCTTGCCTCGTACCTGCTGCACCCGGATCGCCGCACCCACAAGTTCGACGACGCGGTGCGCACCCACCTCAACGTCACCTTGGGTGAGGAGGAGGACCAGTCCGACCAAGGGATGCTCGACTTCGGGGACGACCGGTCCGCTGAAACCATGGAGGGGGCGGTGGCGGTCACCAAGCTGGCCGACGTCATGGAGAAGGAGGTCGAGGCTCGCGGCGGGTCCGAGCTGCTCCACGACGTCGAGATGAGGGTGCAGCGGTGCCTCATCTCGATGGAGCGGGCCGGCATCGCCGTCGACGCCGACGTTCTGGAAGGGCTGCGATCCGAATTCGACGAGCGTGTCACTCGCGCCCAGGAGGCTGCCTGGGAGGCGGCTGGTGAGAAGATCAATCTGTCCTCTCCCAAGCAGTTGCAGGGGATACTCTTCGACAAGCTCGACATGCCGAAGACCCGGCGCACCAAGTCCGGATACACCACCGACGCCGATGCGCTGGCTGGTCTGTACGAGAAGACCGAGCATCCCTTCCTGGCCCATCTGCTGGAGCATCGCGATGCCATCAAGTTGCGTCAGACCGTCGACGGACTGCTCAAGGAAGTTCGTGACGACGGCCGGGTCCACACCACTTACATGCAGACGATCGCCGCGACCGGACGCCTGTCGAGCAAGGATCCGAACCTGCAGAACATTCCCATGCGCACCGAGGAGGGACGACGCATTCGGGAAGGATTCGTCGTCGGTGAGGGGTATGAGTCCCTCATGAGTGCCGACTATTCCCAGATTGAGATGCGGATCATGGCTCATGTCTCGGGGGATCAGTCCCTCATCGACGCCTTCCGGTCTGGGCAGGATTTCCATACGGTGACGGCCTCGCACGTCTTCGGAGTGGCTCCTGAGGATGTCAGTGTCGCCCAACGTTCCAAGATCAAGGCCATGAACTACGGTCTGGCCTACGGTCTGAGCGCCTATGGGCTGTCCAACCAGCTCAAGGTGAGCGTCGGCGAGGCCAAGGAACTCATGGCTGATTACTTCAGCATCTTCGGGAAGGTCCACGAATATCTCGAGGAGGTCGTCGACCAGGCCCGTCATCAGGGATACACCGAGACCCTGCTGGGACGCCGTCGCTACCTTCCCGACCTCACCTCGACCAATCGCCAGCGTCGCGAGATGGCGGAACGCGCCGCCCTCAACGCACCCATCCAGGGATCGGCCGCAGATCTCATCAAGCTCGCCATGCTCGCCACCGACGAGAAACTTGACGAGGCTGGTCTGACGAGTCGCGTCCTGCTGCAGGTCCATGACGAGCTTATCCTCGAGGTCGCCAATGGCGAGGAGAAGAGGGTCCGCGAGATCGTCACCGACGCGATGGTCCACGCCATGGAATTGTCAGTGCCGCTGACGGTGTCGATTGGCGTCGGACGGTCGTGGTTCGACGCTGCGCACTGAACCCCGCCAACGAGATGAGGGGCATCCCAACCGGGACGCCCCTCATCTCGTCATCAGTTGTGACGATCACCCCATGTCGAACCAGACTGAGCCGGAGTAGGTGACTTCGGTGCCATCGACGGTGATGGTTCGGGTTTCGGTAGTAGCGGTGAGAGGCATCTGAACTCCCGGCGTTGCAACGGCGATGTGGTACGCAGTGCAGTGGACTGTACCTATTCAGAGATCGTTCCGCGAGAGAAAAAGAGATATTTCTCTCATTTTAGCTTGCCGGGGGTTGAGGGGTCATGAGAACCCGAGGGACGTCTGCGCCCGATACGCAACTGGCCCGGCCGATGTCGGCCGGGCCAGCAGGGCCTACGAATCACTGATCATGCCGGGGCGTACTCCACCATTCGTTCGGACAGGACCGAGAGCACGTGGCGCCACGGCTTTCCGGTGGCTCGTTCCATCCCGAGCTCGCAGGTGCGGTTGGCCGACAGGTAGAGGTCGAAATCTCGTGCCGACAGTTCGGCTGCCTCGCGGCGGCTGGCTGATTCGGTGAGCTCGGGGTGCAGCATCCCGCGGTCTCCGGCGAATCCACAGCAGCCCCAGGCGTCTGCGACGACGACCTCGTCAGCGACCGCTTCAGCGCAGCGTTTGAGGGCATCGTTCCAGCCCATCCGCGTTGAGGAGCAGGTGGGATGAAGGGCGGCTGAACCAACCTTGGGAAGGGGCGGCATGATCGGGAGGACCTCGTCGGCGACGTACTGGACTGCGTCGACGACCCGGATCCCCGTCACTCCCTCGTACTCGAGCTCGTGGACGAATCCTTCCGAGCAGCTGACGGCGTCGGAGATGATCGTCAGCTCACCATTCCTGGTGGCCCGACGCATGACGTCGACGACACGCCGCCGCATCGTCGCGTATCCCCTCGTCATCCCCTTGGACTTCCAGGGCGTGCCACAGCACAGCGAATTGATGCCCTCGGGGACCGTCACGCCAATGCCAGCCGCAGTGAGCAGCGCAATGATCGAGAATTCCGTGGTCTGCTCGCCCGGTACCGCGCCACCGAACATGGTGTTGACGCAGGCCGGCAGGTAGACGACTTCCGGTCGTCCTCTTGGTGCGCTGCGATGTCCAGAACTGCGTCGGTGCCCGCCACCAGGTAGCTCGTCGGACACCTTTGGGATTCGGTCGGCTCCCAGAACAGCGCGTGCCGCACCGGTGAGCACATTGGTGGCGGACGTCGGGATCGGCTTGATTGCGGACATTCCGGCGCTCGCCGCGGTGACGAAGGGATTCCATCCCTTGGCGGCCAGGTCCCAGGTGGTTTGCCAAGCAGCTGGATTCTGTTCGGCTCGCAGGCGGCGAACCAGGTCTCCGGTGTTGATGTGCAGTGGACAGTTCGTCTCGCACATCCCGTCGACGGCACAGGTCTGCACCACCGGGTAGGTGGCGCGCTGCTCGAGATCTGCAGCCAGCTCCTCGTCGCCGTCGTCGCGGGCCTGGGCGATGGCCCGTTGCATGACGATGCGTTGGCGAGGAGTCACGGTGAGATCGCGGGACGGGCAGACCGGCTCGCAGTATCCACACTCGACGCAGCGATCGACCTCTTCCTGGACGGTCGGGGTGAGCTTGACCTCCTTGAGGTGCAGCTTGGGGTCGTCGGTGATGATGCTGCCGCGGTTGAGTACACCCGTCGGATCCACTGATTCCTTGACCTGCCGCATGATCCGGTAGAGATCGGGGCCGTACTGACGCTCCACGAAAGGGGCCATGATCCGTCCCGTGCCGTGCTCGGCCTTGAGGGTGCCGTGGGCATCGAGGACGAGGGTGACCATGTCCTCGGTGAATCGTTCGTAACGATCCAGCCCCTTCTTCTCCCGGAAGTCCTCGAGGACCAAGAAGTGGATGTTTCCGTCCTTGGCATGGCCGAAGATGACCGACTCCGGGTAGTTGTGCTCGCCGAAGAGCTGCTGTAGGTCTCCGCACACCCCGGCGAGGGTCTCGACGGGGACGGCAATGTCCTCCAGCAGTGCTGTCTGGCCAGATGGTCGGGTGCCGGCAATTTTGGCGTAGAGGCCATTGCGCAGGGTCCAGATCGGGCCGCGGACGGCGGGATCGTCGGTGAAGGTGGGCTCGTTGACGAGGTCAAGACCGGAGATAACGGAGTTGCCAGCCTCGATGGCTTCCTTGCGGGACTGATCGTCGGGGCAGTGGTACTCGACGAGGAGAGCAGCGTCTCCGCTTCCGGGGGCTGGCGGGATGATGTGGCCGTTGGCTGGGTCGTCGCGACATAGCTGAAGGGACGAGGAGTCCATCAGCTCGGTGACGGTGACGCCGGATTCCACCAGGGCGGGAAGGGCCTTGGTTGCGGAGTCAAGGGTCGGGAAGTGGAGGAGGGCTGTGGCCAGTTTCGGCATGATCTGCACCGTGTTCATGACAGCCGATGAGATGAACCCGAGTGTGCCCTCGGAGCCGATCATGAGGTGGGAGAGGATCTGGGCGGGGGTGTCGTAGTCGAGGAAGGCGTTGAGCCCATACCCCATGGTGTTCTTGCGAGAGAACTGGAAGGCAATCTCATCAGCGCGGGCCCTCTCTCGGCACTGATCGCGCAACGCCAGCAAGGTTTCCACGAGTTCTGGCTCGTCGTGGGCCAATTTGTCCTCGCACTGTGGTTCCGAGGTGTTGACGACAGTCCCCGAGGCCAACACGAAGACCATCGAATCCAGAGTTCGGTAGGAATTGGCGATGGTGCCGCAACTCATGCCCGAGGAGTTGTCAGCGAGGACGCCGCCCAAGGTGCATGCCACTGACGAGGCCGGGTCGGGGCCAAGTTTGCGTCCGTACCTGGCAAGGACCGCATTGACTGCGACGACGGTTGCCCCAGGCTGGACGCGTACCTTGCGGCCACCGTCGAGAACCTCAATGCCACGGAACGACCTGCGGGTGTCGACCATGACGCCGTTCGTCAGGCCCTGCCCCGACAGACTCGTTCCGCCGGAACGGAAATTGACAGCCACGTTGTGGCGTTTGGCTGCCGCCATGGCTGCTGCGACATCGGAGGTCGATCCGGCGCGGACGAGGGCACCTGGAGTGAGGAGGTAGTGGGAGGCATCGGGGGCCACCGCAGCCAGGTTGAGAGGATCGTGGCTGACCTTGGTCTCCCCGAGCGCTGCGAGCAGATCGGTGAGAAGTGTGGACGGAATGGACGAGCGTGCACCGCGGTTCATATTCCTAACTTTAGGTATGACCGAACGTGCGCGCCCTTCTCAGGGTGGCCTTATGTGAACTTGTGGTGAACCCTTGGGGTCAGGCGACCGGATCAGCATGGAAGAACACGCGGGACTCCCAGTCCTCCTTGCCCTTGTAATCGTCACAGACAACGATGATGGCTTGAGCAGGACCGTTGTCGTTGTAAAGAACATTGGAGTTCGGGTCGTAATCCTTGACCATGATCTTCGTCTTGTGGTCGTAGCGGTAGCAGACCGTCTGCCCAGCCTTGTCAGTCAGACGAATGATGTCGCCCTTCTTGAGATCGGCCATCAAGCGGTTCCCGATGGCCCCGCCCTTGTGGTAGGTGTGGCCATTCAAAACGACGTTGCCCTTGTCGGAGCCAGGCTTCGGGCCTTTGCTGAACCAGGCCCAGGAGGACGGATCGCTCTTCGGCGGAGTCCCTGCGGCGCCAGTCTCATCGATACCGCGCGACAGCACCTTGGCGGAGACTTTCATACCGTCGATGGAGTACTTGACCGGCACGATGGGCTTCGGGTTCTTCATGCAGCCGGCCGGGGCGGGGTCCTTCTTCTCGGCCGAGGTCTGCGGGGCTGCCGACGATGTATGTGAGCCGCCTGCGGCAGTGCTCGAGCCGGAGGCCGGGCTGCCGGCGGAGTCGTCGTCGGTGTCACGTTGGACGAAGATGGCTGCAATGGCAGCGATGATCAGGGCAATGACCACCACGATTGCGACGATTCGCCACTTCGGGCCACCAGACTGGGGGTCCTCGCCAGCAGAGGCAGCGGAACTGAGCGATCGCCTGGCCGACGGGCCGTGGCTTTTGGGGCGAGGAGACTGATCAGTCATGGCAGTGATGTCCTCCAGAGCGCGTGAGGGTCCACTCTCGGGATGGGTTTCCCGAAGGGCTTAGTGTCCGACGAAATCGGACTCCCGAATGCAGGGTACCTTCTCCTGAGGCTGGCCTCCTGCTGACTCGACCTCGTGTTGACGGTGTGGATGACGAAGAGGTGTCGGCAAAGGTATGGGGCTGGTTGACCCTTGAATGCCTGGGTATTAAACTGACCTCTGCGTTGTGGTCTGTGCGATCTCGGACGGGAGTAGATCGTGCTCGATCACCAAGGTCGGGGCTGCGACGCGTTTCAAACCACCTGACATCAATCGGAGTCCTACTACATGACCTCCTCCACTGAGGCCTCCACCTCGAACCCGGTCGACATCGACCAGCAGAATGCCGCCAACACCGCCGATGGATCCGTGGCGGTTGACGACCTTGGCAGCCCGGAGGCCTTCCTGGCCGCTGTGGACGCCACCATCAAGTACTTTAACGACGGCGACATCGTTTCTGGCACCGTCGTCAAGGTGGACCGCGACGAGGTTCTCCTTGACATCGGTTACAAGACCGAGGGCGTCATCCCGTCCAAGGAGTTGTCGATCAAGCATGACGTGGACCCCTTCGAGGTCGTCAACGTCGGTGACGAGATCGAGGCCCTCGTCCAGCAGAAGGAGGACAAGGAGGGTCGCCTCATCCTGTCCAAGAAGCGCGCTCAGTATGAGCGCGCCTGGGGCACGATCGAGCAGATCAAGGAAGAGGATGGCGTCGTCACCGGTACCGTCATCGAGGTCGTCAAGGGTGGGCTGATCGTCGACATCGGCCTGCGTGGCTTCCTTCCCGCATCCCTCGTCGAGATGCGCCGCGTCCGCGATCTCCAGCCCTACGTCGGCCAGGAGATCGAGGCCAAGATCATCGAGCTCGACAAGAACCGCAACAACGTTGTGCTGTCTCGTCGTGCCTGGCTCGAGCAGACCCAGTCCGAGGTTCGCCAGAACTTCCTGCACCAGCTGCAGAAGGGGCAGATCCGCAAGGGCGTCGTCTCCTCGATCGTCAACTTCGGTGCCTTCGTCGACCTAGGTGGAGTGGACGGTCTGGTTCACGTCTCCGAGCTGTCCTGGAAGCACATCGACCACCCGAGCGAGGTCGTCGAGGTCGGTCAGCCCGTCACCGTTGAGGTGTTGGACGTCGACATGGATCGCGAGCGCGTCTCGCTGTCCCTCAAGGCGACCCAGGAAGATCCGTGGCAGGCCTTCGCCCGTCTGCACCAGATTGGCCAGATCGTTCCCGGTAAGGTCACCAAGCTCGTTCCGTTCGGTGCCTTCGTCCGCGTCGAGGATGGTATCGAGGGCTTGGTCCACGTCTCCGAGCTGGCTGAGCGCCACGTCGAGATCCCGGAGCAGGTCGTCAGCGTCAACGACGATGTCATGGTCAAGATCATCGACATCGACCTCGACCGTCGCCGCATCTCGCTGTCCCTCAAGCAGGCCAACGAGGGCATCGACGTCGAGTCTGACGAGTTCGACCCGTCGCTCTACGGCATGACCGCCTCTTACGACGAGGACGGCAACTACATCTACCCCGAGGGCTTCGATCCGGAGACCAACGACTGGAAGCCGGGCTACGACGAGCAGCGCATCGCCTGGGAGCAGCAGTACGCCGAGGCCCAGGCTCGCTGGGAGGCTCATCGCAAGCAGGTCATCGATGCCGAGCAGGCCGAGCAGGAGGCCGCCCTCAACGACGGTGGAGCCCAGTCGTCCTACACCAGTGGCCCGGCCGAGGGCTCGCTGGCTTCTGACGAGGCCCTGCAGGCTCTCCGCGACAAGCTGACCCACAACTGATTGGTCAGTTGTTGACCCATCGCAACGTCGAGGGGCCCCGCCATCGTGGCGGGGCCCCTCGTGTTTCATCAGCTGGCCGGGCCGAGGCGGGCCCTGATAGATCGGGGCAGCCACGGTCTTACTTGGTCGCGGCCTCCTCGAAAGTCTTGCCGTAGCGTCTCTCGAACCAGGAGGTGATGGCCTTATTCTCCCCCTCGGTGACCTTGGTGACCATGTCCCAGCGCCCCATCTTCTTGAGCTTCGCGGTGATGTCGTGGTGGACGGCGACGATGACGATTCGCGGGAACCGCATCGAGCCAGCGCAGCGACGGCTGCTGTCATCAGGACGACGCGGCGCGAAATCTGAACCATGGTACTCACTCTTGCCTCGAGAGTGTGTGCCGCTCGTCGACCAGGTCGGGCTTGTCACGGGGGAGTGACACACCGTTGCGGGACAGCTCCGGATTCTCACCGGTATTCGTCGTCGAAGGGACAGTTTCGTGGCAACGCTCGGGAGTTCAGCAAGGCCGAAGAGGGTGCCCTTACCATGGGCCCTTTCCGCAAAGTCTCCTTCTGCTCACATGGCTGCGACCAGCATTTTCACCCTTGCGCGCAATATTTAGGTGAGGCTAACCGTTGGAACGGCTCAAGGTGAGCCGAATCGATCAGCAAAGGGGGACGCCTCACGACCACATCGGCCATGCGCAGACTTGTCGCCAGCGTGCTCGGGGCCATGTTGGCCCTAGCTGGAGCTCTTGTCGCTCCGGCAGCGTGGGCGACCGACGGTCCGACTGTGACCGTCTCACAAGCATCCCGGGATGGCGGCAAGGTCATCATCACCGGAAAGGGATTCGCGACCAAAGGGACCGGTGTGTACGTTGCCGTCGCGCCCGCGTCGGTCAAGCAGTTCTACGGTAATTCGGACAAATTCGTCGGGTACGACCCGAACAAGCCCATGACGGAGTCCACCTCCACGATCTGGGTCTACCCGCCGGCGATGAAGGCCGTGGGTTCCAAGTTCACCCAGGGCGCGCCTATGGCCGCGGATGGTTCGTTCACCATCAAGATGTACGTTCCTGCCTTTGAGAAGGGC
The DNA here is from genome assembly GCF_059728865.1 of Cutibacterium sp. KB22876. Taxonomy (NCBI): domain Bacteria; kingdom Bacillati; phylum Actinomycetota; class Actinomycetes; order Propionibacteriales; family Propionibacteriaceae; genus Cutibacterium; species Cutibacterium sp. KB22876. The sequence goes on from NZ_AP040858.1 coordinate 1,504,945, forward strand.
AAGGGCTACGTCGTTCTGACCAGCAAGGCTCATGGCGTCGGGATGCGCGACAAGTCCGATGACACTCGTACCCCGGTGACCTACCAGGCGGCCCCGGTTCCTCCGGCGCCAAAGCCATCGATCGCTCCGTCGACCCCGGTCAAGCCCAGCACCCCGGTCAAGCCCAGCACCCCGTCCAAGTCCAGCATGCCGTCCAAGTCCAGCGTTTCTGCCAAGCCGTCCCCCACTCTCAAGTCCGCACCGGCGAAGCCGGTTGTCACCACCCCGGCCCCCACCGCACCATCACCAGGAAGGTCTGCACCAACGGCCGGTCCAAGATCACCGCCGGTTTCCTCAGGTGGGGTCTGCGCACCTCCTTCACCAGCTACCTGCGTGGCCCGATCGCCAATGGTTTTTGGAAGCTGTCGGACGGCGCTGACTGGAACGGTTCGGCCTTCACCTTCCCGCTGCGCAGCGGGTCATTCGATCCCGCCACCAAGTCGGGCACCCTCAACTACTCCGGGACCGTCCACATGACTGGTCACAACGGCATCCTGGACATGACGATCTCCAACCCCGCCCTGGTCATCAAGGGGTCAACGGGTCACGTGTACATGACCGTCAAGTCCTCCTCGATGGATGGGAGGAAGACCGACTACGGGCGAGTTGACTTTGCCACCTTCTCCACTTCCACCTCTGGAAATGTCAAGATCAATGGCTCTTCGGTCAAGCTCAAGGCCCAGGGTGCCAAGGCGTTTGCCGGGTTCTACAAGGCTGGGGAGCCGATGGATTCGTTGTCGCCGAGTGTCACCCTCTCGGCCGAGAAGGTCTGCCACGATGTCACCATCGATGCTGTCACCGGCAAGGTCATCAGCGGCGGTCCTGGGTCCGGTCGTGGGCTGCCCGCCACCGGTGCCCTCGTACCGTCGGCCGCTCGTGGCGACCTCGCTGCTGCTAGCAGCTTGGCCTTCATCGTCGTCATCTCGACGGTGGCCGCGTGCCGACGCCGCTACGCCGAGCGCTGATCCAGCCAACCTGACTCATGGGGGTGGGGTCGCCCGACCTCACCCCCAACCATCCTCCCGAAAGGTCGTTGCATGATCCGGATGCGCCGTCGAGTTGCCGGAGCCGGCCTCGTACTCGCGATGTTGGTTGCCGGGTGTGGCCCCTCGGCCACGCAGTCAGAAACATCGCCCCACTCCGTTGCCCCCACAACGTCCCCGTCCCCGACGCACTCGGCGACTCCGTCCACTGCGGCGCCGAGGCTGCCTGACCCTCGCAACCTTCGCGGCCTCACTGAGGTGCCGGACCTGTCGGACCCAAAGCCGGTCGACGGGTCTTTCGGCCAGAAGCTGCCAGTCACGGTCACCGACGTCGAGAACAACACGGTGACGGTCACCGACACCTCTCGGATCCTGGCCCTCGACCTCTACGGCACCCTCTCCCGTACCCTCATCGGACTGGGCATGGGGGACAAGATCGTCGGGCGCACCGTCTCGTCGACCGAGAAACAATTGCACAATCTTCCCGTCGTCACCGAGAACGGCCACACCCTCAACGTCGAGGCCATCGCCGCCCTCAAACCGACCCTCGTCATTGCCGACCGCAGCCTCGGCCCCCGTGAAGCCCTTGATCAGCTTCGCAAGTCCGGGATCCCGGTCGTCCTCGTCAACCCCCATCGCAGCGTCGACAAGACCGCTGACCTCATCCGTACGGTTGCGAAAGCAGTCGGCAAGCCCGCCGCCGGTGAAGCCTTGGTGAAGCGTGCCCGTGATGAGATCGACGCAGCCAAGGAGGAAATAACTCAGTGGGCCCCGAAGAAGCCGATGAAGATCGCCTTCCTCTACGTGCGCGGCACCGCTGGGATCTTCTTCATCCTCGGCTCGCAGGACGGGGCCAGTGAGCTCATCCATGGCGTGGGAGGCGACGATGTCGCCGGAGACAAGGGCATCAAGAGCGTCGCCCCCGCGAATGCGGAGTCCCTCGTCTCCCTCAATCCGGATGCCATCTTCGTCATGAAAAACGGGTTGACGTCCACCGGTGGCATGAAGGGTCTGCTGGCGAGAGCTGGGGTGGCCAACACCACTGCGGGCAGGAACCATCGCGTCATCGCCATCCCGGACGGTATCTCCTTGTCCTTCGGACCGCAGACCGGTGAGGTGCTGACCTCGGTCGCCAAGGCACTGTACGGGGTCAAATGAGTGCTCTCGTCCAACCTGTGACTGCGCGAACGGGAATTGCCCGACGAGCGCGAACCCGAGTCGTCACCTTCATCATCCTGGTTGTCATCGTGTGCTGCCTCGTGCTGCTCTCGGCGATGGTCGGGCAGTACCGAGTCGAGGCCACTGACGTTGTCGGAGGAGTCTTTGGCGGCTCATTGGCTGACCCCCTGGCGGAGTCCGTGTTGTGGCAGATCCGGTTCCCCCGCATTGTCCTGGGCCTTCTGGTGGGAGCCAGCCTCGCGGTGGCTGGAACCGTCATGCAGGCGCTGTTCTCCAACCCGCTCGCTGAACCCGGCATCATCGGGGTCTCCTCGGGGGCTGCTGTGGGGGCATCGATCATGATCGTGGTGGCTCCCACCTTCCTGGCCGGATTCGGGGTTCCCGCGGCTGCCTTTCTCTCGGGGCTGCTGGCTGCTAGCACCGTCTACGTCATGGCGCGATCCGGACGACGGACAGAATCGACCACACTCGTGCTGACCGGCATCGCGGTGACGGCGGTCTGTTCGGCGATCACCTCAGTGTCAACCTATGTCGCCCCGACGACCGCACGAGACCAGATCGTCTTCTGGCAGATGGGTTCCCTCAACGGGGCCACCTGGAATCAGGTGGCGACGATCGGGACGGTGGCCGCCGTCGGCATCGTCTGGGCCGTGTTCCTTGCCGCCAGGCTCGACACTCTGGCCCTGGGGGAGAGGGCTGCCGGGCACCTCGGTATCAACGTCAATCGGCTGAGGCTGTCCTCGATCGCGCTCACCGCCCTGCTCACCTCTGCGGCGGTGGCCTATGCCGGGGTCATCGCATTCGTCGGCCTCATCGTGCCTCATGTGCTTCGGCTGGTCATCGGGCCAGCGAACACATGGCTCATCCCGGCCTCCATACTGGGTGGGTGCTTGCTGGTGACCCTGTCGGACGTCGCAGCTCGCACCCTTGTCCCCTACGCCGATCTTCCCATCGGCATCTTCACGGCCATCGTGGGTGGGCCGACCTTCTTCATCCTGTTGCGACGAGGAATGCGACGAGGGGGAGCGTCGGGATGATTCGTGCCCGTGGTGTTTCCTTTCGGTACGGGGAGCGGACAATCCTGGACGGAGTCGATCTTGACGTCCGCGCCGGAGAATTCGTCGGCTTGCTCGGGCCCAACGGGGCCGGCAAGACGACTCTGCTGAGCGTGCTGTGCGGAGACCTCGACGGTTGGCAGGGAACCGTTGAACTCGACAGGGTTCCGCTGCAGGATATCGCGCGACCCGACCTGGCCCTCCGCCGCTCCGTGATGCCCCAGTTCAGCGAGTTCCCGTTCTCCTACCTGGTTCACGACATCGTCATGATGGGTCGTTCCCCGCATCCACGCGGCCCAGAGGACGCCATTCTCGTCGAGGCCGCGATGGAGCGCACCGAAGTCACTGGGTTGGCGGACCGAGAGGTCACCGCTCTGTCCGGGGGAGAACGCTCCCGGGTGACCCTTGCCCGGGTATTGGCCCAGGACACCCCCTGTGTGTTTCTCGACGAGCCCACTGCTGCTCTCGACATCTGTCATCAGGAACGCACCATGGAGATATGCCAGGAATTGGCTGCAGCGGGATGCGCAGTGGTTGCGGTGATGCATGACGTCGGATTGGCTGCGGCCTGCTGCGATCGCATTGCCCTGCTTTCCGCAGGAAAACTCGTGGCCGTCGGCGATCCCGAGGAGGTTATCACGGAGGGTAACCTCACTTCCGTGTACGGATGGCCCATCGACGTCATCACGTTGTCGACCGGGGATCTCGTCGTTCTGCCCAGACGTCCCTGGAACCCCACCCGCGACGAGCGAAGGACACCATGCCCAGAGATGCAACATCGGTGATGTCGCCCCGATCACCCCACCGGGCTCGACAAGTTGCTGCGGTGCACCTTCTCGAAGTTGCTGCCACGGCACTTGTCCTCGTCGCCGTGGGGCAGGCCGTCGGTGGTCGCCTTGAGGGGTTCGTCCTCGGCTCCGGGTGGTACTGGGCGATGGGAGTCGGCGGCGTCGTCGCTGCCGTAGCCGCAGGTGCAGCCATGGGGATGTCAGGTCGTCATGCCCGCGCCGAGGAGGCTGCCCTGCATCCCCGAGTACTCGACGTCCTCTATCGACGATCCCTCTCCGCTCCACCTGCTCCGGATGAAGGTGACAGGGTCGTCATCCTGGCTGGTGACAACGCCGAGCGGGTGAGTGAGTACCGCCAGGTGTTCCGTCCCGACATGATCGCGGCGCTGACCACCCCCGTCCTCGTGTGCCTCGGGATCCTCATTGGTCTGGACTGGCTCACGGGACTTGTCCTGCTGGTGATGTGCCCGCTCATTCCAACCTTGATCAAGGGATTCCTCAAGCTCTTCCGTAAGAGGTCCTCGGAATCCCGGCGGGAACGAGCACGCCTGACTGCTCGCTACCTGGACGCCATCTCGAACCTCGTCCTCATAAGGATGCTGGGAGCCGGCCAACGAGTCGAGGATGATCTGCGACAGCGAGGGGAGGCCAACCGCGGAACGATCATGAAGCTCTTGGCCGGAAACCAAGTCGTCATCATCGTCGTGGACGGCCTGTTCTCCCTCCTCTTCATCGTCATGTCGGCAGGCATGGCCATGACGCGGTGGCAGAACGGCCACATCACGGCGAGCTCAGCCATCACCATCGTGCTGCTCTCGGTTCTGTTGTTGGAGCCGCTGCACCAGGTGGCGGCCTTCTTCTACATCGGCATGGGCGGCAAGGCGTCGGAGAAGGCCATTAGCAGGTGGTTCGACGAGGCTCCGCAGACCGCAGCGTCGCGTCGTTCGGTCACCAGCACAGGTGACGGTTCGGGAGCCATGTCGCTTCGCGACGTCACCGTCTGCTATGGGGACTCGCAGATCCTGCACGGCGTTGATTTCGTCATCCCGCACGGATCACGCACCGCGATCGTCGGGCGGTCAGGGGCTGGCAAGTCAACCCTCCTCGGGGTCATGACAGGGACGCTGCCCCCGCACTGTGGTCAGGTCGTCGTCGACGGCCTTGACGCCGAGATGGCCGAGGCCGGCGCCATCCGTGGAGCAAGTGCATCGGTCAACCAGCGGACCTGGTTGTTTGCCGGCACGATCGCCGACAACCTCGCTGTCGCTAATCCGCATGCCACCGCGGAGCAGATGTGGGAAGCGCTGAGACGCGCGGACATCGCCGACGATGTGGCGTCAATGCCTCGTGAATTGAATTCTGATGTCGGTGAACAGGGTTGCCTGCTCTCGGGCGGCCAGGCCCAGCGCATCTCGCTGGCTCGGGCCTTCCTGTCCGGGCGGAAGATCCTCCTGCTCGACGAGCCCACCTCCCACGTGGACATGGATTCCGAACAGCGCATCATCGACGCCATCTCCAGGATTGGTGACGACACCACGGTCGTCATGGTCACCCATCGACGCCGTCTCCTGGATTTGGCCCGTGACGTCTACCGGGTCACGGACGGCACCCTCGTGCCAGTCGGCGCCGACGGGGTGACCGGTGAGGACCTTGACAGAGTCGAGAGCGAGGACCGAGTATGACCGAACCGTCGACACACGAGGTCGTGACGTGGCTCACCGGAATCACACGTCCGGTTCATCCTCCTCTCTACTTCTCGGCCGTCATGAGGATCGTCCACCTGGTTGCCGACATGGGGCTGTTCGCAGTGGCGGCCGGAGGAATGGTTGCCGTCGTCACTTCCGGATGGTCGGTGTGGGCCTGGCTGGGATGGTTGGTCGGGCTGGCCCTGGTGCAGGCCGTGACCTTCTACCTGGAGCAGTTCAGCGGTCATTACGTGGCCTTCAAGGCCCTCGAGGTGTTGCGAACGCACGCCTTCTCCCAGCTGTGGCCCAAGGCTCCGGCCGTCGTCAGCCATTCGCGCACCGGTGACGTTCTCGCCAGTCTCACCCGAGACGTCGACCGCATCGAGGTCGTCTACGCGCACACCTTTGCTCCCGTCGTGGCGGCTTTCCTGGCCCCTCTCATCGCTGTCGTTACAGGCGGAGCACTCTACGGATGGTCGGTGGTGGCCATACCTGCCGTCGTGCTGGTGGCTCTCATTGCAGTCCTACTCGTCGTCGGGACGAGATCGAGTCTGGATGCCACCCACGAGGTCCTCGGACTGAGACGCGAGCTCGCGGCTCACGTCACGGATTCCGTCTTCGGCGCAGCTGAAGTGGTGGGATACGGTCGCCAGCAGGACCGGATGGCCGAGATGGCTCATCTTGACGGGCAGATCGCGGAAGGATCGGCCAAGGCCCGTCGATACGTCGCCGTCCGACGAGCTGCGTGCGTGGCGGCGGCAATGGGGATCGTCGTCTCGGTGACCCTGATGGCGATCCACGAGGGGATCGGCGCTGTGGGGGTGTGCGCTCTGGCCGCCGCTGGTCTGAGGATTGTCGAGGGACCGCGCGGGATTGAGGACGCCGTCGGGTATCTCGACCATTCCCTGGCGGCGGCGCGACGATTGTGGCAGATCAGCCACTCGCCCATGGAGGTCGTGGATGGACCACGAGAACTGTGCTTGGACCATGCTCCGACAGTCGAATGGCGCGACGTCACCTTCTCCTACCGCGAGGCCGATGGAACAGTTTTGGCTCCTGCTCTTGAAGACGTGAGCCTCAGCGTTCCTGCAGGTGGGCACATCGTCGTGACCGGGGCGTCCGGTTCAGGCAAGACGACCTTGGTGAATCTGCTGCTGCGCCATCACGACCCTGACTCCGGACAGATCCTCCTCGACGGTGAGCCGGTCTCGTCGTTCACCTTGGACTCCCTGCGTCGCACCATGGCGGTGGTGTCCCAGCGCGTGGAGCTGCTCAACGCCTCGATCGCGGACAACCTACGACTGGCCGTTCCCAATGCCAGCGACGATGACTTGTGGCAGGTGCTTGGGGAAGTCGGACTGGCCGAGGAGGTGCGAGGGATGGACCGCGGTCTGGGCACCGTCATCGGCCCACGAGGAACGAGACTGTCGGGAGGTCAAGCCCAGCGAATGACGGTGGCACGGGCCATCCTGCAGCAGCCTCGCATCCTCGTGTTGGACGAGTTCACCGCATCCCTTGATCCACGTCTGGCGGCAGAGATCCGAACCAATCTTGCACGGTGCCTGCCGGCAGTGACGGTGGTGGAGATCAGTCATGGCCAGGATCATGACGGTGAGGTCGTCGTCATGGACAGAGGACACCTGGTTGAACCGGCGACGATGGGGTGACGCGCCCTTATGCTGGTGCCACGACCGATGGAGGTGTCATGAGGGCTGCGCGAGTGGCCACGGCAGTCCTGATCTTGACTGCTGCCGCGGCGTTGACTGGCTGTTCATTTTCTGACGAAGGGTCGAGGCCGGCAACGACCCAGGCGAGTTCCGACGTTTCCAACGTCGGGTTGACGTGCGATTCCGCCCTGGCCAAGAAAATGGTCGAGCCCGCCACGGCTACCGCCGTCAGGGGATGGAAGGGCAAGACCGTCACGGTCTGCCTGATGGACTCGAGCGGCAAGGTCAACGAGTCCATGGAACAGGCCTTCAGCGGTGACGACGACATCGATGACATCATCCAGGGCAATGCCGAGACCGCCAAGGACCGGCCTGCCACCTGTCGTCCACAGGAGGATCAGTGGACCATGGTCATCGACCAGTCCGGTAAGGCCTGGCGCCTCACTCCGCTGGAATGCACCGTGGCTCCTGGTGGGTCGGCGACCCCGTCTGACGAGAAGACCCCAGCCTGATGTCCGGTCGTCAGAAGAGCATTATCCGGGTCGGCTTGACGGGCGGAATCGCCAGCGGCAAGTCGACGGTATCCGCGCTCTTGGCCGAGCACGGGGCCGTCATCGTCGATTACGACCAGCTCTCCCGGAACGTCGTCGCAGTCGGATCCGAGGGACTTCGCCAGGTCGTCGAGGCATTCGGTGAGAAGGTGCTCTCCGAGGATGGTTCCCTGAACCGTCCTGCGCTGGGGGCCATCGTCTTCGCTGATCCAGCGGCCAGGCGACGTCTGGAAGGGATCATCCATCCTCTGGTCGAGGAGGCTGCACGGCGAGTTGACGAAGAAGCCCGTGCTGCGGACGAACAAGTCGTCGTGGTCCACGACATTCCCCTGCTCGTGGAAACCGGCAGAGCTGACGAGTTCGACACGGTCCTCGTCACTGATGTCGATCCTGCCGAGCAGGTGCGACGTGTGGTTGAGAGGGACGGCCGTTCCGGGGCGGACGCCTGGGCCAGGATCCGTGCCCAGGCCTCGCGCAGGGAGCGTCTGGGGGTCGCTGACATCGTCATCGACACCAGCGGTCCGCTCGAGGACCTTCCCCACGCGGTGGACCGAGCCTGGACCCACATCCTGGGGCGTGGACGACCTGGCGGTGATCAGCGGTAGAATCGGTCACCCTCCCTGGCACCGTGGCACATCTCCTTGTCCTTGCCCTGGTCCGAGTTCCCACCGAGCTGAAATCCGGAGGCCCGCGTCGGGGTGGCACCGAACTAGGGTTGTCCCCATGCGTCCAGTTACCGACATCACTCGCCGTGTTGCGCCCTTCCATGTCGTCAGTGAGTTCGACCCCTCTGGCGACCAGCCGCAGGCCATTGCGGAGCTGGAGAAGAGGGTCAAGAACGGTGAGCAGGACGTCGTCCTGCTTGGTGCCACTGGTACTGGTAAGACGGCCACGGTGGCGTGGCTGGCGGAGAAGTTGCAGCGGCCGATGCTCGTCATGCAGCCCAACAAGACCCTGGCGGCCCAGTTCGCCCAGGAGCTGCGCACCTTCTTCCCGGACAATGCCGTCGAGTACTTCGTCTCGTACTACGACTATTACCAACCCGAGGCGTACATCCCTCAGACGGACACCTTCATCGAGAAGGACTCCAGTCTCAACGAGGAGGTCGAGAGGCTGCGTCACTCCGCGACGAATTCCCTGCTGACCCGGCGAGACGTCATCGTCGTGGCGACCGTCTCGGCCATCTACGGTCTGGGTACTCCGCAGGAGTATGTCGACCGGATGATCCCGTTGGAGGTCGGGCAGGAATGGGATCGTGACGAGCTGCTGCGTGACCTCGTCACCAACCAGTACGTCCGCAACGACATCTCGGGGGAGCGGGGCACCTTCCGAGTGCGCGGAGATACCCTGGAGATCTTCCCGGTCTACGAGGAGAACGCCCTGCGCGTGGAGTTCTTCGGAGACGAGATCGAGGCCCTCACGACCATGCATCCTCTTACCGGCGAGGTCGTCAGCGAGGACGAGCAGGTCTACGTCTTCCCGGCGACCCACTACGTTGCTGGACCGGAGCGCATGGAGAGGGCGATCGCGTCCATCCAGAAGGAGTTGGGGGAACGCCTCGCCGTCCTGGAACGGGACGGGAAACTGCTGGAGGCCCAGCGACTCCGAATGCGCACCACCTACGACGTCGAGATGATGCAGCAGGTCGGCGCCTGTGCCGGTATCGAGAACTATTCGCGTCACATTGACGGACGCGCTCCCGGCTCGGCCCCGAACTGTCTGCTCGACTACTTCCCCGAGGACTTCGTGCTCGTCATCGACGAGTCCCATGTCACCGTCCCGCAGATCGGAGGCATGTACGAGGGCGACATGAGCCGTAAGCGCACCCTCGTGGAGCATGGCTTCCGACTGCCCAGCGCGATGGACAACCGCCCTCTCAAATTCGACGAGTTCACCCAGAGGATCGGCCAGACCGTCTACCTGTCGGCCACGCCCGGAGCCTACGAGACCGAGCGGGCCAATGGCGTCGTCCAGCAGATCATCCGCCCGACGGGACTGGTCGACCCTGAGATCATTGTCAAGCCCACTCGCGGCCAGATCGACGACCTCATGGCCGAGATTCGCACCCGAGTGGATCGCGGTGATCGTGTCCTGGTGACGACCCTGACCAAGAAGATGGCCGAGGATCTCACCGACTACCTCATGGAACACGGCATACGCACCCGGTACCTGCACTCGGAGATCGACACCCTCAAGCGCATCGAACTGCTCAAGGAACTGCGCATGGGAGAGTTCGACGTCCTCGTCGGCATCAACCTGTTGCGAGAGGGGCTCGATCTTCCGGAGGTGTCCCTGGTGGCCATTCTGGATGCGGACAAGGAAGGGTTCCTTCGCTCGGAACGCTCCCTCATCCAGACCGTCGGCCGTGCCGCTCGAAACGTCAACGGTCAGGTCATCATGTACGCCGACCAGATCACCGACTCGATGCGGGTCGCCATTGACGAGACGAATCGTCGTCGCGAGATCCAGATGGCCTACAACAAGGAGCATGGCATCGACCCGCAACCGCTTTGCAAGAAGATCGGCGACATCACCGAGATGCTGGCCCGCGAGGAGGCCGACACCGACGCTCTCGTCGAGAAGTTCAACTATGGCAAGGGCCATCGCGGCTACAACTCGATGATCACCGACGAGCAGCGGGCGGCCCAGGGCAAGCGCCTGGACGCCTCGAAGATGGCCGAGGAAGATCTCGGCAACCTCATCGTCGAGCTCACCGAAGAGATGCGCTCTGCTGCTGGCGAGCTCAAGTTCGAAGTGGCGGCTCGTCTTCGCGACGAGATTGCGGACCTGAAGAAGGAATTGCGCCAGATGGTGGAGGCGAATCGCTAGTTCCCGCACGGTTTCGACTCGCGTCGGATGATGCGGGTGTGAGAGGATGAGAACCCCTGGAGGGGAGTACTCCTGAGAAGAGTGTGGTCGTCATCACGATCGTGTCATCACGGTCCGGCTGCACAGCCCCGGTAAAACGGCACCTGCCGCGCCGGTGCGGACGAGACCTCCGGACCTTCTCTCTATTCCCTCGGAGGCCCGGTTTTGCACGTTCACGCGTATGTCTGGATCATCACCATCCTTGTGATGGGGGCCTTGCTCTTCTTGGACGTCATGGTCCTGGGGCGAAAGCCTCACGTCCCCTCTACCAAGGAATGTGCCACCTTCGTCGGTGTGTTCGTCGGCCTGGCAGTGTTGTTCGGCTTGGGCGTCTGGATCCTGCAAGGGCATTCCGCAGGCGGTCAGTTCTTCGCGGTGTGGTTGACCGAGTACAGCTTGTCGATCGACAACCTGTTCATCTTCCTCATCCTCATGGAGAAGTTCGACGTTCCACGGAAGCTGCAGCAATTTGCCCTGCTGGTGGGCATCATCGTCGCCCTGGTCTTTCGAGGTGTCTTCATTGCTCTGGGACAGGCGATCCTGGAAGCTTGGGCTTGGGTGTTCTTCATCTTCGGTGCTTTCCTGCTGTACTCGGCGATCGACCAGGTGCGTGAGTACCGTCACCGGGATGACGAGGATGAGGTCACCGGCGAGAACGGCCGCTTGTTGGCGTGGCTCAAGCGTACGGTTCCGACCACCGGTGACTACCGCGGCACCAGATTCTTCGTTCGTGAGAACGGCAAGATCCTGGCCACCTCGATGTTCACGGTCTGTGTCGCCCTCGGCATGACTGACCTGCTCTTCGCCCTGGACTCCATCCCAGCCTCCTACGGTCTGACGAGCGAGGGCTACCTCATCTTCACCGCCAACGTCTTCGCCCTCATGGGCCTGCGCCAGCTGTACTTCCTCATCGGAAGCCTGCTCGAGCGCCTGGCGTACCTGTCACTGGGCCTGGCGGTCATCTTGGGCTTCATCGCTCTCAAGCTCATCGGCCACGCCATGCACCACTATGGCCTGGACCAGGCGTGGTTGGGCATCAGCACGGAGATCTCGATCGGTGTGTCCCTGATCACCATCGTCGCGACCTTGGTCCTCACCACCGTCGCGAGCATCATCAAGAGCAAGAGAGACGACGCAAAGACCAAGATCGAAGCCTGATCTCGGCAGGACATGAGCGGTTGGGATCACCAGCCGCGTTCCCGCCACTGGCGGAGATGAGCAGGGATGCCGCGGCGCTGTCTCGTGGTTCAGGGCAGGGGAGTGCCGAGTGGTGCCATGATGAGATGTCCTTCTGCGCGGATCTGCTCGACCGCTACGACGTACCGTGGAGGGGTCGAGGTCGAGCTCACTTGGACAGGTCCTTGACGAAGAGGAAGAGGAGGGGAAATGCGAGTCTCGTTCCCATGGGATTCGGACGTATGGGCACCCACGGTGAAAGTGGCCCAGCAAGCTGAGAAGGCCCAGCTGATGACGGTGCTGATCCAGGTGGCGCCGGCTGTCGCCCTGGAGCAGGCCTGGGCGGAGTTGTCGCGCGACCACGCGAGCGAAGAGGAGTACATACTGGACGGGGGAGCGTCCCTGCTTCGGCGCGGCGATGGGCTGGTCGAAGCGTGCAGTGGTGGTGAGGACGTGCTGAGTTCGCTGTCGTGGATACTGAACCAGACGCTCGAAGGCGCCGTCCACCATGCCGACGCAAACGCAACCCTGACCGTGGTCGGCGAAGCGCCCGATCGTAGGCATGTGGACCTCTAGAACGACTTCCGTCACCAGCCCCGCTCGCGCCACTCGCCCAGATGGGGCCGCTCTGCACCCAGCGTCGTCGGCAGCCCATGTCCCGGCCAGATGACCGTCTCATCGTTGTAGACCCCGAAGACCTTCTTCTCCAGGTCCGCCATCAGCGTGGCGAACTGGGTGTCATTTTGTACCCGTCCAGGGCCACCGGGGAAGAGGGAATCTCCCGTGAGGATGTGGTCACTCGGGTTGCCGCGCAGTCGGAGGGCGATGGATCCGCGGGTATGACCCACCAGGCCGATGACGTCGAGTTCGATGTCGCCGAGGCGGAAGACATCCCCGTCCCACACCGTGCGGCAGGTCACGCCGGTGCTGGCCTCGATGGCCTCGGCGTCGGGTTTGCCGCACCAGGGCTGGGCGCCCGTCGCAGCAATGACGTCAGCGAGAGCTCCGGTGTGGTCGGAGTGACGGTGGGTCGTGATGACGGCGCCGACCTCGTCGTCGCCGACGAGGGCCTTGAGCCGACCGGGTTCCGCTGCCGCGTCGACGAGGATGGCAGGACCGGCCTCGGGACGAATGAGATAGGCGTTGTTGTCCATCGGGCCCACCGACACCTTGATGAGGTCAATATCCTCGTTGACCCTGATGAACTCAGCCCCAGGTACCGGACCGACGTGGTGGAGCGTCATGACGATGCCTTCCTGGGACGAGCGGGCGATCCGCTGGGCGTCCCCGTCAGATGAGCATGGGGACGGCGAGCTGGTCGGCCCCGGCGAGACGCTCGGTCCCACCTCTGCCTGACAACCATCCTGCCAGCGCACCGTCAGGCCCATGAACCGTCGTAGCGAATCCAACCCCGCCGATACGATCAGTCAGACCCGAATCGGAGACGATACGCATGGCCGGGACTTCCGGGCGGTCCCGCAGCCGGAAACACGCCCACTCCAACAAGGTACGGGATGCGACCACAGGGAGGTCGTCGACGGTCATTCCAAGAGCGAGGTCGACGTGATGGAGTGCGATCTCGGCAAGCCGCAGGGCAGGCAGGTCGGTGGCGTCGACACGGATGTCGTCAGTGAGCCAAACCGCAGTGCCTGGTTCCATGCCTTCCAGAGAATCGAAGGTGGCATTGAGGGAGCCTGCCGTGGTGTCCAAATCGATCTGCAACTCCACCCCGGTGCGTTCCGAACCGCGCTCGATGTCGCCGTCGCGGACCTCGTCAGAGGGATACAGGCGGGGCACCTCACGGCCAGCGACAACGGCCCTCGTCACTGTTTCCAGGGCCTCGCCATTGCGGGCTATATGGGTCGCAATGTGCGCGCGGGTCCATCCAGCCAGGCGACTGGGGGCCTGCCACTCCTCATCCGACAAGCCCATGGTGGCCCCGAGAAGTCGCTGGGTCGCTTCCCGTTTGGCAGTGCGGATTTCGGGTAGGGGAGCGCTCGGACACAGACCTGGAGGTCGTGTGGCTGCGCTCATGTCGTCCAACCTACTTGCACTTCAAGGAAGTTGCCAGATCAATGGCCACCGGATGGGTCTGCTGGGCCCAGGCCCACAGTGCCTCAGGAGGCTCGTCCGTGTTCCGTTCTGCCGACCGCGCAGAGCCACAGAACTGTCTTCCATGGCCTCTACCATGAAGCCTGTGAGTGACCACATCATCGTCCGCGGTGCCCGAGAGCACAATTTGCGCAACGTCAGCCTGGATCTTCCCCGGGACGCCATGATTGTGTTCACTGGCTTGTCAGGATCGGGGAAGTCCTCCCTTGCCTTCGACACCATCTTTGCTGAGGGCCAGCGTCGTTACGTGGAATCCTTGTCCTCCTACGCCCGCCAGTTCCTCGGACAGATGGACAAGCCAGACGTCGACTTCATCGAGGGTCTCAGCCCCGCTGTCTCCATCGATCAGAAGTCCACGTCCCGCAACCCACGTTCGACGGTCGGCACGATCACGGAGATCCATGACTACCTGCGTCTGCTCTGGGCCCGTATCGGCAAGCCCCACTGCCCGGTGTGTGGGGAGCTCATCAACCGTCAGACCCCTCAGCAGATCGTCGATCGGTTGATGGCCCTGGACGAGGGCACGAAGTTCCAGGTGCTGGCGCCGGTCGTCCGTGGCCGCAAGGGCGAGTACATCGAACTCTTCCGGCAGCTGACGACTGACGGTTTCACCCGTGTGCGCGTTGATGGTGAGGTCCATCGACTCGGTGAGGTGCCGCCCCTGGACAAGAAACGCAAGCATGACGTCGACGTTGTCGTCGACCGGATCGCGGTCAAACCGTCGGCCAAGCAGCGTCTGACGGAGTCCGTGGAGACCGCCCTCGGTCTGGCCCACGGGATCGTGGGTATCGACTTCGTCGATCGTGACCCTTCCGACCCGCATCGCGAACGTCGATTCTCCGAGACGATGGCCTGCCCCAACCAGCATGACATCGACATCGATGAGCTGGAACCTCGCCAGTTCTCCTTCAACGGCCCCTGGGGAGCGTGCCCGACGTGTTCGGGTTTGGGGGCAACCCTCGAGGTCGATCCCGAACTCGTGGTTCCCGACTCAGGGCTGAGTCTGCTCGAGGGAGCCATCGCGCCGTGGTCAGGGCCGCGAGTGGCCAACCACTACCAGCACGTCTTTGCGGGTCTGGGGGAGAGCCACGGTTTTGACGCGGCCCTGCCCTGGTCAGAACTTCCCGCGAAGGCGCGCAAGCTGGTGATGCATGGCGAGGGCGATCCGGTGATGGTCTCGTACCGCAACCGGTTCGGCCGAATGCGCACCTACTCGCAGAATTACGAGGGAGTGCTGCACTACGTGCGTCGTCGCTACGACGAGGCCGAGACCGACGCCGCCCGCTCCCGGTGGGGACAGTACCTGCGCGAGGTGCCATGTCGTGACTGCCATGGCAAGCGACTCAAGCCGACGAGCTTGGCCGTGACGGTTGGCGATCGCAACATCGCCGAGGTCTCCGACATGTCCATCGGGGAGGCCTCGCAATTCCTCAATGCCCTGACGCTGACGGAGCGTGAGGCGACCATTGCCGAGCGGGTCATCAAGGAGGTGCGAGCGCGGCTGCGGTTCCTTGTCGATGTCGGTCTGGACTACCTGACCTTGTCCCGGTCAGCCGGATCGCTGTCGGGCGGTGAGGCTCAGCGCATCCGACTGGCCACTCAGATTGGTTCGGGACTGGTCGGTGTGCTCTACGTCCTCGACGAGCCCTCCATCGGCTTGCACCAGCGCGACAACCGCCGTCTCATCGATACCCTTGTCAGGCTGCGGGATCTCGGGAACACGCTCATCGTCGTCGAGCATGACGAGGACACCATTCGCGTCGCCGACTGGGTTGTCGATGTCGGCCCGGGAGCCGGCGAGCACGGCGGAGAGGTCGTCGTCTCGGGAACCGTCGACGATCTGCTGGACAGCGAGAGGTCGCTGACGGGTGCCTACCTGTCGGGCAAGAGGTCCATCCCGTTGCCGGCGAGCCGACGTCCCCGAACCGGACGGGAGTTGGTCGTCAAGGGCGCTCGTGAGAACAATTTGCAGAACGTGGATGTCACCTTCCCGTTGGGCCAGCTCGTCGTCGTCACGGGAGTGAGTGGTTCTGGCAAGTCGACTCTGGTCAACCAGATTCTCTACACCTCGTTGGCACACCGGATTCACGGAGCTCGGGCGGTCCCTGGCAAGCACGAGACGATGACCGGCGTCGAGGAGATCGACAAGGTCATTCATGTCGACCAGTCCCCGATTGGGCGGACGCCGAGGTCGAACCCGGCAACGTACACCGGGGTCTTCGACAAGATTCGTGCCCTCTTCGCCCAGACCCCCGAGGCCAAGGTGCGCGGCTACCAGCAGGGCCGGTTCTCCTTCAACATCAAGGGGGGACGCTGTGAGAACTGCCAGGGTGAAGGCACCATCAAGATCGAGATGAACTTCCTTCCTGACGTCTACGTGCCGTGTGAGGTCTGCCACGGGGCCCGGTACAACCGCGAGACCTTGGAGGTCCACTACAAGGGCAAGACGATCGCCGAGGTGCTCGACATGCCCATCGAGGAGGCGTCCTCCTTCTTCGAGCCGATCTCCTCGATCCATCGTCACCTCAAGACCCTCGTCGAGGTGGGGCTGGGTTACGTCCGGCTGGGGCAGCCGGCCACGACCCTGTCGGGAGGCGAAGCTCAGCGCGTCAAGCTGGCCTCAGAGTTGCAGAAACGTTCCACCGGCAAGACGTTGTACGTTCTCGACGAGCCCACGACAGGTCTGCACTTCGAGGACATTCGCAAGCTCTTGCTGGTGCTGGGACGACTTGTCGACCAGGGCAACTCGGTACTCGTCATCGAGCACAACCTTGATGTCATCAAGACCGCCGATTGGATCATCGACATGGGTCCCGAAGGTGGTAACGGTGGCGGCATGGTCGTCGCGGAGGGGACTCCCGAGCAGGTGGCCGCCGTCGACGGCTCCTACACAGGGCAGTTCCTCGCCGAGATCCTGGCCGGGCGGGAAGTCCCGGTTGGTGACGAGCCGCCCCTCATCGAGGAGCCGGCTGAGGCCAAGAAGAAGGGTGGGAGGAAGACCTCGCGGAAGAAGGCCCGCTGAGCGGTTCAGGAACCGCTGACGCTCAAGGTGCCGCCCTTCTCGGTCACCTTGGCCTTGCCCAGGCCAGCAGTAGCGGGGCCCTTGGTGACATGACCGTCAGTGATGTCGAACTCCGAACCGTGGCAGGGGCACAGCAGGGAGCCGTCACGGACCTCGTCGACCTGGCATCCAGCGTGTGGGCACACCCGCACGAAGCCCTTGTAGGTGCCCTTGGTGGGCTGGGTGACGACGAAGTTCGTGCCGTCGATCACGATTCCGCCGCCCACCGGGACATCAACAGCCTTGATGGTCGCCGGGCCGGTGTGGACGTCATTGGAGTTCTGGTAGGTGCTGCAACCGGTGACCGCTCCGGTGGTGGCCAGGGCAGCGACGCCGCCAGCGGTACGCAGGATCTCGCGTCGAGTGGGGGACATGGTCTCTCCTTCGTGCTCAGCGGGTGCCGGGGTTGCCTGTGGAGGCGGCGACGGCGCCGTGAACCATACCTGCCTCGATGAGGTGATCCACCCGATTGATCCAATGAACCTCATACCCATTCGGGTGAAGCTCGATCATCGAGGTGGCGGTGTTCTGCAGGCCGACCCAGTGGGGTTCACTGCCGATGGGGTAATTGCGCAGATCAGCGGCAAGTCGTGGGGCAATGAGGTGCAGCAGGAGCATCGATCCGATGGCTCCATGGGCCACCAGGGCAATGCAATCGTCGTCATAGTGTGCCTCCCGCACCCATTCGGCGATACGACCGGCACGATCTGCCGCCTCTGCGGCAGTTTCGATGCGGGCCTCGCGCCACCCCTCCTCGGTAATCGTCTCCGGGAAGACGGCGCGATCGGTGATGGCAGACAGGGCCGACAGCGGTGACCCGGGGTGACCGGTCTCGACTCCGTCAACAATCTCAACTGGACCGGGGCGTTCGAAGATGAGGTCGCTGACGGTGATGGGCATGTCGAGGGCTTCGGCGACCGGGGCTGCCGTCTGAATGGTGCGCATCATGGGGGAGGAATACAGCTTGGTCGGTCGCGGAGAGACTGACCCGATCCATGTCCCCAGGGCCTCAGCCTGATGTCGTCCCAATTCGGTGAGTTCGGGGTCAGGCTTGCGCCCTTGACGGTATGCCTCGACGGACTTTGCCGCATTGGCATTGTTTTCGGACTGGCCGTGGCGAATGAGGAGAAGATGCACGTGGCCAGCCTACCGGTGAAGCTGCTGGAGCATTTCCCGCCCGCAGGACGGGGGCGTTCGGACGGAGAGAGGAACCACGTCGTCATGGCCCCTAGGCTTGCCCCATGGCCGATCCGTCCAGTTACCGTCCTGCCCCGGGGACCATCCCCACTCAACCAGGGGTCTATCGATTCAGTGACGAGCACGGGCAGGTCATCTACGTCGGCAAGGCCAAGAACCTGCGTAACCGGCTCAACTCCTACTTCCAGGACATCTCGGCCCTCCACCCGCGTACTCAACGGATGGTCACTACGGCCGCCCACGTGCAATGGACGGTGGTGCAGAACGAGGTCGAGTCCCTCCAGCTCGAATACACCTGGATCAAGGAATTCGATCCGCGGTTCAACGTCATGTACCGCGACGACAAGTCCTACCCGTGGCTGTGTTTCACCTGGACAGACGAGTATCCGCGCGTCTTCGTCGGTCGCGGTGCTCATCACAAGGGGTGGCGCTACTACGGACCGTTCGGCCAGGCGTGGGCAATCCGGGACACCGTCGAGACCTTGCTGCGGGTCTTCCCGATGAGGTCCTGCTCGACCGGCGTCTTCAATCGGGCGAAGAACCAGGGGCGTCCATGTTTGCTCGGCTACATCGGCAAGTGCTCGGCGCCGTGCGTCGGTCGGATCACCCCGGAGGCCCACCGCGAGATCGCCGACGAGTTCTGTGACTTCATGGCGGGCCGGACGACGAAGATCGTCAAACGGCTTGAGGCCGAGATGGCGGAGGCCTCCGAGAACCTGGAATTCGAACGTGCCGCCGTCATCCGCGACTCCCTGGGAGCCCTGTCAAAGACTCTGGAGCGCAATGCCGTCGTCCTCGGTGACGGGACTGACGCCGACGTCATCTCGATGGCCGTCGACCCGCTGGAGGTGGGCGTCAAGATCTTCCACGTTCGCGGCGGTCGCATCCGTGGTGAGCGAGGCTGGGTGGCAGACCGTGCCGACGACGCCGACGAGGCCGAGTTGATGGAGACCTTCCTCACCCAGCTCTACGGCATCAATTCCAGTGACGGTCAGGTTCGTGATGACGGTCATGGCAATGCCGTCCCGCCGCTGTTGCTCGTCTCCACCAATCCCGCGAATCCCGACGTCATGTCCACGATCCTCAGCTCCGAACGCGGCTCCCACGTCGAGATCCGTGTTCCCCGTCGAGGTGACAAGGCGACCCTCATGGACACCGTCACCCGCAACGCCCAGGAAACCCTCGCCCAGCACAAACTGAAGCGAGCCTCCGACCTGGCCACTCGAACCCGAGCCCTGGAGGAGATCCAGGAGGCCCTCGGTCTGGACCGCGCCCCGCTGCGGATGGAGTCCTACGACATCTCCCACATCCAGGGAACCAACGTCGTCGGGTCGATGGTCGTCTTCGAGGACGGCATGCCGCGCAAGTCCGAGTATCGGCGATTCATCATCAAGGGATTCGAGGGGTCCGACGACTTCGCCGCCATGCACGAGGTGCTGTCGCGCCGGCTGCGTCGCCTTGTCGAGGACCGCGACGCCATGGCCAAGGCCCAAACCCCTGACGGTGACGTCGGCTCCCTCATCGACCCCACCACTGGCGCTCCCCGCAAGTTCGCCTACGCTCCGCATCTCATCGTCGTCGACGGCGGCGCACCTCAGGTACACGCCGCCCAGGAAGTGCTCGAGGAGTTCGGCCTCGAGGATGAGATCGCACTGTGCGGGCTGGCGAAACGCCTGGAGGAGGTGTGGCTCCCCGACGAGGAGTGGCCGGTCATCCTGCCGCGCACCTCCGAGGGGCTCTACCTACTACAGCGTCTTCGTGACGAGGCTCACCGGTTCGCCATCACCTTTCACCGGTCCAAGCGATCCAAGGCAATGGTGGAGTCCGTACTCGACGGGGTGTCCGGACTGGGGGAGACCCGTCGCAAGGCCCTCGTCTCTCACTTCGGATCAGTGCGAGCGCTGCGGAAGGCGACCGTCGAGGACATCGCCGAAATTCCTGGGTTCGGTCCCAAACTCGCGGGAGAGGTCGTCGCGGCCCTCTCCAAGGACAAGCCCGGTGAGGCGATCAACACGGCAACCGGCGAGGTTGCTGACGCTGACGGACTGGCTGATGCCGATAACAGCACTACCCTTGAGCCGTGAGCACCGAACAGACGACCAGGACCCCGCGAGTTGTCATCATCTCCGGCATCTCCGGTGCTGGCCGTCGTACCGCGGCCCATGCCATGGAGGACCTGGGCTGGTACGTCGTCGACAACCTGCCCCCGGTGATGTTGGGGGCGCTTGTCGACGAGATCGGCGCTAATGACATCGATCGTCTGGCAGTCGTCCTCGACGTTCGAAGTCGGATCATGTTCGACACCCTGGGAGTGGCCGTCGCCGCCCTCGACGAGCGCGGCATCGACCCCGCCATCGTCTTCCTGGAAGCCTCCGACGAGACCATCGTGCGTCGTCAGGAGTCCAGCCGTCGTCCCATGCCGCTCCAACAAGGAGGTCATCTCCTCGACGCCGTGGCCCTCGAGCGTCGCATGCTCTCCGACCTGCGTGCCGAGGCTGACCTCGTCATCGACACCACCTCCATCACCGCTCGACAGCTCGCCCAACGCATCGACCACGCCTTCGCCGAGGGGATCGACGAGGGCCTGGCCTTCCAGGTGATGTCCTTCGGATTCAAGCGTGGGGTTCCGATCGACGCCGACCTCGTCTTCGACGTGCGTTTCCTGCCGAACCCGTACTGGGTCCCTGAGCTTCGTCCCAAGACGGGTCTGTCCTCCGACGTCGCCTCCTATGTCATGGCCCAGGCCGGCGCGACCGAGTTCATCGATCGAGTCGAGGAACTCCTGGCTGGCATGGCACCGGGGTATCTTCGTGAGGGCAAGAAGCAGGTCACGGTGGCCGTTGGCTGCACCGGCGGGAAACATCGCAGTACCGCCATTTCCGAGGAATTGTCCGCTCGTCTGGCGGATCGGGGGCACCGCACCGCCGTCCTGCACCGAGATCTTGGGAAGGAATGACGATGGTGTCAACCCCCTCGAAGTTGCCGATTGTCACGGCCTTCGGCGGTGGACACGGGCTGGCCGTGTCGCTGCGTGCCTTGCGGCGGCTCACAGACCGGCTCACTGCTGTGGTCACCGTCGCCGACAACGGTGGCTCTTCCGGTCGGCTGCGCGAGGAATTCGACATCCTGCCGCCGGGAGACCTGCGTCGTGCTCTTGCCGCGCTGTGTGCTGATGATCACCTCGGACGTACCTGGGCCGAGGTGCTGCAGGCGCGCTTCAACGGCATCGGTGAGCTCGCCGGTCACGCCATCGGTAACCTGCTCATCGCGGGCCTGTGGCAGGAGCTTGGCGACCCTGTGTCCGGCCTGGACATGGTCGGTCAGCTCCTTGACGTTCGGGGTCGCGTCCTGCCGATGTCCCTGACCCCGCTTGACATCAGCGCCCAAGTGGTCGGCCTGGACCCGAATCAGCCGGACGAGGAGTACACCCTCACCGGGCAGGCCACGGTCGCCAAGACCCGGGCCGAGGTGCTCAAGGTGAGGCTGGAGCCCTCCGAACCCGAGGCCTGCCCTCAGGCGTTGGAGGCGATTCGCGAGTCCGACAACCTCGTCCTGGGGCCGGGATCGTGGTTCACCTCGGTCATGCCGCATCTCCTGGTGCCTGAGATCGTCGACGCGATCCTTGAGTCGAAGGCGCGGAAGATCCTCACCCTCAATGTGTCGGGAGCTGATGAAACGGACGGATTCAGCCCCGCGCGACATCTTGAGGTCATCGCCGAGCACGAGCCACGTATGCGTTTCGACGTCGTCCTCGTCGATCGCGGGTTTGCTGGTCAGGATCCCCATCTGGAATCGTTTGCGCACAATCTGGGAGCTGAAATCGTCGTCGACGATTTGGCAATGCGCGATGGATCGGCTCGGCATGACCCACTGCGGTTGGCGTCGGCATACGCCAACATCATGGGCGTCCAGCCTCGCTGATTGTCGCCTAAGATCACCCTGTCACCCTTTGTATTCCTTTCCGGAGGCTAGAACCACATGTCGCTCACCCTGCAGGTGAAGAACGAACTCGCGACGGTGCCGGTGCAGAAGCTGTGCTGCCGCCGTTCCGAGATCGCCACCACCCTTCGCTTCGCAGGTGGCATCCATTTAGTGCAGCATCGCCACATCACGATTGAGGCCGAGGTCGACACCGGGGGTGCGGCGCGACGACTTCGTCAATCCATCCAGGAGGTCTTCGGTTTCGACACCGACCTCGTCGTCGTCAATGGCACTGGTTTGCACTCGAACACCCGGTACCTGGTGCGGATGGTGCGCGGCGGCGCTGATCTGGCTCGTCTGACGGGTCTGCTCGATCGTCGCGGTCGCCCGGTGCGTGGCCTTCCGGTTCCGGTCGTCGGTGGCGGACGGTGCTGCCAGGCTGCCGCGTGGCGTGGCGCCTTCCTGGCCCGTGGTTCCCTGACCGAACCTGGACGTTCCATGGCCATGGAGATCACCGCTCCCGGTGAGGAGGCCGCAATGGCTCTGGTGGGTGCAGCTCGCCGTCTGGAGATCCCGGCCAAGCAGCGGGAGTCCCGACGCATCGACCGCGTGACGATCCGGGACGGTGATGCCATTTCCGCCATGCTGACGCGGATGGGCGCCCACGAATCGGTGCTGGTCTGGGAGGATCGTCGTCTCCGCCGTGAGGTGAGGGCGTCGGCGAATCGTCTTGCCAATTTTGACGATGCCAACCTGCGTCGTTCCGCCAGAGCTGCTGTCACTGCCAGTGCCAGGGTGGAACGCGCGCTGGAAATCCTCGGGGATTCCGTTCCGGAACATCTCCAGGCCGCTGGCCAACTTCGCCTTGAGCACAGAAATGCCAGCTTGGAAGAATTGGGTAAGTTGCACGAACCTCCGGTGACGAAGGATGCCATTGCCGGACGGATTCGTCGTCTGTTGGCCCTGGCCGACAAGACGGCCCGTAACAACGGCGAGCCCACCACGGTGGAGAGTCTTCCTCCCGAGATGCGCGACGACCGCGCCTGATCACCATCCCGGCGTCTACAACCGGCCCTTGGCTCCTCCCACCAGGGGAGGGATTCACGCAACCGCATGGTCATTTGTGCGTCGACCTGATCGATGCTCGTGATCGTTCGCCCGTGACATTGCCTTAAAACGGGGCCAGGGCTTTGTTCATTGCCCTTGGTCGCTATGCTTAGAGATGTCCGAGTGCTGAACGCACAAACCTCATCTGGAGGAGATTCCTTAATGACCGTCAAGGTTGGTATCAACGGGTTTGGCCGTATTGGCCGTAACTTCTTCCGCGCCCTCTCCGAGCAGGGTGCTGACCTCGAGGTCGTGGCCGTCAACGACCTCACCGACACCAAGACCCTGGCCCACCTCCTGAAGTACGACTCCATCATGGGTCGTTTCTCCGGTGAGGTCAGCTACGACGATGACTCCATCACCGTTGACGGCAAGACCATCAAGGTCCTTGCCGAGCGCAACCCCGCTGACCTCCCTTGGAAGGAGCTCGGCGCTGAGATCGTTGTCGAGTCCACCGGACTCTTCACCGATGGCGAGAAGGCCAAGGCCCACATCGAGGCTGGCGCCAAGAAGGTCATCATCTCCGCTCCCGGCAAGAACGTCGACGGCACCTTCGTCATGGGCGTCAACAGCGACGACTACGACACCGAGAAGCACAACGTCATCTCGAACGCTTCGTGCACCACCAACTGCCTCGCCCCGCTGGCCAAGGTCCTCAACGACGCCTTCGGCATCGAGCGTGGCATCATGACCACCGTTCACGCCTACACCGGTGACCAGCGCCTGCAAGACGCCCCCCACAAGGATCTGCGTCGCGCCCGCGCTGCTGCCCTCAACATGATCCCCACCAAGACCGGCGCCGCCCAGGCCGTGGCCCTGGTCCTGCCGGAGCTCAAGGGCAAGTTCGACGGCCTCGCCGTCCGCGTCCCGACTCCGACCGGCTCCCTGACCGACCTGACCTTCCAGACCTCCAAGGAGACCACCGTCGAGGAGGTCCAGGCTGCCGTCAAGAAGGCTGCTGAGGGTCCGTTGAAGGGCATCCTGGCCTACACCGAGGATCCGATCGTGTCGAAGGACATCGAGGGCGACCCGCACTCCTCGATCTTCGACGCCACCGAGACCAAGGTCATCGGTAACCTCGTCAAGGTCCTCTCTTGGTACGACAACGAGTGGGGCTACTCCAACCGTCTGGTTGACCTCACCAAGCTCGTCGCCAGCAAGCTTGCCTGATCTCACCATCGTGAGCTGATGACGGCCCCGTGCCCATGCGGGCGCGGGGCCGTCATCCGTACCCGGGCCACGACGCTCGTGAAACGTCGTTCACGACCATCGCCTTAAGAAAGGGCTTCCACATGAAATCTGTTGAGGATCTCGGAGACCTGCGCGGCAAGCGCGTCGTCATCCGTTGCGACTTCAACGTCCCGCTCGACGGGGACAAGATCACCGATGACGGCCGCATCAAGGCCGCCCTGCCCACCCTGACCCAGCTGCACGAGGCCGGCGCGCGCACCACTGTGCTCGCCCACCTCGGTCGTCCCAAGGGTGCCGTCGATCCCAAGTACTCCCTGGCCCCGGTCGCCAAGCGTCTGGGCGAGCTCATGAACCTCGACGTCAAGCTCGCTGAGGACGTCGTCGGCCCGTCCGCCACCAAGACCTCCGAGTCCCTCGCCGACGGCGAGATCGCTCTGGTCGAGAACGTCCGCTTCGAGAAGGGCGAGACCAGCAAGGACGAGGCTGAGCGCACCGAGCTCGCTAAGAAGTACGCCTCCTTCGGTGAGTTCTACGTCTCCAACGGTTTCGGTGTCGTGCACCGCAAGCAGGCTTCCGTCTACGACGTCGCCAAGCTGCTGCCGAGCGCTGCTGGCTCCCTGGTCGCCAAGGAGGTCGAGGTCCTCGAGGGCCTGACCGCCGACCCGAAGCGTCCGTTCGTCGTCGTCCTCGGTGGTGCCAAGGTCGCCGACAAGCTCGCCGTGATCGACAACCTGCTCAAGGTTGCCGACACCCTTGTCGTCGGTGGCGGCATGTTGTTCACCTTCCTCAAGGCACAGGGCCTGGAGGTCGGCAAGTCGCTGGTCGACGATGACTCCGTCGAGGCCTGCAAGAAGTACCTCGAGGCCGCCAAGGCCGCTGGCAAGCAGATCCTGCTGCCGACCGACGTCCGCGTCGCCTCTGACGTCGACTTCGATGCCCACACCGTCGGCCAGGTCGACGTCGTGCCCGTCGACGCCATTCCGGCCGATAAGATGGGCCTCGACGTCGGCCCGGAGACCGAGAAGGCCTACGCCGAGGCCATCAAGGGCGCCAAGTCGGTGTTCTGGAATGGCCCGATGGGCGTCTTCGAGATCAAGGGCCTCGAGCTCGGCACCAAGGCCGTTGCCCAGGCTCTCACCGAGGTCGACGGCCTTTCGGTGGTTGGCGGTGGAGACTCCGCCTCCGCCGTTCGCGCCCTCGGCTTCGCCGACGACCAGTTCGGTCACATTTCCACCGGTGGTGGCGCCTCCCTCGAGCTCATGGAGGGCAAGGAGCTGCCCGGAATCGCAGTCCTCAAGGAGAACAACTGATGTCTCGTACCCCGATCATGGCCGGCAACTGGAAGATGAATCTCGACCACGTTGCCGCCACCTCCCTCGTCCAGGATCTCGGTGAGGCCCTCAAGGCTGCCGGATACGACTCCTCCAAGTCCGAGGCCGTCGTCATCCCGCCATTCACCGACATCCGCTCCGTGGCCACCATCATCGACGGTGACAAGCTGCCGATCGCCTATGGCGCCCAGGACATCTCCGCTCACGACGACGGCGCCTACACCGGTGAGGTGTCCGGCACCATGCTGTCGAAGCTGGGCTGCTCCTACGTCGTCGTTGGTCACTCCGAGCGTCGCGAGTACCACAACGAGTCCGACGAGCTGGTCAACGTCAAGGCCAAGAAGGCCATCGAGAATGGCATGACCCCGATCATCTGCTGTGGCGAGGACCTCGAGGTTCGCAAGGCCGGCAAGCACGTCGAGCACACCGTCGGCCAGATCAAGGCTGACCTCGACGGCATCTCGGCCGAGCAGGTCGCCAAGCTCGTCATCGCCTACGAGCCCATCTGGGCCATCGGCACCGGCGAGACCGCCACCGCTGACGACGCCCAGGAGGTCTGCCAGGCCATCCGCGAGGCCGTCAAGGAGCTCTACGACGCCCCGACCGCCGAGGCCGTGCGCATCCAGTACGGCGGCTCGGTCAAGCCGGCCAACGTCGCCGAGATCATGGCCAAGCCTGATGTTGACGGCGCCCTGGTGGGCGGCGCTTCGCTCAAGGCTGGCGACTTCTCCAAGATCGTGACCTTCTACGAGGCCTGATCCGCGACAAGTTCAACGACGACCCCCGCACCACTCGGTGCGGGGGTCGTTTCGTCCCTGCGTTGATGTGTATGCACACTTCGCGCATGGTTTCGGGGCTCGATGTGGGGATCTGGCGGCTCGTGAGTTACCCTGTACGACGTGATTTCGGCTCCCCTCATGACCTGGCCCGTGCTGACGATGTCGATCATCCTGTGCGTGCTGAGCGTCATCCTCACCCTCTTCGTCCTCCTCCACAAGAGCAAGGGCGGCGGCCTCTCCGACCTCTTCGGTGGAGGTGTGTCGACCTCCATGGGTGGAACCTCCGTGGCTGAGCGGAATCTTGACCGTCTGACGGTCGTCATTGGCCTGCTATGGCTGGCCTCCATCATTGTCCTGCTGGTGCTCTACAGCCATTCCTGAGCCGGAATCGGGCGGCAGTCTGCCGCGCAGGAGCACAAGGGAGGGCTGATCCCTTCCGACCCCCAATGATGCTGCCCCCCAGGCAGTATTGTGACCCCCTCGAGGAGAGTGAACGAATGTCAGGTGGAAGCGCCATCCGTGGAAGTCGCGTCGGTGCCGGCCCCATGGGAGAGGCAGAGCGCGGCGAGTCTGCCCCCCGCGAGTACGTCTCCTACTTCTGCGCCAACCACCACGTGATCCGCCCGGCCTTCTCGGCCGAGGCAGAGGTCCCCGACACCTGGGATTGCCCGAAGTGCGGTCTGCCGGCCAACCGTGATCAGGCCAATCCTCCTGCTCCGCCGAAGATCGTGCCTTACAAGACTCATCTGGCCTATGTGAAGGAGCGCCGCAGCGAGGCCGAGGCCGCTGCCATCCTCGCCGAGGCGCTGGAGAACCTGCGTCAGCGTCGACGTGATGGCGAGGTCATCTATTGAGCAGCCATGACCAGCTCGTGGCAGAGCTGACCGCTCGTTGGCCAGAGCACCGCATCGGTCCCGGCCTTGACCGGGAACGTGCCCTTCTGGACCTGCTGGGCAACCCACAGCAGGCCTGCCCTGTCATCCAGATTGCCGGCACCAACGGCAAGGGATCGACGGCCATCATGATCGACTCGCTGCTGCGGTCCGCCGGTCTGCGGGTGGGACGTTACTGCTCCCCACATCTGGTCGACGTCACCGAGCGCATCTGCATCGACGGTCGTCCCGTCAGCCGCGAGCTGTTCGACGAGACCTGGCGTCAGATCGAGCCGATGGTGGCCATGGTCGACGGTCAGCACATCGACGGCATCCAGATGACCTTCTTCGAGGTCGTAACGGCCATGGCCTTCGCGGCTTTCGCGGATGCCCCGGTGGACGTCGCTGTGGTCGAGGTCGGCCTGGGAGGACGCTGGGATGCCACCAACGTTGCCGACGCAACTGTTGCGGTCGTCACCCCTGTCGCCATGGACCACATGCACATCCTTGGCAACACCATCGACAAAATTGCCGCCGAGAAGGCGGGAATCATCAAACCAGGTTGCACTCCGGTCATTGCTGGCCAGGAGCCGGAAGCCGCGCCGATCCTGCTTGCCCAGTGCACCGACGCCGGCGTCAAGCCGCTGCTGGAGGGCCCGGACTGGGGCCTGTTGGACCGCCGCAGTGCCCTCGGCGGCCAGGTGCTGCGTGTTCAGACTGCTTCCGGGCCGCTGGGGGAGTTGTTCCTTCCGCTCTTCGGTGAACACATGGCTCACAACGCTGCCCAGGCTGTTGCGGCGACCGAGGCTCTCACCGGGCCGCTCAAGCCCGCCATCATCGAGCAGGGTTTGGCTGCTGTGGAGGCTCCAGCTCGTCTCGAGGTCGTCCGACGGTCTCCGCTCGTCATCCTCGACACTTTCCACAATCCCCACGGAGCGACGTCGGCGATGGCCGGGATGCGCGAGTCCTTCGAGACCGAGCCCCTCATCGCTGTCGTGGCGGCAATGGCCGACAAGGACATCGACGGGGTGCTGTCGGTGCTGTCGGACTCGGTGAGCCACGTCATCGTCACCTCGATGCCGGACCTGCCGCGTGCCTTGAGTGTTGACGACTTGGCGGAGAAGGCCTCGGCCCATTGGGATGACGACCACCTTACCCGGGTTGCGGACGTCCCCGAGGCCCTTGAGGAAGCCTTCCGCATCGCAGATGCGTCCGGGCCAGGGGCCGGTGTCCTCATCGCCGGATCGGTCGTGCTGGCGGGTCGTGCCAGGGCGATCCTGCGTCCCGACGGCACCATGCTTGACGCTCCGCAGACCGCCATCGTCGAGACCCCGGACCTGTCCCAGGAACAGATCGAGGCGATGGAGGGTCAGCGCCTCGACCCACTGCCTGACGATGACATGGTCACCGACATGAATGACGACGGAGGTTGGTGACGATGGCCGCGCAGCCCGGGATCGCAAGAGGAAGCTTCCTCACCCTGCCCGCGGGCAACCCGATGACGAAGGTCGTGGTGAGTTTCCTGGCCTTTGAGGTCATCGTCTTCGGCCTGACGATCCCGGGCATGATCTTGGTCTCCGGCATCAGTGTGGCCATGTCAGTTGTCCTGGGATGTATCGGCATGGTCGCCTCGATCCTCTGCGCTGTTGGCGTCCCCCGCACGTGGGGATACCTGCTTGCATGGGCCCTGCAGATCTTTGGAATCCTGCTGGGGCTGGCCACCCCGATGATGTACGCCGTCGGGATCGTCTTCGCCGCGATTTGGGTGTCTATTATCGTGCTGGGTAGGCGTATTGACGGAAACCCCGAGGTCCGCTGAGGTCGTGATCCGCGCTGCGATAAGTTGGGGCCATGACTGACACGGAACGTACCCTGGTCCTGCTGAAGCCGGATGCCGTTGAGCGTCATCTCATTGGCGAGATCATTAGCAGGTACGAGGCCAAGGGTCTCATCGTGCGCGCAATGGAGCTGCGGACGATTGATGTTGATACTGCATCCAATCATTACGCCGAGCACGTCGGACGCGACTATTACCCGCCGCTGGAGGAGTTCATCACCTCCGGGCCGCTGGTCGCCCTGGTGCTCGAGGGACGCAAGGCCATCCAGGTCGTTCGCGCCATGAATGGCAAGACTGACTGCGCCGAGGCAGCTCCAGGAACAATTCGTGGCGATTACGGCACGCTCAAGAACCGCAACCTCGTCCACGCCTCTGACTGCCCGGAATCCGCCGAGCGCGAGATCGGCATCTGGTTCCCCGATCTGGTGTGATCTGGTTCCGTGATCCGGCCCGAACCGCCTACCATGACCGTTCGTGAGTACCCAGGATCTCCTCGGTAGGATTGAACCGCTGCTGGCCCGAGTCAACAAACCCATCCAGTACGTGGGTGGGGAGCACAACAGCATCGTCAAGGATTGGCAGGACGCTGACGTCCGCTGGGTCCTGATGTACCCCGACGCGTACGAGGTTGGCCAGCCCAATCAGGGCGTGGCCATCCTCTACGAGGTGCTCAATGAACGTGACTGGATCCTGGCTGAGCGCACCTACTCGGTGTGGCCGGACATGGAGAAGCAGATGAGAGCTGCTGGGATTCCTCAGTTCACCCTTGACGGGCACCGGCCGGTGCGCGATTTCGACGTCATGTCGGTCTCACTGTCGACGGAGTTGGGCTACACTAACATGCTCAATGCCATCAGTCTGGCCGGTATCCCCGTCCATCAGGTTGATCGCACCGATGACGACCCCATCGTCCTCATCGGCGGTCACGCCGCCTTCAATCCCGAACCCGTAGCCGACTTCATCGACGCCGCCGTCCTGGGGGACGGTGAGGAGGCCTCCCTGGAGATCTCCGAGATCATCCGGGGCTGGAAGGAGGAAGGCCGACCGGGCGGACGCGAAGGTCTGCTGGTGAGGCTTGCCGAGACCGGCGGGGTCTACGTACCTTCCTTCTACGACGTCGAATACCTCGACGACGGAACGATCGGTCGAGTTGCCCCTAATCGTCCGGAGGCACCGTTCACCGTCTCCAAACACACCGTCATGGACCTTGACGAGTGGCAGTATCCGAAGAAGCCCATCGTCCCGGTCGCCGAGACCGTCCACGAGCGCTACTCGGTGGAGATCTTCCGCGGCTGCACCCGTGGCTGCCGGTTCTGCCAGGCGGGCATGATCACCCGTCCGGTGCGCGAGCGATCCATCGACACGATCGCCCAGATGGTCGATAACGGCCTGCAGGCCACCGGTCTGGAAGAGGTCGGTCTGTTGAGCCTGTCGAGCGCCGACCACTCGGAGATTTCTGACATCACCAAGGGGCTTGCGGATCGCTACGAGGGGACGAATGTGTCCCTGTCCCTGCCGAGCACTCGCGTGGACGCCTTCAACATCGATCTTGCCAACGAGTTGAGCCGCAACGGTCGTCGTTCTGGTCTCACCTTCGCTCCCGAGGGAGGCTCGGAGCGGATGCGCCAGGTCATCAACAAGCAGGTGACCGAGGACGACCTCATCCGCACCGTTGCCACCGCATTCGGCAATGGTTGGCGTCAGGTGAAGCTGTACTTCATGTGCGGTCTGCCCACCGAGACCGACGAGGATGTGCTGGGAATCCACGACATGGCCTCCCACGTCATCGAGGCCGGTCGTGCTGCGGCCGGACGCAAGGACATTCGGTGCACGATCTCCATCGGCGGATTCGTGCCCAAACCTCACACTCCCTTCCAGTGGGCCGCCCAGGCGTCTGCCGACGAGGTCGACCACCGCCTGTCCGTGCTACGAGATTCTATTCGCGCTGACCGCCAGTTCGGTCGGTCCATCGGCATGCGCTACCACGACGGGCGCCCCGGCATCATCGAGGGGCTGCTCTCGCGCGGTGACCGACGGGTCGGCAAGGTCATCGAGGCCGTCTGGCGTGACGGGGGAGTCTTCGACGGTTGGAACGAGTACTTCTCCTACGACCGGTGGGTGGCATGCTGTGAGCAGGAGCTCGAGCCGCTCGGTGTCTCCCTGGACTGGTTCACCACTCGTGAGCGTGATTACGAGGAAGTGCTGCCCTGGGACCATCTTGACTCCGGACTTGACCGCGACTGGTTGTGGGACGACTGGCAAGACGCCCTAGACGGCGAGGCCGTCGACGACTGCCGCTGGAACCCCTGCTACGACTGTGGGGTGTGCCCGCAGATGGGTACCGAGATCCAGGTGGGTCCGTCAGGGCATTCGCTCATCCCGCTGACCCCGGTCAACCCTGACCTCGCGCCGGCGAAGGAGGCCTGACGATGTCGAAGCGCGCCCAGAAGCAGCCCGAGCAGCAGGCCCCGCCGAAGCAGAGGTTGAGGATGCGGTACGCCAAGCGCGGCACCGCCAGGTTCACCTCCCATCGTGACTTCGCCCGCGCCTTCGAGCGAGCTCTCAACCGGGCCCACATTCCGATGGCGTACTCGTCGGGATTCAGCCCGCACCCGCGTATCTCCTACGCCAACGCCTCGGCCACCGGGGCGGCCTCGGAGGCCGAGTACCTCGAGGTGGCGTTGGCCGAGATCTGCGACCCGGACAAGGTCCTGACGGTCCTTGGCACCGAAATGCCACCCGGCATGGAGGTGCTGGAAGTCGTCGAGACTGATCGCACCCCCTTCACCGAACTGTTGACGGCGTCGGCCTGGCTCATCGCGCCCGCTGGTGAGGTTGCAGGGCTGGCCGAGGCCGTGAAAGCCGTCATGACAGCCGAGACCGTCGAGGTGGAGCGGATGACGAAGTCCGGTATGCGCACCTTCGACGTCCGTGCAGCTCTCATCGGTCTGGACGTCTCGGACGGGAAGCTGCGGCTCATGCTGCGTCACGTCACTCCGTTGGTTCGGCCGGATGACGTACTGCGTGCGTTGGCCGAGAAATGCCCGGCGCTGGACGTTGACGCCGCGCGGGCAACGCGACTGGCTCAGGGCGCCTGTGACGAGGATGCCAGCGGGGTTTCGACGGTCCTGGCCGACCCGTTTTCCAGGGCTGCCGTAACGGTGTGGTGACGTCGTCGTCACTGTGCGGTATCTGGCATCGACCCCTGTGACGTGACATACTGGGACTCAGGTGAACGGGGTGCCACCCCACTCGACGGTTCTTACCGCGACGCCGAGAGGCGACCGCGGGGGACTCGAGGGCTCACCGAAAGCTTTTGCCCCATGCCGGGGATGACGCCGTCAGTACAGCGCGAGGCGTTTGCACACGTCTGCGGAAGGATTTTCGCAGGGCCGTACCCGGGTGGGCACTGACCGTGCCGAAAGGCCAAGGAGAGCACAATGCTCGACGAGACTGACAACACCACATTGAATTCTGACGAGAATTCCACCGCTGAGATTCCCGCTTCTCGACGCCGTCGGGCCGCATCGCGTCCTGCCGGGGCTCCTGCCCAAGGCGAGACCGCGAGCGCCTCGGTGACGATCACCGCTGCCGGTACCGGCGGCTCCGTCATCACCTCCGACGCCGAGGCATCCGACCTTCCTCGCCCTCCGATGGGACGCCGTCGCAAGGCCGCCAAGGCTGAGACCCTCAAGGTCGAGGAACCCAGGAAGACCGAGACCCCGAAGACTGAGGACCCCAAGGCCGCCGAGACGAAGACCGAGGACACGATGTCCGAGGAGATGACGACCGGGGCCGAGAAGCCGCGTCGCACCCGTACCCGCCGCAATGGCGACTCCGCTGCCAACTCGACCCGGACGAGGACCAGGAGCACCCGCGCGGCCGCCGAGAACGAGTCCCCGTCCGAGGTTGACAACACCGAGTCCGCCACTGAGACGAACGAGGATTCCGAGACCCGCACCACCCGTCGTGGCGCATCTGAGACCGCTCCGTCCGTCGAGACCGAGCGTGGAACCTCCCAGCGTCGTCGCGCCACTCGCCGTCGTTCCTCCCGGGCTTCTGACAAGTCCGAGGAAAATACCGAGGGCAAGGCGACCATCACGGATGCCAAGGATGACAAGAGTGCCAAGAACAAGGGATCTGACGACGATCCCATCAATGCCGCGTTGACCAAGGCCAAGGCCCAGGCCCGTAATCACAAGGTTGAGGGAACCCTGGCCAATCCCTTCGGGCTCAAGGACGGTGAGGAGCGCTCGGCCAGCGACATCCTCGACTCCTTGGCCGTCGAGATCGGAGGGGGAGAGGCCGCGGTGCCGAAGAGGCGTCGCCGTCGCGCCACTCGTCCGTCCGAGGCTGGCAATCACGCTGAGGAGACCGCCGAGAAGACCGAGGAGGTGGCCGAGCTCGAGCCTGAGAAGGGCAAGGGCGAGGCCAAGGACCGAAAGGGCTCTAGCGAGAAGAACGAGAAGTCGGACGAGAAGACTGCTGATTCCGTCGAGGAGGAGACGACCTCCGAGTCCGAGGACACCACCTCCGAGGAGGAAGGCCAGAACCGTCGTCGCCGTCGTCGGGGTGGACGTCGTCGTCGGCGCAGCGAGGACACCGAGGACAACACTTCGGAGGGCGAGTCGGACGACGATGACGACTCGGGGAACAGCTCTGAGAATGGCTCGGAGTCCCGGAATTCGGATACCACCCGTCGTCGTCGCCGTCGTCGCCGCCGCCGTGGTGAGGACATCAGCGGTTCTGACGACGATCCCAGCGAGGTCGTCATCAAGGTTCGTGAGCCGCGCTCGCGTCAGTCGGTGGCTGACGAGGTCACCGGCATCGAGGGCTCGACTCGTATGGAGGCCAAGAAGCAGCGTCGTCGTGAGGGGCGTGCCGCCGGTCGCCGACGCAGCGCGGTCATCACCGACGCCGAATTCCTGGCTCGCCGCGAATCGGTGGACCGCAAGATGGTCGTCCGTCAGTCCGACGAGTACTCGCAGTTGGCGGTGCTGGAGGACGGCGTCCTCGTCGAGCACTACGTCGACCGTGCCTCGGCCGCGTCCTCGATCGGCAGCATCTACCTGGGCAAGGTCCAGAACGTCCTGCCCTCGATGGAGGCCGCGTTCATCGACATCGGCCGTGGTCGCAACGCCGTGCTCTACGCCGGCGAGGTCGACTGGGCCAAGTACGGCAAGGAGGGTGAGGACAAGCGCATCGAGCATGCCCTGAAGTCGGGAGACCAGGTCCTGGTGCAGGTCACCAAGGACCCGGTTGGCGCCAAGGGTGCTCGTCTGACCAGTCACATATCGGTGCCTGGACGCTTCGTCGTCTACTCGCCCGGCGGTCATCTCTCGGGAATCTCCCGCAAGTTGGCCGACTCCGAGCGCAAGCGCCTCAAGAAGATCGTCGAGAACAACATCCCGTCGGATGCCTCCGTCATCGTGCGCACTGCCGCAGAGGGGGCCACCGAGGAGGATCTCGTCCGCGACATCAACCGTCTCAAGGCTCAGTGGGAGGTCATCGAGCGCAAGGCCAGCACCAGCAAGGCGCCGCTCATGCTGTACTCGGAGCCGGACTTGACGGTGCGCATCATCCGTGACCTGTTCACCGCAGACTTCTCCGAGCTCGTCATCGCCGGCAACGGTGGCTCGGACGACGCTTACGACACCATCAAGGCCTATGTCGATCACGTCGCCCCGGAGATGGCCTCGCGCCTGACTCACTGGGAGGACGCCGATAAGGATCCCTTCGCTGAGCACCGCATCGACGAGCAGGTCGCCAAGGCCCTGGAGCGCAAGGTCTACCTGCCCTCGGGTGGGTCGCTGGTCATCGACCGCACCGAGGCCATGACGGTCATCGACGTCAACACCGGCAAGTTCACCGGATCTGCCGGCAACCTCGAGGCCACCGTCACCGCCAACAACCTGGAGGCGGCCGAGGAGATCGTCCGTCAGCTGCGGCTACGGGACATCGGCGGAATCATCGTCGTCGACTTCATCGACATGGTGTTGCCGACCAACCGTGAGCTCCTGGTCCGTCGCCTCACCGAGTGCCTGGGACGGGATCGCACCCGCCACCAGGTTGCCGAGGTGACGTCGCTGGGGCTGGTCCAGATGACCCGCAAGAAGATCGGCACCGGCCTGGCTGAGGCCTTCACTGAGGAGTGTGAGGCCTGTGGTGGCCGTGGCTACCACCGCTTCGACAAGCCGGTGGATTCCCAGGCCCCGGCCGATGGTGGTGAGCGTTCCAAGGGCCGTGGACGCGGTCGCAAAGGCTCCTCTGGTAAGTCCCATTCCAAGTGAGGATGGGCCCGGGTAAGGGCGGTGGACGGTCGTTTTGACCGTCCACCACAGGAAATGTAAAATGAGCAGCCGGTCCGGCGCGAGTCGTCGGTCAGGTTTGTCCGGGGCCGTTGGTTCCGGCCCCGGAAATGTACGACAAGAACGAGAGTAGGTCAGGCGTGTACGCGATCGTGCGTAGTGGCGGCCGCCAGCACAAGGTGGCAGTGGGTGACGTCGTCGAGATCGACAAGGTCGCCGACGAGGCGGGCAGCAGCATCGAGCTGACCCCGCTCCTCGTGGTTGATGGCGAGTCCGTCACCTCCGACAAGGACGCGCTCGGAAAGGTCAAGGTCACCGCTGAGGTTCTCGGCGAGACCAAGGGCCCGAAGATCCGCATCCTCAAGTACAAGAACAAGACCGGCTACAAGAAGCGCCAGGGGCACCGTCAGAAGTACACCCAGGTCAAGGTCACCGGAATCGAAGGCTGAGGTAGACAGACATGGCACACAAGAAGGGCGCGTCCTCTTCGCGCAACGGTCGTGACTCCAACGCTCAGCGTCTCGGCGTGAAGCGTTTCGGCGGTCAACTCGTCAACGCTGGCGAGATCATCGTGCGTCAGCGCGGCACTCACTTCCACCCCGGTGACGGGGTTGGCCGCGGTGGCGACGACACCCTCTTCGCCCTGCGTGACGGCAATGTCGAGTTCGGCACCCGTCGTGGCCGCAAGATCGTCAACGTGAACCCCGTGGAGGTCCCGGTCGAGGCCTGAGTCCCCACGACACAGATGTTGATCGGCCCCCGCCCTTGAGGTGGGGGCCGATCTGCGTCTGGGGGATCGATCTGAGCGGAATCGGGAATTCGGTACCTGAGCATTTGTGTGCCCGCGACTTGGCGGAACCTGAGAATTATGCCGGGGATTGTGACTGTCGTCGGATCCTCGCAGCGACCGTGGTCGTCACTGTGCCGCGACCGCTGGAAGTGACGAAATGGCGACCTACTCTCAAAACTTGGTCGTTATCGACCCTGTGACGATGGGAGATCAGAGAACCGTGGGTAATCGGATATTCAGCGAGGACGAGAGGTGGCTGTACCGGATCGAGCCGGGGTCGGACGCGCCGACCTTGGTGTCGACGGGGTCGATGCCCAGGATTACCGCGCCGCTGGCACCGATTCGTTCCTCTCGGCCCGCCGCAGCTGAGTCTTACAACCCTCGGGCTGCCCAAGCGGCACCCGCGCAGAAGGCCGAGCCCCGTCACCGGTGGCCTCAACCCTATGAGGTGGCGGCTGGCGCCTGCGCCTCGGCCGTTGCGACCGGAGTCGTGGGAGGCCTGGGAATCGGCGGGACGATGATCGGCGCTGCCGTCACCAGCCTCGTCATCGCTCTGGGCGGTGCCTTCTTTACCAGATGGTTCTCCCGGACCCACGACAATGTCTCGGGAGCTCGTCAACGTCGAGGGATGTGGACCCGCATGGTCACAGTGGCCCTCGTCGTGAGTGTGTTCACGGTTGTCGTCGGGGTGCTGTGGTTGGCGCCATCGGTCGGTCAGGAAGCCGGATCCTGGGTGCATCGGGCCACCGGCTCGCTCGAGCAGTGGCGGGAGTCAGCCCAACGTGCCTGGCCTTATCTCAAAGGTGCCTGGCGCGCCTTCCGGTGAACCTTCTCACGCCGTCGTTCACCGAGGGCGTGACCCTTTGTGTACTGGGTGCAGATTCTGCACTTGATGCAGACACTGCACTCAGTGTAAAATTGTGAGTGTGACTTCACCAACAGCAATCCGCACTCAGGGCGTCATTCGCCGTGCCGCAATGGAATTGTCGGTCGAGAAGCCGGTGGACGAGGTCACAGTCGACGACATCGCCGAGCGTGCTGGGGTGTCGCGACGAACCGTGTTCAACCACTTCCCGTCCAAGTACGACGTCTATCTGCCTCCGGTGGTCGCCCACTCGGAGGAGGCCCTCGAGACCTTCGCGACGGACACCTCGACGTCACTGGCCGATGCCATTCGCACCCTGCTCGATGCCAGGTGGCGAAGCTTCGACGTCGACCTCGACGATCTGCGAGAGCTCATGAGAATCAGCGGGGAGAGCACCGAGCTTCGGATGGCCCTCAAGGAGTCCGTTGACTGTCAACGCGCTGCCCTCATGGCGGCAGCTGCTCGCCGGATCGGCCGCTCCGAGGACTCTCTGGAAGTCCTTGCCCTCGTGGGCACCATCCAGGCGATGGAGCGCTCAGTCTTCCAAGCGGCCATGGTCCGTCCTGGGGCCAGTTCTGCCGAGGTGGTCGGCACCTTTGACCGGGTCGTCGATGTCTGGGTCAGGCTGTCCGC
Source organism: Cutibacterium sp. KB22876 (assembly GCF_059728865.1). Taxonomy (NCBI): domain Bacteria; kingdom Bacillati; phylum Actinomycetota; class Actinomycetes; order Propionibacteriales; family Propionibacteriaceae; genus Cutibacterium; species Cutibacterium sp. KB22876. The sequence goes on from NZ_AP040858.1 coordinate 1,542,940, forward strand.
GGAATTGGCCGGCGATCAGGTGTCGGTCTTGATGCCGTGAGCAGCGAGCTGACTCGTCACAACCTGCGCGACAGCGCGCCCCGCACTTCCCATCCAACATCAGAAAGCTGTGACATGTCTGCAACTGCTGCCGTTCCTGAGGCTGCCAAGTTCAAACCAGATCGTCGATTCTGGGTTGTCTATCTCTGCCTCATGATGGTGATGTTCCTGTCCTCCTTGGACCAGACGATTGTCGCCACCGCTCTGCCGACCATTGTCGGTGACCTGTCCGGCGTCGAGCACATGGCGTGGGTCATCACCGCGTACACCCTGGCCATCACCGTCGGTATGCCGCTGTATGGCCGTCTCTCCGACCTCATCGGTCGTAAGACCCTCTACCTCATCGCCATTGGCCTGTTCCTGCTGGGGTCTGCCCTGTGCGGCACCGCTAACACCATGATCACCTTCATTTTCTTCCGCTTCATCCAGGGCCTGGGTGGCGGTGGCCTCATGATCTTGTCCCAGGCCATCACCGGCGACCTCATCCCACCGCGCGTTCGTGCCGCCTACATGGCGCCGATGGGCGCGATGTTCGGTGTGTCCTCGGTGCTCGGCCCGCTGCTGGGCGGCTGGCTCACCGACTCGATCTCCTGGCGCTGGGTGTTCTGGATCAACTTGCCGCTGGGTGTCGTGGCCTGGGTGGCCTGCCTCTTCGCCCTCAAGCTACCCAAGCATGAGCTGACGACGAAGATTGACTGGCTAGGTCTGACCCTTATGGACGTCGGCGCCGTGGCCATCGTGCTGGTGGCCACCTGGGGCGGTTCCCAGTACCACTGGCTGTCCTGGCAGATCATCGGCCTGGGCGTCGTCGCGGTCGTGGCGTGGGCTGTGCTGCCCGTCGTCGAGTGTCGGGTCGAGGATCCGGTGCTGCCGCTGGAGCTGTTCCACAACCGCACCTTCGTCGTCTCGACGATCATCGGAATGCTCGCCATGGGTGCCATGTTCGGTGTGCTGGCCTATCTGCCGACCTACATGCAGATGACCTACGGCTACTCGGCCACGGTGTCTGGTCTACTGCTCATCCCCATGACGATCGGTATTCTGTTGGCCTCGACGGTGACTGGCCTGTTGACCTCCCGGATAGGTCGTTACCGCATCTTCATCATCATCGGCCCGATCGTCGCTGCCGGTGGCATGACGCTGATGTCGACCCTGAACCAGGACTCCCCGGTCTGGCGGATCATGGGCGACACCTTCGTCCTCGGTCTGGGCATGGGTATGTTCTTCCAGCTGCTCGTCATGGCGGTCCAGAACGACGTCCGCCCAACCCTGCTGGGAACGGCCACCAGCCACAACAACTTCTTCCGTCAGATCGGTGTGTGCCTGGGCTCTTCTCTTATCGGCGTGGCCTTCACCACCCGCCTGACCAATCGTGTCACGGACCTGTTCACCTCCCTGGCCACCAGCAAGGATCCGACCGTTCTCAAGGCGCTGGGCTCGATGAGCTCGCACAGCCACGCCGCAGCCTCGCTGACCCCGGGTGCCGTCAATCAGATGCCTGACGCCATTCGGGACGGTATCGTCCAGGCCTACGTCAACTCCCTGACCCCGCTGTTCCTGTGGATGGCCCCGATGGTTGCTGTAGCAGGTCTGCTGGCCTTCCTCCTCAAGGACGTGCCGCTGTCCCACCACACTGGTATCCAGATGCGCGCCGCGTCTGAGTCCAGGGAGAGAACTTCTCAGGAGACTTTGGCAGCCTCCGGTGACGCTGTGGAGATTCCTTCCCAGGACGCCCGCGCTGAGGCTCCGGACGGCTCGGAGAGGGACGAGCCCTCCGGTACGCCACGGCATAACGCAGATGCCGTGAAGGTTGAAGGAGCTCCGCCGCGTCGAGCTGCTGGACCGGAACGACCAGCACAGGCCTGACAGTTCGGGACGCGCCACCTGGAAGGGGTGGCGCGTCCCGGCGTCTAGACTTGTGATCCACCCTGGGCCAGACGGCCCGACCCCATCTTCGAGGAGCAGAACATGGCCATCCCGTCCTTCGTCGACCGCGCGACGCTGACCGCCGTGGCGGGCAAGGGGGGACACGGCTGCGCCTCCGTCAGACGTGAGAAGTTCAAGCCGTTGGGCGGCCCCGATGGTGGCAACGGCGGTCATGGCGGGTCGGTCATTCTGCGCGTCGACCCCCAGGTGACGACCCTGGTCGACTATCACTGGCAGTCCACTCGCAAGGCCACCAACGGAGAGCCCGGACGCGGTGACAACCAAGCCGGGGCCAACGGCTCCGACATCGTCCTGGGTGTTCCCGAGGGCACGGTCGTCTCCGACGCCGACACCGGCGAGCCACTGGGAGACCTCGTCGGAGCGGGATCCGAGCTCGTCGTCGCGGCCGGTGGTCGTGGTGGTCTCGGCAATGCCGCGCTGGCCAACTCGGCGCGCAAGGCCCCCGGCTTCGCCTTGCTCGGTGAGGCCGGGGAGGAGCGCAAGGTCCTGCTCGAGCTCAAGGTCGTCGCCGACATCGGCCTGGTGGGATTCCCCTCGGCCGGGAAGTCCAGCCTCATCGCGGCGATCTCGCGAGCGAAGCCGAAAATTGCCGATTATCCCTTCACCACCCTGGTGCCGAATCTTGGCGTGGTCGTCGCAGGGGAGACGACCTACACCGTCGCGGACGTGCCCGGCCTCATCCCGGGAGCCTCGCTGGGCAAGGGTCTTGGCTTCGACTTCCTGCGCCACATCGAGCGCTGCCGGGCCATCGTCCACGTCATCGACTGCGCCACCTACGAGCCGGGTCGCGACCCTGTCACCGACCTCGACGTCATCGAGGGGGAGCTTGCTGCCCATGGTGGCCTGGAGGATCGTCCACGTCTGGTGGTGCTCAACAAAGTTGACGTCCCAGACGCCGCTGACCTGGCCGACATCGTCTTCGACGATGTCGGCAAGCGTGGCTGGGCGGTCTTCCGTGTCTCGACGAAGTCCGGAGAGGGGCTCAACTCCCTCAAGTTCGCCATGGCCGATCTGGTCGAGAAGGCTCGCGAGGACGAGCCCGAACCCGAGCCGGAGCGGATCGTCATCCGGCCCAGGCCCAAGGAGGAGGGCCCGGCCTTCTCCATCAAGCGTCAGGGCGACGGTGAGGGCGGTTTCCTGTGGCGTGTGACCGGTGACAAGCCGGCTCGTTGGGTCGCTCAGACTGACTTCAACAACCCGGAGGCCGTCGGCTACCTGTCGGATCGCCTCAACCGCCTGGGCGTCGAGGAGGAGCTGCTGGCCATGGGGGCCATTGCCGGTGACGCCGTCGCCGTCGGCGGTGAGGACGCCGTCATCTTCGACTTCGCCCCGCAGATCGAGTCGGGTGCCGAGCTGTTGTCCCGCCGCGGTGAGGACCAGCGTCTGGAGACCGAGCGTCCCTCGGCCACCCGTCGTCGCGAGATGGATCGCGAATATCACCGCGCCCGTGAGGAATACGGCCAGGTCGGCCGCGATCCACGGGGTGAGTCGTGGCGTGCCCGCGTCGCCGAGGATGAGCGGTTCGAGAGCCGTGACTGATCAACGTCGAGTCATTTCCGCGGCCACCACTGTGGTGGTCAAGATCGGATCATCCTCGTTGACCCTGCCCGGCGGCGGGATCGATGTTCGCCGTGTCGACGAGCTGGTCGACGTGCTTAGCGAGGTCGTCGCGGACGGCAAGCGGGTCGTCCTGGTGAGCTCAGGAGCCATCGCCACCGGGTTCCCAGCGATGGGAATGACCCACCGCCCACGGAGCGTGGCCGGCAAGCAGGCGGCAGCCTCGGTCGGGCAGGGAATCCTGCTGGCCCACTACACGTCACGTTTTGCCAGCCACGGGTTGCGGGTCGGACAGGTACTGCTGACCGTCAATGACCTGGTCCGCCCCACCTCCTATCGAAATGCCTGGTCGACCCTGGACACCCTGCTCGAGCTGGGAGTCGTGCCAATCGTCAACGAGAACGACACCGTTGCCACCGGGGAGATCAAGTTCGGCGACAACGACCGACTCGCTGCCCTGGTGGCTGAGTTGGTGCGCGCTCAGGCCCTCGTGCTGCTGTCTGACGTCGACGCCCTTTACACCGCTCATCCGGATTCCCCGGACGCCCGTCGTCTGGATGTCGTCGAGGACATTGACGCGCTGGAGATCGACACCCACAAGGCCGGATCCGGGGTCGGTACCGGGGGCATGACGACGAAGCTGGAGGCCGCCCGAATGGCCACCAGCGCGGGGGTTCCTGTGGTGCTCGCATCGGCTTCGGACGCCCGTGGCGTCCTGGGTGGGGCAGCCGTGGGCACCTACTTCCGACCGATGGCGACGCGGCGGTCCCGGCGTCTGCTGTGGCTGGCCGACGCCGCTACCCCGCAGGGCCAGATCGTCATCGACGAGGGGGCCGTCGAGGCCCTCACCACACGCCATTCGTCGTTGTTGGCGGTGGGTGTCACTCGGGTTCACGGGGATTTCCAGGCGGGTGATCCGGTGACGATCCTAGCCCCGGACGGTCGGCTCGTCGGACGCGGCATCGCTCAGTTCTCCCATGACGAGGTGCGCGTGATGAGAGGACGTTCGAGCGCCTGGCTGGCCGCGGAAATGGGCCCGGCGGCGTCCCGGGAGATCATCCATCGCGACGCCATGGTGTTGAGCCGTCGTCGAACTACCAAGAAGTGACTCACCGTCGCTGTGGTCACCATGGTGGTGTTGCCCATGCCCACCTGACGAATACCATGTGGCCATGAGCTCGCGAGTCATCGAACAGGCCAAGGCTGCCCGATCTGCTGCCACGGTGTTGCGTCGGCTGCGTCGCATCGACAAGGACGACCTGCTGATGGCCATGGCCGCCGGGTTGCGCAAGAACGTCGACGACATCCTGGCCGCCAACCGTGCCGATGTCGATCGTGGCCGTGAGGACGGGATGGACGAGGCCATCGTCGATCGTCTCACCCTCACCCCGGAACGGGTCGAGGGAATGGCCGTCGGCCTGGAAGGGGTCGCTCGGCTCGACGACCCCGTCGGTGAGGTCGTGCGTGGCTGGCACACCCCGCTGGGAGTCAAGGTGGAGCAGGTCCGGGTGCCGATCGGCGTCATCGGGATCATCTACGAGGCTCGTCCCAATGTCACCTCTGACGCCGCCGGTATCTGCCTCAAGTCCGGCAACGCTTGCCTGTTGCGAGGATCGTCCTCGGCTCTAGAGTCCAACCGTGCCGTCATCGCGGCGATGCGCTCCCGGTTGCCCGAGGAAATCCGTGAGGCGGTGCAGCTCGTCGAGGGTGGCCATGAGGTCACCGACGAGCTCATGGCTGCCCGTGGGTACGTCGACCTGCTCATTCCGCGTGGTGGGGCCGGGCTCATCAACGCCGTCGTCTCCGGGGCTGAGGTGCCCGTCATCCAGACCGGAACCGGCAACTGCCACCTCGTCATCGACGCCAGTGCCGATGTGGAGATGGCGATCAGCATCGCCGTCAATGCCAAGACGCAGCGTCCCAGTGTGTGCAATGCCATCGAGACGGTGCTGGTGCATCGGGGAATTGCGGACACCGCAGTGCCGCTGCTGGTGGACGCCATGAGCGATCGCGGAGTGACGGTGCATGGCGATGAGGACAGTACTCGGCTGGATCCCCGCATCGTGCCGGCCGAGCCCGATGAGTACGACGACGAGTACCTGTCCCTGGACCTCGCGCTGCACATCGTCGACGACCTGGAGGAGGCCGTCGACCACATAGCCAAGCACGGTTCGGGCCACTCGGAGACGATCATCACAAGGTCGATGACCTCCCAGGAGTTCTTCACCTCCAGCGTCGATGCCGCGGCGGTGCTGGTGAACTGCTCCAGCCGGTTCGTCGATGGCGGGGAGTTCGGATTTGGTGCCGAGATCGGTATTTCCACCCAGAAGCTCCATGCCCGCGGACCGATGGGTCTGTGGGAGATGACGACGACGACCTACGTCTTGCAGGGAGACGGTCAGACCCGTCCGTGAGGCCGTCCTTGACCGTTCAACGGTCGTTCTGGGGTGGTTGTGGGATAGGCTGAGGCGCCATGAGCATGGTTCCTCTTCTCATGGAGTCCTCGGCCCTCGTCGTCGGTATCCTGACGCTGCTGGTGCTGCTGATTGCACTTGGCATCGTTCGTGGTATCGGCAAGGGTCGGCCGCATTCCTGATGCCGAGTGTTGAGCTGGGGCTGGCGCGGGTCCACAACGGACGCCGTTACCGGCTCGGGGTGATGGGCGGTACCTTCGACCCCATTCATCATGGCCACCTCGTCGCAGCCTCTGAGGTTGCGGCCAGGTTCGACCTCGACGAGGTCGTTTTCGTGCCCACTGGCGTGCCCTGGCAGAAGAAGGGACGCAAGGTTTCGCAGGCCGAGGACCGTTACCTCATGACGGTCATCGCGACGGCGTCGAACCCGTCATTCTCGGTGTCACGGGTCGACATCGATCGTCCGGGGGACACGTACACCGTCGACACCCTCAAGGATCTGCGACGAGAGCGAGGCAGTGATGTCGATCTGTTCTTCATCACCGGTGCCGACGCGCTGAGTCACATCCTCACGTGGCGTGGCGCTGAGGAACTGTTCGACCTCGCACACTTCATTGGGGTGTCGCGTCCCGGGGTGCCGCTGGGAGCCAAGGACATCTCCCATCTGCCGGCTGAGAAGGTCACTCTTCTCGAGGTGCCGGCTATGGCCATTTCGTCAACCGACTGCCGTCAGCGGGTCGGGGAGGACATGCCGATCTGGTACCTCGTGCCGGATGGCATCGTGCAGTACATCAACAAGCGCGGTCTCTATCACGACAACATCAACATCAATCCGGAGGATCATTGAGCGCCACCGAACAGGCCATCGAGCTCGCCCGTGTGGCGGCACACGCCGCCCTTGACAAGAAGGGCTTCGACATCGTCGCCCTTGACGTCTCGGAGCACCTCGCCATCACTGACATCTTCGTCATCATCTCTGCGGCCAGCGAGCGTCAGGTGTCGGCCGTGGTCGACGCCATCGACCAGACCATGCATGAGCACGAGGCTCATCGCGCCCGCCGCGAGGGAGAGCGGGAGAACCGTTGGGTGTTGCTCGACTACGTCGACATCGTGGTGCACGTGCAGCATCAGGAGGAACGCGAACTGTACTCCCTGGAAAGGCTGTGGAAGGACTGCCCGGCCGTCGACCTGCAGCTGCCTGAGGAGCAGCTCGACTGGGACCAGATGTGACGACGCGGATCGTCCTGGTTCGGCACGGCGAGACCGAGTTCAACGCCGACGGACGGCTCCAGGGGCAGTTGGACATTCCGCTGTCCTCGGTGGGGATTGCCCAGGCCGAGGCCGTTGCGCCCGTCATTGCCGGGATGGATCCGGTGGCGATCGTGTCGTCGCCGTTGGTGCGTGCCAGGGTGACGGCCGAGACGATCGGGCGTGCTACCGGTCTCGAGGTCGGTTTCGATGACCGGCTCAAAGAGGTCGACGTAGGTCAGTGGGCGGGGGAGACCGTGCCCGATCTACATCGCAACGACCCCCATTACACGCGCCTGATGGCCTCTGGCGAGGATTTCCGGCGCTCTGACGGCGAGACGACCGCCGAGGTTGCCGAGAGGGTGACGGCGGCGGTCAGGGATGCCGTGGACGAGCAGAAGAACCAGACGGTGTGCCTGGTGGCCCATGGATTTGCTCTGCGGGCTGCCGTGGTGTGGCTGCTCGGCGGTGGGTATCCGGAGTTCCTTCGGTTCGGTGGGCTGGGGAATTGCTCGTGGACCGTGCTGGATCGGATTGGATCCGGCGAGGCCGACCGACGCGGAATGGACGATCGGTGGAGGTTGCGGACATATAACGCGACCGTACTGTGACTTGGCGATGCTGGTGTACTGATCGGACACGTTGATTTGCGTCCGCCAAGAGACCTCGTCCCACGGGCGCTACTACAAGTTGTACTTGTGGCACTGCCTGGGAGGTCATCGTGGACATGGAACACATGCCCCGACCGGACAAGTACCCTGCAATGTCAAGGTCGGCCCGACGCCGAGCTTCCCCTCTCACGATTCATCAACGTCCCCAGTCAGTACAACGTGAGCAACGCTGGGCATGAGAGCGAGGATGGTGGGCTTGGTCCTGCAGCATGGCTTTCGCTTGGAATAGTCGACTTGAGCGTCATGCCTCCGGCGACTGCGATCCGGTCAGCCACACCTGGAAACTCTCGGTCAGACACTGCTTGAGTAGGCGGACATCCGGTTGGGTTGAGGTGGCCGGCCAGGCAAGCAGTCCCTCGAGCCCCACAGCGACATGGAGCTCGACCGGCGCGGCGCCGAGCTGTTGTTCCAGGTCCTCACAGAGCGGGAGGAGAAGAACGCCATCGCGATCGCGTCCAACCAGTCCTTCTCCGCCTGGACCGACACCTTCACTGACCCCAGGCTCTGTGCAGCGATCGTCGACCGCCTCACCTACAACGCCACCATCATCGAGACCGGAACCAACTCCTATCGCCTCGCCCACACGCGAGCTCGCCAGACTCTGTGACTCGACGGGTCATGGCGTGGCCATCGAGAGCAGTGCACGGCAGAGAGGCGGCCGAACCGAATGCCGGTCGACTTCTGGTGGGTTTCTGTGCCACTGCGGGTACTGCACAGGTCCGGGGCATCGATGGTCCGGACGGGGGAGGTGGGTGACAGCCGGTGTTCGCGGTGGATCTTGATCATTTCTCACACTGTCTTGCTCGTGGCTCGACATGCCGCCTGGAGGCTTGGCGGCATGACGACAAATGAATCCTCATCCCTGGCTCGTGGGTCCCTCGCATTCCTGGGAATTGCCAGCGTGGCCGCGGTCGGGCTGGCCCTGGCCGTGCCCGACCTGACTGCTGGCTCGGGCATGGCTGGCATGGCGATGACCCACTACATGGAACTCCTCGCGGTGCGGCAACCGTGGAACCTGCTGTTGTTCATGGCCCTCCCGGTCATCCTGGCCGAGACCTTGGCGATCACGGAACTGGTCATGCTGCTGGGGCGCCGCAATGACCGGCCCGCAGCCCCGTGGGTGGCGAGGCTCAGTCGGGCTGCTGGCCTGCTCGCCGGTCCCGTGTGGGTCTTCATCGGGACGCACCTGATGGTCCACGCGGTGGTGCCCTTGACCATGAATGGGGGATGGCGCGGCCCGGCTGATGTCATCGCGGTCCTCAGCTACCTGGTCGGTGGCCTGCCCATGCTCGTGATCAGTCTCCTCGAAGCGGGGGTCCTGGGCCGCAGTAGTGAGAACCGTCTGCGGATGCACGTGGCGATGGCGGCGGCCTTCCTCGTGGTGGCCCACGTGGCGATGATCTTCGGGATGGTCGATCCGGCAGTCCTGGGAGGTGACACGTCGTCGAGCGTCATGAACCACGACATGGGCAGCATGAACCACAACATGTCCCCGTCCTCGCAACCGACGAGGTGACGCCTGCTGGGTCTCGTGGTGAGATGGAGTCATGAGCGATGTGGCGCGCACTTCGGTGCTGGTGGTCGACGACGAACCGGTGCTGGCCGGCATGGTGAAGAACTACCTGGAACGGGCCGGCATGGCCGCAGACACCTGTGCAGACGGGAACGAGGCGGTTTCGCGGATCCGGGAGGAGCAGCCGGATGTCGTCATCCTCGACCTCGGCCTTCCGGGCCTCGACGGAGTGGAGGTCTGTCGCAAGGTGCGCACCTTCAGCGACTGCTACGTCCTGATGCTGACCGCGCGAGCTGACGAGGTGGACATGCTCATCGGGTTGTCCGTGGGCGCGGATGACTACCTCACCAAGCCCTTCAGCCCGCGCGAACTCGTGGCACGCGTCCAGGTGATGCTGCGTCGCCCGAGATCCACGGCTTCGGCATCCGTCGCCCGCAGGATCGGGGAACTGGTGGTGCATCCCGACTCGCGCGAAGCTTTCATGGATGGTGTGGCGGTGGACCTGACACGCACCGAGTTCGACCTGCTGAAGGCGCTGTCCGCGCATCCCGGACGTGTGTTGAGCCGGCGTCAGCTCACGGACATGGTCTGGGGCGAGGACTGGGTCGGCGACGACCATCTGGTCGATGTCCACGTGGCACACCTTCGCAAGAAGCTGGGTGAGGAGGCCGCCGATCCCCGCTACGTGCTGACTGTGCGGGGCGTGGGCTACCGGATGGGCCGAGGCTGATGGGAGGACGGCCATCAGAGCTGTGGCCCGGGTTGTCGTGGGGTCGACGGCTGGTGTGGACCCAGTTCGCCGTCCTGGTCACCATGAGCGTCACGCTGGTACTGACCGCCCTGGAGATGGGCCCGCCGTTGTTCAAGAAGCACATGGCCGAGGCCGGGCACACCCAGCCCATGGTGCTGGACCATGCCGAGCGTGCCTTCCATGACGCCGGTGCGGCCTCCCTGGGATTGGGACTTGCCGCCGCGATGATGATCGCGGCGGTGACGTCATGGGTGCTGAACCGCAGCCTCATCCGAGGGCTGGATGCCCTGGCCGAGGGGGCTGAGAGGGTCGCGCACGGCAACTACGACGACCCCGTGCGCATGCCGCCACTGGGGCGCGAACTCGAATCCGTGGCCCATGAGTTCAACCGGATGGCGGCCCAGATCGCGGCCACGGAGGCCACCCGACGACGCATGTTGACCGATCTTGGCCATGAGCTGCGAACGCCCCTGTCCGTGACGAGGGTGACGCTCGAGAGCCTCCAGGACGGAGTCGCCGTGTATGGGCCGGAGGTCCTTGAGGTCCTCCAACGCCAGAACGAGCGCATCACGGCGCTGGCGGCCGACATCTCCGAGGTCTCCAGGGCAGAGGAGGGGCGGATCCCCTTGGAACTACGGCTGACCCGCATCGATGACCTGGTGGAATCGGCGGTCACCTCGTGTGCGAAAGCCTGTGCCGAGGCAGGTATCCAGCTGGTGACCCGTGGCAACTGCCCCGTGGAGGTGGATGTCGACCCTGCACGCATCGGCCAGGTCCTGGACAACCTGCTGCGCAACGCCGTCCAGCACACGCCACGCGGGGGTGAGGTATGTGTGACGAGCTGGTCTGACACGGACTCGGTGTCCATCCAGGTCAGCGACACCGGCGCAGGCATACCCGCCGGTGAGGTGTCCCACGTCTTCGAACGCTTCTTCCACCAAGGATCACGCAGGGTCCGTGACGTCGACGGCGGAACCGGAGTCGGCCTGACCATCGCCAGAGCCGTCGCCCGGGCACATGGGGGCGACGTGCTGGCGGCCAGTCCGGGGGTGGGCTGCGGTGCGTCGTTCACCCTGGTGCTGCCACGAAGTCTTGATCGAATCTCCACACTTCCCTGACCCGGTCACAATGCGGGGCGGGAAGAGTCGTGGGCATGAACACGATCACTCGCCGACAGGCCTTGCTCGCCGGCCTCGGCCTGGCATCCACCAGCGCCCTGGCTGCATGCGGCGCCAAGCAGCCCTCCCCGGCCAGCACCACCCCGGCCACATGGGCCATCCCGACCCAGACACCACTCGCCACCCCGGCCGGGGCGACGACCGTCACCCACACCCTGACCCCGCGCCCTGTCACCTTGGACCTGGGCGGTGTCCTGGCCAAGACCTGGGCCTACACCGACGAACTCGACGGGAACGTCCTGCGCGGCAAGGCGGGCGACCTGTTCCGGGTCACGGTCGACAACCAGCTCCCCACAGCCACCTCGGTGCACTGGCACGGCATTGCCCTGCGCAACGCCTCCGACGGTGTGCCTGGTGTCACTCAGGACCCCATCGCCGCCAAGAGTGCCTTCACCTACGAGTTCGTCGCACCCCATGCCGGAACCTACTTCTTCCATCCCCACAGCGGAGTCCAGATCGACCGGGGGCTGTACGCTCCCCTCGTGCTGGACGACCCACGCGATCCGGGCGACCACGACGCGGAATGGGTCCTGGTCCTGGATGACTGGACCGATGGGGTTGGCAAGTCACCGGATGCGATCTTCGCCGACTTCAAGGCCAACAGCGGCCCCCTGTCCCAAGGAATGAACCACGACATGGGAGGCATGGACCACGGCAGTTCCCCCTTGGGCGATGCCGGAGACGTGAGCTACCCGCACTACGTCGTCAACGGCCGGATCCCGGCCGCACCGCGCACCCTCACGGCACGCCCCGGGGACAAGGTCCGGCTACGGCTCATCAATGCCGGAGCCGACACGATCTTCAAGGTCGGCCTGTCCGGGCACCGACTCACCATCACCCACGCCGACGGTTTCGCCGTGCAGCCGGTCGAGGCGACGGCCATCTACCTCGCCATGGGAGAAAGGATCGACGCCACCGTCACCGTCGGCGACGGCGTCTTCGTGCTGCAGGCCGCCCCCGAGGGCAAGACCGGTACTCCCGCCCGCGCCATCGTCAAGACCGGCGCCGGCAGCATTCCGCCGGCCACCACCCGAATCCCCGAACTCGGAGGAAAGGCTGTCCTGGGCACCGCCCTGCGCGCCGCCGACGCAGCCAAGCTGCCCGACAAGGAACCGGAGCAGACCCTCGAGGTCCAGCTCAACGGCCAGATGAAGCCCTACGCCTGGGGCATCAACGGCAAGAAGTTCGGTGAGGACACACCCCTGTCGATCAGCCCGGGACAGCGGGTCCGGATGCGGATGACGAACATGACGATGATGGCCCACCCGATGCACATCCACGGCCACACTTGGTCCCTGCCGGGCAGCAACGGACTGCGCAAGGACACTGTGCTGCTGCTGCCCATGCAGACCATCGAGGCCGACCTGCAGGCCGACAACCCCGGAGCCTGGATGCTGCACTGCCACAACATCTACCACGCCGAGATCGGCATGATGACCAGCCTGCGCTACTGACCCCCAGCCCACGCCGGTGCGGTTCCCGCGTCACCCCGGGAACCGCACCGCCGCATGCCCGCACATGCCTCCGACGTCTTGGTCAAACCTTCATCATTTGCCCCGGTCCAGCTTCATGGACGCTCGACAGTCTGGATGGTGACGGCAGCCAGCCACACACGACGAAGGAGACCACCATGTACACAAGCCCCACCCAGCTCAACCGCAGTGACAGCGACGCTCCCCGCCCCGCCGCCGACCCGGTACTCGAGCCCGTGCGGCACCGGCACGATCCGAAGATGACAGGCCACGGCAAGAGCCACCACTGGATGCACCTGCTGATGTGTGCCCCGATGCTGCTCATCGTGGCCGGATACCTGTGGACAGGTCGTGCCAGCCGCTCCGCAGGCGGCGTCATGGCCGCCGCCATCCCCGCCCTCGGCTGCGTAGTGATAATGTGGCTCATGATGCGGATGATGAACCACGGGGCCGATCACCACTGAGCCAAGAACCTCGCACCACGCGCCCACCAGCACCACAGAGCACCACCACTCAACGGACGAAGAAGACCATGACCAGCCCTACCCCACCCGACAAGCCCATCACGGCTGAAGGGGACTCCTTCACCTGCCCCATGCACCCCGAGGTCACCAGTGACCACCCTGGCCGCTGCCCCAAGTGCGGCATGTTCCTCCAACCGGACGGACAGCCCCCCGCGCCAGCAGCACACCAGCACACCGACCCCGGGCAGCCTGCTGCCCACCAAGAGCACGGCGGGCAAAGCGCCCCGCCACCACAGGCCGACACCGGCCCACGCGATGGCGAATGGACCTGCCCCATGCACCCCGAGATCCGGCAGGATGGGCCGGGCGAGTGCCCGATCTGTGGCATGGCGCTCGAACCGGTCTCGGTGGGCGTCCACGACGGACCCAACCCAGAGCTGGCAGACATGCGCCGCCGTCTCCGCGTGGCAGCCGTGCTCAGCCTGCCCCTGGTGGTGCTGGCGATGGTCCCGGCCCTGGCCGTCGGGGCGTGGGTGCCCTGGGTCGAACTCGCGCTGTCCACCCCCGTGGTGTGGTGGGCCGGGTGGCCATTCTTCGCACGTGGCGCCCGATCAGTGGCCAGCCGGCACCTCAACATGTTCACCCTCGTCAGCCTCGGTGTGGGTGCCGCGTGGTTCTACAGTGTGGTCGCCGTCCTGGCCCCGGGGATCTTCCCGGCCATCATGCGTGATGACGGTGGCCGGGTCGGCGTCTACTTCGAGGCCGCCGCCGTGATTCTCACCCTGGTGCTGCTGGGGCAGGTACTCGAACTGCGGGCACGCGACCAGACCTCGGGTGCCATCCGCGCCCTGCTGGACCTGTCGCCAGCCACCGCGCATCGCATCAACCTCGACGGAGAAGAAGAGGAAGTGCCATCCGCGGACCTGCAGGTCGGCGACCATTGCCGGGTCCGCCCCGGTGAGAAGATCCCAGCAGACGGCATCGTGGTCGACGGCCACGCCTACGTCGACGAATCCATGATCACCGGCGAGCCGGTACCTGTTGACAAGAACCCCGGCGACCGTGTGATCGGCGGCACCATCACCAGCGGCGGCAGCCTGGTCATCGAGGCCACCGGCCTGGGCGCCGACTCGACCCTGGCCCGCATCGTCGACCTCGTGTCCCAGGCGCAACGTTCCCAAGCCCCCATCCAAGGGCTCGTCGACAAGATCTCCGCTGTGTTCGTGCCGGTCGTGATCGGCATCGCACTGATCATCTTCGCCGTCTGGGCCACGGTCGGGCCACAGCCCCGGCTACCGTTCGCGATCGTTGCTGCAGTGTCCGTGCTCATCATCGCCTGCCCTTGCGCGCTTGGCCTTGCCACACCCATGTCCATCATGGTCGGGGTTGGTCGCGGAGCCCGCGATGGCGTCCTGGTCAAGAACGCCGAAGCACTCGAACGACTGCAGAAGATCGACACCCTGGTGGTCGACAAGACCGGGACCCTGACCCAGGGCCATCCCAGCCTCGTCGACCAGAAGGTCGTCGCCGGCCACCACGCCGAGATCGTGCTGGCCATGGCGGCCGCTGTCGAGTCCGGGTCCGAACATGCCTTGGCCCGCGCGATCGTCGACGCGGCGCGAGAACGCGACGTCACCGTACCGACCGCCACTGCATTCACCGCCCGCCCGGGTGGCGGCGTCGAAGCATTGGTCGACGGTCACCAGGTCATGGTCGGCAGCCCTGCCTTCCTCACGACCCAGCATGCCGACACGACCCCCCTGACCGACGACATCGACGCCTTCCGTCGCCAAGGAGCCACTGCCGTCATCGTGGCTGTCGATGGTCAGCCTGCAAGCATCCTGGCCATCGCCGACCGACTCAAGCCCACCACCGCCCAGGCCATCGACGACCTACGTCACCGTGGCATGCGGATTGTGATGCTGACCGGGGACAACGCCACCACCGCCCACGCCATCGCCGACGAGCTCCACATCGACGAGGTGATCGCGGACGTGCTTCCGGATCAGAAGCATGGGCACGTCCAGCGGTTCCAGGAGCAAGGTCACACGGTCGCGATGGCCGGTGACGGCGTCAACGACGCCCCTGCCCTGGCCGGGGCGGACGTTGGCGTCGCCATGGGCACCGGGACCGACGTCGCCATCGAGAGCGCAGACGTGACCCTCCTCGGCGGCGACCTCGCAGCCCTGGTCAAGGCCCGCGACCTGTCCGTCGACACTATGCGCAACATCAAGCAGAACCTGCTGTTCGCATTCATCTACAACGTCATCGGCATTCCGATCGCCGCGGGAGTGCTCTACCCCGCCTTCGGCTGGCTGTTGTCCCCGATGATCGCCGCAGCCGCCATGGCCCTCAGTTCGGTGAGCGTCATCACCAACTCCCTGCGCCTGCGCCGACACCACTGACATGAACTGCCCCCCATAAGCTGCCCGGAGTTCACTCTGGGTTGGCTTCTCGCACCCAACCGGGGCCCAGCCAGACCGACAATCCGGGGCCAAATGAAGTTGACATAGCCAGCCCTGCTCGCAGCGGGACCATCCGGACCGCCGCCGCTTTCTCGTCCGGGGCGTAGCGCCGTATCTGCGGTTTCCCGGGAACCTGCCACTTCGACATGTGCTCGTCCCCGTTTCTAGACCGATGCCTGAACAGGCTTGGATCAGCTCACCGAAGTCCTCGACGACCTCCACCAACAATTGCGAATCAGCCGAACGCCGCATCCTCAACCGCACACTGTTCACCCACATCACCGTCGACGACGAAGAGAACGCCCCACATATCCGCCGAGGCCACCGTCAGCGTCCTCGCTCATACGAGCATCGACGCCCCGGCGCACGTCACCGCAGAAACAAAACTGCCCCACCATCAGGCGGGGCAAGCTTCGATATTCTTATTTTACGTGGAGCATAGGGGATTCGAACCCCTGACCTCTTCCATGCCATGGAAGCGCGCTACCAACTGCGCCAATGCCCCGCGGGCGACCTCGTCAGGCCTTCGACACGATCCTCCGCTGCGGCGTCCACCACGCCGGAACATCCTGTCTGGTGGAGCATAGGGGATTCGAACCCCTGACCTCTTCCATGCCATGGAAGCGCGCTACCAACTGCGCCAATGCCCCGAAAACAACTCCTCAGGAGGGTCATCCTCTTCGTTCACCCGACCGCCCGGGCGACCAGGCAAACGTTACCGGATCCCACCCATCCTCACCAAATCGGACCAAGCCAGGCCAGTACCTGCGTATGGGTATCGACACACACTCATGCGCAACGCACCCTCACTGCCCCAAGCAGCCGTCCATCACCGCGTCCGTCCCTCTGCGCGACTCCTACCGCCGACGTCAGCTCTGCACGTCTGTGGCTTTCAGGTAGCCCTGACGGTGTCCCAGGAAGACACATACGTACCGGTCCTTTCCGGTCACATTGACGTGGTCCTTGGGCGGCGGGGCGTCGAACGTCGTGGACCGGTAATAGTCTGTCGCAGGCTGAGAGTCGATGACGACATAGCGCTGACCAGGCTCCAACACGTACGGCAACGCAGCCTCGGGCTGCACCCAGGTGCCGTCCGGATAGGCAGAGGCTTCCGGGTACGCCCGGCCATAACCTGACGTGCGCGAAACCACGGTGATCGTTCGCGCTCCCGGGACAACTCGTGCCACCGGCTGTCGAGCGGGATTGTGGAACCACGCCTTAGCTCCCAGGTACCAGACGGCGACCCACTCGTCGTTCTTCCCTCCAACCTCTGCGACGACATATTCCGCACCCGTGTTCAGCCGGGCGCCGACGTCGGCAGGTTCTGTTGTTGCCGGCTCCGGGCTGATACCGGCATCAACAACCGTCGGGGCATCCGACGACGGGGCTTGCCTCGCCGTCACAAAGTTCACTCCTCTGACGACCTGGCCGTTGTAGGCCTGCGTGTTCATTTCGAAATCAGGCAAAATCCTCACGACGTCGCCGCGCTTGGGTCTGGTGCTCACCGTGCCCTCGGTGAGTGGGCGGCCCAACAGCTCAAAGTATCGAGCCCAGTTCCAGAAGGCGCCCGGATCCCAGTGCATCCCCTTGATGTGCTCGGTGTCAATGCCAGGAACCTCGTCATGGCCAATGACGCGACCACGCGTCAGCGGGATCTCATATTTATCGCACAGATAGCGGACTAGCGCTGCACTCGAGCGGTACATCGCGTCCGTATACCAGGATTCTCCCTCGAGAGCCTTACCCTCGTGTTCGAGTCCGAGGGCGTGCATGTTGTAATACCAGTTCCCGGAGTGCCAGCCGATGTCCTTGGGATCGAGGTGTTGCGCAACGTGACCGTCAGAAGATCTCAACGTGTAGTTCCATGCGAGGTAGTTCGGCTTCTCCACGAGTTTGATGGTGTTGTCGTAGGTCTCCTCGGTGTCGTGGATGACGATTCTCGTCAGTGAAGGCGCAGAGGGGCGGCGCGCAAGGTCGTGATTTCCGTACTTCACCGGATCAGATCCGTACTGCTGATACGGGGCAGGTACCCACTCGATGTGGAGGCTGTCCGGCCCGTCAATCGGTGGCCCGGACACCTTATGCTCAGGTAACGCTGTTCGGCTGATAAGCGGGCCAAAGATGGCCATGGCAGTAAACGAACGGCGGCTCATGTCAATCATCGGAATCGTCCTCTCGCCCGGTAAAGATGCTTGTGAAGCCACACAAGCGCACCACATATGGGGGTCACATCACGGAGGATCACCGCGCAGGAGCGTTACACCCATGCCGGTTAGGTGAGGTGCTCATCGTCGGGGAGTGGGTAGAGCGTGCGGATGATGTTGGCGGCTGGGCCGGTGGGTGCGTTGCGGTAGCCGGTTCCGGCCCAGAGGTGGACCCGGTGGGCGTCTCCGGCTTGGGTGGCAGCTTGTCGCAGTGGACGGGTGAGGTGGTGCACGGCGGGGTATGCGTGGGGTGCGGTGGCGTGGTGTTGGGTGATGAAGTCGTTGGTGAGGGCGCGGGCCGGTCGTCCGGTGAAGGCGTGGGTGATGGTGGTGTCGTCGAGGGCGGGGTCGGCCAGTGCTGCCCGGTGGGTGGCTGAGGTTCCGGCTTCGTCGGTGCGGAGCAGAAGGGTCCCTACCGCAACGGCGATGGCGCCTGCATCAAGTGCTGCTCGTACCGCTTTAGCGTCATCGATGCCGCCGGCGGCGATCACTGGCAAGGGGCTGGCCTTGCGCACGCGGCAGACGAGAGTGGGGAGGTCTTCCGGTTGTGGTGTCCGCGTGGGGTCGAAGGTGGCGCTGTGTCCACCGGCTGCGGGGCCTTGGATGATGAGCCCGTCGGCGCCGCGTTCAGTTGCGGCGGCGGCTTCCTCTGGGGTCGTGACGGTGATCAGTGCCTGTGTGCCGTGCTCGTGGAGTTTGGCGATGATGTCCTGGGGTGGCAGGCCGAAGGTGAAGGACACCACGGGGACGGAATGTGTGGTCAGGAGCGCGATCTTGTCATCCCAGTGGTCGTCATCGGAGACGGGGCAGGGGTCGAGTTGCAGGCCGTAGTGTTCTGCTTCCGGGGCAAGCTCATCGGCATAGGCAGACAAGGCAGCCGGGTCGACGGTGGCGTTGCTCGGCACGAAGATGTTGACGCCGAAGGGAACGTCCTTGGCCTGAAGCTGCTGGATTTCTGCGTGGAGGGCTTCGGCGGTTTTATAGCCGCCGGCGAGGAACGGGAAGCCGCCTGCTTCGGCGACCGCCAGGGCAAGCGCGACAGTGGTGGGCCCACCTGCCATGGGTGCAGCAACGATCGGCCGGGGAGTGGGAATGAGGATAGTCACGAGCGTTTCCTTCCCCCTGAGGGGATTCATGTGGTCTCGGGCTGGGGATGGGTTGCATTGAAGCAAGCAAGTCCAACGATACGAGCAGTGCCAAGTGGATGAGGGCGGCTGCCGGCCTCGGCGACGAGGGGTGCGCCGTCGTTGGTGAGGAAGATGGGGACGTTGTTGATCTCGCGGAGTTCTTGGCAGGTGGGTACTCTGCTTTGCGGGTCCGGTCATACCAACCTCAGCCACGACGATCGAGCACAGCCTTCGCAGTTGCGATGTCGGTTACCAGATCCGTTACCAGATGGGCTCGAAGGATCGCCGATAAAGCTGGCACCTTTTCAGCTCCGAAAGCGCTGACGATGACGTGGGTGATCGATGGGATTCGGTCGATCGGTATCGTCATCAACCCTTGGCAGAAGTCCGCATCGACGTGACGGCCCTGAGCATCGATGTGGTGCCCACAGATGTGGCCGACCGCTCCCCGCGACAACAACTCGGCATGAGCCCGTTCGGGCATCACATGATCGAAAATCGGTGCCACCGAATTCACCCCGACCGCGCCCACCCCTGTTACCAAGATGTCGGCGTGGGAGGCCATTGCGATCGTCATTCCAATGGATTTCTCTGCCTTTAAAGCCGCTGCTACTTGCGGATTCGATACCAACACTGGCGCGGGCATCACTCGGTAAGCGCAGCCAAGTCGCTCCGCCAGTTGGCGACACAGTTCGGGGGAGTCAAGGACTAGATTCCCCCGCGCTGTCCCCCCAATTGCCTGGACCACTGTCGCTTCAGGGTGACGTGTCGGGGTCATGGCGCGCACCACCGAAGCTACTCCACGCCCATTCGACAGCGCGATGACCGAGTCCGGGTGCATATATGTAGTCACGAGATCGGAAGCCATCCGTGATACCTCGTGAGCCGCAGAGTCGTCATCCGACATGGCTACGCGCGCGCACGCTAACCCGAAGGTGCGAGTCAGGTCCTGTTCCAACTCAATTGCTCGTTGTAACGGGTGCTGCACGGTAAACGTGATGATTCCGCGGCGCCGCGCTTCATCGAGCAGGCGTGACACCATTGATCGGGAGTAGCCGATCTCAGCGGCGATCTCGGCCTGAGTTGCTTGTTCCAACCAGTATCGCTTTGCCACGGTCAGTAAGGTCTGGATGTGTTCGCGGTCAGTCATATGAATCTCACAAATGTGAATCTTTGTAATCATAGCCCCGCTGAAACGCGGTGTTGAACCAACGTACTGGCGTTTTAGCGCTTAGTGAATTCACATATGTGAGCTCATGGCCTTGCGAAGGATGTCGGGCTGACGGCTGAATGGTTCTCGTCACACAGTCGTGAGAGAGGAATCACCCCAATGGCCGTCGTTCGTACCATCACTGGCGACGTTTCACCCGACACGCTTGGTGTCGTCAATGCCCACGACCACCTCATCCGTGTTGGCGCCGGTGAGGTCTACATCGATCCTGACCATCTGCTCGACGACGTCGACAAGGCAGCTCAGGAGGCCACCTACTTCGTCGAAGCTTCCAGGAGCTGGGCCGACGGCGCCACGATCGTCGACATGTGCCCCGCATCCTCGGGTCGCGGTGTGCTCAAGACCCTTGAAGTTGTTGAGAAGGTCCCAGGCCTCCAGGTCGTCCAGGCCACCGGATTTCACCAGCAGAAGGTCTACCTGGAATGGCGTCAGAGCTGGGTCAACCAGTACACCGTCAACCAGATTGCCGATCTGCTCATCGCCGACATCGTCGAGGGCATCGACCGCTTCGACTACATGGGCCCCATCGTCGAACGTACCGGGGCCAGGGCCGGCGTCATAAAGTGGGCGACCGCTTACGGCAAAATTACCGAGTGGGAACAGAAATCCGGCAAGGCGGTGGCTATCGCATCTAAGGAGACCGGATGCCCGATTAACACCCATGTGACGGCCGGAACCTGCGGCCCTGAGCAGGCACGCTTCCTCGTCAACCAGGGCGTCGATCCTGCCAAAATTGCAATCGGTCACATGCAGCGTAACTGGGATCCGTGGGCCCACGAGCAGATCTGCAAGCTTGGCTGCTACGTCGAGCTCGACGGCACAAACCGCATCAAGTACGTCCCGGACAATACCCGCGTCAACCTGATTAAGGCCCTCGGGAAGAAGGGCTACGGCAAGCAGGTTCTGCTGGGTACTGATTCCGGTAAAGCCTCTTACCAGAAGGTCTACGGTTCGGTCTCGGGCATTGACTACGATCCGGCCGTCTTCTGCCCGCGTCTGGTTGAGGACGAGGGCTTTGACCGCAGCTACGTCGATGACCTGCTCATCAACAACGCCGCGACCTTCCTTGGCTTCGAGCCCCTGGCTGGGTGACAACGATGCCACGACTCCAAGTTGCGCTTGATACCTACGACCTGCCGTCGGCCCTCGCCCCGCTGGCCCAAGTGTCCAACGAGGTTGACGTCATCGAGTGTGGCACCATCCTGGTTCTAGCCGAGGGCATGGATGCGGTGCGTGCCGTTCGGGCGGTTTACCCTGAGAAGGCTATTCTTGCCGACGTTCGCATAGCCGAAGCCGGAGCCAAGATCGCCCGGCTGTGCTTCGAAGCCGGAGCTGACCTCGTCTCCTGTGTCGCCGGGGCATCACTGACCACCATCGATCAAGTGTGCAAGGTGGCAGAGGAATTAGGTGGTGAAGTCCAGGTCGAGCTTGCTGATGAGTGGTACGACGCTGACCGCGCCCGCACCTGGCGTGAATTAGGTGTCCAGCACGTCATCGTTAAGCGTTCCCGCGACCGTGAGGCCGCCGGGGACTTGTCATGGAAGCCCGAGGACCTCGGGCGGGTAGACGAACTCGCCGAGATGGGATTCACGGTCACCGTCACTGGGGGCATCACTCCCAAGGACCTTCCGGTCTTTGCTGAGCATCCAGTCGGCATTGTCATCGCTGGTCGTTCAATCGTCGCCGCCGACGACCCAAGGGCTGCGGCACAGCAGCTACGCTCCACCCTGGACGAGGTGTGGCCGAAATGATTGAGCCCCTGTCAGACGGAGTGACCCTCGGCATCTACGAGAAGGCCCTCGTTGGCAACCCGCTTGAGACTGCCGACGACTGGCGTCGCTTCCTTATCCAGGTGCCTGAGTCCGGCTTCGGTTTCGTCGACCTATCGATCGATGAAACCGAAGAACGAACCGCACGGCTTGAATGGGATCAGAACCAGCGTCGTATGGTGCGCCACTGCATCGAGGAAACAGAGACTACGATCGGTGGTATCTGCTTGTCAGTGCACAGGCGCATTGGTCCCGGTAGCGCCGACCCCACGGTGCGTCAACGCGCCCGCGAAGTGATGGCCGAAGGGTTGCAGCTGTGCCACGATCTCGGAGTGCCTGTGCTTCAGGTGGCGGGATACTACTGCTACTACGAGCAGATGAACGATCAGTCTGAGCAGTGGTACACCGATCTTCTGATCGACGCCGTCCCGATGGCTGCCCGTCTCGGCGTCGTGATGGGTATCGAAAACGTTGACGGCACCGACGTCACCTCGATCCGCAAGGCCATGGAGTTCGTCAAGCTCGCTCACTCTCCTTACCTGCAGGTCTACCCCGACATCGGAAACATTGCCGAGCAGCAGCTCGATGCCACGATCGAACTCGAGGCTGGGCGCGGCCACATGGTTGCGATCCACGTGAAGGATGTCCGGCCCGGCGAGCCTCGGCGGGTACCGATGGGAGAGGGGACCGTCGACTGGGACGATGCCTTCGCCATCCTTGCCAAGCAGGGTTGGCGCGGCCGAATGATGATCGAGATGTGGAACGACGATGCCCCCGATTCCAGTGATCGCAGTGTGTCGGCGCGTGAGTTCATCGAGGAACGCCTTCGAACCGCCGGAATCCCGGTTCGTAGGACCCTCGCTTGATTCGAGATCGGTCGGCCCAGCCTGAATCTCGGGCCGACCGACACCAAACCTCCAAAAAATTTCTATACCGCTGTTCAAAGGAGAACGTTCGATGCTCGAAGAGCTCAAGAAAGACGTTTGCGAAGGCAATCTCGACCTGCCCCGACACGGCCTGGTGACCTGGACCTCGGGCAATTTGTCTGCCCGGGACCCCGGGACCGGCTTGGTGATCATCAAGCCTTCCGGGATGCTATACGACGAGATGACCCCTGACGACATGGTTGTCGTCGACCTTGACGGAAAGGTTGTCGAAGGAGATCGTGGACCATCTTCGGACACCGCTTCGCACCTGTACGTCTATCGTCGCCATGACGACATCCGCAGCATCATCCACACTCACTCCACTTTCGCCACCGCCTGG
The DNA here is from genome assembly GCF_059728865.1 of Cutibacterium sp. KB22876. Classification (NCBI taxonomy): domain Bacteria; kingdom Bacillati; phylum Actinomycetota; class Actinomycetes; order Propionibacteriales; family Propionibacteriaceae; genus Cutibacterium; species Cutibacterium sp. KB22876. Next base: position 1,566,256 of record NZ_AP040858.1, read on the forward strand.
GCTGCCACGGGCCAGGACATACCCTGCGCCATGACCGCCGTCGCTGATGAGTTCGGTGGACGAGTCCCGTGCGGAGATTACGCCCAGATTGGCACTGAGCAGATAGGTGAGCAAGTTGTACGGTTCATCGATGAGTCCCCAGCCGTACTACTCAAGAAACACGGTGTCTTCACTGTCGGCACTTCCATTGAGAAGGCTGTCAAGGCAGCCGTTATGGTCGAGGACGTCGCCAGGACCTTGACCTTTGCCAAGCTCATCGGCGAGATCTCCCCGCTCCCGCAGTCGGAGATCGACTCCAACCACGACCGATACACCAACCGCTACGGCACCCCAGCTGCGTCCCAGGGAGTGACGTCATGACTTACGACATCTCAACTATCGGTGAGGGACAGATCCGGCTCACCTGCTACAAGGGCGAGCGTCTCGTTAATGCCCAGCAGCTACGGGCCACTGCTGCCTGCTCCGAAGCCAACGTCGCAGGCTTGTTGTCCCAGGTCGGTCGCGACACCTGCTGGACATCTGTTATGCCACAGGGCGATCTCACCGACCGGGTTGTTAACGAGTTTCGTAGTGTCGGTGTCGATGTCTCCCACATCTGTATCAAGCCTGAGGGACGCGTCGCCCTGTACTTCATGGAGCCTGGTGAGTACCCGATGCCAGCACGTGTACTTTACGATCGCGAGCACACCCCTTTTCGTGACGTCCGTGTCGAGGATCTCGATTGGGAGGCCATGCTCGACACGAAATTGGTTTTCGTGACTGGCATCACAGCTGCTCTGACCGAGAACACGGCTGTTGTGGTGAGCCATTTTGTCGAGGAGGCTCACCGTCGTGGAATAGCCGTCGCACTTGACGTCAATTATCGTTCCCTGCTGTGGGAGCCGAGGCGAGCTCGAGAGGTGCTCGAGCCCATTGCTCGCATATCGGATATTGTCTTTTGTTCAGTGCGTGATGGCAGGGCGGTATTTGGAATAGAATCTGACGGAGAACAGGCATGCCACGATCTGCGCGAATTGTTCGGAGCTCCGACGGTCGTGTCCACTGACCAGATCAATGGTGTCTATCTATCCGACGACGAGCGCGGCGACCGCACCTTCCCAGTGGTTCAGGTTCCTGTCGTCGACCGTCCAGGTGCAGGAGACTCCTTCGTTGCAGGAACATTGCACGGGTATCTTGCAGGTGACGTGGTCCAGGGAATCTATTACGGGCAGCGGACATCTGCTTACGCCCTGACTCATTATGGAGACCTTACTCGTGTGAGTCCCAGTGAGCTCAATATTCCTTCGAACACAGACATTCTGCGTTGATAATAGCCGCGGCGCGGGTAGGAGATATAATTACATGTCCACTTCTACAACATCCAAGAAATCAGCATTAGATCTTATAGATTCGCGCCCTTTGACGCGCAATCAGAAGAACCTTGTCGCCCTTGCTATCATCGGAAATATTTCCGAGTTCTTTGACATCTTCCTCATTGGTTTCGTTGTATCCGTCCTCACTAAGCCATGGAACCTGACCGGCGCTGAGGCGGGCGTCATCCTCGCCTGTTCTGGCTTGGGTACGGTCATCGGTGCCATTATGTGGGGACGTCTGGCAGACAAAATCGGACGCCGTTCGTCATTTTTCTGGTGCGTCCTCATGTTCGTTGCATTCACCGTCCTATCAGTGTTCACCCCAGATCACGGCTGGGTTATGCTTGCCATATTGCGTATTGGTGTGGGGATCGGTGTTGGCGGCCTCAATACCACCTCGATTCCGTATGTTCAAGAGTTTGTGCCAGCTAAACAGCGTGGACTTCTTGCTGGATTGGCGTCGGTATTCATACCACTCGGTCTATTTCTGGGGTCACTCGCGCAAAATGTCTTGGGTGATAATTGGCGTGCCCTCATCGCACTGGGTGCGATTCCCGTCTTCCTGCTTGTGTGGATTCGCTTTGTCCCCGAGTCGCCAAGATTCTTACAGAGTCATGGACGGGAAAATGAAGCTCGTGAGGCTTTGGCGTGGGCGTTGGAGATGCCGGCTGACGACATTGGAGATCTGCCGCCCGTAGAGCACGTCCGAGACGCTTCGTACTCACTTGTCTTCGGCAAGTACCGCAAGAGCCTCCTTATTGTCAGCCTAGGGTCCTTCTGCTTCATTCTGGGGTCATTCACGATTCAGTCGTGGGGTCAGACCCTCCTCAAGACCGGCTTCGGCAAGTCTGCAGAGCAAGTTGGAATCCTGTTTATGTTCGTCTCTCTGGCCGATCTCATCGGGCGCTTCCTGTCAGCATGGCTGGCCGACCGCATCGGTCGGAGGATCACGATGCTGTCATTCGGTCTGGTAGGTGCCGCCGGAACTCTGATCATCGCGCTTTCGGCTCATCTGGGTTGGGGCTGGCAGGTCTTCTTTGCCGGCGTCCTTGTTGCGATGGCCTTCGGCGACGGCGCCTTCGGTATTCTGAACGCCTTCGGCGCCGAGCAATTTCCCAATGAGGCTCGCTCCACCGGTCTCGGACTCGGTTACGGCATCGGTGCGACTGCCAAGGTCATCGGTCCGGCGCTCATGGGACTCATGGTGGGCGGATCTGCGGTCAAACAGAATGTCACCTTGGACGCGGTCTTCCCGGCGTTCATCCTGTTCACCGTGCTGCTCGTCATCGGCGGTGTGACATACATGTTCGCCCGCGAAACTCGCGGCACCTCACTCGACACGATCTGACCTATCAAACGATCCTGACGTCGAGGGCCTGTACCTGACCCAACGGGTTAACCGAAGCCGTGACCTGACGGGTAGCCAAGGGGCCCTCGACACGCCAGATCCAGCAATACGGCGTCATCTCGACGACGTCGATCGTGGCATCCGCGGATTCCCCGGTGGCCTTGACCACGTCCTCGAAATCCTTGCGGCGCTGATCCAACGGACGATCCATGTCCATCGTCGGGCACCACTCCTGAGCCACCAGATCGTCCGACCAGTTGCGAATGATCTTCTCGACGTCGTCGAGATGCTGCCGGACTTGGGGATTCATCGGCGAAGGATGGACGGCATCACAGGCCTTGCGATCCTTGGCCGCGGAGGGCAGCAGCAGGTCACCCACCCCGGGAACAACGGTGTCGAGGGCCGTGGAGGTTACGCGGATGGCCGGGTGATACGTCCGATTCGCCAGCACCACGACGCCGACCCCGGAGGACGGATGCCACATCATCGTCGATCCATACCCTGGATACCCGCCACAGTGGTAGACGATGTGTTCCTTCCCCGTGACAGCGACGTGCAGGCCATATCCGTACCCTTCGGTGACTGGGCCGTACGTCGTGAAATACCGCTGCATTTGCTGCATGTCGCGAAAGACCTGGCCCCAACCATCGTCCTCGCTGGTCCACGCGGTGATGAAATGGCTCACCCAGATCCCGACATCCTTGGCCGTGCAGATGAGGCCGCCGATGGGGGAGAAGGTTCCGGAGCCAAGCAAGGGCTGGACGCTGCCATCTCTGCCGAGGCCTGGGGCGAGCTTTCCCTCGGGTACTTGCGTGACGTCGAGGAAGGATTCGGTCATCCCCAACCGACGGATGACGTCTTCCTCGACGACGTCGATGAATGGCCGCTCGGTCGCCAATTCGACGACGCGGCCCAGGATCGCGTAACCGAGGTTGGAATAGGCGTACCCCGTCCCCGGCGCGAAGTTCGTGATGAAGGGTTTACCCAACAGCGCCTCGAACTCCTCGCGTGACATGGCCTGCTGACGGTCGGCCCACGGATCGTCCGGTGGTAGACCGGTAGACATGGACAACGCGTCACGGATCGTCGCGCTGGCGATGGGCTCCTGAAGCTGCGGAATCCAACTACCGAGGGTGTCGTCGAGAGCGGGCCGTCGAGAAGCCACGTCGATCAGCCCGTGACAGATCCCAAGGACGCTGGCAGCGGTGAACGACTTCGACATCGACGCGATGCTGTAGACGCGATCGTCGGTGTCGTTACAGCGCACCTCACTGTCGTCAACGGTTGCCCAGGACAACGAGGTTCCACTCCCGGCGGCTTCTGACGACGCAGCATTGAGAACGTCGGCGACAGGGCTAAGACGGGGATTCATGGCGGCATTGTGTCACTTGAGACGTGGGTTGGTAGAGCGGATTCGGACACCGCTGGCCCTAGAAGACAGGAGTGCGGCGTTGGCAGCGCGCATCGTGGCAGTAGATTGGACCACAACAACGCGGGAGCCCACCACAAGGGCTGAGAGGGTGTCGTGATGGCACCGACCGTCTGAACCTGTCCGGGTAATGCTGGCGAAGGAAGTGGTTGGCATGACTGAATTGTCGAATCTGGTGTCGGAGTCTGTGGAGCGGCTGCGTCGGGACAAGCCGCTGGTGCAGTGCTTGACGAACATCGTGGTTGCCAATTTCACCGCGAATGTGTTGTTGGCTGCGGGGGCGGTTCCCGCTATGGTCGATAACCCCTCAGAATCTGAAGGGTTCGCCTCGGTGGCTGACGGCGTGCTAGTCAATATTGGTACCCCGTACCGGGAGACCGCTGAGGCCATGGTTGTTGCCGCGCGTGGCGCCGCAGGTAGTGACACGCCGTGGGTGCTCGACCCGGTGGGGGTCGGGATGCCATGGCGTACCCAGGTCGCGCTGGACGCGTTGCACGTCGGCGCTCCAGCCGTCATCCGGGCGAATGCCTCCGAGGTATTGACCTTGGCTGGAACGGGAGCGTCTTCCCGAGGCCCGGAGGCTGGAGATACCGTCGAGGATGCCTTGGGATCCGCCGCTGAGCTCGTGCGCACATACGGCACCGTGGTCGCCATTAGTGGTCCCGTCGATCACATCGTGGACGCTCGCCGGCACGTAACCGTGTCATCGGGGCATGAATGGATGGCGCGAGTGACCGGGGTCGGATGCTCACTAGGGGCTCTGACAGCAGCCTTCGCAGGCGTCCAGAAGGATCACCTCATTGCCGCTACATCCGCAACCGCCATGCTGTGCGTAGCTGCCGAACGAGCAGCAGATCGCAGTGTGGGCCCGGGCGGATTCGCTCAAGCTCTCATCGACGAGCTGTTCCTGGTGTCACCCGACGAAGTTGGCGCGAGAGGAGGGCTTCGCGATGTCACGGCCTGACTTCGATCTGTCGGTGTACCTCGTCACAGACACCGCCCAATGTGGCGGCCCAGACAGGGTCGTCGAGACCGTGCGGCGTGCTATCGCCGGCGGGGTGACTCTGGTCCAATTCCGCGACCACGATCTGCCCGACGACGAATTCGTCACCTTGGGACGGCGGGTGAAGGATGCGTGCAGTGGAGTACCCCTTATTATCGACGACCGGGTGCATCTGGTCGCCGACATCGGAGCCGACGGCGCCCATGTCGGGCAGTCCGACATGCCGGTCGCCCAAGTTCGAGAGATTCTCGGGGACGATCTGCTAATTGGCTTATCCGCGCAGACCTCCGCCCATGTGGAGGCTGCGCTGTCTCATGGCCGTGACGTCGTCGATTACTTGGGTGTTGGGGCTTTGCATGGCACGGGGACTAAACCTGAGGCAGGCGAGCTCGGCTTAGCCGCGATACGCGATGTCGTCGACGTCAGCCCGTGGCCGGTGTGCATCATTGGCGGCGTCGCTGCCTCTGACGCTCAGGATGTAGCCCGGTTGGGTTGCGACGGCCTCAGCGTAGTCTCGGCAATTTGTCGAAGCGCCGATCCCGAGTCCAGTGCTCGGGAACTCGCACAGGCGTGGCGCCGCGCGAAGGGGAGGTGACGTCAGGGCGTGCACAACCGCCCAGTGCGACTGGCATCTTGTTCAGATGAGCGGCCCTGGTGCGCATGGTACATAATCAGGCACGAGGGCACCCTAAGATGAGCGCCATGAGCACTTCTGACGTCACTCGTCGCGCCTCCAAGATCTCCGTCGTCGGGGCCGGTTCGGTTGGTTCCTCGCTGGCCTACGCCTGCCTCATCCGCGGATCGGCCGACCTCGTTGCCCTCTACGACATTGCCAAGGACAAGGTCGAGGCCGAGGTAGCGGACCTCGCCCATGGCACTCAGTTCACCCCCGCCTCAGTGATGGGTGGCGCTGATGTCCACGACACTGCCGACTCTGATGTCGTCTTCATCACTGCCGGGGCCCGTCAGAAGCCGGGCCAGACCCGTCTGGACCTTGCCGGCGTCAATGCCAATATTTTGCGTTCCCTCATGCCGCAGCTGGTCGAGCAGTCCCCGAACGCCCTGTTCGTGCTCGTCACCAACCCCTGTGACGTCCTGACCGTCGTTGCCCAGCAGGCCACCGGGTTGCCGGCTAACCGCGTCTTCTCGACCGGTACCATGCTCGACACCTCGCGGCTGCGCTGGCTCATCCGTCAGTGGGCCAACGTCGAGCAGCGCCATGTACACGTGACCATCGTCGGCGAGCACGGCGACTCGGAGTTCCCGCTGTGGTCGACCGCCAACATCTCCGGTGTGCCGATCCACGACTGGACAGTCGAGGGTGAGCGCGTCTTCACCGAGGACGTGCTCGCTGATCTGGCTCACGAGGCCGCCTTCGCCGCGTACAAGATCATCGAGGGCAAGGGTGCGACGAACTACGCCATCGGTCTGACGGGTGCTCGTCTTGCCGAGTCCCTGCTGCGTCCGGGCCGTTCCGTCCTGCCGCTGTCCAGCGTCATCGAGGATGTCCACGGAGTCTCCGGGGTAGCCCTGTCCATGCCGTGCATCGTCTCGCGTGACGGCATCGAAGGAGTGGTCCCGGTCTCCATGAGCGCAGCGGAAATTGCCTCCCTTGAGGCTTCCGCGGAACGCTTGCGTGACACTTTGTCATCCATCTCGTGACCTGCTGAACATTTGTGCTGACGACCTTCTAGGCTAGGGGGTATGTCAGTTCCTTTTCAGTATGCACAGGACAGTGACGGAGAACTTCTCAAGATTGCGGCTCGCGGCCAGGAGGTGTTGACGAACCCCCTGGCCAACCGAGGCACGGCTTTCACCCTCGAGGAGCGCAAGACCCTTGGTCTCACGGGCCTGTTGCCGTCGGGAGTCATGACGATCACCGACCAGCTCAAGCGGGTTTACGCCCAGTACTCGGCGCAGCCGGACGACCTGGCGAAGTACCTGTACCTCAACCACATGCACGACCGTAATGAGGTGCTGTACTTCCGCCTCATCGCCGAGCACATCGAGGAGATGCTGCCCATCGTCTACACCCCGACGATCGGCAAGGCGATTGAGGAATACAACCACTGGTACGACCGTCCGCGCGGTATTTACCTGTCCATTGACGACCCGGAGGACATGGAGCAGGCCCTGGGGCAGTTGGGCCATGGCCCTGACGATGTCGACCTCATCGTGGCCACCGATGCAGAGGGCATCCTTGGCATCGGTGACCAGGGTGTCGGTGGCGTGGCGATCACCGTCGGGAAACTGGCGGTGTACACCGCGGCAGCCGGAATCCACCCGCACCGTGTCCTACCCGTCATCCTCGACGTCGGCACCGACAACATGGAACGCCTCAATGACGACGGCTACCTCGGTGTGCGTCACCCTCGTGTGCGCGGAGAACGCTATGACGCCTTCGTCCAACAGTACGTCGAGACGGCCCACCGGATGTTCCCGCACGCCCTGCTGCACTGGGAGGACTTCGCGGCCGGTAACGCCACCCGAATCCTCAACAAGTACCGGGACGACTACTGCACCTTCAACGACGACATCCAGGGCACCGCGGCCGTGGTCGTCGCCGCCGTGTTGAGTGCCGTCAAGGCGTCCGGCACCCCGCTGAGCAAGCACCGTATCGTCATTCACGGCGCTGGTTCAGCTGGCACCGGCATCGCGAATCTCCTGGTACAGCTCATGGTCAGCCAGGGCCTGGACGAGGAAACTGCGCGTTCCCACTTCTGGGGATTGGGATCCCGGGGTCTGCTGCGGGACGGTCTGCGGCTGCGTGACTTCCAGCAGCCCTTCGCTCGCAGCAAGGAGGAGCTGGAAGGGTGGACCACTGACGCCCCCGACCAGTACACGTTGAGTGACGTCGTGCGTAACGTCCATCCGACGATCCTCATCGGTTGCTCCGCCCAGACGGGGGCCTTCACCGAGGAGATCGTCAAAACGATGTCGGCCCACTGTGATCGTCCGGTGATCATGCCGCTGTCGAACCCGACCCGTAAGGCCGAGGCACTGCCTTCCGACATTCTCAAGTGGACTGAAGGACGCGCCCTGGTGGCCACCGGTTCGCCGTTCAAGCCGGTCATGGTCAACGGTGTGACGTATCAGATCGCTCAGGCCAACAACGCCCTGGTCTTCCCGGGCATCGGTTTGGGAGCCATCGCAGTGCGGGCGTCCCGCGTCACCAAGGGCATGATCGCGGCTGCTGCCGAGGCGGTCGCCATGCACGTCGACAACCGGGTGATGGGAGCCTCGCTGCTGCCGTCCATCAAGACCCTGAGACCGCTGTCGGCGTCGGTGGCCATTGCCGTTGCCCAACAGGCGATGGAGGAAGGTGTGGCGACCGAGGCCACCGATACCCCGGTTGAGAAGGTGTTCTCGGCGATGTGGCAGCCGCGGTACCCACGCGTCGAGGTCATCTGAGCGACGATGCAGACTGATGACAGTGAAGTGACGGGACTGAGCTGATGACATGGGGTCCGGCATCGTGCCGGACCCCATGTCATCTCAGATGGGCATCAGAGGTGGCGAGTCACGCCTTGATCGTCAGAGCTGAGATGGGGGAGGACATCCCCGATCCATGAGTGAACATGACGGTGGCGTCAGCGCGCGGACAGTCAATGGTGACCGTGCCGTGCACCTTATGTCCCGGGGAGATGGTGTCGCCGAGGGTTCCGGTGGGCGGCAGGCTGGCCTCGTGGATGTTAGTCGACTCGTTCTCCATAATGAAGAAGGTGTAGTCGCTCAGGGATCCCCTGGTGACCTCGATGGTCACCGTGAGGGTGACACTTCCGGGACCCCAACTGACGTCGTCGATCGACCATGTTCCCTCGCTCGAGTCGTCCTTGGACGAGAACGGCACCGAGGAGGCCACAGCCGTCACTGACGCCGGAATCGGTGTCGGCGTGGTCGCCGATGACGGCGTCGCCACCGGAGTTGGGATGGGGGACTGGGGGAGATCAGGTTCGCTGGTGACCCGGCGAGCCACCAGAACAAGGGCGATGATGACGGCCACCGCGATGATGGCTGCGATCCAGCCGCGGTGGCGTTTCGGCGGCTGATACTGGCTGATGTCAGGCGGTTGGCTCATGGTGGCTCCACTTTACGTGGTTGGTGGTCGTCGGTGCTGTCCACAGGTTGGCGTTGAGACGAGATGACGCTGCCGGGAGTTGTCCACAGGTCCCCAATTGCTTGGCGGATTTCACGGGGTCGGGACGACAACTGAAGGTATGACAACACTGCATTCGTCCACCACCGATGACCGTGATCCACTGACTGTCAGGACCGTCGACGAGGCGATAACCCTGGCGCCCTACCTGCTCGGCTTCCAACCCAGCGAGAGCCTGCTCCTCATCGTCGCTGACGATGGCGCGACCTGCCAAGGTTTCGTCGCCCGGGTCGATCTCGACGACGTCGAACTGACCCTGGCCATGGACGCCTTCGCATCCCGAGTCGTCTCGTTGGCAGGGCAAGGACGGACGGTGATCCTGGCCTTCACCGAGGACCAAGACCGTGGCATGGCTGCCTTGGCGTTGGCCATCCGGGCGATGGAAGGCATGAACATTAGTGACGCTGCCTGGACAGATGGTGAGAGCTGGAGCAGTATCTTCGGCGATGAACGGAGCTGCGGGGAGAATCACCCGTACATTCCCGCCCCGGAGATTGCTGCCGAGGCGGTCTATCGGGGGCTCACCGTTCTGCCGAGCCGCACCAACCTGGTCGATCAGCTGTCCGGGCCCGGAAGAACCTGTGACCCAGGTACTCGTCGACTCATCACCAATGCGCGACGACGACTCTCTCGCCGCGGTGACGACGTCGTCGCTGCCAGATGCCGTGCCCTCGTGAGGTCCGGTTCACCGATTGATGATGCCGCCGCCGTTGAGATGGCCGTTGCCGTCCAGCGTCCGGAGGTGGCACGCACCTTGTGGATGACGATGGAACGGGAGCACGCGTCGAGATGGCTGACGGTCTGGAGCCAAGCCGTCGGAATGATCCCTGATCGGTTGGCCCCGGCCCCGCTGGCCCTCTGCGGGCTGGCCGGGTGGCTGAATGGAGACGGGGCGGTGGCGTCAGTGTGCGCCCACCGATGCCAATCCATGGTGGGGGCTGCGGACCTGCCACAAGCCTTGATGGTCATCGTCGACGCCTTCGTGCCGCCCAAGCTATGGGAGATCATGGATCGCGACCCAACGTTGATCGCCCACCCACTCCCGGCGGAGCAGGTGGGCGAATAAGTCACAGCGGCGACGACAGTCAGACCTGCATACCGACGAGGTGACCGATGACATAGGTGATCGTCATGGAACAGATGCCCACGATGATGTTGCGGGCGATGGGGTGGGCCTTGCCACTGCCGCTGGCGATGGCTGACCCCAGACCGGTGAGGAACAGGCCGATCATCGTGGCGGCGATGGTGATGTAGACGCGGGTTGCCGTCGGGGAACACACCATGGCGAGCAACGGGACCAAGGCGCCGACGGTGAAGGCAGCCATCGAGGCGAAGGCCGCGTGCCAAGGGTTGGTGTACTCGTCAGGGTCGATACCCAGTTCGGCCTCGGCGTGGGCTCGCAGCGGATCGTGATCGGTGAGCTCTCGGGCAACCTGACGAGCAGTCTGCTCGGACAGGCCCTTCTCGGCGTAGATCCCGGCGAGTTCCTCGAGCTCCTCGTCAGGGAAGTCACGCAGCTCAGCGGCCTCCTTGGCCATGACGGCCTTCTCGATGTCGCGCTGTGAGCTCACGGAGACATACTCGCCGCCGGCCATGGACAGGGCACCGGCGACAAGCCCAGCCAAGCCGGCGATGAGGAGGGAGGAGCGATCGATGGTGGCGCCGGCGACACCCATGACGATGCCTGCCGTCGAGATGATGCCGTCGTTGGCTCCGAGCACCGCGGCACGCAGCCAGTTGAGTTTGGAGTTGAGGCTTCCCATGCCCTTGTCGGCCTCGTGAGGCTTGCGGGCTGGGGCGGGGGAGTCGGCCGACGTTGCGTCGTCGGCGGGGGCCAGGGCGGACATGGCCGGAACGGAGGCCGGTTCGGTCTTCCCGACTGACCTGTTCGCGCGGTGGGCCGTGGTGCTCATGACACCAACTGTGCTCGTGTTCAACGAGTGTTCACAAGGAAGGACAGGGAATCCTGACGGTAGGTGTGGGGCAGCTTCGCTAAACTCTGGTCCGTATGTGTCGCGGGTCGGTGAGACCCGTAGTGGATCCGAGAGGTGTGACGTGAGCGACCAGGTGCGCGAGACGACGGGCTACGACGCAGCCGCAGCCCAGGAGAAGTGGTCCAGGTACTGGGAGGAGAACCGCACCTTCGCAGCCCTTGACGACGGTTCCAAGGAGCGCCGCTACGTCCTCGACATGTTTGCATACCCCTCCGGTGACCTCCACATGGGTCATGCCGAGGCATTCGCCATCGGCGATGTGCTCGCGCGCTACTGGCGACTGCGCGGGTTCGACGTCCTGCACCCGGTCGGTTGGGACTCCTTCGGTCTGCCGGCCGAGAACGCCGCCATCAAGCACGGCACCCACCCCGCCGAGTGGACCTACAACAACATCGACACTCAGGCAGCCTCATTCAAGCGTTATGCCGTCTCCTTCGACTGGTCGATGAGGCTGCACACATCCGACGAGGAGTACTACCGCTGGACCCAGTGGCTGTTCAATCGCTTCTTCGAGAAGGGGCTGGCCTACCGCAAGGATTCCTGGGCCAACTGGTGCCCCAATGACCAGACCGTGCTCGCCAACGAGCAGGTCAAGGACGGCTGCTGCGAGCGCTGCGGCGCCGTCGTCACCAAGCGTCAGCTCAACCAGTGGTACTTCCGCATCACCGACTACGCCCAGCGTCTGCTCGACGACATGGGTCAGATCGAGGGCAAGTGGCCCGATCGCGTGCTGTCGATGCAGCGCAACTGGATCGGACGTTCCGAGGGGGCCTACGTCGACTTCACCATCGACGGTCGTGAGGAGCCGGTGCGGGTCTTCACCACTCGCGCCGACACCCTCTATGGAGCGACCTTCATGGTCGTCGCTCCCGACTCCGCCTTGGCCCAGGAGATCGTCTCCGACGAAGCCCGTCCCGACTTCGAGACCTACCTTGGTGAGGTCAAGAAGAAGTCCGAGATCGAGCGTCAGTCCACCGAGTACGAGAAGACCGGTGTGCCTCTCGGTGTCGAGGCGACCAATCCCGTCAACGGGGCCAAGATTCCAGTGTGGGCTGGCGACTATGTGCTGGCTGACTACGGCACCGGTGCCGTCATGGCCGTGCCGGCCCACGATCAGCGTGACCTCGACTTCGCCCGCAAGTACGGCATCGACGTCATCCCTGTCATCGACACCGGCGAGGCCGATCCGCGCGAGTCCGGCATCGCCACCACCGGTGACGGCGCATACCAGAACTCCGGATTCCTCGATGGCATCACCACCAAGACTGAGGCCATCGAGAAGATGTGCGAGTTCCTCGGGGACAAGGGCATCGGCGAGCCGACGATCACCTACCGTCTGCGCGACTGGCTGCTGAGCCGTCAGCGCTTCTGGGGATGTCCGATCCCGATCATTCACTGCGACACCTGTGGCGACGTCCCTGTCCCCGATGACCAGCTGCCGGTCAAGCTGCCCGATCTGCGCGGGGCCGAGCTGGCTCCCAAGGGCAAGTCACCGCTTGCCGGTGAGGAGGCTCGCGAGTGGCGAGAGGTCTCCTGTCCCAGGTGTGGCGAGGACGCCCAGCGTGACACTGACACTATGGACACCTTCGTGGACTCGTCCTGGTACTTCATGCGTTACTGCTCCCCGCACTTCGACCAGGGGCCGTTCGACACCGACGCCGTGCGTCGTTGGATGCCGGTCGCCCAGTACATCGGCGGCGTCGAGCACGCCACCATGCACTTGCTGTACTCGCGGTTCTTCACCAAGGTGTTGCACGACCTCGGCATGCTCGACTTCACCGAGCCCTTCCAGCGGCTCATGAACCAGGGCCAGGTCATCAATGAGGGTCGGGCAATGTCGAAGTCGCTGGGCAACGGTGTTGATCTCGGCAAGCAGATCGACGAGTTCGGCGTCGACGCGGTGCGGACCACCGTCATCTTCGCCGGTCCGCCGGACGAGGACATCGACTGGGCGGACGTCTCCCCAGCTTCGATCCTGAAGTTCCTGCAGCGTGCCTGGCGGGTGGCTTCCGAGGTCACCAGCGACCCCGACGTCGACGTGACCAATGGCGACGTCGGCCTGCGCCGTGTGACTCACCGCAGCATCGCCGACATCACCGAGCTGCTCGACGGCGGCCGGTACAACGTCGTCGTGGCGCGCATCATGGAGCTCGTCAATGCCACCCGCAAGGCCATTGACTCGGGTTGTGGCCCGGTCGACCCGGCGGTGCGCGAGGCCGTCACCTTCACCGCCCAGGCGCTCTCCCTGGTGGCCCCGTATCTGGCCGAGGAGATGTGGGAGATGCTCGGCCTCGAGCCGTCCGTCGCCAACTCTCAGTGGCCGACCGCTGACGAGAAGCTGCTGGTCGCCGAGGAGGTGACCATGGTCGTCCAGGTGACGGGCAAGGTTCGTGCCAAGATCCAGGTGAGCCCTGACATCACCGAGGAGCAGGCCCGTGAGCTGGCCCTGGCTGACTCCAACGTCCAGCGGTTCACCGAGGGCAAGGAGATCGTCAAGGTCATTGCCCGTCTGCCGAAGATGATTTCCATCGTCGCGAAGTGACCCCCTGAAATCCTCGTGATCATGCCAGTCATGAGCTGATACCCCGACGACGCGGCGGCGAGTCTGTGGAAAACAGACTCGCCGCCGCGTTGCGTTGTCCACAGATTTGAAAAAGGTGGCGGATTCCAGGTCCTTCGACGACAACTGACGGTATGAGCGATGAGTACCGAGAACGTCTTGAGGACCTCATGGCGCGGCTGCCTGCCCGAAGTATGGGGCCCAGACGCTCTGCCACCCCCGCGGCGGAGGAACCGGCAGAGGATGACGCCCCAAGGCCGACACGGTCAGTGACCCGTGTCCACGCCTCGGCCGTGGGCATCCTGCTCGTCCTGGTGCTGTCGGTGGTGGCCGTCGTCTTGCTGAGATCCAAACCCGCCGAGGTACCCGCTGGGGCAGTGGTCGTCTCGACGGTGCCAGAAGGTGCGACTCTGCCGGGCGCGGCCAGCAGCGATGCGGAGACGCCTGAGGGATCTGCGTCTGCTCCAGCGGCAGTGTTGAGCCCCTCACCAGCTCCCACCGAGAATCAGAGTGTCCAGGTGCACGTGGCGGGGCGGGTGAGGCATCCCGGGGTCTACACGGTGCCTGGCGACGCGAGGGTTGCTGACGCCGTCGAAGCAGCTGGAGGCATGGCGTCAGGAGCTCACCCGGGACGCCTCAACCTTGCCGCTCCGGTCTGTGATGGCTGCCAGATATGGATTCCAGCTCGTGGGGACGGAATGGTGGCCCCGCCTGGTCAGACTGGCAGCGTCACAGCGACTCAGAGAACCGGACCGAGTGAGACTGGTGGGGCCGCCGGCGGGCCGTCCGCGGCTGGCGCTCCGATCAATCTCAACACCGCGAGCCAGGGTGAGCTCGAGTCGATCGATGGGGTGGGGCCGGTCATGGCCGGTCGGATCGTGGCGTGGCGGCAGGAACATGGCCGCTTCACCTCGGTCGATCAGTTGCGCGAAATCTCAGGGGTCGGTCCCAAGACCTTCGAGAAGATCAGACCTCATGCCACGGTCTGAGCATGGCCATGGCGAGCAGGCCGTCACACCTGACGTCCGCATGGTTCCGGTCGCCGTGACGGCGTGTGTGGCGGCTGCACTGGGGATCAGTGGTCGGCCTCGGCTCATCCTCGTCGCTGCTGCGGGATGGCTTCTCGCGAGCATGATCGCAGCACGGCGCAAGGGATGGCTCGTGGTCGTCACGGCCCTCGTGGGTCTCAGCGTCCTTGTCACCTCCGGAATGCGCGACCACATCGTCCATGGCATGGGAGTGGCGGAGCTGGCTGACGAAGGGGCCATGGCGACCGTGACAGGTCGAGTGACCGTGGAGCCACGGACCTTTGACGGCAACGGGTCAGGAGGACCGATGGTCATGATCACCCTCGCTGTCAGTCGCGTCGCCACCGAGGACCGGGCCATCAGGCAGTCGACACAGGTCGTCGTCATGGCAACTGGGCCCAGATCGGCCGCAGCCGCGAAGCTGTCCGTCGGGGAACAGATCGAGGTGCGTGGGCTGCTGACCCCGCCACGGGAGGGACGCTCGGAAGCGGCTGTCATGAAGCTGCGCTCACCGCCCAAGGTTGTCGCTCCCGCCGGTCCGCTAGACCGTGCCGTCAATCGCTTTCGCGCCGGCTTGGTGAGGGCGGTGGCAGGGTGCCCTGATGGTCAGCGGGCCATCGTACCGTCCTTGGTCGTTGGGGATACCGCGGCGGTGTCGGAGGAGATGTCGGAGGACTTCCGCGTCACTGCATTGACCCACCTCATGGCCGTCTCAGGAGCCAACCTGGCGTCCACGACCGCTTTGCTGTGGTGGATCGGAGCGTGGTGCGGCATGAAGAGGCGCGGGTTACGCGTGCTCTCGGTGATCGGGGTCGTCGGTTTCATCGCGGTGTGTCGAGCAGAGGCATCCGTGGTGCGTGCAGCTGCCATGGGAGCCGTCGCCATGTCGGCGACCGGGGTGTCCTTCGATCGTCGCGGGGGAGTACGGACCTTGGCGGTCGCGGTGACCGGACTCATGCTCGTCGATCCGTGGCTGGTGCGATCAGTGGGATTCTGGCTGTCCGCCTGCGCCACGGCAGGGATTTTGTGGTGGGCCCGACCCTGGACGACCGCGATGGCGTGGGCGCCAACCTGGTTGGCAGCGGCCGTCACCGTGCCATGGGCCGCCCAGCTTGCGACCCAGCCAGTCGTCACCTGGATGGCAGGGACGGTCTCCACCACCGGTCTGGTCGCCAACCTGGCCGCAGCTCCCTTCGTTCCGCTCGCCTCGGCCCTGGGAATGACGGCTGGACTCGTGGCCTTCATCTGGCCACCGCTGGCCGTGCCGTTGGGACGCCTGGCGGGATGGTGTGTCCAGCCGATCATCTGGATCGCGCACCTGGGAGCCAAGGCTCCGGCTGGCCTGTTGACCTGGCCAGCGGGAGGGACGGCCCTCGTCGTCCTCGGTGGGTTGTGTCTGGGCCTGGCCTTGATCACACCTGCTGTCCTGGCACGGCCATGGTTGACGGTGGTGGCAGGCGTCGCGGTGGTTGCGGCCACTGTCGTCCGCCCTCCTGTCCCTGGCTGGCCGGGGGCGTGGCAGGTGGCCATCTGCGACGTCGGGCAGGGAAGTGCTGCGTTGGTGCGCGCTGGCCCTCGTGCCGCAGTCGTCGTCGACACTGGTCCTGATCCTGACAGGCTGGGCCGGTGCCTCGATGATCTAGACGTCAACCAGGTGCCCATGGTGGTTCTCAGTCACTACCACGGCGACCACATCGACGGGTTGGACGTCATTCGTGATCATGGGCCGACGACGACTGTCGTCGTCTCCCAACTGGCGTCTCCGGAATGGGCAGCCAAGCGGGTGACGCAGGTCGCCACCCAGATGGGAGCACAGGTTCTCGTCGCACACCCGGGCCAGGTCATGACGGTTGGTACGGCGAGTCTCACGCTTTTCGGCGGAATCCACCTGGTCGACGCTGACGAATCGGAGGAGGAACCTGCCGTTGAGAACAATTCCTCCGTCATCGTCAAGGCCACGGTCGAGGGGCTACGAGTTCTCCTTCCAGGAGATGCCGAGCTCGGTGAGCAGCGCCACGTCCTGGCAGATCACGCTGATCTGTCGAGTGACGTCCTCGTGGTTCCCCATCACGGATCTGCTCATCAGGACGACGACTTCTGGGCCGCGACAGGGGCTAGCGTCGCGGTGATTTCGGCAGGTAAGGCCAACCCTTTCGGACATCCCACTCACAAGGCTATTTCCCTGGCCAAGAAGATGGGGATGCAGGTTCACCGCACTGACGAGGAAAGTACGGTTCTGCTGGCGCGCAGTGGTGGGACCGTCCTGGTGCAGACGCGATCATGACTGATCCCGTGTTCCGCGTCGCAGGGAGATTCGTCGATGTGGAGGTGTCGGACGAGCGCGCTAATCTGAGCGGTCGGTTCACCTGAGGTGAGCCCTCACGGGAAGGAGAGCAGGTGGCGTCACGGTTCACGACCAAAGGGCCTCGCATGCCGATGCGGTTGCGCACATGGCAGCGGGAGGCGCTGGATTCGTACCTGGCTTCCAGCCCACGTGACTGGCTGGTGTGCGCTACCCCTGGCGCCGGCAAGACGACGTTCACCCTGGCCGTCGCGGCTCACCTGTGGCAGGACCACGTCATCAACCGTGTCATCGTCGTCTGCCCGACCGACCATCTGCGCACCCAGTGGATAGGTGCGGCCCGCGGACTCGGCTTTGACCTGCGCGACACCACGAATGCTGAGGCGCTTCCGCCCGACTGCCACGGCTGCGTCGTCACCTACGCCCAGGTCGCCCAGAAACCAACCCTCCACGCAGCCCGGTCTACCAACATGCGCACCCTCGTCATCTTCGACGAGATCCACCACGCCGGCGACGTCATGAGCTGGGGATCTGGCGTCATCGAGGCCTTCTCGGGCGCGGTGCGACGCCTCGGTGTCACCGGAACCCCGTTCCGTTCCGACGAGGCCAGGATCGCCCACGTCCGCTACGAGGAAGTCGGCGACGGCGCCTTCGAGTCGGTGGCCGACTACACCTATGGCTACGGTGACGCGCTGCGTGACGGGGTCGTGCGTCCCGTCACCTTCGCCACCTATACCGGACGATCCACCTGGACCGACGCGCTGGGGGAGACCCACACCGCCATTCTCGGTGACTCCGAACTCACCAAGGCCAACGAGGAAATGGCCTGGCGTACCGCCTTGGACTCAGACGGGGAGTGGATCGCCCATGTCATGGCCGCGGCATGGGCGCGGGTGAACCAGCTGCGCGATTCCGGGACGATCCCGCACGCCAAGGTGCTCATCCCGGCCTCGAATCAGAAGGTGGCCAAGGAATACGCGGAGGTCTGGCGAGAGGTCACGGGCAATGAGCCCTCGGTGATCCTGTCCGAGGATGCGGCCTCGGCCAAGAAACTCACCGCCTACCGTGACGACCCGGACAAGATCTGCGCGGTCTGTGTGCGCCTCATCACCGAGGGGGTCGACGTTCCCGACGCCGCCGTGCTGATCTACTCGACGACGGCCTCGACCCCGCTGTTCTTCGCACAGATGGTGGGGCGTGTGGTTCGTGCGCGCAATCGTCGCGAGCGTGCCACGGTCTTCTTGCCAGTAGTGGGACGTCTGCTCGACATGGCCTCCGAGATGGAGGAGACTCGCGACCACGTCATCGGGCCGCCCGAGGAGCCGGACCTCATCGAGGAGTTCGACACCCGGGAACGCTCCGAGCCTGACCCTGATGCCGGGACCTGGCAGGCCGTCGCCTCTGATGCCATCCTCGGCGAGGTCATCGACACCTACGCTCCCCTCCCATCCGATGGCGGACTCTTCGCCCTCGACGGCCTCTTGAGTCCTGAGCAGGAGCGCGCTCTGCTGGCCCGTGACGAGAAGATCCGCGCCGAGCAGGCCCGGCGCGTCGCCTCGGCTCGCCGTGCCTCCAAGGCGTCGAAGGCAGCGGAGGAGAGGCAGGCCCGACGTGACAACCTCGTCGCCCTGCAGCGCCGTGGTGGCTCGGTGTATGACACCATCAGTGACCCGCGCGAAATGCGCCGAGAGATTCATCGAGCCCTGCTCGACTACTCCCACCATCACGACCTCACCCCGCAGGCGGGCTGGGGGCAGCTCTACCGAGAGGTGCCGGGCCCCAAGAATGAGTCAGCGCCGATGGATCTGCTTCGCACCCGGTTGGAGTGGCTGCACTCTCACTGATCCTCTGACGAGACAGAACACCACCTGACGCGATCCTGACGGCATCCTCTGGCATCCTTGGGAGAGTGAGTTCGGTCTACGGCACAGCATTGTTGGTCCAGGGGTCGGAGACCCTGTTGTCGGACAGGGCCGTCGATGCTCGGGTGAAAGCCGCCCGACAGGAGGTCCCAGAGGCTGAACTGGTTGAGTTGGAGGGCCGCGAGGTCGACGCGGGCCGGTTCGTGGAAGCCACCGGAGGGTCCCTGTTCAGCGAGGCGACGATCGTCGTCGTCGATTCCATCGCTGATCTCGACAAGGACCTCTTCGACCTGGTCGTCACCACGGCGTCACAACCCTCGGACGACCTGTGCCTCGTCCTCGTCCATCCCGGTGGGATGAAGGGAAAGGGGCTCTTGACCAAGCTCTCCAAGGCGAAGATCGAGACGGTGAAGGTGGAACCCCCCAAGCCTTGGGCCATCCCTGACTTCATCGCCAAGGAGGCTCGTCGAGCCCATCTCGACATGGATCATGACGCCTACGACGCCTTGCACCAAGCCCTTGGCAACGATCTTCGCACTTTGGCCGCGGCCATCGACCAGCTGGCCAGCGATTCACCGGATGGCCGGATCGGGGCCGAGACCGTCAAGACTTATTTCGGTGGCAGGGCGGAGATCTCGGCATTCAATGTTGCCGACGCCAGCCTGGAAGGACGGCTTCCCGATGCCCTGGAAACCTTGCGCTGGGGGTTGTCGACCGGGGTTCAGCCAGCAGCGGTGACGGCCGCGATGGCTCGCGGTCTACGATCCCTGGGACTGTTCCTGGACATGCGCAGCCAGCGGATGGGGGACAAACAGCTGGCTCAGGCGATCGGCGTCTCGCCCTGGAAACTCAAGGCCCTCAACAAGCAGGCTCGGTCCTGGAGCAAGGCTGGAGCGGCCAAGGCAATTCGGCTCGTCAGTACCTGCGACGCCGCCGTCAAGGGTGCCGCAGTTGACGCCGATTACGCCCTGGAGTCGATGCTCATCGACGTCGAGAGGGCCCGACAATCCTGAACCAGAGCCCCGGGCCGTATCCTTACCAAGGCTCTGAAGAGTGTCAGGTCCGATGGAGTTCCTGGGTTGGCCGGGCCGCATGATTGGCGGTAGCGTCTTGACATGTTCCACGACAGGCACGTCAAGCGCCTCGACCACCCAGTGGGTCGAGGCGCTCTGTGCATCCCCTGAGGGGGAGAGGAAGACTCAGGCTGCCAGAGAGTTGAGCTTCTTGGAGATGGCCGACTTGCGGTTGGCGGCCTGGTTCTTGTGGATGACGCCCTTCGACACGGCCTTGTCGAGCTGACGGTTGGCGATCTTGGCAGCCTTGGTGGCGACCTCGACGTCTCCGGCCTCAGCGGCGCGACGGAAGTTGCGCACGTAGGTGCGCAGGGCGGACTTGACGGCCTTGTTGCGCTGGCGCGACTTCTCGTTGGTCTTCACGCGCTTCATCTGCGACTTGATGTTCGGCACTGGGCAGCCTCTGATTCCTTGATCGGTGTACGTGGAAAGCGCCAAACAGGCGCGACAGGTCATGTTACCAAATCAACGCCGTACGCCCCAAATCAGCGGGTACCCTCGTGGTCTCACCCCTAGTCGGAGCATTGTGGTGGGCACATCAGGATCCAGGTCGGGCACTCAACCAGAGACACTCGTATGGGGCAAGCCGCAGGTTCATGGGGGTGAGATCGTAGTCGAATCCGCTCAGCAGCTCGGTGACGACGTCGTCGAGTTCCGATCGGAGGGTTTCCATGGGGAACCAGACTTCCTGCTCGCTGACGTTGTACAGCTCGATCATTCGGCCTTCTGGATGCGGTCGGCCCCACATGATGACCTTGCGGCTGGGTGAGGGCAGTACGACCGTCTCCACCGACGCATGGAACTCGGGGCTGCGACGACGGGCATTGATGGCTCGTCTCACCCCGCGCCAGATTCGACCAGGGACGCTGTGAGGCTCGGCCTGAGCCTGCTCCACCAACGACCAGTCCATCACCGGACGATGGACCCATCGGTTATCGTCAGTATGATCAGGGTCGCGCTGCCAGTCGTCGTTGAGCATTCCGACCTCGTCACCCATCCAGATGAGCGGCACGCCGCCGTACCCCAGGATCGCGGTGTGCAACATGACGATGCGGGCGATGGCGGCGTCGATGAGGGCCGGGTCCTCGGCCTCCAAGGCACGTTCCAATCCAGCGAGGCTCGCCAGGGAGCCGCTGATGCGACGGTCACCGGTCTCCGGGTTGTCCTGGAAGACCAGGCCGCGGGCGAAGGACCCGGGGAAATCCCCAGAGTAGAAGTCTGAGAGGAATCGACGGTGGGCGACGGGGTCCAGCCCGGTGTCGCGGGCGTCAGCGTCGTCGATCGCCCATCCGATGTCGTCGTGACACCGGGCATAGGTGGCCCAGGTTGTCGTCGAGGGCTTGTCGGGGACCCGGCTCAAGGCCGTCTCCATGAGACTGACGTCGCGGGCAGCCAGGGCGCTCCACAGCTGCACCATGAGGCTATTGTGGTACGCCATGTCCGATACCTTGCCCCAGTGGCGGCCTCGTCCCAGATACCCGATGAGGTCATTCGGGCCGACGACAGCCTCGGCCTTGAAGGCCACGGCAGGAGCGACGATTCGCATCGCCTGGCGCAGTGACTGGGTGATGTCGTGGACTTGTGGGAGGTTCTGGCAGCCGGTGCCGAGCTTCTTCCAGATGAAGGCGATGGCGTCCAGACGGAAGACCTCCACTCCGCGGTTGGCGAGTTCGCACATGAGGTCGAGGAACTCGCAGAAGACGTCGGGATTGGCCCAGTTGAGGTCCCACTGGAACTCGTTGAAGGTCGTCCAGACCCATCCCTGACAGTCGTCGTTCCAGGTGAAATTGCCACGCGCAAAGTCGGGGAAGACCTCCGGGAGATCCTTCTCCCACGCATCGACCTCGTTCTGAGTCTTCAGGACGTGGAAGTAGTCACGGTATTTCTGCTGACCAGCACGTGCTCGCTGAGCCCACTCATGCTCGGCTGCCACATGGTTGACGACCAGGTCCACGACCAGGGAGATGCCGTGGCTCCTCAGCGTGGTCGTCAGATCGTCGAGATCGTCCATCGTACCCAGATCAGTACGGATCGTGTGATGGTCGGCGACGGCGTAGCCCCCGTCATTGACTCCTTGTCGTGGTTGCAGCAAGGGCATGAGGTGCAGATATCGCACCCCCATCTCGGACAGATGGTCCAGATGATCGTTGATGCCCTTGATGGTGCCCGTGAAACGGTCGGTGTAGGTGGCGTATCCGATCATGGACGGCTTCTGCAGCCAGTCGGGTTCAAGGAGCCGAGCCTCGTCGAGACGCTTGAGATCGTCAGGGCGCTTGGCGATCCGGGTCACGAGAATGTCCCGGACTCTCTGCAAGGTTTCGTCGGCGCGATCGCCGTAGACCCTGCTGAGACCGATCCACAGATCGGGGAGATAGCGCTCCCAACGCAGTTCGAAGGATTGCTGGGTGGACGGATCGAGGCTCGCATGTCGGAGGCTGTCGTCGGCGACCATGATTCAAGCCTAATCGGGTGTGGAGCTGACCGTCGGGATTGACGTGTGGTCGACGGGATGAGCGCCGTGATGAGTACTGAGTTGAACCAGGCCGTGAGCACTGGTTGAGCACTGTGTCGCTGGTGCGTGAGAGACTGGAAGTTGAGCCGGGCACCCCCGGCACCATCGTCGAGACATGAGGGAGCAGATGTCCGCGCCTCAGCCTGGCAGCACAGATCCGGCCATCATTCGGAACTTCTGCATCATCGCGCACATTGACCACGGCAAGTCGACCCTGGCCGACCGGATGTTGCAGATCACCGGTGTCCTTGACGAGCGCAGCGCTCGCGCTCAGTACCTGGACCGTATGGACATCGAGCGGGAACGCGGCATCACCATCAAGTCCCAGGCGGTGCGGATGCCGTGGGAGGTCGACGGTGCCACCCACATTCTCAACATGATCGACACCCCGGGGCACGTCGACTTCTCCTACGAGGTCTCGCGGTCCCTGCAGGCTTGTGAGGGGGCGATTCTGCTCGTCGACGCGGCTCAGGGCATCGAGGCCCAGACCCTGGCCAACCTGTACCTGGCCCTGGAGGCCGACCTGGAGATCATCCCAGTTCTCAACAAGATTGACCTTCCGGGCGCCGAACCGGATCGTCACGCCGCTGAGATCGCCGGAATCATTGGATGTGATGAGTCCGAGGTGCTGCGGGTCTCCGCGAAGACCGGTGACGGGGTAGACGACCTGCTCGACACCATCGTCGCTAAGGTGCCTGCTCCCGAAGGAGTGGCCAACGCTCCAGCTCGTGCCCTCATCTTCGACTCGGTCTACGACACCTACCGCGGCGTCGTCACCTATGTCCGCGTCGTCGATGGCGCTTTGCGTCACCGCGAGAAGATCCTCATGATGAGTACCGGGGCAGCCCACGAGGTGCTCGAAATCGGCGTCATCTCCCCGGAGATGGTGCCAGCTGACGGACTGTCCGTCGGCGAGGTCGGTTACCTCATCACTGGCGTTAAGGATGTCCGTCAGTCCCGAGTCGGCGACACCGTCACCAATGCCGCTAAGCCCTCCGAGAAGGATCTCGGCGGGTACCAGCATCCCAAGCCCATGGTGTACTCGGGGCTCTTCCCAATCGATGCCAAGGACTATCCGGAGTTGCGCGACGCCCTCGACAAGCTGCAGCTCAACGACGCAGCCCTGGTCTACGAGCCCGAGACCTCGACCGCCCTGGGATTTGGTTTCCGCGTCGGCTTCCTGGGATTGCTGCACATGGAGATCGTGCGCGAGCGCCTGGAACGCGAGTTCGATCTCGATCTCATCTCCACCGCGCCCTCGGTGGTGCATCACGTCCTCATGGAGGATGGGTCGACCGTCACCGTCACCAACCCGTCGGAGTACCCGACCTCCGGGCGTATCGCCGAGGTGCACGAGCCCATCGTCGATGCCACCATCCTCAGTCCTGCCGAGTACATTGGCACTATCCTCGAGCTGTGCCAGCAGCGCCGTGGGGTCCAGCAGGGACTGGACTACCTCTCCTCGGACCGCGTGGAGATTCGGTACCGACTACCCCTCTCGGAGATCGTCTTCGACTTCTTCGACCAGCTCAAGTCCCGCACGAAGGGCTACGCCTCGCTGGATTACCACGAGGCGGGTGAGCAGGCCGCTGACCTCGTCAAGGTCGACATCCTGCTCAATGGCGATCCGGTCGACGCCCTCAGCTCCATCGTCCACCGCGACAAGTCCTATTCCTATGGCGTCGCGATGGCGGCCAAGCTCAAGGAACTCATCCCGCGCCAGCAGTTCGAGGTGCCGATCCAGGCTGCCATCGGCGCTCGCGTCATCGCTCGAGAGACCATCCGTGCCGTCCGTAAGGACGTGTTGGCCAAGTGCTACGGCGGTGACATCTCCCGAAAGCGCAAGTTGCTCGAGAAGCAGAAGGCGGGTAAGAAGCGGATGAAGGTGGTCGGCTCGGTCGAGGTGCCCCAGGAGGCCTTCGTGGCCGCTCTGCGCACCGGCGAGTCGACGGAGAAGAAGTGAGTTCCCGACTGCACGCCCGTCGGCTGCAGGTTCCGCCCCAGCTGGCTGATCGCGGCATCGACCAGGTGATCGCCTTCACCGTGCCGCTGACGGTGAGGTTTCGTGGCATCGAGGTGCGCGAGGGAACCCTGCTGCACGGCCCGGAGGGCTGGGGAGAGTGGTCCCCGTTCTGGGACTACGACCCGGCCGAGTCCGCGTCCTGGTTGCGTGCGGGCATCGAGGGGGCCACTCAACCTGTCCCGGCCGCCCGACGTGACCGCATCCCCGTCAACGTCACCATCCCTGTTGTTGACGCCGATCTCGCCCGGACGATGGCAGCTGAATCGGCCTGCACCACCGCCAAGGTCAAGGTCGCCGATCCCCGCAGCGACTTGTGGGAGGACTGCCGCCGGGTCGCCGCGGTGCGTGAGGCCATGCCAGACGGCCAGATCCGGGTGGACGCCAATGCTGCGTGGGACGTCGAGACGGCAGTGTGGGCCATCGCCGAACTCAACGCCGCAGCCGAGGGACTGGAGTACGTCGAGCAGCCTTGCCCCCAGGTCGAGGATCTCGCCCAGGTGAGACGCCGGGTCGATGTTCCGGTGGCGGCCGACGAGTCGGTGCGTCGCGCTGACGACCCGGTTGCGGTGGCACGAGCTGGTGCGGCCGACCTCATCATCGTCAAGGCTCAGCCGTTGGCCGGTGTTGTCCGCGCCCTCGAGGTCATCGATGCCGCCGGGTTGCCGGCCGTCGTCTCCTCGGCCCTGGACACCAGCATCGGCATCGGACTGGCCACCCACCTGGCGGCCGCCCTGCCCGAGCTCGACCATGCCTGCGGGTTGGGGACCCTGAGGCTCTTCCGCGGTGACGTCAGTGGCTCACCCCTGATGCCCGTTGATGGCTACCTGACTCCGCAGCGAGGCGTGGTCGACGTCGAGGCCGACGATCCCGACGACGACCTGTGTCCGAGATGGACCGAGCGTCTGGATCTCACCGTGGCCGCCCTGGCCGACTTGGAACGGAGATGACCGTGAACCCCTCCACTGCAGTAGCTCGCCGATTGGTGAGTGCCCTTGTCGGAGCCGGGGTCGAACATGTCGTCTACTGTCCTGGATCCCGCGACGCCCCCATCGGATATGCCTTGGCGGATGCTGAGGCTGCTGGATGGCTGCACGTCCACGTGCGTCTCGACGAACGGTCGGCCGGATTCGTCGCCCTGGGGCTCTCACGAGGCTCGATGATGGAGGGTTTGTGGCGCCCGGCTGTGGTCGTGACGACCTCGGGGACAGCGGTGGCCAACCTGCATCCCGCGGTGTTGGAGGCCGACGCCAGCGGAGTTCCGCTCGTCGTGTGCTCTGCCGATCGTCCCCACGAGATGTGGCAGACCGGTGCCAACCAGACCACCACCCAGGAAGGGATTTACGGGACGGCACCGAGGTTCTTCGGCGCCATTCCCGCCGGTTTCCCCGCTGACGACCGTCTCGACGGGCTCGTGCTGCGCGCCGTGACGGCTGCCAGTGGGGCACTGTCCTCGGACCCCGGGCCGGTCCATCTCAACGTCGGATTCCGTGACCCGCTCGTCCCCGACGAGCCGTGGCATCCGGTGCCCCCCAAGCCCCGAGTCGTGGACAGGATCGTCCGGCCGTCGACCCCGGTCTTCATGCCTCCTCACACCGTCGTCGTCGCCGGTGACGGTGCCGGACGTGACGCGGTCGCCCTGGCCGAGGAAGGACGCTGGCCACTGCTGGCCGAGCCGAGTTCCGGGGCGCGAGTGGGGGAGAACGCCCTCACCGACTACCAAGGAGTGCTCGGGACCAATCTGGCCGACGAGGTCGAGGCCGTCCTCGTCCTCGGACATCCCACCTTGTCACGACCCGTTACACGACTCTTGGCGAACCAGCCCGTCACGGTCGTCGCCGACGGTTCTCGCTGGACCGACGTCGCCGGTGGTGCCCGGGTCGTCCCAGGTCCCATCACGGTGCGCACCGCCAGTCGGGACGAGGCCTGGCTCGCTCGGTGGAAACGCGCCGACCATCCGGTAGCCGTCACTCGCAAGGACGAGATCTGCGCGGCCATCTGGGCCGACGCCTGCCGCGGGGTCGGGCCACTTCTCGTGCTCGGCGCTTCCGCCGTCATCCGCTCCTTCGATCGCTGCGCCGTTCCCGAGCAGCGGGGACCGGTGGCCATCGCCAACCGAGGACTGGCTGGGATTGACGGCACCGCTTCGACAGGTGTCGGCCTGCACCTGGGGCTGGGAATGCCGGTGCGAGTCGTCGTCGGGGACCTTACTGCCGCCCACGACGCGACCGCCCTCCTCAGGGGAGCTGCGGAACGGGACATCGACGTCCAGGTCGTCGTCCTCAATGACGCCGGGGGAGCGATCTTCACCGGTCTGGAGCACGCCGCTGCTCCTCGTCCGGTGTTGGAGAGGTTCTTCCTCACCCCGCAGGAGCTTGATCTGGCAGGGCTGGCGAAGACCGTCGGGGCCCGCTACCAGTGCGTCGAGACCACGGATTTCCTGACTGAATCTGTCCGCGGACGAAGCATCGTCGAGGTGACATTGCCCCAGGTCTGAGGGGTCTCAGCCCTCCAACGCCGACGTGAAGGCCTCCATCTTGGCTCCGGTCTCGATCCATTCCTTGTCCGGGTCGGAGCTGGGCATGATGCCCGCACCGGCGTGTACCCGGACGGATCGGTTGTCCTCGGAGAACTGACCACAGCGCAGGGCCAAGGCCCACTGGCCTGACCCATCCGGCGACATCCATCCCACTGGCCCGGCGAACCGTCCTCGGTCAATGACCTCGGTCTGCTCGATGAACTGGTAGGCGAGCTCTCGAGGAGTGCCGCACACAGCTGCGGTCGGGTGGATGACGTCGACGATCTGTGCAGCATTCGACGTGCCGACCCTAGCGGTGATGTCCGTGGCGAGGTGGGTGACATTGGGCAGTTCCAGCAGGAAGGGCCCGCGGATGGCAGGGTCGGACAGGCCAGCCTCGGTCAGTCGTCCTGTCACGGAAGCCACCGCCAGCTCGTGCTCACGATGCTCCTTGGGATCCTGCAACAACTCATGGGACCAGGAAGGCTTGCGGGTACCGGCGAGCACCCGGCAACGGAACAGGCCATCGCGGCAGTCAACGAGCAACTCGGGAGTCGCCCCAACCAGGCCATCATGGCAGTAGGTCCAGCAGCCGCTGAACTTGCCCGATAGCCGGGACGCGACGAGTCCACGGTCCATCGGGGCGGACGCCTGGACGGTCACCGACCGCGAGAGCACCACTTTTTCCAGCTCGGGGTCCTGGGACAGCCGGGTCGTCGCGGCGTTGACGGCCTGGCTCCAGTTCTCAGCGTCAAGATCGGGAAGCTGGGTCTCGATGACCGGCAGGTCAGAATCGCCGCGATGAATCGGGGTGGGATCCGGGCAGAAGACGAGAGTGCGCTCGCCCAGGTGACGACGGAGGAGGAGGACAGCGGGGACGACGAGGAATCCGTCCTCGTCCCGGGAAAACGGGAAAGAACCGAAAGCCACGGGAGCTGCGTCAGAGTGCTGCGCAGCCCACGATGAATAGGCATTGAACGCCTTCGCGGCAGCGCCGTGGCCGCCTGCGGTGAAGCGGGCCTGCTCGCCCCACCCGACCATGGCCGGGGCATCGTCGGTGTCGGGAGCCACCCAGATCCACGGCTCGACCTCGGGCGGGCAGTAACGACGCGTGGTATCCAACCACCGAGCCCCACTCGCAGCGGACAGGTCGACATCGCAGGACAAGGTGTGCACGAGGGGAGATGCTACTCCGGGCCTGTCGGCCGGCCACGGGAACGGCAGCAGCGGCCTGAGTCAACGCGTCCAGGCAGATCCGTCTGCCTTGGCCTGCTCGGCTAGTCTCCTCACCTCGAGACGATCCACTTTCCCGGAAGCCAACATGGGAATGGCCTCGACCGTCACGACGATTCGCGGACGAAGTTGCCGTGGCAGATTGACGGTGTCCCGGACACGCTCCGGTTCCTGACATCCCGTGACGACGGCCGTGACGACCTGGCCCCACCTCTCGTCGGGCAGCCCGACGACGACACAGTCCTTCACCAACCCGGTTGCGGTGACGGCATCGGCCACCTGGCTGGGGGAGATCTTGAGTCCACCGGAAATGATGAGGTCGTCGGCCCGACCATCGACGGCGAGTCGGTCGTCTCGCCAGTGGGCGATGTCGCCGGTGAGGTACCAATCATCGGCCGGTCCCTCATCGAGATACCCCGACATCACCATCGGACCAGACAGTGACACCCGACCATCCTCGTCCAGACGAACCTGCACCCCGTCGAGCGGGACCCCGTCGTAGACACAACCGCCACAGGTCTCGCTCATGCCATAGGTCAGCACGATCGGCATCCCCGCAGCTCGAGCCTCGGAAACCAACTGCGAGGAGGTCGCGGCACCCCCGACGAGAATCGCGGAACATCGCGTCAAGGTGTCACGGGCAACTGAGTCATCCATGCAGTCGGTCAGCTGGGTCGGCACCAGGGACAGATACACCCGACCGTTCGGATCCCTCCGTACCGCTTCGTCGATGGCGTCAGACAGGGCCTGAGGAGTCACCTTCCCCTCGACGACGACCACCGAGCGATCACCGGCTGCGGCCCTGGCGACGACCTGTAGACCGGCAATGTGGTTGGGGGGAAGGGCGAGCACCCAGGTTCCGGCCCCGCCAAGTCGCGCATCCGTGGCGTTGATGGACGCCAGCAGCTGAGCCGCTGAGATACCCACGAGGCGTCCGTGAGCAGAGGTCGACCCGGACGTGCGCATCACGAGCCCGACCTCATCGGGCAGGAAGACCGTCCTCCTCTCGAGGTCCTCGAGGGTGGCCACTGGGTTCTCCTCGCTCCCGGCCGGCACGAGAACCGAGCGCGTTGAGCCTTGGAAGAAGCGTGTCAAGCGCTCGGTCAGCCAGACGACGTCTGTCTGGGTGCGTTCCACCCTGACGACGTGCAGTCGTGCGGTCTCGGCCATCGGGCCTCCTGTCGGGTCGTGGTGTCCAGAGGTGAGGAATCAGAAGTAGTACGGGTAGCTGGACCAGTCGGGGGAGCGGTGCTCGAGGAAGGCGTCGCGACCCTCCTGGGCCTCCTCGGTCATGTATGCCATGCGGGTTGCCTCGCCGGCGAACGCCTGCTGACCGGCGATGCCGTCGTCGACCATGTTGAAGGCGTACTTGAGCATTCGGATGGCCTGCGGGGACTTACCGGCGATCGTCAGGCCCCACTCGATGGCGATGCTCTCCAGCTCGACGTGATCGACGGCACGGTTGATGACCCCCCACCGCTCGGCCTGCTCGGCGGTGTACGTCTCCGCCAGGAAGAAGATCTCGCGGGCCCTCTTGTCACCGATCTGGCGAGCCAGCAGGGCCGAACCATATCCGGCGTCGAAGGAGCCGACATTGGCATCAACCTGCTTGAACCGAGCGTTCTCCCGGCTGGCCACCGCCATGTCGGCCACCACCATGAGGGAGTGGCCACCACCGGTCGTCCAACCAGGAATGGCGGCGATGATCGGCTTGGGGGTGGCGCGCATGAGCCGCTGCACCTCGAGGATGTGGAGACGCCCCAGACGTCCCCTGGCGATCCGCTCTCGGCGGGCGTCGGTGGCCAGGTCCTCGTCGCCGGCCGTCTCCTCGGACTCGTACTGGTAACCAGCTGCACCGCGAATGCGTTGGTCACCGCCGGAGCAGAAGGAGTATCCGCCGTCGCGCGGAGAGGGGCCGTTCCCGGTCAGGATGATCGCTGCCACGTCAGGGGTGCAGCGTGCCGCGTCGATACAGCGGTACAGCTCGTCGACGGTGTGCGGGCGGAAGGCGTTGCGGATGGCAGGACGGTCGAAGGCGATCCGCACCACCGGCAGGTCCTCGCCGGCCGGGGCGTGGTCGACCTCTCCACGCGAGATGAGGCGGTGGAAGGTCATGTCGGTCAAGGGGTCGCCGGGAAGGTTGACCTCGCGCCAACGGTCTGCGTCAAAGGTGTCGGAGACGAAAGGAAGGGTGCTCACCCGGTGGAAGCTACCACCCCTGGTCAGGCAGTCTCACCTGGGACGACGAGCCAGCCACGACGCCGCGATGACACCTCCGACCGCACCGCCCAGATGGGCCTGCCAGGACACCCCAGCCTGTCCCGGAAGCACACCCCACAGCACAGACCCGTAGATGAGGAAGACGACGATGGCCACCAGGATGTCGCGCAGCCTCTTGGTGAACAGGCCCCGGGCCAGCAGATACGCCAACCAACCGAAGACGATCCCGGACGCACCGAGGGTGATGGTTCCCGGTGCGCTGAAGAACCACGCGAAGAGCCCCGAGCACACCGTGATCATGAGCCCTGAGGTGACCCAGGTTGATGTCGATTCCATGTAGACGAGCATGCCGAGGACGAAGAGCGGCACGGAGTTACCGGCCAGATGGGCCCAGCCGTAATGCAGCCACGGAGCAGTGAAGATTTCCCACAGTCCCTGACCGGTCCAGGAATGGATCCCGAACTGATCGAGGGTGTTGCCGAGCACGGTGTCGACGATCTCGAGGATCCACATGATCGCGACGACGACAGTCATCACCCCGGCGCTGCTGGCGATGGAGTTCGTGCGACTCGGTGTTTCGGCCCGACGTCGGTGGACAGGAGTGGACGACGGAGGCAGGTAGGAAGTCATGTATCCAGTGTCGCAAAGAAGAATCGGGAAATTTCTGTGATTTTCCTCACAAACGACCCGTCGGTGTGGTTCTATCGTTCCCAACACACGAAACGGATGCCGCAAGAGCGGTAGAAGGTCGAGGAGGACCGTATGGCGGACCAGCAGGACGTCTTCGAGCCTGATCAGAGCATCATCGACAACGCCTGGGTCTCGGACTGGAAGACGCTCGAGGAAAAGGCCAAGGCCGACCCAGTCGCTTACTGGGAGGAACGAGCCCGGGAGCTTGAGTGGTCGAAGCCATGGGACAAGATCCTCGACGATTCAGGCAAGCCCTTCTTCAAGTGGTTCACCGGGGCCCGCACGAACATCGTCACCAATGCGGTGGACCGTCATCTCGATACCGCGCGTCGTAACAAGTTGGCCCTCATCTGGGTCGGCGAGAACACCGACGAGGTGCGCACCTTCTCCTACTTCGCCCTCAATCGCGAGGTCGAGCAGATGGCGAACGTTCTCAAGGCCATGGGCGTGCACAGGGGTGACGTCGTCACCATCTATCTGCCTCGGATCCCCGAGATCTTCTTCGCGATGCTGGCCTGCGCCAAGATCGGTGCCGTTCACTCGGTGGTCTTCGCCGGTTATTCCTCGGAGGCCCTCAACGCCCGTATCGACGGTTCGGAGTCCAAGGTTGTCATCACCGCTGACGGGTCGTGGATCAACGGCAAGGTCTTCCCGATGAAGCAGATCGTCGACGATGCGGTGAAGTTCTCACCGACCGTGGAGAACGTCATCGTGGTGCGCAACACCAAGTCCGACGTCGCCCTGGACTCCACTCGGGACCACTGGTATCACGAGCTGTGCAAGTTGCCGATTGCCAAGGGTAAGTGCCAGACCGTCCAGGTGGACGCTGAGGACCCGTTGTTCATCCTCTACACCTCGGGCTCGACCGGTAAGCCGAAGGCCATCGTTCACACTCACGGTGGCTACCAGGTTGGTACCTATACCACCCTCAAACAGTGCTTCGACATCAAGGAGGAGGACCGCTGGTGGTGCACGGCCGACCCGGGCTGGATCACCGGTCACTCCTACCTCGTCTACGGACCGCTGCTCAACGGAGCCACCGTCTTCATGCATGAAGGCGGCCCGACCTATCCGTACCCCGATGGCTGGTGGCAGCTCATCGAGCACTACGGCATCACGAGCTTCTACACCGCTCCGACCGCTATCCGTACCTTGATGCGCTTCGGCGAGGCCTGGGTGCGCAAGCACGACCTGTCCAGCCTGCGCATGCTCGGCTCGGTCGGCGAGCCGATCAATCCGGAGGCCTGGCGTTGGTTCCACGATGTCGTCGGCGACGGCACGTGCCCGATCACCGACACCTGGTGGCAGACCGAGACCGGCATGTTCCAGATCACCACGGTTCCCTCCATGCCTCTCAAGCCCGGCGCTGCTGGTCGACCGGTCTTCGGTCAGGAGGCTGCTGTCGTGGACGAGGATGGCAACGAGCTGCCCGCCGGTAAGGAGGGATTCCTGGTCCTCAAGAACCCGTGGCCCGCCATGATGCGTACTCTCTATAAGGACCCCGACCGTTACCTCGACACCTACTGGAAGAAGTATCCGGGGGTCTACCTCACCGGCGACTCCGCCCGTATCGACGAGGACGGCTACATCTGGATCATCGGACGTACCGACGACGTCATCAAGGTGTCCGGTCACCGCATCGGCACCGCCGAGGTCGAGTCCGCCCTCATCTCCCACCCGGCCGTCGCCGAGGCTGCCGCGATCGGTTTGCCGCACGAGGTCAAGGGCAACTCCATCCACTGCGCCGTGATCCTCGCCCAAGGATACGAGCCCACCAAGCAGCTCACCGCCGACCTGCGCGCTCATGTCGCCGAGGTGCTCTCCCCGATCGCCAAGCCGGACAGCTTCGACT
Source organism: Cutibacterium sp. KB22876 (assembly GCF_059728865.1). Taxonomy (NCBI): domain Bacteria; kingdom Bacillati; phylum Actinomycetota; class Actinomycetes; order Propionibacteriales; family Propionibacteriaceae; genus Cutibacterium; species Cutibacterium sp. KB22876. The sequence goes on from NZ_AP040858.1 coordinate 1,599,408, forward strand.
TCGTCGAGAAGCTCCCGAAGACTCGTTCCGGAAAGATCATGCGAAGGGTCCTCAAGGCTCGAGCCCTCGGCCAGGATGAAGGCGACCTTTCCACCCTGGAGGACTGATCCTCGACTCCCTTCCTCGGAGGATCCGCACACCACAACCACATATGGACAACTGAAAAGGGTCCCGACGCCGGGTATGCCAAGCGTCGGGACCCTCCCATACCCAGCCCCGATCCACTAACCCCAGATGTCAAGGAGGACACCATGACTGACGAGAACATCGTTGAAGCACCGCAGCCCGTTGTCGACGTCGCCAATGTGGGCGATTGGAACAAGCTGCTCGAATCCGCCACCACTGATCCCGAAGGATTCTGGGAGGCCGAGGCCCAGGAACTCGAGTGGTCGAAGCCGTGGGACAAGGTTCTGGATCGTTCCGACACTCCGTTCTTCAAGTGGTTCACCGGGGCCAGCACGAACATCGTCACCAATGCGGTGGACCGTCATCTCGATACCGCGCGTCGTAACAAGTTGGCCCTCATCTGGGTCGGTGAGGACACCTCGAAGGTGCGCACCTTCTCGTACTTCTCGTTGGCACGCGAGGTCGAGCAGATGGCCAACATCCTGCTCTCGATGGGCGTGCGCAAGGGTGACGTCGTCACGATCTATCTGCCTCGGATCCCTGAGCTGTTCTTCGCGATGCTGGCCTGCGCCAAGATCGGTGCCGTTCACTCGGTGGTCTTCGCCGGTTATTCCTCGGAGGCCCTCAACGCCCGTATCGACGGTTCGGAGTCCAAGGTTGTCATCACCGCTGACGGGTCGTGGATCAACGGCAAGGTCTTCCCGATGAAGCAGATCGTCGACGATGCGGTGAAGTTCTCACCGACCGTGGAGAACGTCATCGTCGTCAAGAACACGGCCACCGAGGTCACCATGGACCCGACCCGGGACCACTGGTATCACGAGCTGTGCAAGTTGCCGATTGCCAAGGGCAAGTGCCAGACCGTCCAGGTGGACGCCGAGGACCCGTTGTTCATCCTCTACACCTCGGGCTCGACCGGTAAGCCGAAGGGAGTTGTCCACACCCACGGTGGTTACCAGGTGCATTTGTCGGCAACCATGAAGTACTGCATGGACATTCACGAGGAAGATCGCTGGTGGTGCACCGCTGATCCGGGCTGGATCACCGGCACCTCCTACGTCATCTACGCCCCGCTGCTGCGCGGTGCGACCACCTTCATGGCCGAGGGCAGCCCGGTCTTCCCCTACCCGGACGTGTGGTGGCAGCTCATCGAGCACTACGGCATCAACAGCTTGTTCACCGCTCCGACGGCCATCCGCACCTTGATGCGCTTCGGTGACGCCTGGGTGCGCAAGCACGACCTGTCCAGCCTGCGCATCCTCATCAGTGCCGGTGAGCCCCTCAACCCGGAGGCCTGGCAGTGGTTCCACGACGTCGTCGGCGATGGCACGTGCGCCATCATCGACACCTGGTTCCAGACCGAGACCGGTGCCATGCAGCTGACCAGCCTCCCGACGATGCCGAAGAAGCCGGGATCTGCGGGCAAACCCATCCCCGGCCAGGAGGTCGCCGTTGTCGACGAGGAGGGCAAGGAGGTCCCGCCGGGCACCGATGGCTTCCTGGTCCTCAAGAACCCATGGCCGTCGATGCTGCGCACCCTGTATAAGGAGCCGGAGCGTTACGTCGAGACCTACTGGAAGAAGTATCCGGGGGTCTACCTCACCGGCGACTCGGCCAAGATCGACGAGGACGGTTACGTCTGGATCATTGGTCGTACCGACGATGTCATCAAGGTGTCCGGTCATCGCATCGGCACCGCTGAGGTCGAAGCTGCCGTCGGCTCCCACCCGGCCGTCGCCGAGTGCGCCGCGATCGGTCTGCCGCACGAGGTCAAGGGCAATGCGATCCACATGGTCGTCGTGCTCAACACTGGATATGAGCCGTCCAAGGATCTCATCGCCGACATCCGCGGCCACGTCGCCGAGACCCTCTCGCCGATCGCAAAGCCCGACGCCATCGAGTTCGTCGAGAAGTTGCCGAAGACTCGCTCGGGCAAGATCATGCGTCGCGTCCTCAAAGCTCGTGCCTTGGGAGAGGACGAGGGGGACCTGTCGACCCTGGAGGACTGAGCCACTCCATTGACGTGCGAGGGCCGGGACACCATCTGGTGTCCCGGCCCTCGTGATGGTTCTCGACGGCGTAGCTACACCGGAGCACGGTTCCTTAGTCCATGCCAGAGGTCTCCAGGCCCTGCACCAGGTAGCGCTGCAGGACGAGGAAGACAATGACCACCGGCACGATTGCCACCAGAGCGCCGGCGAAGAGCTCGGAGTAGTTGACTCCCTGGCTCGTCATGAACCGACTCAAGGTGAGCTGGACGGTCGTGGTGTTGTCGCGAGCCACCAGCAGCGGCCACAGGAAGGAGTTCCAGGCCCCGATGAAGGTGATCGTCGACACGGCCGCGATGATTCCCTTGGAATTGGGGACGACAATGCGCCACATCGTCGTCCACGGATTGGCTCCGTCGAGGTTCGAAGCCTCCTCCAGCTCCTTGGGGAACTCCAGCAGGGATTGCCGAAACATGTAGGTCGCGAAGGCCGAGAACATCATCGGGATGATGAGGCCACGGTAAGAGTCGATCCACCCGAATCGGGTCGTCATGATGAAACTCGGCACGAAGGTGACAGCGGTCGGTACCATGAGGGTGAGTACCGTCAGACGCAACACCACCGTCTCAGCCTTGCTGCGGAATCTCGCAAGCCCGTAGCCAGCCATGAAACTGACGATGACCGTCAGCACCGTCTGGCCGACGGCCTGCATGGCTGAGTGGACCATCGCCCCAGGCAGGTTGAGGTCAGTGTCGGAGAAGAGATCCCGCAGCACCGAGAAGTCGAGGTTGTCAGGCAACCACTTCCAGTCCGCGGCGACGAAGGCCTCCGAGCTGCTGAAGGCATTGCGGAAGATGACGTAGAAGGGCAGCAGGAAGAGCAGGGCCAGGATGAACAGCACGACGATCTTGAGACCGTGCAAGAAGCTCCCCGAGCGGCCCGTGACCATGTGGGAACGTTCCTCAGCCATCGAACACCTCCTTGCGGTGGGTCTTGGCAGACTGCTTGATGGCCTTCTTCTCGCGACGCTCCTGGCCACTCATGAGCCAATTCTGGGCCAGTCCGAACAGCACGATGATGGCGGTGAGGGTGACGGTCCCGGCGCCACCCATACCGAGATCCTGGTCGGCTCCACCGACGCTGATGAGGTACAGATGCACCAGCGGGGGGCGAGCGTAGGGCGGGTAGGTGCCCGAGGAGGACAACAAGTTGTAGAACTCGTCGAAGGCCTGGAAAGCACCGATGAGCAGCAGCATGAGGACGGCCGCACTCACTCCCCGCAGCTGCGGCATGGTGACGTGACGCAGGGTCGCCCAGCGACCGGCACCGTCAATCGCGGCAGCTTCATAGGTGTCGGTGGGGATGCGGTTGAGACCCGCGATGAGCAGGATCATGTAGTAGCCGACCTGCAGCCACAACCGCAGTGAGATCAGCGCGATCCAGTACCAGTAGCCCACTCCGGACAGCCAGTCGATGTTGCTACCGCCGACCTTGCGCAGCAGGGAGTTTGCCAGGCCGAACCGTGCTCCGTTGAAGAAGCTGAGTCGCCAGACCATTGCCGCGACGACGTAGGAACATGCTGTCGGGATGAAGAAGGAGGAGCGGAAGAAGGCCCGGAACTTGCCGACGTTGTTGAGGGCCAGCGCAAGGGCCAGGGAACAGACGTAGGTGAGCGGAACGATGAAGACCGCGAAGATGATGAAGACCAGCATCGAGTTGCGGAACAGGGTGTCCGACAACAGGTTCTGGTAGTTCGCGAAACCGACGAACTTCGTGGGGGACAGGGTTGCCCGGGCGTCGAAGAATGACAGGTAGGCGCTCCAGATGATCGGGATGTAGACGAAGACCAGCAGCCCGATCAGGAACGGCGCAACGAACAGGGCAAACCAGAGGTTACGCCCCTGGTGCCCCCGAACCCGCTGCCAGAAACTGCGGGTGGGGGGCACCGAGACTGCCGACGAACTCACTTGTTGACGCGCTTGAGCTCGGCCTTGGCCGCCGACTGCACTCCGGCAAAGGCCGACTTCGGGTCTGCACCCTTCTTGACGACGTTCGTGAGCGCGGCGCTGTAGGCGTCGGAGATCTTGGAGGTCCAGAAGAGGCTCGCGGCCTTGCCATGCTTGTCGACCATCTCGGCAGCGGCCTTGCCTGCGCCGTTGTTGATCTGGGAGCACTTGTCGGTGAGGTCAGGCTGAGACGGGATGTGGGTGCCGTAGGAGTTGGCGAAGTCGACCTGCTTGTCGGTCTGATCGACCCACAGCCACTTGGCGTACTTCTTGGCGGCCTCGACGTCGTTGCTCGCTCCCTTGGCGGCGACACAGGAACCGTAGGCGCCGAAGGGCACGGCCTGCTTGCCGGACTTACCGATGGCAGGGAACGGGATGACGCCGAAGTCGTCCTTCCACTTCTTGGAGATGTCGCCCAACGACCACAGGCCGCCCCACTGCATGGCGGTCTCGCCATTGGTGAAGGGGGAGGCGTCGAACCAATCCTTGGAGGCGGCAGTTAGCAGGGCGCCGGACTTGTAGAAGTCGCGGTAAGCGGCGACGGCGTCGAAGAAGGCCTGCTCCATGAAGGCGACGTCAGTATGGTCGTCGTTGAGCTGGTCGAATCCGGAGGCCCAGATGAGAAGGTTGCCGAGCACACCGACGCCACCGTCGTTGCCAGCGAAGAAGCCGCCCATCTCCTTGGTCTTGACGGCCTTGGCAGTCTCGACGAGCTGCTCGAAGGTGGTCGGGGCCGACAGCTTGGCCTTCTCCAGGGCTGACTTGCGGTAGTAGAGCAGCTGCATGTCGACGACCTGCGGGATCGCGTAGATCTTGCCGTCGAGGGTCATGCGATCCAGCACCGGCTTCGAGAACTTGGACTTGGCGTCACCGATGGTGTCGGTGAGATCAACGACCTGACCCTTCTGAATCATGTCGAGGGTGGCGCCGTACTCGGACTCGAAGACATCAGGGATGCCCGATCCGGACAGCAGGGTGGTGCTCAGCAGCTTCATGTAGTCGGTACCGGGGTTCCACTTCACGGTAACCGTGGCGTCCTTGTAATCCTTGGCGTAGCGATTGACGGCCTGCTGGACCCCTTTCTCGCCGTATTCGTGGTACCACTGGACGATTTTTCCGGAGCCACCCGAAGCAGCGCTGGATTTCGAGCCGGTGGAGACGCTACCGGTGTTCGATCCGCATCCGGTTAGGACCGCGGCAGTGGCCAAACCGGCTGATGCGCTGAGGAAGTGACGGCGAGAGAAGATCATGACGGCAGCTTAAACCTCAAACTGTTGAAATTTCACCCGTTGATCGTGGTGTTCGCCATTCGAATAGCTGTGAACTCGTGCGGCTGAGCCGTCTCCGGCCCAGATGGCATCATGCAAGGGCCGCATTCGCACCTTGGACCTCAGGAGGACCATGACTCACGCAAACGGCGACCTGCCACAGCTCCAGGCAGCTGACGGCCCATGGAGCATCTATCTGCACGTGCCGTTCTGTGCGTCCCGGTGCGGATACTGCGACTTCAACACCTATGTGCTCGCAGCCATGGGGGAGGACGCCATCCCTGGTTACCTGGAGGCGGCTCATCGCGAGTTGGACCTCGCTGGGCAGATGTGGAGACGGCGTCCGGCGGTGTCCACCATCTTCTTCGGGGGAGGCACTCCGACGATGCTCACCCCGGCCCAACTGGGAGAGCTCGTCGACCACATCCGTACTGTGTGGGGGATCGACGACGACGCCGAGATCACCACGGAGGCCAACCCGGAAACCCTGGACGAGGATGTGCTCTCTGGGTTGCTCGCAGCCGGGATCAACCGGTTGTCCATGGGAATGCAGTCCTCCGATGAGTTCGTCCTGACGATTCTGGATCGTCGTCATCGGCCCGGGCGTGCCGTGGAGATGGCAAGGCTGGCCCGCCAGGTGGGATTCGACGACGTCAGCCTCGACCTCATCTTCGGCGCCCCCGGGGAGGACCTCGGTTCCTGGCGGTGCAGTCTCGAGGCCGCGCTGTCGGCCGAGCCCGATCACGTCTCCGCCTACTCCCTCATCGTCGAAGAGGGCACCAGGCTGGCAGCGCGCATCCGGCGTGGCGAATTACCGATGACTGACGAGGACGACCTCGCCGACAAGTACCTCATCGCCGAGAAGGCCCTCACCGAGGCAGGGTACGTCAACTACGAGGTGTCGAACTGGGCCCGGTCCCGCGACGGTCATGACCATCGGTGTCGTCACAACATGGCGTACTGGCTGGGACGTGACTGGTGGGGGATTGGTCCTGGAGCCCACTCCCACGTGAACGGGACGAGGTGGTGGAATGTCAAGCATCCCGCCACGTACCGGGGCAGGCTGGCCGAGGGTCGTCTGCCCGTCGAGGACCATGAGGTCCTCGACGCGGAGCAGCGTCACGAGGAGACGGTGCTGCTGCAGCTGCGTCTGGCTGACGGGTTGCCGTTGTCCCAGCTGACAGAGGTGGAACGTCACCGGGCTGACCACGTCGTGGAGCAGGGACTTGGGGCGATCCGAGGCGGTCACCTGGTACTCAACCTGTCCGGGCGAATGGTGGCAGACAGGATCATCACGGATCTGTTGGTGTGAGGCCATTGCGCGGGTGGTCATGCCGAGTGGGTCATTTCAGCTGGTGATGCACGGCTTGTCGTCATAGCCATGCGTGGCAATACAGTGGCTACCGTGATCGACCGGTATTCCCACGACGTCCTCGCAAGCGGCTGGCGCACCTCTCACATGAAGAAAAGCGTCGACATGCCATTGGAACTCGACATGGTTGTCGAGGATCCATCGAGCGGATACGTCGGGGCCGTCGTCGCGTGGCAGAACGGCTTGGTCGTGCTCGAGGATCGCAAGGGCAAGCGCAAGTCCTTCCCCATCGGTCCGGGTTTCTGGGTGGACGGCAAGCCCGTCAATCTGTGCATTCCCCCTCGTCAGGGCAGTGCCAGCATCAAACACACGGCGTCGGGGTCCGTTGCCGGAGCGGCTGGGCCAGCTCGCGTTGCCCTTCCCAGCCGCATCTACGTCGAGGGTCGTCACGACGCCGAACTCGTCGAGAAGATCTGGGGAGACGACCTGCGCCACGTCGGGGTCGTCGTGGAATACATGGGCGGTATGGACGACCTGGTCGGAATCGTCGCCGAGTTCAAGCCGGGCCCTGGGCATCGACTGGGAGTGCTCGTCGACCATCTCGTTGCCGGAACCAAGGAATCCCGCGTGGCTGACGAGGTGAGACGCGGCGGATATGGCGAGTACGTCATGATCACCGGACACCGGTTCATCGACATCTGGCAGGCCATCAAGCCCGAGCGGATCGGACGGAAGGGGTGGCCGGAGGTTCCGATGGACGAGGACTTCAAGCTCGGCACCCTGAAACGTCTCGGCCTGCCACACTCCACCCAGGCCGACGTGGGCAAGGCCTGGCAGGCCATGTTGAAGAGGGTGCGTGACTGGCACGACCTGGATCCACGGTTCAACACCGAGATGGAGAAACTCATCGACTTCGTCACCTGTGACCACGTCGACGAGCTGGACGATGAGGAGACGGCATGAGTATCGATGCCGAGACGGTCTGCGACCTCATCCGGGACGTCAGTGCCAGGATCATCGATCCGCGGTTCCGGTCCTTGCATGATCATCAGATCCACCAGAAGAAGCCCGGAGACTTCGTCACCGACGCCGATCGTCAGGCCGAGAAGGAGCTTGGCGCGGCGCTGACCAAGCACGCCGGTGGAGTCGTCGTCGGGGAGGAGTCCGCCTTTGCCGACCCGACCATCCTCGACGCCGTTCCGGGCGCCGACCTGGCGTGGGTCATCGATCCCATCGATGGCACGAAGAACTTCGTCCACGGATCGGTGGACCACGGGGTCATGCTCGCTCAACTCATTCGTGGCGAAACGGTGAGGGCCTGGATCTGGCAGCCCCAGTACGGCCACATGTGGTGTGCCGAGCGCGGTGCCGGGGTCACCTGCGACGGTCAGGCGGTGACCCGCGACGGGTCCCGCATCCCGGTTCGCGCCGCGACGACCCACGAGGCTTACAAGATCGCCTCACCACAGGTGGAGTGGCGGATGTCGAAGTGGTGCTGCGCGGTGGACTACCCACTGATCTGCCTGGGGGAGAACGACGTCACCGCCTATCAGCACTCCCACCCGTGGGATCACCTGCCTGGCGCCCTCATGGTGCGCGAGCTCGGCGGGGTCGTTCGGACTGTCGACGGGGCCGAGTACGGGCCTCGCGAGATGTCGGGAACACTCGTCGTCGCAGCCGACGAGGATGCCTACCGGGTAGTTGCTGAACTGCTGCGCTGAGCTAGCCGTGCGGGGCCGGGCCCGCATCAGGCCGGCTGGGGAGGAACGTGCCTGGTCACCGGGGTGAGCGGGATCTCGACGGGGACTCTCTCGGCGAGCGCGGCGCGCTGCTTCATGACGGCGGTCGCATCGATCGGGTGCCCGTGGCCAGGTACGTAGACGCCTACACCATCGGTGCCGGTGATAACCGAGTCAATGGCGCGCGGCCAGCCTCGGACATCGGTCGTCTCGTCGGACTGTGGCTCTCCTGCGGTCTCCACCAGGTCCCCGACGAAGGTCACCTTCTCGTCGCGGACGATGACGACGAGGTCTCCGTCGGTGTGGGCCGGACCAGGGTGGATGACCTCGGCGCCGATGCCGCCCAGGTCGACATAGGCCATCAGCGCGATGGGATGGTCGACCCAGAGATCAGGGCAGTGAGCCAGAGCGGCCTCATGCATCCAGGTCTCAGCCCCGTCAATCCCAGGGAGTCCGCCGCTGTGGTCATAATGATGGTGGGTGACGACGACCCGATCAACCGGACGACCTAGCATGCATGCCGCCGACATCGCCAGGGCGTGTCCCTGTTCAGGAGCCGAGCCGGTGTCGATGAGGAGGACATGATCGTCACCGGCGACCAGTCCGCAGGTGACGGCTTCCGGTTTGATGACGGTCGTCCATACCCGGGCAGTGAGAGCGGACCACCGGGGAGTCTCGGGATTCGTCGACATGATCACCAGTGTGGCACGTCCCGAGGCGTGCGCTGCCAGCGAGAGAGGCAGAAGGACGTCAGGTGAACGCGATAAGGTGGCACTCGGCACCTGAGAGTGCCAAAGTGGGACTTGTACCCGATGGGATCGCGTGAGGAGGGATTGTGCTCGACGACCGCAAGCTCGACGTGCTCAAGGCCATCGTCACCGATTACGTCTCCAGTAAGGAGCCGGTGGGTTCCAAGGCGTTGGTGGAACGCCACGGGCTTCGGGTGTCCCCGGCAACCGTTCGCAATGACATGGCCGTCCTGGAGGAGGAGGGGTACGTCACCCACCCCCACACCAGCGCCGGTCGTATCCCGACGGACAAGGGGTATCGCCTCTTCGTCGACCGGATCGCCACCCTCAAACCGCTGTCCGGGCCAGAGCGCCGGGCCATCCAGGCCTTCATGACCGGAGCCGTCGACCTCGATGACATCGTGCGTCGCACGGTGCGACTGCTCGCCCAGATCACTCACCAGGTCGCCATCATGCAGTATCCGGTGGCGACGACGGCGACGATCCGTCACCTCGAGTTGGTGAGCCTGTCGACCGACCGCATCCTCATCGTCCTCATCATGTCCTCGGGGTCGGTGGAGCAGCGGATCGTGGAGCTTCCCGGTCACGACGAGCAGAATCTTGTCGCCCTTCGTACCCGGCTCAACCAGGCCCTCGTCGGTCTGACGGTGGCAGAGGCCGTCGACTCCCTCAATCGGCTTCTTGACGAACTCGGGCCGGCTGAGGGGCCGCGCGCGACCTCCGTCGTCGCGACGGTCCTGGAGATCCTCGCCGTCGACCCATCTGCCCGCGTGGTGGTCGCCGGGGTTCCTAATCTCACCGCATTCGGTGCACAGTGGGAGACGACGGTGCGTCCGGTCTTGGAGGCTCTCGAGGAGCAGGTCGTCCTGATGCGACTGCTCGGCGAGGCCACCGCTGGAGAAGCCGGTGAGGTCACGGTGCGTATTGGTGCCGAGAACACTGACGTGCCCTTCCAGTCCACCTCACTGGTGGCAAGCACATACGGATCCGACGATACCCTGTCGAGCCTCGGCGTGGTCGGACCCACCCGAATGGACTACCCCTCAACCATGGCAGCCGTGCGAGCCGTGGCCCGTTATGTGGGCCGGTTCCTGGCAGAAGGATGATCCTTGAGCAACGACTACTACGAGATTCTCGGTGTTTCCCACGATGCGAGCGCCGACGAGATCAAGAAGGCTTATCGCCGCAAGGCCATGAAACTCCACCCCGATGTGGCCGGACCGGGATCCGAGGACGAGTTCAAGAAGGTCCAGGAGGCCTATGAGGTGCTCCAGGATCCGCAGAAACGCGCCGTCTTCGACCGTGGTGGCGACCCGAATGCCCGCATGGGCGGATTCGGGGAGGGAGGATTCAGCAGCGCTGGATTCGACTTCACCAACCTCGTTGACGCCATGTTCGGTGGTGGAACCTCCTTCGGTGGTGGCGGACGTGGGCCACGCTCACGGACCCGGCGAGGTCAGGACGCCCTGGTGCGGATGCGCCTGAGCCTGGCCGAGGCGGTGTTCGGCGTCACCAAGCCGCTGGAGGTCGACACCGCAGTTGTGTGTCCCAAGTGTCAGGGCAAGGGGGCCGAGTCCGGCTCCGAGCCCGTCACCTGCAACACCTGTCAGGGACGTGGTGAGGTCATCACGGTGCAGCGTTCCTTCCTGGGCGACATTCGCACCAGCCAGCCCTGCCCGACCTGCCGTGGTTACGGCACGGTCATCCCGGATCCGTGTCAGGAGTGCTCCGGTGAGGGACGAGTGCGCACCACCCGCACCATCAACGTCAAGATTCCTGCCGGTGTTGCCGACGGCAACCGGATCCACCTGGATTCACAGGGAGAGGTGGGGCCCGGTGGTGGCCCAGCAGGTGACCTGTACATCGAGATGACGATCAGCCCGCACGAGGTCTTCACCCGCGAGGGTGACAACCTCGAGATGGTCGTCACGATCCCGATGACGGCGGCTGCGCTGGGAACCAAGGTTCCGGTGCACACCCTCGAGGCCGATCGCGAGGACTTCGAGGAGTCCCAGAAATCGGTCAGCGTCGAGGTGCCGGCAGGAACCCAGTCGGGAACCCGCATCGTCGTGCCTGAGCGGGGAGTGCCGAGGCTGCGTCGTGGCGGTCGGGGCGACCTGGGCGTCACCTTCATCGTTCAGACACCGACCAAGCTCGACTCCCACCAGAAGGACCTGCTGCGCCAGTTGGCCGAGGCCCGCGGGGAGACCAAGGTGGCGGCGTCCGTGGAGAAGTCGGGTGGACACGGCATGTTCTCCCGCATCAAGGAAGCCTTCGGCGGATGAGTGACGCCTGCTTCCTCGGGGAGGTTTCCGGGGCCACGCCCGGGTCGGTGGTCGAGATCACCGGTGCGGAAGGCCACCACGCCGGTTCGGTGCGCCGCATTCGGATGGGAGAGTCCGTCCTCGTCACCGACGGCGTGGGCCATGCGGTGCGCGGACCTGCCGTCGAGGTGACGAAGGGATCCGTGAGCGTCGAGGTGACCGAGGTGCTCGAGGCCCCTGTCACGGCTCACCGTTGGGTTGCCGTCCAGGCCCTGCCGAAAACCGACCGCGCTGAGCTTGCGGTGGCAACCCTCACCGAGATGGGGGTTCACGAGATCTTGGCCTGGCAGGCCGATCGCAGCATCGTGCGCTGGAAAGGCGACAGGCAGGCCAAGGGTGTGGCGAAGTGGCAGGCGGCTGCCCGCGAGGCCACCAAGCAGTCACGACGATTCCTCGTTCCCCAGGTTGAGCTGGCGCAGACCAAGGATGTGGTTGAGAGGATTCGCGATGCTGACGCTGCCTATGTGCTCCACGAGTCGGCCACCGAGCCGCTGGTGAACCAGGACCTGCCCGAGTCTGGTGAGGTGATCGTCATCGTCGGGCCTGAGGGCGGCATCACCGACCAGGAAGTCGAGTCCTTCGTGGCTGCCGGGGCTCATCCGGTGATCGTGTCTGATGGGGTCCTGCGGACCTCGACGGCTGGCGTGGTCGGACTGGCCCAGTTACGGGCCATAGCCGACCTCACCGCCTGCGGATGAGAATTTAACGGAGCCGGTCAGGGCTCGACGGTTACTTTGATGGCCTCGCCCTTGGCGACGATGTCGAAGACCGTCATGACGTCATCGAGTTTCACGTGTCGGGTGATGAGGTCCTTGACCGGAACCCGTCCCGACGCGATGTACTGCAAGGCGCGCTTGTTGTGCTCGGGGGCTGAACCGTTCGCGCCATGGATATGGAGTTGACGGTAGTGGACCAGATTCGAGTCACAGGTGATCGTCGGGTTGGTTTTCGGTAGTCCGCCGAAGAATGAGATACGGCCGTTTCGAGCTGCCATTGACAAAGCTTGCTCCTGAGTAATGTTAGCTGGGGTAGCTGTGATAACGACATCAGCACCTCGGCCATCGGTAAGGTCCATGATCTTGGCGACGACATTTTCTTGTGAACCGTCAATGGTGACGTCGGGTTTGACAGCAGCGGCCGACATAGCGAGGCGTTCGGCATTGATGTCGATCATGACGATAGTGCCGGCCTTGTGCACGCCGCGTGCGATGCGGGTATGCATACAGCCGATTGGGCCGGCACCGAAGATGACGACGAAATCACCTTCTTCGATGCCAAGTTGTTCTTGGGCGTTGATAGCGCACGCGAAGGGTTCGGCAGCACTGGCCTCATCGAAATCGACGCCGTCGGGGATGCGATTGAGACCGTCTACCCTGAGCACCTCCGGCGGGATAACCATATATTCGGCGAAGCCACCGTCGTATTGGTATCCGATACTGGTCTGGTTCTGGCAGACCTGCATCCATCCCTTTCGGCACTCGTGGCATTCGCCGCATGGGACCGCAGCAATCGATTGAACTCGGTCACCGATCTTCCATCCTTCAGCCACTTTCGAGCCAATCTCGACGATCTCACCGGCAACCTCGTGTCCCATGGTCGTGACTCGAGTGATGTTCTGGTGACCGTTGTGGAGGATCTTGACGTCGGTGCCACAGGTGGAGCAATTGCGAACCTTGATTTTGATCTCGTCAGGTTTGCACTCTGGTTCGGGAATGTCTTCGAGACGAACGTCCTCGGGTGCGCGGAACCTCAATGCCTTCATGATGTGTGCCTTTCTATGATGTGGTTTTACGCCTGCTGGGAAGTGAGAAGACGGAGTACTTCGTCGGCGGATGACGCCTCACGAAGTTGGCGGGCGGTTTCAGCATTGGACAAGAGTCTTGCGAGGGTCGCCATGATCTCGAGGTGCTCGTCGCTCGACGATGCGATGGGAATGACGACGGTGCAGGTGTTCCCATCCCATTCAACTCCCTCGGGGAACTGAAGAAAGCCCAGGGTGGCCTTGCCAATGTGATTGCGGACTTCATTGATGCCGTGGGGAATCGCGACTCCCGCGCCCATGTAGGTGGAGATCTGGTCTTCTCGGGCGAGCATGCCCTTGACGTAGACATCGTCTGCGGCACCTTCGTCAATGAGTACCTGGCCAGCCATGGTGATGGCCTCCTCCTTGCTCGCGGCGTGTTGTCCTAGACGGATGGCGTCTCGGGGCAGCACGCTGGTGGCGACATGGGTGCTAGAGGGCCTGTCTGCGGTCGACGTCTGGGGGAGTTTTTCGTCGTCAGCAGTCCCTGGTGCACCGTGAGCGGCGCGGATTTCAGCCTCGACGCGATCGAAAGCAGGATCGTTCATGTAATTCGTAAACGCGACGACACGGGCGCCCGGGGCGCGCTTGTGAGCGCGGTCAACGAGCCCTTGCTGGGTGAGAATGAGTGATGCGTCTGGGGGAATTTGGTCGATGGCCGTGTGGGCGACGTTGATCCCATATGGCGACAACCTCTTTTTCATGGCGGACGCGACCATTACCGAGGAACCCATACCGGCGTCACAGGCGATGACGACTTCGGAGATGTCAGTAAGTGGTGCTGCGGCACTGGCTGGGGCGGCGCTAACGACGTTCCGGTCCTGATCCTCAGCGACGGTGTCGCCCTTGTCATGATCCTTGCGGATAACCAACATTGCCACAATGAAGGAGACGACGGTTGCAATTAGGAAATCGGCAATCATGGCCACGTAGTGTCCAGGCTGACACATGAGGAACCACGCAATGATTGACCCCGGGGAGGCAGGTGCAACGAGGCCAGCGTGAAGGGCGACGCCGACGGCTAGACCACTCATACCGCCGGCAATGGTGGCGAGAATCGTCTTGGGCTTCATGAGCACGTATGGGAAGAAGATCTCGTGAATACCGCCAAAGAGGTGGATGATGATGGCGCCCGGAGTCGATTGACGGATCTGGCGGGAACCGAAGAACTGGTAGGCAAGTAGAAGGCCGAGGCCGGGGCCAGGATTCGACTCGACCATGAAAAGAATCGAACGCCCGGTGGTGTGAGCCTCTTGGGTGCCCAACGGAGTGAAGATGCCATGGTTAACGGCGTTATTGAGGAAAAGAACTTTCGCTGGCTCGACGAGGACAGATGCGAGCGGCAGCAAACCGTGGTGGACGAGGAATCCAACCCCGGTGGCCAACCAACCCATGAGGGTAGACACGATCGGCTCGACGCCCACGTGCCCGATAATTGCTAGGACCATGCCGAGGATGCCAATCTCAAAGTTGTCCACGAGCATCTCGAACCCGGAGTGAATTCGACCTTTGAGGAGCTTGTCCACTTGTTTGAGCAGCCACGCGGCGAACGGGCCCATCACCATTGCGCCAAGAAACATCGTGATGTCGGCACCCACGACGACGCCCATTGTGGCGATCGCGCCGATGACTCCACCACGTGTCCCATTGACGATCTTGCCACCGGTGTAGCCGATGAGTACGGGAAGCAGATAAGTCAGGGTCGGACCGACGAGCTTGGCGAGGGTTGCGTTGGGAGCCCACCCCGTCTCGATGAAGAGGGCCGTTAACAAACCCCAGGCGATAAACGCCCCGATATTCGGCATAATCATGCCGGCCAGGAAGCCTCCGAATCGTTGGACGGAGGCACGTACGCTGCGTCCCTGCAGGTTCTTATTGACCGTCGCATCAGGTAATGACATCGGAACTCCAGTGTGCTCAGCTGCCAGCATCGGCAGGATCCCCATCGATCTGTGAACAAGTCTGGATCTATCTGTTTGTGTTGTCAAGGAGTTGGGTTGTGTTGGTTTCTTGGGGGTATAAACCACGGGGTCGGACAGATGACATCTGTCCGACCCCGTTGATGTACGTCGCTTTCAGGGCGAAACGTCACTTAGCGCCATCAAGAGCGACGACGAGCAGGCCACCGATGAGACCAAGGTTCTTGAAGAACTGGATCTGCTCACCGGTCTTCTCGTCGCCATTCTTCTCCCAGAAGGGATGTCCGGCGAGGGTCACGGGGACGAGCTGGGCGGTCAGGATGGTGGCGGCCAGACGCGGCTTGATTCCGAGGGCCAGCAGGGAACCGGCTGTCAGCATGGTGCCGCCGCTGACCTTGACCAGCAGTGAGGGGTCAACCTCAGCAATCTGAGAGCGGACCGATTCGGGCAGCTTCTCGAGCAGCCCGTCAACAGCGCCGGAGAGCTGATCGGCATTCTTGAACTCGGCGAGGCCCCCGGTGACGAAGATGGCCGACAGGGCGGAACGGGCGGTGAACTTGGCAAGGGACATGAATCCTCCTGACTACTAGGTGCTACTTCCATCGTGCCCCATCAAGGCTCGCTTGGGTGGTCACGTTCGCGTTTAGGTGACGAATCCACTTCTTTTCATGGTGGCAACTCAAGGACGATGGCGGCCATGGACGAGTGATTCGTGGGTGAACACCGGGGGGATCAGTGGGTCAGTGCCAGGGCCAGCGGCAGGACAGGGCCTGACCCAGCTCGTCTCAACGATCGTGCGGCGACAGTCATCGTCCATCGACTGGAGATGACGTCATCGACGAGGAGAACCGGGGCACCCCCGAGGTGTGACAGGCGTGACATGAGCTGCGGACCGACGCTGAAACGGTTGTGTACGTCGCGAAGGCGGTAGGCCGAATTCGTCGATGAATTGAGTCGTGGTGCATTCTCTGCGAGATCGAGCCCGCCAAGGTCCTGGAGGTGGCCGACCCGGGCAAGTCCCGAGGCCAGAGAGTCGATGAGGTGAGGTCGAGTGGCGGATGGCACTCGGACCACAGCGGTCGGACGATGCACCCATTCCCACTCGGCCAGTACTCGGACACAGGCCTTGGCCAGTGCCGGGGTGATCTCGGCGTCGATGGGGACGCCGTCGGCGTCGTTGCGAAGCAGGTCTCTCAGCGGCCCACCCCAGCCCAGATCGGAGAGCCTGGCGATGACGCGGCCCTCCTCGGCCGTCTCGTCGGCGCTGATCCGACCCTTGAGCCCAACTCCCAGGGTGTCCATTCCCGATGGCCACGTCGTGCGAGGCTCCACAGGTACGCCTACCCGGTCCAGGGCGGCCGTCGCCGAGGATGATGCTGTTGGGTCAACCTTCGTCGGATACCACGGTCCGGTGCAGACATCGCAACGACCGCAGGGAGCGGGTGAGGGGTCGTCGAGCTGACCGGTGAGGAAGACCATCCGGCAGGTGTCCAGCCGTTCGTAAGTGAGCATGGCCTGCTGCTCATCGCGTCGCGCCTGGGAGATCCGCTCGTAGCGCTCGGTGTCATGGATCCACGGCTTTCCGGTCGCCCGCCAACCACCACGAACCTTTTCGACCGCCCCATCGACCGCCATCACCTTGAGCAGCAGATCGAGCTGACTGCGTTTGATGTCAACACGGGCTTCCAACGCCGGCACCGACAGCACCTGACCGTTGGACAGTGCTCCCAGGGTGGTGTCGGTACGTTCCTGGGTAGGCATGGATGCGGTTGCGAAGTAGGTCCATATCCCCTGGTCCTCAGGACCCGGAAGCAGCAGGACGTCAGCGTTCTCAGTGGCGCGACCGGCTCGACCGATCTGTTGGTAGTAGGCGATGGGGGAGCTGGGTGCTCCCAGATGAACCACGAACCCCAGATCGGGCTTGTCGAACCCCATGCCAAGAGCACTCGTCGCGACGAGTGCTTTCACCTGGTTGTCGCGCAGAGCCTCCTCGAGGGCTGCTCTTTCCTCGGGGTCCGTGCGTCCGGTGTAGGTGCGTACCTGGTGCCCGGCCTCGACCAGTGCTCGTGCGGTGTCCTCCGCCGTGGAGATCGTCAGGCAGTAGATGATCCCGGACCCCGGCAGCTCACCCAAGTGCTGCACGAGCCAGGCCAGGCGGTCGGCCGGCCTGGACAGGTTGAGCACTCCTAAGCGTAGGGAGGCTCGGGCCAGGGGTCCGCGCAATACGAAGACGTCATGACGATCACGAGCCGGTGCGATCTGTTCGGCGACGTCCTGGACGACCCGCGAGTTGGCGGTGGCAGTCGTCGCCAGCACCGGGATGTCGTCGGGCAGTGCCGAGACGAGATCACGGATGCGTCGATAATCGGGTCGGAAGTCGTGGCCCCAGTCGGAGATGCAGTGAGCCTCGTCAATGACGAGCATCCCGAGGCGTCTCACCAGATCAGGCAATTGCTCATTGGCGAATTGTGGATTGACGAGTCGTTCCGGAGACACCAGCAGGACGTCGACCTCGTCAGCATCGAGCCGCTGGATGATCTCGGCCCACTCGGTGACATTGGCCGAGGAGATCGCGGCGGCCCTTACCCCAGCGCGCTCCGCTGCAGCCACTTGGTCGCGCATGAGGGCGATGAGAGGGGAGACGATGAGGGTCGGCCCTGAACCCGTGGCACGCTGAAGCAGGGTGGCGACAAAGTAAACCGCCGACTTTCCCCAGCCGGTGCGCTGGACGACGAGCGCTCGACGATGATGGGCGACGAGAGCTTCGATGGCCTCCCACTGTCCGGGGTGGAACTCGGCATCATCACGACCGACGAGCCGGCGCAAGATTGCCAGTCCGCGGCTGTGCAGGTCGCGGTCCGGTGTCTCAGACGTTGTCGTCATGGTCCCTCCTCTCACCCCTCATCCTGACCGGAACCACCGACAGTTTCGTGCCGCGGTCCCGGAACGCCAGGAGAACAGCGAGGTCAGAACGGTAACGGCAGTTGGTCGATGACTTCCTGGGCCTGGGACTGCTGGGTCGAGACGATGCTGCCCAACCATTCGATGACAGCCTCTTGGGTGGCTTCGTCGAATCCCTGCACGACGTCGAGGTACTCGGCGCCACTGTTCGCGGCTGCACCACAGGAACGCACCACGTCAGCCGGAGCCGGCGCATCGACGACGGACAAGATGGACAGGAAGACGTCACGGCTCTCGATCAACTGAGCTCGGCCTGCGTCGGTCGGCCGGAGCTTGCCGACGAGGGACTCGAGCCTCTTGACCCGCTCGGCACGCGCCGAGGCGAGGTTGTCGAGGGCTCCCTGCCACACCAGCCCGGACAGCCGGTCGTGCGACATGAAGAGGCGACGAATCTGGCGGTACCAGGCCTCCAGGGCCGACAGGTTGCCGAGGTAGGTGACGTTGTGGGCGATGATCCTGTCGAGCTTGGCGTAGCTGGCCGGGGTCACCGGACGCTGCCTACCGGCGGGCGGAGGAGTGAGGACGAGCTGGTCGTCATCGGGGATGTCGTCACGCAGGATCGACCCAGCCCCGACCACGGTTCCGAATCCGGTCGCCACCGGCCCGACCGTCCCACCCTGACCGCCGAGGAAGATCGGGTGTTGGTTGAGCAGCACCCCGTGCGGGACGTCGCCGAAGAGGGATGCCGTCGTCTTGTCGCCGTCAGGAGTGAAGTTGAAGTGAATGTAGGACGACCCGACCTCGGAGTGATCTGACCGAGAGGTTCCTCCGGCCATGAGGACGTCACAGAAGTTGATGAGGCTGCCGAGGGTGACGAATGGCAGCAGAATGGTCTGCTTGAGGCCGACGGTGTGGGCGCCGCTGGCTTCTTCCTCGAGGATGGTGCCGCCGCGGACGTGCGCGCCCGATGCCATGTTCGCCCCGGCCAGGAAGACGGCGTCCTGGGCGAAGCCGCCCTTGAGCTTGACCCCGGTGCCGAGCTGGCAGTCCTGGATCGTCATGGGGGTTTCGTCGCCGAGCACGCACCCGGCGGAGATGACCGTGCGACGGCCACGAATCCGACATCCGGGGCCAATGACGACACCGTCACCGCTGATGTTGTCGACGTCGACGTCGTCGTCAATGTCGACGGTCAACGGATTGGGGATGCGCACCCCCCTGTCGATGAGCTTGGCCGCTTTCTCCAGGCCACGCGGTTGCAGCGCAGGGGAGTTGACGTCCATCGATGGTCCTTTCGGGTGGCGGTTCGTACCGACCAGCGTAGTCAGTCGTGCTGACGGCCGCGGGCCATGACGAGCCAGGCCGCTGCGACGACGAAAGCCATGCCAACCATCTGCACCGGGGTGAGGGTCTGGCCCAGGATGAAGAATCCTGCGGTTGCGGCCACGGCCGGTTCCATACCGGTGAAGACGCCATAGACCGTGGTGTCAATGTGGCGCAGGGCGTACATCTCCAGGCTGTAGGGCAGGGCGGAGGACATCAGGGCTACCACGAGACCAATGAGGAGGTGACGGGGCTGGACGAGGTCAGCCCCCTGGGCAACGAATCCGATCGGCAGCAGGACGACCGAGCTCAGCGCGATGGCCCACCACAACCCCTCGAGCTTCGACCAACTCGCCCCGACGAGCTGTGCTGACTTGGCGTAGAGGGCCCAGAAGATACCGGCGGTGAAGGCCAGCAGGAGGCCGAGAATGCTGATGCTGGCCCAATCGGCATTGAGGGCCCCGGAGACCCCGACGACACCGCCCAGAGCGAGCAGGATCGCCAACCAGTCACGCACTGAGTGGCTTCCCAGGGCGGCCATCCCCAGTGGCCCGAGGAACTCGACGGTCACCGCCACACCCAGCGGCAATCGCTCCAGGGAGAAGTAGAAGGCGGTGTTTAAGCCGCCCAGGGCGATGACCAGAGCCAGCACCCTCATCCAGTCGTCGCGGGTGTGGCCGTGTAGATGAGGTCTGACGACAGGGGCCATGAGAAGGGCGGCCAGCGACATTCGCAACGCAACGGTTCCCAGCGGTCCCACCTGAGGGATGAGGGTGGCAGCCAAAGCTCCCCCGATTTGAACTGAGAGGACAGCTCCTAACATGAAAAGAACTCCGCGCACGGGGCCCACCATAGTGGCGCACCTGCCACGATCATGGCGCTGCTGTCGGCTCGTCGCGCCCTGGAGGGTCTGGATCGATGCCCCACACTCGGTGTATCGGTTCTGTGGCTGACCTCAGCGCGGCACCACCAGGGCGAATCCTGACAGGAATAGGCCGGTGAAGATGCCTCCGGAGCGTTCTTGGGCTTTCTTGGCTGCTGATGAGTCCACTTCTTTGATCATGGCTCCGGTTTGCAGATCGTAAAGTCTGATGACAGGACTGTCGGTGGCGGTGTCGACCACCCCGACGGTTTTACCTTGGATTCGGAGTGGAATTCCCTGATCTGCGGCCAAGTGGGTGTTCACGATGAGGCGGGATTTTCCAGTGGTCAGGTCAGTGGCCACGACTTGCCCGGACAGGAGGGTCCAGATGAATTCATGTCCCATGATGACCGCGTCTGAACCGGTAGGGCCCATGCTGTCTTCGCGGACTCCTCCGCCGTCGATCGTATTGAGGGGTTTCCCGTGTTCATCGATGATCGGGATCTGCCGGGCTGATCCTGTTTTCAGGTCGAAGAATGCCAAGGTGGTTTGCGGGTATGTCGCCTTTTTGTTCCATGACGTTGCCCCCAGTCGCACGACAAGATCCTTCCCGTGACATGCGAGGCCGCTTTCGGGGGTCAACCCCCACCGGGGTGTCATAAGAGGCCCGAGGTCTACCGTCTTGTGGTGCTGTCGGTCGATGCGGAAGAATTGCACTCCTG
Organism: Cutibacterium sp. KB22876; assembly: GCF_059728865.1. NCBI lineage: Bacteria > Bacillati > Actinomycetota > Actinomycetes > Propionibacteriales > Propionibacteriaceae > Cutibacterium > Cutibacterium sp. KB22876. The sequence continues at coordinate 1,620,448 of NZ_AP040858.1, forward strand.
AAGGGCTATGGTATGTGTTGTAGGAAATCCCATATATCTGATTGTTGCACATTGTAATATCAGACACCCAGTGTGGTATGTGCATTGATGTGCCATCGGTGAATTCGAGAAGGAATGTATATCTGTCGGGATTTGATGAATCGTCGCCCCAATTCGACAAGAATGCAAATTCTCCGGCACCGAGAGGATAGGGGTAGATGAATTGCGAATCTGATACGTAAGGATCTTTTCGGGGTATGATCCTGGTTCCTGATTTCCCCATGACGTACATGTTGGAAAAGTCAATGAAGGCGACATTTCCGTCACTATCGGAGCTAGCGCTGGTGTATCGGGGTGCGTTTTCAAGTTTTTTGAGTTCATGGGTGGTGTCGCCGTCGAGGGACAGAAAACCCGGGCGATTGAAGATGGGGGAATCTGGTTGGCTCCAGGATGTGGCGATCCTGACATCGGCATGAAGCGTATCGGCTTCACTGATGGAACTCGTTCTGACTTTTCCGCACGCACTGGTTGTAATGAGACAGATCACCGCGACCATGCAGGTCGCGAACCTTGTGCGCTTGTGTCGATTGCGTGTTGCTCTCATGGTGATTGGCGCGGTTTTCATCCTCAGTACTTCCCGGAGGTGAGCCACATCGCTCACAGCGTAGCCACAGGCTAGCAGTAGGGGCCGTACCGGAGAGGGGCAGGGTGGTTTCCCTGGTCCCCTCTGGCCCGGCGCGCCCAGGGGGGACTCGTCAATACAATGACGCCCATGCCATTCGGATTCGACGTCACCTCGCACCTCAACGACTCCTATGGGCGCACTGGCGTCATCCACACCCCGCACGGTGATATCGAGACCCCGGCCTTCGTCGTCGTCGGGACCAAGGCCACCGTCAAGTCCTTGCTGCCTGAGTCCGTGGCGCAGCTGGGAGCCCAAGCCGTGCTGGCCAACGCCTATCACCTCTTCCTGCAGCCGGGTCCAGACCTCGTCGACGAGGCCGGCGGACTGGGACGGTTCATGAACTGGACCGGCCCAACCTTCACCGATTCCGGCGGCTTCCAGGTGCTCAGTCTCGGCGCCGGGTTCAAGAAGACCCTGGCGATGGACGTCTCGGAGCTCACCGAGGAAGACGTCATTGCTGCCGACGCCGACCGCAAGGCCATGGTCGACGACGACGGCGTCACCTTCCGCAGCCCGCTCAACGGTGACCTCCATCGCTTCACCCCTGAGGTGTCGATGGGGATCCAGCACCATCTCGGTGCGGACATCATGTTCGCCTTCGACGAGCTGACCACGCTCATGAATACCCGCTCCTACCAGGAGGAGGCGTTGGAGCGGACGCGACGGTGGGCCGAACGCTGTCTGGCTGAGCATCGTCGCCTCACCGAGGCCCGGGCCGGCAAGCCGTACCAGGCTCTGTTCGGGGTTATCCAGGGAGCACAGTACGAGGACCTGCGCCGCAAGGCCTGCCGGGATCTGTCGCAGATGGAGATCGACGGCCAGCGGTTCGACGGCTTCGGCCTGGGAGGTGCCATCGAGAAGGTCAATCTCGGGCGGATCGTCACCTGGTGTGCTGAGGAGCTTCCGGAGGATCGTCCCCGTCACCTGCTGGGCATCTCCGAGCCTGACGACCTCTTCGCCGCCTGCCGTGCTGGTGCCGACACCTTCGACTGCGTCAACCCTTCCCGGGTGGCCCGCAACGCCGCCATCTACACCGTCGATGGGCGCTACAACGTCAACACCGCTCGATTCCGGCGTGACTTCGGTCCGTTGGAGGAGGGCTGCGACTGCTACACCTGCACTTATTACTCCCGTGCCTACCTCCACCACCTGTTCAAGGCGAAGGAGATGCTTGCCAACACCCTGGCGACGATCCACAACGAACGCTGGACGGTTCGGCTCGTCGATCAGATTCGCGCTGCCATGCGTAACGGGGAGTTGGATGCCCTCGAGACCGAGTTCATGGGTCGCTGGAATATCAACGGTGGAAGGTTGGTCAAGGCCAACTGATATGCCTGTTCTCCCTCATTCCCGGCCTCGCGACGGAAGAGACTGAAGGCGCCATTCGTGACGCTCGCGAACGCGAGAGTCGATCGTGGCCTTCGTGGCGATGGACGCCCTTGACGTCGATGACGACGTCGAGGTGGGGTCACTGATAATGGTCGGTCGATTCGATCGGCTCCCTCGACCAGGGTGATGATTGACGGGATGCCCGAGCGGGTCGAGGTCCTGGGCGGCACCATCGCCTCGTCGAATTCCGTGGTTCCACTCAGATCGACCGTCTCCTCGAGATCATCGTCACCGAGCCGATGAACCGTGGCGGACTGATCAAGCTGGACCATCTTCGCCCGAGCTTGAGCGGGGTCTACCGAGAGGTGTCCCAGTGGGACCTGGCTGTCAGCGAGGTAATGGACAAGATCGAGGTGGTTCGGGATGCTGATGAGGCCGAGGCCGATCGCAGGTTTCAGGGTGACGGCTGGTCTTCATTCCACTGCGCATGCTCGGTCATCGCACGCGGCGGTGGCCCTTGTCCTGATGGCGTTCTCCGTGCTCGCAGGAGAAAGGATCTACCGACACTCGATCTTGCAGACGATCGGCCGGGTCAGCGTCGAGAACGCTTGGAGGCCGAACGAATTCGTGGCGCGACGTTCGAAGGTGCTGGTGTACGGGACTGTCAGCGAAATCTGCCAAAAATCGGCCCGACACCATGATGGCAACGTCACCATCGGCGTTTATTGGCAGATTTCGCCGGTATTCCGAGGCACAGCGTCAATGCTGAGCTGCTGCCAGCCTCTCCTGGTAGGTCGGCTCACGCTTCTTGATCCACGCGATGATGCGAGTCGTGATCGGGATGCAGGCGTACTCAACGAGGGTCTTCCACAAGAATCCGAAGAAGGCGTAGTTACACCACTGGCCGAAGCTGGTGATTCCGACGACTGGTGCCGCGATGGCGCAGAAGATGACGGTGTCGACGGCCTCACCAGCGCCGGTGGACCCCATCAGTCGACCGACCAGGCCGCGCTCCAACCACTTGGCCTTGAGACGAACCATGATGACCGAATTCGTGAACTGCCCGGCGAGGAATCCGCACGCACCGGCCAGCACCATCTGCCACAGCGGTCCCAGCGACATCTCGAGGGCGGCGTCATGAGCCACAGAGTAGGGATCGGTGAACCCCGGAAGGGCAATGATCGCCCAGAAGCACAGCACCGAGAGGATTGCACATATGAACCCCATGACGATGGCCCGGCGAGCAGCCTTGATCCCGTAGATCTCAGTGGTGATGTCTCCCATGACGTAGGCGAGCGGGAAGAGGAAGAACCCGCCGTCGGTGGTGATGGGGCCGAGCTGGACTCCCTTCGATCCACCGATGTTCGACAGGATGACCACGACACACATGAGGGTCAGGAGGATGTCGTAGTGCCCAGATCCGCGATCGGCATACGTCGGGCGGATGGTGGCAGATGATCTGCGGCTGGAGGAGTCTGATGTCACGGCGACATGGTATCCGTGTTGAGAAATACCATCGAGGTGACGACCACAACCAAAGGAGGTTTCCGTGACCCTTGCAAGCTCGGAACTCAGCATCAGCCCACAGCGAGATCTTTACCCGCCGATCGAGCCTTATGACACCCGGATGGTCGATGTGGGTGATGGTCAACAGCTTTACGTCGAGCAGTGTGGCAACCCCAATGGCAAGCCGGCGGTCTTCCTGCATGGTGGCCCTGGCGGCGGTGGCGGTGTCGAGCGCCGTCGTTTCTTCGACCCCGAGGCCTACCGCATCGTCGTCCTCGACCAACGCGGTTGCGGCCTGTCGACCCCGCACATCGCCAAGGCTCGCACTCCGAAGGAGATGACCAGCAACACCACCTGGAAGCTCGTCGAGGATCTTGAGAAGATCCGTGAGCTGCTGGGTATTGAGCGCTGGCAGGTCTTCGGCGGATCCTGGGGATCGTGTCTGTCCCTGGCCTACGCCGAGAGCCATCCCGAGCGGGTGACCGAACTGGTGCTGCGCGGCATCTTCACTCTGCGTGAGCAGGAACTCGACTGGTATTACAACTTCGGTGCGTCCGAGGTGTACCCAGAGCTGTGGGACAAGTTCTGCGAGCCGCTGCGTCGAGCTGGACATGACTTCTCCCGCGACAACATCGCTGCCTACTACGACCTGCTCTGGGACGACGACCCCGATGTCCACGGCCCCGCCGCCGTGGCCTGGACGACCTGGGAGGGAGCGACCACCTCGCTTTCCTTCGACCCATCCCACGTCAAGGAGTTCTCCGATCCGGAGTTCGCGCTGGCCTTCGCCCGCATCGAGAACCACTACTTCGTCAACCACGGGTTCATGGTCGAGGGACAGCTGCTGCGCGATGCCCACAAGCTCGCCGACATCCCGACGATCATCGTCCAGGGCCGCTACGACATGTGCTGCCCGGACGTCACCGCTGTCGACCTGTCGAAGGCCCTGCCGAGCGCCGACCTGCGGATCGTGCTGGCCGGACACTCGGCCTTCGAGCCGCTCGTCGCCTCCGAACTGGTCAAGGCCACCGATCAGTTCCGCGGTTGAGATCTGACTCCGGGAGGGCCGGCGTCGAGAGGTGCCGGCCCTCCCGGACTGTCCTCCAGACTGATCACCCGCGGAAACAGGGGACCGTCTCCAACTCCCCGGGCCATCCCCATTCCTGGACGGCCAGGTCTGCCGCCCGGCCACACATCCGGGCCAATTCCGGCGTCCGTCCGCGGTGGTCGGCCACCCACCGCCACCGCGAGACCAGACGTTGACGCCCGCTCCCGAACCGTCCGGAAGCCTCCCGTCGCCGCAACGGGCCCAGCGACAACTCGGTGGTTTGCAAGGTGGCCGCAGCCGCAGCCAGGGCAACCATGTCCTCACTCACCTCGGGGCCGACCTCCCGATACCCGGCCATGGCAGCTTCCCTGAAAAGCTTGCTCACCTGGCCAGAGTCGTCACAACTGACCCACGGAACCTGCAGATGTGCGAGATCGACCGCGGGATGATGGACGCTGCTGGCCTCGAAGTCGATGAAGGTGGCGTCACCCCCATCAGCGGGAATGACGATGTTTCCCGGACACGGATCAGCCTGGGTGAGGACGGCGTCATCCCCGCCTGCGAGCTCGGCGAACAGCTCGATCTCGGTCAACGCCTCCGCGCTGAGCACCCCGTCGTCCAACAGCTCAGCGAGTCTCGTCGCCCCACGCCCTGGCAGCCGAGGAGAGGCCGGACCGCCTGCGGACAGCGTCCCCGGATCGGCCTTCCTGATGAGTTGTCGGAAGGTCGCCACATCGGCCCCGCGCATCGTCGCCCCCAGTCCGCGTCCCCACGCCCGAGCGGCCTCCACAGCGGTATCAGGATCAGATCCGGACAGCACATCGGCCAAGGTCGTCATCTCGCCGAGATCGGCCATGACGATGACCCCGAGATCCAGGTCGGCGGCCAACAACCGTGGCGCCCCGGGGATCGTCGCCAATCCAGCCCATTCCCGCACGATCCCGAAACCGCCGGAGTTGTGGGCCATGGCCTTGGATCGAAAACACTTGGCAATGACGGTGTGGGCTCCCTCGCTGGCCACGGTGGAACCGTCCACCCAGCACCGAGCGACGCTGGTGCGCACCCCGTCGCGCAAGACCTCGTCAAGGGACAACTCCGTGCCCAGGACGAACGCGGCGTCGTCGAGCCAGCCCAGTCCCATCTCCACCTCCTGGCTACCGCGGCGATCAATACAGTCGTTGGCTACGTCTACAGTGGGAGAGTACACATTCGCGTCATACCGGAGAGAACCCTGACCACCACCTTGCACTCCCACAACACCGATACCGGCAACCCCGGCCCGGCGCGCCGAGTCGTGACGGTGCCCGCATCGATTCCCATGGTCACCCTGGTCGGCCCCAACGACGAGTTCCTCAAGCATCTCGAGGACGCCCTCGGTGCCGACATCCTGGTGCGAGGCAACGAGATTCACCTCGCCGGGCATCCCGCCGATCTTGCCGACGCCAACGACATCCTCACGGAGATGACCACCATCATCCGTACCGGGCAGGGACTGTCCGCCGACGACGTCGACCGGATCGTCGCGATGACCCGCAACGGGGAGGGGCCGGCCGAGATCATGACGGCCGACATCCTCAGTAGTCGTGGCAAGACGGTTCGCCCCAAGACCCTCAACCAGAAGCGCTACGTCGACGCCATTGACGCCCACACCGTCACCTTCGGCATCGGCCCCGCCGGTACCGGCAAGACCTACCTGGCGATGGCGAAGGCGGTCCAGGCCCTGCAGACTAAGCAGGTGAGCCGGATCATCCTCACCCGTCCGGCCGTGGAGGCGGGGGAGAAGATCGGCTTCCTGCCGGGCACCCTCTCGGAGAAGATCGACCCCTACCTGCGCCCGCTCTACGACGCCCTGCGCGACATGGTCGACCCGGACTCTATCCCGCGTCTCATCGGCGCCGGAACCGTCGAGGTGGCACCGCTGGCGTACATGCGTGGCCGCACCCTCAACGACGCCTTCGTCATCCTCGACGAGGCCCAGAACACCTCGCCCCAGCAGATGAAGATGTTCCTCACCCGTCTGGGGTTCGGATCCAAGATCGTCGTCACCGGCGACATTACCCAGGTCGACCTGCCCGGTGGGGTGAAGTCCGGCCTGCGAGTGGTGCAGGGCATCCTTGACGGCATCGATGACATCGCCTTCTGCAACCTCACCAGCCGTGACGTCGTCCGTCACCGTCTCGTCGGCAAGATCGTCGCCGCCTACGACCGGTACGACACCGTCGCCGAGTCATACGGCCCCAGGAACCCGCGCAAGAACAGGAAGACCCGATGATCGACATCACCAATGAGTCCGGTTCCCCGGCCGATGAGGAGGGGCTCGTCGGACTGGCGACCTTCGCCCTCGACCGGCTCCGCATCCATCCCTCCTCGGAGCTGTCGATCATCCTCGTCGACGAGGACACGATGGAGGCCTACCACGAGAAGTTCATGGGCCTCCCCGGACCGACCGACGTGCTGAGCTTCCCCATGGACGAGATGCGTGCTCCCGGCGACGACGAGGACCCGCCGTCAGGTCTGCTTGGCGACATCGTGCTGTGCCCGACTGTCACGGCTCGGCAGGCGGCCGAGAACGGTCGTACCCCCGACGGGGAGGCGGAATACCTCCTCATCCACGGTTTGCTTCATCTGCTTGGCCACGACCACGCCGAGCCGGAGGAGAAGCGCGTCATGTTCGGACTCAACGACGAGATCATCGCCGCATGGGATGGTCATCGAGAACAGGCAGGCCAGCGGTGACGCAGCAGGAATGGGTCGTTCTTGCGATCGCCTTCATCTTCACGGTGTTGGCAAGCCTCAACGTGGCCATGGAGACGGCCCTTCAGCATATGTCCCACTCCAAGGCCGAGGAGCTGGCCGCCGATGGGCGGAAGCCTCACCTGCGAGTGCAGGACATGGTGGCCGATCCCGCCCCCTTCATCAACACCGCGATGCTGGTGAGAGTCATTTCCGAGGTGACGGCGACGGCCCTCGTCGCTCTCCTCATCTTCGGTCATTTCGATCTGCTCTGGCAGCAGGTGCTTGTCGTCGTGGCGATCATGGTCTTCGTCGATTTCTTGGCCTGGGGAGTGGCGCCGCGCACCCTGGGTCGCCAGCATGACACCGCCATCTGCACCTTCTGGTCGCGACCGTGGGGTGTGTTGGCGCAGATCCTTGGCCCGATCGCAGCCCTGCTCATCCTCATCGGCAATGCGCTGACCCCCGGAAAGGGATACGCCGAGGGGCCGTTCACCTCCGAGGCCGAGCTGCGCGAGATGGTCGACTACGCCGAGGCCTCCGACCTCATCGAGGCTGGCGAGCGCGAGATGATCCACTCGGTCTTCGAGCTGGGTGACACCCTCGCCAAGGAGGTCATGGTCCCGCGTACCGACGTCGTCTTCATCCCGCGGTCCAAGAACTTGCGTCAGGCCATGTCCCTGGCCCTGCGTTCCGGATTCTCCCGGGTCCCGGTCATCGGTGAGAGCCTCGACGATGTTCAGGGGGTCGTCTACCTCAAGGACCTCTCGCGTCGAGTTCTCGACAACCCTGAGGGCTACGCGTCCGAGACCGTCGAGTCGATCATGCGTCCGCCCGTCGTCGTTCCCGATTCCAAGCCGGTCGATCAGGTGCTGCGCGAGATGCAGCGTGACCGTAATCACCTCGTCATCGTCGTGGACGAGTTCGGTGGCACTGCTGGCCTGGTGACGATCGAGGACATCGTCGAGGAGATCGTCGGCGAGATCGTCGACGAGTACGACGCCGAGCCCACCCTCACCGAGGAGATCGAGGACGGAGTCTTCCGGATTTCCTCGCGTCTGCCGGTCGACGACCTGGGCGAGCTGTTCGACCTCAAGGTCGACGATGACGACGTCGAGACCGTCGGCGGCCTCATGGCCAAGGAATTGTCCGTCGTCCCGATCCCCGGATCTGTCATCATCTGGGAGGGGCTGGAGATCACCGCCGAGAAGGCAACCGGGCGACGTCACCAGGTGGACACCTGTCTGGTGAAGCGGGCCCCCGAGGAAACCCCCGATGAGGAGGACGACGATGAGTGACGACGAGATGCCCTCGCTGGCCTATCTCATGGACGGTGACGACGAAGAGATCTCCGACGTCGACTATGTGGCCGCCCGGGTGGCCGAGTCCACCCGCTCCGGGTTCCATTCCGGGTTCGTGTGCTTCGTCGGGCGCCCCAACGCCGGCAAGTCGACTCTGACGAATGCCTTGGTCGGCTCGAAGATTGCGATCGCCTCCTCGAAGCCCCAGACGACCCGCCACGTCATCCGCGGCGTCGTCACCGACGAGAACTCCCAGATCGTCGTCATCGATACCCCCGGACTACACAAGCCGCGCACCCTGCTGGGCCAACGCCTCAACGACCTCGTCTTCGACACCTGGACCCAGGTCGACGTCATTGGGGTGTGCCTGCCGTCCAACCAGCGGATCGGGCCGGGAGACACCTATCTCGTCAAGCAGATCGCCGACCTTCCCAGGAAGCCTGCACTCATCGCGCTGGCGACGAAATCGGATCTGGTCTCCTCGGCGCGGATGGTTGAGCACCTCACCGCCATCGACAAGCTGCAGGAAGAGGTCGGGATCGAGTTCGCCGCGATCGTCCCCTGTTCGGCGGTCTCCGGTGAGCAGGTCGACGAGGTGCACGACGTTATCGTCTCCCTGCTGCCAGAGGGGCCGGCCTACTACCCGGACGGAGAGGTCACCGATGAGCCGACCGAGACCCTCGTCGCCGAGCTCATCCGTGAGGCGGCTCTGGAGGGTGTACGCGAGGAGCTCCCGCACTCGCTGGCCGTGGAGATCGTGGAGATGGGGCTGCGTGAGGGAAGGCCGGAGGACCGTCCGCTGCTCGACGTCCACGCATCCCTCATCGTCGAGCGTGACTCTCAGAAGGGAATCATGATCGGTCACCGCGGATCCCACATCAAGGAGGTCGGCACCCAGGCCAGGCAGCAGATCTCTGCTCTGCTGGGGACACCGACTCATCTGGACCTGCAGGTCAAGGTGCTGCCGAATTGGCAGTCCGACCCGAAGTACCTCAACCGGCTGGGGTTCTGAGACCGATGACGGCCTCATATGGCTGAGGCCGTCACCTCTCCGCCGACGATCGTCAGGTCACTGGTCAACCCTGCCAGTGTCTCCCCGGAGAGGTCGAAAGGGTTGGTGCCCACGGCGATGACGTCGCTCGGCCCGCCCTCGACCACCTTGGCAATCTGGCGAGTACTGGACAGCAAGGCCTGGGAGATGGTGAGGGCATGCTCCATGTGCCATCCCGGGCGAAGGTCCCCGGTCCGCTCGACGGCCACCCGTACGGCACCCCATGGATCGACTGGGGAGACCGGGGCATCCGACCCCATTGCCAACTCGGCCCCGGCCTCCACCATGTCGGCGAATCGGAAGCAGCGATCGGCGCGGTCGGCCCACATGACGTCGGTGGCGTCACGATCATCGACCATGTGCAGGGGCTGGACGCTGGCTCGCACTCCCAACTTCGCGAACCGGGGGACATCGGAATCGGTGAGGACCTGGGCGTGCTCCACCGATCCCGAGATGCCGGTCGTCTCGAAGGCGTCGAGGACCTCCCGGACGGCGCGATCGCCGATGGCGTGGGCCGCACACTGCAGGTTGGCGGCCTTCGCCCGTCTCATGAGCTCGACGAGGTCCTCAGGTGTGACCGAGTCGATTCCGGCCCCCTCAGGTCCACCACCCGATGGATATGAATCCATGCACCACGCGGTGCGCGTTGACATTGAGCCATCGACGATGACCTTGAGCGGGCCCATGGCGACCCGGCTGGGACCAGGCTTCTCAGTGATGGGGGACTGCCCGGTGGCCAGTCCTTGCGCGATCGCCTCGTCAAGACGCTCGGGGTAGACGCTCACCTCGACTCGCAGCGGACAGCGTCCATCTGCCTCGCGCCGCAGCCAGGTCTCGACGTCGGTGTCGAATTCCATGTCGCGGATGCCGACGACTCCCAGCCGAGCAGCCGCACCTCCGCAACTTCCGACCCAACCGTCCAGCACATGGGGATCGACATGGGAAAGCTGGGTCTGGATGTCGAAGCTGGCCTTCTCGCGGAAGAATCCGTCACCCTGGACGCCGAGTTCGCGCATCGCGGCGGTGTTGCACCACACCGAGTGCAGATCAGCCGAGACGAGGACGGCCGCCCGGTCGCCGGTCACGGCGTCGAGCTGCGCGGCATTCGGGTTCGAGTCCCACACCGAGGACCGGAAACCAAACCCTTGCAGGATGGGCTCGTCACTGTCCGCGCGTCGTTCCACGTGTGTCGCGACCTCGTCGAGGACCTGTTGGTAACCAGCGGTCTGGCTGACGAGGAATTTTCGGGATGCCAATGCCGACTGCCCGACGTGGACGTGCTCGTCCCACAGCCCGGGCATGAGGATGCGTCCGTCCAGGTCGACACGGCGCACGGCCTCCGAGGAATCAGCGGCACGTTGCCAGGCCTCCGGACCGACCGCGACGACGCGATCGGAGAGCAACACATCGGTGGGTTCGCCAGCGGACCCGTCAATCAGGTCGAGAATGCGGGCGTCGTGAAGCAGCAGCATGACCAGATGGTCCCACCGACGGCGGTCCATGTCAGACTTCGGACGATTTTGAGAGGAATCCCACGTTTCCACGACTGCGGTGTACTCTGACACACATGTCGCGCGCGTTCCTGCTTGTGTGCCGCAGCGAGACCCGTTGAAAGGGTGGCCTCCTCGCTGCGGGTGATCGGGCTGCCCGAGAAGTCACACACTTTCGGAGAGACCACTACTGATGACGCGAATTCAGCCCCTCCCCTGTCAGCTGGCCAGTCAGATGCCCATCGGTCGCTACCAGCCCTTCGTCCCGCAGAAGCTGCCTGACCGCACCTGGCCCGACAAGACCCTCGACCACGCCCCGCGCTGGCTGTCCACCGACCTGCGCGACGGCAATCAGTCCCTCATCGACCCCATGACCCTGGCTCGCAAGATGCGTATGTTCGAGCTGCTCATCGAGATGGGCTACAAGGAGATCGAGATCGGTTTCCCCTCGGCCTCCCAGACTGACTTCGACTTCGTCCGTCAGGTCGTCGAGTCCGGCATCGTCCCTGACGACGTCACTATCTCGGTCCTGACCCAGGCCCGTGAGGACCTCATCGAGCGCACCGCGCAGAGCCTCGTGGGCGCCCACCGCGCCACCATCCACATGTACAACGCGGTCGCCGAGCTCTTTCGCCGGGTCGTGTTCAAGATGGATGAGCAGCAGTGCATCGACCTGGCTCACCGGGGCACCGAGTGGGTCGTCAAGTACGCCGAGAAGTACCTGGACGACGTCGAGTTCGGTTACGAGTACTCCCCGGAAATCTTCAGCCAGACCTCCACGGACTTCGCCATCGAGGTCTGCCATTCCGTCATGGACGTCTGGCAGCCCGGTCCGGACCGCGAGATCATCCTCAACCTGCCGGCCACCGTCGAGATGAGCACCCCGAACACCTACGCCGACCAGATTGAGTACTTCTGCCGCAACATCCGTGACCGCGAGAACGTCTGCGTCTCCCTGCACCCGCACAACGACCGTGGCACCGCCGTCGCGGCCGCCGAGTTCGCTCAGATGGCCGGCGCCGACCGCGTCGAGGGCTGTCTCTTCGGCCACGGCGAGCGCACCGGCAACGTCGACCTGGTCACCCTGGGCATGAACCTCGTCAGCCAGGGAGTTGACGCCGGTATCGACTTCTCCGACATGCCCAAGATCCGCCGCACCGTCGAGTACTGCACCGGTCTGCCAGTGCCGGCCCGCCAGCCCTACTCCGGCGATCTGGTCTTCACCGCCTTCTCCGGTTCCCACCAGGACGCCATCAAGAAGGGTCTGGAAGACCTGGCCCGTCGCGCCGAGGACCAGGGCATTGACATCAACGAGATCGGCTGGGAGGCCCCGTACCTGCCCGTTGACCCGCACGATCTCGGCCGTACCTACGAGGCCGTCATCCGTGTCAACAGCCAGTCTGGCAAGGGCGGCATGGCTTACCTGATGAAGACTGAGCACCAGGTCGACCTGCCGCGTCGTCTGCAGATCGAGTTCTCCCGCGCGGTGCAGAACTACACCGACGACCAGGCTCGCGAGATCTCCCACGACGAGATCTGGGACCTGTTCAACCGCGAGTACCTGCAGGTGCCCGGTATCGAGCTGGTCAGCCGCACGACCTCCACGGAGTCTGGCTCCTACCAGCTCACCGCCAACCTGCGAAACAACGACGAGAACACCCAGGTCCATGGTGAGGGCAACGGTGCGGTCTCGGCATTCATCGACGCCCTGGCCTCCCTCGACGTCGCCGTCCAGGTGCTCGACTACTCCGAGCACGCCATGACGTCCGGCGGCACCGCGAAGGCCGCCGCCTACGTCGAGTGTGAGATCGGAGACGGCGAGACCTCGCAGATCCTCTGGGGTGTCGGAATCGATCCCGACATCACCCAGGCCTCCCTCAAAGCCGTTGTCAGCGCGGTGAATCGCTCCCGTCGCTGACCCAGCCAAGGATGGGCGACCAGCAGATCAGGCGGTGGGGTTGACCTCATTGGGGACGGCCCCGCCGAACCTGCGGTCCCGCTTCGCGTACTCCAGGACGGCGTCCCACAGGTCTCGGCGATCGACGTCGGGCCACAGCACGTCGGAGAACACCATCTCGGCGTAGGCCGACTGCCACAACAGGAAGTTCGATGTGCGCTGCTCTCCCGAGGAACGCCAGAACAGGTCGACGTCAGGAATCTCTGGCTCGTCGAGGTGAGTGCGGAAGCTCTTCTCAGTGATGTGATCCGGAGCGATCTTCCCCTCGGCCGCCAGCCTGGCGATGTCTCGCACCGCGTCGACGATCTCGGCGCGACCGCCATAGTTCACGCAGAACTGCAGGGTCAGGACGGTGTTGTCAGCTGACTGCTGCTCGGCCGACTCCAACTCCTTGATGACCGACTTCCACAACTTGGGGTGACGACCCGCCCAGCGGATACGCACCCCCATGGCGTCAAGCTGGTCACGACGACGATGGATGACGTCGCGGTTGAACCCCATCAACCAACGCACTTCGTCGGGGGAGCGCTTCCAGTTCTCGGTGGAGAAGGCGTAGGCGCTCAGGTAGGGGATGCCCATCTCGATGGCCCCCTCGATGACGTCGAAGAGGGCGTCCTCACCACGGGCGTGCCCCTCGGTTCGTTTGAGGCCGCGCTGCTTGGCCCACCGTCCGTTGCCGTCCATGACGATGGCGACATGTCGGGGGATGAGCTCCGGAGGTAGTTCCGGAGGACGAGCTCCGGACGGGTGCGGCAGCGGGCCGCGCTTCGGGGGTCGCGGTGTGGTGTGAGCCATGGGTCACAGCGTAGTGGCGTTGCGCTCGTCAGGGATCCGACGGTGGTGTTACAGCCGACGTCCCATGTTGCACAGACGGACCAGCAGCAACTGGCAAGCCTGTTTCGACCCTCACAGCGTCGTCCAGACGATGATGATTCCCGAGCCGAGACAGGCGATGATCGAGGCGACGCTAGTCCAATGGCCGATGCGTTCTCGAGTCCGTCCGGAGATACCCGAGGAATTGGGGCGCAGACGATCGACAACGATCGGCAGCCATGCCGGGATGAGGACGATCCACCACGTGACGATGAGGGTCAGGATGCGCACGATGAGTGGCAAGTCGGATGTTCCGATGCGCTGGCTTGACGAGATGAACAGTGGGATCGTCGTGAAGTTGGTGGCCATGCCGAGAGCACCCCAGGTGAACATGCCGTGCGCACCCGTGGATCGCGGACCCGACGATTTCTTGTGTCGGAATTTCTGGACGCGATGGGATCCCCATTTCTTCCACGCCAGATAACAGCCGAAGAGGAAGAGCAGAATGCCCAGTACACGGTCGACGGCGTGGGAGGCCAGCTGACGGGAGGCGAAGTCGGTGGCGGCACTTCCGAGCAAGCCAAAACTCGTGATGCCAATGGCGCCGAGCACCAGCCCTGCACCGGACACGAAGGCCCAACCATGGTTCTGTTTCTGGCCATGCACAGCGGCGCTGGCATTGAGGATCATGACCGGACTGACGGCTGCCACGAGCACCAGGTACCACACGCTGCCGAGCAGCGCGACGAAGGTATCCATGAGGCTTCTCCTGGTGGGGGTTCGCGACAACGTTACTGGGTGGGGGCATGCTCAGAGTCGGCGGACACCCTGAAAGGCCAGGCATGGCAGTTTTGCGCGGAGCATTTTCGGTTGCACACCGTGACTGGGAGACAATGGGGGTCATGCCCACCTACCGCGATCAAGCTGTCGTCCTGCGCACGCACAAGCTAGGTGAGGCCGATCGCATTGTCTCCATGCTGTCGCGGGAACACGGCAAGATTCGCGCAGTGGCCAGAGGTGTCCGACGCACCTCCAGCAAGTTCGGAGCCCGGCTGGACCCTTTCAACCTCGTCGATCTGCAGTTGGTGCAGGGACGAAACCTCGACGTCGTCGCTCAGGTGGAATGCCTTCACCCATATTCCGCGCCACTGCGTCAGGACTATGGGCTCTTCACGGCCGCAGAGGTCATGGTCGAGGCCGCCGATCACCTGGTCCCGGTGGATCGGGAGCCCGCCCCGGCCCAGTATCGGTTGCTCGCCGGTGCGCTGCGAGTTCTTGGCCGGGGGACGGCTGACGGTCCACGTCCACCTGAGATGGTGTTGGACTCCTACTTGTTGCGATCCTTGTCGGCGTCGGGATATGCCCCGGATCTGGTCGATTGCGTCCGCTGTGGAGCTCCCGGCCCGCACCCTGGGTTCTCGCCCAGCCTGGGCGGAGTGGTCTGCATCAACTGTCAGCCACCGGGCACGCCACATCCCCATGAGGAGACGATCGCCTACCTGCAGGCACTGCTGGTGGGGGACTGGCCTGCTACCCGTGAGGTGACGTGGCCGAGGATCCGGGAAGGATCGGGGCTCGTCGCCGCCTTCGTGTCCTGGCACATGGATCGAGGACTGCGTTCGATGCCGTTCCTGGAGCGTTGATCTGGTCTGGAGCCTGACCTCTGGCCACCTGCGGTGGCTACGACGACATCAATCACAACGTGCCGATTATCTCCACCGACACCAGCGGTCCGGTGAAAGCCAATCTGCTCAGTACCCACCCGGTGTGCAAGCAGGGCGACTACCGCGCCGTGATCTCCCCGGGACGAGGGACACCTTCAAGCCCTACGGGGCCTTCGAGGCGACCAGCACCACTGACCGGGAGATGCCGCTCACCCAGGCTGGTCGCCTTCCTGACGACCACGCCGCGTGGAATGACCAGGACACTAATTCCCATAAGTGGACCTGGAACGACACGAATCACCGTCAGAACGCGGGACTGTCCTGAGCTGTCAAAGATAGCGGGAGGCCGGCGTGATGTCGGCCTCATGTTTGTGTGTTCTTGTACGGACTATCAGGTTTCGCGAATGGGTTTGGCGCGCGGGATTCGAGCATCGACGACCCACCAACCATTGCGCAGACCAATGGAGATCTCACCACGGAGCAGGGAGACCCGCTCCTTGAGTCGCGCAATACCCATCCCGGTGGAACGGACGGGTTCAATCTCGGATTCGGTAACCGGATTGGAAACGGTGACGACGACGCCATCGCCATCGTCTCGGACAATGATCTTTGCCGTGGTCGGGCCATTGTGTTTGATCGCGTTCGCGGTCGACTCGTCGAGGATTCGGTTGACGGCGTCGGAAACACTCACTGGCATTGGTTCACAATCAACCGACCAATCGACGTGCCATCCCAAGGTTTCAAGGCGCGTCACCATGGCTGCCACGGTGGCCTCGACGGAGTCCTCGTGGGTGGGGGAGGACACCAGCGGAAGATTCTGGTTTCGCAGCACCAGGAGCAGGCGCTGAAGGTCGTCGAGGGCCGTCCGGGAGGTCGTCTCAATGGACTTCGACGCCGTGATGACGTCTTCGTCAGCGGTATTGAGACGAAGGGAACCCGCCAGCATGGTGATGACGGTGAGGTCCTTGGCCACGACGTCGTGGAGCTCGGCTGCCAGCTGTTGGCGCTCTTCCTCGCGGGCGTGGGCGGCCTGTTTGAGGGCGTCAGCTGCTTGCTCCTCCGCCTGTTCGCGGCGGTGATCGAGCCAGCGGAATGCAGAGCCGAATCCGACACCGATTCCGCATGCGAGGCCTGAGACCAATAGGATGGAAGCCAATCGCGTTTCATGAGTGGTCGCTCGAACTATGACGACAGTGGCTCCGATAATAATCGGAATGAAATGGCGTCTTAGGCCGTGTTGGCTGGCGAAGAATGCAAGCACGACCAGCAGGGGGATGCTAAATGCGATGTTTCCTGCGGCTACGCTACTGACCAGGCCGACGAGGAGTAGCAACTCCTGTAGTACAGGACGCCCCCAGCACAGCAAGGCCACCGTGGTGAAGACGTAGGTGGCTGCCATCCAGATCAGCGTACTGCTGCATCGGTGAGTTACGACAGCCACACGAAGATCGTCCGCACCGGAAAACACCAGCACAGTGATGACGGTAACCGTGATACCAAAGGTTCGACTGCTCCCTTTGGAAATGAGGCGACGCCCAGGCGAATCACTATTCATTTAATGTGCTTCCATATGGCCCAGACGGCCCTCATATTGGGTATGGGTGCCGGATCAGTAGTAACACCAATCAGGGTAGATGCTGCACAAGCCGTCCATAACTCCCTCGGCATGTGCCTTTGGCTGCGTATTGACGGCGTTCTGGACAGGGGCGGACTCGGCGGAGGCCTGAGCGGGGACTGCCATCGAGAAGGAGCTAACTGCTAAGGCAGCCACGATGCCGGTGATGATTTTCTTCATGGGCACAATGTATCCCTTCGGAGGGGCCACCTACAACGGGATGCAGAGAGTCGCGCGGATGTCACTGACACGTGCAGCGACATGCTGTGCGCATGGGCCGGTTGGCCGCGCACATGGCCCGGAATGTGGCCTGACTTTGATCATTTGTTCGTCAGTGGCGCTGGGTCGAACCCGCTGTCATGGGGGCTGCTCAGACATGCGAGGATGGTAACCAGCGTAAGGAGGTGCGATGTCAGTTCGAGTCGTTGTCACTGACGATCATCCGATCATGAGGCAGGCCCTCGCGGGCTATTTCTCCCGCGTCGAGGAGATGGAGGTCGTCGGCCAGGCCTCCAACGGTCGTGAAGCCGTCGAGCTCGTTGACCAGCTGTTGCCCGACGTCGTCCTCATGGACCTCAAGATGCCTGAGATGGACGGTCTGACGGCCACCCGAATGATCGTCTCCCGCCATCCTTCTGTTCGCGTCGTCGCCCTGACCACCTTCGCCCGCCGGGACATCGTCGTCGAGGCCATCCTTGCCGGTGCCGCCGGATATCTCCTCAAGGAGTCCGAGCCCGAAGCCGTCATCGCTGGGGTACGCGCCGTCATGGCCGGTCAGGTGACCGTCTCACCAGAGATCGCCCGAGGGGTTGTCGAGACCTTCTCGGCCCAGGTTGGGGGGAAGGCAACACCTCGTCATGTCGACATGAACCCGGTGGAACTCTCCAACGCCGACGACGACGTCCTCAAGCTTCTCGCCGAGGGGCTGTCGAACGCTGTCATCGCGGAAGAACTGTGCCTCAGTGAGTCTGCCGTCAAACAGCGTATTGGTCATCTGGCGAAGAAACTGGGAGTGCGAAGCCGTCTCGAGGTGCTGGTGCGAGCCTGCGAGCTGGGTCTCGTCACCCCGCGGCTGCGCCGCTGATCAGGAATTGTCGCGCGTTGTCGAGCATTCCGAGCAGATCCCGAACAACTCCAATTCGTGTCCGGTCTCGCTGAACCCGTGCTTGGCAGCGATGTCGCGCGCCCAGTCCTCCAGGATTTTCTCCGGGCCAATCTCGACAGCCTTGCCGCAATTACGGCACACCAGATGGTGGTGGTGAGCTGAGGAACAGCGTCGGTAGGTCATCTCGCCATCCTCGGAGCGGATGGCATCGAGTTCGCCGTCCTCGGCCATCGTCTGCAAGTTCCGGTAGACCGTGGCCAGACCGACCTGGTCCCCCCGTTCCCTCAGTTGGTCGTGGACCTGCTGGGCAGTGAGGAAGAACGACTCGTCGTCAAACAGAGCACGAATGGCAAGGCGCTGTTTGGTCGTACGCCGCTGATTCTCCACCATGATCACCTCACTGCTGGGCGTGGAATTGCCTCAAATGTACCCCAGCGTCTTGTGGATGACCCCGGGTGCACCATCTCGGACGGCTCCGAGGCGGGGTTGGTGGTGATTGCTGCCGCGTGGTTACCGGTAGGCTGGTCAATGGCCTCGCTGCCTGGACATGTAGATCCGTCGGTGGCGCTGCCCGCGTGGACACCATCCGGGTGTCCACTCCAATGAGGACTTGGAAGAAAGGGACGGCTGTGGCCTCCACCAGCACACTCGACAACGTCATCAACCTTTGCAAGCGTCGCGGATTCGTGTTCCCCTGCGGCGAGATCTACGGCGGCACCCGGGCGGCCTGGGATTACGGCCCATTCGGCGTCGAGCTTAAGGAGAACATCAAGAGGCAGTGGTGGCGTTACATGGTCACCTGTCGTGACGACGTCGTCGGCCTTGACTCGTCGGTCGTCCTGCCCCGCGATGTGTGGGTCGCGTCCGGCCACGTCGGCGTCTTCAATGACCCGTTGACCGAGTGTCTGTCGTGTCACAAGCGTATGCGTGCTGACCATCTTCAAGAAGGCCACGCCGCCAAGCACGGGATCGGCGATCCGGACTCCGTCCCTCTGGGGGAGATCAACTGTCCCAACTGTGGCAACAAGGGCCAGTGGACCGAGCCCCGTGACTTCAACATGATGCTCAAGACTTACCTCGGCCCGGTCGAGGACGAGTCCGGTCTGCACTACCTGCGTCCCGAGACCGCCCAGGGTATCTTCGTGAACTTCCAGAACGTGCTCACCAGCGCTCGTAAGAAGCCGCCGTTCGGTATTGCTCAGACCGGTAAGTCCTTCCGGAACGAGATCACCCCCGGGAACTTCATCTTCCGCACCCGCGAGTTCGAGCAGATGGAGATGGAGTTCTTTGTCGAGCCCGGCACCGACGAGGAGTGGCACCAGTACTGGATTGACAACCGCACTGCCTGGTACACCGACCTCGGTATCAACCCCGACAATCTGCGTCACTACGAGCACCCCAAGGAGAAGCTCTCCCACTACTCGAAGCGTACCGTCGACATCGAGTACAAGTTCGGGTTCGCCGGTTCCGACTGGGGCGAGCTCGAGGGCATCGCCAACCGCACCGATTTCGACCTGGGCACCCATTCGAAGCATTCTGGCAAAGACCTGTCCTACTACGACCAGGCCAACAACAAGCGTTACCTGCCTTATGTTATTGAGCCGGCGGCTGGTCTTACTCGTTCGCTCATGGCGTTCATGGTTGACGCGTACACTGAGGATGTGGCTCCGAATGCCAAGGGTGGGGTTGATAAGCGTACTGTCCTGAAGCTGGATCCGCGTCTCTCGCCGGTCAAGGCTGCTGTGCTGCCGCTCAGCCGTAATTCCGATTTGTCTCCGAAGGCTCGCGATCTGGCGGCTCGCCTGCGTCAGTACTGGAACGTCGACTTCGACGATGCTCAGGCCATTGGTAAGCGTTACCGTCGCCAGGATGAGATCGGTACTCCGTTCTGTGTCACTGTGGACTTCGATTCCCTCGAGGATGACGCTGTGACGATCCGTGAGCGCGACACCATGGCTCAGGAACGCATCGCCATCGACAAGGTCGAGGAGTTCCTCGCCGGGAGGTTGCTCGGCTGCTGATCCTCTGGTCAGACCAATCCGACTGACAGTGGGGCCGGGGTATCCATCTCAGGTATCCCGGCCCCGGTGCGTCTTAGGAAAACGTCGTCCTTTAGGCTGTTCGGACAGCAGTGAAAGGGTGATGACTCCATGAGCGTGCCTGACGTTCGAGAGCGACGTGAACTTGAGCGCGGGGGGGATGCCGTGGCCATTCGTGCGCGCAGCGCAGCGCGTCCCTCCAACGTCACACTGAAATTGATCATGGCCATCACGGGGACGATCTTCGCGTTGTTCGTCTTCGTGCACATGGTCGGAAACCTCAAGGCCTTCATGGGCGCAGACGACTACAACGCCTACGCGGAGTTTCTCCGCACGGTCCTGTACCCACTGTTCCCCATAGGTGGGGTGCTGTGGTGCTTCCGGATCGTGCTACTCGTCTGTCTGGTCCTGCATGTGTGGGCCGGTCTGACGATCTGGGCAAGGGGTCGACGAGCCCGCGGAAAGTTTTCCCGGCACAACATGAAGGCGTTGGGATGGGGGGCCCGCACGATGGTGCTGTCGGGCATTGTCATCTTGGCCTTCGTCGTGGTGCACATCCTTGACCTGACCTTGGGTAAGGGTGTCGCGTCCGCGTCCTTCCAGGGGCCGGTCAACGAGGGAACTCCTGACATCCAGATCACCGCGTACCAGAACCTCATCGCCAGTCTGTCGCGGCCGTGGATGGCGATCTTCTACACCGTCGTCATGATCATCATCGGGTTGCACATCTGCCAAGGCGTGCGCAACACCATCAATGACTTCGGCGGAACCGGCCGTCGTCTCCGCGCCGTCTGGACGGTGATTGGCCTGCTCATCGCACTGGCCATCGTGGTGTGCAACGGCGCACTTCCCATGCTCATTCTCGCCGGGGTGATCTCATGAAAAACGTCATTGGTGCCATCATCAAGCCTCTTGAGAAGATTGCCGGACGTCACGGTGAGGTGACTGTCGACGAGCCGGCCAAGGAACTTGTCAAGCCCGAGCAACCTCAGCCACGTCAGGCTGAGGTGAGCGTGCCGAGACGAGCAGCCCGCAAGGGTTCCAAGGCCCGCGACAACCTTGGGCCGGCTCAGAAGAAGGCCGGATACCTCGTAGGGGACGAGCTTGACGGCAAGGCCCCCGAGGGGGACCCGCTGACCGCGTGGACCCGTCGTCAGAGCGAGTACAAGCTGGTCAACCCCGCCAACCGACGCAAGATGAACGTCATCGTGGTGGGAACTGGACTGTCCGGTTCCGGCGTCGCCGCGACCCTGGGGCAGCTCGGCTACCACGTCGACTCCTTCTGCTTCCACGACTCGCCGCGTCGGGCCCACTCGGTGGCCGCTCAGGGCGGTATCAACGCCGCTCGGTCCCGCAAGGTTGACGGCGACTCCCTCAAGAGGTTCGTCAAGGACACCGTCAAGGGAGGCGACTACCGAGGCCGTGAGGCCGATGTCGTTCGACTCGGCACCGAGTCTGTACAGGTCATCGACCACATGTATGCCATCGGCGCTCCGTTCGCCCGCGAGTACGGCGGTCAGTTGGCCACCCGATCCTTCGGCGGCGTGCAGGTCTCTCGCACCTACTACACCCGTGGTGAGACTGGTCAGCAGCTCGAGGTTGCCTGTTCCCAGGCCTTGCAGGCCCAGATCGACGCCGGATCGGTGACGATGCACAACCGAACCGAGATGCTCGACCTCATCGTCGCCGACGGCAAGGCTCAGGGCATCGTCACTCGTGACCTGCTCACCGGTGAGGTCAGGGCTTGGACGGCTCACGTCGTCATCCTGTGCACCGGCGGATACGGGTCGGTCTACCACTGGTCGACCCTGGCCAAGGGATCCAACGCCACCGCGACCTGGCGGGCTCACCGTCAAGGTGCCTACTTCGCCAGCCCTTGTTTCGTGCAGTTCCACCCGACCGCCCTGCCGGTCAGTTCGTACTGGCAGTCCAAGACGACCCTCATGAGTGAGTCGTTGCGCAATGACGGCCGGATCTGGGTGCCGCGGAAGGCCGGTGACGAACGTCCGGCGAACGACATCCCGGAGGAGGAGCGTGACTACTACCTGGAGCGCAAGTACCCGGCCTTCGGCAACCTGACGCCTCGTGACGTCGCCTCCCGCAACGCCAGGACTCAGATCGACAGCGGCCACGGTGTGGGTCCGCTCAAGAACTCGGTGTACCTGGACTTCCGGGATGCCATCCAGCGTCTGGGTAAGAAGACCATTGCGGAGCGTTACGGAAACCTCTTCGACATGTACCTCGATGCCACCGGGGAGAACCCCTACGAGGTGCCGATGCGTATCGCCCCGGGAGCCCACTTCACAATGGGTGGCCTGTGGGTCGATTACGACCAGATGAGCACCATCCCGGGTCTGTTCGTCGGTGGTGAGGCCTCGAACAACTACCACGGCGCCAACCGGCTGGGAGCCAACTCCCTGCTGTCGGCCAGCGTCGACGGGTGGTTCACCCTGCCCCTGACGGTGCCGAACTACCTGGCCGGATTCGTCGGGAAGCCAGTGCTGCCGCTGGATGCTCCCGAGGTCACCGCGGCCATCGAGAGGGTCCGGAAGCGCACCGATGCCCTACTCAATTGTGGGGGGACCCACCGTCCGGAGTGGTTCCATCGCAAGCTGGGCGACATCCTCTACGAGCACTGCGGGGTCTCGCGTGACGAGTCGGGCCTCCTCGAGGGTCTGTCCAAGGTGCGTGAGCTGCGTGAGGAGTTCTGGCGCGACGTCAGAGTCGTCGGAAGTGGTGACCGACTCAACCAGGAACTGGAGAAGGCTGGCCGGGTCGCCGACTTCATCGAGCTCGGCGAGGTCATGATCCTCGACGCCCTGGATCGCCGGGAATCGGCTGGTGCGCACTTCCGCACCGAATACGCCACCGAGGCTGGCGAGGCCAAACGTAATGACGACGACTGGTGCGCGGTCTCGGCGTGGGAGACACGGCCCGACGGCACCCAGGTTCGCCACAGCGAGCCGCTGACGTTCTCGTTGATCGATCTGCAGGTGAGGGATTACCGATGAGGGTGACATTGGATATTTGGCGTCAGGACGGCCCGAAGGCCAAGGGACGTTTCGAACGCCACGTCGTGGAGGACGCCGAGCCGGAGTGGAGCATCCTCGAGTTGCTCGACCGGCTCAACGACCAGATCGTCGAGAATGACGGTGACCCGATCGTCTTCGAGTCCGACTGCCGCGAGGGAGTGTGTGGCTGCTGCGGATTCGTCGTCAACGGCAAGCCGCACGGGCCGCTGCCGAACACCCCGGCGTGCCGTCAGCACCTCAGGGCCTTCCCCGAGATCACCCACTTCAAGATCGAACCCTTCCGCTCGGCGGCCTTCCCGGTCATCCGTGACCTGGCCATCGATCGCTCGAGCCTGGACCGCCTGGTGCAGGCCGGCGGAACCGTCGACGTCATGACGGGAACCGCTCCCGACGCCGACTCGGTGCCCCAGCCGCACAAGGATGCCGAGCAGGCCCTCGACTTCGCATCCTGCATCGGATGCGGAGCCTGCGTGGCTGCCTGCCCGAACGGTGCTGCCATGCTTTTCGCCGGCGCGAAACTCTCGCACCTGGCGATGATGCCGCAGGGTCGTCAGGAGCGCTCGAAGCGAGCGCGTCGCATGGTCAATGCCCTCGACGAGAATTTCGGCCCCTGTTCCCTCTACGGGGAATGCGTCGAGGCCTGCCCGGTGAGCATCCCGTTGGTTGCCGTTGCCCGGGTCAATCGGGAGCGCTGGCGTGCCGGGTTCCGTGGGGCGCGCAGCAAGGACAACTGATTGGAAAGGTCAGCTGAGACGACGAGAGGGCTGGTATCCGTGACGGGTACCAGCCCTCTCGCGTGATGTGTACGGGATCCGGCTCAGTCGAAGTCCAGACCCAGGTCGAGCACCGGGGCGGAATGGGTGATGGCACCCACCGCTATGTAGTCGACCCCGGTCGCGGCCACATCCTTGGCTCGGTCGAGTGTCAGGCCACCAGAGGCTTCGGTGATGACACCGCGGGGCCGACAGATGCTGACTGACTCCGTCATGAGGGAGTCGTCCATGTTGTCGAGCAGAATCGTCGTCACACCTGCCTCGACGGCCTCGCGCACCTGGTCGACGGTGTCACACTCCACCTCGCAGACGATATCGGGCTGGTGGGATCGCACCGCTTCGACAGCGGCCGTCAGAGACCCGGCCGCGGCGATGTGGTTGTCCTTGACGAGGGCAGCATCCGACAGTCCCATGCGATGGTTGAGCCCACCTCCGCAGCGCACCGCGTACTTGTCGAGGTCACGCAGACCGGGGACGGTCTTGCGGGTGTCGCGGACCTTGGTGTCGGTGCTTGCCAGGGCATCAACCCACTGGGAGGTGGCCGTCGCCACTCCGGAGAGATGACTGGCCAGGTTGAGCATGGTGCGCTCTGCCACCAGCAGGGTGCGCAGCGGCCCCGAGACGGTCGCGACGGCGTCGCCGGGGGAGACCCGGGTGCCGTCGTCGTGGTGGGTGGTGAACTCGACATTGGTTCCGGTGCGGTTGGCGAGGAGGTGCAGCACGGCAGCGCCGACTGGAACCCCGGCCAGGCAGCCGTTCTGACGAGCTCTGATGTCGGCTCGGCCGGCGGCCCCACCGAAGATCGACTCGGTTGTGACGTCAGTGCCGCCGCGCAGGTCCTCGTCCAGACAGGCCTCGATGGTTCTGACGACGAGGTCGGGATCGAGCCCGCGTTCGGAGATGGTGCGGACCAGATCGTGCGGCAGTGCGGTCATGCGATGCTCCTCTCCTGGCTGCGCGTGATGACCGTCGGACGTCCACCGACGAGGCGCAGGTCAGTGTGCAGCTGGAAGGACGGGTTCTGACCCGGATGATCGCTGCGGCGATGAGCTCCCCGGGACTCCGTGCGCCACAGGGCCGCGATCGCCAGGGTTGCCGCGACCAGAGCGGCATTGGTCGCGGTGAGGGTGGCGTCTTCGAGACCCTCAGTGGGAGTCATCCGGTGCAGGTCTCGGAGGGCTCGCCGCAGACCGGTGGCATTGCGACTGATGAAGACGTCGCGGTCCATGATGGCCTGCACGGACTCCAGATGCTCGCCCGGTAGCCAGCGACGATGGCGCAGCTGCTCAGGGACGTGGGACGTCGGGGAGAGCGGGCCAGTGGGACTGGTGGAGCAGCGTCCGCTGCGCTCGCCAGCGATGAGGGCCTCGGTCAAGGAATTCGAGGCCAGACGATTGGCCCCGTGAACTCCTGTGCAGGCAGCCTCGCCGACGGTCAGCAGGCCGGGGACCGAGGTGCGTCCATCCATGCCGGCGGCGATGCCACCGCAGTGGTAATGAGCTCCTGGAGCGACCGGGATCGGCTCGGTACAAGGGTCGATGCCGTGTTCTCGACAGCTGGTCAGGATCGTCGGGAAGCGATGCCGCCACATGTCCTCGCCGAACCCGGTCGCGTCGAGGAGTACGTGGTCAGATCCGGTGGCGATCATGGCCTCGTGCTCGGCGGCGGAGACGATGTCGCGGGGTGCGAGGTCGGCGAGCGGGTGGACTCCGGTCATGATGCGACGACCGTTGACGTCCAGGAGGACGGCACCCTCGCCGCGCACCGCCTCCGAGATGAGGGGAGATCGGCCCTCGTTCCCGGGGAGGAAGAGAACGGTGGGGTGGAATTGCATGAACTCGGGGTTGCGGATCGTCAGTCCGGCGCGCAGGGCTGCCGCCATCCCGTCACCGGTACACACCGAGGGGTTGGAGGTGGCCGACCACAGCGCTCCGATGCCCCCGGTCGCCAGTACGACGCAACGCGCCGGAATCATCACCGCATTTCCGTCAGACAGAGCCGTCACACCGCATACATCCCCATTCGGACCGATGATGAGGTCGATGAGACGGGTACCCGTCAGGACGGTGATCCCGGTTCCCTCCAACTGAGCGCTGAGGCACTGATGGACCTCGTGTCCGGATCGGTCGCATTCGGCATGGAGAACTCGACGAGCATGGTGGCCCCCTTCGAGGTGGAGATCCGGCTCGCCATCGGCCCCGGTGTCGAAGTGAGCTCCGAGGCCCATGAGATGACGCAGGGCTCCCGGGGCGTGGTGGACCAGGTCGTCGACGTTGTCGCGGTGGCACAGCCCAGCACCTGCCGCGAGGGTGTCGTCGAGATGGAGGGAGAAGGAGTCATCCTTGCCCCAGACCGCAGCCAGACCACCCTGCGCCAGATCGGTGGAGGAGTCGTCTATCCCCTCGCGGGTCATGATCGTCACGGAGCGCCCGATCTCGGCAGCGGCCAGAGCGCAGGACAGGCCCGCGGCTCCGCTGCCGACGACGAGAACGTCGCATTGATGCTCAGGCATGAGCCGACTCCTTGACGGGGGCGGCCGTCCCGCCGATGGCGATCATGCGCTCAACGGCTCTGCGAGCCTTCTCGGCCAGGGCGGGATCGACGGTGACGGCCTCGGCCCCGGTCTCCAGGCAGCGCAGCAGTTTCTCCGGAGTGATCATCTTCATGAAGGGGCAGACGGCATCCGGGTTGACCGCGGTGAAGGTGGTGCCGGGATTGGCCTGACGCAGCTGGTGGAGCATGCCGGTCTCGGTGGCGACCAGGACGTGGCTATTGCGGGTGGCGCGGGCGGCATCGAGCATTCCGCCGGTCGACAACACATGGGTACGATCCTGGGGAAGGTCGCCGTTGCTGGTCAGCCACAGGGCGCTGGTCGTGCAGCCACACTCGGGGTGGATGTAGAGGTCGGCCTCGGGATTGGCCTTGACCTGGTCACACAGCTCGGTGGGGGAGATGTCGGCGTGCACGTGGCACTCGCCCATCCAGACGTGGATGTTGTGGCGTCCGGTCATGCGGCGCACATGGGCACCGAGGAACTGGTCAGGACCGAAGAGGATCTCCTGGTCGGCAGGTAGGGAGTTGACGACGTCGACGGCATTGGAGCTGGTGCAGCAGATGTCGGACTCGGCCTTCACCTCGGCGGTGGTGTTGACGTAGGTGACGACGGCAGCGTCGGGATGCTCGGCCTTCCAGGCCCGCAGCTGTTCGACGGTGAGGGAGTCGGCCAGGGAGCAGCCGGCCTGGGCGTCAGGGATGAGGACGGTCCTGTCGGGGCACAGCAGGGCAGCGGTCTCGGCCATGAAGTGGACCCCAGCCAGCACGATGGTGCTTGCCGAGCTCTTGGCGGCCAGGCGCGCGAGGGCCAGGGAGTCGCCGACGTGGTCAGCCACGTCCTGGATCTCGGGGGCCTGGTAGTTGTGGGCGAGGATGATCGCGTCGCGCTCCTTTGCGAGGCGACGGACAGTGTCGGCCCAGGTCGAGGAAACTCGGGTAGTGGCGCAGTCGGTGGTCACGGGAACGACTCCTTTCAGGTAATCGACGTCTAGTCTAGAACTACTCGTCTCGGAGACGAAAATGGGATCGTCGAGGCATCCGGATAAGCTGACTCCGTGATGACAACGGCTCACGGAGACGCCGGAGATTCCGCCCCGCGTCCGACCTATCGAGACCAGCGCGGGGTGGCGAAGTATCGTCACGAGGTGCTGGTCGTCGTCGTCAGGGTCGCGGGGGATGATCTCGAGGTAGTGGTCAAAGATCGTGCTCGCGAACCGTTCACCGGGATGCCTGCTCTGCCCGGTGGGCCACTCGAGGTCTGTGAGACCATGGAGCAGGCCGTCGTCCGCCACCTCAAGGGTCTGTTGGACGTCTCACTGTTGGGCCACCACGAGCAGTTGTCCACGCGCTCCGAGCCGGGACGTGACCCCTTCGAGAGGACGGTCGCGACGACATACCTCGGTCTGGTGGCCCCCGGCGTCGAGGCTGGCGGGGGAGCGCGCTGGCTGCCTGTGCGGGAGTCCGTACCGATGGCCTTCGACCACGCGCAGGCCGTCGAGGAAGCCGTCGTCAGACTGCGTGGCAAGATCTCCTACACCAACATCGCCCATGCCCTTGCGCCTGCAGAGTTCACCCTGGCCCAGTTGCGCGACATCTATTGCGCTTGTCTGGGCCATGACGTCGACGTCACGAACCTCTCACGAGTGCTGCGTCGCCGTGGCCAGATCGTCAAGACCGGTCACCTAGAGGAGTCGGGGGAAAGAGGAGGCCGGCCACCGGCCACCTGGACCTTCACCCGACACGACTACGAGGTCACCGATCCCTTCGCCGTGCTGCGCCCGGCGTCACGGGACAACCTCACGGGACAATGAGTCTTGAGGCCTGACTGAACCCTTGCGACCCAGTGGCTCAACCAGACGCCTCAGCTGAGTTCAACGCGTGCGCGCGGCCGTCCGTCGCACTTGAAGACCAGTGAGGATCATCTGGGCTCCAAGACATGCGCCGACACCCTCACCGGCTCGCATCCGCAATTCCATGAGGGGTTCCACCCCAAGCTCGGCCAGCACGGCTTGGTGAGCGTGCTCCCGGGACGCGTGGGAGGCGACGAGCCAGCCATGAAGACCTGGCGAGAGCTTGGTGGCGATGAGGGCTGCGACGCTGGTGGCCAGCCCGTCCAGGACGACGGGGGACCCGGCCTGGGCGGCCCCTAGACACACTCCGGCGAGGACGACGAACTCCGGTCCGCCGAGGGATGCCAGGAGATGCTCGGGGTCGTTGGGGCCGGCCTGGGTGCGGGCCAGCGCAGCTGTGATGACATCAGCCTTGCGCTCAACCATGGCGGTGTCGCTGCTGGCTCCTAGGCCGACGGCCTTCGTGGGATCCAGACCGGTGAGGGCGCAGGCCAGAGCCGTGGCAACGGTGGTGTTTCCGACACCGACCTCTCCCAGGCACACCAGGCCGGCCTCGGCAGCCTCCTTGCCCAGGGCCCGACCATCGCGCAGCAGGGCCTCGACCTGGGCTGGGGTCATGGCGTCGGTATGCAGAAGATCACCGCGTTCTCCGGGAACGCGCATGGAGCGAGCGCCCTCCACTGGCTGGGTGACCCCGGCGTCAACAACGAGATGGGAGAGCTCGGCGGCCGTGGCCGTCGAGACGCCGAGCCCCGTTCCGGCAACCGAGGCAGCCATGACGTCATGGGTCACCGTGGGGTCGAAGGCCGTCACCTCCAGGTCGGCGACCGGGTGGTCAGCCCCGACGAGGACGAGGGTGCCGCCCGTGATCTCAGTTCCGCCTGCTGCCTCGACGCGGTCCAGGGTCTGGTCGAGCAGGCCGAGAGATCCAGGCGGGGTGAGGAGCTGGTCGGCATCGTCGTGGGCCGCCACCACCCGGTGGCGGTCGGGTGAGTGCAGGGTCTCCCGGAGAGCAGAGACGGGGGCCTCGGGCTGACCGTCGTCGGGCCAGCGATCGGCCAGGGTGACGTCGGCCAGCGGGAGTCGACGGGACCAGCCGCGTCGCTCGAGTCCCGGGGCTGGGGGACGTTCGTCAGGCCACCCCAGGCACAACCAGCCGAGGGTCTCCACCCCCTCGGGCAGGTGAAGCAGGGCGGCGAGTTCCTCTGGCTGGAAGAGGGTCACCCATCCCATTCCGAGTCCGTGGGCGCGGGCAGCCAGCCACATGTTCTCCACGGCGCAGGCACAACTCCACATGTCGGCGTCGGTGAAGGTGTTGCGTCCCAGCACCCCCGATGCCGGGGTGCGACGATCGCAGGCCACGACGACGCCGACCGGGGCCTCACGGATCCCCTCGAGCTGGAGATCGAGGAGCCGGGCGCGACGATCCGGGGTCAGCAAGTCGGCCTGACGCAGTCGCTCCCGGTCGGCCATGACGGCGGCACGATCGCGGGTGTCGGCGTCACGCACCACGATGAACCGCCACGGCTGGCTGTGACCGACGCTGGGGGCGCGGTGGCCAGCCCACAGGACGGTATTGACGAGGTCTTCGGGGACGTCGTCGTTGCGGTAACGACGGATGTCACGGCGGGCGTCGATGGCGGTGTCGAGCCCCTGCTGCACCTGGTCACCCAGGGACCACCCAGCGGGATCAGCGGCGCGAGTGGCCGAGGAGGTGGTGTCGCCGATCCGGGGGATCGGGCGGGCCCAACGCTCGCTGGTGGATGCGGTCTCATCAGGGGTGCTCACAGCACGAGGGTAGTGGGAAGCCCGTCGCGGCTCGTCGCCGGGATGGTGTGGCGAGGCCGTTTGCGGCGGCTTGTGGTGCCACGGGGCGGGCACGACGGTTTCGGTCGAGCCGGTGTGCCACGTCTACCATGGGCGAATGCCTTCCAACCCTCTGACCTTGACCGCGCCTTCTGGCGGCACCGTTTCGGTGGACACTCCGGTGGTGTTGGCACCGATGGCCGGTGTCACCAATGCCGCTTTCCGTCAGCTGTGTGCCGAGCAGGGGGCAGGGCTCTACGTCTGCGAGATGATCACCTCTCGCGGCCTGGTCCATGGTGACCACAAGACCCACGACATGCTCGCCTTCGCTGACTGCGAGGACGTCCGTTCCGTGCAGCTCTACGGGGTCGACCCCGGAATGGTCGGTGAGGCCACGTCGATCCTGTGCGAGAAGTACAGGGTCAACCATGTCGATCTCAACTTCGGCTGCCCGGTACCGAAGGTCACTCGCAAAGGCGGCGGGGGAGTCCTGCCCTGGAAGCTCGACCGGTTCGCCGCGGTCGTCTCCGCTGCCGTCCAGGCCGGCGACGCCCACGGAGTTCCCGTCACCGTCAAGACCCGTATCGGCATCGACCCCGACCACATCACCTACCTCGACTCTGCCCGCGTCGCCGTCGACTCCGGGGCGGCTGCGGTGTGCCTGCACGCTCGCACCGTCGCCGAGGCCTATGCCGGGCACTCCCACTGGGAGGCCATCGGCGACCTCGTCGAGACCGTCGACGTCCCGGTCATCGGAAACGGCGACATCTGGGAGTCCAGAGACGCCATGGCGATGGTCGAGCAGACCGGATGCGCTGGCGTGGAGGTCGGACGCGGTTGCCTGGGCCGTCCCTGGCTCTTCCGCGACCTGGCAGACGCCTTCGCCGGTCGCGACACGACCACCCTGCCGGCCCTGGGTGAGGTCTGTACGATGATCCGACGTCACGCCGAGTTGCTCGTGAGGTATCAGGGCATCCATGGCCTGGTTGACATGCGAAAGCACATGGCCTGGTACCTCAAGGGTTTTCCAGTGGGTGGGGAGACCCGTCACGCCTTGGGGCAGATCTCCAGCTTCGAGGAACTCGACGCACTGCTGGCCACCCTCGACCACGATGCGCCCTTTCCCGTCAAGGAACTCGGTAAGGCACGTGGCCGCCAGGGCACCCCGCGTCGCAAGGTCGTCATGCCCCACGGTTGGCTGGACTCGCGCACCCTCGACGACGACGATCTGTCGGCCGCCGAGATTGACGCTTCCGGGGGCTGATCCCACCCGGGTCTGGTCCCACGGGCCGAGGTGGGACAGGATGGAACCATGTCCGAAGTGGGAGAACGTGCCCGGGCCTGGGCCCTGACGATGGCCGGTCATCGCGGCGTTGATGACGTCGTCCATGCCCATCCGTCAGGTGGCGTACGAATCGAGGCCGGAGAGGTCGTCGGACGGGAGATTCGGGAGGAGAGGGAGAACCTCCTCCTGCGTCCGGGAGCCACTAGTGCCCACGGCGCAGGGAACCGCGCCATCCCGGAGGAGCCGGATCCCGAGCGGACCTGCTTCGAGCGGGATCGGGACCGGATCGTCCACTCCACGTCTTTCCGGCGACTGGCAGGCAAGACCCAGGTCGTCGTCCATCCCACTGATCACCAGCGCACCCGCCTGACCCACGCCCTCGAGGTGGCCCAGGTGGCTCGATCCATCGCGGCCGGCATCGGAGCTAATGTCACCCTGGCCGACGCCATGGCACTGGGGCACGACTGCGGCCACGGACCGGGAGGTCACGCGTCGGAGCAGGCCTTCGACGCCTTCATCCCGGAGGGTTTCGATCACGGGCCGTGGGGCGCGGACGTCAGTCTGGCGAGTCTCAATCTGTGCGCGGAGACCCTGGACGGCGTCCGTAACCATTCCTGGTCGCGTCCGGCCCCCAGCACCGTCGAGGGGGAGGTCGTCTCGTTCGCCGACCGGATCGCCTATTGCGCCCATGACCTGGAAGACGCTATCAAGGCGGGGATCGTCACCGTCGCGGATCTGCCGCAGGTCGTCGTCGAGGTGGCTGGGACGGATCGGCGCACACAGTTGTCGGTCTTCATCCGGTCCGTCGTCGACACCACCTGCGCAACTGGACGGGTGGGGATGGCAGCCGACGTCGCGGACGCCCTGGCGGCTCTCAGGGCCTTCAACTATGAGCGGATCTACACCAGGCCCGAGTCATTGGGGCAGTCGGAGGCCGTCATCGAGGTTCTGCACGGATTGGTCGCGTACTACCAGGGACACATTGATGATGTGCCGGCCGAATTCCTCGAGACCGATGCCGACCGAATCCATCAGGTCGTGGCATATGTGGGGGGAATGACCGATCAGTTCGCCTTCTCCCGGGCAACCCAGCTGCTGGGATGGGATCGCAGCCGGCTGCCCAAGGGTATGGGCAGGGGTTTCTGACAACTGTCAGGGGGCGTTGATCAGGGTGTTGTCACGGGTGTAGCTTGCCCGCCAGATCATCGGGCAACAGCTTCGCCCTCTTGACCAGTTCGTGCGCCACCACCACGGTGACGGTCTGGCCCGCCAGGATGCCGATGAGGACGAGGGCCTGGGCAGCACCGGCCTGGAGAGCCGAACCGCCACCGAGCAGCACACCGACGAAGGCGCCCGGCAAGGTCACCAGACCGACGGTCGCCGTGCGGTCCACGGTGGGCAACACGGATTCCGTGACGCTCGGTTCGGTCACCAGAGCGATGGCGTCCCGACGCGGGAAACCGACGGCCAGACCAGCCTCGAAGATGCCGATTCCCTCGCGCAGGTCAGCGAAGAAACGGCGGCATGCCAGGGTGTGACCGCTCATGATGTTGCCGATGATGATGCCGGCCACCGGGATGAGGGAAGCGGGGCTGAACGGCGCGCAACCCGTCGCGAAGATGATGAGGAGGACCGGACTCACCCCGGCAAGCATGGCCACCGCGGCCCAGATCCAGGCCTTGCCGACTCCGGAACGATTCGCCGTCGTGCGAACCGCGATGGCGAACATCAGCAGGGTGAACAGGCAAGCAGCCCACAGATGGGCGAGGGCATAGACGAGGATGACGGAGACGATTCCGAGCTGCACGACGGCGCGGATCGACGCGATCACGGACGACTTGGCGATGCCCAGACGTCCAAGGAGTGAGGCGACGACGGCCAGCACGACGAGCATGACCATCGCCAGGGCGAGCTGCCAGGTGGGGTTCACTGTCACGGCGGAAAGTTTGGCACCAATTTGGCCCACCTGCATGCATGGATAGCATGTCCTGCGCAGATGGGTAGGATCGTGGGCATGGCTGGCCGGATCAACGAGGAGGACATCGCGCTGGTCCGGGAACGCGCTCGGATCGACGAGGTCGTCGGCGAATATGTGGCCCTGCGCAATGCCGGCGGCGGTTCCCTGAAGGGGCTGTGCCCCTTCCACGACGAGAAGACGCCCAGTTTCCAGGTGACCCCTTCCCGTGGGCTGTTCTACTGTTTCGGGTGTGGGGAAGGTGGCGACACCATCTCCTTCGTCCAGAAGATCGACAACCTCACCTTCGTCGAGGCCGTCCAGCGTCTCGCCGACAAGGTTGGTGTACAGCTGCGCATCGTCGACGACGGTCGCCCCGGGCTGGAACCAGGTCTACGCATGCAGATCCTGGCCGCCAACGAGGCAGCCGCGGAGTTCTTCCAGGCCCAGATGTCGACGAAGGAAGGTCAGATAGCCCGAGATTTCGTCGCCGGGCGCGGATTCTCCCAGGATGCCGCGGTGCAGTTCGGGATGGGATATGCGCCGCGCGGCGGCCACGTGCTGCGCGACCACCTGTTGGCCAAAGGGTTCACACCCAAGGCCCTCATCGAGTCCGGCCTGGTGCGATCCCAGGGCTGGGACTTCTTCCAGGGACGTGTGCTGTGGCCGATCAAGGATTCCGGAAAATCCGTGCTGGGTTTCGGGGCTCGGCGGGTTTATGACGACGATCGTCTGCCGGCCAAGTACGTCAACACCCCCGAGACCCCGGTCTACAAGAAGTCGCACGTCCTCTATGGCTTGGACATGGCTCGAGCCAACATCGGCAAGAAGAGTCAGGCTGTCATCGTCGAGGGGTACACGGACGTCATGGCGGCGCACCTGTCCGGCATCGACACAGCTGTCGCGGCCTGTGGAACCGCGTTCGGTGAGGACCATGCCCGACTCATCCAACGGCTCATGGGCAACAGCGGTTCCCTCAATGGCGAGGTCATCTTCACCTTTGACGGTGACGCCGCCGGCCAGAAGGCCGCCCTCAAGGTGTTCCGCGGTGACAAGCAGTTCTCCGCCCAGACCTATGTGGCCATAGAGCCCACCGGCCTTGACCCGTGTGACCTTCTCATGCAGCGCGGCCCGGAGGCGGTTCGGGAATTGGTGGCCCGACGGATTCCGCTGTACCGCTACGTCATGGAGAACACGGTCAGCCAGTTCGACCTCGACCGAGCGGATGGACGCGTCGCCGCGGTCAGGGCTGCAGCCCCGCTCGTGACGAGTATTCGTGATCAGTCCTTGGTCGATGGTTATCTGCGCGAGCTCTCCCAGGTGGTGGGTGCCGACATCGATCTGGTGCGTCGTGAGGTGTCCCGTGCCGGCAAGCAACATCATGCCGTGACGGTGGTGCCTCCGCCCCAGCCCCAGCAACCCGCTGGTATCCCGTGGCCCGACCCGGCCGACATCTCGCTGTCCGTGGAGCGCGGATTCCTCAAACTTGTCCTGCAATACCCCGATCTCTTCGACGAGGACTGGGACCAGGTCGAGGTTGAGGACCTGCGTCACCCCGCCTACCAGGCGGTTTTCGAGGCCATCCTGTCAGTGCCTCGTGGTCAGGAGAACTGGGCCGAGGAAGTCGGTAAGGCGACGAGCGACCCGCAGGTGAAACAGCTCGAGGTGGCCCTCCTCGTCGAGCCCATCTTGCGCGAGGAGCCGGACCAGAGCTACGCCGCTGCGTACGCCGCGCGGGTGCGATTGCTGTCCATTACTGACGACATCGCCAACCTCAAGTCTCGCCTGCAACGCACCAACCCGAACCAGGATCGTAAGCTCTACGACGCGATGTTCTCCGACCTGGTGACCCTCGAGGCGCTGCGCAAGAGTCTCATTCTCGCTGGTGGAGCGACCTCGGCCTGATGTGACATCTGTGGACAGCTCATTCGCCGTCCACAGATCACCGCGGAAGGGTTCCACCGTGGCCCGGGGCGAGTCATCGTCAGACCATGAGATACACGGATTTCATCGACGATGTCGTCGCCCTGGACCTTGCCGATGAGCGCGAGCTCTTTCGCAGACTCGATGCCGGGGTGATTGCTGATGCCATCTTGTCCGGACGGTTCCTGGCCACGACACCGGTCACCGTCTCCGAGTTGAACGCGATTTCCGACGACGGAGCAGTAGCCAGGCAGGAGCTCTGGCGACAGATGCTCGCGATGGTGCTCACCCAGGCTCGTCAAGCTGCTGCGACCTATCGATGCAGCGTCGAGGATCTCATCCAGGCCGGCTGCGTGGGGCTGGGAGAGGCGGTCGAGAGGTACGACGAGCGCCGAGGGGCTCGATTCTCGACGGTCGCCTGGACCTGGATCCGTCGTCGTGTCGGCGAGGAGGTTGTCCGCCTGCGTGGCGCCAGGTCCCGGGCCGCGATGAGGGAGTCAGCCGAGGTCGCCCGAGTCGAGGAGGAGTTGACGACGCGGTCCCGGCAGGTGCCGACCAGCGAGGCGATTGCCGAGTGCATGGGCAAGGACGTCATGTGGGTTGAGCAGCGGCGCGCCGAGTGTTGGGAGGTCGACAGCGACGTCCTCGAACACGTGGCGGCCCCACGAGGACGACCAGTCCGTCCGGAACTCCACCTGCTTGCCGTGCTGGCGGGGCAGGAACGGCAAGTCGTGGCATTGCGTCATGGATTCGAGGGAGAACCCATGAGTTTCGAGGCGGTGGGCGAGGAGATGGGGATGTCCGCCTCCAGCGTCCGGCGGATCGAGCAGAGGGCACTGGATCGGCTGCGACGTCATCTGCAGCAGGCTGGGGCGGCGTGACAGGATGGACGCCATGTGGTGGACGAAAGGGCCCAGTTCTGAGGAAATGACCCGAGTGCGAGCCGTACTCGGGTTCGACGACGTCAAGGTGCTCGCCTGCGGGAGAGGAGAGAGGGCGACCGTCATCGCGGTGACGGAGGGGCTCGTCATCCTGACCGACGAGACGGACTCCGCGGTCGCTTGGCACGAGATCGTCCATGGTGGCTGGAATGGCGACACCGCGACGCTGACCTGGGACTTCCTGGACGGATCTGGTGCCTCGGCGGTGTTGGAGAAGCCCGGCAAGATCCCTGAGGTGTTTCGAGCGCGGGTCACCGAGTCGATCGCCGCGACCCGAACCGTTCCGGTGCGTGGCGGAGACGTCCTCGTCGCCGGGCGTGTTCCGGCCGGCCACCTAGCCGTCCCGGAAGGAGCCATCACCTGGACCGCGATGGCTCGGGAGTCCGCCGACCTCGATGACCCCGAGACCCGTCAGAAGGTGTTGGAGGCCACTGACGCTCTCAAGAAGGAGTGGAACTGACGAGGTCGCGCCGTTGCCCAGAACTCGACAAATGCCAACGATTTGTCATCTGGCGAAGAGCGCTGCTAGTGTTTCATTTCGCGCCCGGGGCGCTGATCCCCTGTAGCTCAATTGGCAGAGCATCTGACTGTTAATCAGAGGGTTACTGGTTCGAGTCCAGTCGGGGGAGCGCAGATCATCCCAGATCCGATTTCGGATCTGGGATTTTTCATGCCCAGACAGCATTGAGCATTGACGTTGACGGCGGCCGGTCGGTGATCACCCGACCGGCCGCCGTCAACGTCAATGTGTCCGTCTGTCGCTCAGCGACCTTCCAGCTCCGTGAGGAAGTCATCGGCCCAGACGTCGATCGTCTTGTCGAAAACCTGACGACGCATGGAGCGCATCTTGCGGGCCTTGACCCTCGGGGAGTCAGTGAGGGCCTTCATGATCGTGGCCTTCATGCCGTCGATGTCATACGGGTTGACCATGTAGGCCTGCTTGAGCTCTCGAGCGGCACCGGCGAACTCGGAGAGCACCAAGGCCGAGTCGTCGTTGGAGCGGCAGGCGATGTACTCCTTGGCAACGAGGTTCATGCCGTCGCGCACCGGGGTGACGAGCATGAGATCAGCCACCTGGTACATGGCGGCGAGGACTTCACGAGGCACCGACTCGTTGCGGTAGACGAGCGCCCGGTTGGCGATTGTCCCCACCTTCGAGTTGATCTGGCCGACGAGCTGGTTGATGTCGTCGCGCAGGATCTTGTACTCCTCGACGCGCTCACGCGACGGGGTGGCCAGCTGCAGGAAGACGACCTCGTGAGGATCGAGCTTGCCCTCCTTGAACAGCTCTCCGACGGCGCGGATGCGCTGACGAAGACCCTTGGTGTAGTCCAGACGGTCGACGCCGAAGATGATCGTCTCCGGGTTGCCCAGGTCCTCGCGCAACTTCGCAGCCTCGGCCTGCACCTTCTCCGAGGTGGCCAACTCGTGGAATCCACGCGAGTCGATTGAGATCGGGAAGTCGCGAGCAATGACGTCGCGTCCGTCGGGAGTGTGAGCGCGACCGCGAGAGGCCGTGACGCCCGGACGACGCTTGGCCAGGCGCAGGAAGTTCGCGGCTGCACCCGGGGTCTGGAATCCGACGAGGTCGGCCCCCAGCAGACCCTCGACGAGCTCCTCGCGCCACGGCAGACGGCTGTAGAGCTCGATCGGCGGGAACGGAATGTGGAGGAAGAAGCCGATACGCAGGTCGGGGCGCATCTCGCGCAGGTACTTCGGGACGAGGTTGAGCTGGTAATCCTGCACCCACACCGTGGCGCCCTCGGCCGCCAGCTCAGCGCCCTGCTCGGCAAAGCGCTTGTTGACCTTCTGGTAGGCCTCCCACCATTCGCGGTGGAACACCGGCTCGACGACGCAGTCGTGGTACAGCGGCCACAGCGTCGCGTTGGAGAATCCCTCGTAGTACTCCTCGACCTCCTGGGCGCTCAGGGGAATCGGGTGAATGTCGTAGCCGTCATGGTGGAAGGGCTCGACGACCTCGTCGGGAGCACCGTGCCATCCGATCCAGGCGCCACCCTTGCGCTGCATGACCGGCTCAAGCGCCGTCACCAGACCACCGGGGGAGGACTGCCAGCTGACGTTACCCTCATCGTCGACCTTCCGGTCCACGGGTAGGCGGTTTGCGATGACAAGGAAATCAACCTTGTCCTGGACGGTCTCCGACATCTCTGATCACACCTCTCATGGAGGTCCTGCTGCACAGCAGGCCCACTTTCACGCTACCAAGCAGGAGTTTCCGTCCGAGGACGATCCTCGCTATTTGGCGGCTGAGGGCCCGCCATGGGACCGATGTGTGTGACGATGGGGCCATGACTGACCGCCCTGCTCCAACCGAAAAGTCCTGGACCCCTCTCACTGAGGCCGGAAGGGGGATTCTCGACGCTGTCGCCGCCGATCCGAGCTCAGTGCTTCTCGCCCTGGACTTCGATGGCACCCTGGCACCCATCGTCGATGATCCCGCTGACTCGGTGATGGCCCAGGAGTCCCGCGACGCGATGTCGCGGATGGACGGCAAGCTCGCCACCATGGCCATCGTCACTGGCCGAGAGGTCGCCGCAGTGCGACGCATGACGGCTGTCGACGATGTCCCTGGCCTGGAGCACCTGGTCGTCCTGGGGCAGTACGGGGTGGAGCGTTACGACGCCGCATCGGGGGCATTGCGTGATCCTGAGGTGCCGGACTCGGTGCGAATCGCCAAGGGGCGTCTCGAGCAGCTTGCCGAGGAGCTCGGCCAGCAGGATCCCCGTGACGTCGGCTGCCGGATCGAGGACAAGGGCCGCGCCGTCGCCCTGCACACCCGTCGGGCCGCGGATCCCGCTCATGCTCTGGCGAGCGCGGTACCGCGAGTCCGTGAGATCGCCGAGGAGCTCGATCTTCACTGTGAGGACGGCCGCAACATCATCGAGTTGAAGTCCGCCGTCACCACCAAGGCCCAGGCCCTGCGTGAGCTCATCGACGAGGTGGAGCCGCGGGTCGTCATCATGTGTGGCGACGATCTGGGTGACGTCCCGGCCCTGGAGGTCATCTCGGAGTGGATTGGGCAGGGTCACCCCGGTGCACGCGTCGTGAGTTACTCCGACGAACAGCCATCCATGGCCGATCACGCCGACATCATCTGTGACCAGACAGAGGGCGTCTCCTCCCTCCTCAATGCCATCGCAGATCGCGTTTGTTTCACAAAGTGATACGCAATCTCACCTTATAAGACAAAATCGCCTTTTTCTTGAGTCCTCAAGTCAACTGTGCTTGCATGATTTCAGACGCCATTGATGAACGTTGTGGCGCGGCTCCGGGGAGATCCCGGGAAAGCCGGTGAACGCCGTGACGGAATCATCGATCATGGTTCATGAATGGAAGGACGAGAAGGTGAACACACACCGTGTCTGGGGTAATCGTGCCGGTCGATCGGTCATGAGCTCCACCATGATGATGTGTTCGATGTGTCGGTGTTGTTGCTGATATCGATCGCTCATGCGCCGGTCGTGTGAGGTCGTCCGGGCTCTGCGCCTGTGGCAGTCCCCATCCGGGTCAGTTGTGAGCCCACGTCAGCGCACCTCGCATGCGCACCACGTCCATCCCTGAATCCGATCCCATCTGTGTTCTTGGAAAATCCACAATGGTGACGTCGGATTGTTCTGAACGGAATTCTCGATGATTCTTACCGGCTTACTCGTCGGAATTGCTTTCGGCTTTGTTCTGCAACGTGGTCGCTTCTGTGTGACCAATGCCTTTCGTCAGGTGTGGGTTGCCAGGAGCACGACCTGGATCACGGCTTTCCTGCTGGTGATCGCCATTCAGGCCATCGGCGTCACGACGTTGACCCAACTCGGCGTCATCCACCTGTCCTGGAAGCCGCTGCCGTGGCTCGGTGTCATCGTCGGAGGACTGCTCTTCGGCGTTTCGATCGTGCTGGCCGGCGGATGCGCCACCGGAACCTGGTTCCGCAGTGGTGAGGGCCTCGTCGGCTCCTGGATCGCGCTGGTCTTCTATGCCATCGGTGCGGCGGCCATGAAGTATGGCGCCCTGTCGGGGCTCAACCAGTCGGTGCGGTCCCTCAAGGCCCCGGTGACGACGATTTCCGCCCTGGGAATCTCACCCTGGATTCCCACCATCGTGTTGGCCCTTGTCGTCGGAGCCCTGGTGTGGCGGCAACTGCGCAAGCCGGCCCGAAAAGTCGCCACCCTCCCGCCGGAGAAGACCGGCCTCGCACACTGGCTCTTCGAGGCCAAGTGGCATCCGTTCCTCACCGCCGCCCTCATCTCGGTGATCGCGATCATCACCTACCCGCTCGGCGAGGCCACCGGTCGTCACGCCGGACTGGGCATCACCACCCCGACCGGCAACCTGCTGGAGTGGGCGGTGACCGGAGATGCCTCATACGTCGACTGGGGAGTGCTGCTCGTGGTCGGCATCCTCGTCGGCTCCTTCATCGCAGCCAAGGCCTCCGGTGAGTTTCGGGTCCGCGTCCCTGACTCGGCCCAGGTCGTCAAGTCCGTCGCCGGAGGGCTCGGAATGGGAATCGGAGCCAGCTGGGCCGGAGGCTGCACCATCGGCAACGCGATGGTCGAAACTGCACAGTTCAGCTTCCAGGGATGGATCGCCTTCCTCTTCATGTTCCTGGGCGTGGGCCTCGGCACGAAGGTCTTCGTGCTCGGCTTCACCCGACGCAACCCCGCACTGGGGACGCTGCCAACCGCCACCGTCACTGAAGGAGTGTCATGACCACACATGTTCTCGAGACCGGTGGGCAGGTGTGCCCGTTCCCGCTGGTCGAGGCCCAGAAGGCCATCGCCGGGCTGCCAGTCGGAGATCGTCTGACGATCAACTTCGACTGCACCCAGGCCACCGAATCCATCCCGGAATGGGCTGCCACGGCCGGTTATCCGGTCACCGGCTTCCGGAAGGTGGGTGATGCCGGCTGGACGATAACCGTCGAAAAGGCATGACCCGCATCAACCTACGCACACAGAGATTTTCCGAACACCCATGGACTTGAATCTCAATCGAAAGGACTGACACCATGACGACGATCGCCAACGACATCACCGAGCTCATCGGCCACACTCCGCTGGTCAAGATCAACAAGCTCTTCCCGGACTCCCAGGCCACCGTGTTGGCCAAGCTGGAGTTCTACAACCCGGCCTCCAGCGTCAAGGACCGCATCGCCAAGTCGATCATTGACGCGGCCGAGGCATCTGGACAACTCAAGCCCGGCGGCACCATCGTCGAGGCCACCTCTGGAAACACCGGCGTCGGCCTGGCCCTCGTCGGCGCGGCTCGCGGCTACAAGGTCATCATCACCATGCCCGAGACCATGTCCAAGGAGCGTCGCGCCATCATTCGTCTGCTGGGTGCCGAGCTCGTGCTCACCCCGGGTGCTGATGGAGTTCCGGGGGCCAACGCCAAGGCCGCCGAAATTGTCAAGGAGACCCCTGGTGCCATCCTGGCCAGCCAGTTCGACAACCCGGCCAACCCTGAGGTTCATCATGATGCCACCGGCGAGGAGATCTGGAACGACACCGAGGGCAAGGTTGACGCCATCGTCGCCGGCATCGGCACCGGTGGCACCATCTCCGGTGCCGGCAAGTACCTCAAGGAGAAGAACCCCGAGGTGAAGACCTTCGGCGCCGAGCCCGCCGAGTCCCCGGTCATCACCAAGGGAGAGAAGGCGCCGCACAAGATCCAGGGCTGGGGCCCGGGCTTCGTGCCGGAGAACCTCGACAAGTCCGTCGTCGACGAGATCCTGCTCGTCCCTGGTGACGACGCCATTGCTCTCGCCCGCCGTGCCGCCGCCGAGGAGGGCATCATCAC
The DNA here is from genome assembly GCF_059728865.1 of Cutibacterium sp. KB22876. NCBI lineage: Bacteria > Bacillati > Actinomycetota > Actinomycetes > Propionibacteriales > Propionibacteriaceae > Cutibacterium > Cutibacterium sp. KB22876. Next base: position 1,662,691 of record NZ_AP040858.1, read on the forward strand.
CGGCATCTCCGGTGGTGGCGCTCTGCAGGCCGCTGGCCAGGTCGCGGCCCGTCCGGAGTTCGCCGGCAAGACGATCGTCGTCGTCATCGCCGACACCGGTGAGCGCTACCTGTCGACCGCTCTCTTCGAGGGCCTCGTCGACTGACGGCTCATTCGCGGATCGGCCGGTACCCCACCGGGGTGCCGGCCGATTTGCGTCACGGACCGGTGCGGTCGGCGACCACCCGAGCGATCGTCGTCAAGGCCATTGCCAGGGTGTCGTCGTCGTGGCTTCCGAAACCCAGCACGATCCCAGCCGCGTCGGCGTCAGCTGATCCCCAGTAGGTCGACAGGGGAGTGACGCCGACCCCTTCGTGACGACACTGTCTGACGACGTCCTCCTCGGACCCGTCGAAGAGCAACACGGCATGCAACCCACCGTCGATCGGCTGCAAGGTCGCACCTGGCACCGACCCGAGAATGTCGATGACGGTGTGGCGACGGCGTCGGTACACCTGGCGCATCCGCTGGGTGCGACGCCGTAATGCCCCGGTCGACAGGTAGTCGGCGACGGCCTCCTGGACAATGGCGGGAACAGGCTGCCCGGTAGCCTGACGCTGTTCGGCGAAAGGGTCCATCAAGTCGGGCGGGATCACCAGATAACCACACCCCAAGGCGGGGGTCAGTACCGACGAGAAGGTACCCAGCAAGATGGTGTGTTCCTCGTCCAAGGACGCCAACGCCGGAAGGGGAGCGCCGACGTGACGCAGCTCGGAGTCGAAGTCATCCTCGACAATCCAGCAATTCGCCCTCTCGGCCCACTCGATGACGGCAGCCCGACGACTCGCCGACAACGATCCTCCCCAGGGGTACTGATGGCTCGGGGTGATGAGCACCGCATCCAGATTCGTCGCGTCACTTCCGGTGGGAAGGCCCTCCGGGTCAAGTCCGTGGTCATCAGTCGGCAGCCCGACGATGCGATGGCCAAGCGCCGTCGGCACCTTCCTCAAGCTGGGGTACCCAGGGCTCTCGACCCCGACCATCAGGTGTCTGGACCTGTCACAGAGCACCTGGATGAGCTCGGCCAGTCCGGCGCGGGCACCACCGGTGACGACGACTTGGCGCGGATCGGCGAGCAGGCTTCGCATCTGACGTAGGTGCTCGGCGATTTCATGACGCAGCCGAGGGGACCCCAACGGATCGGTGATCCGGCGCGGTTGGACGCAGGCGCGATGCCAGGCTGACCGCCAGGCTGAGTTCGCCAATCCAGCCGTGTCAGGTGCTCCCGGCGTCAGATCGATTCCGTGGCGATGGTGAGGGGACGGGGACGGAGTCGGCGTCGTGGAGCGCCGATGGAGACCTCGCAGATCAGGGTTGACCTGGGTGCCCGACCCGCTCGCTGCGACGAGGTATCCCTCAGCCTCCAGCTGTTCGTAGGAGGCGACGACCGTGCCGCGGGACACCCCGAGTTGGGCGGACAAGGCCCTGGTACTTGGCAGATGGTCTCCCGGGGCCAGCACCCCGTCCATGATGAGACTGCGCACCCCCTCGCAGATCCGCACCGGGAGCGGCCGGGAATCCTGAGGAAGATCCAGCGGGACGTCGACGACGAGATCCGGTCTCATCTCGTCCATCCGAGAAGTGGTCCAACAGAAGTGGTCATATATGGATCTTGTCATGAACCACAATCGTCGATTCGATGAGGTACATGACTGAGAATGCAACTACCACTGGGACCACGCGGGTCAAGCGTGGACTGGCCGACATGCTCAAGGGCGGCGTCATCATGGACGTCGTCACCCCCGAGCAGGCGAGGATCGCCGAGGATGCCGGAGCCTGCGCCGTTATGGCCCTGGAACGTGTCCCTGCCGACATCCGCGCCCAGGGCGGAGTGGCCCGGATGAGTGATCCCGATCTCATCGAGGGAATCATCGACGCCGTCTCCATCCCCGTCATGGCCAAGGCTCGTATCGGCCACTTCGTCGAGGCCCAGGTGTTGGAATCCCTCAAGGTGGACTTCATTGACGAGTCCGAGGTGCTCAGCCCGGCTGACTACGCCAATCATATCGACAAGTGGGCCTTTGACGTCCCCTTCGTCTGCGGCGCCACCAACCTGGGTGAGGCCCTGCGTCGCATCACCGAGGGCGCCGCCATGATCCGCTCCAAGGGTGAGGCCGGCACCGGTGACGTCTCGGAGGCCGTCCGCCACCTGCGCACCATCCGAGCCGAGATGGCACGTCTGAGCAGCATGTCTCCTGACGAGCTCTATGTCGCCGCCAAGGAACTGCAGGCCCCATACGATCTCGTCGCCGAGGTGGCTCGTACGGGTGAGCTCCCGGTGGTGCTCTTCGTTGCCGGTGGTGTGGCGACTCCTGCTGACGCCGCCCTCGTCATGCAGATGGGCGCCCAAGGTGTCTTCGTCGGGTCTGGCATCTTCAAGTCCGGCAATCCTGCTGCCCGCGCCGCTGCCATCGTCAAGGCCACCACCGCCTACGACGATCCCGACACCATCGCCGAGGTCTCCCGCGGACTGGGCGAGGCCATGGTGGGCATCAATGTCGCCGACGTCCCGGCGCCGCACCGTCTGGCCGAGCGGGGTTGGTGAGGTGGCTCCACTCATTGGGGTCGTCGCCCTGCAAGGCGGATTCGCTGAGCACATCGAGGTTCTCGAATCCCTCGGCGCGACGACCCGTCGAGTCCGTCGGGAGGCTGATCTTGACGGACTCGACGGGATCGTCCTGCCCGGTGGGGAGTCGACGGTCATCGACAAGCTGATGAGATCCTTCGGTCTCGCCGACCCGCTGCGAGAAGCCATCACCGTAGGCCTTCCGGTGCTGGCCACCTGTGCAGGTCTCGTCGTGCTGGCGGCAGAGGTGGAGGACGCCGCCACAGGCCAGCAGACTCTCGGACGGCTCGACGTCACCGTGCGTCGTAATGCGTTCGGATCCCAGCTCGACTCCTTCGAGGGACATCTGGACATCAATGGGGTGGGCGAGGGGATCCCCGCCACCTTCATTCGCGCTCCGATCGTCACCCGTAGCGGGCCTGAGGTCGAGGTCATCTCGACGCTGCCCGACGATGCCGGCGAGGCGGGTGGGGCCATCGTCGGTGTCAGGCAGGGGAACATCCTCGCCCTGTCCTTCCATCCCGAGGAGACGACGGATGATCGGGTGCACCGACGGTGGCTCGACGAGCTGCAGGAGGGGTCTCCAGGCCGTCGGGACGGCCAATTCCACCCCCTCCTGAACACTGTTCAAGGGTGACGGCTAGCATTCCTCGCTGTGAGTCTTGAACAGCATCTTCTCGAATACGACAGACGTCATGTCTGGCACCCCTATGCTCCGACGGTCGGGGCCGATCCGATGCTTGCCGTCACGGCCGCCGACGGGGTCCGGTTGCAGCTCCATGACGGGGAACACCGCTACGAGGTCATTGATGGCATGGCCTCGTGGTGGTGCCAGATCCATGGTTACCGCAACCCTGTCCTCGACGAGGCCGTGAGCCGTCAGAGTTCCCAGTTCAGCCATGTGATGTTCGGTGGGCTCACCCACCAGGCAGCCGTCGACGCCGTCAAGGCCCTCGTCGACCTCGCCCCGGAACCGTTGGATCGGGTCTTCCTGGCCGACTCCGGCTCGGTGGGTGTCGAGGTGAGCCTCAAATTGGCTCGTCAGGTGCAAATTGCGCGCACTGCTGCGCGTGGCGGTACCCTCACCCGTACTCGTATCGCCGCCCTGCGTGGTGCCTACCACGGAGACACCCTCGGTGCCATGAGCGTGTGCGACCCGGTCGGCGGCATGCACGCCATGTTCTCCGACTCGATTCCCCGGCAGCTCTTCCTGCCTCGCCCGCCCTCCTTCGATGCCGATGTCGATGCCGTCGAGACCTGGTGCGACCAGACCGATGATATTGTCGACGCCCACCGCGACGAGCTGGCCGGCATCATCGTCGAGCCGATCCTGCAGGGGGCGGGCGGCATGTGGCCGTGGTCTCCGGCATGTCTGAAGCACCTCCGCCAGCGCGCTGACGATCTGGACCTCGTTCTCATCGCTGACGAGGTCGCCACCGGATTCGGTCGTACCGGAAAGCTCTTCGCCTGTGAGTGGGCCGACATCGTCCCCGACATCATGGTCGTCGGGAAGTCCATGACCGGCGGGTACATGACCCAGTCGGCCGTGCTGTGCTCCGACGAGCTCGCCACCGAGGTCAGTCGAGGCCCGGGCGGGTCCCTCATGCACGGGCCGACCTTCATGGGCAACCCACTGGCCAGCGCTGTCACCGCGGCCAGCCTGGGCATCGTCGCCCAGGGCGGATGGCAGGACGATGTCGCCCGGATCAACGAGGTCATGTCCCGCGAGCTGACCCCGCTGCGGGACCTCGACGGTGTCACCGACGTGCGCGTCTTCGGAGCCATCGCAGCTGTTCAGGTCGACAGCCCGATCGCCATGAGACGAGCCACCCGTACCGCCGTCGAGAACCAGGTGTGGTTGCGCCCCTTCCGCGACCTCGTCTACGCCATGCCGCCCTACATCTGCACCGAGGACGACCTGGTGGGGATGGCTGCCGGAATGCGGGCAGTCGTCACCGATCAGCTGACACACACGTCATTGGAGGAGTCATGAAGATCACCGATCTGGACGGAATCGTCATCGTCACCGGAACCGACACCGATGCCGGCAAGACCGTCACGACGGCCGTCATCGCCTCGGCCCTGAAGCAGGCCGGCAAGGACGTCCTCATCGTCAAGCCCTACCAAACCGGTTTGGCCCCCGAGGAACCCGGCGACGTCCATGACGCAGGACGTCTGGCAGGAATTGATTCCGAGAATCTGCTCGAGTACGCGCGCTGTCCTGAGCCGCTGGCCCCGACGACGTCGGCTGCCCGCGCTGGGATGACGATTCCTTCCATCGAGGAGGTCGCGGCGCGAGTCCTTGTCGACTCCGACGGTTACGACGTCACTCTCGTCGAAGGCGCAGGGGGAGTTCTCGTCGGTCTGGACAACGACGGAGCCGGTGTCCTCGATCTCATGGATTCCCTGGCACGCCGTGGACACGAGCCCCACGTGGTCGTCGCGACCCGCTCGGTGCTGGGCACCCTCAACCACACCGGACTGACCTGCAATGCGATCCGCGATCGCGGCCACCAGGTCGACGCCATCATCATCGGGTCCTGGCCGGCCGAGCCCGACCTGGCCGAGAGGTGCAACCTCGAGGAGATCGAGGATGCTGCCGGAGCCCCATTGGCTGGAGTCATTCCGGCCGGCATTGGGAAAGACCCCGGCGCCGTTCAGCGGACGGCCCTGACACTGGGAGAAACTCAGTGAGCGTAACCCTCGCCCCCGACTCCCAGTTGGAGGACCTGGGCTACCAGCCCAGTCTGAACCGTCAGCTTCCCCTCGGTTCGCTGTTGGTCTACGGACTGCTCTTCTTCGTCCCGATGGCCCCGGTCGCCGTCTTCGGCCCGGTGGTTAACCGCTCCGGTGGGGTACCGGTGCTGGTGTACCTGGTGGCCGCTGCCGTCATGGGACTCTCGGCCATCAGCTATCGCGAGATGGCCCTGCGCTTTCCAGTTGCCGGATCGGTGTACGGGTACACCCGGTTCTCCCTGGGGCGATTCCCCGGGTTCATCGCCGGATGGCTCATCCTGCTTGACTACATCCTCATGCCTTCCTTGTTGACGGTGCTCTCGGCCGTCGCCCTGGCCCACATCTGGCCCAGCGTCCCGACGGGAATCTTCGCCGTGGTCTTCGTGCTGGCCTCCATGGCCCTCAACCTGCAAGGGGCGACGGTCACCACCCGGGTTGGCCTCGTCCTGCTGGCCATCCAGTTGGTGACGATCGCCGTCTTCCTGGTGTGCGTCGGGCAAGGGTTGGCCAGTGGCGACGTGGCGTGGAGTTGGCATGCCCTGTGGCGTCCGGGGACGTCGTGGGTGTCGGTGGCCTCGGCGGTGTCCATAGCCGCGCTGAGCTACCTCGGTTTCGACGCTGTCGCCACCCTGAACGAGGAGGCCCGTGGGGGAGGCCGAGCCGTCGGCATCGTCACCCTCCTCCTCGTCGGCCTGCTCGCCGTCCTCTTCGGGGTGCAGGTGTTGGCCGCCGGTCTGGTCTCTGACACCATGCACTTCGCTCCCGGCGGGGCGACCGATCGGGCCTTCTACCGCACCGTCGATCAGGTGTGCCCGGGCTGGTTCACCTCGATCTTCACCGTCGTCAATGCCTTCGTCGCCATCTTCGCCTGCCTGGTCGTCGCCCATTCGTCGACGGCCCGGCTGGTCTTCGCCATGGCTCGTGACAAGGTGATGCCCTCGGTGCTCTCGCGCACCAGTTCCAAGGGTGTGCCGTGGGTGGCCACCGTTGTCGTCGCCACCGTCACCGTCATCCTGGCCGTCACCTTCGCCTCCCACGTCGAGACGATGACGACCCTGGTGACCTTCGGTGCGCTGTCGAGCTACGTCTTCCTGCATGCTGACGTCATTGCCCAGTGCGTGTTCAAGGAGGGCTCACGCAAGTGGATGCGTCACCTCGTCGTCCCGATCCTGGGTGCCCTGACCCTGCTCATCGCCCTGGCGAAGACCGAGGAGATGACGCGGATCGTGGGCCTCAGCTGGCTCGCGGCTGGTGTCATTGGTGCGATCATCGCTCGGGCGCACAGGTCACGTCAGGCTGGGAAACTGGCCTCACATCAGGCGTAATTCCGCCCCGAAGAGGCCGCTTATCGCCCACACCGCGCACACCGAGACGAGGATGCTCGCGGGAACGGTGAGCAGGCCCAGCCGGGTGAATCTGCCGATGGGGGCAGGTCGGTCATGTTCGCCGATGATGCGACGCCACAAGAGGGTGGCCAGGGATCCGGCGTAGCTGAGGTTGGGGCCGATGTTGACCCCGATGAGCATGGCCAGCACTGCGACCCACCCGGCGGGGGAGACGAAGGGCAGAAGAACCATCACTGCGGGCAGGTTGTTGATGAGGTTCGACAACAGAGCCGCGATGACGGCGACGGCCAGCAGGCTGAGCAAGGTCTGGCCGGAGGGGACGAGACGGTCGATAAGGTCCCCCAGCCCGTTGCCGACGACGGCCTCGACGATGATTCCCAGGCACAGGACGAAGGCCAGAAAAAGGGGCTTGGTTGCGCGCAGGGCGCGTCCGGCCTCGACTGCGAAGTTCCCGCTGTGACGGACGAGCCTCAGCACCATCAAGGCGAGGACGCCTCCCAGAGCAGCCCAGAAAGGTTCGGCCCCCAGCAGCGAGCACACCGCGAATCCGGCCAAGGTGAGTCCGAGGATGATGAGAGCTGCGATCGGGGCGGGTTGCTGCTTTTCGACCTCTGCGGTGACCTTTCCGGAGAGTTCCTCGCGGAACTCGATGTGCATCGCCAACCATTCGATGCTGATGGACAACAGCCATGGCAGGGCCATGACGGCGGTGAAGCGTCCGAAGGTGAGTTCGGGCACGGCTGCCACCGCTAGCAGGTTCGTGAGGTTGGACACCGGCAGCAACAGGGACGCCGTATTGGCCAGATGTGCGGTGGCGTACAGGTGTGGTTCAGGTCGGGCCTCGAGTCGTCTCGTCGTCGTCAGGACGATCGGTGTCAGCAGGACGATGGTGGCGTCGAGGCTGAGAACCGCCGTCGTTACCGACGCCACGATGAAGACCCACAATAGAAGACGATTCGAGGAGGATTTTGCGTGGGTGGCCATGAGCTCGCCGGAGTAGCGGAAGACCCCTTCGGCTCGGGCAAGCTCGGACAGGGCGAGGACTGCTGCCAAGAAGATGACGGTAGGTCCCATGGTGGTGACCTGGTGGCCGGCATCGGACCAACTGATGGTTCCGACGAGGCACAGCAGCAGAACTCCCGGCACCGCGGTCGTTGCCTCCGGCAGACCGTGCGGACGGACGAGGGCGAAGATCATCACGGTGACGAGGACCACCACGCCGAGTGTCTCAGCCAACCACAACGTCACTGCTGAATGCTATCAAAAGGCGGTGACGGTGGGTGGTGAAAAGTGTTGGCGACGGCTGGCACGAAGCACGGTCACATAGCCATAACGGGACCGAGGAGGATGCTGCCATCAGCATAACCCGGTAAGGTGATCATTCGTCTCGGGGCGTTAGCTCAGCCGGTCAGAGCAGGGGACTCATAATCCCTGGGTCGCGGGTTCGAGCCCCGCACGCCCCACTCCATCCGATCCTGCAATTTGCCCGGGCAGCTCGCCACTGCGGTTATGGGTTCCGCGGCGTCGAGGTGTGAAATCGTCCGTCGAACCCGGAGCGAAGATGATGTGGGCGGTCATTCATTCGCATGATGAAATGAATTATTCAATCGGATGTTCAGATGTCAGTAAAATGACACATATGAGTCTACCGTGAAGTGAAAACCTGTGCGTTGAGATGCCTTTGTGCTGCACAATTGGTCGTTTTGGCGATGGTGTACTGAAATGCACCATCCCCTCGGTAGCGTGATCGTCGCCTGGGCATAGGAGCCAGGTTATTGATCGACAAGGAGTGTCATTCATGAGATCTACCAAGCTACGTAGGTCGGTTCTTGCCGTCCTCACTGCGGCAGCTACTGCGCTACCGATGACGATGGCAGCCGGCACCTCATGGGCTACGGACTCGGGAATCACTCCCGATCATCCCGGTGGCGTCGCTGCTCCGCACAGCCCGGATGGCGTTCCGTCGAGTGGCACGGGGCCGCAGTTTCGCACCTGGCCGGTGGCTTCCCAGTATTCACACGCGCATGTGGGTACGAATCCAAAGGGAGCTAACGACTTCACGTGTAAGCCTGCGCCAGGTACTCGACCCGTCGTCCTCATCCCTGGTACCGGTGAGGACGCATTCGCCACGTGGTCATATTACGCGCCGGAGCTCAAATTGGCCGGTCTGTGCGTATTCACCTTCAACTACAACATTCAAACGAACCCTGATCGCGAATGGGCTGCCACCGCTGGCGACATTCGTTCCAGTGCCGCGTTTCTGGCCCACTACGTTGAGAAAGTACGGGCCGCGACCGGAGCCGAAAAGGTTGACCTGGTGGGGCATTCCCAGGGTGGAGGCCCCCTCCCTCGTGCCTATATCAAGTGGTTTGGAGGAGATCGGGTCGTCAACCATCTGATTGGTCTCGTCCCCTCCAATAAAGGCACCAGTGTCTACGGTTTGGCTACTTCCGTTGGCCTCGACCGGCCCGGAAGCCTGAGCGCTCGGGCTTTGCAGAACTATGCGGATAGACACAACTATGAGTCGCTTCCGCAGCAGCTTGCGGGCTCTCGCTTCCTGGGTGAACTCAATGACGGTGGGATGACCGCACCGGGTGTCCGGTACACCGTCATCAGTACCAAGTATGACGATGTGGTGACTCCATACACCAACGCATTCATCCGTGAGCCTGGAGTAACGAATATCACCATGCAATCAGTGTGTGCCAAGGACCACACGGATCATTTCGGGTTCACCTATGACCCCGTCGCCTTCCAGGTCGTCTTCAACACGTTGCTTCCTGACAAGGCCAAGGCCATCCGCTGCGTATACGTGCCGGGGTACATCCAGTGATCGTTATCGCTGTTGCTCCATTGGTGTGATGAGTCCTGTTCGCGCTGGTTGCCATCCTGGCAGCCAGCGCGAACGATGTCATGGTGGTGGTCGAGTGCTGTGACTCATAAGTATGAGGGGCTGCACTGGATTGGCCATGACGCGAATTAACCCAGCAAAATACGTATCTGTCGTCCTACCGCAGACTCGTCATGGTTTCCGATGATGGGGAATCCACGATCACGCAGTATTGGGTGGGCGTCCGAGACAACATACGGATGTCCTACTAACTCCAGCATGGTGAGATCGTTGGGCATATCACCAAAAGCTGCGGCGTCAGATGGGTCAATGCCGAGATCTTGACAGACCTGGGCCAACGCCATTCCCTTCGAAACCCCGGGAGCCGCGATCTCCACGAGACCGTTCGTCATGGTGGCGGAAAAAGTCGCCGTGCCGCGGTCGCCCACGATGGGATTGACGACGTCGAAGAGCTTGTCGCTGGGGAAGTTGAAGGTACGCACCAACAGCTTGACGATGCGGCGATCGGCTCCAAGGTAGTTCTCGATCGGTCCCTCGCCGTCCGGAGGGCCGCCAATCTGCCAGCGATCGAATCCCTCGTCGGCGAACCACTGGGTGGCCTCCTCGGTGCAGAACAGAGCTTCAGGCAGGGCCTCGCGGACATCGGCAATGATCTCGGCGACGCGGGTGGGGCTCATGAAGATGTCGTGGAGGACCTCGCCGGTCGTGGCATCGACGCTCACTGCCCCATTTGAGGCCAGCAGGGTCGGATGGATTGAGCGGAACGGGTCGAGAACCGTCAACCAGCGGTAGGGCCGTCCAGTGGCGAAGACGACGTGGACCCCCGCCTCGGCCGCAGCGAGCATCGCCTCGGTGTTCTCGGCGCTGGGCATCTTGTCAGCGCCCAGAAAGGTGCCGTCCAAATCAGTGGCAATGAGTGAGACCATCACAACCTTCCTCGCCCGGTCGGAGATCCCGACGACGTACCGGTGCCGGCTCCCGGCGACTGCATCGACGGGGTGCGCGACGGACTCCTTGATGGGTTGTTCGACATGCTCGGCGATGCGCTCCTACCCGTTGACGGGGACTGCGACTCGCTCGGCGTGACACTGTTCGACCCGCTGCCGTTCGACGGAGACGCGCTCTGGCTCGATCCTTGGCTCGGGCTGGGACTCGAAGAACTGTTGGCAGAACTACTCGACGAGGCCGAGGTCGGAACCGGTGGAGGCGGGGGAGTGGGCGGCACGTTCTGGAACAACAGCACCGCGATGAGTAGACCAGTCAGGGCGATGAAGATTGTGAGCAGCCATGCCACCACAGTCGTCGACCAGCCGACCCTGTCACGACGACCCGGCCACGGCAGCGGCCAGGCGCGCACCCGGCCGGGAAGGGTGTCGTCGATCCAGTGCAACCGGAAATTCGGGCCTGCAACTGACGATCCCGAGAGGGCCGACATGTCGACGGCCTCCAGGATGCGTCGGGTCTCGGCCACCGCTGCTGCCGACCCGTCATAGACCAAGGCCACCCACGGGGCCAGGGACTCACCGCCAGCCCCGCCCGGACCAGTCACAGGGCGGTACAACTCGCCCAAGCGTCCAGAGTTCTGTCCCGCACCACCGCGAGCGATGACGGTCTCGGAGCGCAGGTGGTTGACCTCCCCTGCCAACCGGTCCCAGGAAGCTGGATCACTCGCGGCGCCATGGGACAACAGAATGATGAGGACGGCCTGGCCGTCGTCGTCATGGGCCCGGAACACAGTGCCCGAGGGCATCGCGAGAACACGGACATCGAGCCAGAACTCGTCGATCCTCGGTGGGTCGCACGGTTCCAGGGGCAGGGCCTCGATGGGCCACGGGTTACTCGACATCGCCCACCATCTCACCACATTCCAGCCGTGACCTCCGAACGGCAGGCGTTCGCGCTTGGTGATTTCTCACCGTTCTTGGGCTGCGGCACTCTGACGGTATCGTGAGTGCGGGCCCGTCACGGGTCATGCGCAAGCCAGGCAGGAGACGTTAGTGAGCACCCAGCACTACTCGGATGGTCAGGACATCGGCAAGGGCAACCAGGATGCCCCGATGTCCAATGACGAGGCCGCTCGCCTCATCGGGCAGGCCATCGGGCAGGTCCAGCGGGTCATCGTCGGCCAGGAGCGCATGGTCGAACAGCTCATGGTCGGTGTGTTGGCCAGGGGCCACATCCTTCTGGAAGGTGTCCCCGGTGTCGCCAAGACCTTGGCGGTGCGCTCTTTCGCGACGGTCCTCGGCGGTGACTTCGCCCGAGTGCAGTTCACCCCGGACCTCGTCCCCTCCGACATCGTCGGCACCCGCATCTACTCGGCCTCCAAGGAGACTTTCGACATCGAGCTCGGCCCGGTCTTCGTCAACTTCGTGCTGGCCGACGAGATCAACCGAGCTCCGGCCAAGGTCCAGTCGGCGATGCTCGAGCTGATGGCCGAGAAACAAGTGTCCATCGCAGGACAGACCTTCCCGGCCCCGCACCCCTTCAGCGTCATCGCCACCCAGAACCCGGTGGAGTCCGAGGGCGTTTACCCGCTTCCGGAAGCCCAGCGCGACCGTTTCCTGCTCAAGATCGACGTTCCTTACCCGCGAGGCAACGAGGAGTTCGAGATCCTGCGCCGGATGAGTGTCAAGGCTCCCGAGCCCCAGCAGGTGCTGACTCCCGAGACCGTCACAGCCCTGCAGGACATGGCCTCCGACGTCTTTGTCCACAACCTCGTCGCTGAATACGTGGTTCGGCTGGTGCTGGCCACCCGTAATCCGGGCGATTTCGGGATGCCGGACCTCGCCAACGTGATCCAGATCGGCTGCTCTCCGCGCGCCACCCTCGGTCTGATTGCCGCTGCGCGTGCCCTGGCCCTCGTTCATGGTCGTGACTACGTCCTTCCCACCGACGTCCAGGCTGTCGCCGTCGACGTCATGGCCCACCGGCTGGTGCTCAGCTTCGACGCCATAGCCGACAACGTTTCGGCCTCGGACGTCATCGAGCGGGTTGTCGCCATGGTTCCGCCGCCCACCCCGGTATGGAACGAGGAGCAGCGCCAGGCCGCCCATCAGCAGCACAGCTATCCCGACGACCTGGGCCAGTACCCCGCACCGACGACTCCGCCTGTCCAGCACTGAGGCGTCCTCATGACGCGACCGACATTCCGCGACCCGCAGCCACCGTCGGTGGCGCAGACCCTGGTGAGTCCGCCCACCGGGGCGACCCTGCCGCTCAACCAGCTCGCCCCCGAGGCTGCGCTGCGCCGACTGGAGCTGACGATCGTGCGTCGTCTGGAGGGTTTCCTGCACGGTGACCATCTCGGTCTGCTCCCGGGCACCGGGGCTGACGTCAATGATGCCCGCCCCTACGAGCCCGGCCAGGACGACGTGCGCATGATGGACTGGGCCGTCACCGCTCGTACCACCGTTCCACATGTGCGAGAGACCATTGCTGATCGCGAGCTCGAGGTGTGGGCCCTGCTGGACGTCACCGGGTCGATGAACTGGGGCACCGTGTCCATGACCAAGCGTGATCTGGGGATCGCAGCGGTTGCCACCATCGGATTCCTGTCCCAACGGATGGGGGACCGATTCGGTGGCCTCATCATGCGCCCTGATTCAGTGCGTCGTCTGCCAGCGCGCTCTGGCAGAACTGCCCTCTACGGCTTGTTGCGCTCGATGCTGACCGAACCGATCGTCGCCGACAATGCAGCTGGTGACATGACCCTGGCCAAGGGGATCGAGAACCTGGCTGCGTCGGGCCGACGCCGAGGCATGAAGGTGGTCGTCTCGGACTTCCTCTCCCCGGGCGACAACACCCTCGACCCCAACAATCGCCCCGACTGGGAACGGTCCCTGCGAAGGCTCTCGGTGCGCAACCAGGTGCTGTGCATCGAGGTCGTTGACGCTGCCGAGGTTCATTTCCCCGACGTGGGTGATGTCATGGTGCGAGATCCAGAAACTTCCTTCGCCCACTATGTCGATACCGCCGACAAGGCCACCCGGGAGCGCATGGATGCGGCCTCCCGGGCTCAGCGCGAGCGGGTCGCGGCTGCCATTCGACGAGCTGGAGCCGGTCATCTGCAATTACGCACCGACTCCGACTGGGTCACCGATATTGCCCGCTTCGTGCTCGGGTACCGCCGCACTGCGGCGATCCTGCATCAGCCTCCGCAGGGGGTGACGAAATGACGCCATTGTTCCTGGGCCTGCCTGAGGTCAAGACCCCGTGGGTCCTGTGGCTGCTGTTGATCATCCCGGCGCTGTTGATCTTCTACATCTGGGCCCTGCACCGCAGCCGCTCAACCGCGATGAGGTTCACCAACACCGCGATCCTCGGCTCGGTGATGAGTAGACAGCCGCAGTGGAAGAGACACATCGCCGTTGCTGCCGCGCTGCTGTGCCTGGCGACGACCACCTTCGCGTGGGCCCGTCCGCTGGGCATCGAGAAGGTGCCGCGCGATCGCGCCACGATCGTGGTCGCCATCGACGCCTCCTTGTCTATGAAGGCTGAGGATGTCTCGCCCAATCGTCTCGCAGCTGCCAAGGCCAAGGCCAAGGGCTTCATCAACAGTCTTCCGGAGGGGTTCAACGTCTCGGTGGTGAGCATCTCCGATCATCCCGAGATTCGGATGCCCCCGTCGACCGACCGACCCACCGTGCTGCGTGCCGTCGACGGTATTGACCTGCAGGACGGTACCGCTCTCGGCGGGGCCATCGACAAGTCCATCGAGGCTGTCAAGATGACTCCGGGAGCCAAGGACTCTAAGGATCCCATTCCGGCAGCGATCGTCATGCTCAGTGACGGCGGCAACACCCAGGGCGGGTCGCCGATGGTTGCCGCTACTCGTGCTGCCGCAGCCAAGGTGCCGGTGTACACCATTGCCTTCGGCACCGAGACCGGCTATGTCGATCTCGACGGGAATCGGGAAAGGGTCGCTCCCGACACCAAACTCCTGTCAGCCATTGCCGACCGAACCGACGGTCGGTCCTGGTCTGCGGACTCGGCTGACAAGCTCCAGGAGGTCTACAAGCAGGTGCACTCCTCGGTGGGTTATGAACCGGTGAAGAAGGAGGTGACGTCGACCTGGGCCTTCTACGCCTTCTGCTTCGCCGTCGTCTCCGGGCTGGCGACACTGTCAGTGGCGGTGAGATGGACATGATGACCCTCATCGCATTCGGACGTCCGGGACGACTGTGGTGGCTGGTGGTGCCGTTCGCCTTCCTCGTCGTCTACCTCATCGTCGTCCTGTGGCGTCGCCAACCTCGCCAGGGCCGCAACGAGCTGAAGAGGTTGTTGCCCAGCTCCCGACCGTGGAAGCAGCATCTGGCGATGGGGTTGTCGGTGGTGTCGATGGCGACCATGGTGCTGGCGTTCGCCCAGCCGAAGGCCTATCACGAGGTGCCACACGACCGAGCGACGGTCGTCGTCGCCATTGACGTCTCACGGTCCATGGTCGCCACCGACGTCGACCCCTCCCGCCTGTCAGCGGCCAAGACCGCTGCCAAGGATTTCCTGGGCGATCTGCCGCCACGATTCAATGTCGCCCTGGTGAAGTTCGCCGCCTCGGCCCAGATCGTCGTCCCTCCCACCACAGATCGGGCTGCGGTGTCGACTGCGATCACCAACCTCCAGGTGATGCCGTCCACTGCGATTGGTGAGGGGATTTACTCCTCCCTCAATGCCTTGAAGCTGGTGCCGGACGACCCGAAGCGTCCCGGACAGAAGCCTCCCTCGGCGATCGTGCTGTTGTCCGACGGTGCCACCAATGTCGGGCGTCCGTCCCTCGAGGCGGCCACGGATGCCGGACGCGAGCACGTCCCGGTGTACACCATCGCTTACGGCACTGCCGGTGGATATGTCGTCGAGGGTGGTCAGCGTCAGCCCGTTCCCGTCAACCACTATGAGTTGGCTGCGGTGGCGAAGGCCTCGGATGGCGAGAAGTTCTCCGCGGAATCGTTGGGTCAGCTCTCCGACGTCTATAAGTCGATCGCCCAGTCAGTCGGTTACGAGAAGGTCTTCGGGGAGGTCTCCGACAAATATGTCGGCGTCGCCCTCGCCCTCATGGTCTTGACGGCTGCTTCCGTCGTCACTCTGTGTGCCCGTTGGCCCTGATTACTCGTCCCGACCGGGAGTAGATTCTTCGACGTCTTCGCAGAAGGAGTTCCCATGAGCGTGGCCGACAATCTGATGGCTGTACGTACCCGCATCGACGACGCCTGCCGGGCCTGTCATCGCGACCCCGACGAGGTGTCCCTTCTTCCGGTGTCCAAGACCAAGCCGCCGAGCATGGTGGAGGAGGCATATCAGGCGGGGTACCGACTCTTCGGGGAGAACAAGGTGCAGGACGCCTTGGCGAAGTCGGAACTCATGGACGCCGATCACCCCGGGCTGGGGTGGGCCATCATCGGCGGTCTGCAGACCAACAAGGCCAAGTATGTCGCCCGGTTCGCCACCGAGTTTCAGGCCCTGGACTCCCCCAAGGTGGCCCACGAGCTCGACAAGAGGTTGCAGAAGGAGGGGCGCCAACTTCGGGTGCTGGTGCAGGTGAACTCCTCGGCCGAGCCCCAGAAGTCCGGTATCGCTCCAGAGGAGGCCATCGACTTCGCCAAGGAGCTGGCGGCCTTCGACTCCCTCGACGTGCGAGGCCTCATGACGGTGGCCCTCAACAGCCCCGACCCGGAGGCAGTGGCCGACTGCTTCGACGTCGTCGTCGGAGTGCAGGAGAAGTTGCGTCAGGAGGTCAACGAGGTCTCCGACTGGGCAGAACTGTCCATGGGGATGTCGGGGGATCTGGAAATCGCGGTCGCCCACGGATCCACCCAGGTGCGTATCGGCACCGACATTTTCGGTGCCAGGACCGATCCCGCGGAGATCTGGCGTCCCTGAACCCGGTCGTCTATGGTTGAGATGTCCATCCGTACCGCTGCAGGGGAAGGCACGTGGTACCGGGAGGACGACCGTGGAAACAACACAGCTGGCCAGTGGAACTCTCTTCATCCACTCGGCACCGACGGCATTGCGCAGCCACATCGAATGGGCCGCCGATGCCGCTTTCGCCATACCCGCGCCGCTGCGCTGGACCAGCCAGCCGGTGGAACCCGGGACGTGGCGTGCAGAGACGCCGTGGCGCGGGGACGTCGTCGATGCCGGCAAGTTCATCTCCACCCTGGCGGCATGGCAGCGGGTACGCGTCGAGATGACGGTGGAAACCGGCGCCGTTCCGCATCGTTGGAGTCTGACACCGAGCCTGGGTATTTTCTCCGCCCACACGGACGAGGCCGGCTCGGTTCTCGTCGACGAGATGAGACTACGAGCCGCCGTGACCGCGGCACGAAGGACAGGACTTCGTCTCGAGGACGAGATCTGTGACCTGCTTGGTGAACCGTGGGACGTCGAGCTGGAGGCCTACCGGGCCTGTGACCCGTCCCTGGACGTATCGTGGCTTGCTCGCGAGGTCGGCTGACTCCTGAGACATGACGAGGCCCCGGTCACACGAACGGTGACCGGGGCCTCGTGCGATTGAATCAGCGGGTGGCGTTGGCGTTGGTGAACGCCAGGGTGACGTTGTGTCCGCCGAACCCGAAGGAGTTATTGAGGGCGACGAGGTCTCCGCCGGGCAGATCAGTCGTCCTGGTGATGATGTTGACCTTGAGCCCTTCCTCAAGCTGGTTGATGTTGATGGTGCCGGGAACCTTGTGGTCCAGCAGGGCCATCACCGACGCGAAGGACTCCAGAGCGCCGGCTCCACCGAGCAGGTGCCCGGTCATCGACTTGGTACCCGTGACGAGCACCTGATCGGTGGCGTCTCCGAGCACCGAGGCGATGGAGTGAGCCTCAGCAGTGTCGCCGAGCGGGGTCGAGGTGGCGTGGGCGTTGACGTGGTTGACGTCAGAGGGGGAAAGCCCAGCCGAGTGGAGAGCCTTGCGCATCGCGGAGGCCTGACCTGAACCGGTCGGATCGGGCTGGACGATGTCGTGGGAGTCGGCGGAGATGCCCGATCCGGCCAGGGTGCCGTAGATCTTGGCACCGCGGGCCTTGGCGTGCTCCTCGGTCTCGATGACCATGATTGCGGCACCCTCACCAATGACGAATCCGTCACGGTCGACGTCCCACGGACGGGATGCGTGCTCGGGGTCGTCGTTGCGGGTCGACAGCGCCTTCATCTGGGCGAAGGCGGCTACCGGCAGCGGGTGGATGATGGCCTCGGCGCCACCGACGACAGCGATGTCGGCACGTCCCAGACGAATCTGGTCCAGACCGAGAGAGATGGCCTCCGACGAGGAGGCACAGGCCGACACCGGGGTGTGGACGCCTGCCTTGGCATGTACCAGCAGACCGATGTTGGCGGCCGGCGCGTTGGCCATGAGCATCGGGACGGTGAACGGACTGACCCGCTTGAACCCCTTGTCCTTCTGGATGTCCCACTGGCCGAGCAGCGAGTGCAGACCTCCGATACCGGTGGCGCAGCAGACCACCAGACGCTCGGGGTCGATACCGTTGGAGTCACCGGTCTCGTCGTCGGGCTCGGGAAGCTCCAGGTCGGCGTCGGCCCAGGCCTCCTTGGCTGCCACCAGGGCAAGCTGGCTGGAACGGTCCAGGCGGCGAGCCTGCGGGCGCGGGATGTGGTTCGTCGGCTCGTCCACCGCTGATGCGGCGAACTTGACCGGCACGTCGTCCATCCAGTCGAAGTCCAGGGTGTGCACCCCGTTTCGGCCTTCCAGCAGCCCCTGCCATGTGGTGGGGGCATCGGGTCCCAACGGTGTGGTGGCCCCGAAGCCAGTGATGACGACGTCGCTCATGAGTTCTCCAGTGTCGGTGATGGGTTGGTGCGGGCCGGTGTCCGGGACTCATCCGCCCCGGACACCCTGGAATCAGCCCTTGTGCTCGATGATGTAGTTGACGGCGTCGCCAACGGTCTTAATGTTCTTGGACTCCTCGTCGGGGATCTCGACGCCGAACTTCTCGTCGCAGGCGTAGATGATCTCGACCATGGAGAGAGAGTCGACGTCGAGGTCGTCGACGAAGGACTTCTCAAGGGTGACCTCGGACTGGTCGACACCGGTGATGTCGTTGACGATGTCAGCCATGTCGGCGAGGATCTGGTCTTTATCGGCCATGATGATTGTTCCTTTTCTCGTGATTTCCCCGGGCCATCGACCCGAAGTGTGTGGGTGGTGTTCGTGCCATGAATATGGGTCTCAGGGGAGCCGGATGACCTGACCGGCGTACACCAGTCCGGCTCCGAAACCGATGATGAGGGCGAGGTCGCCGCTGTGGGCCTCCCCACGCTGAAGCATACGGTCGATGGCGATCGGCACGGACGCGGCGGAGGTATTCCCCATGTCAGCGATGTCGTGGCAGATGGTCACCGACTCGGGCAGTTTGAGGTGGCGGCAGATGACGTCGGTGATGCGATCATTGGCCTGGTGCGGGATGAAGACGTCGAGGGCTTCGGGGGTGATCCCGGCCGCGGCCACCGCTTCGGCGGAGCGCTTGGCGACGTCGGTCATGGCCCACTTGAAGACCGCGCGGCCCTCCATGTGGATCAGGGGGTGGACCTTTTCGGGATCGGCGCTGGCGCTTGCCCAGTCCTCGATCTCGATGGTCTTGAGCTGGTCAGAGCGCGATCCCCAGATGACCGGACCGATTCCCGGCTCGTCGCTCGCGCCGATGATTGCAGCCCCTGCGCCGTCGGAGAAGAGGAAGGCAGTGGAGCGATCGTCGAGGTTGGTCATCTCGGAGAGCTTCTCGACGCCGATGACGAGCACGTTGTTCGCGGATCCGGTGCGGATCATCGAGTCGGCCAGAGCGGTCGAGTAGCAGAATCCCGCGCAGGCACCGTTGAGGTCGAAGGCTGCGGCGTTGCCCAGGCCGAGCTCGCGAGCGATGTAGGTCGCCAGGCTCGGGGAGGGACGATGATGCGAGACGGTCGCGACGATGATGGCGTCGATCTGCGAGGTCTCGAGGCCGGAGCGCTCAAGGGCGGTACGAGCGGCCTCGGTGCCCATCGACAACACGGTCTCGGACTCGGTACCCCAGCGACGCTCGGTGATACCGGTGCGTTGTTCGATCCACTCCGGGGTGGAGTCGATCATGGTGCACATTTCCTCGTTGGTGACGACCCGCGAACCGCGGACTGACCCGGTGGACAGGAACTGCGAGTACCTGTCGACCGGGCGGGTCTTGATGGCTGTCATGCATTCTCCTTGCCAGCGTGGGCCGCGATGAAATCGCGGGCAGCCGGAATCTGGTCTGGGGTGTTGAGGTTGAACAGCTCAACACCCCCGAGGTTGCGCTTGGCGATACCCGTCAGGGTGCCAGCCGGGGTGAGTTCGAGCATGCCGGTGATGCCGCGCTCGGCCATGGTGCCCATACACAGGTCCCAACGCACCGGGTGGGCAACCTGGTTGACAAGACGATCAGCGAACTCGCGTCCGTCCGTGACGACGACACCGTCGCGGTTCGACAGCAGGGCCACCGACGGGGTGGTCGTCGGCATGGCCGCGGCGACCTCGCGCAGGTGGTCAACGGCAGGCTCCATATGAACGGTGTGAAAGGCGCCGGCAACCGAGAGCGGGAAGAGTCGGGTACGAGCCGGAGGCTCAGCGGCGAAGGCCTCGAGTTGCTCGACGGTTCCGGCCGCGACGATCTGACCCTTGCCATTGTGGTTGGCCGGGGTGAGGCCCGCAGACTCGATGGCCGCCAGGACCTCGTCAGGCTTGCCACCAATGACGGCGGTCATCGAAGTCGCGGTGCGAGAAGCGGCCTCTGCCATGGCGCGGCCGCGCTCACGGACGAGAACCATTGCGGCCTCGGCCGAGAAAGCACCAGCGGCAGCGCCGGCGGCGATTTCGCCGACCGAGTGTCCGGCCAGCAGGTCCGCCTTGGAGAAGATCTCGGGATCGACCGACCATGCGGTCGCCAGCGCGGCGGCGACGAGCAGCGGCTGGGCGACAGCGGTGTCCTTGATGGTCGCCTCGTCGGAGGTCGTGCCGTGGGTCACCAGATCGATGTCGGCCACCGCTGACAACCATGCGAGGTGGTCAGAGAAGGTGGGGTCGGACATCCAGTCCGACAGGAATCCTGGTTTCTGGGCTCCCTGGCCCGGAGCGACGATTGCAAGCACGTTCCCACTTTGCCCCCTGGCAGGCCCTGAGGCGAGACATGGAACCGACGAAGTACCCGGGGTTGCCTTTGTGGGGTTTCCACAAAGGGACAAGGGGGTTCCTCCAAAACCCGGTGTGTGTCTCGAATCAGGCCCGATTGGCGGCCTCCCGGCGTCCCAGCACAGCGGCAATGACGTCATTGACGGGGGTGTCGACGCCTACCTCGTCACCCAGTCCGGGAACGGCTCCGACCTGGGCGGCATACTCGCTGGGACGACCGGCAAGGATGTCGCGTTGGAATGAGGTCGTCGAGGCAGGATCCTGTCCGGCGAGGAACCTGAGGTTCTTCTCGACGAAGTCGTCGGCGATCTTGGCGCCGTGTCCACGAGCGACATGCACCGTCTCGTCAATGCACCGGGCGAAGATGTCGCGATGGGTGCTGAGTAGGTCGCCCAGAGCGACGTCGAGGACGGCCCCACAGGCTCCCTGGGGAACGACGGAACACATCTTGACCCACAGCGTGGTGGTGATGTCGGCGATGACGGGGGAGACGATGCTGGCCGTCTCGTAGGCAGCTCGCAACTCATCGATGATCGGATTGGGGGAGTCGTCCATCGTCGAGACCTCCAACATGCGAGGTCCGCCCAGATCCATGACGAGGCCTGGCTCGACGATCTTGACCCATTCCCTGCAGACACCGGGGGCCACGTGCTCGGCGCCGATGATCTCGGCCAGCACCCGAGGTGCAATGACGCCATTCTGGGTCGTGACGACGAGGGTGTCGGGTCCCATGAGAGCAGACAGGTGGGTACGAGCGGCATCGGCTACCTGGAAGGTCTTGGTACACATGAGCACGACATCGACCTGTCCGATCTCGGCAGCGTTGTCAGTGGCGGGAACGTCGAGGGTCACCTCGGTGTTTCCGACGATGCGCAGTCCGTGCTCGCGAATGGCTTTCAAGGTCTTGCCACGGGCGACGAAGGAGACGTCGGCCCCGGCGTCGGCCAACACGCCACCGTAGAAAGCGCCGATGGCTCCGGCGCCGATCACAGCTGCTCTCATCGCTCCGCCTCATTCTTGACGGTGGCGCAGGCGGCGACCATCGCCTGTTCGACTGATTCCCGGGCGTCGGGGAGGGTTGCTGGCAGCAGCGGAACCTTCATCGCTGCCAACGTGCGCTGCATCCCCATTCCGGCGTGAGTGGCCACGCATGCCACGACCTCGTGTTCGCGCAGGAAACGGACGATGCGAGCGTGATGACTGCCCTCGGTGCCCTCGTCGTGGAGGCGGTCCCACTCCACCTCGAAGGTCTGCCACTGCGTGACGTGACCGTTGTCATCGACCTGTGCGACGGCCACCATGGGTGCCTTGCCGAACCGGGGCTCCACCGAGCCGTCCGGGCGAACTGGAATCATGACGTTCATAACGTGAGCCTAGCTTCCCGGACGGCAAGTGTGATGGCAAGAGAAACTCGATGCGCGGCGCGGGGAAGCGGGGTGACGACCATTAACTGTAGTGTTAGGGAGCTAGCCGGGTCGGTTATTGCGTGCGTGAAGTTCAGTGCTCGGAGAAAGGGAGTATATGGCGTCGAGTGATCCTGTGCGGGGGAATGTCAAGGCAGGCGGATACGAGACAGATGGTGCCGCGGACGGTAGCCAGATGCGTAGGGCTGTATTCATGGCGGTGACAGCAGCAGCTCTGGGAATTACCTACGGTTATGATATTTCTAACACCGCTGCTGCGTTGCAGTTCGTGAAGCGGGACTTTGGTATCTATGGTGCCATCAACACGGCGTCGGTCGTGGGTCAAATAGCTGGCGCTATTCTCGGCGGCCCCATGGCTAATGCCATTGGGCGCAAGAAATCGATGATCATCATTGCCGCTGGCTACACTGTTTTTGCGATTTTGACTGCCATCTCTCCGTCTGCCGGGTCATTCCTCGCAATGCGAGTCCTCCTGGGAATAACTATTGGACTCTCCATTACAGTCGTCCCGGTGTTTATTGCTGAATCCGCTCCGGCATCGCGGCGTGGCGGGTTGGCGACTGCGTATCAGGTGACGTGCGTTATTGGAATTATTTTGGGTTACCTTGTCGGGTACTTGTTGCTGCCCACGGACACATGGCGTTGGATTCTCGGTGTGGCAGCCGTCCCGGCATTCATCGTTCTGTTGATGCTGTTTCGCACTGAAGAAACTCCGTCGTGGTACATGCTCAAGGGACGAGAGGAGGAGGCTCGCCGTGCAATGGAGCGCATTGAAGTAGCAGAATTGGTTGAGCCAAGCCTCAACGAGACCCGAAACTCATTGTCGTCCCAAGCTGCCGGATCTGTGTGGGGACGATTGCGTGAGATGTTCCATGGTGGCATGGCCCGAACCACCATTTTTGCCATTGTACTAGGATTCTCAATCCAGATCACCGGGATCAATGCCACTATTTATTATGCGCCTGGCATCTATTCTCGAATGGGGTTCACGGATACCGCGACGACCTACCTCGTGCCGTCCCTGGTCCAGTTCTTGTCGCTGATAAGTGTTGTCGTCTCCATGTTGGTTATTGACAAGGTGGGGCGTCGGTTTGTACTCATTACAGGAATATCTACGATGATCGTTGCGACGATCATTCTCATCGTGACCTATCTGGTGAGCGGCTTCGAGGGTACCCCAGCCGGTGTTATGGGCCTCATCGGCATGTCCTTGTTTACGATGGGATTCACCTTCGGCTTCGGCTCAATCGTATGGGTTTACGCAGGTGAGATCTTCCCGGCTCGTTACCGGTCACTCGGTGCGTCCTTGGTGCTCACCGCCGACTTGGTCGCCAATGCGATCACTGCTCAACTGGGAGCCGTGATGCTCGACGGCATCGGGCTTGCTGGAACCTTCGGCGTATATGGTGGGCTCCTCGTCCTTGCGCTGCTATTCCTGCTGCGATACGCCCCGGAAACCTCTGGTCGTTCGCTCGAGGAAATCCAGGACTACTGGAACAACGGCGCGAGGTGGCCTGAGACTGAATCATCTTCGATGGCGTGAGCCCTGAGACCGGTTCGCATCAGTTCGTCAGCCGCCCCAAGGTGATCGCCAGTCGTAGTACATAAGCCTCTCGAGGGTCCGATGGGGAATAGCCAGTGACGGCCTGGATCCTCTTGAGGCGGTAGCGCACCGTGTTCGGGTGGATGAACATGGCCCGCCCGGTGCCTTCCACCGAGCAGCCGTGATCGAGGAAGGAGACGGTGGTGTCCATGAGGTCCCCACTCGCGGCGGCCAACGGGGTGTAGACCTCATCGACGAGCCACGCAGTGGCCTCGGCGTCACCGGAGAGAACCTGCTCAGGTAGAAGATCGATGGCAGCCATGACCCGCGGACCCTCCGGCCAGGCTCGCGCGGCTCGGGCTCCTGACAGTGCGGCGCGAGCGGAGGCCGGTGCCAGGGTGAGGTCAGCGACAACCGGTCCGACGACGATGGGGCCGGGCGCAAAATGCTCGGCCAAGGCTTCGGTGGCAGCCACCGCAGCCGGAGCGTCGACGAGTTTCTGACTGGCGAGGATGATGACGAGGCGATCGGACTGCAGGGCGGCCAGCACGGTCATCTGCATCCGTTCCCCGTCGCGACGCAGCACGTGCAGTTCATGCTCAGTGGTCGGGGCACGGCCCACGACGACACACAGATTGATACCGGGACGCCACCCGAGGGTGGAAGCGCGAGAGATGAGCTGCTCGTCGGCGTCGGCGCGGACCACGGCATCGACGACGAGGGATTCCAGTCGCTCGTCCCAGGTGCCTCGGCGCTCGGCGGCTCGGGCATACACCTCGGCGGCTGCGAAAGCGACCTCTCGGGAGTAGTGGACGATGGCGGTACGCAGGACCTGGCGATCTCCGCGTGGCATCTCGGTTTCGATCTGAGTCTCGACGACCTCAATCGTGGTGCGGACCAGCTCGACGGTCTGGTGCAGCGAGATCTTGCGAGTCATGGATCGCGGTGCCACGTCGAAGACGTCGGTTGGGGAGTAGGGCTCGGCGTCGTCGTCAGCAAACCATTGCACAAAGCCGTCGATGCCGGATCGGGCCACGATCGAAATCCACGACCTCTCCTCGGCAGAAAGGTCGCGGAACCAGGAATGACGACGGCCCATCTCCTCGAGGGTGGCGGTTGTCATGGCGGAAGTGCGAGCAGTCAAGCGCTTCGCGATGGCTCGGCGGGTGCGGTCAGAGGGGACGACGGTGCGACCGGTACTCGACGTTCGGCGCGCGGACGTCGGCGCGATGTCATTCCTGGCCACCTGAGCCTCCCCCCGGCGAAACGTCGGACAGTCTAATGGGGATGTGGTTTGGCCGCGATGTCCTTCCTCGCGTCTGCCGTCAAGGCGGGAATTTCGCGCTGAGTCGATTTACGACATCTGCAAGTGACTTTTCTTTCATAACACGACACAATAGGTTGGCGGCGGGCCCTCGGGCTGCCACCTCGAACCGTCACCGGTGACGACGCCGGTAGCGCGTCAACGTCGATGAGAAAGGACCCAGCGTGATCCCACGCGAAGAACGCGGACCAGTCCTCAACGGACTACCGACAACACTGCCTGACATCGATCCCGAGGAGACCCAGGAGTGGATCGAATCCCTCGACAAGATGGTCGAGGCTGACGGTCCCAACCGCGCCCGGATCGTGTTGCTGAAGATGCTGGAGCGGGCTCGTAGCCACGGTCATCTCGATCTGTCGGCTCTCACCTCCACCGATTACATCAACACCATCGCTGCCGAGGACGAGGAGGAGTACCCCGGCGACGCCGAGATCGAGCGGAACATCCGTCGTCTGCTGCGATGGAACTCCGCCATCACGGTGCATCGCGCTCAGCGTCCCGGTATCGGCGTCGGTGGCCACATCTCCACCTATGCCTCCGCAGTCACCCTCTACGAGGTCGGCCAGAACCACTTCTGGCGTGGACAGGACGCTCCCGGCGGCGGCGACCAGGTCTTCTTCCAGGGCCATGCAGCTCCGGGTATGTATGCCCGCGCCTTCCTGGAGGGACGCCTCAGTGAGGAGGATCTTGACGGGTTCCGTCAGGAGAAGTCGAAGGCTGGTTACGGCCTGCCCTCCTACCCCCACCCGCGCATGCTTCCCGACTTCTGGCAGTTCCCGACGGTGTCAATGGGTCTGGGGCCGATGGACTCCATCTACCAGGCGTCCATGAACAAGTACCTCACCAACCGTGGTGTCAAGGACTGCTCCGACCAGCACGTCTGGGCCTTCCTCGGCGACGGCGAGATGGACGAGCCGGAGTCGCGTGGCTTCCTGCAGGTTGCCGCCAATGAGGAACTCGACAACCTCACCTTCGTCATCAACTGCAACCTTCAGCGTCTGGACGGCCCAGTACGTGGCAACGGCAAGATCGTCCAGGAGCTGGAGGCCGTCTTCCGCGGTGCCGGCTGGAACGTCATCAAGGTCATCTGGGGATCGGGCTGGGATCCGCTGCTGCAGGCTGACCGCGACGGCGCTCTTGTCGACATCATGAACAACACTTGTGACGGCGACTACCAGACCTTTAAGGCCAACGACGGCGCCTATGTCCGTGAGCACTTCTTCGGTCGTGATCCGCGCACCGCCAAGATGGTCGAGAACTGGACCGACGAACAGATTTGGGCGCTGCGTCGCGGTGGCCACGACTATCGCAAGATCTACAACGCCTACAAGGCCGCCACCGAGTTCAGGGGAGCTCCGACCGTGGTGCTCGCCTGCACCATCAAGGGCTACGACCTCGGAACCCACTTCGCGGGCCGCAACGCGACCCACCAGATGAAGAAGCTGGCCCTCGAAGACCTCAAGCAGTTCCGTGACCGTCTCGAGATCCCGATCTCCGACAAGGTCCTGGAGGCCGACCCGTACCGCGCCCCGTACTTCCACCCGGGCGCCGACGATGAGCGCATCCAGTACCTCATGGAGCGTCGTCGTGCTCTGGGTGGTTTCGTGCCGGAGCGTCGCTTGAAGTTCACCTCTCTGCCAATCCCGGAGCAGAAGGCCTTCGACGGTGTCAAGCGTGGATCGGGCAAGCAGGAAGTCGCCACCACCATGGCTTTCGTGCGTTTGCTCAAGGATCTCATGCGCGACAAGAACTTCGCCCCGCACGTCGTCCCGATCATCCCTGACGAGGCCCGTACCTTCGGCATGGACTCGTTCTTCCCGACGATCAAGATCTACAACCCGCACGGCCAGAACTACACCCCGGTGGACCACGAGCTCATGCTCAGCTACCGCGAGGCCAGGAACGGCCAGATCCTGCACACCGGCATCAACGAGGCAGGCTCGACGGCTGCCTTCATCGCTGCCGGTTCGGCCTACTCCACCCAGGGCGTGCCGATGGTGCCGATCTACCTGTTCTACTCGATGTTCGGATTCCAGCGCACCGGTGACTCCTTCTGGGCAGCCGGCGACCAGATGTGCAAGGGATTCATCATCGGCGCAACCGCCGGGCGCACCACCCTGACAGGTGAGGGCACCCAGCACATGGACGGCCATTCGCCGATCCTGGCTGCCACGAACCCGGCGGTCGTCTCCTACGAC
Source organism: Cutibacterium sp. KB22876 (assembly GCF_059728865.1). Classification (NCBI taxonomy): domain Bacteria; kingdom Bacillati; phylum Actinomycetota; class Actinomycetes; order Propionibacteriales; family Propionibacteriaceae; genus Cutibacterium; species Cutibacterium sp. KB22876. The sequence goes on from NZ_AP040858.1 coordinate 1,689,871, forward strand.
CCGGCCTACTCCTACGAGATTTCCCACATCGTCCAGGCCGGTCTGGAACAGATGTACGGTGAGAACTCCGAGAACGTCATGTACTACCTGACGGTCTACAACGAGCCGATCGTCCAGCCCGCCGAGCCTGAGGGAGTCGACGCCGAGGGCATCGTCAAGGGCATGTACCTGCTGTCGAAGGGTTCCTTCGAGGGTGTTGGTGAGGACGCTCGTCGCGTCCAGCTGTTGGCTTCCGGCGTTGCGGTGCCGTGGGCCCTTGAGGCTCAGAAGCTCCTCAAGGACGACTTCGGTGTCGTCGCTGACGTCTGGTCGGTCACCTCGTGGAACAAGCTGCGTCGTGACGCCATGGAGACCGAGGAACAGGCCTTCCTGCATCCTGAGCAGGACAAGCGCACCCCGTACATCGTGCAGCGCCTGGCTGATGCCCCTGGCCCAGTCGTCGCGGCCACCGACTACATGCGTCAGGTCCCTGACCAGATCGCTCAGTGGGTGCCGGAAGACTATGCGTCCCTGGGCGCCGATGGGTTCGGGTTCTCCGACACTCGCGCCGCTGCCCGTCGCTTCTTCCACATCGATGGACCGTCCATGGCCGTCCGAGCCCTGCAGATGCTCGCCGAGCGCGGTGAGATTCCGCAGGACTGGCCGGCCAAGGCGGCTGAGAAGTACGACCTTCTCAACGTCAACGCCGGGTCGTCCGGCAATGCCGGCGGCGACGCCTGATCGAATCTGACGACGCGGAGGTCACCCCTGAGGTGGCCTCCGCGTCTCGCATCTGGCACGCTTGTTCCAAGGCGTCTTTCGCGCCAGACGCACATACGTGAGGAAGCTGAGGATTCGTGGGAAGCGGCACCGATTTGGACAAGCTCGGTCTCGAGGCCGGGCAGGTGGTCCAGGAGCTCGGTTGGGACGATGACGTTGACGAGGACCTCCGTCAGGAGGTCATGGACATCATCGACGGCGACATGATCGAGGATTCGATCGATGCCGTCGACATCGTCTGGTTGTGGTTGCGTGCCGAAGACGGGGATGTGGCCGATGGACTGGTGGACGCCATGCGCGACCTCTCCGACGACGGTTTCATCGTGCTCGTCACCCCGAAGGTGGGACGTCCTGGCACCATCGATCCGGCAGATCTTTCCGACGGTGTCGACACCGCTGGCATGGTGCTGACGACCAGTTATGACGCCGGCGAGGACTGGCAGGCCCACAAGGTCTTGCGTCCCCGCGGTGGACGTCGTTGACCTGGTCCACTTCCTGACTCAGTCTGATCTCATAGGCGTGCGGCGGCACGCTTCCTTTGACATGCATCGGTGACCCGTCATGGGCCATCGACTCGCGTCTCAGTCGCCGAGCATCTCGTCGAGTTCCTCCGGCGTCATGATTGACGCCATCTGGAGCATCTTGTAGGCCGGCATGGCAAGGATGAAGGCAGCCGTTGTCGGGTCGCTGTCAAGGTCGATGCCGGTTTGCTCGGTGGCCCGCCGGACCTTGGCGGCGAACTCCTCATCCGCGGCCATCCACTCAGCCACGGTGGAATCGCGACGCAGCGGGTGGTGGACTGTCGGGGCGTCGAGGATGACCACTCCGGTCAACGGAAGATCGCGACTTGGCCTGCCCACCTCAACCCTGACAGTGCCTGGCTCGACGGCCCATGACTGCAGCAGGATGTCCCAGTAGGACAGGTCTCGACGAGTGAGGTCAATGGTGATCGATCGGCTCTTGCCGGGGTCCAACTCCACGCGGCGGAAGGCCTTGAGTTCGCGTACACAGCGGTTGACAGTCGCGTCGGGGAATCCCAGGTACACCTGCGGGACGGCGGAACCAGTGCGGTCACCGGTGTTGGAGATGGTGAAGGTGACGGTGAGCACCGACTCGTCCTGGGCGGTCTCATCGGTGACGGGCCGGACGGCCAGATCGAGATCGGAGTAGTCAAAGGTCGTGTAACTCAGCCCGTGGCCGAAGGGATAGGCAACCTCGCGCTCGGTGACGTCAAGGCCGCGGTAGCCGATGTATCTGCCCTCGCCGTAGGTGACGTGCTGAAACTCTCCAGGGAAGTTCAACTGGGCAGGGATGTCGGACAGCGTCACCGCGATGGTCTCGGCGAGGTGTCCGGAGGGATTGACCTTGCCGGTCAGGACATCGACGACGCCGGATCCGCTGGCCTGTCCACCCAGCCAGCACTCGACGATGGCGTCGGCCTGGTCGTCCCACTCGGCCATGCCCACCGATGATCCATTGGAAAGGACGACGATCGTGTGGGAAGCGACCTTGCTCACACAGGCCAGAAGGTCGAGCTGGTCGGCCGGTAGATCGGTGTTCGTGCGGTCGTAGCCCTCGGACTCGGCGACGGCCGGAAGCCCGAGGAAGAGGACGGCTGTCTTACCCCGGGCCAAGGACTCGGCGTCTTCGGCCAGACGGGGATCAGACTCGCCGGTGAGGGCGAATCCGGGAGCGAAGGGGACGTCGCCCCAGATATGGCGCAGACTGCCCAGCGCGGTGTCGACGCGAGTCGGATTGACCTTGGATGACCCCGCTCCCTGAAAACGCGGCGTGCGTGCGAACTCTCCGATGACGACGACGTCGTCCGTGCCGGTCAGTGGCAGGGCGTCCCCGTCATTCTTGAGCAACACCGCCGAGGCAGCAGCCGCCCGACGAGCCAGCTGATGATGGGCCTCGATGTCGTAGCTGCCGGGATCGGCCATGGCAGCCGACGCCCGCGCAATGAGGGAGAGAATCCGTGCCACAGCGGTGTCGAGGATCTCTTCGTCAAGATCACCGTTGCGTACCGCCTCGACGATCCGGGTATCGTTGCGGGGAGCATCGCCGGGCATTTCGAGATCGAGCCCGGCGCGTAGCCCCTCGACCCGATCGACGACGGCGCCCCAGTCAGAGATGACGAGACCGTCGTACCCCCATTCGTTGCGCAGTACTTGGGTCAGCAACCAGCGATTCTGGCTGCAGTAGACCCCGTTGAGGGCGTTGTAGGAGCACATCACCGTCCAGGGCTTCGCGTGCTTGACGACTATCTCGAAGGCAGGCAAGTAGATCTCGCGCAGAGTGCGTTCGTCAATCTCAGCGTTGACTCTCAGTCGGTCGGTCTCCTGATTATTCGCGGCGAAATGCTTGAGGGAGGTGCCGACTCCCTGGGACTGGATGCCGCGCACCAACTCGGTGGCCAAGGTCCCGGCGAGAACCGGGTCCTCGGAGAAGTACTCGAAGTTGCGTCCGCACAGCGGGGAGCGCTTCATGTTGATGCCAGGGCCAAGGAGGACTGACACAGATTCGGCCCGTGTCTCCTCACCCAGAGCCACGCCGATGTCATGGACGAGTTCTGGATCCCACGTCGATGCCAACCCAGCAGCGGTGGGGAAACAGGTCGCGGGGACGGAGTCATAAATCCCTGCCATGGATCCGTCGGCAACCTTGCGCAGGCCGTGTGGACCGTCCGTCACCATCGGTCCGGGAATCCCCAGCCTTTCGACGGTCTGGAGGTGCCAGGAATCACCTCCTGAGCACAAGGAGGCCTTCTCCTCGAGGGTGAGCTGGGAGATGAGGTCGGTGATCTCAGATGGGGTCATGCTGGCTCCTTCGTCAACGTCGAGACCATTATCGTCCTGGCCTGCGACAGATCAGGGGAGAGGATGTTCTGGCTTGTCACGGCGGAATCATGAGTCAGCATCGCAAGATCGAACTGGACCAGTAGGCTTGGCGCCCTAGGCAACAGGAGGTGCGATGTCCCAGCAGTGGTGGAGCGACGGAACCGTCTATCAGGTTTATCCGCGTAGCTTCGCCGACGCCAATGGTGACGGAATTGGCGACCTGGCCGGTATCCGCGACCACATCGATCACCTTGTCGAGCTCGGGGTCGACGCCGTGTGGCTCAGCCCCTTCTACCCATCCGGATTCGTTGACGGTGGATACGACGTCATCGACTTGCGCGACGTCGATCCAGTCTTCGGGACCCTCGATGACCTTGATGACCTCATCGCCGATCTGCACGCGCACGGCATCAAGGTCATCATCGACATCGTCGCCAACCACACCAGTGACCGGCATCCGTGGTTCCGGGAGGCTCTGGCATCCGGACCCGGCTCACCGGCACGGCAGCGATATCACTTCCGCGACGGCGACGAGCCTCCCAGTGACTGGGTGTCGATTTTTGGTGGCTTGACGTGGACGCAGGTTCCTGACGGGCAGTGGTACTACCACTCCTTCGCACCAGAACAGCCAGATCTCAACTGGGACAACTCCGAGGTGCAGCAGGAGTTCCTCGACATCCTGCGCTTCTGGGCCGACCGAGGGGTTGACGGTTTCCGTGTTGATGCCGCGTCCCTGTTGGCCAAGGATCTCCACGAACCGCTCCCCTCCAAGGCGGACCTGGACGCATGGCCCATCGGCGAGGACCACCCTCTGCAGGATCGCGACGCCACCATCGAGATCTTCCATTCCTGGCGACGGCTCCTGGATTCCTTCGACCCGCCTCGCGCTGCGGTGGCCGAGGCAACGGTCCCGGCGGCTCGCCTGCCCCGGTACACCGACCCCTCCTCCTTGGGCCAGGCCTTCTTCTTTGATCTGTTGTCCGCCGAGTACGATGCGGAAGTCTTTGCCGACGTCATCGACCGGTGCATCACGGCCGCATCGGGATCGTCGGTGACTTGGGTGCTCAACAACCACGACACCGTCAGGTCGGCCAGCCGATACGGCACGGTCTATCCGGGGCTGGGTGAGAACGGCTGGCCCATCCGCAAATACGGCGGGGACTGGTTACAGGCCGGTGGCGACCCGGCGATGTGTGATGCGGCCCAAGGCCTACGCCGGGCGAGGGCCGCCGCTCTGGTGATGCTGGCCTTGCCCGGTTCGGCCTACCTCTATCAAGGTGAGGAATTGGGTCTGCAGGAGGTTGCTGAGATCCCGGTCGACCAGCGTCAGGACCCAACATTCTTCCGTCGCGGTGACGAGGAGGTCGGGCGGGACGGTTGCCGCGTCCCCCTGCCGTGGGAACCGATCGGGCCTTCCTACGGATTCGGGCCGGCGGGGCCCCACCTACCGCAGCCGCTGTGGTTCTCCCACTACGCCGTCTCGACGCAGAGAAACGACCCCACCTCAACCCTGACGATGTATCGCGACGCGCTGCGGCTGCGCAAGGAGCTCATTGGTAACGATGACCTGATCTGGACCAGTCACGGCGAGAACGACGTCCTGGCCTTTCGGCGAGGGGAGTGGCTCATCGTCTCCAATTTCGGTGATGACCCCAGCCCGCTCCCCGGGGGTACCGTCGAACTGGCCTCGGGTATCGTCACGGATGAGCTCCCGGGGGAGACGACGGTGTGGGTTCGTCGCTGAGATCGGTCAGGTACCGCGTCTCGAATCCCAGCGGCTGAGCATCGAGACTGGTGTCCTTGCACTGTGCCAATCCTGAGTCGTGACCACTATCCCGTAACGATCGTGGCGGGCAGCGATGTGACGAGGTCCTGGACACTTGCTCCCACCACGGCTGACTGTCGGTACGCTGAGGCCATGGCAGTGAGCACCTATGGGGCAGCCCAAGATCGCTACGACACCATGGAGTACCGACGTTGCGGGACCAGCGGTTTGCTGCTGCCTGCCATCTCCCTGGGCCTGTGGCACAACTTCGGAGACCTTCACCCAGGGTCTACCCAGCGTGCCGTGCTGCGTCGTGCCTTCGACCGTGGCATCACCCACTTCGATCTCGCCAACAACTACGGTCCGCCCTACGGTCAGGCGGAGATCAACTTCGGCCGCATCTTGGCCACCGACTTCAAGCCCTACCGTGACGAGCTCATCATCAGTTCCAAAGCGGGTTACGACATGTGGCCTGGCCCCTACGGGCAGGGAGGCGGCTCCCGCAAGTACCTCATCGCCTCCTGCGACCAGTCCCTCAGGCGCTTGGGCCTGGACTACGTCGACATCTTCTACTCCCACCGCTTCGACCCGGACACCCCGCTCGAGGAGACCATGGGATCCCTCGACCGGATCGTCCGCTCCGGACGCGCCCTCTACGTCGGCATCTCCTCCTACGATCCGGAGCAGACCGAGAAGGCAGCCGCCATCGCCCGCGACCTCGGCACCCCGCTTCTCATCCACCAGCCGCGCTACAACATGTTTGACCGCTGGATCGAGGATGGCCTCGTCGACACCTGTGAGCAGGAGGGGATGGGCATCATCTGCTTCTCCCCGTTGGCCCAGGGGATCCTCACCGACAAGTACCTCAGAGGCGTTCCGGCCCAGTCCCGGGCTGGCATGGGTGCGGTTTCCCTGCGTCCCGAGCAGATCGACGACGCCACCCGCGCCGCCGTCTCGGCCCTCAACGCGATCGCCAAGGACCGCGACCAGACCCTCGCCCAGATGGCTCTGTCGTGGATCCTGCGGGATTCCCGCATCACCAGCGTCCTCGTCGGTGCCTCCTCGGTGCCGCAACTGGACTCCGACCTTGACGCGCTGGGAGCGACACCGTTCACCGACGACGAGAGGGTGAACATCGAGTCGGTGCTCGCTGATCACGCCTGCTGAGACAACTTCAGCCCGGGTCGTGCTACGCTCCTAGCGACGCCCTTTAATGGCGATCCCGTGAGGTCGCGAAGGTCGTGCCAACAGGCGGCTGCGCATGTGCGCGTCGCCCGGTGTGCTCCACCCTCGCACCCGCGGTGTCCAGCGGTAGGAGCCTGTTATGCAACTCACCCAGTCATCCGGCCAAGTCACCGTTCTCGACTCCAAGGCTTTGGAGCGGGCGCTGACGAGAATCTGTTACGAAATCGTCGAGCGCAATGAGGGGCTCGACCAGTTGGTCATCGTCGGTATTCGCACCCGCGGCGCATACCTGGCACAGCGAATGGCCGCCAAGCTGTCCTCCCTGAGCGATGTGGATGTTCCCGTCAGCGAGCTGGACATCACCTTGTACCGGGACGACCTCGATCCCAATGAGCACCGCGAGCGTCCGCAGAACCCGGTGCTCTCCGGCAACAACGTCCCGAGGGACCTGGCCGGCAAGACGGTCGTCCTCGTCGACGACGTCCTCTTCACCGGTCGCACCGTGCGGGCTGCCCTTGACGCCCTGCTCGACACTGGCCGTCCCGACCGCATCCTGCTGGCTGTCATGGTTGATCGCGGTCACCGCGAGCTGCCGGTCCGTGCCGATTTCGTCGGGAAGAACATCCCCACCTCTCTGGGGGAGGCTGTTGACGTCCGCGTCACCGAAGTCGATGGCGAGGACGCCGTCACCATTCGAAAGGTGGCATCCCGATGAGTGCTGAGGTCGTTGACGAGTTCGACGTCGACTACTCCGGACGTCACTTCCTGTCCGTGGAGGACATGTCCAATGACGACGTCATGAAGATCATCGATCGCGGACGTCAGTTCAAGGCCGGCGAGGCCCCGCACGTCGGGCCTGGGCACGTAGCCATCAACATGTTCTTCGAGAACTCCACCCGAACCATGACGAGCTTCCAGATGGCCGAGCACCGCCTGGGCATGAAGGTCCTCGACTTTGATCCGGGACACTCCAGCGTCACCAAGGGGGAAAGTCTCTACGACTCGGTGCGCACGGTCGACGCTATCGGTGCCGAGGTGGCCGTCATCCGCCACTCCACCAACCATTACTACGACTACCTGTTGTCGACCGGGATGCTCGGTCTGTCGGTCGTCAATGGTGGCGACGGTTCCGGCCAGCACCCCAGCCAGTGCATGCTCGATCTCATGACCATTGCCGAGGAGTTCGGTCACGTCGATGGCCTGACGGTCGCCATCAGTGGGGACATCGCCCACTCGCGAGTGGCTCGTTCCGATGCCCAGATCCTTGCCCGTCTTGGTGCCAATGTCGTCTTCACCGGCCCGCGCGAGTGGATGGACCACGACGTCACCAGGCTTGGCACGATGGCCACCCTCGACGAGATCATCTCCGACGTCGACGTCACCATGATGCTGCGAGTCCAGCACGAGAGGTTCGACGCCGGCCCAGACTTCTCCGCCACCGACTACCTGCAGGCCTTCGGACTCACCGACGAACGGGCGAAGCGGATGAAGCCGAACGCGATCATCATGCACCCGGCTCCGGTGAACCGAGGATGTGAGATCTCCGGTCACCTCGTGGAGGCCCCCTCGTCTCGTATCTTTGAGCAGATGGGGAACGGAGTCATGGTGCGAATGGCCATTCTGGAACAGGTGCTGCAGGCCAGGGAGACGAAGTGAGCCGAAGGGTCCTCCTCACCGGGTTGACCATGCTGGAGGGAGCCACCCCGGTTCCCTCCCAGCTCCTCGTCCACGATGACCGAATTGAAGCCATTTCACGAGGTCGTCGCAATGCCCTCGACGGAGCCGACGCCGAGGTCATCGACCTGGGCGGGGCTCTCGTGACTCCCGGCATGGTGGACCTGCACGTCCATCTGCGCGAGCCGGGACAGGAGCACAAGGAGACCATTGCCTCGGGCACTGCCGCCGCAGCCCGCGGCGGGTGGACGACGATCTGCGCGATGCCGAACACCGTGCCCGACCCGCACACCGCTGAGCTCATGGCCGACCTCAAGCGCAGGATCAAGGAGTCAGCGATGGTGCGAGTGCGGCCCATCGCTCCCATCACCGTCGGGCTGACGAGTGCCGATCTGGTCGACGTCGATGCCCTGACCCAGGCCGGGGCCGTGGCCTTCTCCAATGATGGCAAGGGCGTCCAGCTGGCCGGAACGATGTACGACGCCATGCGCGCTGCCGCCGCGGCGGACCGTCCCATCGCTGCCCATGCCGAGGACGAGTCCCTGGTGCGTGGCGGGGTCATCAATGACGGACGCCGGGCCCGTGAACTCGACCTGCCGCCCATGACCCGTCTCACCGAGACCGTCCAGGTGGCCCGAGACGTCATGATCGCAGAAGCCACCGGGGCCCAATACCACCTGTGCCATGCCTCGACCAGGCAGTCGATTCGCACCCTGCGTCGTGGCCGGGAGGACGGTGCGCGGGTCACCGGCGAGGTAGCACCCCATCACCTGCTGCTGGCTGACGAGGACATTCCTGGCGACGACGGGTTCTACAAGATGAATCCACCGCTGCGCACTCGGGATGACGTCGACGCCATGGTCGAGGGGCTGTGTGACGGCACCTTGACCTGCATCGCCACGGACAATGCCCCGCACGCCGGCGCTGAGAAGGACTGTTCCTTCCGCAATGCCGCCTTCGGGGTCATCACGAATGAGCACACCTTCGCCCTGCTGTACACGAACTTCGTGCTGAACCGTCGATTCCGCCTGGACCAGTTGGTCGACTGGCTCACCGTTGGGCCTGCGGACACGTTCGGGCTGGCCGATGCCGGACGACTGCGAGTGGGTGGACCGGCCGATCTGGCCGCCTTCGACCTGCAGACCCAGACGACGATCATCCCCGAGGAGGGTGCCGGCATGGGACGCAACACCCCATTTGCCGGTCGTCCCGTCCTCGGTGACTGCGTGCTGACGATGGTCGGTGGCCGGACGGTGCACCGTCGAGGACAGCAGATCGGCAAGACTGATGACCACGAGATGGGAGACCCGCGATGAGCAGACGCACCCTGTTGTTGGCCGATGGGACGAGTTACGAGGGGGAGGCCTTCGGGGCTGACCTCGAGGTGAGGGCCGAGGTCGTTTTCACCACTGGGATGACCGGTTATCAGGAGACCCTCACCGACCAGTCCTACAACGGACAGATCGTCACCTTCACCTACCCCCTCATCGGAAACTGCGGCATCAACCGCGACGACATGGAGTCCCTCTTCCCGACGACTGCCGGGGTCATCTGCCGAGAGGTGCCGCGACTGGCCAGCAACTGGCGCAACCGACGCAGCCTCGACGAGTTCCTCACCACCCATGGCATTCCAGGCCTGGCTGGTATCGACACTCGTGCCCTGGTGCGACGACTGCGTAACGAGGGGGTCATGAAGGGGGTCCTGCTGGGCCCGGGCGCCGATCTCGACGCCGAGCTGGAGAAGCTGCGCGACACCCAGCTTCCCACCGACCAGATCGCCCAGGTTTCCACCCGCACCGCCTATCCGTCGCCCCTGGGTGGACGCAGTGTGGTGCTCCTCGACTTCGGCCTCAAGCACTCCATCCTGCGCGAGCTCGGCAAGCGGGGATGCGCCGTCACCGTGGTGCCCTGGAACATCTCGGCCGACCGGGTGCGTGCCCTGGCCCCGGACGGCATCATGTTGTCTAACGGCCCCGGCGACCCGAAGTCGATCCCACAGGTCCAGGACGTGGTGCGTGAGCTCCAGGAGGACTATCCGGTCTTCGGTATCTGTATGGGCCACCAGATCTTCGCCCTGGCCAACGGAGCCGACACCTACAAGTTGTCCTTCGGACACCGTGGTTTCAACCACCCGGTGCGTGAACTGTCCACCGGACGGATCGACTTCACCAGCCAGAACCACGGATACGCCGTCGATCCCGACTCAGTGGCCGGGACGGAGTTGGAGATCACCCACATCGAGATCAATGACGAGACGGTCATGGGTGTGCGTCACACCCGTCTCGGGTCCTTCTCGGTGCAGTACCACCCCGACGCGGCCGCCGGGCCGCACGACGCAGCCCACGTCTTCGACGACTTCGTGGCACTCATGGACGCCAATCACTCTGGAGGCCAGAACTGATGCCCCGCCGCACCGACCTGCATCGCATCCTCGTCATCGGATCCGGTCCGATCGTCATCGGTCAGGCCGCCGAGTTCGACTACGCCGGCACCCAGGCCTGTCTGGCCCTCAAGGAGGAGGGGTACGAGGTCATCCTCGTCAACTCCAACCCAGCCACGATCATGACCGACCGCGACATCGCCGACAAGGTCTACATCGAGCCGATCACCCTGGAATTCGTCTCCTCAATCCTGCGCCGGGAACGTCCCGACGCCATCGTCCCCACCCTGGGCGGCCAGACTGGTCTCAACATGGCCACCGAACTGGCTAAGTCCGGGATCCTCGACGAGTTGGGCATCGAACTGCTGGGAACCAAGCTCTCCGCCATTGAGAAGGCGGAGGACCGTGACCTGTTCAAGCAGCTCATGGACGAGCTGAGCCAGCCGGTGCCGGCTTCCGAGATCGTCCACACTGTCGACGAGGCGGTTGAGGTGGGTAACACCATCGGTTACCCGCTCATCGTCCGTCCCGCCTACACCCTCGGCGGTACCGGCGGCGGTATCTGCCATGACGAGGCCGAACTGGTTCGCATCGTCGGGAAGGGTCTGGAACTCTCCCCGGTCACCGAGTGCTTGGTCGAGCAGTCGATCGCCGGGTACAAGGAGATCGAGTACGAGATGATGCGCGACGGCGCCGACAACACCATGGTCGTCTGCACCATGGAGAATTTCGACCCGGTCGGTGTCCACACCGGAGACTCCATCGTCTTCGCCCCCACCCAGACTCTCACCGACGTCGAGCACGAGATGTTGCGCGACGCGTCGATCGAGATAGTCCGGGCGCTGGGCATCGAGGGAGGCTGCAACGTCCAGCTCGCCCTGGACCCGGAGTCTTTCCAGTACTACGTCATCGAGGTCAACCCGCGAGTCTCGAGGTCCTCGGCCCTGGCTTCCAAGGCCACTGGCTACCCGATTGCCAAGATCGCTGCGAAGATTGCCGTCGGTATGACCCTCGACGAGATCCGCAATCCGGTCACCGGGACGACCTGGTCGATGTTCGAGCCCATGCTCGACTACGTCGTCGCCAAGATTCCGCGCTGGCCCTTCGACAAGTTCGCCCGGGCTGATCGTCGTCTCGGCACTCAGATGAAGGCCACCGGCGAGGTCATGGCTCTGGGGCGCACCATCGAGGAATCCCTGCTCAAGGCAGTGCGCTCCCTGGAGATCGGCGTCGACCACATTGCTCTGCGTGATGTCGCGGACCTACCTGACGACATCCTCGAGGAACGCCTGCTGCACGCCCGTGACGACCGTCTCTTCTGCTTGGCCGAGGCGATCCGCCGCGGTCGCACTGTGCACGAACTCCACGAGCAGACCAAGATCGACGTCTTCTTCCTCGACAAGATCGCCCACATCCTTGAGATCGAGGAGAGGCTGCGGGCCTGCCCTGATGATCCGGAGACTCTCTGGATCGCCAAGCGCAACGGCTTCTCCGATCCGGCCATTGCCCACTTCTGGGGCAGGACCGCCGATGAGGTACGCAACCGTCGAGTCGAGACCGGTATCAAGCCGGTCTACAAGATGGTCGACACCTGCGCCGGCGAGTTCGACTCCTCGACCCCGTACTTCTACTCGACCTACGAGATGGAGAACGAGTCGGTGAAGTCGAATCGCCCCAGCATCCTGGTGCTGGGTTCCGGGCCGATCCGCATTGGTCAGGGCATCGAGTTCGACTACGCCACCGTGCACTCGGTCAAGGCCATCCAGGCCGCCGGGTATGAGGCGATCATCATGAACTCCAACCCGGAGACGGTGTCCACCGACTTCTCCATCTCCGACAAGCTGTACTTCGAGCCTCTCACCATCGAGGACGTCATGAACGTCATCGACCTCGAGCAGCCGGAGGGGGTCATCGTCCAGTTCGGTGGCCAGACGGCCATCAATCTTGCGGGCCCGCTGGAGGCTGCCGGGGTGCCGATTCTGGGCACCCAGCTTGCCGACCTCGACCGCGCCGAGGACCGTGAGGGATTCGAGTCCCTGCTTGCGGAGCTGGGGATCCCACAGGCTCCTGGTGGTACCGCCCGGTCCACCGAGGAGGCTCTGGTGGTTGCCGAGGAGCTCGGGTACCCGGTGCTGGTGCGTCCTTCCTACGTCATTGGTGGTCGTGCCATGGCCATCGTGACGAGCGCCGAGGAGCTCAGGCGGTACATGCGCGACGCCGTCCACGCCAGCCCCGACAAGCCGGTGCTGGTGGACCGTTACCTCAACGGTCTTGAGTGCGAGGTCGATGCCATCTGTGACGGCGCCGACGTCCTCATCCCCGGCATCATGGAGCACATCGAGCGTGCGGGCGTACACTCCGGAGACTCGATGGCCGTCTACCCGCCGCAGCGGATGGGCCAGCGGGTCACAGATCGCATCGTCGAGGTGACGACGGAGCTGGCCCTGGGACTGAACACCAAGGGCATCCTCAACATCCAGTTCGTCATCGCCAAGGACCCCTCGAGCGGTGCGGACACGGTCTACGTCATCGAGGCCAACCCTCGTGCCTCGCGCACCGTTCCCTTCCTGTCCAAGGTCACCGGGGTGTCGATGGCCGAGGTGGCCACCCGGATCATCCTCGGGGAGAAGCTCTCGGACCTCGATCTGCAACCTGGACTGCTGCCGGTCTCCACGCGCATCCACGTCAAGTCTCCGGTGTTCAGCTTCTCCAAGCTCGACCTGGTCGATTCGCACCTGGGACCGGAGATGAAGTCGACCGGTGAGGTCATGGGTTCTGACGACACCGTCGAGAAAGCGTTGTACAAGGTCTTCGAGGCCGCAAGTCTGCACGTCCCCGAATACGGCAAGATCCTCATCACGGTGGCCGACGACGCCAAACCCGAGGCTCTCACCCTGGCCCGTCGCTTCGACCGGATTGGATTCCAGCTCGTCGGCACCAAGGGCACCGCGCGGTTCTTCGACGAGGGTGGCCTGAGGATCGACGTGGCCGAGAAGATCGGGTCGGGGGAGGCTGGTTCCACCGAGTCCGTCCTCGACCTCATCAGTCGCAACGGCTGTGACGCCGTCATCAACGTCATGGGCAACGGCCAGGGCACCATCATCGACGGAAAGCAGATCCGTCGTGAGGCCATCGCCCGGGGCATCCCGCTGTTCACCTCCCTCGATACCGCCGCAGCGATCTGCCGGGTGATGGAGTCGCGAGCCTTCTCGACGGAGTCGATCTGATGAGCGGGGCCACGGGGCAGCGTCCGGCCCCTCAGATGATGGAACTGACGGATCGCCAGGAGATTGCCCGTGGGGTGTACTCGGTGCGGCTCATCCCTGACAGGCCGATGCCGAGGGCCGTCCCGGGAACCTTCCTCGACCTGCTGCCCGGTGGGTTGCACGTGCTGCGTCGGCCACTGTCCATAGCTGACGCGGACGAGGAGGGATACACCCTCATCTTCAGGGTGGTCGGACGGGGAACCGACGAGCTGTCGCGGGTGCCTCTCGGGGCAAGGATGGATGTCCTCGGCCCGCTGGGACACGGATTTGCCCTCGACTCCGTGCAGTCTGGACAACGGGCCCTGCTCGTTGGTGGAGGTGTGGGCATCCCGCCGCTGTACCTGCTCGGTCGTCGCCTCGTGGAGCGTGGCGTCCAGGTGCAGTTCCGACTGGGATTCCGGGGCCGCAACGACATCTTCTGGGCTGATGAATTCTCCCAGCTGGGCGAGGTGCTCATCTCCACCGATGACGGGTCGGTGGGGACGAGGGGGACCGTCGCCCAGATCGTCGAGACTGACGCAGCGCGACGGTTCATCCCCGACATCGTGCAAGCCTGTGGGCCCATCCCGATGCTGAAGTGGGTGAAGTCGGCCCTGGCTCCGACGGTGCGCACTCAGCTCTCCCTGGAGGAGAGGATGGCCTGCGCGGTGGGTGCCTGCTACGCCTGTGTCATCGGGGACGCAGGGGACCCCGATCATCAGTTCCGGGTGTGTTACGACGGCCCGGTGTTCGAGGCCGAGGAGGTCGTGCTGTGAACAGGTTGGCCGTCTCGCTGCCGGGCTTGGAGCTCAAGAATCCGATCATGCCCGCCAGCGGGTGTTTTGGCTTCGGTTCCGAGTATGCCCAGTACTACGACCTGTCAGTGCTGGGATCGATCATGATCAAGGCGACCACCGTTGAGCCGCGTCCCGGCAATCCGATTCCTCGGGTCGCCGAGACCCCCGGCGGGATGCTCAATGCCATCGGTCTGCAGAATCCGGGTCTCGACGTCGTCATGGCCGAGAAGCTGCCGTGGCTGGCCGAGCGTTTCCCGGACCTGCCGATCATTGCCAATGTCGCCGGGTACACTACCGAGGACTACGTCACGGTTTCCGAGGTCATCTCGACCGCTCCGAACGTGGCAGCCCTGGAGATCAACATCTCCTGCCCCAACGTCAAGCGCGGAGGAATCACCTTCGGCACTAATGCGACCGCCGCCCACGACCTGACGAAAGCCGTCGTCGCGGCCGCCAACGTGCCGGTTTACGTCAAACTGTCTCCCAACGTCACCGACATCACTGAGATCGCCAGAGCGGTCGCTGACGCCGGGGCCGACGGCCTGACCCTCATCAACACCCTCACCGGGATGAGGATCAACCTGGGATGGCGAAAACCTGTCATCGCCAACGGCACGGGCGGGCTCTCCGGGCCAGCCGTCCTTCCCATCGCAGTGCGCATGATCGACGCCGTCACCCGGGTTGTCGACATCCCCGTCATCGGGATGGGTGGGGTGATGACCAGCGCCGATGTCCTGGAACTCATGATGGCTGGGGCCTCGGCGGTCGCCGTCGGTACCGCCAACTTCACCGATCCGGTGGCATGTCCCAAGATCATCGACGGCCTTGAGCCGCTCATGGACGACCTGCACATCCCCAGCCTCGAGGACCTCCGCACCGAGGTCCGTCGGTCTCGCTGATCATCGACCACCATCAAGGAGTACACATGGACACCAGCCGTCCGATCATCGCCCTCGACCTTCCCGGCGCCGAGGCTGCCCTCGACTTCGTCGCGAAGTTCGACGAGAGCCTCTTCGTCAAGGTGGGGATGGAACTGTTCTACGCGGCAGGTCCGAGTGTCATCACCAGCCTCAAGGATGCCGGGCACGATGTTTTCTGCGACCTCAAACTCCACGACATCCCCAACACCGTCAAGGGCGCGGCCGTAAGCCTGTCCCGGCTGGGAGCAGATCTGCTGACCGTCCACGCTGCGGGCGGAAAGGCCATGATGGAGGCAGCTCTGGAGGGCCTCGGGGATGCGGCCGAGACCACTCGTGTCATCGCCATCACCCAGCTCACCTCGACCTCCCCAGAAGCGCTCAAGACCGAGCAGCTCATCGAGGTGCCGCTGGCCGAATCGGTGCGTAACTACGCCAAACTTGCCCAGTCGGCCGGTCTGGCCGGTGTCGTCTGCTCGGCCCATGAGGCCGCCGACATCGCCTCGGTGACGGGTCCGGACTTCCTGCGTGTCACCCCCGGTATCCGTCCGGCAGGCGCCGCAGTGGGGGACCAGTCCCGGGTTGCCACCCCTGGCAACGCGGCCTCGATGGGGTCCTCGGCCATCGTGGTGGGCCGTCCCATCACCAAGGCCGACGACCCGGTCGCGGCCTATCACGCCATCCGCGACGAATGGAATGCCGGACGCACGGCAGCCTGACGACAACACCACCTGGAGGAAGACCGTCATGACCGTCACCAACAAGGAGATCGCCCAGCAATTCGCCGAGCGTCTGCTCGACATCGAAGCTGTCTCGCTGTCCCCGGATGCCCCGTTCACCTGGGCCTCCGGCCTGCACTCACCGATCTACTGCGACAACCGCGTTACCCTCTCGGACCCACAGATCCGTGACCTCATCGCCTCGGGCCTGGCTGATCTGGTGCGCGCGAATTTCGATCAGGTCGACGTCGTCGCCGGGACCGCCACTGCTGGCATCGCCCACGCCGCGCTGGCTGCCGATCGTCTCGGAGCCCCGATGGCCTATGTCCGTTCCGCCCCGAAGGACCACGGACGCGGCAACCAGATCGAAGGACGCATCCCGGCCGGCTCCAAGGTCGTCATGGTCGAGGACCTCATCTCCACCGGCGGCTCGGTGCTCAAGGCTGCTCAGGCCGTCGAGCGAGAGGGATCGACGGTGGTCGGCGTCCTCGCCTTGTTCTCCTACCAGTTGGAGAAGGGGCATCGTGCGTTTGAGGAGGCCGGCCTGCCTCTGTACACCCTGTCGAACTACCCGACCCTCATCGAAGTGGCAGCGGAGTCCGGACGCATCACCCCGGAGCAGCTGGCCACCCTGCAGACCTGGTCCTCAGATCCGCAGGCCTGGTCCGACTCCCACTGATTCCTTTCATGTGAGCCTGTCCAGGCTGGCCTCATCGGCTCACATCGATGCCGAGAACCGGCTGGTGAGACATATTCGTGGCCTCCTCACATGGCGGGGCCATGAGCTCGTTCCTGGGGAAAGCGATCAGAGGTAGCGGCGTGCTACCTCGACGGTCTCACCGACATATCCGCCGCCGAAGAGGAAGCAGTGGACGATGAGCATGTGGAGCTGGTGCAGCCCAACTCGCTCCTGCCAACCGTCGGCCAGTGGGGACTCCTCGTCGTAGGCGGCACGAATCTCGTTGGTGAAGGGGGCACCAAAGACCGACAAGGAGGCAAGGTCCTCCTCGGCATGACCACCTTGGGCAGCAGGATCGATGAGGACGACTCCGTCGGAGGTCCACATGAGGTTCCCGGACCACATGTCACCGTGCGTACGCGCGGCAGGATCGGTCACCAGGGCGGGCTGGTCGTGGTCGAACACCCCGCTGGCCAGCCGGTCGACGAGTTTGGACATGATCGCGCGGGCGTCGGCGTCAAGGCTGTCCATGTAGGGCTCGATGCGCTGGTGGGCGTAGAACTCTCCCCATGAGTCGATGTGTTCGGAGGGCAGGCGCAGGGGAGCGCGGCCGATGTATCCGCCGTCAGGGGTGAACCCGTCGGGAGCCGCTCCCAGGTGGGATGCCCCTGCTGCGTGGGTGTGAGCCAAGCGTCGACCGAATGCCTCAGCCGCCTCACGGGTGGGACGGATCGGGGAGAGCTCGGGTTCCGTGAGCCAACCATTGCCATGGTCCAACACCTCGACGATCGCAGCTCCAGCGGGCTGAGCAGCCGCGAGCCATGTCAACCCGGCAACCTCGTAGTCGATGGCGTTCTTGTGGTGATCGGTCTTACGAAAGGTCATGTATCTCACGGTAGACGCGTAGGATGCAGCCGAAACCACCTCGTCCATCAGAATGGAGTCTCGTGTCTGCCGGTGATCACCTCATGACAGTCCATCTCGTGTCGATGGGCTGCGCGCGCAACGACGTCGATTCCGAGGAGCTTGCGGCCCGCATGGAGGCTGGCGGATTCCGTCTCGTCGACGACCCCAGCGAGGCCGAGACGGTCGTCGTCAACACCTGCGGATTCATCGAGCAGGCCAAGAAGGACTCCGTCGACACGTTGCTGGCAGCCGCAGACCTCAAGGGCCACGGGCCAACCCAGTCGGTTGTAGCGGTTGGGTGCATGGCCGAGCGCTACGGACGTGAACTGGCCGAGTCCCTCCCTGAGGCTGACGCCGTGCTGGGATTCGACGACTACGACGACATCGCCGATCGACTTCGCACCATCCTCGACGGGGGATCCATCGAGGCCCATGTTCCGCATGACCGTCGCACCCTACTCCCGATCAGCCCGGTCGACCGCAGGTCAGCCAGCTCTGGTGTGTCGATTCCCGGCCATGGCACCGCCCCTGATTTGTCGGCCACGATGGCCCCGGCTTCGGGACCTCGAGCCACCCGACGCCGTCTCGGCTCGGGACCCAGCACAGCGCTGAAGATGGCCTCGGGCTGTGATCGTCGCTGTGCCTTCTGTGCCATCCCGCGATTCCGTGGCTCCTACCTCTCCCGACCTGCCGCCGAGATCGTCGAGGAGACACGCTGGCTGGTTGACCATGGCGTCAAGGAGGTCTTCCTCGTCAGTGAGAACTCCTCCTCCTACGGCAAGGATCTGGGGGATCTGCGCGCTCTGGAGAAGCTCCTCACCGGCCTGGATAATGTCGACGGACTGGAGTGGATTCGGGTGTCCTACCTGCAACCCGCGGAGCTTCGACCAGGGCTCGTCGACACCATGCTGGCGACCGCCAAGGTCGTGCCCTACTTCGATCTGTCCTTCCAACACGCATCAGGGCCGTTGCTGCGCCGGATGCGCCGCTTCGGTGACGCCGAGTCCTTCATTGACATCATCGAGTCCATCCGTTCGCGTTGTCCGGAAGCCGGCTTCAGATCGAACTTCATCACCGGCTTCCCCGGCGAGACCGAGGCCGATGTCGAAATCCTCGCTGATTTCCTGCAGCGGGCGCGTCTCGATGTTGCTGGCATCTTCGCCTACTCCGACGAGGAAGGCACCGAGGGAGCCACCCTCGACGGCCATGTCGACGAGGACGTGATTGCTGCACGACGCGAAGATCTCGCCGATCTCATCGACGAACTCGTCTCCCAGCGCGCCGAGGATCGTATCGGCACCCGTGGTCGGGTCATGATTGAGGAGACCGACGAAGTCATCGTCGGCAGGGCGGAGCATCAGGGCCCGGAGGTCGACGGGGTCGTGACCCTCGTCGATTCTGCCGGGGTGAGCGTCGGCGACATCGTGGATGTCGATTTCGTCGGCTCTGACGGCGTCGACCTCGTCGCGCGCCCGGTACTGACCTGAGCGTCAGTGCCACGGCATCGGCACTACCGTGGTCCCACGGCGCTGACGTCGACGGACCAATCGGGAACCATTTCGGGGCGGTGAGTCGCATCAGGCGTCGTCACGCGAGATACTGTGCCCATGGCCACGAAGAAGGACCGCTCCAGCAACATCAACGTTCCGAATGCGCTGACCCTGCTGAGAGCCGTTGCGGTTCCCGTCTTCGGATGGATGCTGTTGGCCCATGCCCATGAGGGCAGCTGGCGGACGGCGACAACGATCGTCTTCATGGTGGCGATCCTCACCGATTTCGTCGACGGCAAGATTGCCCGCAAGTACAACCTCGTCACCAACTTCGGCAAGATCGGTGACTCCATCGCTGACAAGGCACTCACCGGCATGGCCTTCATTGGTCTATCGATTCTCGGCGAGTTGCCATGGTGGATGACGATCATCATCCTGCTGCGCGAGTGGGGCATCACCGTCATGCGGATGAAGATGCTCAAGTATGAGGTGATGGCGGCCAACAAGGGCGGCAAACTCAAGACCGCGATGCAGTCCTTGGCAATCACGCTGTTCTGCCTCGGCCTGTGGCGAACCCCGACCTTCGTCGACGTCTTCGCCTGGGCCGTCATGATCATCGCCTTCCTGCTCACCGTCGTCACTGGCCTGGTGTACATCAGGGACGCCATCCAGATCCGTAACCGTGCCAAGAACGCTGAGGTCAAGCCGGTGAAGTCTCGGAAGCAGAACCTCAAGTGACCGGCGACGAAGGCGCACGTCGACTCATTGCCGAGCTGTCGGAACGCGGTCTGACGGCGGCAACCTGCGAATCCCTGACAGCAGGCCTGGTCTCGGCGATCATCACGACCGTTCCGGGGGCGTCGGCGGTCTTTCGTGGCGGTCTCGTGACCTATGCCAGCGACCTCAAGACCAAGCTCGCTGGGGTCGACGCCGGCTGGATCGCCGAGAACGGGGTCATCAATTCCATCACTGCGGCCCAAATGGCGATGGGATGTCGGAAAGCCTGCCGGGCTGACATCGGTCTGTCCTGCACCGGGGTTGCCGGGCCAGATCCCCAGGACGGTGAAAGGGCCGGAACAGTCTTCATCGGTGCGGTGTACGAGGGAGCTCCGATCGTGAAGCACCTTCAGCTGGAGGGACCACGCGAGGAGATTCGACGGGCGACGGTCCAGGCGCTTCTGGACCTCGGATGCGAGGTTTTGAGCGGTTCACAGAACTGACGACGCCCCCTCAAGAAAAAATGTGAAGGATTTCGCCGTGTGGGGAATGTTCCATTCGCCGGGAGCGTTGTCATGGATGAATCACCTAGGAGGAGACGCCCATGAAATCAGCTATGCTGCGTGAGATGCTCGGCGAGTCGCTGCGTGAACAGAGGTTCGCACAGGGCCGTACCCTGCGTGAGGTGTCTTCTGCCGCACGCGTGTCCCTCGGATACCTCTCGGAGGTGGAGCGGGGCCAGAAGGAAGCTTCCAGCGAGCTCATCCTGGCCATTTGCACCGCTTTGGATCTCCCGCAGTCCGAATTGATGCGCATCGTCAGCGACAAGATGCTCAAGAGTGAAGGCACCCCCGAGCACCGCATTACTGTTGCGGCATGAACAACACCCTGAACTTCTGACGTTTCCCGGTCCCGTTGGGGCCGGGAACTTCTGTGTTGTGGGTCTCTCGACCACGCATGGTCCGGATTGGCTCCGTCTCTGGGGCGATGTGCGGCCTGATCAGTCAGTCGATGCGTGGACGATGCGAATGGCGATTCCGAGGGCGCGCAACCGGGTCAGCTCGTCGGGATCAGCTGAGTCGTCGGTGACGAGGAGGTCGACGTCCTTGGCCTCAGCCAGCTTTGCCAGGGTGACCCGGCCGATCTTGGAACCGTCCACAGCCGCGATGATGCGAGCTGCCCTCTTGATCATGGTGTGGTTTGCAGCGGCTTCGATGCCGTCGTGGGTCGTCAGGCCACCCTCGGCGCTCAGTCCGTCGCATCCCACGATGGCGGTGCCGACGTTGACCTGTTTGAAGGTGGACTCGGCCAGGGAGCCGACCAGTTCCAAGGAGGAGGGGCGTAGCACCCCGCCGGTGATGAGGACACGTTGCTGACCCTGGCTGGCGGCCTCGAGGGCGATGCTCACGGAGTTCGTGATGAGGGTGAGGTCATGGCGATGATGCAAGGCTCGGACGATCTCGGTGGTCGTCGTGCCGCCGGTGAGTCCAATCGCGTGACGTCCCACCGGAAGCTCGGAAGCAACGGCATGTGCGATGGCTTCCTTGGCGCGACGACGACGGCCGTCCCGTAAGTTGACGGGTAGTTCGGCCCCCGTTCCGGCGCGGCGAGCTGTTCCATGTGAGCGAATGAGAAGGCCCTGTTCAGCGAGTGAGGCGACATCGCGTCGGATCGTCGCAGCACTCGCTCCCAGGGTGGCCGCCATGGTCCGCAAGGGGACCTCGTCGTGGTCACGCAACATGGCGAGAATGGCGACCATGCGGTCGTTTCGCCGTGAGGATGATGAGTGGGCATCCGACGGCATCGTCATCGCTTCTCCTTTCGCGCGACTCACGGCTCGTGGGGAGAGCCGTGCAGTGAGCGTTCGCACATCTGCGCTGATCTTATCCTGCCCTTAGGCTTGTCTTCATGACAGAGACCCAATTGTGGACGCGACTGGCTGAGGCCCTGGGTGACGACTACTGCCGAATTTGGGCTGCACAGCAGGCTGTACCGGGTCTCGACTCACGGACGGTGCAGGAAGCCTTGGCTGACGGAGTCGATGCCAAGACGATTTGGCGGGCCTGCTGGAAGGCACTGGAGCTGCCCGACTCGCTGCGCTGACCTGGGGAGATGGGGCGTGTCCGGATGCCGAGGAACGGTGCCAGAACGGAAACGGAACAAAACCGGAACACGACGCGCTGCAAAGTCGTCAGTGGCATCTGGAAGGGTTGTCCACAAGCGAGCGGACAGCCGTGACGGCAGTCATCCACAGGAACGAACTTGCCTGACGGATTGTCCGACCCCGCTCCTACAGTTTGAGTGATGACACAAGGAAACCGGTGAGTCTCCCTCATCACGACACATGACCAACGCTGCGGCGATGCCGCGCGGCAAATGGGGCGGGAGACCGTCTTCAAGGAAGGAACGACATGGCAGCGACCGCAGATCGCGAACAGGCCCTTGCCACGGCCTTGCAGCAGATCGAGAAGCAGCACGGCAAGGGCTCCGTCATGCGCCTTGGCGAGCAGGAGACCGTGAAGATTGCGGCGATTCCGACGGGATCGGTGGCCCTGGACGTCGCCCTCGGCGTGGGAGGCCTCCCACGCGGCAGAATCGTCGAGATCTATGGTCCGGAGTCCTCGGGCAAGACGACGGTGGCCCTGCACGCCATCGCGAACGCTCAGGCCGAAGGCGGCATCTGCGCCTTCATCGACGCCGAGCACGCCCTCGACCCGGAGTACGCCCGCAAGCTTGGTGTCGACACTGACTCCCTGCTGGTGAGCCAGCCTGATAACGGTGAACAGGCCCTCGAGATTGCCGACACCCTGGTGCGGTCGGGCGCCCTTGAGCTCGTCGTTATCGACTCCGTCGCAGCCCTCACCCCGAAGGCTGAGATCGAGGGAGAGATGGGTGATTCCCACGTCGGTCTACAGGCTCGCCTCATGAGCCAGGCCTTGCGCAAGATGACTGGTGCCCTCAACGCGGCCGGGACGACGGCCATCTTCATCAACCAGCTGCGTGAGAAGATCGGTGTCATGTTCGGCTCTCCGGAGACGACCACCGGTGGACGCGCGCTGAAGTTCTACTCTTCAGTGCGACTGGACGTGCGTCGCATCGAGACCCTCAAGGACGGTTCCGAGATGGTCGGTAACCGTACCCGCGTCAAGGTCGTCAAGAACAAGGTCGCCCCGCCGTTCAAGCAGGCCGAGTTCGACATTCTCTATGGTCAGGGCATTTCCCGAGAGGGAAGCCTCATCGACATGGGCGTGGACTGCGGGATCATCACCAAGTCCGGATCGTGGTTCAGTTACAGCAATGAGCAGCTGGGTCAGGGTAAGGAGAATGTCCGCAACTTCCTCAAGGGCAACCCGGACGTCGCCAACGAGATCGAGGACAAGATCCTCACCCACCTGGGTCTGCGTGAGACCGAAATTCCCGAGGGAGTCGATCCCGAAACCGGTGAGGTGGAATTCTGAGCCGGCGACGCAAGGATTCTCCAGAGGAGTTGACCGACGACCAGTGGTACGAGGAAGCTCGCGAGATCTGCCTCAAACGACTGGATCGTCGGGCCAACACTCGAAGTGAACTCGCAGCAGCTCTGGATTCCAAAGGTGTGCCTGAGCAGGTGCGTGAGGCAGTCCTTGATCGCCTCACTGAGGTGGGGCTCGTCGATGATGCTGACTTTGCCAACCGATGGATAGCGTCCCGTCACGGTGTGCGAGGTCTGTCCCGCAGAGCAGTGGCAGTCGAATTGTCGCGCAAAGGGGTCGATTCCCAGATCATTGAGGACGCGACCTCCCAGATCACGGAGGCTGACGAGTTGGATGCCGCCACCGAACTCGCAGTGAACAAGCTGCGGGCAGGTCGAGGTGTCGAGGAAGCCCGTCTGACCCGCCGGGTGTTGGGTGCCCTGGCCCGCAAGGGCTACGGACCTCAGGTATCCTGGGCCGCCATCCGTGCCGCCCGCGAGGAACTCGGTGAGGAACCCCCCGAAGCGCCGATAACCGGCCCCTTCGACTAGGGTCGTATCGTTTGCCTCTCACCTCGGTTTTCCTGGCACCGACGTCAGGGGGGGCGACGCTGCAGCTCCGAGTCAGGATGTGAGGAAGGGTGGAGGTCATGCTCATCGCACTCGTCGTGGTGGCGGTGCTCTCAGTGGCAGTCATCATTGGCTGGCTGGCAGACCGTCGAGCCATTGGCAGGAGGGCGGAACGAGCAGAGTCCGAACGTGATGCGAAGGCATTGGAGCTTTCTCGCAGCGAGGAGCGCCTGGTGCGCGCGACTCAAGATCTTGCGGGCAGTCGTGACGAGACCGCGGCAGCTCGCGCTGCGCTCGAGTCCAGTCGAGTGCGGCTCGTTGATGAAGAGCGTCGAGCCGATCATGCCGAGCAAGCTCGCCACAGCGCCGAGGCCCTGCTCGAGATCAACCAGCGCTCTGCCGAAGAGTTGACAGAGCGTGATCGTCAGCTGCGCGAAGCCCGTCGCCACCTCGACGCCGGCCTCGACAAGCTCGAGAAGGAGCGCTTGGAGTTGGCGGAGCGCAGCTCTCACCTCGATGAGCGGGACGCCGAGCTAGATCGACGTGACGAGCAGATTGTCGCGGAGCTGGAGCGCGTCGCCGGGATGTCCCTTGGCCAGGCCCAAGACGAACTGGCAGAGCACCTCGGCAGAGAGTCTCGTGCGGTGGCTGAATACAGTGCCCGGGCGATCATCGCCGAGGCGACGACGAACGCCGAGGGCAAAGCTCGGCACATCGTGGCTGATGCCATTCAGCGGTGTTCCTCCGAGATGGTTGCCGACACCGTCGTCAGCGTCGTTCCACTGCCCAGCGACGAGATGAAGGGTCGCGTCATCGGGCGAGAAGGCCGCAACATCCGCACCTTCGAGCAAGTGACGGGAGTCACGGTCATCATCGATGACACCCCGGGCATCGTCTTGCTGAGCTGCTTCGACCCCATGCGGCGCGAGGTGGCCCGACAGGCTCTCGTAGATCTGGTCGAAGACGGTCGCATCCACCCCATCAGCATCGAGAAGGCCCATCAGCGAGCCGTCGACCACATCGAACAGATGTGTCTGGAAGCCGCATCCGAGGCGCTGTCCGAAGCCGGGATCGCCGACATTGACGATCGGCTCCTCCCCATCCTCGGGTCCCTGCGCTTCCGGACCTCCTACGGTCAACAGGTGCTCGATCACTGCGTCGAGTGCGCCCGACTCGCGGCCACCCTGGCAGCTGAAATCGGTGGCGACGTCGACACCTGTCGTCGTGCGGCCTTCCTGCACGATCTCGGTAAGTCCCTCACCCCGGGGGTTGGAGGAACCCACGCGGCCATCGGTGCTGAACTGGCACGACGCCATGGGGAATCCGATGAGGTCGTGCATGCCATTGCAGCTCACCACGATGAGATTGAGCCCGTGAGCGTCACGGATCTCATCGTCAAGGCTGCGGATGCAATCTCTGCGGCTCGTCCAGGGGCACGTCGAGATTCCTTGGAGGCCCATGTCCGCAGGATGGACACCATCGAGGAGATTGCCACCAGCTTCTCCGGGGTCGAACGGGCTTTCGCCCTGCAAGCTGGACGTGAGGTCCAGATCCTCGTCGATCCGGGTACGGTGGACGATCTGCACGCGTCCCGACTCGCACGTCAGATCGCGTTGGCGGTGGGTGAGCAGGTCACCGTGCCAGGACGCACCAGGGTCACCGTCATCCGCTCCTTCCAAGCCGTGGAGACGGTGGGGGAATCCTGAGCCACCAGCCCTTGTGGAAACGTGGTGGTTCGGGATGCCGTCCCGAGCAGCAGCTCAGGCGATTCCCCAGGTGAGGGTGACCTCGTCCCCGGGTTCCAGGCGGATGGCGTCTCCATGGGTGGGTCCCTCGTTGAAGGCGTCCGGCCCGCATGTCATCGGTTCGACGGCGAGGCTGAGGCGGTCATCTGGAGTGTAAATCTGTGCCCAGCCCATGGTCGCATCTCCCCACAACTCATGGCTCGCCTCATCGCTGGTGACCTTGATGCGCCATGCCGGCGATCCAACGGTTCCTCCACGATTCAAGGTGTAGGCGGTGTCGAAGGTGCGCTGACCGAGCGACTGCCCACTCATCGTGTGAACCTCGTCCATCCCACAAATCCGCACTGGCAGAAGCCGATCGTCAACCTGCAGCCAGGATGCAAACGGGGCGTCAATCTTCCACTCATCGATGGACCGGCCGAGGCAGAAATAGGGATGGGCGGCATAGCCGAAAGGCACTGCCGTGGCCCCGACGTTCCGAGCCCTCACGGTGACCGTCAGTCCGTGATCATCCAGGTTGTGGGTCAGCTGGACATCAATCGTTCCAGGCCAGCCAGGCCGAGCCATGATCCGGATCTCCTGGGTCACCGAGGAGTCGGTGTGTTCGACGAGGTGCCACGGTGACCACGCCACCAGACCATGAATGGCATTGTTGCGATCGACCTCGCTGATAGCCAGCTGCTGGTCAACGTCATCGAATCGGTAGCGGCCGTCACGGATGCGGTTGGGCCAGGGGAGGAGCTGCTGCCCCTGCGACGAAGCGGGGGACTGGTCGGCCTCAAAGGTCTTGATGACGTCGTCTCCGTTGTGGCGAAGACTGCGAAGGGTGGCTCCCTGCTCCGTCACGACGGCCTGCCAAAGACCGTGGGAAATCTCGTACTGGGTGCCGGTGGGGAGCATGACGTCATTGATCATGATGAAAAGCCTATCGT
Source organism: Cutibacterium sp. KB22876 (assembly GCF_059728865.1). Lineage (NCBI taxonomy): Bacteria > Bacillati > Actinomycetota > Actinomycetes > Propionibacteriales > Propionibacteriaceae > Cutibacterium > Cutibacterium sp. KB22876. Next base: position 1,716,642 of record NZ_AP040858.1, read on the forward strand.
CCCGTCCTTTCCGGGCGTTAATTCTTAAGCCCCAGTACCTGCCGGTGCTGGGTTGTTATACTGTTGTTAGTCGAGTTGATAGTGCCCAGCGGAGGGCAGGTGAACCGGCAGTGTCGTCGGTCTTTCCGTTGCGACGACTCACCGATGCTGAAAGTAGGTGAACCTTGTCGAGCAACAATGCCACTGAGACCCGCCATCGCCTACGGGTTCCGTCAGCTTTCACAATCCTTTTCGTCCTCACAGTTCTCGCCGTTGCGTGTACATGGCTAGTCCCAGCCGGAAGTTACTCAAAGATGAGTTACTCCGCAGGTTCGCAGCAGTTGGTCATTGTGGATCCTCATGGCGCCATGACGAAGCATGCGGCCACCCAGGAGACCCTGGACAAATACGGGGTCGCCATGAAGATCTCGGAATTCACCTCAGGGTCCATGACGGGGTCGGTGTCAGTACCAGGTACTTATCAACGCCTGGCATCCCATCCAGCCGGTATCGGAGAGATTACGAACGGCATGGTGACGGGAACGATCGAGGCCGTCGACATCATCGTTTTCATCCTTGTACTGGGTGGCCTCATCGGCGTTGTGAGGGCTAGCGGCGCATTCGAGGCCGGTCTCGGGAGACTCACTGCCAAGTCCAAGGGAAAAGAGTTCATCCTTGTCCTTTCCGTGTCCCTGTTCATGATCGTGGGCGGGACGACGTGTGGACTCGAGGAGGAGGCAGTCGCCTTCTATCCCATCCTTGCGCCGGTCTTCATCGCCATGGGGTATGACGCTCTGGTCGTCGTTGGGTCGGTCTTCCTCGCTGGATCGATTGGTACGTGTTTCTCGACCATCAACCCGTTCTCCTCTGCCATTGGAGCGAATGCGGCCGGTATTCGACTCACCGAAGGTATGTCATGGCGTGTTGTGGGTCTGGTTGGAGGAGCGATAGCTGTCGTCATCTATCTCGCCTGGTATTCACGAAAGGTGAAGGCAGATCCGGAATTCTCCTACGTCTGGGAGGATCGCGACGCTTTTGCGGCTCAGTGGGGTTTGGGTGATGACGGCGCCGAGATGGGATTCGATTGGCGTCGTAAAGTCATCCTCGTCCTCTTTGCGGCAGCCTTCCCCATCATGGTGTGGGGAGTTATGGCCCGAGGATGGTGGTTCCCGGCGATGGCGTCATCATTCCTCGCCATTGCCATTGTCATCATGTTCATTGCTGCGACCGGACCAAATAAACTCAGTGAGAAAAAACTTGTCGATGCGTTCAGCGCAGGATCATCAAGCCTGGTGGCCGTATCCCTCATCATCGGGTTGGCGCGGGGAATCAATCACATCCTCAATGAAGGCTTGATTTCTGACACCTTGCTGTATGAGTCAGCCAAGGTGGTCTCCCATGTCAACGGCCCCGTCTTCGTACTGTCCCTGCTCATCGTGTTCTTCCTGCTGGGATTCATCGTGCCCTCGTCGTCAGGTCTGGCCGTTCTGGCACTGCCGATCATGGCTCCCCTCGGCGACACCGCCGGGGTATCGCGGGCCACAGTGCTGTGCGCCTATCAGTGGGGTCAGTACGCGATGTTGTTCCTGGCACCCACAGGATTGGTCATGGCAACTCTGCAAATGCTGGACATCAGGTACTCGCACTGGCTGAAGTTCGTGTGGCCATTGGTCGTGTTCGTCCTGGTGTATGGCGGGATCCTCCTGGTCCTGCAGACGATCGTGTGAGGAACGGGCTGGTCCGGTACGTGGGCTGATGACGTAGAGTGTTCGCGCCATGCCCAGTAACACCGTGCGGCAGACCGAGGCCCCGACCTACCGGGTCGTGACCTACGGATGCCAGATGAATGTCCATGACTCCGAGCGCATTGCCGGTCTCCTCGAGGAGGCCGGCTACGTTCCCGATCCCAGAACCGACACCTTGGCTCCGGCTGACGTCGTCGTCTTCAACACCTGTGCAGTCCGGGAGAACGCCGACAATCGTCTCTACGGCACCCTCGGCCACATGGCCTCGGTGAAGTCGGCCCATCCCGGGATGCAGCTGGCCGTCGGCGGCTGTATGGCTCAGAAGGACAAGGACACGGTCGTCGCACGGGCACCATGGGTGGACGTCGTCTTCGGCACCCACAACGTGGGCTCCCTGCCGGCCCTGCTCAAGCGCGCCCGTCACAATGCCACGGCCCAGGTGGAGATTGAGGAGTCCCTGGTCACTTTTCCGTCGAACCTGCCCACCCGACGCGATTCGGCGTACTCGGCCTGGGTCTCCATCTCGGTGGGATGCAACAACACCTGCACCTTCTGCATCGTCCCGCAGCTGCGCGGCAAGGAAACCGACCGACGCCCCGGTGAGATCCTCTCGGAGATCCGAGCCCTCGTTGACGAGGGAGTCCAGGAGATCACCCTGCTCGGCCAGAACGTCAATTCCTACGGAGTTCAGTTCGGTGATCGCGGCGCCTTCGCCAAGCTGCTGCGGGCCTGTGGCGAGATCGACGGTCTGGAGAGGGTGCGGTTCACCTCACCCCACCCGGCCGCCTTCACCGATGACGTCATCGAGGCGATGGCCGAGACCCCCAATGTCATGCCCAGCCTGCACATGCCTCTGCAGTCCGGGTCTGACGAGGTGCTGCGCCGGATGCGCCGATCCTACCGGTCCAAGAAGTTCCTCGGAATCCTTGACAGGGTGCGCGAGGCCATTCCGGACGCCGCCATCACCACAGACATCATCGTCGGGTTCCCCGGGGAGACCGACGAGGACTTCGCCGAGACAATGCGTGTCGTCGAGGAGTCGAGGTTCTCCGCTGCCTTCACCTTCCAGTACTCCATCCGTCCCAACACCCCGGCAGGGATCATGGAGGACCAGGTCCCCAAGCCGGTCGTCCAGGAACGCTACGAACGCCTCGTCGATCTCGTCGACGACATCGCCTGGCAGGAAAACAAGGCTCAGGTCGGTCGCACCGTCGAGGTGATGTTCGCCGAGGGCGAGGGGCGCAAGGACGAGGTCACCCACCGCGTCACCGGAAGGGCCCGGGACAACCGCCTGGTTCATGTCAGCTTGGCCCCAGATGACGAGGTCCCGCGTCCGGGCGACATAGGAGAGGTCGTCATCACGTCCGGTCATCCCCATCACCTGGTCGCCGATGGTGGCCTGGTGAACCTGCGTCGTACCCGTGGTGGCGACGCATGGCAGATCCGTGAAGGGGCATGCGCTCAGCCCGGTGTCACCATGCTCGGTATTCCGACGATCGGCGCGGCGCAGGGCTGACCAAGGGTGGGTGGCATCGGAGCCTGCTGTGAAACTTGTTCAGACATGCGACGAGGGGTGGTGCTCAGTGGAGCACCACCCCTCGTGTCGCAGCTCATCCGCTCCCATCCGGAGCAGGTCCCCTCAGAGGACGGGCCGCGTCATGTCGTGGACGACTCAGAGGTCGCCGAGCTTGTCCTTGAGGGCATCCTGGCCCTTGTCGACCTGATCGGAGAACTTGCCGCCGGTCTTGTCGTCGACAGTGTCGCCAGCCTTGTCGATGCCCTGCTCGACCTTGTCGCTGTGCTGGCTGACCTGGTCCTTGATGTCGTCCTGGTGGTCGCTGATGGCGTCCTTGGCCTTGTCGAAGAGTCCCATGTGATCTCCTTTCGGGAGCTTTCCCCCTCTCGGGGATGACCCCTTTAGGCTACACACAAGATGGTCCACTCATGTGAGGTTTTTCGCTCTACGCGTTGGCCCCGCAATGTCGTTGCAGTGCGCAAGGATGAACGTGTGAGTTTGCCGGTCATTTGTCTTCTCGGGCCTACTGCCAGCGGAAAATCAGGGTTGGCGGTGCGAGTCTGTTCACGCCTGGGACGTGAAGGGCGCCCGGCCGAGATCGTCAACACTGATTCAATGGTGGTGTATCGGGGGATGGACATCGGTACCGCCACCCCCACGCTTTCCGAGCAGCGTGCAGTGAGGCACCACGTGGTCTCGATCCTTGACGTCACCGAATCCTCCTCAATCGTCCTCATGCAGAAGTTGGCGCGCGAAGCGACCGAAGAGTGCTTGTCTCGCGGTGTCGTCCCGGTGCTCGTCGGCGGTTCGGCCCTGTACACCAAGGCCGTCGTCGACGAGATGACCATTCCCCCCACCGATCCGACGGTACGGGCGAAGTGGCAGAAACGTCTGAAGGCCGAAGGTCCGGAGGCCCTGCACAGGGAACTGGCACGACGGGATTCCAAGGCGGCTGAATCGATCCTGCCGGGGAATGGCAGGAGGATCGTGCGAGCCCTCGAGGTCATTGACCTCACCGGATCCTTCACCGCCACCATTCCCGACGGCACCTCTCACTGGCCTGACACGGTGCACATTGGTCTGGAACTTCCTCGTGAGGACATGGATCGACGGATAGCCGATCGCGTCGACCAGATGTGGGAGAACGGACTGGTTGACGAGGTTCGTGCCTTGGTCGACGTCGGATTGAGGGACGGCCTCACGGCAAGTCGAGCGCTGGGATACCGGCAGGTGCTGGAGTTCCTTGACGGCGAGTATGACGAGGAGGAGGCCCGTCGTCGTACCGTGACCGGCACCCGCCGCTTCGCCCGGAAACAGCTCATGTGGTATCGCCGGGACGATCGTATTGAATGGCTCAATGCACTTGATCCCGATCTCGATGACAAGGTTGTGGCGCGGGTGTTGACCGCCCTGTCCACCGACGAGGAGGATTGACGACATGACGACGACGTTCTGGAAGGCACACGGGACCGGCAATGACTTCGTCATCGTCGACCGCCCCGACCCCCTGACCCCTGGGCAGGTGCGATGGCTGTGCCACCGTCGATTCGGTATCGGCGGCGACGGCACCCTGCAGGCTCTGCGGGCCGGCGACGTCGCCGGGTGGGACGGTGATCCGGAACTGTGGTTCATGGACTACCGCAATGCCGACGGCACCGTCGCGGAGATGTGCGGCAACGGACTACGAGTCTTCGCGCGGCACCTCGCCCGGACCGGGCGCATCGCGGGTAACGAGGCTGACGTCGCGACGCGGGCCGGTGTTCGTCACGTCACCCTGTATGACAACGGCGGTGTGTCGGTGACGATGGGGACGGTCCGAGTCGAGGGCGACGATCTCACCATCGAACATCAGGACATGTGGTGGCCGGCATGCAAGGTTGACGTTGGCAACCCACACGCTGTGGTCGTGACGGACCACACCACCATCACTGCGCTCAACCTCGATGAATCGCCCACCTGGCGTCCACGGTCGGCCTTCCCCGAGGGGGCCAATGTCGAATTCGTCGAGCAGCTGGACGGTCATTCGGTCTCGATGAGGGTCCATGAGCGCGGATCGGGAGAGACGATGTCGTGCGGTACCGGAACCGTGGCCGTGGCAGCGACGATGGCCACCCGTACCGGTCACCGTGGTCCGTGGACGGTCCATGTGCCCGGTGGCCGCGTCATCGTCACCCTCACCCCTGCTGATGACGGCTATGACGCGGTGCTGACGGGCCCTGCGGTCATTCTCGCGACCGGGACGGTCAGCCTTCCCGAGGAATGAGGAACACCGAGGTCAAGGAACCGCCGTTGACCTGTCGGCTTCTCCTCCTACACTTGGCCCGATGACCTCGAAGCACGAGGTGTCGGGGGCACGAGACAGTGGGCCAACAGGACGGGGACCGGGTGAGCGACACCGCACGATTCGACGACGAGCGCGAGGATGCGCCCGAATTCGTTGAGGACTTCAGCGACGATCAGAACGAATATGACGGTGACCAGTTCGACCTGGATGCCCGGTTGTCCCTGACTCGTGTGCCGGGCATGTCGACCGACTTGTCCGACATCTCGGAGGTCGAGTACCGACAGTTGAGGCTCGAGCGAGTGGTGCTCTGCTCGGTGTGGATGAAGGGGTCAGCTGTCGATGCCGAGAACGCCATGGCCGAGCTCAAGTCACTGGCTGAGACCGCGGGGTCCCAGGTCCTCGAGGCCGTCATGCAGAGGCGAACGACCCCGGATCCGGCGACCTACATCGGCTCGGGCAAGGTGGTTGAGCTCGCCGAGATAGTCCGAGCCACCGGAGCTGACACCGTCATTTGTGATGGTGAACTCGACGCCGCTCAGCTTCGAAACCTCGAGGACCGCGTCAAGGTCAAGGTGGTGGACCGGACGGCGTTGATCCTCGACATCTTCGCCCAGCACGCTCGCAGCGTGGAAGGCCGTACCCAGGTCGAATTGGCCCAGCTCAACTACCTCAAGCAGAGGCTGCGTGGCTGGGGTGGAAACCTCTCCCGCCAGACGGGTGGCCGCGCGGCTGGCGGCGCCGGTATCGGTGGCCGTGGCCCCGGTGAGACCCGGATCGAGACCGACAGACGACGTATCGGTCATCGCATCGCTGTGCTGCGTCGTCGTCTCAAGCGCATCGAGTCCACCCGTGTCTCCAAGCGGGCTGATCGCCTTCGCAACAAGGTGCCCTCCGCCGCCATCGTCGGATACACCAACGCGGGGAAGTCCTCCCTGCTCAACCGGCTGACCCGTGCCGGAGTGCTCGTCGAGGATGCCCTCTTCGCCACCCTCGACCCCACCACCCGTCGTACCACGACGGCGGATGGTCGCGTCTACACCCTCACCGACACCGTCGGCTTCGTGCGGCATCTTCCCCACGACCTCGTCGAGGCCTTCGCCTCGACCCTCGAGGAGACGGCGATGGCAGATGTCCTGGTGCACGTCGTCGATGCATCTGACCCCGACCCCATCGGACAGGTCGACGCCGTGCGTGGTGTGCTCGCGGGAATCGGTGCCAGTGACATTCCTGAGATCCTGGTACTCAACAAGATTGATCGTCTCGACGACGACATCATCTTGACGTTGCGTTCGACCTTCCCCGGTGCTCATGTCATCTCGGCTCATACCGGAGAGGGAATCGACAACCTCGTAACAGCCATCGAGGGGTCGCTGCCGGTGCCGTCCCAGAAGGTTGATGTCGTCATGCCCTATGCGCGCGGAGACCTCATGGACAAGATCCACCGCGACGGGACGATCGAACTCATTGACCACACCGCCGATGGCACCCATGTGATCGCCCATCTTCATCCTGCTCTGGCCGCTGAGGTCGAGGAGGCGTGTCATGACGCGTGAGTCGGCTGAGGTCAGCAAGATGTGTCGCGATCTCCTCGGCGTAGCCGTCTCCCAGATGGGGGGTCAGGAGAGATCTGGTCAGGTGACGATGGTCGAGGCCGTCGACCAGGCGATGCGTGAGGAACTGCACCTCTTGGTTCAGGCCGGAACCGGAACCGGAAAATCCTTGGGGTACTTGGCGCCTGCTCTGGTCCATTGTGTCGAGGAAGGGGCGCAGGTCGTCGTCGCCACTGCCACCCTTGCCTTACAGACACAGCTCGCCCACAAGGACATTCCGGCAATTCTCGACGCCTCGGACAAGGTCCTATCCCGTAGGCCGAAGGTGGCCGTGCTCAAGGGGCGCAACAACCACGTCTGTCTGCACAAGGTTCGCGGTGGATCGACGGGGGCGAGAGGACAGGACGCGCTGGTCCCTGGGGCTGATCTCGCGGCTGAGGCCGAGGACACCAGGGAGGCTGGGACGGCGCCGACCTCCGCACTGGGCGCCGAGGTCGTCATGCTGCGTGAATGGGCCGAGAAGCAGGTCGAGGAGTCGGGGCTCGGCGATCGTGATGACGCACCTCCGCACACTCCGTTGGCGTGGGCTCAGGTGAGTGTGCCAGCCAACGAGTGTCTAGGGACTCAGCGCTGTCCCTTCGGCAGCGAGTGCCTCTCCGAAGCAGCCCGTGAGAAGGCCCGAAACGCTGACCTCGTCGTCACCAACCACGCCATGCTCGCGATCGATGCGCTGAACGGTAACAACGTGTTGCCGGAGCACGACACCGTCATCATCGACGAGGCCCACGAGCTGGTGGATCGGTTCACCGGGGCTGCTTCCAAGGGTCTGTCTCCCTCCCTCGTGACGACGACGTCGAAACGGGCCTCGACATGGCTTGACGATGACGTGAGCGCCGATCTGCTCAATCAGGCGGACGTGCTGGCCAGGGCCCTGGAAGCGACCGCGCCGGGACAGGTCACCGAGCCCGAGGCCCAGGTCATACAGGCGTGCACGGTATTGCGAGATCTGGCCAGGGAAGCAGTGAGCCAGTTGGGTCGACGGGACGAGGATTCTAAGGAATCCCTCGACGCCGAGAGGGTGCAGGCTCAGGCCGCCATGCGCGAGGTCTTCGAGACCGTCGACCGCATGGTGTCGATGGCAGCTGCTGACGTGGTGTGGGTCTCGGAATCGGAGAAGGGGTACCGCAGCATCCACGTCGCGCCATTGAGTGTGGCAGGCCTGCTGCGCGAGAACGTCTTCGCGGGGGCGATCACGATCCTCACCTCGGCCACCTTGTGCATCGGCGGTAATTTCCTGGCCACGGCAAGGAACGTCGGGCTGTCGCCACGTGAGCAGATCGAGGGGGACGCTCCGGAGGTTCTCGACACTCAGATGGGGTGGCGAGGGGTTGACGTCGGCTCACCGTTCGACTACTCGAAGCAGGGGATTCTGTATGTCGGTAAGTCCCTGCCGCGCCCGGGTCGAGATGGCATCGCGCCAGAGGTTCTCGACGATCTTGCCGAGCTGATCTGGGCCGCTGGTGGACGTACCCTCGGGCTGTTCTCCTCCCAACGCAACGCGGTGGCTGCCTCCGAACACATGCGCAAGGTCATGCCGGACATTCCGGTGTTGTGTCAGGGGGAGGGACATCTGGCCGATCTCACACGCCGATTCACGGCTGATCCGCCGACATGCCTCTTTGGGACCTTGTCCCTGTGGCAGGGGGTGGACGTTCCTGGTGACACGTGTCGGTTGGTCATCATTGACCGGATTCCCTTCCCACGTCCGGATGACCCGCTCATGGCGGCACGGGGCAAGGCAGTTCAGGATGCTGGCGGTAATGGATTCATGACGGTGTCGGCCGGACATGCGGCCCTCCTGTTGGCCCAGGGGGCGGGCCGGCTCATTCGACGTTCCGACGATCGGGGAGTCGTCGCGGTTCTGGACCCGCGGTTGGCGACGGCGCGATATGGCGGTTTCCTGAGGGCGTCAATGCCCTCGTTCTGGACGACAACGAATCGTGAGATGGCTGTCGGAGCTCTGTGCAGGCTGGGGGAGTGACCACCAGGGGTCACAGTCGTCTCATGATGGAGACGGCGCGACCGATGAGAGAAGCATCATCGAGGTTTACCGGTGAGTGAGCGGGGTTCGAGGCCATCAGCCACGGTTTCCCCCCGAGCTTGGCCAAGGAACGGATGATGGTCGTGCCACCCACTGTGGCCGCCACGAAATAGGGCTCGGGTGGGTCGTCGGGAAGGTCCGCCATGGGTAGCTGCTGGACGAGGACAAGGTCTCCGACGTGGAAATCGGGTGCCATCCCATCGTCGCGGACGACGACCACCACGTGGTCTCCGTGGCTCAGTAACTGGGGGGGAACCGCGATGACAGTGTCGTGATGCTCGTCATCGGCAATCTCATTCGGGTTGAAAACCTCGATCTGAAGGGCCTGGGGTCCGTGGGGATCATTGACGTCGACGACGTCCTCAACGACCTCAAGGGTGCCGTCAGTGCGTCGCAACAGGCCGAGATCGATGAGTGCGGAGATACGCCTCTGGACGGTCGACGTACTGGCTGCTCCCGTCATGTCAGCCAGGGCACGAACAGTCGGTGCGCGACCGTCGCGGCGCAGCCCTTCCTTGACGGCGGTCAGCACCGCGTGCTCCTTGGCAGAAGGTCGACGGGTAGTGGTGAACGGGACGGCCGACGAGACGGCGGCCGAGTCCGAGGAGTCGGTTCCGGGCGTATCGGTGGTCATGCCAGTCACGGTATAGGTCGGGTACGACAGTTCCCCGTCAGCTCTGTTCGATGGTTGTTCCGGAGCATGGGGGCGGCGTTGATCTGAGCTCTCAGGGAACCTATGAACTGCTTCTGACTAGGTTGTTCTCCTGGTGTTCCAGTCTGATGACGGTGAACCTGTCGGTCGGGTCGGATGTCATGGATGGCGCCGGCGGAGGTTGTGCCGCCGGGCCCTTCCCCGGGATCCATTCCGGGGACCGCTGACGGGAGCGGATGGCTCTCGTCGACAGAGAGGTGATCCGATGAGTGCTCAGACGTACGAGTGGGATGTTGAGACGACGACCAGTCGGCAAGGTGACCTGGTCATCGGACCGTGGCAGGATGAGCTGGCCGAGCCGGTGGTCGTCATCGATCGTCAGGAATTGATGGCAGGGCGTCCCGGTGCCGTCGCACGCCATGAACCCGTCCACGATCGGTTCTGGGACGTCGCCGTGATGGCTACCGTTGTCGTGATGATCATTGGTGTGATCTTGTCCCTGGGACGCCTTGGTCAGGTGTGGCAGGGCAACTCCGAGAGCGGTCACCCCGACCCGGCTGCCGTCGTCCAGACCGATGGACATCAGTCGGGCGACCTGCCTGATATCAGGTCCTGATGGTGGAAGGTGGTCGTGTGGACTGAGCATCTTCGGCGTGTCACGCGTGGCAGCTTGACGGATGATCAAACGACATCCTCAATAATTCCCCCTCGACACCAGATGTTGTGGTGTTCAGATTCGCCATCCCCATAAGTTGTGTTTTCGGTCCAAGTTCGGAGTAGTCTTCTGAATCAACGGCATATCTGCCGTTCGGAACCCAGCGAGGTCGGGGAAGGAGGCGACGATGCGCTGTCCGTTCTGTCAGCATGACGACTCACGAGTCCTGGACTCCCGAGTGTGCGAGGACGGCACTGCGATCCGTCGGAGACGACAGTGTCCCGTGTGTGAACGACGGTTCACCACCATCGAGCGCATGCAGATGACGGTTCACAAGCGTAACGGCATCGAAGAACCCTTCTCCCGAGACAAGGTGATCCGTGGTGTGCGCAATGCATGCAAGGGACGCCCGGTCACGGATGCCGATCTGGCTTTGTTGGGTCAACGCGTCGAGGACGGCCTTCGAGCCCGAGGAGTCGCGGAGATTCCGAGCGACGAGATTGGGTTGGCAATCTTGAGCCCACTTCGTGAGCTGGATCCCATCGCCTATCTGCGGTTCGCAAGTGTGTATCTCAATTACGACACCATCGAGGATTTCGCCACCGAGATCGATCGGTTGCGCGACGAGTCCCCCGAGAAAACACGGTCCTCGGGCCGCAAGCGGCCTTCGAAGCGGGACGAGCCGCTGTTCTGACGAGCCTTGGCCAAGTGCGCCTCAGCTCATGACAAGTACCGACACCAAACCACCCGTATCACCGAATATCTAGAGGGAGCCATGACCGAGACCAAGTCCGCACCACGCAGGACGAGCCGCTCCAAGGGGCTGCACGTCGAGCGCACCTTCAGCACCGAGGGTATCCATCCCTACGACGAGGTGACGTGGGAGCGTCGCGACGTCGTGCAGACGAACTGGCGCACCGGTGACGTAGTCTTCGAACAGCGCGGAGTCGAGTTCCCCGACTTCTGGAGCGTCAACGCCTCGACGATCGTCACGAACAAGTACTTCCGTGGCGCCCTGGGCACTCCTGTCCGTGAGAACAGTCTCAAGACCCTCATCGACCGCGTCGTCAAGACCTACGTGACGTCCGGACGTGAAAACGGCTACTTCGCCTCTGAGGAGGACGCCAAGGTCTTCGGTGAGGAGCTGACCTGGCTGCTGGTCCATCAGTACTTCAGCTTCAACTCCCCGGTGTGGTTCAACGTCGGTACGACGAGCCCTCAGCAGGTCAGTGCCTGCTTCATTCTCTCGGTGGACGACTCCATGGAGTCGATCCTCAACTGGTATCGGGAAGAAGGATTCATCTTCAAGGGTGGCTCTGGTGCCGGTCTCAACATTTCCCGTATCCGTTCTTCCAAGGAGCTGCTGAGCTCCGGCGGCACTGCTTCCGGCCCGGTGTCCTTCATGCGCGGTGCCGACGCGTCTGCCGGAACCATCAAGTCCGGTGGCGCCACCCGTCGCGCTGCCAAGATGGTCGTCCTTGACATCGATCACCCGGACGTCGAAGAGTTCATCGAGACCAAGGCTCGCGAGGAGGACAAGATCCGCGCCCTGCGCGATGCCGGCTTCGACATGGACCTGGGTGGCCGCGACATCACCAGTGTCCAGTACCAGAACGCCAACAACTCGGTGCGCGTCTCGGATGCCTTCATGACGGCGGTCGAGCAGGGCAAGTCCTTCGGGCTGACTTCCCGCACCGAGCCGGGCAAGGTACTCGACACCGTCGATGCCAAGGAACTCTTCGGCAAGATCGCCCAGGCTGCCTGGGAGTGCGCTGACCCCGGTCTGCAGTACGACGACACAATCAATGCCTGGCACACCAACCCGAACACCGGGCGGATCAACGCCTCCAACCCGTGCTCGGAATACATGAGCCTGGACAACTCCTCGTGCAACCTGGCCAGCCTCAACCTGTTGAAGTTCCTCGACGAGAATGATCACTTCGACGTCGAGAAGTTCACCAAGGCCGTCGAGCTCGTCATCACCGCGATGGACATCTCCATCTGCTTCGCCGACTTCCCGACCGAGGCCATCGGGGAGACCACTCGCAACTTCCGTCAGCTCGGGATTGGATATGCCAACCTGGGCGCCCTTCTCATGGCCCTGGGCCTGGGATATGACTCTGATGGTGGACGTGCCATGGCTGCTGCCATCACCTCCGTCATGACCGGTGTCTCCTACCGACGCTCCGCCGAGTTGGCGGCCATCGTCGGTCCTTATGCCGGCTACGCCGAGAATGCCGAGTCGCACCAGGCCGTCATGGCCAAGCATCGCGACGCCAACCGCCAGGTTCATCCGCTGCACGACAATGACACCACCGTCCTCGCTGCTGCCAAGGCCGAGTGGGACAAGGTCGTCAAGCTGGGACGTACCAATGGCTTCCGCAACGCCCAGGCCTCGGTGCTGGCCCCGACCGGCACCATCGGCTTCATGATGGACTGCGACACCACGGGCATCGAGCCGGACTTCTCGCTGGTGAAGTTCAAGAAGATGGTCGGTGGTGGCTCGATGCAGATCGTCAACCAGACGGTGCCGCGTGCCCTCAAGAACCTCGGCTACACCTCTGAGCAGTCCGAGAAGATCGTGGCCTACATCGCCGACAACGGGTCGGTCGTCGGGGCTCCCGGCCTCGACGAGGCCCACTACGAGGTCTTCGACTGCGCCATGGGCACCCGCTTCATCGCGCCGATGGGCCACGTGCGGATGATGGCTGCCGTCCAGCCCTTCCTGTCTGGTGCCATCTCCAAGACCGTCAACCTGCCGGAGTCCTCCACCGTCGAGGACATCGCCAACGTCTACATGGAGGGCTGGAAGCTCGGCCTCAAGGCCCTGGCCGTCTACCGCGATAACTGCAAGGTTGGCCAGCCTCTCTCCGAGGTCAAGAAAGAGGAGGAGAAGGCCGCGCCGGAGGTTCGCATCGAGTACCGTCCGCGTCGTCAGCGTCTGCCGAAGTCGCGCATGGGCCGCACGACGAGCTTCCAGGTCGCTGGAGCTGGCGGTTACCTCACGACTGGCGCCTACGATTCCGGCCGCTTGGGCGAGATCTTCCTCAAGCTCGGCAAGCAGGGTTCGACCTTGGCCGGCGTCATGGATGCCTTCTCCATCGCGGTGTCCATCGGTCTGCAGTACGGCGTGCCGTTGGAGTCCTTCGTCCAGAAGTTCTCCAACCTCAAGTTCGAGCCTGCTGGTATGACTGACGACCCGGACATCCGGATCGCCTCGTCGATTATCGACTACGTGTTCCGTCGTCTGGCCTTGGACTACCTGGACTTCGACGAGCGCGCCGAGCTGGGTATCTACACCGCCGCTGAGCGTGCCCGATACGTCGAGACCGGCTCCTACGCGTCAGACGAGGAGGAGGACGAGCTCATCGATTCCGAGACCCTCAAGGACACCCCGGCCGACCGCGTCCGGGTGCACGAGGACGGTGCCAACCAGCCAGGGCTCTTTGCTGCTCAGGAGGCTGTTGAGCGAGTCGCTGGTGCCCACACCAGTGCCGAACTGCTCGAGGAGCAGATGGGCCGTGAGGTCGATGCCCCGCTGTGCATGACCTGCGGAACGAAGATGCGTCCGTCGGGATCCTGCTATGTCTGCGAAGGTTGTGGATCCACCAGCGGTTGCAGCTGATGACGTCATGATCTGACCAGGTGGCCGGGGTACAGCAGAGGTTGTGCTCCGGCCCCTGGCGTGTGCGTGTCATCGCACCCGTCGGCTTCCGGATGCCGAGGCCCATGCGTGCGTTCAACCATGCACGTTCACCAGATGGCACCGGAAGACGAGCACAGGCTGCACATCTGCCTCCGGACCTACTAGGTTGGAGGCATGGACGAGCCACCAGACTTCGCGTTCGACCTGGATCGCAGCACAGCACAGGCCTGGGACCAGTTCACCGAGCGTCTGGCCGAGGTCGTCTCCGTCATTGACGACGATGGTGAGTTGACGATCTCGACCATGTCAGCGCGCAATGACCCCACGCCCTTCATCCGGTTCGTGCAGGATGACCCCGATCACAGTGATGACACCGCGATGATTCTGGCCGAGGCGTCGAGCAACAGCTGTCTGCCGGACAGCTCTCAGCTCACCCCCGGCCAGCTCGACGGACTGAGCTCCCTGGGATGGCAGGAGCCCGGAACCTGCACCTCTCACAAGACTGACAACTACTGGGTCTACCGAAGCCAGGATGACAGTGAACAGCTTGCTGAGCTGGCGGTGACGACCCTGCGTGACATCTTCGGTGTCCCGCACCCGGTCTTCCTGGCCCCCGACCAGCTCGCAGAGATTCTGCAGCCCGAACCTCCGCTGTCTCCCACCGAGGCGGCCAGCGTCCCCGCCATCATGCCGGTCGACAAGGATCACCTCGACCGCCTTGTGGCCGACGAGCTGTCCCAGATCTTCGGACACCCCGCCATTCGCGACAGCGAGGGAGATTTCGCCATCCGGGTGGGCACCTGCATGGTGTTTGTGCGAACCACTCCTGACGCCTCTGAACTACTGCTCTTCGCAGCTCTCGTCCACAACATCGAGGGACGGTCTCGAGCCGTCGAGGTGCTCAACGACCTCAACGTCCAGTCCCGCTACGGACGCTTCGCCCTGCATCAGGACCGGGTCTTCGTCACGATGTCAGTGATGGCTCGTCCGTTCGTTGCGGCACACTTGCACCAGGCAGTCTCCATCGTGTCCAGGCTGGCTGACGGATTGGACAACGAACTGGCTCGCAAGCTGCACGGCAGAACCACTTTTGAAGAATGATCCGGACCCGATCCCTTTGTCACAAGGCAAGTGGTGGGACAATGTGACAAGGGGTTGACGCCCCTGACGTCTCACTGAGGAGGACCACCATGGCCGACGATCGAACCTCGTCAAGGACTCGCCGTACTACCGTCATCGTTGGAGTCGACGGCTCGGAGGACGGCCTGCGCGCCGCCCGGTACGCCGCAGGATCCGCGATCAGGAGAGACGCCGATCTCATTGTCCTTCACGCTGTTGACGATGCTGCTGTCGCCGGTGCCTGGGGTGTCGTCTATGACCCGACCGCTCTGCAGGACGCCGGCCAGGTCGTCGTCGATGACGCCATCAACGTCGCCAAGGGCCGCGGCATAGATCCCGATCGCATCTCGGGTGAGGTGGTTCTGGGTAACCCGGCGGCCATCCTTGCCGACCGCAGCGCAGACGCCCAGCTCGTCGTCGTCGGTCGTCGCGCCAGCTCCGGACTGGAGCGGATGTTCGTCGGATCGACCTCTGTGGCCGTGGCTGGCATGTCCGCCGCACCTGTTGTCGTCATCTCCCGTGCGTCGAACCCGGACCCGACCGGTGGCAAGAAGTGTGTGGCCGTCGCCGTCGGCCCTCAGAGCGCAGGAACTGCCGCTCTCGGATTCGGATTCGCCGAGGCGGACCACCGTGGCTGCAAGCTATTGGCCGTGACCGTTCCCGGCCAGGATTCCCAGAAGGTCCACGCCGAGGCACTCAAGCGACTCAACGAGGTCGTCAAGCCCGTCGCTGACGAGCATCCCGACGTCGAGGTTGAGACTCGGGTGCTCTCCGGCGAGCCAGTGGACGCCCTGGTCGACCTGTCCGGCGATGTCGACCTCCTCGTCATCGGCATGAAGAAGCACCCGATCCTGGGATGGACCGCTGGCGGAGTCAGCCGTGGCATCATGGCTCACGCCCAGTCTCCGTTGGCCATTTGCCACTGACCTGTCGGCTCGAAGGACTACCAGTGGTTGTCCCGCCATGTGGTTGGTCCTCGAGGAGCTCATCACCGATGACATCTGCACCGTGTACTCCAACTCGGCGCCCTTCATCCCGATGAGCCCCTTCCCGGTGTGGTCGATCGCATCACCATCAGATCCTTCAGCAAGGACATCAACGAGAACAACGTCGTGACCGCGCAGCCTTTCACGCTCTGCGGCTTCGCAAGGGGGCGCAGTCTCACTGGCTGTTGGCACTGTCTTCGAGCCCCACTGCGGCATTATCTGGCGCGTGGGGATTGACCAGATCACCGAGGCACTCGACCAGATCCAGCGGATGGAGATCTTCACGGCTTGACCGACGAGACGGTGGCCAGCACGAGCCCGTCGCTGAGTGTCAGACCTCTCACATAAACTGAATAGGCCATGCCTGATTCACGACTGGAAGGTGAGCTGCCCGGTGGGGGAGTCGTCGCCTTCGACACCGAGCTTCCCATCGCGGCGCATGCCGACGAGATCGCAGACCTCATCCAGGACCATCAAGTCGTGGTGGTCGCCGGTGAGACAGGTTCGGGAAAGACCACCCAGCTTCCCAAGATCTGCCTGGCACTGGGGCGTCGACACATCGCCCACACCCAGCCTCGCCGGATTGCCGCGCGCAGCGTCGCCGAACGCGTCGCGGAGGAGATGAGGGTCGATCTGGGGGAACAGGTTGGCTATCAGGTGCGGTTCACCCGTCGCGCCACCTCTGACACTGCGCTGACGGTCATGACCGACGGTGTGCTGCTGGCCGAGATCTCCCATGATCGCGACCTGCGTGCTCACGACACCATCATCATCGACGAGGCTCATGAGCGTAGCCTCAACATCGATTTCCTGCTCGGCTACCTCAAGCAGCTACTGCCACGGCGTCGCGACCTCAAGGTCATCATCACCTCGGCCACCATCGACACCGCGAGGTTCGCGGCCCACTTCGACGACGCTCCCGTCATCGAGGTCTCCGGACGGACCTATCCCGTCGAGGTGCGATACCGGCCCCTGGATCCCTCGGAACAGGTCCGCGCCGATGACGACGATGAGGACGAAGAGCTCTCGGAGCGCCCCTCGACTCCTGCCCCGGTCGATACGAAGGACGAGGTCATTGACCAGGTCACCGGTATCTGCAGAGCTGTCGAGGAGCTCACCCGGGAAGGAGAGGGCGACATCCTCGTCTTCCTGGCGGGCGAGCAGGAGATCCGGGAGACCACCGAGGCTCTCGCCGACCTCGGACTGGCCAACACCGAGATTCTGCCGCTGTTCGCTCGGCTGTCGGCTGCCGAACAGCATCGGGTCTTCACCCCGCACAGCGGCCGGCGCATCGTGCTGGCCACAAATGTCGCCGAGACCTCCCTGACGGTGCCGGGCATCCGTTACGTCATCGATCCTGGAACTGCTCGTATCTCGCGGTACTCGGTGCGTACCAAGGTGCAACGTCTTCCCATCGAGCCGGTCTCCCAGGCCAGTGCGAACCAGCGGGCCGGACGATGCGGCCGCGTCGCTCCCGGTATCTGCATTCGTCTCTACTCGGAGGCCGACTTCGAGTCCCGTCCAGAGTTCACCGAACCCGAGATCCTGCGCACCAACCTGGCCGCCGTCATCCTCCAGATGGCCCAGGCTCGACTCGGTGCCATCACTGACTTCCCCTTCGTCGAGCCTCCCGATCGCTCCCGGATCGATGACGGAATCCGCCTGCTCGACGAGCTGGGAGCCCTCAAACCTGGCCATCGGGACGCTCCCAGACTGACCAAGATTGGCCATCAGCTTGCCCGTGTCCCGCTGGATCCACGTCTGGGGCGCATGCTGCTTGAGGGGTCGAAACAGGGCAGTCTCGCTGAGGTCCTCGTCATCGTCGCGGCACTGTCCATCCGCGATGTCAGGGAGCGCCCCGCCGAGAAGCGGGAGGAGGCCGACAGCTTCCACCGACGTTTCGCCACCGAGGCGAACCTGCTGCAGACCCTCCAGGCCGTCGACGACGCCGACAACAACCGGGTGGGGGACTGGTCCCAGGTTCGTCAGCAGGTACACCGGCGGCCCGCCAACGCCCCGACACCGGGGACACCGGCGCGCCACACCCCTCACACCAATTCCCGTCCGGGCAAGCCTGCCCCTCAGCCCCAGCCTGGTGGGATCGACGAGGGCGGGGACATCCTGGCCATCCACCGACTGTGGCGCTACCTGCGTCATCAGCGTCGGCAGATGGGATCCTCGGCGTTTCGTCGTATGTGCCGGGCTGAGTACATCAATTACCTGCGCGTGCGCGAATGGGACGACCTGCACGGCCAACTGCGCCAGATCGCCAAGGAGCTGCACCTGGAGGTCAACCGCACCTCGGCTCCCACCGACCGTGTTCTCGTCGCATTGTTGTCCGGCCTGCTCTCCCACATCGGTCTGGCCCAGGTTCGGGAGTCCTCGAAACGTCGCGGCCAACGTCCTGGACCTCAGGAGTACATCGGTGCTCGCGGTACCAAGTTCGCCATCAATCCCGGATCCCTGCTGTCGCGCAAGTCCCCGGAACTTGTTGTCGCCGTCGAACTGGTGGAGACCTCCCGGCTGTGGGCCCGGACGGTGGCCGCCGTCCAGCCGGAGTGGGTGGAGGAGGTCGCCGGACCGCTCATCAAGCGTTCCTGGGCCGCTCCGCACTGGGCAGCCTCGACGGCCTCCGTGGTCGCCACCGAGCGGGCGGCCCTCTTCGGGGTACCGCTGTGGGCAGATCATCGCGTCAACTACGGGCGCATAGACCCGGTCGTCTCCCGGCAGATCTTTATCCGTTCCGCTCTGGTGGAGCGGGACTGGCGATCCAACCACGGCTTCCTCAAGCACAATGACCGGGTCCGGGACGAGGCAGCCGACCTCGAGGAACGTAGCCGTCAGCGCGGATTGGTCGCCGACGATGACGCCATCTTCGCCTTCTACGACCGTCGTGTTCCGGAAGGCATCGTCTCGGGATCCCATTTCGACGCCTGGTGGAGACGAGTCCAGGATCGTCACCAACTCGACTTGTCCCTTGACGACCTCGTCGACTCCGACTTGGTCGACGCCGACGCCTTCCCCGACCATTGGAAGGTTGGCAATCTCGATCTTCCGGTGCGTTACGTCTTCGAACCTGGATCCGGGCATGACGGTGTCACCGTCACCATTCCGCTGGCCCTGCTCAACCAGGTGCCGACCGCTCCTTTCAGCTGGCAGGTTCCGGGTCTGCGCACCGAGTTGGCCACCGAGCTCATCCGGGCCCTCCCCAAACGGATTCGGACCCAGCTCGTCCCCGCTCCCGACCGTGCCCGAGCTGCGCTGACCTGGCTCGAGGACAACGATGCTGACCGTCAAGCCCCTTTCACCGAGGAACTCGGGCGAGCATTGCGGGCTCTGACCGGGGTCATCGTCGACGCCGATAGCTGGAACACCGCAGCCATCCCAGCGCACTTGCGGGTCGGGTTCGACATCGTTGACGCCGAGGGGCGCACCGTCGGCAAGGAGCCCGGGAAGAAGGGTAGGAACAAGTCGACCTTCTCCCAGCCCAAGCACGTCGCCAGGTCCGAGGACCTGGAATCCCTTCAGACCGATCTGGCCACCAAGGTCTCGCAATCCTTGACCAAGGCCGCCGGACGACCTCAGGTCCATGGGGCGACGCAGTGGACCTTCGATCCGATCCCGGAACGGGTTGACCTGTCGCGCAAGGGGGCTGACGCCGTCGGCTACCCATGTCTGGTTGATGAGGGAACTGCGGTCGGTAGCACCGTTCTCGACACTCCGAGGGCTCAACGCGCCAGCCACGCCGCAGGAGTCGTCAGGCTGTTCGTCCTCACCCTGCCCGATCCGACGAAGTGGGTCGTCTCGCACATGGACAATGGCACGAAGTTGGCGTTGGCGACCTCGCCATATCCCACCGTGCCGGCATTGCTGGCAGATGCGCGTCACAAGGCGGTTGCCTCGGTTGCTCATGAGAAGGCGGGGGATCTGTCGGGGATTCGGACGAAGGAGGCTTTCGAAGACCTTTCCCTGGCCGTCCGTCAGGACCAGGCCGACCGGATGGCCCGAGTGGTGCGCACCGCCGGGCGGATCCTCGCCCGACTCGTCGACGCCCGTCAGGCCCTGGCAATGGTTTCGGATCCGGCAATTCGCGCCGACATCACCACTCAGATTGATGACCTCGTCTTCGAGAACTTCATCTCGGCCACCCCGGATCCCTGGTACGACGACATGCCTCGCTGGATCCAGGGGGTGAGCGTGCGCATCGAGTCCCTCATGACGAATCCGACGCGCGATCTCCGCCAGATGGCTGAGTTGGAGCCGCTTCTGGTCGAGTACGACGCCCTGTGCGAGGAACAGCCGGCTGGCAAGCTTCCCGCCGAGATCGAGGAGATCGGGTTCATGTTGGAGGAGCTTCGCGTCCAGTACTTTGCCCAGCGCCTCGGAACCAGGGTCACCGTCTCCCCGAAACGGATTCGCTCCGCGATGAACAAGGTGTCCTGACCACAGCCATGAACACGTTCACATGGAGTGAGCAAGAGGCCGGATCCATCGCCTCGCCGCCGGTAGGATCGTGGCCCGGCCGCACTCAAGGAGGAATGCCCCATGACCCCGTCTGATCCCCGCTTCTCGGGTCGAGTCACCCTGCCAGTTGAGGAGGGGATGGACGACGAGTTGGCTGCGATCATCGATCGTCTCGGTGCCGACGCGGTGCGTAACAGTGACGGCACCTGGTTGCCGAAGATTGTCTCCAACCTGGGGAAGAAGGTCTACTCAACCCGTTTCTGTGCCCGTGGGGACGAGGCCTGGGCCCTGGACCATCTCGACGAGCACGTCAGCCTGTACCTGTGTTCCGATCGAGTCCCGGCCCTGGAGGACGGTCCGCTCGAGATCCACATCATGCGTGGGTTCTTCGCTGAGCAGGTTCGCCCCGACACAGATGTCGACGTCAAGCGATGGTGGCAGGTACGGGACCGCACCACCGGCGAGGTCGTCGACGACTGGACTGTGAGTGGCGAGGGTGCCGACTGCGTCGTGGCGGTGCCCGCGACGGCCGGACACGTCTACACCGTCGCATTCCTGGCAGCCCAGCTGTGGGACACCACCCAGATGTACAACTACACGACGAATCACTGGGAGAACGATCCCACTCGCAGCAAGGAGCATCCTTTCGACGTCGTGCACCCTGCCACCTGGAATCACGTCCAGGAGTCCTTGTCCGAGTGGCTCGACGCCCACCCAGAGGTCGACGTCGTCCGTTTCACGACCTTCTTCTACCATTTCACCCTCTACTTCAATGAGCAGGCCAAGGAGAAGTTCGTCGACTGGTTCGGCTACTCCGCGAGCGTTTCGGTACCTCTCATGGAAGCCTTCGAGGCCGAGACCGGCTGGCAGATCAACCCGGAGGACTTCGTCGACGCCGGCTATCACAACTCGTCCTTCCGCCCGCCCTCCCAGTTTTTCCTGGCGTGGATCGACTTCGTCAACCGCTTCGTGACTGACCGAGTGCGTCGACTCGTCGAGATCTGCCATGACAAGGGCCGCGAGGCGATGATGTTCCTCGGGGACAACTGGATTGGCACCGAGCCCTATGGTGAGCTCTTCGCCACCACCGGTCTGGACGCCGTGGTCGGCTCGGTGGGATCGTCCGCCACCTGCCGGATGATCTCCGACATCCCTGGTGTCCACTACACCGAGGGACGATTCCTGCCCTACTTCTTCCCCGACGTCTTCAATGACGAGGGGGACCCGGTGGGGGAGGCGAATACCTCCTGGGTGCAGGCCCGTCGCGCTATCGTCCGCAAGCCCCTGGACCGTATTGGCTACGGCGGATACCTCTCCCTGGCCAATCAGTACCCGGAGTTCATGGAGCGAATTGCGCAGATCTGCCAGGAGTTCCGCGACATCTGGGAGCGCAGCGGCGGAAAGACCCCGCGCACCGCTCCGTTCCGGGTTGGCATCCTCAACTGTTGGGGAGCCCGTCGTACCTGGATGTCCCACATGGTCGCCCATGCCCTGTACTACAAGCAGGCGGCACCGTACCTGGGCGTCGTGGAAGCGCTGGCGGGCCTGCCCTTCAACATCGACTGGCTCGATTTCGACGACATTCGTGACGGCGTTCCCGAGGGAATCGGGGTACTCGTCAACACCGGCTCTGCCGGGACAGCCTTCTCGGGGGCCCAGGAGTGGTCCGACGTCACGGTGCAGGCGGCAGTGCGCACCTTCGTGGCTCGTGGTGGCGGTTTCATCGGGGTGGGCGATCCCACCTACTGGCCTGGCGACGGAGCGTGTTTCCGGCTCTCTGACGTCCTCGGCGTCGATCGTGAGATCGGCTGGAGCCTGTCGACCGACCGCTACCCGAATGTCGTCGACTCTCATTTCATCACTGACGGTCTGGCCCTGGATGTCGGACCGGTCGCTCCCGAGATCGTCCCGGTCTGTGACGACACCGAGGTTCTGGAGCTCCATGACGGCTCGATACATGCTGCCGTCCACACCCTCGGCAAGGGGCGGGCGGTCTATCTCGCCGGTCTGCCGTACACCGTGGACAACTCGCGACTACTACACCGGGCGATCTGGTGGGTCGCTGGTCGCGACGACGAGTTCGCAGACCAGTTCATCGCGGATGATCCTCGCGTCGAGACGGCCTGCTATGACGAGGCTGGCCTGCTGCTGGTGACCAACCTCAGTTTCGACGAGGTGACGACGACCATCAGTGGTCTGGACGACGAGGTGACTCTTGCCCCGGCCGGGTCTGCCTGGATCGACATCTCCGCTTGACGATGAGAACCCGAATTCGCTGTGCCGGACCTGTCGATCTGGCACAGTGGTTGGGTGCCATCGACGACTGCTGAACTGCTTGACCTGCTCGATCTCGAGGACTTGGACCTCGACCTGTTCCGAGGTAAACAGCCTCGCACCACGTGGCAGCGAACCTTCGGTGGTCAGGTGCTTGCCCAGGCTCTGGTGGCCGGTGCTCGCACGGTCCCCCAGCGTACTGCCCACTCCATGCATGCCCTCTTCCTACATGCCGGTCGCACTGACCTACCGATG
Organism: Cutibacterium sp. KB22876; assembly: GCF_059728865.1. Classification (NCBI taxonomy): domain Bacteria; kingdom Bacillati; phylum Actinomycetota; class Actinomycetes; order Propionibacteriales; family Propionibacteriaceae; genus Cutibacterium; species Cutibacterium sp. KB22876. The sequence goes on from NZ_AP040858.1 coordinate 1,739,868, forward strand.
ATTTTCGACGTCGAGCGGATTCGTGACGGACGGACATTCAGCACTCGTCGGGTCAATGCTCGCCAGCACGGCCGGACGATCTTCACCGCGGAGCTGTCCTTCAAGAACCGTGAGAACGGACCGGAGCACTCCGATCCGATGCCGGACTACCTGCCTGGTCCGGAGAAGTGTCCGACCCTGGCCCAGGCCTTGGAACAGATGTTCGGACGGTCGATGCCGACCGTCAAGGAATGGGACGCCCTCGACGTCCGGCTGGCCAGTGACGGGTCCAACCTCGTCGACCCCAACCACGTCACCCATCTGAGCTTGTGGGTTCGCACCACCGCGAGCCTTCCTGACGATCGGGTGGTGCAGCGGGCCATCCTCGCCTACATCTCCGACATCAGCTTGATGGCCGGTGCCGTCATGCCCCATCTGGGGTCGATCCCACCGGGCATGATCGTCAATCCGGCCTCCTTGGACCACGCGATGTGGTTCCACCGCACTGCCAAGGCAGATGAGTGGATGCTCTACGACCAGGTTTCCCCAAGCGCCTCGGGTCTACTCGGATTCTCCATGGGCCGCTTGATGCAAGATGGAAAGCTCATCGCGTCGTGTTGCCAGGAGGGAGTCATGAAGCTGGTGGACGCCAACGACGTGGATGCCTCGGTGACCTTCCCCGTTGGGCCCCGACCAACGGCCACGTCATGACGACAACGATGGCCCCGGATTTCTCCGAGGCCATCGTTGTCGTTGGTGATGTCGTTGTAGGGATCAGGCAGCCATGGTGGCCAGGTTGCGCTGACGCATGGTGGCCAGGGCGGCACGCTCGATCTGACGGACGCGCTCAGCGGTGATTCCCCACACCTTGCCGATGTCAGCGAGCTTGGCCTGGCGGCCGTCAACAAGTCCGTAGCGACGACGGACGACGTCGGCGGAACGCTCGTCAAGATCGTCGAGCAGACCTTCGAGACGACCACGGTCCTCGGCGTCCAGGACGATGTCGTCGGGACCGGGGGAGGTCTCACGGGCAATGAGGTCACCCAGGCTGGTGTCTCCGTCGTCCTCGACCGGGGCGTCGAGGGAGACGTGGTCGCGTCCGAAGCGGATGAGCTCGATGACGCGCTCCTCGGTGATCTCCAGCTCATCAGCGATCTCAGCGGTCTCGGGCTCGCGGCCCAGCTGGCGCTCGAGGTTGCGGCGAGCGGCTGAGACCTGGTTAACCTGTTCGGCGACGTGCACCGGAAGGCGGACGATGCGGCCCTGCTGAGCAATACCACGGCTGATGGCCTGACGAACCCACCAGGTGGCGTAGGTCGAGAACTTGAAGCCCTTGGCGTAGTCGAACTTCTCGACGGCGCGAATGAGGCCGGTATTGCCTTCCTGCACTAGGTCAAGAAGCGGCATCTGGGAGCGACCGTACTTTCTGGCCACCGACACGACCAGACGCAGGTTGGCGCGCACGAAGTGGGCCATTGCCTCGTTACCGTCAGCCGCGATGAGATGAAGCTCCTCCTCAGTGGCATCCGACTTGGTCTCGGCCTGACCCTCGAGAACGGCGCGTGCAAACACACCCGCTTCGATCCGGCGGGCCAACGCAACCTCCTCTGCGGCATTGAGCAGTGGGGTGCGGGCGATTCCGTCCAGGTAGAGGCCGACCGCGTCCTTTCCATCAATGCCATCGGTGGTACGAACCCGGGACTTGGTGTCCATGTGCTTCGCCTTTCTCCGTCTGACTGGTTGACACCTATATCAACGCCCGAAGGGATCGAATGTCATCCCTCATCAGCGGAAGAGCGCCTGCAGTCGTGGGCGAAGGCGGAGGACCAGACTGTGGTCGTACACGGTTGCGCAGTGCAGCCATTCCATGGCAGGAGGGTGGGGAGAGGGTGTCCCAGTTTGTGTCATCGGTTACGGGGTGCCACAATTGGTACAAGGTCTTGACGCCTGCCGGGCGTCGTATGCCCTTGGGTCCGTCAGGCGTGTGTTCGCCGATTCTCCCGGACTCATTTTGGAGGGGACAGCACTGAAGGACTAGTCAGTCCTTGGAGAGGATACCTGTGTCGACCACCACGTCCAGCACTGCAAACACCGCTGCAGACGAGGAGGCGAAGACAGCCACCACGAGGAAGAGCACACGTTCCACCTCTGCCAAGACCGGTACCACCGGCCGAGCCAGGAAGACCACGACGAAGACGAGCTCTTCATCGACCACCAAATCATCAGCCAAGAAGTCTGCCGATGAGGCCAAGGCTCCCGCAGCCAAGAAGGCTGCTAGTGCCAAGACTGGTGCGAAGTCCACCAAGATGACCGCAGGCGGGACGACGAAGACCTCCGGTTCGAAGGCTTCCGGAACCAAGTCGACGACGAAGCCGTCCGGAACCAAGTCCACTGGTACTAGGAAGTCCACGGCCAAGAAGTCGACCACCAGGGCGAAGGCCAAGAAGGAAACCACCATCGCCGAGGCTGCGTCCGGAGCGGTCGACGTAACGGTGGAGCGCGATGGCGACGACGTTGTACTGACCGTTGGCGGCAAGAAGCGTTCCCTCGATGACGTCGACGACCGGGACTACAACCCGGACGAGGCCGCCAAGGACGAGCAGCAGATCAACAAGGAGGCCGAGGGGTTCTCCCTGTCCGACAATGATGATGCCGACGAACCCGAGCAGACCGTCATGGTCGCGGGTGCCACCGCCGACCCCGTCAAGGATTACCTCAAGCAGATCGGCAAAGTGGCCCTGCTGAACGCTGTCGAGGAGGTTGACCTCGCCAAGCGTATTGAGGCTGGCCTGTTCGCCGGCGAGCAGCTGGCCGCCTCGGACACCAAGATCCCCGAGAAGGATCGAGAGGACTACGAGTGGATCGCCGAGGACGGCAAGGCCGCCAAGAACCACCTGCTGGAAGCCAACCTCCGACTGGTGGTGTCACTGGCCAAGCGCTACACCGGCCGCGGCATGCTCTTCCTCGACCTCATTCAGGAAGGAAACCTCGGCCTCATCCGCGCCGTCGAGAAGTTCGACTACACCAAGGGCTACAAATTCTCGACCTACGCGACGTGGTGGATTAAGCAGGCCATCACCCGAGCCATGGCTGACCAGGCCCGCACCATCCGTATTCCGGTGCACATGGTCGAGGTCATCAACAAGCTGGCCCGAGTGCAGCGTCAGATGCTCCAGGACCTGGGACGCGAACCCACCCCGGAGGAGCTGGCCAAGGAACTTGACATGACCGCTGAGAAGGTCGTCGAGGTGCAGAAGTACGGCCGTGAGCCGATTTCCCTGCACACCCCACTGGGTGAGGACGGCGACTCCGAGTTCGGCGATCTCATCGAGGATTCCGAGGCCATCGTGCCGGCCGACGCCGTCAACTTCACCCTCCTGCAGGAGCAGCTCCACGACGTCCTCGACACCCTGTCCGAGCGCGAGGCCGGCGTCGTCTCGATGCGATTCGGCCTGACCGACGGCCAGCCGAAGACCCTCGACGAGATCGGCAAGGTGTACGGCGTCACCCGTGAGCGCATTCGCCAGATCGAGTCCAAGACGATGTCGAAACTGCGCCACCCGAGCCGCTCCCAGGTGCTGCGCGATTACCTCGAATGAGGAATCATCACGACGAATGAAGGGGCGCCCGATCGGGCGCCCCTTCGTCATGTCCGAGTGATCAAGACATCATCGTTTGACATCGTCAAGGAAGTGACGGACGGTGATCTCGTCAGGATTGAACCCGTCGGGTAGCCCTTCGAGGTTCATGACGACAGTCTTCCCCGGCCGCATGTCGAGGGCCGAGACGTCAGCTCGGACGCCGGGCCACGGCGTCAGAACGCGGACGAAATAGGCGAACTTCGAGGCCCTCACCCGGACCTTCGCCGTCGTGATTCCCGTCGGCGTCACCTCGACATCGAGTTCGGGGTCGGGCAGGGCGAGGTCAGCTATGTGTGTCAGGAAGAGCCGGTTGCTCGGCAGCATTGCCCCTTCAACCCACACGTAATGGCCGCCGTTCACCGGCACCTGGGCACGCGGTACCGACCACACCCTCTCTGACGTGGATGCCGGAACGGACACCTTGACCTCGTGCGTCTGCTCAACAGTGCCGTCAAATCCCTCGATGCTGACGGTCACCGTGTCGATGACGCGATTTGGCTGGACGTTGCTGACCCACAGTTCCAGGGCTTCGTCAGTCAGTCGCAGGATGGGTAGGGCCGGAGCGAATGCTCGAGCCGCGGCGTAATAGCCCGGCTTGGCCCCGAGATCATGATCGAGTAGGGACCACGTCATCCCTGGCCAGGGTTCATTGAGCTGCCAGACCAAGGTGCCGGCGCAGTGGGGCCAACGACGTCGATAGTGCTCGATGCCGTACTTGAGCCCCTCAGCCTGCACCACCTGGGTAGAGGTGACGTAGGACTGGAGCGAGGTGGGTCTCCCGACCTCGTACTCGAGGAGGGCCATCCCCTTGGCCTTCGGAGTGTCCTTGTTGCGTGCGATGAGCACCGGATCGTCGAGCTTCAGATGGTCCCTGCCGAGCCACCTCTCGAGGGTGGGTAAATCGGCGCTGGCGTGGATGCCGAACTCGCTGATGAAACGCCCGGTGTCATGGCGATAGCGGTGGAAGTGCATGGCCTCGGCCGGGCTGGCATAGTCCTCGTGGGTTCCGGCTCCGACGTCGGCTCCGTGCCAGACCTCCCAGGCATGACGATCGCCGGCACCGGTGCCATTGACACGCGGGTCTGTGTCGGAGTCAGTGGCAGGGCTGTTAGCCCAGTAATCCACGGTGGGACTGTTGCGACGAACGGCCTCGGGCAAGATCTCGTCAAAGATCTCCGATCCCCACTGGCCGGGGTCCAGATTGCTCCAGACAGCCTGGTGCATGGCCTGCACCTCGTTGCCGCCAGCCCACAGGGCAAGACTCGGGTGACTGGCCAGACGACGGGTCTGGTAATCGGCCTCGGTACGCACCTCAGACATGAATTCCTGGTCGTCACCGGGGTAGTCGATGCAGGCGAACATGAAGTCGTGCCAGACGAGGATGCCATTCTCGTCGCAGGCGTCCATGAAGGCATCGGAGGCGTAGATCCCACCACCCCAGACACGCACCATCGTCATTCCGCCGTTGCGGCAGGCGCGTACGAGATCGCGATCCTGTTCCGGGGTCACCGAGCCCACCAACATTGACTGCGGAACGAGGTTGGCGCCCCGGGCGAAGACCGGCACACCGTTGAGGATGAAACGGAAGTGACGAGCGGGCCCGTCGTACTCGGGATCATCGGGATCGGGGGAGCGGTCGACCTCGATCGTCCGGATGCCGGCCGTCCCGGACTCCGTGGCGATGATGTTGGCGTCCTTGTCATGGGCATTGACCTCGAGACGATACAACGACGGCTCGCCGAGATCGTGGGTCCACCACAGTTGCGGATGCTCGATGTGCAGCTCGACCGTGGCCACCCCGTCGCGGATGCGGGCATGGCCACCGGTGCGCTCTCCGGTGGGCGAGGTCAAGGAGACGTCGACGTCGAGAGGCCGAGGGCCGTCATGATGGGTGACGGCCACGATGACCTTGACCGAGGCGGAGTCCCCGGAGATGGAGACGGTCTCGACGCGATGAGTGAGCTCGACAGGCGCCCGTCGGTACAGTTCTACCGCCCCCGTCAGTCCGATGGAGGGAACGCGCGGGGCAAAGTCCCATCCCCACGAGAACATCCCCTTGCGGCGTCGAGTCGCAGCCAGATCGAGGGTGAGGATCCCGGCTCCGGGGTCGGTGTCGAGCTCCTGTGGAGCCGCCGCATTGAGGAAGTCGCTCACGGCATTGACCATCGCCCGCGTGGCAGGCGGCTCGGTGAGACCGTCCAACGGGGGAGCGAAACGAATAAGGACCTCGGCCTGGTCCCCGTCAATGGCTGGAAGGATGGTCGAGAAGGGACGGTACTGGCTCGCATGGCGTCCGACGTGCTCTCCGTCGACCCAGATGTCCGCGACCGTGTCGACTCCTGTCAAGGACAGGACGAGGGGATCCTCCCCACTCGGCACAGGCAGGGTCCCGCGATACCACCAGGCGCAGTCCTCGACCCAGCGACAGTCCTTCTCGTGGTTCCTCAGGTAGGGGTGATCAATCACCCCGGCAGAAATGAGGCTTTCGTGGACACCACCTGGTACCACCGCGTCGATCCACTCGCAATCTTCGGCGGCCAACTCGACTGGATCGACGACACGCGGGTTGCTTGAGGTGAGCTGGAAGAGGGCACTCATGAGAACTCCTTTGTCGGCCCGAAGCACCTCTAAAACCTAGCACGGCTCAGTATTCATTGGTGGGCCAGGGGCAGGCAGTCCGCGTTTTCCCTCTATCGTTGGGCCCATGGCAGTGACGACGAAAACCTCGGCTCGACGTGGACCATACGCCAAGGGGGTTGCTCGCAGAGCCGAGATCCTTGACGTCGCCCTGCGGCTCTACGGCGCAAGTTCCGGCGAACGACCCACCCTGGCTGCCATTGCCGCTGAGGTCGGTCTCACCGAGGCTGGCGTGTTGCATTATTTCGGGACGATGGACGAGCTCTTCGTCGCCATCCTGGAGGCTCGCGACGCTCATGCCGTCGACGCCGGCGCGCTCACCGACCCCGATCATGTCTGGGCATACATGGCTGGGACGACCCGCACCCCGGGGTTGACGAAGCTCTTCGTCGACATGAGTGTGGCGGCCGCCGACCCCAACCATCCCGCACATGCCTTCATGGAAAGGCACCGCCAACGAGTCCACGAAGTTGTCAGGATGGCACTGAGGATCGATGACGAGCAGGCCGTGCGGCTGGCGGTGGCGGCGGCCGAGGGCTTGCAGATGAGGTGGATCCAGAACAAGGACACCGACATCGCCGGGGATCTCGAGGCCTTGGCCCGGGTGCTCACCAGCGGATCACTGGTGCTCGCTGAGGAAGGTCTGCCCGAGACTGGTGACGGCCTGGAATCCCAATGAGTCTCGCGCCTGGGCGTCGAAGGCATGGTTGAGCATTGGCAATTGCACGTGCGTAATGTCCACCCCGGCCTGGCGAGCGCGGGCAACGAAGTCTCGCACACTCGATGGCGGAACGAAGGTGTCGTGATTACCCTGGATCACCATCGTCGGAGGAGCCTTGGCTGTGATCCAGGTGGAACTGTTGACGGCGCGGTAGCGATCAGGGAATTGTTCTGGGGTGCCACCGGTGTACTTCGTCGCGGCATTTCCCGCTCCCAGGGTGGTGACTGACTGGACGGCTGCGACATCCACCGTCGGGTACAGGGCGAGAACTGATTTCGGGGCTCGCACCGGTCCGCAGGAACTCGTCAGCTTCCCACTCGCGGCGCCGTAGGCCAGGTTGATGGCCATCCCACCGCCAGCGGAATCCCCCATGATCGACACTCGGGTCGGGTCGCCACCGAGCTCCTTGGCGTGAGACAGGCTCCAGGCCCAGGCACACGCCACCTGCTTCGGTGCGATGTCCCAGGTGGGGTGACTTTTGGATGCCAGGGTGTACGAGGGACGGATGACCAACCAGCCATGGTCGGAAAACCACCTCAAGGTGGCAGGCATGGTGGCATTGGTGTTCCATCCTCCGCCGTGAATGTCGACCAGAACCGGGGTATCGTGGTTTCGCAGACGATAGATCTGGGCCGTCTCGTCGGGTCCCGATCCATACCGGACCGTCTCGTCAGGATGATCTGCCATCGATGACACCGCAGCGGCTGAGAAGACGTTGATCCATCCACCGGCCCGATCGGTCACCCACATCGTCGACGCTGTGACGGATGTCGGAATGATGAGGGCCATCACCGAGATGACGACCGCCGTCATTCGCAGGCCACCTCGTCCCAGAAGGGCGAGGATGAGGGCAATGGCGGCAATGACCAATGCCGGTACGGCCAACGAACCCGCCAGAACGGAGGAGACGAAGGTCAGGGCATGGTGGGACGGCAGGATCGCAGCCACTGACCACGCCAGCACTGGAACGGCTAGTACCAGACCCACGAGACCAGAAGCGGTGCGTAGCCAGGAATGACGAGAGCCTTTCGTGTCTGCCACGCGTCCACCGTACTCAAGGGCTGTGGTCGGTGGGATCATGGTGCGGGAGGGAGCGATGGTTATTCGGATCAGACAGGCGGCCGCCGGCGACGGGCAGGCCATTGCGGCGTGCATGAGGAGATGTTGGAGGAGTCCTTCCTCAACTGTTCGCCATGGTGTCTGGACTGGTTCGACAATTCGACCGTTGCGAACCGGGCCTCTGTGAGGCCCCGGACCGGTAGGATCAGGTCATGGATACGTCAGTCAAGGTTGACATGCCGTCAAGACCGGCGCACGACTCGGCCACCGCTCCCGGTCGTTTCGTCGTCAGGGATGCTCATCGTGAGGACCTTCCTGAGGCTGCGGCTGTTCAGGCAGTGTGCTTCCGGGAAATCGGTCAGGGGGTGATCCCCGACGACATCCTCACCGAGGTTACCGGCCCCGGTATCGTCCACACCACCATCGAGCAGTGGAAGCAGTTCATGGACGACGGTGCGGTTTTCAAGATCCTCGTCGATCGCCTCGACATGAGGACCGTCGGAGTGGCAATGGCACGCATCTCCACCAGCCCGGATGCTCCCACGCCGTGGGAGGTTGCGACCCTCCACGTCCTTCCCGAAGCTCGTAACTGCGGGGCCTCGGACGATCTCCTCAACGCCTGCATCGGACATCGCTCGGCCTATGTGTGGCTCTTCGCTGATAACGCCCGCGCGATCAAGTTCTACGAGCGCCACGGGTTCCACGTCGACGACACTGATGGTGCCGTCGACGACTCTCTCGGTGGGGTGGAACTTCAGCGGCTCATTCGTGAGGACGCGATCGAAGCCGAATGACGGTCCACCTGGTTGCTGTAGGTCGTTGCCAGACACCCAACTCTGGGGTCGCCGGTGGCACCGGACAGTGCAACGGCGTGGGCAGCCAGGGGGCGAATTCGGCGCTGCACCGCCGTCCGGGGCGGTAACCCCGACACGCCGACGATCGCGGGTTCCTCAGGTATGGGAGGAGAGTTTCGTGGTGTCGTCCTGGATGTGCAGGGCCACCTGCTTCAGCTTGTCCTCGTGAGCCCTGGCGTGGTGGGCACAGAAGAGGAGCTCGCCACCATTGCGCAGCGTGATGCGCACATAGGCCTGTGCGCCGCAACGATCACAACGGTCCGCAGTGGTGAGGGCGTGGTGCTCGATCATCGTGGTGCTCATGACAACCTCCTCCGGTTCAAGTGTTCAGTCACCGTATGAACAACGTACGTCATCGTGCGAATGTTCCCAGGAGTATCGCGGAATGAACGCCGCTGGGCACGAACATTCTTGTCGAAAGCCTGTCCGAGTGTGCCGATAGGCTGTCTGCGTGACCATGGACAAGATCTCCATCCCATCATCCGTCGCTGCTGACACCTCAGCCAGTGCCGGAAACACAGTGCGCACGGCGTCGACGAGCCGTGAGTACGGCGCGAAGAACCTCTTGGTGCTTGAAGGTCTGGAGGCCGTCCGAAAGCGTCCCGCCATGTACATCGGGTCGACCGACACCCGCGGACTCATGCACTGTCTGTGGGAGATCTTCGACAACGGTGTCGACGAGGCGCTGGCCGGGTTCGGGCGTCGCATCACCGTCACCTTGGAAAAGGGCGGGTCGATCCTCGTCACCGACGAGGGACGCGGTATTCCGGTCGACGTCGAGCCGAGGACCGGGCTGAGCGGCGTCGAGGTGGTCTACACCAAGCTCCATGCCGGCGGAAAGTTTGGTGGCGGGGCCTACAACGTCTCAGGCGGTCTGCACGGCGTGGGCGCATCGGTCGTCAATGCCGTCTCCTCCCGTCTGGACGTCGAGGTGGACCGCAAGTCCACGGTGTGGGGGATGAGCTTCCGACGCGGTGTCCCCGGTTCCTTCGACGGGGACGGCCCCGATGCCCCCTTCACCCCCGAGTCCGGGGTGCGCAAGATCGGCAAGGCCAAGCGCGGAGCCACCGGTACCCGGGTGCGCTACTGGCCGGACCGGCAGATCTTCCTGCCTGATGCCAAGCTGTCGTGGTCCAAGCTTGCCGATCGTGCTCGTCAGACGGCTTTCCTCGTTCCGGGTCTGGAGATCGTCATCACCGACGAACGTGGGATCCAGACTGATCCGGAGACCGGCGACGTCATCGAGACCGTTTCCGAGACGATGCGCTTCGACGGTGGTATCTCCGAGTTCGCCGAGTACCTCGCCAATGACCAGCCGGTCAATGACGTCATGAGGTTGCAGGGTGGAGCCTCCTTCACCGAGACCGTTCCGATGCTCGACGAGAACGGTGGCATGACGCCGACCGACGTCGACCGCGACCTCGAGGTGGACATCGCCCTGCGCTGGGGCACCGGGTACGACACCACGGTGCGCTCCTTCGTCAACATCATCGCCACTCCCAAGGGAGGCACCCATGTCCAGGGGTTCGAGCAGGGCCTGCTGCGAGCCTTCAACGCAGGCCTGGAGGGGACGCGGATCCTCAAGTCGTCCGAGGAGATCGTCAAGGACGACGTCCTGGAGGGCCTGACGGCCGTGGTGACGGTGAGTCTCGCCGAACCTCAGTTCGAGGGCCAGACCAAGGAGGTGCTGGGCACCCCGCCGGTGCGCCGTCTGGTGGCTCGCATCGTCGAGGAGAGGATGGCGGCCTTCCTGACCTCGGCCAAGGCTGCCGACAAGCCGGTGGCACGCACCCTCATGGAGAAGGTCGTCAATGCCTCCCGGACGCGGGTCGCGGCCCGCGCCCACAAGGAGAACCAGCGCCGCAAGAATGCCTTGGAGTCCTCGCACCTTCCTCCCAAGCTCAAGGACTGCCGCTCCTCGGATCCCGACGTGACCGAGCTGTTCATCGTCGAGGGCGACTCTGCCCTGGGAACGGCCAACGTGGCCCGCAACTCCGAGCACCAGGCCCTGCTGCCGATCCGAGGCAAGATCCTCAACGTTCAGAAGGCCGACCTCGGCGCCATGCTCAAGAACCTCGAGTGCGCGTCGATCCTCCAGGTTGTCGGGGCCGGGTCGGGAAAGACGTTCTACCTCGACCAGGCCCGCTACGGCAAGGTCATCTTCATGGCTGACGCCGACTCCGACGGCGCCCACATCCGCTGCTTGCTGGCAACCCTCTTCTTCCGCTACATGCGCCCGATGGTGGAAGCGGGCCGGGTGTTCTCGGCCGTGCCTCCGCTGCACCGCTTCGAGCTCATCAATCCCAAGCGCGGGATGGACAAGTACCTCTACACCTACACTGACGCCGAGTACCAGCGCACCGCCGCCCAGTTGACCAAGAAGGGGGTGCGGTTCAAGGAACCGCAGCGGTACAAGGGTCTGGGTGAGATGGACGCCTCCCAGCTCAAGGAGACGACGATGGACCCGCGACATCGCACCTTGCGTCGCATCACCGTCGACGATGCCGCCGAGGCCGAGAGCACCTTCGAGATCCTCATGGGCAACGACGTGGCCCCGCGTAAGCAGTTCATCGTCGAGGGGGCCTATCGTCTCGACGCTGAACAGATCGACGCCTGAGAGGGCTTGCTCACGGCTCGTTAATGCTGCCTCGCGGTGACGCTGTGAGGTGCAATCGGTGTGCTGCCTAGGTGACTGGTCTTAAGCGATGCCACGGCCCTGGGCGGATAGGAGTAGGCCATGCTGGATCACATACGACAGTCCGGTGGCGGATACAACGACAAGATTGATGGAGAATCCGCTGCGGGGAGGCTGCAGCAATGATCTGGTTCCACCTTGCTGTGGCCATCATCTTCATCATCATCGGGTCGCGCCTCGGTGGGGTTGGTGTCGGGCTCGCGGGAGGCGCGGGATGTATTGTCCTCGCCGCCACTGGTCTCCACACGAAAGTAGCTGAGGACATTCCCTGGACGGTCATCGGAATCATCATGACCGTCATCTGCGCCATCGCAGCCCTCCAACTTGCAGGTGGTATGCACTACTTGGTGCACCTGACTGAGGTCATGCTGCGCAAGAACCCGACCACATCAATTATCTTGCGCCGTTATCAACGTTCCTCCTCTCCTTGCTGTGTGGCACTGGACATACCGCATATTCTGTGTTGCCTGTCATCGTCGAAGTGGCGAAGGAGCACAAGATCAGACCGTCGAGGCCGTTGTCCATAGCTGTTGTTGCGTCCCAGGTCGCGGTTGCATCCTCACCGATTTCGGCAGCGACATTGGCGTTGGTCGGAGTTCTGGAGCCGTTGGGGGTGGGATACCTCAAGATTCTTGCGGTGACGATTCCTACCACCTTTATCGGGTGCGCTGTTGGTGCGGTTGTGGCATCGCACCAGGGCAAAGATCTCGAGGATGACCCGGTCTATCAGGAACGCGAGGCCAAGGGCTTGGTGAGCCACAATGCGGCTGTCGGCGACACCGCCTGGAAGCCAAAGCGATCGGCCGTACCCAGCCTTGTCGCCTTCCTGATCGCCCTTGTCGTGGTGGTCGGTTACGCCACCATTTCGTCAGAGGAAGTCGGTGTGCTGTCCAAGCCACCTATGACGTCGTCGGCGGCGATCATGCTCATCATGTTGACGACAGCGATGATCATCTGCATGATCTCGCATGAGGACGTCAAGCAGCTCACTACCCAGGCGACATTTAGGGCCGGAATGTCAGCAGCAATCTGTATTCTGGGGCTGGCATGGCTTGGCAACATGTTTGTCAATAACTACATGGACGTCCTGACCCATGCTGGCGCTTCGATCCTGCACTCCGCCCCGTGGTTCCTGTCGGTGATCCTGTATCTGGCTGCGGCACTGATGTTCTCTCACGCTGCGACCACCGTTGCCTTCATGCCGGTGGTGGCCAAGATCGGTGTGTCACCCGCGGTGATGCTGGCTTGCTACCCGGCAGTGGCTAATTACTATCTGCTGCCGAACTACCCTACGACGGTTGCCGCTATGGAGATGGACGACACCGGCTCGACGCGAGTTGGACGCATCGTCTTCAACCATCTCTTCGTCATTCCGGGGACCGTCTCGATCGTCGTGACGATCCTGGTGGGAGCTTTTTGGGTTCCCGTCGTGCTGGGTTGATGCTGCGATGAGCAGTGACCACAAGTGGCTGGGCAGCGCTAAACTCCACAACCATGAGCCACGTCGACGTGCCGGCGGACCAACGCAAACGCGTCTTCGCCTGGGCCATGTGGGATCCGGGCACTCAGCCTTTCGCATCGGTCATCACCACCTTCGTCTTTGCCGTTTACCTTGTCGGTGACGCCTTCGGGCCGAAGGACACCACCGTCACGGCCCTGTCATGGACGATGAGTCTGGCCGGTTTGGCGATCGCCTTGCTGGCGCCGATCGTCGGCCAGTGGGCAGATAGACGAGGACGCCAGGTGACTGCCCTGAAATGGCTCACCTGGACCCTGACCGTGATGTCCGGGCTGCTGTTCTTCGTCAAGCCCCATCCGTCCTACCTCCTCCTTGGGCTGGTGTTGTTGGGAGTCGGCACGGTCATCTCGGATGTCGGCAGCTCGCTGTACAACGGCATGCTCGACGACGTCGCGGAGCCCGGCAAGATCGGTCGCATCTCCGGTCTGGGATGGGGCATGGGTTACCTGGGCGGCATCATCGCTCTGCTCGTCATCTACATTGCCTGGATCAAGCCGAAGGTCGGTTGGTTCGGGGTCACGAGCCACGAAGGCATGAACATCCGTGTGGCGATGCTGTTCTGCGCCATCTGGATTCTGGCGCTGACCCTGCCCACCTTCCTCATCCTGCGTGACGACCCACGCCCGGTGGACCAGTCCGAGCCCCAGTTACGAGGATTCCGCGCGCTGGGACATGCCTACGCCGAACTGTGGCGCAGCGTGGTGAGAATCTGGCACATCAGCCGCAACACCATCATCTTCCTCGTCGCCTCGGCGCTGTTCCGTGACGGCCTCAACGGCGTCTTCCAGTTCGGTGGCCCGTTGGCCCGTCAGACCTTTGGATTCAGCGCTGCCGATGTCCTCATCTTCGGCATCGTGGCCAATCTGGTCGCCGGTATCTCGACTATCCTGCTGGGACGCCTGGACGACCGGATCGGTCCCAAACACCTCATCATCGTCTCTTTGGTCGTGCTGTCTGCCTGTGGCATCGGTGTTTTCATCGGCCACAACGGTTCGGCCATGGTGTTCTGGGTGCTCGGCCTCATCATGTGCGGCTTCGTCGGCCCGGCCCAGTCGGCCTCGCGAAGTCTCCTCGCCCGGATCTGTCCGCCGGGATGCCAAGGCGAGGTGTTCGGCCTCTACGCCACGACGGGTAAGGCGGTGTCCTTCCTGGCACCAGCCCTCTTCGGTCTCCTCGTCACGATGGGACACGCCGTCACGGGTGGCGACAACAACCAGTACTGGGGAATCATCGGTATCGTCCTGATGCTCGTGGTCGGTCTGGTGGCGATGATCCCGGTCAGCACCGCCGAGCCCCAGAACAAGTGATTGGTTCAGGCATCCCGGCTCACCTGAACCAGGACACCTGGACAGGCAACTGTTCGCGGACGACTGGGATCAGCAGACCCGCTCGACCCGTCCGGTCGTGACGTCGTAGACCATGCCGCACACGTCGGCGGCCACCAGCGGGTCCCGGCGTAGGGTCGCGACATCGTGACGCAGGCCAGCCATCTGATCGGGGGTTGACCCGATACGCATGCCTGACAGGTCAGTGCCGTCGGTCTGTCGCACCTTCTCGATGACCGAGGTGTCGTCCCCGCTGGCCATCGCGCACTTGGTGTGGGCCAGCATGACGATTCGATCAATCCCGAGGACGTGAGAGCCCACGACGAGCCCGATGCGAGCATCGGGGGTCAACCGGCCACCAGGAGTACGCAGCACCTTCGCGTCCCCGACCTTGAGATCGAAGATTGCCGGAGGATCCAGCCGGGAATCCATGCAACAGACGATCCCGACCCCTCGAGCTGCCTGCCCCGGCACGTCTGCCAGGTCGAAGGACTCGGCATAGCGGGCATTGCCATCCATCAGGTCGTCGAACATGGTCACAGTCTCCTGATCAGCTGAAGAGATCCGGTTCTGATTCGTCGTCGTGCTCAGTCTTGGTACGGCGACGACGGCGGTGCGGCTTGGACTCCTCCGAGTCCTTCGCGAGGGTCGACTCCGGGGCGGGGATGAGAGCTCCGCCCGCGTCTGGAGTCGTCCCGTCCTTGACGGCGGTGGGTTCGAGATCGTCGTCCGAGGTGTCCGGATCGAGCCGGTCGGCGGGATTGGCCACGTCGTCACCGCCATGATTACGGGTACTGACGGCCAGGATGGGCTGGCGTCCCTGATCCCCGGAACCGTCACGACGCAGGCTCGGCTCCGGCAGCTCGACAGGAACACCGGATGCCGCACATGCCACGGCAGGGTCAGGGCCGATCCAGGCGAGCACCAAGGCCGTTTCACCCTTGAGGAAGCGCTGACATCTCATGCCGCCGGTCGCACGGCCCTTGGGCGGAAACTGGTCGAAGGGGGTTACCTTGACCGAACCGGGCTCCTTGCCGGCGGCAGCGGGGGAGGAGGCCGCAATCGTCACGACCGACGAGCTATGGCTGGGAGCCGCGCCGAAGAAGACGACTGGGTCCTTGGCCTTGATACCGGCCACACCACCACCGGAACGTCCTTGCGGGCGCACCGCCGAGGCCGGGAAGTGAAGCAGGGAGGCGCCTTCGGTGACGAAGCACAGTTCGAGGTCCTCGTCGTCCAGCTCGACGGCTCCGACGACCTCGTCACCGTCCTTGAGGCTGATGACCTCCCAGAAATCCTTGCCGAGCAGTTCCGGATTGACGCGTTTGACGATGCCGTTTCGGGTTCCCAGGGCCAGGGAGGGGCCTTCCCCGGACAAACTCGTCACCGCGAGGGCCTTCTCATCCTTCTCCAGCCCCACGAGGTCCGCCAGTGGGGTGCCACCGGCCACCGACGGTGCGGTGGCAGTCATGGGCAGACTGGCCAGCTCGATGGCATGTGCCCTGATGAGACGACCAGCACTGGTGATGATGCCGAAATCACCACGGGCGGTGGTGCGGGCACGGGAGATGATGACGTCATGGCTGGCTCTGTCCCCGCCACTGGGCAGGTCATCCTCGGTGTCGATACGGGCCAGCAGACCGGTGGCCGACAGCAGCACCCAGCAGGGATCGTCGGGGATCTCCAGCGGGGCGGAGGCGGCAGCGACGACGGGAGCCGCTCCCAGCAGTACGGTGCGACGAGGCGTGCCGTACTTGGTGGACACCTCGGCCAGGTCTTTCGAGACGACTCGACGCAGTTCGGACTCGTCATTGACGATGAGAGCAAGCCCCTCGATGCGCTCGCTCAGCTCGTCACGCTCGGACTCCAACTCGATCGTGGAGAACTTGGTGAGTCGACGAAGCTGCATGTCGAGGATGTAGTTGGCTTGCACCTCGTCGAGGTTGAAGGCTGCCATGAGTCGGGTGCGGGCCGTTGCCGCGTCCTCGGAGGACCGGATGATGGCAATGACGTCGTCGATGTCGACGATGGCCAGCAACAGTCCCTCGACGAGGTGCAGCCGGTCCTTGGCCTTGTTGAGCTGGAAGTTGGTGCGCCGCAGCGTGACCTCGAGGCGATGGTCGAGGTAGACCTGCAACATCTCCTTCAGACCGAGGGTTCGCGGCTGTCCCTCGACCAGGCTGACGGCGTTGATCGCGAAGGAGTCCTCGAGCTTGGTGAGCTTGTACAACCGCTCCAGCAGGGCCTCCGGGTTGATGCCGTTCTTGACCTCTATCACCAGACGGGTGCCGTTGGCCAGGTCGGTGAGGTCCTTGACGTCGGAGATGCCGGTGATCTTCTTGGACTGCACCAAGGTCTTGATCTGGTCGATGATGCGCTCCGGGCCGACCATGTACGGCAGCTCGGTGACGACGATGCCGCGGCGTCGCGGGGAGACCTTCTCGATGCGGGCGGTGGCGCGGATCTTGAAGGAGCCCTTGCCGGTTCGGTAGGCGCCAGCGATGCCGTCAAGGCCGACGATCCGCCCGCCGGTGGGCAGATCCGGTCCCGGCACGAAGCGCATGATCTCCTCGAGATCAGTGTCCGGGTGGTCGAGCATGTGACGCAGGGCCGCAACGACCTCGACGAGGTTGTGTGGCGGAATGTTGGTGGCCATCCCCACCGCGATGCCCGACGCTCCGTTGACGAGCAGGTTCGGGAAGGCGGCCGGCAGAACCGACGGCTCGGTCTCCTTACCGTCGTAGTTGGGCTCGAAGTCGACGGTGTCCTCGGCGAGCCCGTCAATCATGGCCAGGGCCGGGGGAGCCATCCGGCACTCGGTGTAACGCATGGCGGCCGGGCCGGCATCCAGGGATCCGAAGTTGCCGTGCCCGTCGACCAGAGGGAGGCGCATGGCCCAGGGCTGGGCGGTGCGGACGAGGGCGTCGTAGATGGCGGCGTCACCGTGAGGGTGGAGCTGACCCATGACCTGACCGACGACACGGGCCGATTTCACATGGGCGCGATCAGGGCGGACCCCCATGTCACCCATGGTGAAGAGGATGCGACGCTGAACGGGTTTGAGGCCGTCACGGGCATCGGGCAGGGCACGAGAGTAGATGACGGAGTAGGCGTACTCGAGGAAGCTGTTCTCCATCTCGCGGGAGACATCGACGTCGATGATGTTCTCGGTGAAGTCGTCATCCACCGTCTTCTTGGCCATCGTGATACCTCCCTAGCAGCACACGCTAACGACCTATATTGGTTGATCGGCGCGAAATCCGCATGTCAGGGCCGCCCTGGTGAGTCTTCGTGGTTGAGCACCTTGTCCAGGAGTGGAGCCAACTGGTCGCCGTCAGGGGCGCGTACCAAAGGGGCTGATTCGGGGGTCCACTGCACACGGTGGCGGTCCTCCATCACTGTCGTCGTGCCGTGGGCCAGCACCTGCTGGGTCGTCGAGAGCTCCCGAATGGCGATCGCGCGGGTGTGGCCGGGTTGCAGCTCGTCGAACTCGGAGTAGATCCGGATGTCGTGCTGCCCGTCATCGCCGACCAGGACCCACTCGATATCAGGAAAATCGCGCGCCAATTCGCGCAGGGCTGTCCGTTTGTGGTCGACGCCGGAGCGGAACCAACCGGTGTTCGTCGGCCCCCAGTCAGTCAGCAGCAACGGTCCTTGCGGATAGCCGTGACGGGCCAGGAACCTCACCAGGAAGGGATAGGTGTTCCAGGCGCCGGTGGACACGTAGACCACGGGTGCGTCGGGATGGCGTTCCAACAGCTTCTGGTACATGCGGGCCATACCGGGAATGGATTTGCGGGCCTGCTCGGTGAGCACGAAGGAGTTCCAGGCGGCGATGAGGGATCGTGGCAGGGAGGTCGCGATGACGGTGTCGTCGATGTCGGACACGATGCCGAAACGGGTGTTGCGTGAGACGACGAGGACCTTCGCCTTCGTCGTGTCCCCGGAGGTCGAGAGGGTGACCTCGTGCCATCCCGGTTGCAGTCCATTGTTCTTGACGCGCACGTCTACGTATCCGCCACGGTCTGCCAGGACGGTGATCTTCTCTCCGTTGACGTCGACGACGACCTCGGTACCCGGTGCTGGAAGACCGAGGAAGTTGCGCCATCCCCGCTGGGACAGCAGGTCGATGGACAACATGTTGCGCTGGGTGAGCGGAGAACGGTCAGGATGACGCTCCTCTTCCGGATTGGCACCGGGAGGACTGGTGAGGACGACTCGGCCCAGAACGCGCACATGGGTGGCCGATCCGTAACTGCGATATCCGATCACGCGCGGCACCCAACCGCGTCGACGCAGCGTGGTGTTGAGGCGCCTGTGAAGGGCATCCTCGACTCGGGCTCCGATGAACGGCCGGTTCGACATGTCTTGGAGATTACTGGATCGGGCTTCGTCGTGGGACGATGGGCCGGTGAGCCAGTCTGTCGATCAAGCCCGAACTCCTCTTCCGGCTGCCCTAGCTGCCGAAATCCAGTCCTGTGGGTTCTTCCCTGAACTGGTCAGCGACGTCGCCGAAACCTCCTTGGCAGGAGAGGAGATCCTCGACCATCTGCTTCACCTTGAGGCAGCATTCGACAATGACGAGGTTCACCGGCATCTCACCGTCATTCTGCGTACTGCGACGCGAATGCTCATCGGTCACACCGACGAGCGGACCGAGGGGGGACGGCTCCAGGCCGTGACCTCAAGTGAATCGATCCCGCTGTCGGAGGTGAGCTCGGTGGTGCTGACGCGTGTCGTCCAGCACCCCGACAAATTCGGCAAGGACCCCTCCGCGGCGACCGTGGAGACCTGGCTGCAAATGACGTGGGGCGCGGTGTCGCGCATCGAGCTCGAGCCTGCCACTTGCGGTGACCCGATGTGTACCGCCGATCATGGCTACACCGGCACCTTCAGCGGGGATGACATCGTCATCCGGATGAGTCCTGCTGCTGATGGCCCCGACCAGGTCGAGCGGATGATGGGGTTTGCCACTCGAATGCAGGTCGCCACTGGAGCAGCACGATGAGTTCATTGCTTGGCCCTGATCTCATGGCGCCGGGTCCGCAGACCCTTTCCGACCTGGTGCCCGCCATAGGAAGGGTGTTGACGGGTCAGAGGTCGGCTGGGCTCGGCCTGCCCGAGGCGAGGCGTTACGTCTTCCTACTCGTCGACGGGATGGGGCGGGAGAACCTCGAGCAGTCCCGTCACCTGGCTCCTACCCTGTCGGACATGCAGGTGTGCCATGACCTGACCTGCCAGGTTCCGTCGACGACGGCCACCTCGTTGAGCTGTATCGGTACAGGTGCCGTTCCCGGACGCCACGGCGTCGCCGGGTACACCTTCCGTGCTCCCTCCGGACAGGCCATGAACGCATTGAGCTGGGCCAACGGCGACGACCCCGAGGTGGTCCAGCCTCACCCGACGGCCTTCGAAGACCTGGTGACAGCGGGAGTGACGGTCAGCAGCGTCGGTCCGGCTCGGTTCGAGAGGTCTGGGCTGACGCGAGCGAGCTTGCGCGGTCCGAGATTCGTGGCCATTCGTGACGAGGACGACGTCGACGAGCGGGTCCGCAAGACCCTCGCCGCATCTCAGGACGGGGAGGTCTCTCTGACCTACGTCTATGAGCGTTCCCTGGACCATGTCGGCCACGGTGAGGGATGGCAGTCGGCTGCGTGGAGGTCGCGTCTGATGTGGGTTGACGATCTCGTCGGGGCTCTCCTCGACGAGCTGGATTCCGGCACTGCACTGGTGGTCACAGCAGATCACGGCATGATCGACGTGCCGCAGGACCACCGCGTCATGGTGGAGGACGAGGGAGGACTGCTCGCAGACGTCGATCTGCTGGCAGGGGAGCCGAGATTCCGCCACATCTACACCCGACGTCCCGACGAGGTCGCACAGCGTTGGCGACGGGTGCTCGGAGATCGCGCCCAGGTCGTGGTGGGTGATGACGCCGTCGACGCGGAACTTTTTGGGCCTGTCGATGAATCCACTCGATCCCGGTTCGGTGATGTGCTGGCGATCACCCGTGACGACTGGGCGATCATGAGCCGTGCCACCCCCAAGGAACTCTCCCTGGTCGGCATGCATGGTTCCCTGACCCCGCAAGAGATGAGGATTCCGTTGCTGGCGCAGGTCTGCGAGGGATGAGGATGGCTGAACTCGTCTTCCACACCGGGCCGATGGACTCCGGAAAGTCCACACTCGCGCTGCAGATGGACCACGCTCAGTCGGCCCATGACCGTCAGGGTGTCAGGTATGCCATGCACGATCGGTCTGGCGGTGCCCGCATCACCTCCCGAATCGGTCTGAGCGTCGAGGCCGTCGAGGTGACGGACTCCCTGGACCTCTACCAAGACGTCGTGGCGCGGTTGAGTCGCGGTGGGCGCATCGACTACCTCATCTGCGACGAAGCTCAGTTCTACCGTCCCGAACAGATTGATCAGCTCGCGCGGGTCGTCGACGACCTGGGGGTTGACGTCTACTGTTTCGGCATCCTCGCCGATTTCCGGACCGCGCTCTTTCCTGGCTCCAAACGGCTCGTCGAGCTCGCCGACCGTGTCGTCCAGCCTCCCGTCTCGCCACTGTGCTGGTGCGGGCGTCCTGCGACCCACAACGCCCGTATCGTCGGCGGCGTCATGGCGCGTGAGGGGGATCAGGTGGGCGTCGGCGACATCGGCGGCGGATCCGAGATCCACTACGAGGTGTTGTGTCGTCGTCACCACCGTCAGGGGATTACCGGAGAAATGTCCAGGGCGACCCTTTCGGAGCAGACCCTGCCCTTCGACGGCTGAGAGCCCCGAATGCCCCGAGCCCGGCTGGACGGCGGGGCTCGTGTGGTTGTGAACGTCTCCGGCGGTCATGACCTCTCACGCGTGGGGGGTGGGTCCTCCGAACATAATTTCGTCCCACGACGGGATCGACGCTCTCTTGGACTTGCGAGGCTTGCGCTTCTTGCGCGGCTGCTCGCCACCCTCGACGAGGGCATCCTGTCGGGGCTCGTCCTTGTCGGCAGGCTGGCTGTCCTTGGTGGACTTCGACCTGCGAGACGTCGCCCTGGTCGTCGGCTTCCTGGCAGGAGCGTCCTTTCCGGGCTCAGGCCTTTCCGGCTCAGGAGCGGTGGAGGACTCGTCGGTCGCGTCCGAGGGGGTGTTCTCGTCCTGGAAGTCGTTGGTCTGGGACTCCTGCGTTGCGGCCTGTGATGTTTCCGACGTCTGGGTTCCGGGGGCGGAATCGGCGTCGACCACCGGCGTCTCCAAGCCCTCATAAATGTTGACCGAGTCCTCCTGGAAGCCCGCCAGCATCTCGTAGAGCATGTCCATGTCGGCTGGGGATGAGGGGACGAAGTCATAGACCCCGTCGTGTTTGGTCATCCCGGCGACGGCATTGGGGTCGTCCGGCTGCTGCGGATGATTGCTCACTGCGCGAACGATGGCCAACTCGTCGTTGAGATCCAGCGTCGGCTCCTGATCGGGATCAGGAGCACCATCTGGCAACGGCTCAGCGGGAGCAGGGGACCGGTCGTTGACGAGCCAACGTGCACCGGCGTCCTCAGGGGAGGTGTGGCGTCCCTTGAGATCGAAGCGGAACATCGCTGCGCTCGGAGCTCCATCCTCGGTCTCGGGCCAGGTGGCCTCGAGGGCCCAGGTAAGGTCCTCGTGGCGCCACGACCGCCAGGAGATCTTCTCATCGGGGATTGAATTGGCCTTGGCGACGCGGGAGATGACGGTACCCAGGGTGCGGTGGGACCCGGCCGCGCCGGCGCGGCGAACCGGGCACGTCATGGCAACCTCGATGATGTGGTCCAACTCGGCGAGGACTGGTACGGCGAAGGGCTCCACCTGGTCGACGCCGACGCCCGCCTCTGCGGCCACCTCCTCGACAGTGGCCCCGGAACGGATCCGCGACTGAATCTCGCGGGGGCTCAGAGCGCTGTCCATCGTCCACCTTCCCTCCCGACCCCTTGTGGTCGGGGTTTGGCTGTGTGAGTCACCAACTTACTGCCTCCGGGCGTGATGGTACCGCCCGGATGCCCTGGCGCGCTGTCTGTCGACTTGACAGGTGTGATACACAAGGGTGCGAATGTTGTGCGGTCGCAGCTCGCAATGAGCGAGCTGGCGACGTCTCGAGTCCTTACTGGAAGGTGACTATGGCTACCGATTACGACGCTCCCCGCAAGACTGATGAGGAGGTCAGTGAGGACTCCATCGAGGAGCTCAAGAACCAGCGCAACGACAAGAACTCCGGAAAGGTCGACGAGGACGAGGTCGAGGCTGCTGAGGCTTTTGAGCTTCCCGGCGCTGACCTGTCCCATGAGGAGTTGACCGTCCGGGTGTTGCCTCGCCAGTCCGGCGAGTTCACCTGCGCGTCTTGCTTCCTCGTGAAGGGACGCTCCCAGCTGGCTGAGGAGCGTGACGGTCAGTTCTACTGCGTCGATTGCGTCTGATCCTCCCTTGACATGAACGGGCCCCCGCCACGTGGCGGGGGCCCGTTGTCGTTTCGTGGGGTAGGGGCTCAGTCGTCGTTCTTGTCCTTGAAGTCCTTGCCGGTGATGGGGTTGACCGAGCTGAACTTCATCCAGCGCTTGTTGACGAAGCGGTGCATCAGCAGCTGGGATCCGGCGATCCCGATGCCGCTGGCCAGCGCCCATGAGAGTGCTTTCGTGGTCGAGACCTCGGGGTCATCAGGCTGGGGAGTCTCGTCGTCGCCGGTGACGTACTTCCACACGCCTTCGACGACCTTCTGGCTAACGATGGTGGTGACGGCGCCGAGGGCACCGGCGTAGACCTTCCACAGGATCTTTTCTGGGATCATGACGTCATCATATTGCGTCACGGCCCGTCGACTAGGCTGTGACGGTGAATTCCCCCCATCCTTCTGGACCAGTCGTCTACTCCGAGAGACTCTGCGCCCCGCCTGCATGGTGGCTCATCGGAGCTGCCGTCGCGATCTCGCTCATCGTGGCGATCGGTGCCTGGACGAGCCCGACCACTGGGATGATCGTCGCCGTCATCATCGTCGTGCTCGTCGTTGCTGCCTTCGTCGAGGCCGGACGGGTACGCATCGTCGTCACTGAGGACGGATTTGGTGCAGGACGGTCCTGGATCGAGTGGAGATGGGTCGATCGGGTTCGGGGCGTGGACGCAGGGACGATGACATCCGTGATGCACTCCAGCCACCAGGTCGGGTCGTTCCTCGTGACACGGCCCTGGATAAAGTCTGGGCTCGTGTTGAGGCTCGCTGATCCTGCAGACCCGCATCAGGCATGGATCGTCAGTACCCGCCACCCCGACAAGTTGGCGGCGATCGTGTCCGAGTACGTGGTGGCGCCGGATTCTGCCGCTGTGTCCTCCCCACCTGTTTCCAAGGATCCTTTCAGTGACTCTCGTGATGAGGAGGACAGCCGTGACTGACGTCATCGTCCCGACCGTGGCAGATTCGGAAGCCATGCCCCGCTATGCGATGCCCGGTGACGCCGGGGCCGATCTCACCTGCCGCCATGACGTGGACCTGGGTCCGGGGGAGCGGGCCATGGTCGAGACCGGTGTGCGTATTGCTCTGCCGGAGGGTTACGTCGGGCTGGTCAACCCGCGGTCAGGCCTGGCCGCGCGGTGCGGACTGTCGATTGTCAACGCTCCCGGGACCATCGACTCCGGGTACCGAGGACAGATCAAGGTGCTGCTCATCAACACTGATCCCAGGGAGTCCATGCACCTTGATGCCGGGTCGCGAATAGCTCAGCTCGTCATCGTCCCGGTGATGCAGGCAGTCTTCCAGCCGGTCGGCGACCTGGACGAGACCGAACGCGGCCAAGGCGGATACGGGTCGACCGGCGTTTCTGGTGTGCGTCCCGCTGATGGTTAGACTGCATTTGTTGACACCACAGTGTCGGTCGAGGAAGGACACAATGTTCGGTCGCAAGAAGCGCAACGACGACGTCGAGACGGATGAGGGCATCGACGAGGAGCTCGAAACCACCGAGGAGGCTCCCGACGATCCCGACGTCGAGGAGACCACTGACGAGGACGAGCCCGGCGAGGAGAAGGACGCCTCCACCTACCGGATCAACCTCGACCGCGAGGATGGCCCCTTCGACATCGACGAGGTCGACCTCGACGCCGACGATGTCGAGCGCATCGACTTCGGTTCCCTCATCGTCACCCCGTTCGAGAACATGCAGATGCAGATCCAGTTGGACCAGGCCTCTGGTGCCGTGCAGAGCCTGCTCGTCGTTCAGGGGAACTCCGCCATCGAGGTGGCCCTCTTCGCTGCTCCTGCCTCGACCGTCATGATTGACGAGGTCCATGAGGAGATGGTCCGCGGCACCGCTGCTCAGGGCGGCGAGGCCAATGTCGGCCCCGGACCGATGGGTGCCGAGCTTCGTCGTATCGTCCCGATGAAGGGACCGGACGGTGAGGATGGGTACCACGTGTCCCGCACCTGGCTGGCCCAAGGGCCGCGCTGGCTGCTGCGCGGTGTGCTGATGGGCGAGTCGGCTCTTGGCGAGAAGCTCGACGCCACCGGCCAGCTACTGTTGGAGTTCTTCTGCAACCTCGTGGTGCGTCGTGACGACAGCCCGCGTGTCCCCGGCGATGTCATCCCACTGAAGGTTCCTGAGGGTCTGCACCCGGAGGAGTCCTGATCATGGCCGAAGGCACCGATGCTCGCGCCCCCCGCGAGTCGATGCTTCGGCGGGTCCTGCACCGGGTCACGGCGTCCAACGAGGATCTTGCCGATGACGACTTGCAGCGCTCCAGCATTAGTGCCGGGGTCTCGACCATTGCCGAGGCCAAGATGCGTTCCCGTGCGTCCCTCCAGGGGAGGATCGAGGTGCTGACCCTCAACCCTCGCGGAACGAATCGCTGGCTCGAGGCCGAGCTGCGCGACGGCACTGGTGCTGTGACGTTGATATGGATGGGTCGGCGTCGCATCCCGGGTCTACGCGCTGGGCGAAGGATCAGCGTCGAGGGGATGATCACCGAGGCGGATGGGCGCCGAGTGATTTACAACCCCAGGTACACCGTTCTTCCCGACTGAGTGGCAGTCCTCGACTAGGTGACAGCTTCGGCGAAGGATCTTGGGGTTTCCGGGCCTTCGCCGGGCCCCGGGACTCGTCTTCAGACCGGGTGGCCCCAGCCCCCTTCGCTGGCGCTTCTTCACCGCTCGGTGCCTGTTTCCCTGATATGGCTGCCCCATTCCTGATCTCGTGTCTCCGTTTCCCATCTTCCTTCCGACCCGTGTTGGCCTCCCGCTCACCTCGCGCGTTCACTCCGCCTCGGTGTGGTGATGTAGGTCCTGATGGCTCCTGTTGTCATGTGGGTTGGCAGCAGGGACCGTCGTAACCGTTATTGCCACCACTTGGGCAGGGTGAGGCGCGGGGCGCGTGGGGCATTGATGCTCCCCAGGCCAGCCATAGATTGTCGAGGCGTTCAACCCTGGTGGGGATCTGGGTGACAACCGGCCCTGATGCAACCACAGCTGACAGCAGCCTTATCCAGAACCGGGATTACCACGACGGAGGGGAACCGGGGCACGAGGGGGAAGAGGAGAACACGAAGAGGAGCGCGGGACAACAGGGTGGGTGCTGCCTCACAGTTGCGGGATGCCCCACAAGAAGCCTCAGGGCGGTGAGAATCCGAATCAGCTGATCAGTGAGGCGCCAGCAGATCGACCAGATCGGGCTCGTAGTTCGGTGAGACCATGAAGAGCAGCTCATCGCCGGCCTCCAGTGCGGTCTCACGCTCCGGCGCACGTCCCTGACCATCACGGATGATGGCGACGAGAACTGCATCTCCGGGCATCGAGATGTCGCGGATGCGGTCACCCACACGCGGCGAGTTGTCAGGCAGGGTGAGCTCGACAAGGTTCGCGCGGCCCTTCTGGAAGGTGAACAGGCGGACCAACTCTCCGACGGTTACGGCCTCCTCCACCAGTGCCGCCATGAGCCGCGGGGTTGACACAGCAACATCGACTCCCCACACCTGGTCGAACATCCACTCGTTGCCGGGATGGTTGACACGGGCGACGGTCCTCGGCACGCCGAATTCGGTCTTGGCGAGCAGCGAATGGACCAGGTTGACCTTGTCATCGCCGGTGGCCGAGATGGCGATGTCACAGTTGTCGATGCGGGCCTCTTCGAGGGCAGCCAACTCGCAGGCGTCCGCGCACAGCCACTCGGCTTCCGGCACGGTGTCCGGCTTCATGGCCTTGGGGCTCTTGTCGATGAGCAGGATCTGATGCCCATGAGCCGTGAGCTCACGGGCAATGGATCGACCGACGTTACCGGCTCCAACGATGACGATTCTCACGATTCTCCTTGCCTCGGGTGATCAGAGCGTTGCGTCTAGCACTCAACGCTTGACCGGCGGCTTGGCCAGCAGGCCCTCGATCTCGGTGATGCGCTCGACCTCGACGGCTGCGTAGACGACGTCTCCGTCTTGCAGCAGGGTGGCGTCGTCAGGAACCATGCCCTGACCGAACCGCAATAGGAAGGGCAGCGGGGTGTGGATGCGGTCCTGGATGGCGGAGATCTTCATCCCGACCCAGTCAGTGTGGGTGTTGACGCGGATGAGACGGACCTGACCGGAAGGATCACGCCAGGCCGGCTCAGAACCCTCCGGCATGAGGCTTCGCAGCACCTGGTCGGCAGCCCAGCGCACGGTCGCGACTGTCGGGATCCCAAGCCGCTCGTACACCTCAGCACGTCCCTGGTCGTAAATGCGCGCCACGACGTTGTCGATTCCGAACTCTTCGCGGACCACGCGGGCGGCCAAGACGTTGGAATTGTCCCCACTGGAGACGGCAGCGAATCCGTCAGCCTCGCGGACGCCGGCCTTCTCCAGCACAGAGCGGTCGAATCCGACCCCCTTGACCGTCCGTCCCTTGAAGTCGGGCCCAAGCCGGCGGAAGGCGTTGTCGTCAATGTCGATGACCGACACGTCGTGGCCACGTTTCTCCAACAGGATGGCCAAGCTCGAACCGACTCGGCCACATCCCATGATGACGATGTGCACGGGACCCCTTTCCTGGGTTGCGGTGGCACCCATCCGTGTCGTGGTTGTCGGGGCCATTCTGCCGCGTCCCGGTCTGCCTGTCTCGTCCGAGGGCGGTTGCTGACCTCACGGTCATGAGGGTACCGGCAATGTGCCGATGATGTTCCACGCAAGTAGAGTGGCCCGTCGTGAAGGTTTTCCAAGCCGTCAAGAGGGTGCTCATCGGGCGCAAACTCGAGAGCAGTGCTCTGGGCGAGACCCTCCTGCCGAAGCGGATCGCACTGCCGGTGTTCGCCTCCGACGCCCTCTCGAGTGTGGCGTACGCCCCTGACGAGATCCTCATCACCCTGTCTCTGGCAGGCGCTGCCGGATTCGCATTCTCGTGGAAGATCGGCATTGCCGTTGCCCTCGTCATGCTCATCGTCGTGATGAGCTACCGCCAGACGGTGCATGCGTACCCGTCCGGTGGTGGTGACTACGAGGTCGCGACAGCCAATCTCAGCCCGCAGTTCGGGCTCGTCGTGGCCTCCGCCCTGCTCGTCGACTATGTCCTGACGGTGGCTGTGTCGGTGTCGTCGGGCATTCAGAACGCCGAGGCGATGATCCCCGGCCTTGCCGGGCACGAAGGCGTCGCGGCGGCTGTCGTCATCGCGATCCTGACAGCCATGAACCTGCGTGGTGTCAGGGAGTCCGGAACCTTCTTCGCCGTGCCCACGTACGCCTTCATGATCTCAGTGATCTGCATGGTGATTTGGGGTTTGACAAGGGTTTTCGTCCTGGGAGACAGCCTGCGCGCTCCCACCGCCGATTACACGGTCGTCGGAGCACCGAAGTACACCGGTCTCGTCGGTATCGCCTTCGTCATCCTCATGGCGCGTACCTTCTCCTCAGGCTGTGCCGCGCTGACCGGCGTCGAGGCCATCTCCAACGGTGTCCCATCCTTCCGCGAGCCGAAGTCGAGAAACGCAGCCACGACCTTGGCAATGCTCGGTGGAATCGCCGTCTCCATGCTCATGGGCATCCTCGTCCTGGCCAATGTCACGGGCGTCAAGATGTTCGACCCGACGGGGGAGTCCCACCTCGTCGACACTCACGGAAATGTCGTCAAGGACCAGGTGACGGTCGTCGGCCAGCTCGCCCGAACCGTCTTCTACGACTCCTTCAAACCGGGCTTCTACATCATGATCGTCTGCACGATGATCATCCTGTTCTTGGCTGCCAACACTGCCTTCAATGGCTTCCCGGTGTTGGGTTCGATCCTCGCCCGTGACGGCTTCCTACCCCGTCGTCTGCACACCCGTGGCGATCGTCTGGCCTACTCCAACGGCATCCTGACGCTGGCCACCGGCGCCATCATCCTCGTGCTGGTCTTCAACGCCTCGGTGACTGCGCTGATCCAGTTGTACGTGGTCGGCGTCTTCATCTCCTTCACGGTGAGCCAGACCGGAATGATGCGCCACTGGACGCGGCTGCTGCGCACCGACACCTCGGCCTCGGTCAAGGAGCGCCGCAGATGGAAGCACTCGCGGATCATCAACGGCATCGGCCTGGTGGGAACTGGTGTCGTCCTGATCATCATCCTGACGTCGAAGTTCATCCACGGTGCCTACCTCGCACTCATTGCCATGGCCTTGGTCTACGTCCTCATGACGGGGATCAAGAAGCACTACGACTCGGTGGCCCAGGAGTTGGAGCTGAACAGCCCGTCCGACCGTGCCCTGCCGTCGCGGGTCCACGCGGTCATCATGATCTCGGACCTCAACAAGCCAACGATGAGGGCGATTCAGTTCGCGAAGGCCACCGTG
This sequence comes from Cutibacterium sp. KB22876, assembly GCF_059728865.1. NCBI lineage: Bacteria > Bacillati > Actinomycetota > Actinomycetes > Propionibacteriales > Propionibacteriaceae > Cutibacterium > Cutibacterium sp. KB22876. The sequence continues at coordinate 1,769,077 of NZ_AP040858.1, forward strand.
CCAACTTTCCTGGAAGCCGTCATCGTCGACGTCGATCCCGACGTCACGGACCGCCTGCTGGAGCGTTGGGACGAGGAGGACATCGACATCCCCCTCAAGGTCATCGCTTCCCCGTACCGCGAGATCACCAACCCCTTCATCGACCACATCCGTCATATCCGCAGTGAGAATCCGCGAGACATGGTCGAGGTGTTCATTCCTGAGTACGTCGTCGGTCACTGGTGGGAGCATCTCCTGCACAACCAGACGGCTCTCGTGGTGCGGGCGCGCCTGCACTTCATGCCCGGAGTTCTCATCTCCTCGGTGCCGTACCAGTTGTGCAGCTCGGCGATTCTGGAGAAGCGCTGGAAGCGCAACGATCCGCGATCGTGGCGGGATCCCAGCGCGACGATCACGCCACGGCACTGACGGGATGCTTTCCTTGTGACGGCTTCGTGGTGATGATCACCACGAAGCCGTCACGGGTAGTGCCACAACGTCAGCTTTTCGCGAACGTGGCCTCGCTCACCCCTGATATTGCGGGGTTCGAGGCCCATCAAGGCCTCAGCTGCACGGAAGTGACACCACTGGGGGCCTAGACTTGGCCTGATGCAGGAGTCTGTTGATGCGTCCCCGGCTGAGGAATTCGACCTCGTCATGGGCAAGGTCGCCCACGGTGGTTACTGCGTGGGGCATCTGGACGGCAGGGTCGTCTTCGTCCGCGGTTCATTGCCAGGGGAGAAGGTTCGGGTCCGATTGACCGATACCTCCAAGGCCTCGCACTGGTTCGGGCAAGCCGTCAAGGTCATTTCGCCTGACCCGCACCGGGTTGTCCCGCCGTGCCCCGTCGCGGGGGTGTGCGGTGGCTGCGACTTCCAGCATGTCGATGTCGAGTTCCAGCGCGAGCTCAAGCGACGGGTCGTTGCCGAACAGCTCAGTCGCATCGCCGGCATCAAGTGGACTGGATCCGTGGAGACTGTCGACGGTTCCTCCGACGGCCTGGGTTGGCGGACCCGTATGCAATATTGCAGCCTCGATGGACGGCCGGCTCTGCGACGCCACCGCAGTCATGATGTGGTGAAAGTGCCTGAAGGTGGTTGTCCCATCGCGCATCCCGCTGGGCGTCCGGCTGCCGAGTCAGCGTGCCGCGTGGCCGACCAGGCGATTGTCATGGTGACCAGCTGCCTCACACAGTACCCGGAGGTGAGTGTCATCGCGGATGGTCAGCTCATTGCCGGCGGCGAGACGATGACGGCTCAGGTGGGGCAGCGTCGTTGGAAGGTTGGCGCCGGCGGCTTCTGGCAGGTCCACCCCGGGGCGGCCGAGGCATTGGCTGACGCCGTGGTGGGTGGTTTGGATCCTCATCAGGGTGACGAGGCCCTGGATCTGTACTGCGGAGTCGGACTCTTCGCAGGTCTGCTTGCCGATCATGGTGTTCGCGTTCGTGGCATTGAGGTGTCGCGCCAGGCGGTGGCATTGGCACGACGAAATGTCCCCGGTGGGCGTTTCACTGCCGGGCGGGTGGAACGAGTCCTGCCGCGTATGAAGGCCAAGTCGAATCTTGTCGTGCTGGATCCCCCGCGCAAGGGGGCGGGCAAGGCTGTCGTCCAGGCCGTGACGCGAACGTCACCGCGAGCGATCGCACATGTCGCATGTGATCCGGCTGCGCTGGCCCGCGATCTGCACCTGTTCGACGTCGGCGGATATGCGCCGCGTTCGATCCGTGCGTTCGACGTCTTCCCGATGACTCATCATGTCGAGGCCGTGGCGATCCTGGAGCCGAAGATCTGAGATGGCAGGTCCAGTTCCGATGTGTCCGCTGCGCCCGGGGGATCCTTGTAGTCTGTGCCAGCTCTACGTCACCGGCCCTCAGGACTGCGGTCTGGTATACCTCGTCATGGGTGATGACGCCCTGCGCAGCGAGCTCGCGAAGTCCAGGAAGGTGGCGCGTGAGAAGGAGAAGCAGAGCGCTCCGCCGCATGCGGTCGAAGTGACAGATGACGACGAGCTGGGGCCCGATCCCCGATCTGAGGGACTTGACTGATCCATACGATGAAACCTGTCCGGAACCACGATGTGATGCAGGCTGGGTTGGTGACGCCGTGTTGCGGTGCTGACAGGGACGTCACCATGACCACCATGACTGTATCCCGCCGCACCGTCCCAAAAAGGGTGCAGCGCGGGGCTCTGGTGCCATGAGCAAGTCGGATGGAGGTGTTCACCTTGAGCATGTCGGCGGGGCCTGATGATCCTGTGGGTTCATTCTGCTTCTTAGCCAAGCCTAACTTTGGGCTCGTTTCACAACAAGATATCTTGACATCAAGATATCTTGTTCCGCCACGATGGTGGAGCTCGACGCGAGATGATGAGATCCGCATCGACTAGTCAGGAGTCCACATGAGTGTCAACAGCTTCGACGCGAGACGAACCCTCGACGTCGACGGCCAGTCCTACGAGATCTACGACGTCACCAAGGTCGACGGTTCCGACAGCCTGCCGTACAGCCTCAAGGTTCTGCTCGAGAACCTGCTGCGCACCGAGGATGGTGCCAACATCACCGCTGAGCAGATCACCGACCTGGGACATTGGGACGCCGACGCCCAGCCGTCCAAGGAGATTCAGTTCACCCCGGCTCGCGTCATCATGCAGGACTTCACTGGCGTGCCCTGCATCGTCGACCTGGCCACCATGCGTGAGGCAGTCACCGATCTTGGTGGTGACCCAAGCAAGGTCAACCCGCTGTCGCCCGCCGAGATGGTCATCGACCACTCTGTCATCGTCGAGCGCTTCGGCACTCCGGAGGCCTTCGAGCAGAATAAGGACATTGAGTACCAGCGCAACCGTGAGCGCTACCAGTTCCTGCGTTGGGGCCAGACCGCGTTCGAGAACTTCCGTGTCGTCCCGCCGGGCACCGGCATCGTCCACCAGGTCAACATCGAGCACCTCGCCCGCGTGACCTTCGTTCATGACGAGGACGGCAAGAAGGTCGCCTACCCGGACACCTGCGTCGGCACTGACTCCCACACCACCATGGTCAACGGTCTTGGCGTTGTCGGCTGGGGTGTGGGTGGCATCGAGGCCGAGGCCGCCATGCTCGGTCAGCCGGTTTCCATGCTGGTCCCGCGTGTCGTGGGGTTCAAGCTCTCCGGTGAGCTGCCTGACGGCGTCACCGCCACCGACCTCGTCCTGACGATCACCCAGATGCTTCGTGAGCACAAGGTCGTCGGCAAGTTCGTCGAGTTCTACGGCCCCGGCGTCGCCGCCGTGCCGCTTGCCAACCGCGCCACCCTGGGCAACATGAGCCCTGAGTACGGCTCGACCATCGCCGTATTCCCGATCGACGACGTCACCCTGGACTACCTGCGCCTCACCGGTCGTGACGAGTCCCAGGTCAAACTCGTCGAGGCCTACGCCAGGGCCCAGGGCATGTGGCACGACCCGGATCGCGAGCCTCGCTACTCCGAGTACATGGAGCTCGACCTCTCGACGGTCAAGCCGTCCATTGCCGGCCCGAAGCGTCCGCAGGACCGTATCCTCGTCTCCGAGGCGAAGGAGACCTTCGAGAAGACTGTTCCCGACTACACCACCAAACCAGGTGTTGCCATTCCGGTCACCCTGGCCGATGGACGCTCCTTCGAGCTGCGCAACGGTGCCGTGACGGTTGCCGCTATCACCTCCTGCACCAACACCTCGAACCCGAGCGTCATGATTGCCGCCGGACTGGTGGCCAAGAAGGCCCACGAACTGGGTCTGTCGCCGAAGCCGTGGGTCAAGACCTCGTTGGCCCCGGGATCGCAGGTCGTCACCGACTACTTTGAGCGAGCCGGACTCTCCGAGCACCTTGCTGCCATGGGATTCGACCTGGTCGGCTACGGCTGCACCACCTGTATCGGTAACACTGGTCCGCTCATCCCCGAGGTCTCGGCCGCCATCAACGAGAACGATCTGGCCGTCACGGCAGTACTCTCCGGCAACCGTAACTTCGAGGGTCGCATCAGCCCCGACGTCAAGATGAACTACCTGGCCAGCCCGCCGCTGGTGGTGATCTACTCGATCGCTGGCACCATGGACATCGATCTCAACAACGATGTGCTGGCCACCACCCCGGACGGCCGCGAGGTTCGTCTGGCCGATCTGTGGCCCTCCACCCAGGAGATCGAGGAGATCGTCGGATCGTCCATCTCCGCCGAGATGTACTCCGAGCGCTACGCCGACGTCTTCGACGGTGGCCCGCGGTGGAAGGAGCTGGAGACCCCCGAGGGTGAAACCTTCTCCTGGGATCCTGCCTCCACCTATGTCCGCAAGCTGCCGATCTTCGACGGCATGAAGGCTGAACCCGACCCAGTCGGTGACATCACCGACGCCCGCGTCCTGCTCAAGCTCGGCGACTCGGTCACCACCGATCACATCTCCCCGGCCGGCAATATCAAGACTGACTCCCCGGCGGGCCAGTGGCTTGCTGGCAACGGCGTCGAGCGTCGCGACTTCAACTCCTACGGCTCCCGCCGTGGAAACCACGAGGTCATGATGCGTGGCACCTTCGCCAACATCCGCCTGCGCAACCAGCTCGCCCCGGGAACCGAGGGTGGCTTCACCCGCGACTTCACCAAGGTCGACGGCCCCGTCACCACGGTCTACGACGCCTCGGTGAGCTACCGCGAGCAGGGCATCCCGCTGGTTGTCCTGGGTGGCAAGGAGTACGGTTCCGGATCTTCCCGTGACTGGGCCGCCAAGGGTACCCAGTTGCTGGGGGTCAAGGCCGTCATTACCGAGAGTTACGAGCGTATCCACCGATCCAACCTCATCGGCATGGGCGTCCTGCCGTTGCAGTTCCCGGAGGGTGAGTCGGCTGATTCCCTCGGCCTGACCGGCGAGGAGACCTTCGAGATCACTGGCGTCGACAAGATCAACGAGACGATCCCGGAGACGGTCCACGTCAAGGCCGTCAACGGTGACAAGGTCGTTGAGTTCGACGCCGTCGTCCGCATCGACACCCCAGGAGAGCGCTCCTACTACCTCAACGGAGGCATCCTTCAGTACGTGTTGAGGAACATGGCTCGTAACTGACGCATGCGTTCAACCGGGGGCGGAAACCACGTGGTTCCCGCCCCCGGTCATCGTCTTCTGAGAAATCGCACCAGGGCAGGGGCGACGACGAAATGGTGGGTGCCCTCGAGAAGTCCTGAAATCCGTGTGACAACCCTCACATCCCGTGACCCTCTGGTCACTACAGTGACGACATACAGCACTGAGAATCGTAGACGAGGGGAAACACCGATGGGACGACTCACCCGAATCGTGGTCACCGCACTGGCAGGCGGAGCCTTGACACTGACGCCCATGGCAGCCCACGCCGCACCGGCCACCTCCGATGCCCCGACCAGTGACGTCACGGCGGCCGTTCCGGGAATCCTCGGACAGATCCATGACACGCAGATCCATGACACCAAGGGCATCACCGTCACCTCCGTGACGAAGGTCTCGGGGCAGCAGCGCACTTGGCAGATCAATTACTCGACCCCGTCGATCGATCCCGCACAGACCTTTGATGGTCAGATGGCCATCCGCGTCACTCTGCCAGCTGGGTACGCCTCCCATCCCGACAAGCATTACCCGGTCCTCTACCTGCTTCCCGGCGGTGGAAGCGGTCGGGTCCGTGACTGGACCGACGAGTCGGGCAAGCAGGGCAAGGCAGAACAGATCACCGCCGATGCCGATCTCATCACGGTGACATTGGAGGGTGGCAAGGTCAGCTGGTACTCCGACTGGGCGAACCAGTCTCGCGGTGACGCCGACTGGTCGCACCACCACCTCGACGAGGTAATTCCCTTCGTCGACGCCAACTTCCGCACTGTGGCGTCAGGCAAGCATCGCGCCATTGCCGGTCTCTCCATGGGCGGCTACGGGGCCTATCACTACGCGATGGAACATCCGGGGATGTTCTCCTCGGTCTCGGCCTACTCTGGTGCCGTCGACATCGAGAGCGCCTCGGTGCGGGCCACCGTGGCCGAACAGCTCGTCAAGAGTGGATATCAGCCTGACTCGGTCTGGGGCCCGATGGTGCGAACCAACAAGACACTCGTCGAGGCGAACCCGTCCAGTGGAGAGGGAGCCGACAACCTCGCCAGCATTCAGCGCGACGGCACCCGTCTGGCTTTGTACGCGGGCACTGGGCTGGGTAGCGGCAATCCAGGTGCCATGGCCATCGAAACGGCTGTTGGAGCCAATACGACCGCTCTGCACGTGCGGCTCGCTGCTCGCCAGGTTCCCCATACCTACATCCGTTACACGACCCGCACTTACGGCGGTTTCAAGTGTGATGGCGGCCACGACTGGGGCTGCTGGAACGCTGATCTGAGCCAGGACCTGCCCCTCATCCTCAGGGCCGTGCGTGCCTGACTCCCCCCATGATCTGCCGGGCCCATCCTTTTCTTCCGGCTTTTCTTCCGGGGCTTACCAGTTGTGAAGAAGGTAGCCGGATTGTGAGCGTGAGGCGAAACGGGACGCAAACTGGACCCGGCACTCTGGTGGCAGGTCCTAAGATGGCACGTATGGCTCTTCTCGACGACATCGGCTGCCCCGACGACGTGAGGAAACTCACCACTCAGCAGGCCGACGACCTCGCCGAAGAGATTCGTAGCTTTCTCATCGACAATGTTTCGCGTACTGGTGGCCATTTGGGTCCGAACCTCGGCGTCGTCGAGCTGACGATCGCACTCCACCGGGTTTTCGACTCACCTCATGACCCCATCATCTTTGACACCGGTCACCAGAGCTATGTCCACAAGATCCTGACCGGACGTGCCGCTGGCTTCGAGAAGCTGCGTCAGCGCGGCGGTTTGTCCGGATACCCGAGCCGGTCCGAGTCGGCTCATGACTGGGTGGAGAACTCGCACGCGTCCACCTCCTTGTCCTGGGCCGAGGGCCTTGCCGAGGGATTCCTCTCGCGTGGCGAGGACCGCACGGTCGTCGCCGTCATCGGTGATGGTGCACTCACCGGTGGTATGGCCTGGGAAGCCCTGGACTCGATCGCGGATCAGCAGGATCTGCGTCTGGTCATCGTCGTCAATGACAACGGACGCTCCTACACCCCAACGGTGGGAGGTCTGGCCAACCAGCTCGCCATTATTCGCACCGATCCTCACTATGAGGAAGCCCTTGATCGTATGAAGCGGCATGTCACCGAGAAGCCGCTGGGCAAACAGGTCTTCGGTCTCATGCACGCGGCGAAGGCCGGCGTCAAGGACGCCCTCATCGGCAACGGGATCTTCTCGGACCTGGGAATCAAGTACCTCGGTCCGGTTGACGGTCATGACGTCTCGTCCGTCGAGCGCGCCCTCGAACTGGCCAAGCGCTACGAGCATCCCGTCATCGTCCACGTCATGACGACGAAGGGCAAGGGATTCGCTGCCGCTGAGGCCAACCAGGAGGACCACTTCCACGCCGTCGGTCAGATCGACCCCAAGACGGGAAAGTCCCTCAAGGTTGCCGGTGGTGCCTCGTGGACCCATGCCTTTGCCGGTGCCATGGTCGAGCTGGGGGAGAGGCGTCCCGACGTCGTCGGCGTGACTGCTGCCATGCTCCACCCAGTCGGACTGGCCCCGTTTGCCGCCCGTCACCCGGAGCGGGTTCTCGACGTCGGAATTGCCGAGCAGCATGCGGTCACCGCGGCGGCTGGCATGGCCGCTGCCGGTCTTCATCCGGTCGTCGCCTTGTACTCGACCTTCCTCAACCGGGCCTTCGACCAGCTCCTCATGGATGCTGGTCTGCACCATGCCGGCGTGACGATCGTGCTGGATCGGGCTGGAATCACCGGCACCGACGGCGCCTCTCACAACGGCATGTGGGACATGGCGATCTGTGGGATCGTGCCCGGCCTCATGCTCTCGGCACCTCGTGATCGTCAGCATCTGATCTCGCTACTCGACGAGGCCGTCGACACTGATGACCGCCCCACCGTCATCCGGTACTCGAAGGCTCCCATGCCTGACGACATCCCAGTGGTGTCCTCCCACGAGGGCCTGGACGTCCTGCGCGAAGGACCGGAGGACGGCATCCTCGTCGTTGCCCATGGGCAGTTGTGCACTGATGCCTTGAAGGCAGCAGACAGTCTCGACGTCCCGGTGCGAGTGGTCAGCCCCCGCTGGTCACTCCCGGTCTGCGAGGGTCTTCTCGAGGAGGCCTCAAGGGCTCATGCCATCATCAGTGTGGAGGACGGGTTGGTCGTCTCCGGACTCGGATCCCATCTGGCTGACGCCTTGTCAGAACGAGGTGTCTGGCGTCCGACCCGCAACCTCGGCATCCCGCAGCGCTACCTCGACCATGACTCGCGGTCGGCCATCATGGCTGAGCTGGGCCTGAATGCCGAGGGGATCGCTGAAGCGGTCGCTCAGCTGGCCTCCCAGCTCGACACCCAGTGAGCTGACTCCCCGACCAGAGAGCCTGAGGTCGCGATCACAGCTGGGCCATGACCTCGCTGAGCAGACTCGCGAGGATCCCTCGCTGCCACGGACGGGCGCCCAAATCTGCGAAGAACGCATCGACCCCCGCGACGGAGAGGTCGTGCGGTGGCTGCCATGCGAATTGCCGCAACCATGCCGGGGTACAGAGGTTTTCCGGTGGGACGTCATGGTCAGCAGCCATCTCATTGACGGCCGGTCTGACGGCCGCCCAGCGGGCAGCCTCCTCCGGATGGTGACGCTCCCAGGAGCGGGGGTGGGGGATCGCTGAGGAGTATTCGCGAAATGGCGGGTACTTCTTCGGCGAGACGCCACGGGCGTGGTCGATGGCGTCGACCCAAGTCTGGTGATATTTCATGGCCTGGCCGCGATGGAACCCCTTGACGGACAGGATTTTCTCGACATCGACGTTGACGGTGCGGTCGCAGTGCTTTGCGGCTGCGACGAGGGCCTCGTCACGCAACAGCCTGCCCGGAGCAATGTCGAGGTCGTGGGCGAGGTTGTCGCGCGCCAGCCACAGGTCATGCGCCAGTTGCAGCCCAGCTCTGCTGCGAATGTCACCGATGTGGCTGATCCGGCGCCAACGGGATGCGTCGACACCCGGTTCTTCGCTGGGGAGTCCAGCGGCCACCGTGACTAGGTGGGCGAACTCCTGACGAGCCCATTCGTCCTTTCCAGCCTCTCGGAGGTCGGCGATGACCTTTTCTCGCACGTCGTTGAGGAGCTCGACATCCAGAGCTGCGTAGACGAGCCAGTCATGGGGGAGGGGACGTCGAGACCAGTCCGAGGCGGAGTGCTCCTTGAGAAGGGTCACCCTGCAGTAGTGCTCGACCATCGATCCCAGGCCGACGCGAGGAAGGCTGAGAAGGCGTCCAGCCAACTCGGTGTCGAACAGATCGTCAGGACGAAGACCGTCCATCGCCAGGCATGGCATGTCCTGGGCGGCGGCATGGAGGATCCACTGTGTCCCGGCGAGGGCATCGGCAAGCGGCTTTAAGCCCTCCGTCTCGCCGAGAGCGACGGGATCGACGAGGTGAGTGCCAGACCCCTCACGGCGCAACTGGATGAGGTAGGCGCGCGGGTTATAACGGAAACCATGGGCCCGCTCGGTGTCAATCGCGATGGGACCGTAGCCGTTCTGAAGTGCCTGGCACGTGCGGCGAAGAGCCTCGGGAGAAGCGACGACTGGCGGCACTCCTTCCCGAGGCTCTGCAAGGACGGGGAAATCGCTCACGCGAGTTTGGCCCGTCGTGGTGAGATCGCGGTGATCTCGTCAGGAATCGGGGAGACCCCGCACGAGAGCAGGCAGAGGTCGCTCCATGATTCCGCGTGTGAATCGACGTCCTCGGCAGTCGAGAAGGTCGGCGTCCATGAAGCGCGCACCTCGATGTGATTCGACTCTGGGTCGTCAGCGAGCTGCCCGAATGGCCGGCTGACGACTGAGGTGACGGTGCCGGCCTCTGCGTGACGGAGCGCGTGATGGGTGTCGAGGGAATCGGTCAACCAGGACCATGCGACGTTGCCGACCAGGGGGTCAGAAGCCATCGACGGATCGACCTCGGCACGGATCATGGCAACGAATCGGCTCGTTCCCTGCCAGGCCTCGGATCCCGAGGGGTTGTGGAGTAGGATGAGACGTCCGCTTCCGAGTTCGTCACCCTTGATGATGACGGATCCTTCGATCGCCACCGAGAACGGCGAGATGCGGGTAGGAGCGGGTATCTCGCGAACCTCGAGCTTGCCTGACCACGAATACTTGAGGATTCGGGAACGCAACTCCTCGAAATCCACCGGATACATCTGCCGAATCACCCCTTCAGGCTATGGGGATTGCCATGCCCTGGTGCTCTCCGACGCGCCGCGCACCGCGGATAGATGCGGTCCTCATGGTTCAGGTTGAGGGTTTTCACCGTGAGGAGGTCGTCACTTGTCGGTTTCTGCCGGATCGAGATCGAGGCAGATCGAATTGATGCAGTACCTCAGGTCGGTCGGGGTGTCGAAGCCTTCACCGGCGAAAACGTGTCCGAGGTGGGAGTCACATCGGGCACATCTGACCTCCGTCCGTGGGCGCCCCGGAAGGGACTCATCAGTGAGGTAACGAACCCGGTCCTCGGCCAGTGGCGCGTAAAAGGAAGGCCAACCGCAGCTGGACTGGAATTTTTGGGTGGAGCGAAACAGCTCCGCCCCGCAGGCGCGACAGCGATAGACGCCCTCGGTAGTGGCGTCGGTGTATTTCCCCACGAAGGGAGCCTCGGTGCCTGCCTCCCGCAGCACGTGGTATTCCTCGTCGCTGAGACGCTGACGCCACTGATCGGGTGTCAGCACGAGACCCGGTTGCAGGTCTGGTGGGGTGGTGTTCTCGTTGGTCATGATCTCCTCCAGCCCGGCGCATCTCGCCGGTTCCATGTTGAGTGAAACGGTAATTCGGATGTTGTCATTCCCGCGCCGAGTCTGCCGGGTCGCGGCAGGATGGAGGAGCAAGAACCGAGGAAGGACGAACTCACATGGCCAAAGACTCCCTTCAGCTATCCGATGTGCTGCGCTGCCCGCAGCCCCCGGTTGACATCAGCAAGATTGATACCGGCGCGACTCCGGAGGCACCTGGGGACAAGGAAAGGACCCTCAAGGAGTTCGAGCCGATGGCCGAGGAACTCTCGGAGTTGCAGGAGACGCTGTTCGCCCGCGGTCGCAGTAACCCTGACGAGGCTCGACGCGTGCTCGTCGTTCTCCAGGGGCTCGACACCGCTGGTAAGGGTGGAGTGGTCCGCCACGTCTTCGGACTGGTTGACCCGCAGGGGATTCACCACCACAGCTTCAAGGCTCCGACCGACGAGGAGCTTAAGCACGACTTCCTGTGGCGAGTGAGGAAGGCCTTGCCCGAACCCGGAATGCTGGGCGTCTTCGATCGCTCCCACTATGAGGACGTCCTCGTGGCCAGGGTCGACAACCTCGTCGAGGAGAAGGTATGGAAGGAGCGTTACGACCTCATCAACGAGTTCGAGCTCGGACTAGCGGCTGACGGCTGCAAGGTCATCAAGTGCTTCCTGCACATTTCCCCGGACGCCCAGAAGGAGAGGCTGCAGGCTCGTCTTGATGACCCCGCCAAGTACTGGAAGTACAACCCCGGGGATCTCGACACCCGTTCGAAGTGGCCTGATTACATGGACGCCTACAACGACCTGCTCAGCAAGTGCAATCCGGACGTGGCTCCCTGGTACATCATCCCCTCGGATCGCAAGTGGTACCGCAACTGGGCGGTGGGACGCATCTTGCTGGAGACGATGCGTTCGATGAAGCTCACCTGGCCTCCCGCCGATTTCGACGTGGATAAGGAGAAGGAACGCCTCGGCAACGCGTGACGAATGAGAGACCGGCCCGGACCCTTGTCCGGGCCGGTGCTGAGTTGATGGGGGTACTACTCGGGGACGACCTCGTCGTCGGTCCGCCCGGAGACCAAACCCATGGCGGCCGAGCAGTACCGCTGAAAGGCGAGGGCTGCGAGGACCGGATCGTCCCCCAAAGGCGCGGAGACAACCTCGGCGCCAGCGTGAAGCGCCATATGAGTGTGGGCGCGGAAGGTCTCGTCGTCGCAGATCCACAGGCTTCCCACCGCAATGTGACGACGACCCTCTCGACGTAGGTGGGTGACGACCTCCTCGACGTTGGTGGTGCCGCCGCTGTTGGTGGCAATGTGAACCGGTAGGTGGTGGTGCTGGGACCACAGGCGCGTCATTTTGGAGAGCATGGCCGCGCCCCGCTGGTCTCCGCTGTCGGGGGTCGAGAGGATGAGTGCATCCAATTCCTGGGCGTGCACGCGATGGGCTGCCAGTCGCAGACGTGCATCGACGAGGTTGAGTAGAGCCGGGGCCGGGCCGGTGGGCCGGGCTACGCGGATGGCCAGGTCCGGATGATTCCGACGGATGTCCTCGGCATGGCGAGTCAGCTGCGGCGGGCTGGAATGAAGGTGAGTGGCATTGATGGGGACCAGGACCAGCTCACTCCACGACGGTTTGATGCGAGGAGCTTTGCAACGGCCTTTCTCCGGCACGAAGCTGACCGTTGACTCGATGTGCGGGTGGAGGTGAGACATTCGCTGCCGCAATCTCTGGCCGATGAGATTCGCGGAGGCTTCGGACATCGCGGGGAGGACGAGGTCGAGTATCGGCGCAGCCATCTGAGCACTCCCTTCCCCAGCCATCAGGACAACAAGTCCGACACGTCGCGTTCACCTTATCGAAGTAGGTCCGTCGAATTGGCGGAATTGTCTCTGTGAACCGGTGTGCATGCAGTCCGTCAAGATGTGGGGCGAATGAGCGGCGACTGTGAGCGTTACGGATTCAACAGGACAGAATCTTTGAGGGAAGGGAGAAACGGTCGGTGTAGCAAAAGGTCGACCGACTCATGTCGGCCGACCTTTTTGGTGGGCGATGCCAGGTTTGAACTGGCGACCTCTTCCGTGTCAGGGAAGCGCGCTACCACTGCGCCAACCGCCCGAGGTGGAGACGGGATTTGAACCCGTGTACACGGATTTGCAGTCCGTTGCCTCGCCTCTCGGCCACTCCACCATGTGGATAGGTCCGAAAGACCTCTCCGAGCGGACGACGGGACTCGAACCCGCGACCCTCACCTTGGCAAGGTGATGCTCTACCAACTGAGCCACGTCCGCATGTTTTCCAGCAGTTCTCTGAGGGGCTTTCACTCCTTGTCGTTCCTGCCGGGCGACGAGAAAGAACTTTAGAGGATGTTTCGGTGACGACGCAAATCGGGGCGGGATGCTCGCACCAAAAACTTGTGATTCCCCTAGTCAGAATGGAGTTTCATTGATGTGGTCCATTGGCGTGTCGCGATTCGGGATCGGTTGGGCGTGCTCCACATCGGGCCCGGATGGATGCTGATCCAGGTCACGGTGCGGGGGAATCAGGCTGGGAGGGGCGTGCGACCGGGGGAAAGCGGTTGATGGGTATGGCGGTGACCGGGTTGCTGATCGGGTTCGCTGCCACCGTGCGTTGCACGATGAGGTGTCAGGACCGCGGTCACCACACACGGGCGTGTCAGACGTCATCAGGTGGTTGGATGATCTTCGCGATCCCCGGCATTGGTGTCTGCGGATAGTGGCCCGTCGACTTGGACAAGCACCCCCGCTTCTGGCATAGTTTCTCCAGCGCGGGCGGTTGGCGCAGTGGTAGCGCACTTCGTTCACACCGAAGGGGTCGCGGGTTCGAACCCCGCATCGCCCACCACCAGACATGGCTGTACAGGAGTCCACAGAAGACTGTGCAGCCATTGTCGTCTCCTTTGCTGAAGCATCTGATTGTGCTTCTGGGCCGCCTCACAGGCTGATTCGCAATACTCTGACAACGTCAGTGCCAGGGATCGGCACTGGGGATCACCGAGGAGGCACACTCATGCCCATCACCGTCAAGGCCCTTCAGAAGGAAGGCCCGGACACGCCGTTCAGGGTTGTCGACATCGAAAGGCGAGATCCTCGCCCGGACGACGTCGTCATTGCCATCAAGGCTGCAGGTATCTGTCACTCCGACATCCACACGATCCGCAACGAGTGGGGTCACGCGCATTTCCCGCTCACCGTCGGTCACGAGATCGCCGGTGTCGTCGAGGCCGTCGGTTCCGAGGTGACGAAGTACCAGCCCGGCGACCGGGTGGGTGTCGGGTGTTTGGTCAATTCCTGCGGCCACTGTGAGCAGTGCGCGGCAGGAGAGGAGCAGGCCTGTCTCAACGGGTCCGTGGGAACATACGACTCCCGTGACGTCGACGGCACCATCACCCAGGGCGGGTACAGCCAGAAGGTCGTCGTCAACGAGAGGTTCGTCTGTCGCATCCCCGACTCCTTGGGCTTCATGGCGGCAGCTCCGCTGTTGTGCGCCGGGATCACCACCTATTCGCCCATTGCCACTTGGAACGTGGGCCCTGGTGACGAGGTCGCCGTTCTGGGTCTTGGTGGCCTGGGACACATGGGCGTTCAGATCGCGGCGGCGAAGGGGGCTGAGGTCACCGTTCTGTCTCGCAGCCTGCGTAAGGCTGACCTTGCCGAGAAGCTCGGAGCCACGCGCACCCTGGCGACCAGCGACGAGAATCTCTTCCGTGACCATCGCGGTGAGTACGACTTCATTCTCAACACCATCAGCGCCCCGATTGACCTGAAGTCCTATCTCAAGTTGCTCAAGCCGCGCGGCGTGATGGCCTGTGTCGGACTGCCCCCGGAGGAGCTGGGCCTGCCGATTGGTTCCCTCATCAACGGTTCCAAGGTGCTCGCCGGATCCAACATCGGCGGTATCCCGCAGACCCAGGAGATGCTCGATTTCTGCGCGGAGCATCATCTCGGCGCCTGGGTGGAAAAGATCGGCGTTGACGAGGTCGATGCGGCCTATGACCGTGTCGTCGCCGGAGACGTGAGGTTCCGCTTCGTCATCGACACAGCGACCTTTGAGGATGCAGCCCCAGCCGAATGAGCCACGCGCCGATACGACCACGAGCTGAGTCCGAGCCGTTCCGCGACGACTTCTCGTCGCGGACTCCACGCGCCTGGGCGAGATGTCCATCGAGCATCTCCAGATGCTGGGAGCCGTGATCGATGAGCTCCTCGTCGTGGGTCACGAGCATCGTGGCGGTGTCATGCTCATGGGTCAGTTTGGCCACGAGTTCGATGATGCGGGTGCCAGCCTGGGAATCCAGGGCACTGGTCGGCTCGTCGACGACCAGTACGCTGGGGTCGTTCATGAGGGCCCGGGCGATGTTGACTCGCTGGCGCTGTCCACCTGACATCTGCGCCGGCCTCTTGTGCATGTGGTTGGCCAGGTCGACGGCGTCGAGGAGTTCCTTGGCCTGCTCGCGGCGCTCGTCACGGGTGGAGCGATGCGCACCGTCGAGTTCTCCCATCATGACGAGCTGGTCGACGGCGTCGAGGCTGGGGATGAGGTTCGACTGCTGAAAGACGATGCCGATCTTCTCCCGGCGCAGTTCGGTGGCGCCGGCGTCGTCGAGTCCGGTGACGTCGATGCCGTCAATGAGGATGGTGCCGGTGTCGGGCCGGGCCAAGGTGGAAGCGACGGCCAAGAGGCTCGATTTTCCCGACCCGGACGGTCCGGTGATGACGGCGACGTGCCCGTTGTCGACGTGCATGCTGACGTCCTCCAAGGCGGTGACGCGACGGTTGCCGTCTGGACGGGTGAAGGTGACGTTGTCGAGGGTGATCATGCGAAGCTCCTGAAAACTGTGGGGACGGACAGGTCAGCGGGCCGAGCCGAGGGCCTGCTCGGGTTCTGCCCTCGACAGGGAGCGGATGGCCACAGCAGCTCCGGCAAGGCCCAGTAGACCGAGCAGGGTTCCTGGACCGAGTACCGTCCACCACGTCATGGCGAAGGGCATGGTCGAGCGGATGGCGAATCCGGTGATCGTCACGAGGACCAGGCCGGCACCGATACCGATGGCCAGCACCACACCTGCCTGTCCCAGGGCGTCACGACGCAAGGCCTGGGTCGTCGCTCCCAGCGCACGCAGCACACCGATGTCGTGCTGACGCTGGATTGTCCAGACGGTGAAGAATGCTCCGACGACGAGGGCCGAGATGCCCAGCAGGAGGCCGATGATGAGAGCCAGGGAGCCAATCTCAGGTCCGAAGGTCGGCAGCATCCGCACTGACTTCCAAGGCGAAGCCGACTCGGTTCCGGCGGCCTTGTCGACCGCCTTCCAATCGGGCTCGCCATGCACCAGCAGGGCGGTTGGCTCGGCCTTGGGCTGGCCCATGCGCGCCACGGTCGCCTGCCAGTCCGCGTAGCCCATGGCGACGACGGCCGAATGGCAATACCAGGTGTCGTCACTGACGGACCCGACAGCGAACTTCTGGGACCCGATTCCCACCGTGTCCCCGGCTGCTAGTCCGAGGTCATCGGCGATGGTCCGGGAGATGATGACCTTCCCCCTCGCCGGGGTGCCGAGGGAGGTCGCCGTGACGTCGGACCCGAAGATGGCCACTGCGGATCCGGTGCCGTCCTTGCTGGCGCGGGTCTGGGTGACGCCCAGGGGAGTGACCCCTGAGACCCCGTCAGCTGACTGCCAGGTCTTGAGCTGGTTCTCATGCACCCTGGAATCGGTCCACGTCGTCGTCGATCCCGTCTTGGCCAGCACGACCCGATCAGCCGGTACCTGTACCACCGCGGCGACGCTGCGCTGGGCGAGGCCGCCTGCCAGACCGGTGAGGAAACCGACCAGTACGCAGATGAGAGCCACTACCACGGTCATGAGGGCAAACCGGCCCTTGGCGAAGGCCAGATCACGCCGGGCGAGGAACATGGGAACTCCTTGTCGTTGTCGTCGTAACCACCTTCCTGGTGAAAACCCTTGTCGGAATCAGCGCGTGGTGTGGTTGTGGGGCGACTCCAGGCGGAGGCGGACATCAACCTTTTGGATGACGCGGGGGGGAGGGGGCCTGGTGGCACGGACATGTGGGTTGCGCACCTACACTTGGGGCCGATGAGAACGACCGCACTTGCTCGTGATGGGTTGCACCGGTGGCGCGACATGGACGCCGGTCACCGCGGACGTGCGGTGGTCATTGAGGTGGGCATGCAGATCGGCATCCAGGTGCTCTTTGCCGGTCTGGTCATCTTCACCGTCGTGATGGCCCTGGTGCTGTCCCCACCCCACTTGTGGCGAATCCTCACCTGGGAGATCCTGCTCATCCTCGTCCACATCGCCCTCATGACGACCCACGTCATGGATCGCACTCGGCGTGACAGGTGGCGGCCCATCCTGGTGACAGTGATGGTCGCCACCTCGATCTTGTTGGCCGTCGACTTCCCCTATGCCGCCTACCTGACGATCCCGCTCTCCTTCGTCTACCTGGATCACCTGGCCCCTCTCCATGCCTGCATCTCCGTCGTCGTCGGAGCCGTGGCCATCGTCCTCGGCGTCGGACTGACGAGTGGCTGGAGCGTCGGGGGAGTCGTCGGGCCGGTAGCCGGTGCCGCAGTGGCCGTCGTCGCCGGTCTGTCCCTCAAGGCGCTGCAGGCTCAGGCGGCCGAGTTGGAACGCCTCAATGTCGACCTGCTCGCCGTGCAGGAGAGGTTGGCAGCCTCCCAGCGGGAAGCTGGGGTGCTGGAGGAACGTGCCAGGTTGGCACGGGAGATCCACGACACCGTCGCGCAATCCTTGTCGAGCATCGGTCTGCTGCTGTCGGCGGTTGAGCGCACGGCCCCTGACCATCCGGCGATCGAGCAGATCCAGCTGGCCCACCGCACCTCGTCCGAGGCGTTGTCCGAGACCCGCGTCCTCATCGCGGAACTGGCTCCTCCCACCGTGGCCGATCAGGGTTTGCCGGCAGTTCTCAAGCGACTGGGTGCGACGACGTGGTCACTCGGCGGACTCCACGTCGACGTCGACTGTCCTGACACCTCAGACCTGTCGATGGAGATCCAGACAGTCCTGCTCAGACTGTGCCAGGGAGCCATGTCCAACGTGGTCCGTCATGCCCGTGCCCGGCACGCAACGATCCGGATCTCGCGTACCGATGAATCCCACGTCCATCTGAGGGTGACCGATGACGGCGTCGGGATGGACCTCGACGCTCCAGTGCGAGAGGGAGCTTTCGGGCTGCACGCCATCAGACAGCGGGTCGACGAGCTGTCCGGGGAGGTCTCGCTGACCTCAGAGCCGGGGGAGGGGACGATCATCGACGTCGATCTCCCGGTGCATTCCACCGCCGAGCAACCACGCCTCGTTCACCAAGGAGAACCATCATGACCGTGCGCGTCCTTATCGCCGACGATCATCCGGTGGTTCGAGCCGGAGTGACGGCCCTTCTCGGTACCGATCCGGACATCGAGATCGTCGCCACCGCATCGACCCCCGCCCAGGCCCTCGCCGCCGCAGCGACGACGGACCTCGATCTCATGCTGCTCGACCTGCAGTTCAGCAGCGATGCCAATGCACCGTCCGGGGTGGACGTCACCCGCAAGGTCCGGTCACAACCGAATCCCCCGGAAGTCCTCATCCTCACCAACTATGACACCGACGCCGACATCCTGGCAGCGGTCGAGGCGGGTGCCACCGGTTACCTCCTCAAGGACGCTCCCGCCGAGGAACTGCTGTCGGCGATCCATCGTGCCGCTCGCGGTGAGGGAGCCCTGGCGCCGGCCGTCGCCACTCGTCTCATGGCTCGGATGCGCTCCCCACAGACCTCCTTGACGGCCCGGGAACTCGACGTCCTGGAAGCCTCGGCGGAGGGGCTCTCCAACACACAGATCGCGGATTCCCTGTACGTCTCCGAGGCCACCGTCAAGACCCATCTGTCGCACATCTACACCAAGCTCGGAGTGACCTCTCGCAGCGCGGCAGTGGCTCGCGCCCGAGACATTGGTCTCATTCGCTGACCCGCAACTCGAAGCGACCCGACCCGGTACGGCATTATTGGACCATGTCCGGCATCCGCCGGGTTGCAATCGAGTGAGGAAGTCAATCGTGTCCATCAGCATCACCCTGCACCGTTCCGGTACCTCCAGGACCGAGCAGGTGGACACCACCACGACCGGTCTGGATCTCTTCGGCTCCGAGCGTGACGTCGTCGCCATGCGGGTCGACGGCAACCTCGTCGATCTGCAGCGCGAACTTCACGACGGCGCCGAGGTGGAGCCCGTCGAGGCGACGAGCGAGGACGGGCTCAACATCATTCGGCACTCGTGCACCCACGTCATGGCACAGGCCGTCCAGCAGCTGTACCCCGAGGTGAACCTGGGTATCGGCCCGTTCATCACCGACGGTTTCTACTACGACTTCGGCAACATCGAGCCCGTCACCCCCGAGGTGCTCACCGAGCTCGAGAAGCGGATGAAGCGGATCGTCAAAGAGAACCAACGCTTCGTGCGTCGGGTCACCAGCGAGGAATCCGCCCGTGAGGAGCTGGCTGACCAGCCGTACAAGCTGGAACTCATCGGCACCAAGGGCAAGGGCGCCGATGGGGCTTCGGTCGAGGTCGGTGGCGCCGAGTTGACGATCTACGACAATGTGCGCCGCAATGGCGAGGTTGCCTGGAAGGACCTCTGCCGTGGCCCGCACGTTCCGTCAACCAAGTATCTGGCCAATGCCTTCGCTCTGACGAAGTTCTCGGCTGCCTACTGGAAGGGTGACCAGGCCAACGACCAGTTGCAGCGCATCTACGGCACCGCGTGGGCCAGCCGTGAGGATCTCGTTGCCTACCGGGAGCGGATCAAGGAGGCCGAGCGTCGGGACCATCGCAAGTTGGGAGCCGAGCTCGATCTGTTCTCCTTCCCCGAGGAGATCGGTCCGGGCCTGGTGGTCTTCCATCCCAGGGGTGCGATGCTGCGTCACCTCATCGAGGAACACGTCATCGCGCGCCACATGGAGGCGGGATTCTCCTTCGTGCATACCCCGGAGATCACCAAGGGTGGGCTGTTCCACACCTCGGGTCACCTGCCCTACTACGCCGACACCATGTTCCCGCCGATGCTCGTCGACGAGGAGCGTGACGAGGAGGGCAACGTCACCCGGGCCGGCCAGGAGTACTACCTCAAGGCCATGAACTGCCCGATGCACAACCTCATCTTCCGCTCGCGTGGTCGGTCCTACCGCGAACTGCCGTTGCGGTTTTTCGAGATGGGCCATGACTACCGCTACGAGAAGTCGGGCGTCGTGCACGGGCTGACCCGTATGCGCGGGTTCGCCCAGGATGACTCGCACACCTACTGCACCCGCGAGCAGGCCCCTGGCGAGATCGAGAAGCAGATCGAGTTCTTCCTGTCGATCCTGGCCGACTTCGGTCTGAACGACTTCTACCTCGAGCTGTCCACCCGCGAGGAGGACGGTGCGAAGGAGGAGAAGTTCATCGGCTCCGACGAGGACTGGCAGGCTGCCACCGACACCCTCGACCAGGTGTGCCGCAGCACTGGTCTGCAGTTGGTCCCCGATCCGGGCGGCGCCGCCTTCTACGGTCCGAAGGTCTCGGTCCAGGTCAAGGACGCCATTGGTCGTACCTGGCAGATGTCGACGATTCAGTATGACTTCAACCAGCCTGAGCGCTTCGACCTCGAATATGCGGCTGCTGACGGCACCCACCAGCGCCCGATCATGCTGCACTCGGCCAAGCTGGGCAGTGTCGAGAGGTTCATCGGCGTGCTCACCGAGCACTACGCCGGTGCCTTCCCGGTCTGGTTGGCCCCCGTTCAGGTGCGCCTGGTCCCGGTTGCTGAGGCCTTTGACGAGTACGTCACGACCTTTGCCGAGGTGCTGCGTTCCCAGGGCATCCGGGTCGAGATCGACCTGTCGTCCGACCGCTTCGGCAAGAAGATCCGCAATGCCTCCAAGGAGAAGGTTCCCTTCACCCTCATTGCGGGTGGGGAGGACGCCGAGGCCGGTGCGATCTCCTTCCGACTGCGTGATGGTTCCCAGGTCAACGGCATCGCCCAGGACGAGGCCGCGCGCATCATCGCAGGCTGGAACAGGGCCCGTCGCAACGACGACCCGACTGCTGAGACCTTGCGTGGAGCCGTCGATGACTGAGGACTACCGCCTCGAGTTCGCCGAGGATTTGGTCGGGGTCCCGGATCCCTTCCGAAGGTTCTGGACCCCGCACCGGATGGCGTACATCGGCGGTGAGAACAAGCCCCGGGGCGACCGCCCGGAAGACGGGTGCCCGTTCTGTGTCGCTCCGCAGCGCAGCGACGAGGATGCCCTCATCGTCCACCGTGGCGAGACCTGCTACGTCATCATGAACCTCTATCCCTACGGACCGGGGCACATGCTGGTGTGCCCCTACCGTCACGTTGCCGGCTACGTCGACGCCACCGAGGTGGAGGTCGTCGAGATGGCCCACCTCACCCAGGCCGCGATCCGGACCCTTCAGGAGGTGTCCCACCCGCAGGGATTCAACGTCGGGATGAACCAGGGAGCCTCTGGCGGAGCCGGAGTGGCCGCCCATCTGCACCAGCACGTCATTCCACGCTGGACGGGAGACACGAATTTCCTTCCCATCGTGGCAGGTGTCCGTGCTGTTCCACAGCTGCTGGGAGATGGCCGTCAGATGTTGGCCGATGCGTGGGTGGCTCATGCTTGAGCATTTCCGGGCCGCCTGGGCCAAGGTCATGAACCCCATCGCCGACGCCCTGCTGCGGGCGCACGTCACCCCCGACATGGTCACCTGGGTCGGCACCGTCGGTGCCGTCGCCATGGCACTCATCTGCTTCCCACAAGGGTGGCTGTGGCAGGGGCCGTGGCTGGTCGCCCTGTTCATCTTCTCCGATTCGCTCGACGGCAACATGGCCCGCAAGATCGGGCGTCACTCCCAGTGGGGATCCTTCCTCGACTCCACCTTGGATCGATTTGGTGACGCCGCCATCTTCGCGGGGGTGGCGTTGTACTACGCCGGCCTGGGAAACAACCTGCTGTGGACCTCGATGTCCCTCGCAGCGCTGGTCTTCGGGATGGCCACCTCCTATGTACGTGCCAAGGCTGAGTCCTTGGGACTGGAGGCCAAGGTCGGCATCGCCACCCGTGCGGATCGTCTGCTCGTCAGCTTGCTGGCCGTCGAGATCACGGGTCTGGCCAAGGCCGGGGCCTTCCCCTACTGGTGCCTGGCCGTCCTACCGATTGCGCTGTGTTACCTGACGGTGGCCGGAGCCATCACCGTGGTGCAGCGGATGGTGGCAGTGCGTCGGGCATGTCAGTCGTGACGGGTCGGGGCACGGCGTGGGCAGGCTCTCGGCTGAACGGGATGAATGGTTAGGGTGGAGGTTGTGACGCGCACCCTGCCGCCTGAGGAAGTGCCCGAGGCCAATCCGTGGGACACCGATCGATTCTGGACGGTTCCCAACATCCTGTCAGTGATCCGTCTCATCGGCGTACCTGTCTTCCTGTGGCTCGCTCTGGGCCCGCATGAGGATGGCTGGGCCGTTGCGGTGCTTGCTGTTGCCGGCATCACCGACTGGCTCGACGGCAAGATTGCCCGTCGCTGGCACCAGGTCTCGCGCATCGGCCAGATGCTTGACCCCATCGCCGATCGTCTCTACATCTTCGCCACGGTCATCGCGTTGACCCTGCGCGACGTCATACCACTGTGGCTGGTCATTCTGCTCATTGCCCGAGACGTTTGCATGGCATGTCTGGTTCCGGCTCTGAGAACTCGCGGGTTCACCTCGTTGCCGGTGCACTTCGTCGGCAAGGCGGCCACCTTCTGCCTGCTGTACTCCTTCCCGTTGGTCCTGCTGGGGCATCTCGGAACAGGGGGCTGGACGGTCTGCCGGGTCCTCGGGTGGTCCTTCGCCATCTGGGGAACGGCGCTGTACTGGTGGGCCTACTTCCTCTACCTCGTCCAGACCGTTCAGATCGTTCACACCCTGCCGCGGGTCGATCGCCGGGGTGAGCAGTCGTGAAGCAGCGCCCTGATGCATCGATGGACCTGCTTCGGGAGGTTCGCTCGCAGGCCTTGGACCAGGGGTACCAGGAGTACCACGACCGCAGCCCCGGCAGCACGAAGCGACGTCCCGTTGGGGTTGCTGCCGTTGTCATCCTGCTCGTCACCGGGGTGCTCATCGGTATCGCGTGGCGCTCAACGGCTGCACGCGCGCCGCTGGACGCACGAGAACGCAGGAACCTGGTCGCCCACGTGCAGTCGGCCCAAGCTCATGAATCAGCTCAGCATGCAGAATTGGCCAGGTTGCGCGCCTCCATGGATGCCATGAAAGGTGCCTCCGCATCACCCATTGGTGACGAGACAGGGCAGGACTCAGCGGTGATCCCATTGACGGGCCCAGGGGTGCGGATCTTCCTCGATGACGCCAATGCGGCGC
The DNA here is from genome assembly GCF_059728865.1 of Cutibacterium sp. KB22876. Lineage (NCBI taxonomy): Bacteria > Bacillati > Actinomycetota > Actinomycetes > Propionibacteriales > Propionibacteriaceae > Cutibacterium > Cutibacterium sp. KB22876. The sequence continues at coordinate 1,792,331 of NZ_AP040858.1, forward strand.
CGGACGATGAACTTGGTGACGCCGACCTGCGCAAACTCGTCAACGCTCTGTGGCAGTCCGGAGCGGAGGCTGTGGCCATCAATGGTCACCGAATCGGGCCCCGCACGGCGATCCGCTCGGCCGGATCGGCGATCACCGTCGACTACGTCTCGCTGTCTCGACCCTATGTCATCGAGGCGATCGGCTCCCCGCAGACGATCCCGGCGAAACTGACTGACACACCTGGAGGTCGCTGGATGACCTACCTGAGCGACAATTCATCGATCACCTATACGGTGGCGACGAGGGACCGGGTCTCGGTGCCAGGATCGAGGGCGTCGGTGAGTCACGCGAGTCCTCACCGATGACAATGAGACGATGAACGGCATCGGAGCACAGGAAGGACACCCATGATTGCGCTCATCGGCCTGGTGGTCGGGATCATCATCGGCATCGTGGTCAACCCAACGCTGCCACCTGGCCTTCAGCCCTACCTGCCGATCATGATTGTCGCTGCCCTTGACGCCATTTTCGGAGCGGTGCGTGCTTATCTGGCGCACACCTTCTCCGACCGCGTCTTCGTCGTCTCCTTCCTCTCCAACGTCGCCATCGCCGCCCTTATCGTCTGGGTGGGTGATCAGATCGGTGTGGGTTCGCAGTTGTCGACTGCCGTCGTCGTCGTGCTCGGCATCCGAATCTTCACCAACGCTGCCGCCATTCGGCGAGAGGTGCTCCATGCCTGAGCATCACGATCCGCGGGAGTGGGCCGGAAACCACTGGCGCAAGATCGGCAAGGACCTGACCTCGGTGTCGACCGGGCAGATCCTCGTCGCCATCATCTTGTGCCTGTGCTCCTTCATGATCGTGACTCAGGTGCATTCCCAGCACAATCAGGACGCCTATTCGACGATGAGCAGGGCAGATTTGGTGACGATGCTGGACACTCTCTCGGAATCCTCCCGTCAGCTGGATTCCGAGATCGCTGACCTGCGTGCTACGACGAGGGAGCTGCAATCGGGGGCCAATTCGCGCAAGGTCGCTCAGCAGGAGGCCGAGGACCGACTGACCCGGATGAAGGTGTTGGCCGGCACCGTTCCGGTCCATGGACCGGGAATCAAGATCACTATCGACGACCCGGACGAAAAGGTGACCTCCGACATGATGCTCGACGCCGTCGAGGAGATGCGTGATGCCGGGGCTGAGGCCATGGTTCTCAACAACAAGGTCCGCATCGTTGCCGACACCTGGTTTGCCGCCAGCCCTGATGGCCTCGAGGTCAGCGGAACGACGATCAGCCGTCCCTACACCCTGGCTGTCATTGGTGACCCCCATGCCCTCCGGGAGGGGGCACGGTTCCGTGGCGGCCTGGTCTCCCAGATGGAGTCCGACAAGGTGGGGGCCTCCGTCGAGATCACGACTTCTCAAGACCTCATCATTTCCGCGGTTGCCCATCCGCGTCCGATGACTCACGCCACACCGGTGAGATGACGCGGGCATCGAGGCGCTGAGCGCGGTAGTCTGCGGGTACGAGGATTTTTCCGTCGGCCGTGTCATGGAGGTGGCGATGTCCGAGATTCCCGATGATGTGTTGTGCACCTCGGATCACCTGTGGATCAGGCCCGGTAATGGTGACAGGGTGCGCGTCGGAGTCACGCCGGCCCTCCTTGACCAGTTCGGGCCGGTGGAGTCGTTGTCCCTTGCTGATGACGGGGAGGAGATCGTTGCGGGAGACACCTGCGGCGATCTAGAATTCTCGTCTCGCAGCTGGGAGCTCGTTTCCCCGGTTGCCGGGGAAGTCGTCTCGGTCAACCAGTCGGTTGACACTGACCTGCTCGAGGCAGACCCATGGGGTGACGGATGGCTCTTTGACGTGAGACTGTCTGACCCCGAAGAGCTCAACGAACTGCTCGACCCGGACGAATACCTCGCGAGCATGGGGGAGTGACCCCTAAGATGACTGTTTCGGAGACCCCCGAGAGCGAGGACGCGAACATGAACAAGTGCACCATGTGCGGCCACGTCAATGAAGATGGCGCAAACTTCTGCTCCCGATGCGGGACTCGTCTCGGGGTGCCCATCGACACTCCCGGGGACAACACCGGCGTCATCCCGACCATCACCGAATCGACGGTGGCCGAGGAGACCTCGCCCAATCTTGACCTTCCCGCCGACGTGTTGCAGGACATCGCCGACTTGCCTGCCGAGAACGCCATGCTGGTGGTGCGACGCGGACCGAACCTCGGTGCGCAGTTCCTGCTCGATCAGGATGAGACGACGGCTGGACGTTCCACCCGATCTGACATCTTCCTCGACGACATCACGGTCTCTCGTCACCATGTGAAGTTCATCCGTCAGCCCGACGGTCGCATGATCATCGAGGATCAGGGCAGCCTCAACGGCACCTACGTCAACCGTACCCTGGTTGACGGTTCAGCCGTGCTGCGGGATGGTGATGAGGTGCAGATCGGCAAGTTCCGGATGACCTATCACACCGGTGGGACGGCATCTGGTGCCAGCGGGGCTGGTCGCGTCTGATGCCAGGATCTGTCCGCACCATCGGGCAGGTGATGAAGACTCTCAAGCCGGATTTCCCCGATCTGAGTATTTCCAAGATCCGATTTCTAGAGTCTGAGGGCCTGCTGTCCCCTGAGAGGGCACCATCGGGATACCGCAAGTACTCCGACTCCGACGTCGAGAGATTGCGGTACATTCTGACGTGCCAGCGTGATCACTTTCAGCCGCTGCGTGTCATCCGAGATCATCTGGAGATGATGGACCGGGGCGAAGAGCCTCCGGTGGCTGAGGCACCGCCGCTGCCGTCCGAGAGTGAGGGGACTCCGGCCCCGAAGGATTCGGCAGGTCAGGGAATCGTCCAGACCCGTGGTCCCATCAGGATGAATCGGCGTGAGCTCATCAGGGCCTCGGGTATCACTGAGGCTCTGCTCATGGAACTCGAGCGTCACCAGCTGGTGCGTCCCAAGAGAGGAGTTTCCTACTTCGGGCAGGAGGCTCTCGTCATCTGCGTCGCGGCTCGACGGCTCTCTGCCTACGGGATGGACTCGCGTCACATGCGCGCCATCCGTCAGGCTGCTGAGCACGAGGCCGGCCTTATTGAGCAGACTCTCATTCCGCACGCTCGTCATCCCGAGCAGGCGTCCAAGATTGCCGCCGAGACGACCAAGGTGATGATGCACGCCCATACGGCGATGGTCTACGACATGCTGGAACACTGGTCGGCCAACTAGGCCTGCCTTGCCAGGCGAACGCTGTCACGCCGAAGGATCGACTCCAAGGCCGCGCTAGGCTGGCAGCATGGTCTTGCTCGAGGTTGCCGAGATTCGGACCGAGCCGGTGTCCGGGGCAGCGGTGCTGCTGTTGCGCGAGGTTGATGCTCGTCGCCATCTTGCTTTGTGGATCGCAGAGCCGGAGAGATTGGCCATCACCGACGCCATCAATGAGGAGGAGCCGATCCGGCCTTACACCCATGACCTGCTCGCACGCGTCGTCGCGGTGCTGTGCGAGGAAGAGCCGCAATGCGTCATCACCAAGGTTGAGGACGGCGTCTGGTTCGGCGAGTTGGTGCTGGGGACCATGAGGATCGATGCTCGGCCCTCGGACCTGGTCGCCCTGGCACTGCGTCTTCCAGTACCGATCTGGTGTACCGAGGAGGTCATCTCCTCGGCCGGGATACTCCTCGATGCCGGACCGGAGGACGCGGTGGAAGAGTTCCGGCAGTTTCTGGACCAGGTCAGTCCGGACGACTTCGGACCTGGACCCTCGACCTCTGGTTGACCTTGAGTCAACAGCAAAACACCTTGTCAAACTTAAATTCGCAACTGGGATGTGAGGACGGTGTGAAGCCATCGGCGTGGCTTCGACGGTGATCTGGACTGGCGCCGTAGCGTCGAGGGCGTTCGACGGGGTAACCGTGCTCCGCCGTTGAGACGATGAACAGAACTGGTGAAGGGTGACGAGATGGCAACGACCGGTGAGCAGCCGAGTGTTGAAACTCCCCTCGACGGCCCCGCGCGTCGTGGCCAGGATGCCCTCTTTGAGGGTGACTTCGCTCCGATGCCCGAGGACATTGGATTCCGGGGGCCTGTCGCGTCCGGCGCAGCCGGCATCACCTACCGCCAGCTCGACTACTGGGCGCGAACCGGGTTGGTCCGTCCGGAGATCCGAGCTGCTCGCGGCTCCGGTAGCCAGCGTCTTTACTCCTTCCGCGACATCCTCATGCTCAAGGTCGTCAAGCGCCTGCTCAACGCTGGCGTCTCCCTGCAGCAGATTCGGGTTGCCATCGACCATTTGCGCAGCAATGGCGTCGAGGATCTTTCCCGGGTCACCCTCATGAGTGACGGGGTCTCCGTCTATGAGTGCACCAACGACAACGAGGTCATCGACCTGCTGCGCGGTGGTCAGGGAATGTTTGCCATCGCTTTGGGAGGAGTGTGGCGAGACGTCCAGGGAAGCCTTGCGGAACTGCCGAGTGAGCGTCTCAATCCGATTGACGAGGAAGAGCTCGACGAGTTCACTGCCAGAAGAATTGCCAAGCACGCCTCCTGAACTGGCGGTGAATTGACGAGAAATCGTCCCCGTCATTCCTGATGCGTATGCTCGTTGAGCGTGCGCCTGGGGCGTTCTCCATGCAATGATTCAGGATGAGGAGGCCCCTGTGAAGGACACAATTGCCGCCATCATGAAGCGGCCCGGTATCGCCCATCTGCTGCGAGCCCACACCCGATTCACCCGACGTCTCGGCAACCATTTCGCCGCATCCATCACCTATTTCACGGTGCTGGCGATCGTCCCGGTCATCGCATTCGCCTTTGCCGTGCTGGGATTGATTCTGAGTCGGTTGAGCCCGTACCTGCTCAATCAGGTGGTGGATTCGGTCGTGAGTCTGGCCACTCAGCAGGATGACAAGGAAAAAATTCGCGGCATTATCGAGAATGCGATGAAGGTCGGCGGATCGGTCTGGGCGTTCATCGTCTCCATCCTCACCGCTTTTTGGGCCGGAATCGGCTGGGTCGGAAACATCCGCAAGGGAATCCAGGCGGAATGGGCCCCGGACTTTGACATGGTGGCCGACGACCGCGGATTCGTGCGCGCCAAGCTTTCCGACATGTTGGCATTCCTGGGATTGCTGCTGGTGAGCCTGCTGACGATCGTCACCTCCCAGGTCGGCTCCTCGATGGCCGGGCTGTTGGCCAGGTGGACTGGCCTCGACACCGTTCCTGGCCATGGCCTGCTGCTGGCCCTGGCCGGCCTGCTGGCCTCGGTGATTGCCGGTTGGTTGCTCTTCATCTTCTTGTACACCGTCATGCCGCGTGGCAAGCCGGTGTGGCGTCCGATCCTCAAGGGATCGCTGGCCGCAGGTTTTGCCCTGGCCTTCCTACAGGTGGGTGCTGGCTATCTTGTGCAGGCCTTCAGCTCTAACAAAGCTGTGCAGGCCTTTGGATCTGTCATCATCATCATGCTGGTCTTCGATCTCATCGCTCGATTGAGTCTCTTCATCGCCTCGTGGATCGCGACGGCGAACCAGCCGGCTGTCGACAAGGAGTGGAACGACTGCGACGAGCCCCTGCTTGGTCGTGACGACTGCCGTACCGTTGACGGGCACTGGGAGGCCGCGTTAGCGGATCGCGCCCGCAAGCACTCGAACGAGGATGGAGCGGAAGTCGTCGGTGTCGCCTCACAGGCCAATGGGGGAGAGGAGGACGCCAGCCAGCAGGAGACGGAAGACGCATCGGCCGACGCACATGCTGCTTCTCGTGCCTTGCCTCCCGCGCACGCCGAGCCTCGTCGTTGGCCGGTTGTCGGAGCGAGTATCGTCAGTGCTGTTGGGGGCATGGCAGTTGGCGCCATACTCGGTCGACGTCGCGAAGACCAATGACCCACTGATGATGCTGCGTGCGTGGTGACAGGTCAGTTCGTTACGGCGTGATTCAGCTGCGGGCTGGCGTTTGCCCCATATGTGATTGACCCCGAGGTCATTGGGCCCTGGCGGACCCAGAAAGGGAATCGCAATTTTGCAAGGGTCGTCGTCGCGGAGAGCTGCTCATTGTGCTTTGGCTGCCAGTCTTCTGGGCACGTTGTTCCCCGGAGTCGTCATGTTCACGTTGCCTCCGCTGTTCACCTCATGGTGGAGGAGCTCTACCAGAGCTTCAGATGCATCACTGGGCTGGGTGACGACGTGTGCGGTTCTTGCGTCGGGGCTGTTGACATACGTCGCCGGGATCGTTCGTCAACAGTTGGGCACTCGCTGGATGTATGTCGTGGCGACGGTCCTCATGATGGTGTCTCTGGCGGTCGTCGTGGTGGACTCACGGTCGCTACCGGTTGCTTACATGTGGGCGCTGTTGTCCGGAGCATCCTCGGCCTTCACGTATTCCCCCTCATTGACTGCGGTCCAAGAATGGTTTCCGCGACAGTTGGGGCTGGTTACCGGATTGGTCAACGCCAGTTTCGCCCTTCCCGCTGCCGCAGCTGCCCCTGTCGTCGCGGCAATGCTGAAACATTGGGGGTTCACAGACACGGTCGTGACGCTGATGATCGGCGTTGCCGTCACACAGGTCCTGGTGATTTTTCTTTCCACCCCGCACTGGCTCGAGAAGGAGCGTAGGGCAGGGTTAGCGGCATCGCGGGAAGAAATTTCAGCACCGTCTGCAACCACCGCGCAAGCCGTGCGGACGCCCGCGTTCTGGCAGGTTTGGGCGATCTGGTTCGCTGGTGGTGGGGCAGCCATCACGATGATGACTTTCGCTGCCACTTATTCCGCGCATCTCAATGATATTGGGGTGCGAGTCAGCGCGGTGGCGGCGGTTACCGCGTTCGTCTCCGGAAATGGGCTGATACGAGTGATCAACGCGATGGTGCTCGATCGTGTCGGACCGACGGTCATCGGAGCCGTGACTTCCTTGACCCTTGCCATGGGGTACGTGTTGTTGGGTTTCGTCACCAGTGGTTGGGCACTCATCGTGGTGGCTTTCCTGGCAGGAGTCGCTTTGGGGACAATCTTCACGATCTCGCCCTTGTTACTGACACCCCTCTTCGGTCTCAAACACTTTGGGCCCATCTTTGGGCTGGCCTTCACTGCCTACGGTGTTTTCGGTGCTTTTGCTGGCCCTATGCTTAGCTCATATCTGGCTCAGCAACTGGGATATGCCCTGGTATTCATCTATCTTGCCGTGTTGATGGTCTGGGCTTTCTTGTCTGTACTCGCCGTCAATCGCTCAAGACGGCGAATGACAGCGCATTGGGTTTAATAGGGTTCCACGTACCACAATGGCCCTTCCGCTCTCAATCAGTCCACCGGGACCGATTCGTGCGGAAGGGCCATTGGCGAGTCAGAACTGTCAGGCCTGCCCGATCTCGCTGAGCATGTCGGTGAACCAGGGCTGCGTGACATCGAAGGGCTTGCCACCCTTGATGCGGTCGAAGGCGATGTTGGTCAGCTCGTCGCCGTTCTCCTCGTCCTGACCGATGACGCCAGCCCTGCCGGCGAGGGCGCAGTCGACGGCCAGATCGGTGCAGCGGCCGATGAGCTCGAGATCGGCCTCGTTGGAGGCAGCCGAACGGGAGAAGTAACCCGACTTCTGGACCATGACCTTCTCGGCTCCCAGCTTCTCGGCGAACTGCTTGCCGAACCAGGCGCCAGGGTTGACCTTGTCGAGCTTGACGTGGCCGAAGGGGTCGCGCGGGACCTCCTGTCCGGCCTTCTCCATCTCCTCAATGATGGCGTCGAGGCCAGCGCCCTCGGACAGGAAGATGGTGACGTTGCCGATCTCGTCCATGACCTTGTTGAGGCGCTCGGCCTCGGCCTCGAGGTCGAGGTGAGCCTCCGGGACGTACACGGCGTGGACGTCCCAGGCCTCCTTGGACAGACCGATCTCGGGGACCCACTCCTGGGTGTCCAGCCACTCGCGGTACTTGGCGGCGGTGGCTGCGGTCAGCCAGCCACAGTTACGTCCCATGACCTCGTGGACGATGAGCATGCGGGATCCGGAGTTGTGCTCACCGACGATGTTCTGGGCGAAGCGGGAACCCTGCTCAGCAGCGGTCCAGGCGCCCAGCGACTGACGGATCGGGATGACGTCGTTGTCGATGGTCTTGGGCAGACCGACGACGGTGAGGCCGTAGTCGTGCTCTGCCAGGTACGCGGCGAGGTCAGCGGCGGTGGTGTTGGTGTCGTCGCCACCGATGGTGTGCAGGACGTCGACCCCGTCGGAGACCAGACGGTCAGCAGCAACCTTGAGGGGATCGTCGCCCTCGGCGACCAGACCACGCTTGACGAGGTCGGCGGCATTGGTGAGCTTGACGCGGGAGTTGCCGATCGGGGAACCACCGAAACGCTTGAGGACCTCGGCGTTCTTGCGCACAGTGTCGGTGACCTCGATGAAGTCTCCCTTGAGCAGGCCCTCGTAGCCGTGTTTGTAGGCGATGATCTCGACCTCGGGGGCAACCTCGGTGTAGCGCTGGATCAGACCACTGATCGCCGTGGACAGGCAGGGCGCGAATCCACCGGCGGTGAGGAGAGCGACCTTCTTGACGGCCATGGGAAACCTTTCGTTCGTCGTGCGATGACGCTATTAAGCCTATGGCACGAGTCGAAACGCCACACCGGGGGAGCAAATGTCAACCCTTTCCAGGGCACTGGGGTTCGTGTTGGTGTGATGGTATGACGAGTAATGCGTTAATGCACCGACGTGTGGCCAGTGCGAGGAGGATGGATCCATCCCAGCGCCATGGCGATCGTGGCGTCAGTCTTTCCGTCGTCGTCACGGTGTTGCTTCCGGTCCTTCTCCTTGCCGCTGGGGTGGCCGTGGATGGGGCAGAACAGGCGAGGGCTGCTCGACTTGCCCACACCGTCGCTGCGGAGGCTGTTCGGGCTGGATGCGAGGAGGGATCAGCTGCTCAGCTGGTAGGACAGGACGGCTCCGGATCAGCTCGCAAGGCCGCGGAGAAGTCGGCTCGTGGAGCCGAGATCAAGGGAATGAGTCAGCTGGCCATTGACGTCGAGGGAGACGCCGTCAGCGTCGCTGTGCAGGTCACCAGACCAACTCATCTGCTCTCGCTCATCGGCGTGCTGGAGGTCCATGGTCAGGCGCGCGAAATGTGCACGTTGATGGCTCGCTGACCGCCATGGGAGTCCGCTGCGGCGATACGATGACAGGGTGTCCAAGTACTTCCCGGTGCACCCGGAGAACCCGCAGCAGCGTTCCCTCAACCAGGTCGTCGACATCCTGCGCGACGGTGGCCTGATCGCCTACCCGACCGATTCAGGTTACGCGTTCGGGGCACGGCTGGGGAACAAGGACGCCCTGGATCGGATTCGCAAGTTCCGTGAGCTGTCCGACAAGCATCACTTCACCTTGGTGATGAGCGAGTTCGCCCAGGTCGGACAGTACGTCCAGATGGACAACTGGGTCTTCCGGGCCGTCAAGGCGGCCGTCCCCGGGCGATACACGTTCATCCTCAAGGCGACTCGTGACGTACCGAAGATCATGCTCCATCCGCGCAAGAAGACCGTGGGTGTCAGGGTGCCTCAGCACGTGACAGCTCTGTCTCTGCTGGAGACCCTCGACGAGCCGATCGTCTCCTCGACCCTCATCATGCCCGGGCATGGTACCCCGATGGTCGACGGTTGGCAGGTCCAGGACGAGATCGGTGATCATCTGGACGCCGTCATCGATTCTGGAGACTGTGGCATCGAACCGACGACGGTGGTTGACTTCACCTCTGGGGAAGCAGTGATCACACGCCGCGGTGCCGGTGATCCGTCCCCCTTCGAGTGAGACCATCTGTCCCTCGAATCGTGACGGCGACTGACGAAGGATGTTGACGACGTGCTTGGCCTGATGGGTGCAATGGAGGATGAGGTCCGTCTCATCCGCGAGGACCTTGACGAGGTCGTGGAGTTGGACGGTCCGTGCGAATTGCTGCGCGGCCGGTTGGACGGAACACCGGTGGTGCTGGCGAAGTGTGGCATCGGCAAGGTGAATGCGGCCCTGGCGGCCTCAGCCATGGTTCAGGCCGGCGCTACGAGCATCGTCTTCACCGGTGTCGCTGGTGCCGTAGCCCCCGGTCTGGGTATCGGTGACGTCGTCGTCGGGGACAAGTTCCGACAGCACGACGCTGACGACACTGCCTTTGGCAACCCCATCGGCATCATCCCCGGGGAGCCAGCATTCTGGGAGCCGGATCCGGATCTTTCCACCAAGGTACTGGGGGCGCTGCAGGCTCTCGAGGGGCCGCGCGGTCACCACGTCGTCGCCGGAACCATCGTCAGTGGCGACCAGTTCATCGCTCAGGCCGAGAAGGTCGCGTGGTTGCGCACCACCTTTGACGCCAGTGCGGTCGAGATGGAGGGTGCGGCTCTGGCACAGGCTGCCAGCCACCTCGGGGTGCCCTTCGCCGTCGTGCGAATCCTGTCGGACTCCGCCGATGGTGACGCCACTTCCGATTTCCCCGCTTTCCTCAACGACGCCGCCCGTCGCGGACGTGACCTGGCCCACGCCTTGGCTCAGGCCTGAGAGGTCAGGTCCGAATCCATCCGGGGCCCTCAGGCCCGCACCAGCAGGGCTCCGGGGGCCACCCGTGTTCTCATCGTCGTCACCTTGCCCACCAGATCGCCATCAACCTCGGCGAGGATCGGCCCGGAACCAGACCTCACGAGCGCTGTTCGTGAGGAGGCGTGACGCACCAGTCGGTGTCCGTGACGATGCCGGGTGACGAAATGGTTGAGGACGGCGACCCAGCCGACGATCCCGTGGGGAGACAGGGTCAGGACGTCCAGGGTGCCGTCGTCAATACGGCCGTCCGGGACGAGATCGACCCCACCAGGCAGGACGGAGCAGTTGCACACCAGCACTGTCCGAGCCCGCGTGACGACCGGTTTGCGACCATCGACGCTGGTGCGGGCCTGGAACCCGGGTTGGATGAGGGTCTGGGCACCTGATGCCACATAGGCCAGCCATCCGAGTCTGTCCTTGAGACGGTCCTGGGTGCCGGCCATCATCTGAGCATCCATGCCCATGCCAATGATGACGGTGAAGCAGATCTCCTCGGACTCGTCGAAACGGACGTAACCAAGATCGATGGCTCGCACTGGGCGGGTCAGTACGGCGTCGAGGGAGGCCGCCAGATCAGTGTGGGGCAGATTGAGATTGCGGGCCAGAAGATTGCCCGTCCCCATGCCGAGAATCCCCATCGGGACTCCGGTACCTGCTAGACCAGCTGCGACCTGACGGATTGTTCCGTCGCCGCCCAAGGCCAGGACGAGGTCGGCGCCATCATTGACAGCGCTCATGGCCAGGCCGTGACCGAAGTCATCGTCGGTGGTGGGAAGGAAGGACGGGTTGACCCCCAAGTGCTCCTGGCATTTGTCCTCGATGAGAGTGCGCCACTGGGGGTTGGTGGCAGTCTTCACCGAATTATGGATGACTGCCACGGTGCGCGGCTGAGATGTGTGCACGTCGTGAGCCTAGGGCATCAGACCAATTTCGTGGCCGCTCCGTCTCAGTGCGTGAGGTCGACCCAACGCTGCGCCCTCGGCGTCAGATCGACGTCACGGCCCAGGAGCTCGGCCAGTTCGACAGCCAGATGGTCGGCCTGACCCGCTCGGCAAGCCAAGGTGAGGAGGGCCCCGTCTGCGGTGTAGTCGACCGTAACGACCTCGTGTCCGGCAGCTCGGATGACTCCTTCTTCGTGGCCAGCTTGTCGTAGGTCGAGTAGGGTCGTGAAGGTGTCCATGAGGACTCGACGATGCAGCGAGGCCGAGTCCAAGACCTTGGTGACCGCGTTGCCATAGGCGCGGGTCAGGCCGCCAGCTCCCAGCTTGATGCCACCGAACCACCGGCTCGTGACGGCTACGACGTCCGACAGATGCGGCTGGTCGTCAGAATTCGAGGCCGTGAGGGCTTTCAAGGTCGGCATTCCGGCTGTTCCAGCAGGCTCGCCGTCGTCGCTGCAGCGCTGGGCATGGCGATCAGGTCCGATGACGAAGGCGGAGACGTGGTGACGGGCATCGTGGCCATCTCGTCTCGCTTGGGCGATGACGTCACGAGCTTCTTCCTCGGTCTCGACGCGGACCAGTTTGGTTCGGAAGATCGAGCGTTTGATCTCCAGTTCAGCCTCGACCGGGTCCGTCAGGACGATGTACTCGTTCACCTGACCCCCGGTAGGGAGGTGACCATGTCGAGGCGGATCTTCTCCATCTCATCGACGACGATGTGGGCATCGAGGTTCTGACTGGAGATCGGAGGTAGACCGGTGATGAAGACCGCGATGTCGGCCAACAGCCGGCGTGCCCACGGCACGGGCTTGTCGATGGTGTGCCAACACACCGATAGCAGGTCGTAGCCGGTCTCGGTGACGGTGCAATCGACCTTGGACCAGTCCTGCAGAGCTTGTGGAGCGTCGGGGCGAGTAGCAGAGAGCAGGGCAGATCCGCGGATCAATTCATGGACCATCTGGTTGCGTTCCACCTGGGCCTGTGAGGTACTGGTGTGGCCGTCTGCCAGCGACCGCAGTACAGGCATCATCGAGCGCAAGGTGCGGCGGTACTGACTGCGCACCAGAAGCACGGGAGCCCGCCGACCGACGACGTGGATCGTGATGATGCCGACGGCCAGACCGACGACCGTCTCAAGGATCCTGTCCTGGGCCAGCTGGTACATCTCACCGGGCTGGGTGAGTGGTGTCATGAGCAGTGCGAAACAGGTGATGAAGATGCAGGCGATGCCGTAATTGCGCGTCACCATGGCCTGCATGATCCACAGGAAGACGATGATGAGGCCGATCTGGACCCAACCTGACGGTCCGAAGGCTGCCACGGCCAGGTAGAGCCCCAGCCCGATGACCGTCCCGAGCACGCGGTGGATGGCCCGGATGGTCATGTCGGAGCGGGTGGCGTCCATGTGCATGAGGATCAGCACGCTGAGGATGGCCCAGTAAGGATGGCCGAAGGGCAGCAGGATCATGAGCAAGGCGGCGAAGAAGACGCCGGTGGCTGCTCGAAGTGCCAGCATTGTCGGTCGGGAGCCACGCTCCAGTGCTGTCCGGAGCAGATAACTTGCCTTGGGTCGCCCCAGCGGGGTCCAGTCCAGATGGTCTGGAAGAGACACGTCGGCGGATGGGAAGGCTTCCAGCCTCAGCTCGTGCTCCAGGCGCATGTGGGCGGTGACGAGTCGGGCTCTCAGCTCGGAGAGCTCGGACATCTCCGACGGGTTGTCGGCCCCGGAGGCGTGACCGTCGTTGTAGGCCCACCACGCCTGATGGATGGCAGCGTGGGCTGCCGAGCGCAGCCGGGCAACCTCGTGGCTGTCGGCATCCTCGTCGGGCTCACAATAATTGTTGACCGCTGTCTCGGCCTTCTCGACGGCGAGCCGCACCGGTCGGTGCGGCGAGATGAAGCAGATGATCATCGACACCATGGCGGCGATGAGGAAGGAAGGGCCGGTCGAGGTGAAGACCGTTGCGATCGTCCACCCATGGCTGGCCATGTAGGCGCCGAAAGCCCCGGCGAAGAGAATGTTGAGAGGTCCCGGCGGACCCAACTGCAGAGCGTGCCAGGTCCAGATGATGACGAGGCTCCACGCGGCCAGGATGAGCGGCATGATCCACTCCACCCGCATGGACAACAGGCCTAGACACTGGGAAAGGACCGTCGCGACACCGACGCCGATGAGGATTCGAGCGCGCGACAGTGGGGCATTGCTGTTGCCCGCCAGTGCGCCCATGGCACCCATCATTCCCATGGCGGCATGGCTTGGGTCGGTGATGAGCCCCATCGTCACCAAGGACACTGCCATCGGGATGATGAGGATGACTGCCTGCTTATTGCGTCCCGGAGCTGGGCGAATGGTGATCAGTCTGTGCAGCAGGTGGCGCAGTGAGGATGGTTTGTCAGTCGGGCTCATCGATGCACCGTACCGGTGCTCGTCGTTGTTGGACGTCCCATGGTAACGGTGGTGGACCATCCAGTGTCGACGTCGGTGATCGTCGCGGTGACCATACCGGTCTCGAGGATGGTGTAGGTCTCCTCAATGAGGTGACCGTTGTTGACCTCGTGGACGTCGACCTGGTCAGCGTCGAGGTCGTTACCCGTGTTCTGCAGAGTCTCGTCGAAGGGGAAGACGACAGTGGCAAAGGGAATGAGGTCACCCACCGGTTCGCCGTTGGCGTCAGTCCGCGAGAACTCCACGAAGCGGAAGACGCCGATGTTGTGACGGCAACGGTAGGTTCGCGTGATCGTCGTCGTCCCGGAGAGCCGGGTGCTCTGGTCGGTGAGGACGTCGAAGCCGATGCCTCGTCCGGACTCAGTCTCGCGGAACACACCGAAACCGCGGGAAAGGCGGTCACGGATTCCCAGGGTGTCCGCGTCAGCGGCGACGGCCAGACCGATCGCGGTGGCCGAGGTCGGGTTGGGAGAACGGTGCACTCGTCGCCCGAAGAGTTCGCGCAGCCGGCGGGGAACGATCAGCAGGGACGTGGCGCCACCGACGAGATGGATACCGGCGACGTCGGAGTCAGCGCTGTTGAGCAGGGAGGACAACGGATCCATGGTCTCGATGGTGCGATCGACCAGCGGCTGGCACGCTTCGGCCACCTCGGCGACCGGAATGCGAAGAGTCGTCGAGTCGAGGTCCACGAGGAGGTTCCGAGACTGGGGACGCAGGGCTTCCTTGGCGATTCGGCACGCCTCGACGAGTTCGTCACGATCGACAGAGATGTCGCTGAGATGACGTGCGGCCAGATCAGCCAGCACCTCGTCGAAGTCGTCGCCACCGAGGTCATTGAGACCGACGGAGTCGAGGACTTCCGGGCTCTGGCCGGACATGTTGACCAGGGATGCGTCGAAGGTGCCACCACCGAGGTCATAGATGATGACCCTGGTGCGCTTGGAATTGAGGTTCCGGGCGTGACGGAGGGCGAATTCCAGCCCGGCCGCAGACGGCTCGTTGACGAGGCCGAGCACATCAATACCGGCCTGACGTGCAGCATCCATCGTCACGAGGCGCTGTCCGGTGTGAGCGTGGGCGGGTACACCGAGGACGGCACGATGAGGTCCGGGGACGTCGATGCACGAGATGACATGACGCAGAAAGTCGGCCCACAGATCGACCAACGGGATCTCCATCTCCCCGATGTGGACCAGGGTCGACGGGCCGGCCCCGGGGGCCGCCAGGAGGCGCTTCACCGAGCGGACGCCAGGGGCTCCACCGGCCATCGCCTGGCGGGCCTCAAAGCCGTGGACGAGGGACCCGCCGACGACCGCGCTCACGCTGGGCAGCTGGTCGTGTGAGTCTCCTTCCGTGTCGAGGAAGGGCAGCAGGGGGTGGTTTCCGTTGTCAACAGCAGCAACCGCGGTGTAGGTGGTTCCCAAGTCGATTCCCAGATCCATGCCGGGCAGTCTATGACTGGGTACAGACAATGCCCTTATCCGTCCGAATCGCCTCCGCGACGGGGACGGTAATCAGGGGTGTCGTCGTCGGCGTCACCGTCGTTGCCACGTCGCGGACCGGAAGGATTGTCGTCACTGCGGGAATCGTCCCCGTCGTCGATGGAACGCAGGAAGTCCTCGACCTCGGCGCCAATGTCCTCAGCGTCAGGGACTGTGACCTCGGTGGTGCCGAGCTCGCGCTGGGCAACTCGCGAGTCGTACTGCTCCTCGAGGGCATGGAGCATGGTCTTGAGCTCCTCAGAACCATTGACCTGGGTGTCGATCTCGGCACGAACGGTCTTGGCGGCCATTGCCAGAGCGTTGATGGGCAGGGCCAGGCCGGTTGCGCCGCGCAGTGCCTCGACGAGGGCGCGGGCCGACTCCGGGTAGTCCAGGTCAGCCAGGTAGTGCGGCACGTGGGACGCCAGGCCGATGACGGCGTGGTTAGTTTCCCCCAACCGCTGCCCGAGGACAACCGGGAAGGACGCCGGCACCTGAACGCGGCCAAACGGTGAGGTGGATCCCAGGATGAGTTCGGGACGCGACGCCCATCGGGTGACCATGGCGGGTCGGGTATGAGGAGTCGGTACGGGAATCGAATCAGTGATAACGGTCAGACGGATCCCCATGGAGTCCACGAGGTTTGTCAACGACGACACCAAGGTCTCCCAGCCCAGTGCCGGTTCAGGGCCGTCGAGGACGAGGAAGGCCTGTCCGAGTTGATCCGTGACCTCGTGAAGGACCAGACGTGGGCGTTCATAGCCCTCGAAATGGTCAGTGTCGAAGATGATGGGCTGGCGGGAATCGCGGTGGTCCAGGAGGAAGTCGATGTCGAATTCACCGAGCTCGTGGTGGGGGAGTTCGGTGAAGATCGCGTCACGGACCCGTGCCTGTACGCGTCCGGTGTCGTTGAAGGACTGCACCAGGGTGATGAGGGCGGACACCTCCTTATCGGGACCCACGATTCCGGGGTGCCAGCGGAAGCGGTCGCTCTGCTGATCCATGGGTGTCCTCCTTCGAATAGGTCCAGGTTGTGTAACCCCGTGAGTCCTCACTCTATTCCGTCGGAGCGGTGGGTAGCCTGACCGCGTTGCCAGATAACAGAAGGACGGACTACATGAGGATGACGTGCCGAGCAGCAACCGCGGTCGCCGTTGCAGGGTTCTCCCTGCTCGCCGGATGTTCACAGACTCGCGGAGAGGTGCCCGGGGTCAGCGATTCCCCTGATCGTTGGTGGACGGCTGCCCCCTCGACGACGAGCCAGCCAGCCAGCACCCATGAAGCCCAGCAGAGTCCCGCCCATGCCCCGGCACCGACGACACCGACGCCAGCGGCGGCCAGCGGTCCGTGCGGTTACGCCGTGACAGGCAAAGCGGCTCGTCCTGTCGACATGCCTCGTTCCGACGAGATTGAGAGGACGGGATCGGCAACCGTCACCTTGACGATCAACGAGGCGCCCGTGGTGCTGACGGTGGATCGTGCCACGGCTCCGTGCGCCGTCAACTCGTTCATGTCCTTGGCCGAACAAGGTTTTTACAACGACACGTCGTGTCACAAGCTGTCGACCGGAGACGCGAAGTACCTTCAGTGCAGCGACCCGTCCGGCACTGGTAATGGCGGACCCGGGTACTCGTACCCGGTTGAGAAGGGAGCCAAGACCGGCGGATCAGTAGGTGCGGGCACCCTTGCTCTGGTGACAGATTCCCAGCACCGTCTGGGATCGCAATTCGCCTTGGTGTACGGGGACTCCAAGCTGCCAGACTCATTCGTAGTCATCGGGAGCATCGATCGGGAAGGTGTCGACAGCATCTCCGAAATCGCTGACAAGGGGTTGGCCGAGGACGGGAGCTCCCCCAAGGTCGACACCCGTATCGGCTCGGTGGTGATGGGCTGAGCCTCGGCGTCAGGAGGGATCTCCCTGACAGCGCGACAGGAAAGCTGCCAGAACCTGCACGAAAACTGCGGGCTGGTCCGAGTGCACCCAATGACCCGAGTTCTTCACTCGAATTCGGCGCACCTGGGGGAAGAGCTCGTGCATGGCCTGGGAGTGATCTGGGCCGACGTAATCAGACTCCTCGGCGGTGATCCACAGCACCGGTCCGTCCCAGGTCGTATTGACCGACGGCCACGAACCAATGTCTGACAAGCCACTACCCAGCAGGTCAAGATTCATCTGCCAGTACCAGCGGTTGTTCTCACCGGTGTCATGCCGCAGGTTCTGCAGCAAGAACTGACGGATCGTCGCGGAAGGGATCACATCGGACATCTGCTCCTCGGCCTCGCGTCGCGTGGTCAAGGCACACAGATTCACTGATTTCATGGCCTGGACGAGGGGATCCAGGCGGGTGAGACGTGAATCCACCGGTGCCATATCGACGACGGTGAGGCTGCGCGCAAGATCAAAATTGTCCAGAACTGTCCGCATGACGACCTTGCCGCCCATGGAGTGGCCCAGGAGATGAACCGGGCGGTCCCCGCTGGTCGTCCTGATCGTCTCGGAGAGGGCCTTGGCCATGGCTGGGTAGGAGAAATCCTGTGTCCAGGGGGACCGGCCATGGTTCGGCAGGTCCACGAGGATGCAGCGATAGTCGTCCGGACCGGTGGCGAGGAGGTCCTTGGCGACCCTGGTGAAGTTCTTTCCCTGCCCGAAGACCCCGTGACACCAGTAGACGTCCTGACGACCGTCACCGAGGGTGGTCAGGTGAAGCTCATTCATGGACGCGACCTCCAACACCCGGTGTGCCAGTGACGACGCTCCTCGACCGGGGACGTGGAGAACATCGATGGTTCATGCGGCCAGGCGACGACGTGCGGGGTTCCCGGCTGGATGGGATGAAGACACCCGGGGCACGTGTAGACCTTGAGCGCTCGGTCAGCAGGCACCATGCGTACGACGTGCTGACCGTCCCTCTTGTACTCAGAATGGGGATGGCTGGTCGCACTGAGGGGGCGGGCTCGACGCTGCCACTTGCGCGAACCATGATGACGACCCATGGGGTCCATTGTGCCGCACCTGGTACCGGGGAGGACAATGCTGAGGGGATGGGCCCATGCCGGCGCACCAGAATGGCGTTCGAGGTCGAGGCTGAGGTGCAGGTAAAGTCCGACTCCGTGCGTCTCGTCATTGCGCCCTGCCAGGTTGACTACACCGGTCGTCTTACCGCCCATCTGCCATGGGCGAAGCGGCTCATCGTCGTCAAGTCAGACAACTCGGTGAGTGTCCATGCCGACGACCGTGCATACAAGCCACTGAACTGGATGAGTTCCCCGTGCACCTTGACGACCCGTCCTTGTCTGCCCGACGAGCCGGCCGCCACGGCCGCCGTGGACGCCGAGGTCGAAGAGGTCTGGGAGGTTGATGCCCCGACCGGAGATCATCTGCAAATCCTGCTGGGCCCGAAATTCCTCGACGTCACCGAGGAGCTGGGAGCTGACCCTGGTCTGCAGAAGGACGGGGTGGAGGCTCATCTTCAGGAGTTGCTCGCCGAGAATCCGGACACCTTTGGGGCAGGCTGGTCGCTGGTCCGCCGTGAATACATGACGCCGATTGGTCCGGTGGACCTGCTGTGCCGTGATGCCGAGGGTGTCTACGTTGCTGTCGAGGTCAAGAGACGCGGTGAGATCGACGGGGTGGAGCAGCTCACCCGCTATCTGGAACTCATGAACCGCGACCACCTGTTGGGTGATCGGGTCAGGGGGGTCTTCGCGGCCCAGAAGATCAAGCCACAGGCGCGCACCCTGGCCACGGACCGTGGCATCGAATGCGTCACCGTCGACTATGACGCCCTACGTGGCATGGATCATCCGGAGGATCGCTTGTTCTGACCCCGAGGTCATTCCTGGCTCCCTACTGAAATGTGAGTGGCCCCGACCTGAAGGTCGGGGCCACTCACATTTCAGGGCCAGTTCTCACTTCTCGGGCTTACTGCCCTGAGGGAGGACCTGGGTCTTCTCATTGTCCGACTCATCGTCCTCGGAGTCCCGGGACTCTGACTGCTGAGCGGTGGTCGCGCCTCCATGCTCGCCATCCTTGGCCTTGTCATTCTTGGTTGCTGGGAGCACCTGGGTGGCCTGATCTTCCTGGGGAGCCTTTGCCGCAGACGGCATACCGTCAGTCCTGGGCTTCGGGTCGATGACGATGGTGGCGTCCTCGGAGCTGTCAGCCTCCGACTGCTCGGCGAACGGATCAGCATCGGGGTAGGCGCTCTCGGCTTCCCCTGCCAGAGCCTTGAGGTTGCTGAGCTGGGCGAGGACGGCCTTCTTGCGCTGCAGCAGGGCAGCGGTCTCGCGTTCCAACTGTTCCTTGCGCCAGGCGTATTGCTCCTCAAGGCGTTCCTTCATCATGGCTGCTTGACGGTGAGCCGTGGCAATACGGTTCTCCGCGTCACGAGCAGCTTGGTTACGCGTGGATTCGGCCTCCTCGAGTGCGCTCTGACGGATGGTGTCGGCCTCTTCTGTGCGCTTGGCGACAGTGTCGCTGCTGGCCTGCTGATGGGCCTTGGCCTGTTCGAGCAACTCATTGATCTTGGCCATGGCCTGGTCGTGGCTGGCGCGAGCCTCTGCAGTGACGGCAGCGGTCTCCTCTCGTGCCTTCTGGGTGATCTCGGCAGCTTCGTGACGAGCGGACTCAGTGATCTCGGCGGCCTCGGAACGAGCCTTCTCGATGATCTGTGAGACCTGAGCTCGGGCGTTCTGGTCGATGACCGACGCCTTGGTACGTGCCTCGGTGACGATGGCCTCGGCATGAGTTTCGGCCTGCTCGACGATGGTTCGGGCCTGCACGCGGGCCTGCTCGACGGCGGTACGGGAATCCTTGGCAGCCTGGTCACGCAGCTCGTGCTGGTTCGCCAGCCCGGCGACGCGGATATCGTCGGACTCGGTCTGTGCGGCGGCGCGCATGTCAGCAACGACCCGACGGCCTTCCTCCTTGATGCGCTCCGCCTCGTTGCCAGCCATGGCGACGATGTCCTTGGCCTGGGCCTCCGCGGCGGTGAGGATTTCGGTGGCGTGAACTCCCAGACGCTTGAAATCGGTCTGGGTGGCCTCAGCCTGGGCCTGGGAGACCTGTCCGCGTAGGTGCCGGGTGAGTTGCTTCAGGGTCGAAACCTGCTGCTCGATCTCCCGGACGTAGTTGTCGACGCTGGTGCGGTCATAACCCCACATCGAATGGGTGAAACTACCGGCCGCGCTGGCGGTGTCGTCGAAGAGGTTGAGTCCGGTCTCCTCGTCGAACTGGCCGTCAGAGACGTCTTTCGTGCTCACCGATGATCCCCTTTCATTAGGTGACTCCAACGGTACCAATCGGTACCGAATTACAACGGCGCAACTCACCGGGACGAGGCGGGCCCCGGGGACAGTGTCCCCGGGGCCCGAAAACCTCTCACCTCAACGGTGTGACATCAGTCCTTGTAGGGCATGCCACCGGCCGGGGGCTCGGTGATCTCGACGAGAATGCCACCGGTGTGCTTCGGGTGAAGGAAGATGACGCGGGAGCCAGCAGTTCCGATGGAGGGCTCACCGATGAAGACGGCGCCGCGCTCCTTCAGGGTGGCGATGGTCTTGTCCAGGTCGTAGGTGCGGTAACACACCTGCTGGATCATGTTCTTGTTCTTGGAAATGTACTTTCCGATGGTGCTGTCCTCGCCGAGAGGAGCCAGCAGCTGGACGACGGTGCTCTCCTCGCCGCGCTTGCCGGTGGCGATCATCGCCTCCTCGACGCCGTGGCCCTCGTTCTTCTCGCGAAGGAGGACGTGGAAGCCGAGGACGTCGCAGTGGTACTTGATGGCCTCGTCCATGTCCTTGACGGCGAAACCAACGTGGTCGATGCACGCAAAGGGATCATTGTTGAAGTTCTCCATGCGTCAATCCTTGCACTGCCAGCCAAGCCGGAGTCAGTCGGGGTGGGTATTCGACACGACATTGACCGACCTTGTCCGGAGCATCTATGCGATGCGGTGCGATCTGCTGTCCACACCAGTGGGCCTTGTGACGATGTGCGTTCTGCTCGGCGTTGCGAGTGGTGCGGAAGAGATCGTTCGGTCAAGAATGGCTTTGCAGTGTCCCCGAGCCCTTCCCCGGGCCACGTGCCGAGCAAGGAGCCTTAGTGAACGTGAAGAAGACCATCCACACGATCATCGTCGTGTTCCTCGTCGTGTTCTGCTTGTACTACGCCTTCACGGATCCGGCTGGTACTGCTCGCGTGATTCGTGGCTTCTTTAGTGGCCTCTTCGGGTTCATCAGGGCACTGGGCGGGCAGTCCTGACCTTGCCCGACGTCATCCGTCGTTTCATAGACCCCGATGTTGACCGACACCTGCTGGTCGGCGAGGGGGAGTACGTCATTGACGAGGTTTCCAAGCACTGGATCGTCCTGGTGGCCCCAACGATCGCCATGGTGTTGGCAACACTGCTGTTCATCTCAATGGTCTTTGCGCAGCGGTGGTGGGGCCTCCCCCTCGTGATGGGAATCTCCTTGGCGACCTGGGGAGCACTGCGCTTTCACCTGGATCACATGGACCGTTTCGTCATCACCAACATGCGGGTTTTCCGCGTCCATGGCATCTTCGATCAGCACCTGGCGACGATGCCCATGACTCGTATTCTCGACATCTCGGTCGAGCAGCCCTTCCTCGGACGTCTGCTCGGTTATGGCCATTTCATCTTCGAGTCGGCGGCTCAGGACCAAGGCCTGCGTGAGATCGACTACGTCGGGCGCCCGGAGGATCGCGACCTGACGATCCAGCGCGTCATTCAGATGGCCGGCTTGCGGACAAACCTGGCCCATCCCAAGTGACCATGTTGCACGTGACATCGTGATGGACATGACATCGCCCCGACCGCATCCCAGCGGTCGGGGCGATGCAGCGCTCATGATGTCACTGTGTCAGCCTTGCAGGGCCTTGTCGACGATCTCGCGGGCCTCCGTCTGCACGGCAGCCAGGTGGGCGGCGTCGCGCAGGGACTCGGCGTAGATCTTGTACTTGTTCTCGGTGCCGGACGGACGGGCGGCGAACCAGGCATTCTCGGTGATGACCTTGATGCCACCGATGGGAGCACCATTGCCCGGCGCCGTGGTGAGAATCTGCTCGATCCTCTCGCCAGCGATGGCGTCGGCGGAGACGTCGTCGGGGGAGAGGGCCTTGAGGCGGGCCTTCTGCTCACGGTTGGCGTCGGCGTCGATACGGGCGTAGTAGGACTTGCCGAAGCGGTTCTCCAGATCGGCGTAGTGCTCGGAGGGAGAACGTCCGGTGACGGCTCTGATCTCGCTGGCGAGCAGGGCCAGGAGGATGCCGTCCTTGTCGGTGGTCCAGGTGTGGCCGTCGAGATCGAGGAAGGAGGCACCAGCGGATTCCTCGCCACCGAATCCAAGATTGCCACGCGTCAGGCCGGGCACGAACCACTTGAAGCCAACCGGCACCTCGACGAGGCGACGACCGAGATCAGCGGCCACCTTGTCGATGAGGGAGGAGCTCACCAGGGTCTTGCCGATACCGGCGCCGAGGCCCCACCCGGGACGATGGGCGAAGAGGTAACCGATCGCCACCGCCAGGTAGGCATTGGGATTCATGAGACCGGCATCAGGGGTGACGATGCCGTGGCGGTCGGAGTCGGCGTCGTTACCGGTGGCAATGTCATAGGCGTCCTTGTTGGCGATGAGGGAGGCCATCGCGGACGGGGAGGAGCAGTCCATCCGGATCTTGCCGTCGGTGTCGAGGGTCATGAATCGCCAGGTCGGATCGACCTCGGGGTTGACGACCGTCAGATCGATGCCGAGATGATCGGCGATGTACTCCCAGTACTGCACCGAGGCGCCGCCCAGCGGGTCAGCGCCGATGTGTACCCCGGCCTCGTCAATGGCGTCGAGGTCGATGACATTGCGCAGGTCGTCGCAGTAGGCGCTGCGGTAGTCGTAACGGGAGACCTCGTCGCGCACCTGCGCGTACGGCTTGCGACGAATAGCCGACGGATCGGCGAGTAGCTCGTTGGCGCGGTCGGCGATCCAACCGGTGGCATCGGTGTCGGCCGGACCACCGTGCGGCGGGTTGTACTTGAAGCCGCCGTCGCGCGGCGGGTTGTGCGAGGGGGTGACGACGATGCCGTCAGCCTGGCGTCCCTCGCTCAGGCGGTTGTGGACGATGATGGCTCGCGAGACCGCCGGGGTCGGGGTCCACTCGTCGTCATGCTCGGCAACGACCTCGACGTCGTTGGCACGCAGTACCTCGATGGCAGTGGTCCACGCGGGCATGGACAGGGCGTGGGTGTCCTTGCCGATGAACAACGGACCGTCGATGCCCTGGGAGGCACGGTACTCGACGATTGCCTGGGTCGTGGCGGCGATGTGGGCGTCATTGAAGGCGCCGTCCAAGGAGGAGCCGCGGTGACCCGAGGTGCCGAAGACAACCATCTGGTCCGGGTTGGAGGGATCGGGAGTGATGTCGTGGTAGGCCGACAGGACGGCATCGACATCGATGAGATCGGATTCCTGGGCAGGTTTCCCAGCACGTTCATGAGCCATGGGGCCATTCTGTCACCGAGCGGAGCACTGCGGCAGGTCACCGTGAGGAATCAGGGCGTTCAGACCATCGATCGTCACCGATGCTGGGGCGGATTACGAGAGGTCTGGTTGAATGGACGACATGTCTTCTGACTCGATTCATCGTCATGATGCCGTCGATCTGTCGGGGCTGGCAGCTGCAGCTGGTTCCTCCGACTCTCCTGCCGGACCCGCCCCAGCTGGCTCGGGAACCACCAGGACCTGGGTGATCGAGGGTACCGAGGAGAATTTCAACTCGCTGCTCCAGAAGTCGGTGCAGCACCCGGTGCTGGTGGAGTTCACGACACCGAATGCCCATGGTGCCGAGCAGATGTCGTCCGTGCTGCGTCGAGTCACCGACGAGGCCGCCGGCAAATGGCTGCTGGTGCACGTCGACATCGACGCCCAGCCTCAATTGGCCAAGAGCCTGGGCGTTCAGGCCGTTCCGATGCTCGTCGCCGTCATCGGTGGACAGTTGGCACCGCTGGCCCAGGGCACGATCGACGAGCAGCAGTTCCGTCAGATCACCAACCAGGTGACTCAGGCGGCGACGGCCGGTGGCATGGTCGGTCGCGCGGAGCCGGTGACGGTCCAGGCGAGCAGCGAGGAAGCCGTTGGCCCTGACCCGCGCACGGTCGAGGCCGAGAAGCTCATGGACGCCAAGAGGTTCGACGATGCGGTCGCCGCCTATGACGCGCTGCTGGCCAAGGAGCCCAACGACCCCGTCCTCATCGCGGGACGTAACGGGGCAGCGCTGCTGGCACGGCTGGACGGCAAGGACGCTGCGGCACTGCTCACCGCTGCCCAGCAGAATCCTCACGACGTCGAAGCCCAGCTGGCCGCTGCCGACGTCGAGCTCATGGGCGGACGGACCGCTGACGCGTTCAACCGGATCATCCAGGTGGTGCGCACCACCCACGACGAGGAGCGCGAAGCCGCTCGCACTCGCCTGCTGGAGCTCTTCGCCATGGTGGGACAGTCCGATCCTGATGTGGCAGCCGCGCGACGTTCGCTGGCAGCAGCATTGTTCTGATCATCGCCTCCAGACGTGCTCACGGCCCGGGAGTACGCTCCCGGGCCGTGAGCACGTGGGGACAAGTCTGACCCAACCCAGCTGGACGTGTCGTCATCGACCAATAGCATGGAGACCATGGACTCGACCCCATTCGACGAGAAGTTCCATGCCGTTTTGTTCGACCTTGACGGCGTCCTCACCCCTACCGCGCTGATTCACATGCGTGCCTGGGAGGAGATGTTCAACGAGGAGTTGGCCCATCGCGAGGGCCAGGATCCTTACACCGACGAGGACTACTTCGCCTACGTGGACGGCAAACCTCGATACGACGGGGTACGTGACTTCCTTGCCAGCCGCGGCATCACTCTCCCGGAGGGGGATCCCTCCGATGCTCCTGATGCCGAGACGATCTGCGGGTTGGGAAATCGAAAGAATGACCTGTTCAACACGGTGCTGGCCCGAGACGGCATCCAGCCTTACCCGGGGTCTCGCCGTTGGGTGGATCTGCTCCACGAACGCGGTGTGGCGATGGCTGTGGTGTCCTCGTCGCGCAATGCCGCTGTGGTGCTCGAGGCAGCCGGTATGAGCGAGGATTTCCCGGTGCTGGTCGATGGCAACCGGTCGAAGGCGGAGAACCTGCCTGGAAAGCCCGCCCCTGACACCTACCTCCGTGGAGCTGATCTGCTTGGTGTGTCTGCGGAGCAATGCGTTGTCGTCGAGGATGCGGTCTCGGGAGTGCGCGCAGGTGCGGCTGGTGGATTTGGAATGGTGCTCGGCGTCAATCGCGGCGTGGGTGCTGACCGGCTGCGTGAGGTGGGTGCTGACCGAGTGGTCGATGACCTGGACGAGATGGCTGAGGAGATGGCATGACGCGAACGGGCACCGACCCGATGGATCGATGGCGCTTTCCCGACGATCCGTGGGCGATCGTCGAGACGGCACCGAGTACCGACGACCTGGGAAAGACCGAGACCTTGTTCTCGGTCGGCAACGGGTATCTCGGCATGCGCGGCAATCCGTCTGAAGGGCGTGACTCCTTCAGTCACGGGACCTACATCAACGGGTTCCATGAGATCTGGGACATCCATCACGCCGAGAATGCTTACGGCTTTGCGCGCACCGGTCAGACGATCGTCAACGTCCCCGACGCTAAACTCATGAAGCTCTATGTTGACGACGAGCCGTTGCTGCTCAGCGTCAACGAGATTCAGTCGTACAAGCGTTGGATCGACTTCCGTGAAGGGGTGCTGCGTCGCGAACTGGTGTGGCGGACCCCGGCGGGCAAGCTGTTGCGGGTGGCGACGTCACGGATGGTGTCCTTCACCCACCGTCACATGGCTCTCATGAGCATCGAGGTGACGATGCTCGAGGGGGATGCCCCCATCGTCATCAGCTCTCAGATCCTCAATCGTGAGGACGGCATGGACGAGTATCACGTTTGTCCTGAGGACTCGGGGAATGCCGACGATCCTCGTCAGGCCCGCAAGTTTGCCGACGAGGTGCTCGTCGCGGAGAAGGACTGGCACTCGGACCGGCGGATGATCCTGGGGTTCCACACGGCCAGGTCCGGGATGACGCTGGCCGTGGGCGCCGACCATGAGATCACCACCGACAATGAGTACGTCTCCCTCATAGACACCGAGCCCGGATGTGGCAAGCGGGTGTACCGCATCGAGGCGACCCAGGGCCGACCCATTCGCGTCGACAAGGCCGTGGCCTACCACTCCTCGCGGGAGGTACCGGTGCACGAGCTGTTCGACCGTGTCCGTCGCAGCCTTGATCGGGTCCGCGAGCAAGGGCATGGGATCTACTACGACGAGCAGCGCGAATGGCTCGAGGACTACTGGGCGACGGCCGACGTCGAGGTGGAGGGTGCGCCGGCAGGTATCCAGCAAGCGGTGCGGTGGAACCTCTTCCAGATTGCTCAGGCCTCGGCCCGCGCTGACCAGCTGGGTATCTCTGCCAAGGGTGTGACCGGATCTGGCTATGAAGGCCACTACTTCTGGGACACCGAGGTCTACGTCATCCCGATGCTGACCTACACCCATCCGCGAATCGCTGAGAACGCCCTGCGGTTCCGGGTCAACACTCTTCCACAAGCCCGACGACGAGCCGAAGAACTGTCCGAGCGGGGAGCTCTCTTCCCGTGGCGGACGATCACCGGTGAGGAGGCCTCCGCCTACTACGCCGCAGGTACGGCTCAGTATCACATCAATGCTGACATCGCTCACGCGATCATGAACCACGCTCGTGCGACGGGGGACAAGACCTTCCTCTTCCGCGATGCCGCTCCGGTCCTCGTCGAGACGGCGCGGATGTGGGCAGATCTGGGCTTCTGGCGGATCAACGGAGGCCGGGAATTCCACATTCATGGCGTGACCGGGCCCGACGAGTACACCACGGTCGTCAACAACAACCTCTACACCAATGTCATGGCGCGGGCGAACCTCATTGACGCAGCCAGCGTCATGAGGCGGATGAAGGATGAGGACCCGCTGTGGTTTGAGCATCTGTGCTCCGAACTGGACCTCACCGAGGACGAGGTCAGTGGTTGGGAGGAATGTGCCGCAGGAATGGTCATCCCGTTCGATGACACCTTTGGCATCCATCCTCAGGACGACCAATTCCTCTCCCGGGAGCTGTGGGACCTCACGAACACCCCCGACGACAAGCGTCCGCTGCTGCTGCATTACCACCCGCTGGTGATCTACCGGTTCCAGGTACTCAAGCAAGCCGACGTCGTGCTGGCCCTGTTCCTGCAGGGGGACCAATTCACCCAGGCGGTCAAGCTCGCCGACTTCGAGTACTACGACCCCATCACGACCGGTGACTCGAGCCTCTCAGCAGTGGTGCAGTCAGTGATGGCAGCCGAGGTGGGCCATCAGGAGATGGCCATGGAGTACTTCCTGGACGCCCTCTACTGCGACCTGGCCGACACCCACCACAACGCCTCGGATGGTGTGCATGTTGCCTCGACCGGTGGTGTGTGGGGTTGTCTGGTCCATGGATTCGTGGGCATGCGCAATGACCGAGAGAACCTACGTTTCGATCCTCGGCTGCCGGCCCAGTGGACATCCATCAAGCACCACATGCTCATTGGCGACTCGCACATGCTGGTGAAGCTGGAACGTGACGCGATCACCTTCCAGATCTTGTCAGGTCATGACCGCGAGGTGACGGTACGCAGGGAGCTCCATCACATCGGCGTCGAGCCGGTTCGGATCCCGCTGAGCGACCAGGGCCCGCTGCGTCCCAGTCTGCGCGGAACGCACCCGATCTCGGGATTGCGACGTGCAGACGGTTCCCTCATGACGGCGGAGGTTCCCGGAGGTATCGCCGAGACAATCGTCTCCTCACCGATGCCGTCCTTGTGGGACTGACGAGGACAACAACAAGGAGGCCGGCACCATCACGGTGCCGGCCTCCTGTTCGTGGGGGTAGGGGGCGGCCGAGATGCCCCGGCCGCCCTCGACTCACTTCACCACGGTGATGACCGGGGTGCTCGTGGTGACGTCGTCAGCAGGAATGCCGGTGACGTTGGAGTAGTCGAACCCGTTGGTCACCAGGACCGGGGTGATCTTCGAGTAGCCCGCCTCGTCGATGACGGCGGGATCAAAGACGACCAGGGGCTGACCGGCGCTGACGTGATCGCCGGCCTTGACCTTGACGTCGAATCCCTTGCCGCCCAGCTCGACGGTGTCGACACCGACGTGGATGAGCAGTTCGACGCCCGAATCGAGCTTGAGCCCGAAGGCGTGGCCGGACTCTGGAGCGGTGACGACGGTGGCGTCGGCAGGGCAGACGACCGTGCTGTCACTGGGCTCGATGGCGATGCCGTCACCGACGACGCCGGTGGAGAAGACCGGGTCGGGAATCTGGGAGATCGGAACCGCACGCCCCTTGAGAGGGGAGGCGATGGTGATGGCCTCGGATGCGACCTCCGCGGCCGTGGGGGCTTCGACTCCCTCAACCGTGGCAGTTTCCGTCTCGGGTTTGGTGGCAACCGCGGTGGCAGCCCCAACGGGCGCAGCGGCAGCCGGGGCGGGGGCGAGAGCCGACGACTCGGTGTTGGTGGCCTCAGCTTCATCACGACGAGCCTTGGCAGCAGCTTTCTCGTCGTCGTCACGGTAGTCGCGCACGATGACCAGGGCCATGGCGGTGAAGAAGGAGGCCGCGATGGCGACAGCGTACAGACCGATCTTGTCGAAGGCCGGGATCGTCAGCAAGGAGGTGAAGACGAAGGCCGGGGTGTGCAGGCCGCCGCCGGCACCGATGATGACGCCACCGACGAGGCAGCCGACCAGCATGGACAGGTAGATCTTCTTGTAGCGCAGGTGGATGCCGTAGAGGCTCGGCTCGGAGATACCGCCGAGCAGGCCGGCGGCGAGGGCGCCGGTCGCCGTCTGACGCATCGTCACGTCCTTGTCACGGACCGACAGGAAGAGGACGCCAGCGGTGGCGCCGAAGCAGGCGAAGTTCCAGGCACCCATCGGGCCCTGGATGTAGTCGTAGCCCAGCGTCTGGATGTTGAGCAGCATGACGGCGTTGAGCGGCCAGTGCAGGCCCAGCGGGACCATGAACGGGTAGAGCAGAGGGATGAGGACGGCGAAGATGAACGGGGAGACGTCGTTGACCGCCTTGAGCCCGTTGGCCAGGCCGGCGCCGGCGTAGACACCGATGGGGCCGATGAGGAAGGCCGTCAACGGAATCATGATGAGCATGGTCAGGAAGGGCACGAAGATCATCTGAACATTGGGGGAGATGACCTTCTTCAGCCACTTGTACAACGGAGCCAGGATGGCCGCCATGATGAGGGGAGGGAAGACCTGGGAGCCGTAGTTGAAGATCGTCAGTGGCAGGCCGAAGATGTCAACGACGTCGACCTTGAATCCGCCCAGGGACAGCGGATGTGCCGCCTTACCGAGCTCGGTGAATCCCGGAAGCATGACGACGGCCATGACCGAGAACCCGACCCAGGGGTCGGCGTTGAGGCGCTTCGTGGCGTTGTAGGCGACCAACAGCGGCAAGAAGTAGAAAACACACTGCCAGGCCAGGTTCACGAACTGCCAGCTCGGAGGCAGGGAGACACGGGAGTCGGCCCAGTTGCCGATGACTCCCATGGAACCCATGAGGGCCATGAAGGTGATGAACAGCGAGGCACCGAGCAGGGCGCCCATGATCGGACGGAAGGAGTCCGACAGGTACTCGAACAGGTTGTCAAGCCACGAGAACTTGCCGCGCGGGCCCTTGGAACGATGTGCGGCCTTGACGTCCGCATCGGACTGCTTGCCGTCCTCGGAGCCGAAGTTCTGCATGCCCGGCAGGTTCATGATGTCGTTGTAGACGCTGTTGACGGCGCCGCCGATGACGACCTGATAACGGTTGCCCGACTGGGGCACAGCGCCCATGACGCCGGGGATCTTCTCCACCTCGGCCTTGTCGATGGACGAGGAATCACGAAGCTGGAACCGCAGGCGGGTTGCGCAGTGGGTCAGGCTGACGATGTTGTCGCGGCCGCCCACCACGTCCACGATCTGGGACGCAGTTGATGACATGTAGGTGGTCCTCCTGTGTGTTCAGTCATTTTTCTTCCAGGACAACGACGAAGAAGCATAACCACCAGGGCCGAACGTTCGTTCACCACCCCAGGGTTACAACGAAAACCCGTTCTCAGTGGCACGTGGGGTGGGATCTGCCAGTATGGCCGCGATACGTCGGGCCGACAGCTCGGTGACGTGTGCAGGGACGTCAGCAGGATCCACCCAGTGCAGATGGCCGATCTCGCCGTCAGCAGGATTCATGATGGCGGCGAGGGACGGTTCGACCACACCGGCGGCATAGATGAACTCGATGGCGTCAGACCACCCGAGGGCAGGTGGCATCCAATCGATGAGGACGGGGGTGGCAGGGATGTCGATGGTCACGCCCAATTCCTCCCGGCACTCCCGAACTGCTCCGGCATGGGGAGATTCCACCGGCTCGACGACACCGCCGGGGAGTTCCCAGTCAGGCTTGTACGTCGTCTCGCACATGAGAACCCGCCCGACTTCGTCGTGGACCAGGACGTGGGAGATGACCCGTTTGGTGGGCAGCACCGAGTCGAGCATGCCGGTGTGACCGGTCCGGGTGTAGATCTCGTCGGTGGCCAGTCGGGAGTAGACGAATTCGTCCACCCAGCCATCCCCTCGGCTGCCGGCTTGGCGTAGCCGTCCCTCACGGCGGTATCCGGCCCGGTGCAGGGCATGGATGACGTCTCCGTCGTCGACGGTCACCCGGGCCTCCAGACGACGCACCTCGTGACCGAGGATGGCGTCGTCGGAGGCCAATGAGATGGCCCGCGTCAGACCCTCCGGATATGGCGGATCGTCGAGCAGCAGGCGACCACAGTCGCCTACCACCTCGACCTGAATCCGAAAGTCCTCGGGATCGGACTCGTCATCGACCACGAACAATCCTCCTTGCCAGAGTCACTGCATTCCCGGATCGCCGGGCAGAGCAGCGGTTGCCGAGGGATCGTGGCGCAGCCACACCGAGCCCATCGGCGGGACGCACACGGTGGCGACGGCCGGGAAGCGATCGGGAACTGGAAGCGGGGTGGCCACGACCTGGCCGAGGTTTCCGAACTCTCCCGTTCCGTCGTACTCCAAGGAATCGGTGTTGAGGATCTCGGTCCACACGCCTTCCTCGGGTAGTCCGACGCGGTAGTCGGTCTGCGGGTTGGGGGAGAAGTTCGTGAAGCAGGCGATCGTCGAGCCGTCCTCGCTGCGGCGCAGCCAGGAGAACAGATTGTTGCCGGCGTCGTCGGCGTTGATCCATTCGAATCCGCGCGGATCGCTGTCGAGCTGCCACAGGGCGGGGTTCTCCTTGTAGATCATGTTGAGATCGCGGAAGAGGCGCTTGAGACCACCGTGACCCCACAGATCGGCGACGAACCACTCGAGGCTGGCGGACTCGTCGAACTCGTGACGCTGGCCGAACTCCTGACCCATGAAGATGAGCTGCTTGCCCGGGAAGGACCACATGTAGGAGTAGAAGGCTCGCAGGGACGCGAACTGCTGCCAGTCGTCACCGGGGATCTTGTTGATCATGGATCCCTTGCCGTGCACGACCTCGTCATGGCTGATCGGCAGGATGAAGTTCTCCGAGTACTGGTACACCATGGCGAAGGTCATCTCGCCGTGGTGATACTGACGATGGAACGGATTGAGCTCCATGTAGCGCAAGGAGTCGTTCATCCAACCCATGTTCCACTTGAACCCGAATCCCAGGCCGCCGTGATCGACCGGCTTGGTGATGCCGGGGAAGCTGGTCGACTCCTCGGCAATCATGAGGATGCCGGGGTGGCGCGAGTACAGGTGTGAGTTGACATAGCGCAGGAAGTCGATGGCCTCCAGGTTCTCTCGTCCGCCGTACTTGTTGGGCACCCACTGACCCTCCTCGCGGGAGTAGTCCAGGTAGAGCATCGAGGCGACGGCGTCGACGCGCAGACCGTCGACGTGGAACTCGCTGATCCAGTACAGCGCGTTGGAGACGAGGAAGGACTTCACCTCGTTGCGGCCGTAGTTGAAGATGTAGGTGCCCCAGTCCACGTGCTCGCCCTGGCGCGGATCGGCGTGCTCGTAGAGGGCGGTGCCGTCGAAGCGTCCCAGAGCCCAGTCGTCCTTGGGGAAGTGCCCCGGAACCCAGTCCATGATGACGCCGATGCCGGCCTGGTGGAGCTTGTCGATGAGGTAACGCAGGTCGTCGGGGGAGCCGTAACGGCTGGTCGGTGAGAAGTATCCGGTGACCTGGTAACCCCAGGACGGGGCGAAGGGATGCTCGGCCAGCGGCATGAACTCCACGTGGGTGTAGCCCTGCCACAGCACGTAGTCGACCAGTTCGTCAGCCAGCTGACGGTAGCTCAGCCCGTGACGCCATCCGCCCAGGTGGACCTCGTAGACGCTCATCGGTTCGGCATGGGCGTGCGAGGCCTCACGGTGGGCGATCCACTCGTCGTCATTCCACTCGTAGTGGGTCTCGGTGACGATGGACGCGTTCTGCGGGGCCTGCTCGGAGTAGCGGGCCATCGGGTCAACCTTCTCGTGCCAGTTGCCCCACTGGTCCTGGATGCGGAACTTGTAGAGAGTGCCTTCGCCCACCCCTTCGATGAAGGCGCCCCAGACCCCAGATCCCGGGATGAGACGCATCGGGTCACCGGTCCACCAGTTGAAGTCCGCGATCACCTCGACGGCCTGGGCGTTGGGGGCCCAGAGGGCAAAGCGGGTCCCGGTGATGGGGCCGCGCTCGTCGTCGGTAATGGTGACGACGTGGGAGCCGAGTCGCTTCCACACCTCCGTGTCCCCACCGGAATGGAACCCCTCGAGGTCCCAACCGGTGAGTCCTCCGAACTCATCGTGAGCCATGTCGTCCTCCTGGCATGTCGTTGGTGTGGATGTCGCCGTCGGGTCGGTGACTCGACGGAGGTTCGTGGGGCGGGGACATCATCAATCCTGCACCATCGCCCGAATGGCCGACAACGGGATGTCAACCCAGGCCGGCCGGTTGAGGGTTTCATAGACGGTTTCGTATCCGGCCTTGTCGGCCTCGTAGGCGGCCAAGACGTCGCATTCGGCGTCGTTCGGGCGACCATAGCCGTCCAGGAAGGCATCGCGAGCTCGTTGTGCCCAGGCCAATGTCTCCGGTGCGGTGGGTTCGGCATGGGCCGAGGTGGCATAGGACAGTGAGCGCACCATTCCTGCCACGTCACGCCAGCGGGAGTCCGGCAGGCGACGCTCGGCCAGGGTCTTGAGGGGTTCGCCCTCGAAGTCGATGATCCGCCAGCCGTCGGGGGTCAGCAGGGTTTGTCCGAGGTGGAAGTCACCGTGCACCCTTTGAGCGGCCAGGCGGCGACCGCGCAGCTTCTCGAAACGTGTGGCGAGGAGGTCGCGGTGTGGTTCCAGCGCCGGGGCTGCCGCCACTGCAGCGTCGAGACGACGCACCATGTCGTCGGCAATCTGGCCCCCGTCCAACTCGGCCGTCCCAAAGGTCTGCTCCAACGCAGAGTGGATGGTTCGCAGGCATCGGCCCAGGTCGGCGACGAGATCGGCGACGTCCTCCAGATCGGCAGCCTTGTCGGTGATGAGTTCCCAGCCATCCTGGGGATGTGGAAGCCGCTCGATGATCATGGCCAGATCGGTCTGGATGTCCTCGTCAGCCGGGATCTGCCCGGAGATGTGACCGTAGAGCTTGGCCACCGAGGAGACGCCGGCGTCATTGAGGGCGCCGTGAATGGTGATGTCGAGATTGTCGCCGGGTTCGAGGCGGCGGAACATCTTGACGATGATGGCGTCGCCAACCATGATCGAGGTGTTCGACTGCTCACCGCCAAAGCGCTCGGCGGTCCGAACCGGTTCAGGTGCCTCCAAGCGGCGATGGAGCTGCCATGAGTCATCCGCGGCCTGAGGATCAGCCTCGAGGATCGTCCTGGCCCACACTGTCAGGGCCTCCTGGTCGGTGGTGGCGTCGCTGACCGTGATGGGATCACCATCGACGTGAATCTGCGTCAGTCCCGCAGAACTGCCGGGGCGCAGGGCCAATAGGAGCTGGTAGTACTCCTCCGGGGCCTGCGGGTAACAGACCAGGGCAATGACGGGCACCACCTTGAGATCGTGCTCGTCAACGACTGGAGCCAGCGGCAGTAACCTGGCCAGGGTGCCATCTCGGCCCTTGCCGGAGAACCACCGAGCGGTACTGATGTGGTCCCAGATGCGGTCCCGGACGTCTGCGTCATCCCAATCGGTCATGGCTTCTCCTCTCCGGTCATCTGCAGCCATCGGTAGCCGTAGGGCGGCATCGGAACCGTCAGGGTTCCGTCGGCCTCCACCGGCTGGGCATCCTGGCCGTGAATGAGGGACGCTCCGGTCACACCTGCGAATTGCGGCAGGGTGAGGGTGACGGTCCTATCGGTGTCCGACAGATTGGCCAGGCACAGAATCGTCTCGTCCTCGTCGTGGCGTAGGAAGGACATCACGGCCATGTCCTCCGCGCCCAGATCGGTGAACTCTCCGGTACCGAAAACGGGGTGACGACGACGGATGCCCAACATGGCGCGGGTCCACACCAACAGGGAGGACGGGTCATCCATCTGACGCGCGACGTTGACATGTTCCGGACCGTGACCGAAGGTGTGGATGAGTGGGAGATGGAAGTCCTCCGGCAGCGCGGTCGAGAATCCGGCCGTCTCGGAATCATCCCACTGCATCGGGGTTCGCACGCCGTCGCGGTCAGGAAGCCATGGATC
This sequence comes from Cutibacterium sp. KB22876, assembly GCF_059728865.1. NCBI lineage: Bacteria > Bacillati > Actinomycetota > Actinomycetes > Propionibacteriales > Propionibacteriaceae > Cutibacterium > Cutibacterium sp. KB22876. Next base: position 1,827,578 of record NZ_AP040858.1, read on the forward strand.
GTCGCCCATGCCGATCTCGTCGCCGTAATAGAGAACCGGGGAGCCGGGCAGAGACAGCAGCATGGCGTTGAGCAGACGAACCCTGGCCTCGTCGTTGTCGACCAGGGGGCTCAACCGGCGACGAATGCCCAGGTTGCACCGCCAGCGCGGCTCGGGAGCATATTCCTCCCACATGTACTGACGGTCTTTCTCGGTCACCATCTCGAGGGTGAGTTCGTCATGGTTGCGGAGGAAGGTTCCCCACTGACAACCCGCCGGGATGTCCGGTGTGGAGGCGAGGATCTCGCTGATGCACTCCCGTGATCCGCGGCGCAGCCCCATGTACAGGCGTGGCATGACGGGGAAGTGGAAGGCCATCTGGCACTCGTCACCGTCACCGAAGTACTCGACGACGTCGTCAGGCCACTGATTGGCCTCGCACAGCAGGATACGTCCCGGGTACTCCTCGTCGACCATCGCGCGCAGCTGTTTGAGGATCTTGTGGGTTCCCGGCAGGTTCTCGCAGCTCGTTCCCTCGGCCTCGATGAGGTAGGGGACGGCGTCGAGACGGAAACCGTCGATGCCCAGGTCCATCCAGAATCGGACGGCGTCGAGCATCTCCTCCATGACCCGGGGCTCCTCGAAGTTGAGGTCGGGCTGGTGGTGGAAGAAGCGGTGCCAGTAGAACTGCTTGCGCTCGGAGTCCCACGACCAGTTGGAGTCCTCGGTGTCACAGAAGATGATGCGAGCGTCCGAATATGCCTCGTCGGTGTCGGCCCAGACGTAGTAGTTGCCGTAGGGGCCGTCAGGATCGGCACGGGAGGACTGAAACCACGGGTGGGAATCAGAGGTGTGGTTCATCACGAAGTCGATGATGACGCGCAGACCACGGTCGTGAGCGGCGTCGAGGAAGACCTTGAAGTCCTCGATCGTCCCCAACTCCTCGCGGATCCAGCGATAGTCGCGGATGTCGTAACCGCCGTCGTGCAGCGGTGAGTCGTAGAAGGGGGGAAGCCACAAACAGTCCACTCCCAGCCATTGCAGGTAGTCGAGCTTCTCGGTCAGCCCCTTGAAGTCGCCGATGCCGTCACCGTTGGAGTCCTTGAAGGAGCGCACCAAGACCTCGTAGAAGACGGCGGTGCGGAACCATTCGGTCTCCGTGCGGTCGATCGACCCGACCGGGTGGATCGCGTCGAGCTTGGCCTGCAACTGGGCCGAGGTCAGCCCAAGAGCCCCGGTGGGTGCGAGGGTCTCGGGAATCTCCTCGGCAGGCGTGTAGGAGGAATGGGTCATGAGGTGGTCTTTCGCACGTGCAGGATGTGGGCCGGCTGGGCTGGGTGGAGCCTGACGAAGGCCTGCTGTCCCCAGGTGAAGTCAGCACCGGTGAGTTCGTCGTGGACCTCGAAGGTGTCGTCGTTGCCAAGACCAAGAGCGGCCATGTCCAACATGACCTGCGACTCCACACCCCACACCGGATCCAACGAGATGACGACGATGACGACGTCGTCCCCGGCCTTCTTGGAGAAGGCAAGCACATTGTCATGGGGGGCATGGTGAACGGTGGTGTCACGCAACTGCTGCAGGGCCGGGTGAGCGCGCCGAATCTCGTTGAGACGAGTCACGAGCAGTTTGATGTTCGGCTCGGAGTCGAAGTCACGGGGACGGTACTCATACTTCTCGGAGTGGGCGTACTCCTCGCGTCCCGGCAGCGGTTCGTGCTCGCAGATCTCGAACCCGGAGTACATGCCCCACGACGGGCTCATGGTTGCAGCCAGGATCGCGCGGATGGCGAATCCGGCCGGGTTGCCGTCATTGAGGTAGATCGGGTTGATGTCCGGGGTGTTGGTGAAGAAATTCGGGCGGTAAAAGTGCGAGGTCTGGTGGGAGACCTCGTTGAGGTACTCCTCCAACTCCCACTTGGCGGTGCGCCAGGTGAAATAGGAGTATCCCTGCTGGAAGCCGACCTTGCCCAAAGCACCCATCATCTCGGGGCGGGTGAACGCCTCGGCCAGGAAGATGACCTCCGGATAGCGGCGATGCACCTGCTCCATGAGCCAGGCCCAGAAATTGATCGGCTTGGTGTGCGGGTTGTCGACGCGGAAGATCGTCACCCCATGGGAGATCCACAGCTCGAGCAGCCGCAGGCACTCGTTGTAAATCCCCTCCGGGTCGTTGTCGAAGTTGATCGGATAGATGTCCTGGTACTTCTTCGGGGGATTCTCGGCGTAGGCGATGGTTCCGTCGACGCGGGTGGTGAACCACTCCGGGTGCTCCTGCACCCACGGATGGTCCGGGGAGGCTTGCAGGGCGAAGTCCAGCGCCACTTCCATGCCCAGGTCGTGGGCGTGGGCGACGAAGCGGTCGAAGTCCGCGAAGGTGCCAAGATCTGGGTGGATGGCGTCATGGCCCCCGGCCGAAGAACCGATGGCCCATGGCGAACCGGGATCGTCCGGCCCAGGGGTCAGGGTGTTGTCCTTGCCCTTGCGGAAGGCAGTTCCGATGGGATGGATCGGCGGCAGGTAGACGACGTCGAATCCCATGGCGGCAGCGGCGTCCAGCCGCTCCCAGGAGGAATCGAAGGTGCCCGAGACCCAGTGGCCGTCCTCACCGACGTGGGCTCCTTGGGAGCGCGGGAAGAACTCGTACCAGGAACCGTGGAGAGCGCGACGTCTCTCGACCCGCAGCGGGGACGGGGTGGTGGGAGAAGTCAGCGGGCGCGGGGCATGGACGCGCATCGCATCGGAGAAGAGGAAGGTGTTGATGACCTGGCGCAGCGACCCCGGAGCGCGATCCGGGGTGAGACTGGCATCGGCCTCGCGCAGAACTGCGACGGCGTCGGTGTCGGCAGCTTGCTCGGCATGCGCGATGGCCTGTTCGATGAGGGCGTGACCTTCGGCGCAGACCAGCTCGACGTCGATGGCAGCGGCCAGCTTGGCGTCGGCGTTGTGGTGCCAGGTGCCCCAGGTGTCCGACCAGCCCTCGACGTGCATCGTCCAGTCGCCCTCAGCGTCGGCCGAGACGCGGGCCTTCCAGATGTCCAAACCCCATGGATCGACTTGGTGCATGTCAGTGACGTGACGATTACCCTGTGGATCGGTGAGGACGACGCTGGCGCCGACTGCGTCATGACCCTCACGGAAGACGTTGGCCGTGACCTCGAACTCCTCGTCGACGACGGAGTAGATCGGCAGCTGACCTCCCTCGACCTCGGGATGCACGTTGTGGACGGGGATGCGCCCGAAACCACGCAGCGGTGGACGGCCAGGGGCGTCAAGGTCCGAGGTGGCCGCCACGAGGGCCTCGTCGCCGGAGGCGTGGTCAGCGGCGTGACGCGGTGAAGGGGTGTCGGCATCCTGCAGGCGCGTGTCACCCACCAGGGCGCTCATCGGTAGGGAGCCCGAGGCATCCTCGGCGTCGGAAGGCGAGTCGTCGGGTGCATCGAGTGTCTGGTCGGCCTCGTCGGCAAAGTCCGGCCTGACCGGGGACTCAGGCGACGGAGATGACTCCGGAGAAGGAGCCGACTTCGGCGAGTCAGCGGGGATGACAGGGGCCACCGGTTCGGGTGAGGGTTCCGGGGCAGGGGCTGTCACCTGCACGTCCTCGTCATCGGGGCCATTCTCGTCTTGACGGCGGTCTCGCCTGTTGATCCTCCACACGAATCACAGGCTACCGTGGCTGGTTCCGGGGCGTCATGATTCGGACTAGCGCCGCAGTGACAGTCTCGACCCGAATTCTCGGAGCAAGGTTTGGGAAAGTGTGCACTGACTACTGGCTTACGGCCCCTGGCCCTGAAATGTGCTGACGAGAACGGCGGATGAACCTCTCGATCCATCCGCCGCCTGTGCGCTTGGGGCGTAACTGGTGCTTGGGATCAGGCCTCGTCGTCTCCCAGTGAGGCCTGCATGACGACGACGCACCTGCTCGGCAGGGTCATCGACATCCCGGCAGGAACCGTCTCGTCAGGGATTTCGCCAGGAACGGTCGTCGAGGCAACCACCTGCCAGGACTCGCCCCATCGGGCGCTGGGCAGGATGATCTCGGTCGGGTGATCTGCGGCGTGAAACCAAACGAGGAAGGCCTCGTTGTCGTCGCTGGTGTACATGCCCAGGGTGCGACGGCCTTCGTCGTGCCAGTCGTCGGTGACCATCTCGCCACCGTGACCGGAGAACCAGGCCAAGTCCGCCCGTCGCGGTCGCTCATCGGTCGAGCGACCCACCGGGTCATGGTGACGGTAGATCGGTGGGCGAAGGGTGGGATGCTCGCGACGCAGTGCGGTGAGGGTGCGGACGAGGTCGGTGACGTCCGACCAGCCCTCGGCCTCGTCCCAGTCCATCCAGGAGATGGGGGAGTCCTGGCAGTAGGCGTTGTTGTTGCCCTGCTGGGTGCGACCCATCTCGTCGCCGGCGGTGATCATCGGCACACCGGTGGCCAGCAGCAAGGTGGAAACGAGGTTGCGGACCTGACGATGACGCAGCATGACGATGGACTGGTCGGTCGTCTCACCCTCCCAGCCACAGTTCCAGGAGCGGTTGTCATTGGACCCGTCGTGGTTGTCCTCACCGTTGTCCTGGTTGTGCTTCATGTCATAGGTGACGAGATCACGCATGGTGAAGCCGTCATGGGCAGTGATGAAGTTGACGCTCGAGATCGGCTGACCGTAGAGGTCCGGGGATCCGCACAGCCGGGTGGCGAGTTCCTCAACCCCGCAGACGGCACCGCGCCAGAAATCGCGGATGTAGTTGCGGAAGCGGTCGTTCCACTCGCTCCAGTGAGGGCCCCAAGCGCCTACCTGGTAACCGTAGGGGCCCAGATCCCACGGCTCGGCGATGTGCTTAACCTTGTTGAGGACCGGATCATCGACGAGGGCTTGTTTGAAGGGATGGTTCTGGTCAACCCCGTGGGACTTGTCACGGATGAGGGTGGTCGCCAGGTCGTAGCGGAAACCGTCAACACCCATCTCGGTGACCCAGTACCGCAGCGAGTCGAGGACCAGGCCGAGGACTTCCGGATGGGAGGTGTCTACTGAGTTGCCGCAGCCGGTGACGTCGTAGTCGTTGCGGTGATCATTGGTGAGTCGGTAGTAGGACTCGTGGTCGATACCGCGGAAGGACAGCGTCGGTCCTTCGTGGCCACCTTCGCCGGTGTGGTTGTAGACGACGTCGAGGATGACCTCGATGCCGGCCTCGTGGAAGGCCGTCACCATCTCCTTGAACTCGCGCACCTGGGCACCCGTGGATCCCACCGAGCAGTAGGCGGCGTGAGGAGCGAAGAACCCCAGGGTGTTGTATCCCCAGTAATTCGACAGTCCCCGGCCCACGACGAAGGGTTCGGAGACGAACTGCTGGATGGGCAGCAACTCAATGGCAGTGACGCCGATGGACTTGAGGTGCTCGATGACGGCCGGGTAGGCCAGACCGGCATAGGTGCCGCGCAGATGCTCGGGGACGAGGGGATGCAGCCGGGTGTAGCCCTTGACGTGGGTCTCGTAGATGACCGACTCACTGATGTCTCGGCGGTGCTCGATGGGCTTGGGAGGCTCGGAATCCTCGATCACCACGGCGAGCGGGACCGAGGTCGCGTCGTCGGTCGGATCCGGCTCGTAGTTGGACTCCGGGGTGTGATCCATGATCGGTCCGTGGTAGTCGACCCCTGCCGTGATGGCCTTGGCATATGGGTCGAGCAGCAGCTTGGCCGGGTTGAACCTCATACCGCGATCAGGATCCCACGGACCGTGAACTCGGTAGCCGTAGCGCTGACCGGCCGTGACGTCAGGGACCTCGATCGTCCAGACACCATGCTCGTCCATAGTCATGTCGTGGTTGACCTGTGACCTGTCATCTGCCACGAGTGCTAGCTCGACACGCTCTGCGCGTGGTGCCCACAACCCGAAACGGCAACCGTCGTCAATGAGGGTGGAGCCAAGCGCACTGGTGTCGAATGACGCCGTGTTGGTGTCGGTCACAATAGGGGCCTTTCGTCGGGGATGGTGGCCGGAACATCGGCGGACCGACGAATCATTTTAGTCTGAGTCGGCCGCGGCGTCCGCAGGAGCGAGAACGCGCAATTCCATACCCTGCCGATCGGCAGTAGCGTCAAGGAGTCGCCAGGAAGGACAGGTATGTCGCAATCGCAGCCCGACTCAGTACATCACGCTCGTGCCTATTTCGACCACGCGGCGACCTCCCCGCTGCGCCCGGAAGCCTTGGCCGCGATGGCCGAACCGGTGCCCGGGAACCCTGGTGCCATTCACGGTTCAGGCCGCGCGGCGAGGGCTTTGCTGGAGGATGCGCGAGAGGAGGTCGCCAGCCTGCTCGGAGCGGGTCCGTTGGAGATCGTGTTCACCAGCGGAGGAACAGAGGCCGACATGTTGGGCGTTATGGGAGCGGCCCGTCATGGCCACGCACTGATCTCGGCAGTGGAGCATCCCGCCGTCGGTACGGTGACGTTGCCATGGCTGCTCGGCGAGCGGGTGGGGGTGCTCCCGGTCGACGACGCGGGAGTCGTGGACCCTGATTCGATTGCTGCGAGCCCACTGAGCAGCGACCTCGACGTCGTCTCGGTGATGGCCGTCAACAACGAGACCGGCGCACGCCAACCCGTTGACCAGATCACCGAACAGGCCCATCGGGTCGGAGCCCTCATGCACACCGACGCCGTTCAGGCCCTTGGCCATGTCCCGGTGAACCTCGACGAGTGGGGAGTGGACCTGGCGTCCTTCTCCGCACACAAGATCGGTGGACCCGTCGGGATCGGGGCACTCTGGGTCCGCAGGGGAGTCGAGGTGCATCCAGTCTCCCCGGGAGGTGGGCAGCAGTACGGGATTCGCTCCGGCACCCAGCCGGTCGCGCTGGCTCGAGGTTTCGCGGCTGCTCTGCGGGCCTGCCTCAATGAGTTCGACGAGAAGAAGGCTCAATGGCAGGCATGGCGGGAACGGATCGTTGAGTCGTGCCGACAGATCCCTGGGGCCAGCGTGGATGATGCCGGCACGACGAGCCCCACGATCATCCACCTCAGCGTGGCCGGAGCACGAGGGACCGACGTCGTCATGCTCGCGGACCGGGACGGGGTCGACCTATCGGCCGGATCGGCGTGCCATGCCGGGGTATCCCGTCCCTCACCGACGATGCTGGCCATGGGTCGTGACGACGAGGCAGCATCGTCGGGAGTGAGGATCTCAATGGGCTACAGCACCACCGAGGCCGAGGTCAATCGTCTGCTCACCGTCCTGCCTGCGGTCATCACTCAGGCCAGCGGGGCGCGATAAGTCGGCGTCAACCCCTATCATCGACATTCCCGCCGGGATCACGTTCCCACCATTAATCCGTATCCCTGCACGTTCGCGGAGAGGAAGCACTGTGAAGGTTCTCGCTGCCATGTCGGGAGGAGTCGACTCCGCCGTCGCCGCTGCCCGTCTCGTCGCGGCAGGCCACGACGTCACCGGTGTGCATCTGGCGCTGTCACGCAACCCGCGTTCCCATCGGGAAGGGTCACGAGGATGCTGCTCCCTGGAGGATTCCTTCGACGCCCGGCGGGCCGCGGACAAGCTGGGGATCCCGTTCTACGTGTGGGATTTCTCCGACCGCTTCGCCGAGGAGGTCATTGACCCCTTCATCGCTGAGTACCAGGCCGGTCGCACGCCCAATCCCTGCCTGAGATGCAATGAGAGGATCAAGTTCGCGGCCCTGCTGGAACGCGGTCTCGACCTGGGATATGACGCCGTCGCCACCGGCCATTACGCCCGGACTGAGGTCGACGATGGAATGACGAAGCTGTACCGCTCGGTCGACCCGGGCAAAGACCAGTCCTACGTGCTGGCTGTCCTCAACCAGGATCAGCTGTCCCATTCGTTGTTCCCGCTGGGGAATTCCTTCAAGACTGATGTGCGACGGGAAGCGGCGGATCTTGGTTTGTCGGTGGCTGACAAACCTGATTCCAACGACATTTGTTTCATCCCTGACGGGGACACGCCAGGTTGGCTCTCGGAGAAGATCGGCTCGGCCGCCGGAGAGATCCGCGATGAGTCCGGGGCTGTTGTCGGTCATCACGACGGGTATCACCATTTCACGATTGGCCAGCGGAGAGGTCTTCGGCTCGGAGTTCCGGCCCCGGATGGCAAGCCGCGATACGTCCTCGACATCGAACCGGTCAACAACACCGTGGTCGTCGGAGGAGCCGAAGGGCTGACTGTACGCCACGTCGAGGCCATCCGGCCGGTGTGGTGTTCTGGCGAGTCTGCCACGACCTGGCATGGTCAGGTTCAGGTGAGAGCCCATGGGGATCCGGTTGACGCCACGATCACCACGGTCGCCGGTGGGGTGATGATGGACCTCGAGCAGGCCTTGCGCGGAGTCGCTCCCGGTCAGGCGGCGGTCTTCTACGACGGGGACCTCGTCGTCGGATCAGCAACCATATGCGGGACGGATCGAGCCGGAATGACAGTGGAGCAGGCAGCATGATCGCCACAGGTATTGGGTCGCTGCCCGGCACCGACATGCGCGGCAGCGTGGCTGCGATGGCTGAGATCTTCGACGAGCTCATCCCGTTGCCAGAATTACCGGCCCGTGGAGTCGGTGGTCAAATGGTCGGGAGGGCGACGGCCCTCCTCGTCGATCTGCCGGTTGATCATGGCCCGGGCGGATGGCGGCTCGCGGACGCCACCGACCATGCCGCTCGCTCAGCACGATCCCTTCTGCGCAACGACCTCGATGATCTCGAGGAGGTGCTGGCCAACGAGGAGGCCACCGTCAAGATCACTGTGGCTGGTCCTCTCACCCTTGCCACGGGCCTACACATGCGCGCCGGGGAGTCGATCCTCGCGGACTCCTCGGCCCTGAACGACGTCACAGCCAGCCTGGCGGAGGGGATCAGCCAGCTTCTGACCGAACTGCGACGCCGGATGCCACGCGTGACCTGGACGATGCAGATCGACGAACCTGCTGCTCCTGTCGTTCTCGCGGGATCCATTCCGACCCAGTCGGGGCTCTATCGGCATCCGGCCATGGAGGCCACCACGGCGACGCGGCTCTGGCAGACGATCGTCAGTGGCTGTGGGCAGGTCTCGGCGGGACTGCACTGTTGTGGCCATCCCATCCCGTGGGCGCCGGCCGGCAAGGCCGGATTCACCACGATGTGGTGCGAGATCACAGACGCGGTGTCACTGGACTCCGCCGCGCAATGGGTGGAGTCAGGTGGACGGCTGGGCATGGGAGTCGTCGACACCATGACGGTCGATCAGGTGCCACCAGTGGATCGCCTCATCGACCGTGTGCTGTGGTTGGCGCGACGCACCCAGGTGGATCCCACCCTGCTGAGGGCAGGGGTGCTGAGCCCTGCCTGCGGGCTCGCCGGCTGGTCCCGTCAATCGGCTGCCGAGGTCTGCCGGACGGTGAGACGGGCAGCTGACCTCGTCGATGAGCAGCTGGATCGAGCAGGCTGAGCAGGTAGGGTTCCGATCGTGGGTTTCTTCACCAATCTCGACCTTGACGGCCAGACGCCGGAGCGCACTCGGCCGCGTGTCGGTGAGAAACAGTGGGCTCCGACTGGAGTCCCGACCACGAAGCGCAAGAAGGTGCAACGAGTTCTCGCACCCATCGCCTTCGTCGTCGCTCTCGCGGTGTTGGTCGGAGTGGGGTACTACTTCTTCCGCATCCTCGTCATGCGCGGGTGACAAGGGTCTTCACGGCATCGCGCTGGTGTCAGATGATGATGTGGAACCCATACTGGGTCGCCAGGGCCAGGAGGTAACACCGAATGAAGAATCCGACGGTGACCCACAGCGAGAACCACCAGAAGTGCATCTTGGTCGTCGCCGCGTAGATGACGACGAGGTAGACCGGCGGGACACCGGTAATGGCCGAGAAGAACAGCAGAGGCATGCCCCATCGCGGGGTCTCGACCACGTGAGCAGCCTTGTCATTCCATCTCCGTAGACGCCACCGCCAGGATCCCTCCGGAACCGGTTTGGGCTCCTTGTGCTTGATCCACTGCGAATTCGATCCGCGTCGGATACCGATGAACATGATCTGTTTGCCAACGCCGTGGCCAAGAGCCAGCCCCAGTGCGACTTCCAGCGGACCCAGGAGTTTTGATCCTAGGGCGCCGACGATGAATAACTCCGAATTGAGCACCGGCACCAAACTGGAAGCCACGCCGAAGGCGAAGGCTGATAGAACCTGGTACCAGAACTGCCAGGTGAGGTAGACCTCCATGTGGCCTCAGTTGGCCAGAGCGGCCATGTGCTGCAGACGATTGAGCTCGGAAGCCAGGAACCCTGGGCCTCCCTGACGTCCGGCAACCAGACAGCGCCCCCTCGATAGTGGGACAGCGGCGATGACGGTGTCACCCCAACCTGGCATCCAGCCAGCCTCGAGCTCAGCGACATGGGAGCGATCCATCGGTGTCAGACGTGCGATGCCCTCAGGAGTGAATTCCGGAGACAGGGCAGTAGAGATGATGACCTGCTCATCGGCATCGAAGAGTGCCGACCAATGAGTGTGGAAGACGACCGGGACGGCACCACAGAGAATCTCGGCGGAATGCTTCGGGTCCTCGGACATCCGATTCAGGGCTGCGATGTCGGACTCAATACTCCAATTCTCCGGATACCTGCTCAGCCACAGCACGTGAACTCCGTCAAGCATGTCGCAGGCCGATACCAAGGTGTCAGGCATCGTGGTCGGAGGAAGGGTCAGCATGAAGTCGTCGACGACGTAGTGATCGCCCTTTTCGACAATCTCAATCGCGGATATGTCGGCATCGGCGGTGCCCATGGCGGTCGCCACCGACCCCAGGGAACCCGGCGTGTCTGGCAGCTGAATACGAATCATGAGCACTCACTCATTGTTGCGGGTGGATCCGACGATCCCAAACTGAATTCGTGTTCCGGCGGGTCATCATCAAGGACGGAGGTGCTCATCTGGCAGTCGTGTCGGCCAGTGGTCCTAGGATAGTCCGAGGGCATTCCCGCCCCCATGCCGCCAACCAGGAGATTCATCGTGGCCCTCACGCCGGATGACGTCGTCCGCCTGGCCGGCCTGGCACGCATCGACCTCACTGACGACGAGACCGCGTATCTGGCTCCTCAGCTTGACGCGATCCTCGACGCCGTGGCCGCAGTGTCAGCCGTCGCCACCGACGACGTGCCACCTACCTCGCACGCTCTGCCGCTGTCCAACGTCTTCCGCGAGGACGTCATCAAGGAGTCGATGTCGGCTGATGACGCCCTGGCCATGGCCCCCCGCAGTGAGGATCAGCGCTTCCGTGTGCCCCGCATCCTGGACGAGGAGGCACAGTGAACGAGCTCGTGACCCTGACCGCCGCCGAACTCGGCGCACGCATTGCGTCCCGCGAGGTCTCCAGCGAGGAGGTCACCCAGGCACACTTGGACCGGATCGGCGAGGTCGACGGCGACGTGCGTGCCTTCCTTCTGGTTGATCACGACGGTGCCCTGGAAACTGCCCGACGGGTTGACTCTCGGATCGCCGACGGTGAGAAGCTCGGTCCGCTGGCCGGTGTGCCGCTGGCCGTGAAGGATCTCTTCTGCACCAAGGGACTGGCCACCACGGCCTCGTCCCGGATGTTGGAGGGATGGATCCCGCCCTATGACTCGACCATCGTCACCCGATGCAAGGACGCCGGCATGGTGATCCTGGGCAAGACGAACCTGGACGAGTTCGCCATGGGATCCTCGACCGAGACCTCTGCCTTCGGCCCCACCCACAACCCGTGGGACCTCGACCGAGTTCCTGGTGGCTCGGGCGGCGGATCTGCCGCCAGCCTGGCTGCTTTCCAGTCCCCGTTGGCTCTCGGTACCGACACCGGAGGGTCCATTCGTCAGCCCGGTGCGGTGACCGGCACCGTCGGCATCAAGCCGACCTACGGGTCGACGTCCCGGTACGGCGTCATCGCGATGGCGTCTTCCCTGGACACCCCCGGACCCTGCGCTCGTACCGTCCTGGATGCGGCCTTGCTGCACCAGGTGATCGGCGGTCATGACTTGATGGACCAGACGACCATCGACCAGCCCACCCCGGTCATCGTCGAGGCTGCGAACCAGCCGGATGTCGCCGGAATGCGGATCGGTGTCGTCACCGAATTCGCCGGTGAGGGGTACGACCCGCAGGTCGAGGCACGCTTCGACGAGGCCGTCGAGATCCTGACGAGTGCGGGAGCCGAGGTCGTCGAGGTCTCCTGCCCCAACTTCGACCTGGCCCTGCCTGCCTACTACCTCATCCAACCCGCTGAGGTCTCCAGCAACCTGGCCCGCTACGACGCCATGCGCTACGGCCTGCGCGTCGATGATGACGGCGAGCACTCCGCCGAGCAGGTCATGCGTGCCACCCGTGGCGCCGGATTCGGTGCCGAGGCCAAGCGTCGCATCATCCTGGGTACGTATGCCTTGTCGGCCGGCTACTACGACGCCTACTACGGCTCGGCCCAGAAGGTCCGCACCCTCATCCAACGTGACTTCGAGAAGGCCTGGAAGACCTGTGACGTGCTCGTCTCCCCGGCCACCCCGACGACGGCATTCCGACTGGGGGAGCGCACGGCCGACCCGATGGCGATGTATCGCTCCGACCTGTGCACCATTCCGGCCAACATGGCCGGCAGCCCTGCTGGGTCCTTCCCGATCGGCCTGTCCGAGACCGACGGGATGCCCGTCGGTATGCAGGTGATGGCCCCGATTATGGCGGATGACCGCGTCTACCGGGTCGGTGCGGCCCTGGAACGGCTGCTGAACGAGAAGTGGGGTGCCCCGCTGCTTGCGAAGGTTCCCGAGCTGAGGGGAGAGGCATGATGACGGACGAGCTGCTGCCCTATGACGAGGTGATGGCTGACTACGAGCCGGTCATCGGACTCGAGGTCCACGTCGAGCTGTCGACGGCGACCAAGATGTTCTGCGGATGTTCTACGGACACCGAGAAGGATCCCAACACCAACGTCTGCCCGGTCTGCCTGGGTCTTCCCGGATCGATGCCGGCCATCAACGGCCACGCCGTCGAGTCGGCCATCCGCATCGGTCTGGCCCTCAACTGCAAGATCGCCGAGTGGTGCCGCATGGCCCGGAAGAACTACTTCTACCCGGACATGACGAAGAATTACCAGACCTCGCAGTACGACGAGCCGATCTGCTACGACGGCTGCCTTGACGTCAAGGTCGACGGCGAGGTCTTCCGTGTCGAGATCGAGCGTGCCCACATGGAGGAGGATGCCGGAAAGTCCCTGCACGTCGGCGGATCCGACGGACGTATTTCCGGTGCCAGCCACTCCCTCATGGACTACAACCGCGCCGGCGTCCCGCTCATCGAGATCGTCACCAGGCCGATCCGTGGACTGGGAGCCAAGGCGCCGCAGGTGGCACGGGCCTACATGGCTCAGCTGCGCGACATCATGATCGCTCTGGGAGTCTCCGAGGCCAAGATGGAACGAGGCAACCTGCGTTGTGATGCCAACGTCTCCCTCATGCCACGCGGTAGCAGCACCTTGGGCACCCGTACTGAGACCAAGAACGTCAACTCGCTGCGCTCGGTCGAAGGAGCCCTGACCTACGAGATCCAGCGTCAGGGATTCGTGTTGGCCGAGGGACGCAAGGTTCGTCAGCAGACCCGGATGTGGCAGGAGAGCGGCGAATACACCATCGCCGGACGCGACAAGTCCGACGCCGAGGACTACCGCTACTTCCCCGAGCCGGACCTGGTTCCGATCGCGCCGTCCCGGGGATGGGTAGAGGAGCTGCGTGCTGGCCTGCCGGAGCTTCCAGCTGCCAAGAGAGCTCGTCTGGCCTCCCAGTGGCAGTTCTCCGAGCTGGAGATGACTGCGGTCGTCAATGCCGGCGCCCTCGACCTCCTTGAGGAGACCGTCAACGCTGGCTGCCAGCCCGCTGCCGCGCGCAAGTGGTGGCTCACCGAGCTGTCCCGTCGTGCCAACGAGGCCGGGGCGGACCTGCCCGAGGTCGGTATGTCCCCGGCCCAGGTCGCCCAACTGCAGAAGCTCGTTGACGACGGCACCCTCACCGACAAGCTGGCCCGTCAGGTCATCGACGGTGTCATCGCTGGCGAGGGAGATCCTCAGCAGGTGGTCGACGGACGCGGTCTCGCCGTCGTCTCCGACGACGCCGCCCTTGGTGCTGCTGTTGACGACGTCATCGCTGCCAACCCACAGATTGCCGAGAAGATCCGTGGTGGCAAGGTCCAGGCGGCCGGTGCCCTCATTGGTCAGGTCATGAAGGCCATGAGGGGTCAGGCAGACGCCAAGCGGGTCAGGGAGCTCATCCTCGAGAAGTTCTCCTGACCCACGCGGTTGAGTTCCTGCGCCCCGGCTCTCACAACGAGTGGTCGGAGCGCATGAACTCGGAGAGGGTGTCCGGCTCACCGAGGACGTCGACCCGGGCGACCGAGGTGCGTCCGGTGAGCAGTAGGAGGATTTCCGAGGGCTTGCCGACGATGGTAACGATGCGGTCACCGGGATGAAGGGTGACGGGGTCCCCCAGTCCGGTCATCTCCGCGCGCACGCCCACCGGGGAGTGACGAGTCAGAGCACGTCCGTACTTACGGATGATCCCTGCCAGTTGAAGCTCGGCGCGGTGGCCCTGTTGTCGGGGTCGCCAGCCGGGCTGGGCCCGAAGCAGATCCTCGTGGTGGATGAAGTACTCCATCGAGTTGGCGGCGGCGTCCATCCCCGGAACGCGGAAGATCGAGAAGCGGTCTGGCCCCTGAGCGAAGCGTGCCACCAGATCCTCGAAGGATCCCGACGCCTCCATTTTGTCCGCACGGGCCTGTGTGACGGCGTCGAAGACGCTGACGGCCATGCCGGGGATGGCCAATGGATCATTCTCCCGGAGCAGGACGTGGGTCAGCAGATCTCGGGCGGTCCATCCCTCGCACAGAGTCGGGGCATCGGGGCCAAGTCGTGACAGGTCTGCAGCCAGTCCGGCTCGTTCGTCTCGTGCAATGGACATTCAGGTCCTCCTTCGAACTATGAGCCCATCTTGCCAGCACCGGTCCGAAACGCGGCGCGGACTCCAGATGTCGGTGGTTCGGTGTTCAATGGGCCCGTGCTGACCGAAGAACCCACTCTCGCCCCCGACGTCGCAGCGCGCCTGCGACGCAATGACGCCGGTCTGGTACCTGCCGTGGTCCAGGACGCCACGACCGGGGACGTCCTCATGATGGCTTGGATGGACGATGTTGCCCTGGCCCGCACCCTGACCACCCGTCGTGCGACCTACTGGTCCCGGTCGCGTCAGGAGTACTGGGTCAAGGGGGAGACCTCCGACCACACCCAGCACGTTCGTTCGGTTCAACTCGACTGTGACGGCGACACCCTGCTACTTCGCGTCGACCAGGTCGGAGGGGCATGCCACACCGGTGACCACACCTGTTTCGACGCCGATGTGCTCCTGGACGAGGTGGCCGAGTGATGATCGACGTCACCCCATCACGTGAGGAGTTCGCTGCCCTGGCGGAGGAGCATACTGTCGTCTCGGTGCGGACCAAACTGATCTGCGATGACGACACCCCGATTGGTCTCTACCAGCATCTCTGCGGGGACCGACGACTGACCTTCCTGCTGGAGTCCGCGGAGTCGGGCATCTGGTCGCGGTGGTCCTTCATCGGGGTCATTACTCGCTGCGCCCTGACGTCCGACGGGCGTTCGGTGGAGTGGATCGGCGAACCGCCTGCGGGTTTGACGGTCAGTGATGACCCGCTCGGCGCCCTCAAGGAGGCCCTGGCCGCCCTGAATACCCCGGCAGAGTCTGGCCTTCCACCCTTGACGAGCGGTTTTGTTGGATATATCGGATACGACATGGTTCGTCGTCTGGAGGATATCGGCGACGATCTCGTCGATGATCTGGACCTCCCGGTGGCATGCCTCATGCTCGCCGGGGAGATGGCGGTCCTCGACCACCAACGCGGTGAGCTGTGGCTCATCTCCAACCAGGTGGTGGACGGAACCGATCTCGATGAGGCTTACGACGACGCGGTTGACGCCCTCGAGGCGATGGTGACGAGGTTGGCCGAGCCGCGGGAGGTGCTGACGGCCCGTGCCGTGGACCGCGCCGCGAGTCAGGTACATCGTCAACGCACGCCCAAAAAGTTCAGCGAGATGGTCGACACCGCCATCGAGCGCATTCGCGACGGTGACATCTTCCAAGTCGTCCCCAGCCAGCGCTTCGACGTCGAGACCGAGGCCGATGCCCTCGACATCTACCGTCAGCTGCGTCGCACCAATCCCAGTCCCTACCTCTACCTGCTGCGGTTACCTGGATTCGACGTCATCGGATCCTCCCCGGAGGCTCTGGTGACGGTGGCAGACGGTGTCGCGACGACTCACCCCATTGCCGGTACCCGCCCGCGCGGACGCACTGCGGCCGAGGATAGGGCCATGGAGGACGAGCTGCTGGCCGACCCCAAGGAGCGCTCCGAGCACACCATGCTCGTCGATCTGGGACGCAACGACCTGGGCCGGGTCTGCGTGCCCGGAACTGTCAACGTCACCGAGTTCATGCACGTGGGGCGATATTCCCACGTCATGCACCTGGAGGCGGCGGTGACCGGACAGATCGTTGACGGCCTGGACGCCGTCGACGTGACGATGTCGTGTTTCCCGGCTGGCACCCTGTCCGGGGCACCGAAGATTTCCGCCATGCGGATCATCGAGGAGCTCGAGACCACCCGACGTGGCGTCTACGGTGGCGTCGTCGGGTACTTCGATCTGCACGGCAATTCGGACTGTGCCATTGCCATCCGGACTGCCGTCCTCAAGGATCAGGTTGCCCATGTGCAGGCCGGAGCCGGAATCGTGTTGGACTCGGTCGGAGCCAAGGAGAACGCTGAGTGCCAGAACAAGGCGGCGGCCGTTATCCAGGCGATTCAAGATGCGGGAACCCTGCATCCCCTGCGGGAGGACGCACAGTGAGGACTCCAATCCCAGTCGTGTGGCGAGTGGTTCTTGCCGCCTACCCGATCCTGGCTGCCATCCTCGTCAGCGTCGCATCCAGGCGAACCTGGATGGAGCGTGCCGGAATTGGACTGACAGGTGCTGACGTCACGGGAGGATTGATCACGGCGACCGTCCTCATGCTCGTCATCACGGTGGCCCTCCTCCTCGTCGTCAAGACGGTCGGTCGTCGCGTCACCGGAATCGTGCAGGCCTTGGTCGGCGTCGGGATCGCGGCTGTCGTCCTCACCCACCGCAGTGCGTCGCCACATCAGTGGGCTGCCAAGGGGGTCGACGCCGGAGCGCCGCAGATGACCGTCACGCCATGGCCATGGGTGTGTCTGGTGGCCGGAGCCCTGACGATTGTCACCGGCGCCGGGGTGGCGGCCTTCGCCGACCGTTGGCCCAGCCGTTCGGCCCGTCGTACCGGAGAACTGGTCGGCGACTCGCGATCCGCGTGGGATGCCCTGGACAGGGGAGAGGATCCCACCCTGGCGGATTTCCGGACTCAACCAGTGGCCCGGTCGCAGGCAGAACCTGAGTCGTCGGAATCGAATTCTGACGAGTCGGCCCACGAGGGCGGGAATGGCTCACACAATGGTCGGTAGGCCCGCGCCGACGGCCAATCAGAGTAGGATCATTACTGGATTCGCCGCGTTGCGGGTATCCGACGGCACCCCTGACCAGCTCGGGGAGTCCACCCGCATCATCGACCAGCTGCGTGGAATAAGCCGCGCCTGACCACCGGAGGGAACACCATGAGCGTTGATCGCGCCACTCGTCAGTACAAGCACGGTGGGAGCCCCGCGAACTGGGCGGGTTCGATCGTCGCCCTCATTGGCTTCATCGTCGCCACCGTCGGTGCCATGTCTGGCCCCAGCTGGATCACCTGCATCGTCGGCGCTGCTCTCGTCGTTCTTGGCGGTGTCGTCACCCTGGTGATGCGCGCCATGGGTTATGGCGGAGCACGCTGAATGTCGCCCACCGTTACCGGAACAATTCTTGACGAGATCATCGCTGGTGTTCTCGAGGATCTCCACGAGCGCCAGCTCATGGTCACCTCGGACAACCTTCGCGAGGCCATCGACCTCGTCACACCCGCAATTGACCCCGTTCCTCGGCTGACCGCTCCTGGTCTGTCGGTCATCTCCGAGGTCAAGAGGTCTAGTCCGTCGAAGGGACACCTCGCGCCGATTGGCGATCCTGCTGCGCTGGCCGATCAGTACCGGGTTGGCGGGGCAGCCGCCGTCAGTGTTCTCACCGAGGAGCGTCGTTTCCAGGGATCCCTCGCCGACCTCGACGCGGTGCGGGAAAAGGTCGATATTCCGATTCTCCGTAAGGACTTCGTCGTCACCGAGTACCAGGTGCTCGAGGCCCGTGCTCACGGCGCCGATCTCGTCCTCCTCATCGTCGCTGCTCTGCCCGACGACGAGTTGCGACGCCTTTACGATCTTGCGACCGAGCTGGGCATGACCCCTATGGTCGAGGTTCACACCCCACAGGAGGCTGCTCGGGCAGCGACCCTTGACGCCCGAGTCATCGGGGTGAACGCCCGTAATCTTAAGACCCTCGAAGTCGACAGGGCCATCTTCGGCACCCTTCTTGGCGAATTGCCGGAGAATGCCGTCAAGGTGGCTGAGTCTGGAATCCTCTGCGTGGACGACGCCGTCGAGGCCCACGAATGTGGTGCCGATGCGGTGCTGGTGGGGGAGATGCTGGTTCGCCACGGTGAACCAGCCCAGGTGCTGCGTGAGATCCATCGCGCCACCGTCTGACCACGCCTGACATCCAACGGAAAGGACGACCATGTCCGCACGAGACCTGCCCGACGTCCACGGCCATTTCGACGCCTTCGGTGGCCGCTTCGTCCCGGAGGCACTTCAGGCTGCCCTCAACCAGCTTGAGAAGACCTTTGAGGCCGCCCTCGCTGACCCCGACTTCGACGCCGAGCTGGATGCACTGCGTCGTGACTACGCGGGACGCCCCTCCCCACTGACGGAGGCCCCCCGGTTCTCCGAGTACGTGGCCGAGCAGACCGGCCGCGAGGTGCGGGTCCTGCTCAAGCGTGAGGACCTCAACCACACCGGCTCGCACAAGATCAACAACGTGCTGGGGCAAGCGTTGCTGACCCGACGAATGGGCAAGCACCGCCTCATCGCCGAGACCGGTGCAGGTCAACACGGGGTGGCGACGGCCACCGTCGCCGCCATGATGGGCATGGAATGCCGGGTGTACATGGGCCAGGTCGACACCGAGCGTCAGGCTCTCAACGTCGCTCGTATGCAACTCCTGGGCGCTGAGGTCTTCGCCGTGGAAGCTGGCTCTCGTACCCTCAAGGACGCCATGAACGAGGCCATGCGCGACTGGGTCGCCCACGTTGACGACACCCATTACCTCATCGGCACCGCGTCTGGCCCGCATCCCTTCCCCAAGTTGGTGCGCGAGTTCCAGCGAGTCATCTCCGCTGAGGCGCGTCAGCAGTGTCTCGACCGCGCAGGGCGACTTCCGGACGCGGTTTGTGCCTGTGTTGGCGGCGGATCCAACGCCATCGGCTCCTTCGCCCAGTTCATCGATGACCCCGAGGTTCGCCTCTACGGATTCGAGGCTGGCGGTGACGGCCTCGAGACCGGACGTCACGCCGCGTCGATCACCGGAGGTTCGGTCGGCGTGCTGCACGGCACTCGCACCTACATCTTGCAGGACGCGGACGGTCAGACGATGGAGTCCCATTCTATCTCGGCCGGCCTGGACTACCCCGGTGTCGGTCCCGAGCACTCCTGGTTGGCCGCCAACAAGCGAGCCACCTATCTTCCCGTGAACGACCGCGACGCCATGAAGGCTCTGCGCACCCTCACCCAGACCGAGGGCATCATGCCCGCCATTGAGTCGGCTCACGCCGTGGCCGGCGTGCTGCGGATCGTCAAGGATCTGCCGGACCACGGCGGTGAGCCGCCGATCGTCATCGTCACCGTGTCGGGACGAGGGGACAAGGACGTCGACACCGCCCTCACCTGGTTCGACATCGACGGCAGTGTTGACGCCACCACCGGAGGTATGGAATGACCAGAAGTGCGAGTGCCTACCTGAAGGCCCGTGAGGAGAATCGTCCGGCCCTGGTTGGTTTCCTGCCGGTGGGGCACCCTTCGGTACCCGATTCTATCGACGCCATGAAGGCTCTCACGACCGGTACGACTGGTATCGGCGTCGATCTCGTCGAGATCGGGATGCCCTATTCCGACCCCATGATGGACGGGACCGTCATCCAGCACGCCACCACTCGAGCACTCGAGGGCGGGGTGCGCACTCGTGACACCCTGCTCGCTGCTGAGGCGGTGGCCGACACCGGCACCCCGTGTGTCGTCATGACCTACTGGAATCTCGTCGAGCACTACGGGGTTGACGCGTATGCCCGAGATCTGGCATCGGCCGGCGGGGCCGGGCTCATCACCCCTGACCTCACTCCTGACGAGGCGGAGGAGTGGATGGCGGCGTCGGAGGCCCATGGTCTGGACCGAGTCTTCCTGGTCGCCCCGTCCTCGACCGACGAGAGGCTGGCCTCCACCGTCGCCGCCTGCCGTGGCTGGGTCTACGCCACCTCCGTCATGGGGGTGACGGGAACTCGCGCCCAGACCTCCTCGGCCGCCCCCGAATTGGTGGCTCGCGTCAAGGCCGTCAATTCCGAGATTCCCGTCGGTGTCGGTCTGGGCGTCTCCAACGGTGACCAAGCAGCTGAGGTTGGTTCCTTCGCCGACGGTGTCATCGTCGGGTCCGCTCTTGTCCGCGCCCTCGTCGAGGCGGAGGAGCAGGGGGAGACTGCACACGTCGGTATCGACCGGATGCGCACCATCGTCGATGACCTGGTGTCCGGAGTGCGGCGGGCGCGACTCCAGTGAACCTGCTGTCGATCCCCAGCCCATCGGTCGAGGCCTTTCACCTCGGACCGCTGACGATTCACATTTACGCCCTGTGCATTCTGGCCGGAATCGTCATTGCCTACACCAGTGGCGAGCGTCGCTACCTCTCTCGAGGTGGTAAGCAGGAGCACTTCGAGGAGTTATGTGCCCTCGCGGTCGTCGCTGGCATCATCGGTGGGCGCCTGTACCACGTCATCACAGACCATCAGCTCTACTTCGGTCCCGGCCGTACCTGGTACCACTGCTTCTACATCTGGGAAGGCGGGCTCGGCATCTGGGGCGCCATCGCCCTGGGAGGCCTGGCGATCTGGCGGTACTGCCGCCACAAGGGGATCATGTTCGCCTCGGTGGCCGATTCCCTGGCACCGGGCATCCTGGCCGCTCAGGCCATCGGACGTCTCGGGAACTGGTTCAACCAGGAGCTCTTCGGCCGCCCGACGACCTTGCCATGGGGACTTGAGATCGACCTCGCCCATCGACCGGCGGGGTATCTGCAGTACGCAACCTTTCATCCCACCTTCTTGTACGAGTTGGTGTGGAGCTTGGCAGGGGCGGCGTTCCTGGTCTGGGCGGATCGTCGCTGGAAGCTCGACCATGGCCGTTTGTTCACCCTTTATGTCGTGGTCTACACCTTTGGTCGTTTCTGGGTGGAGCGGCTGCGCATCGATCCGGCCCATCACGTGGGACAATGGCGACTCAACGACGTCACCGCCCTGGTCGTCCTCACCGGCGCGGTCGTCATTCTGATCATCCTGCAGCGCCGGCATGGCAAGGATGACGAGCACAGCGGTCGCCCAGCAGCTCAAGCCCAGTGATTCTGCCGCGATGAGCCCACAACCCGGACAAATGTGTCAAGGCGTGGTCATCGTGTGACAGTCTGTCCCCGGGTCGGGTGTGGCTGCGCAATCGCAGCACACCTGTCTCCGTCGAAAGGAGTACCGATGATCTTCGGCCATCGCCCCCGACAGGGCCTCTACGACCCCCAGTTCGAGCACGATGCCTGCGGCGTGGCCTTCGTGGCCACCATGACAGGTGTGGCCAGCCACGAGATCGTCGAGCAAGGACTTGAGGCACTGCGCAATCTTGACCACCGTGGTGCCACTGGCGCTGATCCGGCCGCTGGCGACGGCGCAGGCATTCTCCTCCAGGTTCCGGACGCCTTCCTGCGACGGGTAGCCGGAATCCGCCTCCCGGAACCTGGGGCCTACGCCGTTGGCCTGGCGTTCATGCCCGTTGACGAGGCCAAACGTGCCCGCGCCCGCGCTGCCATCGAGCTCATCGCTGCGGACGAGGGCATCGAGGTGCTGGGATGGCGTGAGGTCCCGGTCCACACCCACACCCTTTCCAAGGTGTCCTTGGGCACCATGCCCCATTTCGAGCATCTCCTCATTCGTGCCCGTGACGGTCGTATTGGCATGGATCTGGAGCGGCTGGCCTTCGTGTTGCGGCGACGTGCCCAGCACGAGGCCGGGGTCTACTTCGCCTCTCTGTCCTCGCGGACCCTGGTCTACAAGGGGATGCTGACGACTAACCAGCTCGAGGAGGTCTTCCCCGAGCTCCACGACGCCGACCTGTCCAGCGCACTGGCCCTGGTCCACTCCCGGTTTTCGACGAACACCTTCCCGGCCTGGGAGTTGGCCCACCCGTACCGACTCATCGCCCACAACGGCGAGATCAACACGGTGCGCGGCAACCGCAACTGGATGCAGGCTCGTGAGGCCTTGCTGAAGTCCGACCTCATCCCAGGTGACCTGGCTCGGCTGTACCCCATTTGCACCCCGACCGGATCGGACTCGGCCTCCTTCGATGAGGTGCTCGAGTTGCTCCACCTGGGAGGACGCTCCCTGCCGCACGCCGTCCTCATGATGATTCCCGAGGCGTGGCAGAAGAACACCGAGATGACTCAGGAGCTGCGCGACTTCTACGAGTTCCACTCCTTCCTCATGGAGCCCTGGGACGGTCCGGCCTGCGTCACCTTCACCGATGGCAATCAGATCGGCGCAGTGCTTGACCGCAACGGTCTGCGTCCCGCCCGGTACTGGGTGACCGATGACGGACTGGTCGTCTTCGCGTCCGAGTCCGGTGTGCTCGACCTGCCGGCGGCCCACGTCGTCGAGAAGGGACGCCTCAAGCCCGGACGTATGTTCCTCGCCGATCTCTCGGAGCATCGCGTCGTTGACGATGCCGAGATCAAGACCCGACTGGCTTCTGCCAAGCCCTATGGAGAGTGGCTCGATCAGGGTCGCATCGACCTCGACGACCTGCCCGAGCGCACCCACATCGTTCACTCCCACGCGTCCGTCACCCGTCGTCAGCAGCTCTTCGGCTACACCTCCGAGGAGCTCAAGATGCTCATTGCCCCGATGGCGAACCAGGGGGCAGAGGCCACGGGAGCCATGGGTTCCGACACTCCGCTGGCTGTTCTGTCGAATCGGCCACAAATGTTGTGGGACTACTTCAGTCAGCTTTTCGCCCAGGTGACGAACCCGCCGCTGGACGCCGTTCGTGAGGAACTCGTCACCTCCCTGACAGGTACCATCGGTCCCGAGGCCAACCTGCTTGAACCCGGACCGGAGTCCTGCCGTCAGGTGGTCGTCAGATACCCGATCATCGACTCCGACCAGCTCGCCAAGATCGTCCACATCGATGCCGACGGTGAGCACCCGGACCGCAGGACCCATGTCGTCCGGGGACTCTTCTCCGTCGAGGAAGGCGGTGACGGGTTGCGACGTCGCATCGAGGAGATCCGGGCCGAGGTTTCCGAGGCCATCGCCGATGGAGCCACCATCATCGTGCTCTCGGACCGTCACGCTACCCGTGAGCTGGCCCCGATCCCGTCCCTGCTGCTCACCTCCGCCATCCACCACCATCTGGTTCGCGAGAAGACGCGTACCCAGGCCGGACTGGTCGTGGAGGCCGGTGACGTCCGAGAGGTCCACCACGTCGCACTTCTCATGGGCTATGGAGCCTCGGCGGTCAACCCCTACCTGCTCTTCGAGTCGGCTGAGGACATGGCCCGCCACGAGGTGTGGGTCTCGGCTGACCCTGAGATCGCCATCCACAACGTCTACAAGGCCCTCGGCAAAGGTGTCCTCAAGACGATGAGCAAGATGGGCGTCTCTACCATCCCCTCGTACACCGGTGCCCAGATCTTCGAAGCCACCGGCCTGTC
Source organism: Cutibacterium sp. KB22876 (assembly GCF_059728865.1). Classification (NCBI taxonomy): domain Bacteria; kingdom Bacillati; phylum Actinomycetota; class Actinomycetes; order Propionibacteriales; family Propionibacteriaceae; genus Cutibacterium; species Cutibacterium sp. KB22876. The sequence goes on from NZ_AP040858.1 coordinate 1,851,581, forward strand.
CCAGGAGTTCATCGACGAGTACTTCACCGGGACGACCAGCCGTATCGAGGGAATCGGACTGACCGAGATCGCCGACGAGATCCTTGCTCGTCACCTCAGCGCCTACCCCGAAACCGGTGTACGTCTCGCCCACCGCACCCTCAAGCCCGGCGGTCACTACCAGTGGCGTCGGGAGGGAGAGGAACACCTCGTAGACCCGGAGTCGATCTTCCGGCTCCAGCTGGCGGCTCGCACCAACGACTACGCCCAGTTCCGCCGCTACACCGACCACATCAACGACAACTCCAGCCGACTCATGACCCTGCGGTCCCTGCTGGAGTTCCGCCACGATCGTCCGGCCGTGCCGCTGGAGGAGGTCGAGCCGGCCAGCGAGATCGTCAGGAGATTCTCCACCGGCGCCATGAGTTATGGCTCGATCTCCATGGAGGCCCACCAGACCCTGGCCATTGCCATGAACCGGATCGGCGGCAAGTCGAACACCGGTGAGGGTGGCGAGGATCCCGAGCGTCTCCACGATCCGGAGCGTCGATCGGCCATCAAGCAGGTGGCTTCCGGACGATTCGGCGTGACGAGCGAGTACCTTGTCAATGCCGATGACATCCAGATCAAGATGGCCCAGGGAGCCAAGCCCGGTGAGGGTGGCCAGCTCCCCGGACCGAAGGTCTACCCGTGGGTTGCGAAGACTCGCCACTCGACCCCAGGTGTCGGGCTCATCTCCCCGCCGCCTCACCACGACATCTACTCGATCGAGGATCTCAAGCAGCTCATCCACGACCTCAAGTGCGCCAATCCGCGGGCCCGGGTTCACGTCAAGTTGGTTGCCGAGACCGGAGTCGGCACGGTTGCTGCCGGTGTCTCGAAGGCCAAGGCCGACGTCGTGCTTATCTCGGGCCACGACGGCGGAACCGGCGCGGCTCCGCTGACCTCGATCAAGCACGCCGGTGGTCCCTGGGAGCTCGGCCTGGCCGAGGCCCAGCAGACCCTGCTTCTTAATGGCCTGCGGGATCGTATCGTCGTGCAGTGCGACGGTCAGCTCAAGACCGGACGAGACGTCGTCATCGCCGCCCTGCTGGGCGCCGAGGAATTCGGGTTCGCAACCACGGCGCTCATCGTCGAGGGATGCGTCATGATGCGCAAGTGCCACACCGACACCTGCCCGGTTGGCGTGGCGACCCAGAACCCTGAGCTACGCAAGAAGTTCGCCGGGGACCCTGACCACGTCGTCAACTTCATGATGATGATGGCCGAGCAGACTCGCGAGATCCTCGCCGAGCTGGGATTCCGCTCCATCGACGAAGCCGTGGGCCATGTCGAGGTCCTCGATACCCGTAAGGCCATCACCCACTGGAAGGCCAAGGGCCTCGACCTCTTACCGATCCTGCACCAGGTGGAACTGCCGGAGGGCACCCCGCTGCACCATGTCTGCGACCAGGACCACGACCTGGCTACGAGCCTGGACATGAAGCTCATCGACATGTGTGCCGATGCCCTCACCGACGGCACCCCGATTCGACGGGAGATCAGCATCCGCAACGTCGATCGCACGGTCGGCACGATGCTCGGCAGCCGGGTGACGGTGGCGACGAATGGCACGGGGCTTCCCGACAACACCATTGATCTCACCTTCACCGGTACCGCTGGTCAGAGCTTTGGTGCCTTCGTGCCACGCGGTATGACGATGAGGCTCGTCGGAGACGCCAACGACTACGTCGGCAAGGGATTGTCCGGTGGCCGGGTGATCGTCGCCCCGGCCCCGCAGGTGCCCTTCCGTCCCCGTGATCAGATCATCGCCGGAAACGTCGTCGGTTACGGCGCTACTTCCGGGCAGATCCTGCTGCGCGGCCAGGCGGGTGAGAGATTCTGTGTGCGCAACTCCGGAGCCACAGCGGTGGTCGAGGGGGTTGGCGACCACGGTTGTGAGTACATGACCGGGGGAGAGGCGCTCGTCCTCGGCTCCACCGGACGCAACTTCGCCGCCGGCATGTCGGGCGGGGTGGCATGGGTCCGCAATCTCGACGCCGACCGGCTCAACCCGGAGATGGTTGACGCCCTGCCGATGGAAGAGGCAGACGTCGATCGCGTCATCGAGCTGCTGACGCTGCACCAGACCGAGACCGGATCGACCCTCGCCGGAGAGATCCTGGCCGAAGGCCCGGAGTACATCCGAAACTCTTTCACCAAGGTGCAGCCGCGTGACTACGCCAAGATGATGAAGGCCATGGTCGAGGCCGAGGAACGCGGACTGGACGACAACGAGACGACCGAACTTCTCATGGAGGTGTCCCATGGCTGATCTGCACGGTTTCATGAAGGTGCCGCGACAGGAGGCAGAGCGTCGTCGGGTCGAGGAGCGCATCCATGACTGGAAGGAGGTCTACCCCGGAGGCCCCGGCCACGCCCTGTTGCCGATCATCACTGATCAGGCCAGTCGGTGCATGGACTGTGGTGTGCCGTTCTGCCACACCGGGTGCCCGCTGGGCAACCTCATCCCGGACTGGAACGACCTCATCTGGCGTGACGAGTGGCGCGAGGCACTGGAGTCTCTGCTGGCGACCAACAACTTCCCGGAGTTCACCGGTCGCCTGTGTCCGGCCCCCTGCGAGACTGCCTGCGTTGAGGGAATCAACCGTGACCCGGTGACGATCAAGAACGTCGAGGTCGCGATCATCGACAAGGCGTGGGAGGACCGTCGCGTCATTCCCATTGTCCCCGAGTGGCACTCCCTCAAGACGGCCGCCGTCGTCGGGTCCGGTCCTGCCGGTCTGGCAGCAGCCCAGCAGCTCACCCGCGCCGGCCACACCGTCGTTGTCTACGAGCGGGACGACGCCATTGGCGGCCTGCTGCGCTACGGCATCCCGGACTTCAAGATGGAGAAGTCGGTCCTGGATCGTCGTATCAAACAGATGGTGCTGGAAGGCACCGTCTTCAAGACGAACATCGAGATCGGCGTGGACATCACCGGCGAGCAGCTGCGCGAGCGGTTCGACGCCGTCGTCCTGGCCACCGGTGCCACCGTGCCGCGCATGCTGGACGCCCCGGGGATCGAGCTCGACGGTGTCTGTTACGCCATGGATTACCTCACCCAGCAGAACAAGGTGCTGGCTGGGATCGATGTTCCCGACCAGGTCCGCGCCGACGACAAGCACGTCGTCATCATCGGTGGGGGAGACACCGCCAATGACTGTGTTGGCACTGCGGTGCGTCAGGGGGCGGCATCGATCACCCAGCTGCAGTACAACCCCGAACCGCCGAAGGATCGTCCGGCCAATCAGCCGTGGCCGACCTATCCGCTCATCCTGCGTGTCTCCAGCTCTAATGAGGAGGGCGGCGAACGGATCTACTCGACCAACACCGTCGAGATCGTCAGCGATGACGGGGGCCACGTCAAGGCCGTCCGAGTGGTCTCGGGCCATCGTGACGAAAACCGGGTCTTCATCGCTGACGAGGGCAGTGAGCACGACCTTCCGGCCGATCTGGTCATCTTCGCGATGGGATTCGCCCACCCCGAGCATGATGGGGTCGTCCAGGAACTTGGACTGGAACTCGACGGTCGCGGAAACATCGTCCGGAACGACGCCTACGAGACCAACGTCCCCGGAGTCTTCGCCTGTGGTGACGCGGGTCGTGGTCAGTCCCTGGTGGTCTGGGCCATTGCGGAGGGACGGGCGGCGGCCAACGGTGTCGACGCGTATCTCATGGGTTCGCGGTCAGTGCTGCCGAAGCCGGTCAGACCCTCTGATCGCCAGATGATGGTCTGATCTCGACGGGAATGGAGCCTTGTGAGTTCGACAGGAGATACCGGGTGGGAGGAGACTGCTGGGATGAACGATGATCAGCAGGATCTCGATTCGGCGATTCATCACGCCAGGGTGCTGACGTGGGTGTGCGTCGCCCTTTTCGTGGTGCTTGACGTCGTCGGGCTGACGGCATCGAGCCAGAGCGATCCGCGCTTCGTGCTGGGCGCCTTCGGTGGGGCTGCATCCTTCCTGGGCATCATCGGCGCCGGGGTCTGGTGGGCCTATCTGGCCTCCCAGCGCAGGGCTCGGTCCTTGGATGACCGTCTCGATCACGAGCTTGGTATGGAGGACGAGCACGACGACCGTCGTGAACCACCCTCCGTCTAGTGTTCCGCTATGAATGACGCCCTGCGACGCAGAACCGTGTTGGGCGCCTCGATAGGCGCGATCATGGCCGCACCCCTGGCTGCCAGAGTCACCCGCGCCACGGCCTCCGGACATGGCCGACTTCACCATTCACCTCGTGGGGGCAGCAGCCTCGTGTCATGTCGAGGTGAAAAACCTCGATGGACACGTCCGCCGTTTCGCCACCACACCGAAGACCTGGTCCCGGGATGTCACCTTGTCGACCCTCTCCTGTCGCTTTGCAGCGCGCTCTGGTTCCGGGAGATGGCGCTGGATCGTCAGAGGTGACACCTCTGAGGTGTGGATCCTCCATGACGACAACTGCGAGGACCCGGCGACCTACGGCCGTGCCCTTTCAGTCCCCTCCTCAGCAGCGCGAGGGAACAGGATGAACGTCGATTGGCTGGCCAAGGCCTTCGGCTGGATCGTGACTCGTGGCCAGACCCCACTCGGCGGAGAAGCTGTCTCGCCAGCGGACCTGCTGTCGGTGCGGAGGGGTCGAGACCTCGACGTCTTCGACACCCGGCGCAACCTCTTCACGAGGAACTTTGACGACGAGTTCTTCCACGACAATCCCGAGATCATGATCGAGACCGTCGACGGGCAGATGTCTGACGGTCAATACTGGCTGAGTCTGGGAGCTGTGCGTCGGCTCTGGGACATCAGGGTCGTCCGCGTCGGCGGCCAGCTGCTCGCCCTGCAGCGGATTCACGTCGGGTATGACTCTTTGGTCACCAGTGGCGATGCCGAGTCCCTCGGCTTCGACAAGGGAAAACTCTCCGAGATCGGTACCTGGATTAATGACCAGGTGAAGCGTGGTTTCTCTGGTACGAGCGTGCTGGTAACCCGTCATGGTCAGGTCGCGTGGCGTCACCACGCGGGTCAGGCCCTCAAGTACTCCACCAAGGTGGTTGGCGGCTCGGTCCGTCCGGCCCACCTCCTCCCGGCCACCCAGCAAATTCCGGTGACGACGTCCACCCAGTTCGACATCGCCTCGAACACCAAGATGTATGCCGCCAATCTGGCCCTACAGATGCTCGTCAGTCAGGGACGCATTGATATGTCGAGACGGGTGTGCACCCTGCCTGGCTGGCAGGCCTTCCGAGACGAATCAACGGTCTACACGGGGTCGTGGACCGTAGGCGGATCAGGCGGTATCAAGGACAGGTACACCGGGAAGGACACCATCCGACTTATTGATCTCATGCATCACCGGGGCGGACTCATTCCGGATCCCCAGTACCCCAATGCCGAGGTCGCGGGCGATCTCTACCTGCAGAACCTTGACGATGTCGCGAATCGGGCGGAGGCGATTGACCGCATCTGTCGCACCCCGCTCATGCACGCTCCGCGCACCGAGCGGGCCTACAGCGACGTCGACTACATGATCCTCGGCCTCGTCGTCGAGCAGATCGTCGGTCAGCCACTGCATCAGTACCTTCAGGACGGGGTCTACCGGAGCCTCGGCCTGAGGCACACCGGATTCCGCCCGCTGGATCAGGGGGAGTCGCGCACGCTCATCGCCGCGACCGAACTCAATGGCAACACCCGTGACGGGAATGTCGATTTCGGTATCCTCCCCGATGGTCAGCCTGCTTTCATCCGTACCGAGACGGTGTGGGGCCGAGTCCAGGACGAGAAGGCCTTCTACACCATGTCCGGGGTCTCCGGACATGCCGGATTGTTCTCCACCGCGGACGACCTTGGGGTGTTGCTGCAGCTGATGTCCAACGAGGGCATCTATGACGGTCGGGAGTACTTCCGTCCCGACGTCCTGCGACATGTCCTCGTTCCTGACGATGACGACGCCACATATGGTCTGGGATGGCGCACGAACAAGTACTACTACTTCCACGGCGGGCCGAGCGTCGCCGCCTTCGGCCACACCGGGTGGACCGGAACGATCACGATGGTCGACCCGGTCCGGGACATCCAGATCGTCCTGTTGACGAACATGCGTCACAGTCCGGTCGTCGAACCACCGAATGGATTCGCCGCCGGTGCCTTCCCCCTGGCTGATTACGTCGGGCTCATCTCACAGGTGTACTCGGCCTTGTCCGAGGATGATCGGATTGCGCAGGTCACGGTTCCCGAGCGGTCCGCAGCGCATACTTCTACCCCGTCACCGACGAATCGTCCCGGCTCAGGGACATCTGATGGTCACCCGCGCGGTCTCCCGCATACCGGTGCATGATCCGGCTCAACACATGACACTGCGGCCCGGCTTGGAGGCCGGGCCGCAGCAGGTGCTCAGGGCCACTCGTCACTTGAGTTCGCGGTGGGGTGAGGTCTCCTGAGAGGTCGCGGGGGAATCGACGACCTCACCCTCGATGAGGGTATTGCGTGGATCTCGCCGTACTGCCGAGGAAATGGAGTTCGTGATCTTGTGGACACTCACTGCGATGGCGATGTTGGCAACGCCGTAGAGCAGGACGCCGATGGCCAGCAGCCAGCTCATGGCCACCACGCCGAATCCGGGGTGGACGAGGATGACGATGCCCAGCGCGAACAGTCCGATGCCGCCGCCGAGCATCCAGGCCCAGGCCTTCTCGGTGACGAACCTCATCGGCAGGGCAAAACCGGTCGCCGCAACGCCGAGGAGAACCAGCCAAACTCCGATGAGGATGGCGATGACGTGGAGTGAGAATCCAGGGTGGACGATGAGGACGAGGCCAATGATGATGCCGATAATGCCCCAAGCTCTCATGAACCCGGTGCCAACCATGCCGCGAAGAGCCTGAGCATTGATGAGAGTCATGACGGAGTCGACGATGGCGTAGACACCGACGATCACCACGAGGGCCTCCATGGTCTGGTGGGACCAGACGACAGCCATCACCGCCGCGATGATCGCGAGGATCCCCTTCGTGAGGGGAATCCACCAAATTGACTTCCAGGTCTTTGTCAGGGTCTGTGACGACATGACTCAAGTCTACGTGAGGACCTCAGGTCCGGTGAGTGCTGACTGCCGTTCGGGTGCTGGTCAGGTGGGTTTCAAGATCGTCCATGCACAGCTGAGCGACCCTGGCGAAGAGGAAGTCGATGACGGCCAACTGAGACATTCGGCTAGACATTGCTCCGGCCCGGACCTGGGTTTCGCGGGCTGGGGTGACGAGAACGTGATCCGACAGCTGCGCGACGGGGGACTGGGGCACTCCCGTCATGGCGACCGTCGTGGCACCGTGGGCCCGAGCCACGGTGAGAGCCTCGACGACTTCCTGGGTGCTACCGCTGAACGAGATTCCCACGGCGACGCACGCCTGTCCGCACAGTGCGGCATGGACGAGTTGGATGTGGGTGTCGTTGTGATGTTGGCAGACCAGACCGATGCGTTCCAGCTTCTGGGAGAGATCGTCGGCCACGAGCCCGCTGGAACCGACTCCGAAGAGGACGGTCCGCGGCGCGATGGAGATGGCGCTGGCCACGGCTTCGAGCTCTTCCGGGTCCACCGAGCGGGCGGTGTCCTCAATGGTGCGAGCCTCATGGAAGGCGATCTTGGAGATCATCTGTTCCAAGGTGTCGTCAAGCGAGATGGTGCCCTCGGCCACCGACGAGCGCTCCATCTCAATGCTGCGGCGAGACAGGTCACGGGCAAGCTCGGCACGCAATTCGCGATAACCCTTGAGCCCAAGGGCACGACAGAAGCGCACCACGGATGCAGGGGATACTCCGGCAGCCTCGGCGAGCTGGCTGGTTGATGCTTCGAGCGCCCAGTCCGGTTCAGCAAGGACCACTGCGGCAACCTGCGCCTCTGCCGGGCGCATGGTGGACCTGGCCATGTCAATGCGGGGCAACAGGCTGCCAGCCATATGAAAAGTCCTTCCATAAGTAGCAATTCTCGTGTAATATTGTTTCACACCGTCTGAACTGTTTGGTCCTGCTGCGGACCGTGGAAACACAGTGTGGTCTATGTGGCCCACACGGTTGTACAGAGGGCGTGGTTTCAAGACATGGAACCACGAAGTTTCGTCGTCGCAGGAGGCGAGTCCATGGACCATCTCACTAGGCTCACCACCACGGAGGGTCGGAATCCGGTCAGTGAGGGTCTTGACCAGCTGACGACCCTCGAGGTGCTTCGCGTCATGAATGATGAGGACCACCGTGTTCCTGATGCCGTCGCCCGGCAGCTTCCTGCCATTGCGGCGATCGTCGAGGCTGCGGTGGCGGGATTGTCGGCCGGTGGTCGGCTGATCTATGCCGGGGCGGGGACGAGTGGGCGGCTTGGGGTTCTCGACGCTGCCGAGTGCCCTCCCACCTTCAGCACACATCCCACCATGGTCGTCGGTCTCATTGCCGGTGGCCAGCAAGCCATGTTCCAGGCAGTTGAAGGAGCGGAGGACGACCAGGAGCGCGGGGCTGAGGAGATCAATGCCCTGCATCCCGGGCTCCACGACGTCGTCGTCGGGCTCGCTGCCTCCGGGCGCACCCCGTGGGTGATAGGAGCGGTGCGCGCCGCCAAGCAGGCCGGTGCCCACACGGCGTCAGTGTGTTGCAACCATGACGCCCTCATCAGTGACGAGGTCGATCTGCCCGTCGAGATCGACGCCGGCCCAGAGGTGCTCACCGGGTCGACCCGTCTGAAGGCCGGAACGGCACAAAAACTCGTCCTCAACATGATCTCCACGGCGACCATGGTCGGGCTCGGCAAGACTTACGGGAACCTCATGGTCGACGTCTCTCCGAGCAACGAGAAACTGCGGCAACGTGCTGTGTCCATCGTCGTGTCCGCGACGGGATGCACCCGGGACCAGGCCGTTATCGCCCTTCATGAGGCTGACGGTCACGCCAAGACGGCCATCGTCATGATCCTGCTGGACATGACGGCGGCACAAGCCCGAGAACGACTGACGACATCTGGCGGAGCGGTTCGCGCCGCTGTCGACGAGGACCATCCTCACAACTGAGTTTCAGGAGAACGTCATGGATTACAAAGAATGCGCGCAGAGAGTACTTGACTTGGTTGGTGGTCCTGGCAACGTCGAGTCGTTCACCATTTGCATGACCCGGTTGCGGCTCAACCTCGTCTCCCCACACGCTGCCGACGTTGAGGCCATCATGGGCCTCGACGGGGTGTTCAGTGAGGCTAGGGGATCGTTCCGGACTTTGCGTGAACAAGTGACTGTTGCACGACATCAACACGCTGGAAGCGTGGCTCTTCAGTGCTCTGAGTACTTGATTTCCGCGGGGTAGGTCGCGTTATTCAAAATTACCAGAATATCACCCCATGTGGTTTTGTGGATTCTAGAAAAGAGTCACAGTTGGATATCTTTGAGATAAGCGGAATTGTAGATAGAAATCAGTATTGAGAACAGAATAAAAATCAATCTTATATATTGACATATGTTTAATGTTTAATGCGGAACTATGACAGGCGCGAAAAAGAGTCTTGATATGAATTTCTTGGGTGTTGACATTGGTGGAACGAGTGTGAGATCCCTCGTCACCGACGCAGATGGAACAATACTGGGATATCAACGTGCTGCTCGTATCAGCCGACCGACGTTGTCGCAGGCTCTCAACGACTGCTTGACGGCCCTGTTAACCGAGTCTGCGGTCGGACGTGTGGAAGCAGCTGTCGTTGGGGCGGCTGGCGCAGGTCCGGCTGGTAACCGCCATGTTCGGGACAGTGTTGAGGAAGCGTTCCGCACTGCCGGTCTACGCGTCGCCCCTCGTGTGGCGACCGACATAGAAATCGCATATTGGTCAGCCGCAACATCGGGTGATGGTTCCATTCTTGCGGCAGGCACCGGAGCGATAGCCGGTCGTTTCTCGGAGTGGCACTGGGTTGATCGCCGAGACGGTGCCGGATGGTTGCTTGGCGACCATGGTTCCGGTTACTGGATCGGGAGAAAAGCCTTGAGAGCTGCCGCTGCAGACCTCGACGGACGAGGTCCTCACACCACCATTACTAGTGAAGTTGTCAACGCTCTTGGCTTGCCTGCCGGATGTAGTTTGCAGGACCTCATTGCTGAGACTAAAGAGCTCCGGCCGTCCGACGTGGCAGGTTTTGCGCCCATTGTTTTGTCTGCGAGCGACGACGAGACCGCGTCGTTCATCGTCGCTTGTGCAGCATCCGAACTAAGAGCAACTGTGAAAACCCTGAGCGCTAACCGTGTAATCCTGGCAGGAGGCTTGTTCGCCCCGAGAATTGACCACAACGGTGTGCGTCCCAACCCGTTACGGAGCATTGTTGAACAATCGTTGGGCGGGTGTATGTACGCAAGTCATCCGGTAGTTGGGGCATGTTGGGAGGCAGGGCGATCGAAAGGATTGGACCTCCCCAAACATGAAATTACGTCCCAATTAGAAATGCAGTAGGAGTTAAGGAAGGGATGACGATGAACGCTAGCGGTCCTATTATGGGAAGAAGGCTGATTCTGGGCACGTGTGTAGCGTCGGTGGCGGCGGCCATGAGTCCGGAGTTCACGTTGGAATCGAAAGCAGCGTGTAGAAAACCAACAACAATGTGGAAAGAATCCATGGAAGGCGCATTGAAGTGTTTTCCCGTGGGTGGTGGATATCACACAGGAAGAAATATTCCTCCAGGTTTCCAGCAAACCACTTGGGCGGGAATGGACCGCGCCGTTAACGTTTCGGAATCTGGGGTTGAGGTGAATCCACAGCTCGCAACGCCGTCGTTCTGTTCTTCGGCGGTCTATCTTCTGCTACTGAAGAGTATTGAAATGTACGAAAATGCTTGTGATCACGTTCTCCCACAGAAACAGTGGGAGTACCTGAAGCCTTACACCGTCGAGAATCGAGCGTACCCGATTCAAGCCGATGGAGTTGGTGCGTGGGGCCGAGCCAACGCGAATGGACCGGGCGTCGCTGAACTTGTTCGTGAATTGGGAATCGGAACCAACATGTACATCGGTACAGCAGATGAGTACAGAAACTCGTGCCACCGAAATTTTCTGTTCGACACTATTCACAAATTCGATTTCATGAAGATCTTCTGGAATGATGAGATAGGAAAAGATGAGTCTGGTCACATGGTGGTTGTTCTAGGAAAGTCTTGTGAGCGTGACCAGGATGGCAATACTATGAGCATCCTGCACTACTGGTCCTCCAATGGTTCACACACCGATATCAATGCAGGGTATGGAATTAAATCTGTTTCGGTGGATAAAATTCATCGGGCCGTCGTAACACGAATCGATCGGCCTTGGAAACTGTGGCACACCGAGGTGATGATGCCCGATGATGTGTGCGCACCCCTAGCTGAGATTGCTAAGGATCGGAGCATGACACCGGAAGAGATGAAACGGCTGGTGGATGCCAATAGCTTCTGGTTGATAAGGGGCCGGAGATCGTCGCATGATGCTGATGCGGATAGGAGCATGAGATGAACCGTATTCTGTGGGGTGGCGCTACTGCTGCTAGTCAGTATGAAGGTGGGCTCTGTGATGGGAAGGGGCTCGATACCCAAGACTGTCGTCGATGGATACCGCGGACGGCGAACGATACGGTGCAGACGCGTCTTCTCACTCAGGATGATGTCGAGAATGCAAAAGAAGCCCGTGCAGATGACGCCGTATACCCCTTTCGTGTCGGCTCGAGAGGCTACGAGCACTGGAAGTCTGATTTGCGCCAGATCATAGATCTTGGCTTAGACATATATCGACTATCAATTAGCTGGGCTCGTTTGTTCCCAACTGGGTTTGAAGATGAACCTAATCCAGTTGGTGTGGCATATTATGATCGTGTCATTCGTTGTCTTACTGATGCTGGTATCCGGATTTTTATTACGATTAATCATTATGCGCTCCCTCTTGCGATAGTCGACAAATACGGAGGATGGAAACATCGCGACGTCATCGACCTCTATCTAAAAATGGCGAAATATGTCGTTGATAGATGGGGTAGCGAGGTGGATTACTGGCTCCCTATTAATGAGATTAATGCCGGATATTTCAGCCCATTTAATGGACTGGGAATAATCGGCAATGATGATCATGTGTATGACTACAATTCTGTATTCAACGGTCTTCACTATCAAATGGTAGCGAGTGCACTAATAACAGAATATGGTCGCGATATAGGCGTGCCGGGAAAATTTGTCTGTATGGTGAGCTGCTTCGACTACTATGCTCTGCATCCCACCCCTGAAGACAACATGAAACTAGTTCATGACGAGCAGATCAATCAGTGGTGGTGTGCTGATGTGCTAGCAAATGGCGAATACGGGTATTACGCAGGTAGGTTTTTGTCTGAACATAATGTTGAACTGGACATTACTGAAGACGACCGCGACGCGATGAAATTGAATACATGTGATGTCGTGTCTTTTTCTTATTATTCATCTTCAATCTGCAGTGTGGATGAAAAGCGGGAACAAGTTCCGGGGAACTTGGTAGCTTCACTCAAAAATCCTAACCTTGAAGCCACTGCCTGGGGATGGCAGATAGACCCAATTGGGCTAAGGATTGCCGCCCATAAGGTGTACGACCGATATCGAAAGCCTGTGATGGTCGCCGAGAATGGGTTAGGCGCACGCGACAAAGTAAGTCCTGATAACCGAATTCATGATGATTACAGAATTTCATATCTCGAACACCATATGAACCAAGTTGAGTTGGCTGTACGGGAAGGCGTGGATGTCGAAGCATATTTTGTGTGGGGAATTATCGATATCGTGAGCGCTGGAAGCTGTGAAATGGAGAAACGATACGGCGTTATTTATGTTGATGCTGACAATGAAGGCCATGGTAGTTATAACAGGTTGCGGAAGGATAGCTACTACTGGCTTCATGATTTCATCGCAACCAGAAAGTAATTAAACCTACAATCAAGGAGTATCGGTTATGTCAAATGTGTTGCTGATTTGCTCTGGCGGCATGTCGAGTGCGATTGTGTTAAAGAATCTAGAAAAAGAATTTAACAAGATAGGTGAAAGCGTTCATGCCAAGGCTGTTGGATCTGGACAGGCGCAGGAAGAAATATCGACAGGAAATTGGGATTTGATTTTAGTCGCTCCCCAAGTAAGAAATAGAATGAAGGTTTTTCGAGAGTACGCCGAACAGTACGGAACTCCGATTTGTTCGATACCTCCGGTCGCCTATGGTCCGCTCGGAGGTTCGGAGCTAATTAAGACCGTCAAGGAACATTTAAGGTGATCGCAATGGAGAAGTTCTTTGACTTCTTGGACAGGCGTGTCGCTGGACCGATGTCCATGGTTTCTGAGCAGCGGCATATTCGAGCTATTCGCGACGGTGTTATTTCTGCTATACCGTTCATTATTGCGGGAAGTTTTGTCCTTATCATAGCTGCTCCGCCTGTGCCAGAAACTACCGGACTCGCTATTTGGGCGAAAGCGCATATCGACCAAATTCTAGTTCCATACCGCATGACCTTTGGGCTAATGTCGTTATATGTATGCTTCGGTGTCGGTTCAAGCCTCGCTCGGAGTTACGATCTTGATGGACTTGCTGGTGGTCAGTTGGGTGTTGCCGCATTTTTGCTAAGCCTGACTCCGAAAGCAATTGGTGATGGAGTCTTCTTGGATCTCGAGAGTCTGGGATCGCAAGGATTATTTCCGGCGATGATCTTGGCTCTATTAGCTGTTGAGGTGATGCGAGTATGCTACAAGCATAATTTAACCATTAGGATGCCTGAACAGGTGCCTGAATCAGTAAGCAAGTCTTTCGGGGCAGTAGTACCGGCTTTTACCATAATGGTTGTCATGGCACTGGTATCTGTCGTCCTAGGTATCGATATTATTGACATCGTACGGGTCGGGTTGGCTCCTCTGGTTACAGCAGGTGATTCGTTGCCTGGTGTATTAGTGCCGGCGTTTTTGGTAGTGTTTCTGTGGTTTTTTGGTATTAGCGGTGATTCGGTAGTCGGATCAGTTGCCCGGCCGATTTGGTTGCAGTACCTCAGCGATAATGCGAGCGCAGTTGCCGTGGGCTCTCCCGCTCCACACATCGCACCGGAGACCTTTTTTCAGTGGTTTGTGTCGATAGGCGGTTCCGGCGCGACAATAGGGCTAGTGATTTCTGGGTTTTTAGTTGGGAAGGCGAAATATACAAAATCTATAACACGAGCAGTAGCGGTTCCTGCTCTGTTTAATATTAGCGAACCGATCATGTTTGGGCTTCCGGTTATGATGAATCCCTTTTTCGTCATTCCGTTTCTTCTGGCCCCTTTGATTCTTTGTCTGGTGTCATGGTGTGCATTTAGTTGGGGGTTGGTGAGCTATATGGCAGTGCAGCCTCCATGGACGCTTCCTGCTCCGATAGGCGCTTTTTTGGCAACCGGTGGCGACTGGCGAAGTATTGTGCTTTGCCTGTTGAACATTTTGATTGCTACTGTGATTTATTATCCATTCATGAGGATGTATGACAGGAGTCAACTGAAGAAAGAAGAGCTCGAAGAGCCTAACGAATAATTTGTCCTGTTGCTAGGAGATTGTGATGCGTCAAGACGAAGAATTTGAAATGAAGGATATTGAAGCCTCTATTTTTGAAATAATTACTAATGCTGGTTCGGCTCGGTCGTTGCTGTATGACGCTCTTGATAAGGCTCACGCCGGAGAATTTTCGGAGAGTGAAAAATGTATGATCGACGCAGAAAAATACTTGAAGACTGCTCATGATGTTCAGACTGAACTCATCACTCGAGATCTGAATGGGTCACTGCCGATGTCACTTCTTCTTGTTCATGCTCAGGATCAAATCATGACGACCATGACTGAACAGTCCCTTATTGAGCAAATGATTCGACTTATTCGGCTTGTGCAGATGGGCAAAGAATTGTGAATTCCTGATTATCCAGGATCTGAGCCTCGGCTTACTCAACGTCCGTACATGAGGTTAAGGGCTGCCTGCTGGGCTGACCAGCATTGCGGGCAGCATCATGAGAAGCGGGTACGGAAGCGTGAGTCTTTTCGTGACGCCCCCAACGCCGGGTGCCACAGGGCCAGATCCCTCCAGATGGACACCGTGGGGAGATATCGCGGTGAGGTTCACCTCATGGTGCATGACGACAGGCTTGACGGGGACTTCGTCAGGGTTGGTGAGATTGCTGGTCCGTACACGGATCTGGTGCCCCAGTTGGCCGGTGGGATGCAGGTTGACTTCGTCGTTCGCCGCCCGACGTGAGTGGTCGGGTCGCTCCGGTCGGTGGTGCGGACTAGTCTGTCCGAGTCAGCATCACCCAGGGCCGGAGTGACCGCCATTCCGGTCGGTTCGTGAAAGGACTGTCCGTGGCCCGATCCGACTTCGTCCACCTTCACACTCACACTGAGTACTCGATGCTGGATGGTGCTGCCAGCAACGAGAAGCTCTTTGCCGAGGTGGCTCGTCAGGGCATGCCGGCGGTCGCCATGACCGACCACGGCAACATGTTCGGTGCCTACGAGTTCTTCCAGATCTCCAAGAAGTACGACGGAGACCAGAATCCGCTGGTCAAACCGATCATCGGTATCGAGGCCTATGTCGCCCCGAGTACTCGTATGTCCCGGGTCCAGGAATTCTGGGGAACCTCCCGTGACGCAGGTGATCCGGACGCCGAGGGTGGCAAGGACGTCTCCGGAGGTGGTCGGTACACCCACATGACGATGTGGGCCAAGGATCCGGAGGGGCTTCACAACCTGTTCCGGTTGTCCTCCCTGGCCTCTTACGAGGGCTATTACATGAAGCCCCGCATGGACCGCGAACTGATGTCCAAGTACCCCGGTGGCATCATTGCCTCCACCGGATGTCCGTCGGGTGAGGTGCAGACCCGACTGCGTCTGGGGCAGTTCGAGGAAGCCTGCCAGGCCGCGGCCGCCTACCAGGACATCTTCGGCAAGGAGAACTACTTCTGCGAGTTGATGGACCATGGTGTCCCGATCGAGAAGCAGGTGCGATCCGACTTGCTGAGGCTGGCCAAGAGGCTGGACATTCCTCTGCTGGTCACCAATGACTCGCACTACGTCACCGAGGACCAGGCTGACGCCCATGACTCCCTGCTGTGCGTCGGTGTGGGGCGTAACAAGGATGATCCGAACCGCTTCCGCTTCAATGGTTCGGGCTACTACATCAAGTCCTCTGACGAGATGAGGGCGCTGTTCCCGGATCATCCCGAGGCCTGCGACAACACCCTGCTGCTGACCGAGATGATCGGGTCCTACGACGAGGTCTTCAATCACGTCGACCGGATGCCGCAGTTCGACGTCCCGGAGGGGGAGACGCAGGAGTCCTGGCTTCGTAAGAAGCTTCAGGAGGGCATGGATGAGAAGTTCGGTCCGAATCCGCCCAAGGAGGTCCTCGACCGCCTCGAGACAGAGCTCTCGGTCATTGAGCCGCTGGGATTCTCCTCCTACTTCCTCGTCGTCTCCGACATATGCAATGCGGCGCGCTCCATGGGCGTGCCGGTCGGGCCGGGTCGTGGATCGGCTGCCGGTTCCCTCGTCGCCTATCTGACGGGCATCATCGCCATCAATCCGCTGGAACACGGATTGCTGTTCGAGAGGTTCCTCAACCCGGAACGCGTCAACCCGCCCGACATCGACCTCGACTTCGACGATCGTCAGCGTGACAAGGTCATCGATTACGTCACCCACAAGTACGGGGCGGAGTACACCAGCCAGGTCAACACCTTCGGCAAGATCAAGGCCAAGGCTGCCGTCAAGGACGCTAATCGTATTCTCGGCTATCCCTTCGCCCTTGGAGACAAGATCACCAAGGCCATGCCCCCGGACGTTATGGGCAAGGGAGTGCCGCTGAGCAAGATCTTCGATCCTTCCCACGAGAGGTATGGCGAGGGCCAGGAGTTCCGCCAGCTGGTTGCCGACAATCCTGACGTCGCTAAGGTTGTCGAGACGGCGAAGGGTCTCGAGGGATTGATCCGCGGTACCGGTGTGCACGCATGTGCCTTCATCCTGTCCAGCGCTCCGCTGCTCGACCTGGTGCCGATGCACAGGCGAGACAAGGACGGCATGATCATCGCCGGCTTCGCCTACCCCCAGCTCGAGGAGATGGGGCTCATGAAGATGGACTTCCTGGGCCTGCGAAACCTCGGCATCATGGATCACTGCATCAAGATCATCAAGGAGAACCGGGGGATCGACGTCGATCTCAAGGATCTTGCCCTTGATGACGAGAACACCTACGAGATGCTGGCCCGAGGCGACACATTGGGCGTCTTCCAGCTCGATGGCACGGCCATGCGATCCCTGCTGCGTCTCATGGGACCAACCTGCTTCGATGACATCGTCGCCGTGTTGGCCCTGTACCGACCGGGCCCGATGGGTGCCAATGCACACATCTCATATGCCCAGCGCAAGAACAACCGAGAACCGATCATCCCGATCCATCCCGAACTCAAGGAGGACCTCGACGAGATCCTTGCTCCCACGTACCACCTCATCGTGTACCAGGAGCAGATCATGTCGATCGCCCGGAAGCTCGCTGGCTACACCCTGGGTGGCGCTGACCTTCTGCGTCGTGCCATGGGCAAGAAGAAGAAGCACATCCTGGAGGAGAACTTCATCCCCTTCCAGGCTGGCATGCGTGAACACGGGTACTCCGACGATGCCATCCAGACCCTGTGGGACGTCATGGTCCCCTTCGCCGGATACGCCTTCAACAAGTCCCATGCTGCCGGTTACGGACTGGTCTCCTACTGGACGGCCTATCTCAAGGCCAATTACCCGGCCGAGTACGGAGCCGCCCTGCTGACCAGCGTCGGTGACGACAAGGACAAGATGGCGATGTACCTGGCCGACATGCGGTCCCAGCACATCAATGTCCTGCCTCCCGACGTCAACGCCTCCTCGCTGGAGTTCACCGCTGTCGGTGAGGACATCAGGTTCGGCCTGGGAGCTGTCCGCAATGTCGGTGCCAACGCCGTCGCGGAGATCATCCGGGCGCGTGAGGAGAATGGCCCGGCCACCGATTTCTTCAGCTTCCTTGACCAGGTCAGCCTGACGGTGTGCAACAAGAGGCTCATTGAGTCCCTCATCAAGGCTGGTGCCTTCGATTCCATGGGCCATTCCCGACGCGGCCTGATGGCGGTCTACGAGCAGGCCGTCGATGCCGTCATCGACATCAAGCGCCACCAGGCCAATGGTCAGGACGACCTCTTCGGCATGGGGGACGATTCCGAACCCACCCAGCTGGGTGTCGAGAGGGTGGTTCCGGAGGACGACTGGGACCGCAGCACCAAGCTCGCCTTCGAGCGCGAGATGTTGGGTCTGTACGTCTCCGATCACCCGCTGCGAGGCCTGGAAGCTGCTCTGGAGGCCGAATCAGACATCTCGGTGGCCGAACTCGTCAACCCTGAAGGCCATCACGAGGGGCGCTACACCATTGCCGGTATGGTCACCCAGATCGTCCGACGTACCACCAAGAACGGTGACATCTGGGCCTCTATCACGCTGGAGGACCTCGGCGCCTCCATCACTATTGCCTGTTTCCCGAAGGTGTACCAGCGCGTGGAGCCGCTACTGGCCGTAGACAGCATCCTCAAGGTGCGCGGATTCGTCCGGGAACGTGACGAGACCGTCGAGATGTCGGCCAATGACGTCTGGCTGCTGGACCTCACCGATGCCGGCAATGCACCCATGACGATTGATCTACGTCGCGGACGATGCAACCGGGGCACCATCGAGGGCCTGCGGGGAGTGCTACGCAACCACCCGGGTAGCTCCGAGGTGAGACTGCGACTCCTCGACGGAAAGGTGACGACCACCTTCCGGCTTGCCGATGAACTCAAGGTCACCACTGGCCAGCCGCTGATGGCCGACCTCAAGGCCCTGCTCGGCCCCTCATGCATCCCCAGGAGGCAGTCATGAACGAGACGATCCGTGCCCACGGTCTCGCGATTCTGCGGTCGAGCCTGCTCGTCGTGGGGGTGGGCATCGTCCTGGGCGGACTGGCTGCTCCGATATGGCACTCCATGGTGACCCTGCCGACTTACACGGTGGGATCCGATGGTGCGGCATCGACAACGGAGAAGGGCCTCACCCAGGTCTTTTCGACCGACGCCGTGTACTGCCTCGTGGGCCTGATCGTCGGACTGATCATCGGCTTCCTGAGCTGGGTTCTGATGCGCCGTCGCGGTGCGTGGGGAGTACTGGCTGCCGGGGTGTCGTCCTGTCTGTCTGCCCTGGCCTGCTGGTGGGTAGGGGTACTCATCGGCCCGGACTCCTTCGCCGAGCGCATTGTTGCGGCCAAGACGGGTGAGGTCGTTCCGGTTGATTTTGCCCTCCACACCTGGGTGTCGGTGCTGGTCTGGTTGCTTGCAGCAATGATCCCGATGCTTATTGCATCCTTGGTGGCGGCCCGGCGTCGCTCTCCGCGGACTGGACGCTCCGAACCGGCGACTGAGGCTTCATTAGACTGACGGTGTGCTGAGAATCGTCGATCTGACCCGTGAGACCACTGGCGACCTGCGTCGCGCCGTGCCGCGCGCTGACTTTGATGTCAATGCCGCGATGGCGGCGATCATCCCTGTCTGTACTGCGGTCAAGGACCGTGGCGCCGAGGCACTGCGTGAATACAGCGAGAAGTTCGACCATGTGGTTCCGGATCATCTGAGGGTTCCGGCTGAGGCCCTGGTCGAGGCGGCTGCCAATCTTGACGACACCTTGCGTCAGGCGTTCACCGAGTCCATTCGTCGACGTCGTCAGGTGTGCCGGGAGGTCGAGGTGGAAACCTCGCCGGCGCCGGTCGAGGTGGCTGCCGGTGCTCGTGTGAGTCAGCGCATCGTCCCCGTAGGCCGAGTGGGGCTCTACGTCCCTGGCGGATTTGCCCCGTTGGCCTCCTCGGTCATCATGAATGTCGTCCCGGCCCAGGAAGCCGGCGTTGCGTCGATCGCGGTGGCGTCCCCACCGCAGGCTGAGTTCGGTGGCCTGCCGCACCCCAACATCCTCGCTTTGTGTCACCTGCTCGGGGTTGACGAGGTCTATGCCGTCGGCGGCGCCCAGGCCATCGCCATGTTCGCCCACGGTGTCGAGGGCTCTGATGAGGCCGATTCCTGCCCGCGGGTCGACATGGTCACCGGACCGGGCAACATCTATGTCGTTGCTGCCAAGCGCTACCTGCGTGGCACCGTCGGCATCGACTCGGAGGCTGGTCCGACCGAGATTGCCATCCTGGCCGACAAGACCGCTGATCCACGTCACGTTGCTGCCGACCTCATGAGCCAAGCCGAACACGACACGCTCGCCGCCGCTGTTCTCGTCACCGATTCCACCGAGCTGGCCGACGCCGTGGAGAAGGAGTTGGCCCCCATGGTCGAGGCCACCTTGCACTCCGAGCGGATCCGTACCTCACTGACCTCCGAGCAGTCGGCCATAGTCATGGTGCGCGACATCGACCAAGGCCTTGAGGTTGTCAATGCCTATGCCGCCGAGCACCTGGAAATCCAGACGGCTGATGCCGCCGCGGTGGCAGCGCGAGTCCACAACGCCGGTGCCATATTCGTCGGTCCTTGGTCCCCGGTCTCCCTGGGTGACTACTCGGCCGGATCCACCCACGTGCTGCCGACGGCAGGTGCTGCCTGCCATTCCTCGGGATTGTCGGTGCGTTCGTTCATGAGAGCTGTCCACGTCATTGACTACACCGAGGACGCCCTGCTCGACCTTGCCGATTCCGTCGAGAACTTCGCCCTGGCCGAGAACCTGCCCGGCCATGCCAATGCCATCACCGTGAGGAGGCCGCGATGACCCAGCGTCGACGGACGACCCAGCCCCGTCCGATGGCCAAGCCGCAGCAGGACCCCATTCAATTGGCTGATCTGCCGCTTCGCCCCGAACTGGTGGGGGAGGAGCCCTATGGTGCCCCGCAGCTCGACGTCCCGGTGTGTCTCAACGTTAATGAGAACCCGTACCCACCGTCGGAATCGGTGCGCAAGGACATGGCCAAGGCCGTCTCCAATGCCGGCAAGGGGCTGAATCGCTACCCGGACCGAGAGGCCACGGGTTTGCGCGAGGACCTTGCCAGGTACATCGGATTCGGGGTCAGCAGCGGTCAGATCTGGCCGGCCAATGGGTCCAACGAGGTCATGACCCACATCCTGCAGGCCTTCGGTGGCCCGGGCCGTACTCTCCTGACCTTCACGCCGACCTACTCGATGTATCCCGAGTACGCCCGAAACACTCACACCGAGTACGTCACTCGTCCCCGCAATGTCTCCTACGGTCTGACCACCGACGAGATCGTGAGCGCCATCGAGGAGGTCAAGCCGGACGTCGTCCTGCTGACCACGCCGAACAACCCGACCGGCACCACCATCCCGGTGGCGGTCATAGACGAGGTCTGTTCGGCCACCGATGCGATCGTCGTCGTCGACGAGGCCTACCAGGAGTTCACCGATACCCCGGAGGACTCGGCAATCGCCCTGCTTCCCAAGCATGGACGCCTCATTGTGGTGCGCACCCTCTCGAAGGCGTTTGCCCTGGCCGGAGGTCGTCTTGGGTATGCCGTTGCGGCTCCTGCCGTGGTGGACGCCCTACGGATTGTCCGGTTGCCCTACCACTTGTCGGAGGTGTCCCAGGTGGTGGCCCGGGTCGCTCTGGCCCATGCTCCCGAGATGCTCGCTCGGGTCGACGAACTCCGCGAGACGCGTGCCAATCTCGAGGACTGGCTGCGCGCACACGGTCTGGACGTCGTCTCTTCTCAGTCGAACTTCGTCCTCTTCGGGAGGTTCGCCGATCGCCATGCGGTCTTCCAGGCCCTTCTCGACCACGGCGTTCTCGTCCGTGAGGTGGGCCCGACCGGCTACCTGCGTGTCTGCGCTGGTACTCCTCGGGAGACCGACGCATTCCGAGCTGCACTGCTCGACGTCCTTCCGACCGCTCGTCGACTCGATCCCGAGGAGGATTGATGACCCACCGCTGCGCTCACGTTCACCGCGAGACCTCCGAGTCCAACGTCGACGTCTCCATTGATCTGGACGGTGAGGGGGAGTCGACCATCTCCACCGGGGTCGGTTTCTACGACCACATGCTCACGGCCCTTGCCAAGCATTCAGGCATCGACATGTCGATCACCACCACCGGAGACGTCGAGATCGACGGTCACCACAGCGTCGAGGACACTGCCATCGCGCTGGGACAGGCCTTGGTCCAAGCCCTCGGCGACAAGCGAGGGATCGCTCGCTTCGGTGACGCCGTGGTTCCTCTCGACGAGGCGCTTGCACAATGCGTCGTCGACGTCGCTGGACGCCCGTGGGTGGAGTGCACCGGAGAGCCGGAGGGTCAGATCTACGCCCGTCTCGGCGGTTCGGGCGTTCCCTACCAAGGATCCATGACCTACCACGTCGTGCAGTCACTGGCTCTCAACGCTGGCCTGTGTGTGCACCTGCGTCTGCTGGCCGGACGGGATCCCCACCACATCTGCGAGGCCCAGTACAAGGCTCTGGCCCGCGCTCTGAGGATTGCCGTCGCTCCGGATCCGCGCAATGCCGGGCGTGTCCCCAGCACCAAGGGTGCTCTCGATGTCTGATCCGGTGCGGGTCGGCATCATTGACCACGGCTCGGGAAACCTGCATTCGGCCGGGCGCGCCCTGCGCAGGGCCGGTGCCACCGTCACGATTTCCCGCGACCCGGGAGCCCTGCTCGACAATGACGCCCTCGTCCTGCCCGGAGTGGGAGCCTTGGCAGCCTGCATGGTGGGCCTGCGCGCCATGGGTGGGGAGCACCTGGTGCATCGTTGGGTTGACGAGGGACGGCCCTTGCTCGGGATCTGCGTCGGCCATCAGATGCTCTTCGAGCGTGGCAGCGAGCGCGGCGTCGACGTCGAGTGCCTCGGGGTACTGCCCGGTGTCGTCGAGGAGCTGCCGGCTGACCGCCTGCCACACATGGGGTGGAACACCGTCCAACCGGGGACCCGGACGACCCTGTTCCGGCATGCGGATGGCGAGAGGTTCTACTTCGTCCACTCCTGCGGGGTGCTCGTCGACGGGCCTGACGACCACTTCACCACGGCAAGCCATCAAGGTGCGACCTTCGTCGCCGCCGCTGAGGTTGGTCCGGTGACCTCAACCCAGTTCCATCCCGAGAAGTCCGGAACGGCGGGCCTGGCCTTGCTCGAACGGTGGCTGGCTCGGGTGTGTTGATAACCTGACCCTCGTGACCGGAGAACTCACACTACTTCCAGCCGTTGACGTCCAGGGTGGACGCGCCGTCCAGTTGCAACAGGGGGTGGCCAGTTCCGAACGCGCGTTCGGTGATCCCCTGGAGGTGGCTCACAGGTGGCGAGGTCTGGGAGCCCAGTGGATTCACCTGGTCGACCTTGACGCCGCCTTCGGACGTGGATCCAACACTGAGATCATCAGCAACATCGTCGAGCAGATGGACATCAACGTCGAGGTGTCCGGCGGTATCCGCGATCAGAAGAGCCTGGAATCGGCCCTGTCGGCCGGCGCCACTCGCGTGAACATCGGTACCGCCGCTCTGGAGAATCCCACCTGGTGCGACGAGGTCGTGCGCCGCTACGGCGAACAGGTCGCCATCGGTCTGGACGTCAGGGGAGATCAGCTCGCGGCGCGCGGTTGGACTCGCGAGGGCGGCAAGGTTCTCGACGTCCTGGCTCGGCTGGAGGACGCCGGGTGTAAGCGCTACGTCGTTACCGATGTGGCCAGCGACGGCATGTTGACCGGACCGAACTACGAGCTCTTGGGCCGAATCTGTGCGCGCATCCAGGGAACCGTCGTCGCGTCCGGAGGCATCGCCACCCTCGAGGACCTGCGTCGTCTGCGCGGATTGGTCCCGATTGGGGTGGAGGGGGCCATCGTGGGAACTGCTCTCTACGTGGGTAATTTCACCCTGCCGGAAGCCCTCGAGGTGTGCCGGGCACCGATCCCGGCGGACTCTGCCCCCGTACCCAAGGCTGACTGACGGTCACTCACCGTCCGCTCTCCTCAGCCCGATTCGCTGTCGGGTGAGGAGTGTAAACTATTTCATTGTGTGCGTGGGCTTGTCCCGCGCCGAATGCTTGGCCCCTCTGGGCCGATAACTGCGACATTCGAGGAAGGGAGACACCGTCCATGAGCGGTCACTCCAAGTGGGCCACCACCAAGCACAAGAAGGCGGCCATCGACGCCAAGCGTGGCAAGCTGTTCGCCCGCCTGATCAAGAACATCGAGGTGGCGGCACGACTCGGTGGTGGGGATCCGTCGGGCAACCCGACCCTCTACGACGCCATTCAGAAGGCGAAGAAGAGCTCGGTTCCCAACGACAACATCACCCGCGCCGTCAAGCGTGGTTCCGGTGAGGGCGCCGACGCCGTCAACTACGAGACCATCATGTACGAGGCCTACGGTCCCGCCGGTGTTGCCATCCTCATCGAGTGCCTGACCGACAACCGTAACCGTGCCGTCTCCGACGTTCGCGTAGCCGTCACCCGCAACGGTGGCACGATGGCCGATGGTGGCTCGGTGCAGCGTCTGTTCCAGCGCAAGGGTGTCGTGGCGGTCTCGAAGACCTACGAGGTCGAGGAGGGTCGCAAGACCGAAACCCGTGAGGTGGACGAGGACCAGCTCATGGAGGCCACCATCGACGCCGAGCCCGAGGACATCGTCGACGAGGGCGACGTCTTCGAGATCATCTCCGACCCCAACGCCGTCGTGGACGTCCGTAAGGCCGTCCAGGACGCCGGCATCGACTACGACTCGGCCGAGGTCTCCTTCAAGCCGGACTTCACCCAGCCCGTAGAGCTCGACGATGCTCGCAAGCTCTACAAGATCCTCGACGCCCTCGAGGACCTCGATGACGTCCAGAACGTCTTCTCCAACGCTGACGTCCCCGCCGAGGTCACGGCGGCTCTCGACGAGGAGGAGTGACCATCCCAGAGACGACCCCCAACCCGCGTGTCACGCGGGTCATGGGGGTCGACCCCGGTATGACCCGATGCGGGGTCGGGGTCGTCGAAGGCGGCCCCGGGGCCCCGTTGAGGCTCATCGCGGTCGGCGTCATCCGTACCCCCGCAGATCTGGATCACGCTCATCGTCTGCTGCGCATCCACGATGGGTTGGAGGAGTGGCGCGACCACACCCGTCCTGACGCCATCGCCGTCGAGCGGGTTTTCGCCCAGCACAACCGCAATACCGTCACCGGCACCGCTCAGGCCGCAGGCATGGCGATGATGATCGCTGCTCGCCACGGCCTGCCGGTCGCCCTGCACACCCCTAGCGAGGTCAAGGCGGCCATCTCCGGTTCTGGGCGTGCTGACAAGGCCCAGGTGGGTCTCATGGTCGCGCGGGTGTTGCGCCTGTCAGCCCCGCCGAAACCAGCCGACGCTGCCGATGCCGTGGCCTTGGCGATCTGTCATCTGTGGCGAGGCGGAGCCACCAATCGCATCGAAGCAGCCGTGGCAGCCCAACGACGCGGCCGTCCGGCACCTCGTTCCTGGAAGGATCTTGCCCGGTGATCTCCCATTTCTCCGGCACCGTGACTGCGGCCGGCCCGACCTGGGTCGTCCTCGACAACCACGGAATCGGCGTCAAGGTGCTGTGCCCGCCTGCCACGGCTGCGAGTGCACGTGTCGACCAGACGATGACCTTGCAGACCTCCCTCGTCGTCCGCGAGGACTCCCTAACCCTCTACGGCTTCGTCGAGGCTGACGACAGGGACGCGTTCGAGCTCGTCCAGACGGCTTCCGGGGTCGGCCCCAAGCTCGCCGCGGCGATCATGAGTGTGCTGGATGCCAACCAACTTGCGTCGGCAATCAGCGCCGAGGATGAGGCGACGCTGTGCCGCGTGCCCGGTATTGGTCGCAAGGGCGCAGCGAAGATGATCCTCGAGCTCAAGGACAAGATGGCAATCGTCGCTCCTGCCGGGTCAACCCCTGCCGGTACGAGCCAGCCGGTGGCACCGTGGAGAGAGCAGGTTGCTGATGGGCTCATCGGTCTGGGGTGGTCTGCGAAGGATGCTGACAAGGCTGTTGAGGAGGTGGCCACCCTCAAGGAGGCCGATCCCTCGATGACGATCGGCAACCTCATGAGGGCAGCCCTGCGCAGTTTGGCTCGATGAGATGTCGGACCCCTCTGGCACACTGACAGACGTCGTCAGGAAGGAGAATCTCGGTGGAGCATTCGCCCGTCGACCCTTGGGCCGAGCCTCCTGAGAAGGCCGAAGAGGCTGCTCTGCGCCCTGGTGCCCTGGCGGAATTCGGGGGACAGCAGCGCGTCGCCGAGCAGTTGGGACTCGTCCTGGCCGCGTCACAGTCACGCGGTACGACCCCGGACCATGTCTTGTTGTCCGGACCTCCAGGGCTTGGAAAGACCACCTTGGCCATGATCATCGCGGCCGAGATGTCCGCCCCGATTCGCATCTCCTCCGGCCCTGCTATTCAGCACGCGGGGGACCTGGCTGCGATCCTGTCCTCGCTTGTTCCCGGTGAGGTCTTCTTCCTTGACGAGATTCACCGGATGTCCAAGCCTGCCGAGGAGATGCTCTACCTGGCGATGGAGGATTTCCGCGTCGACGTCGTCGTCGGCAAGGGCCCTGGGGCCACTGCGATCCCGATCGACATTCCACCGTTCACCCTTGTCGGGGCGACGACACGGGCAGGCCTGCTGCCCGGGCCGCTGCGGGACCGATTCGGCTTCACGGCCCAGCTCGACTACTACCAGGTGGCCGACCTTGAGCGGATCGTCACCCGCTCGGCCGGGGTCATCGGGGTCGACCTGGCTGAGGGGACTGCCCATACCATCGCCTCCCGCTCTCGCGGCACACCTCGGATTGCCAACCGACTGTTGCGCCGCGTCCGTGACTGGGCCGACGTCAACGACGAGTCCCCGGTGACACCGAGGGGGGCGGAGACGGCTCTGGATCTCTATGAGGTGGATCCGCTCGGCCTCGACCGCCTCGACCGTGCCGTGCTCAATGCCGTCTGTCTCAAATTCGGCGGAGGCCCGGTCGGCTTGTCCACCCTTGCCATCAGCGTGGGGGAGGAGCCTCAGACCGTCGAGGAGGTCGCCGAACCCTTCCTCGTCCGGTTGGGCTTCCTCATGCGAACCCCTCGGGGTCGGGTTGCCACCGACAGGGCGTGGCGCCACCTCGGTCTTGAGCCACCTACCAACAGCACCGGCGACGGCCTGTTCTGACCATGTTCACCACTCCGGGGTAGCATGACCCCGGTTACACCCGTAGACAAGGAAAACTCCCTATGCCTCTTCTCGCCAGCCCGCTGGGCGGTTTCATGCCCATCCTGATTCTCTTCATCGTGCTCATCGGATTCACCGTGTGGCAGGGAAAGAGGCAGGTCAAGAAGCAGCAGGAGGAGCGAGCCAAGCTCGAGTCGAACCTGCAGGAGGGCACTCGTGTCGTGCTCAACAGTGGTCTCTTCGTGACGATCACCCACCTGGGTGACAAGCAGGCCGTCGTCGAGCTCGCCCCTGGCGTCGAAGTCAGCGTCCTCAAGCAGGCCATCGTACGACCTGCTGGTGACGAGGAGGAATTCGCCTTCGCCGACGACGTCCCGGCACAGACCTCTCCGGCCAGCAACGAGACCGTCGCCGAGGCCCCGGCAATTGACGCCCAGCCTGAGACCTCGGCTACCGAGTCCACCGTCGCTGCTGAGACTGACGAGCAGCCCCGGGCCTGACAATCCACCAAGACCAAGGACTATTTTCGACGTGGCAACGAAAAAGCGGACACACCATCCAGGCAGAACCCTGGTGATCTTCCTGGTGGCCATCATCGTCATGTACGTGCTCATGGGAGCTACGCGTACGTGGGCACCCAAACTTGGCCTGGACCTCAGAGGCGGTACGTCCGTCACCCTGACGGCCAAGACGGATGATGGCAAGGCTCCCACACCGACGAGCCTCGAGCAGGCGCGGCTCATCATTCAGCAGCGCGTCAACTCGCTGGGTGTCGGCGAGTCGTCAGTGACGACGATGGGTGACCGCAACATCGTCGTCTCGGCCCCGAACGTCGAGAGTTCCAAGCTCGTCGAGATGGTCGGCCAGACCGCCCAGCTCGGATTCCGCATGGTCCATGCTGAGGAGTCGGTGGGTGAGAAGGGTCCGACTCCCGGCCCCGCAAAGCCCTCTGCCCTCCCCACTGCCGATCCGAGGGCCAAGGCGTCGTCAAGTGCCTCTGCCAGCTCGAAGCCTGGTGCCAAGGACAGCGGCCCACAGTACAACGAGAAGGATCCGACCTCCGCGGCCAAGATGGTCAAGGACGCCGAGAAGTGGAAGCCGTCCCCGGAGGACATGAAGGCTTTCCAGGACTTCAAGTGCACCAAGTCCGTCGAATCCCCGCCGAACAAGGCCCTGGTGACCTGTGACCGTGAGGGCAAGACCAAGTATCTGCTCTCCCCGGTCGCCATCACGGGAACCCAGGTCGAGAGCGCCGACTCCGGAATCCCGCAGGGCCAGCTGTCCTACGTGGTGAACCTGAAATTCAACTCCATCGGCACGAATTCCTTCAGTGAGGCGACCACTTTCCTGTGCTCGCGCCAGAGCCCGCAGAACCAGTTCGCCGTCGTCCTGGATGGCAAGGTCATCTCCTCACCGCAGTTGGATGGCGGCAAGGGAGCCTCCTGTCCGATCAACGGTGGTCAGGCCGAGATCTCCGGACACTTCACCCAGGACAGTGCTGCTGACCTGGCCAACGTCCTCAAGTACGGTGCCCTGCCGCTGTCTTTCGACATCTCCAGCGTTGACAATGTTTCGCCGACCCTTGGTGGCGAGCAGCTGCGTGCCGGGATCATCGCCGGCGTCATCGGACTGATCCTGGTTGCCGGTTACTGCCTGCTGTACTACCGAGGACTGGGCCTGGTGGCCATCGGCTCCCTGCTTATCGCCGGTATCACGACCTACACGGCCATGGTGCTCCTGGGCGAGGCTGTCGGATTCACTCTTTCCCTGGCTGGTATCGCTGGCGCGATTGTCGCCATTGGTGTGACGGCCGACTCCTTCATCGTCTACTTCGAACGCATCCGAGACGAGATCCGAGAAGGACGGACCCTGCGTACCGCCCTTCAGACCGGCTGGACGAAGGCCCGCGGCACCATCCTGATGGCCGACGGCGTCTCCCTGCTGTCCGCCATCGTGCTGTTCGTGCTGTCGGTCGACCAGGTGAAGGGATTCGCCTTCACCCTGGGTCTGACGACGTTCATCGACCTCCTCATCTGCTTCTTCTTCACCCACCCCGTCGTCACTCTGCTGGGACGCACCAAGTTCTGGGGCCAGGGTCGACGCGGCTCCGGCCTTGAGGCTGGGCACATGGGTGTCACGGAAGCCCAGTTGCTCGGTCGGCGAAGCAGGCGATCTGCCCCGCGGGCCAAGCGCACCATCGAGACGGAGGAGGCCTGACATGACTGACGACAAGAACGCCAAGACCTCGTCTGTCGCCTCGAGGCGGTCCGAGGAGAAGGACAAGAAGCACAAGCACGGTTTCACCCATGCCCTGTACACGGGTGAGATTTCCTACGGCTTCATCCAGCGCCGCAAACTCTGGTACACGATCTCGATCATCGTCATCGCGATCTCGCTGCTTGGCCTGTTGGTGCGTGGCCTGAACCTCGGTATCGAGTTCAAGGGCGGTGTGCAGTTCCGTTCTCCTGCCCACGTTGCGACCTCGACCGTCGACGACATCCGCAGGTCGGTGCTGTCCTCCGGAGTCCCGGACATGGACTCCACCGAGGTCGTCAGTCTCGGCTCGAACGCCGTCCAGGTGCAGACCAGGGCACTCGACAACGAGGAGACCACCAAGGTTCAGGGGGCTATCGCCAAGGCCACCGCGACCAAGACGGACTCCGTCACGTACTCCAAGGTCGGTAGTCAGTGGGGAGACCAGATCACCGGCAAGGCCATCAAGGCATTGGTCGTCTTCCTGGTCTTGGTGATGTTGCAGATCTGGGCCTATTTCCGGCACTGGAAGATGTCTATTGCCGCCCTGATCGCTCTCCTGCACGATCTCATCGTCACCATCGGCATCTATGCTCTGATCGGCTTCACGGTGTCCCCGTCGACCGTCATCGGCGTGCTGACGATTCTGGGTTATTCCCTCTACGACACCGTCGTGGTCTTCGACAAGGTGCGCGAGAACGTCCAGGACATCCAGAAACGCGACTACACCTTTGCGGAAGGCGCCAACCGAGCCGTAAACCAGGTGTTGGTGCGTTCCATCAATACCACCATCGTCGGCGTTCTGCCGGTGGCGGCACTGCTCTTCGCCGGTGCCTTCGTGCTCGGGTCCGGGCCTCTGGAGGATCTTGGCCTGGCCCTCTTCGTCGGCATGATCGTCGGTGCTTACTCCTCGATCTTCATCGCCACCCCGGTGTTCACCCAGCTGCGTGAGAATGAGCCGGCTATGAAGGAACACACCGCTCGTGTCTTGCGCCGCCGTGAGCGTGCTGCGCACAAGGATCCTCAGGTGACGGCTCAGACCGTCGCCGCCGAAGGGCCTGGTGACGTCACGTCCATCACTGGGAGCGAGCGTCATCAGCCGCGTCGTTCCACTCGCTCCGAGAGGAAGAAATGACCTACCGTACTGACCTCATCACCGGCCTGATCCGGGATGTTCCGGACTTCCCGGAGCCCGGGGTGACCTTCAAGGACATCACCCCTCTGCTGGCCAACGCCAACGGGTACGCCGCCGCGATCTCTGAACTCGTTGACACCGCTCCGCGCGGGGTTGACGTCGTTCTCGGCATGGAGGCACGTGGATTCATGTTCGCCGGGCCGGTGGCCCTGTCCTTGGGCGCTGGGTTCGTCCCGGTGCGCAAGCCCGGAAAGCTTCCCGGCGACGTCTACTCCCAGTCCTTCGTGCTGGAGTATGGTTCCGCCACCCTCACCGTTCATCAGGACGCCGTTCAGCCCGGCTCGAAGGTGCTCATCGTCGACGACATCCTCGCGACGGCAGGAACGGTCGGTGCCACGGCATCCCTGGTGGAGAAGCTCGGTGGTGAGCTCGTCGGTGTGTCGGTGCTCATGGAGCTGTCCGCCTTGGGGGGCCGTGAGAAGCTCGACCGGGCCGGTATTGGTCCGGTCAATGCCGTGATCACGGTCTGATCATGGTGCCAGAATCAATGGAGTCTTCGAGCCGTCGCAACGTCTTTGAGCAGTCGGCTCTGGTCAAGCTTCCGTTCAAGACCACCAAGCCCTTTCGAGAGCTGGTCAAGCGGCTGGTCTGGTCAGCGATTCTGTTGCTGGCCAGTACCTTGATCGTCTGGTTCGACCATGACTCCTATGTTGACTCCACCGCCGGTGACGGCGTCTCCCTGATCGACGCCTTCTACTACTCGACGGTTACCGTGACCACGACTGGTTACGGTGACATCACCCCGGTCGCGCCCCATGCGCGACTCATCAATGCCTTCATCATCACCCCGTTGCGCATCACCTTCTTGGTGCTGTTGGTCGGTACCACCCTCGAGATGTTGGCCAACGAGGGGCGACGCGGACTGCTTGACAGTGCTTGGAGGAAGCGCATGAGGAACCACACCGTCGTCATCGGGTACGGCACGAAGGGGCGCAGCGCCGTCAACACCCTGCGCAACCATGACGTTCCCATCGAGAAGATCGTCGTCATCGACAATCGTCCCTCTGCGGTGGCCGAGGCCAATCGGTCAGGCCTGGCTGCCTTCGAAGGCGACGCGACGAGGCGGGACCTGTTGAGACGAGCTGAGATCAGCAAGGCGCGCGAGGTCGTCATCACCCTCAACCGAGATGACTCGGCCATCCTCACCACACTGACGGTGCGACAGCTCAATCCGCGCTGCCACATCGTCGTCTCTGGCAGGGAAGACGAGAACCTTCCCCTGCTGCGTGAGTCCGGGGCCGACGCCGTCGTCACCTCCGCCGACGCGGTGGGCCGTCTGCTTGGTCTGTCCTCGGTCAACCCGCACGTCGGTACCGTCGTCGACGACCTGCTGTCCAGCTCGAAGGGTATGGAGGTCGTCCAGCGGATGGTCTCCAAGACGGAGATCGGCGCACGTCCAGCCGACATCCAGAACGAGCGGCTCCTGGCCGTAATCCGCAATGACGTGCTGCGCAACTTCTACGACCCGTCGATCGGTCAGTTACAGGCTGGTGACGTCATCGTCGTCGTGCGGAAGGCGGTTCCTCGCGCCACCGGCACCCAGACCGAGTCTGACCTGGTCCGCTGAGAACAGCAGGAACCCCTGCACCGGAAGGCCAATTCAGCTGTCGGCATGGGTGCTGACCGACCACATGCCGTCGCACTCAGCCGACATGACGGTGGTAAATACCACTAGAATGAATGGTCCAACTTGCCAGGAGGTGCCCCGATGGCCGACGACAGCGTCTACGGTCCGTACGGATCGGGCAAGGGAACCCTGGGCAAGCCGAAGACTGACCAGCAGCGTCCCCAGCCTCGGATGGGGATGCGCGAGCGCATCGTCCGCTGGGGGACCCCGAAGCCATCAGGTCCGCCCCAGAGCGTCACGGATCCGCTCATCTCGGTAGTCCTGGCCAATCACCCGAAGGCCGACACCGCTGTCATCGAGCGGGCATACCGCACGGCTGAGCATTATCACCGTGGGCAGACCCGCAAGTCGGGTGATCCCTACATCACCCATCCCCTAGCGGTGACGATGATCCTGGCCGAGCTCGGCATGGACGAGCAGACCCTGTGCGCCGGTCTGCTGCACGATACCGTCGAGGACACCTCGTACACGCACGAGCAGCTAACGGCAGACTTCGGCGAGGAAGTGGCCCTGCTCGTCGACGGGGTGACGAAACTCGACAAGGTTCAGTACGGTGACTCGGCGAAGGCCGAGACCATCCGCAAGATGGTCATCGCGATGAGCCGCGACATCCGAGTGCTGGTCATCAAGCTCGCCGATCGGCTGCACAACATGAGGACTTTGGGGTTCCTGCGGCCGGACAAGCAGAACCGCATCGCCAAGGAGACCCTCGAGATCTTCGCGCCACTGGCTCATCGTCTTGGCATGAATGCCATCAAGTGGGAACTGGAGGACCTGTGCTTCTCCACCCTCAATCCCAAGCTCTACGACGAGATCGTCCACATGGTGGCCGAGCAGGCCCCGCAGCGGGAGGCTCAGCTCAAGGAAGTCATCGCGATCGTCCGTCAGGACCTCGATGAGGCCAGCATCGAGGCCACCGTCTACGGTCGGCCGAAGCACTACTACTCGATTTATCAGAAGATGGTCGTGCGCGGTCGGGACTTCTCAGACATCTACGATCTCATCGGTCTGCGCATCCTCGTCGACACCCCGCGCGACTGTTATGCCGCACTGGGCGTCATGCATGTGCGATGGAACCCCCTCCCAGGGCGGTTCAAGGACTACATCGCGATGCCGAAGTACAACATGTACCAGTCCCTGCACACTACCGTGCTGGGGCCCGGTGGGCAGCCGGTGGAATTGCAGATCCGTACTCACGAGATGCACCGGCGGGCTGAGTACGGTGTTGCGGCCCACTGGAAGTACAAGGAGAACCCCAACGCCGTTGGCAAGGGGATTCAGCCTGACGGCACCGACCTGTCCTGGGTACAGTCGCTCAACCAGTGGTCCAAGGAGGAGTCCGATCCCGGCGAGTTCCTGGATTCGTTGCGTTTCGAGATCAATTCCTCGGAGGTTTACGTCTTCACCCCTAAGGGCGACGTCATGGCCCTTCCCCAGGACGCTACCCCCGTTGACTTCGCCTATGCCGTCCACACCGAGGTCGGCCACCGCTGTATCGGCGCTCGCGTCAATGGCAAACTCGTCACCCTGGACACCAAGCTGACCAACGGCGACGTCGTTGACATCCTGACCTCGAATTCCCCCGATGCCGGTCCCAGCCGTGACTGGCTGGGGTTCATCGCCTCTCCACGTGCTCGTTCCAAGATTAAGTCCTACTTCACGAGGGAACGCCGTGAGGAGTCCATAGAGGCTGGTAAGGATGCGATCGCCAAGCAGCTGCGTCAGGCTGGTGTGCCGCTGCAGTCCTTGCTGACGGTGGAGTACCTCACCGCGGTGGCCGATGACCTGCGGGTGTCCGGCATCAACGCCTTGTACGCCGCGGTCGGGGAGCACAACGTCAGCGCCCAGTCGGTCGTCGAGAAGCTCATCGCCCTGGGTGGTGGGCCGGAGGAGACCACGGCCGACGTCGAGGAGGAGCTCGCCGTTGGCGTGAAGACTCCGCGGCATCGCAGCAACGAGACCGGGGTCATCGTCGACGGTGACGCCGACATGCTCGTCAAGCTGGCTCGGTGCTGCACCCCGCTGCCGGGGGACCCGATCATGGGCTTCGTCACCCGCAACGACGGGGTCTCGGTACATCGCACGGACTGCTCGAACGCCAAGAACCTGCTTGAGCACCCCGAACGGATCGTGCCGGTCTCCTGGTCGGAGAACCAGCAGGAGGGCTACCAGGTCACCATCCAGATTGAGGGTCTCGACCGTGCCGGCCTGCTGCTGGACACCTCACGCGTCCTCGCCGAACAGGGGGTCAGCCTCATCTCGGCGAACATGAGCGCATCGAAGACTCATCTGGCTCGATTGCGGCTCACCTTCGAGGCTCCCGACCCAACCCACCTCAAGCACCTCATCGAGTCCATCCGGCGGATCTCCGGGGTCTATGACGTCTTTCGCGTGAAGTCGTGACCCGGTATGGCTCTCGGGGTTTGACTTCTCTGTCTGGAAAGCCGCCGGTATGACGAACGGCCCCGGTCGTTGTGACCGGGGCCGTTTCCTGTCAGTCAGGCGCTGAACTCGTCGAGGGCCTTCTGAGCCTCTTCCAGCCAGGTCTGGTAGGTCCTGATCGACTCGCGGTCCTTCTCGGCCTCCTTGGTGTGGCCAGCAGCCTCGGCCTTCTCGGCCTGGGCGCTGAGCTTGTCGATCTGGGCGCTGAACATGTCGACGGTGGCGCGGGCACGCTCACGAGCCTGCGGATCGGTGCGCTTCCACTCGGCCTCCTCCGCGGAATGGACCTGACGCTCCAAGTCACGGACGCGGGCGTCGATGCGCTTCATGGCGTCACGGGGCACTCGACCGACCTCGTTGAACTTCTCCAGGAAGGAGCGGAACTTGGCCTTGGCCTCCTCAATGTCCTTGACCGGCAGGATGTCCTTCTC
The DNA here is from genome assembly GCF_059728865.1 of Cutibacterium sp. KB22876. NCBI lineage: Bacteria > Bacillati > Actinomycetota > Actinomycetes > Propionibacteriales > Propionibacteriaceae > Cutibacterium > Cutibacterium sp. KB22876. The sequence goes on from NZ_AP040858.1 coordinate 1,886,708, forward strand.
GGCCTCGTCGAGAAGCTTCTCCTTGACCTCCTGGTTGCCGCGATATTCCTCGTCCTGCTGGCTCTGAGCAGTACTGCGGGCGTCGAAGAACTTGTCCTGGATGGCGCGGAACTCCTTCCACAGCTTCTCGTCGATGTCGCGAGGAGCCGGGCCAGCAGCCTTCCAACGGTTCATGAGGTCGCGGAACTGACGAGAGGTCTCGCCCCAGGCCGTCGAATCGGCCAGCGGACGAGCCTCCTCGATGATCTGCTCCTTGAGCACGCGAGCCTTCTCACGCAGGTGATTCTGCTCGGCCATGTGCTGCTTGCGGCGACGGGTGAAGGCGGTGCGAGCCCCGGAGAAGCGGTGCCACAGTTCGTCGTCGGTGGTCTTGTCGATACGGGGGAGATGACGCCACTCCTCAAGCAGGTCGCGGAACTTGCCGATGCCACCGCGCCAGTCGGTGCCAGCAGCGATGGCCTCCGCCTTGGCGACCATGTCCTCCTTGGCCTGCTTTGCGCGGGCCTTGGCCTCGGCCCTCTCCTCCCGACGGGTCTCCGCCTTGGCGTCGATGGTGGGGCTGAGAGCCTCCACCCGAGCTGCGAGCGATTCCAGGTCGCCGACGGCATTGGCCTCACGGATGGACGTGACGAGTTTGCTTGCGGCCGATCGGGCTTCCTCCGGCGAGGCGGTCCCGGAGCTCACTCGTGATTCCAGCAGCGACACCTCGGTCTCGAGGGCGTGATAGCGGCGCACGAAGAATTCAAGGGCTTCCTCGCTGGTGGAGTCCGGCACCTGGCCGACAGGCCTCTCCCCGTCACTGGTTCGGACGTAAACGGTGCCGTCATCATCGACGCGGCCGAAAGACTGCGGAGCTTGTGCGTGACTCATACGCTCCATCTTGCCCGATAAAATGGCAAACGTGTTCATTGCGTCCTTCATCACTGGTTCTTTTCAGGCCAATTGCTATCTTCTGGCGCGCGAACCAGGGTCTGACTGCGTCGTCGTCGACCCTGGGATGGGTGCCGAGGAGTTCCTTGGCGAGGCGCTCAAGACCCACCATCTGACCCCGGTGGCGGTCGCGCTCACCCACGGTCACATCGACCATGTCGGTTCAGCTCGCCAGGTTGGAGATCAATACGGCATCCCCGTGCTGTGCCCTCGAGATGACCGGCATCTCCTCACCGACCCCATGGCAGCCTTGGCTGACTTCGCCCGTCCACTCATCGAGCAGTGCTACGGATCGACGACCTTGCGCGAACCCGAGGAAGTCGTCGATGTCGAGCCGTTCTCCCACCACGAGTACGCCGACCTCGACCTGGAATTCCTGCACGCCCCGGGCCACACCCCTGGGTGTTCCATGATCCGCATGGTTGACGCGCAGTTCGGCCCGATCGTCATGTCCGGTGATGTCGTCTTCGCAGGTTCCATCGGTCGAACCGATATGCCCGGGGCTGACCCGGCACAAATGTCTCGCAGCCTGTCCGACGTCGTCTGGCCCCTTGACGACTCCACCCACCTACTGCCAGGACACGGGGGACCGACGACGATGGCCCAGGAGCGCATCTCCAACCCATTTCTCAACCGCACGGTCTCGTCGGACTTCCACTGAGAAGTCTCACCGAATAGTGACGAATGAGCCCGATCGCCCTCGGGCTGGCAGAATGACCCCTGCGGGGTAACCCGCCCTGATACCCAACTCTTCGAAGGATTCCTTCCATGGCCCGTCTCAAGCCCTTGTCCGGTTTTCCCGAGTTCCTGCCCTCAGGACAGATGGTGGAGAACCATGTGACCCGGATCCTTGAGGAGACCTTCGAGCTTCATGGTTTCGCGCCGATCCACACCCGTGCCGTCGAGCCCATGGAGCAACTCACCCGCAAGGGGGAGATCGACAAGGAGGTCTACGTCGTCGATCGACTGCACGCTGACCCTCATGACTCGCGGTCCGAGAAGGACCGTCTGGGCCTGCACTTCGACCTCACCGTTCCCTTCGCCCGCTACGTGTTGGAGAACGCCGGCCACCTGCACTTCCCGTTCCGTCGCCATCAGATCCAGAAGGTGTGGCGTGGTGAACGTCCTCAGGAGGGCCGCTACCGCGAGTTCACCCAGGCTGACATCGACATCGTCGGCGACCAGACCCTGGCCGAGCACCACGATATCGAGACCCCGCTGGTGATGCTGTCGGCTCTTGAGCGTCTGCACACTGAGCTGGGCTTCCCGACCGTCACCATGCACGTCAACAACCGCAAGCTCTCCGAGGGGTTCTACCGCGGGCTGGGCATCGAGGACCACATGGCCGTTCTGCAGCGGGTCGACAAGTACGACAAGATCGGCCCGGACGCGGTGCGTGAGCTTCTCACTGACGAGCTGGGCCTGTCTGACGAGGTCGCCGGCAAGTGTGTCGCCCTGGCCTCCATCCAGTCTGCCGACGACTCCTTCATCGGCAAGGTGCGCGAACTCGGGGTGTCCAACGACATGCTCGAAGAGGGCCTGGATTCCCTCAACCGAGTCGTCACTGCCGTCAACAAGGTCGTTCCCGGACGCATGGTTGCCAACCTCAAGATCGCCCGCGGCCTGGATTACTACACCGGCACCGTCTACGAGACCGAACTGACCGGCCACGAGTCGATGGGTTCGGTGTGCTCGGGCGGCCGTTACGAGTCCCTGGCCTCCGACGGCAAACACATCTACCCGGGCGTGGGAATCTCGCTCGGCCTGACCCGCTTGCTGGCCCCGATCATCTCCCGAGGAGAGCTGAGGTCTTCTCGTTCGGTTCCCTCAGCGGTTCTCGTGGCCGTCAACAGCGAGGAGGATCGTGTCAGCTCGGAGGCCGTCGCCCACGCGATGCGCTCCCGCGGCATCCCCTGCGAGGTGGCCCCCAAAGCCGACAAGTTCGGCAAGCAGATCAAGCATGCTGATCGTCGCGGGATCCCCTTCGTGTGGTTCCCGGGTGCTCAGCACAGCGACCACCGGGACCCCGACACCGTCAAGGACATTCGCTCCGGTGACCAGGTCGAGGCTGACGCCGCGAGTTGGAATCCGCCTGCCGAGGATCTTCATCCCGGAGTCGTCGGTTCTTGGTGAGTGCGGCCTGCCGAAGGGCGACACCTACGAGGAACAGGGCTCCCGGTAACCTCCGGGAGCCCTCCTTCACACCTCAGCAGGTAACTGGGCGTCGCTGGGCACGGGAGGTGATGATGTCGTCGGCGGCTAACGTCAGCCACCACAGGGTGCCCAGGGACAAGCTGAAACGCTGCCAGATCCCGGTGTAATCCATCGGGGTGCCATCGAACCAGTCCATGGCCCCGATGCCGTTGAGCAGGGTGAACACGATCCACGCCCATGCCACTATCAGACCGAAGGTGCGGAACCTCGTCATGGTGGAGTTGAGCAGCAGGATCGGGAGGGTAAAACCGACGACGACGATCGTCGAGGTCCCGACGTGGACGAGGTGGCTCGGGCTGACGTGACCGGCCTCCTCGGCAGCCAGACAGGCCGTGGAACGGGTAGGGGAGCAGTCCATCGTCACCAAGGCGTCAAGAACACTGAAAAGTCCGCCAGCCACGAATCCAATGCCCGACCACCCCTGGCGGCCAAGGGGACGACGGCCAACCCAGGCAAGAGTGGCCAGGCCTGCCAGACACAGGGAGGCCCCCATGATGACGTCGGTGGTCTGGAAGAGGTAACGCCACGGCTGGTCACGGGCGGAGTACTCCGATACGAAGGCATGCAGCTGGCTCATCGCGGGGTTGAGAACGCCTGCGAATGCCCAGGTCAGGGAGGCCAGTGACGCGAAGATGAGGAAGGTCGCGCGCCACCGTCGACACGTCGCTTCACGATGAGGATTCAGCACTGACGGCCTTCCCACTCGCTGCGCAGTATGCCGTGATAGATCTGGTCACGGATCGTTGACCCGCTAAGGCAGGAGGCTCGACGCAGACCCTCGGTCACCATACCGGCCTTCTCCATGACTCGTCCCGAGGCGACATTGGCCGGGTCGTGGCTGGCCTCCACCTTGTTGGCCTGTGCTACGGCGAAGAGATAACCTGTCACTGCGACCAGCGCTTCGGTGCAGTACCCCCTGCCCCACCAGCGCCGTCCGACGACATAGCCGACATTGACCAGGCCGACGCTGAGATCCTGTTCGACGACCGAGGTCTGCCCGATGAGGGTCTCATCCTCGATCAGCTCAATGCCCCAGTTGAAGGTTCCTGGATCATCGTAGGAATCGACCCAGGCACCGACGACGGCCCGGCTCACATCCACGCTGGAATGGGTGGGCCACCTGAGGAACTGTGTGACCTCCGGGTCACTGGCCCAGTTGTCATATACCTGCTGGGCATCGCCGACGGTCAACCGGCGAAGTACTAGGCGATCCGTCTGTAGCCGACGGGTGCCAGTCAATTCCATGCCGGTGACGATATCACCGGTTCCCAAAGGCCAATTACACGTGCAGTGACAGCTCCATCACAGGGGTTCCGTTGAGGTCTGGGCGTGATGCCGTCTGGGGTGAGGTCGGGATCTCCTCGTCCGACTCCGGCCGTACGGCCTCGTTGGCGTCGAGCTCTTCCGAGTCGTTGCGATCGCGCGCGGTGGCAGCCATCAGCTTGATGCGGTTGAGCTGGTTGACCTGGGAGGCACCGGGGTCGTAGTCCACCGACACCACATTGGCATGCGGGAACTGACGGCGGATCTCTCGGAAGATACCGCGACCGGTGACGTGGTTCGGCAGGCAGGCGAACGGCTGGACGACGGCGATGTTCGGCACGCCCTCGCGGATCATGTCGACCATCTCACCGACGAGGTACCACCCCTCGCCAGCCTGGTTGCCGAGCTGGACGATGCGTTGGGCGTCCTCCATCAGCTCTGTGATCGGGGTCGGGACCTCGAACCGGGTCGACTTCCTCAGCGCCGTGGTCACCGGCTTCTGATACTGCATCAGTAGACCACGGAAGGCCTTCTTGAGGTGACGGCTCCACTTGTCAGTACCGAAGGTCTTGTAGTTGTAGTCGCCCGCTGACAAACAGTTGTAGACGAACCACATCAGACCTGGCAGGACGGCCTCGCAGTCCTCAGACTCGATGGTGTCGACAATGTGATTGTTGGCGTCCGGGTGGAACTGCACCAAGATCTCGCCGAGGACACCGACGCGAGGTTTGCGCGGGCCATCGACGAGTTCGAGGTGCTCGAAGCCGTCGACGACGCCGTTGATGATCGCCTTGTAGGAGGTGCGCCGTCCCCAGGTCTTGGAATGTCCGCCATCCAGGAAGTGCTCCCTGGCGATGGTCGTCCAGTGGTGCATGAGCTCGTCAGCTGAACCCGGAACCGCCTCGTAAGGTCGGGTACGCAAGTGGACCTTTTGCAGCAGGTCCCCGATCGTGATGGCCTGAACCATGCGGTGAATCAGGGGAGCGGTGAGGGAGAAGCCCGGGTTGTCCTCGACACCCTGCAGGGAAGCTGCGATGACCGGGATGCTTCCGAATCCGGCATCCTTGAGGGCCTTGCGCAGCAGACCAATGTAGTTGGTGGCACGGCACATGCCACCGGTCTGGGTGAGGAAGAGGGTGGTGTGGTCCAAGTCGTATTTGCCCGACTTCAATGCCGAGACGAGCTGACCAATGACGACGATGGCGGGGAAACAGGCATCGTTGTTGACCACCGACAGGCCGAAGTCGATGTTCTCCCTGGAAGCTTGCTCCAACACCTCGACGTTGTAACCGGAGGCGCGCAGAGCTGCCTCCGCGACCGAGGTCTGGTACGGGGCGAGCTGGGGCACCAGGATGGTGTGGGTCGCCTTCATGTCCTTGGTGAAGGGGACCCGGTCGTCGGAAAGCGGATGGGTCACCAGCTTGCGATCGTGGCCGGTGCGTTCCTTCGCCGCGGCCTGCAGGGAGCGCATCCGAATACGGGCTGCACCCAGGTTCGATACCTCGTCAATCTTGAGAGTGGTGTAGATGCGGTCACGCGCTGCCAGGATCTCGCGCACCTGGTCGGTGGTGATGGCGTCCAGTCCGCAACCGAAGGAGTTGAGCTGGACGAGCTCGAGATCGGGGCGGGAGCCCACGAAGGCGGCTGCCTGGTAGAGGCGGGAGTGGAACATCCACTGGTCACGCACACGCAGCGGACGCTCTAGCAGGTCAGACCCAAGATGGGCCACGGAGTCCTCGGTGAGGACCGCCATGCCCAGGGAATTCACCATCTCGGGAATGCCGTGGTGAATCTCGGGATCGACGTGATAGGGGCGTCCTGCCAGCACGATGCCGGGAACGTTGTGCTCAGCCATGTAGGCCAAGGCGTCCTCGCCCATCTTGCGGACGTCGTCATGAAAGGCCCTGTCCTCCTCGAGCCCCTCGGTAACGGCTTGACGGGCCTCCTCGACGGTCACCCCGTCCTCGGCGAAGATCTCCGCCAGTCGTTCGGCGAGCTTGTCTGGGTTGGCCAGGGAGAGGAAGGGAGAGATGAGCTCGACGTCCTTCTCGCGCAGGCTCTCCACGTTGGCACGGATGACCTCGGGGTAGGAGGCGACGACTGGGCAGTTGAAATGTGCGTCGGCGTCGGTCACGCTGACCTGTTCGAAACGGATGCAGGGGTCGAAGATTCGCTTGACACCGCGCTTCACGAGATCTTCCACGTGACCGTTGTTGAGTTTGGCGGGGTAGCAGATGTTCTCGCTGGCGATGGACTCCATGCCCTTCTCGAACAGGGCGTGGGAGGAGCGCCCCGAGATCATGACGCGATAGCCCAAGGCCGAGAGGGTCGTGAACCAGAACGGGTAGTTCTCGTACATGTTGAGGGCGCGAGGCAGACCCAGGTCCCCGCGGAAGGCCTTCTTGACGGTGAGTCGTCGGTAGCTGAAGAGCCTCTTGTACTTGGCCTCGAAGACGTTGGGCAGTTCGGACTTCGGCAGCTTGGCCATCGTGCGGTTGTTGACCTCGGCGCCGCGGTCACAGCGGTTGCCGGAGACGAAGACGCGTCCGTCCGAGAAGGTGGCGATGGTGCGCTGGCAGTGGTTCTGGCACAGGGTGCAGTCGTCGCGGTGGGTCTCGACGGCGAACCCGTCCAGTTCGGCGCGATTTCGCAGACCGTCAGAGGTGGTGGGCTCGCCCGCATGGAAGCGGGCACGGGCCGTTAGCGCGGCACCGTAAGCACCCATGAGTCCGGCCTCGGCAGGACGGACGACCTCGCGGCCGGTGAGTTTCTCGAAGGCTCGCAGCACGGCATTGTTGAGGAAGGTGCCGCCCTGGACGACGACCTTGTCACCCAACTGGGACGGATCGGTAAGCTTGATGACCTTGTACAGGGCGTTGCGGACCACGGAGTAGGACAGTCCGGCAGCGATGTCGGCGGGGGAGGCCCCTTCCTTCTGGGCCTGCTTGACCGAGGAGTTCATGAAGACGGTGCAGCGGCTGCCCAGGTCGACGGGATGCTGGGCCATCAGGCTCATGTCGGCGAAGGACTGGATGTTAGTGTCCATCCCGGCGGCGAAGGTCTGGAGGAAGGATCCACATCCCGACGAGCAGGCCTCATTGACGGAGATGGAGTCAATGACCTGGTCGACGACGCGCAGGTACTTCATGTCCTGGCCGCCGATGTCGATGATGGCGGTGACTCCGGGAAGCAGGTGATCAGCAGCCCGGTAGTGGGCCATCGTCTCGACCTCACCGTCCTCGGCGCCCAGGGCAGCCTTGACGAGCCCCTCGCCGTAACCGGTGGTACAGGTACGGGCGATGGTCGCCTCTGCGGGCATGGTGTCGTAGAGATCGGTGAGGATCTGCACTGCTGCGCTCACCGGGTCGCCCTCGTTGGAGGCGTAATGGGAGGCGACGATGTTGAGGGACTCGTCAAGCAGTACCGACTTGATCGTCGTCGAACCGGCGTCGATACCGAGGAAGAGGTTGCCGCGAGCATCATGCAGTGGCAGATGGGGGAGTTTGGCCTGGGAGTGACGCTTGGTGAACTCGGTCAGTTCCTCTTCATTCCTGAACAGTGGCGGCATCGACTGGGAGATGCCGTTCTGGGTGCGGGCGTGACGGGAACGCTCAGCGGTCTCGGAGAGGTCCACCGGCTCCGAGGCAGACGTCAGGGCAGCCCCCATGGCCACGTAGAGCTGGGCGCGCTCCGGTGTGATGTATTCGTCGACCTTGCCCTCAAGAACTCGCGCGAAGGCGTCTCGTAGGGCCGGCATGAAGTGTAACGGACCACCGAGGAAGATGACCTTGCCGCGGATCGGACGTCCACAGGCCAGGCCGGCGATGCACTGGGTGGCGACGGCCTGCATGACCGACGCCGCGAGGTCCTCGTGACGCGCACCCTCGTTGATGAGGGGCTGGAGGTCAGACTTGGCGAACACACCGCAGCGCGACGCGATGGGGTGGATGGTGTGGGCACGCGATGCCAGGTCGTTGAGGCCAGCGGCGTCGGTGTGGAGCAGGGTGGCCATCTGGTCGATGAAGGCACCCGTTCCGCCGGCACACGAACCATTCATGCGCTGCTCGGGGACCGGCTTGAGGTAAGTGATCTTGGCATCCTCGCCGCCGAGCTCCAGGAGGACGTCGGCGTCCGGGTTCCAGTGCTGGACGGCCGCGGTCTCGGCCATGACCTCCTGGATGAATGTGAGGCCCAGGGCCTCGGCGGTTCCCAGACCTGCTGATCCGGTGACGGCTGCGCGCACCTTGGCGCCGGGGAGGGCCTTGGCGGCGTCGCCGAGCAGTGACGCTATGGCGCCGGTGATGTCGGCATGGTGGCGTCTGTAGTCCTCGAAGAGAATGTTCTCGTCGGGGTCGAGGACGACGGCCTTGATCGTCGTCGATCCGACGTCAAGCCCCATTCGGAGATCCTGGTCGGCCAGAGGGATCGCATTGCCATGATGTGCGTCCATGCCCCCATTTCATCACCGTGGAAATCACTTCGCAGCCACCGGGGTCCCCTTTTCCGGAAGATTTTTTGGGGAGTACGGTCGTGGCATGTCTGTCCGGAGTCAGTCACAGCGCACTCGAGCGCCCCGCCGTGGTCCTCGTGGCGAGGCCGGGGCAGCGCGAGCATCGATTCTGGCAGCTGCCAGGGCTCTCTTCCTGGCGGGAGATTTTCAGTCGGTGAGTCTGCGGGCCGTTGCCCGGGAAGCTGGGGTGGACACCTCATTGGTGAGCTACTACTTCGGATCCAAGCAGGCTCTCTACAACGAGGCGATGTCCCTGCCGAACGGACCACACCGGATCATTGCTGACGTCTGTTCTGGCACAGAGCCGGATCACCTGGGCGAGGCACTGGTCAAGGCCTTCATCGATGCCTGGGACGGGCATCTCGGCCTGGGCGGACCGGATCCGCAGATGCAGGGGGTGGTTCAGGCGCTCCTCACCCAGCCTGGCACCTTCGACATGGTGAGCGAGTTCTACACCGATCAGATCCTGGCCCCCGTCGTCGAGCTCTTGGTGCCCCGGTTCGGGGAGGAGGAGGCAGGAATCCGGGCCTCGCTGGGGCTCTCGCAGTTGTTGGGAATCTTCACGGCCCGTTATGTCGTCGGGCTGCGATCCCTGGCAGATCTCTCCGCTTCGGAACTCATTGCTCGAGAGGCTCCGACCTTGCAGAAGACCCTGACGGGTTCGGTTCCCAGGGGATGACACATCCTTTTAGCCCTCAGGGCGTTCAGTTCGCCCACCGGAGTGCCACGTCCGGCGATAGGGTGATACCCATGAACTTGGCGCACGGTCGCGCCTCCGCCCACGGATAACGGGAGATGACCAATGACCATCGCAATCAAGATGGGTTTCCTCGATGGTGACCCCATCGTTGACGACCAGGGTCGACTTGTCGGACGAGGAGGCGGAACCGCGCTGGTTGAGCGACTCCTCAAGATGTACCCGGGAGCCGTCGTCGTCGACCACGAGGATCGGCAGTGTGACGGTTTCGAGGCCAAGACGCTGTCCAGCCTTGACCCGCTGGAGACCCTCGTCATCAACCTCGACGTCATCGACTCGGTCGGCGTCTTCCAGACGATGCACCGTGAGGGTGCTGAGCCGAAGATCCTCAACCTGCAGTGGCTGCCCCCGTCCCACTACCACCACAAGGTGAACTTCGCGGCCATGGGCCTGGCCTACGCCCTCTTCCCGACCCTGTGCTCCGGTGAGCGCACCGCCGGCGAGGTGACCGAGCTGGTTCGTCGCTGGACGATCTCCCCGCTGGCCCACCAGGCTCGGATCGCCTGGGTTCAGCCTGGTATCCGTGACGATCTCGTCCGCGAGCACGTCGATCCCGAGGTGCCGACCGTCCTCTACCCGGCCATTCACCTCACCGACAACAAGCAGCCGAAGGTCTTCCTCGACGTCATGAATCGCGTCGCCTCCGAGATGGACGTGCGCATGGAGGTTCGCCTGAGCCAGCGCGATCTCGCCAGCGTCATGGCCATGAAGATGTCCTCGCCCAAGTGGGCCTCGGTCGGCCCACTGTTCGGTCAGCGCGAGGAATACTGGGAGGCCCTGGCGCGTATGACGGCATTCCTCGCCACTGCGAAGAATGAGGCCTACGGCTTCGAGTATCTTGAGGCCCTGGTCGCTGGCGCGATCGGTGTCTTCCCGGATGCTGCTTGGGCCCGCAAGACCGTTCCTGAGGACTACCCGTACTTCTACCGCACCACCGACGAGGCGGTATCGATGCTGAAGGACGTGTTGCGCGATCCCGAGACGGCCCGAAACGCCATCAATGACGCTGCCGGCGGCTCTCTGCGCGAGTGGATCCTCGCCAATAACGAGCGTTCCGGTGGTAACGAGGCCATCCGCAAGCAGATCGAGGAGTGGTTCCCCGAGATCGAGGCCTGATCCTTGGTCGAGACATGATTGAGCGCCGTGACGGTCGACCGTCACGGCGCTCAATCATGTCTCGACGTGGGGCATGCCCCACGGGCAGTGTGTCCCGGATGACGGCTGAGGTGGCCGCCGGTATGCTGGCTCGCGGCCCGTACCGTCTATACGTGGCCTGCGACAACGGAAGGATGAAACGTGCTGCGAACCCATGACGCCGGAAGCCTGCGAGCCAGCGACATCGGCAAGGAGGTGACTCTCGCCGGATGGGTTGGGCACCGACGCGACCATGGCGGCGTTGCCTTCATCGATCTTCGCGACGCATCCGGTCTGGCCCAGGTCGTCATCCGTGACGAGATCTTGGAGTCCTCTGGCGCCCATGATCTGCGCAACGAGTACTGCATCAAGGTGACTGGTGTCGTCGAGGCTCGTCCGGAGGGCAATGCCAACCCGAACCTTCCCACCGGCGAAATCGAGGTCGCCATCTCCGAGCTCGAGGTTCTCAACCCCTCGGCCCCGCTGCCCTTCCAGATCGACGAGCACGTCACCGTCGGTGAGGACGCCCGTCTCAAGTACCGCTACCTGGACCTGCGGCGTCCACGTCAGCACGAGGCGCTGGTGCTGCGCTCCAAGGTGGCTCACGCCATTCGTGAGGTTCTCGACCGTCATAACTTCTATGACATCGAGACCCCGACCCTGACCCGTTCCACTCCTGAGGGTGCCCGTGACTTCCTGGTGCCGGCCCGCCTTGCCCCCGGGTGCTGGTACGCCCTGCCGCAGAGCCCCCAGCTGTTCAAGCAGCTGCTCATGGTGTCGGGCATGGAGCGCTACTACCAGATCGCACGTTGCTACCGCGACGAGGACTTCCGAGCTGACCGTCAGCCCGAGTTCACCCAGCTCGACGTCGAGATGAGCTTCGTCGACCAGGATGACGTCATCTCCCTGGCGGAGGAGACCATGGCGGCCTGCTGGAAGATCATTGGCGTCGACATGCCGACCCCGTTGCCGCGCATCACCTGGCACGAGGCGATGGACCGTTACGGCTCCGACAAGCCTGATCTTCGTTTCGGCAACGAGATCACCGAGGTCACTGACTTCTTCGCTAACACCCCGTTCCGCGTCTTCCAGGCTCCCTACGTGGGCGCCGTCGTCATGCCTGGTGGAGCCTCGCTACCGCGTCGCCAGTTCGACGCTTGGCAGGAGTGGGCTCGTACCCGAGGCGCCAAGGGCCTGGCCTACATCACCATCTCCGACGAGGGTGTGCCTGGCGGTCCGGTCGCCAAGAACATCTCGGAGGAGGAGAAGGCTGGTATCGCCGAGAAGGTCGGTGCCAGGCCCGGTGACGCCATCTTCTTCGCCGCTGGACCGAAGACCTCCTCCCAGGAGCTGCTCGGTGCGGCCCGTCTGGAGATCGGTCGTCGTTGTGAACTCTTCGATCCCTCCGACTGGGCCTTCTGCTGGGTGGTCGACGCCCCGCTGTTCAAGCCGACCAAGGAGGCCGAGGCCTCTGGCGACGTCGCGGTCGGCGGCGGTGCCTGGACTGCTGTCCACCACGCTTTCACCAGCCCGACCCCTGAGTGCATGGACACCTTCGATACCGATCCGGGTTCGGCCCTCGCCTACGCCTACGACTTCGTCGTCAATGGCAATGAGGTCGGCGGTGGATCCATCCGTATCCATCGTCGTGATGTCCAGGAGCGCGTCTTCAACGTCATGGGCATTGGTCCGGAGGAGGCCCAGGAGAAGTTCGGCTTCCTCCTCGACGCCTTCAAGTTCGGTGCTCCGCCGCATGGTGGCATCGCCTTCGGCCTGGACCGTCTGGTCATGCTGCTCGGCAGCTTCGAGACCATCCGGGACGTCATCGCCTTCCCGAAGACCGGCAACGGCTATGACCCGTTGACGGCCGCTCCGGCTCCCATCACCCCGGCTCAGCGTCGTGAGGCTGGGGTGGACGCCAAGCCGAAGAAGAAGGCCGAGTCCCCCGAGGGGCAGAAGGACGACGCAGAGAAGTCCAAGAAGTGACGATTCCGAGCTGACGACGGGCGGCGACTGATGCGTACGGTCGTCGCCCGTTCCTCATGTCGAGCGTCGTTGGACGTCGGGGTGTCGCAGCGCGGCGATATGGTGCCATGGTGAGTGAGGATCTCTTCGGCAACGTCGGGCCGGCACAGCCCGACGCGACCAGTGGCGGGTCCCTGGACACTCCCAACCCTGACGCGCCACTGGCCGTTCGACTGCGCCCCCGCACGATTGACGAGATCGTCGGTCAGCAACACCTGTTGACCCCCGGGTCGCCGTTGCGTCGGCTGGCTGAGGGCACCGGGGCCATGAGCGTCTTCCTGTGGGGCCCTCCGGGGGTCGGCAAGACGACGATTGCCTCTGTGGTGTCCCACGCCACGAACCGACGATTCGTGGAGATCTCGGCCGTGACCGCCGGAGTCAAGGATGTCCGACGGGAACTCGACACCGCTCGTCGTCAGCTGGCGCTGGGAAAGCCGACCGTCCTCTTCGTCGACGAGGTGCACCGGTTCTCCAAGGCCCAGCAGGACGTGCTCCTGCCCGCAGTCGAGAACCGGACCGTGACCCTCATCGCCGCCACCACGGAGAATCCATCCTTCTCGGTCATCTCCCCGCTGCTGTCCCGATCCCTGCTGCTGACCCTGAAACCCCTCACCGAGGCTGACGTCTCCTCCCTCATCGACCGTGCACTGAGTGATCCGCGCGGTCTGCGCACCGAGTCGGACGGGCTCTACGCCCTTGACGACGATGCCCGAGCCGACCTGTTGCAGCTGGCGGGGGGAGACGCCCGACGAGCCCTGACCTATCTCGAGGAGGCCGCCGCCGGAGCGAGCACGGCTGGAACTGACATCATCACCAGTCAGATCGTCTCGACGGCTGTGGATCGCGCTGCGGTGCGGTACGACCGTGACGGTGATCAGCACTACGACGTCATCAGTGCCTTCATCAAGTCGGTACGTGGTTCGGACGTCGACGCAGCCTTGCACTATCTGGCCCGGATGATCGAGGCGGGGGAGGATCCCCGGTTCATCGGCCGCCGTCTGGTGATCTTGGCCAGCGAGGACATCGGCATGGCCGCCCCGAGCGTGCTGCAAACCTGTGTCGCCGCAGCCCAGGCCGTTCAACTCATCGGTATGCCCGAGGCCCGCCTCAACCTGGCCCAGGCGACCATTGCAGCGGCCACCGCCCCGAAGTCCAACGCGGTCATCACCGCCATCGACGGGGCACTGGCCGACGTCCGCGCCGGTAAGGGAGGAGAGGTGCCTGCCCATTTGCGGGACGCGCACTATTCATCCGCCCACGACCTCGGTCACGGGGTCGGATACCGTTACGCTCACAACTTTCCGCACGGGGTGGCCGAACAGCAGTATCTTCCTGACGACATCGCCTCGACGCGGTATTACCACCCGACCGACCACGGCAATGAGGCTGCCATCTCACAACGTCTGAGCCAGATACGGATGCTGCTCGGACGAGATACCACCGAGGAGAAGAAGTCATGACCCTGGGTCAGATCGCCGGACTCATCGCTGCCCTCGCGGCGGTGGTGCTCGTCGCGCTGTGTGCCGTTCCCCTGCTGAAACTTGGTGGCGTCCTGGATGAGGTGCGCAGGACGGTCCGCGACGTGGATGAGTCGACGGTGCCGATCTTGGAAGAACTCAAGGGAACGGTCGTCATCACCAATGGTGAGATCTCGAAGCTTGACCAGGTCATCGAGGACATTCACACCATTTCCGAACACGGCACCGTCGTCACCGGTCAGGCTGCTGAACTCGCTCAAACCTTCACCCAGACGGTCGGGACGCCGATGGTGAAGGCCGCTGCTTTTGGTGAGGGAGTGCGACGCACGATTCGTCGTCCCAGGCGTCGCAATCATCCCTCCCAGGTCGAGACCGAGGCAGCTCCCGCCGAGGTGAGTCATGGTGCGTCAGCGGCTGAGGACCTCGACGACGAGAACTGATCCACAATCGGATCACCCTCGCTCCACGATTCCTCAGCTCGACATTTTCCGAGGCGCGCTGAGATGTGGCCTACCGCGCGTCCGGGTAGGGTTGGGACCCGGTATGTCCTGAAAATTTGTCAGGATTTCCCACAGGCCACAATCAGCGACCACGTCAAGAAGGACCAGGCATGAGAACAGCGGAGATCGGACAGCGCTTCGTCGACTTCTTCGAGAACAAGGGTCACGCAGTGGTGCCGAGCGCCTCGCTGTTGTACAACGACCCCACGCTGCTGTTCGTCAATGCCGGCATGGTGCCGTTCAAGCCCTACCTCATGGGCACCGAGCCTTCCCCGTGGAAACGCGCCACCAGCATCCAGAAGTGCGTCCGTACCCTCGATATCGACGAGGTCGGCAAGACCACCCGCCACGGCACCTTCTTCCAGATGCTGGGCAACTTCTCCTTCGGTGACTACTTCAAGAATGAGGCCATCCAGTACGCCTGGGAGCTCGTCGCCAAGCCTGCCGACCAAGGTGGATTCGGCTTTGACCCGGCCAGCATCTGGGTGACGGTCCTCGGCCCGGGATTCCATCCGGACTACCCCGAGGGCGACATCGAGGCGCGCGAGGCCTGGCGAGCCGTCGGGGTGCCCGATGAGCACATCCAGGGCCGTTCCCTTAAGGACAACTACTGGCACATGGGCGTCCCCGGTCCGGGCGGCCCGTGCTCCGAGATCTACATCGACCGTGGTCCGGCTTACGGCCCCGACGGAGGTCCGCAGGCCGATGAGGATCGTTACCTCGAGATCTGGAACCTCGTGTTCGAGACCGAGGATCTGTCCGCGGTTCGCGCCAAGGAAGACTTCGACATCGCCGGCCCGCTGCGCAGCCTCAACATTGACACCGGCGCTGGTCTGGAGCGCATCGCGTACCTGCTCCAGGGCGTCGACAACATGTACGAGATTGACCAGGTCTTCCCCGTCATCGAGAAGGCTTCGGAGATGTCGGGCAGGCGTTATGGCGCCAACCATGACGACGACGTCCGGCTGCGCGTGGTTGCCGACCACGTCCGTTCCGGCCTCATGCTCATGACCGACGGCGTCACCCCCGGCAACGAGGCTCGTGGATATGTGCTTCGTCGTCTGCTGCGTCGCGTCGTCCGTGCCATGCGTCTGCTCGGTGTGGAGGATCCGGTGCTACCTGAGCTGCTGCCGGTCTCCCGTGACCTCATGTCTGCTTCCTTCCCGGACGTCCTCGCTCAGTGGGATCGAGTCATCGGGGCCGCCACTGCCGAGGAGGAGACCTTCCGTCGTACCCTCAGCGCCGGTACCGCGATGCTCGACGCCGCGGTGGCAGACACCAGGGCTGCGGGCTCCAAGACCCTGTCTGGCGATAAGGCCTTCCAGCTGCACGACACCTACGGTTTCCCGATTGACCTCACCCTTGAGATGGCGGCCGAACAGGGCCTGCAGGTTGACCGTGACAAGTTCACCGCCCTGATGGCCGAGCAGCGCGCCCGTGCCAAGGCAGACTCCAAGGCCAAGAAGGGCCTGCTCACCGACCCGGAGGCCTACTCCCAGGTGCGCGCCCTCGGCGAGACTCCCTTCCTCGGCTACACGGATCTGACCGTCGACACCACCGTCACTGGCATTATCGCCAACGGTGCCTCCGTCACGGTTGCCGAGTCCGGATCAGTCGTCGAGGTCGTGCTCGCCGAGACCCCGTTCTACGCCGAGATGGGTGGCCAGGACTCCGACTCCGGCATCATCCGCGCCAATGGCTTCGATCTCGAGGTCCTGGACGTCCAGCGCCCGGTTCCCGGCCTCATCGTCCACAAGGTACGTCTCGACGGAGACCTCGCTGTCGGTGACAAGGTGACCGGGCAGGTCAACCCGACCACCCGTTTTGGAGCTTGCCAGGCCCACACCGCCACCCACGTCATCCACGCAGCCCTGCGCGAGCTGGTCGGGCCGTCGGCCACCCAGGCCGGCTCCTACAACAAGCCCGGCTACCTGCGTTTCGACTTCTCGGCCACCAAGGGACTCTCGGAATCCCTCAAGGAGGAGATCGAGGAGCGCTGCAACGTCGCCATCCACGACGACTTCGAGGTCACCGACACCCAGATGCCTCTTGAGGATGCCAAGGCCATGGGAGCGATGGCCATGTTCGGCGAGAAGTACCCGCCGATCGTGCGCGTCGTCGAACTGGCCGGCCCGTGGTCCCGCGAGTTGTGCGGTGGCACTCACGTCGCCTCCACCGGTCGTATCGGCATGCTGAGCCTGCTGAGCGAACAATCGGTCGGTTCAGGGACTCGCCGCGTCGAGGCGCTGGTCTCCACCGATGCCTTCCGCCACATGGCTGCCGAGCGTGCCCTGGTCAACGAGCTCACCGGCATCCTCAAGGTGCAGCCTGACCAGCTGGCCGACCGCGTCTCCAAGCTCGCTGCCGACCTCAAGGACGCTGAGCACAAGCTGGCCGCCGCCCGCACCCGCGAACTCATGGGGCAGGTTGACGACATCGTCGCCGGTGCCACCCCGGCCGGGTCCTTTGACCTCATCGCGGCCAGGGTGCCTGGTGTTCTTGGCAACGACCTGCGCACCCTGGCCTCCGAGGTCCGGGTCCGCGTCAAGGATCGCCCGGCGGTCGTCACCCTCATCGGAGGTACAGACGACAAGCCCGCCATGATCGTCGCGACGACTGAGTCCGCTCGCGCCGCCGGAGCCAGGGCTGGTGCCCTCATTAAGGCCGGCACGGGGCCGATCGGTGGCCGCGGTGGCGGCAAGGATGACATGGCTCAGGGGGCCGGCAGCGATGCTTCTGGTATCGACGCCGCACTTCGTGCCATCAACGCCGAGTTGGCTGCGCTGTGAACTCCGAGGAGCGCCCCGATACCTCCCTGCGCGGTGTGAGGATCGCTGTCGACTGGGGGAAGGCCCGGATCGGTGTGGCCGCGAGTGACCGTGATGCCATCCTTGCCTTCCCGGTAGAAACGGTGCAGACCGCGAATCGTCCGGTACAGCGCCTGGCCGAGATTGTCGCCGAGTATGAGCCCGTCGAGGTCATCATGGGCCTCCCGGTGGCCCTCGACGGCACCGAGAAGATCGCCGCGCGGGATGTCCGGCAGGCCGGACATCAGCTTGCCGAGGCCATCAGTCCGATTCCGGTGCGCTGGGTCGATGAAAGGATGACGACACGTACGGCCGCTCGTGCTCTCCACGATGCCGGGCGAGACGCGCGCAAACAGCGTGGCGTTATTGATCAGGTGGCTGCGGTGGCCATACTGGAGCACGTGTTGGAGCAAGTCCGGTCGGCCCGATCGGCGACGACGACAGGAGGGACGGATTCGTGAACGGACCGTTCGACGAACAAGATGACCCCAAGGCGGAGTTCTGGTACAAGTTTCGCAGTGCTGTGGCGGTCATCTTGTCCTTGGCGGTTCTCGTTGGTGGGTGCGTCTTCGTCGGTGTCAAGACTTATGACGCCTACATCTCGTACAAGTCGGCCGACGACTACCTCGGAGACGGTGAGAAGGACGTCCTGGTGCGTGTGCCCTCGGGCGCGTCGGTGAGCGAGGTCGGATCGATCCTGCTCGACAACGACGTCATCAAGTCGACGAAGGCCTACAACAAGGCCATTCGCGAGTCGGAGTCTGACGTCACGATCCAGGCCGGCCAGTACAAGCTCAAGACCCACATGAGCGCGGCGAAGGCTGTCTCCATCCTGGGCAACCCGGACAACATCCAGCGCACTCGCGTCACCCTTCCCGAGGGACTGACAACCGAGGAACAGTTCGCCATCATGGCCAAGGGCACCACCATGCCCGTCGACAGTTTCAAGGTCGCGTACAAGCAGACCAAGAAGCTTGGCCTGCCGGTGTGGGCCAAGGACCGTCCGGAGGGTTTCCTCTTCCCCGACACCTACGAGGTGGGTTCCAACCCGACGCCGCTGGAGATTCTGCAGATGCAGGCGAACCAGTTCGTCAAACAGGTGAACACCATGAACTTCATGGGTCAGGCCCAGGCCATCAAGCGCAGTCCCTATGATGCCCTCATCGTCGCCTCCATCCTGGAGAAGGAGGCCAGGAACCCCAAGGACATGAGGATGGTCGCCGGCATCATCTACAACCGTCTCAACCAGGGTATGAAGGTGGAATCGGATGCGACGGTGCTGTACGCCAACCATGCCGACGGAAAGCTGACGACGACCGACGAGCAGCGTGCCAAGGATTCTCCTTACAACACCTACCTGCACAATGGCCTCCCGCCGACTCCCATCAACAATCCTGGTACGGCGTCGATGGAGGCGGCCGTGACCCCGATCAAGAGCGACTACCTGTACTGGGTCGTCACGGATCCCGACAAGGGGACGACGGCCTATGCCAAGACCTTGGCCGATCACGAGAAGAATGTGAAGAAGTTCCAGGCGTGGTGCCAGGACCACAAGGGCAAGTGCTGATCGGGAGGAGTTGACGATGCGGTGCGCGGTCGTTGGTCATCCAGTGGCTCATTCCGTGTCGCCGGCAATCCATCGGGCCGCATATCGGGTTCTCGGACTGGACTGGTCCTACGACGCCATTGACGTCGAGCCCGGTGGACTGCGCACCTTTGTCGATGAGCTAGACGAGTCGTGGCGCGGCTTGTCGGTGACGATGCCCCACAAGGTTGATCTCAGTGAGTTGGGGGAGACCGACGAGACCGTCGAACTGCTCGGAGCGGCGAACACCTGGGTACGTCGTGACGGGAGAACCATCGTCCGTAACACCGACGTGACCGGCGCCGGGGCTGCGCTTCGGTCTCGGGGCGTCACCGGGGTTGAGAAGGTCGTCATGCTCGGGGCGGGGGCGACGGCACGGTCAGTTCTTGCCGCTGCCGTCCAATTGGGGGCAGACGAGGTCATCATCATGTCGCGCTCTCGCGATCGGTCGACCGAGATCCTTGAGCTTGCCAACCGTCTCGGGATCCGCGTCGCCTGGTTGCCCTTCGAGTCCGAGCCGTCGCGTTGTGACCTCATGGTCTCGACGGTTCCGGCCGGGTCTGTCATGGACCGGGCTGAGGACCTCGCTGCCCATGCTGACGCCGTCTTCGACGTCATCTACGACCCGTGGCCGACGCCGCTGACGGTGGCTGGGGAGAACGCCGGCATCACGGTTATCGATGGCCTCGACCTGCTTGCCGGACAGGCCGTCGACCAGATTCGTCTCATGACGGGCCATGACGTTCCCATGGATATCTTGAGGTCCACAGCGCAGAACGCTCTGGCTGAGCGCGCACGCCTTTGAGAGACTGGGCTCCATGTTGCGTTACCTCACTGCCGGGGAGTCCCACGGCGCTGCCCTTGTCGCGACGATGGAGGGCATCCCGGCCCATGTCCGCGTCGGGGCCGACGAGATTTCAGAGGAGTTGCGACGTCGTCGCCTCGGGGTGGGGCGAGGGGCCCGGATGTCCTTCGAAGCCGATGAGTTGGAGCTGATCGCGGGACTCCGTCACGGGGAGACCCTCGGCGATCCCATCGCGATCCGGATCGGTAACTCCGAATGGGATAAGTGGCGTACCGTCATGGCCCCCGGACCGGTATCCCCCGAGGAGCTGGCCGGTCAGGCTCGTGGAGCTGCTCTGACCCGTCCCCGTCCGGGACACGCTGACCTCGCGGGTATGCAGAAGTACGACTTTGATGAGGCCCGGCCGATCCTGGAACGCGCATCGGCCCGTGAAACCGCTGCGCGAGTGGCCCTGGGAGCAATTGCCAAGGCCTTCCTCAAACAGGCCCTCGACGTCGATGTGTTGTCCCATGTCGTGTCCCTCGGGCCTATCGAGTGTCCTGAGGATGTGCGGCCGGAACCGGCGGATCTGGCCCGTATTGACGCTGATCCGGTGCGTTGTACTGACCCGGCCACGAGCGAGCGGATGGTTGCTGAGGTGGAGGCGTGCCGCAAGGAGGGCGACACCATGGGTGGTGTCGTCGAGGTGTTGGCATATGGCCTGCCTGCCGGGTTGGGATCCCACAGCCAGGGGGACCGACGACTCGATGCGCGTCTCGCCGGAGCACTCATGGGGATCCAGGCCATCAAGGGCGTCGAACTGGGGGACGGCTTTGAGCTGGCCCGTCGTCGCGGCTCTCAGGCCCATGACTGGATGGAGCCGACCGAGGCGGGTATCCACCGCATGAGTGATCGTGCGGGCGGTACCGAGGGCGGCATGTCCACCGGCCAGGTGTTGCGGGTGAGGGCGGCCATGAAGCCCATCGCAACTGTTCCCCGCGCCCTGCCGACGATCGACACCACCACGGGTGAGGCCGCCACGGCCCATCATCAGCGTTCCGACGTCTGCGCGGTCCCGGCGGCAGGTGTCGTGGCCGAGGCCATGGTTGCCCTGGTGCTGGCCGAGTGCGCCCTGGACAAGTTCGGCGGAGACTCGGTGGCCGAGACCCGCCGTAACGCTCAGGCCTACCTGGGTCGCCTGGCCGAACGCGGTCTGGTGGTGGCCCCGTGAGTGTCATCGTCCTCATCGGTGCTCCAGGGTCCGGCAAGTCGACGGTGGGGCCGCTCTTGGCTGAGCGCCTGGAGGAGGAGTTCGTCGACGTCGATGCTCTCATCGAGCAGGTCGAGGGGCGCGACATCCCGGAGATCTTCCTCGTCGAGGGAGAGCCGTACTTCCGCCAGGTGGAGAGGCGGGAGACCCTCGCTGCGATCGAACGCGGCGGGGTGGTTTCCCTCGGTGGGGGAGCGCCGGTCGACATCGAGGTCGGTAAGGCCTTGGACCAGGTGTGCGTCGTCTGGCTGGACGTCTCGGCTCGTACCGCGGCTGACCGGGTGGGGCTGAAGGACACCGGCCGACCACTGTTGGGAGGCCAAGTGCACTCGCAATTGGTGCGGCTCATGACGGATAGGCGAGCGGTGTACGAGCGCCCGGCAACTATCCGAGTGGCCACCGACAAACTGACCCCTGACCAGGTCGTCGAGGCGATCATGAGTGAGCTGGCCGACCTGGAGGGGAAGTCATGAGCCGTGTCGAGGTACCAACGGCGCAGCCCTACCAGGTGCGGATTGGCCCCGGCGCGGTGACGGAACTGCCCACTCTGGTGGCAGGACGCAGGGTCGCCGTGGTGTGTCCCCAGCCACTCGTGGACCGCGTCGGGCGACTTGGAATTCACGATCCGGTCGTCATCGAGGTGCCGGACGCCGAGGCCGCCAAGTCACCTGATGTGCTGGCCCGCGGTTGGCAGGGCCTTGCCGAGGCTGGCATGACTCGCGGCGACGTCATCGTCGGTCTCGGTGGGGGAGCCGCCACGGATCTCGCCGGGTTCCTGGCGGCGACCTGGATGCGTGGGGTCGACGTCATTCAGGTCCCGACGACGGTGCTTGCCATGGCCGACGCCGCGATCGGCGGCAAGACTGGTATCAACATCCCGGCCGGAAAGAACCTTGTCGGGGCCTTCCACGAGCCGAAAGCGGTGCTGTGCGACACCGACCTGTTGACGACCCTGAATGCCCGTGAGGTGCGATCGGGCATGGCGGAGATCGTCAAGTGTGGGTTCATCGATGACCCGGTGATCCTGGATCTTGTTGAGGGACAGGACGTTCTAGACGTCACCTCGAAGGCCTTCGTTGAGGTGCTGACCAGAGCAGTCACTGTCAAAGCGGCCGTTGTCAGTGGAGATCTGCATGAACGGACGTCATCGAGTGGCCACGTTGGCCGCGAGAGATTGAATTATGGGCACACCCTGGCTCACGCCGTCGAGGCCCACACGCACTTCACCTGGCGCCACGGTGAAGCGGACGCCGTTGGGATGGTCTTCGCTGCTGAGTTGTCTCGGCGGTACCTGGGACTGTCTGACGAGGTGGTGTCTCGTACCCGGGCCATCCTGCTGGGAATCGGACTGCCCATCACCTTCGACGAGGTCGAGTGGGCGGATCTGCGCGGGACAATGGACCTCGACAAGAAGACCCGGTTCGATCCTGAGACCGGTCGGCGGGTCCTGAGGCTCGTCGGCATCAGCAAGCCCGGCGACGTCGCGATGATCGTCGATCCCGACGAGGACGTGCTGGTCGAGTGCTACCGGAGCCTGCAGCCTGCCTGACATCGACAGTTGCTGCCGGGCCCCGGCCCACGGCTGTTGAGGTTGTCCTCACATCACGAGCCTGCGCGCTCTCATGTGGAGATCCCGGTTGTGAGAGTCGAGGCAACGCCCAACGATTCCCTTGGTCCGTGCTGTGAATGGGCCTTTACCAGGACTCTCTGGGTTGTCGCTCGGTACCGCCCACACCTACTATCTTCATATGCGCGAAGATATGAAGACATGCACATTTGGTGTCGACAGCGACTATGTCGACCTTGCAGCGGAGGTGTTCGCCTTGCTCGCCGACCCAACTCGCATCCGCATCATCCTCTCCCTTCGGGATGGAGAGATGTCCGTGAAGGACCTGGCCGATGTCGTGGGCAAACGCCCTACTGCTGTTTCCCAGCATCTGGCGAAATTGCGCATGGGTCGTATGGTCTCGGCCCGCCGCGACGGCACCACGATGTACTACAGCCTCACCGACGAGCATGCTCGCAATCTCGTGTCGCAGGCTGTCTTCCAGGCTGAGCACGAGGTTGATGTGATCCCGAGCCATCACATGGTTGAGATGACTCGGGCACGATCATGTCCTGCCCGCCAGTCGAGCAAGGCCTGAGTCCTTTGTTCCCGGGCTTTGCCCATCGAAGCCCGTTTCACGTTTCACGCCCACCAAGGCGCCTTTCCAGCGCGTGCACCTGCGCTGAGCACACTCACGTTCAGGAGATCACATGCCCACGTGGCGCGAACACATTGACATCAACCTCGCCTGGCGCGTCGCTCTCTGTGCCGTTGCGGCGGTCGTCGTCGGGCTGGGGCTCACGTGGCCGGGCCATCGTTTTCCTGCGGTTGGCATCATCTGCCTCATCATCGGTTGCTGGCCCTTCCTCGCTGAGGCCTTCGACGACCTGCGTCATGCCCATATGAGTATGGAGCTGTCGATGCTGCTCGCCATCGCTGCTGCCGCAGCCATCGGTGAATGGGTCACCGCACTCATGATCACCACATTCGTCCTCGTTGCCGAGATTCTCGAGGACTTGTCCATGGAACGTGGCCGTGACGCACTCACCGACCTCATGGCTTTCCTTCCCGACTCGGTCCGGGTGCGATGCAACGAGGGGATCATCGAGACGACGTTGGCCGGTGTGACCTCGGGGGACCTCGTCGTCATCTCCCCGGGAGACCGCATCGCCGTGGATGGACTCGTCGAAACTGGTGCATCCGAGGTGGACCAGTCCCGGATCACTGGAGAGCCGATGCCGGTGGCAGTACGGGGAGGGGATCGTGTCCTGGCAGGTTCGGTCAATCACGGAGGCGCCCTCGAGGTGCGGGTCGAGCACGTTGGTGCCAACTCCAGTTATGGCCAGATCGTCGAGGCTGTGCGCTCCGACCAGGACAGCCCAACCCCGGTTCAGCGGCTCAGCGATCGCGTTGCCACCTGGATCGTCGCAGCAGCCTTCCTCGCTGCAGTCATCACCTGGTTCGCGACCCATGACCTGCGAGCCACCATCTCGGTCATCGTCGTCGCCGGTGCATGTGGTGTTGCAGCTGGTACGCCACTGGCGATCCTGGCTGGCATGGCCCGGGTTGCCAGACGCGGAGCCTTCGTGAAAGGCGGCGTGCACCTGGAGCAACTAGGTCAGGTCGACACGGTGGTGATCGACAAGACCGGCACGATCACTGCTGGACAACCGACGGTTTCGGGGGTCGACCCGGCTGCGGGCTGGGCGGACGAGGATGTCCTCTCCCTGGCCGCATCCGTCGAGCAGTTCAGCGAACACCCGGTTGGCCGTGCCATCTGCGCGGCCGGTGACGTGACGGTCTCGATGGCCGAGGACTTCCGCTATGAGCCTGGACATGGTGTCTCAGGCGTCGTCGGCGGCCGCCGCGTCGAGGTCAGCAGACGCGTCCCGGCCGGGTTCTCCACAGACGCCATCGCTAGGTCATACGTGTGGGTGGACGACGAATGGATTGGCGCAATCCAGTTCGTTGATGAGATTCGTGAGACGTCCGCAGCAGCAATTGAGGAGTTGCATCGCATGGGGCTTCAGGTCGTCATGTT
Source organism: Cutibacterium sp. KB22876 (assembly GCF_059728865.1). Classification (NCBI taxonomy): domain Bacteria; kingdom Bacillati; phylum Actinomycetota; class Actinomycetes; order Propionibacteriales; family Propionibacteriaceae; genus Cutibacterium; species Cutibacterium sp. KB22876. The sequence continues at coordinate 1,911,552 of NZ_AP040858.1, forward strand.
GTCGGGAGATGCGGAGGCAACAGCCAGACAAGTGGGCGATCAGGTCGGTGTTGACGAGGTCCGTGCTGGATTGCGTCCGATTGAAAAGGCCGATGTCATTTCGGAACTCATGGCATCGGAACGCAAGGTGGTCATGGTTGGTGATGGCGTCAACGACGCTCCCGCTCTTTCGGCAGCCACCGTTGGGGTGGGCATGGGCGCCGGTACCGAGATAGCTAGACGATCTGCCGACGTCGTCCTCATCTCCTCGGACCTTGCCGACCTCGTCGGCGCCGTCAGAACGGCTCGACGGGTGCGAGGCATCATCTGGTTCAACGTCGTCGGGACCCTGGCCGTGGATGCCCTCGGCATGGTCCTGGCCGCGACCGGAGCTCTCGGACCTCTCGGAGCGGCGCTGGTTCACGTCGGTAGTGAGACGGCCTTCATCCTCAACTCGGCACGGCTCATTCCCACGGGGTTCAACTCAGGTGAACGACGGCACCCAGAGTCACGTATCAGCCCCGTCGTCAGGGGCGCCGCCATCCACCCCCGGCGGGACAGCCTCCCTCAGTCTCCAACGGTGTCTCGGGCTCGACGTACCAACCGAGGATCGGGCTGGCCGACGACATCTTCGTCTTTGCCTTCGTAATCGTATTGGGACAGGAAATACCTCATGGCGTTGAGACGCGCGCGTTTCTTGTCATTGGACTTGACGCAAATCCACGGGGCAGCATCGGTGTCAGTCGCGGCGAACATCTCTTCCTTGGCGCGGGTGTAATCGTCCCAACGTCCCAAGGATTCCAAGTCCATCGGGGAGAGCTTCCAGCGGCGAACCGGATCGAGCTGACGAATTGCGAACCGAGTGCGCTGTTCCTGACGGGTTACCGAGAACCAGAATTTGGTGACGTGGATTCCCGACTCAATCATCATCTCCTCGAGTTTTGGGGCCTGGTGCAGGAAAATTCGATGCTCTTCGTCGGTACAGAATCCCATTACCCGTTCGACGCCGCCACGGTTGTACCAAGATCGGTCAAAGAGGACTATCTCGCCGGCAGTGGGAAAGTGCTGGATGTAACGCTGGAAGTTCCACTGACCGAGCTCGCGGTCCGAAGGCTTGTCGAGGGCGACGGTACGGCATCGACGGGGATTGAGATGCTCACTGAACCTCTTGATCGCGCCACCCTTCCCGGCTGCGTCGCGTCCCTCAAAGACGATGACGTGACGGTCGCCGGTGTCGTCAATGGAGTATTGGAGCTTGAGAAGCTCGATTTGCAGCAACCTTTTCTGAGTTTCGTACTCGCGCCTGTCCATGAGATTCGGATAGGGATAATCCTCATGCCAGGTCTCCACGGCGGAACCGTCTGGAGCGATGAGTTCGGGATCGTCTCCGTGCTCATCGGAATCGACGACATATCCGGCATCAGCGACCAGGTCAATGAATTCGCGCAGCGAGTGCTGGTCGGAATCCGTGGCGGGATCAAAGTGGGCGCGCAGCCCGGTGGAGTCAAGGTCGTGCATGATGTCAACGTTACTGAAGAGGTGTGCGGCCAAGGCCTCAATGACATGAACGGGACATGACGGGACCATGTCGTGGGGGCGGCGAGTGGTCCGCACCTGCCTGTCATGGGTCTGCCTTCCACCGGCATAGGGGGTTGAAGCCCTGCGTCCGCTAGACTTGCCCAGGGTGTCGGCTGGCGTGCCGCATCCTGATCCGTGATCGACGCAATTCATCTCGAAAGGGACCGACCTGTGGTTATCTCCACCAATGACATCAAGAACGGCACCGTTCTCAACCTCGACGGCCAGCTGTGGACGGTCATCTGGTTCCAGCACCACAAGCCGGGTAAGGGCAACACCGTCGTTCGGACCAAGCTGAAGCACGTGCTGAGTGGCAAGGTTGTGGACAAGACCTTCAACTCTGACGTCAAGATCGAGTCGGCCGAGGTTGATCGTCGCGACATGCAGTACCTGTACCAAGATGGCGACGTTTACGTCTTCATGGACGAGACCACCTACGACCAGCTGCCAATTCCTTCTGAGGTCGTCGGCGACGCCAAGGACTTCATGCTCGAGAACCAGACCGCCACCGTCGCCCTGCACGAGGGCAACCCGCTGTACATTGACCTGCCTGCCTCGGTCGAGCTCGAGATCACCTACACCGAGCCTGGCCTGCAGGGTGATCGTTCCACCGGCGGCACCAAGCCCGCCACCCTTGAGACCGGTCGCGAGATTCAGGTTCCGCTCTTCATCACCACCGGTGAGAAGATCAAGGTCGACACCCGCTCCGGCGACTACCTCGGTCGTATTTCCGAGAAGTGAGTACGAACATCACTCCGACGCCTGACGACGAGGGCCCCATCGAGAGGATCGGGGATCTCGAAGTCAAGCGCATCAGCGGAGACATCCAGAAGCACGCTGACCTCTCGACGCGGTCCAAGGCTCGCAAACAGGCCCTCGACATTCTGTTCGAGGCTGACCTCATGGGTACCGACACCCTCGAGGTCTTGGCCGCCCGCCCGGGCGTCTTCACCAACCCGGTACGCCCGTTCGCGGCTGATCTGGTTCGCGGGGTGGCTGCCTCTCAGGCTGGCCTGGACTCAGTCCTCACCGATTGTCTGTCCGAGGGCTGGACGTTGGATCGGATGCCGCGCGTCGATCGTGTCCTCGCCCGCCTGGCCACCTTCGAGATTCTGCACACGGATACGCCGGACCCGGCCGTCATCTCTGAGGCCATTGAGCTGAGTGAGGAGTTCTCGACCGATGACTCGGCGCCATTCCTCAACGGTTTGCTGAACGCCGTCGTTGCTCATGGCCCTGCTCGGGTGGAGGACGTGTCCTCTGCGGACGTTGTCTCCCCGGAGGCTGCTGGTGACGGCGAGAACGCGGCCGAAAAATCAGTGGTGGAGGAGTCCGCTGACGGGGCAGATCTGGAATCGGAAGAACATCCGACATCCAACGATCACGAATTGGACACAGATCCCCACGAATCGTCCCCAGGCTCCGACTAAGCAGACTAGTGTACCGAAGGTCTCCACCAGGGTTCTGGTGGAGACCTTCCGCACTGTTCGGAATGGCTGCACACTTGATCGGAGGGGCTCGTGTCCATACCCACTCTTTCACCGGAACAGCTTTCGGCTGCTCGTGAAGCAGCGACACGGGCCAGGCGAGTCCGAGCTGAGTTCAAGGCGAGGGTTCGCGCCGGGGACCTGTCGTTGTCCGAGGCCTTGGACGAGGCTGCCGAGGATGATGTACTCGCCCACGTCAAGGTTGTTGACCTGCTGAAGGCCCTTCCTCGCGTGGGGGAGAAGCGCGCTGCCGAGATCATGGAGCGTCTCGATATCGCCCCGAATCGCCGCATTCGTGGCCTGGGCAGACATCAGATCGCCGGCCTGCGTGCCGAGTTCGACCGTTGTTGAGGTTCTTCACCCCTGCGCGACGTCGTCGCCATTGACCACTAGGGTGTTGCCATGAGCAGCGACCCCGTCATCCCACAGGCCCGTGGTCTTCGACACGACCATCCCGTCACGGTGGCCGTCGTCTCAGGGCCAACAGCCGTCGGCAAGGGAACCGTAGTCGGCGCGTTGTTGCGTCGTCACCCCGAGATCGTCGTCTCGAGGTCGGTGACGACCCGTCCACCTCGCCCCACTGAGCGCGACGGCATCGATTACGACTTCGTCACCCCGGCGCAGTTCGACGAGCTTGTCGACGGTGACGGGCTGCTGGAGTGGGCCGTCGTCCACAACAGCCACCGGTATGGCACCCCACGCGAACCCGTTGAGAAGGCGGTTGCGGACGATCGCACCGTCATCCTTGAAATCGATCTTCAGGGTGCCCGCCAGGTGCGCGAGACATATCCGCAGGCCACGCAGATCTTTCTCGCCCCGCCATCGTGGGACGAGCTCGTCCACCGTTTGATCGGTAGGGGGACGGAGACCCACGAACAGCGGGAGCGCCGGTTGCAGACGGCTCGTGTGGAGCTGGCGAACGCCAATGAGTTCGACGCCGTGGTCGTCAACGACACCGTGGACCATGCCGTTGCTTCTCTGGTAGAGTTGCTGGGTCTATGACCATACTGGGAGGACATTCCTTGACCGAGACCACGCCTGAAGGCATCGTCAACCCGCCCATCGACCAGCTCCTCGAGCACGTCGACTCGAAGTACCGCCTCGTTCTCTTCGCCGCGAAGCGCGCCCGTCAGATCAATGCGTATTACTCGCAGCTGGCGGAGGGCCTGCTGGAGAACGTCGGCCCGCTCGTGGAGACCACCAACCAGGAGAAGCCGCTGTCCATCGCCATGCGTGAGATCCAGGCCGGTGTCGTTGAGGCCCATGAGATGGACGCCGAGGAGATCGCTGCTCAGGCCGCTGCGGCCCAGGAGGCCCCGGCCATCGAGCTCGACGATCCCTTCGCCGACCTCGCTGATCCGAACGCCTGATTTGAGTCTGGCGTGAGTGTCGTCGTCCTCGGTGTCGGAGGAGGAATCGCCGCCTACAAGGCGTGTCTGCTCTCGCGGCTCCTCTCCGAAGCCGGTCATGAGGTCCACGTCGTCCCCACCAGGACTGCCCTCGAATTTGTCGGTCGTCCCACGTGGGAGGCGCTGAGTGGACATCCGGTCCACACCGAGGTCTTTGACGACGTTCCCGGCGTCGAGCACATTCGGTTGGCCGAGCGTGCCGACGTGGTCGTCGTTGCTCCGGCGACCGCCGATCTCATGGCGCGTATCGCTGGTGGTCACGCCGACGACCTCCTGACGACGACGATTCTCGCCACGTCCGCGCCGGTTCTGCTGGCTCCTGCCATGCACACCGGGATGTGGCAGAATCCAGCCACCGTCGACAATGTCGCGACCCTTCGTCGTCATGGCATCGTCGTCAAGGATCCTGCATCCGGGCGCCTCACCGGTCGGGACTCCGGTCCTGGGCGACTACCTGATCCGGATGAGATCGCCGAATTCGTTGAGCTGTTGCTGGCCTGTCCGGATGCCGCTTACGCAATGTGTCGCCGGGACCTTGCAGGGAAACGCGTCGTCATCTCGCTGGGTGGCACCCGCGAGGCCATCGACCCAGTGCGTTACCTCGGAAACTCCTCATCCGGACGGATGGGGAAGGCGATCGCTCAAGTGGCAGCTGCTCGAGGTGCGGACGTTCACGTCGTTGCAGCTCACGTCGATGTCGCCATACCGTCCTGTGTCGAGGTGACGCGGATCGACAGCACTGAAGACCTTGCCGAGGCCATGGACGATCTGGCACCTCACGCCGATGTCGTCATTCAGGCCGTTGCTGCCGCCGATTTCGCACCGGTGGTCGCCGACACCAAGATCAAGAAACACGAGGGGGACTCCGCTGTCGGCGCGACGACGTCCCTCGAACTCCACCAGACTCCCGACGTCCTGGCCCGGATCTGTGCCCAATCGGTACCGCATCGGGTCGTCGTCGGGTTTGCCGCCGAGACGGCACCTGACCGTGCCCAGCTCCTTGAGCTGGCGCAGGCCAAACTCGCCCGCAAGGGATGCGACCTATTGGTCGTCAACGACGTGAGCGAGGGGAAGGTGTTCGGCAAGGTCGGCACCGACGTCACCGTGGTCCACCAGCAGGGGCCCGGTCGACGCGTCACCGGATCGAAGTCGCAGGCTGCAGTAGCGGTCCTCGACGAGGTCCACACGCTGCTGGCCACTCAGTAACACGATGCGCGGCTTGTGGCCGCGCGGACAGGAAACCATCATGCCCACCACTCGTCTGTTCACATCCGAATCGGTGACGGAAGGCCATCCCGACAAGATTGCTGACGCGATCTCTGATGCCGTCCTCGATGCTCTCCTTGCCGAGGATCCCCATTCCCACGCAGCCGTGGAAACGGTCGTGACGACTGGTCAGGTGATGGTCTGCGGCGAGGTCACCACTGAGGCCTACGTCGACATCGCGGGTATTGCTCGTTCCCGCATCCTTGAGATCGGCTATGACTCCTCGGCCAAGGGCTTCGACGGTGCTTCCTGTGGCGTCTCGGTCGCGATTGATGCCCAGAGCCCCGACATTGCCCAGGGCGTGACCTCAGCCTACGAAACTCGGCATGGTTCCACTGACCTTATCGACGCTCAGGGCGCTGGCGACCAGGGCCTGATGTTCGGATATGCCTGCACCGAGACCCCGTCCCTCATGCCACTTCCGATCGACATGGCCCACGCCCTGTCCCTGCAACTCACCAAGGTCCGCAAGGAGGGCGCGCTGGACTACCTGTGCCCCGACGGCAAGACCCAGGTGACGATCCGTTACGACGAGAACGACAAGCCGGTAGCGGTGGACACCGTCGTCGTCTCCAGCCAGCATCGCGACGGGGTAGACATCGACGCGACGATGACCCCTGATCTGCGTCACCTGGTCATCGACCCGGTGCTGGAGCGCTACGACCTTGATCACAAGGACATGAGGGTGCTCGTCAACCCGACCGGCAAGTTCGTCATCGGTGGCCCCATGGGCGACGCCGGTCTGACCGGTCGCAAGATCATCGTCGACACCTATGGCGGCATGGCCCGTCACGGTGGCGGTGCCTTCTCCGGCAAGGACCCCTCCAAGGTCGACCGTTCCGCTGCCTACGCCATGCGCTGGGTGGCCAAGAACGTCGTCGCCGCAGGTCTGGCCGACCGCTGCGAGTGCCAGGTGGCTTACGCCATCGGTGCCGCGCGTCCAGTGGGATTCCGCATCGACACCTTCGGGACCAACCATGTTCCCGAGATCGAGATCGAGCGCGCAGTCACCGAGGTCTTCGACCTTCGTCCCGGGGCGATCATTAAGAACCTCGACCTGCTTCGTCCGATTTACTCCCAGCTCGTCGCCGGAGGACACTTCGGACGCGAGCTCCCCGGCATCACCTGGGAGGTGACGGACCGTGCCGAGGCCTTGGCCGCGGCCGCCCGTCTCTGAGAGAACACCACCTGTCGCGATGCCGTCGGTGGTGGGCCGTAGCATCTGACCCATGACCGAACCGCTGCTCGAGACGACCACATGGATTGCCCATGTGGTCGTCTCCTCTGGTTTGGCGCACCTAGACCGTCCCTTCGACTACCTCATCCCTGATGACCTCGTCGGTCGGATTCAGGTGGGTGCGCGGGTCAGGGTGAAACTCGCCGGACGGCTGTGTGACGGCGTCGTGATGGTGGTCGACCACGAACAGGAACCAGGGGTCAAGCTTTCCCCGGTCGTGAAGTTGATCTCAGAACAGGTCGTGTCGACCCCGAACCAGCTCAGGCTGGCTCGTAAGGTTGCCGATCACTGGGCTGGCACTCTCGACGAGGTGCTCAGGTGGGCCATTCCGACCCGTCACGCGACGACAGAGGCTGCTGACCCGCCGCCGTGGCCAGTCCCGTCCGCGACGATGCCGTCAGGCACCTTGCGGGCTCTCACGGATGGACGTCATTTCCTCGACTTGGTGGCAGCCGGCGAGCGTCCCCGAGCTCATTGGCGGGTCACTCCGGTATGCGGTCCGGGAGATGACGAAGGTCTGGGGGACTGGGGCAATGGCCTGTTGCAGGCCGTCTCCGCAGCTCTTGCCTCCGGGCGTAGTGCCATTGTCTGCTGTCCGACCGTCGAGGATGTCACCGCCCTCCATTCCAGGTTCGAAGCCGTCCTGGGGGCGGGGACGGTGGCCGTCCTCCACGCTGATCAACCGGCGTCGACGAGATGGCGTCATTATCTGGCCGTCATTCGTGGCACGGCCAAGGTCGTCATCGGCACCAGGTCAGCTGTCATGGCCCCCGTCGAGAACCTCGGACTGGTCGCAGTGTGGGACGAGGGCTCTGACCTCCATGACGAACCGCGAGCTCCCTACCCGAACACCCGAGATGTCGCCGCCCTACGAGCCCAGGTCGATCACGGCGCCCTGCTGTTGGCGAGCTATTCCTGCTCGGTTCGCAGTGCGTCCTGGCTGAGGTCAGGCTGGCTCGTGGGCATTGGGGCAGACCGTCAGACGATGAGATCTGTCTGTGCTCCGGTGCGCGTCCCAGGGGATTCCGACTTCGCTCTGGAACGAGATCCGTTGGCCCGATCCGTGCGGTTGCCCGATCTGGCCATGACGACGATCCGTGAGGGGTTGCTGCGTGGACCGGTCCTGGTGTCGGTGCCTCGAGTTGGGGATCTGGTCTCACCATCCTGCTCGGTGTGTCGGACACCCGTGAGATGCCCTTCCTGCGGCGGCCCGGTGACAGGACGGCGTACTGACACGGGAGTTGACCTTCACTGCACTTGGTGCGGCACCCATCTACCTCGGTGGCGTTGCCCCGAGTGCGGTTCCACCGACGTCAGGTCCGGAATCGTCGGAGCGACGACGACGGCCGGCGAACTGGGCCGCGCCTTCCCGGACGTGCCCGTCGTCGACTCCTCGGGAAACCACGTGCGAGACAGCGTCGACCCAGCTCCCAGACTCGTCGTCGCCACGCCGGGGGCTGAACCAGCGCCGGAATCGGGATACGCCTGCGCCGTCATCCTCGATGCGCTGTCCTCCCTGTCTCGACCGGGGCTGGCTGCGGTGGAGCAGACCGTTGATCGCTGGATGGCGATCATGGCCCTCGTCAGATCAGTTCGCGATGGCGGGCGGGTGGTCGTCGTCGGCCCATCGGAGGATGCTGCCTTGCAGGCCATGGTTCGCAACGATCCCATCGGTTGGGCGGCCCGTGAGCTCGAAGACCGACGAGAGGCTCGGTTCCCACCCGCGGTTCCCTGTGGGATCGTCGACGGGGAACCGCAAGCGGTCGCCCTGGCAACCGAGCGACTGAACGCGGACATGGGGGACAAGCTGGAAGTACTGGGCCCGGCCCCTCAACAGCGGCGAGCTGGAGAGAGTGAGCGTGACCGGATCATCGTGCGTCCGGTGGGACAACTCTCCGTCGGGGAGTTGTCCTCAACTCTGTTCCACCTGCGTTCCAAACACACCATGAACCATGAGCAGGGCACTCTGCGCGTCGTCATCGATCCTGCGCATCTCTTGTGAAGCCGGCAGGCGTTGCCCGGCCGATAGGCTGGAAGGGTGAAATTACTTTTCGCTGGCACCCCGGACGTAGCCGTCCCCACCCTGACGGCCCTTGTTGACGACCCACATCATGAGGTCGTTGCCGTCCTGACCCGGCCTGACGCCGCAGTAGGGCGTCACCGCACACCCCGTCCCTGCCCCGTCGCCAAGGCCGCCGAGGATCTTGGCATTCGCGTCATCAAGGCAACCAGCGTGAAGTCCGGCGAGGGACACGACGCCGTCGCGGCCCTCGACATTGATGCCGCAGTCGTTGTCGCTTATGGCGGTCTCATCCCCACTGATCTCCTGGCTGCGCCGGAACATGGTTGGATCAATCTGCACTTCTCCCTGTTGCCCCGTTGGAGGGGAGCTGCCCCGGTGCAGCGGGCCATCATGGCTGGGGACGAGGAGACGGGTGCCTGCGTCTTCCAACTCGTCAAGGACCTCGACGCCGGACCGGTGTATCGCTCCATGACAGTGCCGATTGGCGAGACGACCACAGCTGGTGAGCTCCTTGACGAACTGGCCCAGACCGCGACCCCGCTGGTGACTCAGACACTCGAGGACATCGATTCCGGGATCGAGCCGACGCCTCAGTCGTCTGAAGGGGTGACGACCGCCCCACAGATACACCCAGGTGACGTCCGCATTGATCTGACGGCTCCTGCCGAGGAGATCGACCATCTGGTCCGTGGCACGTCCCCGACCCCGGGAGCATGGGCTGAACTCGATGACAAGCGCTTCAAAGTGTTGCGCACCTGCCACCTTGGCCCCGACGCCACGGTCCCGGACACCGTGACGACGGCTCAACCGGGCCAGCTCGTCGCCACCCGCAAACAGCTCTTCCTCGGGACTGGTTCTCGGCCCCTCGAACTGCTGCAGGTCCAGGCTTTCGGGAAGAAGGCCATGAACGGAGCTGACTGGGCGCGAGGCGCAGGGATTGACGCCGGAACCAGGCTGCGATGAATCAGCGTCCCCACCAGAAACGCCGCAAGACGGATCCAGCACGACGGCTGGCATACACCGCACTGTTGGCCGTCGAAACCCATGGTGCCTATGCCAACCTTGCCCTGGCCGACCAATTGCGTGCCACCGGGATGACCGGACGTGACGCGGCGTTCGCGACCGAGCTCGTCGACGGCACCTCCCGCGGATCGGGTACCTGGGATCGCATCATTGAGGCGGCATCAGGGCGAAACCCTGCCAAACTCCAGCCCGGAGTGCGCGTCGTCCTACGGATGGCGGCACACCAGATCCTTGCCATGAGGGTGCCCACCCGGGCTGCTGTGGCCACTTCGGTGGATTTGTCCCGTCAAGTCATCGGAGAACGAGTAACAGGTCTTGTCAACGCTGTATCCCGGCGCATCAGCACCCACAGCCTCGAGGAATGGGCCAGTGAGATCGGTGGACGCGAGGGCGTCGACGTCATGGCCCTGCGAACCCTGCACCCGACCTGGATCGTCAAGGCCTTCCAGGATCGTCTTGGAACTGACGAGGTGGAGGCCGCTCTGCTGGCGGACAACGAGCCGCCGGTCCCGACCCTGGTCGTCCGCCCTGGCCTCGCTGAGCGCGACGAAATTGAGTCTGGGACCCCAACTCGGTATTCCCCATGGGGTGTCGTGCGTCCAGGAAACCCGTCCGATGTCACTGCGGTGCGTGAGGGGAGGGTCGGCGTACAAGATGAGGGCTCTCAATTGGTGATCCTGGCCTTGCTTCATGCAGCCGAGGCGAATGGCAATTTTGGTCAATGGCTGGATCTCTGTGCCGGACCGGGTGGCAAATCCGCGCTCCTGGCCGGACTCGCGAACCAGCACAACACCAATCTGACCGCGGTGGAACTGCATGAACATCGTGCTGATCTCGTGGCGAAGGCCCTCAAGACCATCCCGGGCAACCATCGCGTCATGACTGCCGACGGCATGTGCCCGCCACTTCCAGCTCGGTCTTTTGACTCCGTCCTTGCTGATGTGCCGTGTTCGGGTCTGGGATCCCTGCGCAGACGTCCAGAAGCGCGCTGGCGTCGTACTCCTGCTGACGTCGAGGAGTTGACGCACCTGCAGCGTCGACTTCTTACCTCGGCGGTCAATCTCAGCCGACCAGGTGGGATCGTCGGATACGTCACGTGCTCACCGCACCGAGCCGAAACCATCGACATCATTGAGTATGCTCGCGCGTCCCTGCCAGTTGACGTCCTCGACACTCCTGCCATGCTCCCGGGCATTCCTGGTATCGCTGCGTCCGGAAACTCAAACGCCATCCAACTGTGGCCACATCGTCACGGCACCGATGCCATGTTTTGCGCATTGTTCCGCATACACGATGAGTGAGGAATGCGATCATCAGGCATATGTGTGGCTGAAGGATGTCAACGACATCCCAAGATGCAAAAACAGTCCAATCCACGCTGACGTCGGCACTTGACGCACTGGATATTTCCGGAAGCGGGGCCGAGGGGTGTGGTTGCCCCGGGTCGGTGGGCAACCACACCGTAGGTCAGAACGTGCTACATGTGACATGGGTCGGCAGCAGTCTTGGTGCGCGTGGTGCTCGACACGGTGTGGAGGACGAAAGTTAGCTCTCGTCATCCTGCGAGGTTCCTTGGTATACATGCAGGTAGCTTTTTGGGGGATATCCCGGCTTTTCCATTCTCAGCACTCGGTCTCGTCTGCGATCGTGATGTGGTCCGAGGTCGCGGACACGTCGCTCTAACGAGGAGAACCTCATGAGGATCAAATTGATCGCCGCCCCACTGGTTGCCGGTGCCCTGATGGCTCCAGCCGCTCTTTCTACCCCCGCAGCTCACGCTGCCGTACCGGCTGTTTCCGCCGTGTCGAGTAATACCTCTGATGCATACGCATTGCTCGGCGATGTCAATAATCGTATTGACTCGCTGACCAATGATCTCAAGGTCGCCAAGGTATCTCTGTCTCCTAAGGAAGTCATCGATACCATTTCGGACCTCCTGAAGCAGGCCAAGATTCTTAAGGCCCAGCTTGAGAAGGTCATCAAGGGAGTCACCACCTTCGTCAAGTCGCTTCCGGCTCGTGTCGAGTTGTTCCTGACCATGTGCGACACCACGCACACCGCAACTCTCACCATCCAAGACAAGGTGCAGAACGCGCATACTGTCGTGTTCGATGAGATTGCCCACGCCATCAACGTGCTGATTTCTCTTGATTCCACCCCCGCGCAGTTGACCGACGAGGTGGCTGCGCTCAAGAAGGCTCTCGCTACAGCTCAGGCCATGCCTGACCTTAAGCCGACCGATGTTGCCACCAAGTTCGTGCGCGCCAAACTGGGACGCTTGATGGCGCAAGTTCTGTTTGATCGCGACACGTGCGTCATCAATTACAAGGACAACGACACCATCCGTCTGCTCAACCGTGCCATCGACAGGGCTGGTCTCATTCGTGGTAACGCATGGGTGCGGGTCGCCGAAGTCGACCAGGCCATGAAGGACCTCAAGGTCGCCTACCAGGATGCCCTCAAGGCCCCGAACAAGAAGGGTGCTCCGGCCTCGCCATCCTTCTGCATGCCGGCTGCCAATGCTCCGATAACTCTTGCCTGATACCAATGATCCTCGGGGCCACGGTGGTGGTCCCGAGGATCGCCTTAAGTGTGGCTGGTTATGTCAGTCGTGATCAATGTCCTTTCCACATCCGGGGCAATGGCGTGAGTCGCAGTCGTCACCGGTGGATGATGCGGAAGCCACGATGTTGGTGATGATGCATCGAAAGGGTATTGCGGATGTCCACCTGTGACAGTTACCGAATCGGCCACCGTCCAGTGGCCGTGCATCGCGACATGTCACGGGTCAGGCGTCGGTGTTCCTGCACTCGAGCCTGTGTCGATAGTTGACGAGCGACGCGGTAGTCGTCTTCATCAACTCTGGGTACCCCATCACTTCAAGCGGGGGTGGTGGGTCACGGTGTTAACGTCGTAGCAAGGAGAGTCCTTCCCCGCGGCCTCCGTATGACCCTCTAGGCTGGCAGCATGACAGTTCGCATCACGCCGTCCATCTTGAATGCCAATTTGGCCAGCCTCTCCGATGAGGTGGGACGAATCCCGTCAGCAGACGGTTTGCATATCGACGTCATGGACGGCCACTTCGTGCCGAACCTCGTCATGGGAGCACCTTTTGTGGCATCCCTGCGTCCAACCACTGACCTCATGTTTGACGTCCACCTCATGATCGAGGACCCCGACAGGTGGGCACCGCAATATGTCGAGGCCGGTGCCCAGTCAGTCACATTCCATCTGGAAGCTGCCACTGCGCCCATCAAGCTGGCTCGGGAACTCCGGGCGATGGGAGCGCGAGCATCCGTGGCACTGCGTCCGGCGACCCCAGTCGAGCAGCTCGCTGGTTTCCTGACCGAGTTTGACCAGATTCTCCTCATGACCGTGGAGCCTGGATTCGGCGGACAGAAATTCCTCGATCCCGTTCTCGCCAAGATCCGTAGTGCACGCAAACTCATTGACGCATCCGGGGCGGACATCTGGTTGCAGATTGACGGCGGAGTCTCGGCTGACACCATTGAGCGCGCTGCCGAGGCCGGGGCTGACACCTTCGTGGCGGGTTCTGCCGTCTACCGATCCGATGACCCCGACCAGGTCGTCACCTCACTGCGCAATCAGGCTCAGGCGGCCCAGGACTGCTGCCACTGAGTACTGCGGTCAGGTACCGCGGTGGCGTAGATAGGACTGAAACTCCACGGCCAGGACGTCTCCCGTAAGCCCCTCGGGCAGGGTGGCATCCTGTTCCGTCTCGAGGGCTGCGACGTACTCGGCCAGTTCGGGATGCTCAGACAGGGCCTCGTCAATGGCTCCGACCCATTCTCGCTTGTCCTCCTCGAGACCAGCTTGCGGCACGGCAATCCCGGTGAGTTCCTCGATCCGGACAAGGAGGGACTGCACAGCCGGAGGGCAAGGGGATTCACAGGCGTATTGCGGCACACCGACCCACAGCCCGATGGCGTTGAAGTCGTGGTGCCGTGCCTCTGTGACAAGGACGAAGGGGATGCCCGTCGGGCCGTCGTACTCGAGCTTCTCCGCCCCCAGGGCACTGACGAGGTCAGGGTCGGTCGTCGAGACCATCACGGGCAATTGCCGTGTGTGGGCGACATCAGTGGCCATCGCGCCAAGCACGACGAGACCAGCCGGTTTGAGCTTGCGTAGTCGCCGCAGCAAGCGGAAGCAGTAGGTTCGCCAGCGCAGACTTGGCTCAGGACCGGTGACGATGACGATCGGCTGGCCTTGCCACCTGCCAACACGGATCGTCGTGCACGGCCAGTTGACGATTTCGACGTCATTCATGACGGTGATGGCAGGACGGGTCTGACGGAAGTCGTGGAACTCCTCGCCACCAATCGTCCGCCAGGTTTTTGCCTCGGAGTACTCAGCGATGAGGGTCGCCGCTTGGGTGGCGGCCGAGCCGGCGTCGTTCCAGCCACTGAAGGCCACCACGACCCATGGCCGGTCCATGTGTCGAAATCGCATGGTGCCAAGGCTAGCCTGACCCCTAGGCTGGAACCCATGACCCTTCGCACCGCTCTGTCCCGGCACGTTCTCGTCATTGATGGCGCCATGGGCACGATGCTGCAGAGCAGCGATCTCACGATGGATGACTTCCAGGGACTTGAGGGCTGCAACGAGATACTCAATGTCACCCGACCTGATGTCATCTCCGGCATTCATGACGTCTACCTGGATGCCGGGGCTGACATCATCGAGACCAACACCTTCGGCGTGAACTTGCCAGCCCTGACGGAGTACGGCATCGCTCCGCGTGCTGTCGAACTGGCATCTGCTGCCACGAAACTGGCTCGTGAGGCAGCTGACAAGCGTACGGACAAGCCGCATTACGTCGTTGGATCGATCGGTCCGGGAACCAAGCTGCCGACCCTTCGCCAGATTGGTTTCGCCGCCATCCGCGATGTCTACCAGCAGGTCATCGAGGCCATGATTGACGCGGGCGCCGACGGTGTCCAGATCGAGACCTGCCAGGACCTCTTGCAGGCTCGCGCCGCAATCATAGGCGCTCATCGTGCCGCCACCGCGCGCAAGGTCGACCTGCCTATTCTCGTCGACTTCACCGTCGAGACCACCGGAACCATGCTCATGGGGTCGGAGACCGGTGCAGCATTGACGGTGCTGGAATCTCTCGGCGTCGACGCCCTCGGCCTCAACTGCGCCACCGGACCCGCCGAGATGGCCGAGCACCTGCGTACCCTGTCCCGCGGAGCACAGGTACCGATCATGTGCATGCCGAACGCTGGCCTGCCCGAGATCACGGGGGAGGGGGCCCGTTATCCCCTCGGTCCTGACGATCTCGCCCCCGTTCTGGACGACTACGTTGATCGTTACGGCCTGTCGGTCGTCGGTGGCTGCTGCGGTACCACCCCTGACCACATCCGTGCCATTGCCGAGCGGGTTTCAGGTCGACCGGTTCCCGAGCGCGAGATTCACCACGCCGACGCCGTTGCCTCCCTGTACAACGACGTCCCGTTGAGCCAGGACACCGCCTATCTGGCCATTGGCGAGCGCACCAACGCCAACGGTTCCAAGGCCTTCCGTGAAGCGATGTTGGCCCAGAACTGGGATGAGTGTGTTGACATCGCCAGGGCCCAGACCCGCGACGGCGCCCACTTGCTCGACCTGTGCGTCGACTACGTCGGTCGCGATGGCGTGGCGGACATGTCCGAACTCAGCGCCCGACTGGCCACCTCCTGCACGCTGCCAATCATCCTTGACTCCACCGAGCCCGACGTCCTGGCTGCTGGTCTGGAGCATCTGCCCGGTCGCTGCATCATCAACTCGGTGAACTTCGAGGACGGGGACGGTCCTGGATCGCGCTACCAGCGCGTCATGCCGATGGTCGTCGAGAATGGGGCTGGAGTCGTCGCACTCACCATTGACGAGGAGGGCCAGGCACGCACTGCCGAGTGGAAGGTACGGGTGGCCTCTCGCCTCATCGATGATCTCGTCGACAACTGGGGCATGGACATCGGTGACATCCTCGTCGACTGCCTCACCTTCCCGATCGGCACTGGTCAGGAGGAGACCCGTCGCGACGGTCTGGAGACCATCAACGCCATCGCCGAGATTAAGAAGCGTTACCCGGGTGTGCGTACCACCCTCGGTGTCTCGAACATCTCCTTCGGCCTCAACCCGGCAGCCCGCATCGTCCTCAACTCGGTCTTCCTCCACGAGGCCGTCAAGGCCGGGCTGGACTCGGCCATCGTCCACACCGCGAAGATCCTGCCGATCGATCGCATTCCGGAGGAACAGCGCGAGGTCGCCCTCGACCTCGTCCACGACCGGCGTCATGACGGTTATGACCCGCTCAGTCGCTTCCTGGAACTCTTCGAGGGAGTGACGGCTGCCTCGATGCGTGCCGAGCGCGAGGCCGAGCTGGCCGCCATGCCGCTGTTCGAGCGCCTCAAGCAGCGCATCATCGACGGCAATGCCAAGGGCCTGGAGGATGACCTCGACGAGGCCATGGAGTCTAAGACTGCTCTCGACATCGTGAACGAGGATCTGCTGGCCGGTATGCAGGTGGTTGGCGACCTCTTCGGGTCGGGCAAGATGCAGCTTCCCTTCGTGCTGCAGTCCGCGGAGGTCATGAAGGTGGCAGTCGCTCACCTCGAGCCTCACATGGACAAGTCGGACACCTCCGGCAAGGGCACCCTGGTGCTCGCCACGGTCAAGGGTGACGTCCACGACATCGGCAAGAACCTCGTCGACATCATCGTCTCCAACAACGGCTATCACGTCGTCAATTTGGGCATCAAGCAGCCGGTGACGGCGATCATCGAGGCCGCCGAGACCTATCGGGCTGACGTCATCGGCATGTCTGGTCTGCTGGTGAAGTCGACGATGGTCATGAAGGACAACCTGCTCGAGTTGAACCAGGCCGGACTGGCCTCCAAGTACCCAGTCATGCTCGGTGGTGCGGCCCTGACGAGGACATTCGTCGAGGAGGACCTCAACGACCTGTTCGAGGGCGAGGTGCGCTACGCAAGGGACGCCTTCGAGGGACTTCGCCTCATGGATTCCGTGATGGCCGTCAAGAAGGGGGTTCCGGGAGCTGAACTCCCGAAGCCTCGACGTCGTCGTATCAAGGTCAAACAGGTCACTGTTGAGACCGACGACATGACTTCTGATGACGATGCCCCGCGCGCCGATGTGGCCCGACCCGTTCCAGGGTCGGTCGAGATCCCGACCCCGCCGTTCTGGGGTTCGAGAGTCTCGACGGGTATTCCGTTGGCCGACGTGCTGGTCTGGCTCGACGAGCGCGCCACCTTCATGGGCCGGTGGGGGCTCAAGGGTTCGCGCAGCGACGGTTCCTGGGATCGCATGGTCAATGAGGTGGCTCGGCCGCGTTTGCGGCTTCTCCTGGACCGCATCCGGCAGGAGAATCTGGCCCAGTTCGGCGTGGCCGATGGCTACTGGCCGTGCTTCTCCCAGGGGCACGACCTCATCGTCCTGGACCCCGAGGACACCTCGAAGGAGGTCACCCGGTTCACCTTCCCACGCCAAAGTAGTGGTCGGAAGCTCTGCCTGGCTGACTTCTTTCGCGACGCCGACGAGGCCGGCGAGTACGGCCCGGACGTCATTGGTTTCCAGCTGGTGACGATGGGAAAGGCGGTCTCGGCTGCCACCCAACGACTCTTCGAGGCCAATTCCTACCGGGAGTACCTCGAGTTGCACGGGCTGTCCGTCCAGTTGACCGAAGCTCTCGCCGAGATGTGGCACGCCCGTGTGCGTCATGAATTGAGGATTGACGACGACAGTACCTCTGTCACCGATGCCATCGACCATCAGACCTACCGGGGCTGCCGGTACAGTTTCGGGTACGCCGCCTGCCCGAACCTCGAGGACAGGGCCAAGGTGGTGAAACTGCTCAACCCGGCGAGGATCGGTGTGGAGCTGTCGGAGGAGTTTCAACTCCATCCAGAACAGTCCACCGACGCCTTCGTCGTCCATCATCCGGAGGCCAACTATTTCAACGCCAAGTGAGACGTCCTTGCACACCTCGACTGCCGACCGTTTTGCGGCGGTGTTGTGGGACTTTGACGGGACCCTCGTCGATACAGAACCTCGCTGGGTCGAGGCAGAACTGGCGATTCTGTCCTCCCACGGAATCATGTGGGAGTCCGAAAAGGCCAGTAGCTTCACTGGCGGACCGATGACCGATGTCTGCGAGGCGATGGCCGGAGAGATTGGGGAATCGGCAACCACCGAGGATGTGCGGCACCAGCTCATCACGATGGTCTCGACCTTCAACCGGGAACGAGAGGTGCCGTGGCGTCCGGGTGTGCTGGACCTGCTGACAGAGATCCGTGAGGCCGGTGTCCCCATGGCGATCGTGACGGGATCGGCGCACGCTGTCGTCGAGCCGGTGCTTGAGGCCATCCATGACCGTATCGGCAACTCCTTTGACACCGTTGTGACCTTCGACGACGTCACCCCGGGGACGGCCAAACCGGCGCCAGATCCGTACTTGTTGGCTGCCGAAAGGCTTGGCGTCGACATCGCCGACTGTCTGGCGATCGAGGATTCCCCCAAGGGGACTACCTCAGCGACGACCGCTGGGGCCGCGGTGCTCACCGTTGACGGGCTGGCCGAGGCCGGTCCTGGACCTCGCCGGGTTCATCGCCCGGACCTGTCCGGTCTGTCACTGGCTGATCTCGTCAGCCTGTGGCACCTTGCCGACGAGCCTGCTGCTCCGGTGGCCAATGGCGGCGGGGGAGTCCTGCGTGCTGGGGAGCGGATCACCCTCACTGATCCCAAGGGGCGCAAACACTCGATCGTCCTGCAGTCGGGTGGCATCTTCCACACCACGAAGGGGGCAGTGCGCCACGACGACCTCATCGGCGGGCCTCAGGGAGTCGTCGTCACCTCCGTCGGCGGCTTGCAGTTCCTGGCCATGCGACCGATTCTCAGCGAGTTCACCGTCTCCATGCCGCGTGAGGCCGCGATCATCTACCCCAAGGAGGCGGCCCAGATCACGATGTGGGCCGACATCTTCCCCGGGGCGCGCGTGCTGGAGGCTGGAGTCGGGTCCGGCGGCCTGTCGATCCCATTGCTGCGCGCCATTGGGCCGAACGGACGCCTGCATTCCTATGAGAGGCGGCAGGAGTTCGCTGACGTCGCCCACAAGAACGTCGAGTCCTTCTATGGTGAGGTGCCGTCCACCTGGGACCTCAAGGTCTCCGATCTGGTGACGGGCATTACGTCCGAGCCGATCGACCGCGCCATCCTCGACATGCTTGCCCCATGGGAGTGCGTCGAGACGGTTGGCAAGGTCTTGGTTCCGGGCGGCGTGCTGTGCTGCTATGTCGCCACCACGACCCAGATGGGTCGGGTGATGGACACTCTTCGTGCCGATGGTGGGTGGACGGAGCCGCAGGCCACCGAGACGACGACCCGGGACTGGCACGCTGAAGGCTTGGCCATCCGTCCGGCTCACGGGTCGACGGGCCACACCGGCTTCCTCGTCATTTCACGTCGGCTTGCTCCTGGTGTGACGGCGCCCGTGCGTAAGCGTCGCCCTGCTCCGGGCGCTTACGGGCCTGACTATCACGGACCTCGTCCACGCAACATCACCGAGCACGATCAGTGGCGGTTGCCGAAGGAGGAGAAGTGATGGTTGGGGTCGCATGACCACGTTGTGGCTGTGCCGCTGACGCGTTCAACCGCACGGTTTCATCAACAACCACAGAAGAGGGCCGGCGGGGTTCACTCGCCGGCCCTCTTGCCGTCACACCTGCCGTTTCCTGCGACGCGCCGTCCTGATGCCGATCATCACGGCGCGCCACCCGATGAGGGTGAGAGCCAGGAAGCTTGCCGCCACGATGATGAAGGCGACTGCCACCCCCTGATCGGTGAAGTAGCGAACCACCATTCCCACGAGGAGGGTGGACGCCCACAGAACCAGTCCAGCCAGCCAGCGCTGTGCCGGGATACGGGCCGTCACGACGATGACCCAACCGACGGCAAGTCCCAGCACGAACGGAGTGCCGGTTCGTAGCAGGCCGCCGGGGGAGAGGGCCTCCCCGTGACTGGCGCGTCCAATCGTTGCGAACAGGATTACGCAGATGATGTCGGCGACGAGAGCTCGTCGTACCGAGGGCGATGCCAGCTCGTCATTCATCGCGGCCTCACGGAGAAGGCGAAGTCGGCCGTGGAGGTCGATGTGATCATCGGCGGGTGCAGGTCACGCATACGGAACAGCTTGTGGCGATGGACAAGGGCCAAGGTGATGATCGTCGAGATGATGAGGATGCCACCCTCGACGGCGAATCCAAGCGCCATCGTCGACATCGGTCCACCTGAGATGAGGACGCGGAAGGCGTCGACGGAGTACTTCATCGGCATGACGACAGCCAGTTTCTGATAGACCGGCGGCAGCATCGTGACAGGGAAGGTTCCACCACATGTGGGCAGCTGGAGCACCAGGAGGATGAGGAAGATGGCTGTCTGTGGCGAGCCGAAGATGAGTCTCATCCAGAAGGCCAGCATCATCCATGACAGTGATGTCAATGTCACAAAACCTATGAAGTACCAGGGATGGACCGGGTCGAGTCCCAAGGTCAACCAGACGCCGAAGGCCATGATGTACGCACCAACCAAGGCGATCACCGCCAGCGGGCCGAAACCGACGAGCGCGATCGACAGGGCGTTGGCCCGACCAGTCATGGCACGACCGGAGAAGGTACGCACGACGAGGAAGGTTGAGATGCAGGCGATCCACATGGCGATGGAGAAGAACATCGGCGCGAGGCCACGTCCGTAGTACTTCGCGGAGTGAAGGATGGTCTGCTCGACGTCGACTGGGGAACTCATGACATCGGCCAGATTGGTGCGCTGATCATCCGTCATGCCGGGAATCTGCTTGGCACCGGTATCGAGGCCTTGATGGAGCTTTGTCGCTCCCTTGGACAGAGCGTCAGCACCCGCCTTGAGCTGTCCCAGACCATTGCTCAACTGCATGACGCCAGAGGCAATTTCCGGAGCTTTCGCGGTGAAGTCGCGGCCGGCGTCGGTGGCGTTGTTGACAGCCTTGTTGAGATCCTTCGCAGCCGAATCAGCGTTGTCCATGGCACCGTTGATCGTCTCAAGGCCATTGTTGACCTGCTGAGCATCCTTGTTGAGACGATTCAGCGAGGCCTTGGCATTGTCGGCCAGGGTGTCAGCATTCTGCTGGTTGAGGCTCAGATTGAGACCGGCCGAGATATTTGCGACCGCCGCAATATTGGACGACACGGTTGTCGTTGAACTTGCGGCGCCATTTATTTGCTTGGTCAATGCGATGTAGTCAGGATCATCGGCAAGTTCAGGATGTTTGGCAGCAAGAGCCGATGCTTTGTTCGCCGCCCCGGTCACATCGTGCTGAATCTTGACGACAGAATTTCCGTTGGGATTCTGCAACGTCGCCGTCGCGGAGACGAGGTTACCGGACTGTTTCTGTAAAGCAGGAAGGTTCTTGGTCACATTGTTGATGAGCGGAATCATTGCAGAATTGACGGCCTGGGCATCGGCCATGACGCTTTGTGCGGCGCCGGTGATGGCTTGGGCGCCCACCCTGGTCTGGCCTACTGCCATCGACGTCTTGGCCGCTGCCGAATCGGCGTTCGCCAGTGCGGAATTCACCTTGTTAACGGTTGCGGTGGAGTCGCCAACGGCCTTGGTTGCCCCCAGGACCTTGGTGTTCATCTCATTGACGCCGGCGTCAAGGGTTTTCATGCCGGAGTCGAGTGTTGCTGAACCCTCGGACGCTTTCGTCAATGAGTCCTTGATGACCCCCAGGTTGACGAAGAGTGCATTGAAGTAGGTCTCGGACACACTTTGGTCCAAGGCCTGCTCAAGGGCTGTCTGAACCTGTGAGGTCAACAGACCGATGATGAATCCGTTTGCGTCGTCGCGGTGGAGCTTGAGTGTCGCCCGAGCCGGCTTGAAGTCACCGGCAGACACGATGCTCGTCGAGAAGTTCTCGGGTACCTCGATGACCATGAAGTACTCGGCGTCACGAAGACCCTGATAGGCCTTGTCCTCATCGGTTCCGAGGAACTGCCAGTCGAATCGTGGGTTCTTCTTCAGCGTTTCCTGGAATTCCTTGCCACCTTCGACGGTCCGACCATCAAACGTGGCCGGCTTGTCATGATTGACGATCGCAATCTTCACCTTGTCGGTATTGGAATAAAGATCCCAGTTGGCGTGAAGATAAATACCACCGTACAGCAGCGGAATAATGAGAATGAAGATGAGGCCGAGCTTGGAGCGTCCTTTGAAACGCCGAAACTCGAACTGTACGAGTCTGATGAATCGAGTCAGCATGCGTTATCTCCGGGGGCAGTCATCGGTATGGGCATTTTCCGTCGGAGTGTTGTATTCGGTTTCTTCGTCGGGCGCGGAATCGGTCTTGGTGTCGACCTCAGGTTCGATGTTTTCTTCCTCTCCTTCGAGAGGAATCTGTGTCACCTCTGGGGCTTCCGGGTCGCGAGAATTACCGTCGACATCCTTGTTGCCATGAATGTCCTTGACCGCATGGGCACGGTTGTGGGCCGGCAGTTCGACGTCGAGGGATCCGGGCGGCGCCATGTCGTCGTCCACTGTCGCGGCGATGATGGTCGAGTCGTCGAGCTCGGTGAGCTTTGAGAAGATCTCGAACAACAATCTCTGCTGGTTGTGGGGAACCATGACATCGGCATCGTCAATGACGACTACCTTCGTCTCCCTCAGCATGGCGAGAGCCACCGACGTCACGGCACGCTCAATGGCTTCGAGCTGCTCGAACTCGCAGGAACGGTCAATACGGAAACCGACGATTTCCTCGATCTGACGCACCCTGCTCTCGGCTGTCTTGAGGTTGACAGCATCGAGGTGGCATCGCTCGGCGACTGATTCATTGAGGGTCAGGCGATCCTCTGGGACGACGTAATCGGCGATACGGGCCACGGACGTGCGATGAATGGCGCGGTAGGGCTCGGCCATCGCATCAATGCCGTCGATGATGAGGGTTCCGCGTGTTCTGCGGAACCGTCCGGAGAGGGCCAGCAGCAGGGCGGACTTTCCGGCGCCGGCGGGGCCATGGATGACGGCTAGCTGACGCGGCGCGAGGTCCATGTCGAGAGGCCCGAAGATCATTCCTTGCCGCCCCTGGGCGTTCAAGTCGCGGGCGTGGAGCACCACTCCCGAGGCGTCCTCAAGAGCCTGGGTGTCGACCGGAGGACGTTTCGAGAAACGCATCACTGGAGAAACCCCCTGATTGAACGTTCGATGACATCGGTTATGACCTGCTGGTCGATGACTGCACTGGCCACCGAGAATTCCAGGGCAAGCACGTTGACCAGACTGAGGACCACTACCGCGAGGCTGCGTGGGTTGGCATCCTCCGCGGACTTGACGCGGTCGAGTACACAGTACTGGGTCGTCAAATCGACCAGTTGAGCGATCCGCTGTTTCTGCAGTTTTGTGTAGGCCTCGGCGATCTCCTCGTCGTGGCGGGCCAGAGCGCGGAATTCCGCGAGAATGACCTGCCACGGAGCATCTTCCAGGAGGATCTCCGTGAGCTTCTCGCTGATCTGCCTCATGACCTCGTCGGGGTTGCCACCGCTCGAAAAGATGGGGGAGAGGGCATCGACGACATCCCTCTCGCCACTGGCAAGCCTTTCGGTGCACACCTGTCCGAAGAGGTCGGGCTTGGACCCGAAATTGGAGTACACGGCCCCTTTGGTGAATCCGGCATCCGATGCGATGCGACGCAGACTCGCGCCGGCATAGCCGTCCCGTTCGAAATTTTCGGTGGCAGCGACGAGTATGCGATTTTTGACCTCGTCGCGATGAGGCCTTTCCACTGCGGTAGGCATCACAGGTTGTCGTCCTTCGGAAGAGCAAGGGGATCGTAGGCAGTACCACTGGTATCGAATACCGATGGTATCCGCATCGGGGTCTGTACCCAAATCGGTCGGCTAGGCTGGAAATCCCGAGTGCATCCGTGACGAGGAGGGTCA
Source organism: Cutibacterium sp. KB22876 (assembly GCF_059728865.1). NCBI lineage: Bacteria > Bacillati > Actinomycetota > Actinomycetes > Propionibacteriales > Propionibacteriaceae > Cutibacterium > Cutibacterium sp. KB22876. Next base: position 1,935,542 of record NZ_AP040858.1, read on the forward strand.
TGCCACTGTCGCTGTCCGATCTCGATGAGGATTACCTCACATCGAGTTCAACCACCGATTCGTTTGCACTGTTCCTGAGGCGTGTGGCCCCTGAGCTGCTGCCTCCGACGACGGTGGACACCAGTGTTCCTGAGTTGTCGAGGCACGGCAGAACGGTGCTGGCCATCCGTTGCAGCGGGGGCGTGATAGCCGCCGCCGATCTCGGATCGGCGATGACGCGGCACCCAGATCAGCGAGATATTGACCGAATCCTCGGTACCGATGATCGCTGTGTGATCGGAATTGCAGGCGCAGCGGGTCTCGCGGGGGAAATGATTCGTCTCTTCCAGGCCGAGGTTGATCACCTCGAGAAGATCCAGGGGCAACGGATCAGCATGGACGGTCGAGCCGCGAGGTTGTCGAGTCTAGTGCGCTCGAACGGCACAATGATGGCTCAGGGGATGGCTGTGACGCCGTTGTTGGCCGGGTGGGATGACCTCGCTCACCGCGGACGCATCTTTTCCTATGACGGAACGGGTGGACGCACCGAGAAGCACGCCCACGCCTGCGTCGGGTCCGGGACTCTGTTCGCCACCGATGTCCTCGATGACGGTTACCGCCCCGGGATGGATCGCGACGAAGCCATCATGCTCGCGATTCGCGCCCTGCACACCGCCATCAGTGACAGCACCACTTCGGCGCTGTCGGGACCTGATCTGTCTCGTGGTCTGTACCCGACCGTTGCCCATGCCGATTCCACCGGTGTCACGCGGATTCCCACCGAGGAAGTCGCGGTGTTGGCGAAGCGGGTCGTCGACGAGATCACTGCCGAGGCGGAGCACGAGGAGGTCCAGTCATGACGATTCCTGCCTACGTTCCACCGAGTCAGTGGGTGGCCGACCGGGCCAGTTTCGTGTCTGATTCGATCCGTGATGGAGGCGACGGCGTCATTGTCGCTCGTTGCGCGGAGGGCATTGCGTTGGTTGCCCGTCAGCGTGGTGCAGATCTTCCCAGGGGTATGAGGTCGATCTCCGAGATCCATGATCGGCTCGCCTTTGCCGCGGTCGGGATCTTCCATGAGGCCGAGGACCTGCGGGTGGCGGGCATCCGTTTCGCCGACCTTCGTGCCTACGCCTATGACCGACTCGACGTCACGGGACGCAGCTTGGCGAGCATGTATTCCCGCATTATCGGCAAGGTCTTTACCTGCCCTGATATCAAGCCCTATCAGGTCCAGGTGACGGTGGCAGAGCTCGGCCTCGTCCCTTCCGAGGATCGCTTATACACCATTGACTTCGACGGGACCGTGCGTGCCAGCACTGATCCCGTTCTCATGGGAGTGGCTTCTGAGAAGTCTTTCGACCTGCCGGACCATGTGTCGGTGTCTGAGGTCGTTCGGGCTTCGATGAGCGTTCTTGACGCCGAACCAGAGAGCATCGAAGTGGGACTACTCGATCGCCACGCCTCGACCCGACGTCATTTCCGCCGTCTCGACGCTGCCACCGTGCTGGAGGCTGACAGTGACGAGTCCTGAGGACGTTGCACTGGCCTTGAGGGGTCCCATTCTCGTCGTCGGTGCAGGACTCATCGGTGCGTCAGTCGGGAAAGCCCTCGTCGCCGCGGGGGCTGACGTCCACCTGTGGGACATCGATCGCGGCAACGCCTTGGTGGCGGCCGGACGTGGCGCAGGCCAGCTGGACGGCCTCGACGACGATGCGTATCGGGTCGTCGTGGTGGCAACCCCACCCTCCGCAGTCGCCTCGACCATCGTCGAGCGCCTCAACCGTCATCCCCACGCCGTCGTCACGGACACCGCGTCGGTCAAGGGAGCGGTGCTCGCCGAACTCATCGACTTGGCAGCTGGTCGAGATGTCGATGTCACCAGGTATGTCGGCTCACACCCCATGGCTGGCACTCAGTACACAGGCCCATTGACAGCTTCCGACGAACTGTTCGTCGACCGCACCTGGGTGGTGACTCCCCGTACTGACAACCGGCATGATGACGTCGAGCAGGTCATTGCTCTGGCCAGGACGTGCGGCGCTCGTGTGGTGAGCATGGATGCTGACGAGCACGACCGAGCCGTCGCCGAGGTGTCCCACCTTCCTCACCTCATGAGCATCCTCACGGCGGCCAATCTGCGACATGCTCGTCCTCAACATCTCAGGCTGGCAGGATCGGGGATCCGTGACATCACGCGAGTGGCTCGTTCCCAGACCACCATGTGGCGTCAGATCCTCAACTCCAATCGCACTGAGGTTCGTCGTCAGCTGGAAGCCATTCGTGACGATCTTGACGACCTGCTGTCTCGTCTGGACGACCCGGACCGTCTGGAGGAATTCCTGGGCGTCGGGCAGTCGGGGGCACGCAAGATCACCGGTAAGCATGGCCACCAGATGATGGAGATCAGCGTCGTCGTCGTCGAGATTCCCGATGCGCCTGGTGGCCTGGCCAGGTTGTTTGCTGATGTCGAGGCTGCTGGGGTCAATGTCGAGGACCTGTCGGTGGAGCATGATCCGGCTCGTGAGGTTGGTTTCCTGTCCATCGATGTCGCCCCGGATCGTGCGGAGCAGTTGAGGGCCTCAATGCGCGATCATGGCTGGTCGGTGCGTTCCTGACCCTTGTCGGTGGATGCCGATAGTCTCGCCTGGTCGGATCGTCATCGAAAGGCAGGCAGAACGTGTCACCCTCACCTCTTGTCATCGCCATTGACGGGCCCAGCGGGTCCGGTAAGTCGTCGACCTCTCGCGGGGTTGCCAATCGACTCGACGTGGCCCATCTGGACACCGGATCGATGTATCGCGCGGTGGCCTGTCGTGTTGCCCATCTTGGAATTGATCCGAAGGCCAATCCGCTCGACGCCATCGAGGTGGCTCGTACCTGCCGGTTGGACATTGACACCTCTGCCAACCACGACCTCGTCGTCATCGACGGTGACGATGTCACCGAGGAGATCCGGTATCCGGAGACCAGTGCCACGGTGTCTGCGGTTGCGACCATTCAGCCTGTTCGAGACGCCCTCACCGCTCGCATGCGCCAGATCGCGGCCAACTGCGGACGCATCGTCATGGAAGGTCGCGACATCACCACGGTTGTGTGCCCCGACGCCCAGGTGAGAGTGCTCCTGGTCGCCGATCCTGCCGTTCGCATCGCGCGTCGTCAGGCTGAGTTGGGGGAGAAGGTCGACATGGAACAGGTCATCGACTCGATCGTGCGTCGTGACCGTGACGACTCGACGGTGTCCACCTTTGAGCAGCCCGCTGAAGGGGTGACCTTGGTCGACTCCACCCATCTCGATCTGGAGCAGGTCATCGACGCCGTCATCGGCCTGGTTCCTCAGTCGCTGCGCTGAACGATATTCCCACGGGCGCGAGTGCGTGTACCGTGGTTCAGTCCCCTAGCAGGAGTGTGCCCTCATGTCCGACTCGCCCGAGTTCCTCGACGGCCCCAGTGACGGCACCGAGGAAGCCCTTCCCAAGCCGGTCGTCGCCGTCGTCGGGCGGCCCAATGTGGGTAAGTCCACCCTCGTCAACCGCATCCTCGGACGCCGAGCGGCTGTTGTGCAGGATGTCCCCGGCGTAACCCGAGACCGGGTGTCCTATGACGCCGAGTGGTCCGGTCGTCAGTTCGTGCTCGTAGACACCGGTGGTTGGGCCTCCGATGCCTCAGGCATGGCCGCCATGATCGCTGAGCAAGCTGAGCTGGCCATCTCGACGGCCGACGCGGTGCTGTTCGTCGTCGACGCCAATGTCGGTACGACTGACGAGGACGAGGCCGTCGTCCAGGTGTTGAGACAGTCGCGCAAACCCATCGTCGTGGCAGCCAACAAGGTTGACGACGTGCGTGGTGAGGCCGAGGCCGCGACGATGTGGAACCTCGGCCTGGGGGAGCCCCACCCGGTGTCCGCCATGCATGGTCGCGGATCGGGTGACCTTCTCGACGCCCTCATCGAGGTGCTGCCGGAGAGCCCGGCCAGTTACGAGACGACCGGTGGTCCGCGCCGTGTTGCCATCGTCGGCAGGCCGAACGTCGGCAAGTCCTCGCTTCTCAACCGTCTAGCCCGTCAGAATCGTGCAGTAGTCTCGGATGTCTCCGGGACGACGGTTGACCCGGTCGACGAGTTGGTGACCGTTGGCAGCACCCTGTACCAGTTCATCGACACTGCTGGACTGCGCAAGCGGGTCAAGGAAGCCTCCGGACACGAGTACTACGCGTCCCTACGTACCCAAGCGGCCATCGAGCGCGCCGAGGTGTGCGTCGTCGTCATCGATGCCTCGGAGCCGATCAGTGACCAGGATCTGCGCATCCTCACCATGGTCGAAGAGGCCGGACGCGCGATGGTCATCGCCTACAACAAGTGGGATCTGACCGACGACGAGCGTCGTCGTTACCTGGAGCGCGAGATCGAACGTGACGTGCAGGCCTACTCCTGGGCTCCGCGGGTCAACATCTCTGCTCTCAAGGGTCGCAACGTCGACAAGCTCGAAAAGGCCATCGAGACGGCTGCCGCAGGTTGGGAGACGAGGATCTCGACCGGAAAGCTCAATGCCTTCCTCGGACGTCTGGCGGCGGCACATCCCCACCCCGTGCGTGGTGGCAAGCAGCCGAGGATCCTCTTCGGTACCCAGGCTCACACCTGCCCGCCGACCTTCGCCCTGTTCACCTCAGGGATGTTCGACCAGGGATACGTGCGGTTCATCATCAGACGGCTGCGCGAGGACTTCGGCTTCGCCGGATCACCGGTGCACGTCGAGATCCGTCCACGCGAGAGGCGCGGAAAGAAGTGACCAATTTGGTTGCAGGAGCGGAAGTACGCTAGTGTACTTCTCCGGATCGCCGAGCGATTCAATCGGGCTGTAGCGCAGCTTGGTAGCGCACTTGACTGGGGGTCAAGGGGTCGCAGGTTCAAATCCTGTCAGCCCGACGAAATGCCTGGTGAGAAGGTGATTCTCACCAGGCATTAATCATTTCTGGATAGGAGTCCCTCCCCCCATGACTACTCCGGGAGGGTGCTCGTTGTTGCTGGGGCCGGGCACCGGGCGCGTGCTGCGCTTCTGGTCCCGGCCATCTCAGATGGGCTCGTCGTCTTCGTGCCCTGTCACACTCCGGTATCGGTATCCTGAGCGGGTGGACATGCCGAAGCCAACCCCGTTTCCTGCCCCCGCCGACGATCTCCGACTGGTCATCTCCGACATGGATGGCACCCTCCTCGACGGCGAGGGGAACATCCCGGCCCAGCTGTGGCCACTTCTGGAGATCATGAAGGATCGTGACGTCGCCTTCGTACCGGCTTCCGGACGCCAGTGCGCCACCCTGTCCACGATGTTTCATTCCCACCTCGACGGGATGCCAATCATTTCGGAGAACGGTACCTATGTCGTCCGCGATGGCGCCGACGTCTCCTCATCGATCATCGACCCCGACCTTGCGCACGAGGTGATCGAGGGAGTTCGAAGGCTCGCCGAAGATGGGCATGACGTCGGTTTGGTCGTCGCGACCAAGTCCATCGCATACCTTGAACGCGGGGATGATCGTTTTGTCTCCCACGTCGCGACCTACTACCACAGCCACACCGTCGTCGATGACCTCACCGAGCACACCGGCGACGTCATCAAGTTGTCCATCTATGACTTCGGCGAGGCCTCCGAGGTCACTCACCCGACGATGCAGCGCATCGCCCCTGACCACCAGGTCATCCTTGCCACCCCGAACTGGGTCGACATCATGAACCCCGGCGTGAACAAGGGCAGTGCCGTCAAGGCTGTGCAGGCCGATCTGGGTGTCACCCCGGATCAGACGGCGATCTTCGGCGACTTCCTCAATGACCTTGAGATGATGCCGCTGGCGAAGTGGTCCTTCGCAATGGCCAACGCCCATCCCGACATCATTGAGGCCTCGAACTACGTTGCTCCGTCCTACAAGGAGAATGGCGTCATCACGGTCCTCGCCAAGCTCCTCGACGTCGAAGTACCCGACGCCTGATCAGGCCAACCCAAACTCCCTGGCCCGCCGCCAGAGATGGTCGCGGGCATCCGGGTGGGCAGTGTTCTCGATGAGTTGACGAACCTGCTCATTCTGGGAGTTTCCGAACAGCTCAGCCGTGCCCTGCTCCGTGATGATGACCGAGGGCTGGATCGCCGAAACCGGTGAATCAAGCACGTCCACGATCGTCGAGCGGTTGGCTTTCGGATGCCAACTGCGCATGGCAATGAGGGCCTGACCACTGGGGGAGTGCATGGCGCCCACTAGGAAGTCGGTGGATCCACCGACCCCGGAATAGATCTTGGTACCGACGCGAGTTGCGTTGACCTGACCGAACAGGTCCACCTGCAAAGCCGTATTGACACTGGTGGCCTTGGGTTGGCCAGCGATGGTCCCGGGGTCATTCGTGGTCTCGCAGCGTAGCAACCGCACCCGCGGATTGTCGTCGATCCACTCGTACAAGGCGGGTGTTCCCATCGCGAAGGTGCCGGTGACGACGCGATCGTCCAGGGTATGAGCATCGTCCAGGAGGCGGATGGAGTCGGTGAGGAGTTCGGTCCACACGCCTACGTGGATGTTCTCGGGCAGCTGAGCGACGACGGCGTCAGGAACCGCACCGATCCCCACCTGGAGGGTGGCGCCGTCACGGATCCGAGAAGCCACCCGGTCACCGATTTGGCGGGCCAGCGGACCCGGGGACGGCATGGAGGCAGTTGGCAGAGAAGCGTAGACGAAAACACCGATATCAATGTCATCGACGTCAACGATCCCGTCGCCGAGGACATGGGGCATGTTCGGATTGACCTGGGCAATGATGAGAGCACCTCGCCGCTTGGCCGCGTCGAGGGCGGCCGGCAACACCTGGACCTCAATACCCATGCTCACGGTGCCATTGCGTGGCGTGCTGGTGTGCAGAACGAGGATGTCGGGCGCGAGTCGCTCCTCGTAGAGGCTCGGTGCCAGGCTTAAACGACAGGGGACGTACTCGAGGCTCTCGGCACGTCGACTACCCGGGCCGATGAAGATCGTCTCGTGAACGACGTCCTTGCGTGTGGGTACACCGACTGGCGCATTGATGCACACCAACCGCCACGTCTCGACACACCGGTCGATGATGCCCAGGAGTGGTACGGGAGTGGCTCCCGAACCGCCACAGACGACCCGCGGCTGGCCTGCCACACCCCGCAAGACGCGTTCAAGGCCGACTTGATCCATCATGCGCACGACAAAGAGAGTAGTGGCTGGGACCCTTCACATGGTGGGCACGACGACGAGAACTGGCAGAATGGTCGCGATGTCACCCCGTCTGCCAGCGCACAGAACCAGCCCCGTAGGCCCCGGAGTCGGGACCGTCGAGACCAAGTACGCGACGGTTGCCACGCCGGACGACCCTCTCCATCTGATCACTGGTGGCCGTCTCGATCACGTCACCGTCGCCTACGAGACCTACGGCACTCTCAATGAAGCTCGTGACAATGCGGTGTACATCTGTCACGCTCTCACCGGAGACGCCCACGCAGCGGGTTTCCACCCGGGAGCGGATCGCCCAGGGTGGTGGGACAACATCATCGGACCGGGTCGCGCCATCGACACCGACCGCTTCTTCGTCATCGCCTCCAACCTGCTGGGAGGCTGTTCCGGTACAACTGGACCGGCGTCGACCAATCCGGACACCGGGAAACGCTGGGGACTCGATTTCCCTCAGATCGACATGCACGACTTCGTCGAAGTGCACCTGCGACTCGCCGAGCACCTGGGTGTGGAGCACTTTCACGCCGTTGTCGGCGGCTCCATGGGCGGTATGCAGGCCCTCGACTGGTCGCTGACGTACCCGTCGACCCTGGACAACGCCATCATCATTGCCTCGTCGAGCGGGTTGACAGCTCAGAACATCGCGTTCTCCGCGGTGGGACGCGAGGCGATCCTACGCGATCCAGCCTTTGCGGATGGCACCTATGACGACGTCCGCCCAAACACCGGATTGTCGATCGCGCGGATGCTCGCTCACATCACTTATCTGTCCGAGGACGCCTTCGCCGAGAAGTTCGGACGGTCTCGTCAGTCCGAATCGGTGGAACGCGGGTTCGGCATCAACTTCGCCGTCGAGTCATACCTTGATCACCAGGGCGAGGCCTTCCTCACCCGATTCGACCCACTCAGTTACATCTATCTGACTCGGGTCATGGACTACTTCGACCCGTTCGGTCGCGCCGGGGCCACCGACGCACTGGTGGCAGATCCGGTTAACTTCCTCGTCATCTGCTTCGACACCGACTGGCGATTCTCCCCGGCCCACTCACGCCGGATCGCCCGTCATCTCGAGGGGGGAGGGCTACCAGTGAGTTTCGCGACGATTGCCTCGTCGTGGGGTCATGACTCCTTCCTCATGAAGCTCGACCCCTACCACGACCTCGTCAAGGCCTTCCTCACCGCCGACCGGTTGCCGATGAGGGCATCACCGCGGGCACCACACTTCGACGGCCACCTGTGCACGAGGGAGACGACGCTGTGACACTCCGTCCCGATCAACGCATCATCACCTCGCTCGTGCCGTCCCATTCCCGCGTCCTAGACCTTGGATGTGGCGACGGTTCCTTGCTCTGTCACCTCATCACCACCCGAGACTGCCTGGGGACCGGTGTCGAGTTGGATCAGCCCTCCCTCGCCACCGCGATGTCGGCGGGGGTGCCGGTGCTGGGGATGGATCTCAACGAGGACCTGGGGGAGTTCCACGACGACTCCTACGACGTCGTCATCTTGTCGCAGACCCTGCAGGCCGTCGTCTCTCCTGACGTCGTCTTAGCGGAAATGGCACGCATCGGCACCCTGCTCATCCTGCTCGTGCCGAACTTCGTGTACTGGCGCAACCGGCTCAAGATCATCGGAGGCAGAATGCCGGCCTCCCACGATCTGCCGTACTCCTGGCATGACACCCCCAACCAGTCGTATTCCGGCGTGGCAGACCTCGAGGACTGGTTCGCCGAGTTCGACCTGGAGATTGTCGAAAGAGTCTGCCTCGACGGCCGAGGTCGCCCGTCCCGAGTAGCATCTGCGGCACCGAATTTGCTCGCCGGATCCACCATTCACGTGCTGAGATCCCACTGGGCCGAACCGGGGACAGGGAGGAGCCACTCATGACCAAGCACCACAACGAGGAGGACGAAGATCGGTCGCCGATCCTGGAAGCCACCGACCGCCAAATCCTGAGTCTGCTCGAGGGAGACGGTCGGATGTCGTGGACTGAGCTCGGACATCAGACGGGTTTGTCCACCTCAGCCGCCCAGCAGCGCGTCAAGAGGCTCGAAGCCAAGGGAATCATCTGCGGCTACCACGCCACCCTCAACCTGGAAGCCATCGGCGCAGGCATTACGGCTTTCATCTTCCTCAACCCCATCGATCCTGGGGAGGACGAGAGGATCCCCGACGTCCTGAAGACCTTCTCGGAGGTGCGAGGCTGCCACTCCATCGCTGGCGCAGCCTCCTACCTGGCGAGAGTTCAGGCACCCAATACCAGTCACCTCGACCAACTGGTCACCCGCATCCGCAAGGAGTGTCACTGCGGGACGGAAACGGTCGTCGTCCTCGACACCATGTTCGACGATCTCGGCATGCTGGGTACCCGGTGACACACCTCTCCCACCTTTCGCGCACGTCGTGGCTGCGCGGCCTGGCTGCACTTGCCGCCGGAGCCGCCACAGGTACTGGATTCCAGCCGCTGGATTGGTGGATCCTCGTCATTCCAGGACTCGCCGCACTCATCCTCCTCGTCCGTCCCACGACAGGCCGTGCCGCGGCCGGTCTAGGATACCTCTTCGGTCTCGGCCTGTTCGCCACCACCATCGCCTGGGTCGGCGTCATGGGCCATCCGGTGGCGGTGCTTCTCACTGCCGTCATGGCGTTGTGGTGTCTCCTGGCCGGGTGGGCCATCCGCTGCGTCAGTGTCCTGCCCGGTGCGCCTTTGTTCCAGGCCATGGTCTGGACGGCCACAGAAGTGGGAGCCGCTGCGGTCCCACTTGGGGGGTTCGGCTGGGTTCGGCTGGCCTGGGCTGTCGTCGACACTCCATGGGTCGGAGCCCTCAGGTGGGCTGGGACGACGGGGACGAGTCTTCTTGTCGCCCTGGCGGCAGCCCTCTTGGCGCGTGTCGTCGCTGCCCGAGGAAAGAGGAGAGTCCACAATGCGGTTGGCCTCATGGCAGAACTCGTCGTCGTCGCAGTCCTGGCGACCGTGTCAGGGACGATCGCCACACGAGTCACTCATCATGATGACAGCGTTCGGGTACTCGTCGTCCAAGGGGGAGTGGACGGTACTGCCGGTCCCTACGCGATGGGCTATGCCCGGTCCGTCACGGACAATCATCTGTCCCAGACGATTATGGCCGTCGCCGAGCAACGGGTTTCAGGCAAGGGCGCACACGACATGATCCTGTGGCCCGAGAACTCCACCGACATCGATCCAGTTCTTGACGTCAAGAGCCACCAGATCGTCATGGGGGCGCTGGCCATCTCGAAGCGGCCAATTCTCGTGGGAGCAGTGACCGACGGACCCGGCGATGACGAGCGCCAGACGACGTCGATGTGGTGGCCGGCGTCGTCACCCAAGCCGACATCCATCTATCACAAACGCAACTTGGTGCCGTTCGGTGAGTGGATTCCGGCCAGGTCATTCTTCCTGCCGCTCATTCCCATATTGGAGAATATTGGACGCCAGTCCGTTCCGGGAACGACTCCGGGTGTCCTCGACTCAACTATTTCTGGGACGAAGGTCCCGATCGGTGTGGTGGTCTGTTTCGAGGTTGCCTATGACGACACTGTCGCGGACACGGTTCGCCATGGGGCAAGAATTCTCGCGGTTCAATCCAACAACTCGTCATTCATCGATACCGCCCAAACTCCCCAGCAATGGCAGATCACCAGAGCGCGCGCGGTTGAAACTGGGAGACACATCATCGTCTCAACGACAAATTCCTTTTCCGGGTTGGTCAATCCGGATGGCTCAGTATGCCTGCGTACCGAAGAGGGAGCGCACACCAATTTCACGGTACGGGTTCCGCTGGAGTCCGGGCTGACGCTGGCCGTGAGAATGGGGATGTGGCTACGGGTCGTCGTCGTTCTCGTTGCGGCTGGCGCGGCAGTGGTGTCGGTGATTCGACGTCGTCGCGATATGCTCGCACAAGCAAACAACAGATCGGAGAGGAATGTTCGCCACCGACACTGAGGTCCGGCTCGACAAGGTCCTCGTCATCATTCCGACCTACAACGAGGCGGAGAATGTCGAGACGATTGTCGCGCGCACCCGCCGCGCTAATCCGAAGGTCGATGTTCTCGTCGCCGACGACAATTCTCCGGACGGCACCGGCGAGATCGCTGACCGTCTGGCGTCTGCAGACGATCACGTTCTCGTCATGCATCGCAAGGGCAAGGAAGGCCTCGGTTCCGCTTACCTTGCCGGGTTTCACTGGGGTTTGGACCACGGCTACGACGTCCTCGTCGAGATGGATGCCGACGGCTCCCATCAACCCGAGCAACTGCCGTTGCTCCTCGAGGCTCTCAAGCATGCCGACATGGTCAAGGGATCTCGCTACGTCAAAGGTGGGTCCGTCGTCAACTGGCCGAAGTACCGTGAGCTCATCTCGCGTGGTGGCGGCCTGTGGACCCGGATGTGCCTGGGAATTGGTGTCAAGGATCCCACCGGTGGATTCAACGCATTCCGCGCGAACACCTTGCGGACAATCGGCCTGGACGAGGTTGCCTCGGCCGGTTACTGTTTCCAACTCGACCTGACGTGGCGCACCCTCAAGAAGGGCATGACCGTCGCCGAGGTGCCGATTGAGTTCATCGAGCGCGAGTACGGCAACTCCAAGATGAGCAAGGAAATCGTCGTCGAGGCTCTGCTTCGCACCACCTTGTGGGGGGTTGACTACCGTTCTCACCAGCTCAAGGATCTCGGGCACGTCGCCCTAGAACGGGCTGAGCAGGTTGCTGGCGACACCAAGGACCGTCGTTCGAAGCGCTGAGGCCAAACCAGAGACCATGAGAGTGCCCCGCAGAGAAGCTCTGCGGGGCACTCTCATGGTCTTCGGGGCCACGACACGCTGACTCGGTGTCGCCCCAGGACTCTGGCCGAGGATCAGTCCCCCTTACGGATCTCCTCCAGCCTTTCGGCAAGCAATTCCTCGAGTTCGGGGATTGAGCGACGCTCAGTAAGCATGTCCCAGTGGGTGCGCTGCGGCTTCTGCTTCTTCCGCTGAGGATCGGTGCCATCGCTCCTCAGCGCCTCAGCGCCACAGCGCGGGCACTCCCACAAGCTCGGCAGATCTGCCTCGGTGGAGAAGGTGAGGTCGAAGTGGTGACCGTTCTGACAGTCGAAGCCAATCTCTTGGCGTTCGGCCATCTCAACGCCTTCTTCGTCCTCGAAGCTCTTGGATCCCAAACCCATGCCTCGCAGTGCACGGTCGGCCATGATGCTCCCTCCTGGTCGTCGGCGTCAGGCCCTGGTTGGGCCGTCGTCCATGGGTCCAGCATCCCACAAGCCACAAAATCCGGGAGCAGAACCGAATTTCGGGACGAGCGTTCGCGTCGTGGAACAAGCTGTGACCAGTTGGGCATCCAGCTCGCCGCGACTCACCGTGGAATGAGTGTCGGGGCGTCCTTGGGCTGGTGAATGCGCGCGAAGTCGCACATGAGGTCGGGGCGATCCGTGACGATCCCGTCGACTCCCATGTCCATGAGTTCTCGAGCCTCTGACACCTCGTTGATCGTCCAGACGTGAACCGCTCGACCAAGGCGATGGGCAGCGGCAACGAAGGTCGGCGTCACCAGGGGAACACCGTACCGGCTGACACGATGGGGGACCTGGTACGCGTCGCCTCGGGATTCGGCCATCTGGAGGCTGTTCGGTCCGACGACGGCCCACCCAACTCCGACCGGTCCCACCGCGGTGGCCGTGCGCTCACGCACCAACCGGCGGAACGTTCGGATGCGTTTGCTGCTGAACGATCCGACGCAGACCCGATTCCAGGCCCGGTGACGGGAAAGGACCTCGATGAGGGGCATGGTGGCGGCGTCGTGCTTGATGTCGATATTGATGAAGGATTCCCGAAAGGCGTCAAGGACGTCATCGAGGGTGGGGATGGGCTCTCCGCCGACGCTGGCTTGCCTGACCTCGTGCCACGGCATCTTTGCGATGACACCGCTGGACTCGGTGACCCGGTCGAGAATGGGGTCATGAAAGGCCATGAGGACACCGTCACTGGTGGCGTGAACATCAGTCTCGAGGTGGGTGCACCCGAGATCCACCGCATGTCTAAAAGCTGCCAGGGTGTTCTCGATCCCCTTGTTGGCAGTCATTCCGGCTCCGCCCCGATGGGCAAGAACGGTGAACGGACGTTGGCAATACGGATAGTCAGTGGCTCGCACAGCCATCCATTCTGCCCTTGAGATGGTTCGGATCCGTGATCGCCATGGCAACTACAGTGTTCATGCGTGAGGCCCACCGTCTTGTCATTGCAGTCCCATGTCGTCCAGGGAACCGTCGGAAACAGCATCGCGGTTCCGGTGATGCGCGTCATGGGGGTCCGAGCATGGGGGATGCCCACGGCCCTGCTGTCCAACCACAATGGCCGCTCCAGCGTCGCCGGTGTCCCGATCGATGCTCAGCAGATCAACGGCATGGTTGACGCCCTCAATTCCAACGGCGAACTCAAGCATGTTGACGCTGTATTGTCGGGTTACCTCACGGCTCTCACCGGTCCCACCGTCTTGCGGACCGTGGAGAAGTGCCGGGAGCACTATCCCGATGCCATGTGGGTCTGTGACCCCGTCATGGGAGACATGGTTGGCGACCAGGTGAGGATTTACGTTCCCGAAGACACCGTGGCTTTCATGAAAGAGGCTGTCCAGAGTGCCGACGTCCTTGTGCCGAATGTGGCCGAGCTCGGCATTCTGACCGACACCATGCCGCGCACGATTGACGAGATCGTGGACGCAGCTCGTGGCCTTGATGGCCCGAAACTCGTCGTCGTCACCTCGGTACCGCATCAGGACGAGAACGGTGACGGGCTGGCCATGGTTGCGGTGACGGGGAAGAGGACCGTTGTGACCCATGGTCCCCTCATCGACCGTCACTTCAACGGCGCTGGCGACCTGACGACGGCAGTCCTGACGGCCCAGCTCGTCGCAGGGGAGTCCCCGGAGACTGCACTCGGCAAGGCTGCAGGCGTCGTCCATGCGGTCCTCGAGCGCACTTGGAACCATCCCGGTGACGAATTGGACTGGTCGCCCGAGGACGCCTCGGCTCAGCCGTGGAAGACGGAGATTTTGGCTCCCAGCGCCCCGAGTCGGGTGGGTAGGTCCTCGTAACCGCGGTTGATCATGTAGACGTCGCGCAGGGTCGTCTCGCCGGAGGCGGCCAGGGCAGCCAACAACAGGCAGACGGCCGGGCGCAGGGCCGGTGGGCAGATGAGTTCACGGCCGCGCCAGCGCGTCGGTCCCCGCACGATGAGTCGGTGCGGATCGAGGAGCTGGACGTCGGCTCCAAGTTTGCCCAACTCGAGCAGATGGATGGCCCGGTTCTCGTAGCACCAGTCGTGGATGAGGGTCTGGCCCTTGGCCTCCGCGGCGATGACGGCGAAGAACGGCAGGTTGTCGATGTTGAGGCCCGGGAAGGGCATCGGGTGGATCTTGTCCGCGACCGCGCGTAGCTTGCTCGGGCGGACGGTGGCGTCGACCAGACGGGTGAATCCGTTGTGGGAGACGTACTCGGGGGAGAGATCGAAGTCCAGACCCATCTCGGAGAGAATCGCCAACTCGATTTCGAGGAACTCGATGGGGCAGCGGGTGATCGTCAGCTCAGACTTGGTGACGACGGCTGCCGTGAGAAGGCTCATGGCCTCGATCGGGTCCTCGGACGGCGCGTACTCGACGTCGACATCAATGTTCTCGACGCCACGAATGCGCAGGGTCGTCGTCCCGATGCCCTCGATCTCGACGCCGAGCTGGCACAGGAAGACGCACAGGTCCTGAACCATGTAGTTCGGGCTGGCATTGCGCAATACCGTCACGCCCGGAGTCTGGGCTGCGGCGAGCAGAGCATTCTCGGTGACGGTGTCGCCGCGCTCGGTCAGGACGATGTGACGCTCCTTGACCGTGCGATCCGTCACGTGACACTGGTAGAAACCCTCGGTCGCGACGACGTTAAGACCGAAGGCGCGCAGGACCTGGAGGTGAGGCTCGACGGTACGGGCGCCCAAGTTGCAGCCGCCGGCGTACGGGAGCTTGAAGGAGTCATAGAAGCGCATCAGTGGGCCGAGGAACATGATGACGCTTCGGGTGCGACGGGCGGCCTCGATGTCCATGTCGTCAAGATTGAGCTCAGCAGGACGAATGAGGGTGAGGTCGCGCTCGTCCTCGGACCACTCGTAGGTGACGCCGATGGACGTCAGCACCTCAAGGATGCGATTGACCTCCTCGATGTGAGCGACTCCGCGCAACACAGTGCGGCCACGGTTGATGAGGCAGCCACACAGCAGGGCAACGGCAGCGTTCTTGGAGGAACGCACCTCGATGGAGCCCTCGAGCTGGTGGCCGCCTTCGATGCGGTAGTTCATCGTGCCGCCACCCGGCTGGGTGATGATGGGGGACTCAAGGGCCTCGGCGATGCGGTTGATGTACTCCAGCGAGAGGTTCTGTGTGCCTGACTCGACCCGGTGGATGGCGCTCTGGGAGGTCTTGAGGAGCTCCGCCAGTTGGTTCTGCGTCATGCCGCGCTGCTTGCGTGCGTCGCGGATGAGGCGACCGACGGCAGCTGGGGTGATGTTGTCCACAGCAGATCCTTTCGACGAGATGAAGTCTTCCGACAAGGATATATCAGATCTGAGGTTGAACCGCGGGGCAGAAGGGGCCAGTCGCAACCCGACAGAAATCTCCTCAGTGAGATCTTCGTCACAGGCCGACCTTCCCACTAGAGTGTTACCCATGAGCTCACATTTTGACGTTGTTGTCCTCGGAGCTGGCCCTGGCGGCTACGTTGCCGCCATTCGTGCCGCTCAGCTCGGCAAGAAGACCGCCATCATTGAGAAGGAATATTGGGGTGGTGTCTGCCTCAACGTTGGCTGCATCCCCACCAAGTCGCTTTTGCGCAACGCGGAACTTGCGCACATCGTCACCAAGGAGGCTGGCGCCTTCGGCATCGGCGGCGACATCTCCGTCGACTTCGGCAAGGCCTACAGCCGGTCGCGTGAGGTGTCTGACCGGATGGTCAAGGGTGTCCACTACCTCATGAAGAAGAACAAGATCACCGAGTTCTCCGGGTGGGGTGAGTTCACCGGGCCCAAGTCCGTCGTCGTCAAGGACGGGCAGGGTCAGGTGTCCGACGAGATCACCTTCGACAACTGCATCATCGCCGCTGGGTCCACCGTCAAGACCTTGCCGGGAACCCAGCTGTCGGCCCGCGTCGTCACCTACAAGGAGCAGATCCTCTCCGACGAGGTCCCCGGATCGATCGTCATCGCTGGTTCCGGCGCCATCGGCACCGAGTTCGCCTACGTCCTGGCCAACTACGGCGCCCAGGTCACGATCGTCGAGTACCTCGACCGGATGGTCCCCAATGAGGATCCCGAGGTCTCCAAGGAACTCACCAGGGCCTACAAGAAGCTCGGTGTCAAGGTCATGGCCGGTACCAAGGTCGAGTCGATCGACGACTCGGGAGACAAGGTCAAGGTGACGGTGAGTCCGGCCAAGGGCGGCGAGTCCACCGTGCTCGAGGCTGACCGGGTCCTGCAGGCTGTCGGCTTCGCCCCGCGGGTCGAGGGTTACGGCCTGGAGACCACCGGTGTCAAGCTCACCGAACGTGGCGCCATCGAGATCGACGACTTCATGCGCACCAGCGTCCCGGGCATCTACGCCATCGGTGACTGCACGGCCAAGCTCATGCTGGCCCACACCGCCGAGGCCCAGGGCGTCGTCGCCGCCGAGACCATCGCCGGGGCGCAGACCATGCCCATCAACTACGCCATGATCCCTCGGGTCACCTACTGTCAGCCGCAGGTCGCCACCTTCGGCTACCCCGAGGCCCAGGCCAAGGAACAGGGCTACGACGTCAAGGTGTCACGGTTCCCGTTCTCGGCCAACGGCAAGGCTTGGGGCATGGGTGACGGGTCCGGCTTCGTCAAGGTCGTCGCCGACGCCCGTCACAACGAGCTGCTGGGAGCCACCATCATCGGACACGACGTGTCCGAGCTCATCCCGGCGCTCACCGTAGCACAGATGTGGGACATCACCACTGACGAGGTCGCCCGCAACATCTTCCCGCATCCGTCCCTGTCGGAGGCCCTCAAGGATGCTGTCGAGGGTATTGGCGGAGAGATGATCAACATCTGACGTTCTCATGTATGGCTTGAGGCGGGGTCCTGATGACGGGGCCCCGCCTCGGAGTCTGGGCCGCAAGCCCCGGTGTTGCAACAGAGCGGGTTCGAAGACGCGAATGGAGGGCATGAGACCCACGACGAAGACGGATCGAGGGGCCGCGGTCATCCGCGGCCCCTCGATCTCTGGTGTCCGGTGTCAGTACGAGAGGTCCTCGTACTCCGGGTTGTCGATCTGGAGTTCGGCGTACCGGCTCTCGGGGGCCGAGACGTGGTACGGGCGACCTGTGGCCTGCCAGCTGAGGTTCGGCGCACAGTGGACGTTCTGGGCGTCGGCGTCGAGGATGATGAATCCCCAGGCCAGACGTCCTTCCTTGCCGGCGGGCAGGGTGTAGGGCCCGACGACCTGCTTGAGCGACCAGTGGACCTCGTTGACGTAGGTGAACCCGAAGGTCTGCGTCATGATCTTGGCCAGGTCACCCTGACCGGCGACCTTTGCGCTGACCTGGAGGGTCTGGGTGCGCGACTGTTTCACCTTCGTCGAGACGGGCACCGCATTGGCGGTGTTGTTCGCGACGCTGGAGGCATCGGTCTGCTTGAACCAACGCTTCTTGGCCGTCAGGTAGGTGCCGTTCTCACCGGGGGTCGAGCACGCGGTTCCCGGCTCGTAATCGGAGTTCCACCGTTGCGGCAGCTCGAACTGGGTGGGGTCACTGGCGGAGGCCGACTCGGCCGCATGGGCGTCGGAGACGGCGAACGGGGCCACTGACAGGGCAGCCGCCGCCGCGAGTGTGACCCCGCGACGCACCTGGTGTGTCAGGAATCCCATGGGCGATCAGGCCTCGAGGGAGGGGTCGTTGTCGCGGGTGCTGATGGCGATGTGACGCTCCTTCGGAAGGCTCGCGGTGAACTCGCCACCGTTGGCCTTCCAGGTGTGATCGGAGCCGCAGACGGTGTGCTGGCCACGGAAGTCCGAGACGACCCATCCGGCACGCAGGACCGCGGTCTTGCCCGGCGCCAGGTTGTACGGGCCGACGGTGTCGCCGACCTCGTAGGACTGGCTGTCGGTGTAGCTCGTCGAGAAGGTGACGTGGATGAGGTCGAGGATCGGGAAGTCGACCCCGGCCGAGACGTTCCAGGTTTTCGTCTTGGTCTCGGTGATGGTCCGGGTGATGGGCAGCGGCTCGTCGTTGTAGTTCGAGATGGTCCACGTGCCGGCCGAGCCGTCGAAGTAGCTACGGGTCCGGGTGATGGTCTGGCCGGTCTCACCGATGTTGGCGCAGGAGGCGCCGATCGTCGTGGGGTTGGCGGCCTGGGCCGGGGTAGCAGCCTGGGCCGGAACGACCGTGAAAGCGGCCGAGGCGGCGAGGGCTGCGGGAACGGCAAGAAGTCGGGTGATCATGAGTGTTCTCCTTCGTGGTCGGGATTGACGGTGGTCGTGGTGTCGGGGACGGCTAGGTCAGCGGTCTGACTGAGTCGGCAGGGGGAGCTGGCGGTACTTGTCGGGAGTGACGTCGATCTTGCGAACGCTGCCGTCCCGGGAGGTGACGGTGGCCTCGGCCCAGAAACCGCTCGGCGCCGAGGCGGTGCCGTAGTTCGACACCAAGCTGTACTTTCCGTCCCTGCCGCAGTGGATCTCGCGATAGTTCACGCGGGTCATCGTCGTGCCATAGGTGACGCGCACGCGCTCACCGGGCTGCAGATGTACCGCACCGAGGGCGGTTCCGACGGGCATATAGGCACGGTAGGTGCTGTCAACCGAGCCAAGCCATCCTGCCGGCGGGCGGCCGTAGCGACCCATCCAGTTGGCGTACCCGTTGTACTGGGCGCCCACGACGAAGTCGGTCACCGGGTGGTAGTCGTAGGGGGCCTTCGACCAGTTGAGGAAGTCCGTCGAATAGCCGGGCTTGCGGTAGGTGGGCTGGATCGACGAGATGTCGTAGGGGTACCACGCGATGTCGCGGGCACGGCAGGTCTGACCCTTCGCCGGCCAGGACGGATCCTTCTGCGGAGCGACGGCGGGCTCGACGACGTGGTCGGTCGGCTTCGCCACGGACTCCAGGCTGGGGCCCGACATGGCGGTGTACGCGTCCGATCCCATCGGCTTGCTGTTGGCACCCGCGTGGCGCGACGGGATCTGCATCGCCAGATCCGAGATGGAGCCGTCGGCGTGGATGAGGTAGACGAAGGCGTATCGCCCGGCCGGACCGGTGCCACGAATGACGTTAGCGCCGTTGGAGTTCTGCAGGACGCCGTCGCGGCAAGTGACGAACATCGAGACGAAGTCCTTCTCGAGGACGCCGTATTCGACGCGGATCGACTCACCTGGCTTGAGCTTGACGGGACCGACGGTCTCACCCTCGACCCAGCCATTGGACATCTTGAGGCCGATGTCAGACTTGGCGGTGGTGTTCCATCCAGAGGGGAGCTTCGCCGCCGAGGTCGCCGAAATGTCGTGGTTGCTCTCAGTTTCGATCGTGCCGGTGTACGGCACGACCTGATCGGTGCGGTTGGTGAACTGGATCGTGCCGTCGCTGAGGTAGCGTCGTCCCGTCTCACCGTAATGCCACTCGGGGTATCCCTGGGCGTGGGCGGAGGCATCCGTGCACGACTCATAGAGGTGCGCGATCGGATAGCCCTGCGGCTTGGGTGGAATGACGGCGTGAGCCGCCGGCACCTGCATCATGGCAGACACTGCGAGGACTGCCGAGGCAGCCGCCGCGAGAACTCTGCGCCCTGGACGTCTCTTCAAGGACATGGCTTTTTCATACTCCTCACGGATTCGCATCCATAGGAATTGACGTGCTTCACAGAGCCCCTGTGGAAGTCGATGCACGCCCCTGTCAAGGAGTATGGGCAACCATCCCGGGAGGATCTGCGATCCGATGCTAGCGACGCGGAGGTTCAATTCACAAAGGGCGGCGATCTGGAATATCGAGTAATGACGCGGTTGCGAACAGGACATGAACCCGTGATGACGAGCATGTGATCGGACACCGAACCGGTGCAATGACGCCCAAGCAATAACAAGACCACTGGACCCGTCGACAGCCTTTATATCATCTCGTAAATATATACCGAATCCGCACGTCGCCTTCCGGGTCCGCCATCACTGCATGACCTCGCATGTGGACAGTGTACGAGTGAGACATCCGCCACTTCTTGGACATGTCGCTCGGGATGGAAATTTGGATTCTCGGGGCGGGGTCATGGATGAGTGGGACGATTCACCACCTGCGTGGTACGGTGCGTTTCGCCGGCCAGGGAACCTGGTGCGAATCCAGGACTGACGCGCAGCGGTGTGGGTGATGGCTCGCCGCGAGCCCACTGGGTGGAGACACCTGGGAAGGGGGACGAGCCGCGCGACCCCGAGTCCGAAAACCTCCCGGCGAATGCAGCCGCCGTACGCCTCGCGAGATGGGCGTCAACCGCCAGGAGTTCCTTTGCCACACGTCCGCCATCGAGACACCCATCCCTGCGCTTCGCGCGGGCAACGGCAATCGTCGGACGGATCGACGTCATCGCGGGCCCACGAGGATCGCCGGTTGCCCGCCGGGCCCGTACTGCTGGTCCTGGCGGTTGCTCTTGCTCTGAGGGTCGTGCTCTCGCTGGCCTTCGGCACGATCCGGCTGCCCGTCGAACAGGCGTGGCATGTCCTGGATGTACACGTGCGCGGAGGCAGCGTCGAGGCCACCGCGGACCAGATCGTGTGGGGGTTGCGACTTCCACGAACGGTGCTGGCCGTCGTTGCCGGGGCCGGACTGTCCGTCGGTGGTGCCGTCATGCAGACCTTGGTACGCAACCCGTTGGCCGATCCCTACATGCTCGGGGTCTCGGCAGGGGCCAGCGTCGGGGCGACAGCCGCCATCACCACGGGAACGCTGGCGGCCTTCGGCGTGTACTCGCTGTACCTGGGTGCCCTTCTCGGTGCCCTCGTCGCGACCGCGGCCGTGTTCGGCATCGCCATGGCCCAGGGAGGTCTGAGCCCCTTGCGGCTCGTCCTCACCGGTGTCGTCATGTCCTCGGCCTTCAGCGCGATGTCGAGCTTCCTGGTCTTCCACAGCAACGACCCGAAATCGGCCCAGTCCGTCCTCTTCTGGCTGTTGGGCAGCGTGGCGGGTGCCTCCTGGCAGACCCTCGTGCCGACGGCGGTGGTGGTCCTCGTCACCCTGCTGTTGCTCATGATTGGATCGAGGTGGCTCGACGCGCTGGCAGCAGGCCCGGAACTCGCCTCCTCGCTCGGGGTCCCGGTCACCGGCCTGAGAGTCGCCCTCTTCATCGTCCAGGCCATCCTCGTGAGCGCGATCGTCGCGGTCTCCGGCGGCATCGGATTCGTGGGCCTCGTCATTCCCCACCTCACTAGGCTCCTCGTGGGACCGCGCCATCGCGTCGTCCTGCCGGTCAGCGCTTTGTTCGGTGCGCTCTTCCTCGTGTGGGTCGACGTCCTCTCCCGGGTGGCGAGCCGACCTCAGGAGACTTCGTTGAGCATCGTCACAGGTCTGCTAGGAGCCCCAGTACTCCTACTACTGCTGGGACGGCGCCACTACCAGTACGCGGGGGCATGATGGGAACCCGACTGACCACACGACGTCTCGCGGCGCAGGTCGAGGGGCGAACCATCGTCCGAGACGTCGATCTGGACTTCGAACCCGGTACCGTCACGGCCATCATCGGGCTCAACGGTTCGGGCAAGTCGACCCTGCTGCGTGCCATCGCCGGAATCAGCCGGCCGGCCGCCGGAGACGTGTTCCTCGACGACGTCCCCCTCCGACGTCTCTCGGCCAGACAACGCGCACGCCAGGTGTCCTTCGTCGCCCAGGAGGACTCACCACCTGGTGACCTGCTCGTGCGTGAACTCGTCGCCCTGGGTCGCACCCCTTATGGACGGCCGTGGGACCACGGCGGTGAGGACGAGCATCGCATCGTCATGGAATCACTAGACCGGGTCGACATGTCCGACTACGCCGATCGACCCTGCTCACGACTGTCCGGTGGGGAACGCCGTCGAGTCATGCTGGCCCGTGGGCTGGCCCAGCGCACTCCCATACTCATGCTGGACGAACCGACCAACCACCTGGACCTGGCCCAGCAGCACCACCTGCTCGCACTCATCCGTGACCTCGACCAGACCGTCGTCGTGGCGATCCATGACCTCACGTTGACCGAGCGGTACGCCGATCACGTCGCCGTCCTCGCAGGGGGACACGTGCTCACCCAGGGTCCACCACATGACGTGTTCACCCGTGGCGAGGTGAGCAGGGCGTTCGGCATGAGGCTCACACGCCACGTCGACCCCATCACGGGCCTATCCCATCTTCTCTGTGACCCGGCGAGCCCCGGCCCGTTGTGTCACACCCATCCCACTGACACATCCCGACCGGAAGGCACCTCATGACCCGATCACCACTCATCGTCGCCGGCGCGGCCGCCCTCACCATCGCCCTCACGAGCTGCGCCCACGTGACCCACACGAGTTCCTCGACCTCGAGCGCCTTTGGCCCCTCGACGGTCACCATCACCAATTGTGGTGCTCGCCGAGCCTTCCCCTCCCATGCGCGACGAGTGTTCGTCAACGACAGCAACATGGTCGCGATGATGTTGTCCATCGGCGCCGGCGACCAGATCGTCGCGGCAACGGGGATCAAGGGCCAGACTGACGCCCTGGCGAAGGTTTACGGCCACCGGGCGGTGTCGGCCCTGCCCGACAGTGACGGCTCCTACCCGACGCTCGAACAGGTTCTGGGCGCGCGACCCGACGTCATGCTCGCCGGGTACGGATATGGATACGGTGAGAGCACCCATCTCACTCCCGAGGAGCTGCGCGCACGGGGCATCAGTGCCTACGTGTTGTCGGAGAGCTGCCGTGCGAAGAGCGATGACAAGGCTCGCGGAGTCATGGACCCCTGGACGGCCCTGCGGTCGGATCTGAGCAACCTGGGCGCCGTCACAGGGCACACCCAGGAGGCCCGGAAGGTCGTCAAGGACATCGACACGCGACGTCGGGCTCTGGCCCGAGCCCCTCAGGCATCGACCAAGCCGACGGTGCTCATGGTCGACAGCGGCGACACCGGCAGCGTGTTCACCAGTGGGCGCTACGGCGGCCCCGAAGTCATCATCAAGGCGGCGGGTGCCGTGAGCGCCACCACGGACGTGGCCAACACGTGGACGACGATCTCGTGGGAGAAGATCGCGCAGACCCGACCCGACGTCATCGTCTTCAACGACTACCCCGGCCAGACGAAGGCCCAGAAGGTCGCCCTGCTCGAGGCCAATCCGGCCACGAAGAACCTTCCTGCCGTGAAGAACCGCCGGTTCGTCAACATCGCGTACCCGGCGTGGACCAGCAGCCCACTCAACGTCGATGCCGCCGAGACACTACGACAGTCCTTGGAGAAGTACCGCATGGTCCCTGCGTCAGGGATCAAGCCGCGGCACGACGTGACCGCTCGTGGCTGAGCTTCGCTCGACGATCGCCCACCTTCACACGGTCGTCGAGCAGACCAGTGCGGATCCACATCCGATGTCAGTTGCCTCCAAGTGCAGGGAGCGGAACCTCGGCATCAGGCTCTCCGGTGATGCGATTGCGCAGGTCACGCCGGGTGAGCTCGATGACCCACATCCAGAACACGTGCCCGAAGGACTCGCTGAGGTGCTCGTCGAAGGGCTGGTGCCAGGGGGCGGGGACGGTGCCCATGGCTGGCATGAGGACGAGATGGAAGAGCACCCAGATGGCCAAGCCGAACACCGCGCCCTGCCACAGCTTGACGCGAGGGTACTTCTCGGCCAGCAGCGCGTAGACGACAGCGAAGAAGATCGAGAACCCGAAGTGGACGATGAAGCTCACGAAGGGGAGCGGCCACCCGCTGAAGGTGTACGACATGTGAGTGAAGTGCTCGCTGAACCCAAGTTGCTGAAGGAGCTGCTGAGGAGGGTTCGTGGCATTGCGTGCCGCGGTGCGCGGAGGCAGCGGAACCTCCCAGCCGAACTTCACGATGGCGCCGATAATCCCGGCGAGCACGCCCGCCCATAACGCGGCACCGTACCTCCGGCGACACGGCTCCGTGGTGCTCGAGGTCATGTGATCAACTCCTTGCACGACCCAGCGCTCCGGGACGATGACATGCTGACAGATACTCATGGCGTGACCGCTCGCTGCTGAGAGTATCTCAGGACCACGCTGCATCCTCGCCACGGCCAACGCATGGTGCGATGACTAGCATCGGTCCGCGCGAGTCTCACCGATGCCTGCGCGAAACTCGTCATAGGTGACCATGAGGTAGTCGACGAAGGACGTGCGGACCTCGGGGCGGGAGAAGTAGGCAGCGACGAGCCGGCCGTTGCGGTTGGTGCGGTCGACGATGATCTCGTCAGCCATCTCCTCGAGGGCGAGGCGGTACTGGTCACGATCGTTGTTCTCAGCGACCATGCGCATGTCGTCGCGTTGTATGACGTCTCTGCGAGTCTGTTCGAAGGTGAGCTTGTCGGCGTCGGTCAACTCGGCACCGAACTTCTCGTTCATCACCGCGATGAGGGCCGAAAGCTTGTCGGTCTCGGGCTCGTTCTGCTTGCCGAGGCCACCGCCGGGCAGCGCGGTACCGGGGATGTCGTCGTCGGCTTCCAGGTCGATGGCGGTCTGGTCGGTCACGGCCATCCGCAGGTGGGTGAGCTGCACCTGCTTACTGATCTGCGGCATGGGGTCCCCGTCTCGGGCGGGAAGTTGGGTGAGCAGCACCTTGCCGTACAGGTAGAGCTTCTCCAGCGACGGGTCGATGTACTGCATCACCTGGGCCAGGAAGGCGTAGGCGCGGCAGAACTGGTCGAGGGTGGCGCGGAATGCCTCCTGCTGCTCCTCGTCCAAAGCGGTCCAGCGGCCGACCGCCGAGTGAAGGTTCGCGTACACCTCGCCCTGGCGGTCCGGGGCATCGCTGAGCAGCGCGGTCACCGAGGCGTCCATCTCGGGCTCGGACAGCACCTGCGCGGACCACAGGTCGTTGCTCATGTTGTAGAGCACATTCGGATCGGTCGGCGTGGCCAGCGATGCCTGGTAGAAGGGTTGGAAGGCCTGCTGGATCTCCTCGGCGGTGTTGGCGAAGTCGAGCACGAAGGTGTCGTCCTTGCCGGGCGTCGTGCGGTTGAGCCGGCTCAGCGTCTGGACGGCCTTCACCCCGGACAGCTTCTTGTCGACGTACATGGTGTGCAGCAGGGGTTCGTCGAAACCGGTCTGGTACTTCTCCGCCACCACGAGCACCTGGTAATCGGCGGTGCGGAACTTCTTGGGAAGTTGTCCCTCGGGGAAGCCGTTGAGCTCGGCCTCGGTCCACTGCTTCTCGGGCATGTCGGGATCGGTCACCGGGCCACTGAACGCGACCAGCGCCTGCAGCGGGTGAACTCCGCGGTCGTAGCCCTTGCGCATGATGTAACGGTCGATGGCCTCCTTGGTCTTCACCGCGTGCAGTCGGCTGCGGGTGACCACCATGGCCTTGGCGTGCCCGTTGATCTTCATGGCGGTCTTCTGCCGGAAGTGCTCGACGATGATCTCGGCCTTCTGGTCCATCTCGTAGGGGTGCAGGGACGCGTATCGAGCCAACGCCGCCTTTCCCTTCCTGGTCTCCAGGTCGGGGTCCATAGCGCCCTCGGCGTTCGCGAGCCGGTAGTACACCGAGTAGGTCGTGTAGTTGCGCAGCACGTCCAGGATGAAGCCCTCGGCGATAGCTTGGCGCATCGAGTAGACGTGGAAGGGGCGCATCAATCCGTCCTCGCCCCGTTGCCCGAACAGGTCGAGGGTCTTGGGCTTCGGAGTCGCGGTGAACGCGAAGAAGGACAGGTTCTTCTGCTTGCCACGGTGCGCCGCCGACTCGATGATGACATCAGCCGCATCGGCCGCCTCCTCGGCGGCGTTCTCGGCCTCTTCGGCGGCCGCGAGGAGGGCTTCGGGGCCGCCGAGCACCCTCTTGAGGTCCTTCACGGCTTCCCCGGAGGTGGAGGAGTGGGCCTCGTCGACTATCACCGCGAAGTGTCTGCCCGCCACCTCCTTGGCCTCGCCGTTCTTGGCGTCCTCAGTGGCGGCCTGCACCACAACGGGGAACTTCTGCAGTGTCGTGACGATGATGCGGGCCGCGTTGCCCTCCAGCGCCTCCTTGAGCTGCGCCGAGTTCTTGTCGACCCGCACGATCGTGCCCAAGGTGTGGTCGAACCCCACTACGGTGGCCTGAAGCTGCTGATCGAGCACCTTGCGGTCGGTGATGACGACGACCTTGTCGAACATCGGTTGATCGTTGTCGTCGTGGAGCCGGGAGAGCTGGTGGGCCGACCATGCGATGGTGTTGCTCTTGCCCGACCCGGCCGAGTGCTGGATGAGCCGATCGACCCCGGCGCCGTCGCGCTTCGTCGCCTCAAGGATCGAGCGGACGGCGTGCCATTGGTGGAAGCGGGGAAACAGGATCGTGCCGTCGCTGTCGTGGACGAAGTTGCCCAGGATGTCGAGCCACGCGTCGCGCTGCCACACCTGCTCCCACAGGTATGACGTCTGGTAGCCGCCTGAGCTGGCTGGAGGATTGCCCGCAGTTCCTGGATGGCCAGCACCCGCACTGCCCTGATCGAAGGGGAGGAACCGGGTCTTCTGCCCGGCGAGTCTGGTGGTCATGGACACGTGGTGCGGGTCGACGGCGAAATGCACGAGCGTGCGGCGGGCGAAGATCAGGTCGGCCGGGTTGCGATCGGTGCGGTACTGCTCGCGCGCGTTCTCGACGTCCTGCCCGGTGAGGGTGTTCTTCAGTTCGGCCGTGGCGACGGGGATGCCGTTGACCACGAGCGTCATGTCGAGTGAATCCTTCGGACGCGACGCTGAGTGATGAAGTTGCCGCACCACAGCCAGCCGGTTCGCCTCGTAGCGGGCGGTCTGTTCCTCGTTGAGCCCGGAGGCAGGTTTGAAGTAGCAGAGGCGCACGTCGACGCCCCGGTCCTTGATGGGGGAGCGGAGCACCGAGATCGTGCCTCGCTGGTTGAGTTCGGCGGCCAGGCGCGTCAAGAACTTGGTGCGTGCTGCGTCGTCACCACCATGGTGCCGGACGAGTTTCGCCCACGCCTTCGGCTGAGTGGACTGGACGAAGGCGATCACCTCGTCGGGAAAGAGTCCGATCTTCTTGTCGTAGTTGGCGGGGGAGACCTTCACCCAGCCATGCGACAGCAGGTGGGCCTCGATGTTGCTCTCGAAGGTGTGCTCAGTGGTGACAGACATGGCTCACTCCGGAATTTTCGTGGAGGCTGTGGTGACGTCGAACTCGCCCGTGACGGCGGCCGTGATGAGGGATTGCTTGTATTCCTGCAGAAGAGAGACAGCAGAGATGAGCGCCGTCACACCCGCATCGACAGCTGCAAGTTGATTCTGACACTCCGACGCGAGATCTCGCTGCTCGGAGATCGGAACGAACGGGATTGGCAACGCCATGACCTTGGACGCGCTGGTCGATGCCAGGTTGGTAGTCTTTGACCCAGTTCGCTCGAAGTAGCTACGGGCGGCAGATGACTGTGTGTACAGCGCGAGATAGTCAGCTATAAGAAGCTCCCGAGCTGGTCGCACCGAGAAGACATGATTTTGGTGGAGACAAGGTGAGATCTCACCATGCCAAACCGTGCCCCGACCGAGCTTGTCAAGATCGCCACCCTCAGTCATCAGGACGTCGCCAGGCCTGAGCGTGCAGCGCTTAGCAAGCGCCTCTTCCGCGACCACCGTCTTGATCTCTGCCAAATCTAGCCCGCCAGCCTGCACGTTTGCGACGCGAAGATACGGGTAGCAATCCCCGCCACTTGCGTTCGAACGCTTTTCATCAACGGTGAGCCCGGACTGGATAGTGGCAAGGCGCCCGAGTCGGGTCATGCCAGATGGATGTGCCGGGGTCAGGACCGAATCGACAAGCGAGATTCGAGCTCTGTCGGCGTGTCTCACCTGCTGTTGGCGGGCGGCGATGATCTGGTCGATCCGGGCGACGCGGTCGTCGAGGAAGTCCGCGATCCGCCGCTGCTCCGCTCCTGTCGGCCATGGGATCTCGATCGCGGTCATGTCATTGGCATTGATCGCGGGATAGCCCACTCCTGTGCTGCGTGCAACGACCTCTTCGACAAAGGGCGTAGATCGGCAAGTATAATTCAAGAACCTCGGGTCACCGACTCTAGCCTCCAGCGTGGCGAACCCCGTGCTGAAGACTAAAGGTTCTTCAGAGGTGGGCACCTGAGCTATAGCCCGCAGATACGTTCGTACTGTCGAAACAATCGTTGCACCTTCTGGTGCTAATCGGCGTGCTCGACTTGGTGCGTCCTTAAATGTGACTGAGTTGGAGGATGTGTCGACCGCACCAGTCGAGGACACCTGAGAAATATCCACGTAGCGAAATCGATAGCTCGGATCGGTCGTTTCAGGGAGCACATCGGCGTTAACCCGTGCGACGTACTTCAGCGGTATCGTCCTCACAGCCCGAGCCCCTTCATCCAGCCCTGGATCTGGGCCTCCAAGTCCTTGATCTCCGCGGCGATCTCCTCGACAGGGCGGGGCGGCGTGTAGACGTAGAACTGGCGGGTGAAGGGGATCTCGAAGCCGAGCTTGGTCTTGGCGTGGTTGATCCACGCGTCAGGCACGTACGGCCGGATCTCCTCGGTCAGGTGCTTCTCAGCAGAGTCGATCAGTGCCTGGGCGCGGGCGTCGTCATCGAGGTCGAACCAGCCGGCGGGCAGAGGAATGTTCTCCTGGTCGCGCAGGTCGGTGTCGGGTTCCGGCTTGCCCTTCTTCATCACCACCGGCGCACCTGGATCATCCACCGCGCAGGCGGCGGCGTACTTCTTCTTCTGCGTTGCGGTCAGGCCGGGGGCGTCGGCAAGCAAGGCCTTCTGCGTGCCGTATGTCCTCCCGACCAGATGGGTGAACTGCTCAAAGGGTGGGGTCTCCACAACGGCCTCGGTCACCTCCCAGCGCCGATGCAGGGGGCGTTCGACGGTGACGCGCTGGAATCCGAAGGTCTCTCGGGGC
The DNA here is from genome assembly GCF_059728865.1 of Cutibacterium sp. KB22876. Taxonomy (NCBI): domain Bacteria; kingdom Bacillati; phylum Actinomycetota; class Actinomycetes; order Propionibacteriales; family Propionibacteriaceae; genus Cutibacterium; species Cutibacterium sp. KB22876. The sequence goes on from NZ_AP040858.1 coordinate 1,964,882, forward strand.
AATACCTTGACGCGCTGGTCGTCGGCGAACTCGTCAAGGGCGCCGCTGAACAGACGCACGATCTCGTCGATCGCGTCGTCAGTGAGTTCCTTGCGCTTATCACCGAGGCTCTTGCGCATCTTGGTGCCCATGTCGCGGGCATCAATGAGTTTCACCAAGCCACGTTCGGCGTCGGTCCTGGCATTGGTGAGAATCCACACATAGGTGGAGATGCCGGTGTTGTAGAACATCTGGTCGGGCAGGGCGACGATGCCCTCCAGCCAGTCGTTCTCCAGCAGCCAGCGGCGGATCTCACTCTCGCCCGATCCGGCCTGACCGGAGAACAGGGGAGAGCCGGAAAGGACGATGCCGACGCGCGATCCGTTCGGACTGGCGTCCGTGACGGGCTTCATGTGGCTGAGCATGTGCTGCAGGAACAGTAGGGAGCCGTCGGAGACGCGGGGGAGTCCGGCGCCGAAACGACCATTGAAGCCTTGTCTGTTGTGTTCGTCCTTGATGGGTTGGGCGTAACCCTTCCAGTCGACACCGTAGGGCGGATTCGCGAGGATAAAGTCGAATTTGTTGGTGGGGAAGGCATCGGAGGTGAGAGTGTTGCCGTTGTGCATCTGCTCGGGGCCGATGCCTTGCATCATGAGGTCGGACTGGGCGATGGCCCAGGTCTCGTCGTTGAGTTCCTGGCCGTAGACCTTGACGAGGGCCTTCGGGTTGAGCTCCTTGATGCGGTCCATGGTGATCATGAGCATGCCGCCGGTGCCGGCCGCCGGATCGCACAAGTGGTCACGATGGATACAAGACCCCAGTGCGGAGCAGGGCCATCGAACAGCTTCGATACCGGCGATGAACTGGGATTTCCGGCTGCCGCGGACGTTTGGAGATTAGCCTGCTGTACCGCTGAGTATCTGGCACGTCACTACCCGGATGGCGTCCGTAGAGGGGGTGAACCAGTCGGGATCTCGCGCGCAAGAATAGACGCGGGGTCTCGACAAATGATGCGGGTAGCACCTCTACCTGTAGACGATACCGCTTGCTATTCGTTCTTGCAGGTGGGCCGACGACCATCTGCACTCCTAGTCAACTACAAAGCTTTTAGCAAGTTGGGGGTCAAGTCCCTTGTAGTGGTGTAACGGTGTTTTCCTCTCGTTTGGGGTTTTAGCCTGCGAGTGCGGGCATGTCGGCATCGGTCGTGGTTGTGGGTGTGGTGATCAGGTTGAGGCGGCTCTTGGCGAGGACTTCCAGGCCGAGGTAGCGGCGGCCTTCTGCCCATTCATCGGTTTGCTCGGCCAGGACGGCGCCGACGAGCCGGACAATCGCTTCCCGGTTTGGGAAGATCCCAACCGCATCGGTGCGGCGCCGGATCTCGCGGTTCAGCCGTTCGGTGGGGTTGTTCGACCAGATCTGCTGCCAGACCTCGGTCGGGAAGCTGGTGAACGCGAGAATGTCAGCGCGGGCGGCATCGAGGTGGTCTGCGACGTCGGGGAGTTTCTCGGCGGTGTAGTCCAGCAGCCGGTCGAACTGGACGTGAACAGCATCGGCGTCAGGCTGGTCATAGACGGAGTGGAGCATGGCCTTGACCGCCGGCCACAAGCTCTTGGGAGTGATGCTCATCAGGTTCGCGGCGTAGTGAGTGCGGCAACGCTGCCAGACGGCACCGGGCAGGTTCGCCGCGATCGCTTCCACGATGCCTCGGTGGGCGTCGGAGGTGACCAGCCGGACCCCGGACAGTCCTCGGGCGACCGGATCGGCGAAAAACTCGTTCCAGGCCGGGCCGGTCTCGCTCGTGGCGACCCGCATCCCTAAGACTTCGCGATGCCCGTCGGCGTTGACCCCGGTCGCGAGCATGACGACCGCGTTGACCACACGACCTCCCTCGCGAACTTTCATCGTCAACGCGTCGGCGGTCACGAACGTGAACGGCCCAGCATCGCCTAGTGGGCGGTGTCGAAACTCGGCGACGTGCTCGTCCAACTCGGCGGCCATGCGAGAGACCTGGGACTTCGACAGCCGGTCGATTCCCAACGTCTTGACCAACTTGTCCATCCCGCGAGTACTGACTCCAGCGAGATAGCAGTCGGCAACAACAGTGATCAATGCGGACTCGGCGCGCTTGCGACGCTCCAGCAGCCACTCAGGGAAATAGGTGCCCTGGCGTAGTTTCGGGACCGCGATGTCCAAGGTCTCAACACGGGTATCGAGAAGCCGGTGGCGGTAGCCGTTGCGCTGGGCCCGTCGGTCAGGATCTGGGCGGCCGTACTCGGCACCTGCAACCGCATCAGCATCCGCAGACAGCAACTCGTTGATCACAGTCTGCAACAGGTGACGCCTCGGCAAGCAGTTCGCCAAGCAGCCCGGCAGGGTCGACAATATGGGTAGCGGTCATCGTGTGGCCTTTCGCGAGTGAGTTGTAGGGGACGAAACTCGAGGATCACGCGGTGACCGCCCTGCTGTCCAGCACGACCACCCCGCTACACCACTATGAGGGACTCAACTCCCTTGGTGATTAGTAGCGCCCTCGCTCATCAGCGAGATGCTGTTCGCACATGATCCCACTAGCGCCATGTTCGCGACAGCACCACGTGTGCCAAACGTGTCGAGGTACTCCGATTCGAGCTGTGGGTTTAGGGCTTGGCGCCTGGCACCGGGACCGCGTCCGCTAATCTGAGGTGTGTCTCAGCTGCCAACGAGACGACGCATCGGCGGCAGCCACGAAATCGTGGAACCGTCCGGGCCGACTAGACAATTCCTTAGGCGTGCCGGTTTCGGCGACGATAGCACCGTCCGCTAAGGGTTCGAGGAAGACCACCTGATCGGCGCTATCTATGGTGGATAGTCTGTGCGCTACCACGATCACAGTGCGGCCCTCAGATAGTTGACTGATGACGTCGCTAATCGCCGATTCATTCTCGCCGTCCAGCGCCGAGGTAATCTCGTCGAGCAGCAGTATCGGAGCATCCTTGATGAATGCCCGAGCGATTGCCACTCGTTGGCGCTCACCTCCAGACAGGCTCTGCCCGGCAGGCCCCACTTCGGTATCCCAACCGTGAGGCAGCGCCTCAATCACCCGATCAAGTCTCGCCTTGCGAGCTGCCTCTTCCAACTCGGCGTCCGTCGCATTGGGGCGCGCAATCCGCAGATTCTCCCGGATCGTGGTGTCAAACAGGTAGGTGTCCTGGAACACCATCGAGGTCAGCTCCATGATCCGCGTGGTTGGAATCTCGCGCACGTCCACCCCGCCGATGGTCACGCTACCGGCGTCGACATCCCAAAACCTTGCGGTGAGACGCAAGATCGTTGACTTCCCGGCCCCTGACGGCCCCACTAGTGCGGTGACTGCTCCCTGCGGGGCGGTGAGCGAGACATCGTCTAGGACAGGCCGGCCTGACTCGTAGGAAAACGACACTCCTCGGAATTCAATCGACGTCCCACGCGGTTCCCGTGCCTGCTCGGAATCAGGTTCGGCAAGTGGCGCGGCATCAAGGATTATTCCCATCTGGCGCAACGCCACTGCGGCGTTATCGACCTCAGATGCGTAGAGCGCGGCTTTTGTGAGCGGCAGCAGCATGCGCGCACTGACCGCCGCGATCACCAGATACGCAATCGGGTCCAGACGCGCTCCGGTCACGAACGACAGCCCCAAGGCGAGCACCACCGCGAAAGTCACGTTAGCGATGAGGTTGAATCCTTGGGCAGGTCGGCCCTTGATCCGAAGCCCGGCCAACGTCGCCTCAGAGTCGGCTTGCAGAGTCTCTTGTACGGGGTCCCACGACGTCGCGGCACCCGTGGCTCGAAGCACCGGTTGTAGCCTGGCGAACTCAATCAACCGGCCGGCTGCGGCGGCCGAGGTACGGTCTTCCATGTCATTGGCTCTGGTTGTTGCCGCCGACATTTTCCGCCACGTGAGAATAAACGGCAAGATCGACACTGCCATGACCACAGCTAACGGCCACTCAATGAATGCGGTGGCAACGAGCATCACCAACGGCACGATGAAGGCGTTGCACAGGTTCGGGATCACCATTGATGCCAGATGCGACAGGGTGTTGATCTCCTTGGATGTCGCATTAGCCACGTCCGCTTCGCGTTTAGCATTAAACCACCCAAGCGGCAGCTGCAAGACATGATCTGCTACGCGATCAATTAAGGTATCGCATACTTCATAGACGCTGATCCGATAGGAGCGGTACATCGCGAAGGTGTCGACCGTCACCGTGATCGCGCCGAGGATGGCAACGACGACGAGCCAGGTGCCAAGGGTTTCAGAGCGGGAGAATAATGCCCGAAGGAAGGGGATCATCAACGCCAGTGTGATGCCTTGTAGGACAGCGGAGAAGGCGAACCAGCCCACCAACGTACGCAACTCGGCCCTGTTGACGACCCTGATCATTAGTTTCCACATGAGCGTGTCTCTCCTTAGGCCATGTAATGGAGTTCTTGGGCCCGCCACATCTCGCTATAGGTCCCCGCTTGGTCGACCAAGTCCTCGTGCCTACCACGCTGAGTGATGTGGCCGTCCTCAATCACGAGGATCTGGTCGGCGTCTCGGATGGTGGCGAGTCGATGCGCGATGATGATCACCGTGCGCCCGGATGCCAAGGTGCTGAGCGCTTCGTGGATCGCACGCTCCGACTGGGGGTCTGCTTGCGCGGTGGCCTCGTCGAGAATCAAGATCGGCGCATCCTGCAAGTATGCTCGCGCCAGGGTGATGCGTTGCCGCTCACCGCCCGAGAGGAAGCCACCAACCTCGCCAAGCACGGTGTCATACCCCTCGGGCAGACGCATAATGCGATCGTGGATGCATGCCGCACGGGCTGCTGCCTCGACCTCGGCGCGCGTTGCCGACGGTTTCGACAGCGCGATATTGGTATGGACCGAATCGTTCGACAACGTTACGTCCTGTAGGACGATCGCGACGCGGGAAAGTAGCCACGAAAAACTCGCCTCGCGCACATCCACACCGCTGATGCGTACCACGCCATCATTGACGTCGTAAAAGCGCGCAATTAGCCGGGCCAGTGTGGACTTCCCTCCGCCCGACGGGCCCACCAGAGCCGTGACCGTTCCGGGCTCAGCCGTAAAGGAGACACCGTGCACAACGGGCACGTCAGGCTCGTAGGAGAAGGAAACCTCACAGACCTCAACTTGGCCGGGGTTTGGGCCCTCTTCTTGGGTGCGGCTGCCTTCGGGCATGGGTTTCTCGGAAAGCAGCTCTGCCGTGGTGCGAGCCGCCAGCTGCGACTCATAGATATGCTGCATCAGACCGACTAGCACCGTGAACCCCTCCGGGATACCGGGAGCGATCAGGAAGAATGGCAGCGTCGCCGACAGCGTGCTCCAATCCTGTGCGACGAATAGCGCCGCCAGTAACGCGACCGTGACGAAGACCGTGGCTGGACGCAGTAGCGAACCGAGCAGACTAATCGCTCTGCCGGAGCGACGAACCCAGTCGAAGGAGATGGCAGAAAATTGCTGGCGAGCGGCGTTAAAGCGCGTTCGGGTCGCATCGGTGGCCTGGAAATTCTTGATCTCCTTAATGCCCTCAAGCATTTCGACGGTGGCTGCGGCCAGTGCGGTCTGGGCATGTCCGAATCGCTCGGTGATATCGCTATAGCCGCGCATGGTCGTGCTGACGATGATCATGATCGCTACGGCCCACGTTCCAAAGAGCGCGAGCGCCAGTCGCCAATCGACCCACACGAGATACCCGAGGCCTACGACCATCGAGACCACGGCGTTGGTGACATCACCGGGAACATGCGCAACGAGAGTATGGATGGCTGCGGTATCGTCACACACCATCTTGCGGATGGCCCCGTGCGGCACCTGCGAGACCCTACCCAAGGGCAAACTGCCCAGCGCTTGGACCACATTGCCGCGCAACCGATGTCGGAGCTTGGCTTCTGCCTCGTGGGTGACACCCAATCCAAACAGGTAGAGCAATTGGCCCACGAACAGCGAAAGCACCGCTATCACGGCCCAAACCCACGGCTTTCCGGTCCAGCCGGTGCGCACCTGCCCGTCAAGCCAGATCGCGGCCATGTTGTGTAAGGCGACGAACGGCACCAGCGTGACGATAGCGCTTAAGGCTGTGAGGACTGCGGAAAGGACCATCGCGCCCTTGGCCGGGCGGATTAGTGCGGCGACGGAAATACTCACATCAGGCTCCTGTCGAGTCGAGTCTTTCGAAACGTTCATTGGCGCCACCACCACAGCAACGCAGTAACGGCCCAAAGGAGGCCCACCAGGCACCAATCTCGCACCTGCCACGGTGTGTGTTGGAGTTCCGTGCGCCGCGGATAGGCGCCAAAGCCACGTGAATCCATCGACAGGGCAACCCGTTCGCCGTGCTGGACGGCGAGGATCGCCAGCGGCACGAGGGAACCCACCCATCGAATTGCGGGCGCTAACGGCCCCCATGATGCCCCAATACCCCGCAATGCCCGCGCTGTGCGCAACAGCTGGAAATCTTGCCGGAAACGAGTGACGAAGGCGACAGCCGCAGTTCCCGCCGCAGTGACCCGATAGGGAAGCTTGAACGTCGTCGTCAACGTGCGAAGCAGCGCTTCCGGATGAGTGCTGATGCCTGAAAGCAGCATGAGGGACAACAGTGCCCCGATACCGCTCGCTGCCGCAAGCTCGCCACCGTGATTGTAGAGTGGGCTGACCTCTTCAAAGGTGTAGTTGTAGCGGAACACCGGCAGTAGCACAGCTGCGATGACCCAGGGTGCTAGCAGTGACATGACCGTTCGAGCGCGACTCGCTCTCGCGGCTACCATGGCCAGGCTCGCTGCGATGAGCACTCCAACATTGACGGCCGGGTCCTTGCATACGAACACCATGACCATCGCCGGGATTAGCGCCAATAGCAACGTCACAGGATTGAACGACGAGAAGAGTCCACGGGGCACGGACGGCGAAGGCGGGTTCGCTGGTGCTGCGGATGCGGCGTTTTCACGAGTTTCGCTAACGGCAGCAGGTAGCGCGATGATGTGGCTGCAGCGTGATAGGGCAAGTTCTAGGTCGTGGGTGGCCATGATGACGGTTCTGCCCTCAGCGCGCAGTTCGTCGATGAAGGCCATGAGTTCGCAGGTATTCGCCCAGTCCTGGCCGTACGTGGGCTCGTCAAGGACAATCACATCGCGGCTCTCGGCGACCATCGTAGCCACCGATAGTCTACGAATCTGGCCGCCTGAGAGAGTCAACGGGTGTTGGTCTCGATACTGGGAGAGATGGAATTGCTCCACAATAGCCTCGGCTTTAGACGCGGAAACATCCCCCGTGGAGATTTCGCCAGCCACGGTGGAACAAACCATCTGATGTTCCGGGTTTTGAAACACGTAGCCGACCTGGTGCCGCCCTCGCCGCACAACCTTTCCGCAGACCGTAGCGCGTTGTGCCTTTGATGGTATGAGACCCGCCAGCGCCGCGAGCAGGGATGTTTTGCCTGCGCCATTCGGCCCTATAAGGGCGATAAACTCGCCACCCCGTAGCCGCATAGAGATAGCTGGGGAACGTCCGGGAACACAGAAATCTGCCAGCTCTACCGTGGCGCTGCCTCCACCGTCGAGCGTGTCAATCGCATCGATGGTTTCCCATCCTGCTTCGGTGCGCCGCTGATATTGCACCGAATCACCACAGATATCCGTGATGCGGGGAACTCGAATGCCCGCCTGCTCGCAGGTCAAGGCGTGGTGCGGGGATTCGTCGCGTAACGCACGGGGCAGCCACACTCCGCACGCCTCAAGTTCCGCGGTATGGCTGAGAAAAACCCCATGTGGAGTTCCCTGCGCGATCACCGCGCCCTGCGCGTTGAGCGCTATGACGTGATCGCACAGGGGTAGGACCGGGTCGAGGTCATGGTCGATCACCACGATGCCCACGCCATCGCTAACCAGCTGTTGGATGACGCTGTAAAACTCGTCCGTGCCTTGCGTGTCAATCATCGATGTTGGCTCATCGAGGACTAGTAAGCGGGGCTGCATAGCCAGTGCTACCGCGATCGCTAGGCGCTGGCGTTGGCCGCCCGATAATCTCCATGGGCTCTCCCACAGCTTGGTCTCCAGACCAACCGCAGCCAATGCCTCGCGTACCCGTCGATCAATCTCAGGAACAGGCAGGCAGAGGTTCTGCAGCGCAAACGCGACATCGTCATACACCGTACGGGTAATGACTGCGGCATCCGGATTTTGTCCCACGTAGGCGACATTGGTAGCGATCAACTGGACCGTGGCGTCGGCGATTTCGGCGCCGGTAACTTGAACGCTGCCGGAGTATTCGGACGGCAGACAGTGGGGCACAAGGCCGCACACGGCTCGGACGAAGGTAGTTTTACCGCATCCAGAGGGCCCAATGACGGCCGTTACCTGACCGCTCAGGTGGACCAGGCTTGGACGTTGCAGCACCCACCGGTCCTGACCCAAGTAGTGAACGGAAAGATCCTCAACCGCCAGGAGCGCCCGCGCGGACTCGCTCACAGACCGTTGCTCGCTGCTCAAAGTGGAGGCCAGCCTTTCACTCACGATGGTCTACGCCTACGCCTACGCCTGCATTGTTGAGCAAACGGGTTAGTCCGACGACGGCCAAACCGCCAATGACGGACGACGTGACTCCCGCCAGCACGATCAGTCCCGATACCGAGATTCCCACCGCGTGCTTGAGCAGCGTGAGGTACAACAGGCTGTTAAATGCCCCGAAGAATGCGGCGGAGATCAGATACGCCCACCACGTCCACTTCCGGTACAGCATCAACGCCATGGGAAACTCAACCAGGAGCCCGCCAATGACGTTACCGACAATCGCGGCAGGCCCAGTGGGAGTAGTAAATGCGCTCACAACTCCGATGATCAGCGCGGCCAGCAGCGAAGCGCCCGGCCTTCGCACAACGGCCAGAGGAAGGAGGTAGGGAATGACCCAAAGTCCGAGAAGGGACACCCCGAGCCAGACTGCGCTCTGCGAAGCCGCACCCGCCGGCGCGATGTAGTTCAGTGGGATGAGGATGATGAGGCCGACCACCGACAGGGAGGCCACCATCATGAGATTTCGGGTACCTAGAATTGAGTCGGTTAATCCTCCGCGAGCTGAGCGTCGAACTGTACCGGATCGGTCTGTCACAGCAAACCTCCTTCCACTTAGGTAAGCCTAACCTAACGCCCGACCGGGGTCAAGTCCCTTGAGCTAGACGTTGAGCCTACGTAGAGACGCAGCTCGAGGGGTTTCTCGCGTTTTGAAAGGACGCAAAGTGACCGCTGAGGATCTCTGGGCAGAGCTGATCCGGGTTTGCGAGTCACTGCAGCACCCGAGAGTGTAAAAAGTATCGGTAGGGCGTCATGCGATACCCAAATGTACACCTTGATCAAAGCTGGCTGTATCGCACGAATAGTCATGCGATATGGTCTTCTGGCTGCATGGTTGACACATCGAACGCGCCTCGCGAGGACTATAGAAACCTCTGGAAGTTGCTTATCGACAGAGGAATTCGGAAGGGCGAGCTTAGAGACCTTGCCGGTCTGAGCTCATCAACCATCACGAAGCTGGGTCGAAATCAGACGGTTACCACCGCGACACTTGGGCGGATTTGTAAAGCGTTGGATTGTTCACCCAACGACATTCTGGCTTTTGAAGACTGTTATGAGGAAGGAACCGGCGACGGTCGTAATGAGTGAGATGAAGCAGGCATATACCATCAAGCCTCAAACGGCGGTCGCCTCCCCCGACAGCAGTACTACCGACTTAGTGTTCCCAATTGAGCTTGTTGCCCCCGTTGTGGGCATGAATCACAGCTTCATTAGGCGTGCCCTTGGCAGGAAGTCAATCTTGTCCGAGGCCGACGTTCGGCAACTTCTAGATCAAGATGCATTCTCCGAGACGTTCGTTCCTCGCAGCAGAGTTCTTGAATATCTCCGTCGAGCCGTCACCGGAGCCGTGCTCGTTGCCGAGAGTCAAGAGGTCATTCAAAAGGACTCCTTCGTTGTCGGAGACGCTCTCCAGCTGATTGGAAGACTGAAAGATGGTTCGGTGAATACTGTTGTCACCTCAACGCCGTACTGGGCTATGCGGGTCTATGACGAGCCTGGTGAGCGCCTTTGGGCGGATGGCGAGAACTGCTCGTTTGGTCTCGAGCAGACACCTGAAGGGTTTATTCGCCATTCGGTCGAGGTCTTGCATGCATTGCTTCCGAAAATTGCTGCAGATGGCTCCGTGTGGTGGAACATCATGGATTCGTACAACACTCGCACTCAAATCCGTGGTAGTGCAGTTGAGACACTGCATGCGATGCAAGGCAAGGATGGTCGATCGTGGAAAGATCACGAGTACTTGCGGTATTCCGCCGGACACTCGTATCTGAAAGATGGTGAGCAGTGTTTGATCCCGCAACGGATTGCTCAGCGTGCTGCCCAAATCGGCTACTACGTAAAGAGCACGATCTCGTGGTGCAAGCAGGCCACAACTCCTGAACCCCAGCAGTCGCGAGTCAGCAGAAATGTTGAGTACATTCTGCATCTCACTCGGGAACGAACCCCCAAGTTCAACAAGGCCGCATACTTGGAGCTACCTTCAGACCTTGGTGGGCGACAGCTGCTTGAGTCGGACAAGCTTAGTGACTTCTGGTACTTGCCAACCTCTTCTGGCCGAGATGGGCATGGGGCTCAGTTCCCGGTTCAGCGTCCTGGGCGCTGCATCGCGATCTCAACGGACCCTGGTGATGTGGTTCTTGATCCATTCATGGGTGCTGGAACTACCGCCGTTGCAACGAAGAAGCTCGAGAGGAGCTATATCGGTTTTGATGTAAGCGCAGAATATCTTGCCACTGCTGAGCGAGTGTTGGCTTCAACCACCGTGCAGCAACCCCTCTTTACCGCAGAGCTTCGATAACCCTCGAAGCAAGTGCGTCGACGTCTATCGCATAACTGCTATCCAAACCAAGGCATTTGATTCGGTGACCGTCGAACGTCTCGACCACGTCTCCAGTTCGAACGGAAGGTGAGATGATATAAGCCTCGTTGAGACGCGCAAACTGCATGTATGTATAGATCTGATACAGATCCTTCGCATCGGGTACCTTATACTTTACGTCGAGGACAGCTTCTATAGATCCGCCGCGATAGATAGTCAGGTCTGGAATTAGCTCGATTTCGCCATTCGTAAGCAGAAAGCTACTGGAGGCAAAACCCTTTTGAACGCTTAGAGCAGTGGGCTCTGCAGCTCTCATAAGACTTGTTCGCACAAAGTCTTCGTAAAGTCCAGGCATATTGAACAAGTATCCGTCAGACTCCCAGCTTTCACCGTGGTCAATTCCGGATGCTTGGAGGATGACGAGGCTGAGACCGAGCGCATTGCTGTAGTAGGAATGCGAACCGCCAACATTCTTCGTTCGCATCATCTGGCTGACCTTGCGGATATCGTCATAACCAGCAAAGGTAGATGCCTGCCAGTTTGCCCAATCGTGAGTTACACGCGCCCCAGGAGCGTCACTAGACAAGAGTCCCAATACTCGTTTGGCAGCCGACTTGATAATTCTGTTCTCGGGGATATCAAATGTCGGCCTGTGTCGTCTCGTTACGATTGGAGCGGCATCTCCTCGCCGCGCTCGGAGGTTTGTCACAGGCCAGTTTATCTGTCCAACGGCAGATGACGTGGCCTCAAGCGTAGGCTTGCGGCGAAATAACTTTGGTTTTGCTGCAAAGGATAAGAGCTCCCGGGACAACATCTCTGCCAACGAACTCAAGCCGAAATCGTGCGACCCGCTTGAGTATCCGAACGGAGCATCGTTCACCAGTCGAGCCGACTGAGAATCGTGAAGATACAGCAGCATCGAAACTGGATTGAGCGATGCATGCTTCGGAGAAATGACAAGCTTATTTCCATTAAGAAGCGGGATATTCCCGGCAACATTTGACGCCAGAATCTGCAGAACTCCACCTTGAAGGAGAACGCGAATGTTGTCTGGCAAGCCAGTGGGGACATCAGCTGGGGTTAGGCCGGGTAACGCCGAAATCTCGTTCTCGACGGCATGCCAAGTCTGCATCACGCTGTTCCTGTGAAGAGTTCATCTACGCGGTTGTCGATTTGCGCTACCACTTCAGGCTCATAGGCAGAGAAATGATTCATCAAGACCGGTCGGATTCTCCACATGTAGTACATCCGGAAGTCATCACTCGGCTGAAGCCCGGCGAAGTAGCCATGACCCAGCGGATACTTGTCTTGAATAGCAGTGAAGACAGTCTTAATGGCTGCGGCTGTATCTGAAGGAATAGCTCTGTGCCTAAGTATCGCGTCAAGGTCTTCAACGCGTGGACCAAAGTAGACACTTGCCATACGTCCCATGAGTGCGTCGTCAATATCCTCCGTGTTCGTGTCGACGTTATTCATAGTGAAGTAGAAAACCACTTCTGGATCGATAAAGATCTGCGCACCATTCGGAAGCGTGATGCCGTTGGTCTCGCCCCGGTACGCTGGCTCGATAAGAGAGAATAACTCGCCCAAGGCCTGGCTAATTCGAGTGCGGTTGATCTCTTCTAGAACGATATGCCTCTTGCCGTTTCGAAGCGCGCGAAGGAGTGGACCTTCAGTCCATTCGAATTCTCCCGGTTTCTCACCGGGCGCGAGTCCTAGGATCAGGTTCTCATAACCCCACCCCTCATGGAGCTGAATAGTCTCACGATCCTCAGAATTACGCGGAATAAGTTTATCGATGGCACGGGTTTTCCCGGTTCGGGGCGGTCCAAACAGAAGAATTGCGCGCTCTCCCGCTTTGACTAGCGAGGCTAGCTGTTCACTTGGGGAAATCCTGGTCCATGCTGGTGCTGAATCGATTGTTGTCACTGACTGAATCCTATTTGTGTACTCAAGCCGATCTTCTTTGCGGATTTCGACTTCCAACTTGGCCTCAAATGCCGAATTGCAGATTGCCAACAACTCCGCATCGCTAAGCGGAGCGTCGCTGGTCTCGATATCGATTGGCTTGTTTACAAAAACTGCCTCGATCTCGCCGGGCTCAAGGTTCAGCTCGCGTATGAGGGCTTCGACGAGTTGCTGCGAGAGCTTGTTAGGGTCACTATCGCCAAAATACTGGTCCAACTCATCTTGACGGAAGAGCCAAACCGCCATTGCTTCAATAGGGATAGCGACTCGTGCGTCCTCTTCTAGGGCGAACCCGTCTCCACCGTGTCCCAGACCTTGGGGGTAGATCCTTCCGAGGGATACTCGAATCTTGTTTCCCTCATCGGAGAAATCAAGGTATGCAGTGGGAGATCCAGAAACTACTGAATCCGATGTTTTCCATCGCTGAATAGTGGTTTGAATAATTGAACGCGAAGCGTCGCCTTTCATGAAGGCGTAACGGACGGTGTACCCAAATGAGCGCCACGCTCGTAGTCACTGGCCTTAGGCGCCGTGAACAGGGAGTGACGCGGATCTCTCTCGCAGTAGACATAACTACACCATCCATCCGGTACACTTACGTTGTTCACGATTAAGGAGACGCGCATGTCCACGATGACGAAACGGCGACGCTGGTCGCTGCTGGTGACTGTCGGAGCGGGGGTCCTACTGATCACCCTCGACAACTCGATCCTGTACACGGCATTGCCGACACTGACCGAGGACCTTGAGGCATCAAGCACCCAGAGCCTGTGGATCATCAACGCCTATCCCCTGGTGATGGCGGGCCTGCTGCTCGGTAGCGGGACCCTCGGTGATCGCATCGGCCACACGCAGATGTTCGTCGTCGGCCTGGTGATCTTCGGGTTGGCGTCCCTGCTCGCAGCGTTGGCGCCGTCGCCCGAGGTGCTGATCGGTGCACGCGCTGTGCTCGCTGTCGGTGCGGCAGCGATGATGCCGGCAACCCTGGCACTGATCCGCACGTACTTCACGGTCGAGCGCGAGCGGAATTTTGCGATCGCGATCTGGGGCAGCCTGTCGGTCGTCGGGTTCGCTCTCGGTTCGATTCTCGGCGGCACGCTGCTCGAGAACTTCTGGTGGGGCTCGGTGTTCCTGGTGAACGTGCCCGTAGTGGCGCTGGTGCTGGTTGCTACCTGGTTGATCCGCCCGGCCAATGACCCGGATCCTTCGAAGCGCTGGGATGCCGTGTCTTCGATACTGGTGATGATCGGGCTCGTCGGAACGGTGGTGGCCATCAAGGAGATCGGCCACGCGCCCCCGTCTGTCGCGACCATTGTTGTTGCGCTGCTCGTTGCTGCCATCGGGTTCTGGCTCTTCGTGCGCCGTCAGCGGCGCCTGGAGAATCCGCTGCTGGAGTTCTCCATCTTCCTCAACCCGGCGTTCAGTGCTGGCGTGCTCGCCGCGGCGTTCGCGATGTTCGCCATCGGTGGCATCCAGCTTGTCACCACGCAACGGTTCCAGCAGGTCGTCGGCTTCAGTCCGCTGGAGGCTGGGCTTTTGGTTGCCGTGATTGCCGTGGGCTCGTTGCCGACAGCGCTCCTGGGTGGTGCCTTCTTGCACCGTGTCGGGCTGCTCGCGCTGATCACCGGTGGTCTCGCCGTCGCCACCGGCGGCGTCGTGGTGACGGTAGTCGGGTTCCAATCATCCTTCGGCGTGCTGGTTCTCGGCCTTCTGGTGACGGGTGCCGGTCTCGGAGCTGCCATGTCGGTCGCCTCCACCGCCATCATCGGGAACGTGCCGGTGCGCCGTGCAGGCATGGCCGCTTCCCTCGAAGAGGTCTCCTACGAGTTCGGCAGCCTCATCGCCGTGTCCGTGCTCGGAAGCCTGCTCACGGCCATCTATACCGCCAGTGTTGTCCTCCCCAACGGCGCACCGGCGGCGGCTGGTGACGGTATCGCTGAGGCACTGGAGGCGGCGCAGGGAGACGCCGCCATCATTCAGGCGGCCTCCACGGCCTTCGACTCCGCGTACCTCGTCGTGATGCTAGTCGTTGCCGGCGTCCTGGCAGCGGCCACTGTCATCACGGGAGTGCTGCTGCGTCGGTACCTGCCTGGCACGCAGTCGCAGCTGCACTCCGAGCACTGACCACGAAAGGACCGCTCATGCGGACCAGCAAACGAGACTCCATCCTCCAAGCCGCCCTCCACGTTGTCGAAACCGACGGCGTCACGGCCGTCACGTACGAATCGGTGGCCGCCGCCTCCGGACTCACCAAAGGTGGGCTGCTCTACCACTTCCCCTCGAAGGACGCCCTGGTGCTCGCGCTGCACGAGCATCTTGCCGAGCGCTGGGACCACGAGATGATCAACGTCCTGGGCAAGGACCCAGACGAGGCAACGCAGGACGAGCGCGTCGCCGCCTACGCCCGCGTGAGCGCTCGCAGCGCCACTGGCCCCGAGCTGCTGTTCATGCTCGAGGCGAGCACCGACAGCGAGCTCAACAAGCCGTGGAGAAGGGTCATCTCCCGATGGATACCCGACCCTGCCGAGATTGACCCGACTGACCCTCGGGCGCTGCAGAAGATGGTCGCGTACCTTGCCGCCGACGGACTCTGGCTTAGCGAATCCGTCGGAGCCGCCCCCCTTCCGCCCGAACTGCGCGCCGCGCTGGCAGAGCACCTCGCCCACTCCGTTGCGGACGCAGCCGGAACCTCGAGCAACGCGGCGAACCGATGAGCGCATCCATCTCGCAGATCTGAACCGATCCAGGTTCGCTGCCGCTGCCTTTCGCCTTCTCAAGAGGCTGCTCGTTCGCGGCCTCGTCGAGTCAGTGCCATACAGGGGCACCCCAGCGGGACAGTTACGGCGCAGTAGTTTGCTGTTGCCAATAGGCTCGGTCTCGCCATTTTTGCGACACATCTGTCGCACTGGGTGTGCGCAAAGGGAACAAAAAGTTTTCCCTCAGGACTGCCGCAGGAGAACAGCCTCTGCAGGGTGGGAGTTGAATTCTGCGTATCGATCAATATGGACGTGTCTCGGCTCAAACCCATGTGCTTTAATACAAGCCAGATTTTGAGCAGGTGGGAAGCTGTCCCTTGGAGCTGATCGAGTGCCGCGCTGATCGTCTTAGCGGAAAGATACATCTTGCCTCCTTGCACGCGGACTTGCGGTTAGACTCGGGAGCAGTATTCGGAGACCGATCATTTCCATCAAGCCCTTACGTCGAAGCGTGGTCCAACTGGTCCTAGTTTCTGGCAGCATTGGCATCATCTCTCTGAGTCAGTTTGGGTCTCGAAAAGGTCTTCAACTCTGCAGTCGAGGGCGGTCGCTATCTTCATGAGGACGTCCATGTGTACTGGTTCGTTCTTGCCGAGTTTGGCTAGTGAGTTGCTGCTGATGCGCGCCTTGTCTCGGAGCTGGACTTTGTTCATGTTCTTGTCGATGAGGAGTTTCCAGAGCTTGTTGTATTGGATCTTCATGGACGTTCCTTCCGGCTCCACTTCTCTCCAAAGAGCGCCTTCTCGTTGTTGTCCAGTTTCAGGACGGTGGTTTCTTGCAGGATGGATTGGGCTTCGGGGGTGCATTCGCTGGTCTTGTCCACAGCGATGAAGATTTGCTTCTCCACTTGATCGGCGTAGACGCGGATCAGGTTGCTGAGGTCTGGGCGGGGCATGGAGTCGAACACGATCGAGTCGTGTGCCAGTGCTGGGAGCACAGTGTTCTGCAGCACGGCGAGGTCGTAGATGATCATGCTGCGATGGTTTGTGCCTGTGCCTTTGTCCTTCGGCGTTTCGAAGTCGTAGGAGTTGAAGGCCTTGATCGTCAGTCGGGGCGCGTTGTACTCCCCGCCGGTGACCTCGTCGTTGATGGCGTCCATCTGCGTGTTTATGGCGATTTCGATTTGTGCCAGCACGCTTTCGAGTTGGTTTTGGTAGCGCGTGTTGGCTTCTCGTTTCGCGGTCTGGAGCTTGTGGTTTTGGTCGAACGCTTCGTTCTGCTCTTTAAGCTTGGTGATCCGCCGATCCAAGGTCGTGTAGGCGTCGAGGAATTCTGGCGTGAACGCTTTGGATGTGGGGATCGCATCCATCTGGGAAAGGATGCGGTCGTGGTGTTCTTGAAGCTCGGTTACCTCGCGTTGGACGCGCTCGCGGGCCTGGGCGAGTTCTTCCGCGAGGATCGTCTGGATCTTGGTGTGGAACTTCTCGACCTCGACAAGCTTGGCCAGGTTCGCTTCGGGGAAAAATTCTTGCAGGCTCTTGAGGTCGGCCTCGGTGGGGTACGCGCCGTGGCGTAGGTTCAAATCGAGCAGGTGTAGCTCGTCGTGCCTTTCCTTGATGAGGCGTCGAACGTCGCCGAGTTGGCGGTTGAGTTCGTTGCGTGCGTTAGCGTGTTCGACCTCGCTCGGATCGACTGTCGCTTCATCTGATTCGGCCAGTTGCGCACGTTCCTGCTCCAAGGAGGCGATCTCGACGACGTTCTGCTTGTACTTAGTCAACCCGTCAACTGCCGATGGGATGAACTCGTAGCGTCTGGCAGCTTTGAACGCTGCAATCATGCCCTCAGCGCTCTGTAGTTGCTGCTTGAAGTCCTCGATCGAGCTGTAGTACTGGAACAAGGAGATCAGGATCGCGATGGCATCCTTCTGGGATTCCTCACCACCACGGGTCTGGAGTGGTTTGAGTTCGTTGTGGTTGTTTTTGCCGTAGATCCGGAAGAACCTGCTGAGCATCTGTCGGAACGACGCGCCCGGCAACTGCATGCCGTACTGGACGGCCAACCAGTCTGTGAACTCCTTGAGCTCAAGGGTTTTCAGCACGCTGCCGTCGGCATCAATGTTGACCACAACTTTGGGTTCATGGGGGCGTCGCACGAAGTTGTAAGAGGCACCGTCAAATTCGAAGGTGAAGTTGATGGCGTGCTCAGGCAGTTCCCGGACGGCATCGCTGTCGACGTAGGTGTTGCCACCAAAGACGAAGTCGATGATGAGCATCATCGTGGACTTGCCGATTGACCCGGCCTCGCCTCGGACTGCGCCGAGGATCGTGTTCAGTCCTTGATGGAACTGGATCGGCGGGCGTGGTGTGCCGCCTTCTTTGAACAAGTCACAACTGATCTGCTTCAGCATCGCTCCAGTGCTCCTTCCTCACTGAGCGTGACCTTGCCGAGGGAGTAGAGACAGTCCAGCGCATCAATCAGCCGGATTGGATCCGTCGTGACGGAGGCAAGCGCGACGGCAAGTTCATTCGGGGTCTTCGGGGTGTCCAGGAGCCTTAGGATCGTCGGAAGCAGCGGCAGCACCGTGTCCTGGTAGGCAAACAACTTGTTAGGAAGCAGCATCGAACACCTCACAGGACTGGACGAAGTAGGAGGTCACGTAAGCGCAGTAGCGGGCATCCTGTTTTGTGATCTGACTGAGCCGAATGGTCAGGGCTTCATGGATCCGCTGTTTCGCGTACCCCTTGTCAGCGAGCTTCGTGTACGAGGCTCTGATCTCAGCTCGCAACAACCCATCATCAAACGTCTTGAGCTGAGCCTGCTCCTGCAGCTCTTTCTCGATAAACCTGAAGTATCGCGTGACGTGCATGAATACTTCGTCGAACACGAACACGTCGACTGACTGGTCGATCTTGTCCTTGACTGCGACTGGGTCGAAGTTCAGCGGCTCGAATTCTTTGGGGTTGGCGTTGCCGAGCTTCTCGACGACCTTGCTGATGCCACGTTCAATATCGACCGTGGTCAGTGTCTTGCGTGCCTGGGCTGCGTCGACTTGTGCCTTCTTATTACGCCTCAGGTCTTTTACGTCGGATTTCTTGTGGTTGAGCGTGTAGGCGTGGAAGCAGTCCGGACACAGCGCGACCAGATTCTCGTAAGTACGCGCTTCGCCTTCAATTCGTCCAATCGCATAGAGCGGAGCTGTCGCGCCGTCGTCGGTGACGGGCTGGAGGTGCTTGCCGCAGCCGGTGCGCGAGCAGGTGTACTTGCACTCCTCCAACAGGCGAGAACCGAGCTTGCCCTTGACGGCATCCGACACCGCCGTGGCTCGCTGGAGCTTACGGTCATTCTCCAATTCCGGATTGACAACGAACTCCAACGCTTGCTGGATCAAGTCGAACAACACGTCGCCAACATTGAAATCGTCGACATCTTCGCCGGTAAACGGCTGGATACTGCGAGCCAGCGCCGCCTTGACCTCCTCGACTGACTGCGTCTCGATGTCATCGACGTAGTTGAGGGAATCGACGAAGTTGTCGCGGGTGGGATTAGCGAGAATGGCGCGCGCCAGCTTTTTCGTGATCCCGCGACTATAGAACTTCCGCAGGGATTCATCCTTGTAGTCCTGATCCGGTGTCCTACCTCGGGGCGTGAACCAGTGCTCCTCAGGGACGGCGCATAGCCGTTCGATCATGTTGCGCATGAAGTCGGCTGTGTTCCGGGTGCCGCGCAGGTGCGGGTAGACGGCCTTCATCACATCGTTGAAGAGCAACTTCGCCATCACCTCCACCGGATTGTCCCAACTGTCCCAGGCTGTCCCAAAGCGTCTAAATGGCCGAGGTGCCATTTTCTACCGTGGACATAGCTCACGAGAGATGGGTATGAGTCTATCACGGCTGTGCATTTGCAACGAGAAGTTGGCGATTGCGTATCTTGCGTGGGTTATGCGGGGCAGGTGGCGTGGCCTCGCGCTCAGGACACGACCGGGATGTGCACGATCTGGTCGAGTCCATGGAGACACCTCACGCAACGTGAGGCGCATCCACCGGATCGACCGTGATCACGCCGATCCGTAGCCAACAACTGAGCTCAGGTTTCTATTCGTCCCAAGTCGGAACGATCTGCAGGAGCCGCTGGGGCGGGCATCCATCCGGATGTCCGCCCATAGCCATGCCAATGCAGACCGCTTCACCGACACCAGACGACTAGCGGCGTCTCCCGTGGGTCTTTCCGCATCCAGCGGAAGGAGCCAGCCGTGGCAACTCCTACTTTTTCAACCACACAGAAACCCGACACCGGATACCAGCCCTATGCCGTCCGCACCAAGAAGGTCGGAGGCAAGGAGTTCACCCAAATCTACGTGCCCTCGAAGGTCAAAAGAGGAGTCCAAAAGTATGCATGGATCGAGCTCGTCGACCCACCCGTTGGAGACGAAAAACTTGGTCTGAGCGCCGACGAGGTGCTCGCCTTGCTCTACGACCCGACGTACGTGCCGGAGTGGAAGGTCGCATATCTGCGCGCTGCCTACCGCAGTTTTCGTGCCGTTGAGAACGCTCGAAACCGTGGCGACCTCTCGTATAGCGACTGGGAAGTCGAGGTCCATGACGGACCCCAGTATCTGAACGTCTCGGTTCACGAAGACCAGATCGACAGCGAGTTGGTTGTCGATTGGCTGCTGTCTCAGGTGAGCGCCAAGCAAGCCGAACATATCCGCCTGCACGTGTTTGAAGGGCTCTCCTTCGTCGAGATCGCGCGTGAGGAGCTGCCCGGTGCTGGCGAAGCCGATGTAGCCAAGCGAGCGAACAGCATCGGGCGCTCGGTCAAGCGGGCTCTGAAGAAGCTTCGCGAATTCATCGAGCAGGAATGTCCGGATCTGGCTCCACTCGGGGGCGTATGAGTGCCCGGCCCGCATGAAGGCCAGCACAAACCGACGCTCACTCTGATTCACAAGGAGGAAACGATGTCCAAGCATCGTCTCAAGGTCACGTTGACTGACCAGCCCGAACCTGACGCTGCGGTCTCTGCCCGCAAGGTCAGCATCCGAAGCAGGATCGCCCGCAAGCTGCTCGGCAACCCCCAGCAGCTCACCGTTCTCGTGCCGGGCAACCAGGTCCGCTCAGTAGAAATCATCCGCCCAGACGACGACCTCATGGCACTGGCCCGTGCCGTCGGGGTTACCCAGAGCGGTGGTGATGCCGCGTGAACGTCACCGAAGCGAACCGCTACGTCCCGGCGCTGAATCAAATCGCGGAGGGGGTCACGATGCTGGCCTCTGCGATCGAAGAAGCCGCGTGGGAATCGTTCGAGGATCACCCTGGCATGTCGGGGGCTCGCCCGATCGCCGCAGCCCAGCTCGCCCAGCCAGCACTGGAAGCAGCTGCCGAAGAGTACGAAGCCGCTCACCAGCCGCCAGCCCCGGAACCGGCTCCTGCTCCTACTCCTACTCCGGAGGTTGTGCAGGTGACGTTGGAGCAGGTCCGCACGGTGCTAGCGCGCCTGTCGCAGGCGGGCCATACCACGCAGGTGCGCGAGCTGATCCAATCCGCTGGCGCGAACAAGCTCTCCGAGCTTGACCCCTCCAAGTTTGGGCAGCTGCTGGAGCAGGCGGAGGCGATTGCTGATGCCTGACCAGCACGCACTGCTCAGCGCCTCGGGAGCACACCGATGGCTTGCCTGCCCACCGTCAGCAACGCTGGAGGCCGGGCTGCCGAAGTCCTCCTCGTCCGCTGCCGAGCAAGGAACCGCCGCGCATGCGCTCGCGGAGTGGAAGCTGCGCCGCGCCCTGCATGACGCTCCAACCACGAAACCGGTCTCAAGCTGGCATGACGAGCAGATGAATGCCCTGACCGACGACTACGTGGCCTTCGTTCAGGAGCGTCTGCGTGACGTGCGCCAGGCGTGTGCTGATCCGCAGGTGCTCATCGAACAACGCCTGGACTTCTCCCACGTCGTGCCGGGCGGGTTCGGCACCGGCGACTGCGTCATCATCGCTGAGCCCACGCTTCAGATCATCGATTTGAAGTACGGCCAGGGTGTCATGGTCGAGGCCGAGCACAACCCGCAGCTCATGTTGTATGCGCTCGGAGCGTTGAATGCGTTCGGGTCGCTTTACGACATCACCGAGGTGGCGGTGACGATCTTCCAGCCCAGGCGCTCGAACGTCTCGACGTGGACGATCCCGGTGTTTGAGCTGGAGGCGTGGGCGGAACAGGTGGTGAAGCCTCGTGCCGCGCTGGCTGCCAGCGGTGATGGCGAGTTCGCTCCCGGTGAGTGGTGCCGGTTCTGCAAACTCTCACCTACCTGCCGGACGCGTGCTGAGGCGAACCTTGCGCTTGCCAAACATGAGTTCGCACCACCTGCCGAGCTCACCGATGCCGAGATCGCACAGGTGCTGGCCCAGCTGCAGGAGTTGAAGGCGTGGGCTGCCGATGTGGAAGCGTACGCGCTGTCGCTGGCGGTGAACCAGGGCAAGAACTGGCTCGGGTTCAAGCTCGTCGAAGGCCGCTCGATCCGCAAGTACGCCGACGAGTCCGCTGTCGCTCAGACGGCTGAGGCAGCCGGTGTCGATGTGTGGGATCGCAAGCTCAAGACGATCACCGCGCTGGAGAGGCAACTGGGCAAGAAGCGGTTTTCCGATCTCCTCGGGGGCCTCGTGGTCAAACCCGCCGGTAAGCCCACGCTCGTGCCCGAATCCGACAAGAGACCCGCACTGGAAATCCAGTCAGCAACAGATGAATTCACTGCAATCAAGTAACGAACAAGAAAGAAGGTAAGACAAGATGTCTGCAACCACGAATCCGACCCGTGTGGTCACCGGCGAGGTTCGCCTGTCCTACGCCAACATTTTCGAGGCGAAGTCCATCCAGGGCGGCAAGCCCAAGTACTCCGTGTCGCTGATCATCCCGAAGTCCGACACCGAGACCCTGGCCAAGATCGAACGCGCCATTGACGCGGCAATCGATGCCGGGATTGGCAAGTTCGGTGGCAAGCGACCGAACAAGGCCGCCTTGAAGCTCCCGCTGCGCGATGGTGACATCGATCGTGACGATGCGGCGTATGCGAACGCGATGTTCGTCAACGCCAACTCGACCACCCCGCCACAGGTCGTGGGCACCGACCTTCAACCCATCCTGGACGCAACCGAGGTCTACTCGGGCTGCTACGCACGGGTGAGCATCAGCTTCTACGCGTTCAACACGAACGGCAACCGGGGTATCGCCTGCGGGCTGGGCAACATCCAGAAGCTGCGAGATGGCGAACCGCTCGGCGGCAACCGCATCAGCGCCGAGGCCGACTTCGGAGGCTTGACCACCGCGTCGGATGACTTCCTCAACTAGGAGAACGGAGAAACATCATGAACGAGTGTTATTCAGCAGCGCTGTGGGCCGGAACGACTCTGATTGTTGCCTGGGCGATCGGTTCCATCGTAGGTCACCTGCTCGGGGCATGGCTGGCCTTGTGGCTTGAAAACCGCGCGATCCGCAAAGAGCGCCAGTGCGTCACCCAGCTCATGGCAGATGCCGAAGCGCAGCGCGAGCAGTATCCCACGCCTGCTGAACAGTAACCATCACCCCCTGGCCGGGAGACCACCCACCACACGTGTGTGGTCTCCCGGCCCTTACCGCATTGTGGAGCCGATACCGTGCATGAGCTTTTCGTTGATCTTGAAACATTTTCGCCCGTCAACCTCACCAAATCTGGGGTCTACCCTTATGCCGAACACCCAGACTTCGACGTTCTCCTGTTTGGCTACTCCATCGACGGCAATCCCGTTAAGGTCGTTGATGTGGCCTCGAGTGAGCAGCTACCTGCCGAGGTTGCAGAGGCGCTGGTTGATCCGGGCGTGACAAAGTGGGCGTTCAATGCTGCCTTCGAGCGTGTGTGCTTATCTGCTTGGCTGGCCCGACACCACCCAGATCTCATCGCCGGTCGTAACTTTCTGGACCCAGCGCAGTGGCGCTGCACCATGGTCTGGTCCGCCTACCTCGGCCTGCCGATGAGCCTGGATCAGGTCGCCACCGTCCTTGACCTGCCGGTGCGCAAAGACAGTGCAGGTAAGAAACTCATCCGCCAGTTCTGTACCCCGGCCACACCCAGCGTCTTCAACCAGGGCGGGATGCGCAATCCACCCGCATCCGACCCGGACGGGTGGGAGCAGTTC
This sequence comes from Cutibacterium sp. KB22876, assembly GCF_059728865.1. NCBI lineage: Bacteria > Bacillati > Actinomycetota > Actinomycetes > Propionibacteriales > Propionibacteriaceae > Cutibacterium > Cutibacterium sp. KB22876. The sequence goes on from NZ_AP040858.1 coordinate 1,988,588, forward strand.
ATCTCCTACAACCGGCGCGACGTCGAGGTGGAGTTGGCCATCCACGACCGGCTCGCCGGTTTCCCGATGCCCGAAGCCGAGTGGGACACCTACGCCCTGGACCAGAACGTCAACGACACCGGCATTCGGCTCGACCGGGTGCTCGTGGACAACGCTGTGGCGTGCGACCGGCAGCACCGCGCCGCCACACTGACCCGCGCCCAGGAACTCACTGGACTGGAGAACCCGAACTCGCCGATCCAGCTCAAGGAGTGGCTTGCCGATCACGGCACGCCCCTGCAGTCACTGACGAAAGACGAAGTCGCCGCCGCGCTCGACACCGCTACCGGCCAGGTGCGTGAGGTCCTCCTGCTGCGCGGTGAGCTTGCGAAGTCGTCGGTGAAGAAGTACGAGGCCATGCAGCACGTGGCAGGTCGTGATGGGCGCGGACGGGGGTTCCTCCAGTTCTACGGGGCAGGGCGCACCGGGCGTTTCGCTGGCCGCCTCGTCCAAGTCCAAAACCTGCCCCGCAACTACCTACCAGACCTCAGTGAGGCCAGAAACCTCGTGAGGACCGGAAACTATGATGCGGTCGAGCTGCTCTACGACTCCGTTCCCGACACCCTCTCGCAGCTCATCCGCACGGCGTTCATCCCCGCCGACGGGCACCGGTTCGTGGTGGCCGACTTCTCCGCGATCGAGGCGCGGGTCATCGCGTGGCTTGCAGGCGAGGCCACCACGCTTGAGGCCTTCCGTGACGGGAAGGATTTGTACTGCGAGACCGCGAGCCGCATGTTCGGGATCCCCGTCGACAAGCACGGAGCCAACGCCGAGCTGCGTCAGAAGGGCAAGATCGCAGTGCTCGCCTGTGGCTATCAAGGCGGCGTCGGTGCCCTGAAAGCCATGGGGGCGCTGCGGATGGGGCTCGCCGAGTCCGAGCTCCAGCCGCTGGTCGACGCGTGGCGGGCAGCCAACCCGAACGTCGTGCAGCTGTGGGCCGACATCAACGCCGCCGCCATCGAGGCCATCTCTACCCGCCTGCCGACAAGTGTTGGTGCGCTGACCTTCACCGTGGAATCCGGGATCATGTTCATCCGCCTGCCCTCCGGACGCCGCCTCGCCTACGTCAAACCCAAGCTGGGTGAGAACAGGTTCGGTGGCACTGCCATCACGCACGAGGGCATCACGACGGGTCGAAAGTGGGGCCAGTTGGAAACCTACGGTGGGAAACTCACCGAGAACATCGTCCAAGCCGTCGCCCGAGACCTGCTCACTTTCGGCATGCACCAGGTCGATCGCGCTGGGCACAGGATCGTCATGCACGTCCACGACGAGATCGTGGTGGAGACCGCCACGGCCACCGTGGACGAGATCTGCAAACTGATGGCCATTACGCCTGACTGGGCAACGGGGTTGCCGCTAGCGGCAGACGGGTACGTGTGTGATTTCTACATGAAGGACTGATATTGCTGGGCGGAATCGAGGCGACGATGGACATAGGAGAACAAGCTGAAGGCATCGAGGAAGTCATGTTTACCTTCCTCACTACCTAGTCGGGTTTTGTGAGCGCGGGGATTGCGATAGTGCCCGTGGATCCCTATAAGCAGGTTCTTAAAACCCTTGTGCTCTGATTTTTCCGACTCCGTGGAAAAGCTATTAATCACGAGCTTAGGGGCAGAATTGTTTGTTCCCAAAGCTGCGTCGAACAACTCCTGACCATCGTCGGTCAAGCTAGTAAGGATACGGATGCGGTCAGGGATCGACTTGGCTGCCTCGGATATCGCGTGGAACAGAGACTCCGCGATCAGTTCTTGGCTGCAATACTCCATTAGGCGTTCGTGGGTACCGCGCCGCTGAAGTTCCTCCACGAGAGAGCTGGTAAGACGCTCGATATCATCGAATGTGCGTGCCGCCTCAGCGAGTTGGGTCAACTCGCCAGCATCGTCGATATGCCATCCTTCGGTCGCCAGCACCTTGTTGAGCAAGCGGCGCAAATCATTCCAACGCTGACGATCGGTGATATGCCGTGCCGGGCTCATCGCAGTCGTTATGAACTCACGAGTGAGTTGACCTGCTTGCGGTGCGGACATTCCTTCCGTAAGCGCGCCAAACAGTCCTTCTCGCTTACTCCCGGCAACACGCGGTGGCGCACCAATGTCGAGGAGAAGCTCGTCGATTTGGCTTCCGCTTAGGCCCGGCAAATCGGTACTTGCCAGGACATTCGCAATACTGCGGATAGTCGAGCGTTGGGAGAAAGAATCGGACTGCATCACCGCTCCAGCTTCTCATGTGAGCGAGTGGCCTGAGTATTTCAGCAAGACCCGGGTGTCCGGATTCTTGCGCGCTCAGGGGCGTATGCGTGAGAGCCCGACGCGGCCGCACCCGTGGCTTGCTGGAATTCACGTCAATCCTGGCTCTTAGAAGGAGCCAGACATGGCTACGAGAGATCTTCAGGTATTCACCAACGATGCCTTTGGAACGATCCGAACTGTCGAGCATGAGGACAAGGTGTATTTCTGTGGCCGCGATGTGGCCACCGCCTTGGGGTACAAAGATCCAGTTAACGCCATCAAGCAGCATGGACGTGGGGTGGCGTTTCACCACCCCATCACGGATGCGCTCGGTCGCACTCAAGAAGCCCGGTTCATCACCGAAGGTGACCTCTACCGGCTCATCTTCTCCTCCAAGCTCCCCGCAGCCCAGGACTTCGAAGCCTGGGTTGTCAACGAGGTCCTCCCCACGATCCGCCGCCATGGCGTCTACGCCATCGACGAACTCTTAGACAACGACGAGTTCCTCGAGCACGCCATCATCCAACTGCGCTCCGAGCGGACCAAGCGACTGGCAGCCGAACAAGCCCTGCTCGAGGCCGCCCCGAAGGTCTCCTACTACGACGTGGTGCTCCAGTCGGACTCGCTGCTGACCATCACAGAAATCGCCAAAGACTACGGCCTGTCAGCCAAGAAGCTGAACACGCTGCTGCACGAGGCTGGGGTGCAGTTCAGGCAATCCGGCCGCTGGTTCCTCTACGCCCGCTTCGCCGAGCAGGGCTACACGCAGTCCAAGACCCACGAATACGACGAAGGCAAGACCCGCACGCACATGTACTGGACCCAAAAGGGCCGCTTGTTCGTCTACGACCTATTGAAGAACCAGTTCGACCTGCTGCCGGTCATCGAGCAGGACGGCGGTGCGGCATGACGACGACTGCACTCACCGCCGACCTGGGTTTCTCGCCCCACAACACGGAGGGCTACCCAGACCCCACCTCATACAAGGCGCTGAAGAGTCTCCAGCGCGCCGAGTACGGCTACCGGCCCTTGGTCTACATCTGCTCCCCGTACTCCGGTGACATCGAGAACAACGTGGAGCTGGCTCGCGCGTTGTGTGCTCACGCGGTGTCACGGCACAAGATCCCGCTCGCGCCGCACCTGTTGTTTCCGCAATTCATGGACGACACCGACGCGAGCGACCGCGAGCTGGCGATGTTCTTCAACCGAATTCTTCTTAGCAAGTGCGAGGCGATCTGGGTCTACACGGCCCGCGTCTCGGCAGGGATGCGCGCCGAGATCGAATGGGCCCACCACCTCGAACTGCCGATCACCTATCTCGACGCCGACTTTCAGGAGGTCACCCTATGAAGGCGATGACGATGTTCACCGCGCAGGTGGCAGGCCAGCAAAACAACGCCCACTACCCGAACCCGCACACCGTGACCACGGCAGCCGACCTGGAGGCGGTCGCCAGGCTGGATCATGTGGTTGCCGAATACCTAGGCAGCAGACGCTCGGCAGCCAGTTTCGTGACCTCCAACTGCCTGGTATTGGACGTCGACAACGCCCACAGCGACGATGAGGCCACATGGGTCACCCCAGAAACCCTCGCCGAGCAGCTGCCAGACGTAGCGTTCATGACCGCCACCTCCCGCAACCACCAGCGGGCGAAAGGAGCCCAGTCGGCAAGACCCCGCTTCCACGTCTACTTCCCGATAGACCCCGTAACTGATGCTGAGGCCTACGCGGGGCTCAAGAAGCAGCTCGCCGCCCGGTTCGAGTTCTTCGACCCGAACGCGATCGACGCTGGCCGTTTCATCTACGGCCACAATGATCCGCAGATCACCGTGCTCGAGGGTGAACGCACCATCGACGCGTGGCTTGCCGACGCGGTGGATGAGGACGTGTTCGCCCAGTGGGATGACGCCACCCAGACCATTGAGGAAGGCTCCCGGAATGCGACCTTGTCGAGGTTTGCTGGCAGGTTGTTGATTCGCCTCGGCACGACCGATGAGGCGCGCGCCTTGTTTGACCGCAAGGCCGCTCGCTGCAACCCGCCGCTGCCGGAGGCGGAGGTGGAGTCGATCTGGCGGTCGGCCACCCGGTTCGCCAAGACGGTCGAGAACCAGCCCGGGTATGTGCCACCAGAGGATTTTGAGACAGGCCTAGAGTCCGTCCGCCCGGCCGATTACAGCGACGTCGGCCAAGCCCACGCCCTAACCAAGGCGTACCCGGACTCGCTGCGCTACTCGGAGGCCACCGACTGGCTCGTCTATTACGACGGTGTCTGGTACGAATCAGCCCCCGCAGCACAAGCCGTCGCCCAAGAACTCACCGAACGCCAACTGGCCGAGGCCCACGAGCTGCTCGAAGACGCCAAAGACCAGCTCGCCGCCACGGGGGCTGCCATGTTGTTGGCGTCGATGTCGAAGGCGAAAGCCCAGGCCATGTTCAACACCGCCCAACAAGAGGCGTTCGCCGCCTTCGAGGACGCGAAAACCTATGCGGCCTACGCACTCAAACGCCGCGAATCGCGCGGGATCACCAACTGCCTGAAAGAAGCCCGCCCCATGCTGCTGACCACACCTGAGCAGCTCGATGCCGACCCGTATCTGCTCAACACCCCAACAGGCACCTACGATCTGCGCCACGGGACCATGTCACGCCACGACCATGATCCGGCGGATCTGGTGACCAAGCAGACCAGCCTCGACCCGGGCACCGACGGCGCGCACCTGTGGCAGGAAGCCCTCGAGGTGTTCTTCCAAGGCGATGCCGAGCTCATCGCCTACGTGCAGCGCATCGTCGGCCTTGCTGCGATCGGGCAAGTCTTCGTCGAAGCCCTCGTCATCGCTTACGGAGATGGTCGCAACGGCAAATCGACGTTCTGGAACACCATCGCCAGAGTCTTAGGCACGTATGCAGGCAACATGAGTGCTGATGTGCTCACGATCGGTGGGATGCGCAACGTCAAACCGGAGCTGGCTGAGGCCAAAGGCAAACGCCTCATCATCTCCGCCGAGTCCGAAGAAGGCGTGCGCATGTCCACCTCGGTGGTCAAGCAGCTGGCCTCCACCGATCAGATCTACGCGGAGAAGAAGTACAAGGCACCGTTTGCCTTCACCCCCTCGCACACCTTGATTCTCTACACGAACCATCTGCCCAGGGTGGGTGCGATGGATGCGGGCATCTGGCGCAGGCTCATCGTCATCCCCTTCGAAGCGAAGATCGAAGGCACATCCGACATCAAGAACTACGCCGACTACCTCTACACGCAGGCAGGCGGGGCGATCCTGGCCTGGATTATGGAGGGCGCGCACCTCATCCACGCCGAGAACTACCACCTCAAGGCCCCGGCCCGAGTGGTGGAGGCATCAGTGGCGTACCGGGAAGAGAACAACTGGTTCGCCCAGTTCCTCGAGGCCAACTGCGACCTCGACCCTGGGCTGTCGGAACGGGCCGGGGATCTGTATCAGACCTATCGGGCGTGGGCGATGTCGACCTCTGGGTGGGCGCGTCCCATGGTCGATTTCAACGCGACTGTTGAACATCACGGCTTCACACGTAAAAGGACGATGCACGGCATGTTCGTCCACGGTTTGGCCTTGAAGAACGAGTTCGACAACTAAGCCAGACGGGCCTTATGACGACCTATGACGACCCATATGTGAGTTTGCTATAGGGCAGAAAATATAGCCCTTAGGAAAAGTCCATATCGCATCGTCATAGGTCGTCATGGGCCTCTCACGAGAGAGGACATGAACCATGAACGAGCACGCAATCGAACAACACTTGAAGCACGCCGTTGAGGCGATCGGTGGCCTGTGCTGGAAATTCACCAGCCCCGGTACCGCAGGGGTTCCAGACCGCATCTGCATCCATCGCGGACGCGTCATCTTCGTCGAACTCAAAGCACCCGGACGCTTCCCACGTCCCATCCAACGCCGTCGCATCCAGCAGCTCAAGGATCACGGCGTTGATGCGGTCGTCGTTGACAACATTGACGCGATCCAGGAGGTGGCTGATGCGCTACGAGCCGCATGACTACCAACGACAAGCCACCGGGTTTATCGAAGATCACCCGCAGGCCGCGATCCTGCTCGGGATGGGGCTAGGCAAGACGGTGATCACCCTGACGGGCGTCTGGAACCTGCTGCTGGACTCCTTCCAGGCCCGCCGCGTCCTCATCGTCGCACCCCTGCGAGTCGCCCGCGATACCTGGCCCGCCGAGGCCACCAAATGGGACCACCTGGCAGGACTCACCATCGCCGTCGCCGTCGGGCCGAAAGCCCAGCGGGTGGACGCGCTTGCCGCCGAGGCGATGGTGACCGTCATCAACCGCGAAAACGTGCCCTGGCTGGTGCGCCACCTCGGCAAAGCCTGGCCGTTCGACATGGTCGTCATCGACGAGCTGAGCTCGTTTAAGAACCACCGGGCGCAACGGTTCAAAGCACTCGCCGCCGTGCGGCCACGTCTCACCCGGATCGTGGGACTGACCGGCACGCCAGCAGCCAACGGGCTGATGGACCTGTGGGCGCAGTTCCGTCTCCTTGATGAGGGCCAGCGCCTCGGCAGGTTCATCACCCACTACCGCAACCGCTGGTTCGTACCCGATCGGCGAAACGGCCAGCAGATCTTCACCTACAAGCCCGCACCCGGTGCTGAGGACGAGATCTACGAGGCGATCAGCGACATCACCTTGTCGATGCGCACCACCGACTACCTGCGCCTGCCCGAGCTGACGGTCACCACCAAGCTCGTCGACCTCGAACCGAAGGAGCGTAAAGCCTACGAGCGGTTGCGAGATGAGATGGTGCTCGACCTCGACGGGCAGGTCATCGACGCCGCGAACGCCGCAGCCCTGTCAGGCAAGCTGCTACAGCTGGCCTCCGGTGCGATCTACGACGAGGACGGCCAGCCACTGGTGGTGCACGACCGCAAGCTCGACGCGCTCGAAGACCTGATCGAGGCGGCCAACGGCCAGCCGCTGCTCGTGGCGTACTGGTTCAAACACGACCGTGAGCGCATCACCGAACGGTTCCCGCAGGCCCGCGAGCTGACAACCAGTACCGATATCGAAGCGTGGAACGCCCGCGAGATACCGCTGGCGCTCATCCACCCGGCCTCAGCCGGACACGGGCTCAACCTCCAGCAAGGCGGCAACCTCCTGGTCTGGTTCTCCCTGACCTGGTCGTTGGAGCTCTACCAACAGACCAACGCGAGGCTCTACCGCCAGGGACAAGACCAGCCGGTGACGATCACCCACCTGGCAGCAGCCGACACCCTCGATGAGGCGGTACTGGCCGCGCTGGACAACAAAGACATGACACAGGCTGCGTTGATCAATGCGGTCGCCGACACTCTGGGAAAGCAGGCACACTCATGAACGACCACCCCATCTGGGACTACTTCGACTACCGCAAAGCCGCTATCGGCGTCCTCCAGGACTACGCAACCCAAGCTGTCATTCTCCAGCAAGGCGACGGGTACGCCGACGAGCTCAAAGCCTCACTGACCTCAATCGGCTCACCCCGATTCGACGGCCTGCCACGGGGCAACAACCCGCACGCCGGTGAAGCGCGAGTCTGCTCGATCCTCGACAACCTCGACGCGCTCAAAGCCCGCAACCAAAAGGCGCAGGCCTACATGGATTGGTTCAACCCGGCCTGGGAAAGCCTCAGCGACGATGACCGGCTGATCCTCGAGATCTTCTTCCTCGACGACCTCTCCGCCGAGGACGCCGCCGTCAAAGTCGCCGAACACTTCTACGTCGAACGCAAGACTGCCTTCGCCAAGAAGCAGCGCGCCCTGGCCCGCTTCGCGCGTCTCTTGTTCGGCAGAGACTGAAGCATTGGCGCGCATGAGTGTCGCAAAGAGGGGATGACTTTCAGGGTGTGCCTGTCGCATGCTGTAAGTGGTTGAAAAGTAGGTCCCGACCCCCAGACGAATCATCACGGTCCGTCTGGGGGTCGTTGCCATGAACGACAAGGGTGGTGAGACGGATGCCTTTCAAACCCAAGCGCCCGTGCTCCCAGCCCGGCTGCCCCGAGCTGACCGGCACCCGGTTCTGCCCGGCCCACGCTAAGGAAGAGGACGCCCGTTACCGCAACTACCAGCGCGACCCGAAGATCAACCGACGCTACGACCACCGGTGGCGAAAGATCCGCGCGGCCTACGTCGAAGCCCACCCGTTGTGCGAGGACTGCCTGGCCCGTGGCCGGTACACGCCCGTGGCTGAGGTCCACCACGTGATCCCGCTCGACCACGGCGGCACCCACGACGAGTCGAACCTGCGCAGTCTGTGCAAGCCGTGCCACTCGCGCCAGTCCGCGCTCGATGGCGACCGGTGGCGGCAAGCCCCTCGGGTCTACAGCTACTAAAAAGCGCTGTGTGCCCGCCTGTCGCGGCCTCCCTGCCGACCCTCACCTGTGCCAACCTCGACCCCGTTCGCCCGGCACGAGGCGACGTGGCGCGCTTGCCGAGGGGGTGGGGGCGAGCGGATCTCCACAGCTGGGCTGCTCCTCAGCGGGCGGGGCCAACCGCGCACAAAATCCACGAATCAAACCGGGTATTGACCCGCCGTCTTGAGCTGGTGCGTTTTACGGTGTCTGGTTTGGGGCTTTCGGGCTTGCCTTGTTGGCTTTCTGGTGGGTGCGCAGTTTCTTGATGGCCCAGTCGTAGTGGCTGGGTGCTGCTGAGACCAGGTAGGAGCCCAACGAGGTGGTTCCTGTCCACGGGAAGTACTTTTTAGTGAACAGCTCCTCATCGGTGAAGCTTTCGATGAGCTCGATGATCTGGGAATGGCTCGAGCCCAGCATGTCCTGTATGTCGCCCAGTGACGTGTCTTGGTAGTGCTCCCAGATTTCCATGTTTAGGGATGGCGTGGTCCGCCACGTGTGAGGTGCGGGCAGGAATGGCCGGGCAGTCCCGTTTTGATTGGCGTCAACGAAGTCGAACAGCATTTTTTGCCACGCATAGAGATGGGCAAGGACATCGCGCAGATTCTTGTCCCTGCCCCAGTGGGGTTCAGGACGGTCGAAGTCAGCGCCGAAAAACAAGCCGACGCTTTCTATCTCTGGCCGCATGGAGTCAATCAATGATTGCAGCACGTCCCATTGGGAGGTGGTTGCTGTCAGCAGTTCCGTTTTCGTTTTCGCTCGGGCCATACCCAATTAGAACACAGGACGGCGAGGAAGCACTAGGGCGTGTTGCTAAATGGTGTTCCGGGGTGCGTGGGTGATGCTGGAGTCATGTCGAGAGGTGTCATCACCGACGAGGTCTGGGAGCTGATCGGGGACGTGTTCCCTGCGGTGAACACGAGGGGCCGCCCGCCGGTGGGCCGGCGCACGGTGGTTGAGGCGACCGCGTGGCGGTTCCGGACGGGGTCAGCATGGAGGGACCTGCCCGAGCGTTTCGGGAACTGGAACACGATCTACAAGAACTTCCGCCGATGGGCGACCGAGGGTGTCTGGGAGGACCTGCTCACCCATGTCCAGCGGCGGGCCTCGCTCGCGGGCGAGGTCGACTGGGTCGTGTCGGTGGATTCATCGATCGCGCGTGTGCATCAGCACGGTGCGACCCTGCCCCGGGGCACAGGGGGCTCCATCGAACTACAAGAGATCCGGGCCGGAGCCGTGTGACCACGCGATCGGCCGGTCACGAGGTGGTTTGACGACGAAGATCCACCTGGTCTGCGATGGGTGAGCTCGCCCGCTGGCGTTCGTGCTGACCGGTGGACAGGTCGCGGACACGAGCGTGTTCACCTGCGTGCTCGACGAGATCCGCGTCCCCGGGCGAGGCCAGGCGCGCACGAGGCCGGACCGGGTGCTCGCGGACAAGGGGTACCCGTCGAAGAAGAACCGTGCCTGGCTGCGCGAGCGCGGTATCAAGGCCACGATCCCCGAGCGCGCTGACCAGATCGAGAAGCGTCAAAAGAGGCCGGGCCGACCGATCGACTTCGGCAACGAGCAGCGGGAACGCTACAAAGGGCGCAACGTCATCGAACGATGCTTCAACGCAGTGAAGCAGTGGCGAGGGCTCGCTTCCCGGTTCGACAAGACCGCCCGCTCCTACGCGGCCGGAATCTACCTCTCCGCCACCCTCCAATGGATTTAGCAACACGCCCTAGAGGAGGTTTACGTCGTGGCCAAAGACGGCACCAACCGAGGCGGACGCAGAGTCCGTGCCGGGGCGAAACCCGAGGCGCTGAACGACAAGCTCGCCTCAGGTCGACCTGCCACCAGGCTCACCACACCGGCCGAGCTCGATGTGTTCGACCTGGACGGCACCGACATCGGCGATGGTGCGCTGCTCGCAGGCGAGACGATGCCTGAACCTAGCGAATACCTGTCGGCCGAGCAGCGCGACGGCCAACCGCTCGGTGCGGACCTGGTCTACCGGGAGACCTGGAACTGGCTGGATGAACGCGGCTGCACCGAGTTCGTCTCCAAACGCTTAATTGAGCAGTACGCGCAGGCGTTCGCCCGATACATCCAGTGCGAGCAGGCAATCTCCAAGTTCGGTCTGCTCGGCAAACACCCCACCACGGGCGCTGCGATCGCCAGCCCGTTCGTGGCCATGTCGCAGTCGTTCGGCAAGCAGGCCAACGTGTACTGGTACGAGATCTTCGACATCGTGCGTGCCACCTGCACCACCGACTACTCCGGCACCACGCCAGGCGATGAGGTCATGGAGCAGCTGCTCAAAGCCTCCTCCTAAGGCCCCTCATCCCGCTTGTTTCGTTTCTGGCCTGCCCGGCACCCGGGCGGGCTTTCTTGTTGTTCGCATTTGTGAAAGGAGCCCTCGCGTGTCTGTAGTGCGAAGTGCTGAATCTGTGTGTATCGGCCACCCCGACAAGCTGTGCGACCTGATCGCAGATCACATCCTCGATGACATCCTTACCCGCGACCCGGCGGCACGCGTGGCCGTTGAGGTCATGGCGAGTGGCAGGCGCATCATCGTCACCGGCGAGATCACCACCACCATCCGGCCGCAGCTGCGCGCCTGCGCGCGGGAGGCGCTGCGCCGGGCCGGGTACAACCCGAACCGGTTTGTCATCTACGTGTGGGTGCGCCGCCAATCCGCCGACATCGGCGCAGGTGTTACAACCTCCATCGAGGCGCGTGCAGGTGATGAGTCGGCGTATGCGAGCCTGGGGGCGGGTGACCAGGGCACCGTCTACGGGTACGCCACGAGCGAGACGCCCCAGCGCCTGCCGCTGCCGCTCGTGCTCGCCCACGAGATCTGCCGCCGCCTCGATACAGCCCGCACCGACGGCACGATCCGTGGGATCGGCCCCGACGGCAAATCCCAAGTCAGTGTGGTCTACGACGAGCTGGGCACTCCGGTCGGCATCGACACCGTGATCGTCTCAATCCAGCACAATGCAGACAAAGACCCCGAGGCGCTTGAACGGGAGGTGCGCACGCTGGTCGTCGCCCCGGCCATCGAGGCGCACCTGCCCGGTGCCACGGCTGAGCGCGTGTTGGTCAACCCGTCCGGTCGGTTTGTCACCGGTGGGCCCACCGCTGACACCGGGCTGACCGGACGCAAGCTCATGGTCGACACCTACGGTGGGCTCGGCCCGCACGGCGGTGGCGCGTTCTCGGGTAAGGACCCCTCCAAGGTCGACCGAACGGGCGCGTACATGGCGCGGCTCATCGCGAAAACCGTGGTGGATGCGCGCCTGGCCGAAGAATGCCACGTCGCTATCTCCTATGCGATCGGTAAGGCTGACCCGGTCGCGTTCCGCATCGACACCTTCGGCACCGGTCAGCACCCGGATTGGCTGCTCACCGACGCCGCCCAGGCGGTCTTCCCGCTGCGACCGGCCGCGATGATCGAACACCTGCACCTGCGTTCTCCGATCTACGCGAAGCTTGCCACCTATGGGCACATGGGCCATGGTCTGAGCGAGTGGGAATGGACGCTGCCGTTTACCGACAAGCTCAGAGAAGAGGTGATCCGCCGTGCTCATCAAGCAGCTACCCATCAGTGAGCTCAAGCCCGCCGACTACAACCCGCGTAAGGACCTGAAGCCCGGGGATGCGGACTACGAGAAACTCAAGCGGTCGCTGACTGAGTTCGGTTATGTCGAGCCGGTGATCTACAACCACACCACCGGCCACGTCGTCGGTGGCCACCAGCGCCTGAAAGTACTGGCGGATCTTGGCCACACGAGCATCGACTGCGTGGTTGTCGAATTGGACGAGACCCGCGAGAAGGCCCTGAACGTCGCATTGAACAAGATCAGCGGCGACTGGGACGAGTCCAAGCTGGCCCTGCTCATCGCGGACCTTGACGCGGCCGACTTTGATGCTGAGCTCACCGGCTTCGACGATGACGAAATCCAGGCGATGATTGGTTCCCTCGACGATGACGAGGTCACCGATGACGGCTTCGATCTCACCGCCGCGCTCGAGGCCGCCTCCTTCGTCCAGCGCGGGGACATCTGGACCATCGGCAGGCACCGGCTGGTCTGCGGGGACGCTACCAACGCAGACGATGTCGCGGTGCTCATGGATGGCAAGAGCGCGAACCTGGTGCTTACCGACCCGCCCTACAACGTCGCCTTCGAGTCCTCCGACGGGCTCACGATCAAAAACGACGCGATGAAGGCCGACTCGTTCTACGAGTTCCTACTCGCGGCGTTTACCAACATGGCGGGTGTTCTCGACAAGGGTGGGTCTGCTTATGTGTTTCACGCCGACACCGAAGGGCTGAACTTCCGCAAAGCGTTCATCGATGCCGGGTTCAAGCTCTCCGGCTGCTGCATCTGGGTCAAAGACTCCCTCGTGCTGGGACGCTCGCCGTACCAGTGGCAGCACGAACCGGTCCTCTACGGGTGGAAGCAGGGAGCCAAGCACAAGTGGTTCGCTGACCGGAAACAGACCACGATCTGGAACTTCGCCAAGCCGCGAAAGAACTCCGACCACCCGACGAGCAAGCCGCTGGACCTGCTGGCCTATCCGATCCGCAACTCCACCCAGGCCAACGCGATCATCCTCGACACCTTCGCTGGCAGCGGTTCGACCCTGATGGCCGCCGAGCAGACCGACCGCATCGCCTACCTCATGGAGTTGGACGAGAAGTACGCCTCGGTGATCCTGCGCCGCTACGCCGAGGCGACCGGGGATGCGGCCGGGATCACCTGCCAGCGCGACGGCACCCAGTACGCCTACCTGGATCTGGTCAAACAGGTCGACCGCGACCGCGAATAAAACCCCGCAATATGCAGGGAAAACAGGGGCGTGAAACTGAGCCGTTGATGAGGGCAAAAACGACTGGATAAGCGGAAAAACGTATGGCTGTATGTACATGACCAAGCACCCCTAGACCTGGGGGAACCGAGCGAAAAGGACTGGTCATGAGTGAATTACACATCGAAATCAGCGAGCTCATCGCAGCCGGAGTCAACGTCTACGACCCCGAGGAAACCCTGCGGGTTGCCACAGCACGCGGCTACCAGCTGGTGGTGCGCGTGATCGAGCACGACCCGAAGCGTTTCCTCACCATGGTGGCCGCCTGGTTCGAGCAGGAGGTCGTGGCATGAGCATCCTCGCCTTCACCCCGCACAAAACGGGCAGGAAAAAGCTCGCCCAGCTTCTCGCCGATCACCTTGGCACCGAGGCCACCTATCTGGGCACGCCCTCGTTTGCCTACCAGATCGCAGACGCCACGCTGGATCGGGACTGGACCCTCTACCTGCCAGATGGCATCGAGGCGCAGGCCGTGCTCGAGGCCGCCCACAAGGCGGGCTTTGAAACCGCCGACCCGGGCGAGGTGGCGTTGACGGTCACGATGCCCACCACCGGGTGGAGTGAGCGCACTCGCGCCAACCTCGAAGCGCTCCTGGCAGCCAAAGGGCCACTGATCGCCAAGGCCCTGGGCATCCCGGCCACACCCATCGAGTTCAACGATGACGAGACCGTCTCGTTCCCGTGGTGTGAGTCGATTACGCCGGAGACGGCACGCGAGGCGGTGATCCCGCTTGTGGCCAGGCTCTGCCAGCGCGCCCAGGAGGCAACCCGGATCCGCTCCACGCCGCCAGCACCGGGCAATGACAAGTACACGATGCGCTGCTTCCTGCTTTCCCTGGGCTTCATCGGCCCCGAATACAAGCAGGCACGCCGCATCCTGCTGGCAGGCCTGGAAGGGGACGCCGCCTGGCGCACCCCGACGAGCAGGAAGGAGGATTGACCATGACTCCTGGCCAGCGGGTGCGCCTGATCGCCACCAGCGACCCGTACACGACGCTGCGCCCCGGTGTGCTTGGCACCGTGGCGTTCGTCGACGACCTCGGCACCGTCCACGTCGACTGGGACACCGGATCGAATCTGGGGCTCATCCCGGGCGAGGACTCCTGGGAAACCCTACCCACTGAAAAGCCCGAAAAATAGCGGCTCATCAGGGCAAATAGTGACTGGATATGCGGCAAAACGTATGGCTGTATGTACATACCGAAAGCACACCACCTCAGGGAAGGACACAGCCATGAACACCCAGGCAAAGATGAGCATCGAAGAGGAAACCACCCAGCACCTGGTCAAGGACGCGAACCGGCTCGGCTACACCATCGTCACCATCGACACCACAGACGACCTCGCGATCGAGATCCGCCCCGCAGCCCGCATGCCGTACACCCCGCCCTTGTACCGGGATTGGCAGACCGGCCAGTGGACGATCCAAACCACCTCATACGGCTCCCTCGACCCGGAAGAGATCGAGAAGGTCACCGACGGCTATCGACGCGCCATTGCCATGGTCAGCGAACTGGCACCCCTGAACGCCCGCGACCTGGTGAACTGCAGCATCACCCGCAACGCCTGACCTTTTGGCACCCGGAAACCCTGCCTCGAGCGGGGTTTCCCTCGTCACAAGCCTTGTTTCTCCACGGTTTTTCCGAGTGCTGTAGATCCCAAAAAATAGTGCCTGATCTGGGCAAATACGACTGGATAAGTGACCGCACCTATGGCTGTATGTACATGACAAAAGAACAGCCCCTCAGGAAAGGACAACAGCCATGAACACCACCGAGAAGCTCACCACCGAAGCCCTGCAGATGCGCGTCGACTCCTACGGGGCGATCCTCGCACACGGCGACTACACGCTGGCTTCTTTCGCGACCTGGACCAAGAAAGACGGCTACGGCAACAGCGCCCAGGTCTACCGCCTCACCGAAGCTCCGATCGACGGCTTCGGCCCGAACGCGCGCGGCCGCAGCGAATGCGCCCTGGAGCTCATCTCCGAGGCCGACCACCTTTTCGCAGACGCCGGGCACGCCATCGCCTGGGCCCTGACCCAGATCTAACCCACACCCCACCAAGGCCAAGGAGGACACCCGATGGACGCCACCAGAGAGCTGGTCACCAACCACCTGGAGATTCCCGCCGACGCGGTGGCCCACGGTGACATTCAGGCCGCCGCCGAGATCCCCTTCAGCGTCCTCGACGAGCTCGCCGAGGAGGTCGGGGCTGAGAAGATCCCGGTCCACACGCTCAGCCGCATCGGCTGGCACTACACCAAAGCCGATCAGATCATCGCCCTGGCCAGGCAGCGCGGCCTGTCCGATTGGCGCTACGGCGGCTTCGACACCGGCCAGGTGGTCGCCGACTTCCGCGCCACCTACTGCTAACCCGCCTGCCGCCCCGACCACGCAGACGGGCCGGGCCCTGCACGAACTGTTTCGCCCCACACGGTTGGGGCTTTTCTTATGCCCCGAGGAAGGAGCTGCCGCCACGATGACGAGCACGTATCAGCCGACCAGGTTCATGGCAGACGGCTCCACCTACAACCAGCGCAAAGCCGACTTCGCCGTGGCGTTCATTCAGGCGCTGCGCCACACTAAAGGCCGCTGGGCAGGACAACCGTTTAAGCTCTTGGGCTGGCAGGAACAGATCGTGCGTGACCTGTTCGGCACCATCAAGCCCGACGGCTACCGGCAGTTCACCACCGCCTATGTGGAGATCCCCAAGAAGCAGGGCAAGTCCGAGCTGGCTGCTGCGATCGCGCTGCTGCTGACGTGCGGGGACGGGGAGCAAGCCGCCGAGGTGTACGGGTGCGCGGCCGACCGGCAGCAAGCCAGCATCGTCTTCGAGGTCGCCGCCGACATGATCCGCCAATCACCGGCCCTGTCGAAGCGGGTGAAAATCCTCAGCAGTCAGAAGCGGATCATCTACAAGCCGACCAACAGCTTCTACCAGGTGCTCTCGGCTGAGGCGTACTCCAAGCACGGGTTCAACATCTCCGGGGTCGTCTTCGACGAGCTGCACACTCAACCCAACCGCGCGTTGTTTGACGTGATGACCAAGGGTTCGGGTGATGCGCGCACCCAGCCGCTGTATTTCCTCATCACCACCGCAGGTACTGACACCCACAGCATCTGCTACGAGCAGCACCAAAAAGCGCGCGACATTCTGGCGGGCAAGAAACACGACCCCACGTTCTACCCGGTGATCTACGGCGCTGATGTGGACGATGACTGGACAAGCGAAGATGTCTGGCACAAGGCCAATCCTTCGCTTGGGGTCACTGTGCCGGTGGAGAAGGTGCGGGCGGCGTGCAACTCGGCTCGCCAGAACCCCGCCGAGGAGAACTCGTTTCGCCAGCTGCGGCTTAACCAGTGGGTGAAACAGTCGGTGCGGTGGATGCCCATGCACATCTGGGACGCCTGCGCGGACCCGGTGGACTTGGACGAGCTGGAGGGTAGGCCCTGCTACGGAGGGCTGGACTTGGCCTCCACGACGGATATCACCGCGTTCGTGCTGGTATTCCCGCCCTACGGGGATGACGAGAAGTACCGGATCGCCCCGTGGTTTTGGATACCGGAGGACAACCTGTCGCTTCGGGTGGCGCGTGATCACGTGCCCTACGACCTGTGGCACGCCCAAGGCTTTCTGGAGACCACGGAGGGCAACGTGGTCCACTACGCCCACATCGAGCACCTCATCGAGCAGCTCGGTGAGAGGTTCGATATCCGCGAGATCGCCTTCGACCGGTGGGGCGCGGTGCAGATGAGCCAAAACCTCGACGATGCCGGTTTCACCGTCGTGCCGTTCGGGCAGGGATTCAAGGACATGAGCCCACCGAGCAAGGAGCTGATGAAGCTCGCACTCGAAGGACGCCTCGCCCACGGGGGCCACCCGGTGCTTTCTTGGATGGTCGACAACATTCATGTACGCACCGACCCGGCAGGAAACATCAAACCCGACAAGCAGAAGTCCACCGAGAAGATCGACGGGGTCGTGGCCACCATCATGGCGCTGGACCGCGCGATCCGAGGCGGCAGCGCCCACGCGGGCACGTCGGTGTACGACTCGCGCGGGCTGCTCGTCCTCTAACGCTTCGACAACGTAAAGGAGGCCCCTGTGGGACTTTTCGACTGGCTCAGACCCAATCCCCGGCAGGTGTCCAACCACCAGCTGTCCTCGAGCTACAGCTTCTTGTTCGGGCCCACCAGCTCCGGGCGCACGGTCACCGAACGCTCAGCGATGCAGATGACTGCGGTCTATTCGTGTGTGCGGATTTTGGCTGAAGCTATCGCTGGTTTGCCGCTGCATGTGTATCGCATCGAGTCGGACGGATCGAAAGTCAAAGCCACCGATCATGGCTTGTATCGGCTTCTTCACGATGAGCCGAACCCGGAGATGACCAGCTTCGTCTTCCGCGAGACGCTGATGACGCATCTGCTGTTGTGGGGCAACGCCTACGCGCAGGTCATCCGCAACGGCCTCGACGAGGTCATCGGCCTCTATCCGCTCATGCCCAACCGGATGAGCGTCGGCAGGGATGATGCGGGCAGGCTCTACTACGAGTACCAGGCCATCAGCGACGAACCCGCTGGCCAGTGGTCTCGCATCCGGCTTTCGCCTGCTGACGTGCTGCATATTCCTGGGCTCGGGTTTGATGGGCTGGTGGGCTATAGCCCGATTGCGATGGCGAAGAACGCGATCGGTATGGCCATGGCCACTGAGGATTACGGCGCGAGTTTCTTCGCTAACGGGGCTGCCCCCGGTGGGGTGTTGGAGCATCCGGGCACGATCAAGGACCCGTCTCGGGTGCGTGAGTCTTGGCAGCAAACTTTTGGTGGGGCCCGCAACGCCAACAAGGTCGCGGTGTTGGAAGAGGGCATGAAGTACACGCCCATCTCCGTCTCCCCGGAGCAGGCGCAGTTCTTGGAGACCAGGAAGTTTCAGATCAACGAGATCGCCCGGATCTTCCGCATCCCACCGCACATGGTGGGAGACCTCGAAAAATCGAGCTTCAGCAATATTGAGCAGCAGTCGTTGGAGTTCGTGAAATACACGCTCGACCCGTGGGTCATCCGCTGGGAACAAGCCCTGACCAAGACGCTGCTGAGCCCGCGTGAGAAGCCGAGCGTGTTCGTGAAGTTCAACCTTGAAGGTCTGCTGCGCGGCGACTACGTCTCGCGCATGAACGGCTACGCGGTAGCACGCCAGAACGGGTGGATGAGCGCGAACGACATCCGCGCCCTGGAAAACCTTGACCGTATCGCTGTCGCTGATGGTGGCGACGTGTACCTGGTCAACGGCAACATGCTGCCGCTCTCCATGGCCGGGGCCTACGCCACCAAGGGGCAGGAAGAACCAGCGGGGTTGGAGCCGTCAGAAGGCGGTTCGCCTCCTGGCGGGCCACCAACTGAACACAGAGTTGAAAGGAGGAGCCGGTGAGACGGTTCTGGAACTGGGAGCCACCCGCTCCCGACACATCTGACCCGGCGGGTAGCGATACCAGCCGGGTTTTGCGTATCAACGGGGTGATCGCTGAGGAGTCATGGTTTGACGACGACATCACCCCGGCCCTGTTCGCCTCCGAGCTGGCGGCAGGTTCCGGTGATGTGACGGTGTGGATCAACAGCCCCGGCGGCGACGTCGTCGCGGCAGCCCAGATCTACAACATGCTCCTCGACTATCCCGGACACGTGCGGGTGTGCATCGACGGGATCGCGGCCAGTGCCGCCAGCGTGATCGCCATGGCAGGTGAAGTCGTGGCGATGAGCCCGGTGTCGATGCTCATGATCCACAACCCCGCCACCCTCGCCGTCGGTGACGCCGATGAGCTGGGCCGTGCCATCGACATGCTCGCAGCGGTCAAAGAATCCATCATCAACGCCTACGAGCTGAAAACCGGGATGAGCCGGGCCAAGCTCGCTCGCCTGATGGATCAAGAGACCTGGATGGACGCGCGTGCTGCCATCGCGATGGGTTTTGCCGACGGCTACCTCACCGGCAACGCCCCGAAGGTCACCGACCCCGATGAGGACGACGATGAGGGGCCGGACACGAAGCCACCGTGGCCGCCGAAGACCGGAAACCCAGCCCCGCTCGCCGATACCGCCAGCGGGGTGTGTTTTGCCCGAAAGCCCGCCGAGCAGCGCCTCGTCGCGCACCTGACCGACACGCCACCAGCCACCCAGCCACCAACCCCAGCGCCCGTACGGCTCACGGGTCGTCGGGTGGTGGACCTGTACGCCGCCCTGGTCAATCACACCCACTAACAAGCAAGGAGAACCCTTTCCCATGTCCACGATGACGATTTCTGACCTGCGTACCCGCCGCGCCGACACCTGGGAGAAGGCCAAGGCCTTCCTCGACGAGCGCCGCGACACCACCACCGGCTGCCTCTCCGCCGAGGACGACCAGACCTACGCCCGCATGGAAGCCGACATTGAACGGCTGAGCGCCGAGATCGCTCGCGCCGAGCGCGCCCAGCGCCTAGACGCTGATCTGGCCCGCGCCACGAATACGCCGCTGACCTCGATGCCCGGCCAGACCGGCGAGGAGAGCGAACCCAAGACCGGCCGCGCCACCGCCTCCTACAAGCGCGCCTTCTGGGATGCGATGCGGCTCAACGCCTCTCCCATGGAGGTGCGCAACGCCCTGTCCGAGGGGGTCGATTCCGAGGGCGGCTACCTCGTCCCGGACGAGTTCGAGCACACCCTCGTGCAGTCGCTCGCCGACCAGAACATCATGCGAGGGCTTGCCAACGTCATCCAGACCACCAGCGGGGACCGCAAGATCCCGGTCGTCTCCACCCACGGCAGTGCCGGGTGGCTCGATGAGGGCAAGCCCTACACCGAATCCGACGAGACCTTCTCCCAGATCACCCTCTCGGCGTTCAAGCTCGGCACGTTCCTCAAGATCAGCGAGGAACTGCTCGGCGATTCGGTCTTCGACGTCGAGGCCTACCTCGCCGCCGAGTTCGCCCGCCGCATCGGTGCCGCCGAAGAGGAGGCTTTCCTTGTCGGTGACGGCAAGGGCAAGCCGACCGGCATCTTCGACACCACCGGTGGTGGCATCTCGGATGTGACCACCGCGAAGGCCACAGACATTACCGCCGATGAGCTCATCGACCTGCACTACAGCCTGCGCGCCCCGTATCGGGCCCGGGCGGTGTGGCTGATGAACGATGCCACCGTCAAGACCGTGCGCAAGCTCAAGGACAACCAGGGCCAGTACCTGTGGCAGCCAGCACTCACCGCTGGTGCCCCGGACATGATCCTGGGCAAGCCGGTGCACACCTCCACGTTTGTCCCTGAGATCAAGGCGGGCGCGAAGACCGTGGCGTTCGGTGACCTGTCCTACTACTGGATCGCTGACCGGCAGGGACGCTCGTTCAAGCGGCTGAACGAACTGTTCGCCACCTCCGGCCAGGTCGGTTTCCTCGCCTCCCAGCGCCTGGACGGCAAGCTCGTCCTGCCCGAGGCCGTCAAGATCCTCACCCAGAAGGCCGGAGCCTAAAACCCCCACGCAACGAATAGGAGGTGGCAGCCATGAACCACCAGCTCATCGACCAGGTCAAAGCCAACCTCATCCTCGCCCACGACGAGGATGACGAGCTCATCGCCAACCTGGTGGCAGCTGCCACCTCCTATGCCACCGCCTACCAGCACTTGCCTGAGGACTACTACGAGGCCCACGAGATGCCCGGTTCGACCCGGCAGGCGATCGTGATGCTCGCCAGTCACTTCTACGAGTCGCGTGACGGGTCTACGGCCGGGTTCTGGTCCGACAAACCCGATGCCGCCAAGGCCATGTGGGGCGCGGTGAACACGCTGCTGCGCCTTGAGCGCGAATGGAAGGTCTAACCCATGGCAGGCATTGGCAGTATGCGAGAAACCATCGACCTCATCACCCCCGTGGCCCGAAGGGACGCTGCGGGTTTTACCGCTAGCGCCGAGCAGGTGGTCGCCTCGGTGCGCGCCTACCGAGAGGTCCGGCACGCCAGCTCAGCGTGGGTGAACCGTGCGGCCTACACGCATGCAACCGTCTTGTTCCGCATCCGCACCATCCCCGGGCTCACCGTCTCAGAGGTCATGCACATCGCCGCTGCCGATGGCCGCTACGTCATCGACACCGTCGAGCCCATCGGCGGCTACATCGAGATCCTTGCCCACCGTCTGCAACCGGAAGGAGCCCATCATGGCGCGCGTCCAGATCCGACTCCCCAATAAGTACATAGACGCACTCGAGGCCACCTCACGCCTGCTGGACACTGCAGCCGACGAAGTTCTGACAGCTGGCGCGAACGTGGTCGAACCACGCATGCGAGCCAACCTCGCCGCCGCGATCGGGCAGGCGACCACCACGCCGTCGCGCTCAACCGGCCAGCTCCTCGGGGCCCTGGGTGTCACGAGCGTGAAGGTCAACTCACGAGGCGATCACAACGTCAAGGTCGGTTTCGCCGAGAACCGCCGCGATGGCAGGTCGAACGCGCTCATCGCCAACGTGCTTGAGCACGGCAGGAGCAACCAGCCCGCACGCCCGTTCCTGGCACCGACACGCTCCCAGACCAGACGGGGCGCGATGGAGGCGATGAAAACCGTGCTTAAAGCCAAGCTCGACGGGATCACACCATGACCATCCCGCTTTTGGAAACCCTCACCACGGTCGCTGACCGGCTTGATCTGCCGATCGCGGTGAGCCTGTTTAGCGCCTCGCCCGCACCGGATACCTATCTGGTGGCCACCCCGATCGGCGACACGCTGGAGGTGTTCGCCGACAACACCCCGAGCGTCGAAGTCGAAGAAGTCCGCCTCGGCCTGTTCACAACTGGCAACTACCTGACCTGGCGAGACACGCTCACCCACGCGCTCGTCGACGCGGGGCTGGTGGTGACCGCCAGACGCTACATCGGCTTCGAGGACGATACGGGCTACCACCACTACAGCTTCGATATCAGCTGCCACCACCCGTTTTAACGAAAGGACGAATCACCCATGGCCACGATTGGTCTTGACAAGCTCTACTACGCCACGATCACCGAAAACCCCACCACCGGCGAGGAAACCTACGCCAGCCCGAAGCCACTGGCCAAAGCGATCTCAGCGGAACTCTCCGTCGAGGTCGCCGAGGCGATCTTGTATGCCGACGATGGGCCCAGCGAGATCGTCAAGGAATTCAAATCCGGCACGCTCACCCTCGGCGTGGACGACCTAGGAGCAGAAGCCGCAGCGGCACTGACCGGTGCCACCCTGGATGCCAACGGGGTGCTCATCTCGTCCTCGGAAGACGGCGGCACACCGGTAGCGATCGGGTTCCGTGCCGCCCGCTCCAACGGCACCTTCCAGTACTTCTGGCTCTACCGCGTCAAGTTCGCCCTGCCAAGCACCACGCTTGCCACCAAGGCCGACTCGATCACGTTCTCCACCCCGAGCATCGAGGGCACGATCCTGCGCCGCAACAAGCCAGACGCGAAGGGCCGCCACCCGTGGAAAGCCGAAGCCACCGAAGGCGACCCCAAGGTCAAGGCCGAGATCATCACCGGCTGGTACCAGTCCGTCTACGAGCCCGCCGCCACCAGCCCCGGCAAGTAAAGGAGCCCGCTCATGACAAACACATCCTCGATTGATGTTGCCGGGCGCAGTGCGACCGTGACGATTGGTGGGAGCGAGTACGAGCTGGTGCTCACCACCAAGGCCACCCGGCTGATCGCCGAGCGCTACGGCGGGCTGGACAAGCTCGGAGCCGCGTTGGAGACCTCCGAGGACCTCGGCCAGACACTGACCGAGGTGATCTGGCTGATCACGCTACTGGCCAACCAGTCAGTGCAGATCCACAACCTCACCCACCGCGACAACCCGCGCCCGCAGTTGACGGAGGACGAGGTGGAGCTGCTGACGGTTCCTGCCGATATCGCCGACTACCGGGGTGCGATCGCTGAGGCACTGCAGCGAGGCACCCGCCGCGACATCCTCACCGAGCCAGCCCCAAAAGTGAGCCCGGCAGCGGACGGATAGTCGAATCCGACCGGGCAGTGTTCACCCGCCTGACCTACATCGGTTTAGCCCACCTCGGCCTGAGACAAGACGAGGTGGGCCTGATGGTCTTTGGTGAGCTCCTTGACCTGGTGGACTGCTGGCGGATCGAGACAGGACGAGCGAAACCAGCACGGGTGTGGTTCATCGACGACATCATCCCGCCCGGGATCTAACCCCACTGACAGGCAGGTGAATCCTCATGGCTGACTCATCGTTTGGTCTCAAGATCGGTCTGGAAGGTGAACGCGAGTTCAAGCGGGCCATCACCGACATCAACCGTGAGATGCGGGTGCTGGGCTCGGAGATGAAACTGGTGGCCTCCCAGTTCGACAAGAACGACAAGTCCACCCAGGCGCTGGCCTCCCGCAACCAGGTGCTGACCAAAGAGATCGAGACCCAAAAGGCCAAGATCGAAACACTCAAGGCCGCGCTGGAGAACTCGGCCGCGTCGTTCGGGGAGAACGATTCGCGCACGAAAAACTGGCAGATCCAGCTCAACAACGCCGGTGCCGAGCTCAACGAGCTGGAAAAAGAGCTAAAGGCCAACAATGATGCGCTCGGCGAGTTCGGTGACGAGGCCGACGGTGCAGGCGATGATGCGAAAGACGCTGCCAAGGATGCCGGGCATTTGGAGGACGCGGTCGATGATCTCGGCGACGAGATGGACGACACCGGGGATAAGACCCGGATCTTCGGGGACGTGCTCAAAGCGAACCTGGCCGCCGAGGCGATCGTCGCTGGTGTCAAGGGCATCGGCAAGGCGATCACGAGTATCGGCCGGGGTATGGCCGATGCGTTGAAGGACGGGGTGGAGTACAACGCCCGCATGGAGCAGTACACCACCAGCTTCACCACGATGCTCGGCGATCAGGCAAAAGCCCAACAGCTGGTCAACGACCTGAAAACCCAGGCCGCGAAGACCCCGTTCGGCATGGAGGATTTGGCGAAGAACACCCAAACCCTCATGGCGTTCGGTATCAGCGCCGACGAAGCTACCCGCAGACTAGGCCAGCTCGGTGATATCTCCCAAGGTGACGCGCAGAAGATGGAGTCACTGACGTTGGCGTTCGCCCAGATGTCCTCGACAGGCAAGCTGACTGGCCAGGACCTCAACCAGATGATCAACGCCGGGTTCAACCCGCTGGAGGAGATCTCCCGCAAGACGGGCAAGTCCATCGGCGAGCTGAAAGAGGAGATGGCCAAGGGCGCGATCAGCGCGGACATGGTCGCTGACGCGTTCGCTTCGGCAACCGAGGAAGGCGGCCGTTTCCACGGGGCGATGGAAGCCCAGTCGAAAACCTTCACCGGACAGCTCTCTACCATGCGCGACGGCATCGACAACCTCAAGGGCCTGCTCGCCCAAGGTTTGACCGACGCGCTGGCTGGCACGGTCATGCCGATGGTCAACGGGTGGATCGATGAGCTCACGGCAGCCTTCGAGCAGGGCGGAGCCCCGGCGTTGATCGACAAGCTCGGCGAGATCCTGCAAGAAGCACTCGCGTTCATCGCCGAGCAGCTGCCGATGGTCGTCGAGACCGGCATGTCGATCCTGACCGCCCTGCTGGAAGGCATCATCGAGGTGTTGCCGTCGGTGGCCGAGACAGCGGTGATGCTCGTCGTCGCACTAGTCGAGGCGATCATCGAGGCGCTGCCGTCACTGTTGGAAGCAGCCCTGCAGATCATCGCCACCTTGGTCACCGGTATCGGTGAGGCACTCCCGGAGCTCATCCCGGCGGCCGTGGAGATGATTGTCGCCCTGGTCCAAGGGCTGGTCGATGCGCTGCCAATGATCCTGGATGCCGCGTTGCAGCTCATTTTGGGGCTCGCCCAGGGCCTGCTGGAGGCGATCCCGGTGCTCATTGAGGCGCTGCCGCAGATCATCACCTCGATCGTGGAGTTCCTCATCGGGGCGATCCCGCAGATCATCGAGACCGGTATCGCGTTGTTGACCTCCTTGGTCGACGCGCTCCCGGAGATCATCACCGCGATCGTGACGGTGCTGCCACAAATCATCACCGGCATCATCACCACGCTGCTGTCGGCCCTGCCGCAGCTCATCGAGGCTGGCGTCAAACTACTCACCGCCTTGATTGGGGCGCTGCCGCAGATCATCAGCACGATCGTGGCCGCGCTGCCGCAGATTATCGCAGCGATCGTCTCGGCGATCGGTGGGGCGATTCCGCAACTGGTCATGGCGGGTGTCGAGCTGTTGACCGCGTTGATTACGAACCTGCCGCAGATCATCTCGACCATCGTGGCGGCGATCCCTCAGATCATCACCGGGATCGTGGGCGCGGTCGGTCAAGGGGTCGGCCAGATGGCCTCTGCTGGCGCGGACCTCGTGCGGGGCTTGTGGAACGGCATCCAGTCGCTGGCAGGCTGGCTCTGGGACAGGGTTACAAGCTGGTGTTCTGACATTTGGGATGGCATCACCGGCTTCTTCGGCATCAACTCGCCGTCCAAGGAAATGGCGTGGGTCGGTGACATGCTCACCAGAGGCCTGGCCGGAGGTATCGAAGACACCGGAAACCGCGCAGTCGCAGCCGCCGAGGACGTCGCCGCAGACACCCTTAAGGCCATGAGCGAGCTCACCAGCGGTATCGACGTGCCGATCACCACCAGCCTGGAGCCGGTCGATCTGACCCCAACCCACCTGCAACCACCGCTTGCAACCACCAGCCACAGCGCTGTCGGCCAGGAGGAAGGGCGCGCAGGAGAGGTGGCGGGCATCGTCGACCAGACCGCCCGGGCACTGCTGGAGGCCATGGACATCAAGGTCGTGCTCAACGACGGCGCGCTGGTGGGCAAACTCGCTCCCGGCATCAACCGCCAGTTGGCTCGTATCAACTCCCACCACACGGTGCTCGCTACAGGAGGAGGTGTCTGATGCATGGTTTCACTCTCGACAAGACAGTGTCCTCAACGTCGCTGGGCCTGCGGCTCACCGGCCCGGTCGACCTACCTGTCGCCGAGCGGGTCACAGACGATATTGAGGTGGCAGGCAGAGCCGGGACGCTGACCCGCCTGGGCGGCTGGCATGACACGTCGATCACGTTGCCGCTCGCGATCACAGGCAGCCTGGCCGCCTACCACAAAGCCGCACTGGCGCTGACCCGGGCGGCGACCATTCACCTGTCCCACCAGCCCGAGGCGTTCCACAAGATCAAACACGCCTCCATCAGCCCACTGCGCGCGGACATGTCCTCGTGGGGATTCTTCGAGGCGCACCTGGTATGCGAGCCGTTTAGCTACCTCGACTCGGGGCTGACCACCCACACGCTCACCGCCTCCGGGCAGATCACCAACCCTGGCCTGGTGGATGCGGCACCGATCATCACGATCAAGGGCACCGGGGCGTTGACGCTGACGATCAACGGGGCCGCCTATCGCGTTCAGTCACCGGCAGGGCAGATCACCCTGGACTCGGCCCGGCTTGTCGCGCACGTGGCAGGCCGGGTGCAAACCGACGCGCTGACCGGCACGTTCCCGATCCTTACTCCAGGGGTCAACCGGGTCACTTTGGGTAGTGGCATCTCCAAAGTCGAGATCACCGGGAACTGGCGAAACCCCTAACCCGGCCCATCTCTTTGCTCCCAGTGCGCCCGTAGCCGTTTCTTTGGCTGCGGGTGCACGTCTGCGAAAGGAACACCACCGATGCTCACCGTGCATGCCCCGACTGCCACCACGTTCACCGCCACCGGCGAGGGTGTCCTCGACCCTGAACTGATCGACGCCCGGGTCGTTGAGGAACTCGGCGGAGCCTACCAGCTGACCGTCACCTATCCAGCCGATGGGCCGCTGGCCTCAAAGCTGGTAGTCGAGGCGATCATCGCAGCCCCTGTTCCCGGCACCACCATCCGGCAAGGGTTTCGTATCCACGAGGTCACAACCAGCCTGGACGGGCTGTTGGAGGTCACCGCCTTCCATCTGTTCTACGACCTGGCAGGCAACTTCATCGCCGACACCTTCGTGGTCAACAAAACCCCCAAGGCAGCCCTCGATCAGCTCCTTAGGTCTGCGACCACGCCGCACCGGTTCACCGCGACCAGCTCCGATACGGCCACCAGGGCCTCTGCGCGCGTGGTGCGGATGAACCTTGCCGCCGCGATCATGGACCAGGGGTCGGATAACACGTTCGCTTCCCGGTGGGCCGGAGAGCTCACGCGCGATAACTGGCACATCCACCACACCGCCACACGCGGCGCAGATCGTGGGGTCGTGATCCGCGATCGCAAGAACCTCACTGGTTACACCTCGACCATCGATCTGACGAGCGTGGTCACCCGGATCGTGCCGGTCGGGTTTGATGGGATCACCCTGCCCGAGCTCTACGTCGACTCACCACACCTGAATGCCTACGCGATCCCGCATATCAAGGTGATGCGCTACCCGGACATCAAAGCGATCGCCGACGCAGATAACCCCCGCGAGGACGAAGTACCTCTGCCGCAAGCACACGCCCTTCTGCGTCAAGCCGCTAAGACCGAGTTCACCACCAACCACGTCGATACGCCTGCCGCGAGCTACACCGTCTCGTTCGTTGATCTCGCATCGACTGCCGAGTACGCCGACCTCGCCGAGCTGGAGACCGTCCTGCTGGGAGACACGGTGACGGTACAGCACGCCGACCTGGGCATGTCCTTGTCCGCGCGGGTCGTCGGCTACGAATACGACCCGCTCCAGCAGGCGTATGTCTCGGTGGAGCTCGGGTCGGTTGCAGGGAAGTTCACCCAGATCACCCGCCAGATCACCACCGCGCAGACGGCCGCCCAGATGGCTGCTGATCTTGCTGGCGTGGCGCTGGCATCAGCGGACGGGAAATCCACCAACCATTACGGGCCGAAACAGCCCGCTGCCGCCCGCCTCGGGGACACGTGGTTTAGGGACAATGGCGAGAGCATCGAGATCTGGATCTACCAGGTCACCGACACCGGCGAGCCCGGCTGGGTTGCCCTTGCCACGGACCTCAACCATGCTCAGGTCAGCGCTGAGCTCGCCGAAGCTCGCGCTGAGGTAGAGGCCGCGAAAACCGCTGCTGACGATGCCCAAGCTGCCGCTACCGCTGTCGCTGCTCGCCTCACCGTAGCCGAAACCGAGATCAGTCAGGCGCGCGAAGCAGCCAGCCAGGCCGAAGCCACAGCACGGGAAGCTGAGGCTGTAGCCGGAGAGGCTGGCATGAAGGTGACCGGGCTTGAGAGCTCAGTCTCCCAAGCACAGCACCGTGCCGATACGGCCTACGAGACGGCACGGCAGGTTCAAACCAGCAGCGAGGCCCGGTTCACTGAGCTGACGAACGCGGATAACAGCCTCGCCTCGTCACTTTCAATGATGGCCAGCGACCTGAACCTGCGCGTGCGCTCAAGCGAGATCATCTCCCAGATCAACATCTCACCCGAAACCATCTTGATCGCCGGTGAGCGCATACACATCACCGGCCGAACCAGCATCGATAACGCCACGGTCACTACCGCAATGATCGCCAACGCGGCGATCACCGACGCCAAGATCTCCAACCTGTCGGCAGCCAAGATCACCACCGGCACGCTCGCGGCTGCCAGGATTGCGGCAGGCTCTATCACCAGTGACAAGCTCACGATCGCTGATGGGTTCATCAAGACGGCCATGATAGCTAACGCGGCAATCACGGACGCAAAGATCGGTTCGTTGTCGGCCTCGAAGATCACCACCGGCACCCTGTCCGCTGCGCGGATCGCGGCCGGGTCGATCACCAGCGACAAGCTCACGATCGCAACCGGCTTCATCCAAACCGGAATGATCGCGGATGCGGCGATAACCTCGGCGAAGATCGGTGCGCTGGATGCAGGCAAAATCACCACCGGCGTGCTTAATGCCTCGCGTATCGGGGCAAGGTCGATCACGGCGGACAAACTCGCAACAAACGCCATCCAGGTGGGGCTGGCGGGGTGGACGAGCTCCATCCGCATCAGCCCCACACAGATCGCCTGGTACAACGGGTCCACTCTGGAAGGAAGCATCACCTCGAGTGGGATGAATTTCTATTACGGGACTAGGTTTATCGGCAGAACAGGCCAGCAGTATAAAACCGGCAACACGAGTGTGCGAGGGATTTCAAACTCACTGGATACCCAAGGTGACTACATCACCTGGTCGTATAAAAAGCTCCAATCTGACGATTCGTACACCACCATGCTCACCTTGGATCCTCGTGGAAAGTTCTACGGCCATGCAGGTATTCACTTGGGTGCAGAGCTACGCACCCACGGGCACTCGTTTTATACCGGCGAGAACCGTTCCGTTGTCTTGCAAGACTGCACACTCACGGGTAAAGGCACGTTTGCTGGCTGGGCAGGCAGCTCAAACCTATCCAAAGTGGTGTTCCATACCTACGACCTGATGATCGTTACCAACGGGTCGTTCTACAACATGACCCGATTGGTCGACCGAGTTAATGACCTCATGACCCGCGTCAACTCACTGATTCTTTCATTGAACCAAGGCTGGGTGAAAAACATCAACGATGCTGGCAATGGCCGAATCACCTGGAACTACTTCTACAACACCGGATTATCGACCATGTCAACCAACCTCAACTAGAAAACCGAAAGGACACCACAGATGCGATTTCTGCTCCCACCACGCCATCTCCAGCCCACCTTGGAACTCCTTGAGGCGATGCCGCTAGCCGCATCAGCATCCCGTGCACGCACCAAACTGGTGCACCTGCTCAAAGCTGCCTACGCCCGCTTCGCTGAAGACGAATACGATCTAGTGGTCCACTACGCCACCTGCCACGACGACGGCACCCCAGTAGTCGACTCTCACGGCATGTTCACCCTCAAAGACCCCGACACTGCTGCCGAGTTCCACTCCCACCACGACACACTCCTGAACACGCGCGTAGAAGTAGCCGGAGCCACCTATGAACAACACGCCTGCGACATCCTCGACTTTCTTAAATCTTCAACCATGGAACTCTCCGGCTGCCAAGCAGAAGCCTACGACGCGCTCTACGACGCCATCACCGAAACCGTCGCCGGAGGTCAGCAGCACCCATGAACAGCCCAGCCACCCCAATCACCACACCCGTGACCAGTGACGACGAAGAAGGGATCGTTGAGGTCATCAGCAGCGGACCGTCATCTCGCCACACCGTCTCGGCCACCCCAGCCACGGATCAACCGCCTGCCGCGCCCACCGAACACACCGGGACGATCGACCTGTACGAGCCGATCCTGGAGATCCTCACCAGCCCGGAAATCTAACCCCAAACCGCACTCCCAACAGGCCCACACCACTTCGGTGCGGGCCTTTGTCGTGTGCCCACAAAACGGGAAGGAACCCACTTTCTATGTCGCTCAAAGCTATCTGGGCCACGATCCAAACCGGCCTGGCCGGGGTCGGGGCCGTCATCGGCGCGTTCCTCGGAGGCCTCGACGGCCTGGTGTACGCGCTCATCGCCTTCGTCGTAGTCGACTACATCACCGGCGTACTCGCCGCGATCGCCGAACGCCGCGTCTCCTCAGCCATCGGGTTTCGGGGCATCTCCCGCAAGATCCTCATCTTCACCCTGATCGGACTTGCCCACCTGCTCGACGTGCACGTCATCGGAACACCCGGAGCGCTACGCACCGCCACCGTCGTGTTCTACCTGTCCAACGAAGGCATCTCCCTGATCGAAAACGCCACCCGCCTTGGGCTGCCCGTGCCTGATCACATTCGCCGCGCCCTGGACCTGGTCACCCGTGACGTGACAGGCAAACCCGACCTCGAACACCACCCCAACCAAACCACCCCAGCAGAAAAGGAGAACCTCTGATGAAGAACTGGGCCACCCTCGAAGCCGACGAAAACCGGCTGATGAACAAGCACTACAGTGCCGGACGAAGCGGACGGAAGATCAACAAGGTCATCATCCACCACAACGCAGGCAACCTCACCATCAAGTCCATCTGGGACGTGTGGCAGACCCGCCAAGCATCCGCCCATTACCAGGTCGACTCAGGCGGCCGGATCGGCCAACTCGTGTGGGATCGCGACACCGCCTGGCATGCAGGCAACTGGGATGCCAACACCACCTCCATCGGTATCGAACACGCCGACATCTCCTCCAAGCCCTGGCGCATCTCCGAGGCCTGCCTCGACAACGGTGCCCACCTCGTCGCGGCCATCTGCCACTACTACAAGCTCGGACGACCCGTGTGGGGCAAGAACGTGTTCGGCCACAAGCATTTCTCTTCCACCGAATGCCCGGCCTCCCTTGCAGGAAGCCAGCATGCGGCCTACATGGCACGCGCCCAGTACTGGTACGACCGCCTGAGCGGCACCAAGCCCGCCCCGACACCACCGGCAAAGCCCACACCGCCCGCACCCAAGCCCTCCGCCAACATCGACGCTCTGGCTGATGCGGTGATCCGAGGCGAGTACGGCAACGGGGACGAGCGCAAGCGCCGACTGGGAAGCAACTACGCCGCCGTGCAGAAACGCGTCAACGAGAAGCTCGCCGGAGGAAGCCCCGCCAAGCCCTCCGTCAACATCGATGCCCTGGCTGATGCGGTCATCCGAGGCGAGTACGGCAACGGTGAGGAACGCAAGCGCCGCCTCGGCGGCAACTACGCCGCTGTGCAGAAGCGCGTCAACGAGAAGCTCGGCATCGGCTAACCCACACGAGAACACTCTCTGGCCCCGTCATCACCTTCATCGAGGTGGTGGCGGGGCCTTTTGTGCGTTTGCGCAGCTGGTGTTTACCGCAGGTCGTCGAACGGGTCGATGACGGACTGCACTCCACAGCTCGGGCAGATGAACGCGATACGTATTCCCTCGCCTTCGCCTGTAACAAACGGGTCGGGGACACAATCTGAGCCGCATTCTGAACAGGTTCAGTACGACTGGTCGTCGAGAAACACCGGGAGTTCAAAGTCGTCGTTAGTCATCTTCACCCGCCCTTGCTCTGTCGCGGTTCACACGTCGATCGGCCCGCATTGTGAATTGAGCAAAGAATAGCTGCCTTATCTGAATAGAGGCGCAAACCCAGCCACGGGTGCGAACGCGGCAGGGAGCTTTGTTTCTGCTGTCCGGTTTCGTCTGGTGCAACCGGCGTATGGGCGACCACCTTTCGCCTCGTTGCCAGGAGGGCCTGCTCATGGCTCTGAACCATACTGATCGCCATCACATTCAGATGATGCGCGCTGCGGGGGTTGCCTACTCTCGTATCGCCGCGCACCTGGATCTCAACGCCAACAGTGTCAAGACCTATTGTCTGCGACACGGCATCACCGTCGATCCTGCCGTTGAGCAGGTCAGCGACCCAGTTGGAGTGTGGTGTTTGCACTGCTGCAAGCCAATCGAGCTCCGGCAAGGATCGAAGTTCTGCTCCAAGGCCTGTCGACGAGCCTGGTGGGCCACCCACCGCAGAGTGGTCACCGAAGAACTGGTCTGCGCGAACTGCCACCGACAGGTCACTGTTGCTCGCACGAGCCAGGTGAAACGCAAGTACTGCTGCCACCCGTGCTACATCCAGCACCGTTTCAACACACGTGGCGGTAAACGATGAACATGGCAGCCGAGCTGACGGCTCATCGCCAGCTCACGCAGGTCAAGCAGCTTCTCGAACGCGGCATCCTCACCCCACGCGAAGCCATCACCGTGTGCCAGCGCCTCGACGCCCCCGATGCGCCGCTGGCCGCCCTACAAAGAGCCTGTTTCGTTGACTATCTCGAGGGTTTGAGGGATGTATGGATACAACCTGAAACCCTGTCTGACTAGGAGAAATACCTTGAAGAGAATGGAGCAAATCACCCCGCCACCGATCAGTGCTGCTCCGCTTGTGAAAGTGGCAGCGTATGCCCGCATCAGCATGGAAACCGAGCGCACACCGCTGAGTTTGTCCACCCAAGTTTCCTACTACCAGCAACTCATTCACGACACTCCTGGCTGGACGTTCGCCGGAGTGTTCGCCGATTCTGGAATCTCTGGAACCACCACGCATCGCCCCCAGTTCCAAGAACTGCTGGCCCTTGCCCGGGAAGGGGCAATCGACCTGATCCTCACCAAGTCGATCTCGCGATTCGCTCGCAACACCGTCGACCTGCTCGAAACCGTTCGCGAGCTGAAAGACCTCGGGGTGGAGGTGCGGTTCGAAAAAGAGAACATCTCCTCAACCAGCGCTGACGGAGAACTCATGCTCACCCTGCTGGCGTCTTTCGCGCAGGCAGAATCAGAGCAAATCAGCCAAAACGTGAAGTGGCGCATTTGGAAAGGCTTCGAAGAAGGCAAAGCGAACGGCTTCCACTTGTACGGTTACACCGACTCCGCTGATGGCACCGACGTGCAGATCATCGAAGAAGAAGCAGCCGTGGTGCGCTGGATCTTCGCCCAGTACATGAAGAAGACCTCGTGCGAAAAGATGGCCGCGCAGCTCATCGCCGAGGGCAGGGTTCCGCATCTGGCTGACAACAAGTTGCCCGGCGAATGGGTTCGTCACATCCTGAAGAACCCGCACTACACCGGCGACCTCCTGTTGGGGCGATGGTCCACTCCGGAGGGTAGACCTGGACGAGCAGTGCGCAACACCGGCCAGTTGCCCCAGTACCTGGTGGAAAACGCGATCCCCGCGATCATCGACCGCGACACTTTCGTCGCGGTCCAAACCGAGATTGCACGCCGACGTGAACTCGGGGCCCGGGCGAATTGGTCCATCGAAACTGTGGCGTTGACGTCGAAGATCAAATGCGTGTCCTGCGATTGCTCGTTTGTGCGCAACGTACGCAATCCGAAAACCCAAAACTCGATCTCCACCGAGCACTGGATCTGCACCGAACGGAAGAAAGGCCGCAAAACCGGATGCGGCACCTGCGAAATCTCTGACACGGCGCTCAAAGGCTTCATCGCTCAAGTTCTGGGTATCGAGGCCTTCGACGAGGATGTGTTCAACGAGCGTATCGACCACATTGACGTGCAGGGAAAAGACCATTACACGTTTCAGTACACCGATGGCACCAGCAGCTCGCACACGTGGCGACCAAACCTGAAGAAGAGCTCGTGGACCCCAGCAAGAAAAGCCGCCTGGGGTGATCTCGTGCGTGCCCGCTGGGCAGAAGCCAAAAGGCTCGGGTTGAACAACCCACGGCAAGCACCAACACCGCCAGAAGCATTGGCGAAGTACCGGGCCGTGGCCAAGGCAGAGGCTGAGCGCCTGCGCGCCGAGCGAGGCGAACGCTAAATGGCCCGCACCGTCACAGCAATCCCCGCCACCCGAGCGCTCCACACTGGTGCTCCACTTGGACAGACAACCCTGCGCAGGGTCGCCGGGTATGCCCGCGTGTCCACCGACCACGACGATCAGGTGACGTCCTACGAAGCCCAGGTCGACTACTACACCCGCTACATTAGCGATCACGCGGGCTGGCAGTTCGTGAAGGTCTATACCGATGAAGGCATCACCGGTACCTCAACCAAACACCGCGCTGGATTCCAGCAGATGGTGACCGACGCGCTCGACGGCAAGATCGACCTGATCATCACCAAGAGTGTGTCCCGGTTCGCCCGCAACACCGTCGACTCGCTGACCACCGTTCGAGCGCTTAAAGACAAAGGCGTGGAGGTCTTCTTCGAGAAAGAAGGCATCTGGACCTTCGACGCCAAAGGCGAGCTCCTCATCACCATCATGAGCTCGCTGGCGCAAGAAGAAGCCCGCTCCATCTCGGAAAACGTCACCTGGGGGCACCGCAAACGCTTCGCCGACGGCAAGGTCACCGTCCCATACTCTCGGTTCCTTGGATACGACAAAGGTGAAGACGGCAGCCTCGTCATCAACCCCGAGCAAGCCAAACTCGTGCGCCGTATCTACAACATGTACTTAGGTGGCATGTCCATCGGCACGATCGCCCGCACCCTCACCGACGAGCCAGAGACCTTCACCGCTGCAGGCAACAAGACCTGGTATTACCGATCCATACGAGCGATTCTCACCAACGAGAAATACAAGGGTGACGCTCTCCTGCAGAAGTCGTACGTCGCTGACTACCTGACGAAACGTCAAGTCATCAACCAAGGCGAAGTGCCCCAGTACTACGTCACCGCCAGCCATGAGGCGATCATCAGCCCGGCAGTGTGGGACTTCGTCCAAGCCGAGATAGCTAAAGGGGCTAGGGATCAGCGAACCCAGCATCGCACCCGGCCCTTCTCATCGACCTTGGAGTGCAGCCAGTGCGGGCACTTCTTCGGCTCGAAAACCTGGCACGCGGGCAGTAAGTACGAAAAGGTCATCTGGCGGTGCGGCCACAAATACGCAGGCCAGGAAAAATGCGCCACCGGGCACATCAGCGATCAACGACTCAAGGACATGTTCCTTAAGGCCATTCGCCTTCGATTCGGCTCATCGACCGACACAGGTGTCAACCAAGCCGTTCTCGACGCCCTCGACACGAGTGACCTGGAGGTTGAGGCCGCCGGGCTTCTCGCTCAGATCAACGAGGTGGCCAAAAAGCTCCAATCGATGATCGCCCACAACGCACGAGTCGCTCAAGACCAGCAAACCTACGAGAAGGCGTTCAACGCTAGCCACGAACAGCACCAGGCGCTGTTAGCTGATCACGCTGCCGTGGTCGCCGAGATCCAGAACAAAAACAACCGACTGGCCGCCTACCACTATTACATGCAGGAGACCGCCAACCTTGATCTTGAACGCTTGGTCTTCAGCCCATACCTCTGCGTAGCTTTGCTCGATAAAGGCACCGTCGACGTCGACGGCAACGTCACCTTTCAATTTCGCGACGGCAGCACCCAAGTAGTCGCCATCAAGCAGTAACCCAGTATCCACATCTAAGCGCCTGCCAGAACCTGGTGGGCGCTCGCGTAGTCTTGGAGTGGTGGATTGCTTACAATTGAAAATTCTTCAGCAAGTTGAGGACTACGTGACGCCGTTCCAGGTGGTCGAGGGATTCGATGACCGCTGGTGGCACGACAGGGCTGGACGAGTCGGCGACGACACCCTGGGTGGCAAAGAGTACATCCAGTTTCTTGCCGATAGTGTGGAAGTCGGGCGCGCTGAGGTGACAGATTGGCCGCTCTCCGATAGCTATATCGGAGTTGACTCGACGGTGCCAACCAAAGAGATCTGGTTCTTTGAAATCCGCCATGACCTTCGCCGACAGCACTATGGGGCTGAGTTTGCAAGGCATCTGATCAGCCACTACGCAGGTTACCCCTTGATCGCTTTCTCCGAAGGCGCTGACGAGTTTTGGGCAGGAATTGGCTGGCACTATTACCCGCGTAAAGACGGGGATCCCCATTACCGCAAGCTCTTCGTTTCCCGGAAGATCGGCCCATGACCCTCGCTCGCTGGAAGTGAACCAGTCAAGCGGCTAAATCGTAGTTGGCGCGCGTTTGTATCCGTTGTGACATGAAAGTTTCGTAGATGGTACGCACCGGTATCTGGTTCTCGGTCAGGTCGCGGGCGGTCTGACCCCCGATGAGAAGATCGGCGACCAGACGAATCACCTCACGCGGGGTGTAGTGCTCACCGGCGGTCTCGTTGCTCATCTCGGAGAACTTCCGCAGCAGTTCCTCGAAGATGTAACCCATGGTCTCGTTGCTGACCTCGCTGGGACGCAGGTCCAGGTCCGCGAAGTCGGCCATGACGCCGTACAGGATCCCGGCATGGTCCATCCGGGTGATCTTCCCGTCGAACTGGTACGCCTCGATCACTGTTGCTGCGTCAGGGGAGAGGGACGCGATGTACTTGGCGAGGTTGTCAGCCAGGTTCTTGTCGTCACTGAGCAGCCGGGTGAACGTGTACCGCGACGTGTTGTAGAACCGCTGGCCGCAGATGCGCTTGAGCACCCTGTCCTCACCAGGGCCAATCTCCACCAGGCCGTCGGCATGCTCCAGGACCTCGTCCTTGGTGGGCTCCAGCACCGCATCCATACGGCGCAACACCAGCAGCGGCAGCATCACCGAGCCGTACTCGTGTTGCTTGAAGGTACCGCGCAGCTTGTCGGCCACCCGCCAGACGAACGCCACCTTGTCCTGAAAACCCTGCGGAGCCATATGATCCCTTCGTCGCGAGTGGAGCAATGGCATCATAACGTCGAGACACCCGATTCACGCGCGGTGAACCGTCCAACCGAGCCATCTCACCACCGTGCCCGCCACCTCACCATGGTTGTCCGATAAGAGACATTATGTCATTCTATAAAGATGGCGACACTTCCCCTCGGCTGAAATCCCTCCCCTCCCGGTTCAATGCAGTTGTCGCGCGTTCGCTGCCATCCGTGGACTCGCAACCTTGCCACCAATTCGCGTGTCGAATGGTCATTCATCGTCGAGCGCGCCCCGCATGTGCGCTATCCCATATCGGTGACGCGCGGACCACGAATGTCTTCGGTACCGGATTCGTGGATTCCTGACTACCAGCTCGGGCGCTGTCGGTTCCTTTTGATCTCCCCGCGTCGTTTCTTCGCCTCAAGGCGACGACGCTGCGATCCCCTGGTTCGTTTAGTGGCACGGCGTCGTCGCGGTTGGACGCATGCCTTCTGGAGCACGTCGGCCATCCTGGCACGAGCAAGACGGCGGTTGGCCAACTGAGCCCGCTCATCCTGAACGGCAACCGTCAAGACTCCATTGACCAGGCGATTCGACAGGGTTGTCAGCAACACCGGTCGCAAGTGTTCTGGCACGGCGTCAGAGCGAGCCACATCGAACTGCAGTTCGACCCGTGAGTCGCTGGTGTTCACGCCCTGGCCGCCAGGCCCGGAGCTGTGGGAGAACCGCTCCTGCAGCTGTGCCTCGGGAACGACGAAACCAGGAATGATCTCCATCGCTTCTATCATGGTCGTCGCTCCCCTCGCTTCGTCATTTACTCGGTCCGGATACTCCTTCGAACAGACCATCAAGGATATCCACGACCCCGAGCACCACCCCCACAGGAGCCTGTGCGCTACGCAGAATTCGCGTCAACGGCTCCGATGACCGGCACGGCATATACCTCCTCCTGCGCCTTGATGGGTGAGAACTTCTAATCCGGTGCGGACCATCAACACTTCACGGGACGTCACTCCAATGCGACACTGTGTGCCGTCATCCGCCTGCGGCGCTGACGATCGATCCACAGCAGGACGATTGTCAGCGCGAGCGTGACAGCTCCGACGTAGTACGGGCCACCGACTCCCCACAGGGAGCTCAGTGCACCGGCAAGGGTGGGAGCGCACGCGCCGCCAAGGAAGCGAACGCCGGAGTAGGCCGACGACGCGACCTCGCGCTGGATGTTGCTCGCAGACATCACGATCTCAGTCATGGCAGTGTTGACGATGCCGATAAACAGACCGCCAATGATGACCCCGATCACCTGAGGAATCGGCGAGATCCAGGTCGCTAGTAGGACCTCGTCAATGGTGAACAGGATCAGGGTGACGGCAACTGTGCGATGAATACCGAGGTGCTCGCAGGAACGCGGTCCGAGCCACACCGACCCCAACGAGACCATGAGGCCCCAGCCGAAGAAGACCAATCCCAGATCGAGCGGGGTGAACTGACCACCAGCTCGAACGGACGCCTCGGCCAGCGGGAACGGCGCGTAGGCAAGCAAGGTGAAGTAACCGTAGTTGTAGACCAGGGCAGCCAGCATGAGAATCGAGATCCGCGGATCGACGAGAGTCTTGAACGGCTCGATGGCAGACCGGCGCTGGGACTTGTCGATCAGGGTCGGCGGGACGAAAAACGCGATGGCGACAAGACCGATCGCCATGAGAATAGCGGTGCCGAGGAAGGGGCCCCGCCATGAAATCGAACCCAGAGCGCCACCGACGAGTGGACCCAAGGCCATTCCGGCCCCAAGAGCCCCCTCGTACAGCATGATGGCGCGGCGGGCATCGGCAGAGGCGCCAAGAACCGTCGCCAAGGCGGTCGAGACGAAGAGAGCGTTCCCAACCCCCCAGCTGCCGCGGAATCCGATGATGAGGTTGACGTGACCGGACAACGCGCAGGCCGTCGCAAAGGTCACGATGATGATGAGTCCGACGAGAAGGGTCTTCTTGCGGCCAATGCGGGTGGCCACCCATGAGGCGAAGAACATCAACGCGGCAGACACGAAGAGGTAGGTGCTGAACAGCAGCTCGGTCTGCCCCGGGCTGGCGTGGAGAGCCGACGAAATCTCCGGGAGGATGGGGTCAACGACGCCCACCCCCATGTAGGAGAAGGCCACCGCAATGGTGACGGCCCACACAGCCGGTCTGATGGGTTCTTCGCTCGTCACTTCTTCGTCGTCCTCTCGTCGTCGTCAGACAGCACCTGGACTGCCCTTCGCAAAGCCGGAAGCGCCTGAATCAGTACGGAACGCTCTTCGTCAGTCAATTCCTTGAGGGCAGGCACGACCGACTCCCCCACTGACAATTCGCAACGGCGGCAGTAATCACGACCCTCATCAGTGATCTCGATCAATCTGCTGCGGGCGTCGTCGGGGTCACGCCGTCGCGTCACCAGGCCGTCATGCTCAAGCCTCTCGACGATGTCCGTCGTGGTGGTTGGCCTGGTTCCCTCCACGCGGCTGAGGGTTCCGGTGCTGATGCTCCCCATCACTTCGAGGGTGTGCAGGACCCGCCACGTCACTGAGGACGGCGGAATGCCAGCACGTCGCTTGGCCAGGCGTTGTACTCGTCCGCATGTGAGAACCAGGTCGGCTGCGGATTCGGCCTCGAGCGGGTTAAAGGGCTCGGGCAAGGTGCGTCCGGAAGTCACGTGACCTCACGTTACTCCGGTTTCCGGAATACTTCATCGTGTGATCGGCGTGACGCCCGGTTCCCGTAGAATGTGACGCGACACCTAACTGATGAGGACCCATGAACGACACCACGATGCAGGACGATGCCTCCGATTCCGCGAGCATGGAAGAGCGGACCACAGCCGTCACCGCGATCGAGCTCCTCTTCGACCTGGTCTTCGTCGCTGCCATTGGTCAGCTCGCAACCACCCTTCACGATCATGTGACGTGGCGGGGCGGGCTCGAGACCATCGTGCTGTGGGTACCGCTCTACTTGTTGTGGGCCAACACCTCGTTCTCGGCAACCGGAACCATCACCGAGAACAAGTCGTTGCGGCGGCCCATCCTGTGGGTGCTCTTCTTCGGAATCTTCATGGCTGCCGGCATCCCCGTGGCGTTTGAGGACGGCGTCGAGTGTCTCGCCTTCGTCGCGCCATATCTCATCGCCCAGCTCGGTCAGGTCGCCATGACGTGGTTCATCCACGGTCGCGAAGAGATGAAACTCCATTCCCGCGGGGTCATGGTGTGGCATTGCCTGTCGGCCATCGGTTGGATCATCGGCATTTTCGTTGAGCCGCACGCCCGACTGTGGGTTTGGTTCGCTGCGGCCATCGTCGAGGTGGCAGGAGCGCTGCTGCGTCATCCGCTGGGAAGCAGGAACAACATCGACACCACCGAGTGGCAGTTCGACACCGCACACATGCTTGAACGCATCCGGCTGTTCCTCATCCTGGCTCTGGGCGAGCAGATCGTCAGCATCGTCACCGGCCTTCACGAAGCAGGGTTCCATCTACTCAACCTCCTTGCCGCCACCACATCCATCGTCACCTTCTTCGCCTTGTGGTGGCTCTACATCTGGGACGTCGAGGTCATTCTGGAAACCGACCCGGCTGAGCACGATGATCCGGCCGAGTCCGGGGCACGATCCGTCACCGTGCAGATGGTCCTTGCGCTAGGCCTCATCCCGCTCGCGGTGTCTGATGAGATCATCGTTGGCGAACCGGCCCATCATGGCAGCCTCACGCTGACAGCCCTGGCCTGTGGGGGTGCCATCCTGTATCTCGCGGCACAGGCATGGCACATTCACAAGGTCACTGGACACACGCCATGGCGTCGCCTCGTGGCAATCCTCGCCCTCGTCATCGTCGCGGCGGCAAGCTTCATTCCTGCCATCGTGACCAATGCCTTGGTTGCGACCATCCTCGTCATCACCGCTGTCATGAGCCGACGTCACCACATGAAACACTTCGACCGAGACCCGACTGAGCACGACCGAATTGTTGAGAAGTGACCATGACTGCTCTCCCCCATCCGCACACTGGGGACTTGTTCGAATCCCCCGTCATTCCTGGAACCGGCTGGCCAGGAGACCTGGCAACGCCGCGGACACCAGTCGCCAACAACGCTGATGACGTTGCGAAGATCGCCGGCCGATGCAATGAACTCACCGACCTTGACGCCGCGATTTCTGTGTGCCGGGCATGTCCTCGCCTCGTCGAGTGGCGGGAGGACAAGGCGATCAGCAAGCGCGCTCAATGGCGCAATGAACCTTATTGGGGACGACCCGTACCCTCGTTCGGGGATCCGATGGCCCAAATGGCAGTCATCGGCTTGGCACCCGCTGCGAATGGAGCCAACCGAACTGGTCGCATGTTCACCGGAGACCAGTCCGGCGATTGGCTGTACCGTGCCTTGCATGACGCCGGTATTGCGTCTCAGGCGGAAAGCGTCGACGCCGCTGATGGTCTGAGCCTCGATGACTGTCGCATCATTGCCCCGGTGCACTGCGCTCCACCCGACAATTGGCCGAGTCCCGACGAGAAACGCACCTGTGCGATCTGGTTCGACAACGAACTCTCTGCGCTGACCACCCTGCGCGCGGTGATGTGCCTTGGTCAGATTGCCTGGACGTCAACTCTGGGAGCTGCCCGCCGGCTTGGGTGGCAGGTCCCCCGCCCCGCTCCCCGCTTCGGCCACGGGGCTAGAGCCGAAATCACGAGGACGGACGGCACCACAGTCCACGTCGTCGGGTGTTACCACGTCAGTCGGCAGAACACGAACACCGGACGCCTCACGCGTCAGATGCTTGACGAAGTCGTCCACACACTTCGAGGTCTGGCTGTCGAATGATGCCCCGGCACACCAGCCAACCTCTTGGTATGACGCTGCTCCCTGCCGCACCATCGCCAGTTCAGCGGCCAGGTCAACACCGAGGAAAAGATCCCGATCCATCCCCGTAAGGACAGCTTGGCGATGTGAACGCTCGCGCATCATGATCGCCTTCCCTGCATTGCGAATGCCCGTAGGCTGGGATCATGGTCATTCTC
The DNA here is from genome assembly GCF_059728865.1 of Cutibacterium sp. KB22876. Classification (NCBI taxonomy): domain Bacteria; kingdom Bacillati; phylum Actinomycetota; class Actinomycetes; order Propionibacteriales; family Propionibacteriaceae; genus Cutibacterium; species Cutibacterium sp. KB22876. Next base: position 2,031,179 of record NZ_AP040858.1, read on the forward strand.
TCCAAGATTTACACCCGTACTGGCGACCACGGCTCGACCCGTCTGGTCGACAACTCAGTGGCAGCCAAGTCAGATCTGCGCGTGGAAGCGTATGGTCTCGTCGACCAGGCCAACGCCAACATCGGTCTGGCCATTGCCCTGGACTCCACGATCCACGTGCTCACCGATGAGGTGCGAGAAGCGCTCGGCATCATCCAGAACGAACTGTTTGACGTCGGCGCTGATCTGGCCAACCCGCTTGTCGCAAACCCGAAGTGGGAACCGCTTCGCACCGTCCAGGAAAGCGTCGATCGGCTTGAGCGTTGGTGTGACGAGTTCGGCGACGATCTCCCGACCCTGAAGTCGTTCATCCTCCCGGGCGGAAACCCTGTCGGTGCGCAGCTGCACGTGTGCCGAACTGCCATTCGTACCGCGGAGCGAGCGGCATGGCGAGCTGCTGAGACATACGGAAATGAGATTTCGGATGACCCCGAGACGACTCCGGGCGGTGTCAACGAACTGGCGATCACGTACCTCAATCGCTTGTCCGACCTGCTCTTCATCCTGTCGCGAGCAGCAAACAAGGCTGGCGAGGATTCTTCCGACGAGGTGTTGTGGGTTCCAGGTGGAGAACGCAACCCGGGAGCCACGAAGGAATGATCAGATGAGGTGACCTGCGGCGGCATATTCGACGCCACCGGGGGGAGCCGCCTCGAGCCACGACATGAGGCCGGTCACCACGCCAGGGTCAACGACGATCTGGCACACCGCGGACTTGCCCTTGCGCCTGGTCTGAAGGGTGACGATCTCGTAGGCATCGGAGGCAAGTGCCAAGGAGTCATTCACGTTCGGCGGGCGGTGCTCGACCATGACGAGTCCGCCCCGCCTCAGGACAATGGCGGGAACGGGACGGGGATCAATCGCTCGATACCACTCGAAGGTGCCGTCGGCGTAGCGGGCAGTGCCAATCATCCATCCGCCGGGCTTGGGCCCGCCCATGACTCGCAAACCGCACAAAAAAGCACCGCGTCTACGCATGAGAACGCGGTGCCTGACGAGGAGCCAAATCATGTAGATGACGGCACAACACACGATGAGGCCGATGATGACAGCATCCATCGCTAGCGTCGACAACATCGGTGTCATACCGATGAAAGCGATGGAAGCGTGCATGTTTCAACGCTAGTCGTCAGATCATTGACAGTCCACAAAGGTAACCCTAAGTTCCCTCGTCAGCGACAAGAAGAAAAAGAGTCGCCGCGAGTGGTTCGCGGCGACCCCTTCCCCACCCTTGTCAGACGTTCTACTTCCTGGCGACGCGGGCAGCAGCAAGCTGAGCCTGCGCCAGGTGAAGGCGGTGGGTCAGATCCTGGACGACCAAGGAGTCCTCCTCGGTTCGCTCGTCCGCGTTGATCTTCTTCCTCAGTTCGTCGAGGTCGCGGTGAGCCTGATCGACCGAGATCTCCTCCGACTTCGTGGCGTACTGGGTAATGATCGACACGTGGCCGTCATTGTCCAGGGCCACGAAGCCGCCGTCACAGGCGATGACCTCGCGGGCACCGTCAGGAGTGATGATCTGAGCTGCGCAGGGCGCGAGGGCCGCGAGGAAGGCCTCGTGTCCGGGAAGGAGACCAATATCACCCTCGGTGGTCCGAACGATGATGTTGACCGACTCCCCCTTCCAGACCTCGCCGTCGGCGCAGACGACCTTGACTTGAAGCGGCGGGTGGTCCATGGGACTCAGCCCTCCTTCTTCATCTTGTCCCAATTCTCCATCACCATGTCCATGTTGCCAACGTTGAAGAAGGCCTGCTCCGGAACGTGGTCCACGTCGCCACGGCAGATCATCTGGAATCCCTCGATGGTGTCGGCCATGGAGACGGTCGAGCCCGGGACACCGGTGAACTTCTCCCCCGTGTAGGTGTTCTGGGACAGGAACTGCTGGATGCGGCGGGCACGAGCGACGGTGACCTTGTCCTCCTCGCTCAGCTCATCGACACCAAGGATGGCGATGATGTCCTGAAGCTCCTTGTTGCGCTGCAGAACCTGCTTCACCTGGGTGGCAGTGTCGTAGTGCTCCTGCCCCACGTACAGCGGGTCGAGGATACGAGAGGTCGACGTCAGCGGATCCACGGCCGGGTACAGACCGCGAGAAGCAATCTCACGGGAGAGCTCAGTGGTGGCATCCAGATGGGCGAAGGTCGTCGCCGGAGCCGGGTCGGTGTAGTCATCGGCAGGGACGTAGACAGCCTGCATCGAGGTGATGGAGTGACCACGGGTCGACGTGATTCGCTCCTGCAGCTGGCCCATCTCGTCAGCCAGGTTCGGCTGGTAGCCCACGGCTGAAGGCATACGACCGAGCAGGGTCGAGACCTCGGAACCAGCCTGCGAGAACCGGAAGATGTTATCGATGAACAACAGCACGTCCTGGTTCTGGACATCGCGGAAGTACTCAGCCATCGTCAGGCCGGTCAGGGCGATGCGAAGACGGGTGCCCGGGGGCTCGTCCATCTGGCCGAAGACAAGGGCGGTGTCCTTGAGAACCCCGGCCTCGTCCATCTCGTTGATGAGGTCGTTGCCCTCACGGGTACGCTCACCGACACCGGCGAACACCGAGGTACCGCCGAAGTTGTGAGCAATACGGTAAATCATCTCCTGAATCAGAACCGTCTTGCCAACGCCGGCCCCGCCGAAGAGGCCGATCTTGCCGCCCTTGACGTACGGGGTGAGCAGGTCGAGAACCTTGATGCCGGTCTGCAGCATCTCGGTCTCGGGCTCCAGGTCATCGAATCCAGGCGGATCGCGATGGATCGGCCAGCGCTCGGAGACCTCGATGGTCGACGGATCGACGTTGAGGACGTCACCGGTCACGTTCCACACGTGGCCCTTGGTGACATCGCCCACCGGCACAGTGATCGGGGCACCGGTGTCACGGACCTCGGTGCCACGGCGCAGACCGTCAGTCGGCTTGAGGGAGATGGCACGCACGACGTTCTCGCCGATGTGCAGGGCCACCTCGAGGTTGATGGTGTGGGTCTCACCCATCACCTCGGTGTCGACGTGAAGGGCATTGAGGATCTCCGGCATCTGTCCAGCCGGAAACTCGACGTCGACGACGGGGCCGATGACACGGACGACGCGGCCAATGCCGGCAGCCTCGTCCTTCGTCTCGGGGGTAATAGCTGTCGCAGTCATGATGTTCTCTCTCACTCCTGTGGGGCGGACTCTGCAAGGGCAGCGGCGCCACCCACGATCTCGGTGATTTCCTGGGTAATGGCAGCCTGACGGGCCTGGTTGGCTTGCCGACTCAGCGACTGGATCAACTGCTCGGCATTGTCGGTGGCTGCCTTCATGGCGCGTTGCCGGCTTGCCAACTCCGAGGCAGCCGATTGCAGCAAGGCGTAATGGATACGGTTCGCGACGTACAAGGGCAGCAACTGATCCAGAACGCTGACCGGATCCGGTTCGAAGTTGTACTCGTGGAAGATCTCCTCATCGGATGTGCCGACTCCAGGATCACCAGCCTCGAGTTCTCCCTCCGGCGTCGCCTTCGGATCGACGACGGCCAGCGGCAACAGTCTCACGACCTTTGGTTTCTGCGTCAGCATCGAGTCAAAGTGGGTGTACACGACGTGGATCTCGTCAACCCCACCTTCCTCGGTCGGACGGAGGAACCCCTCGATCAACGTGTCCGCGATATCGCGAGCCTGTCTATAGGTCGGCGAATCGGAGAAACCACTCCACACGTGCTCGGCCTTGCGACCACGGAACTCGAAGTACTGCACTCCCTTGCGACCACACAGGTAGGTGACGACCTCCTGCTCCGGCCTGAGAGCGGCGTGCAGCTGCTCGGCCGACTTGATCGCGTTCGAGGAATACGCTCCGGCGAGACCGCGATCAGAGGTGACCAACAGCACAGCCGAACGCTTCGGGGCCGGATTGACGGAGGTGAGGGGGTGCTCCTCGTGGGTGTGGGAGGCAACCGCCGACAGGGCTCGCGTCAACTCCAAGGAGTAGGGACTCGCCGCCCTGACGATGTTCTGTGCCTTGACGATCCGAGAGGAGGCGATGAGCTCCATCGCGCGGGTGATCTTCTTCGTCGTCGCGACGGAGTTCCGCCTTTCCCGCAGTTCCCGCAGGTTTGAGGCCACGGCTCAGCCCTTCTTCGCGCGAACGATCTTGACCTGGTCGATCTCCTCGTCGGACATCGGATCGAACTCCTCGTGACCAACCAACATCTTGCCGTCAGAGGTCTTGAATCCCTTCTTGACCTCGTCGAACGCGGCCGCAGCTTCCTTCTGGGCGTCGTCGTCGAACTTACCGGTCTCACGGATCGTGGTGAGCACGTTTCCGTGGCTGCGCAAGTACTCGAGCACATCGCCCTCGAAACGCAGCACGTCGCTGACGGGGACGTCGTCGAACTTGCCAGTGGTGCCGCCCCAAACGCTGATGGTTTGCTCCTCGACCGGGTACGGGGAGAACTGTCCCTGCTTCAGGAGCTCCATCAGCCGGGCGCCACGATCCAACTGACGACGGGAGGTCTCGTCCAGGTCGGAGGCGAACATGGCGAAAGCTTCCATATCCCGGTACTGGGCCAGGGAGATCTTCAGCGTGCCGGACACCGACTTCATGGCCTTGATCTGGGCAGCGCCACCAACTCGGGACACCGAGATACCGACGTCGACAGCCGGACGCTGGTTGGCGTTGAACAAATCCGACTGCAGGAAGATCTGACCGTCGGTGATGGAGATGACGTTCGTCGGGATGAAGGCGGACACGTCGTTGGCCTTGGTCTCAATGATCGGAAGACCGGTCATCGAACCGCCGCCCAGCTCGTCGGACAGCTTCGCGCAACGCTCCAGCAGACGGGAGTGGAGGTAGAAGACGTCACCGGGGTAAGCCTCGCGACCCGGCGGACGACGCAGCAACAGTGACATTGCTCGGTAGGCCTCGGCCTGCTTGGTCAGGTCATCGAACACGATAAGGACGTGCTTGCCCTGATACATCCAGTGCTGTCCGATGGCCGAACCGGCGTACGGAGCGATGTACTTGAAGCCAGCGGGGTCAGACGCCGGGGCGTGAACGATGGTGGTGTACTCCATCGCACCAGCCTTCTCGAGGGCGCCCTTGACCTCGGCCACCGTCGATCCCTTCTGACCGACGGCGACGTAGATGCAGCGAACCTGTTTCTTGGGATCGCCAGACTCCCAGTTGGCCTTCTGGTTGATGATGGTGTCGATCGCAATGGCGGTCTTACCGGTCTTACGGTCGCCAATGATGAGCTGACGCTGACCACGGCCGATCGGGATCATCGAGTCGATTGCCTTGAGACCGGTCTGCAGCGGCTCGCGAACCTCCTGGCGGTCCATGACACCGGCAGCCTGAATCTCCAGGGCACGACGTCCCTCGACATCCTTGATCTCCCCGAGACCGTCCACGGGATTGCCCATCGCGTCGACGACGCGACCGAGATAGCCCTCACCGACCGGCACCGACAGTACTTCGCCAGTACCACGAACAGTCGATCCTTCATCAATACCGTCGGAGTCGCCGAGCACGACCACGCCGACCTGCCGCTCCTCCAGGTTGAGGGCGATGCCCATCGTCCCGTTCTCGAAGCGCAGCAACTCGTTGGCCATGACCGAGGGAAGACCCTCGACGTGGGCGATACCGTCGCCGGACGTGACGACGGTGCCGACCTCCTCACGGGCCGCCGCCTCCGGCTGGTAGTTCTGGACGAAGTTGTCCAGGGCGTCGCGGATCTCCTCCGGACGTATCGTCAGTTCCGCCATTGCGTCTCCTTGTAAGCTCCCCCATCCCGCACCCGAGGTGGGGGTCACGTGTGTCAGCCCAGTTCTCGTCGGGCTTGGTCCAGACGGTGGGCCACCGTCGAATCGATAACCTCGTCACCGAGGTCGATGAGCGCACCACCGAGCGTCGCCGGGTCGACGACCTCGGACAGCTCGATCGGGCTGCCGGTGATCCGTTCCAGTTGCTTCACCATCTCGGCACGCTGTGCGTCAGTCAGCTCACTGGCAGTCGTCACGATGGCCCGTCTCCGCTCGGCCAGTTCGGCGGCAATGTGAAGATAGCCGTCGACGACCTGCTCGAAGGTGTTGTCGGACGACACCACCGCGCGGCGAGCCAGGAGAAGGGTGTCCTCGCTGACTCGATCGCCAATCAGCGTCGTGAGTAACTTCTGTCGATCCTCCACCGAACGGTTCGGATCACCGATCGCCACCTGAAGTGAAGCCTGTCCGCGCACCAGTCGACTGATGTGGAACAGCTCGTCGGCAACCGTGTCAAGACGGTCAGCCTGCCGGGCTCCGCGCAGCACGGCGCGAACCCCCTGGCGCTCCAGCGCACGCGTCAAGGCCGCTGGTGACCGCCATTTGCAGGTGGTGGTCGCGTCCAGTAGTTCCTTGCAATCGGGAGAGACCTTCGACGCGAAGACCGCGTCCACGAGCCCCTGACGAGCCTTGGCCTCAGAACCCGTGTCCGAGACGGCTCGGCACAGACCACGTTCGCGATCCAAGACGTCGACAACCGCGAAGACCTCGCTGGCGAACTCGGCTGTAGCGCCGAGTCGACCTCCAGCTTCATCCAGCTGTCGTGACGCGCTCACCACTGTTGTCATGCCCGATTCACCGTCCGCGAGTCAGAAGCCGAGGGCTCCTCGGCCAGCGAAGAGAGGAAGCGGTCGACGGTCGCCTGGACGCGCTGATCGTCCTGAAGGGACTCCCCCACAATCCGACCGGCAAGAGTCGTGGCCAGACCACCAATCTCAGAGCGCAGTTCTCGCACTGCTTGTTCGCGCTCCGCCTGAATCTGAGCGTTGGCACGCTCAGTGATGCGATTGGCCTCGGCCTGGGCCTTGGCACGCATCTCCTCAACGATCTGTGCGCCTTGGCTCTTGGCGTCCTCGCGAATCTGGGCAGCCTCGTCACGGGCGTTGGCAAGCTGAGCCTGGTACTTCTCCAGAGCAGCCTTGGCCTCCGCCTGAGCCTTCTCGGCCCTCTCGATCCCACCTTGAATCGTCTCGGTGCGCTCCTCGTAGAGCTTCTCGAAACGGGGGACAACCGCCTTGGCGATGAGCCAGGTGAGAAGCAGCAGAAGGATGATGCCGACGATGATCTCGATGGAATGGTGTGGGACGAGTGGCCCCAAATCCATTTCGAGAATGTTCATGCGTCCGGGCTCACTTAACGATGAAGGCGAGCACGAAGCCGAACAGGGCGAGGGCCTCGACCACGGCGAAGCCGATGAATGCCGTCGACATCATGGCCGGGCGAGCCTCAGGCTGACGAGCGGTGCCATTGATGACGGACGCAAAGATCCACGCCACGCCGAGAGCCGGGCCGAGGGTTGCCAGGCCGTAGCCGAGGGAGTTGAGCGAGCCACCGATGAGCATGGGAACCATGGTGTGTCCTTCCGGATTGTGCCCCTTGTGGGGCGTTGTCTTCGTCGCCGGTCGGTTTGACGACGAGGTCTAGGGGGTTGTGCCGTCAGTGTCCTTCGGAGATGGAGGACGCCACGTACTGTGCCGACAGCACGGTGAACACGTAGGCCTGCAGGAAGCCCACGAACAGTTCCAGCGCGAAGAGCGCGAAACTGAGAATCAGGGAGAAACCACCAGCGATGTTGTACATGACGCTGGAGGGGTAGGTGAGAAGGAATCCGCCGCCGACGACAAAGATCATGATGATGAGGTGGCCGGCGAACATGTTGGCGAACAGTCGCAACGACAGGGTCAGCGGACGGGTGATGAAGTTTGACAGGAACTCGAGCGGGATGATGAGCCACCACAGGTACCACGGGACGCCCGGGGGAAGCATCGAGTCCTTGAGGTAACGGATGCCCTTGGTCTTGAAGCCGGCGATAACGTAGACGGACCACGAGACGATCGCGAGACCGTAGACGTACCCGACGTGGGAGAAGGTCGGGAACATGAAGACGAAGAGCTCGCCGAACCAGTTGTTGATGAGGATGAAGCTGAACAGCGCTACCAAGTACGGCAACCAGGGCTCGAACCCATGACCGATGGTGTCACGCACCAGCGCGTTGCGGATGAAGTTGTAGCAGTACTCACCGAAGACCTGGCGCTTGCCGGGAACGACCTTGAGGCCACTGCTCATCCACAGCCAGAAAGCGATGACGATGACGAAGGCGATGATTGCCTGCCAGAACGGTTTGTCCATCCAAGCCGTCCCGAGAGTCCCGTCGAACTCGAAGTCCTCAAGCCCCGGAGTGTGGAACTCCAGGGGAGACACGATCCCGTTCACTGACCCTCCCGGTCGTTGTTCTGTTCAGGCACGGTTCCGTACCGTTTGACAATGAGGTAGACACTCGCCGCGAGACCGACAACCATGCCGACGACGAAGATCCACATCTGGTGGAAGTGGCTGGCCAACAGCCACCCGATGCCACCGTAGAAGAGCATGCCCGCCAGGACGTAGCTCAGGACACCCCAGGCGTCGTCGCTGGAGGACGGCGTGGAGCTGGTGCTCGTTCGCGTCATCGAGTTCGTGCCCATATCCAGGCTGACTTTAGCAGCCATAGGCCTGTCAGTGCTCATCGTCGAGCTCCGTCGGTCCGACGAGTTTCGGCACTGGAGGAATCATGATCCTGCGGGTCTTCATAAATGCGTTGGGGACGTCGTCCGGCGACGACGACACCGACGATCCACGCGAGGGAAACGGCGATGATCGCTGCCGCACACGGGATCGGGAGCAGGCCGGTGCGGTACTGAGCCAGGAGTGAGCCGAGACCACCAAGAACGGCGATCTGGATGATGAAGAGCCCTACTCCCAGGATCCAGGATCCACTGCGGTTCAACAGGTGGACTCCGCGTCCACAGGCCAGAAAGACAACGGCAGCTGCGGTGCCGGCCAGGCCACTGAGAGCGGAAGCCAGATGGGGGGTGACGCCAACCGTCGCCACCGTGGTGGCAAGAAGTCCACATGCTGTGGCCCAGACCAAGCCGTTTCGGTAAATGCGTGACAGCACGTGAGAAGTCACGGGAGCAGGATCGGCCGCAGGAGTATGCCTGGAACCAGCCATGGCGAGACTCGTCATCTCGTCATCCCTCCCCGACGTCATGACCGATGGATCCAGTGATGGTGATTCAGGCCGTCAGAACTCGACAACGCTACGCTGTGAGTCGAGTAATTGGCCCTGTGAGGTTGCCCTCGGTGAGAAACGTAACACATAACGCGTGATGGCGTCGAAATCTCAGGCATCGGCGGCCGGATGCCACGAGTTCGCCATGGTCAGGAGCACGCACATGACGAGCCCCGCAATGACGATGACAACCGCCCACCAGGTCCTCTCCAGGCCGATGAACACCGTCCCGAAGGTCAACACGGTGGTCCACAGATACATCAGCAAGACGGCTCGAATGTGGGAGTGACCATGCTGCAGGAGGCGGTGGTGAAGGTGCTGCTTGTCTGCGACGAAGAACCAGGTTCCCCGCCAAGTCCGCCTAACGTATCCCATGACGAGGTCGAGGACAGGGATCGCGAGCACCATGAGCGGGACGATGATCGGGAGGTAGGCGGGCACCAATCCGCCACCCTGTGCCGTCAAGGCCGTGGAGTCTATCTGCCCGGTGAGGGAGATCGTGGAGGTGGCGAGCAGCAAACCCAGCAGCAAGGCCCCCGAATCCCCCATGAACATTTTCGCGGGATGCCAGTTGTGAGGCAGGAATCCCATACAGGCTCCCGCAGTCGCAGCGGTGATGAGGCTCGTCGTCGTCGCCACCACAAAATCTTGTTCGTGGGCAAGCAGATAGGTGTAGGAGAAGAAGGCGAGAGACCCGATGGCGACGACGCCAGAGGCCAATCCGTCCAGTCCATCGATGAAGTTCACCGCGTTGGCGCACAACACGATGAAGAAGACCGTGACGAGGATCGATGTGGGCGTCCCCAGGGCAATGATCGAGTTGGGCAGCGGGATCCAGAACATTCGGACACCACCTGTGACGACAATTCCGGCCGCCAGCACCTGCCCCGCTGCTTTCGCCAGGGCAGGTAAGTCAAGCAGGTCGTCAAGGACACCCACGGCGCAGATGACCGCCCCAGCGACGCAGATCGTCAGGGCATCGTCAGCCACCAGGAGGTGATGCCCCAGGAAGGGCATGTTTCGTGCCAGCAGGCATGCCAGTGCCACTCCACCGAGCATGGCCACCCCCCCGAAGTAGGGAATCGGCCTGGTGTGCACGTCCCTCGAGCGCACCTTGGCGACAGCCCCCCACCTCAGGGCAGCCTGCCGGCACAGGCTCGACAACAAATAGGTCGTCAGGCCTGATGTCAGCATCACCAGGATGTACTCGCGCATGTTCGCAGGTCAGTTCTCGTCAGTCGGCGTGACTGGGGCCTCGGTGTCCGCAGCAGTCGCGCTCTGAGCGATCTGTTCGGTCTCCTCGGCAGGTACGACGTCATCGGTCGTGGAGGTCGGAGATTCGGCCGCGCCCTCTGGACTGGGCTCGTCCGACGGAATTGTTTCGGCCTTGCGGACGTCCTCCTCAGCGGCCTCATCCTCGGGCCCCTCCATCCCGACGACATCGGGAGCCACCTCATGGATGGCTTCCAAGGACAACGCTCCCTGGCGAACGACCTTGCCGTCAGTGGTCGACACGAAGTCGATGATGGTGGAGGCCTCTCCCACCCGACTCGGGCCGGCATCCAGATACACCGCAACCGTGACGCCGAGCTGATTGGCGGCCTCCTGAGCCGTCAGCGCGGCCGGATGTCCAGACTTGTTCGCACTCGAGACCGCCATCGGGCCCGTCATACGCAACAACTCACGGGTCTGATCCTGGTCGGGAACGCGCACGGCGAGGGTACCGTTGGTCTCCCCCAGATCCATCCCGAGCGACTCCTGAGCACGCAGGATGAGAGTCAGACCACCTGGCCAGTACTTCTCCGCGAGAGCCTCCGCTGCGACCGGAATGTGCTGGCACAAAGCAGGCAAGGCGACCGAATCACTGACGAGGACTGGCGGCGGCATGTCGCGACCGCGTTCCTTGGCGTTGAGAAGACGTTGAACGGCCAAGGAGTCAAGAGCATCAGCGCCGATCCCATAAACGGTGTCGGTCGGCAAGACGATGCACTCGCCGTCGGCGATGGCGTCAGCTGCCTGTTCCAGAGCCTCTTCGTAGGTCGCCGGATTCGCGACGTCGAGTATGAGCGGGGCGATCCCGGTGTCCTCGGTCTCAGCCACGGCCTCGATGGGCTCGGACTGACCGTCGGTGTCGGTCGACTCAACGTCAGTGTCTTCCGTCAGCTCATTGTCCTCGACCGTCATCTGGTCAGTCTCATCCATATCATACATCCTTGCACCGTCGTCGAGCCGTGACGAACCTCGGCCTACCTGCGAGATCATCATGGTCCTTGATCTCGTCCCACTGTGCCGTCATTGCCATGCACCCGGTCACGGCCTCGCGCTGAGTGTCGTCGTGCTCCATCACGAACAGACCCCCCGGCACGAGTAGCTGTGCGGCGCGGTCGATGAGACGACGCGGAAGGTCCAACCCGTCATCCCCGGAGAACAGCGCGAGGTCGGGTTCGTGGTCCGTGACGTCAGTAGGCATGACTGGGGCATCGACACGTCGCAGATACGGCGGGTTGGTGACGACGACATCGAAGCGACGCCCATCATCAGGGGCCTCGAGGGCATCCCCGGCAAGAACCTCCACCCCGGTATCGGCAAGGTTCCGATGAGTCCACACCAAGGCAGCCTCGTCGAGCTCGACCGCGCTGACACGAGCTCCTGGTACCTCGCTGGCGATCGCGAGCGCGATGGCGCCGGTGCCCGCACACAGATCAATGACGCTCGGAGCAGACCCCGCCATGACGAGACGCCGTGCCTCGTCGACGGCGCATTCGGCCACCAATTCGGTTTCCAGCCGAGGAATGAAGACTCCTGGGCCCACGTCCAGGCGCAGACCGCGGAACCAGGCATGCCCGACGATGTACTGAGTCGGTTCCCCGGATCGACGTCGCTCCACCATCTCGTTGAACCGATCCTCATCATGAGGGCTCACACTCGACACGAAGATGAGTTTGGCCGGTTGGACGTCGAGGGCCTCGCACAGCAGCATCCGTGCGTCAGCAGCTGGGGTCTCGATACCTCCGCTGGTCAGCTGCCGGGTGGCTCGTGCCAGGAGAAGTGAGGGGCTGGGATCCGTCATGATGCTTCCTGCCCATCACGACGATCAGCCATCCGTCGGCTCACCTCGTCTGCGTGGAGGGCGTCGAGGACCTCGCCGAGATCACCCGCGAGGACCTGGTCAAGTTTGCGGGACTTGTAGCCGATGCGGTGATCGGTGAGCCGATTCTCCGGAAAGTTGTAGGTACGCACCCGCGCCGAGCGGTCGACGGTACGGATCTGGTCCCGACGCATCCGATCGTTCTCGTCGGCAGCTTGCTGGGCAGCCAGTGCGGCAACCTTGGCGCGCAGCATCCGCATGGCCTCGGCCTTGTTCTGCAACTGGCTGCGTTCATTCTGACAGCTGGCAACGATGCCGGTCGGAAGGTGGGTGAGCCGAACTGCGGAATCGGTGGTGTTGACCCCCTGGCCGCCGGGGCCTGACGAACGGTACACGTCGACGCGGACGTCGGCAGGATCAATGTCCACCTCGGTCTCGTCGACGTCAGGCATGACGAGGACACCGACCGCCGAGGTGTGAATACGTCCAGCGGATTCCGTCACCGGTACCCGCTGAACCCGGTGAACACCGCCCTCGTGCTTGAGATAACCGTAAGCCGGGCGTGACGGAACCCCCTCGACGGCAACGACGACGGAGCGATAACCACCGAGATCGGTCAGCTCGCTGGTGAGTTCACGAATCGACCAGCCAACCCTCTCGGCATAGCGGATGTACATCCGTAGCAGGTCGCCGGCGAACAGGGCGGACTCCTCGCCACCCTCGCCGGAATGGATCTCGACCAGGGCGTCCTCCTGGTCAAGGGGATCCGAGGGAGCCAGCAGCTCGGTCAGTTCACCGTTGACAGTCTTGAGCTGGTTTCGTAGCGCGTCGGCCTCCTGCGCGAAGGCGGGATCCTCGTCAGCGAGGTCCTCTGCAGCCTGGATGTCTGCTGCCAGTTGGTCGACGCGGTCGGCCACCGACACGACGTGGCGCAGGCGCGAATGGCGTTTGCCCAATCGTCGCATCGCAACCGGATCGGACAGCACCCGTGGGTCGGCGAGCTGGATCTCGATCTCCCGCAGATGACGACGAACCTCGTCAACCGCTTGCTGCGTCGATTCGCTCATGACCCTCCTGGCCAACCGTGTCGGGACCACACGAGCCCCCTGAAAAGACCATGACGCCGAGCATCAGCCCGGCGTCATGGTGATACGTCATTGATGGACGACGTCAGTTCTTCTTACCGTAGCGGCGCTCGAACCGGGCGACGCGGCCGCCGGTGTCGAGGATCTTCTGCTTACCGGTGTAGAACGGGTGGCACTTCGAGCAGACATCGGCATTAAGGGTGCCGGACTTCGAGGTGCTGTGGGTGGTGAAGGTGTTCCCACAGGTGCATACCACGGTCGTCTCGTGGTATTCGGGATGAATTCCCTGCTTCATACGTGATCTCCTTAATCAAACGTGCCCCGGGTCGCCCGACTGATCATGCGGACGTGAACCGGAACCGGCGTTCGACGATACACCGAACGGCCGGCACCGGTCCACCTGACGACGTCAGTCCTGGCTGGGAGTCGTCTTGGAGATCGTGTAGAGGAACTCGACGTTGGTCTGAGTCTTGCGCAGCCTCGAGAGCATCATCTCGAGGGCCTGGGAATCTTCCAGGCCGGAGAGAACGCGTCGCAGCTTCCACATGATCGCGGTCTCCTCGCGCGAGAGCAGCAGTTCCTCGCGACGGGTACCCGATGCGTCGACGTCGATGGCCGGGAAGAGCCTCTTGTTGGCGAACTCACGGCGCAGACGCAACTCCATGTTGCCGGTGCCCTTGAACTCCTCGAAGATGACTTCATCCATCTTGGATCCGGTCTCGACGAGCGCGGTGGCGAGAATCGTCAGGGAGCCGCCGTGCTCAATGTTTCGGGCGGCACCGAAGAACTTCTTGGGCGGGTAGAGAGCCGCGGAGTCGACACCGCCGGAGAGGATTCGCCCCGAAGCAGGGGCAGCCAGGTTGTACGCACGTCCCAGACGGGTGATTCCGTCCAGCAGGATGACGACGTCGTGGCCGAGCTCCACCAGACGCTTGGCCCGCTCAATGGCCAACTCGGACAACTGGGTGTGGTCGTCGGCAGGACGGTCAAAGGTCGACGCGATGACCTCACCACTGACGGTGCGCTGGAAGTCGGTGACCTCCTCGGGACGCTCGTCGACCAGCACCACCATGAGGTGAACCTCAGGATTGTTCTTGGTGATCGAGTTCGCGATCGACTGCATGATCATCGTCTTGCCAGCCTTCGGAGGCGAGACGATGAGGCCACGCTGTCCCTTGCCGATCGGGCTGACCAGGTCGATGATGCGGCCGGTCATGTTCTTGGGATCATCCTCGAGGCGCAGACGTTCCTGCGGGTACAGCGGGGTGAGCTTGGAGAACTCGGGACGCTGCTTCATCTGCTCAGGATCCGCGCCGTTGACCTGCTCGATCTTGACCAGGGGTGCGAACTTCTCACGCCGCTCCCCCTCGCGGTGTGCACGCATTTGACCGACAATGACGTCGCCCTTGCGCAGCCCATGGCGACGGACCATGGCCATCGAGACATAGGCATCGTTCGAGCCAGGCAGGTATCCCGAGGTGCGCACGAAAGCGTACTGGTCACGAATGTCGAGAATGCCGGAGCAAGGCACGAGGACGTCATCCTCGCGGAGATTCGGCTCGGAATCGGAGTAACGCTCGTTGGAACGCTTGCGACGATTCTGTCGATCGCGCTGACGGCGGCGGCGTGAGCGGCGACCACCATTGCCATATTCCGAGGAGCGGCCGTAATCGTCGTCAGAATCATGGTTCGAGTCATTGCTGTTGCGGTCACGCTGGCTGCTGCGATTCAGTTGGGGACGCTCGCCATTCTTCCCGCGGGACAGTGCCTCCAACCGGGCACCAACCTCGTCGTTGACATTGTCGCCGGAATTGCTGTTGGAATTCTCCCGGGAGGTGTTGCGAGCCCGACGACGCGGCGAGTCTCCTCTACCGCCACGGTCGCTATCGTCACGGTGCGGACGGTCGTTGGTGCCGTCCTCCCCACGCTGACCCCCGTCTTCCTGCGCCGGCACCTTGTCGGCACGCTTCTGCACTTCTGCGGCATCGAGAAGGTCACCGACCGACGGAGTCCTTTCGCCCTCAGAGGAGCGCGACTCGGGATCAGCCGAGCCCTTGTCGCGGCGACGACGAGTGCGCTGCGGACGGGCATCATCACCCTCACCGGAAGTGTGGGGCGCTTGACCACCATCACGACGAGGGCCGGATTTCCCAGTTCCTGGGTATCCCCCCTCAGAGATGGCGGCCACGAGGTCAGCCTTGCGCATACTGCGAGCACCCTTGATACCCATCTGGATGGCGATGGATCGAAGCTCGGGCAGTAACTTCGCGGACAGATCCGAGGATCCACCCGGCTGTGAGGTTTGAGTCACGTAAGTCCCTTCGAACTGCCCCGGCCGGTGCAACTTCCGGCGGGCGAGATTTCATCGGGCCTGCCGTCGGAATCGACAATGGGTCGGGCGGCTGACACCACGGGGATCCGAGATGATCTGCTGAGAGAGACTCTCGGCCATGGTGTGGCGTTCGAGGCCCTCGAACGCCGATGACATGGTCCCCACGAACGGGACTGTGGCACAGGGGTCACGATTCGGTCGCCAGTGGGGAATTGCGCGCATCAAGCGCGCTTGCCTCACCACTATAACGCACGAAGCGGATCGCATTCACACAAGGCGTCAGAGGAAATGAACGCCTTCACCGAGAACAAGATCGTGGACGACGAAACCAGTGGTGTCGACGTCCCATCCTCCCTCGAACTGATCACGGGTCCCCAGGGCCAGGACGGTGGGTCCGGCGCCGGAAATGACGGTAGCAACACCACGGTCGCGCAAAGCGTCCATGAGCGCAGCTGACTCCGGCATGAGAGTGCGACGGTAAGGCTGATGCAGCCAGTCCTGAGTGGCGGCCAACAAATGCTCTGGCGAGGTCGTCAGGGCCGTGACCAGGAGAGAAGCAGCCAGAACTTGATGCACGGCGTCGGCACGGTCAACCTGCCCAGGAAGGACCTGGCGTGCCAGCGCGGTAGGCACATGGCGATCAGGAACGAAGACACGGAAGATGATTGACGGGTTGACGGCCAGCCCGATGTGGTTGACGACTCCCCCACTCAACCAGGCCAGCTGGGCCCCACCGAGGATGGCCGGGGCAGCGTTGTCCGGATGTCCCTCGATGGCAGCCGCCATCGTCAGTAGCTCGGTGCGGTCCAACGGCACTCCCGGACGCACCAGTCCCCAAGCCAAGGCCAATCCGGACACGATTGCCGCGGCTGAGGAGCCGAGGCCACGGCTCTGCGGAATGGCATTGAAAGCGGTCAGGTGCAACCCAGCATCCGGGCGGGGGTAACCCAGTTCCACCAACCCCTGTCGCAACGTTGCGACGACAAGGTGAGATTCATCATGCGGGACAGTGTCGGCCCCCTCCCCCGCCACATCAATCTGCACCCCGGGGTGATCAAGGACTTCGACTCCAACCTCGTCCCACAGGTCCAACGCCAGACCCATGCAGTCATAGGCAGGGCCCAGATTGGCCGAGGTGGCAGGAACACGTACCCGCACGCTGTCAGGCATCGTCAACCTCTCAGGAGTGGAAATCCAACAAAGCTGCGACCTTGTCGGTCGACGCCTCGACGGCCTCGGTCGACAAGGTGGTGCGGCTCAGAGCAGTGTCAATGTCCTTGAGGCCATTGCCCGTCACAGTGATGACGATGCGCTGACCGGGCTCCAGACGGCTCTCGGACTTCAGCTTGAGAAGACCGGCCACACCAGCTGCCGATGCCGGCTCCACAAAAATACCCTCGCGAGCTGCCAGGAAAGCCTGCGCGTCGAGGATCTGCTCATCGGTGACGGCCTCGATGAGGCCGTTCGACTCATCGCGGGCGGTCAGGGCGAGATCGCCGGATGCCGGACGACCAATACGAATGGCCGTGGCCACCGTCTCGGGATCGTCGACGTTGTGCCCGAGTACCAGCGGAGCGGCCCCAGAGGCCTGGAAACCAAACATCCTCGGGGCGTGGCGGGCCGGGCCGTCAGCGGCGTACTCGCGGTAGCCCTTCCAATACGCGGTGATGTTTCCTGCGTTACCGACGGGCAGGGCGTGGATGTCAGGGGCATCGCCGAGGACATCGACGATCTCGAAGGCAGCCGTCTTCTGCCCCTCGATGCGGTACGGGTTGACCGAGTTCACCAGGGACACCGGGAAGTTCTCGGCCAGCTCGCGAGCGATGCGAAGACAATCGTCGAAATTCCCGAGGACCTGAATGATGCGACCGCCATGGACGACGGCCTGGGCAAGCTTGCCAGCTGCGATCTTTCCCTGGGGAAGAAGCACGACTGGGGTCATGCCAGCCCGGGTCGCGTAGGCCGACGCCGAGGCCGAGGTGTTGCCCGTGGAGGCACACACGACTGCTTTGGAACCATCAGCAAGCGCCTTCGTCATGGCCATCGTCATGCCCCGGTCCTTGAAGGAACCGGTCGGGTTGGAACCCTCGACCTTGATCCACACCGAGGAGTCGAGCTCGGCACCCAGACGCGGCACCGGCACCAACGGCGTGGAGCCCTCCCCCAGGGTGACGATCTCGTCGATACCGTCCATCGGGAGACGGTCTCGGTAGTTCTCGATGACGCCGAAGGGACGCTTCTGCTGGGTCATGATCACATTCCCTCCACTCGGATGACGCGGGGATCAGAGTTGACGTAATGGTGTCCGGTGAGTTCGTCGACGCATTCCTTCACGTCGCACTCTCGGGCCTCGTGGGTGAGAATCTTGAGGGTCGCGGACCAGCCATCGACGCGGTCATTGCCCTCCACCGCCGACTGCTGCACGGTCTGCAAGGAGACGCCATGGCTCGCGAAGATCTTCGCGACCTCGGCGAGGACCCCAGGCTCGTCGCGTACCTGCAGGCGCAGGTGGAACCTGGTGTGAACCTCGGCGATGGGCAGAATCGGGAACTCGCCGTAGACGTCCTGAGGCGGACCGGCAACTCCTCGAACCAGGTTACGAGCCACCGTCACCAGATCACCCATCACAGCAGAAGCCGTCGGGGAGCCACCCGCACCTGGGCCGAGGAACATCAGCTGCCCAGCCTCGCGAGCTTCCACGAAGACAGCGTTGAAGGCGCCAGAGACTCCGCCCAGCGGGTGGGCGGCAGGAACCAGAGCCGGATGAACGCGAGCAGAGATGCCGTCAGGACCGGCCTGGCAGACGGCAAGCAACTTGATGACGCAGTCCATGTCCCGAGCGGCGGCAATGTCCTCCCGGGTGATGGCAGTGATGCCCTCCCGGTACACCTGGTCGCCGCGCATGCGCGTGTGGAACGCCAAGGTGGACAGCAGGGCCGCCTTGGCGGCGGCGTCATATCCCTCGACGTCGGCCGTCGGATCGGCCTCGGCATATCCCTTGGCCTGCGCCTGGGCCAGGGCGTCGTCGAAACCTGCTCCCGTGGTCGTCATCTGGTCAAGGATGTAGTTCGTCGTGCCATTCACGATTCCCATCACTCGGGTGATCTGGTCACCGACAAGCGACTCGCGCAGCGGCCTGACGATCGGGATGGCTCCGGCCACTGCGGCCTCGTAGTAGAGGTCGACGCCATGGTCCTCGGCGACCGCGTGCAGTTCCGTGCCATGGGCAGCCAGCAGAGCCTTGTTGGCAGTGACGACGGAATGTCCCTTCTCCAGGGCAGCCGTCAGGAGCTGACGTGCGGGGTCGATGCCACCAATGAGCTCGATGACGATGTCAATGTCGTCACGGTTGACCAGCGCTGTCGGGTCATCCGTGAACAGCCGCGAGTCAAGGCCCTGACGGGGGCGATCAGGATGGGCGACAGCAATGTCAGCGAGCTCGACACGACGGCCCACCCGAGCCGCGACGTCGTCACTGCGGGACTCAATCATGCGGGCCACCTGGGAGCCCACGACCCCGCACCCCAGGAGGGCCACGCGGATCGGCTGGGCTGACGCGGGACCGGTGGTGTTCGTCATCTCGTCCTCATCTCGTTGTTGTCAGCTGATGGTTGGTCAAGGGCCATGGGCCGTGTGCTTCTGTGATCCATCACGGCCACTGCACCTCGGACTTGACCGGGCCCGGATCCAGGGACAGCAGGTCATCGATGCTCTCCCGTCGCAGCAATACCGATGTGTCCGGGTGGTCTCCGATGCCGACGCGGACGACGGCTGGTCGCGGCACGTGGTTGTAGTTCGATGCCATGGACCTTGAATAGGCGCCGGCACCAGGAACTGCGATGACGTCCCCCGGCGACACGTCACCGGGGAGGTACACGTCGCGGACCAAGATGTCGCCGGCCTCACAGTGCTTTCCGACGATGCGGCACAGCACCGGGGTGACGGTCGAGGCACGGTTGGCGATGACGGCAGAGTATTCCGCAGCATAAAGAGCGGGACGAATGTTGTCGCTCATGCCGCCGTCAACCGACACGTAGATCCGTTGGGCGCCGGTGTCCAGGTCCACTGGCTTGACGGTGCCGACGGTGTACAGGGCCATCGTCGTCGGCCCGACGATCGCACGACCAGGCTCCAGGGAGATGTGGGGAACCTCCATTCCCCTACCCCGGGCCTCAAGGGTGACGATCTCCCGCAGGGAAGCAGCCAGGCTCTCAGCGGTGGCCGGAGAGTCCTGGTTGGTGTAGGCGATGCCGAATCCGCCACCGAGGTCGAGTTCCGGCAGGGCAGTGCCGGTGGCCTGCCGGAACTGTTCAAGCAGTTTCATGGTGCGACGAGCCGCCACCTCGAAACCCGCGGTGTCGAAGATCTGGGAGCCG
This sequence comes from Cutibacterium sp. KB22876, assembly GCF_059728865.1. Taxonomy (NCBI): domain Bacteria; kingdom Bacillati; phylum Actinomycetota; class Actinomycetes; order Propionibacteriales; family Propionibacteriaceae; genus Cutibacterium; species Cutibacterium sp. KB22876. The sequence goes on from NZ_AP040858.1 coordinate 2,051,159, forward strand.
ATGTGGGAATGAATGCCCTGCAGGTCAATGACGTCACTGGTGTGGCACCTCACCATGGCCACCATGGCCGCACCATTGGTGATCGAGAAACCGAACTTCTGGTCCTCATGTGCGGTGGCGATGTACTCGTGGGTGTGAGCCTCGACGCCCGCAGTGACACGCACCATGACTCGGGCGTGCCAGCCGTTCTCTCGACACAGCTTCTCGATACGGGTGATCTCGTCCAGCGAGTCGACGATGATCCGCCCGACCCCGGTGCTGAGAGCCAGCTTGAGCTCGTCAATGGACTTGTTGTTCCCATGCAGGCCAATGCGTGCAGGATCCATTCCGCCCTGGAGCGCCGTGATGAGCTCTCCACCGGTGCAGGTGTCCAGGCAGAGGCCCTCCTCGTCGATCCAGGAGGCGACGGTGCGCGTCAAGAAGGCCTTGCCTGCGTAATAGACGTCCCAGCCTGCGAAAGCGTCGCGGAAGGTCCGGGCGCGCTGGCGGAAGTCAGCCTCGTCGAGGACGTAGAGAGGGGAACCATACTCGGCCAGGAGGTCTGTCACGGAGACGCCTGCGACGTCGACAATTCCGTCATGTCCACGTCCCGCTGACCCGGACCAGAGCGCAGGATCCAGGGCATTGACGTCATCGGGCAAGGTCAGCCACTGAGGGCCGGCAGCCGCGACATCGGCATGGACCGAGCCGGCAACGTGCATGTGCGTCATGGTTCCACCTTGCCAGAGGGTGACGACAGGGCCAGCGGGTGTCCACGTTCGTCGCCATGAATGGCGTATCATCCCACCAATGCGCTAAAGTCGACGGACGGTCGGGGTCCACGGACCCATCGGCTCCCGTAGCTCAGGGGATAGAGCACCGCCCTCCGGAGGCGGGAGCGAGGGTTCGAATCCCTCCGGGAGCGCCCACCAGTGACGCAGCGAGACACCAGCTCTGACCGGGTAGGGTTTCACATCGTGCGAGCCCTTGCCACCGAATCCCCTCGTCAGAGATCACGAGCCGCCCTGTTTTCCGGGGCCGGTGTCATCATGCTGTGGGTCGCCGGACGCATGACTATGCTCCATGTCTTCATCAAACCCTCGTCGAACTACATCACCGGGGATGTGCAGTACTACCTGTGGTGGATGCAGGGCGGACAGCCCGATCCAGTGGTTCTTCCGGAATACCCGCTTCCTGTCGTGTGGTTCCTGCGTGCCTTGCACTGGTCTGCCGGTGACTCCTACTTCATACCGGCATTCGCCACGACGATGCTGCTGCTTGACGCACTGCTTGCTGTCGCCATGTGGATCCACGGCCACCGAGCCGGCGCTCTGTGGTGGATTGTCCTGGTGCCATTCCTCGGACCCATCATGTGGAATCGCTTCGACATGGTGCCCGCCGTTTGCATGGGGTTGGCAGCTCTCTGGTACCGCCGTCACCCGGCCGCGTGTGGCGTCATGATCGCCTTGGGTGCCGCGGTGAAGTTGTGGCCGGCCCTTCTCGTCCTTCCCATGATTTCCCGGCACAAGGCGGCCATCCGACGCCTGATCGCATTCGGCGCGACTGGTGTCGCACTCGCACTGGCCTCGTTGCTGGACGGTGGATGGGGCCGCCTCGTGTCCCCATTGACGTGGCAGTCGGGCCGGGGACTTCAAGTCGAATCCGTACCCGCCACCGTCCCCGTGTACCAACACTTCAAGAATCCCGACGGTGGTTACAAGGTCGAGATGTCGAAGTACAACGCCTTCGAGATCTTTGGCCCGGGTGCGTCTACGTGGCAATCACTCTCGACCATCCTCATGGCCCTCACTGTGGCACTGGCGATCGGGGTGGCCCTTCTCTCGTGGCGACGCAACGGTCTTGACCACCGCAGCGCAGTGCTGGCTGATCTCGTCATCATCGGCGCTCTCATCATCGCCAACAAGACGTTGTCCCCCCAGTACTTCGTGTGGTGGGCCGCGCCAGCCGCCATGGTTCTCGATCGAGTCTCTGGTGAGAACACCTCTGAGAACCCTCCCGATCCGAACACCCTGTCCTGGGCCCAGACATGGTGCTGGACCGCCGCAATGTTCCTTCTCATCACGGCTTTCTTGACGCAGCAGGTGTACCCACTGAATTACGCTGGCATCATCGGCTTGCCTCCCAGTCGCATCAGCACGAACCTCCTGGTCAGCCGCAACATCATGACCATCGTGACCTTCGTAGCTTGTGTTGTTGCGTTCTTCGCGAGCCTTCGCATGCACCGTCCCGCCCAGCCGACATCGGCCCCGACGAAACCAGTCCACGCTACGCTGGACGAGCGGTGACCAATATCACATTTTGGTGATCGGGAATGAGTGTTCCTCGATGTGCCCAAATTGTTGGGATGGCCTGGTCAATCCGGCTACGATCATCACGTCTGGGTCCATGGACACAGACAGAGCAGCGCAGCTCGGAGGGCCTTTCCAGAGGTTCCGCGAGTGCTTGACACGACGGTTTGACGGAAGAAGGCAGTGGTGAGTCCCGCCCCACACGACAAGTCCAACAACTCTCCTGATTTTGGAGCCAACGACTGGCTCATCGAGGAGATGCGTGACCAGTACCAGAATGATCCGAGTTCGGTCGATCCTGCTTGGGCCACATTTTTTCACCACGAGGCGGCCCAGGCGTCCGATGAGGTGACCGGATCGGCAGCCGGCGAACAGCCTGCTCGTCAGGATCCCAAGCCTGAACCGGCTCCCAACCCAGTCGCTAATCAGAAGCCTGCTCCGGCTGCGAAGGCCGAGCCCAAGCCGGCTCCCAAACCCGCTGCATCAACCGCCCCCACCCCGACACCGAAGGTCAAAGACATGGCATCGAAGCCCGAACCATCAAAGACCTCCCGCGAGCCTGCCCGTCCTCTTCTGACGGCTGACGCCCCGCGTCACAGCGCCAAGCTGGAAACTGTCGAGCCCACGGTGACGAAGATGAAGGGTGCGCCGATGCGCACCGCCAAGAACATGGATCAGTCGCTGACCATGCCGACGGCCACCACGGTGCGTGACGTACCGATGCAGCTCGTCATCGAGCAGCGCACCATGATCAACAACTTCCTTCGCAAGGCCAAGGGCGGCAAGATCTCCTTCACCCACATCCTCGCCTATGCGATGGTGCAGGCGCTCAAGACCGTTCCGGCGATGAACAACGCCTATGCAGAGATCGACGGCAAGCCTCACCTCATCGAGAACCATCAGATCAACCTCGGCATGGCCATCGACGTCGTCAACAAGGACGGCTCCCGCAAACTCGTGGTGCCCGCCATCAAGGGCGCCGAGCAGATGGACTTCCTCGACTTTTGGCGTGCCTACGAGGAGATCGTCCGCAAGGGTCGCACCAATGAGCTGACCATCGAGGACTTCAAGGGAGTCACGGCCTCCCTGACGAACCCAGGCGGTTTCGGAACCAACCATTCCATTGCCCGCCTCATGCCTGGTCAGGGCATGATCCTCGGCGTCGGATCGATCGACTACCCAGCTGCCTACCAGGGCAACTCCCCCACCCGTATGGCGGAGCTGGGCATCTCCAAGGTGACGACCCTCACCTCTACCTACGATCACCGCATCATCCAGGGCGCCCAGTCCGGCGAATTCCTGCGTCGCATGCACCAGCTGCTCTTGGGTGCTGATCGCTTCTACGAGAACATCTTCGAATCCCTGCGTATCCCCTACGCTCCGGTCCAGTGGGCGAGCGACCGTCAGGCCAACCGCCCCGACCAGGTCGGCAAGCAGGCTCGCGTCATCGAACTCATCGACTCCTGGCGTCGCTTCGGCCATTTGTCCGCCGACATCGATCCCATCGAGTACCGGCCGCGGTTCCACCACGACCTCATGCTCAACAGCCACGGCCTCACCCTGTGGGACATGGACCGCACCTTCCCGATCGCGAACTTCGCCGGGCAGCGTCGCGCCATCATGACCCTGCGTGAGATCCTCACGATCCTGCGTGACTCCTACGCCTCGACGATGGGCATCGAGTACATGCACATCGCTGATCACGAGCAGCGCAAGTGGTTCCAGGATCGTTTCGAGAAGGAGCACCAGCCCCTCTCCCGCGAGATGCACCTGCAGATCCTCGACCAGCTCAATGAGGCCGAGATCTTCGAGACCTTCCTGCAGACCAAGTTCGTCGGTCAGAAGCGGTTCAGCCTCGAGGGTGGCGAGTCGGCCATCGTCCTGCTGGCCGCACTGTGCAACCTGGCTGCCGACGACAGCCTCAACGAGGTCTGCATCGGCATGCCTCACCGTGGTCGTCTCAACGTGCTGGCCAACATCATCGGCAAGTCCTACGGGCAGATCTTCCGTGAGTTCGAGGGCAATGCCGAGCCGGTGAACTCCCAGGGATCGGGTGACGTCAAGTACCACCTCGGTGACGAGGGTGAGTTCACCGCAGCCTCCGGCAACACCATCAAGGCCTCGGTTGCCGCCAACCCGAGTCACCTCGAAGCCGTCGATCCTGTCCTCGAGGGCATCTGCCGGGCCAAACTCGACGCTCTGGGCAACCCGGACAACTTCCCGGTCCTGCCAATCCTCATGCATGGTGATGCTGCCTTCTCGGGTCAGGGTGTCGTCTACGAGACCCTGCAGATGAGCCAGCTCGAGGGATACCGCACCGGTGGCACGATCCACGTCATCGTCGACAACCAAGTCGGATTCACCACCTCGCCCCGTGACGGACGTTCCTCGACCTACTGCACCGACGTTGCCAAGGCCGTTGGGGCTCCGGTCCTGCACGTCAATGGAGATGACCCCGCCGCGGTGGTCCACGCTGCTCGTATTGCCTACGAGTATCGCCAGATCTTCCACCGTGACGTCGTCATCGACGTGGTCTGCTACCGCCGCCGCGGCCACAATGAGGGTGACGATCCCAGCTTCACCCAGCCGCACATGTACGACCTCATCGCTGAGAAGCGTTCGACCCGAAAGCTCTACACCGAGAGCCTCATCGGTCGTGGTGACATCACCGACGAGGACGCCGATGCCGTGATGTCGAAGTTCCGGTCTCGCCTCGAGACAGTTTTCAAGGAGGTCCGTGAGGCCACCTCGAAGCCCGAGCCCTACAGCGGCGTTCCGGACTACCCGGTCAAGCACAGTGGCCTGCATCTGACCACGGTCGAGGCCGACACCTTGGAGGCCGTCGCCCGGGCTCACGAGAACCTACCGGAGACCTTCAACGCCCATCCCAAGGTTGCCCCTCAGATGACGCGTCGTGCCAAGCACATTCGCGAGGGTGGGATCGACTGGGCGACCGGCGAGATGATCGCCCTGGGCTCCTTGCTGCGTGACGGCATCCACGTCCGCCTGGCCGGGCAGGACAGCCGCCGCGGCACCTTCTCGCAGCGCTTCGCAGCCCTGGTCGATCGTGCGACCGGAGAGTTCTACGTGCCCGTCAACCACCTCGGTGGTGAGCAGGGTCACCTGGACGTCCTCGACTCCCCGCTGAACGAGTATGCGGCGATGGGCTTCGAGTACGGATACTCGGTCGCCCGTCCGGACTCCTTGGTGCTGTGGGAGGCCCAGTTCGGTGACTTCGTCAACGGAGCCCAGACGATCATTGACGAGTTCATCGCCTCGGCAGGTTCGAAGTGGGGGCAAAAGTCCGGCGTCGTCCTGCTGCTCCCCCACGGCTATGAGGGCCAGGGACCGGACCATTCCTCGGCCCGCCTGGAGCGCTTCCTCAACCTGTGCAGTGAGGGAGCCTTGGCTGTCTGCCAGCCCTCGACCCCGGCGAGCTACAGCCACCTGCTGCGTCAGCATGCCTACGTCAACAGGCACCGACCGGTCGTCATCGCGACTCCGAAGTCCATGCTGCGTAACAAGATGGCGACCTCTGACCCGGAGGAGTTCACCACTGGCAAGTGGCGCCCGGTTCTGCCCGATCCGTCCATCACTGATCCGTCGGCCGTCACCAGGATCATCCTCTGCTCAGGCAAGGTGCGTTGGGAACTCGTCAAGCAGCGCAAGGCTGCCGGGCTCGACGGTCAGCTGGCCATCATCCCGCTGGAGCGGCTCTACCCGCTGCCGGACAAGGAACTGGCCGAGGTGCTCGAGCCCTACAGCAATGTCACTGACGTTCGCTGGGTGCAGGAGGAGCCGGAGAACCAGGGTGCTTGGTACTACGTCCTCACTCATCTGCCCCACGCGATGTCCGACAAGCTGCCTGGCTTCTTCGATGGCCTGACAGCCGTGACGCGCCCGCCGTCCTCGGCCCCCTCCGTGGGCCAGCACAGTGTGCACGTCCGCGAGGAGCAGGAGCTGCTCGAGAAGGCCATGGCCTGACCCGCCCGAACACCACCACGGCGCCATCCCATGAGGGGTGGCGCCGTGGCGCATGCTGTGGTGCATTATTGTGCCCATGTATTTCACCGACAGGGGCATTGAGGAACTGGAAGATCGTCGCGGAGACGAGGAAATCACCGTCGCGTGGTTGGCCGACGAGCTACGTCACTTCGTCGACCTCAACCCGGAGTTCGAAGTCCCCGTTGAGCGTCTGGCCACCTTCCTCGCCCGACTCGACGACGAGGACGACTGAGCCACCACGAGCCCGGAACCGATGCGGTGACGACTGGCTGCGGGGCAATCAGTCCCGCAGCCAGGCTCGCGACCGTGGCGACAAGGAAGCTATGACAGCCGCAGCCGGGATGACGGCCAGGATCCAGAACCACACCGGGCCACCTGAACGCTGCAGTGATACCAGGACAACGACGTGTAGTAGACCACTGGCGACCATGAGCCCCTGCGCCGGCGGTCGTCCCTTCACGGCCATCCAGCCGACCAGCACGACGAGAGCGGCATAGATGATGAGCATCGCGCCTACTCCGGCGCTGAAGACGTCGCGACCACTCACCATGACCGCGATGTCCACCACGAGGAGGGCAATCGCGCAGATCCAGGTCGCCACCACCGCGACCAGGACCGATACCGGGATGCCGCCGCGCAACGCTGACGATCGTGAATCCTGCTCACTTGACGGAATCATTGTTTTGCTCCTGCACGGGTGGACCGACGACGTATCATAATTGAACTGGCCGCGAACTCCTCGAAGCGTCCTCGCCTGGACCGACGTTCATCGTGTCCGAGCGATTCGTGGGAGGATGTTCGTCCTTCGGTGGATGCTCTTGCCAAAACATTCGACGGTTGCCAGACTTTCATGGTTGCCCGCCGAATGGCCACTCGTCGGTCGTACGGCATGACGGGTCATCCACCCGCACATCACACGTGCCCCGGGTTGCGCTGGGGAGAAGGAGTCGAAGAGGCATGGACTGGCGCCACAGAGCTGCCTGCCTTAGTGAGGATCCCGAGCTGTTCTTCCCGATTGGGAACACTGGCCCGGCCCTTGCCCAGATCGAGGAGGCGAAGAAGGTCTGTGCCCGGTGCGAGGTTCGCGCCGAGTGCTTGGCCTGGGCTCTGGAAGCCGGCCAGGATCACGGTGTGTGGGGCGGCATGAGCGAGGATGAGAGGCGCGCGATCAAGCGTCGTCAGTCCCGCTCCCGCGTTCGTCGTTCCTGACTCAGCTCAGACAGGCAGCCCGGAATCATTCGAATCCGTTCCGGGACAACCATCGGTCGCGTCACATACTCACGACCGGTCAAGCGGAATCATGAGCTTGGCGCAGGTTCCCACGCCGTCAGGATTGTTTTCGAGGGTGAAGGTTCCACCGAGGTCCTGGACCAACGTCGTGACGATGGACAGCCCCAAGGAGCTGCGGTGCTGGTCGAGTGAGAATCCCTCCGGCAGGGGACTTCCGTCGTTGACGATGTCGACGACCAGCGAATCCTCGGTGCGGTAGGGACGCACGATGACGTTTCCCGACGAGGAATCCAAGCTGTGCTCGATGGCGTTCTGGCACAGCTCCGTCGTTGCCAAGGACAAGGCTGTGGCGGTCTCGGCAGGAACACTGCCGAAGCTCCCTTCACGCCGTGCCGCCACGGACCCCGAAGATGCCGCGACGTCTCCGACCATGTGGAGAATGCGATCGGCAACCTCGTCGAAAGCCACCTGCTCCTCGAAGTTCTGCGACAGGATCTCGTGCACCACGGCGATGGCCGAGACTCGCCCCATGGCCTGTCGGAGAGCTTCCTTGGCATCCGGATTCTTCATCCGCCGCGACTGCAGACGCAGGAGAGCCGCCACGGTCTGCAGGTTGTTCTTCACCCGGTGATGGATCTCGCGGATCGTGGCGTCCTTGGTGACGAGCTGACGATCTCGGTCCCGCAACTCGGTGAGGTCGCGGATGAGAATCATCGTTCCTGCCGAGACCTCGACGTCGTCCAACCAGGTCTGCAACGGAATGACGCGGGCACGCAGGGTCGCCTCGGAATTCTCAATATCGGTCTCGGAAAGCCAACGACCCTCCAGATCAAGGGTGAAGGACTGACCAACTTCACGCACCTTGGGGCACAGGTCCCGAACCATCGGGATGAAGTACTCGCCGTCCAAGTCTCCTGTCAGGCCCAAGCGTCGAAAGGCCGACAGGGCATTCGGGCTAGCAAAGGTCACCATTCCTGTGGATGCGACCCGGATGACCCCGTCCGTGACCTTCGGCGCCAGAGCCCTGTCAAAGTCCGGGAAGAGTGGGAACCGGCCGTGATGAAGCATCTCCGACAGGATGTCGGCAATCTCAAGGTAGTTGTCCTCGGTGCTTCCGGGAGCTCGCACCCCCATCTGGTTGGTGTGTCTTTCGACCACGGCGATGACATCGTCATGACGAATGACGGGAATCGCCCAGACGTCCACAGGAATACCCGCCGACAGCTTGTTGTCGCTGGTCTCGCACATCTCGGCGCTCATGAACGCCTCGGTGACCAGGCTCTCGTCGTCGTAGGAGACCGACTCACCGACGACGTCGTCCTCCAGGGCCGTCGGGCCGGTGTCCGGACGTACCTGGGCGGCTGCCCAGAACACATTGGGGTCCTTGTCCGGAACCCACAGGATGAGATCCGAGAAGGACGTGTCAGCGAGCATCTGCCAGTCGTCGACAAGTTCCTCGAGCCACGTGATGTCGGCGGCAGCGAGGCTGGTCCGGTCAGCGACCAAACGATTGATGGCAGGCATGCCGTCACTCTAGTGACCAGAATCCAGCCAGCTCCAACTGGCATCAACGTGTCGACGAATGTGCGTTTCAATTTGGGCCAGGCCCGCCCCATACGGCAGAATTGATCGTCGTTGCCGCGTATCCGCGCGGACCCTCCTTCATCAGTAGGGAGGCTTCTGACCCCTCAGGAAGGAGAGCGCCATGGGCAAGACTGGTCGTAAGCGTCGTGCGCGTCGCAAAAAGGGCGCCAACCACGGCAAGCGTCCCAACGCCTGAGTTTTTGGGATGACGAGGCCCCCGTCCATATGGACGGGGGTCTTTTACTAATCAGCGGTCTCAGGCCTGCCAGCTATGGGACACCTGCATCTGTACGACTCGGATTCTCAGTTGCATCGGTGCAGCTACAGAGCGACGACGGCGCGCACCATGAGCGCGATTCTCACCCAGTGCGTCAACCAATGACGCGACGATGGCCACGAGCGAGCCCATAAACAGACTTACAATCAACAACCCCAGGAGCAGGTGCGGTTATTGCACCCCACCGTGTGACATGTGTTCGCATGGGCGTTAACTACGCTTCACCTCACTGTGCTTAAAGTTGTGGCTCAGAGAGGGGACCATGAACCATCACCACGACGATAAGCACCTATCGCCTGACGAACTCGAGGATGTCCGTCACCGCGGCGACGAAGAACTGGCCCGCCTGAGCTTCAGCCGCCGTTCGATCCTGCAGGTCGGCATGGCCGCGGCAGCCAATGCGATGGTCACTGGCTTCGCACTACAAGGCGCCCAAGCCGCCGCCGCTCCTAACAAGGACTCAATCGATCCCGACAAGCTGCTCTGGCTAATCGGCGATCACCACGTCCACACCCAGTGGAGCTACGACGCAAAGTACCGGATTAAGGATCAGTTGGATGCCGCCGAGTACTTCGGCTGCGACTGGGTGGTGTTTACGGAGCACTCCAACTTCGTGCATGCCGACCCAGGTGTGTTCAACTCCCATAAAGAGATCGAGGCCGAGCGTAAGGCACGCAAGAACTTGCTCATCTTCCAGGGCCTGGAGTGGTACATCCCCGCGGCTGAGCACGGCACGGTCTTCGTCACCGGTAAGAACGAAGCGAAGATTCTCCGTGCGTTCGAACTTGCCTACGACGGCAAATTGAACGGTTGGGAGAAACCGAAGGTCGGCAGTCCTGAGGAAGCCGAGCAGGAGACGATGGCCGCCGCCGGCATCGCCTGGCTCGGCAAGCAGAAGGCTGAGGGCAAGATCGACGACGTCCTCGTCCTCGCAAACCACCCAATGCGTTTGGGCATTGACTCCCCCGACGAGTTCCGTCTGTGGCACGACGCCGACCCGCACGTCATGATCGGCATGGAGGGTGCGCCAGGCGCGCAGGGTTACCCGTACGGCCGTAACGTCGGCAATGGCGATATGCGCGGGGAATACACCCACGATCCGCGTGAGGACTCCTACCCCGGTTACAAAGCTGAGCACATGCGACCGTATGGCGGTTGGGACTGGCTGACGGCCACCGTGGGCGGATTCTGGGACTCCATGCTGGCTGAGGGACGCCGCTTCTACATCACCGCGAATTCGGACGCCCACCTCGCCTCGTGGCACACGTGGCGTCTGGGCGACTACCCGAAGAAGCCGGAGTACGACAACGCCAAGAACGAGAACGTGCAGATGAAGCTCCTCGGCGGGCGCCGTCCGCACCCGATTGACACCGCGACGGGTGAGGTCGCCGGCGATCTGTTGATCAAGAACCCCGACGGTTCGGTCGGCATCTCCGGTGATCTGCTGCGCAGCCCTGAGGACGCGAAGTTGTACAAGGACGCGCAAAAGGTCCGCGCCGAGATCGACGCGAAGACCCCCGAGGGCGAGGAGCCGAAGTATCCGGAGCCCCTCATTGACCCACAAGGTGGTTCGGACTTCTGGCCCGGCCAGTTCACCCGCATCCACGCAGGTGCAACGGAACGCAGCTACACCGCCGTCATGGATGCGCTGCGCGCAGGCCGCGTATGGGCCAGCCACGGCCAGCTCATCAAAAGCTTCATCGCCAAGGTGAGCGCAAATGGTCGAGTCGTCACGCTCGGTGACACGATTGAGGCGTCGAAGGGCGGCAAGATCACCGTCGAGCTGACGATCGAGACGGCGACCGAGCCGGTCAAGAGCATCAAGATGTCACCGAAGGAACCGAAGGCTACGGACCCGACGGTGGGTGTCGAGTGGGTGCCGGAACTGGCATTCGTGGACATCATCGGAGGGCCAATCACTGGCCCGGTTGCGGATCGTGAGACGCTGCGGGCACCTGAGACCCGCGTACTGCACACGTTCAAGACGAAGGGTCAGAAGGGCAAGCTCGTCCTCACACACGAGTTCAAGGATCTCAAGGAGGACTTCTACATCCGTTTCCGCGGCTCCGACGGCAAGCGCACTGGCGCTGGATACCACGGCGCGGATGTGGATCCGCACGGTCCAATCATGCACGACGGCACGGCCCGCGCGGGCAATCCATGGGTGGATACCTGGTTCTACGCGAACCCGGTGTTCGTGAAGGTGGTCGACCCTGCGTCGCCCAGCTCCTCGCCATCCGCAACCCCGGCGAAGGCCCCATCGCAGCCCGCCTCGCGCAAACCCACACCGACGACTGCCCCGACTGCCGATCCAGGTGAATCGAGCCCGCCCGTTAAGCGGCCGAAGCTACCCAACACTGGTAATTAGAACCTCATCAAACCTCAGGTTTGTGCATCCCGTACTCGCGACTGGCATGGGATGCACAAACGTGTGTTTCAGTTGGTGATGGAGGAGGTCATGTCGCAAGATCTCCCCCGTCATTGACGCCAGTCCCCTGACGTCCTGCGTGGTGGTGATTCCTCCACACAATTGACTATCCCCGAGGACCACACCCCTGCTTGTGCGTAAGGGGTCTTTTACTAGTCAGCGGTCTCCGGCCTGCCAACGATAGGACACCTGCATCTGCACGACGCGGGTTCTCAACTGCATCGGTGCGGCAACGGTGCGATTGCATCGTCTGAGGGCTCGGGACACGGCTGCTTCCATGTCCGCCTCGTCCATGCAGCTCTCACAGGCCGCGATGTGACGACGGAAGGCGTCGGCCTCTTGTTCGCTCATCTCGCCGTGCAAGAACTCCTGGAGGTGGTCGATGACCCAACAACAGGACTCCTCGTCACCATTAGACAGCGTCATCGTGATCCCTCCTTTCCTGCACTACGCGCCAATTCCGGACGACCAAGGTCCTCCTCGTCAATCTGACCGGCATGAGGGCCAATCCCCCGCGCCCCGGCGACGTCGACCAACTGCTTTCGCAACTGCTTACGGGCACGATTGAGCCGACTCATGACCGTCCCGATTGGCGTTCCCATGATCTCGGCGATCTCCTTGTAGGCGAATCCCTCGACATCGGCCAACAGAACAACCTGCCGGAACTCGTCGGACAGCCCGTCGAGAGCGTCAAGGATCTGCTGGTCGGGCAGCCCGTCCAAGGCTTCCAATTCGGCGGACCGAAGCCCATTGCTGTCATGGGAGGCCGCCCGCGCGATCTGCCAGTCCTCGATGTCCTGGTCATCTGAGGTCTGCGGTCGGCGCTGCGCTTTGCGATACGAATTGATGTAGGTATTCGTCAGGATGCGATACAGCCAGGCCTTGAGATTGGTTCCGGGACGAAATTGGTGGAATGACGCGAATGCCTTCGCGTAGGTCTCCTGGACGACATCCTCGGCGTCAGCCGGGTTTCGGGTCATCCGCAATGCAGCACCATAGAGCTGATCGAGATACTCGAGGGCGTCACGTTCGAACCGCTCGGCTCTTTCAGCCTCGGTTTCCTTGGCGACATCCACGGTGCCCGGCACGTCCCCGTGACGATCCATCCTGGGTTCGAACTGTCGTGTGGTCATCGCTGTCCAGCTTAGTGCACAGCGCCGATGACCGGACGGGCGACGGCTCCGCCTGGTGCACGGCGTGGTGAGGACAGCGTTCATACCGGGTCAACGCATCACAAAGGTTGATCTATTCCCACGGCGACCGTTCATCTGACGAAAATATTGCCCATCCGGCTACCGCGGAAAGCCTTGGCGCGGTAGACATATGCCCATGAGTATCATCCGAGGCTTGGGCCGGACCATGTTCGCCAGTTACTTCATCGTCAAGGGGACGAACTCCGCGATGAAGCCCGATTCTTTCGTGGAGGATGCCGAGCCGGTTGCTGACCGTCTCCTTCCTCTGGTGCAGCGCACACTGCCGGCATCTGTCGGCGCATACATCCCTGAGGACACCAAGACCTTGGTTCGCATCACCGGCGCTGCCCAGGCCTTTGGCGGTCTCGGAATGGCGACGGGTCTCGCCCGTCGTGTCGGTGCCGGCGTTGTTGCCACCACGATGGTTCCGCATGTGCTCGCTTCCATACCTGACAAGTCCTTGCCGAGGGACGAGCGTGCCGCGGCTCGTTCGGTCCTGCTGCGTAACGTCGCTCTGTTGGGTGGGGCCATGATGGCCTCCCGCGACACCGCCGGTCGTCCCAGCCTGGCCTGGCGCGCTGGTGACACCCAGCGTCGCGTCTCGTCTGCTGCCAGTGACCAGCGCAAGGCCATCAGCTCCTCCTTCGACGACCTGTCGAAGTCGGCCCACAAGAAGCTCGAGAAGGCCCAGAAGGAAGCCGCCAAGGCTCAGAAGAAGGCCGAGAAGAAGGCCAAGAAGGCTCAGAAGAAGATTGCTGACTGACCAGCATCACTGGACCGCCCCGCGAGTCGTCCATCGTCTCGCGGGGCGTGTCGTCGTCCCGGGATCCAAGTCCCAGACGAACCGCGCCCTTGTCCTCGCGGCACTCGGCGACGGGCCCAGCGTCCTCGACGGTGTCCTCACCTCACGTGACTCTGACCTCATGACCGCCGGGCTGCAGTGCCTCGGTGCCGACATCCAGCCTGCCGGCCCGTCCTCAGTTCAGGTCGTTCCTGACCTGGCGCGTTCTGCCGGCCCGATTGACTGCGGCCTCGCCGGTACCGTCATGAGGTTTCTCCCGGTGGTAGCCGCACTCGTCATTGGCAAGACCCGATTCATCGGTGACGAGCAGGCGTCCCGACGCCCGGTCGGACCCGTTCTCGACGGGTTGCGTCAGCTCGGTGTGACAGTTGATGCCGACCAACTGCCATTCGCCATGACGGCTCCTGCCCGTCTCGGTGGCCCCGAGGTGACGATCGATTCCTCGGCGTCTAGCCAGTTCATCTCGGCCTTGTTGTTGCCCGCCGCTCGCTTCCCGCGCGGTATTGATCTTCGTCATGACGGGGCGTCTGTGCCGTCAGCTCCCCACATTGCCATGACCTGCGAGATGTTGGCAGAGCGTGGCGTCACGGTGATCAGTGACGAGCCCTGCCGCTGGCTGGTGCATCCCGGCCCGATTCACGCTCTCGACGATGTCATCGAGCCAGACCTCACCAATGCCGCCGCCTTCCTCGCCGCAGCCATGATTGCTGGCGGATCCGTGACAGTGCCGGCGTGGCCAGCTTCCAGCACTCAACCTGGAGCGCAGTTCATCCAGATCGCCGCCACGATGGGAGCTGCTGCGACTCGTTCCGAGGGATCCATGACACTGGAGGCTCCCGGATGGCATGCCCTCCAACCGATTGACGTCGACCTGCACGAGGCGAGCGAGCTCACCCCCGTGGTAGCCGCAGTCGCGTCCCTTGCCCAAGGCCCGTCCCGTATTCGTGGGGTCGCACACATTCGCGGCCACGAAACAGATCGCCTTACCGCCCTCGAGCATGAATTGTCCGGTATCGGCGTCACCGTCCGGCAGACCGAGGACGGTCTGCAGATCGATGGCCAGGGTGCCGACTCCCTCCATGGCGGGCTGTTCGGGTGCTACGCCGATCACCGGATGGCCCATGCCGGGGCCCTCCTGGGCCTGGCCGTCGAGGGGATCGAACTCGACGACATCACGTGCACGTCGAAGACCATGCCGCAGTTCCCACAGATGTGGGCTGAACTCGTCAAGGAGGGCTGAGTGTCGCCACGACGTCTGGCTTCCTCGGGAATCGACACCGGCGACTGGTCCTCCTACGACCGGCCGCGTCGCCGTACCAAGCCGCGAACCAAGCAACGCCCGGATCACTCATCGCTGCCCGTCGGGACCGTCATCACCATCGACAGGGGCCGCTACCGCTGCCGTCTCGATGACGACGTCGAGGTCATCGCCGCCAAGGCACGACAACTCGGTCGGAAGTCAGTCATCGTCGGGGACAAGGTGCGTCTTGACGGCGATGTCTCAGGTGCCGAGGGAACCCTGGCCAGAATCGTCCACACCGAGGACCGGACCACCGTCCTGCGGCGCACGGCCGATGACACTGATCCGCATGAGCGTCCCATCGTTGCCAACGCCAATCAGGTGGTCATCGTCACCGCCCTCGCCGATCCCCCACCGCGTCCCGGGATGATCGACCGCATCCTGGTAGCTGCCCATGCCGCCGGTGTCTCCCCCATCCTCTGCCTGACCAAGGCCGATCTGGCGCCCGGAGATGACTTCGTCGAGCTGTACTCGGATGTGGGGATTCCGGTCGTGACCAGCCGCCCTGGTAGTGACCTGAAGGACCTTCACGAGTTGCTGGACGGCAGGATCAGCGTACTCGTCGGCCACTCCGGGGTCGGAAAATCAACACTCATCAATGCCGTGGTTCCCGGCGTCCATCGCATCACCGGCCACGTCAATGACGTCACCGGGCGCGGTCGTCACACGTCCACGAGCGCGGAAGCCATCCCGCTGCCCCAAGGCGGCTGGATCATCGACACCCCAGGGGTGCGATCCTTCGGTCTGTCCCACGTTGAGCCCGACGGCATCCTCGCCGGTTTCAAGGAACTGGATGAGGTTGCCGTCAACTGCCCACGCGGATGCCGCCACAGTGCCGACAGTCCCGAGTGCGCCATCGACGACGCCCTCACTGCGGGAACGGTGCGGCAGTCCCGGGTGGACTCGCTGCGACGTCTGTTGAGTGCTACCGCCCCGCGTTGAGCAGGGCGGTAGCAACGTCGTTCACTCGCTGCCGTCCCCGTGGTCCTCGGCGTTCTCCTCGAGCACCTCGGTCACGGGACGTCCACTAGTCCGACGGATGAAGGTCGCGATACCGTCAGCCTCTTCGTCACGGCAACCGAGGTACGGCATGTGACCGGTGTCGAAGAAGGCCTCCTCGATGCGATCGAAGGCATCGTCGTCAAGCTTGAGATGGTTGATGGTGTCACGGGCCGCGAAGTAAGGGGTGGCCAGGTCGTAATGGGCGTACTCGACGCGCACGTGCAGACCCTTCTGAGCACGCATGACCCGTTCCAGCTTGTCGGTGACGTTGACCGGACGGCCCTGGAACTCCTTGTAGTTCCAGTTCCGGTACAGCGGCAGGCCCAGGTTGTACTGGGACTCCGTGGTCACCTCGAGTTCGCTGCGCAGGTAGTGCTGGAAGCCGTGGACGAAGGCGGCGCCGGTGTCGTCGCCGCTGGGGTCGGTGTCGGCGACTTCGTCGGTCCGCTTCGGCAATGCACCCTTGTAGCGACCGTCGATACGGCCGACGACCTTGCCCTCGCCACGCAGCAGCTCGGTGCAGAAGCGCATGTGCTCAATGCGCAGGTTGGCACGCTCGATGTAGCTGACATCCAGGCCGGTGAGCTGGGACAGGGTCGCCGTGACCTGAGCCCTCTCCGCAGGGTCGAGGCGATGGCCGGCAGCGAGAGCCTGACGGTAGGGGCCGTCGGCGAATTCCTCGGCCTCTGCGAGGACGTCTTCCAGGCCGCGATCAGAGTTGTGGCCGTGGTAGTGGGCGACGGCGGCATAGGTCGGCAGGAAGTCGACGCAGGCTCGGTCCCAGGTGAGGTCCTCGAAGTCCTGGTTACCGAAGTCGAGCACGGAGGAGACCAGGATGATGCCATTGAGGTACAGCGAGAAGGTGTCCTGCAGGCGCTCGGCAACACTCACGGCCCGAACAGTTCCGTAGGATTCTCCCAGCAGGTAGAGCGGGCTTCCCCACCTGCCATGACGGGTGACCCACAGTCGGATGAGTTCGCTGACGAGCTCGACATCCTTGCTCCAGCCGTGCCACTGATTTGGATCCTCGCCATCGACGACTCGGGAGTATCCGGTCGACATCGCATCAATGACAACGAGATCAGTCTCCCGAAGCAGCGTGTGCCCGTTGTCAATGAGGTGGAACGGCGGGGTGGCCGGCTCCTCGGGGGTCCCCGGATCAACCACACGTGGTCCGACAAGGCCCATGTGCAGCCACACCGAGGAGGATCCCGGGCCGCCGTTAAACACGAATGTCAAAGGCCTCGTGGTGGGATCGGTGTCGTCCAGGGTGTAGGCCGTGATGCCCATGAGAGCCTGCGGCATATGAGCGGTGAAGGCATTGTTGGCGATCTTCTCGCTGCCCAGAACGATGCGTCCGGTGGTTGCGGTGTAGCTGAGGTCACCGTCAACCGTGGAGATGGTGTGGTGAGTTGTCACCAGGTCATCAGTCGGAGCTGGCGCGTCAGCGGCCACGGTGGGGGTTTCGTCTGTCGTCATGACCTAAGCCTAGGGCCGTCGGTCGCAAGCCACCCGGGTTTTGGTGCCCTTGATGCCACACCCACACCAGTAAGGTAAGGGCATGGCCGACCACACCGATGACCTCCGCCTGGCACACATCCTCGCTGACGATGCCGACTCCTTGACGATGTCTCGATTCGGAGCCAGGGACCTGACGGTCTCGACCAAGCCCGATCGTTCCGAAGTGACCGATGCAGATCTGGCCGTTGAGGACTCGATTCGCCGCACCTTGTCACGGATGCGCTCCCGAGACGCGGTGCATGGCGAGGAACGGGCTGACACCGGCGAGGGCCCGCGTCGCTGGATCATCGATCCGATCGACGGCACCGCGAATTTCCTGCGCGGAGTTCCGGTATGGGCAACCCTCATTGCACTCAGTGTCGAGGACGAGATCGTCGCGTCCGTCGTGTCGGCTCCAGCCTTGAGACGTCGCTGGTGGGCTGCCAAGGGCTCCGGCGCGCGGACCGGCAAGTCGCTTGCCTCGGCAACGCCCATTCACGTATCCAATGTGCGCAACCTTGACGACGCCTTCCTGTCCTACTCCTCCCTCCATGGATGGGTGGAGGGAGGTCGCGGTCGCGGTTTTGGTGAACTCATGAGATCGGTGTGGCGTACCCGCGCCTTCGGTGATTTCTGGTCGTACATGATGGTTGCCGAGGGAACCGTTGACCTGGCGTGCGAACCGGAGCTGGGGCTGCACGACATGGCCGCCCTTGACGTCATCGTCACCGAAGCCGGCGGCACATTCACTGGTCTCGACGGCAAGGACGGTCCCTGGTCAGGAAATGCCATGGCGTCCAACGGATTCCTTCATGCCGAGGCCTTGGCCATGGTTCAGCCTGAGGATTGAGGCTGCGTCGTCAGCATCAGAACCCGTTGAGAATAGAAGCGGGCGGGTGATGATCACCCGCCCGCTCTTTGTGTCGTGGAGATCAGAGGATTCTGGCGCGAATCGTCCCCTCGAGATCGGTGACACTGGCCAACAACCCGCCGTCAGTTTCGGCAATGTCGAGGACACAGTAGCCGAGCTCCCCCTTGGTGGCCAGCGCCTGATACGTGACGTTGCCGCCCTGGTCAGCGACGAGTCGGTTGAGCGTGGCCATCACACCGGGAATATTGCGATGAAGGTGACCAATACGGGCGCCAGTACGCGGGGAAGGCGTGATCTCGGGAATATTGACGCTCATCCCGGTTGCGCCATTCTCGACGTAATCGATGAGCTTTCCGGCGACATAGCGACCGATGTCGACCTGGGCTTCCTGGGTCGAACCACCAATGTGCGGAGTGAGGATCACATTGTCCAACTCGCGCAACGGGGAGGTGAACAGCTCCTTGCCCGAGGCGGGTTCCTCGGGGTAGACATCGACTCCAGCACCCGCGATGTGGCCGGTACGCAGATTGTCGACCAGGGCGTCAATGTCGACGATCTTGCCGCGGGAAAGATTGAGGAACAACGAGCGCGGCCTCATCATGGCGAACTCCCGCGCTCCGATGAGGTTGTTGTTGCTCGGGCGTCCATCAACGTGCAAGGACACGGTATCGACGCTGCCCAGCAACTCCTCCATGGACTCACACTTGTGGGCGTTCCCCATGGGCAGTACGTCGGCAATGTCGTAGAAGAAGACCTGCATGCCCATGGATTCGGCCACCACGGACAGCTGCTGGCCGATATTTCCGTATCCGATGATGCCGAGACGACGACCGCGGATCTCGTGGGACCCAATGGCGGACTTGCGCCACACTCCGTTGTGCATCTGGGTATTGCGATCACCGAGACGACGGGCCAACGCAATGATCTCCGCCATCACCAGTTCAACAACCGAACGGGTGTTGGAATAAGGGGCGTTGAAGGCCGGAACACCAGCCTGGGCCATGGTGGCCAGATCCATCTGGTTCGTGCCAATGCAGAAGGCACCCACGGCGGATAGGTTGTCACCACACGCCTCGACGACTCGACGGCTGATGCGAGTCCGCGACCGGATGCCCAACAGATCAACTCCGTCGAGGGCACTGATGAGGTCGTCCTCGTCGAGGGCCTCGCTCACCCGCTCGACCTCGTAACCGGCATGTTTCAGGGTTCGAACGGCTTCATCGTGGATGTTTTCGAGCAGGAGCGCCTTCATGACGGTCAGTTTATGGAGGGAGCAGGGCCGAACTACCGAGTTCGTCTCAGTGGGTGGAATCGTCCACACGGATACGAGGAATCGCTGTCAACAATTCCTGGGTGACCTCGTGCTGCGGATCGCGGTAGACGTCAGAAAGTCGGCCTCGCTCGACGATGCGTCCAGCACTCATGACGGCCACGGTGTCGCACAGGTGACGCACCACGGCCAGGTCGTGAGAAACGAAGACCATCGTCAGTCCCCGTCGACGCACCAAGTCATTGAGCAAATTCAGCACCTGAGCACGCACCGACACGTCGAGAGCGGACACCGGTTCATCGGCCAGCAGGACGTCAGGTTCAGTGACCAAGGCCCTGGCAATGGCAATGCGCTGACGCTGGCCGCCAGAGAACTCGTGTGGAAATCGGCTGGCGGACTCGGGATCCAAACCGACGTCAACCATGACCTCTGCCAGCCGGTCCTTGCGTTCCTCACGGGTCATACGCCGGGCAACCGGGGACCGCAGTGGCTCGGTGATCGCCCGACCGATGTTCATACGCGGGTCCAGGGAGGACCGTGGGTCCTGGAACACCATCGCGGCCGACCGACGCAAATCGCGTACCGCGTCGATCTCGCTCAGGGATCGTCCCCGGAAGCGGACGGTGCCGGAATCCGGTCGACGCAAGGCCATCATGACTTTCAGCAGGGTTGACTTCCCCGACCCAGACTCCCCCACCAGGCCGAGCCGTTCCCCCTCGCCGACGTGCAGGGAGATTCCGTCCAGGGCGTCGATCCCGGCGCCACGCGGTCCCAGATGAAGATGCAGGTCCTCGACCTCGATCTGGGTGGTCATGAATCCTCCAACACAATCGTCGTCCCGGGCTCGACAAGGTCGAGTCGGGCGGCTCGCAGCAGCCGTCGGGTGTAGGGGTGATCAGGTTCGGACAGCACTGTGCGGGCTGGACCGGTTTCGACGATCTGGCCCGAGGTCATGACGATGAGGTCGTGGCAAATGTGGGACACCACCGCCAGGTCGTGGGTGATGAACAAACATGCCGCGCCCACTGAGCCGAGCACCTGGTCAATCGTTGTGAGAACCTGGGCCTGCACCGTCACGTCAAGGGCTGTCGTCGGTTCATCGCAAATGAGCAGGTCTGGGGAATTGACCAAGGCCATGGCGAGCAGAACTCTCTGACGCTGGCCACCAGAGAGTTGGTGCGGGTAGGAGTTCGCCACTCGGGTCGGATCCTCGATACCAACCTGTTCCAGCATCTCCAGGACGCGGTCATGAGTCCGGCCTCGCGCGACGGAATGGTGCAGCAGGGCAACCTCGCCAACCTGTCTCCCGACCTTCATCGTCGGGTCCAGTGCTGTCATGGGTTCCTGGAAAACCATGCCGATGCCACTGCCCCGCAACGCGGACACGGCCCGATCGCTGGCCCCGATGAGCTCCTCGCCACGCCAGCGGATGGAACCCGACACGTGGGCGTTGCCAGGAAGCAGACCCATGATCGCCAGGGCGGTGACAGATTTCCCCGATCCGGACTCACCGATAAGGCCGAGACGCTCACCGGGGTCCAGGGACCAACTGACGTGGTCCACAGCGACCCGACGATGCCGTCCGAAATCGACAACGAGATCGTTGACCTCCAGAAGTGCCATCAGCGGACCTCCCGCAATCTCGGATCAAGGAAATCACGCAACCCGTCTCCCAGGAGCGTGAATCCCATGACGGCTGCGGCAACCGCCAGGGCAGGCGCCACGGTCAGCCAGGGGCTGTCGAAAAGGTACACCTGGGAATCACGCAGCATTCGTCCCCAGGTGGCGACGGTTGCCGGAGTGGCCAGACCGAGATAACTCAGCGCGGCCTCCGCGAGGATCGCCGTGCCATAGGACACTGAGGCCTGCACGCCGATCAGCGGAGCAATGTTGGACAGCACGTGGTTGTAGGCGATGGAATGCCATGACATCCCTGAGCTGCGCGCCGCGACGATGTAGTCCTGGGAAAGGATCTGTCGGCTGGCGGTTCGCGTGATACGGGCGAACACGGGGACCGTCGAGACACCGATGGCCACCATGCCGGTCAGAGTTGATCCCCCCACTGCGGCGGCCAGGATGATCGCCAGCAACAGGGCTGGGAACGCGTACAGCAGATCGGCAGCTCGTCCCACGATCGTGGACCAGGGGCGAGGAAGCATGGCGGATGTCACCCCCCACGGCACGCCGATTCCGGCGGCGATGAGTACCGACACCACTCCGACGAGCAGACAGGTACGAGCACCCACGAGCATCCGGGATGCAATGTCGGAGCCGAATCCGTCAGTCCCAAGCCAATGCTGGCTGCTTGGTCCCAGAAGACGATCTGCCGGGACGACGAGATTGGGATCGTATGGCGTCCACACCGCAGAGGTGATTCCAGCCACGACGACCACGCCCACCAGAACACACCCAATGACCAGACCTGCCCTCCTCATGAGTGGTCCCCCTGTCTGGAGGTGGCACTGGTACGCAGCCGAGGATCGAGGGCCACGATGAGGAGATCCGTGAGGTAGGAGATCACCAACACGATGGCCACGATGACCATGACGACGTCACTGACGACGAGAAGATCACGGGTACTGACAGCGTCGAGGAGATAGGACCCCAGACCGGGAATGACGAAGACCTCTTCGACGACGATGGCTCCCACCAGCATTGCGCTGGCCTGCAGACCAAGAACCGTGGCCAAGCTGATCGAGGCGTTGCGCAATCCGTGACGATGCAGTGCGGGCCACAGCCGCCAGCCGACGGCGCGTGCCGTGCGCAGGTGATCGTCAGCGAGAACGTCGATGAAGGCGCTGCGTACGTAACGTGTCATCACTGCGGCCTGCACGATGGACAGGGACAACACCGGAAGAACCAGGTGCGCCACCCATCCTCCGACATCCTCATGCAGCGGTACGTATCCTCCGGCAGGCAGCCATCCGAGGGTCACCGAGAACAGCAGGATGAGGAGGATTCCGGCGAGGAAGGCAGGAATGCTCATGAGGACCTGTGACAGTGCGGAAGCCGCAAATCCTCGACCCTCACGACGATGGACGGCCGCGTAGGCTCCCACCGGCAAGCAGACCACCAGGGCCAGCAGCAACGACAGCCCGACGAGCCAACCCGTCACTGCCAGTCGCGACACAATCTGCGGACCGATCGGTTCAGCGGAAACGATGGAGATGCCCAGGTCGCCCCTGACCAGGGAACTGATCCAATCCCAGTACCGCTGGGGCCACGGGAGGTCCAAGCCCAGTCGGGTACGCACGGCTGCTGCAGCTTTCGGGTCCGCGTTGGCGCCCAGAATGACCTGGGCGACGTCACCGGGAAGCAAGCTGAGCAGGGCGAAGATGATCAAGGATGCGACCAGTAGCCACACCAGCAACTCCCCCAATGGGAGGAGCACGCGTTTGAGGACGGTCACCTCGTCCTCCTGACCTTGGTGAGGTCGAAGCTCATCGAGGTGGAATTGCGCTGTAGCCCGCTGATGCCAGCCTTGCTGATGGTGATCTTTGGCATCAGGAAGAGGAATCCTCCGGCGGCGTCAGTCGCCAAGATCCGACTGGCCTGCATCATGGTCTCGTTGGTGCGGTCGGCTGGTCCCGTCTGGGCGGATTCGATGAGCCGGTTGAATTCCTTGTTGCGGTAGCGCCAGTAGTAGTCGGGGTTGGCCCAGTTGACGATGTCGCGTGCCTCCACGTGGGCGACGATCGTCAGGTCGTAATCAGCATGGGTGTAGACGACATCGAGCCAGCGGGCCGGGAATTCCAGCTCGTCGCTTTCGACGGTGATCCCGATCTGGGCCAGGTCGGAGGCAACCACCCGAGAGGCTGCCGTCGCGTAGGGCAGGGCCGCGGCCCGCAGTCTGAGGGTCAGTCCGTTGGGGTACCCGGCCTCAGCAAGTAGCTTGCGCGCCCGTGCCGGGTCATAGGGCCAGGTGTGGGACAGGTCGGTGAACCACGGGTCTGTGGGTGGAACCATCGAGCCAATGAGTGTTCCCTGGCCATTCCACACGACGTCCAGCAATCCGTTGCGGTCGATCGCCATGAGGATGGCCTGCCGAACCCGTCGGTCTGACAGCGGCTTGGAGGTGTTGTTCATACCCAGCACGACCTCGCCGTTGGTGGTTCCTCGCAGGACCCGGTAGGCCGGGTTGCTCGTGAAGCGGGAGAGGGCCTGGGGAGTCGTCAGATCAGAGACGACGTCAAGGTCTCCCGACAGCAGGGCGGCTGTCTGCGAGGTCGGGTCCGAGTAGTACGAGAAGCGAACGGTGGGACGGCCCCCCTCGTGCCACGGATGAGGGGACGGCGACAAGGTCACCGAGTGACCCGGCGTGAACTCGGTGACGACGTAGGGGCCAGATCCTTGCGGCCGAGTGGCCAGATCCTTGGTGGCGGGATCAATGACGACACCCGATGTGCTGGCCAGGTTGAACAACAGGAAGTTGTCGCGATGGGACAGGTCAAGAATGACGGTGGCGTCGTCAGGGGTACGGATGGCCTTGACTGCCGACAGGTTCGCCTGGTTGACGGGGCTGGCGGATTCGGCTCTCATCCGCTCCAGAGATGCCTTCACCGCCGCTGAGTTCACCGCGGCCCCGGATGCGAAGCGCGCCGAGGGATCGAGGTGGAAGGCGAGGTGAAGTCCGTCCTCGGACAGCTGCCACGACTTCGCCAGCAGACCGACGAGCTTGCCCGAGTCGTCGACGCGGATGAGGGTCTCGTACACGTTGTAGAGGAGAACCTGCGGGATCGCTGCGGCAGCATTTGACACCAAGTCCAGTGTCGGCGGAGCAGCCGTCGCCCCAATGGTGAGAACTCCCTCTTCTGTGGACTGGCAGCCGGTAATTCCGGTGGTCGACAGAGCCACTGCCACGGCAAGTCCCGCAGCCTTCAACTGGCCTCGCATCGTCTGGTCATGCTCCCTTCGGGCGTGGTGCCCTGCGAATGAGCATAACCACCCCCGACCTCACGCAGTCTGCGGGGGTCAGTACTGCAGTCAGATGTGCACGGTTTCCGAAGGCGACCGAACGGACGTCGCAGATAGGGGGTGATGCGCCGATCGTTCGGGCACATCCCACCCCGATTTGTATTGCACCAGTGTGATCTGTATAGTCGAGCAGGTCGACGCGGGGTGGAGCAGTTCGGTAGCTCGCCGGGCTCATAACCCGGAGGTCACAGGTTCAAATCCTGTCCCCGCTACGAGAGAGGCCAGCTCGTCTCCCCCTTGGGAGGCGGGCTGGTTTTCTTTGCGCTTGGGGATGAGGTCCTCGACATGGACGTCGAGGAGTTCAGCGGTCGCAATGAGATCCGTCACCGACCATCCGAGCTCTCCACGAATTCTCTTGCCCGCGGTAGCCGGAGAGACATGCAGTGCTCTAGCAAGGTCACGAAACTTCAACCGCTTCTTAAACAGCAACATCTGTACGGTCATGCCGACAGCTTCATCAGCAGAGTAGGTGTCAATGAGGCCAGCTTCACGGGCTTGCTCATAAATCTTAGCCATGAACAAGATGGTGCATAGATGCATATATGGTGTCAATGTTTCCATTATTGCCACTTTCATATCTATGTAGCACGCTATGTGTATGACCTCCTCCCATCTCGATGTCGAAGCTGTCGCTGACAGTCTTCTGTCCCCCCAGACTGTCGCCGCGGTGCTGCCGGAAACGAGTACGGCCACGGTCACTCGGTGGTGTCGCGATGGTCGGTTTCCTGGCGCTCGGAAGTTGCCGTCGGGTCGGTGGATTATTCCGACCGCGTGGGTCTCGACCTTGTGACGCCTCCTGAGTCTGTCGAATCTGGCCCGTCGTTGCCTGATGGTCAGGCGTCTTTGTTTGGCACGGTTTCGTGAGCGGTGGTGGGCGATGTCGATTTGGGCGGTCAACTGGGCGTTGCAGAAGTGTGTGGCGAATCCGACGCACAAGTTGGTGTTGGTGGCGTTGGCGAATTACGCCGATGACAATGATTGGGCGTGGCCGCGTGTGGATACGTTGGCGGAGTTGACGTCGTCGTCGCGGCGGACGGTGTTTCGGGCGTTGGATGGCCTGGCTCAGACGAGTCTGATTGAGCGGCTGGAGGGTTTTGAGCCGGAGTGGAATGGCTCGACTCGGCGGGTGCAGTCGGTGTGGCGGTTGATGATTCCTGACAGTGTGTCACGCCGGTCGTCGGGGGCGTCGAGGCCGTCTGTTGTGCGCCGGCGAGTGGCGGCGTCGCGTGATCGTGAAACCCGTAGTGGGGTCCAGTGTGACACTGGTGACACAGTGGAGCCGACTAGGGGAGACGCTCTTGAATCGCCCCACTGAGTCCCCGGACTCACCGGGGCGATTCATGCCTCAGAGCAGCAGTTGTTTGCGCCGGTGTTTGAGACGCTGGTGAACGCGGTGTATCGGGAGGTGGAGGAGGCGTATGCGGCCAATGGGTCTCACCCTCTCGATCCTCTTTTGTTGTTGGCGTTGGATGAGGCGGGCAATGTCGCCCCGATCAAGCGGCTGCCTGAGATAGCCTCGGCTGGTGGCGGGCAGGGGGTGTCTGCTGGAGTCGGTGTGGCAGGATGAGGGCCAGATTGTGGCCCGGTATGGCCGGGAGCAGGCTGCGGTGGTCATGTCGAATCATTGGGGCCGGGTGTATATGCCTGGTATTTCTGATGAGCAGTCGTTGCGGGCGTTGTCGGAGTTGATTGGCCGCGATGAGATGCAGGCGGTGTCGTGGTCGACTGATACGTGGGGTCGTACGACGACGTCACGGTCGTTCCACGAGGTTGACGTGGCCCCGGTGGCTGATCTGAAGACGATGCGTGCTGATGAGACGATCGTGGTGATGGGCCGTCATAAGCCGGCCCGGTTGCGTCAGCCTGGGTGGTGGGAACTCGACGAGTTGCGTCGGTTGGTTCCTGCCGATGTGGCGGCCGCGTTCGATGCTGATTACGGAAGAAGGACCCGACATGACGATCACTCCCCCGCCAATCCATTCTTATGAGACGCCGACGTATAGCGAGTTAGCCAACGATTTCAGGTCGTGGGTTGATTGGTTGTGGCGCACCTGGTACGTGGCGGCCGCTGATCCGGATTTGGAGTGGGAATCTATTCCGGGCGTGGTGGTCGAGCTGGATGTGTTGTGGCGGTCGTGGGCACATGCCTGGAGCGGGGCCGGTTCCTTGTACGAGCGGCGTGAGTGGCTGGATTATTTACCGCGCGCGGTTGATCATATGGCTCGGCTGGTGGCGGGCTGGAATGAGTCGGCGGGTATGGAGTCCTCCCGTGCGGCTTATTCTCTAGCCACATCCGGGGCGGGGTCGTTAGGGCTGGTGCCTGGGGGCCCTGCGCTGGGCTAATACCAAGCCATCCCGCGCTGCTGGTGCGTTGCTGCGGTGGCGAGGTCGTTCACGGTGTCTCGCCAGACGTTGTATCGGGCTTTGGAGGCTCTTCACAATCGAGGGGGTAGGTGGGGTCTGAATCCCTCAGCTTCGAGTAGTAAGCGGACGGTGTCGTGGGTGGGGTTGCGCAAGTCGAAAGCGCTGCCTCAAAGGTGTTCGAGTCGGCAGTTGATGTTGTGGTGGGGCCGAGAGGGGGCTTGCCAGCGTATGCTTGGTGGAGGTTCATGTGCGGATACCGGTTGGTGAACCTCATTGCCGTACCTGGCCGTGAACATGGACAGCCACGTACCGGGAAGACACGAGATGACGGCAGCCAATGACGCCCCGCAAGTATGCGAGGAGGGGCCTGGGCAAAACAATGACCTCGGGGGTATACCGATATTTCGCGGCATTGACCTTCCCGAGGCCTATCGTCACCCACCCTACCACGCTCCCACGGTGAGTCGTGAGACGTTGCAGGAGTGGTTCTCACCCGCCAGGCTCAGCCGCTACCGGATCGAACCAGTCGATGCGTGGTACGTGTGGAACACCCGCATCTCGAAAGCGTTCTTGGAAGACATCAGCCATGTCGAGGTACTCCTGAGAAACTTCATTGACGTGCGCCTGAGCGCCGATACTGGCATACGGCGTTGGTGGGAATCCCCGAGCTATCGGCTCGGTGGTTTCCCGCGTAACGTCGCCAGGGCCGAGGCGCGACTGCGGCGCGCGGGGCTCGATGCGACCCCTGATCAGATCGTGGCGAGTCTGTCACTGGACAACTGGCGCTTTCTGCTCACCCCGCGCCTGGAAGCAACCGTATGGAAAGCTCTCACTGACTTACGTAACGGAGGCATGCCTCACTACCCGGGGCGTAGCCGACGCGACTTCGAGGAAAGCGTCGAGCTCATCCGCCACGTCCGTAACCGCGCCTCCCATCAAGAGCCCCTCATCAGCGCTCACCCTGACCGACAAGCTGAGATTCGTAGGCTTGCCCACTACGTAACAGCGATCGACACCGTCGCCCGCAGCATCAACCCCGACGCGGCCGAATGGATCGCCACCCACTCACGCGTTCTCGATGCCATCGCCCAGCGCCCCACACCGCAAGACCATTAACCCGCATTCGTCGTAGACCGACGCCTCTTTCAACACCATGCGTAAACTGGCTCTTGAATCGCCCCGGTGAGTCCGGGGATTCAGTGGTGTGACAGTTCCAGCTCCTGATGGGGCTGGGTGTGGTCAGCGTAGTAGGCCTGTTCCAGCTCGGCGGGCGGGATGTCGCCGCAGTACTTATACAGGCGTCGGTGGTTGAACCAGTCGACCCCTTCCGCGGTGGCGAACTCGACCTCATCAACGCCCTTCCACGGCGCTCAGGGCTTGATCAGCTCAGTCTTGAACAACCCGTTGATCGTCTCCGCCACAGCGTTGTCATAGCTCGACCCGACCGATCCGACCGAGGCAGCAATCTCGGCTTCCGAAAGACGCTGTGACAAGACAATTGAGGTGTACTGGCTGCCCCGGTCCCAGTGATGCACCAGCCCAGTCAAGTCATGGCCTTCGCGTTACCGAGTCCAGATCGCCTGCTCCAACGCGTCCAGCACCAGCTGGGTAGTCATCGTGG
This sequence comes from Cutibacterium sp. KB22876, assembly GCF_059728865.1. NCBI lineage: Bacteria > Bacillati > Actinomycetota > Actinomycetes > Propionibacteriales > Propionibacteriaceae > Cutibacterium > Cutibacterium sp. KB22876. Next base: position 2,079,868 of record NZ_AP040858.1, read on the forward strand.
TACCCGAACGCCAGCCCACAATTGTGCGGGCATAGGCATCGGTGACCAATGCGACGTAGACCCAGTCCGACCACGTCGACACATACGTGATGTCGGCCACCCACAACCGGTCCGGCGCCAACGGCACGAACCGGCGACTGACCAGGTCATCCGGCCGCTCAGCAGCAGGACCAGCGATCATGGTCCGCTTCACCTTCCCACGACGTGCCCCTTCCAGCCCCGCACCGCGCATGAGTCGTTCGACGCTGCAGCGAGCCACCGGGATACCTTCCCAGTTGAGCTGCAGCCAGACCTTACCGGCCCCGTAAACACCGAAATGAGCCTCGTGGACCCGACGGATCTCGACCAGCAGGGCCTCATCACGCTGCTCACGCTTGGAGAACAGCTTGTCGCGCCACTGGTAGTAGGTCGATGGGGCGATCTACACGCCATGCTCGCGCAGCACCTGGCAGATCGGCTCGACACCCCACCACAACCCATCCCCCTCACGCCGCTCGGCATGCTCACCGATGAAGTCGACGATCACTGCCCTGGCCGGTCAAGCTCGGCCGCGAAGAAAGCCCAGGCCTCTTTCAGGATCGCATTCGCCCTTCTCAACTCAGCACTCTCTCACTTCAAGCATTTGATCTGGGCCGACCCCTCGTGAGGCCAAGACGTTGACCTTGGTCTACCTCGTCCTGACAGACCCAGCGCCGCAGGGTTTCCGCGGACGAGACCCCGACCAGTTCAGCGACCTTGACCATCGCCGGCCAATCCCCCGCATAGTCCGGGCGGGTCTGGTGATACATCCACACCACCCTGGTCCTCAACTCAGCCAGGTAGCGCTTGATCGTGTTGCCTAGCATAACTCCAACCTTCCCAAAGTTCGGAGTCTCCCGACATCCCAGGGCGATTCAAGTATTCATGAACTGGTGCCAAATGTAACGAGAGCCGTCCGGGAAACCGAACGACGACATGACAGCCCACACACCACCACCGGCCACGGCGAAGCCAAGCATGATGACCCCGACGACACCGAGAACCCTCGCACGCGCTCCAAGGTCGAATTTTCGAGAGCACGACGGACCTCCATGGGTCTGCGGGGGTGACGGTGAGATTTGACGGGCGCAAAGTCACCTCATACAGCTGGCATGAGATAAGTAGCGCCTTGGCAGCTGCCGTGACAGCCTGTGGGTTCTCCCGTGCTCGACTTTCACCGGCAGTTAGGAAGAATCGTGAACGCCCATGATCAAAACCCGGACAAGTCGTCGAACCGTCGTCAAGGGGGCGGCCTGGGCCGTTCCAGCCGTCTCCCTGGCGTCGGCCATCCCTGCGTACGCCATCAGCAATGCGACATGCTCCTCGTACACGTGGACGTCCCTCAGAGGCTACGCGAATCCGACGGGTAGTTACTCCCAGGCATCCTCGGACGGCTCGGGCTCTGCGGTCACCGTTGCTGCTAGCAAACATGGGAACTGGAACTACACCCGCGAAACCACGTACTCCCCCCTCGACCTGACGTCTTCCGGCGGTTCGCTGATCCTCTCGGGCTATGTCACGACTGGCGTCACCCCGACGTTGAATGATTACGGTGAGACCGTCCTCGCTTTTCCCACGACGGCGGGCGGACCGATCAGCTTTCAGATCTGCGGTCTCGACTCCTACACGCGCTCGAGGAACTCGACGCACGCCCAGTACTTCACCGACATGGTCCAGGTGAGCCAGTCGGGCAACATCATCACGCCCTCCGCGCTGAGCAACGCCACCGTCGACAAGACGACCTCCTGGACCGTGGCGACAGGTACGACCAGCGGCTGCGCCACGTACACCGTCGCCGATCCCGCAGTCGGACCCGTCACCATCAAGCTCGGGAATGCGTACGGTTCAAAGATCCCGGTCTCGGACCGCTATGGAAACACCCATCCCGACCAGGCCGTCACGCTCAGCGAAATCACCTGTGGCAAGGCCACATCTCCCGCGCAACATGTGTCCCGTTGACGTGGTCCCAGACCGGGTTTACACCGCTGGATGAAAACCCAACGCCTACGGACCGGGTACGGCCCAGACCTACGGCAACGTATCGGTGTGGGCCGACGCGACCTTCACCTCCGGTGGGTCCTACCCCTATTTCCTCAACGGTGCCACCGACTCGCAGGAACGGCTCACCATGAGTCCGGCGCCCGTAAGGATCTATCTGTCAGGTTGGCAGCAGGTCGGCTCCGCCGGTACGACGAGTAAGTACATGTCCCTCAACCTCACCGGTCTGACGGGCCCGATCTCCTTCACCATCAGCGACCTGGATGCCCGCACCTCGAATGCCACCACATCGGGGGCCACCTATTACACCGACACGATCCAAGTGACCAACAATAACGCGGTCATCGCCCCGACCTCCTCGTCGAACCTCAACACGACAGCCCACTCCGGCTGGGTGACGGCCACGACCATGGGGGTCGGAAGCGTCACCTACACCATCGCCAATCCCGGCACCGTCACCATCAAGTTGGCGAATACCTACTCGGGCACGATTCAGTCAACCGCCCACCCCAGCCAGGTCGTCATCCTGAGCGACATCTCCTGTGTGACGACCTAGAGCACCGCTATCTGCACCCCGGACAGCGACGGTATCGTTGCGTCCCCCAAGGTCACGGGACGGTCGCCAGAACACCGCGCAAGCATTTCTCTTCCGGCGCCGGTGACATTTACGGTCTACCCCAGGCGAGGATCACCGCGGTCTCTTTGGGACTCCGGGTCCAGGACTACGACCCGAAAACGGGCAGAAGCACCCCCGGCACCGAACGACTCGATCGTCACCAACAACGGTTCCTTCAGCGAAACCGACATCGGGTCGGTGCTCACATCTATCAGGCTTGCCTACGGTAACAGCACCTGCCCCCAACTATTCGAGCAGCTGCTTCCTGCCACGGCAACAAGGATTTGTTGTGCAATGGTTGCAAGGGCTTCCCGACCTCCGACAGCAAGGACATCCCGCTCCTCAACATCCCACAGAAGGAACGCTCCGGGAGCACCACCGAGCCCGTCATGCAGTACCACTTCAGCGTCAACGTACCTCGGGAGGCGCGTCCTGTGCTGTGGCGTACACCCACCTGTACTGACTAACCTGCGGGCTCGTCCCGGACCCGGAACGCAGGTGGCCCGCGTGTGGCGAGGGCCACGAGAGACGATGTCGCTGCGGGGTCAACCGCCCTCGTGTACTCTTTCCTACGACGTGTGTACCCCCAGCCGCTTCACCATCTCGAGCCAGTCGTCCCACAGGAGGTCAACCCGCATGTCGCAGCACGACGTCAACCGCCGGACCATCACCAAGGGTTTGGCGTGGGCCGTTCCCGCTGTGAGCGCCGCAGCAGCCCTTCCCGCCTACGCCGTCTCGTGCCCGGGCACTGCCGCGGCCGAGATCGATTCATGGTTCGCCGCCTACCAGTCGAGCCTGCCTGACCTCACCGGCGTCAACATGGCGATCTCGTTCAACCAGTCCGGCGGACTCAATGGTGCCGGCTTGAGCAATGTCGGCATCAGCCTCAAGAACATCGGCACCAAGTCGTTCGACTCCTCCTTCCCCCTGGGGTTCGACGTCGGTATCCAGAACGTCGCCACGTCGAAGGTGGTCAATGACAGCCTGACCGCCGTGGCCGGACCGGCGAACACCAATCCCATCCTCAAGCCGTGGGCCCCTCAAGGCGACAATGGGTCTCCCTCCCTCAGCGACGCCCAGGCCGTCGGCAACACGACGCGCAAACGGTCATTCTCAATGACGTCCTCGAACCTCACCTTCTATAACCCGTCGACGAACGCACGCATCGGGACCTCCTCCGACCAGTCCAACGCCACCCCCTTCCCTGACACCCCGAGCGCCTACGGCTGGCGAGTGGCCCTGCGCAACACCACGTGGAATCCCGGTGACAGGAAGAAGGTCCTCGCCATCGTCCCGGGCGACGGCGCCTGGAATGGTGGCCGCATCTACGCCGCGTGGGGCATCCGGCTGCGAGGGTTCGCGCCCCTGCCGTGGACCACCCTCGTGACGAATGCGACGGCGGCCCACCCCGGCATGACGGAGAACACCGTCACCAACTGCTACCTCAAGCTGTACGACCAGCGCGTGGAGAGGTGGATCGCGGGCCGGGAAGGCCTGCGCAACATGAAGATCTCGATTGACGGATGGAACGCCACCATGGGCAGCGTGATGGGATGGGAGAATTCCGGTGCCCCCAACACGTGGTACTGGTCCACCGATGTCGGTAACTTCATGGCCGCTGGAACCGAGTACGACACGAGCCGCGTCACCGGCGTCGGTACGTGGAGTACCTCGGTGGTCAAGACCTCCTCCGTCGGCCAGTCGATCACCGAGATCCGCCATCGCGACGGCATCTTCTGACACCGACACCCAGTCACACGTGAGCCCCGTCGCCACCGCGATCACGTCCGATCCGTGGTAGCGACGGGGTTTTCGCTCGGCTGCCGAAACCTGTTCGCAGGCCGAGCCGTCAAACCACTCCTTGGCCTTGTACCCGGTCATGCGTAGTCTGATAGACTGGTCTCTCGTGGCACAGTTCGATGACTCCCCCACCTGCATCAACGACGCAGCCGACGAGATCAATTCCCCGTCGACCAGGCGGATCATCGCTCTCGTGACAATCCTCAATGCCATCGGATTGGTCATTGACGTCACGGTGGCATCCATCATCGGATCGGCATCTCTCTTCGCCGACGCGGCCGACTTCCTCGAGGACGTCCTCATCAACGGGCTCGTCCTGGTGGCCCTCGGGTGGTCGGTGCAGTCACGACGGAAAGCCAGCATTTGGTTGGCCGGTCTCATCCTCATTCCGGCAGCTGCAGCATTGGGAACTGCCGTCTGGAAGATCACCTCGGGAGTCCCGCCTGAGCCCGTGCCGTTGTCAGTGACGGCCATCATCGCCCTACTCATCAACCTGTCGTGTGCCATCGCCCTCATGACATTGCGTCGCCAGAGATCGAGCCTGGTTCGAGGTGCGTGGCTGGCAGCACGCAATGACGTACTCGGCAACGTGCTCATCCTCGTCGCTGGTCTCATCACGACGGTGTGGTTCACGGTCTGGCCCGACGTCATCGTCGGACTCGTGATGGCCGCCATCAATGCCACGGCTGCCAAGGAAGTGTGGGAGCAGGCTCGCCGCGAGGTACCTGAACTCGAGATTGGCGAGGGCTGAGCCGCATTGAGACATCTCGCCAGTCCCGGTCGTCGGTCGCCTTCCGACACGGAGCTGCCAGACGCGACGGCACTCACTGGCAGAGCGGCTGATCCCAGTCCTCGCCTCGCAATGGGACGATGATGACCGGGCGCAGCTGACGGCGTCCCAGCTGGACTGCCACCGATCCGTCCAGCCACTCCTGCAAACCGGCACGGAAACCGGGACGCCGAGTTCCCAGCACGAAGCAACCAGCGCCAATGTCATGGGCGAGGTGGGCAAGCTGTTGATCCGGCAGACCAGACAGATAGACGAGCTCCCACTCCGTCTCTGGGTAGTTCGCCATGAAAGTGTCCAAGGAACCTTGGATCGACGATCGGGCGGTCGCATTCGAGATGCGTTCGGCGGTCGGGTCGAGTGGGTGGCTTTGGTCGGGATCAGACGGGTTCGGCACGCGATCGGTCGCGACATGGGCGAAGACGATCTTGCTACCCATGGCCCTGGCATGCTCGACGCCAGTCGCGAGTACTGCCCGTGGGATGTCCGGCATGATCGCGATGATGACCGGACGGCCCCTCATCGTGCCTCGGGGCGAACGTTCGTATGTCACGGATGCATGGCGGTTGGTCTCGAACTCGTCTTTGGCCATCTCGGGTTGCTGCTCCGTCATGATCGTCTCCTAGATGTCGCGGCACGCTACCGACACGATGCACATTACCGACCACGAGACGATCTCGTGACCGGTCGTCACTCCAGGGTGCCGAGAACCGCAGACTCCAGGGCCGGGACGAGGTTGACCGATCCGAGCAAATCCTCCGGATGGTCGACGAGACGGGCCACGCCGTAATGGCTTCCATCACGCAGCGCACCGGCCACGACACGTACTTCCTGACGACGGGGATGAGCCGCGACGAAACCCGCAGCCTTGTCCGGATCGTCCGGAATCTCGTTGGCGCACTCGTCGGGCAGGAAGATCCGTTCGACGCAGATGGCCGCCCCGTCAACGGCCTCTCCCCAGGCTGTCGTGGCGAGGGCCTGGGCCAGATCCTCTCCCGGTCGGAAGTCGTCCTGCTCGATACTGGAAAGACTGTCTAGTCCACCCACGGCGAGCTGACCGGCAAGGGCAGGCTCAGCCTTCATGAGGTCGACGGTGCGCACCAAGGCGAACAGGCGTGGCGGGCCGCCCCAGCTCGATGTCCCGACGAACCTCTCGATCTCAGCCAGACATGCCACCAGGGCATCATTGACCGACGGTGTCTCGAGCCCTGCGTTTTCGGCGTCCTGACTCATCTTGTCGTCCTCATCATTCAGCAATGTGGTACTCCCGTTCCGCCAGCGCGGATCTTCTGGATGGCCGCGATGGCGTCCTTGAGGCTAGAGACCTTGACCAGGCGCATCGAGGTCTGAACCCCACTGATGTCTCGGCAATTACCTGCTGGCACGAGGAAGATCTTGGCGCCATCCCGCTCGGCACCGGATATCTTCTCCTGGACACCGCCGATGGCAACGACTTTGCCATCAGGGGAAATACTTCCGGTACCGGCAATCCGCAGCAAACCAATGAGGTCATTCGGGGCGACCATTTGATAGATCGACAGGGCCATGGCAAGTCCGGCTGAAGGACCGACGATGTCCGCCGGGATTCCATAGGTGATCGTCGGGGCGTATCGGTATCCAGTGTCGACAGTGATGCCGACGGCAGGAGCTCTGCGGTCACTGACTGATGAGACCGTCGTCACGGCAATCGTTTTGCGAGTGGAGTTCCGCAACACCACGAACACCACGGTGTCGCCCACGGCATGCTTGCGAACCGCCTTGCCGACGTCGAGAAGGGAGGCCACCGGCTTCCCATCGACCTTCTCGATGAGGTCACCCGGCTCGAGTTTTCCGTGAGCCGGACCAGCCGCACTGACGGCGTTGACCATCGGCATCTCAGTGACAGGCTGGCCTGCAGCGCGCAGTGCAGCCACGGCAGCGTCACGCTGGGAGGTGTCCATCATGTACGATTCCTCAGCATTGACCTGCTGAGGAGAGCGGCCTGGCGGATAGATGGCTTCCCGCTGCAAGACGTCATGGTCCCGACGAATGCGGTCCACCAAGGCCTCTGCGAGGCTGAGACGCGAATCCGCGCGGGTGATAGACACCGTTGTCATCCTCATTTCGCCCTCGCTGTGGCGAGCCGTCAAGCCGTCAATCTGGATCATCGGCTTGCCCTGCTCGTTCGTTGAGAGCAGATCCACGGTCTGTCCTGGCGACCTGGCCACGAACGGGATGGGCACGAGGATCAGGGCCAGCACGCACAGCAGCACGACAAGAGCCGACGAGATTGCCGTCCAACGGGTGGGGAAACGCACCCCTTGTCGGGCCTCGACATCGACCGCGGTGGTCGTCGCTGCGGGCGTGCCGGAGTCATGCGCCTGTGAATTGGGCGTGATCGACTCGGACATGGTGGCCATGCTAGCCGGAACGGACAATTACTTTTCCACGACGGCGACGGCTCTAGACTTGGCGAGGACACCATGCCAAGCGAACGGAGACGGGAATGAATGACGGACCCCAGAATCCTGGGCAGCCCGACCCCGAGGAGATGGCCGAGCAGTTGCGCCGCATGATGCAGCAACTGGGCCTGCCCGCCAATGGGGACCTCACCTCTTTCATGACCCAGTTGTCGCAGATGTTCGGCTCAGGCGGACCGGTCGGTTTCGGAATGCCCGGAGCCAATCCGAGTGAGGGACCGGTCGACTGGTCTCACATCAAGGACATGGCCCGCCACATCACGGCGTCCCACGGCCCTGACCCGACGCCAGGACAGCAGGAGCGCAGTGCTCTGCTCGACGCATCGCGTCTTGCAGAGAGCTGGCTCGACCGAGAATGCGAGTTCGCCCAGGTCAACACACAACCTGCCTGTTGGAGCCGTGCAGAGTGGATCGAGCACACCTTTTCCTCATGGCAGTCTGTCGTCGAGCCGGTGCTGGTCTCCCTGACCGAGGCGATGACCGGATTGATGTCACCTGGCGGTCCCAATGACCCGATGGCTGCCCTCACCCAGATGATGGGACCGGCGCTTCGCCGGATGTCAGCCATGCTGTATGGAGCTCAGCTGGCCCAGGGCCTCGGCGAACTGTCGACCTCGACGGTGACGGGAACCGAAATTGGTCTCCAGGTCTTGTCGGTACCTCAGGTCGTCCTTCTCCCAACCAACATCGCCGCGGCATGGAAGGATCTCGACCTCGATCCACGAGATGTCGAGCTCTACCTCGTGCTGCGTGAGTCGGCCCGTCAGCGTCTATTCAATGCGGTGAGTTGGCTCGGACCACAGCTGTTGGCCCTGGTTGAGCACTATGCACGCGAAATTCGCATCGATTCCTCGGCCATCGAGGACGCCATCGACATTGATGACTTGTCCCAATTGACCCCGGAGAAGGCCCAGGAGATGTCCGAGCGGTTGCAAGGACGCCTCTTCGAGCCGACCCGCACGCCAGAGCAGGAGGGCGTCCTACAGCGCCTGGAAACCCTGCTCGCCCTCATCGAGGGATGGGTCGACGAGGTGACATCCCAGGTCGCCCGCACCTGGCTTCCCAGTCACGATCAGCTGGCCGAGGCCGTGCGTCGACGTCGCGCCACATCTGGCCCCGCCGAGGTGTTCTTCCAATCCCTGCTCGGTCTGGAGCTTCGCCCTCGCCGCGTCCGCGACGCAGCCAACCTATGGGCGGCACTGCGTGATGCCCGCGGCACGGTCGGACGCGATCAGGTGTGGAACCACCCCGATATCGTGCCTACCGCCGCCGACCTCGATGACCCGCTGGGCTATGTCTCAGGCGACCGTCAGGACATTGCTGAAGGCGGCGATGATCTCGATGCCGAGTTGGAGAAGCTGCTGCGCGATCACGGTCAGGACGACTGAGCCAACGGATCGTCCGGCTGACGTTCGGGGGAATCGACTCCCCCGGAAACAGCCCACTGGTACCCGTTGAGGAATCCCTCCGCGCGCTCCGCATTGGGGAATCCTGCGAGCAACTCGTGGAACCGCCGATTGTGATTGGCTTCCACCAGATGGCACAGCTCGTGAGCCAGAACATGATCTATGACCCAGTTGGGAAAGCCGACCATGCGATCTGAGAGCCTAATCTGTCCCGTCGCCGGGGTACATGACCCCCACCGAGTGTTCTGGTTCGACACCCACCTCACTGAGATGGGCTCGACCGGGTGCCCCACCCGCGGCTCGAGGTGGGCCCGACACAGCCGACGGGCACGACGCGTCAGTTCGTCGGAGGTCGCACCGGATCGTCGTCGAGCCTGGGATCGCGTCACCTTGTCGACCAGTTCCATGACTTGACGGTTCTGGTCGGCTTTCCGCATCCCCATGGGAACCATGACGAGGACGGATGTGCCCTCCATCCGTGCGCTCAGGGTGCGGTGGCGTCGGGAACTACGCCGAATGATGATTTCCGGCCTGCCGTCGCATGCTGCGATGATCTCGTCGGTGGTCGCCCTGCCAGCCATGTGGCCCATCATGCCCGGTGGTTAGGACAGTTTCGGTGAAGCGGTGTTCTGCCCCGCGGCTCGACTCAGAAACATCATGACGTCCGGGGGCGACGTGGTTGACGAGAACCCCGACCTGCCCTAGATTGAGAGTAACCCCCGGATCTCGGATGTGCAGGGGAAGGCACATCGTGATGGTCCGGGGGTTCCCGTGTCCCCCGAATCCCCTGCTCTGACATGCCAGATGGCGTTCGAAATTCAGTGTTGTTCGAACTCCCGCATGTGTTGTCCGTGAAGGACAGCGTGTTGCCCGTCATTGTTGACGTGTTGCCCGTCGTCTCGTTGGTCCTTCCCCGCGCTTCAAGCCTTTCGCAATTCTCAGGGCATGCGTGTTGAACTTGATTGTCCCTGGACGCCCGTACCGGGCGGATTGCGTCTGCTTGCTCCAGACGGTCGATCATTTCGGCTGCGAGGCGTGCGAGCAAGCTATGACGGACACGTCGATGTTCCTGCAGACATCGCGAATCGCCTTCACGAGTCCGGAATGGTGACGATGCCGACCGGCCTACGGGTAGCCGTTGTCAGTGATGACGGTGTCTCCCAAGACATTGTCCGCGGTTTGGAGGCACGACGTATCGAGGTGACGACGTGGATGCGTGGCCGGCAGCCGGGGAGATTCCATGACCTTCGGTGTGTGTCCGGGGCGTCCTGCCCCGTGGTTCACGTCGTCGTGATCTGTCCGAGGACCCTGCTCGGGGGACGTGACATCGCCGAACAGTGCCATCGAGCCGGCGTCCCGTCGGTCATTGCCTGGGGACGCCATCGCTGGGGTGTTCTCGGACCGATCAACGATCACCACCCCGGATGCCAACACTGCGCAGACATGGCACTGGCTGCGCGCGACCCCGACTGGGTGACGGTGGCCCGTACGACGACGGGAGACAGCCACGATCCGGCCGTCACTGCGTGGCTGGTGAACCAGATCGAAGCCACAGCTGGCGCCCTTCGCGATGGCTTAGACGTCTATAGCGTGAAGTCCGTCCATGTACGTACGAACGCCGGAGAACGCAGTCTCGTCGTGCCGGCCCAGCCCGGTTGTCGCTGCTGGCCGCCTCAGGAGGCGTCGTGCAATACCTTGATGAGATCAGCTGCGTAGTGATCGGCCTTGCGTCGGCCGATACCAGGCACCTGCAGCAGTCCCTCCACCGAATCTGGCCGCTTCTCGGCCACGCTGAGCAGGGTGGCATCGGTGAGAATGACGAAGGCGGGCACACGATCCGCCTCCGCTCGTTCGCTGCGCCATTCGCGCAACCGCTCGACCAGGGTCGGGTCAACCCCGACCTCGCAAGCAATGTGGTGGCCGAGTTTGCGATCCCGGGCAGCCGTCAACGCCTCTCCACAGACCGAGCACACTGCAACGGTGGCGCGACGTTTGCGGTGGCGTGGGGGTTTGGTCGACGCATTTCCGGTCCCTGGCAATCCCCGCAGGAAGCGCGAGATACCCTGACGGTCTCGGTTCGAACCCGACCAGGAATACGAAACCCACAGGTCTCGACGAGCCCTGGTGACTCCGACGTGGAGCAGACGTCGCTCCGAGGCAATCTCGACGGGAGTTTCAGCCATGATGAACGGCACCATGGCGTCGCTCATCCCGTACAGGGCAACGACATCCCATTCAAGACCCTTCGACGCGTGCAATGTCGCAAGGGTGACGCCGTCTCCGACAGGGGCCTCCTGGGTGGCAGCTCGCCGGGAGAACACAGTGGCCAAATCCGCCAGAGTTGCCGTCCCCTCCTCGACAGCGGAAGCCGCCAAGTCACGGAGTGCCTGCAACGATTCCCACCGCTGCCTCACCTCCCCCTCTCCTTGAGGAGCTGCGGCCGTCCACCCTTGCGACACAAGAAGGCGGTCGAAAGCAGGCAGTGCGTCGGCCCCGGGTTCATCGGCGACGATCCGGACGAGAGCATCGAGAGCGCGACGCACCTCCCGTCTCTCGTAGAACCGCTCGGATCCCTTGACCAGGTATGGGATGGACCGCTCGGCGAACGCCGTCTCAAGGTGGGATGCCTGAGAATTGATCCGGTACAAAACGGCAATCTCAGACCACGGAATCCCCGCGGCATGACGGGATTCCACCCACATCGCGATCGCCGAAGCCTCGGAGGAGTCGTCACCGAGCGCTTGGTAGACCGGCTCGGGACCCGACCGGCCACGAGAAACCAAGGTCACTCCCCTGCCATGCTCGGGAGCTTCGTCCGGGGTCACACGGTTGACGAGAACCTCATTGGCCAGCCGGATGATCTCCGGGGTCGAACGATAATTCCGGACCAGGTCGATACGTTTCGCACCCGGATGATCTGCCACGAAATTCATCAGGTAGTCAGCACGTGCACCAGCGTAGGAGTGAATGGCCTGATGGGGATCCCCGACAACGCACACATCATTGCGGTCGCCGAACCACAGCTCGAGCAATCGGTGCTGGAGAGGAGAAACATCCTGATACTCGTCGACGACGAAGTGCTGATAGCGGGAGCGGATTTCCTCCGTGATGTCCCGGTGCTGGACCATCATTCCGACGGCACACAGCAGGATGTCGTCCAGATCAATGACGCAACGTTCCCGTTTGACCGCTTCGTATCCGGCCAGGACCCTACCGACATCGGTGGCCGAAACCCCGGCCACGACTCGTCCTTCCGTTCGCGCCAAGGCTGCATATTGTTCGTTGGGGACATTCGAGACCTTCGCCCAGGAAATCTCGGCGGACAGGTCCCGCACCAGTGCCTTGTCATTTCCCAGACCAATGCGTCGGGCTGCCTCGGCGACCATGGAGAACCTGGAATCACTCACCGGTGGCAACTCACAGTTGTAGGCGCGTGGCCAGAAGAACTTGATCTGGCGCAGGGCGGCCGAGTGAATGGTGCGAGCCTGAACCCCCACCACGCCGAGATCAGCGAGTCGTCCCTTCATCGTGCCGGCGGCCTTGGTGGTGAAGGTCACCGCAAGGGTCCGGCGCGGGTCGAGCTTCCCGGTCGCGGCTCCGTAGGCGATGCGATGGGTGACAGCGCGAGTCTTTCCCGTTCCGGCACCAGCGATGACACACACCGGAACGTCGAAGGTCTTAGCAACCTTGACCTGCTCAGGATCCAGTGCTGCCAGGATCGCATCTGCCGACTGGGTTCTCACGGCGATCACCATAGGGGCACGCACCGACAGCTCCGCGACGGCATGTTCTGCCGCGATGTTCCGCTCCTGTACCACCGACTACACCGAAACCTGTCCGACAGCGTCCCTAGACTGATTCACCAGTTCGGCCTCCAACAGTTCAGGACAAGGCCGAGTCGTCACGAGGAGGTGCCCCGATGGCAGGTGTGGTGAAGGTGGTTCGTACCTGGCACCAGGTCCGAGAAGCGGTGACGACGGCCCTTGCCCAACCCACTGAGGACCCTTTCGTTCGTCCGCTGCTCGTGGCACCCAGCACCGCCCATTCCCGCGCTCTGCTGCAATCCCTTGCCCGCCGCCATGGCATCGCCGCTGGCATCCAGTCGACCACGCCCCACGGTCTTCGAGCCCACCTCGAAGAACAGCTCCTCGAGATCGGGCGCGACGAGGATCCGTGGCGCCCGGGGCCGTTGGCGTTACGCATTGCGCGCATCATCGAGACTAGTTCCCCAGGTTTCGAGATCGTCTCCGCTCATGTCGATGCCAGCCGCCGACAAGGCATTCCACGTGCATCATGGACGACAGCCCGACAAGCCGCAGAAGTTTTGACGGCGCTCGCCCGAGACTCCCACGAGGTGTTGCGGACCTGGGCACAAGGCCACGGCCCCGGACACGACGATGAACATGACGTCGACCTCGCTGGTGCCCCCTTGGACCCCGCCCGATCCTGGTGGGCCCCACTCTGGCGTGCCCTGCTCGCCGATTCCTGCTCCGTTGCCGATCCGGTGACCAGACACGAGATGTTGGTGGACGCACTGCGAGGCCAAGAAACCTCCTCCGGTGCACCCATCGTGTGGTTCTCATCGACGGCTCTGCCCCATCATGACGTCGAGTTGGCCGAAGCACTGGCAGCATCGCGCACCATCACGATCGTCCACCTCGACCACGCCATTGGACATGACGATCCGTGGCACACCTTCGACCGCCTGCGCACCACGACGACCACGAGGTGGACCTCATCATCGCTTCCGGCGACGAGTGAAGCTCCGGGCGCTCCAAGCGACGAGTTAGCCCCCGTCGAGATCCACAACTGCCATGGGCCGGACCGTCAGGCAGAAGTCATCCGCGACGTCGTCTGCGCAGTTCTCGCCGACGACGAGACGGTTCAGCCAAGGGACGTCGTCATCGTCTGTTCGGGACGTCAGGATACCGCGCACCTGTTGTCCGCAAGCACCATGGCGGACGTCAGTCACCCGGCCAACCAAATCCGGTTCACGACTCCCCCACCCCAGGATCGCGTCAATCCGGTGACCGAGGCCGTCACAACCGTCCTTGGTCTGGCGTCTTCTCGCGCGACTGGGCAAGACCTCCTCAATCTGTGCGCGATGCCGGCCGTGAGGGCACGTTTCGGATTCTCCGACGATGACCAGGAAACCATCGAACGGCTGGTGAGCCAGGCCGACATCCGATGGGGAATTGATCCAGCAGCTCGTGAGGATGCCGGGCTGGGACGCATCAGGCAGTCGACCTGGCTGGCCGGAATCGAGCGCATGGTTCTCGCCATCGCGATGTCGTCGGCTCCTCCTACCCACCTCGGTACCGTCACACCCATTACTGACGTCGGTTCCACCACGATCCCAGTGGTCGGGAAGCTGGCCGAACTGGTATCGCGATTGCGCAAGGCGTTTCTGGACACCGCGGCACCCGCGCCAATCACCGCGTGGTCGACTCGCATCAGCGACATCGTCGACAACCTCACCGCCGCGCCCAGCGATGCTCCGCGATCGGTCCTGGACACCCTCTCCCTTCTGACCGGTCTGGATGTAGCTGCCGAGAATCGACTGTTCGATCGCCAGGAGATCATTGATCTTCTGATCTGGTTGTCGCGCACGCATCACGGCCGTCACACATGGTTCGACGGTTCGCTTCACGTTTGTCGTCCCGGGGACCTTTCTCCCATTGATCATCAGGTCGTCATCATCGTTGACCCTGATCAAGACGTCATTCGGGCCGACCAGCTTCAAGGGTTGCGCGATGACTGCATTGACCCGACCGCGAGAGCACGCCAGGACCTACTTGACGTTGCCCTGTCGGCAAGGAGCCGCCTCATCGTCGTGCGACAGGCTCGAAACGCTGTGACCAACCTGCCCGTCCTGCCTGGCCCATTCACAACGACCCTCATGCAGTCATTGGAGGTGGGGTCCGTCACTGCCCGCTCCGTCGATCACGGTTTGCAGCCCTTCTCGCCTGATGAGTTCTGCGATGGAAACGGTGCATGGTGGCGCGGTTTCGATCACACCGCAGCCCACGCGGCACGATGCCAACCTGGTTCGCAGCGACGTCGTCAACGCGTTGTCCTACCACCGGTGACGGAGCTTCCCGAATCACGGATGTCGCCAACCGATCTCACCCTGGCGTTGTCTCACTCCGCTCGGACATTGCTCCGGGCACGGGCAGGTGCGCCAGCCAACGAGAGAAACACGGAGTTGCCAGTCGACCTCCCCCTTGCCCCGACATCGTTGGACAAGTACTGGATCCGTTCTCGGATACTCGCGGACCTCGAACATGGTTCGAACCCAGAAGATGCCATCAACGCCGAGCGTTTGCGCGGGTCAACTCCCCCAGGCCGCTTGGGGCAGCAAATCGTCAGTTCCTTGGCAGACGATGCGGTGCGTATTTCGCAGACGGCCAAGGAACTTCGTGGTGGCCACGATGAACGATTCATCGAAATCAACCTTGATCTCATTGACGGTGACAACCCGCCATTGACGTGGCCTGATGGTCTCATCGTTGATCCGATGCATGTGGTCTCACTGCGAGGCCGTGTCGGCGTGAGGAACAACCAGATCGTTCATGCTGTCGCGACGCGTGCGAATGCCAGGCCAATACTTGACCTGTGGGTTGACCTCCTCGCGGTCGCCATTGCCACTGACGAGGTCGGATGGTTCGGGACTCTGGTCTCGAGCGACGGGGTTCGAAGGATGGTGGCTCCGGACCCCGAACGCGCACGCGGGATTCTCACCGGTCTGGCACGTCTGGCCTGGTGGAGCAACCAGCAGTTCATCCCCCTACCCGTCAAACTAGCCCATGCCCTGGTAGGCCTGTCTCCCATGGCTCGCAATGACTACCGCACCGGCGCCAGCGCACTGCAAGTGCAGTGGTCGCGGGAGCGTGATCCGAACTGGGCAGCATTCCTGGGCACTGACGTCACCGAGCTGATTACCCGCTGTCATGAACTCGGCACCACTCTTGAGGAGCTTTCCGGGTGGTTGTTCGACCCCATCATTCGGGCATCGCAAGGTACCGGATTCTCACCACCCTCGATGGCTCGATTCGCTCGTCCCGGGAGTATAGCATGACGACGAAGACCTCATTCAACATCGTTGATCCGCTACCTCAGGGAACGGTCCTGTTGGCTGCGAGCGCGGGAACCGGGAAAACCTGGACGATCTCGGCGGTGTGCGCCAAAGCGATCGCCACCGGAATGGTGAACATCGAAAGTCTCCTCCTGGTCACCTTCAACCGATCGGCAGCTCGGGAACTGCGTGGCCGCGTGTATGAACGCCTTGTCAGCACCGCATCCCTGCTCGCGGGGCGCCGGAAGCCTGCAGATGCCTGCGATGACTCCGTGATGAGCCTCGGCGCAGAAGGGCTGAAACGTGTAGAGGCGGCCCTCGACTCCTTCGACCGGGCCGTCATCACGACCACCCACGAGTTCGCCTCCCGAATGCTCGCCGAGTTGGGAGTCCTGTCAGACCACGACCCGTCGTCAGTCCTGATGGCCGACCTCACTCCAGTGGCCAACGAGGTGTCTGACGACTTTTATCTGGCTCGACATCTCGATGCTGACCGACCTCCGTCTGTCCGTGACAAGCGGGATCTGTCCAGGGATGTTGCCGTCAGGTATGGCGAGGTGCCGATCGCGACAGATATGGAAGCCATGTCGCCCGATGCTGGCTGGGCCATGTCCGTGCGTGACGAGGTACGAAAGCGCTCACGAAAGCGAGCAATACATACCTTTGACGACCTCATCGGAGATCTTGTCGGAGCACTGCGAGATCCGGTACGTGGCCCGATGGCATGTGCGACGTTGGCACGGCGCTTCTCCCTGGTCATGGTTGATGAGTTCCAGGACACAGATCCTCTCCAGTGGGAGATCTTACACCGGTCATTTCACGGACACAGCAACTTGTGGCTCATCGGAGATCCCAAACAGTCCATCTATGCGTTTCGCGGCGCCGACATCTACGCCTATCAGGACGCCGCGAATTCCGCTGAGCACGTCCTCCATCTCGACGTCAACTACCGGGCGGACAAGCCCATCGTCGAGGCGGTCAATACCCTTTTCGACAACGCACAGCTAGGACGCGGGATCGCCATGGAGCCGGTCACCGCCCGTCACCAGACGTCACGAATTGGCACTGACGCCTCGCAGACTCACCGGTACAGCTGGTCACAACCATTCCAAATCCGTTGTCTCCAAGCCCCTCTCGACGGGCAACTGGATGCCACGACCTCGGATCGCCTCGTCACCGAGGATCTCGTCAATCAAGTCATCATGATGCTGGAAGGCGGCACGATCATCCATGACGAGGATGAGCAGGACAAGCCACTTCGCCCCAACGACATCGCCATCCTCGTCAGGACGCGCAGGAGAGGTGCGGAGATCGCTGCTGCCTTGTCACGGGCCAATCAGCCCGCTGTCTTCTCCGGAGCATCACCGGTGTGGTCTTCCCAGGCCGCCGAGGATCTCGTCACTCTCCTGGAAGCTCTCGACAACACTGACGAGCGGCTGCGCACCCGGTTGTGCCTGTCTGACCTCATTGGTGCAACCCCTGCTGACCTCGCGGCATCGGATTCAAGGGTGCGTTCCGACCTCGCCATCGATGTGGCCCGTTGGGCGAGCGTGTGGCCCAGCACCGGAGCGTGGGGCACCGTCGAAGCGGCACTCCACCGACCAGGGGTGTTGGATCGTCTAGTCAGCATGAGCGGGGGCGAGCGATACGTCACCGACCTCCGCCAGGTCGCTCAAAAGGCCCATGCCGCGGCTGTCGAGGCCAGATTGACGCCGACGGCAACTGCCGGATGGATACGCGATCAGCAACGACGAGCGGGGGACGATGACCCCCGTCGTCTCGACAGCGACCATCAGGCCGTCAACGTCATGACCATTCATGAGGCGAAGGGGTTGGGGTTCCCCGTCGTCCTGCTGCCAGACATCGCCAATGGATGGGCACCGAGAAAGAACATCAGTGGGCCGGTTGTCTGGCATGACGGGCAGCGCCGAGTCCTGAACATTTCCTCCCAGGGGATTGATCGCGCCAGGGCGATTGAGAGCCACGAGGAGGATGAGCGTGGCGAGAATCTGCGACTTCTCTACGTCGCTCTCACCCGAGCTCGATCAGCCGTTCGGCTGTGGTGGTCTCCATGCTCACGACGCAATCGATGGTCGGCCTTCCAACGCCTGGTCGAGATGGACCGTTCCACTGGTGAACTCGGCCTGGGTAGGGCCGGAACTGATCCGGGTACCCTCCCCTGGCTCAACTCAGGGCCAATCACGACAGCCATTGCACCCGCAAATCAGAAACAGCTCACTCGAGCATCGGACGCCGAGCATCAGAGCATTGCGGCTCCTCGTTCTCTGACACGACCCCTCGACCTCGACTTCGTCCGAACCTCGTACTCGGGATTGACTGCCGAACTTCATGGCTCCGTCCTCACTCCCCTGCCGACCACTTTGACTGACGAACCTGAGGACGACGAGTCCCCCGACACCACTGCACCAGGTCTCTGCGGACTCCCAGGCGGCACCTCCTTCGGCACACTGGTACACGCGGTCCTTGAATACGTCGACACCGGTTCTGCAAATTTGTTCAACGAGGTCCTTACGATCACCCGCAGAACTCTGCGCACCACGCCATTGCCGGATGTCCCTGCAACAGATCTTGCCAGCGGCTTGGAACAGGTTCTGCGGACTGATCTTGGCGACCTGGCGCCGGGCATGTCCTTGGCGAGCTTCTCCCCCGACGACCGACTCGCGGAGATGAACTTCGAGTTGGCGATGTCCCAATCTGGTCTGGCAGCGACGATGGCCGATCTGGCAGCTCTACTCAGGGATCCAGGCTTGGTGCCATCTGACGATCCGATCAATGGCTATGGGGACGCCCTGGCCCACATACCCAACAGTGACCAGACTCTGCGAGGGTTCCTCACCGGTTCGATTGATGCCGTCCTGAGACGGCCGGATGGACGCCACCTTGTGGTCGACTACAAGACGAATCGGGTTCCCGGCGCTCGGAAGCTACGGGCCGACATGTACGACACCGCCACCATGCGCGCCATGATGTTCAGCTCTCACTATCCCCTTCAGGGACTGTTGTATTCGGCTGCCCTGCATCGTTTCCTGTCGTCGAGCCTTACCGGGTATGACCCTGCCCGTCATCTCGGTCCGATTGGGTATCTCTTCGTTCGAGGGATGGCCGGTCGCCCAGCTCCGGAGATGGGGATGCCGCAGGGAGTGTTCACCTGGCATCCAAAGCCGGAACTCATCGAGGCCATCAGCGAGTGTTTGGGAGGTCACCATGCCTGAACTTGTACCGGTCGGGGCCGGAAGCAGGTTGGAGCCCTTCGCCCGCGCCGGCGTTCTCGAACCAAGCGACATCCACCTCGCCAACCTGGTGTGCCGTATCGGCGAGGAACACAACGCTGACGTCAGTTTGGCCATTGCGTTGTCGTGTCGTGAGCTGCGTCGAGGGTCGGTGTTCTGGGACCCCCACGAGATTGCCGAGTCCATCCGACGTCAGGTTCTCGACCCAGCCATCCCGGACATCAACGACAGTGAGCAGGCCGCGCTCTTTGACGACTTGGAATGGCCCGAACCGAGAGTATGGCTGTCTGCCCTTGCGGAGAGCCCTGTCATCGCGGGCCGTGGTGATCCACTCAACCAATTGCCGGCTCGCTTGGACGATGGTCTGCTCTACCTTGAGAAGTACTGGCAGGCTGAGCACGATGTCGCTCGCGATTTGGCCTCACTCGCCGCAGACCCACCCAGCCAGGGACCCGTGCCCGCCGAGCAGATCGTGTCAGAGGTCAGCGCTGCTCTTGCATCCTCCGGAATCACGTTGGACCAGGCTCAGGCCGAGGCTGCTGTTGCCGCCATCACCCACAGGATCAGTGTCCTTGCTGGTGGACCTGGAACAGGCAAGACGACGACAGTGTGCACCCTCCTGGCATCACTTCAGAAGGCGGATCCTCACCTCGGTGCCATCGCCCTCGCGGCCCCCAGCGGCAAAGCAGCGGCCCGACTTCGCGACTCGGTGTCAGAGGTATCAGAGCGCATGCCTGACGATCTCAGCCCCGTCGTCGCTGACGCCACGACCGTCCATTCCCTCTTGAAGTGGCAGGGACCAGGGACATCCTTCGGCTACGACGAGCAGCACCAGCTTCCCTTCGGAGTGGTCGTCGTCGACGAGGCGTCCATGCTCTCCCTCCCACTGGCGGCCAGCCTCCTCGCCGCCATTGGGACCGGGACTCGCCTCATCCTGGTGGGAGACCCGGGCCAGCTCGTCTCAGTGGACGCCGGAAGTGTTCTGGCAGACATTGTGTCGTCAGCCGGTACCCTCGATACACGTCTGCCTGTCACGATCCTCACTCGCAACCACCGGTCGCGAGGCGACATCGCGAATCTGTCGGAAGCCGTTCGTGAGGGCGCCAAGGAAGCCGCTTTGGAGGTGCTCACCAGGTCTCAGCCCGACCATGATGCGTCAACGCCGAGCTCCGTCCTGCCGAGCATTTCCTGGATCGACGCCGATCCCGCCAACATCACCATGGCTGACCTTCCAGCTGTCGCGGACGTCATCGCACGGACGGGATCGCAGATGCTCGAGCTGGCCCGGTCGGGCTCCGACGCCGCTGCCCTCAAACTCGTGGATGGCCATCGCTTGCTGTGCGCCCATCGGGAAGGACCATATGGCGTCGACGAGTGGTCGCAACGCATGGTTTCTGTCCTCGCCGATGTCCTTCCCGGAGTCGATCAGAGCCGATGGGCGCTCGGTGAAACTGCCATGGTCACACACAATCTCGCTCAGCTGGGCGTGAACAATGGCGACTGTGGGGTTGTCGTGGAGACGCGGCCTGTTCCGACAGTAGCTCTTCCCGGACCTGGCGGGGCCCCTCGACGCTTGCCCTGTTCCCTCATCCCATCTCTGCAACCTCTGCAGGCGATGACGATCCACAAGGCCCAGGGCAGTCAGTTCACCAATGTCACGGTGATCTTGCCGCCCCCGGATTCCCCGCTCCTCACCCGTGAGTTGTTCTACACGGCGATTACTCGTGCCCGTGAGCACCTCACGGTTGTCGGGATGAAGGAGTCCGTGGAGCGGGCCATTGATCGGACCAATGATCGTCGGTCTGGTATCCAGCGTCGGTGGGAGGAGACTCGCTCACTGTGACCAAAGCAGTTGCCGAAGAACTTGCGGTCGCTCACCTCAGCGGAGACGACAAGTCGAGTCCGCTCTCAGGTTCCGGAAGCCGATGTGCCAACCATGCATCAATGAGAGCTCTGGCAATCGACAAGGTCGGTGGCAGCTGCAACCGACCGGACTCAACCTGATCGGACACCTCGTCGCGGGTGAGGAAACCAGCCTCTGCCAGCTCGTCGTGGCCCACGTCGATCATTCCGGCTGCTCGTGCGACGTAACCGAACATGAGTGACCGCGGGAAAGGCCATGACTGTGAGCCAACATACCGAGCAGCGGTGATACTCAGAGTCGTCTCCTCAGCAACTTCACGGACCAGGGCATGTTCCGCTGGTTCCCCAGCTTCGACGAACCCGGCCAGAAGGGACCGACGATGAGGAGCCCAGGAGTGTTGCCGAGCCAGCACAATGCGGTCCTCGGCGTCCAGTACCGCAGCGATGATCGCCGGGTCGGTACGCGGGAAGACCTGGTGACCATGGGCACAGATCCGAGCCGGGCCGCCGTTCGTGATGCGTGTCGGTTCCCCACACCGAGGGCAAGTCGGCTTGCTCTCGTGCCATGCGAGAGCTGCAACCGCTGACATCACCACTTCACGATCAGTCGGGTCAAGGTCCACTGTGCGCAAGCTGCAAGCTTCTGTACGCGGCTCACCGTTCCGCCGGGCGAACCACGGCACTCCACCGACGACGCCCAGGAACAGGTCGCGCTGGTCGTCCCGATCCCCCTCAGTTGGAACCGTCGCCACGCGTCCGTCGGACATCACGACCTTGTCG
Organism: Cutibacterium sp. KB22876; assembly: GCF_059728865.1. Classification (NCBI taxonomy): domain Bacteria; kingdom Bacillati; phylum Actinomycetota; class Actinomycetes; order Propionibacteriales; family Propionibacteriaceae; genus Cutibacterium; species Cutibacterium sp. KB22876. The sequence continues at coordinate 2,101,921 of NZ_AP040858.1, forward strand.
TGCGGATCGATCAGCAACAATCGGGCCATCGGATCCTTCCACCGAGCTCGATTCGCCTCGTCGTCGTCCCGGTCTGCATGGCACCGATCCAATATGGGTCGAGCCACGATGCGCGTCTCGCTGATCCCAGTCACGTTGTCACTGTAATCCCGGTCATCGCGAACGGGACGAGGGCCGGGACTTGCTGGACGACATATCGGATTCGTCCTCCACACCGTCCAAAATCGCAGCCACCTGATCAGCATCCAACAATGGTTCTGCGGTGATGGTCTCGTTGGCCCCGACATGATGGAAAACCGCTCGCACCCGAGACGGATCGATCCCTCGGGCCTGGGCCCATGCCAACCGATAGATGGACAACTGAAGCGGGTCAGCCGACCGTGGCCGCGAGGTTTTCCAGTCAATGACCAGTTCATCGCCGGGATGATCGGGATCGGCCACCACCGCGTCAAGACGCCCACGGACGACGGTGTTCCCAATCGTCATGACGAAAGAGCTCTCCACCGCGAGGACTGTCGCGTCTGCCCACCGACTTTCCTCGAAAGCCTGGCGAAGGGTTCGCAGTGCGTGACCCCCGGCCGACTCTGCCACCGCACTACCCTCGAGTTCCAGGCTGTCCTTCTCAGATTCGTCGATCTCTTCGATGTCAAGGAGCGGGATCGGCTCGGTCGGAGCAAGGCGTTGGCTCACCCACTCGTGGAATGCCGTTCCAATACCGGCTCCCCTGTCTGCAGGTCGGGGCATCGGACGCCGCAGTTCCTCCCGGAACGCCTGTGGATTGGCGTGGAGCCTCACCATCTGCGAGGTGGTCAGTCTCGGCGGAATGACCGCATAATCACTGTCATCGCGCCGACGTCGAGCATCAGCCACCAAGGCATGCGCGTCAGACCGCCACGATGCCACCCGATCAGCGTCCTTGGGATCATCAACAGCTGGGAGATCGGCACCGTCAGGCATCCTGGTGCTGGCCCATGGGATGACGCTCTCATCGGCGAACACCGGCCATGGAGTCCCATCCTGGGTACTGGCCTCAGGTCGCTCGCCAAGCTCTGGCCACGTGACATCGAGCATGGTGGCAAGGAGATCTGCGTACTGGCCGGGTATGTAACAGCCTTGTCGTCGTGAGTCCCATTTGTGCCATGACACGATCAAGCGTTCTTTGGCTCTCGTCAGGGCGACATAGGCGAGCCTGGCCTCTGACCATCGTGAATCGTCCTTGAGAGCCGCGACGTATTCCTTGGCATCGGTCTCACTTCCGGAAACGGGGTGGTTGATCTCACTCGCGTCTCCCCTGGCGAAGGATGGCAGGACAGCGGCCACGGTCACGAAATTATCCGGGCTCAGCTCCGATGGGAACACGCCTTGGGCCATGTCAGGAATGATCACGAACGGCCATTCCAGTCCCTTGGCCCCGTGGACGGTCGATATCGTCACGGCATCGCTGCGGTCTGCGGAGGCTCGGGCAAGGCCATGCCCATGGTCCTCCTCGGCTGCCAGCCATGCGACGATCCCCGCGATCGTCATGTCGGGGTCGCTCCGCCGTATCTCTCGTACTGCGTCCCACAACTCGTCGAGCTGGTCACGACGGGCCAAGCCACGACCTAGGTCGTCGGCAGCCATGTCGTCCACGAGCCCGGTAATTTTTTCGATGTGCAGGATGAGGTCGTCGGGGCTGTCCCCCTGATGGACCTCGACCTCGACGATCTCCGCAGCGAGACGTTTGAGTGCAGATCGCACCCGTTCATCGCCTACCGGTAGACCTTCCATGACAGCGTCGACGAGATGGACGTCGACAGCCTTGGGATCCAGGCCGTCAGCCTCCGCCTGTGTCTTGGCCAAGGTCCGTGCCCGTCGGTGGACCCAAGCAAGATCGTCCGTTCCCAACCCGAATCGAGGGGCAGCGAGCAGGGTCGTCATGGCTGCATCGTCGTGAGGATCGACGAGCAGACGAAGATGAGCCACCACCATGGCAACATCCGGCAGAGACAACAACCCGGAGAGGTTTGCCACTCTCACCGAGATGTCACGAGAGCTCAGCGCATCGTAGAGGTCGGCAATGTCGCCGTTGCGTCTGACCAGGATTGCGGCATCGGACCACCGTGTGATTGCCCCACGTTCTTTGGCCTCCACCAGCATGTCGGCACACGCACGGCACTCATCAACCCAAGTCGGATATGCGGCAACACCGACGTCCCCTTGACGGTTCCCCTCTGGAGCTGCGAGAGGCATCCCCACCGCGAGTTCCACGCGGTCCTCGGCCGCGCTGTCGTCGATAGATTCCATGGACGATGCCAGCGACTCCCGTAGCTCCTCGGATGCCACGTTCGCGGCGTCAATGATCTGATTGGCACATCGTCGATTCGTGGCCAGGGACAACATGGTCGCAGGGCGACCCGTCTCATCCGGAAACCGCCGGTGGAAATCCAAGATGTTGCTCGCGGCCGCTCCACGCCATCCGTAAATGGCCTGCAACGGGTCACCGACAGCCATCACCGGATGACCCATCCCGTGATCAGCATCCGGGCCCGAGAAGAGGGCGGCCAACAGATCAGCCTGCGCCGACGATGTGTCCTGATACTCGTCGAGAAGAACGACACGGTATCGGGCCCTCAATTCCTGCCCGACCCTTGGATGATGTGCGACGAGGTGCAGGGCCTGCAGCATGCGATCGCCGAACTCGACGAATCCGCGCTGCCGTTTGAGATCCCGGTAAGTCTTGACCAGATCGAGTAGGTCCTCACGTTCGTCCACCGTGAGAAGGTTCTTCTTCACACTGGCGTACTGCTCCCCATCGCGTCGTGTCGGTGCATCGACAAGCATCTGGCGCCAACGAGCATCCGCAGCTCGCACCGTATCCTCACTCGCATCGTGTGAGGACATCGCTCCGGCCAGTGACACCACTGCTTGAGCAATCGACGTCGGCGTCAGATGGGCGCCCACCAATGGTGGCCTGTCCAGCTCTGACACAACCTCCGTGGCCAACTGATACGCCCTCGCTCCTGTGATGAGATGAGCACCCGTGTCTATCCCATCCCACGCCCCGTAGTCGGCTACCAGAGTTCCGGCAAAGCTGTCGTACGTCGCCACTGTGGGCCTGGGCTGCTCCGGGGTCAGTAAGCCTGCACTGGTGAGGTTCTTCTCGATCCGCTCCGACAATTCGGATGTGGCCTTGTTGGTGAACGTCAAGCCCAGGATTTCCTCCGGCCTGACCAGCCCACCGGCGACAAGCCAGACCACCCGGGCCGCCATCACTGTCGTCTTACCCGTGCCTGCTCCAGCAATGACGACGCACGGTTTGAGCGGTGCCGTGACGGCCCTCTGCTGTTCAGCTGAGATGGGGATCCCCAGCAGAGATGCAATGTCGACGTCATCGTTCCGGATCTCGTCAGTCGACTCCGTCATGAGGCCCTCCCGCGCTGTCGAGGTACTGCAGTTGAGGAGTCCTTCGGGACCAAGGCCGGGCATCCAGCCCTCGCCGGGCAATGACCGCAACCCTTGTTCGCAATCGCGGTGTACTCACCGGACTTGACGATCTTGACGGCCTTGTCAACGCTCGCCTCAATCCAGTTCTGGCAACCATCAACTGGCTCCGTGCCCTTGGGCCAGGGAACGTCCGAAAGCCCACTCTGGCGGTCGATCTTCGCATTTGCCTGTCCCTTGCCCGCCCCGATCCGAAGATGGACCAATTCCGCGCCACTCACCGACGCCTTCCCAAGACTCGCGACTCCACCGGCGGCGACGACGGCTTGGTAGACACCGATCTGTAGGTGATGGGAGTTCTTCGTTTCAGGAGACTTGCTTGTCCCAGTTTTGAGATCCACCACATAACAGGCGCCTTCTGCGTCTCGTTCGAGCCGGTCTATGCTTCCACGTACTCGAGCCACACCGGACGGAACCTTGATCGTGCCATCGACACGCACCTCAGCACCGATGAGATCTCGATCACGCGAAGCCAACCACCCGTCAAAACGCTTTAGCGCAGCTTTTGCATCGTCGAGCTCGGCCTCTTGCTGCCACTCCGCGGTCAATTCGATGTCCGACCACGACTCCTCCAACTCAGCCAGTGCTCCGGACAGGGACCATTGATCCATGTTCTCCGCACAGATCCGGTGGACAAGGGTACCGATACTTGCCCTGAGGGCGGCACCGTTGCTGGCTCCGGCACGACGAGTCATGAACCACCGTCTCGGGCAGGTGAGCAATTCCCCAATGTGCGAGGCGCCCAACTCGATCTCACCGGTGACATCAGCCTGACGAGGGGCACCCTCACGCCACCAGGTTTGCGGGTCAGCCTGTGGCACGAGAGGCCGTCCGTGGTGCTCTTCACCACGCAAATCATCCAGAAGCTCCTGGGCTTGGACCCGTACCCCGGGTGACTCGGTCTCGTCCGCGACAACTCGACGCAGTTCACCAACGAGCTCGGTAAGGCTGGCGAAGTTCAGGGCATTCGCGCTGTCCTCGAGGTGTGGAATCCCCGTCAACACCCCGGACGGGCGAATGCCCTCATCCGGAGACTCGACTGAGCACAAGAGCAATTGATCTCTCGCGCGCGAACATGCCACAAGCAACAGCCTGGTCTCGGCACGAAGGTTTTCCGACCATCCAGGAACCATCACGGGACCGTCCGGAGACCATCTGTCTGCAGCGACCAGGGAACCAGTGTGGTTGTCGGCAGGCCAGTTGCCTTCTTCCAGTCCGCAGACCGCCACCACGCTGAATTCTCTTCCCTTGACACGATGAGCAGTGACGACGGTGACCCCATCGCGATCTTCATCAGATTCACGAGCGCGGTCTGCTGGAATCTGCTCCCGACTGACCATGTCGATGAGGCGACGTCCTCCCGACACACCAGCCATGGTGCGGGCTGCCTCGGCCATGTCGAAGAGAGAACACAGCCCGTCGAGATCACGATCAGCTGATGCATCCCCGGCCAAGGCGCGACGACGCAGGGCGGACGCCCATGAGCTGCCCTGCCACAAGGCCCACAACGCCTCATGACACGTGCCACCGAGGCGCAAAAGGCTTGCCGAGAGGTGAACTCGCCGGACCAAGGCGGCAAGCGGTTCGGCCAGAACTCGTAGTCCTGGAGGCACTGTGGTCACATCGCTGTCATCGTGAGCTCCATCACTGACGGCGTCGTCGGCCATTTCTGTCCTCGTCACAGAGCTGCTCGCATCCGCGGCCAGCTCCTGCAACACCTCCCAATTCAGCTCCTCCCGGCGAACGAGTCGGCACCAGGTTTCGAGGCGATGAACGACAGTGAGATCGATTCCTGCCAATGGGTTCGTGATCAGGGCCGACACTTCTCGCCGGCCCGGTTGGGTTCCTGTTGCGAGATAGACCGCCACCTCAAGAGCATTGAGGATCTGAGTGACGGCGTGGACGTCGGACAACGCGTGCTCATCCCGCGAGCGCAAGACCGGTATGCCCTGAGAGGCAAGGATCGTCGCGATCACTCCCAGCTCAGCGCCATGACGGGTCACCACCGCCATCTCACTCCAAGGGACGCCATCGGCCACGTGAGCATGGCGAAGACTTCCAGCGACCTTTCTCACCAGGCGAGTGGCGCTGCCAGCTCGAACGGCGGCTACCGTTCCCGCGTCTGTGGCCGCGGCGTTGTTTGCCCGCCGTCTCAGACGGCTGGAGGACGGTATCGCTGGCATTCCTGCACGCAACGACTCAACGACGTCGGCAACATGCGCATGATTACGGTAATTGATCGTCAGGTGGTGAATCGACACGTCCGGGAACTCATCGATCAGATCGTCGAGGCGTTCCGCGGCTGCTCCTCGAAAACCGTAGACGGTCTGGTCCGGATCGGCGGTCAGCACACAAGGAACATGGCATTGCGCAATCTGGGCAATGAGGCGAATCTGAGACGGATCGCACTCGGTCAGATCGTCGCACACCAGCAGCTTGACCCGTGACCTCACGTCGATGGCCGCACCTGGACGGGTCAAGGCGATCCGAGCACGATGCACCGCCTCGGCGTAATCCACTGCCCCCTCCAGATCAAGAACGTCCAGATAATCCGTCAGGAATGGTCCCAAAACCTGCCATTCCGGCACGCCCCAGGTCATCCCCGCAGCAGTGAGGTCCTGCGGGTCGCATCCTTCTTGACGAAGTCGCGCCGCCATGACACGCACGTCAGACGCGAATTGAGAGGTCTGTGCGCATGCCTGCAGCTCCTCGGGCCAGTCCGTCATGTCACGAGCCGCAAGAAGCTCTCTGATACGAAACTCCTGCTCAGGAGCGGTCAACAGCCGTCCCGAGAAATGTCGAGATCCAAGAATGCGCCGGGCCAACGCGTGAACCGTCATGACATGAGGGTCCAGATGAGCGCCTCCGAGTCGTCGTACGAGGCCATTGCGCAATGTCTGGGCAGCCGGTCTTGTCTGGCCGAGCAGCAGGATGTCGGACAGGGAGCCGCCAGCTTCGACGTACTGCGCGGCCACCTCAAGACACAGACCCGTCCGTCCGGTGCCCGGCCCTCCCATGACGAGGACCGTGCCGGCGTCATCATTGAGCACCCGCACCTGAGCGTCATCCCATCCATGCATGGCACACATCCCACCACCGACCTGCGACAGCATTGCCGTCCGGCTGGGTCTTTTCCACAGAACAACGACGTCAGCAGTCATTTCCTGGTCTCATCGGCCCACCATGTGAAAGGGTAGAAGAGCTGTCTCATCCCCATGGGACGCGTCCGCATGTTCGTAGTTGGTCATGAACCTCGACGGTAGACATGGGTCTACCGCGATCGCCACACCACGTCGAGCGCTGCACCCGGATACAGCCGGAGCCCTGCGGAGAACAATTACCCAGTCTGAGGACCTTCATGAATGAATCGGACCAGTCATCGACCGAAATCGTGACGCCCGATACCTCCGCCATCTCGCGAGTGGACCTCACCGAGCGAGCCGCAGCTCGTGGAGATGTTGCCTGCGCCTCACACATCGGACTACGTCATGAAACGAACCAGGACGCGGCAGCCCTCGGCATCGACAGTTCTGGGCGTCATATCGTCCTTGTCGTCGCTGATGGTGTCTCGTCGACCGAGGGTGCAGAGGAATGCGCCAGAATCGCATCTCACACCGCGCGCGATTACCTGACGGCGACAATGGACCAGGGGATGCCAGCCAACGACGATGACATCGTCACCCTCTTCGAGCGAGCATTCCGAAAGGCGCACGAGGCTGTGGTGAGCGAATCGCGTCCTATTGGTGCGTGCACTCTTGCCGTCGCCGTTGCGACACAAGAACGCATTGTCGTGGGCAATATCGGTGACACCCGAACCTACTGGTTCCCTGATGACGGTAACTGTGTCCGGCTGTCCATCGATGATTCCATGGCCCAGGCACAAATGGATCTGGGAATGTCTCGGGAAGAGGCAGAGGCGGGGATCGGCGCCCATGCCATCACGAAGTGGCTCGGCGCCTCCGCCACCGACCTCGCTCCCCGCGTCATGGCCTATCAGCCACAGCATTCCGGATGGCTCCTGGTGTGCAGTGACGGATTGTGGAATCACGTTCCCGATCCGGACGACTTGACCACGCTCGTCACTGATCTCGCGGGCACGGCGCGAAAAAATGACCAGGGTCGTCCCGACCCAGCAGATCTCGCGGCCGGACTCATTGCGCACGCCAACGCGTGCGGCGGTCATGACAACATCACTGTGGCGCTGTGGCGTCGGGACGCTTGATCCAACGGTAGATTTGTCGTCATGGAGATCAAGATCGGCATCGTCAACACCGCAACCGAAGTCAGCATCGACGCTCAGGAAAGCGCTGGATCCATTGAGCAGCAGCTCAAGGACAGCCTCAGCCAGCCCGACGCCGTCCTCACCCTGACGGATGCCAAGGGCCGCAAGGTTCTCGTTCCCGCCCGTGGGATCGCCTACCTCGACCTGGGGCAGCCCAACAGCCGTCAGGTCGGGTTTGGGACTCTCTGAACTCGGTCACGGTTGAAAGTCATGGCAGCTTCGGGTCATTCCGGAAGCTGCCATTGTCATCTACCACTCGAGGCCACTCGCCGTTTCGTCAATCACGGTTCGAGGCCGAGATCGATCATGCGTTCGTCATGGGCGTTCAACACACCAGCCATCACCTCATTGATGAGGTCGAGATCATCGAACTCTCCCCCACCAGCTTTCGTCAGGGCCGCGGTCAGCGCCTGATGACGGGCAAAGAGCCGTTGGGCCACCGACAGCACCTCTCCCACGAGACGTCGTGCGAACAGAGATTCTGCCGATTTGTCACGTTGCCCGGCGATGATGTGACGCATCGCGGCATCCCATCTCACGCGGCTCCCCGTACCGCGACCGAGCCACGGGCCGAAAGAGCCGCAGGCCGGACGAAGTTCGGGTGCGAGATTCGGCTCGACCCGGTCCAGGAAATCGGCGATGAGATCAACGACGATGTGGTCGCGCAGCAACACCTGGGACCAAGACTGGGAGGGCACGTACTCCTCCACGGACCCGATGAGGGGTTCCGTCTCTGCCAGAACCGTGCGATCCGTCAGATGGGTTCTGGCTTCGGCCAAGATCTGCTGAATCTCAGCACTGCGATCAACGATGAGGAACCGTTCGGACAGGCTGGGAGCCAGGACCATGCCGGACACCGTTGCGGAGAATCCATGCAAGGCACAGGACGCTGCGACGGACCAGAAGATCGTCACAACCGAGGAGTCGTTGGGGTTCGTGTCGTCAATGCTCACGCCAACAGGTTAGAGGGTCGACGACACTGGAGGTAGGATGCTCAATGGTGTGTCGACCGCGTCACCTCGCAGGTCCACACCGCACGTGACATCGTCGCAGAACAGAGTTCCGCGCGACGACATCACGAGGAACGACTACGAAGAATGACACAGGGCCTTGACGGGCCCACGCACGAAGAGGCCAAGACACTGACCGAGACCACTGTTTCCATTTCCACCTCTTTCGCCGATCTCGGCGTCCGAGAAGACATCTGCCAGGCGCTGGAGGGGGTGGGGATCGTCTCTCCCTTCCCCATCCAGGCCATGTCCATCCCGATTTCCATTCAGGGCACCGATCTCATAGGCCAGGCCCGCACGGGCACCGGCAAGACGCTCGCCTTCGGCATCACCGTCCTGCAGCGCATCACCCTGCCCGGAGATGACGACTGGGAGGAGTTCGAACACACGGGCAGGCCCCAGGCACTGGTGATGTGCCCGACCCGGGAGCTCGCCCTACAGGTGTCTAAGGACATCTCGACCGCCGCCTCGGTGCGCGGCGCGCGGGTCCTCACCGTCTATGGCGGCGTCGGCTACGAACCACAGATCGACGCTCTGAAGGCCGGGGTCGACGTCGTCGTCGGCACCCCCGGACGTCTTCTGGACCTCTCCCAGCGCAAGGACCTCGACCTGTCCCACGTGCGCATCGTCGTTCTCGACGAAGCTGACGAGATGCTTGACCTGGGCTTCCTGCCCGACGTCGAGAACCTCATCGGGCGCACCCCTACCTCTCGCCAGACCATGCTCTTCTCGGCCACCATGCCGGCACCGATCATGGCTCTGGCCCGTTCCCAGCTGAACCGTCCGGTACACGTGCGTGCCGAGGGTGCCGACGCCCAGGCCACCGTTCCGGACACCCAGCAGTTCGTCTACCAGGCTCATCCGATGGACAAGATCGAGGTCATCGGGCGCATCCTGCAGTCCCACGATGTCGAGAAGGTCATCATCTTCTGCCGTACCAAGCGCACCTGCCAGCGTCTGGCCGACGACCTCGACGACCGTGGCTTTAAGGCTCGGGCCATCCATGGCGACCTGACCCAGGTCGCTCGCGAAAAGGCCCTCAAGAAGTTCCGCAACGGCGACGCCACCATCCTCGTCGCCACTGACGTCGCTGCACGTGGCATTGACGTCACAGGGGTCTCCCACGTCATCAACCACGAGTGCCCCGAGGACGAGAAGACCTACGTCCACCGTATTGGCCGTACCGGACGTGCCGGTGCCAAGGGCGTGGCCGTCACCCTCGTTGACTGGGCTGACGTCACTCGCTGGAACCTCATCAACAAGGCACTGGACCTCGAGATCCCCGAGCCCATCGAGACCTACTCGACCTCCCCACATCTCTACACCGACCTCGACATCCCGGAAGGCACCAAGGGTGCTTTGCCCGGCGCCGAGAAGCGTGAGCGTCATCACCACAAGCGTGACGACAAGCACGACGGCCATCACAGACATGGTGATCGCAGTGGGGGCCGTCGTTCCCGCGAGGATTCCAAGGACGATGGCACGCCGCGCCGCAAGCGCACCCGTCGCCGCAACGGCAAGGTGATCCGCGGTGGTGACGAGGTCGGCAGCGCGCACGGCAGGCATGAGGCCAAGGAACACAAGAAGGCTCCCGAGAAGGACGCTGCTTCCGCCAAGGAGCAGGCACCCAGGAAGAAGGCCAGCACGAAGACCGTTGGCGATAAGGGGACTGGCGCTGTCCCGCGCCGCCGCAGGGCACGTCGGTCCCTTGTGAGTTCGGACTGAACACAGAACGAGGCACGGACATCATGTCCGTGCCTCGCTTCATATCACCAGATTCAGTAGACCATCCTCATGGCTGTCCGCACCTCAGCGAGAGTCTGGTCGGCGACGGCGTTGGCACGCTCATTTCCTTCCCGGAGCACCTCGCGCAGGTGGCCCTCGTCAGCAGCGAGTTCAGCACGACGCTCACGAATCGGGGCGAAGTAGTCGTTGAGAGAGGCGGTGAGACGCTTCTTGAGGGTACCCGAGCCACCGTCACCGATCTCCTCGGCAATGGCAGCGGGATCATCGTTCTCGCACAAGGCTGTGAGCAGCAACAGGTTCGAGACCTCGGGACGGTTCTCCGGATCCCACGTGATGTGGCGCTCGGCGTCCGTCTTGGCCTTCTTGATGAGCTTGGCGGTCTGGTCGGCGGTCATGCCGATCTCGATGGTGTTGCCCTTCGACTTGCTCATCTTCGTGCCATCGAGACCCAACACGTGCGGGGTGGCGGAAAGCAGCGCCTCCGGCTCGGGGAAGACCGGCTTGGAGGCATCGGCTCGCCCGTACCTCTCGTCGAAGCGACGAGCGATGACGCGGGTCTGCTCGATGTGTGGCAGTTGGTCACGGCCGACCGGGACGAGGTTGGCCTTGCAGAAGAGGATGTCGGCAGCCTGGTGCACCGGGAAGGTGAGCATGAGACCCGACATCGGGCGGTCCGAGGTGGCCAGCTCGTCCTTGACAGTCGGGTTACGACGCAGCTCCGCGTCGGTCACTAGCGACAGGAAGGGCAGCAGCAGCTGGTTGAGGGCAGGCAGGGCCGAGTGGGTGAAGATCGTGGTACGGACCGGGTCGATACCGATGGCAAGGTAATCGGCGATGTTCGACATGACATTGGCCTGCAACTCGCCGACGCCGTCACGGTCATAGATGACCTGGTAATCAGCGATGACGAGGAAGGACTCGATTCCCTCGTCCTGCAGACGCACCCGATTGGCCAGGGAGCCGAAGTAGTGACCGATGTGGAGACTTCCGGTGGGACGATCCCCGGTGAGAAGCCGCCATTTCTCCGGATGGACGGCCAGATCGGTCTCAACCTTGTCACTGCGGGCCTGCGAGCGCGCCAAGGTGGCAGCGTTCGATCCGATTTCGGAGACGTCGCTAGTCATCGAAAATCCTTCCTCGCCGCCCACCTCGGCGACGAGGCGACGCCGCCGGGCAGGGCGGCCGTCACATCGTCAGTGCCGCACGCAGCGACGCCACCACGAGGTGGCATTCGCAGGTGCAGTCGTCATGTCGGTCACTGTAGCAGTCTCACCGGACGCGAAGAACTCCACCACGCAGCTGGATCCTCGTCACGAGCTCTCGGTAGGCGGTCTCACGGGTGAGATTGCATCCCAGCTCGTGGTCCTTCTTGCCCGAGCCGTGGTAATCGCTCGCTCCGGTCCGGACCAACCCGAGCCGTCCTCCCAGATCGAAGAGCATTCGGCGGGCTGCCTGGTCGTGGTCCTGGTGCTCCACCTCGATTCCGTCGAGCTGATGATAGGCAGACAACGACGCGATCACCTGCGGGGTGAGGACCTGCTGGGCTCCCCTGCCCCACGGATGTGCTAGGACGGCGACGCCGCCGGCGTCGTGGATGAGGTCGATGCCCTCTTCCAACGCCACGCTGTGCCGTGGAACATAGGCGGGCTTGCCGTCAGCGAGCCAGTCTCGGAAAGCCTCGTCACGGTCTTCGACGTAGCCCTTAGCCACCATCGCGTCCGCTACATGGGGCCGACCCAGGCTCGAGGCCGAACCGGCCGCTCGATGGACGTCCGCCGTCGTCACCGACATTCCGACCTCGGCGAGTATCTGACAGATGGCGTCCAGACGCCCAACTCGCGAATCCCGCGTGATCTGCAGCTCCCTGCCCAGAGCTGGATCGTCAGGATGCGGCCCGTAACCGAGAAGGTGAACGTCACGACCACCAATGTGGCACGTCATCTCGAGGCCAGGAAGCAGCCGGACGCCGAACCGTTGTCCGGCTGCCTGAGCCTCCTCCAGCCCATCGAAGGTGTCATGATCAGTCAGGGCGATGACGTCCAGACCGCTCGTGGCAGCTTTCATCACGAGGCGGGTCGGGGAATCCGTCCCATCCGAGATCGTGGAATGGGTGTGGAGATCAATTCTCACTGCTTGGCCTCCTGGCCCACGGAGGACCGCAGGTCACTGACCATCACGACGCAGTGCGCTAGATCCGGGGTTGTCGTCATCGCTTCAACAATACGTCCACCATCGACCAGAACGTTTGCCGTTCCAATCTCAAGGGCCCGACGCGTTGCCTCGGACATCACCTGAAGGAGATCCTCGCGGAGGCTTGCCCGCACTCGGGCATCCGTCGGACGGTCCTGGGGAAGCTGTTCGACGAGATGGGTCAGGCGGGTCATGTCCACCCTGCGCGCCAGCGTCAAGTATGCCTCGGCGACTTCGTCGAGAGGATGACCTTCGTCAGAGATCTCGACGACGCTCAACAGCACTGAACCCCAGTCGTGAGAGGCGACCACAGCGGCATCTGCACGATCGAGTCCCAACTCGGTGACATCATCAACCTTCTCCTGCCACTCGTCGGCACTGTCGCCCAGCAGGTCGGAGAGCTTGTCGACGAGTTTGGCGACGCCCGGACGGTAGGTCTCGATCGTGGCAGAGATGTTGTCCGCACCACCGTGGTTGAGGAACCACCTCGTGGCGTCCATGGCGAGATCTCGAAGAGCGAGCCTGATCTCGGCAGTACGGGCTGCGTCCAGTCCGAGGTGGGTGAGGTTCGTCTCCACCCTGCCCAGTCCGAAGACCGATCGGGCCGCCAGCTGGCAACGGATGACCTGAGCGATGTCTGCCCCGGTCTGCAGATGCAAGCGGTGGAAAGCCGTAATGCCCTGGGAGTCAACGAACCTGTTGACGGCTTCGGTAGTGATGATCTCCCGGTGCAGCCGGTGATCTGGCATCCGATCAGCGAACCTCTCACGCAGCAGCGGCGGGAAGTAGCCCACCAAGCGATCCGCCACGAAGGGATCTTCTGGAAGATCCGTGGCAAGCACGGCATCGCACAGGGCGATCTTCGTCCACGCGAGCAGGGTGCACAGCTCCGGGCTGGCAAGCCCCTCCCCTGCGGCCATTCGACGATTCATCTCAGCGGTCAACGGCATGGTGTCGACGACGCGATCAAGATGGCCAGACTCCTCGAGTTCGCACATCCAGGCTTCCAGGACTCCAGGAGTCGGCCCTGACGGGCTCACCGCATTGGCCAGCGCGAGGTTCTGAGAACGGTTGTGCCGCAATACCAGGGTAGCGACGTCGTCAGCCATGGCAGGCAGGAGTTCGTCGCGTTCCTCAGCGCTGAGGCGGCCAGCAGCCACCTCAGCATCAAGCAGGATCTTGATGTTGACCTCATGATCAGAGGTGTCGACGCCGGCAGAATTGTCGATGAAATCGGTGTTGATTCGGCCACCGTTTCGGGCGTATTCGATGCGGCCTGCCTGCGTCCATCCCAGGTTTCCGCCTTCGCCAGCAGCCCTGGCCCGCACGTCCTTGGCCGTGATGCGAACCGGATCATTGGCGCGGTCGCCGACCTGGGCGTCGGTCTCACTCGTGGCGCGTACGTAGGTTCCGATTCCACCATTCCACAGCAGGTCAACCGGAGCCCGCAGGATCGCTGAGATGAGATTGTCAGGGGTCATCCTCTTGACGGAGCCGTCGATGCCGAGGGCCTCGCGCATCTGCTGGCTCACCGGAATCGACTTCAAGGTGCGATCCCAGACGCCGCCGCCCTCGGAGATGAGGGACGAGTCGTAATCGCCCCAGCTCGAGCGCGGAAGATCGAAGAGGCGACGACGCTCCTGCCAGGACGCGGCAGGATCCGGGTTCGGGTCGACGAAGACGTGACGGTGGTTGAAAGCTGCCACCAGCTTGATGTGCTTGCTCAGCAACATGCCATTGCCGAAGACGTCACCGGACATGTCGCCGATACCGACGCAGGTGAAGTCGTCAGCCGACTGGTCGATACCCAGGTCGGCGAGATGCCGGGTCACCGACTCCCAGGCGCCGCGGGCCGTGATGCCCATGGCCTTGTGGTCGTAACCATGGGATCCACCCGAGGCGAAGGCGTCACCGAGCCAGAACCCGTGCTCCGCGGCAATTGAGTTCGCGGTGTCGGAGAAAGTGGCAGTGCCCTTGTCAGCGGCAACGACGAGGTAGGGATCGTCCCCGTCGTGGCGCACCACGTGGTCAGGGGCGACGACCCTGCCCTCGACGACGTTGTCGGTCAGGGACAGCAGCGACGAGACGAAGATGCGATAGCACTCCTTGCCTTCCTCTGCCCAGCCCGCGCGGTCGGTCGTGGGATCGGGCAGATGGGCGGGAACGAAGCCGCCCTTGGCGCCCGCAGGCACGATGACCGAGTTCTTGACCATCTGGGCCTTGACCAGGCCGAGGACCTCGGTACGGAAGTCCTCGGGACGATCCGACCAACGCAGGCCTCCTCTCGCCACCGCACCGAAACGCAGATGAGTTCCGGAGACCCTCGGCGAATTGACGAAGATCTCGAACTTGGGTCGTGGGGCTGGGGCGAAGTCAAGCTCACCTGGACGCACCTTGAAGGCCAGCGCTCGGCGATCCTTCTGCCACCAGTTGGTGCGGATCATGGCCTTGATGACGGCATGCATCATGCGCAAGATGCGATCGTGATCAAGGGAGGCGACGTCGTCCAGATCAGAAAGGAAAGCCTGTGACAGCTCCTCCACCTTGGCCAACCGCTCGGCTCCGGCATCGACCCCGTCATCGTAAGCCGACGGATCGAACTTGGCCTCGACGATCCTCACGAGGTCCCCTGCCAGATTCGGGTTCGCCCGTAGTGCCTTCGCCATGTAGGTCTGGGAGAATGGGCTACCAACCTGCCGGAGGTAACGAGCGATACAGCGCAACATGGCCACCTGGGACCAGGACAAGCCCGCCTCGGTCACGAGGCCCGAGAACGTGTCGGATTCGCACTTCCCAAGCCAGGACGCGGCAAACGCCTCGGTGAAACGATGTCGCTCGGATTCCTTCCACAGCTCACCGGGGGCCTGCAGGCCAAGGTCGAACAGCCAGATCTCCCGACCGCGCAGAACAATCCGGTGCGGATGCTCATCGACGATCTGGACGCCAAGGCTCGACAGGTGCGGCATGACCTGGGACAGCGTCATCGGCGCGTGCTGATTGAAGATCTTGAGGCGCAGGTCGGAAGGATCGGCGGGGTCATCCGGACGGTACATGACCAGGCCCAGGTCGTCCTCAGCCAACCCGTTGAGCAGTTCGAGGTCCAGAATGCCCTGCTTGGCCGTGAATTCCTGCTTGTACTCGGGTCCGAAGTCAATTCCACGTCGGTCGCTCTCAATGCTGCTGGCCAGGGCAATGAACTCGTCATCCCAGTTCGAGGTGGCGTCAGCGAGCTCTGCCTGCAGTTCCGCATCATCAACCGGAGGAAGGACCTCACCGTCAGGGACCTTGGCAGTCAAGATGATCCTGACCAGGGAGGACTCACCCATCATGATGGTCGAGTCGAACTCGACCGCGCCGGTCCGCTTGGCGACGATTCCCTCGACGACGCCAACAGTGCTGGCGTCGAAACGGTCGGCCGGGACGAAGACCAACAGGTGGAAGAACCGGCCCCACGGACCGCGGCGGACCAGTGCCCGAAGGCGCTGCTTCTCGCGCAGGTCGACGATCGTCATGATGAGCGGCACGAGCTCTTCGGCCGAGGCCTCGAAAAGGGCGTCACGTGGGAACTCGGCGATGGTACGAATGACCGCCTTGCCGCCATGGGAGTTGGCTCGGTATCCCGAGAGTGCGAGCATACGGGAGGCCTTGGCGCGAAGGACCGGGATGTGCGTCACCGACTCGGTGTATGCGGCCGACCCCAGCAGACCGATGAAGCGGTGCTCAGCGACGACGGTGCCGTGTTCGTCACGGATTCGCACGCCAACGTAATCCCGGTATCCATTGCGCTGCACGGTGGAACGAACCGAGTCCTTCGTGACGACGATGGTGGATTGATCCTCGCTGTGAGGGACCGCATCGAAGCGCGGCCCGTCATCGGTGATGCCCAGCCGGGTACCGGGTACTGGCGTCATGGTGTCCCCGTCGACCCGGAACTCCTCGTACGACAAGTACATAAAATGGTCATCGGCCAACCATTCCAGGAGCTCACGCGTCGAGTCACGATCATCGGCGCGCCCTTGGGAAGCACTCACCACCTCAGCGGTCCGCAACATCGCCTCTTGCATCGCCGCCCAATCGTCCGTGGCCCGAACAACCTGGTCAAGGCAGCTGTGAAGATCCTCATCGAGCTGCTTGGCAGCCTCGCCAGTGTCAACACCAATCGGCGCCGTGGCATCGATGTGAATCCAGGACTCCGGCTCGCAGCCCTCGCGTCCGGGAGTTCCGACACTCTCAACAGCTCCCTCGGCGTTGCGCTTGACACCGAAAATCGGGTGCCGAACGTCCTCAACTCGCCACCCATGACGAAGCAGGCACGACACGACGGTGTCGACGAGGAAGGGACGGTCATCCATGACGACCTGCACCGAGTTGACCTGACCGTCAGACCACGGCGGAGCGATGCTAACGTCGACGCGAACCGGTCCAGGCTTCACGGCAACCTTCACCTGCCGTTCCATCGCCTGACGAATCACCTCTTCACAGCAGTGATCTCCAGTGGCGTGCTGCTCCAGCACCGATGCCACGAGAGCCGGGATGACTTTCTCCATCTCTGACACGATCAGGTCACCTTCGTCATGGTCACGGGGCCACCTCAACGTGGTCCTCGATGAGAACTCTACAAGGGTTTATGCCTTCGCGTGAACCACCGAACAAGGTCGTTTTGCGAGGTGTGTCGCAAACGTCCGGCATCATGGTGACATGGACATCAATTCACGGGCCCATTTCGACGCAACCCCTGATCAAGTCGTCGCCATGATGACCGATCCGGCATGGTGGCAGGACGTCCACCGACGCGCCGGGGCCACCACCAGCAATGCCGTCGTCACGGGGGATTCGTTGAGCCTGGACGTGGCCGTGCCCGCTCCCAGCCAGGTGACGAAGTTCGTCGGCTCCACCCTCACCGCCAAGCAGACCGTGTGGTGGCAGCCCGCCAATCCTGATGGATCGAGAGAGGGCTCCTTGCAGATCGTTCCTCAGGGCATGCGGGCGAAGGCAGACGGACACGTCTCCGTGCGTCCCGACGTCACCGGAACTGAGGTCATGTACACCGGTACCTTCACCGTGTCGGTCCCGCTGGTGGGCAAGAAACTAGAAAAGGCTGCGGCCCCACACATCACTCAGGCCTTCGACATGCAGCAGCGGGCGGGCGACGACTGGTTGGCCTCCCACTGAGGCCAACCCCACCCGTCGCGGCGGTCCGTCACTCCAATCCGGGAAAACCCTCGGGGTCGGTGTCGGCCGCCGGAAGCTCCTCGGTGATGTCATGCCACGACAACTCGTGCTCACCGATGAGAGTCTGAACGGCGACGTCATTCCAGGCATCGTCGATGATCATGCCCTTGACGTCCGCGGCAGCATCCTTGGAGTCGGCGTCGTCATCGTCGGCAAACCACGCCGTGATCTGCGAGGGCTCGAGACGGGTCAGCGTCACTCCGCCGTTGTCGACCTCTTCGTGCTCTGCAATTTGCTCGGCAGGGACATGGGCGACGAGAACCAGTCGACGACCGGTATGGGTCAGGCCCCATACCGAACCGATGACCATAGCAGCATGTTCGGTTTCCTCGGGATCAGTGACGTCGAGGATGACACGAAGCTCCTCGGTGACCGTGAAGGCCGTCACCTGTTCTCCCGGCGCGGCAACGAGCTCACGAGCCCGTTGCGCATTGGTTGGGATGAAAACGATGGTGGACGTCGACAATTGAACCCTCCTTGGTCAGCGTGACCCCTGATGCATCGTCCACGGTACTCAGATGCGGACGGGAATCATATATTGGCTCGCGTCGTCCCAGATGACGACATCGTTAGCTCGCTCGAGTTATCCACAGATTTGCGCATCAACCCTTCCCGAGGAAGGCAGCGTGAACTGTTCTAGAGCCCATGACGACCACATCAGCGCCCATTCCCCTTGATTCGGCCCGGCCACATCATTCGGACATCTTCCTGGAGCTCGACCGGGACTGGTGGCCGGACGAATTGCGCGTCGTCTCGTCATCACCGGTGACGAGCGCCGTGGAAGGCAGCATCCAGGCTCGCCAACAGGCTGTGCGACTGACGCGGGCAATCCACGTCATCATCGTGGAGACGATGGCCGGGCGACGCCCCATGAATCAGCTCATGCGAGCATCCAGCCCTCGTGCTGCGGCAACCATGCGCAAATGGCCCCGGGGACCTGGCTGGAGCCGTATGCTCCTCGTCGGCGAGCCTCAAGTCAGTTTTGACGACGACCACGTGGACGGGGTCGGCCTGATCGATCTGCGTGGCAGGCGGCTCCCGTTGGCCACGAACCTGGTTCAGCACGAGGGTGTCTGGCATCTCGACGCCGTCGAGCTCGTTCTGAACCCCAAGGTGGCCGCGCTCCTCAGCAACAAGCACATCACGCAGGAGGCCGTCGGTATGGCGTGACGAAAACGGCGCCGACACTGTCGTGTCGACGCCGTCCCCGATGTCACATCAGCGCTTCTTGCGGTTCTTCCTCGACTTCTTGGACGCAGACCTCCTCGCGGCCCGGTTTCCCTCCGCCTTGGGATTCTTCGGCGCACCACCTTCAGCAGTCGTCTTGGCGTCACCCTGCTCGTCGGGAGCCGAGTAGCTCAGAGCGCGACGCGGACGGCTCTCCTGGGGCAGCACCGAATCTGCCGTCACCGGCTGTCCTCCGGCGTCGGTCACCAGACCAACCTGCGGACTGGTCTCGATCTCAAGATTGAACAGGAACCCGACGACCTCCTCCTTGAAGGAATCCATCATCGAGTTGAACATGTCGCCGCCCTCACGCTGATACTCGACCAGCGGATCGCGTTGGGCCATCGCACGCAGGCCGATGCCCTCGCGCAGGTAGTCCATCTCGTAGAGGTGCTCGCGCCACTTGCGGTCGAGCACCGTCAGGAGGACCTCACGCTCGAGCTGGCGCATCGTCGCCTCACCGAGCTCGGCCTCGCGACGGTCATAGGCATCCTGGGCATCCGCCTTGAAGTCCTCGACGAGCTCCTCGCTGTCCTGGCAGTCGGCGTACTCGTTGATGTCGAGACCAACGGGGTACACGGTGCCGACCTCGTCCCACATCGCCTCGAGGTCCCAGTCCTCGGAGTAGCCCTGGGTGTACTTGCGCACACCGGCCTCGACGACGCGATCAGTGGTGGCGCGCAGCTCGACCTCGACGTCGGCACCCTCGAGAACCTTGCGACGGTCCCCATAGATGACGTGACGCTGACGGTTCATGACGTCGTCATACTTCAGGACGTTCTTACGCATCTCGAAGTTCTGCGCCTCAACCTGTTTCTGGGCGCTCTCGATCTGACGAGACACCCACTTGGACTCGATCGGCATGTCCTCGGGCATCTTGAGGGTGACCATGGCGCGGTCGATGACCTCAGGCTTGAACAGGCGCATCAGCTCGTCCTGCAAGGACAGGTAGAACCTGGACTCGCCCGGGTCGCCCTGACGGCCGGAACGTCCACGCAACTGGTTGTCGATACGGCGAGACTCGTGACGCTCGGAACCGATGACGTAGAGGCCGCCCAGCTCCTCGACCTCCTCGTGCTCGGCCTTCGACTGCTCCTCGTACCTGGCCAGGGTGTTGTTCCAGGCGGTCTGGTAGGCCTCCTCGTCCTCCACCGGGTCGAGCCCCTTCTCGCGAAGGTCCAGCTCGGTGAGGAATTCTGGGTTACCACCCAAGATGATGTCGGTACCACGACCGGCCATGTTGGTCGAGACCGTCACAGCTCCCTTGCGGCCGGCCAGGGCGACGATCGCCGCCTCGGACTCGTGGTGCTTGGCGTTCAACACCTTGTGGGGAACGCCGGCCCGCTTGAGCTTCTCCGAGAGCAGCTCCGACTTGGCGACGGATGCGGTACCGATGAGGATCGGTTGACCAGCCTCGTGGCGCTCGACGACGTCGGAGATGATGGCGTCGAACTTGGCATCCTCGGTGCGGTAGATGAGGTCCTTCTGGTCCTTGCGGATCATCGGGCGGTTCGTCGGGATCGGGATGACGCCCAGACCGTAGATCTTCTGGAACTCGCTCTCCTCGGTCTTAGCGGTACCCGTCATGCCGGCGAGCTTGTCGTACATGCGGAAGTAGTTCTGCAGGGTGATCGTCGCGAGGGTCTGGTACTCGTCCTTGATCTCGACGTGCTCCTTGGCCTCGAGGGCCTGGTGCAGACCCTCGTTGTAGCGACGCCCTGCCAGGGTACGACCGGTGTGTTCGTCGACGATGAGGACCTCGCCATCGATGATGACGTAGTCCTTGTCGCGGTGGAAGAGCTCCTTGGCCTTGATGGCGTTGTTGAGGTAACCGATGAGAGGAGTGTTTGCCGATTCGTACAGGTTCTGGATACCCAGACGCTCCTCGACGACGTTGATGCCGTGCCCCAGAACGGCCACGGTCCGCTTCTTCTCGTCAACCTCGTAGTCGACGTCGCGTTGAAGTCTCGAGACGATCTTGGCGAATTCCGGGTACCACTGCTTGTTCTCCTCGGCAGGGCCGGAGATGATCAGCGGGGTACGAGCCTCGTCGACGAGGATCGAGTCGACCTCGTCGACGATGGCGAAGTGATGGCCACGCTGCACGCACTCGCTCAAGGAGCTGGCCATGTTGTCGCGCAGGTAGTCGAAGCCGAACTCATTATTCGTGCCGTAGGTGATGTCGGTCTTGTATGCCTCCTTGCGCTCCATCGGAGGCATGTCCGACAGAATCGCCGAGATCGTCAGACCCAGGAAGTGGTGCACACGACCCATCTGCTCGGACTGCACTCGAGCCAGGTAGTCGTTGACGGTGACGACGTGGACGCCCTTGCCGAGCAGTCCCTCGAGGTAGGCGGGGAGAAGACCGACGAGGGTTTTGCCCTCGCCGGTCTTCATCTCGGCGATGTTGCACTGGTACAGGGCCGCACCGCCCATGATCTGAACGTCGAAGTGACGCTTGCCGAGCACTCGCCTGGACGCCTCACGCACCGTCGCGAAGGCCTCCGGAAGCAGCCGGTCCAAGTTCTCGCCGTTATCGAGACGCTGACGGAAGTCGGCGGTCTGTCCCGCCAACTCGTCGTCGCTCATGGCGACGTAGTCCTCCTCGATGCTGTTGACCTGGCCGACAATGCGGTTGAGTCGGCGGATGATCTTGCCTTCACCGGCGTGCAACACGCGATCCATGAGGTTCACGGGGTGGGTCCTTCAAGGAGTAGACGTCGTGTCGTCCGGGCGCATCCCGGACGAGCAGCTCAAGAGAGCTGCCTTCCCCATCCTAGGGGGTTTGCGGCCGAACCAAGAACGCCGCAACCTTTCGTCCTGGCCACGTGAGGGTTGCTGAACCCCTCATGAGTCCATTCCTCACCGTCCTTTCCCGCCATTGACCCGCGACATGAATCGGCGGCGGCGCCAGATTATCTCGCACCGCCGCCGATGTCGTTGTGTCTTGACGATCCAGGAATCACTCGTGGTCAAGATCCAGATGGATCACGCCGTAGTTGTACCCCTTCTTGCGCCGGTAGACGACGCTGGGCTGCTTGGAATCCTGATCGAGGTAGAGGAAGAAGTCGTGCCCGACAAGTTCCATCTCGTCGAGAGCCTGGGCAAGGGTCAGGGGAACGGCTTGGAAGACCTTTTCCTTGACATAGATGGGGCTGTCCCCGGTGACTTCCACGTCGCCCGCGATCTTCCTGGTGGCCAGGATCTCGGGTGCATCATCGGTACTTTCCTCGGGCAAGACGTCCAGGACCTGGGAGACGCGCAAGCCACGACGACTGCGACGACGATCAGCAGCCTTGACGAGCTGGGTGCGGAGTCGATCGGCAGCCATGTCAAAGGCAACCATCTTGTCTTCCGCCTGCCCGACAGCTCGCACCACCGGCCCCTTCGCCCGCAGTGTGATTTCACACGTCATGGCCTGGTCCTTGGACCCCTTGGCGTCCTGGGCAGTGAAAACCACCTCCGCGCGCTGGACCCGGTCCCTGAACTTCTCGACCCCGGAGAGCCTGTCCTCGACCTGGGCGCGCACGTCGTCACTGACGTGGCAGTGCCGTCCCGTAACGATGACATCCATGACAACCTCCTGTATTGGGGTTCGCATCGGTGTTTCCGACGCAGAAACAAATGACACGACCGCGTCCCATCCCCCTCGTGGAGGTCCGGGTACCAATCGGTCGTGCCATGCACCTACGCTAGCCCATAAGAGGGGCTCACAACAGCTGTTTGGCAAGGTTCGACACCCACGCTGACGTGTCGCCCGACAATGTGATCACGCTCGCGTCCAGGTGTGGTCACGGCCATCTCAGTGGGGTCGCAGCATCAGCCAGGACAACCACGGACAGCACTCGCCGCCCGGACCACCCCAAGGCTCTGCACGCCTCGTCGATCGTCGCCCCTGAGGTACGAACGTCGTCGACGAGAATGACATCTCCCTCTCCCGTCGGAGCTCTCATCGACCCGCGCTGATTGGCGCTGCGATCCTCATGGCGAACCTCAAGCTGGTCCGCCACGCGTCGAGTTCGGTGCAAGACCTGGGCGAGGGAGGCATTGGACGCATCCAGAGTTCGCAGAGCTGATCGCGTCATGTCGGCAGCATGATCAGCACCTCGTCGTCGCACAGCCCTCGCCGTCGAGGGAACTGGAACGACGTCAACGTGGCCGGGAACGGCTGCTATCGCCGGAGCGAGCCCATGAGCCAGCCAGTGGCCGAGCTCGTCGGTCAACCATGCCGCACCACGATCCTTGTGAGCTGTGACGATCCCGGGAACAGGACCGTGGTAGCCCATGCAGGCAATGACCGGTGGCGGCCCGTCAACAATGACCCGAGGGGTCGGGTTGATCGCAGACCGACACGCGTCACACAGACCCACGCCCGGCTCCCCACATCCAGGACAGCACGCTCCCAGCAGCAGGTCGGCCAGGGAGTCCATTGGGTTCACGATGAACCAGTGTCGCCGGTCACCGTCGTGTCACGGAAGGGTCAAGCTGTAATCGCGACCGCACTGACCCCCTGCAGGACCTGGCGCCAGTGAAATCTCTCCTCGTGGTGAAGCAGTTTTCCGTCCTCACTGAGCATGACAGCCTCAGTGCCAATTTCCATCGGGACTGCCACCACGGATTCCACGCTCTTCCCGCTGAGCGGCCCCATGGACGTCGCACCCGAGCCGTCAACAATGACCTCGTACGGCGCAGTTACCCCAGACTCGATCGCGCTGCCCAGGACACACAATTGGGTTTGGGAAAGCCAGGCAACGTCGGTGATCCTCGACAGATTCGCGTCCGAGGAGGACAACGGCATGTCGACGATGTGGCCGAGATGAACTGCGCCGTCCTGCCGTGACAGCAGGCCGATACCCAATCCATAGGTCTTCCCCCGCTGAAGGACCAGGGCCACGCGAATGCCATCAGGAGAGACACTGAAGGAAGTCACTGTGCGACCACCAAGGTCAACGACAGTGGACATTCGGGAACCATCCGCGGCGACGACGATGAGCGTCGGATCTGTTGTCGAGAAGGTCGCCACACTGCGATCGACGAGGACTTGAGGACGAAGCAGATTCACCCCGGTGGCAACGACGTCGACCTGATCACTGCCTTCACGCCATTTCACCAGCGACCGTCGATCCGCGGAAACGGCGTGCCACACCGCACCCGGGGTGCTCACAGTTGCGACCGGCATGGCGAACTGGGTGGAGGCGACAGCTGAGACACCAGTTTCCGGGCGAGCGTCCTGCCCCAACGCTCCAGGCATGATCTGGAGGGCTTGGCCTACTGCGTTGACCCGTCCCATCTGTCCCTTGACGACGGCGACCACCGTGGGGGAATCCGTCGACGGGAGCGGTAGGAGGTCGGCGTACAAGTCTGCCGACACTGTGTTGTCCTCAGCCGCCTCGGGAAGAGGCAGCAGAGACCCGCCGGCGGTGAATCGGATACGTGAGATGGCAGCGAAACCACTCAGAGTCCAGGTGACTTGGCTGGCGAGCAACCGACGTTGAGATTCTGAGAGTTGGGCTGCGGACGCACTCAGTGGCACGGTGACGACGCCAACGGCGTCAACCGTGGTCGTCCCGACGGCTCTCACCCCTGCCGGCAGTGCCGTGCGAAGCGCAGGCTTCAGGTATTCCGGCACACCCGCCATCATCGCCCTGAGCGCGGCGTCAGGGGTAGCCCCCAGGCTCGGCAGATGAATGACGTCCGGGACCAGACGGTCAACGTCGGCAGCAAAGAAGTAGACCGGAATCGCCGACCAAGCGCGCTGGAAGGTGTACTGCGAGATCAGCAGCCCCTCGGGAGGCCGGGAAATCCGCCATTGTCCGGATTCCTGGGCCATGCCGAAATCATGTTTGAGCGTCTGCGATTCCCCTGGGTGGTAATGACCGTCGGCATCAACGGTGCCGATGATCGGAGCCTGGAGAGAAGCCGTCGCCACCGTGCTGGTCGGCTTGTGATTGGTGGCCTGGTAAATCGTCGCTCCGGAATGGGGATCCCAGCGGTCCGCCATGTCCTTCGTGAGATAGGCACGAGCGACCCGGTAGTCATCGCGAGCACTCGTCATGGCCTGCAGGAAACCGCCCACGACAAGGTCAATCGATGCGCCATCAGCAGGAGGCTGAGGGGCGACGTCAATGCCCTCCCGCTGACCTGAGGCTTGGTGTGGGTCTTCAGCCTGTGTCACTGCCCCTGTGGACGGCACCTCGGCGCAACCTGCCAGCAGGAGGGCGGCTCCCGACAGCACGGCACGCCGTGTGGGACGCAGTGTCATCGCTCCTCCTCCGATTCGGTCGGACCGGCATCGCTCGGCGCAGCGGGTAATGGGGACTCGACGATCACTCCCCCGGAATCCCTCGGAATGACCAGCCGGAAAAAGGCACCATCTCCGGGTCGTCCCCACGCCGTCAACCAGCCATGGTGCAGGTTGGCGTCCTGACGAGAAATGGCCAGGCCGAGACCACTGCCACCCACGGTGCGCACCCGGGACGGGTCCCCACGCCAGAACCTGCCGAAGACCTTTTCTGCCTGCCATGGCTCGAATCCGACTCCGTGGTCACGCACGGCGACCCCTACAGCACAGTCATTACCGACGACGGTCACCTCGACCGTCCTTCCCTCGGCATGCTCAACAGCGTTCGACAACAGGTTCCTGACGATGCGGCTGATCCGTCGCGGGTCAACCTCAGCAGTCTGCGTCGTATCGGTGGTCAGTACGATCGGAACTCCCAGGCGCTCTGCGAGCGGAGTCACGTCGACGGTCTCGGCGCGCACGAGTTCGACGATGTCGCAGTCTTCCAGTGTCAATTGTGCGGCGCCGGCGTCAAACCGAGAGATCTCGAGCAGGTCGGCCAACAGAACCTCGAAACGCTCCATCTGGGCCCGCATGAGCTCGACCGACCGCACCTGGACCGGATCATCGGGATTGGCCTCGATCATGTCGCAGGCCATCCGCATCGTCGTCATGGGGGTGCGCAACTCGTGGGAGACATCCGAGACGAACTGCTGCTGCAGTGTCGACAGCCTCTCCAATTCCCCAATTCGCCGATCCAACTGGGCTGCCATGTCATTCATCGACTTGGCAAGGGCCGCGAGGTCGTCAGTCCCCCGCACCGCCATGCGCTCGTCCAACGCCCCGTCGGCCAATTTCGAGGCTGTGATGGAGGCTTGCCGAATGGGTTGGGACAGGTGACGGGTCGCCAAGTAGGTTGCCAGGGCGATGGCCAGGGCCATGAGGGCTCCGACGCTGATGACACTGCGTCGCAGCAACTCGACGGTGGCGACCTCCTGGGTCTCCGGAAAGATGAAGTAGACCGGGATGGACTGGCTGGCCCCGGGGGACCACAAGGTCGACCCGACGACAATCCCGGGGACGTCAGGACGCACGTGATCGGTGTAATGGACCATCGTTGGCGCGGTCCACATCCCGCTCGACTCCCCCACCTTCGCGGTGAGTTCAGCTGGGACGGAGTCCGGCGAAACCCCCTGGGAGATGAGTCCGGAAACAGGACCCTGGATGAGGACGTGATACTGCCCCGACTGTCCAGCTGCGTCGTCTGCAAGTCGATTGAGCCGCTCGTAGAGAGAAGCTGTGCGCAGATCGGTGTCACGTAGCTGGCCCTGGATGCGATTGATTGTCGTGGTCGTCTCCGCAATGGCAGAGGCGCGTTTGGCGTCGAGGATTCCCACGGTGGCCTGACGAACCAGGAAGAAGCCACCGACGATGAGAATGACCAGACTGCTCGACATGGTGATGGTCACCATGCGCAGCGGCAATGACGACCACCACAGTCGTCGCAGCCCGGCGAGCCAGGACTGGGGCCAAGCAGGTCGTCGGGGGCGGCCAGCATGCCGCGCTGGGGTGATCAGCTTTCCTCCCCGGGTGTCCTGATGCGATATCCGACTCCGCGCACCGTCACGATCATCTGTGGACGTTCTGCGTTGCGTTCCACCTTGGAGCGCAATCTCTGCATGTGGACATTGACCAACCGGGTGTCCGCATTACTGGTGTAGCCCCAAACTTCCCGCAGCAGGGTCTCACGGCTGAACACCTTGTTGGGGCGTTGGGCCATCGTCATGAGCAGGGAGTACTCCAATGGCGTCAAGGAGATCTCTTCCCCGCCTCGCTGCACCAGGTGAGCGGCAGGATTGATGGTCAGGTCCCCGACGGTGATGATTCCCCCCTCATCCCGCTCAGCAGCTGGGGTGCGGAGTCGGGCTCGGATTCGGGCCACAAGTTCTGCGGAGCGGAAGGGCTTGGAGACGTAGTCGTCAGCACCGGCACCCAATCCACGAACGACGTCAGGGGTGTCGGACCGCGCTGTGAGCATGATGATCGGGGCGCCGGATTCTCGTCGGATGTCCTGGCAGATCTGGATGCCGTCACGGCCCGGAAGCATGAGGTCGAGGAGGACGAGTGCGGGTTTGCGCTGCCGAAAGACGTCCATGACGTCGTTGCCGTGCCCGACCCACACGGTTGAGAATCCCTCCTTCACCAGGACGAGCTGGAGCATCTCGGCCAGGGCCGGGTCGTCATCGACGACGAGGATCGGCCCATGCTCACCGGTGGCGCCCACCACAGACCTCCTGACTCATTCCGGGATGGTGCACATCGTAGTCCCAACGGCATCCAGCCATCGATCAATTCAGGGCGGGGTTGTCCGTAGCGGTGGCGAGCATCGCCGCCGTGCCGTTCTGGCGGTGGAGGACGGCTCGCCACAAGCCATGCGGCTCCGAGGAGAAGACGTCCTCCGGGTGAGCGATGGCGCGAATCCAATCACCGCGAATGAGCTCAGCCTCGAGTTGTCCAGGCCCCCACTCCGCGTATCCGGCAAAGATCCGTACGTCCGTGAACGCTCCCACAACCAATTCCGTCGGGGTGTCGAGATGGAGCAGACCGATCAGTCCTTGGACTCGTCGCCACCCGGGAGGCTCCTCGCTGGAACGCTGCACACGAGCCAGACAAATCGCCCCGCTGGGCGACATCGGACCCCCGAAGAAGAGGTCCTGCGGAGGGGTGGCGAGAGGCTCCCAGTCGGGTAGTTGGCTGCGCAACGTTCCCGCCGAGCAGGGTTGGTTGACGATGACTCCGAGGACACCGTCAGGGGCGACGTCGATGAGATAGACGACGGACTCGCAGAAGCACCCCTCGTCGATGTGGCGACTCGCCAACAGCAGGTCACCAGCTTTGAGAGGGTTCGCGAGTATCACGACGCCCATTGTGTCACCCAGAGCCGGGGTGATTCGAGGTAATCGTCAATGTGAGGTCGGCTGTAAGCGGCCGCCGCAGTAGCTCAATCGTGTCGACCTGTGACCAACTCGACGGTGTAGGGGTTCAGAGGCACATGATCGGCATCCGCAGCAGGATAGCCATAAGATATGGGCGCAAACACAGTGAGACCATATGATGAGCATTATTTTGCATGGCATCAATCAATAGGGTATCACCAAACCGTTTTTATGCTGCCATACTGTGAAAGGCTATCGTGAATTCTCCCGCGATCCGACGGCGCACCGTGATCTCAGGCACTGCGTGGGCGACGCCGGCTGTCATCTCCGCACACCGACTGCCAGCTTCCGCAGCGTCCACCCCCCACCCCGCAGCCTCCGCCGAATATGGTCTGTTTGTCACTACCGGCATGACCACTCAGATCAATCCGGAAAATCGCAATCCGAAGACGAAGAATTATGTCGGATATGACCAAACCGACGATCCTTCTACCGGCAACTACCCGACGACCCCCAGCAAATACTTCGCTGCAGTCAAGTCCGGTAGCAGCCCTCAAACTGACACCCATTGGGACGATTCTGACACGTGCTACACCAATGGCGCCTACGTGCACACCAGTGAAGGGTTATTCACTTACTTTCACAACAGTGAAGGGTCACTCACTCCCGTCACCAACATTTCATCGGGAGCGGATGGCTCTTATGCTTCGTCGAGCGGTTTCTGGTGGTCCGTTCCCACCACGTCGCCACAGACGGGCACCGGATATATTCCTGGCTCGACCGCAACGCTGAACCGTGGGGCCACCTTCGTGACCGATATCGAGGTCATCGTTCCGCAAAAGGCCCAGAACGCGGCGAACCACATTAAGGTGAACCGGGACGACTGGACTAAAGAGCTTTCTGGAAGACTAGTCACGGTAACTGGCAACGCGACTTATCTGAACAGCCAAAGTGTCGCTGGCAACTGGTCCGTCACCGCGCCGACAACAACCACATTGCCAGACGGATCCCTGAAGGTCACCGGCACGCTCACCTACACGACCACGGCGTCATCCACGGTGACCCAGGCAAAGAGCAAGTACTACGGGCAAACCCTCATCATGCCGGCAACATTCCGGATGATCGCTAATGACGGATGGTCATCATTTAGTCTCAGGTCATATGTGCAGTCAGCAACCATCACATACACCGGGCAACCGTCCAGTTCCCCCTCGAGCACCACTCTGACCAACCAGCTGCTGACCACGAGCAAAGTCGTCAACAAGGTTTGCTGAGCGCCTGTTGATGGTTGGGGCCAAGGACTAAGGTCGGCATCATGAGCCACCGTGAGGGCCTTTCCGGTTGACGACGGGTTCAACCGGAAAGGCCGTCACACTGTCCTGGTCGTTGCAACCTATCGAGTGAGTACCCCGACCGATTTGGACATTGACCAGCTCGTCCCGTTCTATTCCTCGGGTAGTAGAGAGTGCGCTCGATGTCCCGGTCCTCCTGCCCCCCGGTTAGGACCGATGGCCCCAGCGTAGACAGCATCAAAATGCCTGCCGGCGCGCCAATGTACCAACGCCAGCAGGCACTCAGTGGAGATGGCGGGAATTGAACCCGCGTCCTTGAAAGACCGTCCAGACATTCTCCGGGCGCAGTCGATGCTGTCGTTGTTACTCGGCTCCTGCACTCACACCGACATGGTGCAGACAAGCCCAGTCACGGAAAAGTCCCGTACAGCCTCCGTGACCACGGCTGTACAGCAAGCCTTCTAAATGAGGCCAGAATCCGGACGGAAGGCTACATCCGGGCTGACCCTTCGATCACTGATCAGGCAGCGAGAGCGAAGTCAGTGCGAGTGTTCTCGGCACTTATAGGTTTCCAGGGGTCGTTAACGAGTTGACCCTGGGTCCTCGGCCCGCTTCTCCTGGAACAACCATTCCAAGTCGAAACCAGTCATCCCCTCTATGGTGTTGTACCAGTCAAGTCTACCTCATCGGCCCCGAGTCACCGAACCCGTCAGCCGACGCCGACCGTCGTCGAAGAACTTCAGCGGGATCGCGTCGAGCAGCGGATTCGTCCACTCGACACCCTCGAAGGCACGAGCGGCGTGAGTGATCGTCCCGGCGAACCACGCCATTCCGACGAGGGGGAAGGCGATGACAAGCATGCCCGTTTTGGCAACAACCCCCAACACAACCATGGCCAACAACAAGGCAAGCACCTGGAAATTGGCCTGATGGGCAACTTGACGACGAGTCCAGGAACCTCGAGGCGAAATCGCCACACCCAACATCGGACCCAGCGGCCCGAGGAAGAGCGGAGACAACCCGATCAGCCCGGCAGCCAACGATTCCCCAGGAGCGATACGTGCAGTCTGAGGGGAACGGGCCCGACCACCGATGACAGCTAGACCAGCCAGGGTCGCATTGAGATCAGCTCGTGTCACCGCAGCCAGGGCACGACTCACCCTGTCCTCGAAGTCAGCAGGCGAGAGACGACCGTCGACATAGGAATTTCGCAAGAAGTCAACGACTCGATCACGCTGAGCGTCGTTGACGAGCCACTGATCCTCTCCCGACTGCCACGGCTGACAACTATTCACGACATCCATCGTGATTCGGTCCGTTGCCCAAACCAATGAAGGCCACCTCGACACCGACCGCGGTCATAGGGCCACGGCATGAACACAGACCAGCGTCTCAGTCTTGTCCCTCGAATCCGCGAATCGCCTGGACGATGGTCACGATCATCCAGATCAGTCCGACCGTACCGAGCGCCGCGCTGTCACCAGAGAATGCGGAAGGAGAGAACGCACCGAAGAAGCCCATCAAGGCGAAGAACACAACCTGAGTGATGAACTGGCGCTTCACCCTGCGTCGCGCCCAGGATCCCCTCCTCGTCACCGCAACACCAATGGCCGGACCGATTGGTCCGCTGATGAATGCTGACAAGGCACACAGCCCGACTCCCTTCGTCGTCCTCTCGGCAGGAATGTCAGGCAGGGGTGCCCTGATGGCTTCCGGAACCGATGGCTTGAAGGACGGCAGCCCACGGTAGCCCTGGTCAAGCTCGGACCGAGTGCGCGCCAACAAGGTTATCTCGGTGCGACGCTCTCGCTCCGCGTCGTCAATCACTCCGTGGGCGTAGGCGTCATTGATGTGGTCGAGGACTCTCTCGCGTTGTGTGTTGGTCACCCGCAGCGAGGCATTCTCCGGTTGCCACCCGGAACTCATCGGGACACGTCCCTCCCGAAATCACTCAACTGCGAAACAGCATCTCGCAACTCAGCAATCTGTCCGGCCACGCGGACGGGGGCAGTGCCACCGCGTCCGGACCGGGAGCGCACCGACCCCTCGACCGTCATGACTTCACGGACCTGCGGGGTGAGTCGGGGATCAATGGCGGCCAGCTCGTCGTCAGTGAGATCGGCCAATTCCTTGCCCTGGGACTCGGCCTCACGCACACATGCCCCGGAAAGCTCATGAGCGACGCGGAACGGCACCCCCTGTCGCACCAGCCACTCGGCGACATCGGTGGCCAGGGAGAATCCCTGACCAGCCATCTCGGCCATGCGCTCGGTGTTGAACACCGCGGTGTCCATCATCCCGGTCACGGCAGGAAGCAGCAGATGGAGCTGATCGATCTGGTCGAAGACCGGCTCCTTGTCCTCCTGCAGGTCCCGCGCATATGCCAGCGGCATGCCCTTGAGGGAAGCCATGAGACCAGCAAGGTCGCCGATGAGTCGGCCCGCCTTGCCACGAGCGAGCTCGGCAATATCGGGGTTCTTCTTCTGCGGCATGATGGACGACCCGGTCGAGAACGAGTCGTCAAGGGTGACGTAGCTGAACTCGCGGGTATTCCAGATGATGATCTCCTCGCTGAGCCGCGAGAGGTCAACCCCAACCTGGGCAGCCACGAAAGCGAACTCGGCAACGACGTCGCGAGCCGCGGTGCCATCGATCGAGTTGGGAGCAGACGAGGAGAACCCGAGGTCCCGTGCGACGGCTTCCGGATCCAGACCGAGTGACGACCCCGCAAGGGCCCCCGAGCCGTACGGAGAGCAGTCCATCCTGGCATCGAGGTCACGGAAACGCTGCACGTCGCGCACCAGCGGCCAGGCGTGAGCAAGCAGATGATGAGCCAACAGCACCGGCTGGGCGTGCTGCATGTGGGTACGACCAGCGATGACGGCGTCACCAGCCTCCTCGGCCCGTCGCGCCAACACGTTGACCAGTTCCAGTACCTCGCCGGCCAGGCTACGAGCCTCCTCACGCAGATACCGCCGCAGCAGCGCAATGATCTGGTCGTTACGAGAGCGACCAGCACGCAGACGTCCGCCAAGATCGTCACCAGCTCGTTCCATGAGGCCGCGCTCGAGGGCGGTGTGAACGTCCTCGTCATCAGGGCCGGCGACGAATCGTCCGGAGACGACATCGTCCTCAAGCCTGTCGAGGGCCTCGATCATGCCTTGGTACTGCTCGTCGTCTAGCAGACCCGCGGTGTGGAGAACTCCGGCGTGGGCCCTGGAGCCAGCAATGTCGTGGCGCGCCAGCCGCCAGTCGAACTGGGTCGACACGGACAGGGCCGCCAATGCGTCGGACGGCCCACCGGAGAAGCGTCCACCCCACAATGCCATCGGACGGTCAGAGCTGTTCCGGTTGTGGTCGTGCGGTTCGGTGGTCAAGAAGAACTCCTCACTCGGGGACGTGATTTTCAGCTTACCCACCACCATGACCGTCCCCGTTCATCTGTGGCGTTTCCCGGGGACCCCGACCAGATTGTCAGACGGTCACCGCGTCGATGAGGCCGGGGAGGGCGTCGACGAAGGATTGGGCCTGCTCCGTGGTCAGGATGTATGGAGGGGCCAGCCTCAGCGTCGACGGATTGGCCGCATTGACGATGAACCCAGCGTCGCGGGCCGCAACGACGAGGTCGGCAGCAATCTCGGAATCGAACTGGACACCGAGCAAGGCGCCACTGCCCCGCACCTCGGTGATGCGAGGATGGCACTGCCTCAGCGTGGACGACAGCAAGGTACCGATCTGACGCACATGGGCCAGCAGATCCTCGGACTCGATGGTGTTGATGACTGAGTAGGCCGCCGCGCAGGCCAACGGGTTGCCGCCGAAGGTCGTCCCGTGTTGTCCGGCGGAGAGGATGCCGGAGACGTCGGGTCCGAAGGTCATCGTCGCCCCGATGGGGAAGCCGCCGCCCAGAGCCTTGGCAAGGGTCATGATGTCGGGTGTGATGTGAGCGCCATGGTGAGCGAACCAGTGACCGGTGCGCCCCATCCCACACTGCACCTCGTCAACGACCATGAGGACGTCGTGGGAGGCCGTCAGCTCACGTACCCGTTGCAGGTACGCCACTGACAGCGGCACGACCCCGGCCTCTCCCTGAACCGGCTCGACGAAGACCCCGGCCACGTCGCCCTTGTCCAACTCAGCGGCGAGAGAATCGGGGTCCTCCGCAGGGACGAAGGTCACGTCAACGGCTGAGGGGCCGAAGGGCTGACGGTAGGCGATCTTGTGCGTCACCGAGAGAGCACCCAGGGTCCGGCCGTGGAAGGCATGCTCGAGCGCGATGATTCGACCACCGGGGTCACGGGCAAGGCAGATCTTGACCGCCGCCTCATTGGCCTCGGCACCCGAGTTCGACAGGAAGACCGCGGATCCCTGTGGAGCCTTGGCCAGGGCCAACAGCTTCTCGGCAAGGTCGAGCTGCGGCCCGGTGGTGAAGAAGTTCGAAACGTGGGCAAGGGTCGCGGCCTGATGGCTGACGGCCTCAACCCATGCGGGATGCGCATAGCCCAGGGCGTTGACGGCAATACCGCCGAGCAGATCGAGGTACTCCTTGCCGTCACTGTCGACGACGACGCAACCGTGACCGCGTTCCAGGCACAGCTGGGGGCTGCCGAACACGCCGAGCAGGTCGCGCCGGTAGCGCTCCCGCCAAGTGCCAGTCGTCTGATCGTCAGTCATCGTCATCCCCTCAGACGTAGTCATCGCGCCGGGCCATCGTTCCGACTCCCCTGGTGGTGAAGATCTCCAACAACAAGGCGTGCTCGATTCGTCCGTCGACGATTGCCGCGCTCGCGACCCCGCCGTCAATGGCGTCGAGTAAGGCCTGACCCTTGGGCCGCATCCCCTCCCCCAGGCGAGGGATCATGGCGCGCAGATCCGTGTCCGAGATCTCCGAGATGAGGGTGTGCGGATCCGGCCAGGCGCCGTAGATACCAGCAACGTTCGTCAGCATGACGAGTTTCTCGGCACACAGAGCTTGGGCGATGGCGGTTGCAGCGGCGTCAGCGTTGACGTTGAGGACCTGCCCGGTCGGTCGGCCGGCCTCGTCGACCTCGGGACTCACCGGGGCAATGACGGGGATCTGCCCGCGATCCAACATGGAGTTGATGAGTTCGGTGTTGACGTCGACGATGTCTCCGACCAAGCCCATGTCGATCCGTTCCCCATCAACGATGACCCGAGACTTCCGCGCCGCCAACAATCCGGAATCCTCGCCCGACATGCCAGCCGCAAGTGGTGCGTAGGAATTGATCCGGTTGACGAGCTGACGACCGACCTGGCCCACGAGCACCATCCGGACGACCTCCATGACCTCGGGAGACGTCACCCGCAAACCGTTGCGGAACTCCACGGGTGTCGCGGATTCGGCGAGCATGGCGTTGATCTGAGGTCCACCGCCATGGACGACGATCGGACGGATACCCACCGACGCCATGAAGACGATGTCGTCGGCAAAGGCCTGCTGCAAGCCCGGGTCAACCATGGCATTGCCACCGTACTTCACGACGACGGTCCGGCCCTGGAACCGTCTGATCCAAGGTAGCGCTTCAACCAGCACCTCTGACTTTCGCTGAGCCGAGAACTGTGAATCGTTGAGGGGAATGTCAAGGGCAAGGGTCATGATGTGTATGCGCTGTTCTCTTCGACGTACTCGTGGGTCAGGTCATTGGTCCACATCGCGGCCTCGGCATCACCAGCGTGCAGGTCAATGTCGATGTGGACCTCTCGCGGGTTCATGTCAACGAGATCGCGGTCGTCGCCGATCCCTCCCGATCTGCACACCTGGATGCCGTTGACCGAGACGTCCACCGCGTCGGGATCGTAGGGGGCCACGTCCTCGGGCACGCATCCGACAGCTGCCAGGATTCGTCCCCAGTTGGGGTCGTTGCCGGCAATGGCGGTCTTGACGAGGTTGGATCGGGTGACCTCGCGTGCGACGGCCACCGCAGCCTCGGTACTCGTCGCTCCGTGGACGGTCACCTTGACGTCGTGGTGGGATCCCTCGGCATCGGCGACGAGCTGGCGAGCCAGGGTTGCACACAAGTCGGTCAGGGTAGAGACAAGGGCATCACCCGTGAGGCTGACGCCGGATGCCCCGGACGACATCGCAACGACAGTGTCATTGGTCGACATACAGGCGTCAGAGTCGACGCGGCTGAACGTGACGTCACACGCCTGGGCCAGGACGTCCTGGAATTCCTCGGGGTCCACGACGGCGTCGGTGGTAAGGAAGACGAGCATCGTCGCGAGTTGGGGAGCCAACATGCCTGCCCCCTTGGCGATCCCTCCGAATCGTGTCCCATTCCTCTCGACGGTGGCGGACTTGGGAACGGTGTCGGTCGTCATGATTGCCCGTGCCGCCGACTCGTCAACGGCGTCTCCCCTGTCCAAGGAGGTGTGCGCGGTCGTGGCTCCCACCAAGATTGAGGGCATGTCGAGTCGCACACCAATGACTCCTGTCGAGGCGACGACCACCTCGTCAGTCTGACAACCGACCAGTGTTGCGACATGCTCGGCCTCGCACTGGGAGTCCGTCAGGCCGTCGATTCCGGTGCAGGCATTGGCGACAGCTGCATTCGCAATGACCGCTCGTGCCTTGTGGTCAGAAACAACCTGGCGAGACCACTGCACGGGAGCGGCACTGACGCGATTGGTCGTGAACACTCCGGCGACGGTGTCGCGAGGGCCGTCGTTGACGATCAACGCTAGATCCGGGGCCGGTTTGGTTCGCAGCCCGGCCTGGACGCCACGGGCGCGGAATCCGAGCGGATAGGTAACGGACATGAATCCTCCTGTCACGGATTGAGGCCAACCATGGGAAGCCCCGCTGTCTCGGGGAGTCCCATGGCCAGATTGAGGCTCTGGACGACAGCACCGGCGGTGCCCTTGACGAGGTTGTCGAGGGCGACGACGACGGTGGCCAGACCGTTGTCGAGGTCACCGACGGCATTGATGTGCGCCATCGCCGATCCGGCGACGTCATGGGTGTCTGGGTGAGCATTGGTGACGTGAATGAGCGGCTCGTCGTGGTAGACCTCGCGCAGGCGTCCGCCGAGTGTCGCGGTCGAGGCCTGGGACGGTGCGGTACACACCGCGAGAATTCCACGGGTCATGGGGACGAGAACGGCGCTGACGCTCAGGTGCGGATCCGTGGCACCCGAGGTACGCAGGGACTGCATGATCTCGGGGATATGCCGGTGAGCATTGCCGACGGAATAGGGGTGGGCTCCCCCACTCATGCGGGAGAAGGTGAGGTCCGGACGACTCGACTTCCCGGCCCCCGAGGTCCCCACTACCAGGGTCACTGCCGTCTGAGAGGTGTCGACGAGGTCGACCAGCGGCGCCAAACCGAGGGCCACCGCTGAGGCATTGCAGCCGGGTCCGGCGATCCGCCTGGCCCTGACGAGGTTGCTGCGCTGCGAACCGCCGGCAGCCAGCGGAAGTTCCGGAAGACCATAGGTCCAGGTGCCGGCATGATCGCCGCCGTACCAGCGCTGCCAGTCCGAGGACGACGACAGCCGGAAGTCTGCACCGGCATCGACGATGACAACATCAGGATTGACCTCGCTGAGCCCGCTGGCAATCCTGCCAGAGGCGCCATGGGGAAGGGCCAGCACGACGGCGTCATGGCTCGCCAACCGATTGACGTCAATCTCGGACAGCGTCCGTTCCCCCGCCACCCCGGCCAGGTGTGGCATCGCCTGGCCCACTGGGAGGCCAGCCTGCCGGTGCGCGGCAAGGTCCCCCATCGTCAGCTCGGGGTGTTGGGCCAGCAAGCGCACGACCTCAGCTCCCGCGTATCCGGAAGCTCCAACCACCGCGACGGTGAATCCTTTTGCGCTCATGTGCATAGTTATACACTAGAACGCATGTTCCTCCAATTCGCATTCACAATGTGGGGTCAGAATGCCGCCACCGCACTGTGAGCGCAGTGGCGGTCGTCAACGATTCAGCGCTTGCGGTTGCGCACGCGATTCGCCAGTGCTCGTTGCGCCTCACGCTTGGCGTCGCGCTCACGAATGGCCTGACGCTTGTCCCAGTCCTTCTTGCCGGTACCGACGGCGATCTCGACCTTGGCGTAACCGTCCTTGAAGTACAGCTGCAGCGGGACGATCGTCTTGCCCGGACCGTCAGCCTCCCGCGACAGCTTGGCGATCTCGCGTTTGTTGAGAAGCAGCTTGCGCTTGCGCATGACGTCGTGGTTGCGCCAGGTTCCGAAGGCGTACTCGGGGATGTGCAGGTTGTACATCCACACCTCGCCCCTGTCATCGACCTGGGCGAAAGCATCGGTCAAGGTAGCCTTGCCGGCGCGCAAGGACTTCACTTCAGTGCCCTGTAGGACGAGCCCGGCCTCCCACTTATCACCGATGGTGTAGTCGTGGGTGGCGCGGCGATTACGCGCGACGACCTTGACACCCTGTTCCCTGGGCATGGCGGACCTCCTTCGACACAGGACGTTCCATCCTATACGGAGGAACTCAGACCCTGAGGTACTTCTTGGTCGCAATGTAGGCCGGTGCCACGGACAACACGATGGCCACGACGATCATCCACGCGATCGAGGTCCACACCTGGGGCCACCCAACCCACGCCACCGTCGTGATGAAATGAGCCATCTTGCGCATGACCACCAAGTCGGCGCCCAAGGCGAGGGTGAGGCAGGCCAGCAACGCTCCGATGAGACCCGCGATGAGGGACTCCAGGAGGAAGGGCATGAGGATATACGCGTTCGAAGCACCTACCAACTTCATGATGCCCAGTTCGCGACGTCTGGCGAAGGCAGCCATCCGAATGGTGTTGCCAATCTGCAAGGCCGCAGCGACCAACAAGAGCGCCGACATTCCGAAGGTCACCCATTTGAGGGCATTCATCCACAGAAATATCGGGTCCAACACGTTGTGCAGGTCAACGACCGACTGCACACCGGGCAGGCCCTGCGCCTCCGTCACCACCCCCTCATATTGCTGGGGATCGACCAATTTGACGCGATAGGAGTCCTGAATGGTGTCCTCGGTGAGAACGTCCTTGACCGGTGAATCCGCATAGATGCGCTGGTACTCCTGGAAGGCCTCGTGCTTGGACTCGTAGTAGACATGCGAGACCTGGGGATTGGTCTGCAGAGCCTGACGAATCTCGTCCTTCTGAGCCTGAGTGGCGGCCTTCTCCCCCGAGCACTGCGCCCCCGAGACGCCGTCAACACACAGGAAGACCGAGACCTCGACCTTGTCATACCACTTGCCCTTGAGCAGGTCGACCTGCTGGGTGGCCAGCAGGGCCGCCCCGAACAGGGACAGGGAAACCCACATCGTGACGATGACGGCCAGGGTCATCGTCGCATTGCGGCGCAGCCCGGACCACGTCTCTCGCAAGGTGTGACGCATGTATTTCCTCGTTCTGTCTCGTGTCGGGGATCTCAGGAGTTGCGGTAAACGCCCTCGTTCTCGTCCCGGACGACATGTCCGGACTCGAGCTCGATGACTCGTCGTCTCATCTGGTCGACGATCGTCGAGTCATGAGTGGCCATGACAACCGTGGTACCAGTGCGGTTAATGCGATCAAGGACCTTCATGATGCCCACGGCAGTATCAGGGTCGAGGTTTCCGGTCGGCTCGTCGGCGATGAGGATCTTGGGACGATTGACGAAGGCCCTGGCCAAGGCGACGCGCTGCTGCTCACCACCGGAGAGCTCATCGGGCGTCCGCTTCTCCTTGCCGTCCAAGCCGACCAGTTCCAAGGTCTCAGGGACGACGGTACGAATCTCCTTGGTCGACTTGCCGATGACCTGCATCGCGAAGGCGACGTTGTCATAGACCGACTTGCCCGGCAGCAGGCGGAAGTCCTGGAATACCGTACCGATCTGACGACGCAGGGCCGGCACCTTCCACGACCTCAGCTGATTGAGGTTCTTACCGGCGACGTAGAGGGTTCCCCTCGTCGGGCGGTACTCGCGCATGATCAGTCGGATGAAAGTCGACTTGCCCGAACCGGACTGGCCGACGAGGAAGACGAACTCCCCCTTGTCGATGTCGACGTTGACGTCGGACAAAGCGGCCTGACTCTGTCCGAAATATGTCTTCGTGACGTTTTCGAAGGTGATCACGTCTGTCCCGTCAGTCAGTCTCGTTCTTGCGACGCCAACGGATGCCGGCGTCAATGAAGTCGTCGATGTCGCCGTCGAAGACCGCGTCGGTGTTGCCAACCTCGTGATTGGTGCGCAGATCCTTGACCATCTGGTACGGATGCAGCACGTAGGAGCGCATCTGGGCACCCCACGAGTTGCCTTCCGACTTCAGCGAGTTCATCTCGGCTTCCTGCTCCTCGCGCGCCTTCTCCAGCAGCTTGGCCTGCAGGACTCGAAGGGCAGCAGCCTTGTTCTGTATCTGGGAACGTTCATTCTGACAGCTCACCACGATGCCAGTGGGAAGGTGGGTCAGGCGGACAGCCGAGTCGGTGGTGTTGACTCCCTGGCCACCGGGGCCGGACGCGTGGAAGACGTCGACGCGCAGGTCCGACTCCGGAATGTCGACGTGGTCGGTCTCCTCGACGACGGGGAGCACCTCGACACCGGCAAAGGAGGTCTGACGACGTCCCTGGTTGTCGAAGGGGCTGATACGCACCAGACGGTGAGTGCCCTGTTCGACCGACAAGGTGCCGTAGGCGAAGGGAGCATGGACGACGAAAGTCGCGGACTTGATGCCCGCCTCCTCTGCGTACGAGGTGTCAAGAACCTCGATCTTGTAACCGTGACGCTCGGCCCAACGCAGGTACATCCGCAGCAACATCTCGGCGAAGTCAGCCGCGTCGACGCCACCAGCCTCCGAACGGATGGTGACGACCGCCTCACGCTCGTCGTACTGACCGGACAGCAGGGTACGAACCTCGAGAGCGTCGATATCCTCACGAAGCTTGGCCGTCTCACTCGTCGCCTCCGCCAGGGACTCTGCGTCATCGCCGTCAGCTGCGAACTCCAGCAGGACCTGGACGTCCTCGATGCGAGAACGCAGTCGCTCCAAGCGCTCAATCTCAGCCTGAAGGGCAGACAGCCTGGAGGTCACCCGCTGGGCGTTCTCCTGGTCATCCCACAGATTGGGGGCGGCCACCTCCTCCTCAAGGTCCGCGATCTCGGCCTTCTTGGCCTCGGGGTCGAGAACGTTCTCAATCGAGGAAAGGGATGCGCCAAGCTCCTCGACGGTCTGCTGAAGGTCTACCAATGCCACGTCGACCAACTCTACAGGGACACGACGACAACTCAGCTGCGACGACGCCGACCCGGACGGTGTGCTCGCACTCATGACTCGCTACAGTGGTGCGTCCGGGGCGTATAGCTCAGTTGGTCAGAGCGCCTGCCTTACACGCTGGAGGTCGCCGGTTCGAGCCCGGCTGCGCCCACCCTTGCGCGCCGCAGATCGCATTCGGGTCAGGTACTACGTTTTGGCGGCTACGAACCACCTTTGCATGTCTGGTTGTGTACGCTGTGACGGTGCTGTGCCATTCAGGTATCCTGAATATTGCTGCCGTCAATTGATGAATAAGGAGTTCGCATGACACAGCCGAACCACCCACAGCAACCTGACTATTTTGGCGGCCCGGAGTGGCCCAGCGAGAGCCACGCGCAAGGCGGTTTCGACCAGTTCGGACAGCCTGTGACCGCTCATCCCTACCAGGCTCCAGATCCTTACTCCAATCACAGTGACCCGTCTGGCGAGGACCACCGAAGGCCGCACGTCGATTTCGGCCGCGCCGTCAAACTCTTCTTCAAGAATTACGCCGTCTTCAACGGGCGGGCATCCCGATCCGAGTACTGGTGGATCTTCCTCTTCTCGATCCTGGTCGAGATGATCCTCAATGCGATCAATTTCGCCATGGACGGGACCCCCAACGACCCGGCGAGGCTCTACGCGGTCCTGAGCACCATCTGGTTCTTGGGTACTCTCATCCCCTCAATCGCGATCGGTGTGCGCCGCCTGCACGACACCAACCACACCGGCTGGTGGCTGCTCATCTCCCTCATCCCGGTCATTGGTTGGATCTGGGTGCTGGTCTACCTCGTCCAGGATTCCGACGAGAATGCGTGGCAGTCCTACGACAAGGAGCCGCTGCCCGTCACCGAGTAACTCTTCAGTCACCAGACATCAGAAAGGGTCCGAACACATTGTTCGGACCCCTCTCGCGTACCTCAGTTCTTGGGTTCCTCAGGCTTCTGCTTGCAGATTCGCGAGGACGTCGTCAAGATCGTCAGGGCGCACCAGCACGTCTCGAGGCTTGGAGCCCTCCGACGGCCCGACGACATTGCGAGTCTCCAAGATGTCCATGAGACGACCGGCCTTGGCGAATCCCACGCGCAGCTTGCGCTGCAACATCGACGTCGATCCCAGCTGCAACTCAACGACGAGCTTGGCCGCCTCGAGCACGAGCTCCATGTCGTCACCAATGTCCTCGGCAACCTTCTTCTCGGCGGTAGGGGCGGCGACGTCCTCGCGGTAATGGGCCTCCATCTGGGACTTCACGTGAGCGGCGACCTGGTGGATCTCGGAGTCCGACACCCAGGATCCCTGAACACGCAGGGGTTTGGAGGCTCCCATCGGTAGGAAGAGTCCGTCGCCCTGACCGACGAGCTTCTCGGCGCCCGGCTGGTCAAGGATGACTCGAGAATCCGTCATCGAGGAGGTCGCGAAGGCCAGCCGGGACGGTATGTTTGCCTTGATGAGGCCGGTGCAGACGTCGGTCGACGGCCGCTGGGTGGCCAGTACCAGGTGGATGCCGGCAGCTCGGGCCAGCTGGGTGATGCGGACGATGGAGTCCTCGACGTCACGCGGGGCCACCAGCATGAGGTCAGCCAACTCATCGACGACGACCAACAGATATGGGTAAGGGGCCAGCACCCGCTCGGAACCGGGCGGAAGAGTGACCTCTCCCGCCAGCACAGCCTTGTTGAAGTCCTTGACATGGCGGAAGCCGAAGGCGGCCAGGTCGTCGTAACGCTGGTCCATCTCGCGGACCACCCACTGCAAGGCCTCGGCAGCCTTCTTGGCACTTGTGATGATGGGGGTGACCAGGTGAGGAATCCCCTCGTACTGGGTCAACTCCACTCGTTTGGGGTCGACGAGCATCATGCGGACCTCGTCGGGGGTCGCTCGCATCATCACAGACGTGATGAGGGAGTTGACGAAGCTTGACTTACCGGAACCCGTCGCACCGGCCACCAAGAGGTGCGGCATCTTCGCGACATTGGCGATGACGAACCCGCCCTCGACGTCCTTGCCCAAGCCGACGACCAACGGGTTGTGGTCATTGCGAGCCTTCGAGGAGCGCAGCACGTCGCCCAAGGAGACGATTTCCTTGTCGCGGTTGGGGATCTCGATGCCGATGGCCGACTTGCCGGGGATGGGCGACAGAATGCGGACGTCCGGGGATGCCACCGCATAGGCAATGTTCTTGCTCAGTGCGGTGACCTTCTCGACCTTGACGGCCGCTCCGAGCTCGACCTCGTAACGGGTCACCGTCGGGCCACGGGAGTAGCCAGTCACCTGGGCGTCGATCCCGAACTCGTCGAAGACCGACGACAATTTGGAGACGACAGCGTCAGAGGCCTCCGTGCGAGCCTGCGGAATCGATCCCGGATGGAGCAGCTCAGAGGCCGGCAGGGTGTAGGCGATGTCACCGGAGAGCTGCAATTGCTCGACGCGAGCTGGCATCGGTTCATGGGCCGGGGGTTCGAGGTCCGCATGTTCGTGAACGGTGAATCCCTGCGGCAACCCGGCAGTCGTGCGTTCCTTGGCAGGTTCGTCGTCCCCGGTCGGAAGATCGAGCGGCAAGGAATCCCCGGCCACGTCGGAAGGGTGCTCATCGACGATTTCGGCGTCAAAGATCGCGTCAAGACTCTCATCGGTGCGCTCGGAGCTGCTCTTGCGCTTCCTGGAACGACGACCCTTGACAGAGGGCATCTCTTGTGTGGCGATCTCGTCAGGATTGTGGTCAACGAGGGTGTCTGTCACCAGAGGGGTGTCGTAGGCCCGGCGAGACTCGATCTCACGAGGCTTGGCCACCGCGCGACGAGAGGCGTTTCGCACCCGTGCGGCCCCGTCAACGAGGGGGCGTCCCACGATGAGGAGCACGCCCAGGACCGTCACGAGGATGAGCAGAGGCAAGGCGACCCACTTCGTCAGCAGGTCAGCCAGCAGACTCGAGGAGATGTAACCAAGCATGCCGCCGGCGGCGCGGACTGCCTCAGGACGATCCGGGCGGGGAAGGCCGTGGGCAATGTTGACGACGCCAAGTAGGCCGAGGAAGAAACACACCCAGCCCATTACCTGGCGTCCACCCGTGCCGTTGGTCGCCGGGTGACGCAGGGTGTGCCACATCATGGCTAGCCCGAGCAGCGGCAGGGCGTAGGACAGCGACCCGAAGATCGTCGCCACCCCCATTCGCAAGCCGTTGCCGAAGCCACCGGGCAGATCGAACCAGAATCCAGCGGCTACCAGGGCCGACAACAACAGCAGCATGAGCCCGGTACCGTCGTGGGTCACCTCAGGCTCCGCGGGACGTCCACCGATACCGCGGACCATAGTTCCCAGTCCGCGAGCAATACCCGACCAAGTTGCCGACAGC
This sequence comes from Cutibacterium sp. KB22876, assembly GCF_059728865.1. Taxonomy (NCBI): domain Bacteria; kingdom Bacillati; phylum Actinomycetota; class Actinomycetes; order Propionibacteriales; family Propionibacteriaceae; genus Cutibacterium; species Cutibacterium sp. KB22876. Next base: position 2,146,200 of record NZ_AP040858.1, read on the forward strand.
GCTCGGGCCACCGGATTCGTGGAAGCGGGTGCACTCGGTGGCGTCGACCTGCTCCTCGAGCTGGTCGACGTTTTCTTGTTGCTTCCGTTCGAGCGTGTGCCCGAGCCACGTGACGATTTCTTCGCCGTCGTATTTCGGGACCGCGCTGGGGAAGACGCACGGGTCGCCATGTCATTGACGTTATCAACCATGGCCACCAGCAGCCGACAGGCCAGGCGGAGAGTCAGGTGATTGATCAGCGAGTGTCATCGCTCGAACGCGATGTGAATGCCGTGGTCATCTCAGGAATGGAAGTGGGTCCAGCCTCGCTCACGCTGCCACGGTTGGCCGTCGACGAGAACCGTGGGGTCGGCGACCTGGTCGGGCGGAAGGACCCGCCCGATGACCGTCCATCCCTCCGGAACGGTGCCGGGAGCAAAGGTTGCCGCCAAGGCATGGTCCTCCCCTCCGGCCAGCACCCAGTCGAGCGGGTCCATCCCGGTGGCCATGCCGACGGTCCGCACTGATTCCTCGATGTCGAGAACCGAGGTGTTGACGTCGATGGCGAATCCAGACTCCTCTGCGATGTGGCCAAGATCGGCCAACAGGCCGTCCGAGAGGTCAATCATCGCGTGGGCGCCCGCCTGAGCCGCCACCCGTCCCTGCCCGTAAGGGACCTCAGGACATCGTTGGGCCGAGACCGCTGCACGCGGTGACCGGAATCCTCGACCGAGCAGCACGAGTCCAGCAGCAGCCAGGCCAAGCTGACCGACGACTGCCACCTCGTCTCCAGGCACGGCGCCGTCACGCCGGACCGGGGCCATCCCAGCTGTCTGACCTATCACGGTGACCGCAATGCTGATGACAGGTCCAGCGGTCGTGTCACCTCCCACGACGCTCACCCCAGCCTGCTCGGCCTCGGCAGCCATTCCTGCCATGAACTCCCGGGCCCAGGACGCCGGCAGATCTCCGGGCGCGGAGAATCCGACGACGAGGGCGACCGGGACAGCGCCCATCGCCTCGATGTCGGAGACATTGACGGCGACGGCTTTCCGACCGACATCGGTAGCCGTCGACCATCTGCGACGGAAATGTACCTCTTCGACGAGGACATCGGTCGAGACGACGACAGATCCGTCAACCTGAAAGACGGCACCGTCGTCCCCCGGTCCCAGGGTGACGGCCTGGCTCATGGGCAGATCCCTGACGATGGAGGAAATGAGCGGGAACTCCCCCACCTGGGAAATGGTCGTCGTGGTGGCCATTGGATCTCCTTGGTACCGGGCTGGTGGTCGAGAACACGCTAGCGTGAGTGCGTGCCCATCCATCATGCAACCCGGTGCGCAACCATGCTGGCTGTCTGTCTGTTGGCCGGCACAGCAGCGTGCTCGAACGAGGAACCCATCACCCATCCGTCTCCCAGCGGTTCAGCCGCTGCCGGATGTCAGGCCGCGATGGCCGATCTGCCACAGACGGTTGCCGGAGCGAACCTCGAGGATCATGACGGGACGGTGGCGACCTGGGGTGGCCCCCGCATAGTGCTGCGCTGTGGGGTGGACAAGCCCGCCAAACTCGAACCAACGTCGCGATGTGACGTCATCAACGACGTGGGCTGGTTCGCCGAGCAGATCGAGGACGGCTGGCGCTTCACGACCATCGGGAGGGCTGGCAACGTCGAGGTGACCGTTCCTGCCACGTACGCCCCGGAGGCCGATGCCTTGGTCGACCTGTCGGCCACCGTCAAGAAGGTGCCAGTGGTGCAGCCCTGCCAGTGAGGGCTCAGATCAGCGCAGTCCCAGAGGACGTTCCAGGGCAAGCTCGATGAGTTCGCTGACGATCTGGGCATACGTCATACCACTGGCCTGCCACATCAGCGGGAACCCCGAGCTGCGGGTGAATCCCGGCATAGTGTTGGGCTCGTTGACGTAGACGGTGCCGTCAGGGGCCACGAAGGTGTCAATGCGGGCGAGTCCTTCACAGCCAAGCACCCGGAACGCCTTGATCGCGACCTTCTGGACCCGATTGCGAATCTCGTCATCGAGCTTGGCTCGGGCCTGTACGGAGGCCTTCTGTTCCCCGCTGAGGTACTTGGCCTCGAAGTCATAAAAGCCATCCGGGTCATGGACGACGATCTCACCAGGCACGGAAGCTCGAGGGGCGGCACCATGGTGACCGTCGAGGACGGAACACTCGATCTCGCGGCCTCGGATCCCCTGCTCGATGAGGACCTTGTTGTCATGCTCGCGAGCCACCTCGATGGCGGCTTCCAGCCTGTCGGGGCTCATCACCTTGGAGATGCCGATTGACGATCCGCCCCGCGCTGGCTTGACGAACAACGGATATTCCAAGCGGGAAGCGGCCTTGAGAACGGCATTGCGGTCCTCTCGCCACTCATGGTCACGGACGACGACATAGGGACCCACGAGAACCCCGGCCTCGGCCAGGATCATCTTGGTGAGGTGCTTGTCCATGCAGTTGGCACTTGCCGCGACGCCGCACCCGACATAGCGCACGCCGGCCATCTCCAGCAGACCCTGGATGGTTCCGTCCTCTCCGAAAGGACCATGAAGTACTGGGAAGACCACCTGGACGAGATCGGCGTTGCCCTCGGTGTCAACGATGCAGGTACCCTCCGGCATCTGCTTGACCGACACCAAGGAACGATCCCCCACCTCCACGACGGGAAGCTGGCCGGTGCTGGGCAGGCCAAGGATCTCGTCAACCCCGTATCGCACCCAGACACCATCGGGGGTGATGCCCACACCGGAGACGTCGAATCGTTCACGGTCAATCGCAGCTACCACGTTCGCCGCTGACAGGCAGGAGATCGAATGCTCCGAACTCATCCCACCGAAGATGACGGCAACGTGGGTGCGATTCATGTGAGGTCCTTTCGCTATGACGGCACCCCACCCTACCGAGGCATCACGTCACCGAGGGTCGACGACTGGCCGCGCAGGAGCAACCGACTTGGGAACCCGCCTCCCCTTGCGCATGTCGTAACGGTCCGACGGCGGGAACTCTCCGCGAGCACGGGCGACCTGGGCGTCGATGGCATCCATGATGCGATTGGTGGCCTCGCGGACCGACGCGCGGTCGTGATGGCCATGGAGGTCCGACAGTTCGACCTCGGTCCCGCAGTACAGCTTCATGGTCTTGCGCGGCCACAGTTTGGGGAAGGTCATCTCCTTGTATCCCATGACCTCCTGGGGTCCCCATTGCCCCACGGGAATAACGGGAACACCGGTCTCCAGGGCCAGGCGTGCGGCCCCTGTTCGTCCGGTCATCGGCCAATGCAGGGGATCCGCGGTGATCGTGCCTTCCGGGTACATGACCACCGTCATGCCCTTGTCCAAGGCAGCCTTGGCGTCGTCGAGGACCTTGGCCGGATTCGGACCCTTCCGGTCCACCGAAATCTGACCACTGGCCGAGGCCACCCATCCGACGATCGGCACCAAGAACAGCTCCTTCTTGGCCAACCAGTGCGGCCAACGACCATTGGCCACCAAGAAGGACCCCAGCACGATGGGATCGTAGTTGGAGACGTGGTTGCTCACGACAAGGGCTGGCCCTGGTCCAGGCAGATTCTCACCACCGTGGTGGTCGAACCGCGTCAAGGTACGAGCCAGCGGGTACAGCGTCCCCACACCCATCCGGAAGATGAGACCAGGGGTGTCGGCTGGATTGGTCACGGCGGGCAGCGCCACGGTGTCCCTCCTGAGTGATGTGGATCAACCCACCCTATCGGCTCACTGATACTGTCATCGGTGATCGATGAGTGGGTTGATCAACGGGTCAAGCCGTCGTCGGCAGGAAGGATGGCCGACGAGCCTCGTAAGCTGCGATGTCGTCGGCGTACTCGAGGGTCTCGCCAATGGCATCCAGGCCTGCAAGCAGACGCTGACGGGTGGCGTCGTCGATCACGAACGGGTGGGACGTACCGTCGGGTAGGCTGATGGTCTTGTCTTCGAGGGAGACGGTGAGCTTCTCACCGGGGTTGTGCTCGGCGAAGTCCCACAGTTTCTCGACGACCGCGGGGTCCACCTGGGCGAGCAGCAGTCCGTTGTTTCCGGAGTTGTTACGGAAGATGTCGGCGAACCGCGATCCGATGACGACCTTGAACCCGTAGTTCTGCAGTGCCCACACCGCGTGCTCACGGGAGGATCCGATACCGAAGTCGGGCCCCACGATGAGGATCGAGCCGGTGCTCCACGGCTCCTTGTTGAGCACGAAGTCCAGCTCGGAGCGCCAGGAGGCGAACAGACCGTCCTCGAAACCGGTTCGGGTGATCCGCTTGAGGTAGCTCGCGGGAATGATCTGGTCGGTGTCGACGTTGGCCCGTCGCAGTGGGACAGGAACTCCGGTGTGCGTAGTGAAAGCATCCATCTCAGGCCTCCTGGGAAACGGGTGGCAGATCGGCGGGACTGGAGAGCCGTCCGGTGACGGCCGTGGCGGCGACGACGGCCGGGGAGACGAGGTGGGTTCGTCCTCCCTTGCCCTGACGCCCCTCGAAGTTTCGGTTCGAGGTCGACGCCGAGCGCTCCCCCGGTGACAGCTGGTCAGGGTTCATGCCCAGGCACATGGAACATCCGGCTCCGCGCCACTCGGCTCCGGCCTTAATGAAGACCTCGTCCAGACCCTCCTCCATGGCCTGCAGTCGCACCCGCGCCGAACCGGGAACGACGAGCATCCGGGTGCCTTCGGCGATGTGACGCCCCTTAATGACCTCGGCGGCCAGACGGAGATCCTCGATGCGACCGTTGGTGCACGACCCCAGGAAGACGGTGTCAATGGGGATGTCGCGCATCTTGGTACCTGGCGTGAGGGCCATGTACTCCAGGGCGCGAGCAGCGGCGCTACGAGCGACCTCATCCTCGAAATCCTCGGCGGCAGGGACGACCCCGCCCAGCGGGACCCCCTGGCCGGGGTTCGTCCCCCACGTCACGAAGGGGGTGAGCTTGGATGCGTCGAGGTGGATCTCGGCGTCAAAGGTGGCGTCGTCGTCAGTACGCAGGGTGCGCCAGTACTCGACGGCCTCGTCCCACTGCTCGCCTTTGGGTGCATGCGGACGGTCCTTGAGGTAGGCGAAGGTGGTCTCGTCAGGGGCGACCATGCCGGCGCGGGCTCCCCACTCGATCGACATGTTGCAGATCGTCATGCGGCCCTCCATCGACATCTTCTCGATGGCCTCACCGCGATACTCGACCATGTGGCCCTGGCCACCGCCGGTGCCGGTCTTGGAGATGAGGGCCAGGATGAGGTCCTTCGGGGTGACGCCTTCCGGCAGCTTCCCGTCAACCGTCACCGCCATGGTCCTGGGCTTGACCTGCGGCAGGGTCTGGGTCGCCAACACGTGTTCGACCTCGCTGGTGCCGATGCCAAAGGCCAGAGCACCCAAGGCGCCATGGGTCGAGGTGTGGGAGTCACCACACACGATCGTCATACCCGGCTGGGTAAGCCCCAGCTGGGGGCCAATGATGTGTACCACTCCCTGGTCCGCGTCACCCAGAGGATGCAGCGGCACCCCGAACTCAGGGGCGTTCTCACGCAACGCCTCGACCTGTGCCCGCGAGATCGGGTCGGCGATGGGCTGGAGAATGTCGAGGGTGGGGATGTTGTGGTCCTCGGTCGCAATCGTCAGATCCGGACGACGAACCTTGCGCCCCGCCAACCGCAGTCCGTCGAAGGCCTGGGGACTGGTCACCTCGTGCACAAGGTGAAGGTCGATGTAGAGAAGGTCGCGCTCCCCGTCCTGTCCGTGCCTGACAACGTGGGCGTCCCAGAGCTTCTCGCTCAGTGTTCTCCCCATCGCGTCTTCCCTTTCGCTGGTCGTTCGTCACCGATGTTGTGTGGCATGTCATCAGCCCCCACCGGTTGGCGAGATCCATTCTGACTCGACGATCAGGATTTGGAACGCTAATATCGCCATATGGACGAATCAAGTGGTGTGGGCGTACTCGACAAGGCCGCCCTCGTGTTGGCTGCCCTGGAGACGGGTCCGGCATCCTTGGCAGGACTGGTTCAGATGACCGGATTGGCCCGTCCGACGGCCCACCGTCTGGCCCGCGCGCTGGAACACCATCGGTTCGTCAGTCGTGATCTGCAAGGCCGCTTCATTCTCGGCCCGAGGCTCTCAGAGCTCGCGGCGGCAGCCGGCGAGGATCGTCTCCTGGCTGCATCTGGACCGATCCTGGCCAGGCTTCGAGACATCACCGGTGAATCCGCTCAGCTCTACCGTCGTCAGGCTGGCAGCCGCGTCTGTGCAGCCACCGCCGAGCGTCCGACCGGATTGCGGGACACCATCCCAGTGGGATCCATCCTGTCCATGGACGCTGGATCAGCGGCTCAGATTCTGCTGGCGTGGGAGGACAGCGACAAGATCCGTCGTGGATTGAGCAACTCCGCCTTCTCCGAGGTCACCCTCGCTGCCGTACGCAAGCGCGGCTGGTCCCAATCGGTGGGCGAGCGCGAAGCCGGCGTCGCCTCGGTCTCTGCCCCGGTGCGGTCCCCCTCCGGCAAGGTCATTGCGGCCGTCTCCGTCTCTGGACCGATTGAGCGTCTGACCCGCCAACCCGGACGTATTCACGCTCCTGCGGTCGTCGCTGCCGGAGGGCGTCTGTCCGAGGTGCTGCGGCGCTCTGCCAAGTGAGGCCGGTCGTCCCGGTGTGCGCCTGGGATGCGGGGGAATTCCCTTCCACCCCTTCTTGATTCTCGGAAATGGCAGCGTCAGCATTTCCCCGCTGTGAAATCAATGGCCCGGATCCCGACGGATCCGGGCCATTGATTGATGGTAGCCCCGAGCGGATTCGAACCGCCGTTTCAGCCTTGAGAGGGCCGCGTGCTAGGCCGCTGCACTACGGGGCCATCGGACATCAATACTCGTTAAATTCGGGTCTTGATAACTCTTTCTGTTGTTCCCGCATCCTTTCCGGACCAGGCTGGAAAACCTTAGCAATCATTCTGTCGCTTTCGCAACTTCATGGTTTCAGTCTTCCGAGCTGGGGTACCAGGACTCGAACCTGGACTAACTGAACCAGAATCAGTCGGGCTGCCAATTACCCTATACCCCATTGCCGTTCCACCTCGGTGTACCTCAGTGGCGCAACGACGAGAAACTTTAACGAACTCTCCTCCCACTTTGCAAATCAGGACGAAATGCCTTGCCGTGGGGGTGTCCTTCGAGCGACTCTCATGAGGTTCGCGATCCACCACCCGGCCAAGGCAATGGCCAGGAATCCGCCGATGTCCCAGGCCGCGTCGACCCAACCCATCGAGGTCATGCCGCGAGCCTGCGACACCCCTCCCAGGAAGACCGCATAGCCGAAGGCAAAGAGGTTGTTGACGACGTGGGCAGCAACCCCGGCCTCCAAGCCACCGGTAACGATGACGAGCCATCCAGCGAGTAATCCGAAGGCGAGTCTGTCGGCGAAGAGCCAGGCGTTCTGGGTGCCGTGCATCAAGGCGAAGATGAGGGCGGAACCGACGACCGAGAGCCACCGGCCCGCTTTCTCAGGCAGGTTCAAGGTCAGTCCGGAGATGACGTTCATGAGATATCCCCGGAAGAACATCTCCTCGGCAAGGGCCTGCAAGGGCGATGTGATGATGATCGCCAACAGCCACACCCACCAGTACCGGGGAACGGTGTAATGGGAGTCCGCTCCCCCGCGTACCAGCAGCTGGGTCAGGTTGAGCACGACGACGGCAACCAGAGCCACCAGCAGGCCGAAACGCCATCGAATGCCTGGTTGGACTGATGCCACCCACCGAGGCGCGCGATGATTGAGATACCGCGCCAGCACCAACACCACGACGATGAGGCTTGCCAGCGCCAGATGGGTGGCGATGAGGCCTCCGACGGTGTGATAGCCAGCTGCTCGCTTGTAGTAGGCGCTGAACCCTTCCCCGTCGTTGCGCTCGAAGAGGAAACCGATCCCCAGGAAGGCGTACAGCAGCCCGGGGACGATGATCGCATACCCCAGTAAAAGCCCGATGAGACCGAGCAGACCGGGGCCCGGTCCAGCCGAGGAATCGACGAGGACCCGGGTGTAGTCCGCTCGCGGCTCGGGGTCGGTCACCGTCGAGCGGCGGGACACGGCACGAGTCGCCATCAAGCCTCCACGACGGTATTGGCCAGGGTACCGATCCCCTCGATCTCGACCTCGACGTGCTGGCCGGGTTCCATGGGCCCAACTCCAGCAGGAGTTCCGGTGAGGAGGACGTCGCCGGGCAACAGGGTCATGAAGGACGAGACGTAGGAGATGAGTTTGGGAATGGTGTGGATCATCTGGCCGGTGTTGCCGTGCTGGACCTCCTCGCCGTCCAGACGAGTGACGATCTGTCGGTGTGAGGCCTCGGCGATGGAGAAGTGGGTGACCATCCATGGACCGAGTGGGCAGAAGGTGTCCGCCCCCTTGGCACGCACCCAGTGGCCGTCGGAGTTCTGCATGTCGCGAGCGGTGACGTCGTTGGCCGCGGTGAACCCGAAGATGACTTCCTGGGCCCTTTCCTCGGGGACGTCCTTGCAGATGCGACCGATGACGATGGCCAGCTCCCCCTCGTAGTGCAGGTTCGAGGATGCGGCCGGCCGGACGATGGCCTCGTCAGGCCCGATGACCGAGGTGTTGGGCTTGAGGAAGAGCAGAGGCCGGGATGGGACTTCATTACCCAGCTCACTGGCATGTTCGGTGTAGTTACGGCCGATTCCGATGATCTTGGAGCGCGGAATCACCGGAGACAGCAACCGGACGTCAGCGAGGTCGTGACGAGCACCGGTGTACTGAACCGGAGCCGCCACTGGATCTCCAGTGATGCCGGCGATGGTGTCGGGATGGTCTCCGTGATCGGCGGCGAGTTCAACGATCCCGAAGGCGGGGTCGGAACCAGCTGTGACAAACCGGGCAATACGCATGGGTCCAAGAGTAATGGCGACACGCGACACAACGGGGGCATCCACGCACCGGGAACCCGCTGGTCCTGCCATACTTTCCGGCATGACCACCACCTACTCCGTCCTCGACCTCATCCGCGCCAAGCGCGGAGGTCAGACCCTCGACTCCGATCAGATCCGTTGGCTCATTCGCGCGTACACCGATGGTGTCGTCGCCGATGAACAGATGTCCGCCATGGCCATGGCGGTGTTCTTCCAGGGTCTGGACGACGAGGAGCTCTCGACCTGGACAACGGCGATGGTCGAGTCCGGCGAGCGAATGAGCTTCAAGGGGCTGTCTCGTCCCACCGTCGACAAGCACTCCACCGGTGGTGTCGGTGACAAGATCACCCTGCCCTTGGCCCCCCTCGTCGCTGCCTGCGGTGCAGCCGTTCCCCAGCTGTCCGGCCGCGGCCTGGGCCACACCGGCGGCACCCTCGACAAGATGGAGGCAATTCCCGGTTGGCGGGCCGACCTCTCCCACGACGAGATGGTTGCCCAGCTCGACACCGTCGGCGCCGTCATCTGCGCTGCCGGGCCCGGGCTTGCCCCCGCGGACAAGAAGCTCTATGCCTTGCGTGACGTCACCGGCACCGTCGAGTCGATCCCCCTCATCGCCTCCTCGATCATGAGCAAGAAGATCGCCGAGGGCACCGACAGCCTTGTCCTCGACGTCAAGACGGGCTCGGGAGCTTTCATGAAGACTGAGGAGGACGCCCGCGAGCTGGCACGTCGTCTCGTCGGCCTGGGCGAGTCCGCCGGCGTGCGCACCACCGCCCTGCTGACCAGGATGGACGTCCCGCTGGGTTATGCCTGCGGTAACGGCATCGAGGTGGCCGAGTCCCTCGAGGTGCTGTCCGGCGGTGGACCTGCCGACGTCGTCGACCTCACCGTCGCGCTGGCCCGCCAGATGGTCAAGGCCGCTGGGCTGGATGGCACTGACCCGGCCGACGTCCTTGCCAGCGGCAAGGCCATGGACGTCTGGCGCGACATGGTCCGCGCCCAGGGCGGTGACCCCGATGCTCCGCTGCCGGTGGCTCACCATTCCCAGGACGTCATCGCCTCCGAAGCTGGCATCGTCACCGGAATCGACGCGATGTCCGTCGGCCTGGCCGCCTGGCGTCTGGGAGCGGGACGAGCTCGCAAGGAGGATCCGGTGCAGGCTGCCGCCGGCGTCATGTTGCGCGTTCGCCCGGGTGATCGGGTCGTCGCTGGCCAGCCGCTGGCAACCCTGCTCACCGATACCGCCGACACCATCTCGCGCGCCGAGGACGCCTTGATCGACGCCTTCACCGTCGGGAAGTCCTTCCAGCCCCGCACCATCGTCGTCGACACCATTACGGCCTGAGCGGATCGCACCTAGGGCATCTGACGACGACTGGGGCCGGTCCACTTCTGGTGAACCGGCCCCAGTGCCGTCAGGACAGGTGTCGTCAGGACAGTTTTGACGTTGTGCCGGTCAACAGACTCGCTTGAGCCAACCATGAGTGTCCTCGGCACGACCGAACTGGATCTCAAGGAGACGACGACGAATCTCCATCGTGGTCTTTCCGGTCGGCTCGGCGACCGTCACCTCGTCGTCGCCGTCGAGGAAGGATCCGATCGAGGTGACGACCGCAGCGGTACCGCAGGCGAAGACCTCCGGGAACTCGCCCGAGCGCACTCCGTCAAGCATCTCGTCGATGCCGAGCTTGCGCTCCACCGGCTCCAGGCCGAGATCCGGGGCCACCTCGAGGATGGACCTACGGGTGATACCGCGCAGGATCGTGCCCGTCAGCTCCGGGGTGATGAGCTGGCCGTCCTTGCTGACGGCCATGAAGTTCATGCCGCCGAGCTCCTCGATCCAGCGGTGCTCGACCGCGTCGACGAAGAGCACCTGGGCGCAGCCGCGGGCCTGAGCCTCGATCTGGGAGCGCAGCGAGGCAGCGTAGTTGCCACCGCACTTCGCCTCGCCTGTGCCGCCGGGAGCAGTACGGGCCTGCTGGCGCTCGACGAGGATGCGCACTGGCTTCACTCCCCCGACGAAGTAGGCGCCCACCGGTGAGCCGATCACGGAGAACAGCACCGTCGTCGCTGGAGCGACGCCGAGGAAATCCTGGTTGGCAATCATGAACGGACGCAGGTAGAGGGACTTCTCGCCGTCCTCCCCGGGATCAGGAACCCAGCGGGCGTCGACCTCGGCCAACCGCACACAGGCGTTGACGAAGTCATCAATCGGCAACTTGGGCAGGGCAAGGCGCTCAGCCGACAGGGCGAAACGCTCACCGTTCTGGTCGGGACGGAAAAGCCATACGGACCCGTCGGCGTGACGGTAGGCCTTGAGGCCCTCGAAAATCTCCTGGGCGTAATGGAGAACAGCACCACCAGGATTGATGTCCAGACCACGGTAATTGACCACGGCGTCGTCTCCCCAGCCGTCACCGGCCTGCCAGGTGGCAAGGGCCATGTGGTCGATGAAAACCTCACCAAATCGGGGAGTGGCATGTTCCAGCGCGATCCGCTCGTCGGAGGACCACGTCAGATCATCAGCAGAAGCAAAGCGCAAACTCATGGCCACACGCTACACCGAGGGAGAACCCTCTGTTCCAATTCGTGAAATCGCATGATCACATCGTGGACCATCCAGGTAGGGTTTCGACCATGACGAACGACGTGATGCAGCTCGCCGTCATCGGTGGCGACGGAATCGGCCCCGAGGTCACCGAGCAGGCTCTCCACGTGTTGGAGCGGACGATCGGGACCGAGACCTTCACCACCCATGAGTACCACCTCGGCGCCGAGCACTGGAAGACCACCGGGGAGGTCCTCAATGACTCCACCCTGGTCGAGATCTCGAAGGCAGATGCCATCGTGCTGGGAGCCGTCGGTGCCACTCCCGGCTCGACCGAGGTCCCCTCAGGACTCCTGGAACGAGGTCTGCTGCTCAAACTTCGGTTCGCGCTTGACCATGGTGTCAATCTGCGGCCCTCGACCTGGTACCCCGGCACCGCCACTCCGTTGGCTCCCGAGATCACCGATGCCGGACCCATCGACTTCATCGTCTGCCGAGAAGGTACCGAAGGTCTCTACTGTGGCAATGGCGGATCAGTGCGGACCGGAACCTCCCACGAGATTGCCACCGAGGTGAGCATCAACACTGCCTTCGGGGTTGAGAGGGTCGTTCGCGACGCCTTCTCGCGAGCAGCTGCCCGTCGTGGCCACCTCACCCTCGTCCACAAGCACAATGTCCTCGTCAACGCCGGTTCGCTGTGGCGTCGAATTGTCGACGAGGTCTCCGTGGAGTTCCCCCAGGTGACGACCGACTACATGCACGTCGATGCCGTGACGATCGCTCTGGTCAAGGAGCCCCAGCATTTCGACGTCATCGTCACCGACAACCTCTTCGGAGACATCATCACCGACCTCGCAGGAGCGGTGACCGGTGGCATCGGCCTGGCCCCCAGCGCAAACATCAACACCTCTGGTGAGTACCCGTCGATGTTCGAGCCGGTGCACGGTTCGGCTCCTGACATCACTGGAACCGGTAAGGCTGATCCCACCGCCGCGATTCTCTCGATGGCCTTGCTCCTGGACCATCTCGATCACGCCGACGACGCTGAACGCATCCGCAAGGCTGTTGCGGCCGACATCGCTGCCAGGGCGTCGGGGCCATCCCGTACCACCAGCGAGATCGGGCGAGGCATCGCCGAGCGTCTCTGAGCCGCAACGAGAACCCTGACCCGACAGGACCGGGGCTCCCTGTGTCCAGTTGTCGGCCACCACCGTCCAGAAGGATGTGCCCTCCTGGCACAATGTCCCCGTGCTATCCATTCCCGAGATTCCTGAACCGGTGACGAAGGCCCTCCACAATGCGCTGGAGATGGGCTATTTCACCACCACCCGTAATGAGACCGGCCGTTTCATGGCCACCTTGGCTGCGGGAGTGCACGGTTCCATCGGGGAATGCGAGACAGGATCCGGTGCCGGAGCTGCCTGGCTGCGTCTGGGGGCCCGCAAGCGCACCAAGGTCATCAGCTACGAGCCTGATCCGACGGTGTGCGCCCGTGCCCGCGAGGTCTTGGCTGACCTCGACATTGACATCATCGAGGGCACCTGGGACGACCTGTTGGAACGCGGACCCTTCGGTCTTCTCTCCGTCCCGATTCGAGTGGCTCGGGTACGTGAGGTCGACGACATCCTCAAGGCTGTCGCCGTCGGCGGTTTGGTCGTCATCGACGACATGCCCCCCAGCCACGGATTCCCCCCGCGCGACATCAATGGCATCGTCGACACCACCAGGCTGGCGTGGCTCACCCACCCGAAGGTCCATGCCACCGAGATTCAGCTAGCCTCCGACATGGCGGCCATCGTCGCCTGCCGCCTGTCCCCGCGCGGCTGAGCAACCGCTCATCATACCTCCTGCACACAGCCCGAGGGCCCGTGGTTGTCCACGGGCCCTCGGCATTTGTCAGCAACCTCGAGCTCAGCGAGCAGCGCTGCCCTCGGTGTAGCCCTCGTCGGTGGCGGCCAGCCAGGAGTACATCTTGCGAAGCTCCTTGCCGGTGGCCTCGATCGGGTGCTTGGCCTCCTCCTCACGCAGCTTCCTGAACTCCGGAGCACCGGCGTCCTGGTCGTCGATGAATCGCTTGGCGAAGGCGCCGGTCTGGATGTCATCCAGGACGGCCTTCATGTTCTCCTTGACATGGTCGTCGACGACCCGCGGACCAGAGACGTAGTCGCCGTACTCAGCGGTGTCGGAGATCGACCAACGCTGCTTGGAGATGCCGCCCTCAATGATGAGGTCGACGATCATCTTCATCTCATGGCAGACCTCGAAGTAGGCCATCTCCGGCTGGTAACCGGCATTGACGAGGGTCTCGAAACCAGCCTGGATGAGATGGGACAGGCCACCACACAACACGGCCTGCTCACCGAAGAGGTCGGTCTCGGTCTCCTCACGGAAGCTGGTCTCAATGCCGCCGGCGCGCAGACCACCGAGGGCCTTGGCGTAGGACTTGGTCAGGGCCCAGGCCATGCCAGAAGCATCCTTCTCGACACAGACAAGCACCGGGACACCGCGGCCGTCGGCGTATTCACGACGCACGATGTGACCGGGGCCCTTCGGGGCGACCATGCAGACATCGACGCCCTCGGGGGCCTCGACGTAGCCGAAGTGGACGTTGAAGCCATGGGCGAAGAAGAGGGCGTCGCCGTCCTTGAGGTGCGGGGCGATCTGCTCGGCGTACAGCTGACGCTGGTTCTGATCGGGGGCCAGGACCATGATCACGTCGGCCTCCTCACACGCTTCCTCGATGGGCAGCACGCGCAGACCCTGAGCCTCAGCCTTGGCGATCGACGAGGAACCCTCCCGCAGACCAACCCGCACGTCAACGCCGGAGTCACGCAGGTTGAGGGCGTGGGCATGTCCCTGGGAGCCGTAACCAATGACGGCAACCTGACGGTTCTGGATGATGGACAGGTCGGCGTCGTCGTCGTAGTAGATCTTTGCCATGGTGTGTTATCTCCTTGTTGTGTTTCGGCCTTCTTGTGTTTCGGTTCGAGGAATTCCTGGTCACCCAGAGCGTTTTGCCCCGAGAGCGGCGGCACCACGGTTGAGGGCCACCTGTCCGGACTGAACGAGTTCGATGATTCCGAACGGCTCCAGCATCTGCAGCAATGCGTCCAGCTTCTCACGTCCCCCGGTCGCCTCGATCGTCAGTGACTCCAGTGAGACGTCGACGGTCTTGCCCCGGAACAGTTCGACGGTGTCGATGATCTTGGAGCGATTCTCGACGTTGGAGCGCACCTTGACGAGGATGAGCTCACGGGTGACCGCACCGGGATCCAACTCGACAATCTTGTGAACCTCGATGAGTTTGTTGAGCTGCTTGACGATCTGCTCGAGGGCCTGGGCGGAGACGACGCTCACCCCGATCGTCATCCGGGACTCGCTGGGATCATCGGTCGGCGAAACGGTCAGGGACTCGATGTTGTATCCCCGGCGGGCGAACAGGCCCGACACCCGGGTCAGCACGCCCGGACGGTTCGTCACCAACACCGACAGCACGTGTCTGGTCATCTCAGTTCTCCTCGGTTCTGTCGTCCGCTGTCGTCCGCATCGTCCTCGTCATCGACGGGTGCGATCTCATCCCCGGCATCTCCCCAGTCGGGAGCCATGTCGCGAGCGATCTTGATGTCGTCGTTGCTGGTCCCGGCGGCCACCATCGGCCACACCATGGCGTCAGTGTGGACGACGAACTCCACGACCACCGGACGGTCGTTGATCTCATTGGCAGTCTTGATCGTCTCGTCGACCTTGTCTGGATCGGTCACGCGGAAGGCCGCACAGCCCATCGCCTCGGCGAGCTTGACGAAGTCCGGCAGACGGTCGGAGTGCAGGTCAGTGTGGGAGAACCTGGAGTCGAAGAAGAGGTTCTGCCACTGACGCACCATGCCGAGCACGTTGTTGTTGATGATGGCGATCTTGACCGGTGCACCGTTGAGGGCGGCCGTGACGAGCTCCTGGTTGGTCATCTGGAAGCAGCCATCACCGTCAATACCCCACACGGTGGCATCAGGACGCCCGACCTTGGCACCCAAGGCTGCCGGGATGCAGTACCCCATCGTTCCGGCGCCGCCGGAGGTCAACCAGGAGCGTGGCTTGTCGTGCGGCAGGAAGTGGGAGGCCCACATCTGGTGCTGGCCCACACCCGTCACGAACACGCTGTCCTCGGGTGCCAGGGCGCCGATGCGCTGGATGACCTGTTGCGGGGAAATCTCGCCCTCGGGCACCTCTTCCCACGACGGCGCGTAGATCTCCTTCATCCGCTGCAGCTGACGCACCCAGTTGGAGATATCGGGCAGTTCCTTGCCCTCCAGGGACTCCGCCAAGCGCGACAGGGTCAGCCTTGCGTCCCCGACAATCGGGACATCGGCATGACGATTCTTGCCGATCTCAGCCGGATCGATGTCGGCGTGGATGACCTTGGCGCCGGGAGCGAAGGTGTCGAGACGCCCGGTGACACGGTCGTCGAACCGAGTGCCAACGGCGATGAGGAGGTCAGCGCGCTGCAACGCCCCGACGGCAGCCACCGAGCCGTGCATGCCGGGCATGCCGAGGGCCAACGGATGTGTGGCCGGTAAGACGTCGCGGGCCATCAAGGTAGTTGCGACCGGGATGCTCGTCATGTCGACCAACCGAGCCAGTTCGCCCGCACCCTCGGCCTTGGCGACGCCGCCACCGATGTAGAGCACCGGACGACGAGCGGCACGGATGAGGTCGGTCGCCTCCTTGATCTGCCTGCCGTGGGGACGAGTCGTCGGCTTGTAGCCAGGCAGGTCGAACTGCTTGGGCCACGTGAACGGGACGACCGAGGTCTGGGCGTCCTTGGTGATGTCGATCAGGACCGGGCCGGGTCGTCCGGTCGACGCGATGTGGAAGGCCTCGGCCATCGCCAACGGGATGTCCTCGGCACGGGTGATGAGGAAGTTGTGCTTGGTGATCGGCATCGTGATGCCGCGTATGTCGGCCTCCTGGAAACCGTCAGTTCCGATGAGGGTGGTACCGACCTGACCAGTGACGGCCACCAGTGGCACCGAATCCAGGTAGGCGTCGTAGAGCGGGGTGACGAGGTTGGTCGCGCCTGGCCCCGAGGTCGCCATGCACACACCCACCTTTCCGGTGGCGACTGCGTACCCCTCTGCGGCATGGCCAGCTCCCTGTTCATGGCGCACCAGGATGTGCCGCACCCTCGCGGAATCCATCAGCGGATCATAGGTTGGCATGATCGCACCACCGGGAAGTCCGAAGACAACCTCGGCACCGAGCTTCTCGAGGCTCTCGATGACGATCTGTGCGCCAGTCATCATCTGTTGATGCCGGGATTTCTCGGTCATGCCATCCTCCATCCGTGGTTGCGAAACGGTGCCCTTCATTGGCGCTGCCAAGATCCTGGACAAGAAAAAACCCTCGCTGCCGAGGTGGCACACGAGGGAGCGTCCTATCCGAGGATGAGGACGCTAACCAATAACAAGAAGCTGGCCGTTCATGCCTTTGAGCTTCGTGCATGAGCGGCCAGCCGTCAACCAATTCGGACAAACGTCCCATATTGTGGACTATCTTCTGTTCGGCTCTCCGGTCACCATGGCAGCAACCTCCTCGACCGGGCGTCGCGGCATGGTCGAACGAATGGCATTGATCCCGGGCTCGCGGTCATACCGCGGAACGACATGGACGTGAAGATGATGGACGCTCTGACCAGCGACTTCACCCGCGTTGGAGACGATGTTGACCCCGGATGCTCCCAGCGAATCGACGAGACGCCGAGCCACCTTCGTCACCATCGGGCTGATACGAGCCAACTCCCCGTCATCGTCGAGAACGCTCGTGACATGCTTCCGCGGGATGACGAGGGTGTGGCCATCCTGGAAGGGCTCGATGTCGAGGAATGCGACCGAGATGTCGTCGGAATCAACGATCGTCGCAGGGATGTCCCCCGCAGCAATTGAGCAGAAAAGGCAGTCCATGAATCATGACTACCACAACAGCTCTCCCTAATGACGATGTTCGCTCAGCGGACCTCGAAACCGGCCTCGCGCAAGCCGTCCTTGACCTGGGCAATCGTCAGGGTGCGGTAGTGAAACACCGATGCAGCCAGGACGGCGTCGGCACCGGCTCGCACCGCCTCGACGAAGTCAGACACCTTGCCGGCCCCGCCCGAGGCGATGAGTGGGACGTCGACTGCCCGGCGTACCGCCTCGATCATCTCGATGTCGAAACCATCCGTGGTGCCGTCAGCGTCCATGGAGTTGAGCAGGACCTCTCCGGCTCCTCGGTCGACGGCTTGACGCGCCCACTCAACGGCATCAAGACCGGCCGAACGGCTTCCACCGTGGGTGGTCACCCCGAATCCGGAGGGCTGGTCTGGTTCCCGTCGTGCGTCGACCGACAGCACGATGACCTGGTTGCCGAATCGGTCGGCGACCTCGTCGATGATCCCCGGGTTGGCGATGGCTCCGGTGTTGATCCCCACCTTGTCGGCACCCGAGCGCAGCAGGACGTCGACGTCGTCAACCCCGCGTACCCCGCCGCCCACCGTGAGGGGCACGAAAACCGTCTCGGCGCAGCGGGTCACCACCTCGCGGGTGGTGGCTCGTCCCTCGCTCGAGGCGGAGATGTCAAGAAAGGTCACCTCGTCAGCACCCAGGCGTCCGTACTCAGCCGCCAATTCCACCGGATCACCGGCGTCGCGCAGACCGACGAAGTTGACGCCCTTGACGACTCGTCCGTCTTTGACGTCGAGACACGGGATGACACGCACAGCCACAGCCATGGCCACAGGCTACCGGGCGTGGCCCCTTGGCCCAGGGGGTGAGCAGGTGCCGTCGGGGGTGAGCGGCGGTCTCACTCCTCCTCGCGGTCCATGGTGACGACCCCGCGCTGCATGGCACCGACCACCTGACGGCAGGTGTGGGCAAGCTCCTCAGAGACTCCGGCATGAGCGATCTGGCCCGCCAGATCACAGACCTGGCGCACCCGGCGCACGAAGTCACCGGCACTCATGTCATCGAGCACCGTTTCCAACCCGGCCCCAGCAGCCCAGGCATAGGCCATCTCCGCGAATCCGATGTCGAGATCGCGAGGACGCTCGATACGGTGATCGCGCTCCAGCAGGCCGATTTCGGCTCGCACGGCTCGGAGCTGGGATTCCGCCGACTCGCTGCCATGGTCGGGCATGCGGTGCAGGTGGCCACGATCACCAGGACGAGATTCGTGGACGATGGTCGACAACACCGCGGCCAGCTGGGGGTAGTCCAGTTTGTCGAAGACACCACGCCGAATGGCCTCGGCCGTCACGAGGTCGAGTTCGGAGTAGATCCCCGACAACATTCGGCCGGCGTCGGTGACGTCCTGGCCCCCTTCACCGAGGTATCCCAGTGCCTCCAGGACGAGCACGATCCGCTCGAACTGGGTAGCGATCGACGTGGCTTTGGCCCGCGCTTTCGCCAACTCTCGCTCGCTGCGACGCGACAGCCTCATGGCACGCTCGGCAAAGCGAGCGTGGGATTCCCGATCCGGGCAGGAATGGCAGGGATGCTGCCTCATCCGAGCCCTCAGCTCACGGATGCGCTCGGCCAGTTCCGCGTCCACCTCGGGACGTTTCGGTTGGATGACCGGCTGCCCCAGACCGTCAAGGACTCGATCGAGGGCCTTACCCAGGGATCGACGATCGGCCTGATTTCCTGGGTGAAAATGGCGCGGAACCGTGACCCCGGCAACCCGCTTGACGGGGGCGTCGACGTCCTCATGACCTAGGCGAATCACGGTGCGGCCCGGGGTCATGACAAGTGGATGCGGACGCTTACCCCGTTTTCCGTGAGTACCGGGGTCGACGACGACAACCCACCCGGCGTACGGACCGGACGGCACCGCGATGACGTCACCCGAGTCGAGACGGGACAGGGAATCGGCGACCTGGCTGGGCCGTTCCCCCTTGCGCAGCCGAGCCTGCTCATGCTCCAGCTCGCCGATCTCCTCACGCATGCGGGCGTACTCCGCGAAATCGCCGTGCTCGCAGTGGGCCGCTTTCAGGTAGGCGTCGATCTCGGACTGGGTCTTACGGCTCCGTACTGCCGAACCACCCAGCCTGCGATCGGTCTGGAACTGGGCGAAGGAGTGTTCCAGCAAGTCACGGGCCTTCTCGCGTCCCATCGATCCGACGAGGTTAACGGCCATGTTGTAGGTCGGGACGAAGGCCGAGTTGAGCGGATACGTCCGTCGCGACGCCAGACCGGCCACCGCACGGGGATCCATCCCAGCTTGCCAGCACACCACCGCATGTCCCTGGGTGTCGATGCCGCGGCGTCCGGCGCGACCGGTGAGCTGGGTGTACTCGCCCGGTGTGATGTCGGCATGGGTCTGTCCGTTGTACTTGACGAGCTTTTCCAGCACGACGGTGCGAGCAGGCATGTTGATACCCAGAGCCAGCGTCTCCGTGGCGATGACGACCTTGAGGAGCCCTGCGACAAACCCTTCCTCGACGATGGCCTTGAGCACCGGCAGCAGTCCTGCGTGGTGAGCGGCGATACCGCGCTCGAAGGCCGCCACGAAGTGGTTCCAGCCCACCGCTCGACGCTCCTCGTCTGTCAATCCCTCGCCGTGGCGCTCAGCGATCCGGCGCAGTTGGCGGGCCTCCCGCTGGCTCGTGAGGACCAGGTCGGTGTTGAGTAATTGGCTGACGGCGGCGTCACATCCGGCCCGGGAGAACACGAAGATGATGGCGGGCAGCAGATTGGCCCTCTGGAGGGACCGCACGACCTGAATGCGACTGGGTTGGTTACGAGGACCGCGCGGCTTGTCACGTCCGCCTCGTCCTCGACGCTGGGCGGAGGCTCCGCCGAACCGGCCACTGCCATAGGAGACATTGCGTTTCCCCTTGCCAGAGCGGCCTCGGGGACGACGGGAGTCGTCCCGCTGGAATCTGGACTCCTCCTTGGCGATGGAGATCAGCTCCGGATTGACGTCGGTGAGACGCCTGTCGCCAAAGAGATCATGGAGTCGCCATCCAACGGCCACGTGCTGGGTCAACGGGACGGGGCGACGCTCGGAGACGACGACACGAACGTCCCCGCGCACCTCGTCCAGCCACTCCCCGAATTCCTCCGCGTTGGACACGGTCGCCGAGAGTCCGACGATCTTGACCTGCGGGTCCAGACCGAGGATGACTTCCTCCCAGACCGGGCCACGGAAACGATCAGCCAGGTAGTGCACCTCGTCGAGCACGACCCAACCCAGGGTGTCGAGGGTGTGGGAGTTGCGGTAGATCATATTCCGCAACACCTCAGTCGTCATGACGACAACGGGAGCTTCCGAGTTGATGGTGACGTCACCAGTCAACAGACCCACCTGGTCCTCACCGTGACGAGCCACCAGATCATGGAACTTCTGGTTGGACAGCGCCTTGATAGGGGTGGTGTAGAAGCACTTCAGACCTGAGGCCAGAGCCAAGTCAGTGGCGTACTCGCCCACCACCGTCTTACCGGCCCCCGTCGGCGCGGCGACCAGGACCCCGGCACCGTCGTCGAGATCCTGACAAGCCGTCACCTGGTAGTCGTCAGGTTCGAAGGACAGCCCTGCGATGAACCGGTCAAGAGTCTCGCTCATGCCTCCAACCTAGCGGCCAGGTACGACCGTCACGGCAGACCGACGAGGTTGACCGCGGATGAACGAGCGACGACGGTCAGTGGAACGTCCCCGATCTCTTCTCCGTCGGCCATCGCAAACATGTCATCTCCATCAATGTCAACGCGTCGGGCGCGCAGGGTCTCCACGAAGTCGAGATGGGTGAACCGGCCGGCGTACAGCAGGGGCAGGCAGCTGAGCAGTGTCCGGCGGGATACGGCATGGATGATCGTGATGTCGAGCAACCCGTCGACGACGCTGGCCGTCGGACAGACCCTCATCCCGCCACCGAAGTGTCCGCCATTGCCGACGGCGATGAGCATGGCGTCGAGCTCTCGGTCCTGCCCATCGATGCTGATCCGGTAGTGCCTGGGAGTGAACTCGGCCAGGGCTGACAGCGCGACCCAGCCGTAACTCAGCGGGCCGAACTTCGTCGTCATGCGGTTGGTACGTCGGTTGACGATGGCGTCGTACCCGGTGGAGACAACGCATCCCACCCAGCAATGCCCGCCGTACACGGCACCTGTGACCTCGGCGAGGTCGATCCGAGTGGGCTGATCAGCCACGATGTGCCTGATCGCATCGTCAACCCTGGAGGGCAGGCCCACCGACGAGGCAAAGTCATTCCCGGTTCCCGATGGCACGATGGCGAGCCGGATCCTGGTCCCTGCGAGATGGTTGAGTCCCAGGTGGACCATGCCGTCTCCGCCCATGACGACGACGCGGTCCCCCTCACCGTCGGTGGCCGCAAACTCAGCCAATGCCTCGTCGGCATTCTGAAAGCTGGTGGTGTGTACGGCATCGACGTCACCGAAGGCCCGCTGCAACTGTGCTGCCGCCCAGGGCTGGAGACGATCAGCGCGGCCGCCACCGGCGGCCGGATTGACAAGCAGACGGGTTGTCATGCGGCGCACTCCTGCCGCGACGCAGAGGTGGGCACGGATCAGTCGATCTGAATGTTGAACTCGGATTTGTCGATGCCCAGGTCATCGGTGTTGCGCTTTCGCTCATTGCTGCGGCAGATCCACTCGGCGATGACGTACATCACGCTCAGTGGTACCGCGAGGGCACACATCGAGATCGGGTCACCGGACGGATTGACGAAGGCGCCAAGGCAGAAGAAGCCGAAGATGGACCACTTGCGCGCCGACTTTAACTGCGCAGACGACAACACGTGGACCAGGTTGAGCAGGACCAGCACGACCGGCAACAGGAAGCTCACCCCGAACAGCAGGATGACGCGAATCTCCAGCGCAAGGAAGGCATTCATGTCCAGCAGGTTGGTGATGCCCATGCCGTGGGGAGTGAAGTTCAACATCAGGGCGATGCCCTTGGGCAGCACCCAATATCCCAGCGCGGAGCCGATGAGGAACAACGGAATGGCCGATCCCAGGAATCGCAGCGCCCATTTCTTCTCGTTGACGAGAAGACCAGGGACGATGAAGGCCCAGATCTGGTACAACCAGACAGGACAGGCTGCGATGAGTCCGGCGACGATGGCCACCCTCATGTTCAACACGAACGGGGCGACGACACCGTTGTTGACGACCTGCAAGGAGGCCGTCGGATTCTTTTCCTTGATCGCGGCGCTGGCCTGCTGGTAGGGATACATGACGATCTCGACCAGCGGCCGGTAGAACACGAAGGCCACGGAGCTCGTGATGACAACCGCGATGAAGGACACGATGATTCGGTAGCGAAGCTCCCGGACATGATCCAGGAGAGACATCGTGCCGCCCTCCCCGGCCTCGGGCGGACGAAATCGGGCAAACCGACGGTGCTCCTCACCGACGGTCTGCCCCACCTCAGCTTGCTCGACCGGAGTATCCGTGGCCATGAGTTGACTCACTCGGTCGGCTTGCTCTGATCCTTGACGACGTCAGCCTCGACGGCCTCGATGTCCTTCTCGGCCTCCTTGTCCTTGCCCTTGTCGAGACCGGCAGTCTCTTCCTTGAACTCACGGATGGCGCGACCGGCACCCTTGCCAACACCGGCGATACGGGAACCACCGAAGAGAACAAGCGCGAGGACGACGATGATGATGATGGTCATGTCATTCGCGATGAGCAGAGGAGCCATTGAGGCTCTCCTTCCAGACTTGGCTGGCACCCTTCCCGCACCACACAGGAGGGCCGCCAGCTCGACGATCGGCGTTCAGGCTACCACGACGCTCACCGTACATCGGGCCTCATCGACTCCTTGCCAGCAGTGGTGTCGAGATCCTCCAGGACGTGAGCCAACTCGTCGAGCCGACTGGTCGTCCGTTCCACGTCGCTCAGCAATGCGACGACCTTGTGCCACAACCAGATCATGCCGACCACGATCTCCACGACAAACAGGACGAATGCGAGGACAAGGACCCACATCCACCACATATCAGGACTCGCCCCCAGCCTCACGCTGTGGCACCTCAATACCGTTGGCGATGGCGGCCGCGCGTGCCAGCTGAATCGCTGGAGCAGCCGCACGAGGCGGATCTACGGCGAGGACATCGGGGCTCAGACCCACCATGAGCTCGGCGAGCCAGGTCGGTGAGGCGACTGCGAACGTCACCTTCCACACGTCCCCATCCTTCTCGACGTGACGCACCGGGTGGTATTCGGCGACCCATCCGGCACGCGGGGCCAGGGTCAGTGTCACTTCATCGACGACATCGGAAAACCACTCAAGAGTCTTGGGCGGACGGCCATGATTTGTGGCGTGACCCACCCTCTTGCCTGTCACGATGCGATCCAGACGCCAGGTTCGCCACTGTTTGCGGGCCATCGACCACCCTACGAGGTAACGATGACCGTCACGAACCTCCACCCGGACAGGATCGACGACCTGGGTGTGCGGGGTGGGGTCATCGCCTCGCTTGTGGACGATCTCGATGCGCCACTTGTTGGCGCAGGCTCCGGTGAACCATTCCGAACGCGGGTCGTAATCGGCCTCCACGCTGGCTTCGACCGGATCCGGACCGGACTGCGGGCAGACCTGGCGCAACTTCTCGACCGCCGACGCCACGGCAGGCCGAACGGTGTCGTCGGCCAGATCGGCGATGACCTGCAGAGCGGCCAGCAGGGACCACGCCTCGTCAGGTGTCAGACGCATGGGGCGTGGCAGGGCATCGGCATTGGTGATCGTAATGGTGCCGTCGGAGTCGACGGCATCCATGTCGATGTCGATGAGATCGTCCGGCATGCCGCCGGGCAGTCCGACCATCCACAGGATCTTGAGATCCGCGATCACCCGGTCGGTGGTCACTCCGAAGACCCTAGCGACCTCGGTGACGGCGACTCCGGGATGGGAACGCAGATACGGGATGAGCGCGAGCAGTCTGGCGGTGTCAGTACGGGCGGTCATGAGGCATCCTCCTCCAACCGCAGGACGGCCTGAATACGATCGGCGAGCACCGTGCGGGCCTTCTCCGGGGCGAGCAGAATGATCCGTCCACCAGCGCGCAGCACCGCGGTGGCGGCCTCGTCATATCCGCCAAACCCGCCGGTGACGACCTCGTACCCCTCAGGAACGGGTCCATCCCACTCCGCACGAGTCGTCATGACTCCCAGACGCACACCGGGAGCGACGGCCATGGTGACGTCGACCTCCTCGGGCTCCGGCGGTTCGAGGCGATTGAGGTGGGCCTCAATGACCTCAGGTTCGGGACTGGTGACGGTACCGGGCTCCCCCACAGTCGTCACCGCAGAACTGATGCGCGAGAGACGGAACAGTCGCGGCTCGTCGCGGTCCACGTCACGTCCAACGAGGTACCAACGTCCCCGGCGCAGAGCCATTCGCCATGGATCGACGGTGCGCTGTTTGCCACCTCGGTACCCGAACCTCACCCGGGACCGGTCGATGGTGGCCCGCCACAGATCAGAGAAGGACGGCGCGTCAGCTCCCGTGACGACCTGCGTGGCAATACCGGCCTCGGTGTCGGGCTCGACACCAGCAGCCCGCAGCTTCACCAGCGCAGAGGTGGAGGACTCGTCAAGAACGGACTCCCGCCACACCCTCGCCGCAGTGGCCAGGGCGTCGGCCTCGGCCTGGGTGAACTGCACGGGAGGTAGCTCGACGTCCGCACGGGGGATGCGGTAACCGACCTCGTCGCCGAAGAAGGTGTCGAGGGTCACGGACTCGACGGTGATGCCGATCCGACGCAGTTCCTCCTTGTCGCGCTCGAAGGAGCGCTGGAAAGCGACCTCGGAGACCCTGCGGTAGTCCTCGATCATGTCGCGCAGCTGGGCACGAGTGAGAGGACGGTCAGTGACCAGGAGAGCGATGACGAGGTTGACCAACCTCTCCGAACGCTGCGCAGCCATCGGCACCCTCCCTTCCAGCGTCACAGCCTACCCATGTGGGCGGGCATGCCCATTCCGTCACAACAATTTTTGCCTACACTGCCGCTCGTGACCGATTTTGCCGCGACCCATTCCTCTCCGCAGCCATCCGCGGCAGCGGGGCGATTCGCTCCGTCCCCCACCTCGACCCTCCACCTGGGGAACCTCCGCACCGCGTTGGCGGCCTGGTTGCTGGCTCGATCCTCGGGACGGCGATTCGTGGTGCGCATCGAGGATCTGGATCAGGCACGGGTGGCGGCCGCCGGAAACATCGCCGCGGCCCAGTTACGGGATCTGGAGATCCTTGGCATCGACTGGGACGGACCAGTGGTCCGACAGTCGGAGCGTCGTGATCTCTACGCCGACGCCGTCGCGGGCTTGGACACCTACCCCTGCTTCTGCACTCGCAAGGAGATCGCGGCAGCGGCCACCGCCCCCAACGAGGCCGACTGGCGTCCATACCCGGGGACCTGCCGAACCGTGACTGCACCACAGCGCGAGGAACGGGCGACGAAACGTCCTCCCGCCACCCGCCTGGCCAGCCAGGTCGACTCCTTCGAAGCCACCGACCTAGCTCGGGGACATTGCCGAGGACGAGTCGACGATCTCGTTCTGGTGCGTAACGACGGCATCCCCGCATACAACCTCGCGGTGGTCGTCGACGACGGACTGCAGGGGGTGGACCAGGTCGTTCGGGCACGGGACCTGTGGTCATCGGCACCGCGTCAGTCCCACTTGGCCGCACTGCTGGGTTTCGAGGCCCCAACCTATGCGCACACCGGTCTCGTCGCTGCCCCCGGTGGTGAGCGTCTCTCCAAATCGGCGGGAGCAGCAGGACTGACCCGGCTCATGGCTGGGGGGATCGACCGCAACCGCATCATGGCGTGGCTGTGCCGGTCCTTGGGGCTTCCAGAAGTCAGCGACCCGCATGACCTCATCGGGTCCGCGGCTCTGACCCCGCCCTCACCCCCGGCCGAGGTCATCCCACTGGATCCCGCTTCCCTCGATGGCCCGTTGGGGTGGTGGAATGACGCCGTCCTCTCCGTGGACGAGTTGTGACAACTGATTCGGCCGGGCCTGTCAGGCAGGACCAGCCGAATCAGTGCCTCAGGACTCCTTCTGAGCCGAGAGAATATCGATGACGTAC
Source organism: Cutibacterium sp. KB22876 (assembly GCF_059728865.1). NCBI lineage: Bacteria > Bacillati > Actinomycetota > Actinomycetes > Propionibacteriales > Propionibacteriaceae > Cutibacterium > Cutibacterium sp. KB22876. The sequence goes on from NZ_AP040858.1 coordinate 2,172,734, forward strand.
ACCAAGGTCTCGCCCTTCTTCACGGGCGGATTGGTGTTGCCCTCCGGATAGGCATCGGCAGGCGGGACGATGAGCATCACGCGCGAACCGACCGTCTGACCCACCAAGCCCTTCTTCCACCCCGGGATGACCGAGTTCATGGACCCGGTGACGGCCTCGCCGGAGAACCCGTCCTCGATGAGCTCCTTCGAGGACCAGGCGTAGGTGCGGTACTTGACGTCAATCGCATCCTTGGCCGTGACCTTCTTGCCATCTCCCTTGGTGAGGGGCTGGATGACAAGCTTCGACGGCTTCTTGGCGTTGCCGATCGTCACGACCGGGGCTCCATGAACCTCCTTGACGGTTGGCAGGCCGGACGCCGGGGTCACTGCCTCGCCCTTGGCCTTGGTGAGCGGCACACCGACGATGTCGACGACGAAGACGAGGGAATCACCCTTCATGATGCCAGCCTGCGGGGCACCACCCTGGGAATCGTAGGCGTCAGAACCCGGCATCATGATGAGGACGCGATCGCCCTCATGTTTGCCGGCGAGACCCTTCGCAAATCCTGGGACGACCTGGGACAGCGGGAAGTCCACGGTTGACCCACGCTGGTAGGAGGAGTCGAACACCTTTCCGGTACGCCCGTTGACGCCAAGGTAATTCACCTTGACAGTGGCGTTCTTGTCGACCTTCTCGCCGTCGCCCTTCTTGAGCACCTTGGACTGGGTCTTGGCGATGGCCAGCGGCCATGATCCCTCAACCTTGGGTGCCTTGCCGTCCTCGCCGGACACCTTGATCCGATCAAGGTTCGTGACCATGGTCGGCTTCTTGGTCGGAGTAGCCGAGGCCTTCACGCTCGCGGAGGCGGAGGCCGGGGCGCTTGCCGAGGCACTCGGCGACGGCTTGGTGTCGGAGGATGACTTGTTGCAGGAGGCGAGGGCCAGTGACGACACGCACAGTACGGCGGCAAGTGCCGCGGCGCTGACCGGACGATGCTTGTTCGAACTCACCTGCCTGAGATTACCCGAGGGATGCTTCAGCACAATTCCTGCCACTGAAGCGCCTCACAACTCGACGAGGTCGAGAAGCTGCCCCAGCTCCTCTCGCGTGAGCTCGCGCATATCGCCACGTCCCAAACGCCCTAGTCTGACCGGGCCGATCGCCGTCCGGGACAGCCGACGCACCGGGTGGGCAACCGAGTCCATCATGCGGCGCACGATGCGGTTTCGGCCCTCGTGAAGGCTCACCTCGACCAAGGAGTGCTCATCGTTGGCCTGCACGAGTCGCACGGCATCGGGCTTGACCGGACCGTCCTCCAGGGTGATGCCTTTCGTAAGGCGACGAATGACCTTGTCATCGACCCGACCCTCGACGTCAGCCAGGTAAGTCTTGAGAACCTTGTACGACGGGTGGGTCATGCGGTTGGAGAATTCACCATCGTTGGTCAGCAGTATGAGTCCAGAGGTCTCGGTGTCTAGACGACCGACGTGGAACAGACGAATGCCGTGTGGCACTCCCTCGATGTCTGACAGACAGGGGCGCCCTTCTGGATCGTCCATCGTGGACACGACGCCCTGCGGCTTGTTGAGCACATAGTAGACGTGACGTCGGGCAGTAGGTATACGGGACCCGTCGACGCGGATCTCGTCGCGCTCCGGATCGACACGTCGTCCCTGCTCAATGATGAGTTCACCATTGACCTCGACTCGTCCTGCCGCAATCATCTCTTCTGCAGCCCTGCGGGATGCCAGCCCCGCCTGGGCCAGCACCTTCTGAAGCCGGATACCTTGCTCGTCGCTCATGTTCTTCCTCGCGTTGTTCAGTCAGTGGTGAGGAGACGGGCTAGCCGGGATTCCTGGCCGTTCTCCTCCAGATCGGCCAAGGCCATGGCTACCGATGCGCGCACGATACGGCCACGATCGGCGTTGATTCCCTGGGATCGCAGGGCCAACCTGGCGGTCTCCAGAGCAATGAGTTCCTCGGTGGAGACATAGACGGTGATCTTCTCATCGTGGCGGATCCGTCCGCTACCAGCTCGTTTCCCTCCCGATGCGCTCGGCGGGGACGCCTTGGCAGTTTTCGTCTCCGTGTTCTTAGAGGCCTTCGCACGTTCCGGTTCGTGGTTGCCGACGGTGGGCCGGAAGAGCTCGTTGGCTCCCGGCAGGCTCACTCGACGCGGCATCGGGCCAGAACCTCCTTGGCCAGATCACGATAAGCCTGAGCGCCCGGTGACGAGGAGGCATAGCTGGTGATCGGCTCCCCCGCCACCGTTGTCTCGGGGAACTTGATGGTGCGCTTGATGACGGTGTGGAAGACGACCTCGCCAAAGGCCTGGACGACGCGCTCCATGACTTCCCGAGCATGCAGGGTACGCGGGTCGAACATCGTGCCGAGGATGCCGAGGATTTCCAGATCCGGGTTGAGGCGATCCTGCACCTTCTCGATGGTGTCGGTGAGCAGAGCGATACCACGCAGGGCGAAGAACTCACATTCCAGCGGCATGATGACGTAGTCAGAAGCCGTCAAGGCGTTGATGGTGAGCAGACCCAGCGACGGGGCGCAGTCGATGAGGATCATGTCGTACTCGCCACGGACACGATCGATGACCCGCTTGAGGGTCTGCTCACGGGCCACCTCGCTGACGAGCTGCACCTCCGCCGCCGAAAGGTCGATGTTGGCCGGTAGCAGATCCATACCCTCGGTCTCGGTGGGCTGGATGACGTCATGAACGTCGTCGCGCCGGGACATCAGGAGGGTGTAGATCGATTTCTCCAGGGTGTGTGGATTGACTCCCAGCCCCACCGACAGGGATCCCTGCGGATCGAAGTCGACGAGCAACACCTTGCGGCCATATTCGGCCAGTCCAGCACCCAGGTTGATGGTTGTCGTCGTCTTGCCGACTCCACCCTTCTGGTTGCACATCGAGATGACGGTGGCGTGCTTCGGACCGTCGGGAACCGGCGTCGGCTCGGGAAGGTCGGGAAGCGGGCGTCCGGTCGGACCAACGGAGTTCTCGGCAGCCTCCTGGGCCTCTCGGCCCGGCCCGGGGACACGGAACAGCGGTTCGGGGTCAGTCTCGGACACGTGGTGGCCTTCCTCTCGACGTCACGACAACAATCCATGCTCGCACCAACGATAGTGGGCGAACCTGACAACCTCACCCCATCCTCGAGACTGGCCTCAGAGGGCTCGGGGGTGAGAGGACCGGTACACCTCCCTGAGATGGTCGGCCGTCACCAGGGTGTAGATCTGTGTCGTCGTCACCGAGGAATGCCCCAGGAGTTCCTGCACCACTCGGACATCGGCTCCACCGTCGAGCAGGTGGGTGGCGTAGGAGTGACGCAAGCTGTGCGGTGACAGGTGCTCGACACCCAGACCCGCGGCTTGGCCTGCGCGACGAATGACGGCCCACGCTGACTGCCGGGACAACCTCCGCCCACGAGTGTTGAGGAGCAGGGCGTGGTCGCCATGTCCGGCCCCGGCCCAGGAGGGACGTCCTCGCACCAGCCATGCGTTCACCGCCTTCGCCGCATAGTTCCCCAGCGGGACGATGCGTTCCTTGTCTCCTTTGCCGACAAGCCTCAAGCCGAGTTCTGGATCGTCCAGGACGGGACGAATGTCGTCGACGTCAAGGGCGCAGATCTCCGAGACACGCGCACCTGTGCCGTAGAGCAATTCCAGTAACGCCACATCGCGCAGGCCTTCCACGGTCTCCGTGTCAGGTGCCGCCAGTAGCGCCTCGACCTGATCCATGGACAGGGCCTTGGGAAGTCGACGAGAGCGAGTTCCCGGAGAGATGCCAGCCGTCACATCTGTCGGAGTCTGCCCGGCACCTGCGGCAAACCGATGGAGATTGCGCACCGCAACCACAGATCGGGTGACCGATGCCGGGGCCAGTCCCAGGTCGTCGAGATGGCGGCGGAATTCCTCGACGTCGACGCGGGTGACCTCCGGGAGGGATCGGATCCCGCGCGAGTCGAGGAAGTCCTGATAGCGCGCGAGGTCGCGTCGGTAAGCCTGGACCGTGTTGTCGGACAACCCTCGCTCCACGACGAGGTGACGCAGGTAGTCCTCGACCTGCTCACCGACGGTCGACCTCACTCGGCAAGGGCTCCGTTGATGCCACCGGGGCGCTCACGAATTGGCCACGGCGAATCGGCAGGACGCAGCTGGTCGATCCGGCCAGTGCGACGAGCCAGTTCAAGGGCCATGACCCCGGTCACCAGGGTCGGTGACTGGCACTGTCCGGCGTAGATCGCCTCGACGAGGTCGTCCAGCGGCTCCCAGCCAGCTTTCATCGACACTTCCTCACCCTCCAACACGAAACCTTCGGGACGAGGCGCCTCGTGAAGCCCACGAGCCAGGTAGATCCGCAAGGATTCCTGGCATCCGCCCGGGGTGGTGACGATGTCGACGAGGATGCGCCAGTCATCGGCAGCGAGCATGGCCTCCTCGGCCAGCTCCCGCTGAGCTGCCACCAGGAAGTCCTCGCCGTCGACGTCGAGCAGACCGGCAGGCGGCTCGACGAGAACCATGCGCACCGGATGACGGTACTGCCTCACCACCGCGACGCGGTCCTGGTCATCGAGGGCGATGATGCCCACCGCGCCGGGATGGCTCATGTACTGACGATTGATGTGCTCCCCGGACGGGGTGACGACAGCGTCATCGACGAAGTTGCACACCCGACCGGTGGCCTTCACCTGGTGGTCAACGACCTGCCAGCACCCGTCGCGGTCCCAGCGCTCCTGGCTCACTTGTCGGCCTCCTTTTTGGCTACGTCCTTGGCTGTCTCCTTGGGGGCTTCCTTGGCAGTAGCCTTGGCATGCTCGACAGCAGCGGCGACGAGCCCACGGAACAGCGGGTGGGCGTGCGTCGGGCGCGACTTGAGCTCCGGATGGGCCTGGGTGGCGACGAAGTACGGATGAGCCTCGCGGTCGAGTTCCACGAACTCCGCCAGACCGCCGTCAGGAGAGGTGCCGCTGATCCTCAGACCTACCTGCTCGAGGCAATCTCGGTAAGCGTTGTTGACCTCGTAGCGGTGCCGGTGACGCTCGGAGACCGTCGTCGTGCCATAGAGCTCGGCCACCAGGGAATCCTTGGCGAGCTTGGCGGGGTAGGCCCCCAGGCGCATAGTGCCGCCCAGATCTCCCTTGCCGGAGACGGCGTCGACCTGCTCGGCCATCGTCGCGATGACCGGGTCGGTGGTCTGTGGGTCAAACTCACTGGAGGCAGCGTTCTCGATACCGGCCAGGTCCCGGGCGACCTCGATAACCGCGCATTGCATGCCCAGGCACAGGCCCAGGAAGGGCACCTTGTGCTCGCGGGCGTAGCGAATGGCACCGATCTTGCCCTCGACCCCACGGATGCCGAATCCGCCCGGGACACAGATGGCGTCAGCGTCCTTGAGCTGCTGTGCAGCGCCCTCAGGGGTCACGCAGGAGTCCGAGGCCACCCACACCACGTTGGCCTTGGCCTTGTTGGCAAATCCTCCGGCACGCAGGGCCTCCGTCACCGACAGGTAGGCGTCCGGCAGGTCGATGTACTTGCCGACCAGGGCCACCGTCACCTCGTTGCGCGGCTTGCGGACTCGGTCGAGCAGGTCTTCCCAAGTCGTCCAGTCGACGTCGCGGAAGAACAGGCTGAGTTTCTGCACGACGTAGGCGTCCAAGCCCTCGCGGTGCAGGACCTTGGGGATGAGGTAGATCGACGGGGCATCCGGACAGGACACGACGGCCGGGCCCTCGACGTCACACATGAGGGCGATCTTCGACTTGATGCCCTTGCCCAGCGGGCGCTCGGAACGGCAGACGATGGCGTCGGGCTGGATACCAACCTCCCGCAGGGCTGCCACGGAGTGCTGGGTGGGCTTGGTCTTCATCTCACCGGACGGCTTGATGTAGGGAACCAGGGAGACGTGCAGGAAAAAGACGTTCTCCCGGCCGATCTCGTGCCGAACCTGACGGGCAGCCTCGAGGAAGGGCAGAGACTCGATGTCACCCACGGTGCCGCCGATCTCATGGATGACGACGTCGGGGTTACCCTCCTCCATCGCCAACATGCGTTCCTTGATCTCGTTGGTGATGTGAGGAATGACCTGAACCGTGTCGCCCAAGTAGTCACCACGACGTTCCTTGGCGATCACGGCGGAGTAGACCTTGCCGGTGGTGACGTTGGCCTGGCCAGACAGGTTCTCATTGAGGAATCGCTCGTAGTGGCCGATGTCCAGGTCGGTCTCGGCACCGTCCTCGGTGACGAAGACCTCACCATGCTGGAACGGGTTCATCGTTCCCGGATCGACGTTGAGGTAGGGGTCCAGCTTCTGCATCGTGACCTTGAGGCCACGAGCCTTGAGAAGAGACCCGAGGGAGGAGGCCGTGAGCCCCTTTCCCAAGGAGGAGACGACTCCTCCGGTGACGAAAACGTGCTTGCTGGAGTGATTGTCGGTGCCCACGGACCTCCAGCCTAACGGATGGCCCAAGGTCTCGGCCAAAGCGGCCCGGCTGGCGGACAGTCGGCGACGGCCTTGTCAGTCCTGTCCCGCAACCTCGTGCAGCAGGTCATGAGCGTGCTCCAGACCAGACTCCGAGTCGACCATGCCGCTCATCATCCGGGACAACTCGATCTCGCGCTCGGACCCGCCGACCTCTCTCAGACCAGAGCTGGTGACGGCTCCGTCGGAAGCCTTCGTGATGACGACATGGGTGTCGGCGAAGGCGGCGACCTGGGCCAGGTGGGTGACGACGACGACTTGGTGACGACGTGCCAGTTGACGCAGTCGCCGCCCAATCTCGATGCCGACCGCACCTCCGACACCGGAGTCGATCTCGTCGAAGACGAAGGTCTGTGGGGACTGGGTCTGTGCCGCGACGACCTCGAGGGCCAGCCTCACTCGCGACAACTCACCACCTGAGGCCGCCTTGGACAGCGGCGCCGGATCCGCACCTGGGTTGGACGCCAGCATGATCGTCACGGCATCGGCACCTCGCGGCCCCATGGGAGCAGGGTCGACGCGAAACTCCAGCCGAGCGTGTGGCATGGCCAGGGCCGCCAACTCCGGCTTCACCTCGGCAGCCAACCGGACGGCGGTCCGGCGTCGCACAGCACTGATGCGGTCGGCCGATTCCCGCAGCTGGGAGCGCAACTTCTCCACCTCACGTCCCAGGGCATCGAGATCATTGGCAGCGGGATCGAGTTCGGCAAGACGCTGTCGATCCGCGGCGGTGGTCTCCAGCAGATCGTCAAGGGTCGTCGTGCGGGCCCTCAACAAGCGCTGAATCGCCGCCAGCCGTCCCCCCAGTTCTTCGAGACGCTGCGGATCGGACTCGGCGCGGGCGGCATGGCCGGCCACTGATGCGGCCAGGTCTGTCAGGTCGTACGACATCTGGCGAGCGCGCTCAGCCAGTTCGGCAGCTTCCGGATCGACGTCCCCGGTGCCGTCGAGCTCGTGAACTGCCTGTTCCAGGAGGGCCAGCGTTCCCGGTTGAGGCCCGGTGGACGTCTCCAGACCGTTGAGGAGGACATCGGCCCTGCGCAGCGATTCTCGAATCGACTGAGCTGCTTGGAGCCCCGCCATCTCCGCGATGAGGTCGTCGTCCTCATGGGGCTGTGGATCGACGGCGTCGACCTCTCCCACCCGTCGGGACAGCACCTCGCGCTCCATCTCGGCCCCGGCGCGATCCTCATTGAGGCGGTGAAGACGCTGGGAAGCGGTGCGAAATTGCGTCCATAACTGGGAGTGACGCTCCAACTGCGCGGCTAGTTCCTTACCAGCGGCACGGTCCACGACGTCGAGCTGACGCGATGCATCCACGAGGCGAACCTGCTCGGACTGTCCGTGGATCGTCACCTGCTCCCCGACGACCTCCGCCAACTGGTTCGCGGCGACCTGGGCCCCTCCCAGCAGAGCCCGGGAACGACGCGTCGTGATGTGTCGGGCGCAGATGACCTCACCGTCCTCGACGGTTCCGCCCAGGTCATTGATGCGATCAGCGTCAGGAACATCGAGAACGGCCTCGACGACGGCTCGGTCGCGACCATGGCGAACCAGTCCGGTGTCGGCCTTGTCCCCCAGCAGCAGGCCGATGCCGGTGACCACCATCGTCTTGCCGGCGCCCGTCTCGCCGGTCACCGCTGTCAACGCGGAAGAAGGCTCGAAGACAGTCTCGTCAATGACACCCAGCCCGCAAATCCGGACACTGAGAATCACGAGCTCTCCCCCGGATGATTACGTCCGCGCCCCTGGCGCCACCCACTGACCGGAAGCTCAAATTTCTTGACCAGACGGGAGGTGAAGGGTTGTGCGGCCAGGCGGGCAATGCGCAAACGATCGGGGTGACGCACGACGGTGATCCTCTCCCCCGGTCGCACTGTGCAGGAGCGGCGTCCGTCGCACCACAGCACCGCGGATTCCGAACCATCTGGCTGGATGTCGAGGTCGACGCGAGCTGCTGGACTCATGACAAGGGGACGAGCGAAGAGGGCATGGGCACTGAGCGGCACCATGAGCATGGCATCGAGATCGGGCCACATGACCGGGCCGCCGGCGGAGAAGGCATAGGCGGTGGAGCCGGTCGGAGTGGAGACGAGGATCCCATCACAACTCCAGCGCTGCACGGGCAATTCGTCGACGGATGCCAACACGTCGAGCATGCGGCGTCGGGCTGCTTTCTCCAAGGACAACTCATTGACGGCAAACGAATTCCAGCGATGCTGACCGGAATGCTCGGTGACGGCGATCTTGAGGACCAGCCGGTCCTCAACGGTGTATTCGCGCGAACAGACCTTGTTGACCAGGTCAGCCATGTCGGAGCGTTCCAATTCGGCCAGGAATCCGACATGTCCCAGGTTGACGCCGATCATGGGGACGTGCCGAGGGAGGGACCACTCCGCCGCCCTCAGGATCGTACCGTCACCGCCGAAGACGACGACGACCTCAGCCTCGTGGGTGAACTCTCCGAGAGCCTGGACCCGAATTCCGGGCAGCTTCTCCGTCATCGGTTCCACCTGATCGTCGGGAACGGCGCAGCCAATGTTCCTGCTATCCATCTCGGCGATGAACTCGGCGGCCGCGTCAAAGGCGTCGTCACGAGTGGCATGGGTGACGACGACAACGTATCTGGAAGGGCTCGTGTCGTTCACGTCACCACAGTAGCGGCCCAGTGTGACCTGTCCGGCCCGCTTTCACCGACCAGACCGTTCCAGCAGGACGAAGTGCTCAACGTTTCCGTCCTGTCCGGGCAAGGGGCTGTCGCACTCGTCGCGCACTGACCAACCCAGTTCTTCAGCCTTGGCGATGACTGTCGCGACGGCTTGAGCGCGCAGCTGCGGGTCGGTGACGACCCCGTGGGCACCAAGGGCCTTGCGCCCGACCTCGAATTGTGGCTTGACCAGTAACAACATGAGGCCGTCCGGGTTCATGACGGCCGAGATCGGTTCCATGATCATGGTCAGGGAGATGAAGGAGACGTCCCCCACGACGAGATCAACGGGTTCGAAGTGGTCGTCGATGGCCAGGTCATCCGGGGTGAGATCGCGCAGGTTGAGTCCCTCGTGGACGACGACCCTCGGGTCTTCGCGCAGCACCGGGGAGAGCTGGTCGCGCCCGACGTCGACGGCATGGACGAGCTCGGCTCCTCGCGAGAGGACCACCTGGGTGAACCCACCGGTGGATGCTCCGGCGTCAAGCACCCGAGCGGGCACCTCGACATCGAGAATGTCCAGTGCCCCGATGAGTTTGTGGGACGCCCGGGAGACCCACACCTCTTCCTCTGCCACCAGGTCGTCCGAGGGGCCAACCTTCGCCGCGGGCTTGGTGACGACCACTCCGTTGACAGTCACCCGTCCTTCGCGCACCAATCGGGTGGCCAGGGTGCGTGAACGCGCCAGCTCGGCGTCGACGAGGGCTTGGTCGAGTCTCACGGGGACAGCCTGCCACCTCTCGGTGACCTGGCGCACCAGAGGTGACACAGCAGGCGTCGTCGCTGGGGCTCTCACAGGCGACGAATGGCTACTGCTGGCCGAATGATTGACGCACTTATGCATCAGGGATGTGCAGTCCCCCCACAGCTTCAGCAGATTGTTCCCAATTTGTGAGCTTTTCGTTTCACAACCTGAGCATGCGACGTGCTGAAGAGGTCACTCGTCGCCGAGCCCACGGGCCTTGAGAGCCTCTCCCATCTCCAGGGCATGGCCCACCGCACCGACGAACATCGGGATGAGGAACCTCCAGCTGGAGTGTCTCAGCCCCCTCGCCCTGGCGGCCTCCCGCACCTGTCCGACAGAGTTGATGAGGTAGGGAATCGTGGTCCACATCAGGGCCAAGGTGAGAGCGAACTTCTCAGGTTTGGCGCCGAGTGGTCGCAGGGGGCGCACCATTGAGACGATGGCGTCCATGAGAGCGCCAGGATCCGTGGTGCACGTGACGAGCCGAGCGATGTAGAGGCAGGCAAGCAGGCCTGCCACATAGATCACTCCTCGCTGCCAGGTGGTGAAGAAGCAGTGATAGGCCAGGATGAGGACGTTCGCGATCCACAGTGGCACTCCGATGGACAGCGCAGTGCGGACGGGCATCCTGGCCACGACCAGGTCAATGATGACGGCCACGACCAGGCAACCGAGGGAGAACCACCACTGCTTGACGAAGAACGGGGAGACGCCTACGACCAGCACGAGCAGGTACTTCGACCACACCGGCATCCGGTGGGCCAGGCTGTGACCAGGACGGTAACCCCCGAGGAAGGCCGAGATGTCAGCCTTCATCGGGACAGCTCCTCGGTCATCATCCGTCGGCGGTACCCGGCAATGACTTTGGCAGGGTCCCCGTCATCGACGACCCTGCCGTCCTCGACGGCCAACACCCGATCGAAGGAGGCCGCCAGCTCCAGGTCGTGGGTGCAACACAGGATCTGCTGACCCAGGCGTTCAAAGGCGTGCCGGACCATTTCTCGGTTACGCAGGTCGAGCAGGGTCGTCGGCTCGTCGGCGAGGATGACCGACGGCTCCACGGCGAGGACGCTCGCCAGGGAGACCAACTGACGCTCTCCCCCGGACAGGGCGTGGACGCTACGGCCAGCGATGGCCTCCAGTCCCTGGTCGGCAAGGATCTTCAAGGCAGCGTCGTGACGCTCCGTGCGATTGCGGATGCGCTGGCGCAAGGACAGCTCGACGTCAGCGACGGGGGTCGACATGACGAGCTGGCTCATGGGGTTGGTGAAGATGTACCCCACTCGTCGCCGCGCCGCCTTGCCGTCGATCTTGGGATCGATCCCGTCGACGGTGACGGTGCCGCTGGTGGCTTCCATGAGCCCGTTGACGAGTTTGAGCAGGGTCGACTTGCCGGCGCCATTGGGGCCAACCACAGCCACCCGACGCTCAGGAAGGGTGAGGTCCACCCCACTGAGGATCGTCACTCGTCGGTGATGTCCCTCGACGTCATACTCGTCGACGTCAACACCGACGTCCTTGAACTCAATCACGGCATGAGACGCGGGAAGGCCGTCAGCACCGCTGTGGCGATGAGACAGGCCAAGATCCCCTTGACCAGGTCGAGTCCGACGAAGGCGATATTGGCAGCCAGTGCTGCATTCAGGCTGAGCTTCGCGAAGGCCATCAGCCCGAGGATGCCGCCAAGGTACACGCACACCAGGTCGACCAGTGCGACGAGAAAAAGCCAGACCGGCAGCATCGACTTACGCGGGCGTCGCCGCAGCACGGCCGTCGCCACGGCCCCAGCCACGAAGGCTCCCAGCAGCCAGCCCCACAGGAAACCACCCGTCGGGCCGACGAGTACGCCAAGTCCACTGGCCCCACCACTGAACACCGGAAGTCCCAAGGCGCCGACGATGATGTACAGACCAATGGCACATCCGCCGCGGACGCTGCCAAGCACCATCGGCGTAAGCATGACGGCAATCATCTGCAGGGCAAAGGGCACTGCCCCCACCATGAAGATCGGCGGAATGACCGCGAGCACCGCGATGAGGGCAGCGAAGACGGCGACGAGTGCCAGGTCGGTGGCCTGGAATCCTATGCGTGATGACATTGGGTTCCTCCCATGAAGAGATCGTGCGGCCGCACGAGATGGGCGACCGTCACAACCAATTGAACACTGTTCAGTGGAGCTTGTCGAAAGACTCCGCAGGCTTTTCGGGAACTGTCGCACCGGACTCGTGGACGAGAGTCATCATGGCGGTCACGGCATCGAGCTGTCCGGAGACGTCGCCGGGAACCATGTCAGCGCGGATCTCGCGGTCAGTCGTCAGTGAGACCTCCGCCTCACCACAACGAGCGTGGGCGTCCGACATCTCAACCGTCCGCGCAGGCTCCAGCAGACCCGACAGGTCAACAGCGATGTTCTGCGGTCGGTCCTCAGGTGTTGCAACCAGCAGATCAGCGACGCCGTGAGCCCCGGTGAAGACGAACAAGGAGTCCATCGTCATGGCGTTGGCACCACGAATGTCGGTGTCCAGCCGGTCCCCCACGAAGATCGGTGCCTTGCACCCGAGACGCGAAACGGTGGCCTCCAGCAGCGGACGGTAGGGCTTGCCAGCGATGACCGGCTTGGCGTCACACGTCGTCGCGACGACCTGGAGCTGGGCGCCGATGCCGGGTACGATGCCCCGATCGGTGGGGCGGGTGATGTCCGGGTTGGCCGCGTACCATTTGGCTCCGGCCTGCAGGGCGAACCCGGCTTCCTCCAGCAACGCCCAGTCAATGTGGGGGTCGTAGCCCTGGATGACCGCCACCGGATCATCCTGCGCCGATTCCACTGTCACGAGCCCGCGAGATCGCGCCTCCACACGCAGCGACTCGGTACCGATGATGAGCACCTTGGCCCCTGCAGATAGCTGTTCGGCGGCAAGATCGGTGATGGCCTGAGCTGAGGTGACGACGTCACTGGCCTCCGTGGGGATACCGATGTCGGTCAAATGCTGGGCAACTACCTCCGCGGACCGGGCCGCATTGTTGGTGACGAACCCGACCTTGACCCCTCGGCGACGCAGTTCCGCAATCGTGTCCGGGGCAGCAGGTACTGGATGGGGCCCCAGGTAGACGACTCCGTCCAGGTCGAACAGGGCCGCGTCATGACCGTCAATGAGGGCGTCACTCACTGATTCGTCTCCTCGTCGTCGTCCATCTCGATGAAAACCATGTCGTCCGCGTCGTCAAGGTCCTCGCTCGGCTCCTTGCCATCAATGATGTCGATGCGGTCCTGGCAGTCCAGGAAATTGGCCGGATCGTGACTCTGGGCCGACACGAACCACTTCCGCGCACCGGCGGTGTCGCCTTCCTCGAGCAAGGTCTCGGCGTAGGCGTAGTGCAGACGGGCTGTGGCCTCGGTTGGTGCCTTGAGGTTCTTGACGGCCTCGCGCAGCAGGCGGACGGCCTCGGCCTTCTGGTCGAGGTCTCGACGGGCACCGGCCTGGACGAGCACCAGCTCAACCTGCTGAGCCGGGGTGAGATCGGCTTCCTGCCCCTCACGAATGAGGCGAAGGGCAGCCTGGGGACGCCCCAGCGCGCGCTCGCAGTCGGCCATCACGGGAAGGAAGTTGTCATTACCGGTCATGCGCCGCAGGGCGCGGTAGTCGTTGAGTGCCGAGGCATACTCGCCGGCCTGGTAAGCGGCTTCGGCAGCCACCTCACGCAGCACGGGCAGACGCGGAGCACGCCTTCGCGCCGCCTGGGCATGGGCGTTGGCCTGGGCAGGATCCTCATCGAGGAGTTCGGCAGCCGCGACGAGGTGCCCCTCGATGATGTGGGCGGTGTCGGCAGGAACACCACGAAGCTCGGCACGCACCGAGGCGGGCAGAGCCTTCTCATCGAAGTCCAGCGGTGCCATTGGCTCGTCGGTGGCCTGGGTCACCTTCTCCTCAAGAGTGCCATCGCCAGTAGGACGACCGTTGCGACGGTCATCACGGTGTTCATTGCGACGGTCATCCCGCGGGCCGCTCCGGAAGTTCTTGCGATCCGACTTGCGGAATTCCCTGCGGCCGTCCTGACGGTCCTTGTCCCAGCGACGATCGCCACGTGCCTGGCCGTCACGACGCCGGTTGTCGCCCTCGCGGCGGCGGTCGTCGTCACGACGGTCATCGCGATGATCTTCCCAGCGACGGTCACCGCGCCGACGGTCGTCGCGGTCATTCCAGCGACCATCGCGTCCTTGACCGCCACGCCGTGCCCCACGGTCGTCTCGCCAAGGACGATCCGAGTCGCCCTCACGACGGGGCTTACGATCGTCATCCCAACGACGTCCACCGTCGCGACGAGACTTGTGATCGTCATTCCAACGACGATCTCCATCTCCCCCGCGTCCTTGCCAGCGATCCCCGCGACGACCTCCGTCATCGGACCAGGATCGACGGTCACGGCGGTCACCACCACGACCATTCGACTTCGAGTTCCAACCGCTGCGTCCGCCCGACTTGCCGGACCATCCATTGCGGCCCTGACCTCGTCGGTCTCCGCCGGATCGACCGTTGTTGGGGGAGGAAGAATCTGCCATGTCTCCTATTGTCCCGCACACCCGGCCATCATGGCGAACCGAAATCGAAGTCGGTTCACCATGTGCTTGACGGCCAGCCAACGACCCCATGATCGCCACCGTCGGCGATGAGCGCTCACAGATCGCACACCAGCCATCTAGGATCAACTGACGTGAGCCAATTCGACAACCGCGCCAAGGACTGGGAGACCAATCCTCACAGGCACAAGCAGGCAAAGCGCGTCGCCCGCGCAATCGTCGAGACGATGTGTCCGGGCGACAATCACAGAATCCCCGACCTCGACGTCTTGGAAATCGGAGCGGGAACGGGCCAGCTTGCCATCGAGATTGCCGATTTGGTGATGCCGGCCACCTGGACGTTCACCTTGACCGACACCAGTGAGGGAATGCGCAGGGTTGCCACCGAACGGACCTCGGACCGGGGATGGAAGGTCCTCGATCGGGACTACTCATGTCCTTCGACGAAGCTGGACGACGGCAACTATGACCTCGTCATCGCCCAGATGGTCCTGCACCACGTCAAGGACCTGGCGACATTGTTTTCATCCGTGCACAAGATGTTGAAACCGAACGGAACCTTCATCGCCATCGACCTCACCGAGAAGGAGGGACGGGCATTTCACGTCCATCACTCCGATGGTGACGACGACCCACGCTATTACCACGACGGCTTCACCGAAGAAACAATGAACCGACTGTGTTCACATGCAGGGTTCAGCGAGATGACGTGGTCAGTGCCGTTGACCATCAAGCGCGAACGCGACGGACAAATCAAGGAGTTCCCACTTTTTCTGGCCAAAGCTCAGCGCTGACGGCGCCCGAGTCGATGAATTCGAATTCGTCCCCATGACCGCGTCAACATGCCGGCGCGGTCATCGTTTTTGGTTTTCTTCGCCATCAGACATGACGAGGAACAACGCTGAACAATGACGCCCGAATACGGGAAGCCAGCACGCTCGGCATAGGTTGGCGGTTGTGTAGGAATACAGAAAAGCTGGGTTAAGGGTCAAAAAGTGTGTCCGGAATCGCGGATTTTCACGGATTGACCTGTAGGTTTCCGGAAAGTATATGCTCCGGAAGCATATATCTAGCCCCCGACGGGAAATCCTCGGTGTGGCAGCCGTGATGTGCTATGCGCGGCGTGGTGTGGTGTCGCAATGTCGAAGAACCAACCACGCTGCCACTGCGGCGGTGAAATGAAACGCAACGGCACCACCAGCAAAGGCACCACCAGATGGCGCTGCAAACAATGCGGCGCCTCCAGCGTCAAACGTCGAAACGACATCACCAACGCGGCAGTGTTCACCCAGTTCATCGAGCATTGCACCACCGCAATATCACTCGACGACCTAGCCAAACGAAACGGTGTTAGCCGCGCCACCATGAAGCGGCGCTTCAAGTGGTGCTGGCTCGTTGATGTGCCTGACCCCACCGCCGGCCACCACAAGCGGATCTACGACCAGGTATTTCTCGATGGCACCTACACCGCCGGTGGCTGCCTGATCGTCGCGGCGACCATCGACCACGTGATCGCCTGGCACTGGTGCAAACACGAAACCACCCGCGACTACCAACTGCTGCTTGAACGCATCGAAGCCCCACTCATCGCCGTCATCGACGGCGGCCAAGGCGCATACAGCGCAATCAAAAAGTGCTGGCCGACTACGAAAATTCAACGCTGCCTCGTCCACGCCCAACGCGTGGTCCGCCGCTACACCACCACCAACCCACGCACCGATGCCGGGCGCACCATCTACCGACTTGCGCTGAAACTGACCCGGATCACCACACTGGATGAAGCCGCCGCGTGGGGTGTGCAACTGCACGAGTTTTCAACGATCTACCGGGAATGGATGAACGAGAAAACCATGATCAAAGACCCCAAAACAGGTGCATGGACCCGCGTGTGGACCCACCACAACGTGCGCAAGGCCTACAACAGCCTCAACCATCTTTGGCGGTCCGAGATGCTGTTTGTCTACCTCAACCCGCCAGCAGGAGTCCTTGCGCCCGAGCGGATCAAATCCACCACCAACAGCTTAGAAGGCGGCATCAACGCCCAGCTCAAACTGCTCGCCAGAACCCACCGCGGCAGATCAGGCGAACGACAACGCCGCATGCTGGATTGGTGGCTCTACTTAAAAACGGAACTGCCTGACGATCCAGTACGAATCGCCAGGCAGTCCGACTGGGGCCAGGGCCAACTCGCCAAAGTATCCACCCTGACCCAAACCGAGAACCAAGCCGACCACGAAACAGGACGCCCAGCCCTCTACGACAACGCTATCGACACCGACTACACCCACTCAATCGGCATTCAAAAAGGCCAAATCTAACCCCCGCGACACGCCGAGCCAGACACACATTTTGACCCTTAACCCGAAAAGCTCCGGGCGGAACACTCGAAAATGTTCCGCCCGGAGCTATTGAAAAATAAATTCCGGCGGCGTCCTACTCTCCCACACGATCCCTCGTGCAGTACCATCGGCGCTGGAAGGCTTAACTACCGGGTTCGGTATGGGACCGGGTGTTTCCCTTCCGCCAAGGCCACCGGAAAAACTATGGGGCCAGTCAGGCTTGGCGCAACCCCCGCGTGGGGGCTGGGAGCCGTACAGTGGATGCGATCATCAAAATTCTTATTGGACGTGAAAGTGTGTGTTTGTAAGTCCTCGGTCTATTAGTACCAGTCAGCTCCACACCTTACGATGCGTCCACGCCTGGCCTATCAACCCGGTCGTCTACCGGAGACCTTACCAGATTCATCTGCAGGAACCCTCATCTTGAAGCGTGCTTCCCGCTTAGATGCTTTCAGCGGTTATCACAACCCGACGTAGCCAACCAGCCATGCTCTTGGCAGAACAACTGGCACACCAGAGGTCAGTCCGTCCCGGTCCTCTCGTACTAAGGACAGCCCTTCTCAAGATTCCTCCGCGCGCAGCGGATAGGGACCGAACTGTCTCACGACGTTCTGAACCCAGCTCGCGTGCCGCTTTAATGGGCGAACAGCCCAACCCTTGGGACCGACTCCAGCCCCAGGATGCGACGAGCCGACATCGAGGTGCCAAACCATGCCGTCGCTATGAGCGCTCGGGCAAGATCAGCCTGTTATCCCCGGGGTACCTTTTATCCGTTGAGTGACGGCGCGTCCACAAGCCACCGTCAGATCACTAGTCCCGACTTTCGTCCCTGCTCGACCTGTCAGTCTCACAGTCAAGCCCCCTTGTGCACTTACACTCAACACCTGATTACCAACCAGGATGAGGGAACCTTTGGGCGCCTCCGTTACCTTTTAGGAGGCGACCGCCCCAGTCAAACTACCCATCAGGCACTGTCCCTGAACCGGATCACGGCCCAAAGTTAGATAACCAGAACGACCAGAGTGGTATTTCAACAATGACTCCACAACCACTGGCGTGGCCGTTTCACAGTCTCCCACCTATCCTACACAAGTCGTCCCAATCACCAATACCAAACTATAGTAAAGGTCCCGGGGTCTTTCCGTCCTGCTGCGCGTAACGAGCATCTTTACTCGTAATGCAATTTCACCGAGTTCATGGTGGAGACAGTAGGGAAATCGTTACTCCATTCGTGCAGGTCGGAACTTACCCGACAAGGAATTTCGCTACCTTAGGATGGTTATAGTTACCACCGCCGTTTACTGGGGCTTAAGTTCACCGCTTCGCCAACGCTAACAGTTCCCCTTAACCTTCCAGCACCGGGCAGGAGTCAGTCCGTATACATCGTCTTACGACTTCGCACGGACCTGTGTTTTTGGTAAACAGTCGTTTCCCCCTGGTCTCTGCGCCCCTCACCGCTACCAACTGTAAAAGCCTTGACAGTTCAGGTCCCCCTTATCCCGAAGTTACGGGGGCATTTTGCCGAGTTCCTTCACCATGATGATCTCGATCGCCTCGGTATACTCTACCTATCCACCAGTGTCGGTTTAGGGTACGGGCGGACCAGCCACCTCGCTCACGAAGATTTTCTCGACAGTACAGGATCACTCACTCACCCACTTCCTGTGGGCTCGCCATCATGCCTCAACCACAACCCTGGCGGATTTACCTACCAGACGGTCCACACATTTAGCCCCGGACAACCATCGCCGGGGATGAGCTACCTCCCTGCGTCCCTCCGCAGCTTGCCTACTACATGATCGGTTCACACACTCACCACACCACCACCACATCAACGATGTCGCGGAGGCAGGCTCGCACGCTTAGCATCACACACCTCGACACGGACGGTGACAAGCCGGTACCAGAATATCAACTGGTTATCCATCGACTACGCCTGTCGGCCTCGCCTTAGGTCCCGACTCACCCAGGGCAGATTAACTTGACCCTGGAACCCTTGGATAATCGGCGGACGGGTTTTCCACCCGTCATTCGCTACTCATGCCTGCATTCTCACTCCCGCACAATCCACCACACGGTCACCCGGCAGCTTCACCTCGCACAGGACGCTCCCCTACCCAAACCCTCACGGGCTTGCCACAGCTTCGGCGGATAACTTAAGCCCCGCTACATTGTCGGCGCGGAATCACTTGACCAGTGAGCTATTACGCACTCTTTCAAGGATGGCTGCTTCCAAGCCAACCTCCTGGCTGTCTGCGCAACTCCACATCCTTTTCCACTGAGTTACCACTTAGGGGCCTTAGCTGATGATCTGGGCTGTTTCCCTCTCGACGACGAAGCTTATCCCCCGCCGTCTCACTGCTACGCTCCACTTGCCGGCATTCGGAGTTTGGCTGATTTCGGTAAGCTGATAGGCCCCCTAGACCATCCAGTGCTCTACCTCCGACAAGAACCACGCAACGCTGCACCTAAATGCATTTCGGGGAGAACCAGCTATCACGGTGTTTGATTGGCCTTTCACCCCTATCCACAGCTCATCCCCTCCATTTTCAACTGAAGTGGGTTCGGACCTCCACGACGTCTTACCGACGCTTCATCCTGGCCATGGATAGATCACACCGCTTCGGGTCTAGAACACGCGACTCACGCCCTTATCGGACTCGCTTTCGCTACGACTCCCCCACACAGGTTAACCTCGCCACGCATCACTAACTCGCAGGCTCATTCTTCAAAAGGCACGCCATCACCCCACAAGGCTCTGACGGCTTGTATGCGACCGGTTTCAGGTACTATTTCACTCCCCTCCCGGGGTACTTTTCACCATTCCCTCACGGTACTGATCCACTATCGGTCACCAAGGAGTATTTAGGCTTGACGGGTGGTCCCGCCAGATTCACGCGAAATTCCACGAGTTCCACGCTACTTGGGGTAACCCTCACCAGTGCCACGCTTACAGTTACGGGACTCTCACCCACTCCGGTACGCCTTCCCAGACGCTTCACCTTCACGCAACATTTATCACTGGCCAATCCTGCGGCAGCAGAACCCAAAGGCCCCCACAACCCCGCACATGCAACACCTGCCGGCTTGAACACACACACGGTTTAGCCTCATCCACTTTCGCTCGCCACTACTCACGGAATCACGGTTGTTTTCTCTTCCTACGGGTACTAAGATGTTTCACTTCCCCGCGTTACCTCCCACACCCCTATACATTCAGGGCAGGGTCACCGGACACTACTCCGGACATTCCAGGTTTCCCCATTCGGACACCCCCGGATCACAGCTCGTTTACCAACTCCCCAGGGCTTATCGCAGGTTACAACGTCCTTCATCGGCTCTTGGTGCCAAGGCATCCACCGATCGCACTTAACAACTTGCACAACAACACAAGACACAAAAAATTAAGATGCTCGCATCCACTATACAGTTCTCAACCACCACACGAATCAACACCACACCCACCACACAGCAGACGCAGCATCACCGCACCAGGCCACCACACACACGTGTGATACCCCAGAACCCCAACAGCATGCCTCAGACCGTCCACCACAAGATGAACACGCCAATGTTCCACAAGAAGCTAACCCATCCACCAACGACTCACGACGAGCCACACAGCAATAATGAGTCCTTACAATGAAGTGCTCCTTAGAAAGGAGGTGATCCAGCCGCACCTTCCGGTACGGCTACCTTGTTACGACTTAGTCCTAATTACCAGTCCCACCTTCGACGGCTCCCCCACACAGGTTAGGCCACCGGCTTCGGGTGTTACCGACTTTCATGACTTGACGGGCGGTGTGTACAAGCCCCGGGAACGTATTCACCGCAGCGTTGCTGATCTGCGATTACTAGCGACTCCGACTTCATAGGGTCGAGTTGCAGACCCCAATCCGAACTGAGACCGGCTTTCCGAGATTCGCTCACCCTCACAGGCTCGCAACTCTTTGTACCGGCCATTGTAGCATGCGTGAAGCCCTGGACATAAGGGGCATGATGACTTGACGTCATCCCCACCTTCCTCCGAGTTGACCCCGGCGGTCTCCACTGAGTCCCCACCATAACGTGCTGGCAACAGTGAACGAGGGTTGCGCTCGTTGCGGGACTTAACCCAACATCTCACGACACGAGCTGACGACAGCCATGCACCACCTGTGAACCAGCCCCACAAGGAGGCGTACCCATCTCTGAGCACTCCCAGTCCATGTCAAACCCAGGTAAGGTTCTTCGCGTTGCATCGAATTAATCCGCATGCTCCGCCGCTTGTGCGGGGCCCCGTCAATTCCTTTGAGTTTTAGCCTTGCGGCCGTACTCCCCAGGCGGGGTACTTAATGCGTTAGCTACGGCACGGAATCCGTGGAATGGACCCCACACCTAGTACCCACCGTTTACAGCGTGGACTACCAGGGTATCTAAGCCTGTTCGCTCCCCACGCTTTCGCTCCTCAGCGTCAGGAAAGGTCCAGAGAACCGCCTTCGCCACTGGTGTTCCTCCTGATATCTGCGCATTCCACCGCTCCACCAGGAATTCCATTCTCCCCTACCTTCCTCAAGTCAACCCGTATCGAAAGCACGCTCAGGGTTAAGCCCCAAGTTTTCACTTCCGACGCAATCAACCACCTACGAGCTCTTTACGCCCAATAAATCCGGACAACGCTCGCACCCTACGTATCACCGCGGCTGCTGGCACGTAGTTAGCCGGTGCTTCTTCTGCAGGTACCGTCACAAAAGCTTCGCCCCTGCTGAAAGCGGTTTACAACCCGAAGGCCGTCATCCCGCACGCGGCGTTGCTGCATCAGGCTTCCGCCCATTGTGCAATATTCCCCACTGCTGCCTCCCGTAGGAGTCTGGGCCGTATCTCAGTCCCAATGTGGCCGGTCGCCCTCTCAGGCCGGCTACCCGTCAAAGCCTTGGTAAGCCACTACCCCACCAACAAGCTGATAAGCCGCGAGTCCATCCAAAACCGCCGAAGCTTTCCAACCCCCACCATGCAGCAAGGATTCCTATCCGGTATTAGCCCCAGTTTCCTGAAGTTATCCCGAAGTCAAGGGCAGGTTACTCACGTGTTACTCACCCGTTCGCCACTCGAGTACCCCCAAAGGGGCCTTTCCGTTCGACTTGCATGTGTTAAGCACGCCGCCAGCGTTCGTCCTGAGCCAGGATCAAACTCTCCAATGAAAAAATATCACCCACCCACACACACAATGCAGGCAACGGTGTCACAAGAGAATCCAAAACACTAACCCCAAACACTGACCAAAAAAATCAGTCCATGTCCAGAATCACAAAGGAATTCATAAACAAATCCGACACATCGATAGATGCATCAAAAAATCATTGACTATCAAAGACACACTGTTGAGTTCTCAAGCATCACACCCACCAGAACAACCCCACCAACAAGCAGGACCACCCCGAGGCGACCCGACCGACCCTACCACACCAACCCCAACCCCGCAAAACCCGCGGTATCAAGATCAGCCAGCAAAACCAGCCAAACCGTGCCACCACCCCGAAAAGCAGCGACCCGACCAACCTTACCGGATCAACCCCGAATGTCAAATCCAGGAATTCACCAGGGAAATCACCATCAAGAAAACCATCCAGTCATTCCCAGCCCCCTCCAACAAGGGAACCCGCAGAAGCCTAAACACTCTTCAAACAATCGTCAAATCGTGTCACCAACAATCCCACAACAGGACCATCAGCACTTCCACCAGCCCACACCCACCGGGCGCCGGGCCGAGAGATAACACTGCCACAACCACACCCTCAACGCAAGTCGGGCTGATTCAGGACTCGAACCGCCCCACCGTCCGGCCGCGTCACGGTTGCGTTTGGTGGGTAAATACAACCGTCCGGGGACCACCGCAGACACGGTGATCCCCGGACGGATCCGACATGGAGGTGCTCAGCGGGTCAACGCACCCACCGTCTTCTTGCCTCGACGCACCAACGCCACTCGACCACATAGGAAGTCATCGTCACTCAGACGCTGATCCGGATCAGTCACCTTGACGTTGTTGAGGTATGCGCCGCCCTCTGTCACGGCCCGCTTGCCGGCAGACTTGGTGTCGACGATTCCAGCCGCAACCATGGCGTCAACGATTGTCGGGTACTCGCCACCCTCATGATGGGCAGCACCCAGCTCGTCAGCCAGGGAAACCACCGTTTTCTCGTCGAGGTCACGCAACTCACCGCGTCCGAAGATGGCCTGAGCAGCAGCCTGCGCAGCCTTGCGCTGCTCCACACCATGGACAAGATCAGTGAGGTCGTCGGCCAAGCAGTGCTGAGCAGCACGACGCCACGGCTCCTCCTCGGTCTTGCGAGCCAGCTCCTCGATCTCCTCACGGGAGCGCGGGCTGAAGATCTTGAGGTACTCGATGACCTTCGCGTCCTCTGCATTGAGGAAGAACTGGTGGAAGGCGTAGGCGCTCGTCAATTCCGGATCGACCCAGACCGTTCCGGACTCAGTCTTGCCGTACTTGGTGCCATCAGCCTTGGTCAACAGCGGGGTCACCAGACCGTGCACGACGTCACCGGTCGTCCTGCGGATGAATTCTGCACCCGCTGTGATGTTCCCCCATTGATCCTGAGCACCGGTCTGCAAGGTGCAGCCATAGCGCCTGTGCAGCTCGTAGAAGTCGAGCGCCTGAAGCAGGACGTAGCTGAACTCGGTGTACGAGATGCCGCTCTCGAGACGTCGGGCCACGACGTCGCGGGCAAGCATCCGGTTGATGGAGAAGTACTTGCCGACGTCACGCAGGAAGTCCAACGCGGTGTACTCGACCGTCCAGTCGTAGTTGTTGACGATCCGAGCGGCGTTCGGGCCCTCGGTGTCAACGTACTTGCTCACCTGCTCCTTGATGGACTCGACCCACTCGGCGACGACCGCATGGTCGTTCATCTGACGCTCACCCGTCATCTTCGGATCACCGATGAGACCAGTCGCCCCACCAACGAGAAGCAACGGCTTGTGACCGCGTTCCTGCAGGGCCCGCACCAGCATCAACTGAACGAGGTGACCAATGTGAAGGCTCTTGGCAGTTGGGTCGAAACCCACATAGAAGGTGACGGGTCCTTGGGCGAGGTGGGCCTCCAATGCCTCGCGGTCGGTGGAATCGGCTACCAGCCCTCTCCACTCCAGGTCGTCCAACAGATCCGACACGTCATATTCCTCTCGTCTGCGACCCCACGTGGAGTCGACCGGACGTCAGTCTACCGACACAGCTCTCTGCACTGCCCCCACGTTCGCTCAGGCTTGCACCGGGCGCGAGAGTATCTCGGCGGGAACACCACTGACGGCCATCTGTGAGAAGGCGCCCGCGAGCTCTCCGGCGTCGACCCCGGTGGCGCACATCAGAGCGATGGTGTCGTCCCCGGCAATCGTTCCCAGGATGATGTCCAGGCCCGCCTTGTCGATGGCAGATCCGTAGTACTGGGCAGCACCCGGCGGGGTCTTGAGCACCACGAGGTACTCATTGTTTTGCACCCCGGTGCACAGCTCCTTGGTCATTCGTGCCAGCTTGATCCATGCCGGCGAGCCCGTGGTCACATCCGAGGGGTGCTCTCCCTCAGGAATTGAATAACACGGGTTTCCGACATGATCACGCCCTCGGACGGCTCCGATCTCGACAAGGTCACGGGAAAGGGTACCTTGAGAGGCGACGAAGCCTTCCGAGGCCAGAATCTCGCCCAACTCAGCTTGGGAGGAAATCCTTCCCTCCTGAATCAAGGCGCGGATGCGGGCGTGCCGCGCTGCGCGTGAGGTCGGCGCCAAGTGCCCCTCGCCCATGGAACCTCCTTAGATCACGCACCATTGGACCGACTGCTAAATTTTCGACAGACCACATAAGTATGCATCAATACAGCGGCCCGAGTCCAACCACGACTCAGAGGACGCTCTCCATACCCGCAATGAAGATTGCCAGCGCGAGGTCGAAATCCGCCTCTTGCCGGGCGAGATCGGTCTCCCCCATGACGCCCAGGTCGTGCAACTGGGTGCGGGTCTGCTCCTCCATGGTGTGGCCCAGAACGAGATGCACGATGGCCCGCGAAACTCCCCCGGCACGATCAGCACCGAAGCCGTGAGCCGCCAGGAACTGGCGCAACATCACGGTGGGATCAACCTCCCCCAGCCCCACCGAGATCGTGGAGGCAACCAGTTCCGCCCCGTCGCGGTGAGCCAGCAAGGTCTTTCGGAAGCACCTCGCCCACTCGTCAACCCCATCAGCCAAGTCTGACTCTGCAGCCGGAACCGACGTAGGCCCTCCCCCAACTGACAGGATCTCGTCACTCACCGCTGCCAACAGGCTCTGCTTGTTCGCGACGTGCCAGTACAGAGCGCCAGCCTTGACGCCAAGCCGTTCAGCCAACCGGCGCATGGAGAGGTCACCGAGCCCGTAGGTGTCGAGGATCTCAACTCCCGCCCGGACGACGTCCGCCTTGGTCAGGCTCACGGTGACTCCTCGAACTCGATGACACTTTTTGTCGGGGGTGGCCCACGTCGACCGAACCTCATGGACTACATTGAACCCCGTTCAATCCTGAACGGTGTTCAGGACGTCTCCAGTCTCGGAAGGACCAGAACATTGCTGAATCTAGCCGACATGACCGAGCGCGGCCTGAGAGGGGAGTCGATCACCCGCGAGGAGGCTCTCGAGATCCTTCGCAGCAGTGATGAAGAACTCATGTCGATCATCGCCGCTGCCGGAAAGATTCGTCGCCACTTCTTCGACAACCGGGTGCGCCTCAATTACCTGGTCAACCTCAAGTCGGGACTGTGCCCCGAGGACTGCTCATACTGCTCGCAGCGCCTGGGGTCTCGTGCCGAGATCATGAAGTACTCCTGGGCCGACCCCGAGAAGGTGCACGAGGCCGTCGAGGCTGGTATCGCCGGCGGGGCCCGTCGCGTCTGCATGGTGGCCTCCGGACATGGCCCCTCCACGCGAGACGTCGAGCGCGTCAACGGCATGGTGCGCTCCCTCAAGGCAGACCATCCCGACGTCGAGGTCTGCGTCTGTCTGGGCTTCGTGGACGACGAGAAGGCCGCCTCCATCAAGGAGGCCGGCGCCGACGCCTACAACCACAACGCAAACACCGCTCGCTCCCACTACGACGAGATCTGCACCACCCACTCCTACGAGGACCGCATGGACACCGTCGAGGTCCTCAAGCGCAACGGCCTCTCCCCCTGCTCGGGCGTCATCGCTGGCATGGGCGAGACCGACGAGGAATTCGTCGACGTCATCTTCGACCTGCGTGAGCACGGCGTCGACTCGGTGCCCGTCAATTTCCTGCTGCCCTTCGAGGGAACTCCGCTCGCCGGTGGCGCCCAGCACATCACCCCGCAGTGGTGCCTCAAGCGTCTGGCCATGGTCCGCTTCGTCCATCCGGACTCCGAGGTGCGTGCTGCCGCCGGACGCGAGCAGCACATCCGTACCATGCAGCCACTGGCCCTCGAGGTCGTCAACTCCATCTTCCTGGGCGACTACCTCACCAGTGAGGGCGCTGCCGGCGCTGCCGACCTGCAGATGATTCAGGATGGCGGCTTCGTCCCTGAGGGGGCCGACGGACAGCCCATGGTTCACACCACCGTCGATTCGTACCAGTCAGCTGACCTGCCCATCAACGCGGTTCCGATCCGTCACCGTGGCGTTGGCAGTGAGGTTCCGGCAAACGCCTGAGCCACACCCATCCAGATCTCAGCACACGCCTGAACACAGCATGGGGGCCGACGTCATGTCGGCCCCCCATGGCAGGTATCGAATAGATATCAGGACCTCAGCTGGGCTCCACACGCCTCCTCGGCGCGGGCTACCGCAGCGTCGCGAGCCTCGGCAGCCTCGGCATCGGTGAGAGTCCGGTCAACAGCGCGCAGACGAAGGTTGAAGGCCAGGGACTTGTGTCCCTCACCGACCTGCTCGCCCTCGTAGACGTCGAACAGCTCGGCCGCCTCCAGCAACGGTCCAGCACCTTCGATGAGGGCCTGCAGGACGTCCTCGCTAGGGACGGACTCATCAACGACAAGAGCGACGTCCTCCTTGGCCACCGGGAAGCTCGAGATCGCCTTGACCTGGCCACCACGAGGTGCAGCGGCCACCAAGGCGTCAAGGTTGAACTCAACGGCACAGGTTCGCTGCGGCAGACCAGCACTCGACGCCACGGTCGGGTGCAGCTCGCCCGCGTGACCGATGACCTTGCCGCCCACGATGAGAGCGGCGCACCGGCCGGGATGCCACGGAGCCTGCCGGTCCGCCGTACGCTCCAACGTGACGCCGACGGCGTCAGCGGCCTTCTGAGCCACCAGCACCGCATGACGCCAATCCGCCTTGACGGGCTCGCCGTCCCAGCGATCAGGCAGCCAATTTCCGCAGATGACCGCGGCCAGCATGCGCGGCTGGGCTGGCAGAGCGGCGTCGATTTCAGCGAGAACCTCGTCGGAGGGACGCTCGTCGACACCAGGACGGGGAGCCGCAGCCGGGGTAACAGCACGGAAGACGGTGCCACTCTCGAAGACCGCAAGATCCTCCTGGGAACGCGACATGTTCGTGGTCACAGCATGGAAGAGCCCCGGCAACAGGCTGGTGCGCAGATAGGGGTGAGTGTCGTCAAGCGGATTGGCCAGCTTCACCGTCGCATAACGAGGGTCATAGGCACTGATCCCGAGGGTTTCGAGATCCTTGTCGCCCATGAACGGCAAGGTGATGAGCTCGACGAATCCGGCCTCGACGACCGAACGCAGCACGCGACGACGGGCCTGCTGGGCCTTGGTCAGACCGGCGGCGCCCAGGCTTGGCGGGAGAGCCAGCTCAATGCGGTCGAAACCGATCTTGCGGCCGATCTCCTCGACGTAGTCGTATG
This sequence comes from Cutibacterium sp. KB22876, assembly GCF_059728865.1. Lineage (NCBI taxonomy): Bacteria > Bacillati > Actinomycetota > Actinomycetes > Propionibacteriales > Propionibacteriaceae > Cutibacterium > Cutibacterium sp. KB22876. The sequence continues at coordinate 2,200,441 of NZ_AP040858.1, forward strand.
CGTCGACCAGGTCAGGACGCCAGGTCGGCGGGACGAGGCTGAGGGAATCGCCCAGGGCGGTAACCTTGACACCCGAACGGGTGAGGATCTCGATAACTTCCTCGGTGGACACCTTCGTGCCCAGGATACGGCCCGGCAACTCGGCGCTGATGGTCTGGTGCGGCATTTGCGGCACCTCGCCGACGACCGTCGGCTCACCGATGGTGGCTCCACCGTACTGAGCCAGCAGCTCGGCGGCGCGAACGGCGGCAGTGTGGGCGCACACCGGGTCGACTCCGCGCTCGAAGCGACGGGAGGCCTCCGAACCCAGCTTGTGACGTCGGTAGGCCCGAGCCACCGTCATGGGATCGAAGTGAGCACCCTCGAGGATGATCGAGGTGGACTCAGAAGTCATCTCGGTGGCGGCACCACCCATGACACCGGCCAGACCGATGGCTCCCGAGTCATCGGCGATGACCAGGTCGTCAGGATCAAGGGTGCGCTCAGTGCCGTCGAGGGTGACCAAGTGTTCTCCCTCGTTCGCCTTGCGAACCACGATCGTTCCGCTCACCTTGTCGGCGTCATAGGCGTGCAGCGGCTGACCGGACTCCAGCATGACGTAATTGGTGACGTCGACCGCCAGGCTGATCGGACGCATTCCCGCACGGGTAATGCGATCGGCGATGAACCGCGGGGTCGGTGCGTGCGGATCCAGACCGGTCACCGGCAGGGCGACGAACTGGCTGCACGCATTCGACTGAATGTCGACCGCCACAGGCCCTTCAACCGGGCTGATCGGCTGCTCGTCATAGGGATCGGGGAAGTGCACCGACATGGCATGGGCCACCTCGCGGGCGATGCCACGCACCGACATGCAGTAGCCAATGTCGGGAGTGACGTCGACGTCGAGGACCTCCTCGGGCACACCGAGAATCGGCAGGGCATCCTCGCCGGGAACAAGCTGGTGTCCCTCAACCGACGGAGGCAGGGTGATGATGCCGGAGTGATCAACGCCGATACCCAACTCGTCGGCAGCGCAGAGCATGCCGTCGGACATGTGGCCGTAGGTCTTGCGGGCACTGATGGCGAATCCGCCGGGAAGCACCGCTCCGGGCAGGGAGACGACCACCCAGGCGCCCTCGACGGCGTTGGGAGCACCACAGATGATGCCGCGTCCTTCGACGCCATCCTCAACGTTCTTGGGATGTCCCTCAGCGTTGTACCGCGGACCGACGTCGACCCGGCACCAGTTGATGGTCTTGCCGTTCTTCTGCGGCTCGGGGATCGAGGACAGGATGTGACCGATGACGATCGGGCCGGTCAGCTCGCCACCGACGACCTCGACCTTCTCGACGGTCGCGGTGTGATCGGTGAGGGCCTGGGCCACCTGCTCGGTGGTGGTGCCGTCAGGTAGGTTGACCATGGCCTGCAGCCATGACATGGGAACCTTCATCGTGCTCCTCCCCTGAGTGAGCGGCTGAATCGGACGTCGCCCTCGACGAAATCGCGCAGGTCAGGGGCGTTGTTGCGGAACATCACCGTGCGGTCAATGCCCATTCCGAAGGCGAACCCGGAGTAGACGTCGGTGTCGATTCCGCAGGCGATGAGCACGCGCGGGTTGACGATGCCGCAGCCGCCCCACTCGATCCATCCCTCGGAGCGGCACGTACGGCACGGACGGTCGGGATTGCCGACCGAGGCCCCGTGACAGACGAAGCACTCCAGGTCGACCTCGGCGCTGGGCTCGGTGAACGGGAAGTAGTGCGGGCGGAAACGGGTACGCACGTCGCCGAACATAGCGCGGGCGAAGGCGTCGACAGTGCCCTTGAGATGGCCCATGGTGATGCCCTTGTCGACGCACAAGCCCTCAACCTGGTGGAACACCGGAAGGTGGGTGGCGTCGTACTCATCAGCGCGGAACACCTTTCCTGGGCTGATGATGCGCACCGGAGGCTGCTGCTTGAGCAAGGTGTGAATCTGCACCGGGCTGGTGGCGGTGCGCATGCACTTGCCATCGCTGACCGGATCGAGCCACAGGGTGTCCTGCAGGGCGCGAGCGGGATGGTCGGTGTCAAGGTTCAATGCGTCGAAGTTGAACCACTCGGACTCGGCCTCCGGGCCCTCCGCGATCTCCCAGCCCATGGCGGTGAAGACGTCACAGACGTCGTCAATGAGGGCAGTGATCGGGTGTGGAGCGCCTTGAGGTGAGGTGACGACCGGCAAGGTGACATCGGTCGTCTCGGCGGCGAGACGAGCCTCCAGCTCGGCCTCGGCAAGCTCCTCCTGACGAGCCTTGAGAGCCTGGTTGACGCGGCCACGCGCCTGACCGATCCGCTTTCCGGCGTCCTTGCGGGCAGCCGGAGGCAGAGCTCCAATCTCGCGGTTGGCCAAAGCCAGCGGAGACTTGTCACCGGTGTGGGCGATGCGCACCTGCTTGAGCTCGGCAGTGGTGGACGCCCCGGCGATCGCTTCCAGGGCCTCGGCCACCCGGGCGTCGACCTGGTCGGCGTCCAGGGTGCTCACCTGGACCGGGTCATAATTCGTGTTGGGGCCACTCATGGGCCTTCCCCCTGATGGGTTGACGTTGGAAAAGCGCCCGTCTCCGGGGCGCGAGTGTGCGACTGGCGTCGATCACCACAAGTCTAGTGGTGTCGACGCCGTCAATGGTTGGTGGCCGCCCAGCAGTACTGAATCATGGCCGCTTCACGGTAATCAGGCGCGCTGCTCACTGGCCGTGGCATACAACACCACGGCGGCGGCGGTGGAGAGGTTGAGGGACTCAGCCGATCCCCACATCGGAACCCCGACAACCTCGTCCGCCAGGGCTCGGTCTGCCTCCGGAAGTCCCCACGCCTCGTTGCCCATCAGCCACGCGATGGGCCTCTTGAGACGTCCGGACCGGGCAACGGCGTCGAGGCCGTGACCTCCCCCGTCCGCGGCAAGCACCGTCATCTGGTGCCTGTGAGCCCACTCCACCGCATCGGCGAGGTCGACTCCGACGAGGACTGGCAGGTGGAAGATCGATCCCACCGAGGACCGAACCGTCTTGGGGTTGTGCGGGTCCACCGACCCGCGCGTCAGGATCACGCAATCGGCACCAAAGGCATCGGCGCAGCGGATGACCGTTCCGGCGTTACCGGGGTCACGGACCTGGGCACAGATGACGGCCAGGTGCACGTCATCGTCAGGCAACTCGTGGCGGGTGACCTGTCGGCAGACGGCGAAGACCCCCTGACTGGTGACAGTGTCGGACAAGGCACTGACGTCCTCGTCAGTCAGTAACGCCACCCTGATCCCACGACGTTCTGCGGCTCCGACGTGCTCGGCATCACGCACCGGATCCGAAGTGGCCAGCAGATTCACCTTGCCAGGCCACGCCAGTGCCTCGCGCACCGCCTGAGCACCCTCGACGAGAAAGAGCCCGGACTCCTCACGTCCGCGCCGCGATGAAAGACGACGGGCCGAACGCAGCGACCCCTTCGAGATGCGATCCCACCTCGAATGGTCGTCGTTCGGCCCGTCACTCATACCCACGTCAGGCAGCAGCGTTCTGCTGCTGGCTGGCCTTGGCGACCTCGACGAGGCTGTTGAAGGCGTCGATGTCGGAGACGGCCAGCTCGGCGAGCATCTTGCGGTCGACCTCGATGCCGGCGTTCTTCAGACCGTTGATGAAACGGTTGTAGGTCATGCCCTGGGCACGGGAGGCAGCATTGATGCGCTGGATCCACAGCGAGCGGAAGTCGCCCTTCTTGGCGCGACGATCGCGGAACGAGTAGGTGGCCGAGTGGAGGGTCTGCTCCTTGGCCTTGCGGTACAGGCGGGAACGCTGCCCGCGGTAACCGGAGGCCTGGTCGAGGACCTCGCGACGCTTCTTCTTGGCATTCACAGAACGCTTCACGCGTGCCATGGTGATTCTCCTTGGATCTCCCGGGTCAGTCCCGGATTGGTTCGGGGCGTGTGCCGCCCAGTGGTCTTGGGGACGTCGTCAGTGGCGACGTCGACTGTCGTCAGCGGCCGGGGTGGCCAGCGAGCAGCTTCTTGACCTTGGCGGCCTCGCCCTTGGGCAGCACGGTCTCGCCGGTCAGACGGCGAGTGACGCGCGAAGACTTGTGCTCGTTCAGGTGGCGCTTGCCAGCCTTGCGAGCGGTGACCTTGCCCGAGCCGGTCACCTTGAAACGCTTTTTCGTCCCGGAGTGGCTCTTCATCTTGGGCATGGATGGCTCCATTCGTTCATGTGTGTCGTCCCGCGAACCGGAGGGGAAGGTCCCGGGCTGGCTCACCGGTGAAGACCGGATCGCCTGGTTCTGAGCAGTGCTCAGAGGTCGATGTCGGGGTCCATGTTGTCGGCGGGACCCTTCTTCTTCTTTTTCTTGGCGGTGCCGGCAGCAGCTCGCTGAGCAGCCTCGTAAGCCTTGTCGGCCTCAGCAGCCTCGGCGCGCTCAGCGGCTCGACGGTCACGCTCAGCCTTCTGATCCGCCTTGGCCTCGTTCTTCTTACGAGTCGGGGCAAGGATCATGAGCATGTTGCGGCCCTCCTGCTTGGGAGGGGATTCGACGGTCGCGTACTCGGTCAGATCGTCAGCAAGACGACGCAGCAGGTTGACGCCGAGCTCCGGACGGGACTGTTCACGGCCACGGAACATGATCGTGATCTTGACCTTGTCACCGGCCTTGAGGAACCGCAGAACATGGCCCTTCTTGGTCTCGTAGTCATGGTCGTCAATCTTGGGACGAAGCTTCATCTCCTTGATGATGGAGTTTGCCTGGTTGCGTCGCGACTCCCGGGCCTTCTGGGCCGCCTCGTACTTGAACTTGCCGTAGTCCATGAGCTTGACGACAGGGGGCCGGGCTTGCGGAGCCACCTCAACCAAGTCGAGGTCCTGCTCGCGGGCGAGCTGCAGGGCCTGCTCGACCCTGACGATTCCGACCTGTTCGCCATTGGGGCCGACCAGGCGCACCTCGGGAACGCGGATCCGCTCGTTGATGCGGGGTTCAGTACTGATGGGGTCCTCCCGGATGTCTGTTCACTATGGGGACGTGTCTACGCCTCCGCGATCCGGGTACAAGAAAAGGCCCTCGCGGACATGCGAAGGCCTGACTCGTACGGGTGCATGAAACACCCCAACAAACCCCTGGGATGGCACCCTGAGGCTCGTTGTTGACAACCCGGCGAACGGAATCCGCCCAGGTGGGGAGGTCAGGCCCCCTCTTCCACGTGACCAGCTCTGTACTGATCGCTCTGGAGATGTTACGGCATCAGACGTCGACACCCCAAATCGGGGGGAAGGAACCATCCTCCGAAGCAACTCCAGACACCAGGACCCTGCGTCAGGAGAGGTCCTCCCTGCGCACCCAACCCCAGCCGTCCGCGAACTTCACGAGTTTTCCGCCGTGCTCGATCGGGCCGAGGACATCTGGCCCCAGGACGAGTGGAGCCGGACCCGCGGCGTCGATGAGAAGGGCACCAGCCTGGACCTCGGTGACCGTGGCGGCCAGATCCGGTAATAGACCGGGAACCGGTCGAGCTCGGGAGTCCCATGCCGTCAGGGAGTCGATACCGGTGAAGGCCAGCAGGGCAGTACTCCCCTGCTCGTTGGTGAGTTTGACCGCGCCGATCTCACCGGCCTCGTCCGCCATGACTGGCATGAAGAGACGAGCTCCCGCGCACAAGGTGGAGACCGCCTCGAGGTAGGCGTTGCGATACGTGTCGGGATCGTCGGCCAAGCAGGCAGCGAGGGCAGCGCGCACCCGGGGCTCGGCGTCTCCCCTGTCGCCGCCGCTGGGAGGAGATAGTGGAGCAGACACCTGCCGAACACTAGCTGACCGCCATGACACTCTTGCCTGCCGACCATGCCTATAGCCACGACGCACAAATGTCACCACCGTGTGGAACAGTTGAGGTATGAGCGAAACGACCGTCGTTGCCGTCGTCACCATCCTTCTGGTTGTCCTTCCGCTGTTGTGGGCCCTGTCAGGGTGGCTCTCGCGCCGCTCCTCCCGAGCCCTGCTGCGCGGATTGGGTCTGGCCCTCATTCCGACCGGACTGGTCCTGACCGGACTGATGCGTCTGCTGGTCCGAGCAATCCACCTCGTCGTGGACTGGTTCGCCGGTACTGTCATGACGACGACCATCTGGATCGGCGTCATCGTCATTGCCATTGGCCTGGTGACCTGGTTCGTCGCCGGTTTCATGTCCCCGGTTGACCGCGAGACCGGACGTCAGCGTCGTCAGGGCCACGCCGCGCGCAAGCAGGCCCGAACGAAGGATGCATCCCCGGAATCCGCATCCACTCAGAATACGTCCCGGAGAACGACCCCGGTGACGCGTGGTCGAACCGCCGATGCCCCGGTTCCGACCTCGCCTTCCAGCTCCTCCAAGCCAGCTTCCAGCTCCAACAAGGCGGCCCCCAAGATCTCGGCCGCCGAGAAGGACGAGGACGCCGAGCTCGAGGCCATCCTGCGCAAGCGCGGGATCGAGTGATCATTCCCCGAGACACACAGCAATGCCGTGGGCACCGATCATCGGATCGGTGCCCACGGCATTTTTCAGTGACGGTGGAAAGTCATCGTGGCGATCACAGCCGGCAGGCGGACAACTCCGTCGACAGGATGGCACGGGCACCGGCGTCCCACAGTTCGTCCATGAGCCCCTGCACGGCCCCACGGGGAACCATGGCGCGCACGGCATACCAGCCATTCTTCGCCAGCGGCGAGACGGTGGGGGCTTCCAGGCCAGGGGTCAGCTCGGTGACGGCGCTGAGAGCCTCGGCCGGCACGTCGTAGTCGACCATGACGTAGCCACGGGCCACCTGGACACCATCAATGCGTCGCATGAAGTGGTCGAAGGTCGTGCTACCGGTGAAGTCCCGCCGCTGGATGAGCACGGCTTCGGACTCCAGGATGACGTCTCCGAAGACCTCAAGACCAGCCTTGCGCAGGGTGGTTCCGGTCTCGACGACATCAGCGATGGCGTCAGCCACCCCGAGTCGGATCGAGGACTCCACGGCACCGTCCAGGTGGATGAGGTGAGCGTCGATACCGCGCGTGGTCAGGAAGGATCCGAGCAGGCCCGGGTATGACGTCGCGATGCGCTTACCGGCCAGCCCCTCCACGGTGTTCTCAGGACTCTTGGGTGCCGCGAAACGGAACCTAGAGTGACCAAAACCGAGACCCTTGATCTCAGCAGCATCCGCACCGGAATCCAGCAGCAGGTCGCGGCCGGTGATACCGATGTCGAGGGTTCCCTCACCGACATACACCGCAATGTCACGCGGCCGCAGGTAGAAAAACTCCACCCCGTTGGCCTCGTCGACCAAGGTGAGGTCCTTACGATCGGAACGTTGACGGTAACCGGCCTCAGTCAACAGGGAGGACGTGGCTTCCGACAGGGCACCCTTGTTCGGTACTGCTACGCGCAGCAGGTCTGACATGAACTCTCCTCGGGAGATTGAGAAATCGGGGAAGTGACGATGCTGGCCAGGCACAACCCGACCGGGGGAATTCACAGATGCTCGTAGACGTCGTCGAGGGTCAGCCCCTGCTTGATCATCATGACCTGCAAGTGATAAATCTCCTGGCTGATTTCCTCGGCCAGCCTCTCGTTACCTTCGTACTCGGCGGCCATCCAGACCTCAGAGGCTTCCTCCACAATCTTCTTGCCGATGGCATGCACTCCGCGGTCAAGCTCCTCGACGGTTCCCGACCCTACAGGGCGGGTCTGTGCCTTGGTGGACAGCTCAGCGAAGAGTTCCTCGAATGTCTTGCTCACAGTGGCCAGGCTACCGACTGCGGTGGCATGACCAAGCTTGGGACCACGTGACGGACCATGCACGGTACCGGGCCCGGCATCCGATCAGGTCGCAGTCTCTCCTGCGTGCTGAGCTCGCCACCACGTCAGGAAGCCGCAGAGGCAGAAGGCTCCGTAAAAGACATACATCAGGGCACTCGGGTAGTACTGCGCGGTCGCCAGCAACGGGACGCCAACGATGTCCACGGCGATCCACACGAACCAGAACTCATTCCAGCCGCGTGCCATCCCCCACGTGGCAAGGATCGATCCGGTGAGGATCCAGGAGTCCGACAATGGGCCCCAAGAACCGAGGGCCTTGAGAACGAAGTAGAAGACGATGAGCATGGCGAGAGAGGCTGTCAGGCTGAGGATGCGTTCCCGACGAGTGGCCCACCTGGGATGGACGGCCACCTGGGAGGCGCCATTGTTGCGTCGGGTGGCAGCCCACACCACCCAGCCATAGGCGCTGGTCGCGAGGAAGAAGATCTGGCGGCCAGCCTGACCCCACAGGTTGAGGTCCTGAGGAGTGTGGAACACCCCGCCCAGGAAGACGGTGAACAGGATGACGTTCCCGACGATGCCGACCGGCCAGGCCCAGACCCGACGACGGGCGCCTCCGAGGGCCGATGCCAGTCCAAACAGGTTCCCGATGACCTCGCGCCACAGAATCGGCTTGCCCAGGCCCACATCGAGTTGAGCATTGAGCAGGGACGTGAGGACATTAGACACAGTTACACCTTTCCGACTGCAGGAGGGTGGTCGGCTCATTCTCGCAGATGATCCCGGGTGGACTTCACCCCGTCACATGGGTGGCCACGGCAGGGCTGGACGCAGTCCGCTCGGCCCCGGGAATGCACCGAACTCGAGGAGGTCTGCGGCTCGTTGCCGTAACGCCTCGACCTCGGCCATGTTGATGAACTCATCGAAGATGTCATCAGGCACAGCGACAACCTGGTCGAGCATCATCTCCTCGACCGGTTCCAGGGGTTGGCCTGCCCATCCCCACAACACCGTGCGCAACTTGGGCGCAGTGTGAAAGGCCAGGCCATTGTCCACCGCCCAGACATGGGCCGTCCCGTCCAGGTCCGGATCGGGGCCGAGCAGGATGTGACCGCCCTTGCGGTCGGCGTTGTTGGCGACGGCGTCGAAGAGGGCCAGAGCACGCAGCGCAGGATGCGGAGAGTGGGCGAGCCCGATCTCGTAGTCGTCTTCGTCGATGCCCAGCATGAATCCGTGCCAGTGTCCCGGGAGACGTTCGATGGTGTCTGCCACCACCAACGGATTCTCCAGGTCGTCGTCAATCCATCGCTGCATCGAACCGGCCCCCCGTGGGCCGTCCTCAATGAAGACGGTCAACGGCACCAGCGCAATACCCATGAGTTGGGACAGCAGGTAGGACGCAACCTCACGTCCGGCAAGAGTCCCGGCAGGGAAATCATGGAGACGTCGCTCGCGGGCAACCGGTTTGTACACCCACAACCGGTCGCCCGCATCGCGCACCAGGAGAGCGCCATTACTGGAATCGGGCAGGGCGCCATCGATCCGCCATGGAGCTCGGGGTCGAGGTGCTTGTGGCAGGTCCCAGGGGTTCGTCGAACTCACCACACCAGCGGCCTGCGGTAGCCATTTGACCGGGGACACAGGTGGCCCCCTGCCGAAAGGATTTGCTGGGCACAGTACGGGCAGTATTGGCGTCCCGACGCCACAATGACATTGCACCGAGCGACGAATTGGCGAGCCTGGGAGGTCGTCATGAGGATTTCGAGGGAATCTGGTGCCGCTTCCGGAAGTGTGGTCAACAGCATCGCGGGATCGTTGATCATCAACTCGTCATCGCTGACGGCATACATCTCGATTTCGATGCGCTTGCTCGGGTCGTCAAAGGCCATCGCCATGGTGCCAACCGTAAATTCCCCATCAAGGGGTGCGTCCAGCGGGGCGAGGTCATCAGGGGCCTCGATGGCCGGTGGGACAAGGACGTCGGCGGCATGGGCGGCCAAGCCGTCCAGAATCCTGTCCATCTGAAGGGCAAGCTGGCTGATCTGAGCCTTCTCGCATTGCACCGTCACCAGGCGAGAGCCTTCCCGAACCTGAAGGTGGAAGACCCGTGCACCCGGGCGACCAACGGTGCCGACCACGACCCGATCGGGCCGTTCGAATCGGAAGGTGCGACGAGTCATGTCTCCACCCTAGCCACTCGGCCCACTCCGATGCGCACAGGCTGGGCACCGTCTCACTGGGTGTCACCGCCGAGATGGCGGCCCGCGCTCGATCCTGCACCCAGAGGTTTGTCAGGGCGCCAATTGAGGGTTTGGAGACGCCACGTCGTGCCGTCCTGGACGAGTACCGTCATGCTGGCCGGGCTGATGACCAAGGATTGGAAGAGCCGATGTGGCAGGCCCACCAGGTCGGCGACGATGGCGCGCAACGGGTCGCCGTGACTGACCACGACCGCCTCGCCATCCCGCACCTCGTCAGCGATTCTGCGGGCTGCCTGAGCCGTTCGCAGGAACATGTCAGTCATGGTTTCGCCGCCTGGGAAGGCAGCCGCGGGCGGATTGTCGACTACCGTGTGCCATTCCGGCTCGCTGCTGAGACTCGACAAGGATTGTCCCGCCCACGCTCCGTAATCGCACTCGGCGATGGCGTCGTTCACGCGTATCGGGCAGGTCCACCCCGCGCCTTCGGTGATGATTGCGGCTGTTTGCCGTGCTCGGGTAACGGGGGAGGTGACGACGAGGTCAGGTTCCACATCTGTCAGTTGAGATGCCAGGGCCTTCGCGTCTCGGGTACCGACCTCGTCGAGGGGATGGTTCGAACGACCAGCGAGGATTCCCTTCGCATTGGCCTCAGTACGCCCGTGTCGAATGAGCAAAAGTCGCGCCATGGCGTCACTGTATTGCGCCCCAGTCCTGGCACCTTGCCTCAAGGCCGGCTTGAGGGTGCTCCGTTAGGGTGATCTGAACGAGGAGGACGCACACATGCGCTTAAGAACCGTCGGGGCCAGCGGCCTCAAGGTGTCTGCCATTGGTCTGGGTTCCCTGACCTGGGGCGGCCAGACCGACGCTCGTGAGGCTCGCTCCATGGTGCGCCGCTTCGTCGATGCCGGCGGAAACCTGGTCGATACCGCCCCCGCATACGGTGGTGGCTTCGCCGAACAGCTCATCGGGAAGCTCATTCACACTGACATCAGCCGAGATGACCTCGTCATCGCCACGAAGGCTGGGTTCGTCGTCGAGGGGAAGAAACGGGTTGTCGACACCTCTAGAACCGCTCTGTTGCGCGACCTGGAGGGATCTCTGCGTCGCCTCCACACCGACCACGTCGACCTGTGGCAGGTGCATGCCTGGGGAGATGCCCCCGTCGAGGAGACCTGCGCCGCCCTCGACCATGCTGTGCATTCAGGTATGGCCCGCTATGTCGGCGTGTCCAACTTCGTCGGCTGGCAGGCGGCAACGGCGGCCACATGGCAGCAGACGACCGGAACGCGAACTCCGCTGGTGAGCAATCAGGTCGAGTACTCCCTGTTGGCTCGTCGCGCCGAAATCGAGGTCGTTCCCTCTGCCCAACATCACGGCATGGGACTGTTGGCGTGGTCATCCTTGGGACGTGGCGTGCTGGCTGGTCGTTACCGCAACGGTACGCCCAAGGATTCTCGTGGCGGTTCTGACCGTCTCTCCTGGTTCGTGCAGCCCTATCTGACGCCCAAGTCCCAAGCTGTCGTCAATGCCATCTCGAAGGCGGCCGACGGACTGGGAGCGACAACTGCACAGATGGCTCTGGCATGGGTGCGTGACGCCCCCGTGGTGTCATCAGCCCTCGTCGGGCCACGAACGACGACACAGCTCGAGGAACTGCTCGGCGTCGACGACGTCGTGCTGCCCCCGGAGATCACCTCGGCCCTCGACGACATCACGGGCGGGCCGAACCTGGCCCGTCCCGAAGAGTCCTGAGGGGTCGTCGCACCGCGCCTGATCTCAGCGCTCACTACGAGGAACCCACGGCGTGGAGACCGGACCGTCGTAGAGCTCACGCGGCCTGGAGATCCTCGTCATTGGGTCCTCGGCGACCTCCTTCCAGTGCGCAATCCAGCCGGCCATACGGCCAATGGCGAACATGGCGGTGAACATGTTGAGCGGAATCCCCAGGGCCCTCAGTACGATTCCGGAGTAGAAGTCCACGTTCGGGTAGAGCCTGCGCTCGACGAAGTAGTCGTCAGCCAGGACGGCCTCCTCGAGTTCCATGGCGACGTCGAGCAGTGGGTCCGGCTTGTGCATGGTATCCAGCAACGGACCGACAACACCGCGGAGAATCTTCGCCCTGGGATCCCAGTTGCGGTAGACGCGGTGCCCGAAGCCAGAAATCCTCTCCCCCGAGTCCTTGGCCTTTGCCAGGTACTGGCGCGAGGAGAGTCCCGAGTCATGGATACGCTGCAGAGCCCGTACCGCGTTGACGTTGGCACCACCGTGACGGTCCCCCCACAGTGCACACACCCCTGCCGAACACGAGGTGAAGAGGTTGGCACCGGATGACCCCACCATCCGCACCGTCGATGTCGAACAGTTCTGGCCATGTTCGGCGTGGAGGACGAAGAAGAGGTTGAGGGCCCTCGCGGCAATCGGGTCAGGCTCGTAGTCGCGGTACGGCAGGGAGAACATCATGTGCATGAAGTTCTCGACGTACTTGAGGTCGTAGCGCGGGTAGATCGCCGGCTCCCCGATCGACGCCTTGTACGAGGCTGCCGCGATTGTCCTCACCTTGGACATCAGCTTGGCGGCGGCATCGGTGAAGGATTCCTCATCAGTGATGCGCGGGCGGTCATGGGTACTCATCGCATTGATCATCGACGACATGATCGCCATGGGGTGGCCGTTGGGAGGGAAGGCATTGAAGTGCAGATCCATCGACCGGTGCAAAGCAGAGTACTCGGTCAACCGGTTCCGGAAGTCGTCACGCTGCGCCTCAGTCGGCAGCTCGCCGAAAATGAGCAACCATGCCGTCTCCACGAAGGAGACCTTCTCCTCGGCAAAGGTCTCGATTGGCAGACCCCGATAGGTGAGCACTCCCTCCTCACCGTCGATCCAGGAGATGGCCGACCGGCACGAGGCGGTGTTGGCGAATGCAGGGTCGAAAGTCGTCACGTCGCCGGTCATCTGACGAAGATCCGAGATGTCGATGACCCTGTCGCCGGTGGTGCCGATGAGGACGGGGAGGGAGTACTCCTGGCCGTCGAGAATGAGGGTTGCGGTGCCGCGCTGGCTTGGTTTCTGACTCATCGTCAGGCCTCCTGCAGGATGTGATCGACGACTTTGGCGCCGAAGACGAGGGAGCCCACCGGGACTCTCTCGTCGACACCGTGGAACAGACTGATGAAGTCGAAGTCAGCAGGAAGCCGCAATGGGGTGCAGCCGTAGCAGTTGATGCGACGGCCGTCCGGGAGGACGGCAAACCCCTTGGCGTCGGTTCCTGCCGAGTTGAGGTAGGGCAGCACGACCGCTCCCGGATCCTCGGCGTCAATGGCATGCCGGATGGCGTCGACAGCTGACCCTTCGAAGGGTGCTGCCGCAGCAGGTTTGAGGGAGATCGTCTCGAAATCGATCCCGGGACCAGCCAAGGACTTGATCGTCGAGATCATCTCCTCCTCAGACCCGGGAATGAAGCGGGCGTCAATCTCGGCGCTGGCCCGAGTCGGCACGACGTTGACCTTGTACCCGGCCGACAGCACCGTCGTGGTGACGTTGTGGGAGCAGCACGCGGCAACCATGCGGGACAGCGGCCCAATCGGTGCGAGGCACGACTCAAGGTCATCCCGGTCGATCGTCAGACCCCACATCTCGGAAACCTTGGCGAGGAACTCCTCCTGCACGGGGTGGCCCAGGTCGGGCCACTGATGGGAATCAATGCGCGACAGGGCTTCCAACAAGTGGCTGACCGCGTTGTCCGGGTTGCGCATGGAGCCATGGCCGGCTCTGCCGGTGGCACTCATTCGGAACCACCACAGGCCCTTCTCGGCCGACTGGACGACGTAGACCCGCTTGCCCCCAGGGGTCGTCAGGGAGAACCCACCCACCTCGCTGATGGCCTCGGTGACGCCGTCGAAGATCTCCGGATGGTTGGCACCCAGCCAGGTGGATCCGAGCGTGCCGGATGCCTCCTCGTCAGCGAACATAATGAAGCGAATCGGACGCGACGGCACCTCACCGCGACGATGACGGGCTCGGATGGCTGAGAGCACCATCGCGAGGAAACCTTTCATGTCGATGGCTCCCCTGCCCCACATGCAGTTGTCGTGAACCTCGCCGGACAACGGGTGATGGGCCCAGTCCTCGGCTTCGAAGGGCACGGTGTCGCTGTGGCCGTGAAGCAACAAGGCGGGACGACTCATGTCGGTGCCTTCGGGTGCCCACTCAGCGACCAGGGTGGCTCGGCTGGGCTCGGATTCGTAGATCGAGACGTCCACCCCGATCTCTTCCAGGAGCTCGGAGACGTAGCGACACATGTCGACCTCGCCACGAGCGTCTTGTGGACCAAAGTTCTGCGAGTCGATCTGAATCATGCGCGAGCAGATGTCGACCACCTCGGTCTGCGGACTGTTCGGCCCGTCGACAAGGTCTTCGAGAGGCATGCTGAAGAGATCTGACATGCAGCGATTGTGTCACCGACCGGGGTTTCCACCGTCATCAGGGACACTCGATGGACGCCGATTTGCATCGTGGCGCGAACTTCTACTAAAGTCCCGTGACTGTCCGGTACGACGCATGAGCGAAGAACCGGAGACCCGAGTCCGGGTGGCGGAATTGGTAGACGCGCTAGCTTGAGGTGCTAGTGGCCGATTAAGGCTGTGGAGGTTCAAGTCCTCTCTCGGACACAACAAGCCCCGTCTGACTGAACGAGTCAGGCGGGGTTCATTTTTCACCCCATTCGCGTGCCCGCCCCCCTTGAGGAGCAACCGGCCCTCGCATCGCCATCTGTGATATTTTTCGCCGTGAATACATATGAAAGGTTCACTTCAGTCCACCTTTCGTGGATGTGGACAGATTCCTTCAGCCGAGTTTCCGCCTGTGCACGAAAGACCAACTCTGCCGTTCAGACCACCATCACGAACCCTCGGCTCATATTGTCCTGTACATCCGAGGTGGCCGTCGCTCAAGGGTGAGACGGGCACGCACGACGCAAAGGAGCATCTTAATGTCATTCCCACGCAAACTCAGCGCACTGACGATTGCCGGCACCATGGCAGTGACTGGCGTCACCATTGCGACCCCAGCCATGGCTGCTCCTGAAGGTGGTTCTCAGCCTGCCGCCGCCCCGGCGACCGACCAGGTGAAGAAGGAGACCGGCTACTTCAAGACTACTGACAAGCTTGGGACCAAGCTCTTCTACCGCAAGGACATCGTCCCCAACGCCAAGGGCGCCGTCGTTCTGGTCCACGGTCTCATGGAGAATTCCTCCAACTACGAGTACCTGACCAAGAGCCTCACCAAGGCCGGCTACAGCGTCTACCGTTTCGACAATCGTGGTCACGGCCGTAGCGCCGCCCCGTACGTCAACAACGCCATTCCGCGTGGCCAGTTCGATGACTGGTGGAACATCGAGTCCGACATTCACCAAGTCGTCCAGACCGCACACGAGGAGAACGCCGACCAGAAGGTCTTCCTCCTCGGCCACTCGATGGGCGGCATCGCCGTTCAGTCCTACGGAATCATGTACCCGGGCACTGTCGACGGCATCGTCTCCTCCGGTGGCGGTACGTTCGCCAGCGTTGACGGGCCGAACACCGAGGGCGTCACCACCGTGACCCCCGACAATCTCAACTTCTTCGCCCGCCATGCCCTCCCACAGATCAGCCAGATTCTCCCGATGTCTCACCTGACGGCGTTCAACGGCCAGCTCGCCAAGGCTGCCGTCAAGGATCCCAAGAGCATCCGGATGCCATCTGGTCCGCTCTCTGCCGGCGTCATCCTCCCTGGCTACCCGGCTTACGGTCTGTGCTCCGATCCCGATGTCCGCATCGACCACTGGCAACGTGACCCGCTGTACAACCACTACATGCGTCTCGGTCTGGTCGAGCAGCTCGGTGTCGGCGAGGTCTACAACATCATGAATGCCCATGAGTTCGACTCCCCCACCCTCATCATGCACGGTGAGAACGATGGCCTCGTGCCGAGCTACTTCGACGTGAACTGGTACAACGCCATTAATTCGAAGGACAAGAAGATCATCCAGTGGCATGGCCTCATGCACGAGATCTTCAACGAGCCCACCAAGGACCAGGTCATCAAGACTGCTGTCGACTGGATTGACGCCCACAACAAGTGAACTTGATCCGGCCTACTTTCTGATGAGGGCTGCGTCTCCCACACATCGCGGGAGACGCAGCCCTCATTGTACCGGCATGCGACACGAACTCACACCAGTTCGCATGCTTCAGTTCTCAGGCACCTCTCCGCCCTGTTCTGGATCATGAACAACCGTGTTCGTGAGCCCAGATCACCCGTGCAACACGAACCACTGGTCAGACTTGGGTCACCCGATAAAATACAAATACGCCCCGGACTGATCAGCGGTCCTGGGACTGACGAAAGGAGCCACTCGTGGGCCTCAGCGACAAGATCAAGAGCAAGAGCGACGAGCTCGTCGGTGCTGCCAAGGAGAAGATCGGAGATGTGACTGACAACGCCGATCTCCAGGGCGAGGGCGCCGATCAGAAGGCCAGCGGCAAGGTGGACCAGAAGGTGGATGACGCCAAGGACAAGGCGACTGACCTCAAGCACGACGTCCAGGCTGCTACCGACAAGCTGAAGGACTGACAACTGACGGGCCGGGCACATGAAGTGCCCGGCCCTTTACCATGTCCTCATGACGATCACGGCGCGGCGTTATTTCGACAACTCCATCGGGGTGTTGACGCTCGCCGCGACCCCGCAAGGACTGGCCCAGGTCACGTTCGGCGAGGCACCAGCGCCATCGACCGTCCGCGAATCGTCCGAGCAACACCACATCTGCGAGGGAATCCTCGACGACGCCGCCCACCAGTTCAGCGAGTACCTCTCCGGCTCCCGAACTGCTTTCAGTCTCCCCCTCGACCTATCAGGAGCGACAGCCTTCCAACGAGCCGTCATCAACGGGCTACTCACGATTCCCTACGCCCAGACCATCAGCTATCGCGACTTAGCCACCCTCATCGGGCGTCCACAGGCCTCCCGAGCGGTCGGCAACGCCTGTGCCACGAATCCATTGCCGATCGTCATCCCTTGTCACCGGATCCTGCGTAGTGATCGCAAGCTCGGGGGTTACCTTGGCGGCCGAACCATCAAGCGTTTCCTGTTGGACATGGAAATCCGTCATGGTGCCATCACCTCCGGTTGCCGGCCAATGTGACCGACCACGTACCATCCAGGCAACATGCCGCCATGCCCAGCTGCTCGAGTACCGTCAATGCGGCTGAGCACTGAGCCACAGACACTCCCGCCGACGCAGACAACTCGTCCATCCCACAAGATCCATGAGCCGGGAGCGCCTCGTGCACGGCCAGTTCCGTGGCATCCAGGACATCCGTGGGAAGACTGCGACCTTCCGGTCTTTCGGGTTCAGGAGCAAGTTCTCCGACGATCCCGCGGACATCCTCGGCATCGCGCACCAAGATCGCCTCACCGTCACGGATGAGCTTGTTCGTACCGGTTGACCTGCTCGAGGTCACGGGACCGGGGACAGCCATGACTGCCCGGCCCAGAGCATTCGCCCATGAGACGGTGTTGATCGCTCCCGATCGCCACCCTGCCTCGACAATGACGGTCCCTGTCGTCAGCGCAGCAATGAGACGATTTCTGGCCAAGAACCCCGGACGCGTTGGATGCCGGCCTGGTGGCATTTCCGAGACCAGGGCGCCCGTTTCGGCAATGCGTTCCAGCACCGCGGCATTTCCCCTCGGGTACAAGACGTCAAGCCCACATGCCAGGACTCCGATCGTCGTCTCGTCGACGCACAAGGCGCCTCGATGTGCAGCGACGTCGATCCCGAATGCGCCACCGGAGACTATGACCTGACGACCGGTCCCGTCGCTGTGTCCCTGAGCAAGATGGTGGGCCATCTCCATCGCGACATCCTGGCCATAGCTCGTCGCAGCTCGGCAGCCGACGATGGCAACCGACCGCTCAGACGCCTCATTGACGCGTGTCGGGCCAAGAACCCACAACCCGATGGGAACCCCACCCATTCCTGACTTCCCCACCCACGAGAGGTCATCGAGCCCAACGGGCCACTCCTCATCTCCGGGGATGAGGAACCTCATCATGGCTTTCTCCGACCGGGCCATCACCTGGTCGACATCCGTCCCTCTGGCTCGCTCGTACCATCTCTCGTCCACATCGGTCAGCAGGCGGTGCCAGATCTCTTCGGCCGTCATGTCCAGCAATCGCCGCGCCGTGACGCTGTCCCCAGGCTGGACAACTGTTGTCAGGGCAGCTCGCGCCACCCTCTCGTTGTCCCATGTCATAGCAATCGTCCTCGTCTCATCCCCATGGCCTCAGCAACACATGCCTTGTCCACCTCGTCCTTGCCCTCCAAATCGGCCACGGTCCATGCGATTCGCAGCACCTTATCCACGCCTCGGGCTGTCAGCCGACCGGTCGTCAGGGCGTCTTCGATGATGCGAGTGGCATCATTGGCCGGGAGCTTCTGGCGAAGCACCTTCCCCGGCACCTCGGC
Source organism: Cutibacterium sp. KB22876 (assembly GCF_059728865.1). Taxonomy (NCBI): domain Bacteria; kingdom Bacillati; phylum Actinomycetota; class Actinomycetes; order Propionibacteriales; family Propionibacteriaceae; genus Cutibacterium; species Cutibacterium sp. KB22876. The sequence continues at coordinate 2,218,915 of NZ_AP040858.1, forward strand.
ATTGCATTTCCATGGCCTCCCTTCCCAGCGACGCGCAGCCCTCAGCCGGGCTTCTGCCACCCGGTCGTGCACGACGGCGCTGGACTCCCCTGCGGGCAACGTTGAGGCGTCAAGCAGGTGCGCCGAGGTCAGCGGGCGCATGCGTACCGTCACGTCGACTCGGTCGAGGATCGGGCCGGAGAGCCGACCCGAATATCGTTGGACCTGTTGTGGAGTGCAGGTACACCGCCCGGACGGGTCGTCAGCCATCCCACACGGGCACGGGTTGAGTGCCATAACGAGCTGAAACCGAGCTGGGAACGTCGTGTGGGCCTGAGAACGGCCGATGATGATCTCCCCCGTCTCCAAAGGCCCACGCAGCGAATCGAGGACCTTGGGGGCAAATTCCGGGGCCTCGTCGAGAAAGAGAACGCCGCGGTGCGCCAGGGAGATGGCACCTGGCTGGGCAATCCGTGCTCCTCCGCCGACCATGGCAGCCATCGACACGGAATGGTGTGGCTGTGCCAACGGCGGCCTGGTCATGAGACGCCCGCTCCCCCGGCCTGCCAAGGAGTGCAGAGCCGTCACCTCGAGGGCGTCCCGGTGATCCAGGCCGGGAAGGATCCCGGGCAGCCGTCGTGCCAGCATCGACTTCCCACAGCCAGGTGCGCCGCGAAGGAGGATGTGGTGACGTCCGGCTGCCGCCACTTCGAGGGCGCGGCGTGCTTCATGTTGGCCGATCACCTCTGCCAGATCTACCAGACCTGGATCAGCATCGGCGGCGTCAGTCACGGGTTCCTCAGTCGCCAGTACCGGACGGCCGTGCAGAACCTCGACGACCTCACGGAGATGACCGACCGGCCAGATCGTCACCCCCTGCACCAACCGGGCCTCGGCATACTGGCCGGACGGCACCACGGCACACTCGAACCCGGCCTCGCGAGCCGCCAACAATGCCGGAAGTACCCCACGCACTGGTCGTACCCGCCCGTCTAGCCCCAGTTCCCCCATGAGAACCGTCGACCCGAGCAGGGTCTGCGGGATCTTTCCGTCCGCAGCCAGGGTCGCAGCGGCAATGGCGAGATCGAAGTGAGTCCCGGCCTTCGGCAGGCCGGCCGGGGTGAGGTTGATCGTCAGGACGTTGCTCGGCCAGGACATGCCGGTGGCACCAACCGCAGCCCGACACCGATCCCGAGCCTCGTGCAGGGCCATGTCCGGAAGGCCGACGAGTACCGTACGCGGCAGCCCCGACGATATGGCCGTCTCCACCTCGACCAAGCAGCCTTCCAACCCCATCAGGGCAACCGACCATGCGCTCGCCCCGGTCACTGGATGCCCCGCACATGCGTAATCGTCGGCTGTTCGCCGGGGCGCACCATGACCCCGATGGCGTCGATCCGTACCGAGTGCATTCCTTTCTCCTGGTCGACCAACCAGGCCAACGCGAGCTCGTGAAGCTTACGGATCTTCGTCGTCGTGATGGATTCCAGGGGATCACCGAATCCAGTGCCGGACCGCGTCTTGACCTCGATGAAGACGATCGTCCGGTCATCTTGCGCAATGAGGTCGATCTCCCCCACTTGGCACGCCCAGTTTCGGGCGACGATCGTCCACCCGAGGGAATCCACGTACTGGGCGGCAATGTCCTCGCCCCACGCACCGAACGCGGGTCTGCCGCCACGACGCCCACGCAAGGCTGCTCCGCGAGGGGTCGTCAGTTCTGCCGACAACGGCTTGGGTGTCATCATGCACCACCTCCGACAACAGTTGTCGTCGCAGGAATGCTGATCATTCAGTTATCCACAGACCAATCTGGCCTGCCATGAACACCACGAGTTGTCCCCAGACGATGCAGCCACTTACGTGGAGGGAACCTCATCGAAGTCGGGATGCACGATCTCCTCGATCGACACATCGCGGAAGGTGAGGATCTTGGCGCTCTTGACGAACCTGGACGGCCGATACATGTCCCACACCCAAGCGTCCGCCATGGACACCTCGTAGTAGACGTCACCGCCCTCGGTACGTACCTTGAGGTCAACGACGTTGCACAGGTAGAACCGTCTCTCGGTCTCCACGGCATATTTGAAGATGCCGACGACGTCCTTGTACTCGCGGTAGAGCTCAAGCTCCATGCGGTTCTCGTACTGTTCCAGATCCTCGGCACTCATGATGAATGCAGCCTAGCCGCTCGTTGCACATTGCCGTAGCTCATCCGATGCTGGGGTGACGGCCCCAGCTCCTCCAGCCGTCGTTGGTGCAAGGCCGTCGAATATCCCTTGTGCACCGCGAAGTCATAACCAGGAATCTCCTCGTCCATGGCAATCATGATGCGGTCCCTGGCCACTTTCGCCACGATCGACGCCGCTGCCACGCAGGCGCACACTGCGTCGGCCTTCCACATTCCCAGGCCCGGAACGGTCAGTCCATCCACGGGGAACCCGTCTGACAGCACGTACCCTGGCTCGACATCCAACCGTGCGACGGCGCGTCTCAGCCCGCTGATGTCGGCTTCTTGCATACCCAACCGGTCGCACTCGTCGGCCTCCACACGGACCCATGACACGGCCAACGCTTTGTCCATGATGATGTCGAACAGCCGCTCTCGTTTGACGACAGACAAGGTCTTGGAATCGGCGAGCCCCTCGATCCGTGATGACCTGCGATCATCGAGGATCACGGCAGCGGCCACCAAAGGCCCGGCACAGGCTCCCCTGCCGGCCTCGTCACACCCGGCGACCGGACCCAGACCTGCTCTCGTCAGGGCCCTTTCATGGCCCATCGGACCAGGCCCGACGCGCACCGTCACGGCCATGGCGTCGTCATCGGGGCGAGCACTCGTCGCCGACGCAGATGCGCGCTTTGTCAGGGGCTGAGCCAGACCGGTCGGGAATGCCCTTGAATGTGTCAGGGGTCCCCAGCCCGTCAATACGGTTGAGAGGCATGAGAATGGCCTTTGCAGGCCCGACGACGTTGTCGAGAGGAACGAACCCGGGAGCACCCGTGTACCCGTCAGGATCGAGGTCCTGGATGTGGTAGCGAGAATCTCCCGACGCATTGCGGTGATCCCCCATCACGAACATCCGGTCCTTGGGAACGGTGACCCGGAACTTCATCGTCGACGGCTCGACCATCTGACCGTTCTCCGAGTACAGGTAGGAACGCTCGTCAAGGGCTTTCCCGTTGACGGTCACCTGACCCTTGACGTTGCAGCAGGCAACGGTGTCGCCGGGCATTCCGATAACGCGTTTGATGAGGTAGTTGGAGCTCGTGTTGGGCAGCAGACCCACGAACTCCAGCACTTTGCCCGCGACAGAGCGACGATCTTGGGCTGCGGGAAGCCAGTGCTCGGTGTCCTTGAACACGACGACGTCACCACGATGGAAGTCCGCTGCCTTGACGGCCACCACGCGATCACCAACCTGCAGGGTGTTCTGCATGGATCTGGAGGGAATGACGAACATCTGTCCCACGAAAGCTCGCAGGATTGCCGAGATGACGAGAGCTCCGACGATGATGAGGACGATTTCCATCATTCCGGATCGGAACCGCTGCCATCCGCTCGGTCGTTGCGACCCAGTCGTTCCTGCAGCCTGCGGGCCATCGGTGTCGCCATCGGCAGTCCTTCGCGCCTCGTAGTCATACGCCACGGCGATACCTCTCCCTCTTACCTCCCGGGAACGTCCCGGCAGGTGCCAACCTGCAGTGTAACCAACGTCCAGAACACACTCTGGTCACCTCGTCGAGCGTCGATCGACCCGGACCTCATAAGACACACGAAAACGGGGCCCCGCACAAGCGAAACCCCGTTACTGTGAGGACGACGTCAGCGAGCTGCGCCCTTCTCCTTGATCTTCGCAGCCTTGCCGCGCAGACCGCGCAGGTAGTACAGCTTGGCGCGACGGACGGCACCGTGGCGATCAACCTCGATCTTCTCAATGATCGGGGAGTGCAGTGGGAAGGTACGCTCGACACCCGTTCCGAAGCTCAGCTTGCGGACGGTGAAGGACTCCTGGACGCCACCACCGGTACGCGAGATGACGGTTCCGGCGAAGACCTGCACACGGGTGCGGCTGCCCTCGACGACCTTTACGTGGACCTTCACCGAGTCGCCAGGGCGGAACTCGGGAATGTCGTCGCGCATCGAGGCCTTGTCGATCTCGTCGATGATGTTGCTCATGGTGTTTCCTCGCCGGTGCCACAGGTCACCTGGTGCTCGTGTTCAAAAGATGTGGTCCCCGCACTCCGGACGATCCCCCTGTGGCAGGAGCCGGACACGGACAACAGCAGGATATTTTTCCACACTCAAAGGGCTGACACCAAATTGCATACCACGAGGCTGGCCCCGTCAGCTCCATGGAACCGACGGGGCCCCGGCACCAGATGGTGTCGGGGCCCGTGTGGTCGACCACATAGGTCAGAACTCAGTCATCCTTGCCGTCATGCTTGAACAGCGAGGCGATGAGGTCGCGGTTGAGCTGGCTGATGGACTCCAGCGGGATGCCCTTCGGGCACACCGAGGCGCACTCACCAATGTTGGTGCAGCCACCGAATCCCTCGGCGTCGTTCTGGGCAGCCATGGCCTTGACACGACGCATCCGCTCCGGCTGTCCCTGCGGAAGCATGGCAAGGTGGGTGATCTTCGCCGAGGTGAACAACATCGAGGAGCCGTTCGGGCAGGCAGCCACACAAGCACCACAGCCGATGCAGGTAGCGGCATCGAAGGAGCGGTCAGAGCGCTTCTTGTTGACCTGGACAGCATGGGCATCCGGGGCAGCACCGGTGTTCACGGAGATGTAGCCGCCAGCCTGGATGACGCGGTCGAGGGCCGAGCGGTCCACGATGAGGTCCCGCAGGATTGGGAAGGCACCGGACTTCCAGGGCTCAATCGTGATGGTCGAGCCATCAGCGAAGGAGCGCATGTGCAGCTGACAGGTGGTGGTACGCACCGGCTGGGCGACGCCCATGCCACCGTGCGGCACGCCGTTGATGACGACGCCACACTGGCCACAGATGCCCTCGCGGCAGTCCGAGTCGAAGGCCACGGGCTCCTCACCTTGAGCGGTGAGGTTCTCGTTGAGCATGTCCAGCATCTCGAGGAAGGACATGTCACCGGAGACACCGTCCAGGGTGTACTCGACGAGACGGCCCTGATCCTGGGTGTTGCGCTGGCGCCAGATTCGCAGGTTGATCTTCACTTGTAGCTCCTCTGCTTGACCTGGATGGACTTGTAGACCAGCGGCTCCTTGTGCAGGGTCGGCTTGTGGCCCTCACCGGTCCACTCCCAGGCAGCGACGTACTGGTACTGATCGTCGTGACGCAGGGCCTCGCCCTCCTCGGTCTGAGACTCGGCGCGGAAGTGACCGCCACAGGACTCGCGACGATGCAGAGCATCGATGCACATCAGCTCACCGAGCTCCAGGAAGTCAACGAGACGTCCGGCACGCTCGAGGGTCTGGTTGAGCTCCTCGTTGACACCGGTGACCTTGACGTTGGTCCAGAACTCGTTGCGCAAGTTGCGGATGAGACCGATGGCCTTGACGAGGCCGGCCTCGTTGCGCTCCATGCCGCAGTACTCCCACATGATGTGGCCGAGTTCCTTGTGGATCGAGTCGACGGTGCGGGTTCCGTTGATCGTCAAGAGCTTGTTGATGCGGCTCTCGACGGCCTGACGGGCCTCGACGGCGGCCGGGTGCTTCTCGTCCACCTTGCCGAACTTCGGGGAGTCAGCCAGGTAGTCGGTGATGGTGTTGGGCAGCACCCAGTAACCATCAGCCAGACCCTGCATCAGGGCCGAAGCCCCGAGTCGGTTGGCACCGTGATCGGAGAAGTTGGCCTCGCCACAGACGAACAGGCCCGGGATGGTCGACTGCAGGTCGTAGTCGACCCACAGGCCACCCATGGTGTAGTGCACAGCGGGGTAGATCCGCATCGGAACCTCGTACGGGTTCTCATCGGTGATCCGCTGATACATGTCGAAGAGGTTGCCGTACTTCTTCTCGACAGCATCCTTGCCCATGCGCTCAATGGCCTCGGAGAAGTCGAGGTAGACACCACGGGAGCGCATGTGCTCGGTGCCGTCGGCATCGACCTCACGGACCTTCGGGCCAACGCCGCGACCCTCGTCACAGCGGTACTTGGCCTGACGGGAGGCGATGTCACGAGGAACCAGGTTGCCGAAGGACGGGTAGATGCGCTCCAAGTAGTAGTCGCGATCTTCTTCGGGGATGTCACGCGGATCCTTCTCGCAGTCCTCCGCGCGCTTCGGCACCCAGATACGACCGTCATTGCGCAGCGACTCCGACATCAGGGTCAGCTTCGACTGGTTCTCGCCGTGCACCGGGATGCAGGTCGGGTGGATCTGCGTGTAGCACGGGTTGCCGAAGTAGGCACCCTTGCGATGGGCACGCCACGAAGCGGTGACGTTGCAGCCCATGGCGTTCGTCGACAGGAAGAAGACGTTGCCGTAACCACCGGTGGCCAGGACGACGGCGTCGCCGAACCACTCCTCGATCTTGCCGGTGACCATGTCACGGGTCACGATGCCGCGGGCACGACCATCGGCAACGATGAGCTCGACCATCTCGTGACGGGTGTGCATGTGGACGGTTCCGGCATGGACCTGACGCTCGAGGGCCTGGTAGGCGCCGATCAGCAGCTGCTGACCCGTCTGTCCACGAGCGTAGAAGGTGCGCTGCACCTGGACGCCACCGAAGGAACGGTTGTCGAGCAGGCCACCGTACTCACGGGCGAACGGAACACCCTGGGCGACGCACTGGTCGATGATGTTCGCGCTGACCGCGGCCAGACGGTAGACGTTCGTCTCGCGGGAGCGGTAGTCGCCGCCCTTCACGGTGTCGTAGAACAGGCGGTAGATGGAGTCACCGTCGTTCTTGTAGTTCTTCGCAGCGTTGATGCCACCCTGAGCGGCGATGGAATGGGCACGACGCGGAGAGTCCTGGTAACAGAAGTTCTCGACGCGGTAACCAGCCTCACCAAGGGTGGCAGCAGCGGAGCCACCGGCCAGGCCGGTGCCGACGATGATGACGGTCATCTTGCGGCGGTTGGCCGGGTTGACCAGACGAGAGGTGAACTGACGATCAGTCCAGATCTTCTCGATCGGAAGGTCGTGGTTGGCCTTCGTGTCATGAATCTCGTCGCCGGTCGTCCAGTACTGGTCGGCCAGAGCGGCGTTGTTGTTTGACGTAGCTGTTGCAGTCATCAGGAGATCACCCCGAACAGGATCAGGAAGGGAGGAACCATGAAGCCCACGAGGATCACGATGGCGACGATCCAGGAGCACACGCGCAGCACAGCGCGAGCGGTACCAGAGACGTTGACACCGAGGGTCGCGAAGGCGCTCCAGAAACCATGGGAAACGTGCATGCACACCGCGATGATGGCGATGAGGTAGATGAGCACGAACCACCAGTGACTGAAGGCTGTGAGCACCATGCCTGCACGCCCAGCCGCGTCGGTCGGCGGGTTGTTGAACAGATCAGGGCTGATGGTGAACTGCAGCAGGTGAAGGATGAGGAACGCGAAGATGATCCAACCGCCCCAGTACATCGTGCGGGCCGCGTAGGTGTTCTCCGGGGAGAGGTTCTTCTTCACGGAGTAACGACCAGCGCCACCAGTACCGATGCGACGCTGCTTCGTGACGCGGATCGCCGACCAAATGTGCAGCACAATCGCCAGCAACATGAAGATTCGGAAGATCCACAGGAACGACTCACCCGGAAGGATCGGGTTGAGAATCGTACGGAGGTAGCTGGCGTAGTCGTTGAACTCCTCGTTGCTACCGAGCAACTTCAAGTTGCCGAACATGTGCATGAGCAGGAAGAGGACCAAGATGATGCCGGTGACGGCCATGAGGGCCTTCGCCGCGACAGTTGATCGCACTGCTCTCTGATGAGTAGTAAGTGTTGTAGTCGCCACGGAGCAAAGACTATCCAATCAACAGCCCCTTTGCCGCACGACCCCCAGTGTTTTCAAAATCTCCTTACAACTGCACTCTGAGTACGTGTTTTAGTCAATATTAACGCAACATTTTTGGTTCGAATTTAGGGTATTGGCGACTTCGAATACGTTGTCTCCCTGAGTCTTAATCAGTCAAGTCCGGACGACGATCACGAGTGAGCAACAACGACTCCTCTCGTCTCCATTCGGCGATACGGCCGTGGTGCCCACTCATGAGGACCTCAGGGACATCCATCCCTCGCCATGACACTGGTCGAGTGAACAGCGGGTACTCCAACAGTCGTTCCTGTCCCGGCGAGAACGACTCCTCCGCGAGGGACTCCGGGTTACCCATGAATCCGGGGATCAGACGGACGACAGCTTCGGTGATGGCCAGGGCAGCGACCTCTCCCCCGTTGAGGACGTAGTCGCCCAGACTCAGTTCATGGACGGTCCACATGGTTCGCGCGTAGTCGATGACCCGGTGATCGATGCCCTCGTAGCGTCCGCAACAGAAGACGACCCGCTCAACCGTCGACAGCTCCTGGGCAGCGGACTGTGTGAACGGAATTCCGGAGGGAGTCGGGAAGATCACGTGGACCGACGGATCGGGTTCAATACCAATGATCCCGTCGAAGGCCTCGCCCCAGGGATCAGGCTTCATGACCATGCCGGCGCCACCGCCGCACGGGGTGTCATCGACAGTGCGATGACGATCGTGGGTCCAGTCGCGCAGGTCATGGGCGTGGACCTCGACCAAACCATTGTCGACAGCCTTTCCTAACAGGGAGATGTCGAGAACGTCGAAGTATCCGGGGAAGATCGACAGATAGTCCAGCCTCATCGTTACCTCGCCTCCTCGGCATCGTCGTCAAGAAGTCCAGGGATACTGGCGACAACGATCTGACCGGCAGCGACGTCAACGGTGGGAACGAGCTGGCGAACGAACGGCACCAGATGTTCGTCGCCGTCGACATCGATGGCGAGCACATCCTGGGCCGGCAGGTGGAGAATGTCCTTGACGGTTCCCCGTGCCTGACCCGACTCGTCAACCACTGCTAGTCCCCGCAACTGACGGTCCCAGAACTCTTCTGGATCAGCTGGCTTCTCATCGGCCTCGACGTCAGCCACCAACACCGAACCTCGCAGCTCCTCGGCGCCATTCCGATCGGCGACCTCCTTGAAGGCGGCGATCAGGCTGCCCTTGGCCCATCGTGATCTGGCAACTGTCAACTCCCGCCGCGTGCCTTCGATGCAAACTGTCGCACCAACGTCGAACCTCTCGTCGGGCTCGTCGGTACGAACCTCGATGACGACGTCTCCCCGCAGACCATGGGCACGTCCCACCCGACCGACGACAACCTCCACTGTTGCCTGCTGTTCCACTGTGACTCCTGAAGCTCATGGGTGCTGCCGCGTCTGCGGCTGGACAAAAGTGTCGAACACGACAAATGGGCCGCAGCCCCACCTAAGCGGGACCACGGCCCATATTGCCAATTGATTGGCGTATCAGAGAATTGGCGGCTCAGTGACGACGGCCACGGTGCTCGGAACGGCGTCCCGAACCACGGCGATCGACGTCGACGAAGTCGATCCTGATCTGCTCATCACCGGCCAGGGCATCGATGACCGTGCGCAGCGAGGAGGCCGTACGGCCCTGACGACCGATGACCTTGCCGATGTCGGAGGGGTTGACACGCACCTCGAGCATCCGGCCGCGTCGCAGGTCCTTCTCCCGAACCCGGACATCGTCGGGATTGGCGACGATGCCGGAAACGAGGTGTTCCAGGGCGTCGGCGAGCACGATCAGGCCTCAGCCTTCTCGTCGGACTTCTCCTCGGCGGCCGACTCAGCAGCATCCTCGGCAGCGGGCTCCTCAGCCTTCTTAGTGATGGCCTCGCGCGGGGCCTCATCAGCCTCGGCCAGAGCGGCGTTGAACAGGTCATCCTTGTTGGAACGCTCAGCCTGCGGGGTCACACCAGAGGCCGAGGTGTCACCAGTGAACTTCTGCCAGTCACCGGTGCGCTTGAGCAGGGCGACGACGGCCTCGGTCGGCTGGGCGCCGACGCCGAGCCAGTACTGGACGCGCTCGGAGTCGATCTCGATGACCGAGGGGTCGTTCTTCGGGTGGTACTGGCCGATCTCCTCGATGGCACGACCGTCGCGCTTGGTGCGCGAGTCCATGACGACGACACGGTAGTGCGGGGTGCGGATCTTGCCGAGACGCTTCAGACGAATCTTGGTAGCCACGTGTGTGGTATCTCCTGTAGTGAGACGCCCGGGATGAAACCCGGGAAGTTACGGGTGAGCGCGGATTGCGATGTGGGGACACCGTAACCGAACTCGGATGGAACCGTCCGCCGGCTAGAGAGGGCACCGAACGGACAGAAGCTCTCGGTATTGTGCCACATCCAGAGCGTCGACGCGAGTCCGAGCCCCTCCTCCGGCTACCCGTCACCGAATGACGACTCGCCCCCTCAGCAGGATGTGCATGGGAGACTCCAGGACTCTGACGTCCACCCTCGGGTCGCGATCGAGGACGAGAAGGTCGGCGGAGTCCCCAATCCCCAGTTGCTCGCCGCCCAACCAGGCCCGAGCTCGCCAGGATGCTGCCCCCAATGCCATCTCCGCTCCTCCAACTGCGGCCAACAACCGCACCTCCGAGGCGATCAGACCGTGTTCGATGGTGCCGCCGGCGTCAGTACCTGCGTAGATCGGAACCCCGGCATCGACGGCCTTGCCGATGGTTTCCATCCGGTGAGCATGCAGATGACGCATGTGGGCTGCGTAGGTAGGGAACTTGGCGTCGGCCTGGGCTGCGATGGACGGGAAGGTCTCGATGTTGACCAGGGTCGGGACGAGTCCGACCCCGCGCTCGGCCATGGTGGCGATGGTCTCGTCAGTCAGGCCGGTGCCGTGCTCGATGCAGTCGATGCCTGCGTCGACGAGCTGGGCCGGAGCCTCCTCGGAGAAGCAGTGGGCCGTGACACGGGCACCGAGTTCATGAGCACGATCGATTGCTTCCTTCGCGATGTCAGCCGGCCACAGCGGCGCCAGGTCCCCCTCAGCACGGTCGATCCAGTCACCGACGAGCTTGACCCAGCCGTCACCTGTGCGAGCCTGACGATCTACCTCGGCGACGAGGTCTTCCGGGTCGACCTCGGCTGCGTAGTTGCGGATGTAGCGCTTGGGACGAGCGATGTGACGTCCGGCGCGGATGACTCGAGGCAGGTCGTCGCGATCATCAATCCAATGGGTGTCACTCGGGGACCCAGCGTCGCGAATGAGGAGGGTGCCGGTCCTCGTCTCGGTGCGAGCCTGTTCCTCAGCAGTCTCCTTGTCGACGGCACCATGGCCGTCCAGCCCGATGTGGTTGTGAGCGTCAACCAAGCCCGGGATGATCCAACAACCGTCGGCGAGGGTGCGAGCACCTGGCAGTGGACCCTCGACAAGAACGCCGTCGTGAACCCATAGCTCACGCTCCTCCACGTCGGGCAGGACAACTCCCCGGATCCGCAGATCCTCGGCAGGAGCAGTCTGGGCCTCAGGAGCTACGTGAGTGTGCGTCCACCCGTCATGGGTATGAGTGTGGAACAGCGGCTGGGTGTCTTCATCCATGCCCTCATCGTGGCACGAGGCCGCAGAAGACGAAACGTCAAACCCGCGACCTCGTGAGGCATTGCCAACGTCAGATCAGCGCGGACCCTTATTGGTCTGGTTGAACATCTGCTGCATCGACGGCGGCATCTTGAACTCGCTCATCGCCTTCTGCAGATCTTCCTGGCTCGGCTGCTGCTGACCGGGAACACCGAATGCCTCGCCGCTGTTGTGATGCGGCTTCTCGGCTGCCTGACGGGCCTGGGCCGCGCGCTTCGCTGGGTTACCAGAACCCTTGCGGTTCTTCTGCTTCTTCTTGGACTGCTTGGAGCCGCGTTTGGCCATCGACCCCATCATGCGGCCAGCGCCCGGACCCATCATCTGGCCCATCTGGCTCATCATCTTGCGGGCATCGACGAAGCGGTTGACGAGGTTGTTGACGTCGCGGACCTCGACGCCGGAGCCCTTCGCGATACGGGCGCGACGCGAACCGTTGAGGATCGAGACGTCGGCACGCTCTGCCGGGGTCATGGCACAAATGATGGCCTCGATACGGTCGATCTCCCGCTCGTCAATGTTCTCGATCTGATCCTTCATCTGACCGACGCCAGGCAACATGCCCATGATCTTGGACATCGGACCCATGCGGCGCATCTGGCGCATGAGCCCGAGGAAGTCGTCGAGGCCGAATTCCCCCTTGCCGGCCATGAGTTTGGCCGCAGCGGCTTGAGACTGTTCCTGGTCGAAGGCCTTCTCAGCCTGCTCGATGAGGGTGAGCATGTCTCCCATGTCGAGGATGCGTGAGGCCATCCGGTCGGGATGGAAGACGTCGAAGTCCTTGAGCCCCTCACCGGAGGAGGCGAACATGATCGGCTTGCCGACGACCCGGGCGATGGACAGGGCGGCACCGCCACGGGCGTCGCCGTCGAGCTTGGTGAGGACGACCCCGTCGAAGCCGACCCCTTCCTGGAAGGCCACCGCGGTGTTGACCGCGTCCTGACCGATCATGGCGTCGACGACGAACAGCGTCTCGTCAGGATTGGTGGCCGCCTTGATGTCGGCAGCCTGGGCCATCATCTCGGCATCGACGCCCAGACGTCCGGCGGTGTCGATGATGACGACGTCATAGAGCTTGCGTTGGGCCTCGACGACGGCGTCACGGGCCACCTGGATGGGATCGCCGACACCGTTGCCGGGCTCAGGAGCGAAGACATGCACACCAGCCCGCTCACCGACGACCTGCAACTGGGTGACCGCGTTGGGACGCTGCAGGTCACAGGCGGCCAGCAGCGGCGAGTGCCCCTCTTCCTTGAACCACCGAGCAAGCTTGCCCGCCAGGGTCGTCTTACCGGCACCCTGAAGTCCAGCAAGCATGACGACGGTGGGCGGGGTCTTCGCGAACCGGACGGTGCGGGTCTGACCGCCAAGGATCTCGACGAGCTCCTCATTGACGATCTTGACGATCTGCTGAGTAGGGTTGAGCGCCTTCGACAATTCCTCATCGTGACAGCGTTCCTTGACCGCCGCAACGAATTCCTTGACGACCGTCAGGTTGACGTCGGCCTCGAGGAGGGCGATGCGGATCTGGCGAGTCGTGGCGTCGATGTCGGCATCGGTGAGACGCCCCTTGCCACGCAGTCCTTTGAAGGTGGATGCGAGGCGGTCCTGGAGAGTGTCGAACACGGTTGTCCTTCAGCGCGCTAGTTCCTTACCGGGACAGTTTACCGTCCCGGTCTGACATGATGATTCAGAGCGAGGTCACAGACCAAACTGGCCCAGCCATTCCAGACACTGCTGGACGTAGGGCATGTACACGATGTTGCGGTGCCCTCCTCCGTGCAGCACGATGAAGGTGAACTGCTGGTGACCCTTGGCGAGTCGATGGAACTGTCCACCGTCAGGTCCAACCTGGCCGTCAATGATCGCGGGTTCTCGCCCCGGACCCCAACTCTGCACGTCGCTGCGATTGAGAACAGACAGGAATCGCACGCTGCGGTCGACCTTCTTCTCCTTCACCCTACGCACCACTGAGTTATCGTCAATTAGCGGCTGAGTGACGCTGTTGAGAATCGCCCCTTCGAAAGTGGGGTGATAGTACCCGCCGATTCCGAATCCAGCATTGAAAGTCTTCGGGTACTTAGTGGTGAGGTTAGCCGAGCAGTATCCGCCGGAGCTCCACCCACTGATGAAACGGGATCCCCGCTCGTGACCCACACGGTAATGCGACTCGATTTGGGGCATGACGGTCTTCATGATCCACGACTCGTGGTAGACCGGGCCGACGTCAACGCACTCGCTGTCAATGCCATTACGAATTCGACCGGGCAGGAAGACGATGACGAACGGATTGATTTTCTGTCTCTTGACCAATTCCCGAGCGGGTGTGATGAGGTCCATGGAGACATTGCCATGGTCACCAGTGTCGTTGACTCCCCCGTTGTAATACAGCACCGGAAAACGGGTGCCCTGCTCCGACTTCTCGAAGTACTGCGGTGGCAACCACACCGGGACGTGAGAGTACTGAGGGTCCGTGCCAGGCATCGTCAACCCCACCAGCTGCCCGTTGGGATGCGGATTGTCCTTGCTGACAGGGATGTCCTTGACCTTGGTACGGCGGATCGGGACAAGATCGTGGACCGGACCTGCCGGCTCGGCCTCGCCGAGCAGGTCTGACCAACTGGTGAAGAACCCGTATTCACGATTGATGTGGAGGAAAGACCCCACGATCAACAGCGCCTGGGCCACCAGGATCACCACGAAATGACCCAGCCCACGCAAGGCTTTGCGCCACCAACTGCCCGTGCCCCGCACAGCATGCCATGTGGCGAAGGCCAGCGGTAGCGCGAAGGCCGCGATGAGGACAACAGCGCACAGCTCAGGGCTGAGAATACTGACCATCATGCGGCAACAGACGACAACAACGCACCGGTCACCAGAGGATTTCTCGTCAATGGCCAGCAGGCTCATCGCCCATGAGACCGGTGACGAAGTCCTCGGCATCAAAGGGGGCCAGGTCGTCAGGGCCCTCGCCTAGTCCGATGAGCTTGACCGGAACGCCCAGCTCGCGCTGCACCTGTACGACGATGCCGCCCTTAGCAGAGCCATCGAGCTTGGACAGCACGATGCCGGAGACGTCGACGACCTCGGAGAAGATACGAGCCTGGGTGAGACCGTTCTGGCCGGTGGTCGCATCGAGAACGAGTAGGACCTCGCTGACGGGGGCGAGCTTCTCGATGACGCGCTTGACCTTGCCCAGCTCGTCCATGAGACCGGCCTTGGTGTGAAGACGGCCAGCAGTGTCGACGAGCACGACGTCAACGTCTTCGTCGATACCGGCCTGAACAGCTTCGTAGGCGACCGAGGCGGGATCAGCCCCTTCGTCCTTGCGGACGGTGCGCACGCCGACGCGCTCCCCCCAGGTTTCCAGTTGCTCCCCAGCTGCGGCGCGGAAGGTGTCTGCGGCACCGAGGAGGACCGTCTTGCCCTCTGCGACCAGGACGCGGGCCAACTTGCCGCAGGTCGTCGTCTTGCCCGTGCCATTGACTCCCACCATGAGGACGACTGCCGGCTTACCCTCCGCATGATCGAGGTTGATGGACCGATCCATGTCTCGTCCGACAAGTTCGACCAGCTCGTGGTGCAAGATCCCGCGGGCCCGGGCCGGGTCGGAAACGCCGTCAATCGCCAGTTCCGAGCGCAGCTTCTCGACCAGTTCCGTGGTCGGGCCCACGCCAAGATCAGAGGTGATGAGGGTGGTTTCGAAGTCATCCCAGGTGTCGTCGTCGAGCTTGTCGGCGCTCAGGAGCTCTGCCAGACCACGGGCCAAGGCGTTGTTGCTGTTGGCCAGACGGCGACGGAGTCGTGCCATCCGCGAGCCCGCAGCCTCCGGAGTCTCAACCCTGGGTTCGGACGGCGCCTCAGGCTGGGTCGCAGGAGCAGGGGCCGCGGTCGCACCAGCCTCAGGCTTCTCCTCACCAGTGGCCTCGGGTTCCTTGGTCGGGGTCGGCTCAACCTCCGCAGGCTTGGAACCCTCGCGAAGCGCCTTACGTCGTGAGATCCCAGCGGTGACGGCGGCAACCACCGTCACGAGGACGAGGATGCCGAGAATGATCCAAATCAGGTAAGTCAGGTCCACGTCCGCCGATACTAGCCGCTCACATCACGGCACCAAGGATTCGCAACGCCTCAACGGCGTCGGACACCACTGAGATCCTCCCCGACCCGGGTGGCAGTATGACGCCAGAAACTCGCATCGGGATCGTCACCAGGATGGCGCAACCCAAGCATCACCACGGCACAGACGCCCAGCGCGACCGCCAGGATAAGAATCATCGCGATGATGAAAACGACCATCCGGGCACGACCTTTCCGTCAACGGGGTACCGAAAATTCAGGGTACCTGATGCGAGGCGTCTCTCAGACGTGCTGACGCGCCTCGGACGAGTCGTCCGCGTCAAGATTCTCCGGAGAAACAGCGGGACCCACCATGGGAACCTCACCAGAGTGCTTGACTGCGCGGAACGTCCACAACTTGTTGACGACGAAATTGATGGGCATGGTCACGCTGATGGCGAAGATCTGCGACCAGTACTCACGAGAGTGGAATCCCTTGCTCTCGTGGAACCACGGCTCGGGGAGGTAGATCGGGGAGGTTGGATTGGTGAACAGAATCTTGATGAACATGCCGATGATTGCTGCCACGGACCCCACGGCGAAGAAGGGCCAGAACTCGCGCCACCAGCCGCGGCGGCGCTCCCGCTTGAAGGTCCAGGATCGGTTGAGCTGGAAGTTCGTGACGTTTGCGACCACAAAACCCACCAACCAGACGAGGCTGGTGAAACGGAAGTTCCATCGTGTACCCGCCAAGTTAAACAGGATGTCCTGGGCATGCTCGGTGCCACCATTCAACTTGTTCATGATGATGGCAACGACGATATTGACCACGAATCCGGAGCCACCCACGATTCCGAATTTCAAGAACTCGATGAAGTGACGCTTCTTGATGCGTCGTCTCGCAGGTACAGATGGGTCAATGATCACCCGCGACATGATATGCCCGACAAGGAGGGGCCAAGAAATGGGTGTGCCCATCAGCAACACCCGAAAGCGAAGACAACACGTGCGATTGTGGAGGCTTGATCCTGACAGGCCTGACCGACGAAGTCACTGAGCGCGGCTACTGCTTTGGCCGTACGAGGATCACATCCGATCCAGCGCCATGAAGGTCACTCACCGTAACCTCTGAACAGCTCGATTACGAGATGGAGCACCTTCGTGCCAAGGTCACCGCCAGATCACCGGCGTGGCCTCCCCACCTCGACGCGGCGCGACCTCGCCCACTGTTCGCCGTCGTACCAAGACCTGTCGAGGTCTGGGAACGGACATGACCGGGTCACCGACGCGAGCGCTGACACCGGGAGCACCGGTGCGACGACCTGTTCGCGAAGGACTCCCGAACGATGACGGTGCCGCAACATCGACACTCCTTGCCCTGGCTTCCGTACACGTCAAGGGTCCGATCGAAGTAACCCGACTTCACGACTTTGTGACGCTGAGGTCGTCGACGCATACTGATCTGTGCCGGACATCATCGGAATCCAGCGTTGTCACGATTCAGAAGTCAGTAGCCTCTGAATCGTGACGACAAGAGGGATGTCGATACGATCCTGCGATCGAAGCGAGTTGGAGCCAGTACTGAATGCCCTCGAACTGAGCGACCGACAATTGCTGGGAAAGTACATCGATCTGGGCTTTGAGAAAGAGTACAACGTCTACCTCGCCGCAGGAAACCCGCGGCTAGTGGTCAAACTCGACGATGGCCAAGGCGTCGTCTACGAGCGATGGCTTGACGGGCAGCCCGATCTGCCTGTGCCTCAGTTGCTCGGAACCGCAGTTGTAGACGGCCACACGTGACATGCGTTCGAGGAGCGAGGCGGCGAGGATCTCCAGTGTCTGCGCAGGGAAGCTACAACCGCCGCAGGGAAGAGTTTGGCACGCCTCCATGCACGGTTTTGGTCAGAGTCCCCCGCCACGAACGTCAACGGAACCAGAGCCGAGAAATTCGCTCTGGTCGCAAAACATCTCCCCTCGCTGTCCTTAGCCCTCACCGAACTGGCTGATCGCGCGGCGAGCGCACCATCGACGTTGTGCGAGGACGCTCTGCTTCCGATGAATGTGCTCTGGGATGGGCATGACGCCACAATCATCGATTTCGGTCATGCTGACATCAGCCCGTACTTCGGCGATCCCGCACGATTCGTTGCTTTTGGCAAAAGCCCGAAGGTGGCTACTACGTTCATCCGACAGACGCTCGCGAAAAGTTTCTCACCCAATACTTCGAGATCATCCGCTCTATGCCGGGAACAACTCTCGACCGAGCGCGCTTCGACCGAGACATTGCGCTCGGCGAAATCGCCGAGTTGTCCCTCGTCCTCGCTACACACATCCGGCGAACGACGAAACTCGCTGATGTTGCCTCGCAGCCAGAGTTTGAACGCGTCCTGCAACTTGCCCACACCCTCGGGTAGAACACGGTCGCCTCGCGCTCACCGAGGTCAACGCAACTGCTGGCATCTCGGACACCGGAACGAGCTCCGGTTCATGAAGTGCTCCCGCACCATCGGCGTCCCGCAACGCTTGCACGGGAGCCCCTCCCGTCCGTAAGCATCCAGCGAGCGGTCGAAGTACCCCGACTCACCATTGACATCGACGTACAGGGCATCAAAGGATGTCCCACCCTGGGTAATCGCCTCGGACATCACCTCGCGCGCTGTCTCCAACAACTCCACAGCCTTGCGCTGGCTGAGGCGCGAGCACGGGGTCTCCGGGTGACGACGAGCCCGCCACAGGGTTTCGTCGACATAAATGTTGCCGACACCGGATACCAGTGTCTGGTCGAGCAGGCTGCGCTTGACGGTCGACCTGCGTGCGCGCAGTCGTCGCGCAACCTCATCGACGTCAAAGGAATCCTCGAAGGGATCAGGGGCAATGTGGGCGACCGGCCCGGGCACACCGTCAATCAGCGGGGCGAGAGAAAGTCCGCCAAAGGTGCGCTGATCCAGAAAACGTAGGTCACGGTCGTCACCAAGGCCAATGACAACACGGGTATGGCGATGCCGTGGGGCTTCCCTGTCGACGACACGGAACTGTCCGCTCATCCCCAGGTGGGCCAGCATCGCCGTGCCGTCGTCGAGGACGAACCACAGGTACTTGCCCCGGCGATTGATGGCGGTGAACTGGCGACCAGTCAGAGTCGCCTCGAAGACTCTGGCTTCTTCCGAACCACCGGTTGGGCGCAACCCGCGGACATCGACGACGTCGACCCGCTCGACGGCCGAGGGGATGACGAGACTCTCGAGTCCGGCTCGTACTGTCTCGACCTCAGGAAGCTCAGGCACCGGTGCGGGGAGGGATCAGTGCGGCAACCGCAAGCTGGGCCGCTCCCTGCTCGGCCTCCTTCTTGTTGTGGCCGGTGTAGGCAGCGTGCAGCTTTCCACCCACTTCTGCCCTGGCACGGTAGCGGCGATTGTGGTCCGGGCCAGATCCGACGATGTCGTATCGCGGAGCCTCAAGCCCTTGCTCAGAGCAGTACTCCTGGAGAACTGTCTTCCAGTCGGTGCCGGCTCCGGATCGATCCGCCTCGTCAACGAGGGGATCGAAGAGATGATGGACGAGGCGCAGGGCGTCCGGCAACCCCGAGGACAGCTCGACGGCACCCAACAGGGCCTCGGTGGTGTCGGCCAGGATCGACGTCTTGTCGTGGCCGCCGGTACGTTCCTCGCCCTTGCCCAGCTTGATACGCGGCCCGATGCCGAGGCGACGGGCCAACCGTCCCAAGGACACCGTGCTCACGACGGCTGACCTCAGTTTGGCGAGCTGACCTTCCGGTTTGTCCGGGAAGGCGCGGTAGAGGTAATCGGTAACGCCGACCTCGAGGACGGCGTCACCGAGGAACTCCAGCCTCTCGTTGGTGGGAATCCCACCGTTCTCAAAGGCATAGGAGCGATGCGTGAGCGCGAGATCAAGGAGTTGGGGGTCACATCTGATCCCCAACTCCTTGAGAAGACCCAGGAAAGGCCACTCCCCGTACTCGGGTGAACTGACGTTCTGGTCCTTTCGTGCGCTCACGGTGCTGATCTCAGACCTCGGCAACCTGGCGGCGATCACCACGCGGGCCGTACTCGCCGCACGCGGGACATGCGGTGTGGGGCAGGTGCTTCTCACCGCATGCCGGGTTGGCGCAGGTGACGAGATTGGTAGCAACCGTCTTCCATTGCGAACGACGGTGCCGGGTGTTGCTGCGGGACATCTTCCGCTTCGGGACGGCCACGATCTTCTCCTTGGTGTGCTTCAGATGTGGCATCCGTATGACACGGACGCCGTTGGGGAACGTTCAGGACTTATCCGAATCATCCTCGCTGACAAGCCCTTGCAGAGCCGCCCAGCGTGGATCGATCCGATCCGGATGGTCATGGTCCGGGTCATCGTTGAGGTTGGCGCCGCAGTCTGGACAAAGTCCCTCACAGTCGTCGCGGCACAGCGGGCTGAACGCCAGGTTCAGCACCACCGCAGCACGGACGACAGGGTCAAGGTCGATCGTTTCCTCGGCACTGACCCGACTGGCGTCCTCCTCAGCCTCCTTGTCCGGGTGGAAGTACAGCTCCTGGATGTCAAGGACGAGATCCTCCTCGATGGGATCCAGACAGCGAGAGCACTCCCCCTTCAGGGTGGCTTCGACGGCCCCGGTGACGAGAACTCCTTCACCCACCGATTCCAACCGAAGGTCGAGATCGAGAGGGGAGTTCTCGGGAACGCCGATCATGTCGACACCGAGATCCGCCGGAGCGGGCACCGTCCGTTGAATCCGGGTCATCTGACCCACCTGCCGACGCAGCGAATGGGTCTCGATGACGAGATCCGAGTGTGCGTCGGGGTGGCGATGGGTGGTATTCATCGCAAAGATCCCTTCGACCGGTGGAACACGACGAGGTCATGACCGACTTGCCACTGTACAACGGAGATCGACGCCAGACCAAAACTGTGTGTCAGCTTGACTGTGCACGCCGTTTCAGGCACTCTGAACTAAAGCGTATTAGTTCGCTGGGGTTCGACACCGACGCTGGAATCGGATCCCGCTGGACCCCCTTCAAGGAAGAAGTAGAGAGCATGGCAAACCTCACCATCGGCCGACGTCAACTTCTCGGTGGTACGGCCGCACTGGCAACTGTCCTAGCTGCCAGCGCATGCGGCATGAACGGATCGGGAGATAAGCCGTCGAGCCAGACATCCATCGACTTTTCCGCCAAGCTCGAGGGCAGCATCCAGTTCCAGACCTGGTCGCTCAAGAACGAGAAATTCACCCCGTACTTCGAGAAGCTCGTCAAATCCTTCGAGAAGGAGCATCCCGGCACGACCATCAAGTGGATTGACCAGCCGGGTGAGGGCTACGAGGAGAAGGTCCAGCAGCAGGCCACCGCCGGTCAACTGCCCGACGTCGTCAACATGCCCCCGAACTTCGCATGGCAGCTCCTCAAGGCCAACAAGGTCATGGACCTCAAGAAGGCCGATACCAAGACCATCGACACATACACCAAGGGCGGCATCGATGCTTACACCTTCGATGGTCACGACGGGGTCTACGGCTACCCGTGGTACCTCGGCACCGACCTCAACTGGTGGAACACCCAGGCCTTCGAGAAGTACGGTCTCGATCCCAAGAAGCTGCCGACCACCCTTGACGAGCTCTACGAGCAAGCCATCACCATGGCCGAGAAGTCCGGCGGCAAGATGCCCCTCATCTCCACCGCTCCAACCCTCGGCGATCTCGCAGCCCAGGACGTCGAGGTCTTCAAGGACGGCAAGTTCACCTTCAACACCGACAAGGCTGTCAAGATCATCGAGAAGTACGTCGAGCTCTATGCCAAGAAGGCCATGCCGCCGGAGGTGTTGCAGAACAACTACCTGGGCAACTCAAAGCTCTTCATCCAGGGCAAGGTTGCCTGGACCACCGGCTCGGCCTCCTTCCCGATCGACCTCAAGAAGGACGCCCCGAAGCTCGCTCCTCACGTCGCGATGACGAAGCGCATCGGCGTTCCACCTCTTTTCGTCCAGGGCATTTGCATCTCGAACGATTCCAAGAACCCGAACTTGGCGCTGGCTTTCGCCAAGTACGTCACCAACAACGCGAACCAGGTCGAGTTCGTCAAGCTGGCCCAGGGCTTCCTGCCCGGCACCAAGGAGGCCAACGAGAACCCGGAGTCCTTCACCTCGGTCATCGATGATCCACAGATGAAGAAGGCTGCCGAGGCCCTCGCGGAGGAAATGAAGGATGCGCAGATCGGCGAGCCGATGGCTTACACCGACGCCATGAAGACCTACGTCGGCCAGCAGATTTCCTCGGCCATGCGTGGTGACATCAAGGCCAAGGACGCCCTCGACAACGCCGTCAAGTACTGCAACGACCACATCGCGAAGTGATCCTCAGCCGGCCCCGCTCCCCATGCGGGGCCGGCTCACCTCCCCGCTGACAACGCCCCTACTCCGCCAAGGATCTGCGCCCATGAACTCCCACCGCTGGTACACCCCGTGGTTGTTGGTGGCTCCGGCAGTCGTGTGGACCGTCGTGTTCGCCCTCTACCCCTTCATCAACACGATCATTCTGTCCTTCACGAACACCCGGCCCCTCGTCGGCGGGGAGTTCATCGGCTTCGACAACTACGTCGAGCTGTGGCACGACGACATGTTCTGGAATGCCATGGCGACAACCTTCATCTACGTCATCGTGTGCATCCCACTGTTGACGATCCTGCCGTTGCTGTTGGCCTTGCTCGTCGAGAAGAAGATCCCCGGGATCTCGTTCTTCCGTACTGTGGCGTACTTCCCGGTGATTGCCTCGGTCGTTGTCGTGGCCCTCATCTGGAGCTGGATGTTCGACTCCCGTGGTCTCATCAACCAGTCCCTGCAGTGGATGGGTGTCGCGAACAGCTCCATCCCCTTCCTTGTCGATCGGTGGAAGCTGTTGGGCTGCGCGATCCTGCTGACGGTGTGGAAGGGCCTCGGGTACTACATGATCGTCTACCTCGCGGCCCTCGGAAACGTCGACCATGACCTCCATGAAGCCGCCGCCCTCGATGGCGCAAGCAGCTTCCAGCGGTTCCGCAACGTCACCATCCCCGGGATCAGGCCGGCCATGGTTCTCATCACCGCTCTCATTGCGGTGTCCGGGATGAGGATCTTCTCCGAGCTCTACGTCCTCACGAATGGAACTGGTGGCCCAGGCGGTGAGGACTCCAGTCTCGTCATGATCATCAAACAGGTCGGTACCGGTCTGTCCGGACAGCTCGGCTATGCGTCGGCCCTGTCAGTCGTGCTGTTCTTCCTCACCCTCATTCCGCTAGCAACCATCGGTTGGGCGAACAACAAGGACCTGCGGTCTGGCCACAAGCCCAAGCAGGCTGGCCGCCGTGCCCGCCGGGCAGCAGCCGTCCAGGCCGCCACGAAGGAGACGATGGCATGAGCACCTCCAGCGCAACTCGTCCTGCCAAGCAGAAGCCGTGGCGTAGCCGGCGGGCATTCGACCCGACCCGCCCTACCCTTGCCGGACTCATCGGGCGGTACATCCTGCTGATCTTCGTCGTCATCATCTCGGTCGGCCCCTTCCTGTGGCAGCTGTCCACCTCCCTCAAAGGCGTCAGCGAGGACGTCTACTCCTTCCCGCCCCATCTCATCCCCCAAGACTTCAGCGTCGACGCCTACCGTCGCGTTGCCCATGTCGTCCCGATCTTCAGTTACGCCTGGCATTCGGTCATCGTCGCCGCTGTCTGCGTCATCGGCAACGTCGTGCTGGCCTCCCTGGCCGGTTATGCACTGACCTGCATGAAATTCCGCGGCAAGAAGGTCGTCATGGGCATCCTGCTGTCGGTCCTCCTACTTCCCGGTGAGGTCACGCTGACCAGCCAGTACCTCGTCATCAAGGGCATGGGCCTGGCGAACACCCTGGCCGGCGTCGCCATCCCCGGTATCGTCGGTGCCATCAACGTTCTCCTCATGGCCACCGCCTGTCGGGCAGTCCCTCCGTCGGTCCTCGATGCGGCGACCGTTGACGGAGCCAACACATGGGACAAGATCCGGCACGTGGTCTGGCCCAACATCAAGGGGATGGCCTCGGTGGTTGCGGTGTTCTCCTTCATCGGGGCCTGGGACGACTTCCTGTGGCCATTGGTCGTCCTCAACGATCCTGACAAGTACACCCTGACCGTCGGCATGCAGTACCTCAGTTCAACGATGTCGACCGACCCGCGTGAGGTCGCAGCCGGAACGATCATCGCCCTCATACCGATCATCGTCGTCTTCGCCTCGATGCAGAAGGTCTTCTTCCGTGGCGTGGAGAGCGGTGGCGTGAAAGGCTGAGCGACCTACACCCAATTCAGGAGACGGTCAGGACCAGAAGGGTTCCGACCGTCTTGTCGTTGGCCCATTCCAATCTCCCGGGGCAGCCAGACGTTCAGAGCTGCCCTGTGGAACCCCGGACGACAAGTTCAGGCGGCTGCTCGGTGATGTCCTCCACGTCCTGGCCATCAATGATGCTCATCAACATCGCGACGGCGTCCCTACCCAGAATTGACGGATCACGACGCAGAGCGGTGATTCCGGGCGGTATCACTCGACATGTCGGGGAATCCTCGAAGGACACGACGGAGACGTCCGCAGAGATCCGTAACCGGTGCTGCGTCAGGGAGGTGATGCCTCCCAGAGTCAGTACTTCATTGTCATAGACGATGGCGGTGGGACGGTCAGGCCTGGAAAGAAGAGCGCTGGTCTCCTGAATTCCGGACTGCTCGGAGTAGTCGCTGGCCGCTGCCTCGATGACGACCACTCCGCGACTCTCCGCCTCCTGGGCGAAGACCTGGCGTCGGACCATGCTGTGCTCGAGGGTCGGGTCACCGCCGATATAGGCAATGCGACGATGCCCTTGGTCGGCCAAATGGTTGACAATGCTCCGCGCAGCAGTGGCGTCATCGATATGGATGCCGGGCAACGGGGTGTCCTCCGTGGCTCCGACGACGGTGCACGGCATGTTGATCTCCGACATGAGGGACCACCGCGGGTCATTGCGGGCCGGGTCGACCAGGACGACACCGTCGACACGATGCTGAGCCCACCACTGTCGATGGACCTCACACTCCTCCTCAGGAGAGCCCACCAGCTGCAACACCAGGGCGGTTCGAGCAGGAGTGAGAACCTCCTCTATCCCCGCGATGAGGTGCAGGAAGAACCTTTCCCCGGCGAAACTGCGATCGTCACGGGCGATAACGAGACCGACGGCACCGGCTCGGTTGACCGACAACGCCTTCGCGGCGACGTTCGGACGCCATCCCATGTCCTTGGCCACAGCCTTGATACGAGCTCGGGTGGCCTCAGAAACTCCAGGCTTGTCATTGAGGGCAAAGGACACCGCGCCCGGCGACACACCGGCGACTCTGGCGATGTCCTTGATCGTCGTCCTGCCCATGAAGCCACGGTCCCTTCCGGAAGCATGAATGCCCTGATGGGCGCAGGTCACAAGGCATCCTCGCCCGGGAGCACATGGCCTTCACCCGCGCAGCATCATCCTAGGGCCAAACCGGAGAATAGGTAAAACGTTTCAGCGATACCTTCACGATGACCTCCAGAGCGGTTCATTAGCTATTAGGGTGGGAGTCCCCAACGCTGGGAGACGCCATGCCTCAGACAACCTGTCTTGCCACAGATCACTACCGCATAACCCTCATCACCGATCGACTCATTCGCTGTGAGTGGCGCGACGACCCTACGGAGCCCTTCGAGGACCGACCGACACAGGTGGTCGCGGACCGCACGCCCCACGAGGTCACCAACACCATTGATGAGGAGAATGGCCATATCGTCATTCGAAACCGGTATTACGAGCTTCGCTACGACGGCATGGAGTTTTCCCCGGAAGGGCTGCACGCCTCGATAACGAGCGTCGGCAATTACCACGCCGTGTGGCACTGGGGCGATGACCCACTCTCGCAAACCCCATTCGGAATCCCCACCAATTTGGGCGGGACCGCTCGCACTCTCGACTGCATCGACGGCCGTTGTGACATGGGCGCAGGTGTGGCGAGTGCGCAGGGATGGGCCGTCCTCGATGATTCTCATTCACTCGCACTGGAAGATGATGGATCCACCCGATGGCCTCAACCGGTACGTCGGTACAACCCAGCTGATTCCGGTGGCAAGGATGTCTATCTCTTCCTCCACGGCCATGACTACGCTGCTGCAGCCGCCGATTTCTACCGCATCACCGGACCGCAACCGGTTATTCCGCGATGGGCCCTGGGCAACTGGTGGTCTCGCTACCACGCCTACAGCGCCGACGAGTACGAGGCCCTCATGGATCGATTCGAGGCGGACGGAATCCCGCTGTCGGTGGCCGTCATTGACATGGACTGGCACCTCACCGACATCGACCCAGTTCTGGGACATGGCTGGACTGGATACACATGGAATCGAGAACTCTTCCCCGACCCTCGTGCCTTCCTTGCCGGTCTTCACCAGCGGGGATTACGGACCTGCCTCAATCTGCACCCGGCCGATGGCATCCGTCGCCATGAAGAGTGTTACCGACAGGTCGCCACTGACATGGGAGTCGATCCGGACTCGGGCGATCCCGTCCCCTTTGACATTGCCGATCCACACTTTGCCACGGTGTACGTCGATGACGTCCTTCATCCCATGGAGGACGAGGGAGTCGATCTGTGGTGGGTGGACTGGCAGCAAGGACAGACCTGCTCGGTACCCGGACTGGACCCACTGTGGATGCTCAACCACGTTCACCACATCGACTCGGGACGCCCCCGCCCGGATGGCCGTCGCAGCCCGCTGACCTTCTCGCGTTACGCGGGACCTGGGTCTCACCGTTACCCCATTGGTTTCTCGGGCGATTCCGTCATCTCCTGGGAGACTCTGGACTTCCAGCCCGAGTTCACGGCCACCGCCTCCAATATCGGTTACGGCTGGTGGAGCCATGACATCGGTGGGCACATCTTCGGGGCCCGCGATGACGAGCTCATGGCTCGATGGGCGCAATTCGGGGTGCTCTCCCCCATCAATCGACTGCACTCGACCAAGAACGAGTTCGGGTCCAAGGAACCGTGGCACTACTGCGCAGAAACCGAAATGGTCATGACGCAGTGCCTACGAATGCGTCACCGTCTCATCCCGTATCTGCACAGCGAGAATTTGTCGGGCCATCGCGACCTGTGCCCTCTCATCCGACCTACCTACTGGACTCACCCGGAGTGGGAGGAGTCCTATGTCGATCGCAATGAGTACTGGTTCGGCAGCCAGCTCTTGGTGCGGCCGGTCACCAGCAAACGCGACCCCGTCACGGGACTCGCGACCACGCGTACTTGGTTACCCCCTCTCAGTGATGGTCTTCGGTGGGTCGACCTCCTCACTGGGCTCACCTACTCGCCACAGCGTTTCGTCACCATGTCTCGCACTATCGACGAGGTTCCTGTCCTTGCCAAGCCTGGAACCATCATTCCGACTGCCACCGACCCGCTGGCCAGGGGAGATGTGACGACCGATCTCACCTTGGTCGTCGTCCCGGGCGCTGCCGGCCACTTTGACTTGCTTGAGGACGACGACAGCCTGCGGACGACTCCTCTCGACCTCGACTCCGATGGACGGCTGCGAATCGGTCCATGCGAAGGTCCACGCACAGCTGTGATGCGACGATGGCGCGTGAGCGTCCACGCAGGAGGGCGTCCCGTCACGATTGATCTCGGGCAGCATCGTCTGGACGAGGTCGTCGAAACCACCATCTCGGTCTCGTCAGACTGCGCCGATGACCTCATGACGAGAGCCATCACGCTCATCGATGATGCTCAGATCGAATTCACCACAAAAACTCGCTTGGCAGACCTGTTGCGAAGCGGCCGTCCTCCCCTCGAGCTCACCGCAATGCTGCTGGCCGAGGATGCGTCCGAACCTCTTCGCAACGCCCTGTTGGAGATCGTCTGGGCACTCCCTTCCGAGCGAGTTGACTAAACCGTATTAGTAACTACACTTCAATTCTGAAATTATCCGTTGTCAATGTCGCAACCGCCAGGGACTCCCCATGCATGATCACGCCCCCATTCTTGACGGTCGGGTGCGCCGTCATCTCGCTGAGAAGATTCGCCCCGCCGAGACCACCACGGTGTGCCCACTCGACGTCGAGTGGGCTCCCGTCACTGACACCACCGAGGGACCGAACAGTCGCCCCGGAGTCCGCGGCCAGGGAGAGCCCATCTCGATCAGCGAGGGGCTGTCGCTGAGCTATGAGCCGTTCCGGGTGGGAGACAAGTGGGGCCCGCCATGGGGAACGACCTGGCTCCATCTCATGGCCACCGTTCCGCCGGAGCATCGCGACGATCATCTCGAGATGATCGTCGACCTCGGGGGCGTCTGGGACTCCCCAGGGTTCCAGTCCGAGGGCCTCGTGGTGCGTCCGGACGGGTCGGTCATCAAGGCTCTCAATCCGCGAAACACGTGGATTCCCGTCGAGATCGACACGGAAGGTCACATCGACATCTACGTCGAGGCTGCCTCCAACCCGATCCTGTTGGCCCAGCCTCCTTTCCAGCCAACCGAGGATGGGGATAAACTCACTGCCTCGACTGACGCCTACTACACCCTCAAGCAAGCTGATCTCGTCGTCGTCCACGACGAGATCCGCGAACTCATCGCTGACATCATGACCTTGTCCGGTTTGGCTGCCCAGCTACCGGAGGATTCTGAGCGCCGGTGGGAGATCCGTCGTGCTCTGGATCGTTCCATGGACAGAATCGATCTCTTCGACGTTGCCTCCACAGCATCAGCTGCTCGCGCCGAGTTGGCCCCAGTCCTCGCTCGTCCTGCCCACGACTCTGCCCAGACGATGACGGCCATCGGCCATGCCCACATTGACTCCGCCTGGTTGTGGCCGCTGCGCGAGACCCGACGCAAGGTCGCTCGAACCATCTCCAACCAGCTCAATCTCATCGAGAACGACCCCACCCATCTCTTCGCCTTCCCTGCTGCTCAACACTCGGCCTGGCTGGAGGAGGACCATCCTGATCTCTTCGCCAGACTGCAGAAGGCAGTCGCCGACGGCCGGATCATCCCGGTTGGAGGTATGTGGGTGGAGTCTGACGCCAACCTGCCTGGTGGTGAGGCGATGTGCCGTCAGCTGCTGTACGGGCAGCGGTACTTCATGGAGAAGTTCGGCCACCACTGCCCCGAGGTGTGGCTGCCTGATTCCTTCGGTTACTCGGGAGCCCTACCGCAGCTGGCCAAACTGGCTGGCGCCCAGTGGTTCCTGACCCAGAAGATCTCGTGGAACCAGGTCGACAAGTTTCCCCACCACTCCTTCTGGTGGGAGGGAATCGACGGCACCCGCATCTTCACCCATTTCCCGCCGGCTGACACCTACGGTTCTGACCTCTCGGCTCGTGACCTCGAACACGCCCGGTCCAACTTCCAGGACAAGGGCCGCGCCAATTCCTCCTTGGTGCCCTTCGGCTATGGAGATGGCGGCGGTGGTCCCACTCGCGAGATGCTCGCCCAGGCCCGTCGTGTCGCCGATCTTGACGGATCCCCCAAGCTGGCCATCGAGCCTCCGGCCACGTTCTTCAGCCGCGCCGAGGCCGAACACGAGGATCCGGGCGCCTGGGTTGGGGAGCTCTATCTCGAGCTGCACCGCGGCACATTCACCAGCCAGTACGAGGTCAAGAAGGGCAACCGTCGCAATGAGCACCTGCTGCGCGACGCCGAGCTGTGGTGCGCCACCGCAGCCGTACGCGGCCTGATGGACTACCCCGGTGAGCGGTTGGCCGAGATCTGGCGGACCATCTGTCTCTACCAGTTCCACGACATCCTGCCTGGATCGGCGATCGCGTGGGTGTATCGCGAGGTCGTCGCCGATCACCGGCGCATCTCTGACGAACTCACCGAGCTCATTCACCATGCCCAGGAGCTGCTAGCCGGAGAGGGTGACGAGCAGGTCGTCTTCGATTCTTCTCCGATGACTCGTCCGTGGGCTTCCACCGTGGCCATGGGGGCCGGAGTTGCTCCGACAATTGCCCACGGGGTTCAGGCTGAGGATGCGGCTGACGGATTCGTCGTCGACAATGGCCTGCTGCGTCTTACCGTTGACGAGCACGGCCTCATCACCCACCTCGTCGACCCTGCTTCCGGTCGCGATGCCATCCCGGCTGGTCAGCGTGGCAATCTTCTTCAGATTCACCCTGACTTCCCGAACATGTGGGACGCGTGGGACATCGATCCCTTCTACGCCAACAACGTCACCGACCTGGATGATGGCAGGGCCACCATGTCCCGCAACGGTGATTCCGTGACCATCAGCGTCACAAGGACGTTCGGGGATTCCCGCGCTACCCAGTCGCTGACCGTGAATCCGGGAGATCCGCGCGTCAAGGTGCGCACCCATGTCGACTGGCACGAACGAGACAGTCTGCTCAAACTGTCCTGGCCGGTGGACGTCCACACCGATCACGCCGACTACGAGATCGAGATGGGTCACATCACCCGTCCCACCCACACCAACACCTCGTGGGATGCCTTCCGCTTCGAGGTTCATGCCCATCGCTGGGTGTACATCTCCGAGCCCGGATTCGGCGTCGCCATCGCCAATTCCGGCACCTATGGGTGGAATGTGTCCCGCCATCCCAAGGACAACGGCGGCACATGGTCGGTGGCCCGCGCCTCCCTTCTCAAGGGAGCCCGATACCCCGACCCGCGCGCCGACGAGGGAGAGCATGACTTCTTCCACACTTTGCACGTCGGAGCCGATCTCACCGATGCCGTGCGTGACGGGTATGCCGCCAACCTGTGCGTGCGTCGTCGTCAGGGATCGCCGGTCGATCCGCTGGTCAGCGTCGAAGGCATTGCGGTAGAGGCCGTCAAATTGGCTGAGGATGGCTCTGGTGACGTCAT
This sequence comes from Cutibacterium sp. KB22876, assembly GCF_059728865.1. Lineage (NCBI taxonomy): Bacteria > Bacillati > Actinomycetota > Actinomycetes > Propionibacteriales > Propionibacteriaceae > Cutibacterium > Cutibacterium sp. KB22876. Next base: position 2,249,434 of record NZ_AP040858.1, read on the forward strand.
CGTCCGGCTATACGAGCCCTACGGGCGTCATGTTCACACCACGATGACGGTGGGCTTTGATGCCACGTCCGCCGTTGAGTCCGACCTGCTCGAGGACCCCCTTGAGGACAACCCGCACGCCCAGGTCGGTCCGTCAGTCATCACCGCTGGCCTTGCTGACGACACCATCGGTCTGTCCATGCGCCCCTTCCAGGTTGCGACCTTGAGGTTGGGACGCAACCGATGAGGATTGGCGTCAATCACACACCGTCACAGGGATGGTTCCACAGCTGGCTTGACCTCGATATCGATGCGGCACGACGCGATTTCGAAGCAATTGCACGACTGGGCCTCGATCACGTACGAATCTTCCCACTGTGGCCGTTGTTGCAGCCCAATCGCGGTCTGGTGCGTCCCCGCGCCCTCGATGACGTCGTCTCCGTCGTGCGCGCAGCTGGCGAATTCGACCTTGAGGTCACCGTCGACGCCCTCAACGGCCATCTGTCGAGTTATGACTTCCTGCCCTCCTGGGTGGTCACATGGCACGAGTCAAATCTCTTCACCGATCCGCTCGTCAAGGCTGGCCAGACCGAACTCATCAGCCAACTGGCAACACGCCTGCGGGAAGAGCCGAACGTCACCGGTATGACGGTGGGCAACGAGTTCCCGCAGTACGCTGCTCTGGCCCCGGGGCACCATCATCCGACGCGCAGCGGGTGCACCGTCGATGAGGCCCAGACGTGGCTGGAGACGATGCTCGGGACCATGCGGGACCAGTGGCCGGACGGACGGTTCTGGTTCGGGTTCGACGACGACCTCTGGTTCGTTGACGATCATCCCTTCACCCCGCGTCACGCCGTCACCCTGGGCTCATCGACGACCATCCATTCCTGGGTGTTCGCGCAGGTCGGACCGCACTTCGGGGAGGGACATCCCGCCCTCACGTGGTTCCCACGCTATCTGCTCGAACTGGCCCGGGCCTGGAGTCCCGATCCCCACCGTCCACTCTGGCTGCAGGAAATTGGTGCGCCTCGCAGCCATGTTCCCGACGACCGGGCAGCGGACTTCGTCACGTCGTCCCTGGCCTCGGTGGCCACCACCCCGAGTCTGGAGGCGGTGACATGGTGGTGCTCCCACGACGTGTCAGACCAGCTGTTGGATTTCCCGAAGCTGGAGTATTCGCTCGGCCTGTTCACCAACGACGGCAAGCCAAAGCCGGAAGCCCTGGCCATCTCGGACGTGCTGCCCGATTTGCATAACGCTCAGCCCCAGGAACAGGCCGATGAGCCGCTGGAATTCAGCGCGGACTGGGCCACCGGGGCGGGACGGTCGGTGTCTTTCCCCATGGGCGATCTCTTCGCCCGATGGGTTGATGAAGCCATACAGACCGGACGAGCACCCAGGCTCGTCTTTCATCCCACCCATGCGCTCACAGGCCGAGAGGCCCTCGCCGGTGCTCTAGCCCGCTGACCTGTGCGACTGCGACCTCATGCTCGACACTCGGAGGCCTGGACCATGGCCCAAGGATCCCCGGTCGTCAGGAGCGCGGGAACCTCTCTCGCAGCGCGGCATCGACGATAGCTGGCACGAACTCTGAGACATTGCCCCCATTGCATGCCGCCGAACGAATCATGGAGGAGCTGATCGTCCCGAATTCGCGCCCAGCCGGCAGCAGGATTGTCTCGATCCCGCTCATGGCCTTGTTGAGGTGGGCCATCTGGAGCTCGTAGTCAAAATCCCCACCAAAGCGCAGGCCACGAATGATCGCGTCAGCCCCTTGCTCGGTGCAGAAGTCGACGAGCAACCCGTCGACGAGGGCGACCTCGACACCCGGGATGTCAGCGACGGCATCCCTGACGAAGGCCACCCGCTCCTCCATGGAGAAAATGCCATTCTTGGCCGAGTTGACCGCCACCCCGACGACGACCTCGTCAACAAGCTCGGCGGCTCGCGTCACGATGTCGACGTGGCCGAGGGTGATGGGGTCAAAGGATCCTGAAAAAACTGCTTTCACTGCTGCTCCATGGGCTCGTGGTTGCGCTGGGCATAGTAGACGACGGTTTCACCGTAACGAGAGTTCCACGACTCAAACCCTTCCGGGACGTGAGGCGGTCGGCTGCGGCGCGACCTCTCCACCACGATCAGTCCGTCATGGGCCAGGGCGTTCTGAATGGTGGCGTCGATGAGGCCATCCATGACGTCGTCGGCCAAGTCGTAGGGCGGGTCGAACCAGACGACGTCAAAGGTCTGCCGGTTGTCGGAGAGAAATGTCGATACCGTCTGGGCGACCACCTGAATCCGCAAGCGCGTGGTCCGGGCGTTCTCCTTCATGACATGACACGCCGAGCGGTCCCGGTCGACGGCAACGACCGTCGATGCACCGCGACTGGCAGCCTCGAGGGCAACTGCTCCGGACCCAGCGAACAGGTCGCAGAAGGCTTGCCCGGCCAGCTGGTCCTCGGGAGCCTCATCAGATGTTCCGTTCCAGGCTGCCAACGCAGAGAAGACAGCCTCGCGCACCCGATCGGTCGTAGGACGTGTGAGCCGCCCTGACGGAGTGGTCAGACGCTGTCCGCCAGCACGACCCGAGATAATCCTGCTCACCCCTCCAGGCTAGCGGTTTCGCCCGATCACGCCCGCATCGTCGCCGTACCCATTGCATCCACTCCTAAACCCCTCGACATGGTCATGTGGCGAGCCATCCTCACCAACATCGGCAACTTTGTGCCGGTCGGCTCCCGAAATGGGCCGTGTTCAGGAAGAATGGCCCCATGATCAATGAGGAGAACCCGATCACCGAGGTCCCGGAGGACAGCTGCTGGGGCTACCTTGACACGGCTGAGGTCGGCCGCCTGGCCACCAGCGTCAATGACCAGCCCGAGGTATTCCCCGTCAACTATGTCGTCGACGGGCAGAGCATCGTCTTCCGCACCGCCGCTGGAAGCAAGCTTGAGGACATCGTCACCAACAACCGTGTGGCCTTCGAGGCCGACGGTTGGACCGAGGAGACCGGCTGGTCGGTCGTCGTGCGCGGCAGCGCCGAGGTCATCACCGACGAGGCCGAGCTCGCGCTGTGCGACAAGATGCCCCTGCTGCCGTGGGTGCCGACCGTGAAGCGCAATTACGTGCGTGTCCAGGCCGATCAGATCACCGGCCGTACCTTCGCCTTCGGTCCGGAGCCCAAGGACAACTGACAGACCACTCATGAAGGTCCGGATCGTCGTCAACGTTCCGGACCTTCGTCACGCCTGGTCAGCTCATCCCTGTTCCATGAGATCGCCCTCAGCCAGCATCTCCGTCGCGGTGACAACGTCGAGCAGCCGGGGATCCTCGGGCTCCTCTCGCACCCACTGTTCGGCGAGATCCTTGGACGCAGTGACGATCTCGGCGTGGTCGAGCACCCGCAACAACCGCAGTGGCGAGGAATACCCCGACTGGGAGGATCCGAGCACATTGCCCTCGTGACGCTGGGCCAGGTCCAATTCGGCCAGCTCAAAGCCGTCACGGGACGATGCCACTGCGGCAAGCCGCTCACGGGCCGTCGATCCGGGCAGGGCCGTCGTCACCAGAAGGCACAGGCCCGGCAGCTTTCCTCGCCCGATACGTCCGCGCAACTGGTGCAACTGGGAGACGCCGAAGTGATCGGCATCCATGATGACCATCATGGTGGCGTTGGGGACGTCGACGCCGACCTCGATGACCGTGGTGGAGATGAGGACCTGGGACTCGCCGTCAGCGAAACGATCCATGACGGCCTTCTTCTCATCGGCGTCCAGCCGAGAATGGAGGACGTCGATGCGCAGTCCTGCGAGCGGACCGGAGGCCAGCTGAGGAGCGATCTCCTCGACCGCAGCCGTCGGCGGGCGACCACCCTCGACGTCGTCAGCGTCATCGCTGCTGATACGAGGACACACCACGAAGACCTGATGCCCGGCCTCGCACTCCTCTCGGATGCGCTCCCAGGCGCGGGTGAGCCACGAGCGGTGGGCTGGCAGATCAACCACAGTGGTTTGGATGTCGGCACGTCCTGACGGCAGTTCTCGCAAGGTCGACACCTCGAGATCACCGAAGACCGTCATGGCAACCGTGCGAGGAATCGGCGTTGCAGTGAGAACGAGCTCGTGAGGTCGAGCACCATCACCAGTCGTCAAGACACTGCGCTGCTCGACGCCGAAGCGGTGCTGCTCGTCAACGACGACCAGACCGATGTTGTTGTAGATGACCTTGCCCGACAACAGGGCATGGGTTCCGATGACAATTCCGGCCGCTCCCGAGGCGATGTCGGCCAAGGCGGTTCGAGTTCCAGCCGTCCTCATCGAACCGGTGAGCAGCGCAACTCCGGTGGAGTTCTCTGGAGCGTCGAGGCCACCGCCCGCGGCCAACTCGTCCATCATCCCGGTGATCGTGGCGTAATGTTGCTGGGCGAGAACCTCGGTGGGTGCCAGCAGGACGGCTTGGTACCCAGCGTCAACGACTTGGAGCATCGCTCTCAAGGCCACGAAGGTCTTACCGGAACCCACCTCCCCCTGCAGCAGTCGGTGCATGGGGTGATCGGAAGACAGGTCAGCGTCGATGGCCCGGCTAATGTCGTCCTGGCCTGCCGTCGGGGCGAACGGAAGCCTCGACTCAAAGGCTGCCAGCAGGCCGTCATCACGACGTCGACACACCGGCGCGTCATGACTGTCGGCATTACGTCGACGCACCGCCATCGTCACCTGGGTGGCGATGGCCTCCTCCCACACCAGTCGCTCGGCACCGCGAGTGGCTTCCTCCACCGAATGCGGGTGATGGATGGCGTGGTAGGCCTGCCACAGGGTCGGCAGATCAGCCTCCTGACGCAGCCATTCGGGCAGAGTGTCCTCAAGTTCGGGGGTGGACTCGAGCAGCATCGACTCCACCGAGGCAATCTCCCAGGTGCGCAACTTCGAGGTCTGCGGGTAGAGACCGAGCAAACCGTGACGCTGCACCTGCGCAGCCATCACCTTGCCCTCCTCACGGCCCGCCACGACCTTGCCGTTGCGGTCGATCATGACGAAGTCGGGGTGAACGAGCTGCGGGTTACCCCGGAATTCCCCCACCTTGCCGACGAAGATGCCGTGAGTGTGGGCCGAAAAAATGCGCTGCCAGTAGGACACGATGTGGGGTTTGCCGAAGAAGGTCACCGGCAGGCGTGCGTTGCCGTCGGACAGCATGACTTCCAGACGTTGACGCGGTCGCCTCTCTCGACCTGTCACAGTCTTGTTGGTGTGAACCTCGACTCCGACGACGTCGGCCACCAAGGCGACTTCAGTGTCAGCGACGAGGTGGGACACATCCGTGGTTTCGGTACCAGTGAGGTAGCGACGTGGAAGGTGACCGAGGGCCTCGCCGACGGTCTCGACGTGCATCGCGGCGAATGCTTTGGCCGTCTTGGCCCCCACCGCCTCTGCCAGAGGGCGGTGAAGTTCCTGCTGGGTGCGGGTGTGCCACCTGGTCACTGCATTCACAGTGTCACCGTACCGACAGGCAATGACACCCACAACGACAAAGAACCCGCCTTACGACGGGTTCCAACGTCGAACGCAGTGCTCAGCGGCTGACTCGGCCAGCCTTGAGGCACGACGTGCACACGTTCATGCGCTTGTGCGTGCCGTTCTCGACGACACGGACGCGCTGGATGTTCGGGCTCCACCGGCGATTGGTCTTCTTCTTCGACCAGGGGACGTTGTGTCCGAAACCGGGGCGCTTGGCGCAGACGTCACAGACAGCAGCCACTGGGAGATCTCCTTGTTCGGGGTCGGCGTCACGCGGACGCCCACACAATCGATGGGTTCGAGGGTTCCTGGGGAACTCAAGGGGTTCCCTTGGGAACTGGACAAGCTTATATGGTCGAACGACCAGAACCCAAATCCGATGAGATGGGCAGTTCCGGCAGCGACCGGACGATGTCCATCATGCATGATTGACACTTGGAGCAACGCTGGGTACTGATGACCACAGGTACGCCTGCCATGCACGGCCGGGGCTAGCATGTCCACAGATCGAGACCCGCCCAATCCTCGGGTGCACCCGTCCGAAACAATGGAACGATATCGTTGTCTGGATAGCTCTCAAAAAGAGTCGGCATCGGAAGGTAGCCCAGTACTTCCTCAACCAAGCTTCGTGTACGCCGCAATCATCTCTTCCACGAGACTTAGCCTGCACACCCAGGCGTTTCGGATCCAAGTAGATCAATGGGTCGATACGTCCCAGCTCGTAGCCAAGCATGGCGCGAACAGCCGTCTCCACCCGGTCCAGCTCAATGAACACGCTGTGACGTAATCGTTCATCAAACTTGTAGAGATCAACCACCAAGTCCAACGATGCACCAGCTACGAATTCATCACCGACTGCACCCTTGTCATCGGTGAAGCGGCGCATCGGATACCAATACCCCGACAATCGGTAGTAGTTGAGCCGTGCCAAGAGGTGCTCGGCTCGATCCTGATCATCAATGCGCATCCCGCGCCCACGCAACAGCTCGACCTGCTCTGTGTAGGTTTTGAACTGCTTGGCCTGAGCCACCCGCGGGATTGCCTTTCCGAAAAACGAGGACCGGCCCTGGACTCCCACCGAAGCGGGCAGCGGAACCGGTCGTGCTGGTGTCAACTGTACAACATCCAGGACAAGCTGAGCAACAAGGCCGACGACATCGCCCACGCCCCCCGGCCGACGGTGTAAGCATAGGCCTACCGGTATCTGGGGACCCGGCAATGAGGTACCACGATCCGATTAGATGGGCAGCTCCGGCAGCGATCGGACGATGTCCATCGTCTCGACCGACACCCGGGTGACCCGCTTGACGAGGTCGACGATGTATCGGGGGTCGTCGTGCTCGCGGCACCAGTCGTTGGGGTCGTTGACGATGCCGGAGGCCTTGTCGGTTTTCACCTGGTAGCGGTCGATGAGCCATTCGAGGCCGGAGCGGGAGCCAAGCCGATACTCGTGCGCGGCGGCGGGAATGTCACTCAGCGTGAGGTAGCCGTTGTAGATGATGGCCTTCCGAGTGGTCTTGTCCTCCCACCGCATCTTGGTGACGCGATACAGCTCCCACTCGTCGACATCGAGCGGATGCGTGGACTCGTGGAGCGGGTAGGGATCGACCGTCTCGTAGTTGACGTGCAGATCGGCAAGTGCGCGGCCGGCATCGACGAACGCCTGGAAGTCAGCCGATGAGGCGGCCAGCGGGATGCGCGGCAGCATCCGTTTGAGATCGGCGGCGAACACCTCCCGATACTGCTGGGAGTGCAGCACCCCGTAGACGTAGTGGAAGATGTCGTCCTTGCTCACCTGTGGCCCGAACTTCTCCCGGTAGACGGCGAGGATCTCATCGGTGATGTTGTCGACGCGACGGTAGCCGTACTCGTCGACCTCCCCGGGCGAGGCCGCAAAGAGCCCATCGTCTGCAGAGACCTTCTCGTAGGTCCAGCGGGGGAAGAACTGGGCGGGATCTACGAACGGGAAAGCATCAGGGACAACGTCAGACAACAGAGTCGCAAACGTAGTCCTAGGTGAGGGCGCAGTTACATAGAAACCCACATTCTCATGCTGCGGCGTCGGGAAAATCTTCTCCAGCTGGTACACCCTCTCGTTGAGAGGTCGGTCGAAGTAGGCGTACTGCTTGGTGAATGGGCGGTACGACCCGAGGTAGATACGGTGCTTCCTGAATTCGTGGGTGCGCCCCTTGCGAGCATCGGCGAGAAGGTCACTACTCCAACTGATCTTGGTCGGATCGTTGTCGATGTCGGCACCCACCGCCTGTGCATTGTAGTTCTCGACCATCCGGCTCATGTTCCCGTTGACCGATGCGCGACTGAAGTTGTAGCACCAGGCATCGCGGTTGGTCTTCAACCCTGCCGAGAACAGTTGGAAGATCGGGCACGTGGTCTCGCTCTTGCCCTTGATCCCCAGTGCAGGGAATGTGTCGAAGATGGCATTGCGCTGGTTGATCCAGTCGCCGGCCTCGTTCGGGGTGATCGAGCGCCACGGCACCGACGCCAAGGTGGCCTCGTCAATGTCGGCGAGCTTCTTTTCGCGGGACTGGTAGTCGGGCACGCTGTGGTAGTGCAGCTGGCATCCCGCAACACCGGGCTGTTTGGCGGCGATGAGGACCGCCACCCCGGTCCGGGCACCAGATCCGAAGACCTTGCCGCCCTCCCGGCGAGACGTCTCCCCTGCCGTACGCTGATTGCCGCGCAGGTTGTACACCCAGATCTGGGTGAACTCGTCCACCAAGGTCTTGCGGATGCCGTCGGCGGTGTTGCCGTCCACCCAACCATTGTTGGAGACGAAGGCCACCACTCCCTGCTCGCCGATTCGATCGCTCGCCCACCGGAAGGCGCGAATGTAGGAGTCGTAGAGGCTGTTCTTGTTCGTGGCCGTGGAACGAGCGGCGTAGGTCTGCCCTATCCGGGCGTCCAGGGTCGGGTAGTGCAGGTTCGCGTTGTCGTCATTGGCACTGGACTGGCCGGCCGAGTACGGCGGGTTGCCGACGATCACCTGGATCGGGGCCGCCAACTGCCGCTCGATGCGCTCATTGTTCGCCGGGATCAACGAGGTGTCGGCCCGATCCCCCTTCTCGGTGATCTGGAAGGTGTCGGTGAGTGTGGCACCCGGGAAGGGCGTGTACCGGGCGCTCGGAGCCTCCTGCGAAGCCCGCCCCTCGGACTGCTCGCCCTCGGTGCTGGGGATCTCACCTCCCGGCCCGGTTTCAGCCGCTGGGCGCGAGGCGAACTGCTGGTCCGCGATCTCGTCCACCCGGGCCTGGGTGAGAGTCTGGTACGTCGTCTCGATGTTGACGCACGCAATGTAGTAGGCCAGCAGCATGATCTCGTTGGCCCACAGCTCCCGGTCATGCTTGCGCCCCAGGTCCTCGGGCCGGATGATCCCCGATTCGAGCAGCCGCACGATGAACGTCCCAGTGCCGGTGAACGGGTCCTGCACGTGCACGTCGGTGTCGGTGAGACCGTAGCCGAACTGCGCACGGCACACGTCGTCGGCACTGCGCAGGATGAAGTCGACGACCTCCACCGGCGTGTAGACCACCCCCAGGGAACTGGACTGCTTGGGGAAGGCCTTCCGGAAGAACTGCTCGTAGAGCCGGTGGATGACGGTCTGTCGACCGGCTGTGGTCGTCACCCCTTGGGCGCTGCGGCGTACTGAGGCATAGAAGGATTCCAGGGCGGCGGTCTCCGCCTGCAGGCCGGCTCTCTCGAGCAGACCGATCATGGTCTGCATGGTGGCCGAGACCGGATTGTTCCGGGCGAACGAACCGGTAGGGAACAACGCCTCGAACACTGGTTGGGTGATGAGGTGTTGACTCAGCATGTCGATCGCGTCGGCCTCGCTGATCGACTCATTGATGTTGGCGCGCAATCCCTCGTGAAAAGCGCGGAAGGCGTCGGCAAGTTCGTCGTCCTCGGCTCGAGCACGCGTCAACAGACTCGTGATGCGGGTCACCTGATTGGTGTGGATGTGCACGACGTCGTCGGCCCAGTTCTCCCAGTACTCACGCTCGCCCACCTTCTTGACGATGCGCGCCAGGATCGCGTCCTTGAGCTGCGTGCTGAACAACGGGAACTGCTGTCCCAGGGCCTGCTGCGCCTTCTCGGAGCGCTCCTCGGAGGCACAGTCGCGACCGAAGACCTCGATCCCGATCCGACCCTTGGTCGACTTGTCCAGATCGATCGAGTTGACCATCGCCTTGAACCGGTCGTCGTGGGAGCGCAAGGCATTGAGCACGTCCCAGACCACCTTGAAGCGCTTATTGTTGCGCATGGCCTCATCGGGTGACTCGCTCGCATCGATCGCCACCGGCAGGATGATGTAGCCGAACTCCTTGCCCGGAGCCTTGCGCATCACCCGGCCCACCGACTGCACGACGTCGACCAGCGAGTTGCGCGGCGACAGGAAGAGCACTGCATCGAGGGCCGGCACGTCCACACCCTCCGACAGGCAGCGCGCGTTGGACAGGATGCGGCACTCGCTCTCCTCGACACCCGGTGACTTGAGCCAGGACAGTTCGTCCTCACGGGTGAGCGCATTCATCGTGCCGTCGACATGATGCACCGCGACCTCGAGATCGGGCATGTCCGGATCGGTGTGAAGATCTTCGACGACCGCCGGAAAGGTCTGGGCGAAGGCCTTGGACGCCTTGATGTTCTGCGCGAAGGCCACCGCCCGTCTCATTGGCACCGGGTCCGGGCCGAAATCCATGTCTGCGGTGCGTTTGGCCAGACCATTCCAGCAGCCCACGATCTTGGCAGCATCATCGAGGGAGAGCTCATGGTCCTCGTCGGCCAGCGCCGACTGCAACCCGCCGGAGACCGACTCGTTGTCGACGCACAGGATCATGACCTTGTAGTCGGTGAGCAGGTTGCGCTCGACGGCCTCACCGAACCCCAGCCGGTGAAACTGCGGGCCGTACACCGTCTCGTCGTCCATCGACGCGACGACTGCCGAGTGGTCGGCTGCCTTGCGCTTGGACTCCTCGCCGTAGATGCGTGGTGTCGCCGTCATGTAGAGCCGCTTGGCGGCGGGCAGGTAGTCGTTGTCGTGCACCTTGACGAAAGCCGACTCGTCGGCACCGCCGGGAAGTGTGACGCCGGTGGTGCGATGCGCCTCGTCACACAGGATGAGGTCGAACTGCTCCCTGGACTCCCGCTGGGCCCGAGCGACGACGTCAATGGACTGGTAGGTGGAGAAGACGACGGTCATCTGCTTGCCGCGCCGACCCGACGCCTTCATCTGCTCGGCAAGCCGGGCGGCATCGGTCGTCGGCAGCGGGATGTCGTAGGTCGTGATGTCCTCGGTCTTGCGGGACGCCTTGGTGTCGGAGCACACGACCATCGGGCGGATCCTCGTCTGGGACTGCGCCATCCACTCCCGCAGGGTCTGACTCACCAATGCGATGCTGGGAGCCAGGAAGAGCACCTTGAGGTGGCCGTCGTTGTCGGCACACCGCCGCTCGGCAAGCTTGAGCGAGGTGAACGTCTTGCCCGTCCCGCAGGCCGAGATCCACTTGCCCCGGTCATGGTTCTGGAACCCCTCCTGGATCTTCTCCAGTGCCTCCTTCTGGTGCGGACGCAGCCCATAGCGGACGGCCTTGCGGGGGCTCGTAGGAGAGCGACTCCGGCGTGAACATCCAGTCGATCGGCGACTCGGCGATCTCGGCCAGGCCAATGCGCTGCACGGGCACGGACTGATGCTCCAGCGCCTTCTCGGCATTCCTCGACCAGTGATCGGTGGTCGAGATGATGATGCGATTGTCGAACCAGATCTGGTCCCAGGCCTTGCCCGACGCCGTGAAGAACGAGTCGATGTCCTGTTTCTGCAGGTAGTGCCCACGGTCGTAGAACTTGCACTGGATCGCGGTCCAGCGTCCGGTGTGTCGGTTGTGGGCCACCAAGTCGATGCCCGAGTCGTGGGTGTGCTCGTTGTGCTCCCACCGAGGCCAGGTCGTCACCTCGTCGTACTCGGAGGCCAGCGTGGGGTCGGTCTCGAAGTACGACACCATGAGTTCCTCGAACTGCGTTCCGCGCTCGGTCGAGGATGGTTCCGCGCGGAATCGTTCGATGACGTCATGGATGCTGGTGCGCTTGGCCACGATTCTCCTTGGAGTGGGACGCCTCACCTGGGTGAGGCGTTGTCAGCCTAGTGCACCACTGTCCGGGACCACCGTTCGGTTCACCCAAGAGTCCAAATTACCCTCACACGACGATGATGGTCGGCACGATCATGGGGCGACGTCGGTAGGTCTGCGCCACCCAGCGCCCGATGGTGCGTCGGGCAACCTGCTGGAGTTTGTGCTGGTCGCTCATGCCGCCGCGCATCGCCGACTGCAACTCGCTCACGAGTCGGTCGCGGATCTCGTCGTAGCCACGATCGTCCTCGGCGAATCCCTTGGCCTTGATGTCTGGCCCCGACACGATGCTCGCGCTCTTGGGGTTGATGGCGGCCGACACCGAGATGAACCCCTCCTCACCGAGAATCTTGCGATCGGCCAGGGCATCGGGGGTGAGTTCGCTCACCCCGGTTCCCTCGACGAGAATGTAGGAGGCATCCACCTTGCCGACGACGCTGGCCCGGCCATCGTCCAGGTCGACGACGCCGCCATCGGTGACGACGATGGCGTCCTCGGGCTGCACACCGGTGGACACCGCGATACGGGAATTCGCCGTGAGATGCCGGTACTCGCCGTGGATCGGCATGACGGCGCGCGGTCGCACGACATTGTAGGCGTAGAGCAGCTCGCCCTGGGCAGCGTGCCCGGAGACGTGAACCAGCGCATTGCCCTTGTGCACCACCGTGGCACCGCAGCTCATAAGACCATTGATGACGCGGGTGACGGCGTTCTCGTTACCGGGGATGAGCGAGCTCGCCATGAGCACGACGTCACCCTCCCCCACCGAGATGTCCCGGTGCTCACCGTGGGCGATGCGGGCCAGGGCCGACAGCGGCTCGCCCTGGGAACCGGTGCAGATGATGGCGACCTTGTCGTCGGGGTACTTGTCGAGATCACGCAATTCGATGAGTGAGTCGTCGGGCACCTTGAGGTAGCCCAGGTCGCGGGCGATCGCCATGTTGCGCACCATGGAACGCCCGACGTAGCAGATCTTGCGACCGTGCCGCACGGCGGCGTCGACCGCCTGCTGGACGCGGTGGACGTGTGAGGCGAAGGTGGCAACGATGAGTTTCTGGGTGGCCTGGTCGAAGGTCTGCTCGATGGCCGGGGCGAGGTCACGCTCGGAACGCACGAACCCGGGCACCTCGGCGTTGGTGGAGTCGACCATGAAGACGTCGACACCCTCCTCACCGAGCCGGGCGAAGGCCCGCAGGTCGGTGATCCGCCCGTCGATGGGCAGCTGGTCCATCTTGAAGTCGCCGGTGTTGAGGATCGACCCGGCGTCGGTCTTGACGTAGACGGCCAGCGCGTCGGGGATGGAGTGGTTGACGGCGACGAACTCCAGGTCGAACTGTTCGCCGACCTCGGCGACGTCGCCTTCGTGAACAACATTGAGCTTGTATCCCCTGATGCGATGCTCACGCAGTTTCGCCTCAACCAGCGCCAAGGTCAGCTTGGACCCATAGATTGGGATGTCGGGGCGACGCTTGAGCAGGTAGGGCACGGCTCCGATGTGATCCTCGTGGCCGTGGGTGAGCACCAGCGCCTTCACCTTGGCCAGCTTCTCATCGTCGAGGTAGTCCAGTCCTGGCAGCAGCAAGTCGACGCCGGGATGGTCGTCCTCGGGGAAGAGCACCCCACAGTCAATGAGAAGGATCTCCCCATTGATTTCGTAGCACGACATGTTGCGTCCGACATCTCCCAGGCCGCCGAGGGGAATGATGCGCAGAACGTCCGGTTGCAGGTCCGGGGGTGTCGTCAATCCAGTATTAGCCACGGCGTGAAGCCTATCGGGAAACTCCGACAGCTTCGCCCCGATGTGTCCTGACCGCTTCATCAAGGGCCTGAGAGACGAAGTTCTCAGCTCGTTGGCGCAATTCCTCCCTGGCCTGGCGTCGTGGCAGGGTCTCATCGGCATACATCGGCGGCCCCACCTTGGCCTCCAGCTGCGGACGCCGCCACTTGACTCCGAGCTTCCGCCCGGACCGCACCAGTGCCACTGGCACCACCGGGGCACCGGTGCGCACCGCGAGGGCAAAGGCCCCTGGACGGAAGGTCCCTGCGGAGGTCTCGTAACAGGTGATGTCTCCCTCTGGATAGATGACGACGCAGTCACCGTCAGCCAGCGCCTGCGCATTGGCCGAGAAGAAACCTCGTACGTCAGAAACGTCAACCGGAATCGTTCCGAAGGCTCGCAGGATGAGCCCTGCCACCGGGATGTCGAAGTTGGAAGGTTGCGAGTTGAACCTCAGACCGGTCGGCCAGAACACCCGCACCAGGGCCAGACAGTCGAAATCGTGGACGTGGTTGCTGACGACTATCGTCCCTGGCTCCAGATGGTGGTGTCCTCGCCGGCGAAAAGCGAAGGTCATCCCGGTGAGAATCACCGCAGCTGGGCCGACAATCGTCAGATAGGCCAGTCGCCGCAGCTTCTTCATCCGGTCGACCCCGAGATGGCGGCGTCAAACATCTCGACCAGAAACCGAGCCGATCTGTCCAGGGCGTACTCCTGGCCACAGTGTGCCTGGGCCTTGCCCGCGGTCTCACGCTCCTTCGGGTGCTCCAGCCACCAATCGATGTCAGCCGCCATCCTCTCCGGATCGCGCGGCGGGCACAGACCGTGCTCGGGGACATGACAGAACTGGCTAGTGGCCGACAGCGGGCTGTCGACGATGAGGCAGGGTAACCCGACCGAGGACGCCTCCAGGGCAGCCAAGGACTCGATCTCGACGTCTGCGGGGTGAACGTAAAGGTCGGCGGCTCGCAGTTCAGCGATGAGGTCCTCCGGACGGTCGTGGCTGACGAAGCAGGCGTCAACCCCAGTGCGTTCGGCTCGCCTCTGCAACCATTCTCGCTGCGGACCTCGACCGGCGACCACCAGACGGATCCGATCGCGATGTCGAGACCGGGCAATGGCGTCGACGAGGACCTCGATCCTCTTCTCCGGTGAGAGCCTGCCGACAGTCATGACGGTGGCAGGGCCAGAGCTGTCCAGAGCCCACGTCTCTCGTGGCGGGCCGGGCCGAAACTCTGGCGGCACCCCATTCGAGATGACGTGAAGGTGCTGGTCGTAACCGTGTCTGCGCAACTGCTCGGCGATGAATTCACTGGGGGCATGGATGTGGGACACATCGTGGTAGAACGCCAGCCACAACATGCGATAAATGCGGTCGGCAAGGCGTCGAGCGTTGGCCAGGTGCACGTTGTAGGTGATGTTCTCAGGCTGGATGTGGAAACCCGCGGTGACGGGAACACCGGCATGCTGCGCCACGTGTTTGGCACAAGCCCCCAATAGCGACGGCATGACGACATGCACGAGGTCAGCCTCGGCCACCGCTGAGGAGACAATGGCCCTGACTGGGCGCGCGAGATCGACGAGCCAGGTGGGTGATGAGCGGCAGGTAGAGGACGGGCACGCTGACCACGGGGATCCCGCGAGTGCTGGGCACCGGGGTCGACTCGACGCTGAGTAAACGCACCTCGTGACCCTGGTCACGCAATGCGTGGGAAAAACGAAGGGTCGAGGCCGTCGTCCCATTTCCTGGTTGGAGGGCGTCGACCACAAGAAGGATCTTCATGCGGCAGCACCACCGCTGTTCATTGCCTGCATTGACGCCATCCAACCTCGGTCCCGTGATCCTGGTCCGAAAATGCCTGTGGGGCCCGTCCTCGTCGGACGGACCCCAAAACGTGATCTCTCAGAATCTTGGGATGTTACGCATGTTCGAGGTGGCCATCGAGACGGCCTCACCGGCACCACGGTTTAGCACGATCTTGCTCATGGCGGTGGCGAACCCAATCATCTGCTCACCCTTGATCTCCGGCGGCAGGGACAGGGCGTTGGGATCAGTGAGCACCTCGACGAGGGCCGGCCCGTCGAAGTCGAGGGCATCACGAAGAGCACGACGAATATTGCGCGGATCATCAACCCGCTCGGAGTGATACCCGATCGCCTTGGCGACCCCGGCATAGTTCACGTCGTGGACGTCAGTCCCGAAGTCGGGCAACCCATTGACCAGCATCTCCAGCTTGACCATGCCGAGGGTGGAGTTGTTGAAGACAACCACCTTGATCGGCAGGTTGAGCATGCGGGCCGTGACGAGCTCGCCAAGGAGCATCGAGAGGCCGCCGTCGCCGGACACTGAAATGACCTGTCGGCCAGGGTGAGATGCCTGGGCGCCGATGGCATGCGGCAGAGCGTTGGCCATCGATCCGTGCAGGAAGGATCCGATGAGACGACGGGTACCCAACGGATCAATGTAACGAGCCGTCCACACATTGCACATGCCGGTGTCAGCAGTGAAGATCGCGTCGCGGTCAGCCAGCTCGTTGAGCAGGTGAGCGACGTACTCAGGGTGGATCGGCTTCATGTGCTCGACATTGCGGGTGTACGAGCCGACCGGAGCCTTCATAATCTTGGCGTGACGCTTGATGGTGGCCTTGAGGAACTTGTCATCATGCTGCTTGAGCAGCGGGGTGACAGCATTGCACAGGGCCTTGACGTCGGCGTGGATCGGGAAGGAGACGTCGGTACGACGGCCCAACTTCTCCGGGCGGTTCTCAACCTGAACCGTGAGGGTGCCAGGTAGGAACTGGTTGTAGGGGAAATCGGTTCCCAACAGGATCAGCACGTCGGCATCGTTCATGCCCTCGGCTGCCGCACCGTAACCCAGCAGACCGGTCATGCCGACGTCGAAGGGGTTGTCGTACTGGATGAAGTCCTTGCCGCGCAGGGAGTGACCGATCGGGGCCTTGAGCTTGTCAGCCAGGGCCAAGACCTCGTCATGAGCACCCTCGACGCCGGCACCGGCGAAGATGGCGACCTTCTTGACGTCATTGAGAAGCTTGACGAGCTGACGGACGTCCTCCGGGTTTGGCTCGGTGGAAGGACGACGGCTCGGGACGAAGACCGGCGACGGAGCGGCAGCCTTCTTGTCGGTGATGTCGCCCGGGAGGGTCACGACCGAGACGGTGCTGCCCGCGACAGCATGGCGAATGGCCGAGTTGACGACGCGAGGTGCCTGCTCGGGGGTCGAGACCAGCTCGCAGTAGTCAGAGCATTCCACGAAGAGGCGATCCGGGTGGGTCTCCTGGAAGTAGCTCATGCCGATCTGGACGCTGGGGATGTGGGAGGCGATGGCCAGAACCGGGACCTGGGAACGGTATGCGTCGAACAGACCATTGATGAGGTGCAGGTTGCCCGGACCACAGGAACCTGCGCAGACAGCCAGCTCGCCGGTCAGAGTTGCCTCGGCAGCAGCGGCGAAGGCCGCAGCCTCCTCATGACGAACGTGGACCCAGTCGATACCGCCCTTGACAGAACCGCCGGTCTTGCGAACTGCGTCAACGACGGGGTTCAGGGAGTCACCGACGATGCCGTAGATCCGCCGCACCCCCGCATCGAGGAGCTGTTGGACGAGTTGTTCGGCAACATTCATGAAAGGGACCTCCACGGAACTGTCGACATGTGGTGGGCGGCCGAGCGGCCACTGACCAGAATACGACTTATTGGCCTAGCCTCACCTCATCATTCGCGCCAAGCTGATCACTTTCCGGTGAGGTCGGATAGTTTCACCTCGGTCCCGACAAGGGAAAACTCCAATCCCTTCGGCGTCGCCTTGAGGGATTCGTAATGCAGATTACCCAAATCGGGGAGGGTGAATCGATCTGTGATGCCTTCCAGAACGGACTTGAGCAGGATGTCCGGAATCGGAATGCCGTCCAAGCTCGCCGATGGGCTCGTCAACGTCACCCGCCGCGATGTGGTCTCGACGCCAGGAACGGCTGAGATACTGACACCCACTCGGGCTCCCAGAACCGACATGTCACGCACAATGGTCACCTTGCCGTTCGCACCGGCGTCATCGTTGTACGTGATCTTGCCGCCTGCCAGCCGAGACAGCTCGGGCCAGTTGACCCGACCAGTTGCAGACATCGTCTCGGCGACCGTCCGGGATTCCTCACGGGCATGACGGATCCCATTGGCGTGGATGTTCACGTCATGGAAGGTCACCGTCGTCTCGTCTCGAGCGACGGTCGCCGTTGGTATGGTCGCGTCAAGTCCCTGGAGCTCGTCGGTCAGCAAGACCCCAAGGAAGGGGCGATTGCGGATCGTGACACCGACGCTCGACTCGTCCGCCCCGACTGACTCCGCAATATTGGCCGCGATGGCCTTCTCACTTCTCGCTCGGAAGGTTTGATCGGTGATCACCGCCGCGACCGCGACCAAGGCAATGATGACGACGGCGACGAGCCACTTGATGAGGCGGTGGTGACGACGATCACGTTCGACCGTCACCACCGCCCCGGTATCAATCTGAGGCCTGGGCGGTAGCACCTGAGTCGGTTCAGATGGCGTCATCGAGAAATCAGGACGCTCATTCAAGTCCGAGCAACCCTTCGATGCCGATGGTCAGACCCGGACGATCAAGGACACCGCGCACGCCGGTGAGAACGCCCGACATGAAGGAGACGCGGTCCATCGAGTCATGGCGGATGGTCAGGGTCTCCCCCTCGGCTCCGAAGAGCACTTCCTGATGGGCGACGAGGCCGCGCAGGCGGACACCGTGGACGTGGACCCCGTCAACGACGGCTCCGCGAGCCCCGTCGAGCTGGCTCTGAGTGGCGTCCGGGACCTCTCCCATGCCGACCTTCTGCCGGGCAGCCGCGATCTTGCCGGCGGTCGTGCGGGCGGTGCCGGAAGGGGCATCGACCTTGTTGGGGTGGTGCAGCTCGATGACCTCGACCGACTCGTAGAACTTCGCAGCCTCCTCGGCGAAGTGCATCATGAGCACGGCACCGATGGAGAAATTCGGGGCGACCAGGCAGCCGGTGTTGGGATGGTCGGCGAGCTGGTCGCGCAAGGTCTGGTAGCGGTCTTCGTCAAAACCCGTAGTGCCGACGACGGTGTTGATCTCGTGGTCGATGGCCCAGGCGAGGTTGTCCATGACGGCGTCGGGGGTGGTGAAATCGACGACGACGTCGGCTCCCTCAGCGGCTGAACGGTCATCGCCACTGTCGATGGCGGCCACGAGCTCGGTGTCCTCGGCTTCCTCGACGGCCTGGCACACCGAAGCTCCCATACGTCCCTTGGCTCCGAATACGGCAACCTTGATCATCTGGACCTTCCTTCCTGACGACGGCACCTGCCCGGCGCCGCATCCAGATTACCCAGATGCTCTGACGTTCCCGAGGAATGATCCATCCGCGCACAACGAACGGGATGCCCTGGCGAAAGTGCCAGGACATCCCGCTGATGTCAGTCCCTCACAGGATCAACGACTCCAGGATTGATGACTCACTCCTCGGTGTCGTCGTCCTCCTCGTGGGAGGCCAGGACCAGGGAGAACTTGCCCCGGTCGTCGACCTCAGCGATCTCAACCTCGATCTTCTGACCGACCGACAGCACGTCCTCGACGGCCTCGACGCGCTTACCCTCGTTGAGGTCACGCATCTTGGAGATGTGCAGCAGGCCGTCCTTGCCAGGCAGCAGGGAGACGAAGGCACCGAAGCTCGTCGTCTTGACCACGGTGCCCAGGTAACGCTCACCGACCTCTGGCATCTGCGGGTTGGCGATGGAGTTGATCATCGTGCGGGCAGCGTCGGCGGAATTGCCGTTGTCGGCACCGATGAAGATGGTGCCGTCGTCCTCGATGGAGATATTGGCACCGGTGTCATCCTGGATCTGGTTGATCATCTTGCCCTTGGGGCCGATGACCTCACCGATCTTGTCGACCGGGATGTGCACGGTGATGATGCGAGGCGCGGTCGGAGCCATCTCGTCAGGAGAGTCGATGGCGTCGTTCATGACCTCGAGGATGGCGGTGCGAGCCTCCTTGGCCTGTTTGAGGGCACCGGCCAGCACGTCGGCGGGGATGCCGTCGAGCTTGGTGTCCAGCTGCAGGGCGGTGACGAACTCGCTGGTACCGGCGACCTTGAAGTCCATGTCGCCAAGAGCGTCCTCAGCACCCAGGATGTCGGTGAGGGCGAGGTACTTGGTCTTGCCGCCCTCGTCGGTCTCGCTCATGAGGCCCATAGCGATGCCAGCGACCGAGGCGCGCAACGGCACACCGGCGTTGAGCAGGGCGAGGGTCGAGGCGCAGACCGAACCCATCGAGGTGGAACCGTTCGACCCGATGGCCTCGGACACCTCGCGGATGGCGTAGGGGAACTCCTCACGGGTCGGCAGGACCGGGATGAGGGCGCGCTCGGCGAGGTTGCCGTGGCCGATCTCGCGGCGCTTCGGGGAGCCAACACGACCGGTCTCACCGGTGGAGTACGGCGGCATGTTGTAGTTGTGCATGTAGCGACGCGTGGTCTCCGGGGAGAGGGTGTCGAGCTTCTGCTCCATGTCGAGCATGTTGAGGGTCGACACACCGAGGATCTGGGTCTCGCCGCGCTGGAAGAGGGCAGAACCGTGAACACGCGGGATGACGCCGACCTCGGCCGATAGGGCACGGATGTCACGGGGCCCGCGACCGTCGATACGCACACTCTCGTCGAGGACGCGCTTGCGGACGATCTTCTTCATGACGGCCTTGAAGGCGCCGGAGATCTCGGCCTCGCGCTCCGGGAAGGTCTCGGCGAGCTCGGCCTTGATGCGGGTCTTGAGCTCGGACTCAGCCTCCTGACGCTCCAGCTTGGCAGCGATCTGCTCGATGCGGGAGAGCTCGTCGGCAGCCTTCTCCTCGACGGCGGCGTAGACGTCGTCCTCGTAGTCCTTGAAGACCGGGAAGTCGTAGGTTTCCTTGGGCAGCTTGGCAGCCAGGGCGACCTGGGCGTCGCACAGCACCTTGATGAAGGGCTTGGCGGCCTCCAGACCGGTGGCGACGACCTCCTCGGTCGGAGCCGTGCGTCCGCCACGGACGAGGTCCCAGGTGGCCGGGGTGGACTCGGCCTCGACCATCATGATGGCGACGTCACCGTCGGCGAGCACTCGGCCGGCGACGACCATGTCGAAGGTCGACTCCTTGCGCTGCTCGACGGATGGGAAGCACACCCACTGGTCGTCGATGAGAGCCATCCGGACGCCACCGATCGGGCCGGAGAACGGCAGACCAGCGAGCTGGGTGGACATCGAGGCGGCATTGATGGCGACGACGTCGTAGTAAACGGCCGGGTTGAGGGCCATGACGGTCACGACGACCTGGACCTCGTTGCGCAGACCCTTGACGAAGGAGGGGCGTAGCGGGCGGTCGATGAGACGGCAGGCGAGGATGGCGCCCTCAGACGGGCGTCCCTCACGACGGAAGAAGGAGCCGGGGATACGTCCGGCAGCGTACATGCGCTCCTCGACGTCAACCGTCAGCGGGAAGAAGTCGATGGAATCGCGGGGAGTCTTGGCAGCCGTGGTGGCCGACAGCAGCATGGTGTCACCATCGAGGTAGACAGCGGCGGATCCATCCGCCTGCTGAGCCAGCAGTCCCGCCTCGAAGCGGACGACGTGCTTGCCAAATTTTCCATTGTCGATGATGGCCTCGGTGAATTCGAGTCCGGGTCCCTCCACAGGGATGTCCTTTCGCAGGGCCGACCGCCGCCCGCTGGCGCTCCAGAAGGCGCCTCTTGTAAAACCACACCGGTCTTCGATCGAAGCCGCCGGGACCGTGCCCCGGTGACCACTACCGAGGACCCATGTGTCGTGGGGAGGCAGTCGACGGTTACAGTAATTCTGATTGTGGCTTTCAGTTTAGGGCATCTGTGGTCAATCCCACGAATCCTGGTTTCCAGGCGTTCAGGACGTGGGTACCCGCTTCACGGCATGACCGTATGACTCCGGACATGAAAACGGGGCGCCCCGAAGGGACACCCCGTCAATTCGTGTGATCCGCGACGTTCAGCGACGCAGGCCGAGACGAGCGATGAGCTCGCGGTAGTGCTCGATGTCGTTCTTCGCGATGTAGTTGAGAAGACGACGACGCTGGCCAACCATGAGCATCAGGCCACGACGGGAGTGGTGGTCACCCTTGTGGACCTTCAGGTGCTCGGTGAGCTCAGCGATGCGCTTGGTGAGGATGGCGACCTGGACGTCCGGGGAACCGGTGTCTCCGGGGTGGGTCGCGTACTCTTCGATGATCTTCTTCTTCTCGGCAGCATCCATCTCGGTGGGTTCCTTCCTGTCCGCTGCGCGGCGTCCCCGACGCTCTTACTGCAGGGGACTCTTCCAAGGCCGCGGCCGATCTGACGGCAACTAGGTGAGAATATCAGCTCTTCCCCGTCGAGTGCGAATTCGCATGTGCCGGACAGCAGCCGGGCACCCCCATGCAAAAGGCGTATCCGACCTGGCGAAGGTTCCGCGGCACAGCACCTCCTCGAAGATCGCGGCACTGATGGTCATGACGATGTACCCACCGACAGCCATGGGGAGTGAACGAGGCGAGGTGGCCCGTCACAACTCCACTGAGGCACAGGGACAGGATACCGAGAGCGGCAACAACGACAGCGGTGACGCGGGGATGACTCGCGACCAGGGATCGGCAACTGGCCACGCCTGAACGACCTTTCGATACATGGTCAGCGGCAACATGACCTACCGGGTAGTCCCGCGGCGTTCACACCGCACCGCCCCCGAACTGCCGGACGTGATTGCCAGCCTCAGGCCAGGATTTGCCGTGCCGCGTCGACGTCGTCGGTCATCTGCGAGATCAGCGGCTCGATACCGTCGAACTTGATCTGCCCACGCAGTCGCTCGGCAAAGGTGACCTTGACGTCGACTCCATAGAGTTCGAGATCATCGCGATCAATGACGTAGGTCTCGACTCGACGCTCGACACCGTCGAAGGTCGGGTTGGTCCCCACCGAGATCGCAGAGGGAAGTCGGCGACCGGCGTCCGGACCGCTACCAGGCTCCAACCATCCGGCATACACCCCGTCAGCCGGAACGGCACGCCCTTCCGGCAGGACGAGGTTGGCCGTCGGGAATCCCAGCTCGCGTCCGCGCTGGTCCCCCATGACGACGACCCCACCGACCTCGAAGGGGCGTCCGAGCAACTCGGCGGCCTCGGCGACATCGCCGGCTGCCACCACCTCGCGAGCCCGGGTCGACGACACCGTGACACCGGAAATGGCGACGAGATCCATGGCATGAACCTCAAAGCGACCACAGCCAATCTCCGACAGGGCCTGCGGAGTGCCCACGGCGTGACGTCCGAAGCGGAAGTTCTGGCCCACCAAGACATGCTCGGGTTGCAGAGGGCTGATCATTCGCTCGACAAAGGCCGCTGGGGACCAATTCGCGATCTCCGGAGTGAAATTGACCACGCGCACCTCGCTGGCACCGGCCTCCTTCAACCAGTCAATGCGTCGCTCCAGCGGGCACAGCAGGGCCGGGGCCTGGTCAGGGGCCAGGACGGTCAGCGGATGAGGCCAGAAGGTGACGACGACGACGTAACCGTCCGGGTCAAGCCTCTTGGCCTGCCGGACAAGGGCCTGGTGGCCACGGTGCACACCATCGAAGTTTCCGATGACGACGGTTGACGATTCCTCGGGAACAGACACGCCCGGCAGTCTATGGGGACAACCGCCCATGGCCCGAATCCGAAAATCATCACTGGGCGTCGTCATCGCGGAATTGGCAGGCGTCCCACCGCGTCAGGATACGAACCGGGCCGCCCACCTGGGCGGCCCGTCCTGCCGATCAGCTCTCGGCGAGTTCGCCGGACTTGAGCTTGTCGACCCACACCTTGTTGTGCGAGGTCCACTCCGCCACGGCCTTCTCCTGGTTCTTGCCTCCGTAGTTCTCCGCGGAGAACATGGTGTTCTCGAGGCTCGAGAGGGTGTTGTCGTCGAAGACCATGTTGCGCACCAGCTGCGCGGCCTTGGGATGATCCTTCGCGAATCCAGGACGGCCGAAGCTGTATAGCACCTCAGCCTCGCCCATGGCTTTCTTGGGATCCTTGAGATCGCGAACCGGGAAGGCCCCATAAGCCCAGTGCGGACGCCACAGCGTCACCGCGATGTCCTGACCGGCGTCGGTGGACTTCTTGAGCTGAGCCAGCATCGCCGGGGTCGACGAGATCTTGAAGTTGATGTTCTTCAAGCCGTACTTCGGAATGGCGGCATCCTTGGTGGCCTTCGTCAGCCCTGCGCCTGCCTCGATGCCGTACAGGGTGTTGTCGTACTTATCCCCCATGGTCTTGAGGTCGCCAATGGTGCGCGCCTTGGAGTCCTTGTTGACGGCGATGGTGAGTTTGGCGTTGTCATACCAGCAGCCAAGATTCTCCATCTTGTCGCCGTAGCGCTTGACGTAGTCGGCGTGAGTCAGGGGAAGCCAACCGTCGGTGATGAGGTCGATGTCACCAGCAACGAGTCCGGCATAGCCCGGGCCGGCGTCGAATCCCTTGATCGTCACCTTGTAACCGTCCTTCTCCAAGACGTTCTTGATGATTCCGGCAGTGGCAAAGGACTCATCCCAACCGTTGAAGGCACCGATGGTGATCTTGTTGTCATCATCGGTCTTCATGGACGTGGTGTCTTTGGATCCGGTACCCGGGGTGCAGTCGGCCCACTTCGTGTTGACGTTGTCGGAGCCCGTGTCAGAGCTGCCGGACTCTCCGTTTCCGCTGTTGGAGGCATCGCATCCGGACAGAGCCAGAGCCCCAATCGTCAGGGTGGAGGCCACGGCGATGAACTTGCGTCGAACCATACTTATACTCCTCATTGTTACCTCGTGTTCATGTTCTGCATGGGACTCAGTCGTCCTATTGGGTTCAGCTGCCCTGTTGTGATCAGTTGGCGCGCTGTGCCCGGGCGAGCGAGGTGCGATTGGCCAGTCCATTGGTGATGCGGTCCAGGTAGACGGCCACGATCACCACTGCCAGTCCAGCCTCCATGCCCAGACCGATGTCGACCTGGGACAGGGCTGCGACGACGTCACCGCCAAGACCACCGGCACCAACCATGCCCGACAGCACGACCATGGACAGGGCCAGCATGATGACCTGGTTGACGCCGGCCATCACCGTCGGCATGGCCAACGGCATCTGGATACGCCACAGGATGTGACGCGGACTGGCACCGAAGGCTGCGCCGGCCTCCACCGTCTCGGTGTCGACGCCGCGAATACCCAACTCGGTGAAGCGCACGCCAGGCGGCAGGGCGAAGATGATCGTCGCGATGGCCCCAGGAACCTGACCGATACCGAAGAGGACGATGACCGGAACCAAGTATGCCAGCGACGGCATCGTCTGCATGAAGTCGAGAATCGGCTTGATGATGGCCGAGAATCTCTTCGACTTGGCAGCCCAGATACCCAACGGGATCGCCAGGATGAGGGCCAGGATGACGGCCACAACCACCAGCGCCAGGGTCTGCATGGTGTTGTTCCACTGATCCATGGCCCGGACCAGGTAGAACCCAATGAGGGCGAACACTGCCACCTTCCAGTTCGCACAGGCCCAGCCGATGGCGGCGAAGACGACCAGCATGACCAGATACAGCGGCTTGGACAGGACGAGGTTGAGCCCGTCGTACATACCGCCGATGACGACGTTGGTGAAGGTGATGAGCCAGTCAAAGGCGTGCTGGAACCAGTCGAAGAAGGTCTCGATCCAGCTTCCCAACGGAATACGGGGGTTGACGAAATTGAAGCCCATCTCGATCAGGCCTCCTTCTCGGTGGTCGGGGCGGATGCGACCGTCGCGGTCGTCGTCTGGTCAGCAGGTGGAAGACCAACGGGGTCTCCGACGCCCTTGATGACGGGTAGCTTCCCGGTGTCCTCCAGGGACATCACGGATCCCTCGGACACCTTGTCCTGGGACCTCGACATGGAGTCAAGCAGAGCGACTCGGGAAATGACGCCCATGAGGTGGAAGTCCTCGTCGACGACGGCCAGGGGCACTCGTGCGTCCTTGGACGGGGCGAAAAGATCGGACAATGGGGTGTCCGTGCGAACGGTAAGGATGCCGCCGGTCTCGACGACTCCAGCAATGCTGCGATCGCCACGACGAGCAGCCTCGATGACCTCTTGGTCCCCGACCATGCCGAGCAGACGGCGGTGCTCGTCAACGACGAAGACGCCCGCCCAGTCGTGTTGGTCCATGATGCGCTGGACCTGGCGAGGATCTGCCGACTTGGAGACGATGGCCTCTGTCGGGCGCATGACCGCCGACGCCGTCAGAACCCGACTGCGATCGACATCCTGGACGAAGTCAGCGACGTAGTCGTCGGCCGGCTGGGTGAGGATCTCGTCAGAGGTGCCGATCTGGGCGACACGACCATTGCGCATGACCGCGATGTGATCGCCGAGGTACATGGCCTCGTTGAGGTCGTGGGTGATGAAGATGATCGTCTTATTGAGGGTGCTTTGCAGCTCGAGGAGCTGGTCCTGCATCTCACGACGGATCAGTGGGTCAAGAGCGGAGAAGGCCTCGTCCATGAGCAGGATGTCAGTCTCCGCAGCGAGAGCCCGAGCCAAACCGACGCGCTGCTGCATACCGCCGGACAGCTGGTGGGGGTACTTGTCTCCCCATCCCTTGAGCCCCACGGTGTGCAGCCACTCATTGGCTTTCTCCAAACGGTCCTTCGGCTTGAGCTTGCCCTGCAACTTCAGCCCGTAGGCCGCGTTCTCGCGAACGGTCAGGTGAGGGAGGAGGGCAAAGTGCTGGAAAACCATGGACACGTGGTCGCGACGAAGCTCCCGCAACTGGGCGTCGTTCATGTCGGAGACGACCTTGCCGGCCACCTCCACGGTACCTTCGGACGGAGCCCACAAACCGTTGATCATGCGGATGAGCGTGGACTTTCCGGACCCCGAGAGGCCCATGACGACGAAGGTCTCCCCCTTCGCGACTTCAAAGCTGACGTCGATAACAGCCGCCGTGCCGAGAGAGGCAAGATCTTCTCGAGACTCCCCTGCCTTGAGTCTTTCGATCACTTCTCGTTCGTGTTTACCGAAAACCTTGTACAGATGGGATGCTCGAACCAAATCCACGTCGTACGGCACCTTTCAGATGGGCGATGGAGTCAAAAGGGCTAGTTGAAAACAACTCATGCGAATCACGAGGGCACCACGACTTCGCGTCACGGTGCCGTGAGCCGCCTAAAATCACGTCTCCCCCAGCACAAAACAGCTATTTGAAGCTATCACGTCATATTTACACCTGCAACCAGAAGGTATTATCACCGTGACTAAATTAATTTCAATGAATACTTGGTAATATTCTGCTTCAGCAGCATGAACACCAAATAATTCAAACTCATGTGGGATATGTCACGCCACATGATAGTGTCAGTCTGACCGCATCCTGACAGGCTCACACGCACCTGTGACTGTGCTGTGGTCAAACCAGCACGCAGATTGCGCGACTCCGTTCTTCTTTCTCGCCATCTGGCCGATAAAGGGCCAGCATCTCTCCGGTTCGGGCGACCATCGCGGTCACGTCAGCGGGAACATTCAGATCCAGACGTCGTCCGACCCGAATGGCAGCTTCCTGGTCATCAGTGACCTCGACGACGGGGAAGCTCAGCTCGGCAGCCTCAGCCATCGTCATCGGGGTCGGGGCGACCGCATCATCGGCGAAGATGTCAGGGCAAGCCGCGGTGAGGTCGAAAGGTCCGATCCGGGTTCGCCGCAACGCAGTGAGGTGACCCCCCACTCCAAGATCGGCACCCACGTCACGGGCCAAGGCCCTCACATAGGTGCCGGAAGAACAGGTGACCTCGACGTCAACGTCGATCACCTCCTCATGGCGTCGTATCTCAGTGGCCTCGAATCGGGAGACGGTCACCCCACGCGGTTTCAGGACAACGTCTTCCCCGGCACGCACCTTGGCGTAAGCGCGCTGACCGTTGATCTTGATTGCGCTGACGGCGGTGGGAACCTGCTGGATCTCACCGGTTTGGCGTGCCATCGCGGCAATGATGGCCTCATCATCGATCCCGGATGCGTCGGTGATGCCGGTGGCATCCCCCTCGGCATCGTCGGTGACGGTACTCACTCCCAGCCTCACCGTCGCGGCGTAGTCCTTGTCGTGCAGGGACAAATGGCCGAGGAGTCGGGTGGCGCGATTGATCCCGATGATCAGAACTCCGGTGGCCATCGGGTCCAGGGTTCCGGCATGGCCAACCTTGCGGGTGCCCATGAGGCGACGCACCCGCCCGACGACCTGGTGGGAGGTCACTCCGGCGGGCTTGTCGACGACGAGGACGCCAGAGGGGACGTCGGGATTGGCCTTCATTGGCCAACCCCGAAACATGCCGACGCCATGATCGTCACTCGGCCTCGTCCTCGTCGCTATGACGGTAGGGATCAGCCTCACCGGCAGGCATGGCACCTTGGGAGCGTCGAGCGATCTCGGCATCAGAAGCGGCAGCTCGTGCCAAGGCGTCCTCGATCGACTTGGCGGTCTCAGGAGTGGCATCACGCACGAAGGTCAGGGTCGGGGCGTAGCGCAGCTTGAGTCTCTTGCCGACGGTGGAACGCAGCATCCCCTTCGCCGACTCAAGTGCCGCTTCCGTTCCGGCGATCTCCTTGTCGGTACCCATCGCGGTCCAGAACAAAGTGGCGTCACGGGAGTCCCCGGTCAGACGCACATCGGTGATCGTCACGAAGCCCAGGCGGGGATCCTTGACACGACGCTCAAGGGTCTCGGCCACCACGACTCGGATCTGATCGGCTAACTTGGCGACACGCGGATTCGGTGTGTTCATGATCTCTCCTCGCCATCGGTGTCCTGAGCGGATCAACCATTTTTGCACACCGTCCCCACCGACGCACGCGACAGCCAGTGTCAACGCGGGGGTCCGGGGGTACGCCACTGCAGCACCATCCCGACGACGACCAGCACGGCTGAGACTGCCAGACTCAGGGGGTCCAGAGGGCTCTGGTTCAGCAGCGCCCACCAGTAGGGAGTCGCCGCGGAATCCTTGGTACCCAGGATCCAGCACGACAGGACGAAGATCGTTCCCGGCAGCCACGCCCAGGCCACCGACAGCACGACGCTGGCGACCATCGCCAGTCCCACCAGCAGGACATGGTTGCGCGCAAACCACAGCACCCACCACTGAGAAATAGGTTGGTCACCGTTGAACAGGACAGCCCATGCCACTGGCCAGACGAGCACGATGAGGGCCCAGACCACCCTCATGGTGCGAATGGGACGGTCGGGGAAGGCCTGTTCCCGTTGTGGGTCCGGGGAGGAGAACAATACGGAGGCGAGGATTCCACTCAGGCTCGAAGGCCCCAGCCCCACATCAACCGACCTGCTGCCGGCAAACGGGACGGTGACGAGGTCGCCGCCAAGGTGATGGGCACAGACCATTCCCACCGTCAGATAGGCCACTACGGCCACCAGACCGCGGCTGCGCAGGAACCATCCGAAGCAGGAGAGCCGACCCGTCATGGACAAGCCCTCACCTGTGCCACCATGGATCGCAGCGAGTCCGGGGCGAGGGGTTGACCGTCCATGACCGACACCAGTGCGTCGTCAAGGATTTCGACCGTCCCGTCACACTGTGAGGACGTGGAATCCTCGACTCCCAACAGGTTGTCACCCAGCAGGGGTGCGTTGAGATCCCCGGCCCATTCTCTCGCTGTGGAGGAGGTCGACACGTGCGTCCGCACCGGCAGGTAACCGGCCTTCCCTGGCCCTCCCTCGGGGGCGTAGACAATGCGTCTTTGGACCCCGCTGGCCATCAACAGGTCATCGACGCGGCCCATAGCCGTTGCGTATTCCTCCAGCCGCCAGGACATGTCACCGGAGACGCATGCCATGGATCCGTGCTTGCCGACCTCACGACACCGCCAATCATCCGTGGATTCCCACACCTCCTCCAACCGAATCGTCGCTGCGGCGTCAACGATGACCACTGCCACCAGAATCGTCGCCGTGAGCCACCGCCACCAAGGCCCACCACCGGGTGTCGTGATCACGGCCACGAGCACCAAGGAGACGACGATGACGGCACAATCGAGTCCAGCCCACAACGCGATGGCGTGCCAGGTGAGATGCGAAGGGGCGCCGTCGATGGCCGCAGGACCAGACCATCCAATGAGCAGGTCATAGGCCTCAGGAACGGCCCCCGCCACCAAGTAAAACGCGATGGCAGCGACAGCGGCGAGCAGATAGGAACCAGCCGCCACTCCAAGGACGGCCCCCAGGGCCAGGAATGCCGTGGCGGCCATGGCGGTGAGGACCGAACCCATCACGAGTCGCGGATCGGCGTCACCGGAAGCCACCAATGCGAGGATTGCGGTCGTTACCCCCACAGCCAGGAGCAGAACGGCTCCGACACCCACCAGCCAGGTGGTGACGATGGCGGCGGTAGCGCTGCGCGGCCAGGCTCGGGATGTACGCGTGACCCCGGCGCGGCGAAGACGGGTGCCGTACGCTACCCCGACTCCGCAGCACACTGGAGACAGGATGACCGTGTCCACCGAGACACTCCCCGTCGTCAAGGCGAAGGACTTCCACACGCGGGAATACATGTGCATCAGGCCAACGCTCGTGGCGACCCACAACACGGCAAGCCCCAGCCCAGACCAGACGGCCTGCCGAAGACAGGCTTTCATCGGTCCCCCTCAAGGAGCTCAGATTCTGCGCGACCTTGCATCAGGTGCAGGTAGCCTTGCTCAGCCACTGACACGTGGTCCTGTGAATGAGATTCTGCTGCTGCAGCCATCAATTCGGGCAGGGTGCCGCTCCAGGTAATGTGCCCCCATCGACCAGATACACTTGGTCTGCGGACAAGGCGACGTCATCCATGAGATGGGTGGACAGCACGACGACCCGTGAGGCCGCCTGCTCGACGACGTGGCGGCGAAACGAGATCCGCTCCCCCGGATCCAGGCCCACGGTCGGCTCATCAAGAATGAGCACCTCGGGGTCGTGAACCAGTGCCGCCGCGAGGAAGACCCGACGCTTTTGACCGCCCGACAGAGTACCGATGGGCTGGTGGGCGAATTGACCGACGTTCAGATCGGACATGACGCCTTGGCACCTGTGCCTGACCTGCGTGGACGGTACTCGATACATGCGCGCACAGAAGGCGAGAAAGTCTTCGACCGGCCACGACGGTGACCAGGTGCATTCCTGCGGAACGTACCCGATGTGGGCCCGGTACCCAGAGCCCTCCCGTCGTCTCCTCACGGGTTGCCCGTCACGACGTAGCGTCCCGGCCCTCGGTCGTTTGATTCCGGTGAGCACAGCAAGCATCGTCGTCTTACCCGAACCATTGGGGCCGACAAGGGCACTCACCCCCACCGGAAAGGTCGCCGACACCGGCCCCAGTTGCCACCCGGACCGGTATCGGACGACCACCTGGTCAAGTTCAATCGTGTCAGCACTCATCAATCCAACCCATCGCTACACGGATCAGGTCAAGGCACTCGGTCGGGACACATTTTGGAAGAACATTGCCAACTGCCTCTTTCATCACGAACAACATCGATCGTAGAATCCGCAATATATACCTTGGATATTCCGTCAAGCAAACGACCGGTGCTGCCTGATGCCCCGCCCCTACGACTTGTGGAATACAGTTTCCACCCCACATGGGCTGGCATTTGTCATAAAGGACGGATGCGTCAACTTTGCCGTAACCGCCCTCTGTCGGATTTCTTGTGTCTTGAGACACTGAAGATGTATTCAGCCTTCGAATGCCAGATGCCACCCGATGACATGAGGGCTTGCTTATATCCTTGGGTTTTTCCTGGTGCTTTCGCCGATCCTCCCGTGATAGACAGACTCTCCACGTTGTCATAGGAGTCGCCCTGACAGTGTCTGCAAGTCTTGGCGGGCAGAACACAAGCAAAAATAGACACCGCGGATATCGACAAAAGTACAGTGCGAATCTTCTTGCGCCTTCATCAACTATTTGTCCAAACCATTGAGCAAGAGAGCAACACTGCTCTCTTACTGGACGAGCAGGGAATAATAATATAGTCGGGTGACAACAGGTCGAGCAATCGGGGAGCACACAAACGGGGCGACCACGCTTCCACGTGGACGCCCCGTTCAGGACAGTGACCAAGCTCAGTCGCGAGGCTTCTCCACCATCTCGTAGCACTGGACCTCGTCGCCGACACGGATGTCGGAGTAGTTGGTCAGAGTCAGACCACACTCGTAACCCTCACGCACTTCGGTGACGGCATCCTTCTCGCGCTGCAGCGTGTTGATCTCGGTCTCCTGGATCACCACACCGTCGCGGACGAGACGGGCCTTGGCATGACGACGGATGGTGCCGTCGGTGATCATGCAGCCCGCGATCGTTCCAACCTTCGAGGAGCGGAAGATCTGGCGGATCTCCGCGGTGCCCATTGCCTTCTCCTCGTAGATCGGCTTGAGCATGCCTCGCAGGGCGGCCTCGATCTCATCGATGGCGTCGTAGATGACCGAGTAGTACCGAATGTCGACGTTCTCCTCGTCGGCCATGCGCTGGGCATGAGCGGTCGGGCGAACGTTGAAGCCCACGATGACGGCGTTGGAGGCGGCAGCCAGCGAGACGTTGGTCTCGGTGATGGCACCGACACCACGGTCGATGACGCGCAGGTCGACCTCGTCGCCCACGTCGATCTTGGCCAGGGCGTCCTCCAAGGCCTCGACCGAGCCGGCGCCGTCACCCTTGAGGATGAGCAGCAGCTCCTCGGTCTCGCCCTTCTCGAGCTGCTCAAACAGCTGATCGAGGGTCTTGCGACGCGACGACTTGGCCTGCTGGGCAGCACGCATCCGGGCCTCGCGCTTCTCGGCGATCTGGCGAGCCATCCGGTCATCGTCGACGACCAGGAAGTTATCGCCGGCGCCCGGCACCGAGGTGAGGCCGAGCACCTGCACCGGGGCGGCCGGCGCAGCCTCGTCGACGCTCTCGCCCTGATCATTGATCATGGCGCGCACACGTCCGTAGGCAGACCCGGCGACGATGGAATCGCCGATGTGCAAGGTTCCGCGCTGGATGAGGGCGGTGGCCACCGGGCCACGACCCTTGTCAAGGTGGGCCTCGATGGCAACACCCTGAGCAGCCATGTCCGGGTTGGCACGCAGGTCCAGCGCCGCGTCAGCGGTCAGGACGATGGCCTCGAGGAGGTCGTCAAGACCCTCGTGGGTACGAGCGGAGACGTTGACAAACATCGTGTCACCGCCGTACTCCTCTGGAATCAGACCGTACTCGGTGAGCTGTCCGCGCACCTTGTCCGGATCGGATTCCGGCTTGTCGATCTTGTTGACGGCCACGACGATCGGCACATCGGCAGCTTTGGCGTGGTTCAACGCCTCGACGGTCTGCGGCATGACGCCGTCATCAGCAGCGACAACCAGCACCGCGATGTCGGTGGACTTGGCGCCACGAGCACGCATGGCCGTGAAGGCTTCGTGACCCGGGGTGTCGATGAAGGTGATGGCGCGCTCGACGTCGTCGACCTCGGTTTCGACCTGGTAAGCACCGATGGCCTGGGTGATGCCACCGGCCTCGCCCTCCACCACATGAGTGTGACGCAGGGCGTCCAGCAGCTTCGTCTTGCCGTGGTCGACGTGGCCCATGACGGTGACGACCGGTGGACGTGCGACGAGATCCTCCTCATCGCCCTCGTTCTCGCCGAACTCAAGGTCGAAGGACTCCAGCAGCTCGCGATCCTCGTCCTCCGGGGACACGACCTGAATGTCATAGTTGAGCTCGCCGCCCAGGATCTCCAGGGTGTCGTCGGACACCGACTGGGTGGCAGTCACCATCTCGCCAAGGTTAAACAGCACCTGCACGAGCTGCGCCGGCTCGGCATTGACCTTCTCGGCGAGATCGGTCAGCGAGGCACCACGACGCAGTCGGATGGTCTCACCATTGCCCTTGCGGACGCGCACACCGCCGACCAGCGGTGCCTGCATCTCGTCGAACTCTTGCCTGCGCTGCTTGCGGGACTTGCGACCACGACGGGAACCACCACGGCCAAAGGCACCCTGGGTGCCGCGACCACCGCGACCACCGCGACCACCGCCGACAGGACCGCGAGGTCCTCCGCCGAAGCCACCGCCGAAACCGCCGCCACGGGATCCACCACGGCCGCGGCCACCGCCGCGTCCACCACGACCAGTACTTGCCTGACCAATCTGAGAGGACTGGTGCTTCGGCATCATGGCCGGGTTCGGACGAGGCATACCGGAACCGCCACGCGATCCCTGGCTGCCGCCCGGACGCGGCATACGCTCACCCTGACCTGGACGAGGAGCTCCACCGGAGCGCCGTCCACCCTCAGGGCGATGACGGGACTGGCCCATTCCCTGGCTGGAGGCGAACGGGTTGTTCCCGGGACGCGGGGTTCCGGTACGACGACCAGCACCCGGACGCGGACCGGGGCGAGCACCCGATGGCAGCCCGCCGGATCCCCCCGGGCGCGGGCCCGGACGGGCACCCGGCTTCGGGGTGGCAGGCTTGGCCGACCCACCAGGCTTGGGGCCGGGGGTCGGTGCATGGGGCTTGGCGGCGTTCTGACCAGGCTTGGGAGCCGGCTTGGCGTCGCTCTTCGGTGCCGGGGTCTCCTGCTTCTTGGAGCCACCGGAAGACTTCATGAGACCCGGACGCGGAGTCGCACTGGTGCGAGCTGCAGAGCTGCGCCCAGGCTTCGGGCCTCCGCTAGAACCGGGACGGGGACCAGGCGCCGGCTTCGGCGCGGGGCCCGGCTTGGGACCGGGAGTCGGCTTGGCCGACGGAGTCTCCTTGGACTTCCCCTTGGATGCTGCCTGCGACTTGCGAGCCGCAGGCTTCGCAGGCTTGGCATCGCCAGTCGGTTCAGCCGAACCGATCTGGTCACGCAGTCGCCGCACAACTGGCGCCTCAATGGTTGAGGAAGCCGAACGGACGAACTCGCCCATGTCGTTGAGCTTCCCCAGAAGCTGCTTGCTTGACAGTCCGAGCTCCTTCGCGAGCTCATAGACGCGGACCTTGGCCACTACTCTCCTTCGGGCCCGGCCGCGGTGGACCTGGGCCTAGTTGTTGTGAATCCTCATTGGTGCGAACTCATCGAGTGTTCATGAGCTTGTGCCCACTTCCTATTCAGTCCCTTCGAGCCAGAATGACCGACCGTCCAGGGACACGATTCGGTGAGGCCGCCGGACCTCCCGGCGGGCATGCAGGAACAACTTTACCGAAACTGTCCTGTTGAGCCCAATTCACCGCGTTGGTCACTTGCCCCCATCAATCTCGTCGACGGTCACCCGCCGACGAAAGGATCGCGCGAATCCCCCGGACACGGCGCGCTTCCAGCACTCATCGCCAGGATGGACGTGAGCTCCCCTTCCAGCTGCACTGCCAGTCAGGTCTGCCACGACGACCCCGTCAATCAGCACATAACGCCTCATGTGGGCTAGATCGTCGACGCGTCGGCATCCGACGCAGGTGCGTTGGGGTCGTCTGGTCACCCGTCAACCCTAGGCCAGATGGAGAAACAAAAGCACGACACCGAACCTTCACGGGGAAGGTCGGGCGTCGTCGGCTACTTCAAGCGGTCTCAGACCTGGTTGTCAGGACGGATGTCAATACGCCACCCCGTGAGGCGAGCTGCCAGACGGGCGTTCTGACCTTCACGTCCAATGGCCAGGGAGAGCTGGTAGTCCGGGACGATGGCCCTGGCAGCCTTGGCCTTGGGATCGATGACCGTCACCGACGCCACCTTGGCAGGCGAGAGAGCCGCGCCCACGAACTCGGCGGGATCCTCCGACCAGTCGATGATGTCGATCTTCTCCTCGCCCAACTCATGCATGACGGCGCGCACTCGCTGACCCATCGGTCCGATGCAGGCCCCCTTGGCCGAGACGTCGGGGTTGTGGGAAACGACGGCGATCTTGGAGCGGTGACCGGCCTCACGAGCCAGGGCCTTGATCTCGACGACACCCTGTTCGATCTCCGGCACCTCCATGGCGAAGAGCTTGCGCACCAGGTTCGGGTGGGTGCGTGAGACGATCACCTGCGGGCCACGGACCTCCTTGCGCACTGCCACGACGTAGACACGAATACGACGGCCATGCGAGTAGTCCTCACCGGGAACCTGCTCAGCCGGGGGCATGATGCCCTCGAGGGCACCCAGGTCGACGCGAACCGTGCGGGTGTCGCGGTAGGACTGCTGGACCACGCCAGTGATGACGTCACCCTCGACCGCCGCGAAATGGCCGTACTTCTGCTCATCCTCGGCCTCGCGCAGACGCTGGAAGATCACCTGGCGAGCCGTCGAGGCAGCCACGCGCCCGAAGTCATCGGGGGTGCCGTCGTACCAGCCGACGATCTCCCCCTCCTCGTCCTTCTCCGGGATCATGACGGCGACATTCCCGGTCTTGCGGTCGAGCTGGACCTTGGCCCCCTTCACGGGAGCATCCGTCTTGTCGTAGGCGTTGAGGAGGGCGTCCTCCAGGGTCGTCAGCAGGTAATCGAGCGGGATGTCCTTGTCCCGCTCAATCATGCGCAGGGTCGACAGGTCGATGTCCATCTCAGTTCTCCTCCTCCGACGCCTGTGCGTCGCGACGATTGAGCTCCACCTGCACGATGGCCTTCGCCACGTCAGCCAGCTGGACCTCGCGGGTGGTGTACAGGGGCTTGTGAGGTTTCGAGTTCTCTGCCTCGACCTCGAGGGTGACCTTCTCCTCCGTGGCCGCGATGATGCGGCCGTCGAAGGTCTCCCCGGATTTCTGCCCCTCGGCTGGGTTGAGGGTGAACCGCACCAAGCGTCCGACGTTGCGTCGGTAGTGACGTGGCTGGGTCAACGGAGTGGAGACACCACGCGAAGACACCTCGAGGGTGTACGGCGACTCCCCCATGGCATCGGCATCATCGAGGCAGCGGGAAATCTCGGCAGTGGCCTCGGAGATCTCGTCAAGGCTGGGTCCGTGGCCGTCAGGGCCATCCCCGTCGACCGTCACTCGTACCAGGCGACGTCGTCCGGCAGGCACGGCCTCGACGCGATCGAGTTCGAGCCCGAGCTGGGACACGACCGGTTCCAGCAGGCTGGTGAGCCTCTCTGCATTCATCTGTGTCTCATCCTGTTGTCGTTGCAAATTGTCCGCACCGAGTCTAGCCGCTCAGTCCTGTCACCTGGACATCATCGCCTCCCCACCTGGGTGATCCCCGGCGTCAGGTCGGAGGTACAGCTTCAGTATGGATAGGGTGAGCACATGATCGCTCGGAGAACCCTTCTTGCCAGTGGAGCCAGTCTCGTCGCCATCGGGCTGGCAGGTTGCGATCATGAGTCCGGCAAGAGAACGACCCCGGTGCGCTCAACCATTGCCAGCGCAGCCCCACAACGTCGCGATGCCGTGTCCCAGGAAGCCCTTCTGGCGCAGTTGGCGACGAAAGCCGCGAGTACCGTCGGTGGCGGCCGGAAGGTGATGTACCAGCGCGTCGCTGCTGCCCATCATCGGCATTGTCAGGTGCTGAGCCAGACTGACCCTTTCTCCGGAAACACAGGCTCCCCATCCCCCTCGGTCTCACCTTCACCGTTGACCGCCGGACGGGGATCGCCAGTTGCCTTGCTACAGCGTCACGAAAAGGCTGCCGCTACCCAATATCTGTCGAATTGCCGAGCCGCAGGTGACCCCTCGGAATCCCTGGTGTGGGCCAGTCTCTCGGTGTTCTGCTCAGCTTTCGACCCCGACGCCCCCGCTCCACGTCCCACGCCCAAGGTTGTCCCGGTCTCCGTCGGACAGGAACCTCTCGTCAATGCCCAGCAGGCGCTCCTGACCCATCTCAATGCCCTCGTGGCAGGCCTGGAATGGGGCATTGGTCGCCTTGCCGAGGGCGACCCGCTTCGCGCCTGGGGATGGCGGCGACGCGACCGGGTCATCGCCCAGCGCGCCGAGGTCCGCCAGGGAATCCGCGAGGCCTCTGCCACCCCGACCCCTGATCTGCCTGGCTACCCCATGCCGACGACCCCTGTCAATGCGGCAGCGACCCGTTCGCTGTGGTCCGACCTGGAAGACAATGTGCTGTCTGGCTGGGGTCGGGTGACAGCCGCGAGCCCGGCGCCGGCACGTCCGCACGCCGTCGCTGCGATGGCCAGCCAGACTGAGGTCCTCGCCCATCTGGGCACTGGGGTGACGACCTGGCCCGGCTGGGTGTGAGCAGGAAGCCGCGCCCCGGCGGCAACGCGACTCAGATTCCCCAGATCAGCTGAACCAGCATCCGTACTGCCAGCACGCTGGTGATGATGAGGAACATCGTCCGGACGAAACCATTGCCATGTTTCATGGCGGTCCGAGCTCCGATGAATCCACCAACGACGTTGGCGATGACGAGCGGCCAGGCGACGTGCCACCAGACATGACCGTGAATGGCCAGCGTCGTGATCGTGACGAGGTTCGTCACCGTGTTGCAGATCTTGGCCATCCCGGAGGCCTTGAGGAAGGAATAGCCGCCCACGGCGACATAGGTGAGTACCCAGAAAGTCCCGACCCCCGGTCCGATGGCTCCGTCGTAACACCCCAGGAAGAGGCCGATGATCGGAACCAGAACGGGGTGTTTCCCGCCCTCTCCGTGCGAGCCCACGCCCAGGGCTGGTCGTCTCCAGGTGTAAATCCCTATGACCACGAGGACGATGAGCAGGATGGGAGTGTAGACCGCTCGGGACATGTAAGTGACGATCCGAGCACCGATCACCGCGCCGATGACGGCCATGCCGGCCGCTGAGAGGAACATCCGCCAGTCCGGGCGCTGCTTGCGCAAGTACCCCACTCCAGCGGTGAGGTTCCCGACGACTTGGGCCGTCTTATTCGTCCCGACGATCGTCGCCACCGGCGTCTCGGTCGGCAAACCAACCAACAAGGACGGCAGCATGATGAGTCCGCCCCCACCCACGACGGCGTTGACCCACCCTGCCATGAAGGCGGCGAGGACAAGACCAGCAAAGACCCACGACGTCACGTGTCAACCTTCCGTATGACACCAACAATTAGGGGCCCCGCCTCCTGAAAAGGGCGGGGCCCGACATCTTCTCGGTCTGGAGGTGCCTCAGGCCCACGGATGTGCCAGTAGCAACTCCGTGTTGTGATCGACCGATGTACCAAGCCTACGTGCCATCGTATGGATGTCGTTTGCCCCGAACTCTCGGTACAGGCTGGCCAGACCATCCGGGTCCGTGGTGTCGTAGTCGGCCTGATAAGGGGCATTGGACTCGATCAAGGTCGTGAAGATGCTAACGGTACCGTCGTGATTGTCAGCAAGCTCGATGACACGGGCCATCTGGGGAAAGTCGACGTGCGACGCCGTGTTGATCTCCCACCAGCTACGGCGGGCGTCGAGAGCGTGCCGGTGAGCGGTGATGTTGTTGGCATGCACATGACCGTTGACCCACGCGACCACATTCGGGTAGTGCGAGAGCAGGGACACCAGTTCAGGGCCGAGATGACGAATACCAGTGCCGTCACCGGGGAGGACGGGGTTGTTCATCGTCTTCGAGTCATGATGGCTGAAAAGGACGAACATGGTGTCGCTGGCCTCGTGACGCTGCCGCACACCCAGCTCGTCGTAGTACACGCTGCTACCGGCACGCAGCACGGACTTCAACCACTTCCACTGACGGTCGTCGATGGAACCATTGGTGTAGCCGGCCCGGTTGGTGGAGTCCAGGCTGATACCGGTCACGCCTTCTGCGATCGGGAAGGTGTAATAACCGCGTACCGCGTTGAGGTCATTTTCGCTGAAACCGTGACCATGCGGACCTGCACCATCAACATCCTCACGCAAGTGAGCCTTGATGAACTCAAAAGGAGTGAAGGGCACGCGCCGCTCATCCGCGGTGACCCGCCGAGTCAGCGAGACGGCATCATTGGACAGCGCGATCGGTCCGCCGCCTTGGGCAGCCTGAACGTACGCCTTGGCGTCCCTGTCACTGGCGAAACCGGTGATCTTTCGATCGCTGGTGTACATCGCCTTCAGAAACTCCCAATCAGCAGGCAGCGTGCCTTGGACTGAGTCGTCGTGGTTTCCGAACACCGCGTACCACGGGATCTTCACACCCGCGGACGACACCGGGGCCATGACGCGACGGAAGTAGCCGTCCACCTGGGGAAAGCCGGCACGTTTGTACATGTCGCCGTGATGCGCTTCAGGATTGTAAAACAGCGGATCCCCGAAGGTTTGCACACTCTCCCAGCGATCACGGGCACCAGTATTCGGGACGATCGTGCCCCCGGCCAACAAGGTGAGATACCAGTCCAGTTCGACGTGCTCATGGTTGTCGGTGTTGTCACCCGTGCTGACGAGAGCGTCGAAGGCCCGGCCAGTAGCCGGACCGCCCTGAAGCGAATTGACTCGGCGCACCAAGGAGGCCGTGGCGAGCGGCCCCAACGCCTCCTGCGGGCGAAAGGCCGGGCCAGCTAGCAGGTGCAGGAACTCGACCCGCATCGGTGACTGCACATCGGTCACGTGCAGGTCAGTGAGCTGAACGACCGACGCCAAGCCGTGGCGTCGGTCATCACGCCCGCTCTTGCCCCTGGCAAGTTCCTCGCGCACAACGAGCGGGTACCCGCGCCGTGCCTTGAGTCTGCGGTATCCGTTGCCCGGATCCCGCAGGCCCACCTGTTCGAGGGTGGTCCCGGCCGTGGAATGGAGACGCTTCGACGCATGAGCCAATGCCGGGGCGGTGCCGGTCACCGCTGCCGCAGCAACCAGGGTCATACCGCCGAGAAAGCTCCGTCGTCCCAACGTGTTCCTGGCCGCGTTGTCGTCAATTCTGGTTAATTTGTCTTCGTCCTCTGGCATCCATTTACCTTCCGCAAGGTCGAGGGGCCGTTCGGCCCGACGTACGAAACCCATTGTCAGAGGGGCATTGGGTCACTTGCGCGCCAGATTTCGAGAACAGTTGACGACGATACAGCCACGTGCGGATGTCGGCTGGTTAAACGATCACCTCCGGATCAGCGCTCAGCCGCGCACTTCCTCAAGGACGGCGGATACAGCCTCGGCCACACTGACCTCACGATTCTCACCCGTGGCACGATCGCGAACTTCAACGAGCCCGTCCTTGAGCCCCCGACCGACGACCACCGAGGTCGGCATACCGAGGATCTCACTGTCGGCGAATTTCACGCCCGGGGACGCCTTACGGTCGTCCAGGAGCACATCGAGTCCGGCCTCGGCCAACTCACTGGCAATCCTGGTCGCCTCCTCGAGGATCTCCGAGCCCTTGCCGGTGGCGAGCACCTGGACGTCGAAGGGAGCGACCTCGCGAGGCCAGGCCAGACCCTTGTCGTCACAGGTGCTCTCGGCGATGGCGGCCACCGCGCGCGAAACACCCAGACCATAGGAACCCATGGTGACGGTCACGAGCTTGCCATTCTGGTCGAGCACCTTGAGACCCAGGGCGTCGGCGTACTTCTTGCCGAGCTGGAAGATATGGCCGATCTCGATACCGCGGGACAGGTGCAGCTCACCACTACCGTCGGGAGCGGGATCGCCCTCGCGGATCTCGGCGACGTCGATGACTCCGTCGGGGGTGAAGTCTCGTCCTGCCACCATGTTGAAGACGTGACGATCCGTCTGGTCGGCACCGGTGATCCAGGACGTGCCGGTGACGACACGGGGATCGACGAGATAGCGCACCTTCGAGGAGTTCTCCTCGCCCAGGGATCCCGGGCCGATGTACCCCTTGACCAACTGTGGGTTGGCAGCGAAGTCCTCTTCCGTGAAGGGCTCAGCCACGGCCGGCTCGAGGGCGGCCTCGA
This sequence comes from Cutibacterium sp. KB22876, assembly GCF_059728865.1. Classification (NCBI taxonomy): domain Bacteria; kingdom Bacillati; phylum Actinomycetota; class Actinomycetes; order Propionibacteriales; family Propionibacteriaceae; genus Cutibacterium; species Cutibacterium sp. KB22876. The sequence goes on from NZ_AP040858.1 coordinate 2,290,678, forward strand.
GCCGTTTCTCGTCGACCTCGCGATCTCCTGGCAGACCGATGGCCAGTGGCTCACGCTTGCCGTCAGGATGGGTCACCATGAAGACGACGTTCTTGAGGGTGTCAGCCCCGGTCCAAGGACGATCCTCGCGAGGACGCACCTCGTTGGCCATACGGACCAGGGACTCGATGGTGGGAACCTCGGGGGTGTCGACGACCTCCGCATCCGGCAGCCCCTCGATCGGCAGCGGGTCCGGGGCAGTCATCCGAACCGCCTCGACATTGGCTGCATAGCCACCGGGAGAACGCACGAAGGTGTCCTCACCATTGTCAGCGATGGCCAGGAACTCCTCGGAGCGAGAACCACCCATCGGACCGGACATCGCCTTGACGATGGCATAGTCGAGACCGAGACGGTTGAAGATGCGAATGTAGGCGTCGCGCTGGGCCTGGTAAGCCTCGTCGAGACCCGCCGGGGCGACGTCGAAGGAGTAAGCGTCCATCATGACGAACTCGCGGCCACGCAGGATGCCAGCGCGCGGACGAGCCTCGTCTCGGTACTTGTTCTGGATCTGGTAGAGACACAGTGGCAGATCCTTGTACGAGGAGTACAGGTCCTTGACCATGAGGGTGAACATCTCCTCGTGGGTCGGGCCCAGCAACATCTCCACCCCCTTGCGATCCTTGAGACGGAAGAGGTTGTCGCCGTACTCAACCCAGCGACCAGTCTCCTTGTAAGGATCGGAGGCGAGGAGTGCGGGGAAGCACACCTCCTGAGCTCCAATTCCAGCCATCTCCTCGCGGCAGATGGCCTCGATCTTGCGCATCACCCGGAGACCCAGTGGCAGCCATGAGTAGATGCCGGGAGCAACCCGACGGATGTACCCGGCCCGCACCAGCCAACGATGGCTGGGGACCTCGGCGTCGGCCGGATCCTCTCGCAGGGTTCGGACGAAGAGCTGTGACATGCGCGTCAACACGACGTGTACCTTCCCGGCCGCGCTCGACCCTCCGCCGCCCTTCGACGTGACCGGCCACGACCACGTTGAATCCTAGCGGCAAGGAGGACGGTGCCCGATTTCGCCAGCTCACCCTCGACAGCCCGTCAGACTCTCAGCAGGTCACGCACAGCACGTGTATCGACTTCGACCGATCCCTCTACGCAAGCAATCTCGTGCAGCCTCAGGATGCAGGCACGTATGGGCCCATCATCCCGGTTCGCGCCGTCGATCCATGACCCGATATCACAGCTAGGGTCACCGGCAACCAAGTACAACGTTGATACAACGTGACACACATCACATTTCACAGCACCATGAAGCTAAGGAGGGGTCTTCGACAAGGTGAATTCTTGACGTCGGCAACCCGAGGATTGCCTGTCGCAACACGGTTCTCCACCGAGAACCCATATCAGACCCCAGTGGCGGTGATAACTGTTCTCATTATACAGTTAGTCGGAAATCACAGGAAGACAATGGAGGCCACCGTGAAACGGTTCGCATCGCTCCTTGCCGTCCTGCTGACGTTCCTGACGATCAACCCATCATCAGCGAACGCAGCAGCGCCGAGCCGGGAGCTCCTGCACAACGGCCTTGTCGACACCGCCCACGTCGAGTGGGGTACGGGCAACGACAGGCCGATCATGAAGGGTCTCTGGGGCAGTGATGACCTCAGGGATCCCAACAACGTCTACGCCCAAGTTGGATCGGACGCCGACCCGGGCAGCGAAAAGCCTATGGTCCTCGACCATGGTCACACTGACATCTTCCGCGTCGGATCGACCGACAATGGCGGACTCGACCTCAAGCTCAAGGAGGACGTAACCGGAGAGGGCATCCTGCACACCCCGGAGAACGTGCTTCTCAAGATCAAGGACGCTGCACTCATGGACATCCCGACAGGTCTGCCGGGAGCTCCCAGGGGTTATGTCCTCCCCCTCACCCAGAACCCGGAGGTTCTGTGGCCGGGTTGGGAGACCTTCGATGTCAAGCGCAATGACTTCAGCGCCGTCAAGATCAACATCAGCAACGTCAAGGGCCCCGGCCAAGTCAACCTGTTCTCGCAGGGGTCCTTCGGAGACCTTCAGTCACTGCTCGACGGTGGCTCCAATACCCTGCCGGGCACGATCACGGTTCATCATCCGTCCCACGTGCATGCCAACTGGGTGTTCAGCAAGCCAGGTGTCTACACCATGACCGTCCAGGCCGTGGCCGATAAGTCCGGAAAGACCTTCCAGACCAAGCCACACACCTATACCTGGGTGGTTGGCGACCAGACGGCCCTTCCGGCCCCGTGGGGCAAGCCGGCCCCCGAGCCGGCACCTACCCCGTCCGTGACGCCGACTCCGGAGCCCTCGGCCACCCCGAAGCCGTCCCTGACGCAGACCCCGAAGTCCTCGGCCACCCCGAAGCCAAAGCCCTCGGTCACCCCGAAGCCGAAGCCGTCCCTGACGCAGACCCCGAAGTCCTCGGCCACCCCGAAGCCAAAGCCCTCGGTCACCCCGAAGCCAAAGCCCTCGGTCACCCCGAAGCCAAAGCCGTCCCTGACGCAGACCCCGAAGTCCTCGGCCACCCCGAAGCCAAAGCCCTCGGTCACCCCGAAGCCAAAGCCCTCGGTCACCCCGAAGCCGAAGCCCACCCCGAAGCCGAAGCCCTCCGTCACCCCGGCCCCGAAACCGAGCAACGGCAAGGAGCCCTGCCACAAGAAGCTCGTTCTTGACCACGGTCATTCCGACGTCTTCCGCGTCGGCTCAGCTGCCAAGAACGGTCTTGACCTGCAGGTCAAGGAGGACGTGACCGGCGAGGGTGTGCTTCACACCCCGGAGAACGTCCTGCTTGCCGTCAAGGACTCTGCCCTGACCACCATCCCGAGCGGGTACCCCGGTGCCCCCAGGGGTTACCTGCTGCCCATCACGCAGAACCAGGATCTGCTGTGGCCAGGCTGGGAGACCTTCGACGTCAATCGCAATAGCTTCAACGAGGTCAAGATCAACGTCCGCAACGTCAAGGGCCCCGGCCAAGTGCACCTGTTCTCGCAGAGCTCCTTCGGAGGAGTCAAGGCCCTTCTCGACGGTGGGTCCAAGACCCTCCCGGGCACCATCACCGTCAAACAGCCGTCTCACGTGCACGCCAACTGGGTGTTCACCAAGCCCGGCCGCTACCAGATGACTGTTGACGCCACCGCCGTTCGCAATGGCAAGACCGTCAGCACCGGAACCCACACCTACACCTGGGTGGTCGGTTCCAAGGCCATCGCCGCCGCCAACACCTGCCCCACCAGTGACGGCGGCAAGGGCGGCACCCCGGTTCCCGGCAAGAACAGCACCAAGGGCGGTTCCGACAAGCCCTTCGATGATCTCGGTGTTGTCGGCAACACGCCGACCAACGAGGTTGGCGGAAACTCCGACCCGAACGGATCGACCGAGGGAACTACCACCAGCGGCTCCTCCGCCCGGAAGGAGATCTGCCGTCCGGTGAAGATCCCCACCAAGGCTGCCGCTGCCGTGAAGAAGACGGCTCAGTCTGCCACCCATCCTGCGTCCATCGCCACCGAGGGTCACTTCGACTGGGGCGTCCAGCTGCAGTCCGGCAAGCTCATCTCCGCTCTCAAGGACGACCGCTCCGCCCCGGCGAAGTGGGTTGTGCCGTCGAGCATCGTGATGGCTGTCGGTGACAAGGCCAACACCACGGCTCCGGCCGGCATGGAGTTCATCGCCAAGGGCGGCAGCAAGGTGTGGCTCATCGGTGCGACCCAGGTTCCCGGCGTGCCGTGGCTCGGCGTCAACACCATGCACGAGTCAATCGTCAGCGGCACCACCGGCCCGGTCCAGATGCACCTGGACAAGGTCAGCGGCCCCGGCAAGATGGCCGTGTTCATGTCCGGCACCTTCGGTGGTGGAGTGGGCCAGCGGGTCTTCGACAACGTCGGCGGACCCACCAGCTACACCGTCCCGGCCAACACCCATGCTCACCCGAACTGGGTGTTCACCGCCCCCGGCCACTACGCCGTGACCGTCACCCAGACGGCCACCACCAAGGCCGGCAAGAAGGTCAGCGCCACCGGCACCCTCCACTTCGCAGTGAGTATCGATGCCAAGTCGGTCGCCGCCTCCATCGGCAAGGTGTTGGCCTCCACCGGCGCCGACCAGAACACCGAGCCGGCTTACACCATCGTGGGCCGCACCCCCGATGGCAAGCCCTGCGATCTCAACGGGCTGCCACGCTCCGGTGAGAACGGCACCTTTGGCGATTCCGGTATCGCCTCCCAGACCAACCAGGGTCTGGTGGCCGGAGCCCTCGCGGTTATCGGTCTGACCGGCACTCTCCTCGTGGCGAGGAGACGACGCGGGTGAGAAAACGCCTGGTGTGCGTCGTGGCCGCACTCAGCCTTCTGGCTGGGTGCGGCCACGCGCCCGCTTCCCAGAACGACAAGCTTTCCGTGGTGACGACCACGCCCATCCTCGCTGACCTGACGCGCAACGTCGCCGGCGATCGTGCCACCGTCACCTCGATGGTGCCCTCCGGCGCCGACCCCCACGCCTACGAGCCGTCGCTGCGTGATGTCCGGACCGTCGTGTACTCGAAGGTCGCCCTGTCGAACTACCTCATGCTCGAGCCCCATTCGGTCATCAAGACCATCGACGCCTCCCTGCCTGCCGGATCGATCAACGTCTCTCTGGCTGAGGAGGCACAGAAGTATGGCGCTGAGGTCATCCCGCTCGTCGAGAATGCCAACCTGGACACCGTCTGGCTGGGCCTGCGGGTCATCGGCAAGGGCACTGCTCAAGGGGCCGACCGTTCGTCCTCGGTCCATCTCCAATTGAAATCCGTCGACGGTCCTGGCGATCTCACCGCCTACATCACCGGCACCTTTGGTCGTCCGCAGATCTACTACTCGACGACTGACGGCGTCGACGAGCGTGATGACGTCGAGCTTCCTGCTGACGCCCACACCCACATGTCGTGGGCGTTCAGCAAGCCTGGCATCTACAAGGCGACCTTCGCGGCCACCCTGTCCACGGCCAAGGGAGACACCCCCATCGGCACCCAGACCCTGACGATTGCCGTCGGAGCTGATCCACGCACGATCCCCGAACTCGCCAACCGGACGGTCGTCGACAAGGGCCACGCGGACCTCTCCGCCGACATCGACGAGGGCAAGATGATCATCCTGTCCGATCCAACTGGCGGTGGCGTCCGCACCCAGAAGCGTCTCAGCCCCGACAAGTCGGTGGTGTGGGTGCCCCCGAAGGCACTCACCGAAATCCCACCGACTCCGGCGTTCCGATTCCTGGGCCACCCTGGCGACTCGATCCACCAGCTGCCCCAGGCCGTTCTCGGCGCGCACGTTCATGGCGAGATCGACCCCCATCTGTGGATGAGCATCAAGAACACCAAGGCCTACGTGCAGGTCATCCGTGACGCTCTCATCAAGGCCGACCCCGACGGCGCCCAGCCCTACCGAGAGAACGCCAAGACATACCTGGCGAGGCTGGAAGAGACCTCGCACTACGTCGATCGCAAGATCGCCAGCATTCCCAAGGGGCGGCGTCAGCTCATCACGAGCCACGACGCCTACGGCTACTTCGCCCAGGCCCACGGCATGCACGTGGCCGGATTCGTGACCGCCAATCCCGGTGTCGAGCCGTCCATGGCACAACGACGCAAACTCAACCAGACCATCGCCGACCTCAAGGTGCCGGCCGTGTTCCTGGAACCCAATGTGCTGCGTGGCTCCTCAGTGCTCGCGGCCATTGCCGCCGAGAACGGTGTCCAGGTGTGCCCCATTTACGGCGACACCTTCGACGACCGAGTCACGAACTACATCGACCTCATGAAATTCGACGCCGACTCCCTGGCCAAGTGTCTGGGATGAGGCTCCTGCGGAGGAATCCATGATTACGAAACACCGTCGGTTGGCATCCCTGTCTGCCATGTTCATCGCGCTCAGTACTGGTTTCGCACTCTCGCAGCCAGCCCATGCCTCCCCTACCCCGCCACCAGATCCTGCCCTCAAGCAGACGGTGACAGACAACGAGAAGGTGGCCAAGGAACCCGCCGAGATCAGGCGAGGACACGTCGATGTCGGCCCTCGCATCGTTGACGGCAAGTTCACCCTCATGGCCCGCGACGACACCGCCAACCCGCCGGTGTGGCGCAACACCGATGACGCCGTGCTACGCGTGGTCGATGCGTCCCGTATCGACGTGCCGAACGACGAGGCCTACTCCTTCCTCGGCGACATGCGTGGCAAGAAGGCATATGTCATTCCACAGACCCAGGACCAGAAGGTCGTGTGGCTCGGTTGGAACACCCAGGCCCCGGAGATCGTCAAGAACTTCCCTCGTGGCGCCGAACTCGTCTTCACCGGGCACGAGGGTCCAGGTCAGGCCCACATGTTCATCGAGAACGGTTTCGACGCCCCGACACCGCTGTATGACTCCACCAGGTCCGGAGAGCAGTTGGTGCACATGGAGACCAACACCCATGTGCACGCCAACTGGGTGTTCTCCGATCCGGGAGCGCAGACCATCTCCGTCGATGTCCGCGGCACCGACGCCAAGGGCGCCAAGCACTCCTACTCGACCAAGCTGAGGTTCGTCGTCGGTGACAAGGGTTCGGTCGACGAGGCTCGAACCATGGGTGCCTCTGCCTCGGCGTCCTCCCAGGCTTCCGCGGCATCGGATTCCTCGGCGTCCGGCATGGCCTCAACAAGCAGCTCCGCCGCTGCCTCGGCCTCTGCGAAGGCCTCCACGCCAACAGCTGCCACCAACTCCACTGATGATTCCGACCATGACACCCCGTGGGGAATGATCATCGCGATCATCGCCGGAGTCGTCATCATCGCCCTCATCATCGCTGCTCTGGTGGGACGCTCGAAGTCCAGGAAGATGCACGACGAGGTATGGAAGGACGAGGGCACCGACGCAACATCGGCCAAGACCTCCGACAGTGGAACGAGTTCGCATGAGTGACCTCGGATCCATCAAGATCACTGACATGGCCGTCAACCTGGGCGGCCTCCGCGTGCTCCACGACGTCAACCTGTCAGCCAGCAGGGGTGACCTGCTGGCACTCCTGGGCCCCAACGGCGCCGGCAAGACGACCATTCTGCGCAGCATGCTCGGCTTGGTGAAACCAGCCAAAGGCAGTGTTGAGGTCGCTGGGTCCGCTCCCGGCAAGGGATGGCGTCACATCGGTTACGTCCCCCAGCGTCACGAATTCGCCTGGGACTTCCCCATCAGCGTCGCCGACGTCGTCATGAGCGGACGAACCCGCCACATCGGGTGGCTACGTCGTCCTGGCAAGGATGACCACATCGCGGTGCGCGACGCCCTGCGGATCGCCGGCATGGCGGACTTGGCAGATCGCACCGTGGGAGAACTCTCCGGTGGTCAGCGTCAGCGTGTTCTCATTGCCCGAGCCTTGGCCACACGTCCCTCCGTACTGCTTCTGGACGAGCCGTTCACCGGGGTCGACATGCCGACCCAAGAGATGCTCACTGAGCTGTTCTGCCGCTTGGCGACCGACGGCACCACACTGGTCATGACGACCCACGACCTCGCCCAGGCCATGGCCACCGCTGACCGGGTGTGCCTCATCAACCGCACCGTCGTCGCCGACTCCACCCCGGAGGAACTGCGGGATCCGACGATGTGGATGAAGGCCTTCGGGGTCACCGCGAACTCCCCGCTGCTGACCATGGTCGGGGCTGCTGAACCCGTCCACACCCCTGTCTGACAAGGAACCATCAATGCTCACTCCATGGGAGTTCTTCACTGATCTCACCAATCCCCTGCTGGTCTTCCTACCGAAGGCCTTGCTCGTTGCCGTGGTCTGCTCGATGGTTGCCGGCGTCATCGGTTCCCATGTCGTGCTGAGAGGCATGGCCTTCATCGGCGACGCGGTGGCCCACTCGGTCTTCCCCGGTTTAGCGGTGGCCTTCCTACTCCAGGGGTCGCTGCTCGTCGGTGGTGCTGTGGCCGGTCTCGTCACTGCCGTCCTGGTGGCCATCGTCTCCCAAAACCGACGCCTCAAGGAGGACTCCGTCATCGGAATCCTCTTTGCGGGAGCCTTCGCGTTGGGAATCGTCATCATCTCCAGAGCTCCTGGGTACTCGGGTTCCCTGCAACAGTTCCTCTTCGGATCCATTACGGGTATCACTAACGACGACATCGTCGTCGTGTGCGTGGCCGGGGTTATCGTGCTGCTCCTGGAACGCGCCGTCCACAAGGAGCTGGTGACCGTCGGCCTGGACCGCGAGACTGCGCGAGCCTCCAACCTTCCGGTCTTCGCCCTCGACCTGCTGCTCTACGTGCTGGTGACGATGACCGTCGTCATCTCTGTGCAGGTCATCGGCAACGTCCTCGTCCTGGCCCTGTTGGTGACCCCGGCCGCCACCGCCCACCTGTTCACCGATCGGTTGGGTCGAATGATGGTCCTGGCGCCGGTGATCGGCGGCCTCAGCGCCCTGGTAGGCCTGTACCTGTCGTGGTCGATCGACCTTCCGGCCGGCGGGACGATCGTCCTCGTCGCGACGGCGGTGTTTCTCCTGTGCTGGGTCCTCGCGCCGCGCGGGCTGCTCGGGGGGATGCGGCGCCGGGTCGCCTGAGGCAGTCCTGTTTCCTCCCTATTCCGCCCCCTGCCGTACACCGCTCACCACGTGGATGCCGATCACTCCACGGGCAGGGGGGCACCTCCGATTGGTCTGTTGGAGCACCGTGGAGTTCCATGGAATCAGAGCCGACGGTCTCCGGAAAACACATCACTGTCGACAATTCAAGATCTGGGGCACCACTGGAACCGTGAGCGTGCATACCTATTGGAAGGATTCATTTCTCCTTCTCGGGCTCAACGGCACGCGTGACAGCGCGTCTCTGAGCGAAACGGAGGATCGATTGGTTCAGGTGAACAAAATTCCCGACAGCGGAAATCGCCCGGCTGAAGCACCCATGTACGTCCTTGGTAGGCGACCATGCGCCCCGGGTTACTCACCACCGATGGCATTGTCACACACCGATCTCCAGCGACAGTGTCGAAGGCCCCGCTGTTGAGAGCGTTCACTTGGTGTCTGCGACGCGGGGCAAGGTCACCGACATGAGCGCCGACCCTGTTCATCCGCCTTTATGCCCCGGTCGCAGCGGGCCGTCAGTAGAGCACGGTGGCCATTTCCCCCACCTGACGGAAACCGACGGTGTCGTACATCGCCAGGGCTCGGATGTTGAAGTCATTGACGTAGAGGGACACCGACTCGTAGCGTCGCTGACACAGGTGTGCTACGGCAGTCATGGCAGCATCCGCAAGGCCCTTGCCCCGCCACGCCGGATCCAGCCAGACTCCCTGAATCTGACAGTGCGACCGCCAGCTGACGCCGATGTCTGACTTCCATCGCACGGTTCCGTCGTCATCGACAATGACAAAGCAGTGTCCCTTCTGGACGAGAGCGCGCATGTGTCGCATGTACCCGCCGGAGCTTTCGATCGGGCTGACGCCGACCTCCTCGGTGTACATCGCCACCGCAGCCTGGAAATAGGCCTGGAAATGACCCATTGTCGCAGCCGTGACACGGGGATCTGGATCGACGCGGGACGGTTCCTGCAGCTCCAACAACGGCTGGCTGGCACGGACCTCGCGGGGTCTCCCCCAGGCGCGCGGGTAGCGCTGCGACAGGATGCGTTGCAGAGCCATCACCGGACCGGAACGGCCCATCATGGACGAGGACGTCCGCCACGGACCAACTCTGGAGGACAGCTCCTCGATCGTTGACTCGTCCGAGGCCACCGGTACGACGTTGGCGCCCAGATGGAGTACCCCCTGCAATTCTCGGGAATGCACCACACCGACGACAGGGCACCCGAGTCTGCCGCGATCCAAGCCGTTGGCCTGGATGCGCGACAAGAGGAAGAGATTTCCCACCGGGTCCTGCTGCAGGAATTCAGTGACCTGACCAACGTCGGTGTCGTCGAGGACCCTGATCCTGGTGAACACGTCAGGAGACCGCGACTTCCGGTTCCCCGGTCTCGTTCATGGTCTCGGCCATCCGGTTCGCCTCGTCGACGAGGGTCTGGACGATCTCGCTCTCGGGGACGGTACGGATGACCTCACCGTGCTTGAAGATCTTGCCCTTGCCATTGCCGGCAGCAACCCCGAGATCGGCCTCACGACCCTCGCCCAGACCGTTGACGACACATCCCATGACGGCCACGCGCAGCGGGGCGTCAATTCCCTCGAGAGCGTCAGTGACGTCGTTGGCCAGGGACAGGACGTCGACCTGGCAGCGTCCGCAGGAGGGGCAGGAGACGATTTCCAGGCCGCGGGGGCGCAGGTTGAGGGACTCCAGGATCTTGATGCCGACCTTGACCTCCTCGACCGGGTCGGCCGACAGCGAGACGCGGATGGTGTCACCGATGCCCTCGGCGAGCAGGTGCCCGAAGGCGACCGCGGACTTGATGGTGCCCTGGAAGGCGGGTCCGGCCTCGGTGACGCCCAGGTGCAGCGGGTAGTCGCACTTCTCGGCGAGCTGTTCATAGGCGCGGATCATGACAACGGGGTCGTGGTGCTTGACCGAGATCTTGAAGTCACGGAACCCGTACTGCTCGAAGAGGCTCGCCTCCCACAATGCCGATTCCACCATGGCCTCGGCAGTCGGGGCGCCGTACTTGTCGAGCAGACGCTTGTCGAGGGAGCCAGCATTGACGCCGATGCGGATGCTGGTGCCGTGCTCGGTGGCAGACTTGCAGATCGCCTCGATCTGGTCGTCGAACTTGCGAATGTTGCCCGGGTTGACGCGCACCGCACCGCAGCCGGCCTCGATCGCTTGGAAGACGTACTTGGGCTGGAAGTGGATGTCGGCGATCACCGGGATCTGGGATTGCTTGGCGATGATCGGCAGCGCCTCGGCGTCCTTATCGGTCGGGCAGGCGACGCGGACGATGTCGCAGCCGGCCGCGGTCAGGGCGGCGATCTGCTGCAGGGTGGCACCGATGTCATGAGTCTTGGTTGTCGTCATGGACTGCACCGAAATGGGTGCATCCCCACCGACCAGCACATCTCCCACCTTGATCTGGTGCGTCTTGCGACGCGGCGCCAGGGTCGGAACGGGAGGGGTGGGCATACCCAGGTTCACGGTCATTGACGTGTCACTCCTGAAATCGCGGATTGTCGTTTCCATTGTGTCACCTACGTACACCAGTGTGGTGACGCTGACAGCGAGCACCCGCCCTGTCGTGGTGACAGGGCGGGTGCTGCGAGGGTTTGTCAGACTCCGGTGTGAGGCAGACCGGGGCGGGGTCCCGGCACATACTCGCGGGCCGGAGCGACCGTCGTACTGGGGGCAGTGGCCGATGCTGGCGCGGTGACCGACGGAGTCGTCGAGACAGTCGTCACCGGGGCAGTTGTCGGCGTCATCGACGGAGTCAGGGACGGGGTGGTGACCGACGGAGTCGTCGGGACAGTTGTCGGCGTCATCGATGGAGTCGGGGACGGAGCCTGCATCGAGAAGCCGACCAGTGCCGGGGAATGGTCCGAGGCGCCGAACTGGCTGGTGGTGTAGAAGTCAGTCACGTTGTAGTTACGACGCGAGTACTGCATGGCCACCGACTCGGAGCCATTGATGTCCCAGATACCGGCACCGGAGACCAGCTCATGGGCCTTGGCATTGGTGAAGATGTGGTCGAGCGAACCAACACGGCCGGAGTACTGGTAGCTGGCAGCACTCGGATCGTATTCCTCGACGACCTCGCTGAATCCGGCGTCCTTGATGGCGCGAATCGGATCTTCCATGGCGTAGGCGTTGAAGTCACCGAGCATGAAGACCGGGTCATCCTTGAAGGTCGTGTTCACCCATCCGGTCAGAGCCTTGGCCTGGGAGACGCGGCTGGGGTTCGACTTGCCCTGGCCGGTGCCGTCGTCCTCACCCGAGCCCTTGGACTTGAAGTGGTTGACGACCGCCACGAAGGTTCGCCTGGAACCCTCCGGCTGGAAGCGCTGGGCCAGCGGCTGACGGGCATTGGCGAAGGCCGGGTCGGTCAAGATCTGCGAGGCGCCCACCGGGGAGACCCTGCCGATCTTGTAGATGAAGGCCGAGCGGATGACGTCTTCGTTCGGCGGAATGACGGTCGGGCTGGGCACGTAGGCCCATACCTTCTCACCGGCGGCCTTGTTGAGGGCGGCAACAAGATTGGCCAGGGAGGCGTCGCGGGACTGTCCCGGATGCCAGGTGATCTGAGCGGAGTTCTCGACCTCCTCGAGGGAGACGACATCGGCCCCCAGACCGTTGATCGCGGTGACAATCTTGGCCTGCTGGTCGGCGAAGGCCTTCGGGGTGTAGGCGCCACGGACCAGGCAGTAGTTTGCCGAGACCGGGTTGCCGTCACGATCAACATAGGCCTTGCAGTTCGGCTCGTCCTGGCCCAGGTCGGTGAAGTAGCTCAGTACGTTGAAGCTGGCCAGCTTGACGTTGCCGCCGACGGCCGGCGGGGTGGTCGGGCGGTTGTTGCCGGCCTTGATCGGGGAGAGCTTGGAGTCCGCGCCGACGACCTGACCGGTGGGCTGGAAGTTCCAGCCGAACCGCTGGTCCATGATGACCGGCGAAGTGAAGTCGACGTGGGTGCCGGTGCGTATCGGGGTGTCCTGGGACAGGTACGGCAGCGGGGAGTTCTTGGCGTCGGCGTTCGTCATGAAGTTCCATGACGAACCGTCGTCAAGGTTGATGTACTTGGCCTTGTTGGCAGCCTCGACGGCCTCGGCGTCCTTGCCCGGAAGGGCAATCTCGGTGCCTTGGTAGAGGGGCTTGTCGCCATCGGCCAGGCCAATCTGACCGTACTGATTGAGGCCGTAATTGTTGGTGACGGTGTAGCCGCTGGTGGGCTTGACGAGCATGCCTTCGTAGGCTTCCCGGTCAGCGTCAGTGGCCGGCAGGGAGGTCAGCTCAGTGGCCTTGACAGGGGCGCAACCGGACTTGCGGTCGACTCGGGTGCTGCCACCGATCTCGGTGAGGTCGTTGTACTCCATGACGGTGCCCTTGACGGTCACGCAGTCGCCGACCTTGACGTTGGCGGCGGCCCACTTCGAGTACACGAAGACACCGTCAGAGGCGTCCGTGGCCTTCTTCGGGGTGCCACCGGATCCCGGGGTCTGGATGTAGATGCCGTTGAATCCGCCGGTCGGATAGGCAGCGGTGACGACGCCCACCGTGGTGACGGTCTTGTCGACCAGTGGGCTGGCCGGGCTATTGCCCTGGATCGTGGCAATCGGGGTCTCGGTCGGGTCCGGGACGGGAGTCGGGGTGGGCGTCGGCGCCGGGGTGGGTGCCGGGGCCGAACCAGAATGCGTCGGGGTGGGACCGCCGACCTCGAAGTCCGCCGAGTTGTCGTCGGTGTCGACGCCATGACGACGCTCGATCGAGGTGGTGTTCGACGGAGCGGGAGCCGCCTTCTTCTCGGCCACCGAGGCAGCACCGTAACCAACCAGGTCAACGGTGGCCCCAGATGCGTCAGTGATACGTACCGAACCCTTGGTGGCACTCATGAATGCCGAGCACTCGGCGTCGGGAGTCGGGAGGGCCTTGCTGCCGCCGTCTCCCCTGGCCTCCTGGACCAGGAAGTGGCCACCAGCCTTGACGACGCCGGCCAGGCTGCAGGTGTTGGCCACCTTGCCCTTGCCAGTGAGGTATTCCAGCTTCCACCCCTTGACGGAGACGTCCGTGGAGGTGGGGTTGAGCAATTCGACGAAGTCGTGGGTCCAAGTGGCACCGGAGTTACCGCCACCTCCATAGACCTCATTGATGACGACGTGGCTGGCTGCTGTCGGATCGGCATGGGCCGGCTGGACCGCGACGACAGCGGCGGCGCCGCACGACAGAGCAGAGAGGCCTGCCAGGACGCGTCTGGACATTGTGGTCATGAGAAATCCCATCTCGTGGCAGGGAACGTTCGCGCGCCACCTTGCCACGGTAGATACGACGGAAGGAACGGTTGTCACCGACAATTCACCGAATTTTCCCCCATCATTGCGTGACGACCCGGCATCTCACGGCTAATTCACAGGATTGCCGGAGAGTCAGAAGATCTTGACTGGGGAGACGACGTCAGCGACGACGAGGATAAGCCCCATGACAAGCATGAGGACGCCGATGACCCATGCCACGGGCAGCATCATCGCGGTATCGGCCGGGCCCGGATCAGGCTTGCCAGCAATCCGAAAGATCCGCCGTTTGCACGCCTCGTAGATGGCTCCGGCGATGTGTCCACCATCCATGGGTGGCAGGGGCACCACGTTGAACCAGAAGAGGAAGAGATTGAGGCCACCAAGCAAGCTCGCCCCCGAGGCAACCTTGTCCCCGAAAGTCAGTTGCCCATTGCCTGCGATGTCTCCGGCAACTCGCGACGCTCCCACGATGCTCATCGGGCTGTTGACGTCACGAGTCTTGCCGGTGACCATGTCAGAGGCGACATTCCAGGTCAGCACGGGGAGTCTGGCCAGGGCACTCAACGACTGCTGCGACATCACCCACATCTGGGAGACGGTGTCCCCCGGCCCGGAATGAACGATCACCATGGTCGGGCTGAATCCCAAATATCCCACCTTGACGCTGCGGCCAGGGTTGTTGATGTCTGGCATCTCATTGAGAATGGTCCGGGTCGGTTCCAGAGCCACCGGGTGACCGTCCCGCTCCACCTCCAGACGGACTTCCCCGTCCCCGTTGTCACGGATGAGTTCTTGCAACTGGGACCAGGACTCGACCTGTTCGCCGTTGAAGGAGACAATGCGGTCCCCCGGCTGCAGCCCGGCTCTCGCTGCCGGGGCCGGCGGGTCGTCCGACGAGCACTCCTGAGTCTTGGCCATCTGGACACACGGAGTCACCGCGGCCACCGTGGTCGTCTCGGCGGGCCGACCGTAGATGCCGAACACTCCCCAGAACAACAGGAAGGCCAGCAGCAGGTTGGTGAGGATTCCGCCACTCATGATGATGAGACGCTGCCAGACGGGTTTGTCGCTGAAGAGACGTCCGCGGTCCGCGTCAGTGATCTCCTCAGCCTCGGCTGCCCTAGCCTCGTCGGCCAGCTTCGTCAGCTTGTTGGCATGACGGTGATGCACCTCGGCCGGATACATCCCGACCAGGCGCACGTAGCCGCCGAGCGGTATCCACTTGAACCCGTACTCGGTCTCGCCGCGTTCGACCGACCACATCTTGGGCCCGAATCCGGCGAAGAACTCGGTGACCTTGACCCCGAAGATCTTGGCCGGGATGAAATGGCCACACTCGTGCAGCAGAACCGAAAGGATGATGAGGGCGAAGAAGAGGATCCCCGCCAGCACCTCGACCAGTACGGTCACTGGCCGCGTCCCCGTGCGCACAGCTCGGCGGCGCGGCGGCGGCCCCACGAGTCGGCCGCCAGCACGGCGTCGAGGCTGAGGGCTTCGTCACCGATGTGACGAGCGCCAGGCACACCATTACCGTCACCGGACAGGTGCTCGTCAAGGACGGCGGCGATGGTGTCGGTAATGTCGAGGAATCCGATGCGGCCCTCGCAGAAGGCGTCGACACAGGACTCGTTGGCGGCATTGAAGACGGCCGGAGCCGTGCCGGACGCCTTACCCGAGCAACGCGCCAGTTCGACGGCCCCGAAGGTCTCGTTGTCCAGCGGCTCGAAAGTCCACTGGGTGGCGGTCGACCAGTCACAACCAGCCGCGGCGTCAGGGATGCGATCGGGCCACGACAGACCCAGGGCGATCGGCAGCCTCATGTCGGGCGGAGATGCCTGGGCGATGGTGGCGCCGTCCCAGAACTCCACCATGGAGTGGACGACGGACTGGGGATGGACGACGACGGTGATGTCGTCGAGGTCGACGTCATAGAGCAGGGCGGCCTCGAGCAGCTCCAAGCCCTTGTTGACCAAGGTCGAGGAGTTAATCGTGATGACGCGTCCCATGTTCCAGGTGGGGTGCTTCATGGCGTCGGAGGCGGTGACGTCCGCCAGGGATTCCCTGTCACGGCCGCGGAACGGACCGCCGGAGGCCGTCAGGACGAGACGGCGCACCTCATTGCGTCCACCTCCGCGCAGACACTGGGCAAAGGCGGAGTGCTCCGAGTCGACCGCGACGATCTGTCCGGGAGTGGCCGCCTGAGTGACGAGCCTGCCACCGATGACCAGGGACTCCTTGTTGGCCAGGGCCAGGGTCGTCCCGGCAGCAAGGGTTGCCAGGGTCGGGCGCAGACCGGCAGCTCCGGTGATGGCATTGCAGACGACGTCAGCGGGCATCCCGGCCAGCTGTGTCGAAGCCTCCGGCCCCGCCAGGATCTGAGGATTGGGCACCGGGACATCGCGTGACCCGGCCTGGACAGCCAGTGCTCTCATGAGTTCCTCGGCTGCATCCTCCCGTGCGATCGCCACCACGGGAATGGAGAAGTCGAGTACCTGCTGGGCCAGCAGGCCAACGTCTGAACCACCTGCCGATATGCCGGCGACCTCGAATTGGTCACGGCGTGACGCAATGACCTCCAGGGTCTGCGTTCCGATCGATCCAGTGGAGCCGAGAATGATGACCTTCTTCACCCTGCCAGTCTGTCATGACCATTCCAGAGGGCCGATTCGAGGGAGAATTCGTTCAATCGTCGCCTCAAAACCCTGGCCAGCGGCCCTACAGTGGATTCATGACCGACAGTGTCCTCGACATCACCGCCGATGCCCTCGAAGAAGCCGGGGTCCACCCCCATCGACTCATCGTCCGTCAGCACGGGCAGGTCGTCGGGCGGCGTCGCTGGGCACCCTGGAGCCCCGACGTACCCGGCCTCGTCTATTCCTGCTCGAAGACCTTCACCTCTGCTGCCGTCGGCATCGCAGTGGACCGTGGCGCCTTCGGGTACGACGACACCCTGGCCGACCTGTTGCCCACCTCCTGCACCGGTGAGACCGGCCCGGTGGCCAGATCCATCAGGGTCCGTGACGTCCTGGCGATGGCGAGTGGCCACTCCCCCGAACAACTCGCCGAGCCTCCCCTGGGCGTACTGCGAATTCCCAGCACCGAGACCGCTCAGCTGTGGTTGGCGACCGAACCTGCCGAACGCCCCGGGGCCGACTTCGCCTACAACAACCTCGGCACCTGGCTGCTCTCTCGGATCGTGCGTCAACACACCGGGGCGGATGTCGACGCCATCATCACCCGAGAGGTACTGGAACCGCTGGGCTGTGGGCCACACAGCTGGGCCGGCGACATGGATGGCATTCCGTTGGGGTTCAGTGGCCTGCACATCGACGCCGAGGACATGGGTCGGTTCGCCCAGCTCCTCCTCGACGACGGCATCCATGACGGCAAGCGTCTGCTCCCCCGGGAATGGATCGAGCAGCACCGCGTCAAGCATGTCGAATCCGATGGCCTCACCGGCCCCGAGTGGGGACTGGGTTATGGCTGGCAGACCTGGATCTCGAGCCACGGCTACCGTCTTGACGGCGCCTTCGGCCAGTTCGCCCTCGTCATCCCCGAGGTCGACGCCGTCGTCGTCATGACCAATGAGGTCGGCGAGGGCCCCGGGGACAAACAGGCGATTCTGCAGATCGTCTGGGATCATCTCGTTCCCGCACTGGTGGAGGGGATCGATCCCGAACCCGAGGAAGTTGTCCGCACCCTGCCCACGGTCTCCGGGAAGTTCGACCCGGCGCGCTCGGTGCAGGGAATCGTCGATGGTTCTCACATTGTCGTCTCCCCTCGCGGTGACGGTGACGGCTGGGCGATGTCCTGGCACTGCGCCCAACCCCAGTTCGGCATCTTCGACGCCGCTCTCGACCTCGTCGTCGGTCATGACGAGTGGCTGACGTGTCACTGCCGTGTCGGTGAGGGTTCCATCGACATCGCGGCAAGCGGTGGTTGGCAGGGCGAGACCTTCATCGCGAAACTTGACGTCATCTCCAGTCCCCACGGCCTGACTGTGCGGATGTCGCCGGGTTCCACGACGATCCAGTGGGATCGTGTCCCCCTCGATCCCCGCGGTCTGCTTGGTTTGGTCCACCCGGAGCCGCATCGATGAGCCCGTCCCACATCGAGATCGAGAGGGTCGAGCAGCCGGAGCAGACGGCACCGGATCCATCCGGACGAGGGAAGGGGCCGATCTGACCGAGTGTGCCGCCCTTGCTGACGTCCATGATCTCGCTGCCACCGGCGGCGGACCAGGTGCGATGGATTCGCTCAGACGACACCCATCGCGATGACGGCGTCCGCCACCTTGGTGAATCCGGCGATGTTGGCGCCCATGACGTAGTCGCCTGGGTGGCCATAGGCGTCAGCGGTCTCGATGCAGCGATCATGGATGTCAGCCATGATCTGCTGCAGGCGGGCCTCTGTGGCGTCGAAGTCCCAGGAGTCGCGCGCGGCATTTTGCTGCATCTCCAGGGCCGAGGTGGCCACGCCACCAGCGTTGGAGGCCTTGCCGGGAGCGAAGAGGACACCGGCATCATGGAAGGCGTGCACAGCCTCGGGGGTACATGGCATGTTGGCACCTTCGGCCACGGCAACCACACCATTCCGGATGAGCGTGGCGGCAGCCTGGCCATTGAGCTCGTTCTGGGTCGCGCAAGGCAGGGCGACGTCAGCCGTGGTGTCCCAGATCGAGCCGTCGGTGTGGAAGGTGGCCGAGTCGCGGCGAGCGGCGTACTCGCTGATGCGTGCCCGCTCGATCTCCTTGACCTGCTTGAGCAGGGCGACGTCGATCCCCTTCTCGTCCACGACGTACCCGTTGGAGTCCGAGCACGCGACGACCGTCGCACCGAGGTCCTGGGCCTTCTCGATGGCGTAAATGGCGACGTTGCCCGACCCGGAGACGGTGACTCGCAGGCCGTCCAAGGACCTTCCATTGGTCGCCAGCATGCGCTGGACGAAGAAGACCGCGCCGTAGCCGGTGGCCTCGGTGCGCACCAGGGAACCACCCCAGGTGAGTCCCTTTCCGGTGAGAACCCCGGACTCGTGACGGTTGGTGATCCGCTTGTACTGGCCGAAGAGGAAACCAATCTCACGGCCACCGACGCCGATGTCACCGGCAGGGACGTCGGTGTGCTCACCGAGATGGCGGTAGAGCTCGGTCATGAACGACTGGCAAAACCTCATGACCTCACCTTCGGAGGCGTCGTGCGGATCGAAGTCCGAGCCGCCCTTGGCACCACCGATCGGCATGCCGGTCAGCGCATTCTTGAAGACCTGCTCGAAACCGAGGAACTTGATGGTTCCCAGGTACACCGAGGGGTGGAATCGCAGTCCGCCCTTGTACGGCCCCAGTACCGACGAGTACTCGACACGGAAGCCACGGTTGATGCGCACCTTGCCCTTGTCATCGACCCACGGGACCCGGAAGATGATCTGACGCTCCGGTTCGCAGATACGCGACAGGACTGCTGCCTCGACGTACTGCGGGTTCTTCTCGAGCACCGGGCCGAGGGACTCGAAGATCTCCCGTACGGCCTGATGGAACTCGGCCTCCCCCGAATTGCGCTTCAGCACCGCCTCGTAGGCGTCCTCGAGCTGGCTATCCATCCTGCGACCTCCTTCATGTGCAGACGTCCTTCGGTTGATTTTCGCACCACATCGCCCCGAGCCATCCCCCTGGCTCACCCAATGGACTAGTTGCCCAAACCTTCCGAGCGCCCCACAGCAGCCAACTGACCACATGCGCCATCAATTTCGGAGCCTCGGGTGTCGCGCACCGTGACCGGAATCTTCCAGCGCTCCAGGATCTCGACAAAGGCATCCTGATCCTCCGGGCGTGACGCCGTCCAGCGCGAACCCGGGGTCGGGTTGAGCGGGATGAGGTTGACGTGAGCCCAGGTCCAGTCACCACGACGACGAATCTGGCGAGCCAGCACGGCGGCCCGATCAGCCTGGTCGTTGATGTCCTTCATGAGAGCGTACTCGATCGAGACCCGACGCTTGGTCTTCTCCGCGTACTGCCAGGCGGCATCGAGGAGCTCGTCGACCTTCCAACGACGGTTGACCGGGATGAGTTCATCACGCAACTCATCGTCGGGGGCATGCAGGGAGACGGCCAGGGTGACGGGGATCCCCTCCTCGGTCAGCGCCTTGATACGCGGCACGAGCCCAACGGTAGAGACCGTCAGGGCCCGGGCACTCATGCCAACCCCGTCGGGCCCCTCAGCGGTCAAGGTGCGAATCGCAGTGAGCACCGAACGGTAATTGGCCATCGGCTCGCCCATGCCCATGAAAACGATGTTGTGAACTCGGCCACTAGCCCCGGGAACCTCTCCAGCCTCGATGAGACGGTTGGCCGCCAGCACCTGGCTCACGATCTCAGCGGTGGACATGTTGCGCTGGATACCGCCCTGCCCGGTCGCGCAGAACGGGCAGGCCATGCCGCAGCCGGCCTGGGAGGAGATGCACAAGGTGGTGCGAGCCGCAGAATGATGGGTGGCTGGGTAATGCATGAGAACCGACTCCACCAGCGCCCCGCCATGTAGCCGCCACAGAGTCTTCACGGTCATGCCACGGTCGCAGGACTGCCGGGAGACCTGGGTCAACAGGGTCGGGAACCATGCGTCGGCGACTTCCTGACGGGCTGACTTGGGCAGGTCGGTCCACTCGGTGGGGTCAACCTCCCAACGGTCGAAGACGTGGGTGGAAATCTGGCGTGCGCGGAAGGCCGGCAGACCGAGATCTTTGACTGCCTGCACCCTCTCCTCGACGCTCAGATCGATCCAGTGGCGGGGGGGCTTGGTGCGCTTCGGGGTACGCACCACCACCGGAATTTCCTTCTCGGCCAGCGGTGTGGTGGGCAGCACCAGTCCCGACGGAGACAGGCTCGGACGCTCGGATTCAAGGTCGGTCACGACATTCCTCTCAGAATTGAGGTCAGCCACCATGGATCCGTTCACGGTGGCTGCGAGGTTTCCCGGCGCGATCAGATGACAGGCACAAGCTCGGTCACAGCACCAAGGACATGACGAGCCATGCGAAGGGTGCTGAGAACAGCACCGAGTCCAGCCGGTCCATCACTCCGCCGTGGCCGGGCAGAAAGTTCGACATGTCCTTGATACCGGCATCGCGCTTGATCATTGACTCGACGAGATCTCCCGCAGTCCCAGTGAACGCGAGAACCACGCCGAGGAGCAAACCGGCCCAGGCCGGGGCTGAGAGCAGGCCACCCAGACAGGCCCATCCGACGAGGGCCGCCGTGATGACGGATCCGGCGAATCCCTCCCAGCTCTTCTTGGGGCTGATCATCGGAGCCATCTTGTGCTTGCCGAAAAGCACCCCGATGGCATAGCCGCCAGTGTCGGAGGCGACGACGCTGAGGATCCAGGTGGCGATGCGACGACTGCCTCCGTCGTCTCCCATCATGAGTGGGACGAAGCAGCCCAGCAGAGGCAGGTAGGCGATAGTGAACAGACTCGCCGCGACATCCTCGACGAATCCGTCGGAACCGCGCGGCAGACGCCATGCCATCGCCGCGACCGTCGTCGCCCCGAGGGTGGCAACGAGGAAGGTGTTGGGCAGGATGTGGAGGTCCATCGTCGAGGCCGCGTAGGCCCCGATGACCATCACCACGGTACCGACACAGATCGGCACAACTGCAGAATCCATGCCCAGTCGAGCCATCGCTCGATGAAGCTCGATGGCTCCGGCCACCAGAGCAAGGGCCATCAGCAGGACGAACCCCCAGTGCCACCACCCGACGGTGCCGATGACGGCCCCGCACAGCACCACACCCGTGGTGATGGCAGCAGGAAGGTCACGGCCGGCACGTGGGGTACGTGTGGCCGTGGCCTTCTGCTGCGAGTTGTCCATCCCGAATCCGATCAGATCTCGAGGAGCTCGCTCTCCTTGGACTTCAGGAGTTCGTCGATCTGTTCGACGTACTTGCGCGTGACCTGGTCGAGCTCCTTCTCCAGACGAGTCATCTCGTCCTCGGAGATCTCCTTGTCCTTCTCCTGCTTCTTGACGATGTCGTTGCTTGCGCGACGGACGTTGCGGACGGCGATACGGCCTTCCTCAGCCTTCCCCTTGGCCATCTTGATGTACTCCTTGCGGCGTTCCTCGGTGAGGGCCGGCAGGACACAACGCACGACGTTGCCGTCATTGGAGGGGTTAACGCCCAGATCCGAGTCGCGGACGGCCTTCTCGACCTCGTTGACGCAGCTCTTGTCGAACGGGGCGATGAGGACGGTGCGAGCCTCCGGAACCTGGAAGCTGGCGAGCTGCTGCAGGGGGGTGGGGGCGCCGTAGTAATCGACCATGATCTTGTTGAACATGGCGGGATTGGCACGTCCGGTTCGAATGGCCGCGAACTCCTCGCGGGCATGGTCGACCGCTGACCCCATCTTCTTCTCGGCGTCCTTGATGATGTCGCTCACTGTGTAGTCCTTCCTTGGTGTGTCTTCGATGGTTCAGCGATGGACGGTGGTGCCGATCTCCTCACCATTGATGACACGGGCGATGTTGCCCGGGGTCTCGAGGTTGAAGAAGACCATCGTCAGATCGTTGTCCCTGGCCATGGCGACGGCGGTGGCGTCGGCGACCTTGAGGTCACGTGACAGGAATTCGTCGTAGGTCAGTTCATCGAACTTGTGGGCGTTCGGGTTAGTCTTGGGATCGCTGTCATAGACGCCGTCCACTCCCTGTTTGCCCATGAGTAGGGCATCCGCGCCGATCTCGAGGGCTCGCTGCGCAGCAACGGTGTCGGTCGAGAAGTACGGCATCCCGGACCCAGCGCCGAAGATGACAACTCGTCCCTTCTCCATGTGACGCTCGGCCTTGCGGGGAATGTACGGTTCGGCGACCTGGCCCATGGTGATGGCGGTCTGGACGCGGGTGTCGACTCCAGCCTTCTCACAGAAATCCTGAAGGGCGAGGCAGTTCATGACAGTGCCAAGCATGCCCATGTAATCGGCGCGATCACGCTGCATGCCGCGTTGCTGAAGCTCAGCTCCACGGAAGAAGTTCCCACCTCCGACGACGACGGCCACCTGGACGCCGCTGTTGGCGATATCGGCGATCTCGCGGGCCTTGGCGGCCACGACATCGGCGTCGACACCGATTCCTCCCCCTCCGAAAACCTCTCCGGACAATTTGAGAAGAACTCGGTTGTAGCGCTCTGGCATCATCTCTCCTGGTCGGCGGACATTGACGCGGGATGCGTCACTTCAGCTTAGCCCGAGGATGGCTACCGCCGCAGTTCACCGTGGTCTCGACCGGCATTCACTACCGGGGGGATCCCGTCATGGGTGGCCCGGGACCTCTGAACTCCAGCGAACCCTCGAGTCTGGGAACGACGAACGGCCCCACCACGTGGTGGGGCCGTTCGTGTCAGCCATCCCCGGTTCGTGCCGGGAAGGAGTCACTCTCCAGCGGAGAAGCGCACGAAGCGCTTGATGGTGACGTCAGCGGCCTCAAGGGTCTGGGCGACGGACTTCTTGTCGTCGGAGATGGCCGGCTGGTCGAGCAGGCAGTTCTCCTTGTAGAAGCCGTTGAGACGACCTTCGACGATGCGGTCGATGATCTTCTCGGGCTTGCCCTCCTCGCGGGCGATGTCGCCGGCGACAGTGCGCTCGTGCTCGACGACGTCGGCGGGGACCTCGTCACGGGACAGCCAGCGCGGGTTCATGGCGGCGATCTGCAGGCAGACGCCGTGCACGGCCTCCTTGTCGCCACCCTCGTACTCGACCATCACGCCGACCTGCGGGGGCAGGTCCTGGGAACGACGGTGAAGGTAGACGTGAGCGTTGCCGTCGACGTGGGCGGCGTTGGCGAGCTCGATCTTCTCACCGATCTTGGCGGCGAGCTCAGCGAGCTTGTCGGCGACGGTGGTGCCGTCGGCCAGGGTGGCGGCGTTGGCGGCGTCCTTGGAGTCGGCTCCAGCCTTATCGACGGCCTCGGCAATCTCCTTGGCAGTGGCGATGAACTCCTCGTTCTTGGCGACGAAGTCGGTCTCGGAACCGATGTGCACCAGGGAAGTACCGGCAGCGGCGACCAGGCCGTTGCTGGCCTCGCGGTCGGAACGCTTGGCGGCCTTGGCAGCGCCGGAGACGCGCAGAATGTCAACGGCCTTGTCGAAGTCGCCGTCGGCCTCCGTGAGTGCCTTCTTGGCGTCCATCATGCCGGCGCCGGTGGCGTCGCGCAGCTTCTTGACCTCAGCAGCAGTGATAGCCATGGGTAATCTCAGTCCTGTCTAGACGTGGGCGAACTTCAGTTGGACTTCTCGGCCTCGTCGGCCTTGGGGGCGTCGGCCTTCGGCTCCTCGGCCTCAGTCTTGTTCTCAGCCTTGGCGTCTCCACCCTGGAGGAGCTCACGCTCCCAGTCAGGCATGGGCTCAGCCTCGGCAGCCTGGTCACCGGACTTGCCGGAGGAGCGAGCCATGAGGCCCTCGGCGACGGCGTCGGCGATGATGCGGGTCAGCAGGGACACCGAACGGATGGCGTCGTCATTGCCCGGGATCGGGTAGTCGACCTCGTCCGGGTCGCAGTTCGTGTCGAGGATGGCGACAACCGGGATCTTGAGCTTGCGAGCCTCGTCAATGGCGAGGTGCTCCTTCTTGGTGTCGACAACCCAGATGGCCTGAGGAGTCTTCGGCATGTCGCGGATGCCACCGAGGTCCTTGGCCAGCTTGTCCTTCTCACGGGAGAGCATGAGCAGCTCCTTCTTCGTGAGACCGGAGCCAGAGACCTTGTCGAAGTCCATGGCCTCAAGCTCCTTGAGTCGGGCGATGCGCTTCGAGATGGTCTGGAAGTTGGTGAGCATTCCGCCGAGCCAACGCTGGTTGACGTAGGGCATGCCAACGCGGCTGGCCTGCTCGACGATGGACTCCTGAGCCTGCTTCTTGGTGCCGACGAAGAGAATCTGGCCCCCCTTGGCGACAGTCTCCTTGACGAAGGCGTAAGCCTTGTCGATGTAGGCCAGCGACTGGTGCAGGTCGATGATGTAGATGCCGTTGCGCTCGGTGAAGATGAAACGCTTCATCTTCGGGTTCCAGCGACGGGTCTGGTGTCCGAAGTGAACGCCGCTCTCGAGGAGCTGGCGAGTGGTGACGACGGCCATGACCGTGTCCTTCCTCATCAGGGCACACCATGGGTGTGCCAAACGGTTGTGCGGCGACGCGGGATTGCGTCACCTCCTGATGCATCACCGCTCGCCCGCCTGCCGTGGCAGGACCGTGGGCGTCCGGTGTCGATGACGTCGATGCATGCGAAGTCAGCCCGAAAGCGTCCGGACTGCGTGTCTAGTGTATGACGCTGATCGAAGATTGGGCCAATTCATGACAGCGGACTGTGTGCGACCAATGGTGTTGGGCGACGACACCGCCGACGCCGTCATCCAACACCGCCATCACCCCTGCCGCTACGCGGACAGCAGGGCGCCCGCCGTCAGAAGCCGGTGTGGGGCATCATGCTGGGGCGTTCCTTCCGCATGGTTTCATGCCACTGCGAATGTGATGTCACGACCGGCGAGCGACCCGTACCTGTTGTGTTTGTGTTTGGGTTTGTGTCTGGAATGCGCGGGACAGTAACGATTGAAGTATTCGACGTCTCACCAGACGCGCCTGTTGACTTAGGTGCCGTAGACGACGTAGATGGGGCGGCAACGGTCTCCACGACGACCTCCTCGCTAGCACTATTTCCGTACACATCGGTCGCCTCGACGACAATTCTCTGTGTTCCAGTAGCTGTCGGGCTGCCCGATAACGTCCCACTGAGAGGCGTCAGTCCATCACCGGACATGTCACTACGCCACAACAGTCCATCGGGTAAAGACCCACGGGTCCGCCATGACAACGGCGCTGCTGCGCTTACCGTCATGGTGACCGGGTCGATCTCATGCCCCGCCGTGACTTTCTGGGTGCCCTTGCCCCTGACTGTGAACGATGGCTTGATGGTCGGTATCACTAGACCGTAACCCTTGATCATGAACCTCTGAACTGTTGTGTTCCCGGCATAATCGGTGACAGTCGTCACGAGAGTTCCGTCGGCTGCTGGAAAACGGTGAAAAGCTGTCGGATCGTCAGTGGTAGGACTGGCACCCCAGCCTCCGCGCACCGAACCTCCACGACGAATCTTGGTGATCAGCGAGGACGTACCGTCCATTCCCTGCCATGCCACGTCAAGCTGGTACCAGTCGGGCGAGGTGAGATTGCGCATGTGAAACCCGGAATGATCCTCGCCAATGACGATGTCGTTGAGGGTCACCGGGGCAGCCCACGAATCGTGGGTCCGCCCCCTATACGACAGCCCTTGGTCTTTATCCGAGCTGATCGTCAGGTCGTAGGGATATCCCTCGCGCACAGACACCGGCACCGTGGCTGACCCCGTGGAGCAGGGAACTGTCAGGCCATATGGCTGATTGTCAATGTCGCCAGGGGCGATATCAACGAGGCTGACGTGGATACGGCATGTCCCGGCAAGGCCCTTCGGGTCCCACGACACATCGAGATTGCCCGGAGTGGCCGCCTCCGTGAGCAGTTTCGAGGCCGTGGGAGATTCAGCCACCTTGATATGACGTGGCTGGGTCGAGTAATCAAAGACGGCCTTCGTAGGCTTCGAGACCTGACCGTCGTGACCGACAGCACGCACCGCAAAAGTCACCCTTCCCCTAGCGTCGGGAACTTTCTTGACATAGGCTAGATCGGTATATCCCGATGTCAGGTGGACAGTCTTGCCATCGGATCCAGTAGCGTCCACCACATACTCGGAGACGTCGTCGAAGGGTGCGGTCTGCCACGACAAGACGGCCTGCCCGTCGTCGTACACCTTGTCTAGTTTTACCCGACTGGGAGCCTCGGGCGCCTTGGCACCGTCACGTACCGATATCGAGCCGATGTTCATCTGGTAGTGAGACGAGGGGTCAAACTGAAGACCGATGGTGGTGATAGTTCGCCCTGCGAACCGCCCTAGGTCAAGGGTGGAGGTAGTCCACTGCCCACGGGCAGCACTCTGAGGCACCGCGAGGTTGATGACCTGCCCGGGGTGATCAGCGAAGACGAGGGCAACCTTCATGGCCCCTCCACTCGCCGAACTCTTGCGGAAAGTGAGTGGCATCGTAGTGTTGCCGCCCACCGTCAGGCGAGTTTTGAACAGCTTCAATGTCGTTTGCCGACTCATGTCACCGTGGACGACGAGGGATGAGCCCCCTCTCCATCCCCCGATTTGTTGGTAGGGGGTCTTCATCGAGACGCCGTCGACGCTTTTACGCTGTTCGGTCGGGCCGTAGTCGAAATCAACCGATGGTCGGGAACCTTTGGTGTCAATCCACCACTGCCAACTCGGCAGGATGGACTGGGCATCCATGTTGGTCCATGAGCGCGAGTTGGAGACCTCGCCATCGTGGTACCACTGCATGCCGTGACCGGTATTGAAATCAGTGTGGAAGCGTGACCCCGAAATGACCGACCTGGCCGGAGTGAAGTCGGCCACCCCAACCCATGATGAGGAGTCCTTGACGCCAACCTCAGGCCGGGAATTCCCTGGGTGTGACCCGGTGTCCTGCGGGTTAGATGTAACTCCCGAAAAGTACATCCTTTCACGTTCAGAAACCATCCATTGATAGGAATCCTGCTGGAACAGCGGAATGGACTTACTGACATTCTTGGGTTTAACATCGTCCGCCAGTCCCCGCTGGTACATATCGCTCGGGGTAAAGAGAGCAACCGACGCCTTCGGACTGTGATCCTCAACAGATTTGTAGAGACTCGGAAGCCGGGAGGCCGACGGGTGTTTCCCGTCGAACCGAGCCTGATTAGCTTCGACTCCGAAGAAGAGTGATTTGTGCGGATCATATCCACTGGCCCTGGCAGCGACAACCGACTGGTCCTGAGAGCCTGGCCACGTGTAGTTTAGGAACACTGAATCCATGATCTTGCCATGATCAAGCAAGTTGGATTTCGATGTCGAGAAGCTACCCGAAGAATTCGTGTACCACTGTGTGTAGAGACCTTTGGACGTCAGGTAGCTCATGAAAGGCTTGAATCGAGGATCTCGAAGGTTACCTTCTTCCTCATTGAGGAAGTACCCATCGAAACCGAAGTAACGTGCCATTTCGACCAGCTTCTCGGCAATAATGTATCCCTCAGAATTCGGATCTTTATCAAAGGCCTCAGCAAACGTGAGACCGGGACGAAAAGCCGGGTCAAAGTAGATCGTGCCGATGGATTTAACACCATTGCGATGGGCAGCGTTAGTGTAGGCGGCATTCGGGATGTCGACAATACCGAACTCGAAGTTGCGGGTGCGCCAATCACTGGTGGCGGGATCATACAACGCTTCAGGAGTGCGGGCTGTCGCAGAGCCATGCCAAGGACTCCAGTAGTCCACGTACTGCCAGAAATTAAGGACATTGTTCGCAAATCCATCATTATCCCGGAAATTCCCGAAAAATGAGTTGCCGTAGTCGCCCTGCATAAGCATAACCTCGGCCTTACCGTCAAGGTTGCGGCGAATCTGAGTGCCAGGGTCGCGGGCGATGCGCGACTGCAGCGGAACCTGAGCTCGCAGATAGGAGGCGTATGGGTCAGTCTGGGGACTCCAGGTACGGATGTCTTGCAGACGATGACCGGCATTGCGGGGCTGAGCCGACGCTAACACTCGATCCCCGACAGGGGCGACGCTGTCGTCAGCCTGCGCAGTCAACCCGCAGCCGACAATCCCTCCGAGTCCAACGATGACAGCCAGACCAGTAATAAGTAGTCGCTTCATAGTGGTCCTTTCAGCGGTGAAAGTAACACTACGCTAAACCGGATTAGTATATGGCGTCAAGGCCACGCCATAACTCGAGTAACATGCCAGCCAACTATCTCCGACACCTCACCGTGCACACTGGCACAGCTGATTCTTGATCCGACCCGCGCCGCGGCGTACCGATCCGTCACGTCATGGCTCTCCTGCCTCTATCCGACTGTTCGATATCTCTCTCCAACCGTCCGATATCGCGAGCAATATGACCGTCATACATCTGCTCAATCCTCAATCACCTCCGCGTGTCTACCTCGTCATCCCGACAGTGACAGGCCACAGTGGGAATCGATGAATCCCCGCCCTGACTCCCCGCGCCTTCCGAGTGCGCTCTCGGTGCCCATCGAGGACTTCTCCGATCATCTCGCAACCCTGCATCGCTCCCCCAACACCATTCGTGGCTACCGGGCTGACCTCACCGACCTCATGGAGCACGTGCACGACCACGGTGTCAACTCGATCGGACACATCGATACGGCCCGCGTGCGAGCCTGGCTGGCCGACACCCGGCTGGCTGGCGCAACGGCGGCCACCATGCAGCGCCGCTGGTCAGCGGCGCGGGTCTTCTTCCGATGGGCATCCAACGAGGGGCTCATCGACGGAGACCCGACGACCGCCCTGTCCTCGGCCAAGGCTCCGAAACGTCTGCCGACCACCCTCGGCGTCGAGCAGGCACGCCACATCCTTGACGATGCGGTTGCCGAGGCGCACAGCGATGAGTCACCGCAGGGTGCCCGTGATGCCGCCATCCTGGAAGTGCTCTACGGAGGCGGCCTGCGCGTCGGTGAGCTGTGTGGTCTGGACCTGGGTGACGTCGACCGCTCTCGCCAGACGGTGCGAGTGACCGGCAAGGGAAACAAGCAACGCACCGTGCCGATGGGAGGGCCCGCGCTGCGCGCTGTCGACGAATGGCTGGGGCGTCGTCAGGAATGGGTCTGCCCCACCTCTGGAAGGGCACTCTTCCTCGGCACCCGTGGTGGTCGGATCGACCAACGAGTGGTGAGACGCATCGTTCACACCCATCTGCGAGCCGAGCCGGATTCCCCCGACCTGGGACCCCACGGACTGCGTCACGCCATGGCGACGCACCTTCTGGAGGGCGGAGCTGATCTACGAACTGTCCAAGACATACTGGGCCATGAATCACTGGCCACCACTCAGATCTACACACACGTATCCACCGAGAGACTACGGACGGCTTTTCGTCAGGCTCACCCCAGGGCGTGACCCCTTCGGGTCACGGCCCGAGCCACCTGGTCGTCGACGAGGATCACCCCATCACGACCGGCTCCCAGCCATGGCGGCATCAACGTACCGGCAGACCTCATACGAGGTTTCGCGCCGGGAAGCTCCAAGGGCTGGCGAAGGTCCCGTCTGACCGACACCACCCGAGCTCGCCCCTGCATTGGCAGGAGACGTACCTCGGTGTCCAACAGGGTCATCGGATTCTGATACTCAGTTCCTTTCTTGAGTCCCCAGTGCAGACAAGTCCGGGAACATGGTGGTCCCACGCCCACTAGCCCAATGACCTGACCGGGAATGACGACGTCACCGACCGCCACGACAGGAACCACCGGCATGTGGGTGGTCCGCCGTCCGTCGGGCAACATGATGCTGACCGCCCCGGTGCCGGCGACTTGTCCGGCGAAGACGACGACCCCAGCGGTGACGGTCCTCACCGGCTCCCCCGGCGATGCCGAGAACTCCACCCCACGGCTGCCGGGCAACCACGGCTTGGCCGGAGGATCGAACCCCTTGATGACGGGACCGGGCACGGGAGGACGCCTCCCGGCCGGCACGCCACGATCACCTGTCGGTCGTGCTCGCCACGACAGAGCTTCCGCGGACGGAGCCGCAACGCTGCGCGTAGGGGCAGGCAAAACCAACAGACATGTCCCGATGACGATGATCAACACACTGATACAGACAGATTTCCTCACATCTTCAGTTGTCGTCCGAGCCCTCGACATCCGCCATCATCTTTCTGGCCTGTGGACAACCACACGACATTGGATGTCATTGCTTGTGGACAACCCCACGTCCTGCGTCATGTGGCCTTGTGGAAGGCTCATCGTGAGTAGGCTGCCAATCATGGCCCTCACCCCAGTTCTTGCCTGCCATCGCACCACCGATGTCTCAGTCGGAGGTATCACCGCATGGCAGCTGACCGATGATTCCGACGGGCTCCACACCGAGATCGTCGGCAGCTGCCAGCTCGGGGACGCGTCCTGGGTGACGCCGCTGTACAACGTGGTCGCCGTGCTCTGCGAACGTGACAGCACCCTGTGGCTCGTCCATCCCGGACGCCAGTTCCAGGTTGTCGGAACCGTCGAGCTGGAAGGCCAATCGCCCTGCCACGGTGCCGTCGATCCCACCGGTCGACTCATGGCGATCGCCGACTACGCCTCCGGTCAGGTTGAGTTCGTGGATCTGTCGGACCTAACCCGGCCGACGGTTCGTCACGTCCTGGATCTGGGCCAGGACCGCGCCTTCCCCGGCCCGCTGCCTGACCGTCAGGAAGGGCCTCACGCCCACCAGGTGACCTGGTTGGATCGCGCTCACCTCGCCGTCACCGACCTGGGGGCCGACCGTGTCTGTTTCCTGCGCTGGAGCGAGGCTGGTCCTGAGATCATCGGTTCTCTCAAGACCCCTGCCGGTATGGGCCCTCGTCACCTCACCCTCACCGAGGACGGCCGCAAGCAGATCCTGACCGTCGCCGGAGAATTGTCCGGAACGGTCAGCACTTGGTCACGGCCCACCGGACACGACATGTGGGCTCGGGATTGGCGATTCGTCACCGAGACGCCGTCATCGCGCTGGTCAAAGGTCCCTTCTCGGGGAGGTTATCCCTCCCAAGCACCTGCCCAGCCGTCTGCAATCGTGTCCTCCCCGGATGGCCAACACTTCGTCGCCAACCGTCTGGTGGGAAGTGTCGGGGTGTTGGAAGGCCGGTTCGGACGACTCGAACTGGTCGACGAATTCGACGGCACCGGGGCCAATCCGCGTGACATCACCGTGACCACGCAGGGCGGCACCCGAGTCTGGGCCGCACTGCCGGAAGAGGGCCACATCGCGATTCATTGCCGCGACGACCAGACCGGCGAGTGGCAGGTCGAGACCACCATCGACCAACCCGGGGTCATGCGGGTGCTCGTCGGCCCAACCATCGGGTGATCACGGGCACCTGCCCACTCGTGAGACAATCACCCCCGGACATTCATCAACCTCAGGAGATCAGCCATGCGCAAGCACACCCCCAATGACGACCCCCGTTGGGAGGATCTGTTCAAAGGTGGGTCCCTGCGCCGGGTCACCCGGTGGGGGGAGCCTGTTCTCCACGCCCAGACCCACCCCGTCACCGAGTTCAACGAGGACCTGACGACCCTCATTCGTGACATGTTCACCACCATGGACGCCGCCGACGGTGTGGGTCTGGCCGCAACCCAGGTGGGGGTTGACCTGTCTCTGTTCGTCTACATCTGCCCGGACGCCGACAACATCGTCCACCATGGTGCCTTCTGCAACCCGGTCGTCACCCTGCCGGAGGGACGCGATCGCCGCCTCGAGGCGGCTGACGAAGGCTGCCTCTCTTGGCCCGGCGGATTCCAGTCCCTGGCCCGCCCCGACCTGGCCACCTGCACGGGCCAGGATCCCTGGGGCAACGACATCACCGTCACCGGAACCGGTTTCTTCGCCCGCTGTCTGCAGCACGAGACCGACCACTGCAACGGAGTCGTCTTCGGGGACCGGCTCTCCAAGCGTTCACGTCGCAAGCTCGACGAGCAGCACGACAAGGTGGCCCATCTCTACCCCGACGACTGGCCGCTCACCCCGAAGGGCTGATTCGTGAGGGCGTGACGTCCCGCAACTCGTAGCAGGCCACCGCTGCAGCTGCTGCGACGTTGAGGGAGTCCACTCCTCCGGCCATCGGGATGCGCACCACGACGTCGGCCTGACTGATCCAGTGGGACGACAGACCCGCCCCCTCAGTGCCCATGAGCAGGGCAACCTTCCGTGGGTTGGCTCGCAGGTCCGCGGAGAACTCGTCCAGGGTGACCGAGTCGTCACTCAGGGCCATTGCCGCCACCGTGAAGCCATGGTTTCGCAGCTCGTCGAGACCACCTGACCAGTCCTCGAGCCTGGCCCAGGGCAGCTGGAAGACGGTTCCCATCGACGTCTTGATGGCTCGACGGTAGAGCGGATCGGCAGCGCGGGGGGCCAACAGGACACCGTCCCACCCGATGCCTGCGACACACCGGATGATCGCGCCGACATTGGTGTGGTCCACGATGTCCTCGCACACCACCAGTCGGCGAGCATCCGTGAGATCGGCGGCGCTCCAGCGGGTCTGTCGACACATCGACGCCAGAGCACCACGGTGGACGTGGAACCCGGTCACCTGCTCGGCCAGGGCTTCGGAGACGACGTAGACCTCGACGTCAAGGTCGTCGAAGAGATCGCGCAGACCGTCGATCCAGCGAGGAGCCAGCAGGAATGATCTGGGCGGGTACCCCGCCTCACAAGCGCGCCGGATGACCTTGGCCCCCTCCGCGATGAAGAGCCCATGCTCAGCCTCCAAGGACTTTCGCAAGTTGACGTCGCGCAAGCTGACGTAGTCGGCCAGGCGCGAGTCGGCCGGATCGTCGATGTCTATGAACGTTGCCACCGCTCCAACCTACCGGTGGCTATCGTGGGCAGGTGAGTTCCGCCAAGCCACGCCGCAAGCTGCCCATCGACGGATTCGTCATCGCCATCGTCGTGACGGCCATCATTGGGTCGATCTTTCCTGCCACGGGGCCGGCTGTACCCGTCGTCGATCACGGCGTCACTGTCCTTATTTTTATCCTGTTCTTCCTCTATGGTGCCCGGCTGGAACCCCGCGAAACTCTCGACGGTCTCAAGAATTGGAAATTACAGGGAGCGATCCTGGTCTCTACCTTCGTCGTCTTTCCGCTCGTCGGACTGGCAATGCACGGCCTAGTGCCTTGGGCGATACCCAAAACCCTGTACGTCGGAATGTTGTGGATTTGCCTGGTGCCCTCGACGGTGCAGTCGTCGATCAACTTCACCTCAATCGCCCACGGCAACGTCGCGGGGGCCATCGTTGCAGCAACCACATCGAATCTCTTGGGGACCTTCCTCACCCCCGTCCTGGCCCTCCTCATGATGTCGACGAGCGGCGGGCTGACGATTCAGGCGTCAAGCTTTCTTGATGTCATCATTCAATTGCTGCTGCCGTTTGTGTTGGGCCAGCTGTCACGTCGGTGGACCGCAGATTTCGTCACAAGGCACCGTAAGCCACTCAAATTTGTCGATCAGGGGTCAATCATCCTCGTCGTCTATTCGGCATTTTCAGAAGGTATGCGCGAGCACATGTGGTCCTTGGTGTCACCGGCATCGATGATCGTCCTGACCCTCATATGCCTGGTCCTGTTGTTCTTCATGCTGTGGTTGACCTGGGCAGGAGCCGGATGGCTCGGCTTCGACCGTGACGACCGCATCGCCATACAGTTTTGCGGCACCAAGAAATCGCTGGCCACCGGCCTACCGATGGCGACGGTGCTGTTCGCGGGACAGCCGGTCGGTCTCATCGTGCTGCCTCTCATGATCTTCCACCTGGCCCAGCTCATCGCTTGCGGGGTGCTGGCGGGACGCTATGCCCGCCAGCGGGAAACCACACAATGACGCGTCATGTCGACATCCGAATTCGCACAAGCTGAAGCAGGAACGCAACAATGACCGGGATTGCGGCGACATGTGCCAGGCTTTCACCGACGAATCCTTGGTCAACCAGGGCCGCGCCAGCCATCGATCCAATCGCCGATCCCAAATAATTTGCCGACGCGTTTGCGGCAACGGCTGTCGTGCCATCATGGGGATTGTCCACCATAAGGGTGTGCTGCTGAGGGGCGAGTGACGCCCACCCCAGCATCCCCCAGCACAAAATGCTCATGGCCACAACGATGACCGATGGGTTCCAGGCCAGTATCAGGAATGCGAGTAAGAGCAATGCGGTGATCAAGGCCGTCACGACAGTCGAACGTTGTGCCGCGTCAACCACACGACCTACAAACAATGCACCTATGGCACCACCTATCCCCCACACCCATATCAGCCATACATGGGCCGAACTCAGGCCCAGGCCGTCAAGCAGAGGTATGAAATAGGTGTACAGCCCCAGTGAAGCGATCCCGGTACATAGAGTCACCAGCATGGTAACCACGTTTGACGCCTTGCCGAGAGTCGCAAAGCGTGCACCCGCAGAGGGGGTTTCCACATTCGCTATCCGGCCACGACCAAGCAGACCTATTCCCAGCATCGCGCATAGCCCGACCCCGACGATGAGGCCAAAGGTCCACCTCCACGAGGCCCAGTCGGCCACCATCAGCCCGAGCGGAACCCCAAACACAGTGCCGCATGCCAAACCCGCAAGGATCAAGGACAACGCGCGTCCCCTCCGGTCAGCCGAAACGCTGTGTGCGGCCACCGCCGACGACAGTGGAGAGTAAACACCGGCCGCAGCACCTGCAAGAAGCCGCGACGCGATAAAAATTGCAACTGTCGTCGCCAATGCGGAGATGATGTTCGATGCTACGAAGAGGGACAGCGCTAGAAGGAGTGACCGAGCGGCCCGCCTGCCAGCAACACCTGCAAGAACAGGCCCAGATATCGCGTAGGCAGCTGTGAAGGCCGCAACACCCAGCCCGACCGTGCCCGAACTGCTGCCGAGATCCGATGCGATCTTGGGCAACATGCCTGCAATGACATAAGCATCGAGACCGAGGGCGACGGTTCCCACAAAATAAGGCCACAACCTGCCGATCACGAGGCTGAGTCCTCACGGGAGACGTCGGCCGCCAAGCCGGCAAGGACCGAGTCGAGTAAACCCGGAAAACGGTCGTTGAGGTCTCGGGCGCGCAGCGAAATCAGGCAGGACCTGCCTTGAGAGCGGGTAAAGGTGATCCCGTTCTCCCGAAGGATACGGGTGTGATACGTCAAGGTTGAGCGCGGCAGATCATCCGCCAAGTCAAGGCTGTCTGCCTC
This sequence comes from Cutibacterium sp. KB22876, assembly GCF_059728865.1. Lineage (NCBI taxonomy): Bacteria > Bacillati > Actinomycetota > Actinomycetes > Propionibacteriales > Propionibacteriaceae > Cutibacterium > Cutibacterium sp. KB22876. The sequence goes on from NZ_AP040858.1 coordinate 2,326,414, forward strand.
CTCGACCAGCGACAGGCGGCGCACCATCTCAAGACGAATCGGATCACTCAACGCATAGAGAACCCGCGGAAGGAGAATCTCCGACGCGTCAGGATGGACATATGTTCGAGACGGGGACATGGGACTCCTCAACACGGATACGACAACTGTGCATGTTTTCTTGCACGATAATCATGCAAGAAAACATGCACAGTGTCAATGGCCCCCATCGTCGTAGCGTGCCGCGTATCGGCGCCCCGTCCGTTGATAGCAGAGAGGCCGAGGCCATCATGGCCCCGGCCCAACTACCTCACTGATCCTGTGAAGGCCGCTGCCCTCCAAAGTGCTGATCACCGACGTACTGGGTGTTGGCCGGTTGATCAACCTGGTCTCCAGGAACTCCTTGTCGCCCCTGATCAGCAGCAGTCGACTCGGACTGAGCTTCAACCTGGGCAAGGGCCGAGGCGCCAGGAACCTGGCTCGGCTCCTTGTGACGTTTGCCTGACAGCCCCGGATTCTCCAGCTTGGCAGCTTCCTGAATGGCCTGTTGGACGGTGGCCTCGGAAGCCTCCTTCTCCTCAGCCTTCTGAGCCTCGATCTCGGCGAAGACGTCAACCTTCTCCGGCGCGGTGAACCGGCTCGGATCGGCGACCGAGAATCCACCCTCGTCGGACCCCTGAGGTGCACCGCCAGCCATCGATCCCAGCCCCTTGAGGGCGTCATTGAGCTCGGACGGTACGACCCAGACCTTGTTGGAGTCACCGCGAGCCAGGGTCGGCAGCATCTGCATGTACTGGTAGGCCAACAGGCCTTGGTCGGGCTGACCGGCATGGATGGCATTGAACACCGTCGTGATGGCCTGGGCCTCGCCCTCGGCCCGCAGCATCTGGGCCTGACGGTCGGCCTGGGCTCGCAGCACGGCAGCCTCGCGATCACCCTGGGCACGCAAGATGGCGGACTCCCGGTCACCACCGGCCGACAGGATCTGAGACTGACGCTGACCTTCCGCCAACAGAATGGCGGCCCGCTTGTCACGCTCGGCCCGCGCGCCCTTCTCCATCGCGTCGCGGATGGTAGGCGGCGGCTCGATAGCTCGCAACTCCACGCGATTGACCTTGATACCCCACTTTCCGGTGGCCTCATCGAGGACCGACCGAAGCTTCTGGTTGATCTCCTCGCGGCTGGTGAGAGCGGCCTCCATGTCCATGCCACCGATGATGTTTCGCAGCGTCGTCATGGTGAGCTGCTCGATGGCCGTCTTGTAGGACTGGGCCTCGTAAGCGGCGCGCTCGGGGTCAACGATCTGGAAGTAGATGACCGAGTCGATGTTCACCATCAGGTTGTCCTCGGTGATGACTCCCTGCGGCGGGAAGGGGACGACCTGCTCACGCATGTCGAGGTTGTACTGCACGCGATCGATGATGGGGATGACCAGGTGGGGGCCGGGGGTGAGTCGTCGGTTGAACTTTCCGAGCCGCTCGACCAAGCCAATCTTCTGCTGGTGGATGATCTTGATGCTCGAGGCCAGGAAGGCGACGAGCAGCGCAATGATCACCAGAACCACGATGAACTGGGGCATGGAAACTCCTGCAAGGGATCTTGGACCGTGCCGGTCACAACCCGGCACCGCCTACATCATCCCAGATCAGGGGCAAATCTCCAGATCACGGACCGAGGCTCTTGAAAACTGGATATACGACGAGGGTTGTCCCGTCCACTTCGAAGACCTCAACCTTCTCGCCTGAGGCAATTGTCATGCCGGGCTCGACCGACCGAGCCGACCACTCCTCGCCGTCAACCTTGACTTGTCCGTGCCCATCGGTGATCTCACTGGTCGCGACGCCGTTGGAGCCAACCAACTTGTCCAAGGACGAACGGTATCCAGGAGCCTCTCGCACCCGTCGCAACAGGGTGGGACGCAGCACCGCCAGCATGAGGATGGCAACGGCCACGGCCACGATCGCCTGGACCAGAATCATCCCCGGCAGGAAGAAAGCTGTGAGGGCACCAGCAGCCGCTCCACCAGCCAGCATGAGCAGGGTGAAATCACCGGTGAGCATCTCAGTGCAGGCCAGCACCGCCGAGCCGACCAGCCAGACCAGCCACGGCCAGTCCTCGAAGGGCTCCATCACGGCGTTCTCCCGTCGTCAGATATCAGTGCGCGGCGCGAGCGTTCCATCGGCCATCAACATGGCTGACGGTCAGCGGCATTCCGAAGGCACCCGAGAGAACCTCGGAGGTCAGGGTCGTCTCAACTGGCCCAGCAGCCACGATGCGGCCGTCAGCCATGATCAGGGCATGGGTGACGCCAGCCGGGATCTCCTCCAGGTGATGGGTGACGAGCACTGAGGCAGGAGCATCAGGATCGGTGAAGACGGACGAGAGCACGTCAACCAACTGCTCACGACCGGCGAGATCGAGGCCCGCCGCGGGCTCGTCCAGGAGCAGCAGCTCAGGATCAGTCATGAGTGCTCGGGCAATTTCGACCCGCTTGCGCTCCCCCTCGCTGAGGGTGCCCCAGGTGCGATCAACCATGCCGACCAGACCCATACGCTCCAGCAACTCATCGGCGCGGGTGACATCCTGCTCGTCATAGGCTTCACGCCAGCGTCCGACGACAGCCCAGGCAGCCGAGACGACGATGTTCCCGACCTTCTCCTGGGCCGGGATGCGGTGTGCCAGGGCCGAGGAGGCCATGCCGATACGTGGGCGCAGCTCAAAGACATCGACGGCTCCGAGGATCTCATCGAGGATTTCGACCAATCCCTCAGTGGGGTGAAGCTCAGCTCCCAAGACCTGCAGAAGGGTCGTCTTTCCCGCCCCATTGGGGCCAACCATCACCCAACGCTGGCCTTCTTCGACGTCGAGGTCGACATTGTCGAGGATCCATCGCTCCCCGCGTCGGACTCCCACGCCTGCCAACTGCGCCACTGCACTCATGCGTATGAACTTACCTTGTGTCGGCGACATTCACTGGCTGGCGCGACGAGGTTGGCGTGGTGTCGCCGCGAACTGTGGCCTTCGATGTCATCTCAGGCGTCTAATCTGGGCAGGTGCTCGAGATCTGCTGCCGTCTCACCTGTCTGCTCAACGAACTGTGTGCCGGTCGCACGACCGCTCCCCATGCCGAGGCGGAGCTGTTGGAGATGGTGGCGGCCCACCACGTTCATGATCCTGAGGAAGTCCTCGGCCTGTCCGAGCACGATCCGCTGTCCTCGGTCCCGATACGGATGGCCCTGGCCCGGATCTCCCACGCCCCCCACGACTCCCCGGTGTTCTGGGGCCTCCTACTGCCCGCCCCCGGCCAGCTCGCCGGTCTGCGCGGTCCAGCTCGGGTCAACCACGCGGCTCTCGACGCCGGGGCTGTCATCATCTGTCATCAAGGCTCGGCTGCCGTGCCCGCCGGTACGGCGTGGATCCCCCAGCCTGTCGGTTCTGCCATGCAGTGGACTATCGCCCGAGCAGTAGCTCCGCTGCCCCCGTTAACTCCCGCCGATGCGGCTCCCCTGCTTCGTTCGGCGATGACGGCCACGGCATCCCGGCTCAGTGATCTGGGCATGGTCGCCGGGGAACGCCCTGAGGCCATTGCCCCTCATCTGACCGGTCACCGCCCCTCCGACCAAAGGCTCCTCGACTCGGCGTGGACCGTGTTGACCGCCTGTGACGCCGGACTCGCCTCTGCCCACCAGCTGATCACGGCCCACAGCGCACACACGCGGGAGGCGGCGCTGCGCCAGTTGCGCAACGCCGCCTCCCAAGCGATCACAGCAGCCACCTCGTGGCCGCTGACCTGATCAGGCTCCGGTCGAACCCATGCCTCCGTCGACGTGGATCATCTCGCCGGTGGTGGCGGGGAACCAGTCGGACAGCAGGGCAACGATCCCCTTGGCGGCAGGAGTGGTGTCCTTGGTGTCCCAGCCGAGCGGGGCACGCTCTCCCCACAGGTCGTTGAAGGCGTCGGCGCCGGGAATGGCTGTCTTGGCCATGGTGTCCAACGGGCCGGCCGAGACGAGGTTGCAGCGAACTCCCTTGGGACCCATGTAGCGGGCCAGATAACGGTTGGCCGACTCCAGCCCAGCCTTGGCAACTCCCATCCAGTCGTAGAAGGGCCAGGAAACGGTGGCGTCGAAGGTCAGACCGACGACGGAGGCATGCTCGGCGAGCATCCCGTCGAGGGCGGTGATGAGGGAGACGTAGGAGTAGGTGGAGGTGTGCACCGCCACCGAGACGTCCTCCCACTCGGTCTCGAGGAACTTGCCGCCCAGGGCCGTCTTCGGGTTGGCGAAGGCGATGGCGTGGACGACGCCGTCGAGCTTCTCCACCCCGAGGCCGCGCAGTTGCTGGGGCAGGGCGGCAAGCTGGTCGTCGTCGGTGACGTCAAGCTCCAGCACCTCCGGCACCGGATCGAGCTTGCGCACTGCGCGACGGGTGACCCCGACCGCCCGAGGCAGGTTGGAGACGATGACCCGTGCACCCTGCTCCTGGGCGATCTGAGCCACCTTGAACGCAATCGAGGTGTGCATCGTCACGCCGGTGACGAGGATGGTGCGTCCTTCAAGAAGCCCCATGGTGATGTCCTTCCAGTCGATGGGGATGGATGTACGTGGTGTCAGTGGCCCATGCCGAGCCCGCCGTCGACGGGGATCACGGCACCGGAGATGTACCCGGCGGGGTCGGAGACGAGGAACCGGACAGCGGCGACGACATCGTCAACCGTTCCCAACCGCTTGGCCGGGATGCGCTCCAGGTAGTCCTCGACGACCTTCTCGGGCAGTTCGTCAGTCATCTCGGTGGAGATGAAACCGGGAGCGACGAGGTTGCAGGTGATGCCACGGGAACCGAGCTCGCGGGTCACGGACCGGGCGATACCGACCATGCCGGCCTTCGACGCGGCATAGTTGACCTGGCCAGGCGAACCGAGCAGGCCGACCACCGAGGAGGTCAGGACGATGCGTCCGAACCGGGAGCGAGTCATCGCCCTGGCAGCGCGACGAATGACGCGGTAGGCACCCGTGAGGTTGGTGTCGAGAACGTCGGTGAAGTCCTCCTCCTTCATACGGGCGAGGAGTCCGTCCCGAGTGATGCCTGCGTTGGCGACGAGCACCTCGACCGGGCCGAACTCCTTCTCCACCTGGCTGAATGCTGCGTCGACGGAGTCTGCGTCGGTGACATCGCAGGCGACCGGCATCACCCCCTCAGGTGCGGTGGCCGAGCGACTCGTGGCAGCCACTCGGTATCCCTGTGCGTGCAGATCTGCGGCGATCGCAGCACCGATACCGCGCGATCCACCTGTGACGAGGGCAACGCGGCCCGAGGTGTCTGGACTCATGGAATGAACCTATCGCAGGCCGCCACCAAGAGCTCGGACGGTTCGACCTGATTGGCGTCGCAGACTTAGGCTGGACGGGTGAGTGACGCTGCACGTGTTCGGTGGCACAGGGGGCACCATAACTCCCGGCACTCCATCACGTCCGCGAAGAGATCTGCCAGCGATGATCTGGAGATGCGTCAGCGTCGCTATCTGTGGTCAATGCTGGTGCGAACCTTGTGCTTCATCGGGCTCGTCATCACCCCCAGTCCCTGGCGGTGGACCTTCCTGCTGGGGGCTGCCGTCATCCCTGCCATCGCTGTCGTCCTCGGCAATGCGGCGGACCGACGCACCACTGACACCTTGCCCTCCCAGCACGCTGAGGAAACTCGCGGGGAGCTGAACCCGGCCGTGACGATCCATGGAGAAGTCGACGAGAACTGAATCCTGGGCACGGATCGGACGGCTGAGGCCTGCCAGCAGCCAACGTGGCAGGACCAACTAGGCTCGAGGACGTGAAGAAGCTGTGGGTTCGATGGGTGGCCCTGACCCTCCTGGTCATTGCGCTGGGCCTGGTCATGGTACGCCTCGGCGAATGGCAGCTGCACCGGCTGTCGGGCCGCCGCGAGGCCAATGAGATCATCCGTACCAACGAGAACAAGCGACCGGTCGAGTGGTCGACCCTCATGGGTGAGCACCCGGTGACCGCGCAGGAACAGTGGCGCCCGGCCACCATCACCGGCACCTTCGACACGGCTCACGAGCTTCAGGTGCGTTATCGTAGCAATGGCGATGATGAAGGGTCCGAGGTCGTCACCCCCATCGTCACCAAGGATGGTCAGCGCGTTCTCATCGATCGCGGCTTCCTCAAACGATCCTCCGCCACCGGTGACAATCAGGCCTTGCCGCCAGCGCCTTCTGGAACCGTGACGATTACCGGGCGGGTCAAGGGCAATGAACACGGCAAGCCCACCGCCACCGACCCGGTACAGGGCAAGGTCAGGCTCATCAACTCCGACGCCATCGGCAAGACGCAGAGGATCACCTACGTCAACGGTTACATCACGGCCACCTCGATGGTCCCGGCCCAGAGGGGTCTGGTTCCCATGGAACTTCCAGAACTCGATGATGGCCCGCACCTGTCCTATGCCATCCAATGGTTCTGCTTCACCGCCATCGCGGTGATCGGTCTCTTCGTGCTCATCCGAGGTGATGTCAAGGATCGTCAGAAGCGCCGGGCCAAGGCCAACCGGATCTCGGCGCATACTGCGACCATCGACGACGAAGGCACCATCGCAGCGCCCCAGGAGTCCGGGACCACTGAGACGAGGACGACCACCAAGTGACGCCGACCTTGTCCCTGGCCCTGCCGTGGCTGGTGTGCCCGACCTGTCAACGCCGTGGCCACGAAAGACCCCTGAACCTCGATGGGAGGTCCCTGCGCTGCGAGGAAGGCCATTGTCTCGACATCGCCAAACAGGGCCATGTGACGATGATGACCTCCCCGGCCGGAGCGAACGCTGACACCCCCGCGATGGTCACGTCACGTCAGCGGGTACTTGACGCCGGTCTCTTCCACGACCTCGACGGTCGTCTCACCGAGATCCTCGCCGACCGCGGGAGCATCGTCGAGGTCGGGGCTGGAACGGGACATCATCTGGCACAGGTCCTCGAAGGTCACGCAACTGCCTACGGTCTGGCCACCGATGTCTCATCAGCAGCCATTCGCAAGGCAGCGAGAACCCATCCTCGGATGGCAGCTGTCGTCGCCGACACCTGGGCCGGTCTACCGATCCGCACCGGGTGCATGGACGCCGTGTTGTGCGTTTTCGCGCCGCGCAACCGCGATGAGTTCAAGCGCATACTGCGTCCCGACGGCCTCCTCGTCGTCGTCACTCCCCTGCCCGAGCATCTGCACCAGTTGCGCGAGACAACCGGGATGATCGGTATTCAACCCCACAAGCATGACGAACTCGTGGCCGGTCTGGAATCACAGTTCGAAGTTGCCGGACATGAGGACATTAGCACCGTCGTCGGCCTCGACGGGCCGACGGCCTCAGACGTCGTCGCGATGGGGCCCAGCGCCCACCACGTCCAGGACGTTCATGTGGATGCGGTGGAAGTCACCTCAGCGGTGGAGATCACCACCCTGGTCCCGCGCTGATCACGGTCGACGCGTACGACCCTCAGAACTGACGAGGCTCTGCTGCGTGTTCGACCTCGTCGAGGCGACGACGAGCCTTGCGCACCTTGCGGTCGGCCTTCTCAGCCTTGGCACGATGCTTGTTGAGGGTCGCCTTGGCCTCCTTGCGGCGGGACTTCCCAGCTCCCTTGCGACGCAACTTGCGCAATGCCTTCTCAGCCTTGCGTGCCTTGCGGTCGGCCTTCTCCGCACGGGCCACTGCGGTCTCGACGGCCAGCCGGAGGGCCTCGACGTCGGGCTGATCATCTGCCTGTTCCTGCTGCACGTTCTCACGCTCGGCCTTGGTCTCAGGCGACGCCGGGTCCGCACCACCACGAGGACGAAACTCCACCCCGGCTTCCCGCAAGAGCTTCTGCACCAGTCCGTAGGACCGTCCGGACTCGCGTGCCAACGACCGGATCGACGCACCTTGGTTGTACCGACCCGCCAATTCCTCGGCCATCGCCTGCCTGGCCTCACCAACCAGTCTGGGCGCACGTGTGACCATCAGCCCTCCTCGACAACGTCCTGTGCGCCATCATGCTACGGCATGTCATGGTCGTCAGGACTGCAATATCAGGCCAGACTGATGAGGTCGGCGTAGTCAGCGCTCCACATGTCCTCAGTGCCATCGGGCAACACGAGCACCCGATCAGGGTCGAGGGCATGGACGGCTCCCTCGTCGTGGGTGACGAGAATGATCGCCCCACCGAAGTGGCCGATGGCGTCGAGGACCTGCTCTCGGCTGGCTGGGTCAAGATTGTTGGTCGGCTCGTCGAGCAGCAGCACATTGGCCGAGGAGACGACGAGGGTGGCCAGGGCAAGACGGGTCTTCTCGCCGCCGGAGAGCACCCCGGCCGGTTTGTGGACGTCGTCGCCAGTGAAGAGGAAGGAGCCCAGCACCTTGCGCATCTCGGTCTCGTCGAGATCAGCTGCTGCGCTGGCCATGTTCTCCAGCACAGTGCGATCCATGTCCAGCAGGTCGTGCTCCTGAGCAAAATAGCCCAGTTTGAGGCCATGCCCGGCGATGACCTCGCCGGTGTCGGGGGTCTCCTTGCCTGCCAGGATCCGAAGCAGGGTTGTCTTTCCGGCACCGTTGAGCCCGAGGACGACGACCTGGGAACCCCGGTCAATGGCCAGGTCCACCCCGGTGAAGACCTCCAGGGAACCGTAGGTCTTGGTGAGGTTGCGGGCCGTCAGAGGCGTCTTGCCACAGGGGGCCGGGTCGGGGAAGCGGATGGCGGCCACCTTGTCGACAGCTCTCTCTCCCTCTACCCCGGCAAGCAGCTTCTCGGCGCGCCGGGCCATCTGCTGGGCGGCAACGGCCTTCGTCGCCTTGGCATGCAGCTTGTCAGCCTGGACCTGCAGGGCAGCAGCCTTGCGCTCGGCGTTGATCCTCTCCTTGTGACGACGCTTCTCGTCAGCAGCTCGCTGCTCCAGATAGAGCTTCCACCCCAAGGAGTAGATGTCGAGGGTGGCGCGGTTGGCGTCGAGGTGGAAGACCTTGTTGACGGTGGCCTCCACCAGACCGGTGTCGTGGGAGATCATGAGGACCCCGCCCGAGTAGGACTGCAGAAAGCTGCGCAGCCAGACGATGGAGTCGGCGTCCAGGTGGTTGGTCGGCTCGTCCAGGAGGAGGGTGTCTGCCCCGGAGAACAGGATGCGCGCCAGCTCGACTCGACGACGCTGACCACCGGAAAGGTTCTTGAGTGGCTGGGACAGCACGCGATCGTCAAGTCCCAGGTTCGACGCGATCCGAGCAGCCTCGGCAGAGGCTCCGTAACCGCCAGCGGCGATGAGACGGTCCTCCGCCTTGGAGTACTTGTCCATCGCGACCGCCCGCTCCTCGTCGGAGCCGTTGGCCATCTGGTGCTCCAGGGTACGCATCCGTTCGAGCATGTGGTCCAGGCCACGGGCCGAGAGGATTCGTGCTCGGGCAATGGTCTCCATGTCAGGATCGCGGGGGTCCTGAGGCAGGTAGCCGAGTTCCCCGGTACGTCTCACCGAACCTGCGGCGGGTAGCCCCTCACCCGCCAGGATGCGGGTCAGGGTCGTCTTGCCGGCACCGTTTCGACCCACCAAACCGATCTTGTCCCCAGCGGTGACCTGGAAACTCACTGGGTTGAGCAGGAGCCTGGCTCCGACCCGCACCTCCACATCCTTGACCTGCAGCACCGGCCCATCTTCCCCCGTCCTGACGACTTGGACCAAATGGAGAGCCTGGATGAATCAGCGTCCCAAGGTCATGGGGACGTGATCGATACCTGCCTCGTCGAAGTGCGGCCCGGTGACGACGAAACCGAAATCGCCGTACCAGTTCTCCAAGTACGACTGAGCGTGCAAGGTGATCTCCTTGTCGACGGCGCGCGCAAGTTCAAGGGCCAGATCCATCATGCGCCGGCCAATGTGGAGGCCGCGGTGGTTGTCGTCGACGACGACTCGTCCGATGACGATGTGGTCGTCGTCAAGGATGCGAAGGGTTCCAACCGGATGCCCATCGACCGCGGCCCACACCAGGACCGTGGTGGGTTCGAGTTCTCGTCCGTCCAGGTCCGGCTCAGTGCACTGTTGCTCCCCGTTGAACACGGCGCTGCGCAGCCACAGGCATTCGTAGAGGGTAGTGGCGTCCATCCGCGTGGCGTGATCGTGATGAAGGGTGACAATGCCTTTTCCAGGGTCTTTCCGGGCGACATTGGGTTCATTTCCCCGCGCGAAAGGAGACATCATGCCCCACATCTTGACAGAATGTCAGGCATGAGTACGCCACGCCGAGCAGCACCAGAGGATGACGACGACCTTGAAGACGTCGCCCGTTCATGGCGCCGATACCTGATTCTCGTCATCTGCGGTGTTGTCGTCGCCGTGCTTGGATTGGGGATTTTCGGATATCTCGCGTGGTGGTCCCTCTGCGACCAGGCCGCCGACGTGTGCCAGCGTGGTGAGCCCGTCACCTACTGGTGTTCGGTGGTTGCCCTGGGCGTTCTTGGCCTCATCATTGGCGTCCTGACGCAGATCTGGTTGGAGAAACGGTGGTGGCACCTGTTGGCCATCATCATTCCAGCCGCGCTGGTCATCGCTGGCGTCATCTGCTGGTTCGCCGTCTGAGACGGGGCGTCATGGATTTCAAGGACGACGCAGGTATTGATCCCGGTTCCATCGGCTCCCCCGGTGGCGGTGGCGGCGGTGGGCGTGTCGCCATCGGAGGAGGTGCCGGGGTCGTCGTCCTTCTCATTGCGGTTTTGCTGGGCGTCAATCCTGGCGATCTGCTCGGTCAGAACGATCAATCACAAACCGTCCCGGCCAACTCGACGACCGCGGTGTCGCGCTGCCGTACCGGAGCCGACGTCAAGAGGGACCCCAACTGCCGCTGGGCGGCCTACGCCACCAGCATCAACCAGTACTGGGAAACCCAGATCGAGGGCTACGCCAAGGCCAAGACGACCCCATTCAGCCGTTCGGCGCGCACCGGGTGTGGTCACGCCGACGCCCAGACTGGGCCTTTCTACTGCCCGCCGGACAAAATGGTCTACCTCGACACGAACTTCCTCGGCACCCTGCTGCAGCAGCTTGGTACTCAGTCCTCCACCGCTGCCGAGGCCTACATCATGGCCCACGAATACGGTCATCACGCCCAGGACCTGCTGGGGACATTGTCCGAGGCTCACGCATCGGGTAACCAGACCGGCCCGAAGTCGGCGTCAGTACGCCTCGAATTGCAGGCCGACTGCTATGCCGGCACCTATCTCAAGTGGACCTCGGAGAACGAGGACGACATCATCGACAATGTCACCCGTGACGACCTGGCCAAGGTCGTCGAGGCTGCTCGAGCCGTCGGCGATGACCACATCCAGCGTCAGTACAGTGGCGGCGTGCAACCCGACAAGTGGACCCACGGCTCGTCGGGGATGCGAGTTCACTGGGCCCAGCGCGGCTTCGACACCGGCGACCCGGCCAAGTGCGACACCTTCTCCACCAATGACCTGGGGTGACGTGTGAGCCGTCGGCTCACACGACCTGACCCATAGCCCCCAACGCAGCGTCTGAACGGATTCAGCCACCGCGTTCGCGTCCAGCGAATACAATAGAGATGCACACGGCATCCAATTCAGTGCGTCATCGATGACGCCGGCCGAGGGGAGGTTGTTGTGAGCGAGATCCATCGAATTCTGTTCGAGCCGACGACCATCGGCTCCATCCACGTCAAGAACCGCTACGCCATGGGCCCGATGGGCCCACTAGGCATGTCCACCGCTGAGGGCGGCTGGAACCAACGAGGAATCGACTACTACGTCCGGCGAGCTGCCGGCGGTATCGGCCTCATCATCACCGGCGTCTGTCAGGTGACGAACCCGATCGAACACCTGCCCAGCGGCACGCTGCCCAATCCGACGCTGTCTCCTGCCTGCTTCCTGCGGACGTCACGGGAGATGACGGAACGGGTTCACGCCCATGACTCCCGCATCGTCCTGCAGGTCGGTGCCGGGTTCGGACGAGTCATCATGCCTGTCGTGCTGCGTCCCGGTGAGAAGCCGGCAGCCCCGTCTGAAATCCCCTACATGTGGAATCCGAGGGTTACCTGCCGCGAGATCACCAAGGACGAGATCCACCAGATCGTCGCCCAGTTCCGGATCGCCGCGAAGGTTGCCGATGAAGCTGGCTTCGACGGGATCCAGGTGCATGCCTGCCATGAGGGCTACCTCATTGACCAGTTCGCCATCGAGAGGTTCAACCACCGCACCGACGAATACGGCGGATCGCTGGAGAACCGCCTGCGGTTCCCGCGCGAGATCGTCGAGACCATCCACGAGGCGGTCGGGGACGACTTCCCGGTCCAGATCCGCTTCTCGCCGAAGTCCATGATGAAGGACTGGAACGTCGGTGCCCTTCCCGACGAGGAGTTCGAGGAAGTCGGTCGTGACATGCCTGAGGGCATCGAGGCCGCTCGCCTGCTGCACTCCTATGGATACGAAGCCCTCGACATCGACGTCGGCTGTTACGACGCCTGGTTCTGGAACCATCCGCCGATGTACCAGGCGAAGGGGCTCTACCTGCCCTATGCCTCCGAGCTCAAGGAGGCTCTGCCGGACATCCCGCTCATCGTCGCAGGACGGATGGACGATCCTGACCTTGCCGCCAATGCGGTCTCCGACGGGATCGTCGACATGGTGTCCTTGGCCCGACCAACCCTGGCTGACCCGGACATCGTCATCAAGTTGCAGACCGACCATTCGGAACGGGTACGTCCCTGCATCTCCTGCCAGGAGGGCTGCATCGGTCGTATCGGCAAGTACACCGTGCTGAACTGCTCGGTGAACCCGGAGACCGGACGCGAGGCCGACACCCATCTGCATCCGGTGTTGCCGCACCGCGCCAAGAGGGTGCTCATCATCGGTGCTGGTCTGGCGGGCATGGAGGCAGCGCGAGTCCTCAGCGAACGCGGACACGAGGCCGTCATCGTCGAGGCCAGCGACCACATCGGCGGTGTCGTACTCGCTGGTGGCCAACCCTCCTTCAAGGAGGACGACCTGGCCCTGCTCGACTGGTACCGAACGACCCTGGAGGAGCTGGGTGTGGAGATCCGTCTCAACACCCCGGCAACCGCCGACCTCATCGCGTCCTTCGGGGCCGATCACATCATCCTGGCCACCGGGTCAACGCCACGTCGACTCGATCTGGGTGATGACACCACGGTCGTCGACGCCACCGACGCCCTGCTCCATCGTGACTCACTGGGCAAGAGGATCGTCATCATCGGCGGCGGCCTGACGGGTTGCGAGCTGGCTCTGGCGATGCGGGAAGCCGAGGCCGAAGTGACGATCGTCGAGGCCGAACCCGACATTCTCACCCGAAATGCCCCGCTGTGCGCTGCCAATGAGGACATGCTGCGTCGCCTGGTTCCCTTCCATGGGATCGAGGTGATGGCTAATGCCAAGGCCCTGCACACCACGCCGAAGGGGCTCATGGTCGAGGTCAACGGCCACGAGAAGGAACTGCCCGCCGACTCGGTCGTCGCCGCCATCGGCTATCTGCCTGAGCAGGACCTGCGTGGCGCCGTCGAGGCGACCGGATTGCCGTTCAACATCATCGGGGACGCCCGCAAGCCCGCCAACATCATGTACGCGATCTGGGACGCCTACGAGGTGGCCTCCAGTATTTGAGTGTGCCCAGGGAGGGGCTGGGTCTTCCCCGGCCCCTCCCGTCAGTCCCTGCGGGCACAGGGGCGTGACGACAGACTCAGACGTTGAAGCCAATCGCCTGGAGCTGCGCCCGGCCATCATCGGTGATGCGCTCCAGACCCCACGGCGGCAGCCACACCCAGTTGATCGTCGCGGACTTGACGATCCCCTCCAGCACCGTCTGGGTGTCATACTCCAGCCGATCCGTCAGCGGGCAGGTGGGGCTGGTCAGCGTCATGTCGATGGTGACATTGCCCTCGTCGTCGATGTTGACCCCGTAGACGAGGCCGAGGTCAACGACGTTGACCATGAGTTCGGGGTCGATGACGTCCTTCATCGCCTCGATGACGTCGTCGACGGTCGGCATGGCCGTCAGCGTCACTTCCTGGGCGGGCACGGCGTTGTCATCGCTCATCAGCCCTCCTCCTTCGTCTCGTTCTTCTCAGCGATCGCATCGGCAGTGGCCGGAGCCTTCTCGGTCGCCTTGAGCAGACTGTCCTCCAGTGCTGACCAGCCGAGCATCGCGCACTTGACTCGCGCCATGAGCTTGGCGACTCCCTCGAAGGCAATGGCGTCCTCGTAGGTGTCCTCGTCGAGCTCGATGGTGCCGCGAGAGCGCATCATCTCCTGGAAGCCGCGGTAGAGCTCCTGGGCCTCGTCGATGGTCTTGCCGATGATGAGATCGGTCATGACCGAGGTCGACGCCTGGGAGATGGAGCACCCCACCGCGTCATAGGACACGTCGGAGATGACGTCGCCATCCAGGTGAACCCGCAGCAGCAACTCGTCGCCACAAGACGGGTTGACCTGGGTCACCTCGGCGTCGTAGTCCTCGCGCAGACCACTGTGGTGCTTCTCCCGGTAGTGATCCAGGATGATCTGCTGATACATCTCCTCGACGTTCATGCGACACCTCCGGCAAAGAAGCTCCGAGCGTACTCGACGGACTCGACGAGCCGATCCACCTCGTCCGTGGTGGAGTACAGGTATGACGACGCACGAAGGGACGACTGTATTCCCAGCCGTTCGTGCAACGGCCTGGCACAGTGGTGGCCACCGCGCACTGCGACCCCGTGACCATCCATGAGGCTCATGGCGTCGTGCGGATGTACTCCCTCGATGGTGAAGGACACCGTGCCGGTACGGGCGGTGGCGTCGATCGGTCCGAGGATGTGCACCCCCTTGACGGTCTGCAGACCCTCGAGCATCCGGGCCGCGAGCTCGTGCTCGTGCTCGGCAATGGCCTCCATCCCGATGCCATCCAGATAGTCAGCGGCCACGCCGAGGGCGGCGAGCTGAGCGATCGGCGGGGTGCCTGCCTCGAAGCGATGCGGGGGCTCGGCGTAGGTCGATCCCTCCATGCGCACGACCTCGATCATCTCGCCACCGCCGAGGAAGGGCGGGAGCTCGGCGAGCAGGTCGTAGCGCCCCCAGAGAATGCCAATACCGGTCGGGCCGCACATCTTGTGGCCGGTGAAAGCCACCAGGTCAGCTCCCAGGGCCGACACATCAACAGGCATCTGTGGGACGGCCTGGGATGCGTCGACCACCATGACGGCACCGACGGCATGGGCCTGCTCGGCGATCATCCCGATCGGGTTGATCGTGCCGAGCACGTTGGAGGCCAGGGTCAGGGAGACGACCTTGGTGTACTCGTTGATGAGGCCCTCCGCCTCGGCCTTCTCGAGGTCGAGACGGCCCTCATCGGTGATGTCGAACCACCGCAGGGTGGCTCCGGTGCGCTGACACACGAGCTGCCATGGCACCAGGTTGGAGTGATGCTCCATCACCGAGATGACGACCTCGTCACCGGGTCCGAGACGCTCACCCAAGGTGTGGGCACACAGGTTGAGAGCCTCCGAGGCGTTCGACAGGGCCACTACTTCCTCGGGACGAGACGCCCCGAGGAACCGCGCGGTGCGTTCACGCCCGCCCTCGTATGCCTGGGTGGACTCCAACCCGAGCTGGTGCATGGCCCGAGCAACGTTGGCGTTGTGTCGGGCGTAGTGCTCGCTCAGGGCGTCGATGACGACCTGCGGTTTCTGGGAGGTGTTGGCCGAGTCAAGGTACGTCAGCGGGTACTCCCCCACCCTGGTGGACAGGATGGGGAAATCCTTCCTGATCTTCTCGACGTCGTAGCTCATGATCAAGAGTTGGCCTTGACAGCGGACACGTACTTCTCGTAGCCCTCAGCCTCGAGCTCCTCACCCAGCTCCGGACCACCGGTGGCGGCCACCCGGCCATCGACGTAGACGTGAACCTGGGTGGGCTTAACGTAACGCAGGATTCGGGTGTAGTGGGTGATGAGCATGAGCCCATGCTCAGGGTCGGTCATGTACCGGTTGACGGTGTTGGCGACGACCTTGAGGGCATCGATGTCCAGGCCGGAGTCGGTCTCGTCGAGGATCGCGAACCTCGGGTGGAGCAGCTCGAGCTGGGCCATCTCGGAACGCTTCTTCTCACCACCGGAGAATCCCTCGTTGACGGACCGCTCGGCGAAGTCGAGGTCGAGCTCCTGACGGGTCAGGGCCTCATTGACCTCCTTGACCCAGGTGCGCAGCTTCGGGGCCTGACCGTCGGTGGCGGTACGAGCGGTACGCAGGAAGTTAGCGACGGAGACACCGGGCACCTCGACCGGGTACTGCATCGACAGGAACAGACCGGCGCGGGCACGCTCATCGACGGTCATCGCCAGCAGGTCCTCACCGTCGAGGGTGACGGAACCACCGGTGACGGTGTACTTGGGGTGACCGGCCAGGGTGTAGGCCAGGGTCGACTTGCCGGAACCGTTGGGGCCCATGATGGCGTGGACCTCTCCGGAGTTAATGGTCAGGTCGACTCCCTTGAGGATCTGCTTGGGACCGGCCTCGGTCTCAACGTCGACGTGAAGGTCATTGATCTGCAGGGTTGCCATGGTGGTTCAGGACTCCTTGGTGATGGGGTTGGCGACGTCGACGAGGACGTCGTCGCCGTCGATGGTCACGGGATAGACGGGAAGCGGCTCGGTGGCCGGAAGGCTGCGGGGTTTGCCGGTACGCAGATCGAAGATCGACCCGTGCATGTAGCACTCGAGGCCACAGTCCTCGACGTCACCGTCAGCCATCGGCACCTGAGCATGGGTGCAGATGGCTCCGATAGCGTGGACCTCACCCTCGGTGCGTACCAGGACGATCTCGGTGCCGTCGACCTCGAACTCCTGCGGGGAATCCTCCTCGAGGGCCGAGAAACTGGTGACGACCGGCATCAGTCCTCCTCCGCTGTGGTGGAGGGGCCGAGGTTCTCGACGAGCTCGGCCTCGATGCGGGCGACGAGCTCCTCGGAGATCTCTGGCACGCCGATCCTGCGGACGATGTCGGTGAAGAAGCCATGCACGACGAGACGACGGGCCTCGGCCTCCTCGACACCACGCGACTGCAGGTAGAACAGCTGCTCGGCGTCGAAGCGTCCGGTGGAGGCGGAGTGTCCGGCGCCACGGATGTTGCCGGTCTGGATCTCCAGGTTCGGCACGGCGTCGGCACGGCAGCCCTCGGTGAGGACGAGGTTCTTGTTGGACTCGTAGGTCTCGATGTCCTCGGCCACCGGACGGATCAGGACGTCACCGATCCACACCGAGTGCGCGTCCTTGCCCTGCAGACAACCACGGAAGTCCACGTGGGACTCGGTGCTGGGGGCATTGTGGTCGACGAACAGGCGGTGCTCGATGTGCTGGCCGGCATCGGCGAAGTAGGCACCGAGCTGGGTCAGGTTGCCACCGGGGCCGTCGTAGGAGGCGGTCTGGGAAATGCGCACGGCCTTGCCGCCGAAGCTGGCCTGGGCAGTGCGGACGGTGGCGTCACGACCGATCTCGAAGGAGATCTGGGCACCGTGAATGGCGGTGTCGTCCCACTCCTGGACGAAGAGGACGGTCACCTGGGCACCGTCACCGACGCGGAAGGTCCAGTTCTCACCGAGACGGGCCACACCACGGTGACGAACGATGACGGTGGCCTGGGCATGGTTGCCGATCTCGACGACCACGTTGTGGTGGCAGGAGATCTCGTCGTTGTGACCATTGACGGTGATCTCGACCGGAACCTTGAGCTCGGCCTCGGCCGGGATGACCAGACGATGATTGACGGCGTGCGGGTCGGCTGCGGCCAGAGCCGACAGACGGTCCTGCGGGGTCTCGGCCAGGTCATTCAGCTCGCTGGCAGCCAGGTCGGTGACGGTGATGCCCTCGGCCCCCCTGACGTCGACGTCGATGACGTCGGCCTCCTGGCTCGACTCGAGAGCGAGCTCGGAGAGGATCGGGGTGAAGGTCTTGATCGGGGTGAACCGCCAGATCTCCTCACGCCCGGTGGGCATGGGATGATCGGCGACCTCCCACGACGGGGTGGGGTGCAGATGGGATTCGACGTCGTTCTCGATGGCGACGTTGTGGCCCTTTCTGGGCGCGGCGGCTGGTGCGCTCAACGCAGTTTCTCTCTTTCTGGGAAAAGTGGGGTTCGTCTGGGCGGGGGTCGGATCAGCCGACCGCACCCTCCATCTGCAGCTCGATGAGCCGGTTGAGTTCCAGGGCGTACTCCATCGGCAGCTCCTTGGCGATCGGCTCGATGAATCCGCGCACGATCATGGCCATGGCCTCCTCCTCGGTCAGACCACGCTGCATGAGGTAGAACAGCTGATCCTCGCTGACCTTGGAGACGGTGGCCTCGTGGGCCATGGACACCTCGTCGGTACGGATGTCGTTGTACGGGTAGGTGTCCGAGCGCGAGATATCGTCCACCAGCAGGGCGTCACAGCGCACTGCTGAGGAGGAGTGGTGAGCGTCCTTGCCGACGGCGACGAGGCCGCGATAGGCCGAGCGTCCACCGCCCTGGGAGATCGACTTGGAAACGATCGTCGACGAGGTGTACGGGGCGTTGTGGACCATCTTGGCGCCGGTGTCCTGGTGCTGTCCCTCGGCTGCGAAGGCGACCGACAGAGCCTCACCCTTGGCGTGCGGGCCCATGAGGTAGCAGGCGGGGTACTTCATGTTGGCCTTGGAACCGATGTTGCCGTCGATCCACTCCATCGTGCCGCCCTCCTCGACGTAGGCACGCTGGGTGACGAGGTTGTACACGTTGTTCGACCAGTTCTGGATGGTCGTGTAACGGCAACGGGCGTTCTTCTTGACGATGATCTCGACGACTGCCGCGTGCAGTGAGTCCGACTTGTAGATCGGGGCGGTGCAGCCCTCGACGTAGTGCACGTAGGCACCCTCGTCGACGATGATCAGGGTCCGCTCGAACTGGCCGAGGTTCTCGGTGTTCATGCGGAAGTAGGCCTGCAGCGGGATGGTGCAGTGGACGCCCTTCGGCACGTAAATGAAGGAGCCACCGGACCACACGGCGGAGTTCAGCGCGGAGAACTTGTTATCACCGAGCGGGACGGCGCTGGCGAAGTGCTCACGGAAGAGCTCGGGCTCCTCCCTGAGGGCGGTGTCGGTGTCGAGGAACAGCACTCCCTGCTTGCCGAGCTCCTCGTTGATCTTGTGGTAGACGACCTCGGACTCGTACTGGGCGGCCACACCGGCAACCAGACGATCCTTCTCGGCCTCCGGGATGCCCAGACGGTCGTAGGTGTTCTTGATGTCGGTCGGAAGGTCCTCCCAGGACTGGGCCTGACGCTCCTGGGCGCGCACGAAGTACTTGATCTGGTCGAAGTCGATCGTGCTGATGTCGACGCCCCAGGTCGGCATCGGCTTGCGCCCGAAGAGCTTGAGGGCCTTGAGACGCATGTCAAGCATCCACTGCGGCTCATGCTTCATGGCCGAGATGCCGCGCACGACATCCTCGGACAGTCCGCGCTGAGAAGCTGCTGCGTAGGCATCGGAGTCGTGCCAGCCGTATTTGTAGCCGCTGAGGGCAGCCAGGTGTTCGTCCTGGCTGGCGCCGGTGCCCGGGAGGCTTGTGGGGGTGTCAACCTGGGTCATGAGTGATCCTTTCGGATGGATGGACGCTTGGACGGCTCGGAGAGTGCCCGACGGGTGATCTCGACGTCGACGGGAATGTGGGTGGTGCACACCCCGTCACCGTGAGCGATCGTTGCCAACCGCTGGACGTGCGACCCGAGGAGTTCGGAGAACAACTGGGTCTCGACCTCGCACAGCTGCGGAAAGACCTTGGCCACCTCGGCAACCGGGCAGTTGTGCTGGCAGATCTGCTGCCCGGCGCCCGCCGGCTGAGTGGTCGCCACGTACCCGTCTGCCGACAGGGCCTCGGCCAACAACTGGGCAGGAACCTCATCGGGACATTTCTCCCGCAGGGCGCGATACCGCGACTCGATGTCATCGACTCGGGCCTTGGCCACCGCATCGAGTGCCGACGGTCCGACGGCGTCGGCAAGTTGCCGTAGAGCCGAGATCGCCAGGTCGTCATAGGCGGTGTAGTAATCAGCCCTCCCATGATCGGTGAGGAAGAAGACGCGGGAGGGGCGACCCCTGCCGCGGGCCCCGAAGACCCTCTTCTCGCGGGAATCGACGAGGCCCTCGTTGACGAGGGAACTGAGATGGCGGCGCACTGCCGCTGCTGTCAGGCCGAGACGATCGGCCAGCTCACTGGCCGTCGACGGGCCATTGTGCAGGATGGACGACATCACACGATCCCTCGTGGAGCTATCCGCGCCCCCCTGCTGGTGCTCGCCGACGACGTCGCGACCTGCGGCGGCCACCTCGGTGTCGGTCGAATTTTTCACAACTCCATTGTTACTTAAACCGACCCTGATGCAAGTTAGGCAACCCTATGCCGATGCCGACCCGCCGGTGGGCACCCCGGGCACCAAAAGGCGGGGCCAGGCCTGGACCACATGCGGCTCGGGTTCACTGATACGAAGCCGGACCATCTGCGCAACGCCAAGAGAATCACTTCTCGTCGGCATAGGTGCACTAGACCACTCGATGCTGGAAGACACGGCCATCGTCGAGGAAGAGGACCGTCACCTCGTTGGTGACCTCACAGTTGGATCCCTTGGAAAGCGGGACATCAGCCATGTTCGGGGCTTTTTCTCATCGAGTCGACGTCAGACTGGGCGAAGGACTCAAACTGCAGAACCTCGCCGTCATCCTCCCCCACCAATCACACAGCCCCATGCCTTGTGTCCTTTGAGGGAATCAACATTCGAGGTGGTGAGTTTCTCCGCCCGAGACATGACGCTGGTGTCCTGACATGCGGAGCGGACATCTGCAGACGAGGTCACCTTGATGCTCGGAGAAGGAGAGACCTCAAGAGTCGCCACACCC
The DNA here is from genome assembly GCF_059728865.1 of Cutibacterium sp. KB22876. Taxonomy (NCBI): domain Bacteria; kingdom Bacillati; phylum Actinomycetota; class Actinomycetes; order Propionibacteriales; family Propionibacteriaceae; genus Cutibacterium; species Cutibacterium sp. KB22876. Next base: position 2,347,317 of record NZ_AP040858.1, read on the forward strand.
CGACAGGCCGACGAGACCAACCATCAGAACTGGCAGCATAGCTAGCTTTCTCACCACGTCACCGACTTCTTCCACGCTCGAAGGGTCCTTGACGTAAACCCTCAAGCCAGAATAATCACGACAAAACTCGCCCCCACCCCATACGTCACGATACCGATCGAAAACGCTCGCCAATTCATCACTGGCGTCATTGACTTCCCTGAAAGGAGAGCCATCAAAGGAATAATCCCCATCAGCAGACCGAGGACTCTCACAGATCGCACGGACCAGCTCCCCCTCTTCTGGTGACGCTTGGGACACCCCCGCCTGAAGTACACCACAGCAGAGAATCCCCACAAGAACCAAAGCCAATCATGAATTCTTGTTCATAACCATCATCATTCTCACCGTTGAACGAGGTAACAGCACTAGCAGACACAGGTGTCATCGATGACCAAAGGGCGTCGTTACCCTTTTCCCGAAATCAAATGCCGCAACACCAGAACACCCACTCCGTCAAGCCTGCGACGACACTCACATAAAGTCCCCGCGTAGCAAGGGTCCGTACCCCACACATTTTTCCCCGCGAAGTGAGTGTCGGCCACGATCGGGTGTGAGCACCAAGAAGTATGCCCGGGCCTACCAGGCCGCTTCGGAGAAGGACAAGGGCCGGATCTTGGATCAGGTCGTGGAGGTGACCAGCTGGAACCGTGACCATGCCAGACAGCAGTTGAAGGCCCGTGCCGTCGACGGGCCGTTGTGCAGGATGGACGACCTCACGCGATTCCTCGTGTAGCTGTCATCACTGGCCTGCTGGTGCCTGCCGACGACATCGCGACCCGCGACTGTCAGGTGGCTCTCGGTCGTCAGCTCAAGTTCTCCCCGCACTCCACGATCCGATGCCACCACACCTGTCCATCGTCAGTCAGTATGTACACCTTGCCTGGCGCGACATGGCAGTCCGCGTCAGTGGGAACGGGTGTGTCGCCCAGGATTCCGGACTTGCGGGTCTCACGCATATCGGCGTCACTGTAAGGGCCTTGAGGCACGACCCCCTCCGCTTGACCTGACGGTTTTACCCAGCACACCCAGGCCTTGTGTCCCTTGATGTGGGCAAGATTGGATGTAGTCAGTTCTTGAGCGCGGTCAAGCTGACCTCGGTCTCGGCACATAGCCAGTGCCGCTGATGATGTCGTCGCGACAGGTGATGAGGCCGGACCGTCGGGCTTCGGGGTCGAGGTGCACGCCGTGGCCATCAGTACGATCACGACGATGGCACCCCACCATGCCGAGCTTCTCCTCACCATCGGACTGAGCTTTTCCACGCGCGAACTCCACTCAATTGCGTGGCGTAGTAGGTGCATCGTTTTTGTGTCCCCGGCTTCCACCACGAGTAACCTTTAACCAGGTCGGCATAGACCATCTTTCCAGATCCATTGTTATAATGGATGGGGCCGCCTGAATCTCCCCCCCTCTAATACCATTATAACCATGGGAATTCCATCTACCCTCTTGCTTTGCAAGCGTTATTTGATGGCCAGCCGTAACACCATCAAGCTTGATGCGACCAAAATTATCCTGCACGATATATCCGCAGATCTGCCCCGAAGTTCTACCCGAGCTGCACAGCTGACGGCCAATAGCGAGACCACCAAAATAGAGCCCAGCGCCAGAATGGCGTGATAACGAGGAATTCCCTGCGTTATACACGTTTGGCGAGTACGATTTTCCCGCAATCAATTTCCAGTCACCCTAGACATTCTAATTCCCAGAATACGCGGTAGTGTATTGATTTCCAACTGGCCTTTTCACCGGGGTGTAGGGAGTACCACGACGAAGCCCCGACTGGAGCCCATCGTGGCGACGAAGCGCCACGATGCAGACCAAGACCGCAACACTTTCATCAGGCGCGGTCCTCGTCGTCAGAACCCATTAGAACGCCGCCCGGGACTCGTAGCTGCTAGATAGTGATAAATCTCACCTCGCTTGGACTAGACAACCGTGTAACACTTTGCAACACTGACAGCACGCTGCAAACGACCGACAGCGATACGTCGGCCTGATGCACAACTACGTGCTCGACGATGAGCGTCGAGCTGCCTCGAAAGGTGTACCCACATGCCTGACATCACGCGTCGCTCAATGCTTTTTGGAGGTCTCGGTGTTGCTGCCGTCGGCGTCCTGTCCGCATGCGGCGGCAATGACTCCCCCTCGTCATCCACCTCGTCAGCATCCGGTGCTGCGTCCTCGGCCGCCGGAGCTGCCGGCTCAATCCTGGTGTGGACTGACTCCAACCGTGAACCCGTCCTTCGGAAGGTCGCCGAGCAGTTCAAGTCCGACACCGGGGTCACCGTCAAGCTGGCCGTCAAGGACTTCGCGAAGATCCCCGACGACTTCATCACCCAGGTCCCGACCGGTAAGGGCCCTGACGCCGCCATCGCTGCCCACGACGGCACCGGTCGCATGGTCGAGAACGGTGTCGTCGCCCCACTGGAGCTCGACGACACCTCCGCCTACCAGGGCGTCGCCATCCAGGCCTTCACCGTCAACGGCAAGATCTACGGCGTTCCTTATGCCACCGAGAACATTGCTCTGGTTCGCAACACCAAGCTCGTCACCGACGCCCCGAAGACCTTCGACGAGATGATCGAGATGGGCAGGAGGTCCGGCGCGAAGTACCCCTTCCTCGTGGGGCTTGACCCCAAGGAGTCCGATCCGTACCACCTGTACCCATTCCAGGCCTCCTTCGGCGCCCCGGTTTTCGAGTTCAAGGACAATGGCTTCGACGCCGCCAAGGTCGCCATGGGCGGTTCCAATGGCGAGAAGTTCGCCGCATGGCTGGCCGAGCAGGGGAAGGCCAAGAACCTCAACCTCAACATCTCCCAGGACATCTCCAAGGATCTGTTCGGCAAGGGCGAGGCTGCCTTCATCCTCACCGGACCGTGGAACCTCGACGGCTTCAAGAAGGCTGGCATCAGCTACGAGATCAGCGAAATCCCTTCTGCCGGTGGCCAGCCCGCCACCCCGTTCGTCGGCGTCCAGGGATTCTGGATGAGCGCCAAGACCAAGAACGCCGTCGCCACCCAGAAGTTCCTCGTCGAGTACGTCGGCAACCCGGACGTTCAGGCCGAGCTGTTCAAGGTCGGCAATCGTCCACCGGCCAACAAGCAGGCCTTCGAGAAGGCCAAGGCGGACAAGGACGTCGCTGCATTCGGCGCCGTCGGCCAGGAGGCCGTCCCGATGCCGAACATCCCCGCCATGGGATCGGTGTGGGCTGACTGGGGCGTCGCCGAGGCTCAGATCATCAGCGGCAAGGTCTCCAACCCCAAGGCCACCTGGGACAAGGCCGTGACGTCCATCAACGACAAGATCAAGAAGGGCTGATCTCAGCCTCCAGGTGGGGGCGCACGACGTCGCGCGCCCCCACCTCCCGCAACGCCAGTGCCGGCGTTTCCTCACATGCCCCGCTGAACCGGAGAACCCCACATCATGTCGTCATCATCAACCGTCGACCACGAGTCACGGGAAAAGCGTGTCGCCGCAGCCAGCGGCAAGTACTCCGGGTCACTGTGGGCCTGGATCCTCAAGATCGCACTTCTCGGCGTCCTCGACGCGATCGCCGTCTACGGCGTCATGACTGCCATCGCCCATGGATCCACTGCAATGGCCATCGGCATCGGCGTCATCGCCGTCATCATCACCCTCATCTACCTGCCACCCAACCGGATGCTGCCGGCCAAGTACCTGGCTCCCGGCATCGTCTTCATGCTCGTCTTCTCGGTGGGCGTGATGGCCTACACGATCTACGTGGGCTTCACAAATTACGGCGATGGGCACAACGGCAGTCATGACGACGCCGTCGCAGCCATCCAACGAGACAACCAGCAACGTGTCCCCAACGCTCCGGTCTATGACTCGAGCGTCGCCGAGAAGGATGGCAAGCTGGCCCTGATCATCATCGATCCCAGTACCAAGAAGGTACGAGCTGGCACGTCCGATCAGCCCCTAGAACCCGTCGATGGGGCGCAGCTCAACTCTCTGGGAAGGATCAAAGATCTTCCGGGCTACCGCGTTCTCCCGTTCTCTGAGGTGTCCCAACGCAGCGATGAGATCTCTCAGTTGCAGGTTCCCGTCTCCAAGGGCTCATCAGCCGGATTCATCCGCACCACGACTGGCTCACAGGCCTTCGAATTCACCTCGACGATGACCTACGACGAGAAGACCGCGACGATGACTGACACGAACGGCACCGTCTACAAGGACAACGGTCACGGCAACTTCGTCTCAGCCTCCGGCAAGGCGTTGGAGCCCGGTTGGAAGGTCACCGTCGGGTTCGAGAACTTCAAGAAGGCTCTCACCGACCATGATGTCCGCGGACCGTTCCTGAGGGTGACCGCGTGGACCTTCGCCTTTGCCGTGCTATCGGTGTTGACGACCTTCGCCCTCGGTCTGGCCCTGGCCCTGTTGTTCAACGACACCTCCATGAAGGGACAGAAGTTCTACCGCATCCTCATGCTCCTGCCCTATGCCTTCCCAGGGTTCCTGTCAGCCCTGGTGTGGTCGGGGATGTTCAACCAGGAGTTCGGCTTCATCAACCAGGTGTTGCTGGGTGGAGCATCCATTCCCTGGTTGACAGATCCCTGGATCGCCAAGGCAGCGGTCCTCATCGTCAACCTGTGGCTGGGTTTCCCCTACATGTTCATCGTCTCGACGGGCGCTCTGCAGTCCATCCCGGGAGACATCCTGGAAGCCTCTCGGATCGACGGCGCGAGCGCCTGGCGCACCTTCACGAAGATCAAGCTGCCACTGCTCATGGTGCCGCTGGCACCGCTGCTCATCAGTTCCTTCGCCTTCAACTTCAACAACTTCGTCCTCATCTACATGCTGACCCTCGGTGGCCCCCGATTCACCGACACCAGCCTCGATGTCGGCGCCACCGACATCCTCATCTCGATGGTGTACAAGGTCGCCTTCTCCGGTGCCAGTCGTGACTACGGCCTGGCCAGCGCCTTCTCCGTCATCATCTTCATCATCGTCGGCGTGATCTCCTGGCTCGGATTCCGCCAGACCAAGGACCTTGAGGAGGTCAACTGATGAGCACCGCAACAGTGTCCTCTGCCATCAAGGACGCCAACTGCCGCACGCCGTTCTCCAAGCGACTCAAGTCGCAGTGGTGGCGTCATCTGCTCGGCATCATCGCTGTTGTCTTCGCGGCCTTCCCACTGGTCTACGTGCTCTCGGCGTCCCTGTCGCCAGGCGGCACCCTGACCGGCTCCAACCAGCTGTTCTCGAAGATCGACTTCTCGAACTATTCCAAACTCATGAGCGACCCTGTGCGTCCGTACGGTCGGTGGTACCTCAACACCGTCATCATCGCCGCGGTCACCGCGATCTTCACCGTCTTCCTGGGAGCTCTGGCTGCCTACAGCTTCTCCCGGATGCGCTTCAAGGGGCGTCGCGGTGGTCTGTTGGCTCTCATGCTGGTTCAGATGTTCCCCCAGCTTCTGACGGTGGTGGCCATCTTCCTGCTACTGACATGGCTCGGTGACGTCTACCCGGTGCTGGGCATCGGGTCCCGGCTGGCGCTCATCATGGTGTACCTGGGCGGAGCCCTGGGAGCGAACACCTACCTCATGTACGGCTTCTTCAACACCGTGCCGCAGTCCCTCGACGAGGCTGCCCGGATGGACGGTGCAGGCCATGCCCGCATCTTCTTCACCCTCATCCTGCCGCTGGTGGCCCCGATTCTGGCGGTCGTCGGTCTGCTGAGCTTCATCGGCTCCTTCACCGAATACGTGGTGGCCTCGGTCATTCTTGGTGCCGACCCACATACCTCGACCCTGGCCATCGGTTTGTACCAGTACGTCTCCACTGAGACCAGCTCCAACTGGGGAGTCTTCGCGGCCGGCGCCGTGCTCGCCGCCCTTCCCCCAATGGTGCTGTTCCTCTGGCTGCAGAAGTACATCGTCTCCGGGCTGACCGGTGGGGCGGTGAAGTGACGTGACACACTGCCGGGAGGAGAAGAGATGAGCGGACCAACCCTTGCCGAGATCGCCGACCAGGCAGGTGTCAGCCAGGCCACCGTCTCCCGGGTCCTCAATAACAAGCCCGCGGTCTCAGAGTCCACCCGGCAGTGTGTGCTCACCGCCCTCGACGTCCTGGGCTATCAGCGCCCCACCCACCTCAAGCCCGTCACGACGGGGCTCGTCGGACTCATCGTTCCCGAGCTCACCAATCCCGCCTTCGCAAGCTACGCCCAAGCTATTGAGACCCTGCTTTCGCGGAAGGGGTACGCCACCGCCGTATGTACCCAGGCCCCCGGCGGCATGCGCGAGGACGACTACATCCGGGTGCTGCGATCACGTCAGGTCTCGGGAATCATCGTCATGTCAGGGTCGCATGCCGACACCACTGCGGACATGTCCACTTACCACCACCTCGTTGACGTCGGGTTACCGTTGGTGCTTGTCAACGGGTATTCGCCCACCATTGCGACGCCGCAGATCAGTGACGACGACGTGTCCGCCATGGATCAGGCCATCGCCCATCTCGTCAGCCTTGGGCACGAGCACATCGGCCTCGCGGTGGGTCCTCGCAGATACGTCCCGGCACAGCGCAAGGAACAAGGTGTACGCGCGGCCATGGATCGTCGACTCGGCGGGCATGGCAAGGTCACCGTCAGCAACACCGTGTTCTCCGTCGACGGCGGAGCTCATGCGGCTGTCGACCTCCTCGGTCAGGGGGTCAGCGCCATCATCTGTGGCTCCGACCTCATGGCTTTGGGAGCAATCCGGGCCGTCCGCGCACAGGGCCTGTCGGTCCCCCGTGACGTCTCCGTCATCGGTAGCGATGACTCAGCACTGATGCGGTACACCGATCCCCCGCTCACGAGTCTGCATCAGGACGTCGGGCTCATCTCGACGATGGCGGTGCAATCTCTCATCGGTCTGGTGCGCGGTGACGCGGTTTTCCTCAGAGAGAGACTGGTGCGCCCGGAACTGGTCATACGCGCTACGACGGGGCCCGCCCGAGGCGCATGAGCATCCTGAAAACCCTGAAGTAACGGCGCGAGAGTGAGTCTCACACGATACGGGGCCCAGCTCCGTTGACGCGGAGCCGGGCCACAACCACAGCGAACGGCCAGATCACTTCTCGTCGTGATACGAACACTCGACCAACCGATGCTGGAAAATACGGCCATCCTCAAGGAATAATAGATACACGGCACCGTGAGGGACGTCACAGCTGGATCCCGTCGGGACGGGGACGTCAGCCATAATGGGGGCTTTCTTCATTGAGTCGACGTCAGCCTGAGTGATGGTCTCAAACTGCATAACCTCGCCGTCATCATCTCCACCAATTGCACAGCCCCACGCCTTGTGCCCCTTGAGGGAATCAACATTCGAGGTGGTGAGCTTCTCTGCCCGAGAGGTCATAGAAGAGTCTCGACATGCAGAGCGAGCCGCTGCCGACGAGGTCACCTTGACCTCCGGAGAAGGCGAGGTCTCGCCCTGCTGACCGCCACACCCTGATAAGCCGACGACCCCAACCGCCAAGGCTGACATCAAGGCTACTCTTCTCACCACTTCACCGACCCCTTCCACTCCCGAACACCGCTCAGGTGAGTGACGTATTCACTCTCGACATTATCCCCCACATATACGACGGGGACGACGGTATGTGAAGCTTTCCGCTCGGAATACCGGAGTCGGCGTAGGCGCCCGCATAGCCCCAGCCGGGGGTGGCTTGGATCAGTTCGGAATAGCAGGAAATCTGTGACAACAACGACTTCGGGGTCCGGTCGTTTTCCATCGAAATGCAAGCATACGGCGCGATATTCCTGGTCCGAGCACTCTTGAGTGGCTCGGTGATGCGTTCCGTTGTCGCCATCACCACGCTTCTTTCTTTGACTACAGATTTTATATCGTTCGCACGTCTATACCCCGCTCTGATCGACGGTTAAGTCAACCAAGGTTTGTGCTTTCAACGCCCCGATTTCCACACCCCTATCAGCGGCGACCCGACCGGCGATACGAGCCATCTGTGCCCCGGTGAAGACACCGGATCGCTGAAGGTGGTCGAGTCGGGCGAGGGCGATTGCCATGGCCGCCTCGACACGCGGCTGAGTGGACGTCATAGGCATGCGCCTTTGGTGCCGAAGCGGTGGCGGATGTAGCAGGTGTGGCTGCAATACACGCGGGTCTGCCGCGAGTGTGGTTGACACGGTAGCTCAGGCGGCGGTAGCTGCCTGTTGTGATCGAAGCATCTCAAACTCGACCGGTGTCACGCGTCCGAGACGGGCTCGTCAGCGTCGCCGATGGTAGTTGCGTTCGATCCAGGTCACGATCGCGATGCGGAGCCGGTCGAAGCTGGCACACGAGAGCGTCCAGTTCCGCCAACGCCCGGGATCGAACATCATCCATTGGCGTCTGTGGTGCGTCAACGTGGTCCACGCACTCCTCCGGTGGGACGGCGGGGCAATATCGCTCGATCGCCGGAATCACTCTGAGAACGCTGACGCCCGACACCCCGGGTGCAGAGAGCCAACGCACCCGGCATGCCGAGACGCGCTGAACCCATGAGCGATACCGGCCCGACACGGTGACATTCTGCACATCGTGATCCCGACTGCTGACAATGTGACCAGCAAGTCATACCGTTGGGGATAAGGCCTGCACCGAAGCAGGTGCACGAGAGTTCTCAGGGAAGAGACAGGATCGTGAACACGATTGACAAGGGGGTTTCCCCCATGAAGCGCCTACTAGGCTGCACACTGCCCGCACTTCTCACCACCCTCGCTCTGACCGGATGTGGCTCAAGCGACGGGGAACCGAAGGGAGGTGGTGGTGAGGCCAATCTGAAACTGCCTCCTCTCAATGAGCAAGTCGGAAACGTCTCCGGAACCGCACTGCTGTGGATCGGTCTGGTCATCTGCCTGTTCGGTCTGGTGTTCGGTCTGGTGACGTACTCCAAGCTGCAGAAGCTGCCCGTCCACGAGGCGATGCACGAGGTTTCCGAGCTCATCTACGAAACCTGCAAGACCTACCTCAAGCAGCAGGCCAAGTTCCTCATGCTGCTGTGGGCCTTCATCGCGGCAGTCATCGTCGTGTACTTCCTGTTCCTGGAACATATGGGCGCCAAGGTGCTCATCATCCTGCTGTTCAGCCTCATCGGCATGGCAGGATCGTTCGGAGTCGCCTGGTACGGCATTCGCGTCAACACCTTTGCCAATTCCCGTACTGCCCACGCCTCGCTGCGTGGCTCCCCATGGGAAACCTTCGACATCCCGATGCGTTCCGGCATGAGCATCGGCATGGTCCTCATCAGCGTCGAGCTGACCCTCATGCTCTTCATCATGCTGGTGCTGCCCGGTGACCTCGCCGGCCCGTGCTTCATCGGATTCGCCGTTGGTGAGTCCCTCGGAGCCGCCTGCCTGCGTATCGCCGGCGGTATCTTCACCAAGATTGCTGACGTCGGCGCCGATCTCATGAAGATCGCCTTCCACATTAAGGAGGACGACGCCCGTAACCCCGGCGTCATCGCTGACTGCACCGGTGACAACGCGGGTGACTCGGTTGGCCCCTCCGCTGATGGATTCGAGACCTACGGCGTCACCGGCGTCGCCCTCATCACCTTCGTGCTGGGAGCCGTCCCGGACCAGACCGAGCAGGTCCAGCTGCTGGTGTGGATCTTCGTGGTACGCGTCGTCATGCTGATCGCCTCCTTTGTTTCGTACCTCATCAACAACGCGGTCGCCAAGGCCCGCTACGGCAAGGTCCCCGAGATGGACTTCGAGAAGCCGTTGAGCTCCTTGGTCTGGATCACCTCGGTCATGTCGATCCTGCTGACCGTCCTCACCACCTGGTGGATGCTCGGCTCGATGGGCGACGGGACGATGTGGTGGAAGCTGTCCATCATCATCTCCTGCGGCACCCTGGCCGGCGCCCTCATCCCAGAGCTCGTCAAGGCCTTCACCTCGACGAACTCCCGGCACGTCCGTGAGGTCGTCACGAGCGCCCGCGAAGGCGGCGCCTCCCTGGACATCCTGTCCGGTCTGGTTGCCGGTAATTTCTCCGGATTCTGGTTGGGCATCATCATCGTCGCCCTCATGGGCATCTCCTTCCTCGTCTCCGGCACCGGTTCCGGCTTGGGCGACATGGGAGCCATGAGCGAGGTCAAGTGGGCTGTCTTCGCCTTCGGCCTGGTGGCCTTCGGCTTCCTTGGCATGGGCGCGGTGACGATCGCCGTCGACTCCTACGGCCCTGTCACCGACAACGCCCAGAGCGTCTACGAGCTGTCGACCATCGAGGAGATCCCGAATGCCTCCGAGAACATCGAGAAGCAGTACGGATTCGCACCCCGGTGGGACGTCGCCAAGCACATCCTGGAAGCCCAGGATGGCGCTGGCAACACCTTCAAGGCCACGGCCAAACCGGTACTCATCGGGACTGCCGTCGTCGGTGCCACCACGATGATCTTCTCGATCATCATGATGCTCACCGAGGGCCTGTCGAATGCTGCCGAGGTCAACAAGCTCGGTCTGACCCACGCTCCGTTCCTGCTCGGCATGATCGCCGGTGGTGCGATCATCTACTGGTTCTCCGGAGCCTCGATGCAGGCCGTGACGACCGGTGCCTACCGAGCCGTCGAGTTCATCAAGAACAACATGCAGCTTGACGAGAACGCCACGAAGGCCTCCACCGAGGATTCCAAGAAGGTCGTCCAGATCTGCACCGAGTATGCCCAGAAGGGCATGCTCAACATCTTCCTGGGCGTGTTCTTCGCAGCCTTGGGATTCGCCTTCGTCGATCCGTACTTCTTCATCGGGTATCTGATCTCGATCGCTATCTTCGGCCTGTACCAAGCCATCTTCATGGCCAACGCAGGCGGCGCTTGGGACAACGCGAAGAAGATCGTCGAGGTTGACCTGGACGCCAAGGGCACCGAGTTGCATGATGCCTCCGTGGTTGGTGACACCGTCGGTGACCCGTTCAAGGACACCTCCTCGGTGGCCCTGAACCCGGTCATCAAGTTCACAACCCTTTTCGGTCTGCTGGCCGTCGAGCTGGCAGTGTCGATCGGTGCCGGACCGCTCACCTACATCCTCGCTGCGGTGTTCTTCCTCATCGCCTGCTTCTTCGTCTACCGCTCCTTCTACGGCATGCGGATTGACTCAGCCGGCGGCAACGACGAGTACGACGACGTCGCCAAGGAGGCTGGCAGCGGGCTGTGACTGATGGAAGGGTTCTACACTGGCCGTCGTGCCAGAAACCCCTTTGACCCCGAGTGGTGACCCTCACGCTCCGAGAGAAGCTCTGATTCTCGACGCCGTGAGGGTCACCTTTGGTCGTGTCACGGCCCTCGACGGGCTGAGTCTGTCCGCCGCCACCGGCGCCATCACCGCTGTGCTGGGCCCCAATGGTGCGGGCAAGACGACGATGATGCGCTGCTGCACCTCTCTCGTCTCCCCCGACTCCGGGCGTATCGACGTCCTCGGCCACGCCCCGGGCAGCTCCGAGGCCACCGCCGCCACTGGTCTCATGCCGCAAAGCGCGGGCGCCTGGAGCGGTATTCGGGCCGGTGAGCTGCTGCAGTACATGGCAGGTCTGCATGCCGACCCGATCGATCCCGATCTCCTCATCGACGCCCTGGCGATCACGCCCTTCGTGCGCACCACATACCGACGTCTCTCCGGTGGTCAGCAGCAGGCCGTCAACCTCGCTGCCGCCCTGATAGGACGTCCCCAGCTGGTCTTCCTCGATGAACCGACGTCGGGAATGGATCCCCACGCGCGTCACCACACCTGGGACATCATCGAGCAGATGCGACACGACGGGGTCTCCGTCGTCCTCACCACCCATGCCATGGACGAGGCCCAGCGGCTGGCCGACCACGTCTGGATCGTCGATCGGGGAAAGGTCGCCGTCCACGGGACGGTGCCGGAGCTCACCGTTGAGGCGAGTCTGGAAGACGTCTTCCTGACACACACCAGTGACCGCGCGGCGGGGAGGAACTGACGTGACGACACTAGACCTTCACCCCGCACCGCAAGCGGCACCGGCGGCTGCGCGGATCCGCAATCATGCCCGTACCGAGATTCGCCTCGTGATGCGCAATGGTGAACAGCTGCTGCTGGCCCTCGTCATCCCCATCGGGATCCTCGTCGCAGGACGATTTCTCGGCGACCGAGTCGGACTGACGATGGACCTGCTGGCTCCGTCGGTTCTTGCACTGGCCATCTGGTCGACCTGCTTCACGTCCCAGGCCATCATGACCGGATTCGAACGCAGGTACGGCGTGCTGGAGCGTCTGTCCGCCACTCCCCTGGGGAGATCGGGCCTGCTGGCCGGCAAGGCCATGGCTTACTCCGTCATCAGCCTGGTCCAGGTGATCTTGCTCGTCATCGTCTCCTCGACACTGGGATGGCATCCCCACGGGTCAGCTCTGGCCTGGTTGCCAGCCCTCGGGAACGTCATCCTTGCCATGCTGGCGTTCGGTTTCCTGGCCCTGGCGATGGCTGGTTCCCTCAAGGCCGAGGTCACCCTCGGGTTGGCCAATCTGATCTACATCGTCGGTCTGGTCGCAGGCGCCATCCTGTGGCCATTAACCGATTACCCGAAGGCCATTCGCCCCATCATCGCCGTCCTGCCAACCACTGCGCTCGGGGAGTCCCTGCGAGCCTGGGGCGCCGGACAGACTCTCTGGTCGCCACTGGCAAGTCTGCTGATCTGGGCGATTCTGCTTGGCCTGCTGGCACGAAAGGTGTTCAGGTGGATCTCATGACCTCCCGAGATGGCCGTTTGTACGGCTGGTGCATCGCTGCCCTCGTCACCAACATGGGCATCATCGTCACCGGTGCGGTGGTACGCCTAACCGGTTCAGGACTGGGATGCAACACCTGGCCCCATTGCACCGCCGGGACGTTCACCCCCCATGAGGCGATGGGGATCCACTCCTACGTCGAGTTCGGCAACCGCCTGCTGACCTTCGTCCTGGTGGCGGTGGCGATCGGCCTGCTCGTCCGCTGCTACCGGGTCCGCGTCACGGCCCAGCTCATGGCCTTGGCATGGATCAACCTGGTGTCCATCGCTCTGCAGGCTGTCATTGGCGGGATCTCGGTACTCCTCGAGCTCAACCCGTTCGTCGTGGCGCTGCACCTACTGTTGTCGGTGGCGATCATCCTCGTTGACGTCAAGATGATCTGGTTGACCGGACCTCATTCGAGCGAGGCCGTCGACGGACTAACGATGGGGTTGGTGCGCGCCACCGTGGCGATGATGTGCGTCGTGATGTGGCTGGGAACAGTGGTAACCGGATCTGGTCCCAACGCCGGGGACTCCGGCTCGGCACGGACCGGGTTCGACATTGAGGCTGTGGCACGACTGCATGGCATCTCAGTGTGGATCACCGTCGCCCTGACGATCGCCTGCCTGGCCGTCGCTACCACCCGCCACCTGGCCATGATGCGTCGCTGGAGCATTGCCTTGGTGGCTGTCGAGATCTACCAGGCCATCATCGGATACTCCCAGTACTTCACCCATCTCGACCCGTGGCTGGTCATCTGGCACATGGTGGGCGTCGCGCTGTCAGCAGCGGCGGTTGGGGCCCTGTGGTGCAGCGTGCGTCCGACCCCTTCCCCGGTACTCAAGCGGTCCTGACGACTCATGACGACGGCGGGCGGGCCAAGGAGTGTTCCCTGGCCCGCCCGCCATGTTTGTCTGTGCGACTACAAGTCTGTGCCCGTCGAACGACCAAGCGTGCTCGGCGTCAGTCCTTCTGCACGCGGCCACCACTGCGCGGCCTCGTCGGCATCATCGTGGGATCGTAATCCAGGTCACCCGGATCGATGTTGATTCCCGGCTGGCACAGGGCCGAGACGGTGGCAGCCAGCTCCGTGACAGCGACCTTCTCCCCTGGGCAGCGGTGACCGGTGGCGACGTCTCCACCACCCTGCGGGATGAAGGCCTTGATGGCCTCGGCGTCCTCGACACCCAGGAAACGCTCCGGCTTGAAGCGCAGCGGCTCCTCCCACTCGCTCGGGTCGGTGTTCGTGCCGAGTATGTCGATGATGACTCGCTGACCTTCCTTGATCTGGTGGCCTTCCCACTCAAAGTCCTCACGGGCGAAGGCCGGCAGCATCGGCACGAAGGGGCTGAGACGGCGTACTTCCTGAGCGAAGGCAATGGCGTGCTCGTTGTCCACGAGGGTTCCCGAGGTCTCTACCTCGCAAGCAATGTCCTCGCGGTACTGGGGGTAGAGGACGAGGAACCGGGCGGCGAAGGCGGCAAACCGGCTCACGGCGATCGCGGGACGGATGGAGTTCTGCAGCTCGATTCCGGCCAGCTTGGCGTCGAGGAGTTTGCCGTCCGTGCCGCGGTAGCGAGCCCACTCGCACAGGGCCGAACCCTCGGGCGCGTTGATCTGGCCGCTGCGCTGCTTCTCGATGAGACCGGCAGCCCACTTGTCACAACGGGCACGGTTCACCCAGGCCAGCGTGTGTCCGGCAGGCATGTGACCGAATCCCTCGACGATCTGACCGAGGCGCTTGGCCCACGGGTCGAGATCGACGTCGCTGCCGGGAACTCCGGCCCACTTGAGGACGGCACGACCGTAGGCCACCACGGTGTCGTCGTAGACGTTGCCCTCACGACGGCCCCAGGTCTCAACCACCTTGCGCATCTCGTCCTCGATGAGTGGTTTGAACCGCTCGACCTGAGCATCGTCGTAGACCACCTTGATGAAGTTGTCCTTACGAGCCTGATGCACCTCATCGTCAGTGCCGTGAATGGCTCCAGCTCCGAAGAGGGGGCCGCGCACGGGAAGAGGCATGGCCTCCTCGCGCATCATGCGCTTGGCGTTGTAAAAGAGGTCAACTCCCTTGCTGCCACGGACCAAGGTGGCCGGCTTGCCCATGAAGGTGAAATCAATGGGGCATCCGTCCCCGGCCTTACGGCCCTTCGACGCCCGCAGCCTCTCCTGGAACAAGTAGCCGTCGGCAAGCAACTTGGCTGCCTGGTCGACCTTCGTGCCCAGAGCCGATCGGATGGTTGACATGGTGGTCATAAATACTCCTCGGGTCATATGTTCACGCGCTGTCACAGCCACGTTGCTTAATCCGACGCTACCGGATGCAGTGGCACGGCGGTGCCGAAATATGCTCCTCTCGGTGGTGGCCGGAGCGAGGCTCGGATCCTGAGTGGATGCCATCACGCTCCCATGCCACGCCACCGGCCCCGACGGCTCCTGTACTCGTCGATGGCCTCGTGGGAAGGCCAATTGAGGACCTTGACCGTCACAGATGGATGAGCGGATCGATCGCGATGGCCAGGAAGAGCAGAGACAGATAGGTGTTCGACCAGTGGAACAGCCGCATCGGCTTCAACAGAGCGTCACGTAGACCAGCGTTGGCACGACGCAGCAACTGGATGGCCTCGAGGATGAAGATCGCCCCTGCGAGTACTGCGACGACGCCGTAGATCCACCCCATCTGGGCCACCGGCCACAACACCAGGGAAATCGCAACGGTGGCGACGGTGTAGACGAGAACCTGGATGGCGACCGCTGGTGCCCCCTTGACCACCGGGAGCATCGGCACACCGGCGGCTTGGTAGTCCTCACGGTAGCGGAAGGACAATGCCCAGGTGTGCGGCGGTGTCCAGAAGAAGATGATGAGGAAGAGGACGAGGGGCTCCCAGCCGAGATGTCCGGTGACGGCTGTCCAGCCGATGAGGGGCGGGAAGCATCCAGCGATGCCACCCCAGATCGTGTTCTGCCAGGTACGACGTTTGAGGAGCATCGAGTAGACGAAGACGTAGAAGAGGTTGGCAACCAGAGCCAGGACGGCCGACAACCAGTTCGTGCCGAATCCCAACACGAGGGTGGCCACGACACCGAGGACCACTCCGTAGATCAAGGCACTCCGGCGCGGCACCTGATGGCGCGGCAGGGGGCGACGCCGAGTCCGGCGCATCTTCTCGTCAATGTCGGCGTCAATGACGCAGTTGAAGACGTTTGCGCTCGCCGCAGCAAGCAAACCACCAAGCATCGTCGCGACAGCCAGCCCGAGCTTGGGCAACCCGTGGGACGCCAGGAACATCACTGGCAGGGTCGTCACCAGAAGCAGCTCAATGATGCGTGGCTTGGTCAAGGAGATGTAAGCACCCACGACGTCACGGGCCGACAGTCGGGTACGTTCCTGCGTCTGCTCCACCTTCGTCTCGACAGGGTCGGGACGCTGCGAGGCTGGCGCCGTCGCCACGTGCGTCGTCTGGTTGCTCACGGTGTCCTTCGAAATTGGAAGATGTGCTGAGGCCGCCTCTGGGCGTGGTACACCCGTGAGACAGGGTGTGCCGCGAAAGGTCGTCCTCACGATTTTAGGCTCTCCTGCCCCGGATGTCCTCATCGTCGAGTGCGGCAACGGGACATATCCGTCCGCCTGTCGCTGAACACGGTAACCAGCCGGACAGCTCGACCGACTACCGTTGGGCTGGTGGAACCTCAGTTCCGCAACATGACAACCGGTTTCGGAAGGACGGGTGAGGTGGCGGGTCGAGACGCTTCAGGAAGCACCACCAGAGCGACCAGTAGGCTGCGCGGCGATCGCATCAATCCGTTACGCGATCCAGCCGACCGCAGGTTGCCCCGCGTGGCAGGCCCGTGCGTCCTGGTGATGTTCGGTGTCACCGGCGACCTCTCACGCAAGAAGCTCATGCCGGCCGTGTACGACCTGGCCAACCGCGGCCTGCTACCACCAGGGTTCGGGCTGGTGGGATTCGCCCGACGCGACTGGGAGGACGAGGACTTCGCCAAGGTCGTTCATGACGCGGTAGCCGAGCACGCTCGTACCCCCTTCCGCGAGGAGGTGTGGGAACAACTGCTCGAGGGAATCCGGTTCGTTCGCGGCGAATTCGACGACAACGAAGCCTTCGAGCGACTGGCAGGCACGATCCGCGAACTCGACGAGGAACGCGGAACGGGAGGCAACCATGCCTTCTACCTGTCGATCCCGCCGAAGTCCTTCGAGTCCGTGGTGAGCCAGCTCAAGCGCCACGGCATGACCGGCCACGACTCTTCCCATTGGAGCAGGGTCGTCATCGAGAAGCCCTTCGGCCATGACCTGGAAAGCGCGCGAGACCTCGACGAGATCGTCGGAAGCGCGTTCAGCCCGGAGTCGGTCTTCCGCATCGACCACTACCTGGGCAAGGAAACCGTCCAGAACATCATGGCGTTCCGGTTCGCCAACCAGATTTTCGAGCCCATCTGGAACAACCATTACGTCTCCCATGTCCAGATCACCATGGCTGAGGACATCGGCATTGCGGGACGAGCGGGGTACTACGACGGCATCGGTGCTGCCCGTGACGTCATCCAGAACCACCTGCTACAGCTCATGGCCCTGACCGCCATGGAGGAGCCGACGAGCTTCGACGCCGAGCAGCTGTGTGCCGAGAAGACCAAGGTCCTGGCCGCCATCCAGCCCCCTGAAGACATGGCCACCCAGACCTGCCGCGGGCAGTACGTTGCCGGTAGTCAGGGAGGAGAACGGGTACGCGGCTACCTCGAGGAGGACGGCGTCGATCCGCACTCCCGCACCGAGACCTACGCAGCCGTCCGGCTGATCATCGACAACCGTCGGTGGGCAGGAGTGCCGTTCTACCTGCGCACCGCCAAGAGGATGCCGCGACGGGTCACCGAGGTAGCCCTCAACCTGCAACGAGCCCCACACCTGCCGTTCTCCGACACCGCGGCCCTCGGTACCAACGCTGTCGTCCTGCGTATTCAGCCCGATGAAGGAGTCACCCTGCGCTTCGGCGCGAAGGTGCCGAGCACCCAGATGGAGATCCGCGACGTCACGATGGACTTCGCCTACGGATCTTCCTTCACGGAGGCAAGCCCAGAGGCTTACGAACGGCTCATCCTCGACGTCCTGCTGGGCGATCCACCGCTGTTCCCCCAGCACGAGGAGGTCGAATTGGCGTGGAAGATCCTCGATCCGGTGCTCGACTTCTGGGCAGAGTCCGACACTCCCCCGTGCGACTATCCGTCCGGCAGCTGGGGTCCGTCCGAGGCTGACGAGATGATCGCCCGGGACGGCTTCGTCTGGCGCAGACCCTGAGGAGGAGACATGATCGTCACACTCAACGACACCACCGCGTCGAAGATCGGCGCCGCCATCGTGGAGGCCCGTCGCACCGTCGGGTCCGGTTCCGGATTGGTTCACACCCTCATCTGTGTCTGTGATTCCTCCGACTTCGACGCCGCTTTCGATGCTGCCCGAGACGCTGCTCGTCAGCACCCGTCGCGTCTTCTCATGGTGGTCACGACCCGTTCCCGCAAGGACAAGCTCGACGTCGAAGTACACGCTGGCGAGGGAACTCCCGGCGAGGTCATCGTGCTGCGGTTCTCCGGAGCCATGGCCAAGCGACCGGCCTCGGTCATCCTTCCGCTGTTGTTACCGGACTCCCCCGTCATCGCCTGGTGGCCCTTCTCGGGTCCCGACGATCTCGCCGCTGATCCCATCGGTGCCCTGGCTGACCGCCGCATCACTGATTCGGCCGCTGACAAGGATCCCTGCAGGACGCTGGCACGACGTGCCGCTTATCTGTCGCCAGGCGATTCTGACCTCTGCTGGCCTCGCACGACGGGATGGCGGGCGCTGGCTGCCGCTGCTCTGGATCAGCATCCCGCCACCGTCAGGGCTGCCCGGGTGGAATCGGCCGCCGACAACGCACCGGCCATGCTGCTGGCAGCCTGGTTGGGGCTCCGGCTCGGTGTTCCGGTGGAGAGGGTGTCCACGGATGCCCCCGGAATCTCGGCCATCGTCATGTCGACCTCCGGCGGCGACATCGAGATTTGACGCCGCAGCGGTCGGTATGCCGTCTACCGGATTCCGGGTGAACCTGCTCGTGGTGTGGCCCTGGACCGCCGGGAGATCCAGATGCTCATCGGCGAGGAGCTTCGCCGCCTGGATTCCGATGAGGCCTTCACCGCTGTCATGGCTGAGGTTCACGACGGAGCCGGCCGTGTCTCGTCGACGAGTGAGGGGGATGAATGATGACGAACCGACGACTCATGCGATACCGGTCCGCCCAGGGACTGGCTGAAGGCGTTGCCCACCGTCTCGTCCAGACCATCGTCAAGGTGCAGGCCGACCAGGAACGCATCGACCTGTGTCTGACTGGGGGACGGATCGCCAATACCGTCTATGCCGCGATGGGTGACGTCCCAGAGTGCACCCAGATCCGTCCGGACCAGTTGCACGTGTGGTGGGGTGACGATCGGTTCGTCCCCACCGGCCACCCCGACCGCAACTCCCTGCAGGCCCTGCCTCTGCTGTCGGCTGCCATCCGGCTGGACCCCTCGAAGACCCACGTCATGCCGGCTGCCGATGGCAAGGCCGATCCCGACGAGGCCGCCTACTCCTACGCCCAGGAACTCAGCGACGTGGTCTTCGACATCTGTCTGCTCGGAATGGGCCCGGACGGCCACGTCGCATCGCTCTTCCCGGGCCATCCTTCCTTCAATCCCACGACGACCGCACTGGCTGTCGGCGTCACGGATGCTCCGAAGCCCCCGCCGGACCGTCTCTCGGTGACGATGCCGGTCATCAATCGGTCGAAGCGGGTGTGGTTCCTCGTCAGCGGGTCGGAGAAGGCAGACGCCGTCGAGAAGGTCTTCGCCGGGGATGACTCCCTGCCGGCCACCTGGGCCAACGGCACGATCGAGACGAGCTGGATGGTCGACCACGACGCCTCGATCGGGTTGCCGCGGTACAACTGCTCGCTCTGACGCCGACGCCCACCTGGCTGGCCCCGCCCGGGGATGATCCCGGCAGCCGCTGGGAGCGGTGGCTACCATCGAGGGTGTCAGCTGGCCATGTGTGAGAGGACCCCCGGACCGATGACGAACAAGAAGACCCCGACAAGTACTTCGAGACGCGCTGCGCTGCGAGCCCAGCAGGAAGCTCAGGCAGCTGCCCAGAAGCGTCGACGGATCATCGCCGTCATCGTCGGGGTCGTCGTCGTGGCAGCCATCATCCTCGCCGTCGTCCTCGGCATCAACCACAAGTCCGACAGCAGCGCCTCGTCAACACAGATCACCCCACCCTCGGCCACCAAGACCGGCGTGTACACCCTCAACCCAGACAAGGTGAAGAAGGGCACCCCCACCGTGACGGTCTACCAGGACTACCAGTGCCCCAAATGCAAGGCTGTTGAGGACGCGTTGGGCAAGCAGCTCAACGAGCTGTCCACCAAGGGAGAGATCAGGCTCCAGTACCACACCATGACCTTTCTCGACCAGAGAATCGAGGGTGAGAACTCTCAGCGCGCTGCGATAGCAGCCGCCGCAGCTGACGTCGTCGGTAAGTACGAGGCCTACCACGACGTCGTCTACTCCCATCAGCCCAAGGAGGAGGGCACCGGCTACACCGACGACCAGTTGCGCAAGGAATTCGCCTCCGAGGCCGGAATCACCGGTGCGAACCTCACCCGATTCCAGCACATCTATGACACCCGTCAAACCGAACAATTCGTCAACGAGGCCAATGACAAGGGCCTTCACAAGATGCAAGACCTCGATGTTCCTGGAACCCCAGCCTTCGCGGTCAACGACAAGCTGTGGGAGGGGTGGGAGCAGCTCGGCAACAACACCACTCCCGACGAGCTCCTCAAGGCCATTGACGCGGCCAAGTGATCTCGGCGCCAATGCGGACATCTGATCGCCCACGCCGACGGCAATTCGCCGTCCGCAGGGCGGATGACCCACAGATCGCGGCCAGGGAACCCAACTAGGATGGCAGCCATGGACTCTCAGCCGTCGTCGCGATCCGCCAAGGTCCGTGACTGGGTGGGCTTTCTGGCCCGGATCATCCTCGGTGGCACCCTCCTGGTGGCCGGAATCATCAAGGCGACCGACATCGACTCGACCACCTGGTCCGTACGCACCTACCAGATCGTTCCGTGGGACTTCGCCCCGGTCGTCGGCTGGGCGATGCCAATTCTGGAGATCATCGTCGGTCTGATGCTCGTGTTCGGCATTGCGACGCGGTGGTCCGGCATGCTCGGGACCCTGGCCATGGTCGTCTTCATCATCGGTATCTCGTCGGTGTGGGCTCGCCACATCTCCCTGGACTGCGGTTGCTTCGGAAACGGTGGACCCGTCGAACGCAGCTGGGCCCACACCCAGCGCGCCTATGCCCTGGACATCCTGCGTGATCTCGGCCTTGCGCTGTGCGGCGTCTGGCTGGTCGTGCGCCCCCGCACCGCCCTGTGCGTGGACCGCTGGATCAACAGCTGATACGCGAGCGGGATACGGCGGTGGTTGACCGACCGGCTACCATCATGTGCGACACATCATTGATTGCATGAGGGGACTTCAACCGATGGCTGACAAGAAGTCAACCGCCAGCACCTCGAGACGCGCTGCGCTGCGAGCCCAGCAAGAAGCCCAGGAATCAGCGAAGAAACGTCGTCGGATCATCGGCGTCATTGCTGGAGTCGTCATTGTGGCGGCCGTCGTCGTCGCTGTCGTCCTTGGGCTCAACCACAAGTCCGACGACGTGCCGACCACCGGCCAGATCACTCCTCCCTCAGCCACCAAGGACGGCGTCTACACCTTGAACAAGGACAAGGCGAAGGGCGGCGTTCCGACGGTGACGGTCTTCCAGGACTACCAGTGCCCGGCCTGCAAGGGAGCCGAGGATCTGCTCGGCAAGCCGCTCAATGATCTGTCCTCCAAGGGCGAGCTCAAGCTGCAGTACCACACCCTGACCTTCCTGGATCGCAACCTGCGCAACGACTCCTCGTCCCGCGCCGCGATGGCGGCGGCTGCGGCCGATGTCGTCGGTAAGTACGAGGCCTACCACGACGTCGTCTACTCCCATCAGCCCAAGGAGGAGGGCGCCGGCTACACCGATGAGCAGCTGCGCAAGGAATTCGCCTCCGAGGCCGGGATCACTGGCAAGGATCTGACGACCTTCCAGCGGGTCTACGACAACAAGCAGACCGAGCAATTCGTCAAGAATGGCAATGACCAGGGTCTTCAGGAGCTACAGAAGTTCGGCAGCGCTGGTACCCCGACCTTCCTCGTTGACGGCAAGCCGTGGGAGGGCTGGGGAGATTTCCAGGCCGTCCCCTCTGCCGACGAACTCCTCAAGGCCATCAAGAAGGCCCACTGATTGTGACCGGCCGCTGGCTCCCAGCGGCCTGTTGATCAACCCAAATCCGGGCGGTTGGCGAACGCCGCTCGCCTGGCAACCTGTCCGAGTCGAACATTAGAGTTTGGAACATGACCTCACAGACCTCTGCGCCCTCATCCGCTACGTCTCCGACGCGTGGCGTCGTACCTGACAAGCCGGTCCTCGAGGGCCTCGAGGACAAGTGGGGTCAGGTCTGGGAGGACCAGCAGCTTTACGCCTTCGCCGCCACCTCGGCGGACTCCCGTGACCAGGTGTTCTCGATCGACACCCCGCCTCCCACCGTCTCGGGACACCTGCACCCGGGGCACGTCTTCTCCTACACCCACACCGACACCGTCGCCCGCTACCAGCGGATGCGCGGTAAGAAGGTCTTCTACCCGATGGGTTGGGACGACAACGGTCTTCCGACCGAGCGACGCGTACAGAACTACTACGGTGTGCGCTGCGATCCCTCGCTCCCCTATGACCCGGACTTCACTCCGCCGGCCAAGCCCGACCCCAAGCACCAGGTCGCGATCAGCCGTCGGAACTTCGTCGAGCTGTGCGTCGAGCTGACTGCCGTCGACGAGAAGACCTTCCAGGACCTGTGGCGTTCGGTCGGCCTGTCAGTGGACTGGAACCAGCTCTACACGACGATCTCCCCGGAGTCCCAGCGGATCGCCCAGTTGGCCTTCCTGCGCAACCTGTCGCGCGGCGAGGCGTACATGAACGACGCCCCCACCCTGTGGGACGTCACCTTCTCCACGGCCGTCGCCCAGGCCGAGCTCGAGGCCCGCGACTACCCCGGCGCCTACCATCGGCTCGCCTTCCACCGCACCGACGGTCATGGTGACGTCTTCATCGAGACGACCCGTCCGGAGTTGCTGGCCGCCTGCTGCGCCCTCGTCGCTCATCCGGACGACGAGCGCTACCAGCATCTCTTCGGCACCACCGTCACCACTCCGCTGTACGGGGTCGAGGTCCCGGTCCTGGCTCACACCGCCGCCGAGATGGACAAGGGCGCCGGTATCGCCATGTGCTGTACCTTCGGTGACCTCACTGACGTCGCCTGGTGGCGCGAGCTGCAGCTGCCGACTCGTACCATCATTGGTCGCGACGGACGTGTCCTCGGTGAGACCCCGCAGTGGATCATCGACGCCGGCTCCGCCGACAGGTACGAGGCCATTGCCGGCAAGACCACCTTCACCGCCCGCAAGCTCGTCGTCGAGGCCCTGGTGGAGTCTGGCGAGATGGACGGTGAGCCCAAGCCCACCCAGCGCAAGGCGAACTTCTACGAGAAGGGCGACAAGCCGCTGGAGATCATCGGTACCCGTCAGTGGTACATCCGCAACGGCGGACGTGACGCCGACCTGCGCGAGGCACTGCTGGAGCGTGGCCAGGAACTCGAGTGGGTGCCCGAGCACATGCGTCATCGGTACGAGAACTGGGTCGAGGGCCTCAACGGCGACTGGCTCATCAGCCGTCAGCGTTTCTTCGGCGTTCCCTTCCCGGTCTGGTACCCGCTGGACGCCGACGGCGAGCCCGACTACGACCACCCGCTGTTGCCCGAGGAGTCGGCCCTGCCAGTCGACCCGGCCTCCCAGGCACCGGCCGGCTACGAGGAGTCCCAGCGTGGCGTTGCTGGCGGCTTCATCGGGGACCCGGACGTCATGGACACTTGGGCCACCTCGTCCCTGACCCCCCAAATCGTCACTGGCTGGGAGCGCGACGCCGACCTGTTCGCCAAGACCTTCCCGATGGACTTCGCGCCCGAGGCTCACGACATCATTCGTACCTGGGTGTTCTCCCGTGTGGTGCGCGCGCATCTGGAGAACGGTGTGCTGCCGTGGAAGCGTGCCGCCATCTCTGGCTTCGTCACCGACCCCGACCGCAAGAAGATGTCGAAGTCGAAGGGCAACACCGTCGTCCCGACCGAGATCATTGAGGAGTTCGGTGCCGACGCCGTGCGCTGGCGTGCTGCCATGGCCCGGCCCGGTATGGACTCCCCCTTCGACAAGGCCCAGATGAAGGTCGGACGCCGCCTGGCCATGAAGATCCTCAACGCCTCGAAGTTCGTCCTGGGCTTCGGTGAGGGTGGAGACGTCACCGCTGTGACGAACCCAGCCGACCTGGCGATGCTGTCGCAGCTGCGCACCCTGGTGGAACAGGCCACCGCCAGCTTCGAGGAGTTCAACTACACCGCCGCCCTCGAGGCCTCCGAGCAGTTCTTCTGGACCTTCTGCGACGACTACCTCGAGCTGGTCAAGGAGCGAGCCTACGACTCAGGGGACGACGACCCGACCGGGGCCACCAGCGCCCGGACAGCCCTGCGGCTGGCCCTGGACGTGCTGCTGCGGCTCTTCGCCCCATTCCTGCCGTTCGTCACCGAGGAGGTGTGGAGCTGGTGGAAGACGGGCTCGGTGCACACCTCGTCGTGGCCGCTGGCCGAGGAGCTGCCGAGCGTCGGCGACGTGGAGTTGCTCGAGGACGTCTCGGCCGCCCTCGTCGAACTGCGAGGCGTGAAATCGACTCACAAGGTGCCCATGCGCACGCCGATCCTCCACGCGACCATCACCGCTCCGGCTTCGGTCATCGCCCATCTGCAGGCGGTCGAGTCGGACCTCGCTCACGTCTCGAAGACGGAGGAGTTCACCTGGCTCGAGGGCGGCGAGGCCATCACCCTCGACGCCAAGCTGGGACAGGTACCGGCCAAACGCTGACGGATCTGGCGTCGTCCGCGGGCTCCTGCGGTCCTCGCCGTCGTCGGAAGAACCCTCCGGCACAATGACGTACTCCGGTCACGCAGGTGACCGGAGTACGTCGGTGGTGTGCGCTATACGCGGCCCTCGAGCAGGCACATTACCGGTGAGCGTTCTCAGCGTGAGCACTTCCCATGAGTGACTTCCTCACCCTCTGCGCACGTGTTGTACACGTGTTCATAGACTGTCCTCGGACGACTCGCATCGATGCGCTCGTCGCCACCAGAGGGAAGGACACTGATGTCACAGTCACGACGAAGGAGAGCGCTGGGCGCCGGCGTGGTCTCGGTGGGCATGGTCGCCGCCGTCGCCATCACGACGGCTCCGGCCATGGGTGCGCCTCAGTACACGCGGATCGACCAGTCGTCAATGACCGCTGTCGCGGCCGACTCGGTCGAGAACAGCGGTGAGGGCGTCAACGGCCCGATCGGACTCGTGCTCGACGGGGACGACTCGACGTACTGGCACACCCAGTGGAAGGACACAGTGGCCCCGACGCCGCACTGGTTCGTCATCAAACTCGCCGACAAGGCGGTCGACCTGGCCAGGGTCGACCTCACGCCGCGACAATCGTCGAACGGGTCGGGGCGCGTCCACGAGTACAAGCTGTTCGCCGTCAACACCCCGCAGTGCACCAAGGACTCCTTCGGCACCGCCTCCCCAGTGACCTCCGGCCAGTTCGACGGCCTCGTCGCCAACAAGGCCCAGGTGCGGTCGATCGTCCTCGACAACCCGGTCAAGGCGACCTGCGCCAAGGTGCAGTACGACTCATCCTGGGGCGGAGCGAGCGGCTCGGCGGACACGTCCCCCACCGAACAGGTCGCCTCCCTCGCCGAGTTCAACGCCTTCACCGCCTCGACCTCCTCGGCGACGCCGACCACCCCCGCGGCGTCGCTCACCCCCCAGGTGCCCAAGGGGACACTGTCGATCGGTGACGGCACCCTGTCGGTGCGTCTACGACCCGACTTCCCCCAGGTCATCGACTACGCCCTGGCCGGTCGGACCCTCGTCGGCCGATACGGCGGCGCGCTGTCGTCCATGACCATCGACGGAAAGGTTCAGAAGGTCAAGGTCAGCGCACCCACTGTCTCGGCCGACAAGCACTCGGCGAGTTATCCGGTCACCGTACCGGGACTGCGCGGCGTCCACCTCACAGCGGTCGTCTCAGTCGCCGAGGACACCCTCACGTACAAGCTCACCGACATCGTCGACCCCGGCAAGCTCGTGCATCGCATCGCCATCCCCGGTCTCGACCTCGTGAGCCTCACCGGCGCCGACGCGAAGTCCCGGATCCTCGCCGCCGGAATCTCGGTGAGCCGCGACACCTCCGGTGACAAAGTCATCGACGTGGCGAAGGCGAGCCCCGGAACCGGCAGCGCGTGGATGGTCACGGCCAACAGCTCCGCCTTGGCAGCAGGCTTCGAGACCAACGCCATCGGCGACAACACCGTGCCTCACGGTGGTGGCACGACCGCACGCTTCGTCCACACCGTCAAGGATGTCTCCGGTACGACGGTGGCCTCCGTCTCCCCCGCCCAGTGGACCTACCGCTCGGGTGCGGTGACGACCCATGACGACGGGTCCGGGATCGGCCCCGACGACGACCCCACCATCCAGGTCCGGCTCACCGCCGACGCCAATGCCGACGGCACCGTCGACTGGCAGGACGGCGCCATCGCCACCCGGCACATCCTCGCGCCGATCGTCGGGGCCGCCGATGTGCCGAACGACGTCATCGCGCACATTCCGTTCAACATCGTCTCCCAGGCGACCCACCCGTTCCTGCGAACCCTCGACGACGTCAAGCGGATCTCCCTGGCCACCGACGGGCTCGGCCAGCAGGTCC
Source organism: Cutibacterium sp. KB22876 (assembly GCF_059728865.1). Lineage (NCBI taxonomy): Bacteria > Bacillati > Actinomycetota > Actinomycetes > Propionibacteriales > Propionibacteriaceae > Cutibacterium > Cutibacterium sp. KB22876. The sequence goes on from NZ_AP040858.1 coordinate 2,374,078, forward strand.
TGCTCAAGGGCTACCAGGCCGAGGGGCACGACTCGGCCCAGGGCGACTACGCCGGCCATTACAACGGCAAGGCCGGCGGCCTCACCGACCTGCGCACCCTGGTGAACCAGGGCAAGTCGTGGAACGCCACCTTCGGCATCCACGTCAACGCCACCGAGTCGTACTCCGAGGCCAAGGCCTTCGGGCCCGACCTGCTGCAGATGCCCCCGCAGAAAGCCTGGGGCTGGATGAACCAGGCGTACTACATGAACAGCCCCAAGGACCTGGCCACCGGTGCCGTCCTCCAGCGGCTCACGCAATTGCGCAAGGACTTCCCGGCCGACAGCAACCTCAACTGGCTGTACTGGGACGTCTACTACCCGCGCGGCTGGCAGGGTGACCGGTTCGCGGCCGAGGTGGCCAAGCAGGGGTGGCGTCAGGGCTCCGAGTGGGCCGACGCCATGCCCCGCTCGAGCACCTGGTCGCACTGGGCCAATGACGAGAACTACGGCGGGTCCAACAACAAGGGCCTCAACTCCCAGCTCATCCGGTTCGTCGAGAACTCCTACCGTGACACGTGGAATCCCGACCCCATGCTCGGCAACACCAACGTCGTCGAGTTCGAGGGCTGGACGGGCCACAACGACTACAACGCCTTCATCGCCAATGTTTGGCAGCGCAACCTGCCGACGAAGTTCATGCAGCGCTCGCCCATCGTGGGCTGGTCCAACCACGAGGTGAAGCTGGCTGACGGCACCGTCGCCACCTCGCCGCTGGATTCCATCGACGGGCGGACCATACCCACCGACCGCACGATCACGACTGACGGGGCGGTCGTCTACCACGACGGCACCTATCTGCTGCCGTGGAAGGACGGCGGCTCGAACCGGCTGTACTACTGGAACCCGTCGGGCAAGGCCGCCACCTGGCAGCTGACGAAGGCCTGGGCCTCGCAGTCCAGCCTCACGCTGTTCAAGCTCACCGACACCGGCCGGGTCAAGGTCGCCGACCTGCCCGTCTCGGACGGCAAGGTCACCCTACCGGCCACCGAGGCGGACACGGCGTACGTCCTGTACCCGACCTCGGCCATCCCGGAAGCCGCCACCCCGAACTGGGGAGCCGGCAGTCACATCGCCGATCCCGGGTTCTTCTCGGGAACGACGAAGGCCTACCGGACGAGCGGGTCGGTCCACGTGACGAAGTCTGACCGGGGCAACTTCCAGGCTGAGCTCGGCACCGGGGCGTCCTCTCTGTCCCAACAGCTCACGTTGCCTGCCGGGACGTACAGCGCCTGGGCGTGGGTACAGGTCCAGCCGGGTGCCACACGTCACGTCGAGGTGTCGGTGTCCGGGTCTGGTATCGCTCCTGCCGGTCACCAGGGCGGGCGCAAGGGTGAGGCGGTGACGTCGATCGGCGCCTCAACGGCGCCCAACGCGACCGCCTCCGACGAGAAGGTCGGCACGTACTTCCAGCGGGTGCCGGTACGCTTCTCCACGAACGGGGCGCCCGCGACCCTCACGGTGCGTGCGGGCGAGGGCTCGGCGATCGTCTCTGTCGACGACCTGCGCGTCGTCCCCACCACGATTCCCAAGGATCCGGCACCAGCTGCCTCGACCGTCGTCTACGAGGACTTCGAGCACATCGACGACGGCTACGGGCCGTTCGTCACGGGGTCGGCGAATGCGAGCGGCGACGCTCGCACCCAGCTCGCCGAAAGACACGCCCCGTACTCGCAGTCGGGTTGGTACGGTCTCGTCGACGATTCGGCACGCACGGCCACGCAGGGCCAGAAGTACCTCGACAACGTCCTGGACGGCCACTGGTCGCTCATGGCACACCAGGAGAATGGCGGACTCATCCTGCGCACCACCCAGAGCCTCGTCCCACTGGCCAAGGGCCACACCTATCGGGTGAGCTTCGACTACCAGACCGCCTACGACGACGACTACTCGCTGGTCGTCGGACACGACTCGGCCACCGGCGGGGCGTGGAAGGCGACCACCGACCGTACCGTGCCGATCACCCGGGCTCGCGGCGCCGGGTGGCACTCGGGGAGGACCACCGGCTCGGGGACGAAGGTCTTCAGCACCGAGTTCACCGCCGGTGACAACGCCTTCCTCGGGGTCGTCAAGCAGGGCAGCAAGGTGCAGGGTGACCTGGTCATCGACCGGTTCCGGGTCGATGACCTCGGTGCGAAGCCGGTCCTCTCGGTCTCCTCGAAGGCGGTGACGTCGTCCGATCCGACGATGCGCGAGCTCACTGTCACCGGATCGCTGGCCCTGTCGCAGGGCTCCGCGACCGACGTGCGTCTGGCCCTCACTGGCCCGCGGGGATGGACGGTGACGCCTGTGACCACGGCAGCCTCGAACGTCTCGACCGGGCATGACGCCGTCGCATCGTGGACGGTCAAGGTGCCGCGGAATGCGGACCCCGGCAATCTCGTGGTCAAGGCGACATGGACCCTGGCTGGCAAGGCCGGGAAAAGCACCGAGTCAATCCCGATCGACCCTGAGCACTTCCCGCTCGTGGACCCGATCGGTGGGTCGGACCTCACGCTCGTCGAGGCGAGCTCGGAGCAGACCGGGGACGCCGAGCCGGCACCGAACGGCCCGGCGGCAGCCGCCATCGACGGCGATCCGTCGACCTACTGGCACACCCAGTGGGACCCGACCGTCGACAGCTACCCGCACTCCATCGTCATCCGGCCGACCGCCTCGCTCACCACGGGGACGACCTGTCAGATCAACGCGCTGGAATACACGGCGCGGCAGAACGCCGCCAATGGCCGGGCCAAGGGGTATCAGGTGTTCGCCTCCCGCGACGCCAAGACGTGGGGCGACCCGGTGGCCTCGGGTGACTTCGCCGACGTGACGACGCCGCAGGTGGTCGAGTTCACCAAGCCGATGCCCGGTCCGTTCGTCAAGCTCGTGGAGACCTCCTCGCAGAACGGGGCGCAGTTCGGCGGAGCCGGGGGGATTCGGCTCTCGGCGAGCTGCTCGGGGCCGGTGGCCCCGACCGTGACACCCGTGCCCACCGTGACCCCGACTCCGACAGTGGCACCCACGACGGCTCCGACGTCGGCCACGCCGAGTGACTCGGCATCACCCAGCCACCCGGGAACGTGGGATCGCCCCGAGGCCACGAGACACCCGGGCGAGTCCGGTCGTCCGAAGGTGCCGCAGCACCCCGCCGGCAGGCCGGACACGCTGCCGCACACGGGTGCCTCCGGTGACCACGCCAGCCTGCCCCTGGCTGCGGTGGTCCTGCTGACTTCGGTCGCAGTGGTGCATTTGCCCCGACGCTAAGACGCACCGAGCGAGGTGAGCCGACGGGCGGTGTCTTCGGGCCTCGCCCGTCGGTCTTCTCATTGGCGCTTGACGTGATTCGTCCGCAGGCTCCTACGACCCCGACGTCGGAAGGATCCCGTGAGCGCGTCAGTCCTGCCGCGGCTGACCGAAGACCGGGGCCGGGAACGCAGGCGCCGTGGCGGCAGGATGCTCCCCCAGCTCGGACAGGCAGACGTCGATGGCGGCGTCGAGCTGGATGTCGCGGTCGGACTCCCAATCCTCCGGCGAGACGACGGCCTCGATGTCAGGGTCAACGCCGTGGTTCTCCACGCCCCACCCGTAGTCGCCGTACCACCCGGCGTACCGCGGCTGGGTCACCGAGGTGCCGTCGACGAGGTCGAATCGTCCATCGATCCCGACGACACCTCCCCAGGAGCGTTCCCCGACGACGGTGGCGTACCCCATGGCCTGGGTGACGGCCGAGACGATGTCGCCGTCGGAGCCCGCCCACTGGTTGGTGACCATGACGATCGGTCCGCGCACCGCGTTCTGCGGATAAGTGGTAGGACTCTCGCACCAACGGCTGAAGTCCCATCCGACGACCTTGCGAGCCAGCCTCTCGACGACCAGCTGGGAGGTGTGGCCACCGTGGTTGAACCTCACGTCGGCGATGACGCCCTCATGGCTGGTCGCCTCGTTGATCTGACGGTGCAGCTCGGCCCAGCCGTCGGACACCATGTCCGGCACGTGCAGGTAACCGAGCCGTCCGCCCGAGTGTTCCTCGACATAGCGGCGACGAGACGCCACCCAGTCGTGGTAGCGCAGCGGGGCCTCGTCGGCCATCGGCACGACGGCGACCTGCCGCTGGTCCTCGCCCCGGCACACCGTCAGCTCGACGACCCGTCCGGCGGATCCCTCCAGGAGCTCGCCAAGGGTGCCGTCGACGCCAACCTTGCGGCCATCCACCGCGACGACGACGTCACCGTCGGCCACTGCGACCCCAGCCGCCCGCAACGGGGACCAGGCGCGCGGGTCCGAGGACTCACCGGGAACGACGCGGACGACCTTGGCCCCATCGCCTTCGCTGCTGACGTCAGCGCCCAGCAGACCCGCACGCATGTCGGGATCACCGGAAGCCCCCGCTGCAGAGACGTAGGAGTGCGAGGTGTTGAGCTCCGCGACGGTCTCCCACAGGATGTCGTGGAGGTCGTCGACGACATGGCACAGATCAACGAGCGGACGGTACCGATTCAGCACGCCGTCCCAGTCGACGCCGTTCATGTCCTCACGCCAGTAGTGGCTGGCCATCAGGCGGCCATTCTCGTCGAACATCTGACGCCATTCGGCACGCGGATCAATGGTTCGACGCAGCCGCGACAGATCGACGCGAATGCACGCCGGGTCGTCGTCGTCCACCTTGTGGGAGGAGGGAACGACGATGACGTCATCCTTGTAACGCACCACCAGACGCTCCCCGTCACCGGAGACCGAGTAGGAGTCGACGTGCTCGCAGAGCTTGTCGAGATGACGGTTGACGAGGTTGTAGTGCCACAACACGTCGCTGGGGACTTCCCCGCTGACACCGGCACGAGTAGCTCCGAGTTCGCCACCACGATCGGCAATCTCGATCCAGACCAGGCCATCCTTGACCGTTGCCAGTCCGCGATAGGAGCCCGAGGGCACCGGGAAGGGCACCATCCTCTCCTCGAAGCCATCAGCGGTGAGGTTGCAGACGACCTCGGGAGTCTTGTCGCCGTCATTGCCAGCCTCAGCGGTGGCCTTGGCCTTGGCGTCCTGGACCTCGCTGATCTGCCATCCCTGGGAGGACGGACCGAAGGGGGACACCTCGGTGGCGCTCAGCGGAACCAACCACGGACGCTGCGTGTGTCCGAAGGACAGGTCGAAGGTCTGGCCGTCGTAGTTCGGGTCAAAGGTGCGGGCCGACAGCATGACGAGGTACTTGCCGTCGGCGGTGAAGACCGGGCATGAGTCGTCGAAGGCACCGCGAGTGAGGGCGAAGGACTCCCCCATCCCCTGTTCGTCCCAGCAACGAATCTGACCGATCATGGCCTCTCCGGAGGCAACCGGTGAACGCCACACCAGATAGCGCGAGTCCGGGGACCACACCAGACCGCTGGCCTCACCCTCCGGGGAATTCGCAATCTGGCGGACGGCGCCGTCGGCCATGGTGACGATGAGGATGCGACCGTCATGGCTGACGAGGGCGACCTTCGTACCATCGGGGGCTGGTGCCATGTGCAGTACACGACCGATCTGTCCCTGCGCCACGCGATGGACATCGCCGGTGCCGTCGAGATTGGCGATCTCGAGGCAGTCCTCTCCCTCGACGTCGCTGGCCCACACCCCCTGACCAGTCTGGCCAAGAACGCGCGGTTCACGGATCCTGACCCCGTCTGCTGCCGAAAGGGCTCGAGCCGGGCCGGAGCGGTGGGTGAGGAAGTAGGCAGCTCCCCGCCACTCCAGCAGGGATCCGTCGCCGCCGTGGTCGGAGACGACGGCCTCCAGACGGTCGGTGGGGTCCAGTGGAACACGCTGGGGTGCTCCGACACCAAGATCGATCTCGAGACGCTGAGGCTCGGCGTCGAGGCCAGTCATTGCCCAGAGCGCACCGTGAGCGTGGTAGACGATCGTCCTTCCATCAGTACGAGGGTCGCGAACGTAACCCTGATCCTCGCCGTGATGGGTGTGCTGACGCAGGTCATGGCCCTGACCGTCAACCGACCAGAGCTGGGCCTGGGCGCGCGGGCAGTCGTCTTCACTCATGTCGGAACTGAAGAGGAGTCGACCGTCGACCCAGCCAACGCCGTAACGTCCCGCGGCGGCGTATCGACCGTCGTGGTCGTCGTTGCCGTCCCGCAGCACGCGCAGGAAACTGCCCACCCCAGCAGGACGCAGCCAGATCTGGGCGGCCGTGCCACCCCTATAGCGCTTCCAGCGCGAGCAGTCTCCAGAGTTCGGGGTGACGACGGCGACAGCACCGTCCGCGTTCACGGCCAGGTCCATTCCTGGCCCGTATCCAAGACGCTCGACGTGGCCGTCCAGGGAGACCGTGTACAGCCAGGACAGACCGACGTCATTGGTCTGATGCGGAGACGAGAACACCACGTGCTCGTCGTCCTGCCATCCCACCACGAGGTTGCGAGCAGCTCCCAGCCAGGTCAGCCGGCGCTGGTCGCCCGTGGCCAGGTCGATGACGAAGACTTCGGGTCGCTGACCCAGGTAAGAGGTCCATGCAATCTTCGTGCCGTTCGGACTGAAACGAGGATTACGGACCATGACGTGATCGCTGGTGAGCCGACTTGCCCGTCCTCCAAGGACGGGGACCAACCACAAGTCGTTGTCAGCAGTGAAAACCACGAGGTCACCGTGGACATCGGGGTATCGCAGATATCCGGTTGCCATAGGCGTCAGGGTACCGTCTTGTCAGGAGAGCAACAGGAGGAGTAACCCCATGGCAGGTACGCGAAAGTCCGCGAAGTCGAAGCTCGTCAAGACGGCCATAGCCGCCGGAACACCGCTGGCCAAGGATCTGTGGGATTCCATCAACACGGACGGCCGTGCCGAGGCATGGGCGAAATCAGGCTACGACAAGGCCCGTAAGTCGGCGACCTCGAAGACAGCGCTGGGACGGGTTCAGCTCACCGTGGATCGCGTGCTGGAGTATGCCGACCGCTCGCCCAGCTCCAAGGCCCAGGAATGGCGCGACGAGGCCAACGACATCGCATCCCGCATTCCGCTGGTCAAGGTGCAACGCGGCAAGGAACGCCGCAAGTCCGTCTCGAACCTGCAGAAACGGGCTGACAAGCTGCTTGCCGAAGTTCTCGACGAGCACTGAGGTCAGGCCGACAACCGTCCTCGCCCGTGCGCCAAGCTCGGTGAGGACAGGTACTGGCACTTCCCCTCCCCCTCGATGGCTTCGCGGGTCACGACAACACGGGCGACGTCATCACGGGAGGGTACGTCGAACATGACGTCCATGAGGGTCTCCTCGATGATGGCTCGCAGACCGCGAGCACCGGTCCCCCGGGCCACGGCCTTGTCGGCTATGGCTTCTAGGGCTCTGTCAGTGAAGGTCAACTCGACGCCATCGAGTTCGAAGAGCTTCTCGAACTGACGGGTCAGGGCGTTGCGCGGTTCAGTGAGGATACGCACCAAGGCGTGGCGATCCAGCGGATGAACGGCCGTGACCATGGGCAGACGACCGATGAACTCCGGGATGAGCCCGAACTCGTGAAGGTCCTCCGGGCGGGCCAGGCTCAAGGCCGCCGGTCCTTCGATGGCGTCGCGAACTCCTGGATCGTTGTTGAACCCGAGCGGACGAGTACCGATCCGCTTCGTGATGATGTCTTCCAGACCAGCGAAGGCGCCGCCCACGATGAAGAGGATGTTGGTGGTGTCGATCTGGATGAAGTCCTGCTGGGGATGCTTGCGTCCGCCCTGGGGCGGCACCGAGGCGACCGTCCCCTCGAGGATCTTCAGCAGAGCCTGCTGGACTCCCTCACCAGAGACGTCACGAGTGATCGACGGATTCTCCGACTTGCGAGCCACCTTGTCGATCTCGTCGATGTAGATGATTCCCCGCTCGGCACGCTTGACGTCGAAGTCAGCGGCCTGGAGCAGTTTGAGCAGGATGTTCTCGACGTCCTCACCGACGTAGCCGGCCTCGGTCAGAGCCGTGGCATCAGCCATCGCGAAGGGAACGTTGAGCTGACGAGCCATCGTCTGGGCGAGATAGGTCTTGCCGCAACCCGTCGGCCCGAGCATGAGGATATTCGACTTGCCGAGCTCCACCCCATCGTCCTCGGCGCGGCGGGCGTGCGGCACGTCGACCTCGGACTGAATTCGCTTGTAATGGTTGTAGACAGCCACCGAGAGGGTGCGCTTGGCCTCCTCCTGCCCAATCACCCACGCATCAAGGAACTCACACAGTTCACGAGGACGGGGCAACTCGTCGAGGCCACCGACCTCTTCAGAGGAGGAGAACTCCTCCTCGATGATCTCGTTGCACAGATCGATGCACTCATCACAGATGTAGACCCCGGGGCCAGCGATGAGCTTCTTGACCTGCTTCTGGCTCTTTCCGCAGAAGGAACACTTGAAGAGGTCCCCGCTCTCACCAATCCGCGCCATCCGGCTCTCCTCCTTGTCGGCAGGCCAACATCGTCACGTCCCTCCGGGCGTTCGTTCCCCGAGGTGTGCGCCGTCCACCATAGCCGTGGACGGTATCTACCCCGTCGTTGTCGCCTCCCGTGTTGGGTGACGACAAGGAACCCTGCAGTGGCCCTCGAGACTCGAGGGCCACCACACGCCGGACGAGAACTAGTCCGGCGACCTCACAGAGAGGTGAGGACGTCGTCGATCAGGCCGTACTCCTTGGCGCCCTGGGCGGTCAGGTACTTATCGCGGTCGATGTCCTTGGACACCTGCTCGACGCTCTGACCGGTCGCATCAGCCAACATGCCCTCCATGAGCTTGCGGATGCGCTGAATCTCGTCGTCCAGGATCTCGATGTCGGTGGCCTGGCCATAGGTGGCCTGACCCATCGCCGGCTGATGGATGAGAATGGTCGAGTTCGGCAGGGACAGACGCTGCCCCTTCGCCCCCGCAGCCAGCAACACGGCCGCAGCCGAGGCTGCCATGCCCAGACAGATCGTCTGAACATCGGGACGCACGTAATTCATGGTGTCGTAGATCGCCGTCATCGCGGTGAAGGAGCCACCGGGCGAGTTGATGTACATGCTGATCTGGCGATCGGCATCCATCGACTGCAGGCACAGCAGCTGAGCCATCACGGCATTGGCGATGTCGTCGGTCACCGGGGTGCCGAGGAAGATGATGCGATCCTCGAACAGCTTGGTGTACGGGTCGACACGACGCACGCCGTAGGAGGTGCGCTCCTCCCACTGCGGGATGTAGTAGTCGTTGCGCGGACTTGCCGGGGCCAGCCCACCAGGAGCAGCCTGCTCGGCCTGCTCGGCGTTCAAGGCGGCCAGCCGACTCCTGTCAAAGGCGTTGAATCCCATGGTCACCTCACTGATTGGGGGCGTCGCCGCGGAGCTGCGACGCGTTGCTGTAGACGTGGTCGATGAGCCCGTACTCAAGAGCCTCCTGAGCGGTGAACCAATGGTCACGGTCGGAGTCCTCGAGGATCTGCTCCAAGGTGTGGCCGGAGTGGTCGGCATTGAGCTGGGAGAGCTCCCGCTTGGTGTCCTTGAGCATCTTGGCGTTGATGGCGATCTCCGTGGCGGTACCGCCGACGCCACCCAAAGGCTGATGCATGAGGATCTTGGCATGCGGCAGGGCGTACCTCTTGCCGGGGGTACCGGCAGTCAGCAGGAACTGGCCCATTGAGGCAGCCATACCCATCGTCACCGTGGCGACATCGTTGGAGATCCACTGCATGGTGTCGTAGATCGCCATTCCGCCGGTGACCGAGCCACCCGGGGAGTTGATGTACAGGTAGATGTCAGCCTCGGGATCCTCGGCGTTGAGCAGCAACATCTGGGCGCACAGCGCGTTGGCATTCTCGTCCTTGACCTCGGACCCGAGGAAGACGATGCGGTTGCGCAGCAACGACTGGTAGACGTTGTCGGTCATCCCGGCACCGCCGGTCTCGGGGCCGGCCATGGCGGGCATGCCCTGGGAAGTGATCGAAGTGTTGTGGTTCACGATTCTGAACCTACCTTGTGGGAACGACAGTTCCAGGGGCTTTCGCCTTCAGCGGTCCTCGACGAGGTCGGCATGCTCCTCATCCGGGTTATCCTCAAGGCCCTCAGTAGGTCGGGAGGAGATGAGAGCATTGGCCCACCGGGCGCCCGGGTCGTGGTCGATGAGGGTCGCCTTGACGAGCAGCGAACACGGTAGAGCGATGAGGGTTCCCAGCGCACCGAAGACCCAGCCCCACAACAACAGGGAGACAAAGGACATCGTCGGAGTCAGGCCGACGGCGTCACCCGCGAACTTCGGCTGAATGATGGACTGGATGACGAAGTTGAGCACGGAATAAGCGATGATCACAGCAAGTGCCGCAACCCAACCGTCGCCGAAGAGAGCCAGCAGGGCCGGCGGGATGACACCGATGATGAAGCCGATGTTCGGGATGTAGTTCGTCAGGAAGCTGAACAACGCCCACACCCCGGCAAGAGGGACACCAATAATGAGCAGGGCCGCCCAGTCGAAGAGCGCAACGATGAGACCGAACACCGTCGTGACGAGCCAGTACTTGCGAATACCGCTGGCAAAGGACTCGAGGGCGATGACGACGTCGGGTTTCCGCTTACCAGCCAGACGAAGACGATCGTGCATCTGCGGGGTGTCCATGACCATGAAGATCATGCCCGTCAGGATGACGACGATCATCGTCACCACACTCGTGGTGTCCGAGGCCAAGGATGTCACGACCGACATCACCTGCTGAGGATCAATCTCCTTGAGTTTCTCGGTGATGACCTCTTGGGAGTAGCCGAGCTGCGTCGACCAGTTCAACAGCTGGGTGTAGGTCTTCTCCATCTGCGGGATGTAGCTCTGCAGCTGGTTGATCATGGCCGCGACCGACCACACCATTCCAGCCATTCCCGCTGCCAACACGATGACGACGACGGTGCCGGCTGATGTGGCGGAAATCCACCTCGGGCACTTGTGCTTTACGAGCCAGGTGTGGATCGGGTATGCCGTGATGAGCAGGTTCAGGGCGAAGAACAGCGGCGCAATGACGCTGGAGAGTTCGTGGAGGAAGCTCAGCCCGAGCCACGCTGCGGCCAGGGTGAGAAGGACGATCGTAACCTTGGGCAAGCCGTGCTTGCTGGACGCAGCCTTGGCCTTCTCCTCGTCCTTGGGCTGAGGCTGAAGACCGGACTCAGCAGCCATCTTGGCACTCGTCGCGCCATGAGTCGGGCGCTCCTCGAGCGTTGCTTCGTCGGTCTCGACCTCGCCGCGCTCGACAGCGCGGGCCACCGCGATGTCGTCGGCCACCATCTGGCGCACATTGCGCAACTGACGGGTGGCGGGAGTAACGGAGATCCGGCGTCGAGGCCGTGGGGTGCGTGAGGGGCGTTTGCTCATCGGACTTCCTCAGGTTGACATGAAGCCGGCGCCGCGCGGAAAACCCGCACGACGCCGGTCATCAACGGATCATGTCGATCCTAGGGGACTGCCGTCCCGGATCGTCACTCAGACTTGTCCTCCTTGGCAGCCGACTTGGTCGACTTGGCCGCAGTCGACTTCTTGGCGGCCGGCTTCTTGGCAGCAGGCTTCTCGTCAGCCTTGTCCTTATCGGCGGCCTTCTTGGAGGTCGTCTTCTTGGCAGCGGGCTTCTTGGCCGGAGCCTTCTTCGCAGCGGGCTTCTTGGCAGTGGGCTTCTTCTCGGCCTTGGCCTCCTCGGCGGAAGCCTCAGTCTTGCCTTCGACCTCCTCGTCGGAGTTCTCGGTCTCCGCCGGCTTGTCGGCAATGGTGCCGTCGGGCTGGATGCGGTCGAGCTCGAGGGCCTCACCCTTCGAATCCTTGACGGTGGCAGTACCGACCATCGAGGCCAGAGCCTTGCCACGACGGATCTCCTGCATCCAGTCTGGCAGGTGGTTGTGCTGCATCATGTGCTGGGCCTCCTCCTCAGGGGAGGTTCCGTTCTGCTGAGCCTTGCGGAAGAGCAGTTCGGTCAGCTCATTCTGCTCGACGCCGATCTCGTCGTCGTCAGCCATCTTGTCGAGGACGACCTGAGCCTTGAGGGCGTCGAGGGAGCGCTTCTCGATCTCAGCCCAGAAGTCGTCGGCGTTGTCGGCCTCCTCCTCGGACTCCTCGAGGTACTCCTCGACCGTCATGCCAGCCTGGGTCAGCTGCTGGCTGACCTGCTGACGACGGGCCTCAAGCTCGGCGTCGACGAGGGCGGTCGGCAGCTCGATGTCAATCTTGGAGATAACTTCCTCGAGGACCTTGTCACGAGCGTCGGCAGCCTGGTCCAGACGGGCCATGTTCTCGAGGGCGGTGCGCAGGTCGGCACGCATCTCGTCGACGGTGTCGAACTGGCTGACGAGCTGGGCGAAGTCGTCGTCAACGGCCGGGAGCTCCTGTTCGCAGACCTTGGTGACGGTGACCTTGATGTCGGCCTCCTGGCCGCGCAGCGGGCCACCGACGAGAGTGGAGTGGAAGTCGGCGGACTCGCCGGCCTTCAGACCGGTGACCGCCTCGTCGAGTCCCTCGAGCATGCCCTCAGAGCCCACCTTGTAAGTGACGCCGGAAGCGGTGGCGTCCTCCAGGGCCTCACCGTCGCGGGTCCCAGCCAGGTCGATGGTAACGAGGTCATCCTTGGCGGCAGCGCGCTCGACTTCAGTGTTGGTGGCGAAACGCTGGCGCAGGGTCTCGACGCGCTCGTCGACGTCCTCGTCAGGCACCTCGACAGCGGGCACCTCGACGGAGATGGCGGAGAGATCAGGCAGGTCGAACTCAGGACGGACGTCCACCTCTGCGGTGAACTCGACGACCTCACCGTCCTCCAGCTTGGTCACCTCGATCTCGGGCTGACCAAGGGGAACGACCTTATTCTCCTCGACGGCCTTGCCGTAAGCGGCGGGCAGCGCGTCGTTGATGGCCTCCTGAAGGACGACGCCACGGCCGAAACGCTGGTCGATGACCGGAGCCGGCACCTTTCCCTTACGGAAGCCGGGGACGTTCACCTGGTCGGCAATGTCCTTGTAGGCCTTGTCAAGGCTGGGCTTCAGTTCATCGAAGGGCATCTCGATCGTGAGCTTCACACGGTTGGTGCTGAGCTTCTCAAGGGTGCTGGGCACGAAGTTTCTCCTGTGGTTCCGATTCTGTCGTCCCCGTTTCAGGGAACACACATTCCATCCGATTCTAGCGATGTGGTGGCATGCGAGCCAATGAGACGCCTTCGAAGTGATCTGATGGTCCGCTACCCGCGTTTTTCCAGTGTCACCACGCCCATGCCGACTATTCCCCTCGGCCGCACGCAGATTCTGGAATGATCCCGATGATGATTCGTCCGTGCATTCGCCCATGAGAGGAAGCCCGCCGTGAGCACTACATCCATCGAGCTCCAGGACGCTCTCGCCACTCGTTTCCTACGCTACAGCGCAATATCCAGTCAGAGTGACGCCTCCGCCACCGTTGTTCCCTCCTCGCAGGGGCAGTGGGAATTTGCGCAGTTGCTGGCCACGGAACTCGAGGAAGCCGGCGTCGAGAACATTCATCTCAGCGACACCTGCGTGCTGACGGCACGGATCCCATCGACCCTGCCTGATGGCACGAAGGCGCCGACAATCGGCTTTTGCACCCACCTTGACACCGCTGACTCAGGCCTCAGCCCAGACGTCTACGCCCGGATCATCGAACACCCCGGTGGGGACATCCACCTGGGTGGTGACCAGTGGATCCGCCGTGAGGAACACCCAGAGATCGACGCCTACGTGGGCCAACGCATCCTGGTGACCGACGGAACCAGCGTGCTGGGGGCCGACGACAAGGCTGGCGTGGCGTCGGTGATGGAGGCTGTCGTCACATTGATGGCCGATTCGCGGCCTCATCCGGAGGTGTACCTCTCCTTCGTACCCGATGAGGAGATCGGACTGCGCGGAGTACGGACGATGGACCTCGAGCGATTCCCGGTCGACTGGGCGTACACCCTGGACTGCTGCGAGCTCGGTGAGGTGGTCGAGGCCACCTTCAACGCCGCCTACGCGACGGTGGTGATCGAGGGAGTTGCAGCCCATCCGATGAGCGCATTTGGCGTTCTGGTCAATCCGATCCTCGTTGCCCACGACCTCATCGGGAGGTTCGACCCGGCCCAGACTCCGGAGTGCACCAAGGACCGCGAGGGCTACATCTGGGTCGATGCCATCCACGGCGACCAGTCGGCGACGACAGTTGATCTGAACATCCGTGACCACGACCGTGCCCGTTTCGAGGAGCGCAAGGACGAGATTCGACATGTCGTCGAGCAAGTGCGCGCAGCTCATCCTCGGGCGCGGATCGACGTCACCTTCGAGGACATCTATGCCAATCTCGAAGACTCCAAGACCCCCGACAACGCGATCGCTGCCCAACGATTGCTCGACGCCATGTCGGCCGTGGGAGTCGAGCCCATCCACCGGTCAATGCGTGGTGGGACCGACGGCTCCTGGCTGTCCACCCAAGGCATCTTCACCCCGAATTTCTTCACCGGCGCCCACAATTTCCATTCCCGATGCGAATTCCTGCCGCTGCCGAGTCTGGAACGCAGCCATCAGGTCGTCATGGAGCTGATGCGGGGAGCCTCGTGCTGATAAAAGAAATTCGCCCCGTGCCAGACGGCTCGGGGCGATCAGCGACCAAAGGTGGTCACGATGGATACAAAGTTCGGGATGGGTGCGGTTGGCGCCCCGGTGGGTGCGTATCTAGCCGTGCTGGGTGCACAGTTCGAGCCCGTGGGTGCACGTCGTCCGGAAGACAGGGAAACTATATGACGGGAGCGCGTTGGGTGAAGGATCCTGTTGAGTCAGTGTGTTGCTCCGTTGTTGAACCTGATGGCGATAGCGTCGTCGGGGTGAATGGTGGCCTGGTCGACGAGGACTTGTGAGGCTTCGGGTGTGCGGGCAATTGCGGGGTGCTGAGTGTGGCGGCAAGGCCTATAGCTTTTGCTGCTATTAGGCGACGCAATGCAGGGAACAGAACTGTTAATGAAGGAGTGTCGACGCGACATTGGGGCTCCGCCAGGAGCTTTTCACTGGCTCAATGCAGCTGTTGCTAGAGCTCCGGAAGCTGCGCGAGAGCAATAAACACGGCCCCGGCGACCTTCCTAGTTGCACCAAGACTCTTTGCAACCAGAGAGGCTCATGGGGATTACCCTTGGGAGACTGTGTCAAGCAGTTCCTGGACGCGTGTTCTGATCTGGTCAATGATGCCCCGGACTTCTTCGAGTGAACGGTCGCTGGAGTCGTCGATCTTCCAATCCTGATAATGGACGCCTGGGAAGAAGGGACAGGCTTCGCCACACCCCATGGTGACGACCCAGTCAGACGTTTTCACCTGTGCGGGGTCTAGTGGTTTGGGTTGAGAATCGGGTTGGAGGCCAATCTCGGCGAGAGCCTCAACGACGACGGGATGAACTGCATCAGCAGGCTCGGATCCTGCCGACAGAATCGTCACACCTTCTGGCGCAAGCTGCTTAGCTAACGCTGCGGCAATCTGGGAACGCCCAGCATTTTGCCGGCAGGCGAACAAGATTGTGGTTTCTGAGGTTGTGTCACTGACATTCATGGCGACTCCTGACTCAAGGTTTTCAAGAAGATTGTGATCAAAGCTTGGATGGAGCGTGAAGTACGCCCATTTCCCTCGCTTCTGTCTTTCGAGAACCCCTGCTTTGACCAGCTTGCCTAAATGATGGGAGATCGTCGACTGGCTTATGCCGAAGGCTTCAGGGAAGTTGCATGCACACACTGGGGACGGTGCCGCCTGCTTGACCATCAAAGCTAGCTGCAGCCGGGTGATATCACCCAATGCCTTGAACTGCTCCACCCGAGCTTCAAGCGACGTTGACGGCGAGGTCACCTCGCCCACAGGGCAAGCGCACATGTAACTATCGTTCACCCTTCCATCATGCCACATGTTGATAGATTTCGATATGTAGGTGTAGTATGTGTCGTATCGACACTCATCGATATGACATGTGGAGGTAGGAGATGACCAAGATCGAGATCTTTGATCCGACGATGTGCTGTTCGTCGGGCGTATGCGGAGAGGACGTTAATCAGGAAGTCGTTGATGCGGCGGCGGCTGTGAGTGCCGCGCGGAAGGAAGGACTGGACGTGGTGCGGCACAATTTGGCCAGTGCTCCGTTGGACTTTGCGTCCACTCCGGTTGTGCGTGAGTTGCTTGAGTCTGAAGGGGCGGATTCTCTTCCCGTGGTGGTGATTGACGGCGAGATCGTCCTTAAGGGCGTGTATCCCACCCTGACACAATTGCGTGCGTGGGCGCGTCGGGATTCTGTAGGCACCTCCGATTCTCAAGTTGCACGTGACGGCCGATCGGAGCTTCCAGTGGCAGGCTCGTCGTGTTGTGGAGGTGCTTCGGGATGCTGTTGAGCCAGTGGCCGCCAACAACAAAGTTTCTGATGTTCACTGGCAAGGGTGGGGTCGGTAAGACGACGGTGTCATGCGCTACTGCCCTTTCGCTTGCTGCACAAGGGCGCAAAGTCTTGCTGGTGTCGACGGATCCGGCATCAAATGTTGCACAGGTTTTCGGGCAACCTATCGGATCTGAAATTACTGCGCTAGGCGACGTTGTTGCCAGGGACACGGGGATGGAGGTCGAGCTCGATGCGATCGAGATTGACCCGAACATGGAGGCAGAAAAGTATCGCGAGTCGATTCTTGCGCCAGTTCGTCATCTCCTGCCGCCCGAAGTGTTGCGCGAGTCCGAGGAGACGCTCTCTGGCTCATGCACGGTGGAGGTCGCCTCATTCAACAGGTTTGTTGATTTCCTCGATTCCCCGAACATTGTCGATGCTTACGATCACATTGTTTTCGACACCGCACCCACAGGCCACACGTTGCGGCTGCTCGCACTGCCGGGTGACTGGTCGTCTTTCATTGAGAAGGGAACTGGTGATGCTTCCTGCCTTGGTCCGTTGTCGGGACTCGATAAGCATCGCCAGACCTACGACGATGCGGTCAATACACTGAAGGACCCTGCTCTGACCACTTTGGTGCTTGTGGCACGTGCTCAAGATTCCACTCTCCAGGAGGCTGAGCGTGCAGCCAGCGAGCTCTCGGAACTCGGGGTTAATCCGCAGGCGCTGGTTGTCAACGCACTCTTGCCCGAAGCAGGCAATGACCCGCTCCACCGTAGGCTTATGCTCGGCGAGCGGAGTGTCCTAAATGGACTCGCAACTACCCATCCAGTGCTCAGTGGATTGGCATGCTTCACGATTCCCATGAACCCTGAACCCGTCATGGGAATCAAGGGACTGACCACTGTTGCCCCGCAGTCCCACGAGAGCGTGGCCGGCCTTGAGGAACTGCCCTCCGCCGAAGTTGTCGACGTTAACGAGGCGGTGCAATCTGCCCTGTCTCAGGCAACAGAAAAGATCGTAGGAGGCGGCCCCAAAGTCGTTCTGGCTATGGGTAAAGGTGGAGTAGGTAAGACGACCGTCGCGCAGGCTCTTGCCATCTCTGTCGCTCGCAAGGGGTTGCCTGTGCTTCTGGCGACCACTGACCCGGCCTCGCACCTGGATGTGACTCTTCCGCAGAAATATCCAGGTCTCGATGTGGTCAGCATCGATCCTCACAAGGTTGTGGAAGAGTACCGTCGAGAAGTGCTCAACACAAAGGGTGCGACACTGGATTCTGATGGCCGAGCACAGCTTGTCGAGGACCTTGCCAGCCCATGCACGGAAGAAGTTGCTGTCTTCAGAGCGTTCTCTGCTGTCCTAGAAGAAGCCGACCACCGCTGGGTCATCATCGATACAGCTCCCACCGGACACACCCTGCTGCTTTTGGACGCTACGGGTTCCTATCACCGAGAGCTCCTGCGCCAATCCGGGGCAGATGAAGGGAGTAATGGCACCCTGACCGCTCTAATGCGTCTGAGAGATCAGAGCCGGACATTCCCAATCCTGGTAACGCTTCCCGAGTCAACTCCGATCTTGGAAGCCAAGGAACTCGCTGATGACCTCGCCCGTGCTGGCATTACGCCACGAGCCTGGGTCATCAACCAGTACCTACCAATGAACCAGTCACAGTCAACATTTCTCAAACAACGAGCCACAGCGCAGCGCAACACTGTGGAGCGTTATCTGGCCACAGACCAGATGCGCACCCCTGTCTGGGAAATCCCGGTGGTATAGCCGCATCAGAGCAAAGGTGGGGTGTCCAGGGCAATTCAACTCCTGGACACCCCACCTTGATCGTTCTAAAGGCGTTAAACAAAATCTGCATTGAACACTACGCCAATTTATACAAGATGAGACCGACTATCCCACGACTGTGGCACATTCTGTATCAAGGTCGAAAAACACGAGCGCCCCGATGATTGCGCTTTCCCACGCTACATACGGCATCGGTGCATGGCTTCGGAAAACATATTGACGTTAGCCCCATACTTTTTGACGCTTCGCGCCTCAACCTGCTGAGCAAGCCCCCGAGAGGACTCTCCGAGGGCCTAATCAGCCGTCTCCAGGAGTCCATCAAGGGGCATCAGGATCAGTCGCCACAGATCAAAAACCGCTCCAGAACACGGAAAACGCCACCCCGTACACCGTCCAGTCAGGCCAGGATTCTTTGTATCCAGAGTGATGTTCTAGGAGCGGATGACGGGAATCGAACCCGCGTAGCCAGTTTGGAAGACTGGGGCTCTACCATTGAGCTACATCCGCATGTCCCCAACGGGACCCCAACAGTATACATGGATTGACCGTTGACGTCACATCCGTCGTGGCACGGTACGTCGGAACGTCCTGAACCCGTCCGCTCGTCACCCAGATATCAACCTTTCGGACCATGTCCACAGCCGATTCCCATGATGTGATGGCCTCATGACACCGTTGAAGAAGCTTGCAACCTGCGCGGCGACCTGGTTAGTCATTGGCCTGGTCGGCGGAGTGTTCTACCGCGAGTTCACCAAGGCCCACGATTTCACCGGCTGGACCCAGCTCAAGGTGGTGCACACCCACAGTCTGGCGCTGGGCTTCATGCTGACCCTCATCGCGCTCCTCTTAGAGCAGGCATTCACTCTGTCGCAGCACCGCGGTGCCTTCGCCACGTATTTTTGGGGATTCAACCTCGGTCTCCTGCTGACCATCGCGATGCTCGTGGTGCACGGCATCATGCAAGTTAACGGACATACCGACGTCTCCCCTGCCATCTCCGGCATCGCCGGCCTCGGGCACATTGGCCTTTCTGTCGGCCTCGTCGGGCTCATGGTGGCCCTGTTCAAATCGATTTCAGCTACCAACCGTCAGGTCGATCAGCAGGCCTGATCTCTCCACGTCTCCACGGCGACGGCGCATTCCTCGGGGTGCGCCGTTTGTCGTGGAGCCGGTCGTGAACCGTTCTGTCGGGTCTTCCACGCGCCAGCCTCTCGGGGCAGCCCGGCAACATGGGTCCGCCAACAGCACGTAGACCAGTGAGTCGCATCAATGTTGTCCCGCGGTTCGGAACCGTGCTGTTCCTTCAGCCTCGGCACAACTGCAGCCAGCATGGTATGTACGGGGGTCCACATGGATTCCCTGTCATACAACCTTCAGCGTCAGCGTTGCGACAGCCCGAACTGTTCCGTACCGAGCCCATCAAGACATTCACTCAGTCGAGCGGATCTCCCCTTGTCACAGCGACCGTCGAGAAATCAGCAGAGCCGTTCACCGTTCTCTGGATAGGGCCATACCCACTGCACAAAACGTTGTGACAAGGGTGAACAGAGTCGGGGCGACAGGACTCGAACCTGCCTTGGATGCTGAAGCCACGAAGCCGACACCACAGGGAATTGCGCCGCTGTCTAGCGTAGCCAGACAGCATTTTGGGACAGTGTCTAGGGTGTGCAGGTGTGAGCAAACGTGAGCAACTTTCTGGCGTGCTTGTCGCACGCATCGCATGCCTGAAGGCCCGCCCATGTCACCGTCCCGCCGATCCTTCGGCTACCTGCGCAAGCTGTCGGCGGGCAGCATCCAGACCAGCGCGATTGTCAGCGTGCGTCGTGCGCTCGGCGAGCTGGACGCCCACGGCACTGCCCCGCTGTGCATCGTGATGAACGGCGCCGACTGGAAGGCCATCGAGCTGGGCAGGCTGACCACGGGCCAGTTCATGCTCGGTGCGGCTACCTCGTGCGCCCCGCTGGACGCCGTGAAACGCCAGCTGTTCGGCGTGCCGGGCCCTGTCCACCGTCGCCAAGCCCGGCCAGGCCGTCGTCATGCCCGCGGACGGTCGCCAGATTGTGCCATCCTGTCGGCATGGATACTCAACGCACCTACAAGTTCGAGCACGGGAACAGCTTTAACCTGGAGACCGCGGAGGAACTGATCCGCTCCCATCGGTACAAGTTTCGCAAGAACGCGACTCTGGGCACGATCCGGTTGGACGTCATCGCCCCCGAGGACGCGGACCTGAAGACACTGGACGGCCCCCTGACGGATCTGGGCGGCACGCTTCTCACTCGGGATGAGCAGTGAGCACAAACCTACTTCCCCCCACTTGGGGCAACCAAGACCTGCCGACGCTCATCGCGGCCGTGCGGCTCACTGACGAGGAAGGCCGCGCCGAGGCGTCCCGAGTGGCCCAAGAGTCTGGCTTGGACTTGCCCACCACACACCGGGCCCTGCGCCGCCTGAACCACCAATTCTTGGTCGTTGACTTTGTGAACGCATGGGGCGGCGAAGTGTTGCGGGCCGCGGTCACCGACGTACTGCCCCAGGGACGCGTTACCTCCGGGCAGTGGCCGGATTCAGAAAGACTGGCCGCGGAAGTGGTCGCGCAGTTGCAGCAGATGGCCGAGCAATCGGGCGAGAAGAAGAGCAAGACCAAGAACTTCCTCCGCGGCGCCGGCTCCGAGTTCTCCACCATGCTGGGCGCCGCCGTCGGCTCTGCCCTGAAGGCGCAGGGACTCGGCTTCTAGCTGTCGCACGAACCAAACAAACCCCTAGCCAACCATAAGTTGACTAGGGGTTTTGTCGTCGGGGCGACAGGACTCGAACCTGCGGTCTCCTGCTCCCAAAGCAGGCGCGCTAGCCACTACGCTACGCCCCGTCTCATCACGTCTATCGCAACGAGAACATCGACAGCTTAGTGGAACACCCCGTCACTCGGCCAATGAGACACCTCTCCAACGCCAATTCCGTCACTTCGACACCGATCGGATGGCGTCGGCGATGACTTCAGGGCGATCCAACATCATGAGGTGATGGGAGTTCTCAACGACGACCAACTTCGCGCCGAGCATCGGAGCCAGACGCTCGTGAAACTCCAGCTCCTGTTCCTGACCCGAATACACCGCTGACAGCAGCACCGTGGGCAGTCCCGGCCATGGATGGTCTGAACGAACGGCCATGAGGTCCCATGCCTGCCGGTCGTAGCCAATCCACTCAGCTACCGCCATCGCCATGGCGTCAGGACTTCCGTAAACCCGGTACAGCCGATGCTCGTGGAATTGGTGCCACACCAACTTCCCGGACCTCATCGTCTGTGCCGCCACGCCAACGGCAAAAGCGGCGCGGCCCAACGAGCCCGCTACCGAATCCATCACTTTGTGGACGGCCTTGGGCAGCGCAATGCTGTGTTCGCGCGGAGGATGAGTCGGCCATTCCACCGACGGGTCCACGAGAACGATTCCGGCGACGACGTCAGGATGGATACGGGTGAAGGCCTCGGCGTGGAAAGCCGCCATGGAGTGGGCGACGAGAATGACCTTCCGTGGTTCCTTGGTGTCCCAATGCCCTTGAATGACCCCGACCAAGTCCCTCAGGCTGGCGACCTCTTCGTCGAGGTCCGGATAGTGTCCGGACCAGACCGTTCCGCCGAGCCCTGGTCTGTCATAGCTGACGACGTCGAGATTCTGCAGACGGTCCACGACCGGTGTCCAGAAGTCGCTCGACGCCGCGGCGCCAGCCATGAGGAGGATAACCGGGTCGTCGACGTTGTGATCGGGCCCTTCACCATCGTCGTAGACGACACGAATTGGCCGTCCGCCCAGCTCCCGAACCGACGTCAAGGCGTCGTGGGCAGAGTCAAGAGCCTTGTGACCGCACCCGTCGGAACAGCTGGCGTCAGTATTCTCACTCATGACAATCCCCTGTCTCACACCACACTTGTCTAGACCCTCACGAGATGCGCGGACGCACCAGTGGGAAGGCAATCGTCTCGCGAATTGATGCATTCGTCAGCATCATCACCAAACGGTCCAGGCCCATGCCCATCCCACCCGATGGCGGCATGGCGTATTCGAGAGCCTCCAGGAAGTCCTCATCGAGCTCCATGGCCTCCGGATCACCACCGGCTGCCAGCAATGACTGGGCGGTGAACCGCTCGCGCTGGATCACGGGATCGACGAGCTCGGTGTAGGCGGTACCTACCTCAGACCCGAAGATGATGAGGTCCCACTTCTCGGCCAGGCGCGGATCGTCGCGATGCTGGCGGGTCAGTGGGGAGACGTCGGTCGGGAAGTCACAGAAGAAGGTCGGCTCGACGGTGACGTGCTCGCTCAGGTGTTCGTGCAGCTCGAGGACGACGTCACCGCGGCTCCACTTCGGCATCGTCGCGATACCAAGCTTGTTGGCGTATTCGAGGAGTTTCTCCTTGGGGGTGTCGGCGGTGACCTCCTCCCCCAGTCCTCGCGAGATTCCCTCGTTGACGGTGATGACGTGCCAGTCGTCTGCCAGGTCGATCTCGTGCTCAACGCCCTTGCGGTCGCACCCTCGGATCACGGTGTGACCGATAGCGTTGCGCGCCGCTGCCAGGATCATCGCGCGCGTGAGATGACGCATCTGCACGTAGTCGCCATAGGCCTGGTAGGCCTCCAACATCGTGAACTCGGGGTTGTGCGTGGCGTCAGCTCCCTCGTTACGGAAGTTCCGGCCGATTTCGAAGACTCGTCCAGCTCCGCCAACCATGAGCCTCTTGAGGTAGAGCTCCGGGGCAATGCGCAGGTAAAGGTCCAGATCGTAAGCGTTGATGTGGGTGCGGAACGGCCGGGCATTCGCGCCACCATGGATCGTCTGCAGAATCGGGGTCTCGACCTCGATGTAATCGTGACTCAGCAGGGTTTCTCGCACCGCACGAATGGCGTTCGAGCGAGCCCTCAACTGATCACGAGCGCCCGGGTTGACAATGAGATCGAGGTAACGCTGCCGAACCTTCGCCTCAGGGTCGTTGAATCCCGACCGCCGCGACGGCAATGGTCGCAGGGACTTCGCCGCCAATCGCCACGACGCCGTCTCCAAACTCAGCGTTCCATTGCGGGAAGCCCCCACGGTCCCGGATGCCACGAGGTGGTCTCCCAGAGACACCGCATGCCGGAATTCCCGAAGCCTGTCGGCTCCCAGCGAGTCACGCTCCATCACCAACTGGCAGGACCCGGTCCAGTCGAACAGATCGACGAAGATGACACCGCCGTGATCGCGGCAGGCACCGATCCGCCCGGAGACCGTCATCTCCTGACCGGTCAGCTCGACGATGACGTCGCCAGGACGGTGATCGGGCTTGCAGTCGGGAGGGTATGCCTCCGCCCCGGACTCGAGGAGCCGCTCACGCGTGGCCATCCGGGTACGAACCTGCTCCGGGAGCCGCCGCTGAAGAAGAGTGGGAGTGCGTTCCTCAGCCAGAAATTCCGCGATCTCGGGGTGACCGCTAATCGAGTAAATCGGCTGGGGCGGCGGCTCCACCGGGTAGATCCAACTCGGAATGTCGAGCTGGCCCTCGGCAATACCCATCGCCACACCGATCTGCGCCAGGTCAGAAGTATCGGTGAAGTTGAGGTAGCGGGTCTGCCAGCTCGGCTTGTACTTCACGTTGGAGCGGTAGAGCTGCTCGATCTGGAACCACTTCGACGCAACGAGCACAAGCCAGCGGTTGAGACGACGCACCGGGGAAGCACCGACGCGGGCACCCTCCTCGATCGCCTCGCGAAAGACCGCGAAGTTCATCGACACGCGCCTGATACCAATCTCCGGTCCGGCAGCCATGAGACCGGCGACCATGAGCTCGGTGACTCCGTTGTCGGCTCCGTCCAGGTCACGACGCATGACGTCCAGGGACAATCCGTCATTGCCCCAAGGGGTGAAGGAGAGAATTCCTGCCGTCTGGCCAGCACGCGGACCGTCGTCGGGGTACAGCGCCTCCACCATGACGCATCGCCCGTCGAGCGGGTCTCCCAGACGGGAAAGAGCCATTGAAAACCCTCGCTCGTCACCATTCTGACGCCATTTGTCAGTGAGGTCGATGAGCCCCTGAAGCTCCTGCGGGTCGATGTCTTCATGACGACGCACTCGGGTGGTGTACCCCATTGCGCGCAACTTGGTGACGGTGTGGCGGACCGGCTTGAGGTCGGGGTCATCGAGGCTAAACGCGGCGGGAGAGATGATGGCCTCGTCGCCGATGCGCATGGCCTTGAGTCCGGCCTGGGTCCATGCCATCGCACCTTCCTCAGAAGTGCCGATGACGGCCGGAACCCAACCATAAGTGTGAGCGACGTCAAGGAATGCCTCAATGGCACCGGGCCACTGATCCACTGGGCCGACGGGATCCCCCGAGGCCAGTGCGACCCCTGTTTCGGTTCGATAGCACACTGCCGCATGGCTGTTTCGCGAGAACACGACGGCCTTGTCACGACGCAGTGCGAAATAGCCGAGGGAGTCCGCCGGATTTTCCTCGAGGAGCCGACGCAGGCGCAGCTCATCGGACAGGCTCATCATGGCGATGTTGCGCTGAGATCGCAGCATGACGACAAGAGCGGCCACCAGCACGAGGGCGAGAAGGAAGGAGATCACTTCCTGCACCCAGTGCGGAGACGTGGGAGCAGGTGCAATTTCGGCACCATTTCCGCGAATGATCCGACCGACAATGCGCACCAACCGGTTACGAGGCCGTCCGACACCACCGGTCAGGGAGACCAGCAACCAGCCAATAAAGCCGGTCGCCAACAGCCCGCCAATGAGGACGGCGATGGCCTTGCCGAGATTGGTCCGAACTGTGTGTGCCGCAAAGTCCTTTCGATGAGTCAGCAGGGCGACGAGGATCCAGCCGACTGAGAAGACGTTGAACAGATACCCCGCGAGATCGAGGTCATTGAAGGTGTCCGTCGGGCCACCCATGATGACCTCGGCAACAACAACGACGAAAAACGTGGCCGCAACGAGCCACATCAGCCCGAAGAGGATGATGCTCACCCACCAGGCGAATCTCTTGCGCCTCGACAGCGCATCCGCCAGCACCACCAGGACGACGGCCCCCGCCCAACCGAAACCGTCGATCGGGAAGATGAACACCGAGAACAGGTTGTTCGCGACTCCAACCCACGTCGTGCGGCTGAAGACCAGGCGCAGCACGATGAGGAGGACGGCAACATTCATCAATCGCGGTATGACGACAACCGGCATCGACCTCGGATTCGGGGTCGACTGCGAACCGGATCGCGTCCGGGCTGTCGTTGCTGCTCGCGTCTCAGGTACGAAATGGGACGAAGTCACGTCCCAACTGTGCCACGTGCCGCGGACACAACCAGAACCTCATTCGCTGCACAGCCGTTCTTGCCTACTGAAAATGGCACAACCGAGGCAAAATGAGACTTTTCCAACGGATTCATGATCCTGACAAATCTCGTTTCGGCGACATCACCATGTCAGGAGAGCCAGATCCTCGTCGTCCAGATGCTCACTGACGAGGAGGCGTCGCAACGTCCGCTGGCGCAATTCCCCCACCCGGGGCGAGCCGAACGAACTCGTCAGCTCCTCTGGCCACACCGTCGTCATGGCATGAGCGAGCGCGGCCCGGCGTCTGGAGACGCGATGGCCCTGCGCGTAAAGAGGCCCGCCAGGAACGGTCGGGAGGAAAGCTCCCAGCTCCCACACGGCCTCGTCGGCATCCCGGCTCGCGCACCTGCCGGTCCAAATGGCCCTCTCGGCACGTACCAGCGGGTCTTCCCCCTCGCCCGAGACGACATTGACCCACACGTGTTCGGGCACCAACGTCGCCAGCTCGGCCGAGGCGATACAGCGGGACATGAACGTTCCCGGCTCGTCCAATGACAGTTCCCACAACCGGCGCAATCCCTCGTCGCGCAGTTCGGAATCACTCATGCGATGGCCCAGCCTGAATGCTGCACAGCAGGTGAGAAGCCGAGCAACGTGATCATCAGCAGAACCGAACGGCCGTGACAAGACATTCTCGAGGCCCTCAACAGCCATCTCCAGAGCGGAAAATGGTGCGACCCTCATACCAACTGCACTCATGAGGAGCCACATCTGTGGTCCAGTGACGGTACGTGGGTCAAAACCGGAAAGAATCTCGTCGACCCGTGCGCCCACAGCCGTGGCCAGATCGGGTGACCAACCGATCAACACTCGGGTGGCTCCCCTGGACTCATGAATTGCCAGGTCATGCGCCCCCACCGGCAGCGGGCCAATCGTCTCGCTGGTGTGTTCGGCCCCATCGACGAGAATGCCCGCATCGGGGGTGTGACACACCATCTCTTCGGGCTGATCGACAATGGTCTCGGCTGGCAACCACGCAGGAAGGGAGCCCAGCGCCTCCCCGATGTCGTCCGTGAGCCGACCACGCCACAACGCCATCCGGGAATTGCCCGGGGCCAGGGCAATCTCGCTGCCAAGGAGGCTGACGCCCTCGTCCACCGCGCATGAATCCCCCATGTCTTGCCGCCAAACCATGAGTGCCGGATGCTCGTCGCGGCATGTTCTGGTGACGACGAGGCCGTGAGCCCCAGCCGCCCACACAGCAGCAGGGAGCGGATCGTCAGGGATCCAGATCGGACCGGGAACCGTCATTTCCGCAGTGTCGATGCCAGGAGGCATGGTGATTCCGGCAATGAGCTCGACCTCGTCGGATTGGCGTAGCCGGGCGGACAGCACCGCCCCGCACGGGTGAGTCCACATCCACGAAGAATCGTCGGCGGACTCCTGGCATGACACCAGGGTCCACGGCTGACCGACGCTGATGTGGCTCATCTTGACCTCCAGACCTGACTCAACCGTCAGTGATGCCGACGTTGGCACCGTGGGCACCAGAACAGGTGACGCCCTCCCCGTACGACCATCTTCACCGGCGTGTTGCACACCAGACATGGCTGGTTCTCTCGTCGGTAGACGTAGACCTCGCCACCGTGGCGATCAACGCGGGGCGGTCGCCCCATCGCCTCCGGGGTGTGCTCTGGCTGGACGGTATCGATGCGTCCTGCCTCGACCCCGGCGCGCATGAGCATGACCAGATCATCCCACATTGCCCGCCATGTCGAGCGGGAAATCTGCTTGCCAGGGGTCGCTGGATCGATCCGATGCCGGAAGAGGACCTCGGCTCGGTAGATGTTGCCAACCCCTGCTGCAATCTTCTGGTCCAACAACAGGTCACTGATCCGGCGGGAGGACCGTCGCACCTTGTGCCAGGCAATCTCGGGATCTGCGTCGTCACGAATGGGGTCTGGACCGATCGTGGCCGCGACCACCGCCCAGTCATCGTCATTGATGAGTTCGCAGGTCTGGGGCCCGCGCAGGTCCGCAGCCGTGACTCCGTCGGTAATGCGCAATCTGACTTGTCCGACCACCGGAACTGATGGCCCCACCGCAAGCTTCCCGATGAGCCCCAGGTGGATATGGAGCAGGTGGTCGTCACGATGATTGTCGAAATCGATGACAAGGTGCTTGCCCCGTGCCTGGGCCGACGCCAACACCGTTCCGTCGAGCATGGCTGCGGACTCGGCGAAACGGCCTTGTGGCGAGGTGACCTCGACCGGTTCTCCGGCGAAGGCGGTACCGATGGCGTTGGCAAGACGATGGATGACGTGGCCTTCGGGCACAGACGGTTGTCCTCTCGAGGTCGATGAGATGGCGAGGTAATCGCGGAAATCGTGGATTGATGAGTACGGCGACGAGTACTTGAGGCAGGATGGTCACATGAATGCCCCTGGCCACGGCAAACACCGACACACCCACGACCACGGACGCGGCCGTGGACCCATTCTCGATGGAGACCGCGCCATGAGGGCACGGGAACTCGCCGAGCAATCAGAGCCCGCCGCTGACTCCCAGATGCCCGATCCGGGTCAGGAATGGCCGACCGTGCTAGCGCATCTTCGTCGTCGAGCCACCGCCAGTACGGTCAAGGAGTCTGATGAGGTCGGTTCAGCCCAGTGAGCCCTCGTCCTCCCAACGCGTGAGCTTGTCAATACGACGCTGGTGACGATCCTCGTGGGAAAAGTCCGTCGTCAGGAAGGTCTCGACGATCTTCCAAGCCTCCTCGTGGGTCTGCATCCGGCCCCCCAAGGAGACGACGTTGGCGTCATTGTGAAGACGGGCCAGCTCGGCAATCTCGACGGTGTAGGCCAGCGCAGCACGAATTCCCTTGACCTTGTTGGCCGCGATCTGCTCGCCATTTCCCGAGCCGCCCAGAACGACGCCCAGGGAACCAGGCTCAGCCACCACGGCCTGAGCGCACGGAATGCAGTAGTCCGGGTAGTCGTCGAGGGAATCATAGGTCGACGCGCCATGGTCGACGACCTGATATCCGGCCTCGGTCAGCTTGCCGACGAGGAACTCCTTGAGCTCGAAGGCCGCGTGATCAGTACCAATATGAACGTGTGAAGGCTTGAAGGTCATGGTTCAATCATGGCACCAACCTCCAGCCCGTTGGCTGCTCAGGAGGGATCAACTCCGCTAGCGTGAGGGGTATGGTTGAAAGCACCTCATCCGTTCAGGTCCCCGACCCCTACCGCTTGGAGCTCGTCACCAGCGACGGTTCCCGCAGTGACGAGGTCGACAATGTGGTACGCGCCGTGGCACTGGGTTTCCACCTGGCACAACCATCCGACGCCGAGCTCGAGCACTACGCCACCTGTGTCGAGGGTGAACGGTTGTGGACGATTCGGCAGCCTGACCCCGATCCGGAGTTCCCGGGTCTCCCGGTCGCCACGATGGCCGCGTACCCCAGCACCATCAACACCGGACACGGTCATCTCGAACCAGCCACCTTCATCACCGACGTGACCGTGCGCGCCAGCCACCGCCGCCGCGGGCTGCTTCGCACCCTCATGACGAATGCCCTCACCCGGTCCATGGAGGAGGGCCTGCCTTTCGCCGCACTGACAGCCACCGAGGGAAGCATCTACGGACGCTTTGGCTACGGCATCTCGACTCGAGCTCAGAACGTCGAGATCATTGCGGATGGTCGGTTCAAGCTCAACCACGAACCGAGCGGAACTGTGTCGATGGCCGATCCGCTGGCCATCGATGATCTGCGCCTCAAGGTGTTCTCCGAATTCCATCAGGCCCATCGTGGTTCCCACAACCGCCAGCCCTGGCATGTCGATTTCTCCTCCGGGCGCTGGAGCTCCCAGAAGGGCGGTCCCAACCGTCGAATCCGTTCGATCGTCCACCGCAATGACGAGGGAGAGCCTGATGGCGTCGTGTCTTACGAGATCGACAAGGACTTCGGCTCACAGATCACCGTCGTTGACATGGTGGCAACCACCCCGAACGCCGAGGTGGCTCTGTGGGAGTTCCTGGCCTCCGTCGACCTCATCGAGACGATCAAGGCACCGCAGGTCGATCCCGCCACGCCGCTGCCGTGGGCGGTCGAGGACCCGAGGGTGGTCACGTTCACCCGTCACACTGATCTCGGGTGGCTGCGCATCCTTGACGTCGACCGGGCGATGGCAGTGCGAGGTTGGGATCACCAAGGCTCAGTGACCTTCCACGTCACCGACTCGATGGGCTACGCCGAGGGTACGTGGCGTGTCGACGTGGATGCCCCGGGGGCACCGGCCACGGTGACTCGGGTCGACGATTTCACCGATGCTGCAACTCTCGATGTGGCTGCCCTCGGATCGCTGTACTTCGGCATGGGACGTGGATTCTCGCTGGCCGCCGCCCACCGCATCACCGGTACTGACGAGCAGATCGCGGCGGTCGACCGAATGTTCTCAACCGTCGACGTGGCTCACAACATCTCGGAGTTCTGAGCCCTCATCTCGACAACATGGGCCGGGCGCTCATGCCCGGCCCACATGTATGTCCTACCAGCTGTGTCCTTCCCGCGTGGCGACCCGGGAAGATCGACCATCATGCGACGGTTGTGATTCCCTGTGGGCCGTTTTCGAGCAGGTATTGGAATCCCACCTCGTCGAGAATCGGACGACCCAGCTCACGTGCCTTCGTCTCCTTGGACCCGGCGTTCTCTCCCACCACGACGTAGTCAGTCTTCTTCGACACTGATCCGGCGGCCTTGCCTCCTCGGGAAACGATGGCTTCCTTGGCCTCGTCACGGGTGAATCCCTCCAGACCTCCCGTGACGACCACAGTCAGCCCTTCCAGGGTCTGCTCAGGTGCCTCGTTGCGATCGTCGGCCATTCGCACCCCAGCCGCAGCCCACCGGCTGACGATTTCCTGATGCCAGTCGACCTCGAACCACTGCTGGACTGATTCCGCAATGATCTCGCCGACCCCGTCGATCCCGGCGAGCTCCTCCAAGGATGATTCTCGAATGGCCGGGATCGAACCGAAGTGGGTGGCCAGAGCCCGGGCCGCCGTCGGACCAACGTGACGGATCGACAATGCCACCAGCACCCGCCACAGGGGCTGGGACTTGGCCTTGGTCAACTCGTCGAACATCTTCCTGGTCGTGGCAGTCGGAACGGAGGGCTTCTTCGTTGTCGGCTTCGTGAAGAAGTAAGGCTCGAGCTGCCAGGGCCCCAACTTCCCGCGCACCTTCCGACGACGCCACACCTTGACCTCGGCCAGGTCGTCGGGCTGTAGGTCGAAGAGCCCTGCTTCTGAGTTGAGCACCGGGACCTGCCGGTCCGGAAGCCCCTCGGCAACCTCACCCTCATCCGGTCGCTGATTCTCCGGGTCGACCAGAGCGATGGCGGCTTCCCATCCGAGCGCCTCGACATCGAGGGCGCCGCGTGACGCCAGCCCGAAAACACGCTCCCGCAGTTGAGAAGGGCATTCCTTGGCGTTCGGGCAGCGAAGATCCTTGTCACCGTCCTTTTCGTACGCTAGCTCAGCGCCGCAGCTGGGGCAGTGATCGGGCATAACGAACTCCCGCTCCGAACCGTTACGCAACTCGACAACCGGGCCCAAGATCTCGGGAATGACGTCGCCGGCCTTGCGCAATACCACGGTGTCTCCGATGAGGATTCCCTTGCGCTTGACCTCGAAGGCGTTGTGGAGGGTGGCCATCTCGACAGTCGATCCCGCAACGGTCACCGGCCTCATGACCCCGTACGGCGTGACGCGGCCCGTTCTTCCGACATTGACACGAATGTCGAGAAGTTCGGTATTGACCTCCTCCGGCGGGTACTTGTACGCGATGGCCCACCGGGGAGCTCGAGAAGTTGCACCAAGCTTGCGTTGCAGAGAGACATCATCGACCTTGACCACCACACCGTCGATCTGGTGGGAGGCCTCATCACGCGACTCTCCCCAGGAAGTGACGAACTCATGCACCTGCTCGGCGTTCTCGACGATCTTGAGGTACGGCGACACCGGCAAGCCCCATTCGGCGAGCTTGTCGTACGCGTGTCCCTGGCTGGGAAACTCATGTCCTTCAACGGTGCCAATCCCGTGAACGATCATCGACAGGGGACGTGAAGCCGTCACCCGCGAATCCTTCTGTCGCAACGATCCCGCGGCCGCGTTACGAGGATTGGCGAAGGGATTCTTGCCAGCCTCGACGAGAGCGGCGTTGAGGTCTGCAAAGTCGGCGACCGGGAAGAAGACCTCACCTCGTACCTCGAGCAGGCTTGGGATGTCGTCACCAGCCAGTTTCTGCGGGATCGCCTTGATGGTACGGACGTTCGCAGTGACGTCCTCACCGATACGACCGTCGCCACGGGTGGCCCCCGAGACGAGTTCACCATCGCGATACACGAGATCGACGGCAAGACCATCAATCTTGAGCTCGCACAGGAAATCCGGGACGTTTCCGACGGACGTGGCGACCCTATTCATCCACTCCGAGAGCTCGTCACGGGTGAAGACGTTGTCCAGGCTCAACAGACGCTCCAGATGCTCCACCGGGGCGAAATCGGTCACCCGCTGTGGAGCTCCAACTCGCTGGGTGGGCGAATCCGGACTCCTCAACTCAGGGTGATCGTCCTCGAGCTTTTTCAGCTCAATCATGAGCTGGTCGTACTCGGCGTCGGAGATCGTTGGGGCGTCGTTGGCGTAGTAGGCGTCCTGGGCGTCCAGGATGCGTTCGGCCAGCTCAGTCCAGCGATGGCGCGCCTCAGACTCGGACTCGCTTGGCTCCAACTCATCGCCTCGGATGGGATCGTCAACCATGGTCCCATCCTTGCGCAGTTCCCATACCTGTGCATTCGGGTATCAGTCGACCTGCCTCCCACAACGAGGTGTGGTGGCCGCGGAAGCTCCGCGGCCACCGGTCCCCACAGTGGTTTTTCAGACTCCGGTGGCCGGAAGTGCCCCGGCGAAGTCTCCTGGCCTGCTCGGCGTCACGGTCGGAGCGGTGGAGGAAGGAGCCGGCGTGGTCGGGGCCGACGGCCCGTCACCAGACGGCTTAACCAACCAACCACCATCAGCAATGGAAGCACCAGTCAGGCAATGTTTGAGCTCGTCGAGAGTGTAGAAGAATGAGTTGACCGAGATCGGACGACAGCCACGTCCGAAAGTAGCCTGCTGCTCGTTGAGGAGCATCCGGACGACCTTCTGCCCTGACCCCGACTCGAAGACGTCCCACTGCACGTTGGAGGCCAGCGGAGCCACCTTGGCACCCCGCCAATCTGTGGCCTGCCAGAAATTGGTGTCCTGCGGACTGATCTGGGTACGAGATCCAGGTGCGCCGATGAGCGCCTCGAAGGGAACGAGGGTCTCAGCGTGGGCGAACCGCAAGGTCGCCGATCCCTTGGGATGGTCCTTGGTCTGCTGATCGATCTGGGCCAGGAAATCGTTAAGAAGAGGGCGGGCATTGCGATGGGCGATGTCCGATCCCTTGAAGCCGGGACCCTTCTCGGCGTAGTCCTCAGCGTCGAGGGACATCGCGAAGACATTGGCCTGGTCCTTCGTGAAGTACTTGGCGAAGTCGACCTTGGTCTCAGCAGCCATCGAGGGAGCGATGATGTACAGGTTGTACAGGTTGAGGGCCGCGTCGACGTCGTTCTTGGCCTTCTTGCCCTCGGGGGTCTCGAAGGTCCACTCCCCTGCTGCCAGTCGGTCGATGAAGTCCTTTGTATAGATCTTTTCCAGAACCTCACGGGCGGCCTTGCGAACCTCCGGACGCGAATTCACCGCATCGACGTAATCAGAGAGTTCCTTGCTGTCCTGGTACTCCTTGTAAGCCTTGTAGTCCGGGTTCGACTTGTCCTTGTGGAAGTACAGCGTCTTGGTGTCGGCCTCAATGGCGCGTGACATATGCCCGCTCATCTGCGGGGCACCATGGAGCAATCCAGTGACAAAGTCGTATCCGGACTCCGCAGCACGCGGTTCTCCCGAGGACTCCACGACGACCGTGTTGTCTTCCCCGTTGAAGATCTCGGGCATCCGGTGGGCCAGACGCTCACCCAGTTGACGATGCTGATCAGCTCCCACCCGGGTGAGGTTGCCGTACCCCCTCTCGAGCTTGTTGCCCTTGCTGAGCTCAACTCCGTCGGCCTCCATGTGGGCCCAGGTGCCCTCGTTGCCGAGATTTTCATTGGCCTCATGAAGTTTCATGGCCTGGGCGTGAACATCCTGGCCGAGGGGAGTCACAGCTCCCAACTCATTGGCCTTTTCCCAGATCGCCATCGTCAGAGCGTCGTACTTGAAGCTCGACAGGCCACGAGAGCCGTGACGGGCAACGACCTGGGTGTTGACGCGGTGGAATCCGACGGGCGGGGCCTGCAGGGCGCCACCGGAATAGCGATACGGAGTCTTCGTCGACAGCGAGTCGTCGGTGTCAGCATGAGCAATTGGCGCACAGGTGATGGCCAGACACCCGACAGCCATGGCGCCAAGAACACGGAAAGGTCTGGAAGGCATGGTGTGCTCCCGAGAAGATCGATCAGTTTGGCCATACCCTCGCTGATTCGGACGTCACCTCCATGTACGGCAGGTGACGCCCGATCAACGTTTCAATGACCTTCCGGGGACAGCTCCAGAGGGGATCAGTCCAGGATCGGTCCAACGGTACGGGTCCGCTTCAGCTCGAAGAAACCGGGGTAGGCCGTCACCTTCTCGAACCCGTCGAAGAGCTCTCCGGCCTCCTCACCCCTGGGAGCCGGAGACATCACCGGACCGAAGAGCGCCATGCCGTTGATATGGAGAACAGGGGTACCGACATCCTGTCCGACCGGATCCATGCCTTTGTGATGCGAAGCGCGCATGGCCTCGTCGAACTCACCCTTGCCAGCACGATCCGCGATGGACTCGTCGTAGCCGCTCTCCACCAACGCTGCCTTGACGGTCTCGATGCTGCGCTCCTCCTTGCCAAGGTGGTAGCGGGTTCCAAGGGCGGTGTAGAAATCACGAACAGCCTCCTGTCCATGCACCTCGACGACGCCAGTGGCAGCCTGAGCGCCGATCCACGCCTTGTCCATCTCGGCACGATAGTCGTCCGGCAGATCACGTCCTTCATTGAGGACGGCCAGGCTCATGACGTGGAAGACGGTATGGACGTCACGAACCTTCTCCACCTCGAGCATCCAGCGCGACGTCATCCACGCCCAGGGGCAGGACGGGTCAAACCAAAAAT
Source organism: Cutibacterium sp. KB22876 (assembly GCF_059728865.1). NCBI lineage: Bacteria > Bacillati > Actinomycetota > Actinomycetes > Propionibacteriales > Propionibacteriaceae > Cutibacterium > Cutibacterium sp. KB22876. Next base: position 2,408,744 of record NZ_AP040858.1, read on the forward strand.
CAACTGTTGTGGTCATGGCACCAGCCAACCGCACGCGCCCGCGCACGCAAAGACTGACCCCGTCATTGTTCGCGTAAGGCGCAGTAATGACGCGAGATACAGTTCCCGCTTAACGAGACAGCGAAAGGCAAGAACCGATAGAGTTTCATGGGAATTGTTGGGTGCTTTTGTGCGCCCTTAACTAACATATGTTCCACGGAGGCATGATGAGTTCGGTCAACATCACTCGTGAGGAGGCGCAGCAGCGCTCCCAGGTCATCACGGCGCACAACTCCAAGGTGCTCGTTGATCTTTCTGGACGTGACCCCAACGGCGATCCGCTCGCCGAGCCGACCGAAACCTTCGTCTCCTCGTCAACCATCGAGTTTTCGTCGACCGGCGGCGAGAGTCATCTTGACCTCATTGCTGACGGTGTCTACGCTGCAGATCTCGACGGCACCCCGCTGGATCCGGCTGCATTCTCGAATAATCGTTTCCCGTTCACCACGGAAGCGGGAACTCACGAAATCACGGTCACGGCGCTGTGCCGCTACTCCCATTCGGGTGAAGGCCTGCATCGTTTCGTCGACCCTGCTGACGGCAAGGTTTACCTCTACACCCAGTTCGAGATTGCTGATGCCAGGCGTATGTACGCTGATTTCGAGCAGCCCGATCAAAAGATGACATTCGAACTGCAGGTCATCGCTCCGACTGGTTGGACCGTCGTCTCGAACTCCCCGACCCCAGAGCCGACGGAAGGCCCCTGGGAAGGGATGTCACGGTGGTCTTTTGAGCCCACCCTTCCAATTTCGACATATCTGACAGCCCTTGTCGCCGGCGAGTACCACGTCGATCACGGAACCATTCACACATTGTCCGGCGAAATGGACGCCGACATTCTGTGCCGTCAGTCAATGAAGGAACACCTCGACGCCGACCGAATCCGCACCACCACACAACGTGGATTTGAGGTTTACGAGTCTGAATTCGGCTACCCGTACCCATTCGGCAAGTACACCCAGTCCTTCGTGCCGGAATTCAACGCCGGGGCCATGGAGAACGCTGCCTGCGTCACTCACCGTGACGACCTGCTGTTCCGTTCCCGCGTTACCTCGGCCGCCTACGAGAACCGCGACAACACCATCCTTCACGAGCTCGCTCACATGTGGTTCGGCGATCTCGTCACCATGAAGTGGTGGGACGACCTCTGGCTCAACGAGTCCTTCGCCGAGTGGGCGTCGCATCACTGTCAGGAGAAGATCGTCGAGAAGCACGGCGGCATTGACCCATGGGTCTCCTTCGCGAACCAGCGCAAGACGTGGGGTTACACCCAGGACCAGCTGCCAACCACTCACCCGATCGCCGCTGACATGGTCGATCTCGACACCGTCGAGCAGAACTTCGACGGCATCACCTACGCCAAGGGTGCCTCGACCCTGAAACAACTGGTTGCCTTCGTCGGGGAGGCCGAGTTCCTGGCCGGCGTGCGCACGTACTTTGCCCAGAACGCCTTCTCGAACACTGAGCTCAAGGATCTCCTCCATCAGCTCCAGGTGGCGTCGGGACGCGATTTGTCGTCCTTCACCGAGCAGTGGCTGCGCATCCCAGGGGTCAACACCGTCCGTCCGGACTATGACGTCGATGAGAACGGCAACTTCACCCGCTTCGACATCGTACAAACGGCCATCGAGAAGTACCCCACCCTACGGACCCATCGTCTGGGCATCGGCATCTACACACTGACCGACGGCAAGCTCGTCCGGACCGAACGCCTCGACGTTGACATCCATGACGAGCGCACCCCGATTGCCGCCCTCGTCGGACATTCCCGCGGTGATCTGGTCCTGCTGAACGACGGTGACCTGACCTACGCGAAGGTCCGTCTGGATGATCACTCGATGGCCACCCTCATCGAGCACATCGACGCCCTGTCCGATCCGCTGGCCCGCGCATTGTGCTGGAGTTCCGCCTGGGACATGTGCCGCGACGCCGAGATGAAGGCCCAGGACTACGTCACCCTGGTTGGCAAGGGGCTTCCCAGCGAGACAGATCTCACGGCCGTCACCTCCCTCCTTCGCCAGGCCACCACCGCCGCGATCTCATACACCACTCGTGAGGCTCGCCAGGATGTGCGCGATCATCTCGTTGCGATCTCGGCGGCGGGACTGCGTGACGCCGAGCCCGGCTCGGACCATCAGGTGGCCTACGCCAACGGTCTGGCCGCTGCTGCCACGAAGGACGCCGCTGACCTGCTCGAGGGGTGGCTGAATGGCGAAGAGGTGCCAGAGGGCCTCGACATCGATCAGGGAGTGCGTTGGCGTCTCCTCATCGCCCTGGCCGGTATGGGCCGAGTCGGCGAACCGGAGATCACTGCCGAATTGCAGCGTGACAACACCATCTCGGGATCGGAGCAGGCAACTGGCGCTCGCGCCGCGATGCCCACGGCCGAGGCGAAGCAGGCTGCTTGGCAGCGCGCCACCACCGACGACTCGGTGCCCAACGAGACCTACCGGCAGCTCGTCAGCCAGTTCATTCAGCCTGATCAGGCCGAGGCGCTCTCGCAGTACGTCGATCCCTACCTCGAGCTGTGCAAGTCCATCGACTCCCGCGACGGCCAGTGGGCCAAGGCCGGTCACGCCCAGGTCCAGAACGCCCTGATGTGGCTCTTCCCGAGCACCGAGGTCATCGACGAGGCTTGGCTCGACAAGCTCGATGGCTGGGTTTCCGACAACAACCCGGGCAGCACTGTGCGACGCGTTCTTGCCGAGCGCGCCGACAACGCTCGCCGCACCCTGCGTTGCCAGGAGGCCAGCCGTCACTGAGCTGTGACGCATGAATGCGGCCCCGAACCAGCCGGTTCGGGGCCGCATTCGTCCTCGTGCTCAGCACTCAGGCTGCGTGACGAGGATCAGTCCGAGTTCTTGCCGCCGCGTCCCTTGGCAAAATGGACTCCCCAACCAATGAGGGTGAACAGGACAGCCGTGGCGATCGGCCACACGACACACAACATGAGTAGGTGCACGGAGCTGAATTCGGCTTCGGGCCAGCCAGGCAGGGTTTTCATGGGCACAAGGGCCACCGCATCGATCATGGGCTCAGCGTAGCGTCTTCGCACCAGTTTTGGACCGACCTTGGGGGGTGTCCCTATGTTCCCCGTCAAGCGGCGAGGGGCAGGGGTGATGGCTCTCGCGTTGGGGTGGGGGCCCGGTAGGGCTCCCGGTTCTTGAGCATGGCGAACAGGACATCACAGCGTCGGCGTGACAAGCAGATGAGGGCGGCGTTGTGCTTCTTGCCCTGGGCTCGTTTGCGGTCGTAGTAGGCCTTGGAGGTGGGGTCTGAGCGCAGTGCGGCGAAGGCGGACAGGAACAGGGCTCGTTTGAGGTGTTTGTTGCCAGAGCGGGCGGGAAACTCGCCGCGGATGCTGGTTCCGGATCGTCGGGTGACTGGGGCGAGTCCGGCGTAGGCGGCGAGGTGTCCGGCGGTGGGGAATTGGGAGGCGTCGCCGACGTCGAGCAGGATCCGTGCTGCGGTCCTGACCCCGACGCCTGGCATCGAGGTCAGGACCTCGGCAAGAGGGTGAGCATCAACAACCTGTTCGATCTGCGCCGCGAGTGCGTGTCGCTGGTCCAGCGTCTGGCGCAGCGATGCAGCGAGTTGGGGGCAGGACCTGCTCGGCTGCGGCGGTTCCGGCAACGATGACGGTCTGCTCGGCCAGGGCGGTGGTGATGGCATCGGCGAACTCTTGGGCGCCGCGCGGGTAGGCCTTGCTGATGACCCGCAGCAGCTTGGACTTCGACGCAGCGGCCATGGCCTGGGGCCCGCCGAGCTGCTCGATCACCGCGAGGCCTTGCTTGGTGGTCAACCGGGGTCCGACAACGCGTTCCAGGGCCGGGTGGATCTGGGTGAGCAATCCTCGGATGCGGTTCGACAGCCGGGTCGCTTCGGCGGCGAGGTCCTCGTCGAACCCGACCAACACCTTCAGCTCCGCGAGGGTTTCCTCGCCGGCGTCGACCCGGCGCAGGGTGTGGGGCATGGTCCTCGCGGTGTCGGCGATGACGAACGCGTCGCGGGCGTCGGTCTTGGCGTTGCCCGGGTAGAGGTCTGCTGCGCGGCGCATGGCCAGCCCGGGCAGGTAGGCGACCTGGATTCCCATGGACCGGGCGACCGCGATGGGTAGTGCTCCGATTGTGTTCGGCTGGTCAACGATCACCAGGACCCGGCCATGGGTCTGGAGCTTGTCGAAGAGTTCCTCGAGGCGCTTCTGGTCCTGGGGCAGGGGCTTGTCGAAGACCTTCCGGCCAGCAGCATCCAATGCGCAGGCGTGGTGGCCGGTCTTGCCAACGTCCAGCCCGCACCAGATGTCGAAGCCGCTGTCCTGATTCATGACAACCGCCATCCTTCCATCCCGAGATGAACGGTCGCCCGGGTGGTGATGCATCAGCTGCCGGCACCCACGTTACGAAGAGACCTTTGAAGCAGGCCGTGTCCCTATCAGCGGTCGGCTGGCGCCACCAAGCCCGGTGACAACACCCCCCGGATCATTCATGAGACAGGGGCAGCAAGTCATGCCGGGCCCGACGACCGTGACCCCTCCTTACGGGGCCACCAGCAAGGTAACGGGAGAGATTTCACGGAGAAGTACGTTGGCGAACACGGACATATGGCGCGTCGCGAACTCTTCCCGATCATGGACGGTCCGTCTTTCCTGAGTTACCACGCCGGATAAGGGGCAACCCGAAACCTTGGGATCTCTCTCATCTTCATGGAGGACGGTGGGCTTCCTTGGTGGTTGTGCCGCGAATTCCTCTCCAGCCGGATCCCAGGACCCCATTCCTCGAGGTTATCCACAATCTTCTCGGTGGTTCTCCCGACGATGTCCACAGATCTTGATTTGGCTGACGGATTCTCTGGTGTCCCGCCGATAAATAGTGGTGTGAACGAACTTGAACTGGACATGAGGGACTGCGGCGGTGTCGTGCGGATACATCGCTTCAGCAGAACTCGCGGGCAAGCTGACCGCGCTGTGAAAGCCGGCCGCGCAATACGCATGCTCCCGGGAGTCGTTGCGGATGCCGGGCGAGCTGACGATTCTCGAGTGAAGATGCAGGCGATACACATGTGGCATCGAGACGCGGTCATCATTGGCAAAGCCGCCCTCGTCGCGCAAGGAATGATTCCCCCGGGGAGCCGGACGCGAGATTTCAGCGCCATTCACTTGGTGGAGGCGTTTTCACGGACGAGGGGCATCAAGCGAGAGGGAATCCTCGTGCACCGATGGCGAGTTCCGCGCCGATACGTCACCCAATACCGCGATGTCCCCATGGCAATTCCTGAGGCGTCCGTCCTCCTTCTGGCCGTTCGGGGAGAATGGGAATGGGTCTGCGAGGCGCTGAGACAAAAACTCGTCACCCCACGTTCCTGCAGGTCGGCTCGTTCCTGCCTGTCCTGGAAGTTCGGCCGTCACCGCATCACAGCAGCCTTGGCCGATATTTCCTTCAATCCCTGGTCGGTGCCGGAATTGTGGTTGTCTCGGGCGCTCCGCGCGGTCGGGTTCACCGGGTGGCACTCCAACACACGGGTGGACACCGCCGAAGAAGCCTTCACCCTCGACCAAGCCTTCGATGCGGAACGCGTTGGGGTTGAGGTCGACGGCCGCTGCGTGCACGGCACACCCGAAGGTTACGAAGCGACCATGATGCGATCAGCGAGTTTGGATCGACATGGCTGGCGGATGCTGCACATCACTCCGACGATGCTCAGGCAACGACCACGATTCGTGCTGGAGTGGCTGGCACAGCGGATCCACAAGCGGCATCGCCCAAAGGTCATGATGTCAGACCACGAGCTTTCGCGGATCATGCTTGGTCTGGCCCCGACCTGATAGTTGCCTGGGCGCTTTCGTTGGACCTCTCTGAGGAAAATTCGCCGTCGTCAAACCGTCACTGCACCTGACACCGTTGCGTCTCTGGTCACGATGTGTCATCAGCCCGGGTACGGCCACGCCTGTCGTGGTGATCTCGGAAACACCGCAGGATTCCATCACCAAAACTTCTATCATCCTCGCTGTCTCACGTCATCCCCACCCATCCGCGCCTGCACCACGCGGAAATGCCTGGAAGGATGGAAGCGAGACATCTAGGAGGAATCGCATGAGTGACACTGCGCCGCAGACCGCCGAGGTCGGCGTCATCGGGATGGCCGTGATGGGGTCCAACTTGGCCCGCAACATGGCTCACAAGGGTTTCCGGGTCGCCGTTTACAACCGCACAGCTTCACGCACCGACGAGGTCATGGCCGAGCACGGGAACGAGGGAACCCTCCTGCCGTTCCATGATCTGGCTGGCTTTGTCGCATGTCTCGAGCGCCCGCGCCGCATCGTCATGATGGTCAGGGCCGGTCGTGGCACGGATGCCGTCATCAAGGAGATCACTCCCCTGCTCCAGCCGGGTGATGTTCTCGTCGACGGCGGCAACGCCTACTTCGGCGACACCCGACGTCGGGAGGAAGAAATCCGCCCGACCGGCATCCATTACGTCGGCACCGGCATTTCCGGTGGCGAGGTCGGAGCGTTGGAGGGACCGTCAATCATGCCAGGCGGCTCCCCTGAGTCGTACGAAGCCATCGGTCCGGTTCTGGAGAAGATCTCGGCACAGGTCGACGGCGAGCCCTGCTGCGCATGGATGGGCACCGATGGCGCCGGACACTTCGTCAAGATGGTCCACAACGGCATCGAGTACGCCGACATGCAGTTCATCGGTGAGGCCCACGCCCTGTTGCGCGCTGCCGGTCTGACGAACGCCGAGGCCGGAGACGTCTTCGAGTCCTGGAACCATGGTGATCTCGACTCCTACCTCGTCGAAATCACCTCCCGGGTGCTGCGTGCCAAGGATCCTCGCGACCCTGCCACCGACCTCCTTGACGTCATCCGCGACGAGGCAGGGATGAAGGGAACGGGCACCTGGACCGTGCAGACGGCTCTTGAGCTCGGAGTTGGCGTCTCCACCATCAGTGAGGCCGTCTTTGCTCGCTCAGTCTCCAGCGCCCTGCCGCTGCGCACGGTGGGCCAGCAGACCCTCGAGGGGCCGGACCGCACCATCTCGGTCGATGACCGTCAGGCCTTCATCGACGACGTTCGTGACGCTCTGTGGTCCGCAAAGGTCGTCGCCTACGCCCAAGGGCTCGATGAGATCCGCATTGCGGCGGTCGAGTACAACTGGGAGGTCGACATGGGCCAGGTCGCCTCCATCTGGCGCGATGGCTGCATCATCCGAGCCCGCCTCCTTCAGCGCATCAAGGACGAGTACGCGGCCGGAGACCTCACCACCCTTCTGGAGGCACCTTCCGTCAAGGCCGAGCTCGCTCGCTGCCAGCAGGCATGGCGTCGTGTCGTCGCCCGAGCGGTCGAGGCCGGAGTGCCAGTTCCGGGATTCTCCTCAGCCCTGGGCTATTACGACCAGGTTCGCGCGCCACGTCTCAACGCCGCCCTCACCCAGGGCCTGCGCGATCTCTTCGGCGCTCACACCTACCGCCGTGTCGACGACGAGGGTTCCTGGCACGTCAACTGGTCCGGCGACGGACGAGAGGTCCGCGTAGACTGACCCTCCAACAGCTCCGCGGCGGCGGACATCGTCGGGCACGCCGCGGGCCCACCCCGCCCCTGACGACCCTCACAACCCTTCAAGGACCCCCATGACCACTATCCCCACGACCCACGACTGGTGGAAGTCCGCCGTTGTCTACCAGGTGTACCCGCGTAGTTTCGCCGACTCGAACGGCGACGGCATCGGCGACGTCCGCGGCATCATCGAACACCTTGACCATCTCGTCGCTCTGGGCGTCGATGCCCTCTGGATCTCACCGTGGTACCCCTCCCCGCTGGCCGATGGCGGCTACGACGTCAGCGACTACTGTGCCATCAACCCTGACTTCGGCACTCTCCACGACGCTGACACACTCGTGGCACGGGCCCACGAATTGGGCCTGCGAGTCATCATCGACCTCGTCCCCAACCATTCTTCCGAGGAGCATCCGTGGTTCAGGGATGCCCTCGCTGCTGCCCCCGGTTCGCCTGAGCGCGACCGCTACATCTTCCGAGATGGCCGCGGAGAGAACGGCGAACTCCCTCCGAACAACTGGCCATCGGTGTTCGGAGGTGGTGCATGGCAACGCATCACTGAGCCCGACGGCACCCCTGGGCAGTGGTACCTGCACTTCTTCGACGTCTCACAGCCCGACTGGAACTGGGAGAACCCCGAAGTCGTCGAGGAGTTTGACCGCGTTCTGAGGTTCTGGTTCGACCGCGGTGTCGATGGTTTCCGCATTGACGTCGCCAACTCGATGGTCAAGGAATCCGGCCTGCCCGACCTACCCGAGAACGAGGAGATCGGCGAGCTCGTTGGCGACAGCCCGATGTGGGATCAGCCTGGACTGGCGCCCATCCAGCGCCGCTGGCGAGCCATCGCCGACGAATATGCCGACACCCCCGAGGGGCCGCGCATGTTCGTCGCCGAGGCGTATCTCCCCCATGACCGTCTGGTGCGCTACCTCGAATCGGACAGGCTGCACACCTCGTTCAATTTCGAGTTCCTCATCTCGGCGTGGTCGGCCCGTTCGCTTCGCACCACCATCACCGAATCCCTGGCGGCCCACGAGTCAGTGGGCGCAAGTGCCACCTGGGTGCTGGGCAACCACGACAACTTCCGCCCCGTCTCCCGCTACGGCAAGGAGATCTCGGGTCTGGACTTCTCGGATCCCGCTGCTCCCCATGCCACGTTCCACGGCACACCGACCGATGTTGCTCTGGGACGTCGTCGCGCCCGCGCGGCCGTCATGCTCGAACTCGCCCTTCCTGGTGGCGCCTACGTCTACCAGGGTGAGGAGCTCGGTCTGCCAGAGGTGGAGGATCTCCCCGACGACGTCCTGCAGGATCCTACCTGGGAGCGTTCTGAACACAATGACCGCGGACGTGACGGTTGCCGCGTCCCGATTCCGTGGAGCGGTTCCGAGACCCCTTACGGATGGTCGTCAACGAGCGACACCTGGCTTCCGATGCCGCACGACTGGGCTGATTGGACGGTCGAGGCCGAGCAGGACGATCCGTCGTCCTTCCTGACCCTCTACCGCACTCTGCTGGCTGAGCGCCGGGTCAACCCTGCCCTGGGAGCCGGGACGATGACGTGGAACGAGTCGTCCGACGATGTCCTCGACTTCTCCCGCGAGCCCGGCTTCCGTTGCGTTGTGAACTTCGGTGACGACCCAGTGACCGTGGACCCAGACAAGATCATCGTCACCTCGACCTCGCTGAAGATCCACCACGGACTCGCATCCGTCGGCCGTGACCAAGCCGTGTGGCTGCGAGCCTGAACACTGATCAGACCGTGACGAGGTGGACTGCCAACGCCTCCCTCGTCCGGTCGTCAATCGGGACCGAGGCTCCGGTGTCCGGATCGACGCAGACGAGCACGGTGGCGGCATCGAGGGCAGATCCCTCGTCTGTGGCAATCGACCCGGCGAGGGTCATTGACGAGGTTCCCAGCCGTGTGAGCGCAGTATGCACCTTGCATGACCGCTGCGACGGTGGAACCTGGCGTCGATAACGTATGTCCTGACGCACGACGACCCACAGGTGGTCCCCAGCTCGCCTCATCCCTGGCGACCACGACGTCGTCGCGAGGATCCTGGCCTCCTGGAGGTAACCAGCCATGCTGACGTTGTTGACGTGACCCTGCCGATCGACGTCAGACCACCGGATAGGTACGTCGACGATGTCGCCGATCCCGGAGACGTCGACGACCTTGATCGGCTTCCACGGAATCTCGTCGACCTTCATGGCCTCGAAGGCGCCTCGCTCGCCGTTGGTGAGCCGGCGAGGGCGTCCTGCGTCGAAATCGAAGGGGCAGATGATCCCGCGTGCCCGAGCGACCTCGATGTCATGGTGCCAGGCGCGGTAATCCAGGATGGTTCGTGCCGCACCGACCTTGGAGCAGCCGACCTCGACCCGCAGCGGGCTCCCATCCACGACGAACGGGGCCAAGAATTCGACATCCTGAGTGACGACGACGATCCCGGTCTCGAGCATCTCCTGGGCGCCGTTCGTGTAGAACGCCTGATTTCGAGATTCCTGAACCAGCTCGCTGATGCGAACGTTGTTGACGTGTCCCTGCGCATCCATGTCGGACCAACGCAGTGGAATATCGACGACGACAGCGCCCGTCACGACGCGTCGTCTCCCCTGGCCACACTCGATTGTTCATTCTCGTCGGCAAACATCTCGTCAACGATGTCGGAATACTTCTCGGCCACGACGCCGCGACGCACCTTGAGGCTGGTCGTCACCGAATGGGAGTCCTCGGTCAGCTCGTGGTCGAGGATCGCGAACTTCTTGACGGTCTCCCAGCGCTCGAGGCGGGAGTTTGCGCGATCAACATACCGCTGGATGCTGCGCCGCACGTCCGGGTCTGCCGTGAGCTCGGCGTAACTGGCGTCGGGACGTCCATGCCGGCGTCCCCACGTCATGAGAGCACCCTTCTCGAGGGTGAGGAGGGCCACTGCATACTTGTGTCCCTCACCCAGAACCACCGCGTTGGACAGGTATGGGCAGTTGGCCATCAGGGTGGCCTCGACCTTCTGTGGGGCGACATATTTTCCGCCCGAGGTCTTGAACAGGTCGCGCTTGCGGTCGGTGATGCGCAGGTAGTTCATCTCATCGAGTTCGCCGATGTCGCCAGTGTGGAACCAGCCGTCGGTGAACGCCTTGGCCGTCTTCTCGGGCATGCTGTGGTAGCCACGAGCAACGATCGGTCCGGAGACCAGAATCTCACCATCCTCAGCAATCCGCGCGAGGCAACCAGGAGCGACCGGTCCCACTGTGCCAGGCCGAATGGCATCAGGCCCGCTGAAGAACGCGACTGCCCCGACCTCAGTCGCCCCATATCCCTCGATGATGGGAATCCCCGCGGAGGAGAACCATTGCCGAACCTGCTCCGACAACTTGGCACCGCCGCAGATCATGAACTCGATGCCGCCAAGCTTGCGACGCAGGGTCGAGAAGACCAGCGCATCAGCGATCTTCCGCTTGGCCTCGAGCACGGTCGGTACCCGATCGCCAGCGTTCCGGTAGCGCTGGGCGTCGCGTCCGGTTGCGAAGGCCCACCGCGAGACACGACTTGCCAGACGTCCTTGTGGGTATGCCGTCATGACACCGGCACGGATCTTCTCGAAGATGCGCGGCACACCACACATGACGCGTGGCTTCACCTCGCCCAGGCTACGGGCCAACCGCGAGATCCGGGGCTCAACGGCCTGCGTGATCCCGATCTCGACGCAAATGGCGATGAGACACTTCCCGAAGGCATGGGACAACGGCAACCACAACATGTGGACGTCCCCACCACGGAACATGTCGAGGTTCTTCCACGCCTGGCCCATGTACGTCCACGCCCGGTGAGTCAGCTCGACTCCCTTGGGCGTGCCCGTCGTGCCAGAGGTATAGATGAGGGTACACAGGTCGTCGGGTTCGACGGAATCGATCATGCGCCGCACGAGATCCGGCTCGACGGCCAGGCGTCGACGTCCATTCGCAATGATCTCGGCCATGGTGGTGAGCCGGTCATCTCGGACGCCGGTCTCCTCGGAATCGTCGGCAAAGCTGATGATGTGCCGAACCACCGCGTCGACCTCGGGCCTGCCCTGGATCTTGGCAACCTGGGCGGTGGAATCGACGAAAAGAATGGATGACTCGGAGTCCGCCAGGATGAAACTTGCCTCGTCCGGCCCGGAATTCGGGTAGATCGTCGTCGTCGCGCCACCGGCGGAGGAGATGGCCATGTCGGCAATGATCCACTCGGTGCGCGTTCCGGACAGCAGGGCGACACGGCCCTCCCGAGGAAGCCCCAACTCCATCAGTCCAGCAGCCACCTCGTGGGCCTGACGACGGAATTCAGCAAAGGTCATGGGGAGCCAGGCGTTGGGCTCATCGTCAGCGCCGGAAGGAGTGAGAAAGGCGATGCGATTCGGATGGGCATCGGCCTGTCGATCAAGCATCGCCGCGAAGTTCTTGGCCGAGGATGCAATGAGTTTGTGCTGCAGAGCAAGGGACTCCTCGTCACTGGTACGCCTCATCAACTCACCCTCTCCTCGGTCAAAAATGACTTCTGCCACGCTATTGCATGGCGCACTGGCCGGTCCCCACAATTCCCGATGACACCCGTAGGTAGGTGTCCACAGGAGCGGGCAGGAGGACGTTCCCCGCACCACAGGTACGATAGTGATCATGTCACAGGGCGGTTCCAGGCGCAGCATCCATGATGGCGATGCCTCGAAGACGCCATCGATGGCGTCTTTTGACGATGTCGGGCCTGAGGTAGAGCGGTCGGCGGCTGCCCCTTGGCTGAGCATCGAGCAGCAACGAATCTGGCGAGCCTGGCTCCTCGGATCAGCTCGTATCACGGCGCATCTTTCGGAGGATCTGCGACGCCATGGCCTTGAGCTGTGCGAGTACGAGATCCTCGTCAGTCTTTCGGAAGCCCCCGATCACGCAGTTCGGATGTCTGTCCTCGCCATCGAGGTGCATCAGTCACGGTCACGACTCACTCACGCCATCGAACGGCTCGAGGCACGCGGACTTGTCGTGCGTGAGCCTGACGTGCGGGATCGTCGCGGAGTGGTCGCAAGGCTGAGCTCTGACGGCATGGACCTGCTGCGGCAGGCTGCCCCCGACCATGTCCGTGCGGTCCGCCACGTTTTCGTTGACCCGGTCGATCCAGAGGATTTCTCGGCCTTGGGACGGGCCATGAAGGCTGTCCTTTCCGTGTCAGACTGAGCCCATGACGGCCACCACGGACATTCTCCAGGACTTTCAATCAACTCTGAGGGGTCTGGACGCCTCTGCCGTGGAAATCCTGGACGATTCCCGGCTGGCGCGCGCCCTGTACTCCTCCGATGCCTCGATCTACCGCGTTGTCCCTGCCGCAGTTGCCCATCCACGAAGTACTGACGAGCTCTGTGCCTTGGTCACGGCAGCCAGTCACGTCGGACTACCCGTGACAACCCGAGGCGCCGGTACGACATGTGCTGGCAATGCCGTTGGAACCGGACTCATCATCAATACCTCGGCGCACCTCAACCGCATCCTTTCCCTCGATCCCGAATCGGCTACCGCAGTCGTCGAGCCGGGTGTGGTCCAGGACTGGCTTCAACATGCCGGAGCTCCCCATCAATTGCGGTTTGGCCCGGACCCCTCCACATCGACTCGCTGCACCATCGGCGGGATGATCGGAAACAACGCCTGCGGACCGCGAGCCTTGGGGTACGGACGTACCGGGGACAACATCGTCGACCTTGACCTCCTCACTGCTGACGGCCACGTCACGACCCTCCGCCCCGGGGACCTCACGACTCCTTTCGCGGAACGCCTGGGTGATCTGGCAGACGCGAACCTTGCGACCATCCGGACCGAATTCGCGACCTTCTCCCGCCAAGTTTCCGGGTACTCCATGGAGTGGCTGCTACCCGAGCGTGGTCGCAATTTGCCCGCCTTCATCGCGGGCACAGAAGCTACCTTGGGTATCGTCACGAAGGCGACGGTCCGGCTCGTCCGCGAAGCTCCCTACGGATTGACGGCGGCACTGGGCTACCCATCAATGCCCGAGGCCGCCGATGCCGTCACGGCCTTGTTGCCCTTCTCCCCCGTCGCTTGCGAAGGATTCGGGCGACGGATCGTCGACGTGGTCTCCCGGGCAGGACGCCCGGTTCCCGATCTCCCGCGTGGCGACGGCTGGATGTTCGTGGAGCTTCGCGGCGATGACGAGGCCGAGGTGGCATCGCGAGCCAAAGACATGGTCGCTGCCAGCGGATGCCTCGATGGCTGGGTGGTCTCCGATCCAGTACAGGCCGCGGCCCTCTGGAAAATCCGTGCTGACGGAGCAGGGTTGGCCGGCGTCAGCCTCGACAAGCCCGCCTGGGCCGGGTGGGAGGATTCGGCCGTTCCCGCTGCCGACCTCGGCGCCTACCTCCGCGACTTCGAGTCCTTGTTGGAGGACCACGGTCTCCATGGCCTGCCCTACGGCCACTTCGGCGAGGGATGCCTGCACTGCCGCATCGACTTCCCCCTCGATCAGTCCGACGGACCCCAGCGCTACCGCTCCTTCGTCACCGAGGCGGCGCAACTGGTCGCACGGCATGGTGGGTCAGTCTCCGGTGAGCACGGCGACGGCCGGGCACGCTCGGCCCTGTTGGACACGATGTACTCCCCTGATGCCCTGAGCCTCTTCGGCAAGGTCAAGGCGATCCTCGACCCGGACAACGTGTTCAACCCGGGGATTCTCGTCGATCCCGCACCGCTCGAGACCAATATCCGAACCCACGAATCAGCTCTTTCCGCGATCACCATTTCCCATCCTGAATTCGCCGCCGACGTCCATCGCTGCACCGGAGTCGGAAAGTGCGTCGCCCACACTGCCCCAAGCGCGGTGATGTGCCCCTCGTACCAGGCCTCCGGGCTCGAGGTGGACTCCACCCGAGGCCGCGCCAGCGTCCTCAAGGAGATGGTCAATGGCACCCTCATCGACGGTTGGGACTCCCCCGAGGTGGAACGCGCCCTCGACCTCTGTATGGCATGCAAGGGATGTGCCCGCGACTGCCCTACCGGAATCGACATGGCCAGCTACCGCAGCACGGTCCTCAACGAGAAGTACCGCCACCGGCTTCGCCCCCGCTCCCACGTGACCATGGGCCTGCTTCCTCTCTGGGAGCGCCTTCTCAACCGCATCCCGGGAGCGCCTGCCCTGGCCAACAAGGTACTGGCGGTCTCACCCTTCGCTCACCTGGCCCGATGGACGGCCGGTGTCGATCAGCGCCGTCCGCTTCCCCGGTTCCAGCCCTCGTCCAGACTGGCCAGCAAGCAGGCGACCTCAGCCCGAACCATCGTGGCGGATCAGGAAACTCCGACCTCGCCTGCTACCAAAACCCCCTCAACCGGATCGACCTCACCGACTCGCCGCAGCGGGGACAGGGGAGACGTCGTCATTTGGGTGGATTCCTTCTCCGACATGTTGGAAGGCTCGGACCTCCCCGCCGTCGTCACGGTATTGGCCGACGCCGGCTACCGCCCGAGGGTCCTTTCCGATGACGTCTGCTGTGGGTTGACCTGGATCACCACTGGCCAGCTCAACGGCGCTCGTCGCCGGCTGCGCGCAGGACTGGCGGTGCTGGCTCCCCTGGCCGACGCCAACATCCCGGTCGTTGGCTTGGAACCGTCCTGCACGACCGTCTGGCGCGACGACGCCCTACGCCTCCTTCCGGACGATCCACGGGTTGGTCGCGTCGCCCGGAACATGCACACCGTCGCTGAGATGCTGGAGGCAGCGAACTGGGTCCCGCCCTCCCTGGCCGGCCACACTGTTGTCGCCCAGCCCCACTGCCACCATGCGTCGATCCTCGGATTTGGCCCGGACAAGCGCCTGCTCGAGGCTGCGGGGGCGAAGGTCACGGTGGTCGGCGGTTGCTGCGGTTACGCCGGAAACTTCGGCGTCGAGAACGGTCATTACGACTTCTCGGTGAAGGTTGCCCAGCACGACCTCCTCCCGGCCATCGAGGACGCCGGCCAGCAGGCCATCATCGTGGCCGACGGATTCTCCTGCCGGCGCCAGACTTCTGACCTGACGGGACGACGGGCCCTCACCTTCTCGGAACTGTTTGCCTCGCACCTGCCGTCCCACGCAACACGCTGACGGCACGACGTCGAAAGGACACAACGCGGCAGGGGCCACACGACAAGTCGGCCGGACCACCATTGGCCCGGCCTGAGCGCTACCTCACGCAGAGCTCACGCGGTGATCGCGACGACCGCAGACTTCTTCTCGGTGGGCACTTGGGCCATGACAGCCTCGGGCAGGTGTGGTGCGGGAGGAAGCTCAACCTTGTTCGCCGACTTGACGACTAGTTCGGCGACCGTCTTGTCCAGGTCGGCAGAGGTCCTGGCGATGCTCGACTGGGCGACGAGGATCGCGGCGACCACCTCCTGACGAGCCGACTCGCCGTAACGAACCGCGTCCTCCAGACCGGTGGCCTGCTGGTCAAGGGACTCAGCGACGTCGAGGATCGTCTGCGGATCCAGGGTCGGGGTCTGCATCGTGCGGGAGATCTCGCCAACGGTCTGTCCAGAAGCCGCGGCATAGGCCGATAGCACCTCGTTGGCACCCTCGGCGACGGCCTTCTGCATACCTGCGGCCTGCTGGGCCTCGAGCAGCAGACCCCACTGGGCGATGGTGAGCTTCATCGTCGGGATGGTGAGGTTGACCATGAGGGCCAGACGCTGGCCGAGCCCGTAGTGCAGGGCGCGGATGTTGCGAATCTGTGGGCTGGTCGACCATGCCACGAACAGACGCTGCTGGAACTCGTTGATGCGCGTCTGCATCGCCGTCATGAATTCGGTGATCCGAGCCCTCTCCTCCTGCTTGGCACGGCCATCTGGGGCAGACGGCTCGACGACGATCGCAGCCTGCGCCTTGGCAGCCTCGTCGAGTATGGCCTCCATCACGGCGATGGCGCCGACGAGTTGGGCGATCGAGGCCTCGTTGGCCTGGTAGAGCTCGTCACACAACACTACGTTGCGACGCAGCTCGTGCTGCTTGGTGGCGAGCTGCCCGGCAATGCGGTCAAGCTGCTGATCGACCGAGCGAGCCTCCTCGAAGAGCATCTCGACGATGTCGCGGCCACGTCGGAAGATTCCCTTGACGGCGTCGGCGAACTTGTCGAACGTCTCGCGCACCTCGCGGTTGAGGCTCGGGTCATAGTTGCGGCGGAAGGCACGCATCCGGTCGTTGATCTCGTTCATGATCGAGGTCAGCTCGGGAATCTGCACCGGGCCGACCTCCTGGAAGATCCGATTCACCTGGCTGTTGACGGCTGACAGCGCCTGGTCGCCGAAGGTCCCCAGCGCATCGGTGTCAGCGAGCAGGTGCGGAAACTGCTGTGCAGCCACCTTTCTCGCCGCCTCCTGCTGCTCAGGAGTGAGCATGGCCAAACATGAGAGGGTGTGACCGGGCTCAGCCCCCTGCGCGGCTTGGACGGCGAGTTCTCCCACACTGGACTCGGCCGCTCCCCTGTCAGGAGTCTCGACTCCCGCCAAGGCATTGAAATCGATCGACATCTCGGACATGGTCAACCTTTCGGTGGTGCTGTTCTCGTGGTTGTGTTCAGGAACACTTCTTGGCGTCAGTGAGGCAGGACATCAGGGCCTGAGTTACGTCCGCGTTGGTGGCGGGAATGGTCCGCACCCGTGACGCGAG
This sequence comes from Cutibacterium sp. KB22876, assembly GCF_059728865.1. Lineage (NCBI taxonomy): Bacteria > Bacillati > Actinomycetota > Actinomycetes > Propionibacteriales > Propionibacteriaceae > Cutibacterium > Cutibacterium sp. KB22876. The sequence goes on from NZ_AP040858.1 coordinate 2,426,011, forward strand.
AGGCAAGTCGTTGAAGGTTGACGTGGTGTTTATCCCAGCATTCGTCGTGGATCGGAAACCGTATTTCTTCCACGCGATCTTCTGAATCTCGTCGTCACGCATGGCGCTGATGAGCCTCCAGCCGTCCGTGTCCAATGCCAGGATCGGGTGATCCGAGTAGATCGTCGGGCTGGGGTACAGCACCGTGACATCCTTGAGGATCTCCTTCGAGTTCGAATTGGTGGCCGCCAGCTGGATGATTTGGTTCTCGTACCCGGCGAACAGCGGGGCCGCGTACTCACCGCCCTGGGTGAGCCACTGGCTGAAGCCATTCTCGGAACTGGCTGCCTGCAGACCCGAGGTCGCGTACAGCTGCCTCATCTGCGGCAATACCGCCTTGGCCTGGGCCAAGGTCGGCGACGAGGTGCTGTCCTTGGTGGCCAGGATCGTCAGTTCGAGCTGCATCATGGTGAATCCGGAGTTGGAGCTTCGAGCATCGGTGCTACGGATTCGCACCGGACCGGCCAGATTCCCGGCCTTGAGCTTCTGCCACGTGGTGCTCTTCGTGGCGTGGTCAAGTAGGAAGGTCTTGATGTCGAACTCGTAATGATTGTCGACCTTGGTGACGACCTTGGCGCGCTGCAACGCGGCCGTCGCCTCCGGACCGGAGTACACCACCTCAGGGGATTGCAGGACCGTCTGGGCACGGTATCCGGAGAACTGGCCGAGATGGTCGGCCTCGAAGATCCGCTGTGCCGAAGCGCTGGAGGGCCATAGACAGTTGTATCCGCCCTTCTTGATGTCATCGGTCGGCATCTGGACCTGGGAGTAGGAGCCCATCGGCACGAACTCGAGCTTGAGGTGGTACTTGTCGGCGAGCACCTTGGTGACTTCGGGATCGGCCATGAGTTCGGTCTTCTCCGAACCACCGGCACACTTGATCTCGGTGATCTCGGACGACGACGTCGCCTTGCCACTACCGGCAGACGAAGATGAGTCCGGTCGCAGGTACAGGTACGACGCTCCCCCGACGACGCACACGAGGAGCAGGATGACGACCCCGATGATGAAACGTGGTTTGGACATCATTTCTCCTCGATGGCGAGAACGGGCATTTCAGGCGGGGCGACGGTCGCGAGATTTGCGCGGTATTCCGCCAAATCACCCTGGTTGATGAGTCGGATCGAGTCGACGGTGAAGTCAAGGAATCGCCGCGTCGCCTGCTCCCCTTCCAGCAACACCTCGTCAGGCTGCTTGTAGTAGAACGGATGCTCCTCAACGTCGCAGTAGGTGTTCACCACCCCCGACAGTGAGCGCAGGTGCCCTTCCAGCTGGCTGGCCGAGGAATACAGGGATGACGGCGACGCCCGCTTCACCCGATCCAACAGATCCGGAACAACCTTGGAGATCTGCTGCACCAGTGACTTCATGGACGCCGAGTGCAAGGAGTGACCTTGACTACTGATCTCGTCGACAATCCGACGACATGACCTCACCTTGTCCTCGGCATCGTCGTTGTAGGAGTCGTCGCTAATTTGGGCCGGGGAGCGCCACATGACCAGGCTGACACCAACTGCGGTGGCGATGGCCAAGCCGGTCGAGATGGCCAGACGAGGGACCGTCGCGGCTCCGTCAAGAAGGATCATCATGACGATGAAGACCACGGCGATCGCAGCCAGGGCGGCCACGGAGGCGACAGTACGGGCGCGTCGTCGACTCACTTGTATCCCGCAGCTTCCCGCAATGCCGACACCATGTTCTCGTTGCTCACGTAGCTACCACCACTGGCCTTCGCGACCTCTTGAAGCTGTCCGGGCGAAGCACTCTTTCCAAAGGCGATCGTCACGACGGGGATGTGCGCCTTCCTGAGCGCATCGATGGACGGGTCTCGCGAATCGTCCTCGGACTGACCGTCGGACATGACGACGATCAGCTTCTTGCTCACCGAGGACGTCGACAGTTGTTGAACTGCACGGTCGAGGCAGGTGTACATGTTCGTTCCGCCATGAGGGTCGTAACCGTCAATCTTCTCGCGCAGATCGGTGAGTTTGCTGGGGTCATTGCCGGTGACCGTCCATGGTCCGGCGGTAAGGTTCCTGTTGAAGATCGCAACCGTGGTGACGTCCTTCTCCGCTGTTTGCAGCCTGTTGCGCTTGGCCTCGGCGGGATCAAACAATGCCCTCGCCGCATCCTTGACGCCGTCCCAGCCGCCATTGCTGTCCATCGATCCGGACCCGTCGAGGCAGTAGTAGGTGTTCACCGGCTTGCGGTACAGGGAGTGGTAATTGTCCAGAGCTTGGTCGATCACCTCGGAACTGGGGAAGGTGACTCCCTGCTCCTTGAGGGTGGTCTTGATACCCCAGTCAGGATTGAAGACCTTGGTGTCGGCGTTGCTCATGGACAGGCCGACCCCATTGCCCGGACGCCGTCCGATGGCGGCCAACTTCTTCAGTGCAGCATCGTCCTCGAGCAAGTAGTTCTGCAGCTCAGTGAAGATCTTGTGATGTTCCTCGGCATTGGCCTGACCATGGTCCACGAAACCGAGTGGAGCATCCGAGATCGCCAGAGCACCGCGTGGATAGGCGACGTAGAGAGGGTCCTTCCCCTCCCTGACCAACTTCTGGTTCTCCTCAATGACGAGGTCCTCGTAGGTGAACATCGTCTGGCAGAGGTTGGGCTCCTTGACGCACTGACTGGTCATGGTGCCGGTGGAAGGAGGGGTGCGATCCATGGCATTGAAGAACTTCTTCATGCCGTCGACAACCTTGGGATCCTTGAGCTGAGCCGCCGTCAGGGCCTGACCAGGTGGGTTGCCTGCGAAGTGGTTGAGGAAGCTGAACAGGACCGTGGCACCGGAATTCGACTGGGTCGGGTTGGTTGCCCACACCTTGGCCTTGCCGGATTCGAGGCTGTCAATGATCTGGACTGCGGTGACGTCCTTCCCGACGAGGCCAAGCCTGTCCATCACCGGCTTGTACCCGGCGTAGACGACCGGTGTGAGGAACATCGGCTTGACGTCGCTGAGGACGTGCTTGGTGTTGGCGAGCTGGGAGAACACCGAGGATGCGAACCAGTAGGCATCGGCCTCGACCTGCCCAGCCTGGAGGTCACGGGCCTGATCAACCGATCCCTTGAGCTTCCACGTACAGGTGTACCCCTTGTCCTTGCACCACGGACCGACGATGGTTTCGAGCACCGTCTTCTGCTCAGACCCAGCGACGATACGGAGAACCGCCGGACCCGTTGCCTCTGCGGCCTCAGGCGTACTCGGGTCACGGGACGTCAAGGAGCCCATTGAGCATCCTGTGACGGCCAGACACACCGCGGAGACAAAAGCGATGACGACGGTGGGAACATAACGACGCCGACCCATAACAGCGTTATAGCAATGAGCCGGCGCCGTGAACGGTGTCAACAGGAAGAGTTCATTGACTCTTCACCAGTGCGTCACCGCTCAGTCACGAGTGAGTCGACGATGCTTCGAGGCATGTGGACGAGCCGCCTCCGGCCCGAGGCGCTCGATCTTGTTGACCTCGTAGTCGGCGAAGTTGCCCTCGAACCAGAACCAGCGCGGTACACCGTCCTCGTCCTCGCCCTCCCAGGCCAGGATGTGGGTGGCGATGCGGTCGAGGAACCAGCGGTCGTGGGAGACGACCACGGCACATCCCGGGAACTCCAGGAGGGCGTCCTCGAGGCTCGAGAGGGTCTCGACATCCAGGTCGTTGGTCGGCTCATCGAGCAGGAGGACGTTGCCGCCCTGCTTGAGGGTCAGGGCCAGGTTCAGGCGGTTGCGCTCACCGCCGGAAAGCACACCGGACTTCTTCTGCTGGTCCGGTCCCTTGAAGCCGAAGCTCGCCACATAGGCCCTCGAGGGTTCCTCAAAGTTGGCGACCTTGATGTAGTCCAGTCCGTCGGAGACGACCTCCCAGACGTTCTTCTCCGGGTCGATGCCAGTACGGTTCTGGTCGACGTAGGAGAAGCTGACTGTCTCGCCGACCTTGAGGTCGCCGGAATCGGCCTTCTCCAGTCCGACGATGGTCTTGAACAGGGTCGTCTTTCCAACACCGTTCGGGCCGATGACGCCGACGATGCCGGCTCGCGGCAGGGTGAAGGACAGGTCCTTGATGAGGACACGGTCGCCGAACCCCTTGGTGAGGTGGTTTGCCTCCAGCACGACGTTGCCAAGGCGCGGGCCCGGCGGGATGTTGATCTCGGCGGTGTCGATCTTGCGGTTGCGCTCGGCCTCGGCAGCCAGCTCCTCGTAACGGGCCAGACGGGCCTTGTTCTTGGCCTGGCGAGCCTTCGGCGAGGAGCGCACCCAGTCCAGCTCCTTCTCGAGGATCTTGGCGCGCTTGGCGTCCTTCTTGCCCTCGACCTGGAGACGCTTGCGCTTGGTGTCCAGGTAGGTCGAGTAGTTACCCTCGTAGGGGTGCAGCTGACCGCGGTCGACCTCACAGATCCACTCGGCCACGTGGTCAAGGAAGTAGCGGTCGTGGGTGACGGCCAGGACGGCACCTGGGTAAGACTTGAGGTGGCCCTCCAGCCAGTTGACGGACTCGGCGTCCAGGTGGTTGGTGGGCTCGTCGAGGAGCAGCAGGTCAGGCTGCTCGATGAGGAGCTTGCACAGGGCGACGCGACGACGCTCACCACCGGAGAGCACGTCGACCGGGGTGTCGCCGGGAGGGCACTGCAAGGCATCCATCGCCTGCTCGAGGCGGGTGTCGATGTCCCAGGCGTTGGCGTTGTCGAGCTCGGTTTGCAGCTCGCCCATCTCGGCCATGAGGGCGTCGAAGTCGGCGTCCGGGTTGGCCATCTCGGCCGAAACCTCCTCGAACCGTGCGAGCTTCGCCTTGATGTCGCCGACGGCCTCCTCGACGTTCTCGCGAACCGTCTTGTCCTCGGTGAGCGGGGGCTCCTGGAGCAGGATTCCGACTGTGGCTCCCTTGGCGAGGTTGGCGTCACCGTTGTTCGGCTTGTCGAGCCCAGCCATCAGCTTGAGCATCGTCGACTTACCAGCGCCGTTCGGTCCGACAACACCAATCTTGGCGCCCGGGAAGAACGACAGCGTGACATTGTCGAGAATAACCTTGTCACCCACCGCCTTTCGGACGTTGTGCATGGTGTAGATGAACTCGGCCATCGGCACTCCTCCAGAATCTGCGGGAACGGGGCGGCCGGCACTTCACCGACCGTTGCACAGTATGCCAGTCGTTGTAACGACCCCCGTCACCAACTCATTCCCGATGGATCACCTCGGACTTCAGGAACCGACCAATTCGACGTCGTCGATCTCGTCGCCGTCAACCACATCGTGTGATTCCTGGAAGCGCAGCACGCGATCGTCGTCCAGCGGCGCCTCGGCCCGTTTCTCGGGCCGGCGGCACACCGCCGACACTCGAGACAGATCTGGTCCGACATTGCTCGCGACCACGATGAGTTGCGCGTGGGAGCCCTCGTCGTCGATCCAGTTACGGGTACGTAGTCGTCCAGTCACCATGACCGGATCCCCCTTGTGCAAGGAGGCGGCGCAGTTGTCCGCGAGACGCCCGTAGACGTGCACCGACAGCCACGTCGTCGTCCCGTCGACCCACTCCCCCTGCCTCATGACGCGAGGAGTGTGAGCAACCCGGAATCGGGCTCCCCGCCAACCCTCGCCAGTCTTCATCTCGACGTCAGTTCCAAGATTTCCGGTGAATGACACGTTTGCGTCCATCTGTGAGCTCCTTTCCGCTCACACATAGTTATCGTCGTGGACCCGCGAAACCCGTCAGACAATTTCAGATCTGTGGACAACTCCGATACCGTTTGCCGAGGGCCCTGTGGACAACTCGGGCCCGCCACTGGCCCCGAACCCGAGTCAGGACGCCTTGGACAAGATCTTGACAACCTCGTCGTGGTGATCGAGCTCCACATTGACCGGATCGACGACCGATTGCCATGCCACCTCGGTGAGGTTGGCCCGCAATTCAGACCTGGCATGATGCGCAGCTGCCCGCGCCCCCACCTGCACACCGACCTGGCACAGCAGTGACACCACGATCCCCGCGACGGCGCCCCCCATCACGATGAGGGGCGGCACCGGGACGTTGCGCCATCTCACCGGTGGAACCCGGAATTGGAAGTAGGCCGTCAAAGCATCCACCAGCCACCAGGCCGCCCCGACAACGACGATGACGATGAGAATCCACTGCACCACCGTCACCAACTTCCACCAGCCGGTCCCGCGATGCACCCCCAAATCCGTGGCGGCGACAGCTCGATCGATGTCGTCGGGTAGGTCCTTGCGGTTCGACAATGAGGCAGCCCGCACCGAGTCGGCCCACGGACGAGGTAGTCCATTGGACGCCTCCGACGTCAGAGAGCGCACTGCCGTGTCCACCTTGGCTCCTGCGACGCCGACGCGTGCCGTCATGGCGCTTCGCTGTACATCGGTGGGTTCCGTCCCGCGCGACAGCCCTTTCTTCCTCCTCGGCACCAGGTCCAGGTGCAGCCGATGCAACGGATCCTGACGAATCTTCGACACCCAGGACGTGACCGGCCAGCCAGTGGCGTAGTGCCCTCTCTTTCGGTAGGCCTCCCGGGTTGCCTCAACGACGGGGTCAACACCTCCGGCAGTGCACAATGCCTCGATCAATTGGTCGACGGAGTCCTGACTCACCTGGCCTGCCTCGTCACCGGTTGCCCCCGACAATTGCTGAGAGACGCTGTCGAGGTCAGCATGGAGACGAGCTGCCTGAGCCTTCTTGGCACGCACGGCACGAGCCAATGCGACGCGCATGTCTTCCACGCCCTCACCGGTGGTGGCCGAGATCGCCATGATCTTGGCCTTGTCCAGGCCTTCAGAGTCCAGCAGCCGACGCAGATCGCGCAGGCAGTTCTTGCGCTGCTCCTTGTCGAGACGGTCAACCTGGTTGAGGACGACCGTCATGACCTCGGAATGGGTCGCTAACGGCGCCAGATAACGAGTGTGCAGAGCGGCGTCGGCATATTTCTGGGGATCGACGATCCACACGATCATGTCGACCATCTCGACCAGCCGGTCCACCTCCAGGCGATGCTCGATTCGCACCGAATCGTGGTCGGGCAGGTCAAGCAGCACCAGACCGTCGAGGGCATCGTCGCTGCCCATGTGGTGTCGCCGAGGGACATCGAGCCAGTCCAGCAAGGACTCGGCCGACTCGCTTCCCCACACTGCTGACGTGGCTTTCGAGGTCGTCGGACGATGCACGCCGGGATCCGCCAGTTCCGCACCTGCCAGTGCGTTGAAGGTGGATGACTTCCCCGAGCCTGTGGCGCCGGCAAGGGCAATGACGGTGTGGTCCCCACCGATTCGGCAGCGTTGGTCAGCACGATCCAGAACCGTACGGGCATGGTCTGCCACATCGTCGGGGACACGTCCAGCAGACAGCTCCACCGCCTTGCTCAGCATCTCGATGCGCTCGGCGAGGTCGACGCGTTGTCTCCTCATCGTTCCTCCTGACGAGGCTCAGGTTCCAGAACAGCCGATGGTTCGACGATCTCGGCGTCGAGAACGGGCATGCCAGCTCTCATCTGCCCGAGTTCAGGAGCCCCGGACGCCTCCACCTCCCGGATCTTCGGACGGGTTCGAATCGTCACCTCGCCATCGCGAGATTCCGGCGCCTCCTGGGCCTGCCGCACCTCCTCGATCGAGGTGCGGATCCGAGCAGGCAGCTCCTCATCAACCCCCAATGATCCGAGCACGTCTTGATAGCGCGCAACCTCATTGGCGAGCAGCCCCTCGACACTGGCGTCAAGCTGTTCCTTGGCGACTTTCGCCAGACGCCGCACCGCGTCGTCGCCAAAGAGGGCCTCGAGAAGCCGCTGCGCGACGATGGCCGAGCCGCCGGCAATTCCGGCCTCCGCCCCGGAGAGTCCGCCAGTGTGGGCGAAGACGACGAGCATCAGTGCGACGGAAACCCCGTTGACGCCGAAGGCCATGAATCGGGCCTTGGATCGTTTGTCCATGCCCTCCCCAGCAACCAATTCCATGACGTCGCCCTGCCAGTCCCTCACCATGCGAGAGACGGATTCCTCAAAACTCTGCGACGGGCGGGCCAGATCCTCGTCCGCCCGTTCCAGGACACTGCGGCCGGCCGGGTCAGCTTGCCACACGGCCTCGATTCGCTCACACCCAGCTTGGGTTTCCGCGATGATGAGGTTTTCCAGGCCAGATTCCACCGCGACACTGACCTTCTCGACCTCCGGCGGTGCTCCCTTGAATGCCCGGACGACGCGGTCTCTGAGCCACGAGACCTTCGCCTCCATGGCCCGCATGAATTCACCAGTTCCCACGAATTCGTGCCACCGTGCCAGCACCTCGCCTCGTAGCAGGGTACCGTCGGCCGACTGCGCAGCAATCGATTGCGACTCCTCGGCCATGATCGACTGAGCATCCTCAGCCAGCCTGGATGTGGCATCCGCCTGGGCTTCCAGGCCAGCGGCGATGTAGGACGACCGTTCGCACACCGAGCCGATGGCCCCGGACAAGGTGGACGCGATGACCTCACGCCGCTTCTGCTGATCCTGGGCCAGGCTCGACAGGAAGAACCGTAGCGGTGAAACGGCCTGGTCAGGAAGGAGGCCATCGGCATTGGTCTTGGTCTCCGGCACGGCGAAGAGCGGGGAATCGGCCAGCCCACGCTCTGTCATAAGCCGACCGAGATCCGGGGGAACCTCCCTCATGGCCTCCGGCGGAACGCGGTCGCACACCACCGCCACCGAGGCATGTCGCTCCTGGGCCTCGTTGAGGAAGTCCCAGGGCACGGCGTCCGCGTAGCGAGCAGCCGAGGTGACGAAGACCCACAGATCTGCGGCCTGCAACAGCTGGGCAGCCAGGTCGCGATTTCGCGCTACCACGGAATCGATGTCGGGGGCGTCCAAAATGGCCAACCCTTTCGGGATCCCAGGCTCAGCGACCAGCTGGAGGCTCGAGGCGTCATTGCTGGCAACTCGGGAGCGCACCAGCGTGGGCAGCACCCGGTCACCGTCGAACCACGCTGCGTCGTCAGGGTGGTGGACGAGAACCGGAGAGGTTGTGGTGGGACGAATGACGCCGGGCCGTGTCACCACTCGTCCGACCAGCGAATTGACCAGGGTGGACTTTCCGGCACCTGTCGACCCACCGACCACGGCGAGCAGCGGTGCGTCGACGGTCTCCAGCCGAGGAAGGACGTAGTCGTTGAGCTGGTTGGAAATTCGACGAGCCAAACCTGCCTGGGTGATGGCCTCGGGCAGATCAAGGGGAAACTCAGCCTGACGCAGGTCGTGCCGCAGATCCGTAAGCGACAGCAGCATCTGCTCGGTGTTCATGGTGATCCTTCCTGGTCACTCGTCAGGCCTGTGGCGGTGCCCACTGCAACTCGTTGTTGACCGGCTGGTTCCGACGTCGTCTGAGGAATGCGGGCAGTCTCGGTTTGGACAGTTTCGCGCCTCGGGCCACGGTGACAGCCATGGGACGCAGCGAGTTCATGTGATTGATGAGTTGGATCTGACGCGTTCCCGGGTCATCGTCGAGTCCTCGCACAACGGCGTCACGCAGATAGGCCAGATCAGTGCCGGTACGCAGGAACTCCAGCGTGTGCCACCACCGACGCGGGCCCTGGCTGAGAGCGACCAGAGCCGCCCACTGACGACGCCGCAGCGCCGAGAGGGTGTCGGCATCGTGTTCCGGCAACCATCCGGCCTTGACGTAGTCCTCGAGACGGTTCCGAATCGTCCTGCCCTCGCGCACCATGCGGATGATCACGAAAACCACGATGGACGCGACGATGGCAAGGGCGACATACCAGAGGTTCTTCAGAGTGCCGATCGGCAGTACCGAGGAGAAGCCGTTGAAGAGCATGTGCCCCAGCACAGCGATGACGAAGCCGGTGGTCGGGGCCAGGACCCGCACGAGGCGGCTACGCGATCTCAGCCCGAGAGCCAGACCGATACCCGTCATGCTGGTGAACAGGGGATGGCCGAAGGAGGTGTACACGCCGCGCAGCATGACCATCTCCATGACAGCCTGTTTCGGGTCTCCGGCCGCGGCGGTCACGCGAGCATAGTTGTCAGCGCGGGCGTAATACATGATGTTCTCGACGAAGGCGAAGCCGATCGCCGAGAGCCCGGCCACGCTGACCGTCTGAACGACCGAGGTCATCCGTCGCCCGGTGACCACGGCCAGCCCGAAAAGCACCATGGCCTTGCAAGACTCCTCGACGAAGGGAGCCGAGTACACCGCAGGACCTGCACCTGAAGCCGGATCGACCCCGCCTGCCACCGAGAGCATCCCCGCCATCCAGGTGTTGACGTGCAGGCTGATCCAGGTCGCTATGCACGCTCCCCAGCAGAAGCAGAGGAACCACACGTGAAGATGCCGGGTCCTGAAACGATCGATGAGGATGAAGATCGCCGACCAGACCGCTGCCGTCGGCCATGCGTAGTGGAAGGCAAGTTTGAACGACTGATTGGTGATGCCGGGAACGACACCCTTCTGGCCGTCGCGCTCCACCTCGGTGTCCGCATGCATGCTCACGTAGGTGTGAACCACACAAGCAGCTGACACCAACACCAGGACGAGCAGCACCCAGAACCACGGATTACGCAACAGACGCTGCCACCAGGGACGACGCACAACGGGCGCGGGGGCAACGTAGGACATAGTTGAAAGACTACCGGGCACCTGGGACAGTTTCCGCTGCGTCGATTCCTCGCCCCGCGGAACGCGGAAGGATGATGGCGGCCCGGGTGGGAATCGAACCCACGCGCGACAGATTAGAAGGCTGCTGCTCTATCCGCTGAGCTACCGGGCCATGGTTGACATCCTAACGGGATCCGGCCACCATCACCCAGCCCGCCCCAATCAGGTGGCGAGCAAGGCTGCACACATTTGTTCGCCGTCCTAACCTTTCTCCGTGATTGGTTCGACGCGCACCGAGTCCCCGACCCCACCGGTGAAATGGTCGTCAATCATCGTCTCCGCCTACCTGCCGACATTGATGTCGTCCCTGGGATACGGCGCGGTAATCCCGCTCATTCCGCTCACCGCGGTTCACAACGGTGCATCCGCTGCCCTCGCTGCCGCGATCGCCGCTCTCGTCGGCATCGGCCAGATCATCGGTGACGTACCTGCAGGGTGGCTGGTCACGAAGATCGGCGAGAAGTGGTCCTTGGTCATCGCCATGCTCATCGACGCGATGGCCCTGGGGTCCATGGGGCTGGCCCATCACCTTGGACTGCTCGCCATCGCGGTACTCGTCAATGGCATGGCCGGTGCCGTCTACGGCATCGCTCGACAGAACTACCTGACGGTCGCCATCCCCTATCGCTACCGCGCCCGTGCCCTGTCCACCCTGGGAGGGGTATTCCGGGTGGGTTGGTTCGTCGGCCCCATGGCGGGGTCATGGATCCTCCGGGAATCCTCGATGGCATGGGCATATGGATTTGCATCCATCGCCAGTGTGCTCGCAGCCGCCGTGACCACCGTCATGCCCGACCTGCCACCGGTCGACACCCCGGAACTCGCCGAGGAAGGAGCTCCCGACGAGGTCTCGACCTGGACCATCGCCAAACAGAACGCGAGAGTCCTCTGGACGACTGGTCTGGGAGTGACGGCCCTCATGCTCGTTCGGTCGGCCCGCCGCTCTCTGCTGCCGCTGTGGTGCCATGCGAGCGGACTCACCCCGGCCACCACGGATCTCATCTACGCCTGGTCGATGGCTGCCGACGTCCTGCTCTTCCTGCCCGGCGGTGCCCTCATGGACAAGTTCGGACGCTGGTGGGTGGCAGTGCCGTCGATCTTCATCCAGGCCGTCGCGCTGTTGACCCTGCCGCTGGCCCACACTGCGACGACGATTGGCATCGTCGCCCTCATCATCGGCATCGGAAATGGCGCCAGCTCCGGCATCGTCATGACCCTGGGGTCCGACGCGTCTCCCGCCATCGGACGGCCTCAGTTCCTGGCTGCATGGCGACTGCTCTCGGACACCGGCTCGGCGATGGGGCCGATCGTCGTCACCCTCGTCACCCTGGTCTGGCCGCTGTCGGCAGCCAGCATCGTGATGGCGATTATCGGTCTGGTCGGCAGCTACTGGATGGGCCGCTGGGTGCCGCGCGGCAAACGGTAAGGACCTCTTCCTCATCAACCGCTCAAAAGTGGCATGTCGTCACCACCAACTAGTCTGTTGTGACGTGAAAGACATGTTGGTGTGGATCGATTGCGAGATGACCGGGCTCGACCTGGCCCACGACGGACTCATCGAGGTGGCCGCCCTGGTCACCGATGGGCAGCTCAACGTCCAGGGCGAGGGTGTGGACGTCATCATCAAGCCTGAGCCCGAATGGCTCGAGCACATGAATGACTTCGTGCGCGGCATGCACACCAAGTCCGGACTCCTCGAGGAGCTCGACAAGGGACTGACGATGGCCGAGGCCCAGGATCAGGTGCTCAACTACATCCGTACCCACGTCCCGCAAGCCGGCAAGGCCCCCTTGGCCGGAAACACCATCGGCACCGACCGCTCCTTCCTGGCCAAGGACATGCCGGAGTTGGAGTCCTACGTGCACTACCGCAATGTCGACGTCTCCTCCATCAAGGAACTGGCACGACGCTGGTACCCACGCGCCTTCGGCCACACCCCGGAGAAGCAGGGTAACCACCGTGCCCTCGCTGACATCCAGGAGTCGATCGAGGAGCTGATGTACTGGCGCGAAGCCCTCATGGTTCCCTCCCCCGGCCCGGACGCTAACCAGTGCGCCGAGATCGCTGCGAAGTACCAAGGCTTCCTCACTGGAGCCGGCAGGGACTGACGCCGACGACCGGGAGGGGAAGGCCGGGTTGCATTCACACTCCGAAAACCGGTACTCTTCTCGGGTTGTCTGATGAAGGCACATGGTGGCTATAGCTCAGTCGGTAGAGCACCTGGTTGTGGTCCAGGGGGTCGCGGGTTCAAGTCCCGTTAGCCACCCCAGTTTTCATCAAGGGGATACGACTCCCCCTTGAACTTCTCGAGCGAATCCAGCCAGCGGGCACACTCCGGTTATCCTGAGACTTGGGCGGCCCCCTTGCCACCCCGAGAGGGGCAAGACACTCTGAGAATCGCGACTTCCCTCGTACTCGAGTTTATGGGTCGAGCTGTTTTCATACGCTCCCGACGACTTCCCTGGACATATCCACACCGTTGTTCCGATGTGAACTCCTCAGAGTCGCATTCTCGGCGCAAAACGACGACAGGGACGAGTTCGGCCCCGCCGTCACTTTCGTGGTCGCGTCTCTCCTCGCAAGAGCAGGTTCGCTCCGTCAGCTTTCGCTGAACTCCGGTGAGACGATGCAGGTCCACCACCGCGTGGTCTCCTCCGGCGAGGGTGCGCTGCCAGGTCCAGGCCGGGACCACACCTGCACCTCGTGCTCACCAAACCCCCAGCACGACGATCTGCCTGGCCGCGTCACTCATCCGTTCTCTTCATAGTCGACGCCATCATCCGCGCAAGGTGTCGAGCAGCTCGTCGATCTCGCCGAACCTCTCCACCGTCGGGGTGTCAATGACATCGCCCCTGACGACAACCGTCTCAACTCCCTCAAGTGCCTTGAGATCGTCAAGAGGATTGGCTCCCAGCACCAACAGATCAGCCGACAGCCCTGGCTCCACCGCACCCGTCACGGATTCCAGATCGAGCATCTTGGCATTGACCCGGGTCACGGCCTCCAAAGCCCGTGCCGGGGACAACCCAGCCCGCGACACCACAAGGTCGAGCTCACGCCACATGGCGTAGTGGGGAGTAAAGGTCATCGAGGAATCCAACCCGGATCCGAGCACCACATCGTTCGTGATGGCGTCGCGAATCCCCTGGACCATCGAGTCCAGGACGATGCGAGCATTCTCCTTGACGACATCGCTGGCCCCGGTAATCTCCGTGTCGATCTCGACCAGAGGAGCGGCAGCCAACAGGGTGGCGTCGAAAGCCGACCAACCTCGCAGCGACCTGGGATTGTCGTGGAACAGTTCGACGATCTCGTCGGTCATGGCCGAGCCGTGCTCAATGGTGTCGGCTCCAGCCTTGAGGGACCTCAGCACCCCCTCAGGGCTCTGGGCGTGGGCAGCGACGAGCACGCCCGCCGAGTGGGCCTCCTCGCAGATTGCTGTCATTTCCTCGGTAGTCATCTGTGGACGCCCGGCCTCCCCGACGGCCTTCGCATCGGTGACACCGCCGGTCGCGGCGATCTTGATGGAGGTTGCCCCCAGACGCAGGTTCTGACGCACCGCCTTGCGTCCCTCCCAGGGAGCATCGACGATCCGCGCGACGCCCAGCTCAGCACCGTGGCCGCCCGTGATGGCCAGCAGCGGGCCCGACGCCATGACGCGAGGGCCGAGCCATTGTCTGGACTCGCTCTCGCGGCCCAGGGAGACGGCCTCGTTGTCATACTCACCGAGGCTGCGAATGGTGGTCACGCCGGAATTGAGCTCGGCGTCTGCAAATCCCCGTGCACGTTCGCGCAGCATGGGACTCCCCAACGGAGTTCTCCAGAACCCCACGATCCCCCGCGCGAGCGCCGGGTTCGTCAACGCTTTGGGCAGAGGACGTCCGTCAGCCACGAGGTGAGCATGGGCATTGATGAGCCCCGGCATGACCCATTTTCCCGCACAGTCAATACGACGCTGAGCCGCCGCCGCTCGATCAGCGAGCTCCTGACCAGGGCCGACAGCCTCAATCGAACCGTCTTCGCCAACGAGCACGGTGTGATCGGCCAGCACGGTTCCATCTCGGTCGCATGTCAGGACGCTGGCACCGGTCAGAGCTACGGTCGTGGTCATCGTCATCATCTCCTCGCAGAACGACGCTCACTCCAACATTCCCCGGAATGCCGAAGATCGGACAGTAGTTGCACAATGTGAGATGACACGCTGTACCTGGCCCCTTCTCGCGTAACAATCCTCCCCATGAACCGCGAGAACAACGATGTGGCTGGAGACATGCGGCACCTGCGCCGCAGCCTGAGCAACCGCCACATTCAGCTGATCGCCATCGGTGGCGCCATCGGAACCGGCCTGTTCATGGGGTCCGGAAAGTCCATCAACACCTCGGGCCCGAGCATCGTGGTTGCCTATCTCGTGATCGGCACGATGCTCTTCTTCGTCATGAGGGCCATGGGCGAGCTGTTGCTGCACAACCTGCAGTGGAAGTCCTTCCAGGATTTCGCGGCTGATCTCCTGGGCCCTTGGGCGGGATTCTTCCTCGGCTGGTCGTACTGGTTGTGTTGGGTCGTCACGGGTATGGCTGACGTGATCGCCATCACCTCATATTGGGGTTACTGGACCCACGACCGAATGTGGGCCTTCATCCTCACCGCGGCCACCTTGCTTCTCCTGCTGGTCCTCAACCTGCTCACGGTGAAGCTCTTTGGTGAGCTTGAGTTCTGGTTTGCGCTCATCAAGATTGTCGCGATCGGCATCCTCATCGTCGTGGCTGTGGTGCTCATCATCATGGGGTTCACCTCGCCGGGCGGATACAAGGCCTCAGTGTCGAACCTGTGGACCCATGGCGGATTCGCGCCGAAGGGCTGGAGCGGATTCTTCGGCGGCTTCCAGATTGCTGTTTTCGCTTACGTGGGCATCGAGTTGGTCGGTACTACCTCCGCGGAAACCCGTGATCCCCGCAAGACCATGCCCAAGGCCATCAATGCCGTCCCCGTGCGCGTCCTGGTGTTCTATGTGGTTGCCCTGCTCGCCATGATGTGTGTCATCCCGTGGAATCTCATCGAGAAGGACTCCTCGCCGTTCGTCCAGATGTTCGGACTCGTCGGTTTCACCGCGGCTGCCGGCATCATGAACTTCGTCGTTCTCACGTCTGCCGCATCCAGCGCCAACTCCGGGGTCTATTCGACCTCTCGGATGCTCTACGGACTGGCCCACAAGGGCATGGCGACGAGGGCCTTCGGCAAACTCACCCGCAATGGCGTCCCCGGTTGGGGCCTGGTGTGCACCGTCATCCTCATTGGTTCGGCCCTCATTCTTGCCGCGAAAGACACCGTGATGGGGGCCTTCACCCTGGTGACGACGGTCTCCGCCGTGCTGTTCATCTTCGTGTGGAGCATGATCCTCGTCAGCTACAACGTGCACGTGCGTCGTAACCCGCAGGCCCATGACGAGTCGATCTACCCGATGCCTGGGGCCCATTTCATGCCGTGGGTTGTCCTGGCCTTCTTCGTCTTTGTCGTCGTCCTTCTGGCTGGGGCTGACGACACCCGCCAGGCTCTCCTTGCCACCCCCGTGTGGTTCATCGTGCTCGGCATCGCCTGGGTGATCGTGCGTCGTCGCTCCCACAGTGACGACTTGGAAGACGTCACCGACTGAGGGCCGCTATGTCCTCGGCCGAGCTGTGGTCGCTACAGTGAGAGTGGTTGCCGAGCGATCATTAAAGGGGTGAATCATGTCCGAGGAGGACGCCACCGGCGGGTCGACAGTACGTCAAATTGGCAGCCATTACATCCTCGACGAGGTGCTCGGCCAAGGCTCGATGGGAACGGTTTGGCGTGGGCATGATCTCAACGACGGGTCACCTCGAGCCATCAAGGTCCTCAAACCCGAACTGACGAATGACAAAGGCGCGACGAGGCGCTTCATCCAGGAGCGCGACATCCTGATGACCGTCGCCGACGACGCGGTCGTCCGGGTGACTGACATGGTCGTCGAGTCCTCCACCTTCGCCATCATCATGGAATTGGTTGACGGCCCCGACCTTGCGCACGTGCTGGAGTCCATTCCCGACCACCGCCTCGAGCCAGCCACGGCGGTCCGCCTGGGAATCGAAGTCTGTCAGGCCCTTACCGCGATTCACCGGGTCGGCATTCGTCACCTCGACATCAAGCCGGCAAATATCCTCATCGAGGACCGAGAGGAGGTCCGTGGGGCACGAATCACAGATTTCGGCGTCTCGGAAATGGTCGCTTCAGGCAATCCCCACGAAATCGTCGGGACTCCCTACTATCAGGCTCCAGAAGTAGCTGCAGGACGAACGCCATTGGCGGCAAGCGACCTCTATTCCTTCGGCGTCACCTTGTACCAATTGCTGGCCGGCCGCGTTCCGTTCCAGGCAGATTCAGCTGGAAATATTCTGCGTGACCAACCCCCGGACCACATTCCCGGGGTTGATCCACGACTGTGGAACACCATCATGACGTGTCTGGCGCCTGATCCGGCCGGACGCCCTGCCAGTGCGGAGTTACTGGCATCTGAGCTGCGCTCATGGCTCGACGGCGGACCGCCGGTCCAGCTCGTTGTACCTCGTCCGCTACCGCCTCCTCCGACGCCGCCAGCCCCGGTTGCGCCGCCACAACCGGTTCCACCGTACTCGGCGCCCTCGGCGGCGCGGCCTCCGTCAGCGGTGAGCATGGCAACCCCGGCTCCGTCTGCGCCAGCAGCACATGCGGCGACAAACCAGCGCGGCAGCGACGCTGGATGGTTCATCGCTCTGTTGGCTTTGCTTCTGTTGGTCGGAGCCGGCGCGTTCGTCTATCTCAAAGGGATGCCCGGATCTCATTCCGAGGCCACCGCTCAGCCAATTCATACCGCGACCCCGGCACCCAGCCAGACGCCTGAGGTCAGACCGATGCGAACAGTAACGGCCCATGCCACGGTGACGACCACCGCTGCACCGCCCCCGGCTCCGGCCCAGGTCGGCGTCCCCGCCCACGTCGACCTCCCCGCCGGGGCCTCCGAGTGTGGTCCGGGGACATGGGTCGCCAACACGCGTACGGATTGCTCCTTGGCTCTGAACCTCGCTCAGTCAGTGCCGCCGAATCATCCGTCGAACTTCTTTGTCAGTACGCGAAACCCGCAAACTGGGCGCTCTCACAAGTTCTTCTGCAATGTTGTCGGCGAATACCTCGACTGCAGTAACATCGATTTGGAGGTATACCTCGTCATTCCGAGGTAACGTTCTTGGTCACTGTCAGCAATGGAAAGGCTGTGGAATACTGCGACCATGAGACGCCGAACAATCATCACAGCCGCTTTGAGCGCACCATTGGCTGGCTGCGTTTCAAAAGCCGAGCCCCCAGCCGAATCACCCTCGCCTGCACCCGTGACGTCGTCGTCTCCGTCTGACACGCCAACTCCCAGCCCGTCCTCAGCCACCCCCACCCCTACCCCGAGCCCTACCTCGACGCCGACGGAGAAGGTGACCCCAATCCCGATGGATCCACGGGCCGCCCATGTCGTGGCGGATATGTCGCTCGAAGAGCGTGCTGGTCAGTGCATTCTCGTCGGGGTGGTTCCCTCAGATTCTCCGGAGTACATCGCCAACCTCATTGACTCCAAGTGCCTTGCCGGCATCTTCATCTTGGGTCATTGGACCAAGAGGTCGAAGCTCGAGGCCATGCTTGACGCCGTCAACAGTGTCAGCCCGCACGGCATCAAGCCCATCGTCGCGAGCGACCATGAGGGCGGCGAGGTTCAGAACATCCGGATTCCGGGAGTCGACCGGCTGCCGAGCCAGGAAGCTCTGGCCCGGATGTCCCCGGCCAAAGCTCAGTCGGTGGTGATGAGAGGTGCCCGCCAACTCGCCGACCTCGGCGTCCACATGATCTTCTCCCCCGTCGCTGACGTCATCGATCCTGAACTTGGCGTCAAGAACAAGCCGATCGCCAAGCACCATCGTGGGTTCGGCACCGATACTCAGACGTGTGGCCGGTACGCGGCCTCCGTTATTGCGGGGCATCGCAAGGCCGGGATCATCCCGACGGCTAAGCATTTCCCCGGAATTGGGCGCATCGCCGAGGACACGGATTTCAAAGCTGATGGAATTACCGACCACAAGACAATTCGCCATGACCCGTATCTCGAATCGTTCCGAATGGCATTCAATGCTGGGTCTGAAGCGGTCATGATCGCCTCCGCGACCTACTCGAAGATCGATCCAGGAACTCTCGCGTTGTTCTCGTCGAAGGTTATGACCGACATGCTTC
This sequence comes from Cutibacterium sp. KB22876, assembly GCF_059728865.1. Lineage (NCBI taxonomy): Bacteria > Bacillati > Actinomycetota > Actinomycetes > Propionibacteriales > Propionibacteriaceae > Cutibacterium > Cutibacterium sp. KB22876. Next base: position 2,444,954 of record NZ_AP040858.1, read on the forward strand.
GCGGCGACTTCGGATACCAGGGCCTCATCGTTTCAGATGACCTGGGTAGCTCAGTGTCGGTGTTCTCGGTCGACGGTGGACGCCGTGCAAGCAAATTCGTGTCTGCTGGCGGTGACCTGGCGATTACTGCCGATCCTGGCCTGGCAGGCCCCATGATTCAGGCGTTGACGTCGATGGCGGCGTCCTCGTCGGGCAAGAAGCGTCTCAGTGACGCTGCTCGCCATGTCATCAACGTCAAACTGGCGCATTCACTGACACGCTGAGAGGGAGAATGAATCGTGGCTGACGATGGATTCGACAAGGGGAATCACCCCGACGATGCCCACTCTGACGACAATGAGACAGGGCTGATCCCTGAGCAGTCCGATTCAGGCTCTGCTGAGGGGCAGGGCCATGAACCCACCCAGGAGCTGCCAGAAAACAACGACGCGACACAACAGATCCCTGCCGAGCCGGACGGTTCGCAAACCCCCTACGCCGATCAGCAGTATCCGCAGCAGGGTGACTTCCCGAACGGCCAGTACCCGCAGGACTGGAACCAGTATCCGCAGGGCGGTAACGCGCCAGAGTGGAGTCCTCAGACAGGTCAGTATGACGGCTGGAATGCCCAGTACCCGCAGCAAGGTTGGGAACAGCAGCCCGGCCAACAGGGCTGGGTGGGAGATCCTTCCCAGCAGGGCTGGGACCCGAACCAGTACCCCCAGCAAGGCTGGGACCCGAACCAATACCCCCAGCAAGACTGGGATCAGCAGCCCGGCCAGCAAGGCTGGGTGGGAGATCTTTCCCAGCAGGGATGGGACCCCAACCAGTACCCCCAGCAAGACTGGGAACAGCAGCCCAGTCAGGAAAGCTGGGAAGGCCAACCCGCCCAACAGGCATGGACCGCTGATCAATACAGCCAACAGGGATGGCAGGAGTCCCAAAACCAGCCGGGGTGGGAGGAGCAGCAGGATTCGGACGCCAATCAGAATCCGCAGGGCTGGGATCCCAATCAAGACCAGCAAGGCTGGGCGGGCACTGAGCCAACGGGAAACTGGGATGGCACATATCCCCAGGAACAGCAACAGCTGGGCGACGGTAAACAGGCCGCCGAGTACCTGCCTGACGGGTCCGCAGGACTGGCGGGTGCGACTGCCGCTGATCGCCCAGACGTTAATGAGTCGATAGGCGGCATCCCCTTCAGCGATGGGCCCCAACCGAAACGTAAGAGCCAGTACTGGATCGTTGCCGTCGCCGCAATCCTCGTCGTGGCTCTGGGAGTTGGCCTCTTCTACTTCCTCAAGCCCAGGAATGATGATGCGACGAAGGCAGTCCCCGCGCCGGCCTCCAAGCCTGCCGCGTCAGCCTCCCACACCCCGACCCCAGAGGTGACGGTTACCTCGACGTCGACGGCGACCGCTTCATCGACAGCATCAACACCAGCCGCACCGAAGCCGAGCGTTCCGAACAATGCCTCGGTCACGCCGACGCCGGATCTCGTGCGACAGCTCTTCAACGCGCCCGACGCCCAGGTCCAGTGGGTCTCCTTGGCCGCCGACGGTCAGAACGCCGCTGTGGCGTATGCACCCAATTTCAACATCAACGGCAAGTCGGCCGGCCCTAATGGCGGCCACCTCGTCATGAGGAAGAACGGAGGGCATTGGGAGCCTCTCCCCCAAGGCGGGGTCATTGCTGACGACAATGACTGCGATGCCATACTCAAAGTGCTGGGAGACAAGGCTGCTGTCGCTGCCAGCCAGGTCATGAGCAGCAAGCAGTGCGATGCGGCAATCGTCTACGACATGGCGAAGAAGGGCTCAATCCGACTCGGCGATATGGCAGGTGTCGGGCCTCTTAACCTAGACAAGTCCACCGCGGAACTCGCCGGTACGATCCATGTCATCCCGGACGGCATCAGCGGAGTATGTACCCGCAACACCCCGGTGTATGCGCGTTACAACGGCTTCCTCGGCGGAGTATGGACGAGCGGAGACGATGTCCAGGCCTACCTGTTCGTTGGTGGTACTAACGCCAGCTCTAACGGTGCGCGGATCGGCATCACCGAGGCACAGCTGCGGTCCGACTACTCCAAGCTCAAGCTGACCGACGTCACCTCGGACTTCCATGGAATGGGATACGAGAAGGCCCTTGCGTTCTCCAGCGATGGCAAGGAAGTCGACTACCTATTCAACGGCGGCAGGGTCGTTGCCTACATGATCAGGAACTCCAGCTTCATCCCGACTACCTGCTGACGTCCTCCTCCAAAACTGACGTGGCCCTTCTCACAGAGAGGGGCCACGTTTTGTATCCTCACTTTCTCGTCGGGACATTCCTGCCCCAGGCTCTGGACCTCAGCCGCCACCCATGCATTTGCCACTCTCGGCTTCTCCGCACCTCACGAGTGGGGCGATGTGCCGGTACGCGAGCGTGGTGAGGACGCGAGTCCAGGTCCCGGTTGCCGGGGGAAGGAAGCACTGCGGTCAGTTTTCCCGAGGATGCATGTCGCCTTCAAGGCCCATGTTCTTGAGTTCGACTCAGCGCTGCTACCGCCTCGGCCGAGAGACCCTGACCCCGTGTTTTGAAGGCAGAAAGCCCGCTTCTGGAGGAAACGGCATCAATTACGGGAGGGCGTCTTGAGGATGAACAATCTCCTCAGTGCTATGTCCGCTCTGTCCGTATTTACCTAGCGCCTAAGGGGAAACCGAAAACAGATCTGCGTTGGTGTGGGTGGTTGTGAATAGACGGCACGGGGCCGGGGGTTGATTGGTGTCATCGCCCCCGGCTGTTGGGTGTGTGGGTATACAGAAAGAGCGTGTGGAGACAAGGATGATCCTTGTCTCCACACGCACACAAATATGATTCCGGCGGCGTCCTACTCTCCCACACGATCCCTCGTGCAGTACCATCGGCGCTGGAAGGCTTAACTACCGGGTTCGGTATGGGACCGGGTGTTTCCCTTCCGCCAAGGCCACCGGAAAAACTATGGGGCCAGTCAGGCTTGGCGCAACCCCCGCGTGGGGGCTGGGAGCCGTACAGTGGATGCGATCATCAAAATTCTTATTGGACGTGAAAGTGTGTGTTTGTAAGTCCTCGGTCTATTAGTACCAGTCAGCTCCACACCTTACGATGCGTCCACGCCTGGCCTATCAACCCGGTCGTCTACCGGAGACCTTACCAGATTCATCTGCAGGAACCCTCATCTTGAAGCGTGCTTCCCGCTTAGATGCTTTCAGCGGTTATCACAACCCGACGTAGCCAACCAGCCATGCTCTTGGCAGAACAACTGGCACACCAGAGGTCAGTCCGTCCCGGTCCTCTCGTACTAAGGACAGCCCTTCTCAAGATTCCTCCGCGCGCAGCGGATAGGGACCGAACTGTCTCACGACGTTCTGAACCCAGCTCGCGTGCCGCTTTAATGGGCGAACAGCCCAACCCTTGGGACCGACTCCAGCCCCAGGATGCGACGAGCCGACATCGAGGTGCCAAACCATGCCGTCGCTATGAGCGCTCGGGCAAGATCAGCCTGTTATCCCCGGGGTACCTTTTATCCGTTGAGTGACGGCGCGTCCACAAGCCACCGTCAGATCACTAGTCCCGACTTTCGTCCCTGCTCGACCTGTCAGTCTCACAGTCAAGCCCCCTTGTGCACTTACACTCAACACCTGATTACCAACCAGGATGAGGGAACCTTTGGGCGCCTCCGTTACCTTTTAGGAGGCGACCGCCCCAGTCAAACTACCCATCAGGCACTGTCCCTGAACCGGATCACGGCCCAAAGTTAGATAACCAGAACGACCAGAGTGGTATTTCAACAATGACTCCACAACCACTGGCGTGGCCGTTTCACAGTCTCCCACCTATCCTACACAAGTCGTCCCAATCACCAATACCAAACTATAGTAAAGGTCCCGGGGTCTTTCCGTCCTGCTGCGCGTAACGAGCATCTTTACTCGTAATGCAATTTCACCGAGTTCATGGTGGAGACAGTAGGGAAATCGTTACTCCATTCGTGCAGGTCGGAACTTACCCGACAAGGAATTTCGCTACCTTAGGATGGTTATAGTTACCACCGCCGTTTACTGGGGCTTAAGTTCACCGCTTCGCCAACGCTAACAGTTCCCCTTAACCTTCCAGCACCGGGCAGGAGTCAGTCCGTATACATCGTCTTACGACTTCGCACGGACCTGTGTTTTTGGTAAACAGTCGTTTCCCCCTGGTCTCTGCGCCCCTCACCGCTACCAACTGTAAAAGCCTTGACAGTTCAGGTCCCCCTTATCCCGAAGTTACGGGGGCATTTTGCCGAGTTCCTTCACCATGATGATCTCGATCGCCTCGGTATACTCTACCTATCCACCAGTGTCGGTTTAGGGTACGGGCGGACCAGCCACCTCGCTCACGAAGATTTTCTCGACAGTACAGGATCACTCACTCACCCACTTCCTGTGGGCTCGCCATCATGCCTCAACCACAACCCTGGCGGATTTACCTACCAGACGGTCCACACATTTAGCCCCGGACAACCATCGCCGGGGATGAGCTACCTCCCTGCGTCCCTCCGCAGCTTGCCTACTACATGATCGGTTCACACACTCACCACACCACCACCACATCAACGATGTCGCGGAGGCAGGCTCGCACGCTTAGCATCACACACCTCGACACGGACGGTGACAAGCCGGTACCAGAATATCAACTGGTTATCCATCGACTACGCCTGTCGGCCTCGCCTTAGGTCCCGACTCACCCAGGGCAGATTAACTTGACCCTGGAACCCTTGGATAATCGGCGGACGGGTTTTCCACCCGTCATTCGCTACTCATGCCTGCATTCTCACTCCCGCACAATCCACCACACGGTCACCCGGCAGCTTCACCTCGCACAGGACGCTCCCCTACCCAAACCCTCACGGGCTTGCCACAGCTTCGGCGGATAACTTAAGCCCCGCTACATTGTCGGCGCGGAATCACTTGACCAGTGAGCTATTACGCACTCTTTCAAGGATGGCTGCTTCCAAGCCAACCTCCTGGCTGTCTGCGCAACTCCACATCCTTTTCCACTGAGTTACCACTTAGGGGCCTTAGCTGATGATCTGGGCTGTTTCCCTCTCGACGACGAAGCTTATCCCCCGCCGTCTCACTGCTACGCTCCACTTGCCGGCATTCGGAGTTTGGCTGATTTCGGTAAGCTGATAGGCCCCCTAGACCATCCAGTGCTCTACCTCCGACAAGAACCACGCAACGCTGCACCTAAATGCATTTCGGGGAGAACCAGCTATCACGGTGTTTGATTGGCCTTTCACCCCTATCCACAGCTCATCCCCTCCATTTTCAACTGAAGTGGGTTCGGACCTCCACGACGTCTTACCGACGCTTCATCCTGGCCATGGATAGATCACACCGCTTCGGGTCTAGAACACGCGACTCACGCCCTTATCGGACTCGCTTTCGCTACGACTCCCCCACACAGGTTAACCTCGCCACGCATCACTAACTCGCAGGCTCATTCTTCAAAAGGCACGCCATCACCCCACAAGGCTCTGACGGCTTGTATGCGACCGGTTTCAGGTACTATTTCACTCCCCTCCCGGGGTACTTTTCACCATTCCCTCACGGTACTGATCCACTATCGGTCACCAAGGAGTATTTAGGCTTGACGGGTGGTCCCGCCAGATTCACGCGAAATTCCACGAGTTCCACGCTACTTGGGGTAACCCTCACCAGTGCCACGCTTACAGTTACGGGACTCTCACCCACTCCGGTACGCCTTCCCAGACGCTTCACCTTCACGCAACATTTATCACTGGCCAATCCTGCGGCAGCAGAACCCAAAGGCCCCCACAACCCCGCACATGCAACACCTGCCGGCTTGAACACACACACGGTTTAGCCTCATCCACTTTCGCTCGCCACTACTCACGGAATCACGGTTGTTTTCTCTTCCTACGGGTACTAAGATGTTTCACTTCCCCGCGTTACCTCCCACACCCCTATACATTCAGGGCAGGGTCACCGGACACTACTCCGGACATTCCAGGTTTCCCCATTCGGACACCCCCGGATCACAGCTCGTTTACCAACTCCCCAGGGCTTATCGCAGGTTACAACGTCCTTCATCGGCTCTTGGTGCCAAGGCATCCACCGATCGCACTTAACAACTTGCACAACAACACAAGACACAAAAAATTAAGATGCTCGCATCCACTATACAGTTCTCAACCACCACACGAATCAACACCACACCCACCACACAGCAGACGCAGCATCACCGCACCAGGCCACCACACACACGTGTGATACCCCAGAACCCCAACAGCATGCCTCAGACCGTCCACCACAAGATGAACACGCCAATGTTCCACAAGAAGCTAACCCATCCACCAACGACTCACGACGAGCCACACAGCAATAATGAGTCCTTACAATGAAGTGCTCCTTAGAAAGGAGGTGATCCAGCCGCACCTTCCGGTACGGCTACCTTGTTACGACTTAGTCCTAATTACCAGTCCCACCTTCGACGGCTCCCCCACACAGGTTAGGCCACCGGCTTCGGGTGTTACCGACTTTCATGACTTGACGGGCGGTGTGTACAAGCCCCGGGAACGTATTCACCGCAGCGTTGCTGATCTGCGATTACTAGCGACTCCGACTTCATAGGGTCGAGTTGCAGACCCCAATCCGAACTGAGACCGGCTTTCCGAGATTCGCTCACCCTCACAGGCTCGCAACTCTTTGTACCGGCCATTGTAGCATGCGTGAAGCCCTGGACATAAGGGGCATGATGACTTGACGTCATCCCCACCTTCCTCCGAGTTGACCCCGGCGGTCTCCACTGAGTCCCCACCATAACGTGCTGGCAACAGTGAACGAGGGTTGCGCTCGTTGCGGGACTTAACCCAACATCTCACGACACGAGCTGACGACAGCCATGCACCACCTGTGAACCAGCCCCACAAGGAGGCGTACCCATCTCTGAGCACTCCCAGTCCATGTCAAACCCAGGTAAGGTTCTTCGCGTTGCATCGAATTAATCCGCATGCTCCGCCGCTTGTGCGGGGCCCCGTCAATTCCTTTGAGTTTTAGCCTTGCGGCCGTACTCCCCAGGCGGGGTACTTAATGCGTTAGCTACGGCACGGAATCCGTGGAATGGACCCCACACCTAGTACCCACCGTTTACAGCGTGGACTACCAGGGTATCTAAGCCTGTTCGCTCCCCACGCTTTCGCTCCTCAGCGTCAGGAAAGGTCCAGAGAACCGCCTTCGCCACTGGTGTTCCTCCTGATATCTGCGCATTCCACCGCTCCACCAGGAATTCCATTCTCCCCTACCTTCCTCAAGTCAACCCGTATCGAAAGCACGCTCAGGGTTAAGCCCCAAGTTTTCACTTCCGACGCAATCAACCACCTACGAGCTCTTTACGCCCAATAAATCCGGACAACGCTCGCACCCTACGTATCACCGCGGCTGCTGGCACGTAGTTAGCCGGTGCTTCTTCTGCAGGTACCGTCACAAAAGCTTCGCCCCTGCTGAAAGCGGTTTACAACCCGAAGGCCGTCATCCCGCACGCGGCGTTGCTGCATCAGGCTTCCGCCCATTGTGCAATATTCCCCACTGCTGCCTCCCGTAGGAGTCTGGGCCGTATCTCAGTCCCAATGTGGCCGGTCGCCCTCTCAGGCCGGCTACCCGTCAAAGCCTTGGTAAGCCACTACCCCACCAACAAGCTGATAAGCCGCGAGTCCATCCAAAACCGCCGAAGCTTTCCAACCCCCACCATGCAGCAAGGATTCCTATCCGGTATTAGCCCCAGTTTCCTGAAGTTATCCCGAAGTCAAGGGCAGGTTACTCACGTGTTACTCACCCGTTCGCCACTCGAGTACCCCCAAAGGGGCCTTTCCGTTCGACTTGCATGTGTTAAGCACGCCGCCAGCGTTCGTCCTGAGCCAGGATCAAACTCTCCAATGAAAAAATATCACCCACCCACACACACAATGCAGGCAACGGTGTCACAAGAGAATCCAAAACACTAACCCCAAACACTGACCAAAAAAATCAGTCCATGTCCAGAATCACAAAGGAATTCATAAACAAATCCGACACATCGATAGATGCATCAAAAAATCATTGACTATCAAAGACACACTGTTGAGTTCTCAAGCATCACACCCACCAGAACAACCCCACCAACAAGCAGGACCACCCCGAGGCGACCCGACCAACCCTACCACACCAACCCCAACCCCGCAAAACCCGCGGTATCAAGATCAGCCAGCAAAACCAGCCAAACCGTGCCACCACCCCGAAAAGCAGCGACCCGACCAACCTTACCGGATCAACCCCGACTCACCAAAACCATCGGGCTGAGATCCAGTTCGGCTGCTATCTGGGAGCCGCTTCAAGCAGCCCCTGACAGCTCGGGAAACATTACACATGGATGAACAATGACGCAAATTAGGGTGCCGCTGTCATCGTATCCCCTTGTCAAAGGCTGTTCAGCGGAAGTCACGGGATCTCGTGGGTACTGATAAATCGAGGGCTTCCAACCGATCTGCTTGCAAACTCGTCACTCCCTCGTCGCTTCTTTCCAAGATCCCCCGCACCACCAAAGCTCGCGACGTCCGGGCCACACGTCGGTGATGCTTCCATGCACCCGGAGTGACGATGACGTTGAGCAGGCCGGTTTCGTCCTCCACGTTGAGGAAGGTCACTCCCCCTGCTGTCCCAGGTCTCTGTCTGTGGGTGACGACTCCAGCAACTTCTATACGCCGTCCAGCCTCGACGTCGCCCAGCCGGTCAACTCGCACCACACCTCGTCGATCAAGGACGCCCCGGACGTGGCGAACAGGATGGTCGGCCGTACTGACTCCGGTGGCACGGATGTCGTCACCCAATAACTCCAACTGAGTGGGTTCGGGAAGCAAAGGTGGCTGGGTGGCCACCTGAACATCCAGCTGGCCCGGTGCTACACCGTCGATCTGACCGATCTGCCACAGAGCGCCCCGTCTTGACCCCACGAGATCGTCGAAGACACCAGCCAGGGCAAGGGCCTCCACCTCTTCCTTGCCCAGTTCAACGCGCCGAGCGAGGTCGTCGAGGCTGGTGAAGGGTTCGCGTTCCCGCTCCGCAATGATCCGAGTGGCTGTCTCGGTACTGATACCGGAGACGTCAGAAAGGCCCAACCGCACCGCGAAGTGAGTATCCCGACGATGGTCACCGTCATCACGATCGGGGTCAAAAGGACCGATCTCGGACTCGTCGTGGTCATGAAGACAGTCGTCCATCCCTGTCTCCACGTCATCACGTCATCGCCTCCACGATCCAGTGCTTCCAGATCTGCCCCCACTGACGACTTCGTCAGGTCTGGACGTCGCGTCACCACACCGTGTCGTCGAGCATCCGCCACCAGAGTCGCCGGGGAATAGAACCCCATCGGCTGGCTGCGCAGCAAAGCCGCAAGAAAGGCTGCCGGGTAATGCAGCTTGACCCAAGCTGAGGTGTAGACCAGTCCGGCGAAGCTCAAGGCATGGGACTCGGCGAACCCAAAATTCGCGAAAGACTCGATGCGGGCATAGATGTCCTGGGCAGTGTCGTCGTCAATCCCATTGGCTGCCATCCCCTCGAAAAGCTTGGCGCGTAGCGAGTCAATGCGTTCGACCCCGCGTTTGGATCCCATCGCTCGGCGCAACAGGTCAGCGTCGGCAGCCATGCAATTGCCGACCGTCGTAGCCATCTGCATGAGCTGCTCCTGGAAGAGCGGGATTCCCAAGGTGCGCTCGAGCACCGGTTTGAGCAACGGGTGGGGATAGGTGATCGGTTCGACACCGGTACGTCGTCGGATATAGGGATGCACCGCGCCTCCCTGCACCGGACCAGGACGGATGAGCCCGATCTCCACGGCCAAGTCGTAGAAGCAGCGCGGCTTGAGCCGCGGCAGAGTGCCAATCTGGGCCCGGCTCTCCACCTGGAACACGCCGATGCTGTCACCACGGCACAACATGTCGTAGACCCCCGGCTCATTGCGCGGAATCGAGGCCAGGGCCCAAGATCGTCCGCAGTGCTGAGCGATGAGATTGAAGGAGGTGCTCAGCGCCGAGAGCATTCCCAGCCCCAGCAGGTCGAACTTCACCAGCCCCATCCAGGCGCAGTCCTCCTTGTCCCACTGCAGCACCGTGCGACCAGGCATCCGGGCTGGCTCGATCGGGCAGATGCGTCCCACCGGTTCTCGGGTCAGCACCATTCCGGCCGAGTGGATGCCCAGGTGACGCGGTAGCCCCATCACCTGCTGGGCGAGGGCGACGACCTCGTCAGGAATCTCGGGGCCCTCGGAGCTCCGGGAGCCCGGCACCACTGATCGTCTCTCCATCTGACGCGACCACGCGTCCTGCTGCCCTTGGGAATAACCGAGGGCTTTGGCCGTGTCCCGGATGGCACTGCGCGGCCGATAGGTGATGACGTCAGCCACCTGGGCAGCGTTGCGCCGCCCGTACTTGGCGTAGACGTACTGGATGACCTCCTCACGACGTCGAGCGTCGAAGTCGACATCGATGTCAGACTCCTCCTCGCGCAGCACCGACAGGAACCGCTCGAAGGGCAAGCCGTAAAACACCGGATCGACGACGGTGATGCCCAGCACGTAACAGACCGCCGAGGCCGCTGCTGATCCACGTCCTTGACACAAGATCCCCCGGGACCGAGCGAACTCCACGATGTCGGAGACGATGAGGAAGTAGCCGGCGAAATCCCGAACCTCGATAAGGTCGAGTTCCGTGGCCAGGCGGTCCTTGGCCACTGGGTCATCCCCGTAGCAGCCTCGACGCCCCTCCTCCACCAGATGACGCAGCCAACTGATGGGAGTGTGTCCCTCGGGCACCTTCTGGTCGGGCAGACGGGGACGCACCGACCTCAGTTGGAAAGCCGTCCTCTCAGCCACCGCTACGGTGTTGTCCACCGCATCTCGGTGACGGCTGAACAGGTCTGCCATCTCCGCGCCGCTGCGCAACCTCGCCACCGGGCCGGGAGGAAGCCAGCCGTCCATCTCGTCAAGACTGCGTCGAGCCCGCACCGCTGAGAGAGCGCAGGCCAGCTCGAACTGTTCAGCACCGGCGTAGTGGGCGGCTGTCGTCGCCACCGTCGTCAGGCCATGACGACCCGCCAGCTCAGCGAGGACGTCGTTGTCACGGGAATCGGTGGGAGCGCGATGATCGGTCAACTCGACCATGACATTGTCGATACCGAAGAGATCAACCAGGTGATGGAGCTCGGCCTCAGCTTGAGCCACCCCCTTGACCAAGCCCTGCCTCACTGTTCCCTTCCGACATCCGGTGAGGACAGTCCAGTGCTCGTCGGCCACCTCGGCCAGATGGTTGAGATCATGGACCGGATGCCCTTTCTGCCCACCCTCGGCCAGATAGGCGTCCGTGAGGGCACCGGCCAAGCGGCGATAGCCCTCCGGGCCGTTGGCCAGCACGAGCAGGTGGCTGCCCACCGGATCAGCCACCCCGTTCTGAGGCTCCGGCACTCCAATGGACAACTCCGACCCGATGATGGTGGGAAGACCACAGGCTTCAGCCGCTTCAGCCATTCTGACGACCCCGTAGAGGCCGTCATGATCAGTCAGGGCCAGCCCTGACAGGCCCAGCTCCACCGCTCGGGTGACGAGGTCCTCCGGACTGGAGGCACCGTCAAGAAAGCTGTAGGAGGAGTGACAGTGCAGCTCGGCATAGGGCACCACTGGCCCCTCGGGTCGGAGGGGACGACGGTCAAAGGGTTTACGGACGCGGCGATAGCCGGTCTGATCAGCATGGCTGTCCTGATGGCCATTGGGAGGACGCCGTCCCGAGATGCGTCTTTCCAACTCTCGCCACGGAATCGGAGGATTGTGGTAACTCACCCCGATCACGCCTCGGCGTAACGAGCCTCGACCCACCAACGGTCAGCCGATCCCGCCAACACCCATGCCTGTTGGTCCTCGGTGACCAACTGCACTCGCTCCACGGAGACGGCCGGGGTGCTCCACCACCTTTGGTGCACCGGCCATGGCCCGGCCCATGCGATGACGCGCCGTCGCGACGTGCCGTCATGAAACCATCCCGGGCTGATCGACGGTAAGTCGGACGATGTCGTCAGTGGCATGCCGTCGGTCGTCTCCAGCCGGGCTGGCAGAGGACGGGAATACACGATGACGGGAGCGGGGCCATCGAGGTGGCCCGGCCAGGGACGATCCACCGGACGCGCGTCCTCAGCAACCGTCCCGAAAGGAATCAGTCGGCGTCGGTCCCTGAGCATCCGGCCACCATCGACTTTCCCCATCAGAACCCCCTCGGGGCCTAACCTCTCCTGCAACTGGGAGATGATGTGGACGAGATGCTCGGCGGGCCTGGCACCAAACAATCCTTCGGCCGCCTCACCCGCACGATGGATGGTGGGAACGATCCGCACTGCCTCAACACCGGACTGGCAGAACTCATCAGCACCGAACTCGCCAATGCCCCGGGAAAGGTCGTCGAGCTGACGGGACAGTCGAGCCAACAGATCATCACCGCTGAATTGCCACGGTTGACGCCAGGTGCGCTCAGACAACCCAGCAGTGGCCCGGATGAGAATGCGGGCCTGGGAACATACCCGACCGCTGGCTGCCAGGCCGGCCATGAACTCCTCCACCACAGGACGCACCACGGCCACCACCTGTGCGCCGGAAGGTTCCGGATCGTCAAGGACGACTTCCATGGCATCGTCGTCCTCGGGCCGGTGTGCCGACAGCACCGCGACGTCCATGCCACGTGCCCAATCGTGGGCGCGCTGACCGACCTCCGCGAACCGCTGGACGACATGTTGACGGTCCAGACCGGCGAAGGAGCCAACAGTCGTCAGACCGAGCTGGCGCAAGGTCCGAACCAATGCCTCATCGGCTCGTCCGGTACGCGCCAGAACCGAGACGTCGCGGGGAGCCAGAAAGGCCGTGGACATGCCGGGACTGAGGATCTTGGGGCCATGACTCCCGGGGCCGGCCACTGCGGTGGCAGCCACCTCTGCCGCGAACAACCCGTCCGCCACCGAAATCCCCGTATCCGTGTACCCGATACGAGCCAACACCTCGGACATGCGCTGCGCAGCGGCGCGTTCACCACCGTAGAAACGAGCAACTCCGCGAGCAGCCACCCCTGGGCGCACCACGTGGACCGAAGGCGCCACTGACCTCTCAATCTCGCGAACCACCTCGTCAAAGAGGATCTCCTCAGAGGCAGGATCGTGAGACACGACAACGGCGTCTGGACAGCGTAACTGGGCAGCTCTCACTCGCAAACCAGGGACCGCTCCTTCCTCGGCTGCCCGGGAACAGCAGTCGACGACGACCCCGCGATCGACGACCAGAAGAGGGGCATCCCCAGGCTGACGTCGAGACGCCGCCACGATTCGCCACCCGGGAATCACTGCCATGAGGACTCGAACCGGCGCGGCACTGAGTGGTTCAGCAGACATCAGCCACCTCCTCGGCGGGGTACACCCCGGTGCCGGTACGGATGAGCCGCACGGAACGGTTGTGGTGATGCCTCACCACGGTCACCTCAAGCTCCTGGGCCGACAAACAGCCGTACCCCTGACCAAGTCCCTGCCACCCCACAGTGCGGACATCGATTCGAGCGGCAGGGCTGGGCCAAGGCCCCAGCACCACCAAGGACGAGCCGCGAGAACGCAGCCTGGCCGTCAATCGCCTGCTGGCCGTCATCGGCAACGGCGGCGGAGCTGCAGCAAGAACGACATCGAGGCCCTCGATGAGAGTGGCCACCGTCTCAAGCCAGTTTCCTGAATGAGGCACGAGCACCAATCGTGACAGCTCCACCCCCCACTGCCGAGCCGCCTCAACACTGAGTTCGGGCAGCCCGACCACCCCACACCAGCCATGGGTGAGCAGCCCCAGCCCGACCGAGGAAGCCCCGTCCAGACGATAGACGGCGGGCATGAGACCACCGGGGAAAAGAGGTTGAAGCAATGGGTGGATGGCATGGCCACCGGGAACTTCCAGACCGTCGACACCACGGCTCACCAACTCCTCGATGTCAACCATCACGCACCCCCTCGTCCGGCGTTCGTCAGCCCGTCGCAGCCGACGGGAATTACCGTGACACGCGTGCCCGACAGGTTTCTCGACGACTGCCTGGAACAACAGCGAACACCCTTGCCAGCCAGCGTTTGGAGGTCATAGAGCCGTCCTCGTCACCGGCCGGGCACACCAGGGCCGTCATCCCTTCCTGCCATGATTGGGGCCATGACCTCGTCACCTCGAAGACACCGCACCTCCCCGCGGCTGCAACTGGCCCTGCTGGCCGGGCGGACAGCCGCAACAGCCTCCCGCCTGACGGGGAAGGGCTCAGGAGCATCAATTCGTGGTCGGGTGACGATGAAGTTGGCTCCCCACGCCTTGCCTGAACTGCTGGCAGACCGTCGCATCGCCAGTGTCACCGGCACCAACGGCAAGACCACGACAACTCACTTCCTCACCGCCGCAGTGCGAGCTGGGACTCCTGACGGCCAACGAAGCGTCGTCACCAACGCCGATGGGGCCAACCTGCATCACGGCATCGTCTCGGCCCTGGGAGAGGCCCCTGACGCCACCATCGCCGTGCTGGAGACCGACGAGAGAGTCGTCGCCGACGTCGTCGCGATGGGCGACCCGGAAGTACTGATCCTGCTCAACTTCAGCCGTGACCAGCTCGACCGTAACCACGAACTGACCTTCCTGGGACGCGACTGGCGTGATGCCCTGGAGAAAGCCGCTGAGCACGGTCCGACGGTGGTCGCCAATGCCTGCGATCCGCTCATCGTGTGGGTGTGCCAGAAGGCTCGTCACGTCATCTGGGTGGACACCAAGCCTCGCTGGACCGCCGACTCGACGCTGTGTCCCAACTGCGGCACCGTCCTCACCCATGGCGAGGGCGGATGGGACTGCCCCGGATGTGAGCTGAGTCAGCCTGCTGCCGATTGGTGGGTGGAGGGTGACGAGGCCGTCGAGGCTTCCGGGAGACGATTCCACCTCGATGTCCAGGTGCCCGGTTCCTTCAACCTCACCAATGCCATCTGCGCCCTTGCCGCGGCCATCCACATGGGTATTCAGCCCGAGGACGCGCTGCGCGGAATTGCCACGGTGGAGTCCCCCGCCGGCCGCTATGCCACCTGCACCATCGGCGGCACCCATTGCCGCCTGCTGCTGTCGAAGAACCCTGCCGGCTGGACCGAATCCCTGCCGCTGACGACCTCCGATCCGCTGGTGCTCGCCATCGACGCGGTGGCCGCCGACGGCAAGGACGTCTCATGGCTGTGGGACGTCGATTACGAGCAACTGGCCGGACGAACCGTAATCTGCACCGGCCCGCGCGCACTCGATCTGGCCGTCAGGCTGCAATACGCCGGAGTGGAGCACGTCGTCATCGAGGATCTCGCCCAGGCCCTCAGCTCCCCACTGCTGGCCGGCACTTGGGACGCTGACCACCCCGTCGACGTGCTGTCGACCTACACCCCCTTTCAGAAACTGCGCCGACTCGGAGGACTGGCATGAACACCGACCGTCCCAAGATCGTCCTGCTGTACCAGTCCTTGTTGGGCATCTACGGCGACCACGGCAATGCAGTCGTCCTCACCAAGAGGCTGCAATGGCGCGGCATCGACGCCGAGCTCGTCACCGTCGAGCCCGGTCAGAAGGTGCCCACTGACGGGGCCGTCTATCTGCTGGGAGGCGGCGAGGACACCGCCCAGATCACCGCTGTCCGGGAGCTCAAGGCCGATGGCGGACTGTTCACCGCCCTCGACGACGGCGCAATGCTCTTCGCGGTGTGCGCCGGCTACCAGATCTGCGGCAGGTCCTTCACCATCGGAGCCCGTGACGAGGTCATTGCGGGACTCGGGCTTCTCGACGCCGAGACCCGACGCGGCCCGGAGCGTGCCGTCGGGGAGGTTCTGCACATCTGGACCCAGCCCGACGGGAACACCTGCCCGATCACCGGTTTCGAGAACCACGGCGGCTGGACAGAACTTGGTTCTGACGCCAAGCCGCTGGCTGCTGTCGAGGTTGGTTGGGGCAACGGCAACCATCGCGACGAAGGAGCCGTGCAGGGGCGTGTCATCGGCACCTACCCGCACGGACCAGTTCTCGCACGCAACCCTCAGCTCGCCGACCATGTGCTCGAAATAGCCCTAGGACGCCATTTGGAGCCCCTCGACCTGCCCGAGATCACGGCGTTGAGACAGCGTCGAATCGATGCCGCACGCACTGGTCGGCCATGAACTCGTCACATCGATTTTGCATCTTGGCCGAAGTCCGCTAATGTTTTTTCTCGCCGGCGCTGCTAGCTCAATTGGCAGAGCAGCTGACTCTTAATCAGCGGGTTCAGGGTTCGAGTCCCTGGCGGCGCACCGAAACGGAAGCCGTTCCATACTGGAGGCAGGATGGAACGGCTTCCTTCATGTTCGCATCTTGTACTCCTAATTTACCTTCTCCCGAGGCCAGAGATTGTCCAGTCACCAGCAGACGGCAATCCCAGGACACCGCTCGGAGCAATACCCTCCTTCCACAACGATTCAGACTGATCCAGTCATCTACCAACACCGCTCTGACCACCCCGGTGGAGGGAACGCCCCTCAATCCCACTTGTCGTGCACAATCATTCGGGTTCATCGCAAAACGACGTGCACACATGCCGGACAGTCGGTGTAATGTCCTGCCTGAGGTTATGACCTATCGCACCCGTAGGAAATCGCTGATGCGTACGTGATGTCGCTGTCGACATCGCCCAGTTCAAGGAGGAAGAAGTCACATGACGCACTACACACACTCCCGCCGGGCCTTCATCCAGGGCTCCGTCGGAGCACTGGCGCTCGGTGCCTTGGCAGCTTGTTCCAACGGAGACTCGAAGGACTCCGGATCCAATAAGCCCGCAGCCAAGGGCGCAGACTTCACTGGTGAGGGCCCCATCAGCTGGGTGCAGGGCAAGGACTTCTCCGGTGGAATGGTCCAGAAGCGCATCGATGAGTGGAACAAGAAGTACCCCAAGGAGAAGGTCACTCTCATCGAGCTGTCCTCGGAGGCCGACCAGCAGCGTCAGTCCTTCATCAACGCCGCTCAGACGAACTCTGCCGCCTACGACGTCATTGGCCTCGATCTGGTGTGGGTTGCCGAGTTCGCGGCTAACCGCTGGATCGTGGAGATCCCGCAGGACATGAAGCCCGAAGGCGTCATTGACTCGGTGTGGGAGACCGGTTCGTACCGCGGCAAGCAGTTCGCCGTTCCGTATGCCACTGACGCCTCGATCATGTACTACCGCAAGGACTTCCTCGAGAAGGCCAAGGTCGAGGTTCCCAAGACCTGGGAAGACGTCAAGAAGGCCACCGAGGCCGTCCGCAAGCTCCCCGGCATGCAGGACATCGGTGGGTTCGGTGGCCAGTGGGCCAAATATGAGGGCCTCACCTGCAACATCTCTGAATTCATCAACACCTGTGGTGGTGCGATCGTCGACGACTCCGGGAAGGTGACCGTCGACTCCCCCGAGTCCATCAAGGGCATCCAGACCGCCGTCGACGCCTTCAAGTCCAAGCTCATCCCGACCGCAGCCCTGGAATGGAAGGAGGAGGACAGCCGTAACGGCTTCGAGTCCGGCAAGGTCCTCTTCCTGCGCAACTGGCCTTACCAGTACGGCAACGACATGAAGGAACTCGGACCCGACAAGTTCGGCGTCGCCCCGCTGCCCTCCATCGACGGCAAGGACTACATGCCGACCCTGGGCGGCCACAACTGCGCCATCACCTCCAACTGCAAGAACAAGGCCACGGCCCTCAAGTTCGTCAAGTGGTGGACCAACCAGGAGTCCGAGCAGTACAACCTCGAGAAGCAGTCCAACGCACCGATCTACGGCGAGTTGTACACCAAGGACGAGAACGTCAAGAGGCTCCCGTACCTGCCGACCCTGAAGGCCTCTCTGGACAGCGCCAAGGGCCGTCCGCATGCCGTCGCCTACGGTGACGTCACCGCGGCCATCCAGGACGCCATCTACCCAGCTCTCCAGGGCAAGACGGACGCCGAAAGCGCTGCCAAGCAGCTGGCCGACAAGCTGAAGACGATCATCAAGAATTGATCGTCACGCAGAACTAACCACACGGATACGGCGGGGCGGGTCACTCACCCCGCCGTATCCATGACATCGCTCGCACCACCCGACGGACAACGCCGGGGACAAGGAGCTTCATCATGACCACTGCAACAGTGGAGAAGACCAACAAACGGTCTTCTCGGGCCAGGACCCAGGAACGCCTGGCCTTAGCTCTCATCACGCCAACCCTCATCGCCCTGACGATCGTCATCGTCATCCCAGTCATCCAATCGGTGAAGCAGGCCCTCTATGGCCAGCCCGGTCTGGATCCCGAAACTGGATTCGTCAACGACACCGAGCCGTTCGTCGGAATGAAGAACTTCACCGACATCTTCACCGGCTCCGGAGATCGATTCTGGAACGCGTTCTGGAACACCACGCTCTTCGGTGTCGTCACGGTCGTTCTCGAGACCATCCTGGGCGTCATCATGGCGCTCATCATGCATCGGGCGATCGCTGGACGAGGCGTCGTCCGAGCCGCCATCCTCGTCCCCTGGGCCATCCCTACAGCGGTCTCCGCCATTTTGTGGGGATGGATCTTCAACCAGAACGGTGTCGCCAACGCCATCCTCGGTCAGCACATCATGTGGGCCTCGGGCAACTGGACGGCCAAGTGGTCGATCATCATCGCCGACGTCTGGAAGACCGCCCCGTACATCGGTCTGTTGACGCTGGCAGGTCTCCAGGTAATTCCCACCGAGGTCTACGAGGCCGCCAAGGTCGATGGCGCCAATGCCTGGAAGAGATTTGTCTCGATCACCTTGCCATTGGTCAAACCGGCCTTGGTCGTCGCCGTGCTGTTCCGGACCCTCGATGCCCTGCGCATGTTCGACCTGCCGTTCATCCTCGTCGGCCCGCGCAGGAAGTCGGTCGAGACGCTGTCGATGCTGGTCCAGGACGAGGCCTCGAACCTGAGGTACGGCGCGGCCGCAGCGTACGCGATCATCCTGTTCCTCTACGTGTTCATCATCGCATTTGCCTTCATCAAGATCCTCGGCGCCGATCTCGTCGGTGACGAGCACAGGCGCAAGAAGATGAAGGCCACCACCTTCGTCAATGGCGGACGCCCTGGTGGACGTCGTGCCCGAGAGAAGGCCAACGCAGCACAAGCCGCAGCTTCGAGTGGCAAGGAGGTGTCGTCATGAGCACCGCTACTGCAACTGCACCGGGAGCCATCGACCAGGAGACCCACCACAAGAACGCCTGGGTCAAGGTACTGCCGGTCATCGGCATCGTCCTCATCGTCGTCTACTGCCTGGCGCCCTTCTACTGGATGGTCGTGTCCTCACTGCGTCCTGACAACGAGATTTTCGACAACACGTGGTGGCCAGCTCACCCGTCGCTGGAGAACTACCAGGCCGTCTTCCAGCCAAACAACAACTTCCTGCGCGGGCTGGGGAACTCGCTCATCGTCTCGATCTCGGTGACGATCATTGCCCTGCTCATCGCCACCTTCGCCTCCTACGCCCTCGCACGGCTGGATTTTCGTGGCAAGGGCGGATTCCTCATCCTCATCATTGCGACGTCGATGTTCCCATTGGTGGCCATCATCGTCCCGTTGCTGAAGAACTTCTCGGCATGGCACTGGATCAACACTTACCAAGCCATGATCATCCCCGATCTGTCCTTCTCACTGCCTCTGGCAGTGTGGAACCTAACGACGTTCTTCAAGCAGATGCCCGACGAGCTGGAGCAAGCCGCGATGATCGATGGCTGCTCTCCCGCCCAGGCATTCCGCAAGATCATCCTGCCGCTGGCTGCCCCCGGCATCTTCACCACGGCGATCATCGTCTTCATCGGTGCGTGGAACGAGTTCCTCGTCGCCGTCACGATGATCAACGACCCGAAGATGGAACCTGCCACGGTGCTGCTGTCGAAGTTCACCGGTGCTTCCCAGTTCAACACCCCGTTCGGTTCCCAGATGGCCGCCGGTGTCATCATGACGGTGCCGCTGGTCATCATGGTGCTGGTCTTCCAGCGCCGGATCGTCGCCGGTCTGGCTGCCGGTGGTCTCAAGTGATGCCTGCTGGACAACATAGTTCGGCCCCGGTCCACGACGGACCGGGGCCGAATTGATACTGGGTCGGTGCGGTCGATCAGCTCATGCCGAACCGATCGATCAAGCAGCACCCTCCTCGCGCTCAGCAGCGGCCTGTGCACGCAGCACGGCAGCCTGCTTCAGCATCTTCTCCGCAAGGTTGCTCACCGACGAGTCATCGGTGTCGAGCTTGCCGTACTTCTTGGCATTCTTCTTACCGAGCTTGGCGTTCCTCTTGGCAGCCTTGGCATCGTCCTTGCGACGCTGCTTGGCCTCCTTGCGAACCCGCTTGGCCTCGGAGAGCTGCAGCTTCTCGAGCTTGCGGCGAGCAGTGGTTCCGGTGGCGCGGCCGACGATCGCGCGCAGCACGATGATGCCGACGATGCCGGCAGCGAGCGCACCCCCGGCAATGCCGATACGATCCAGCCGCCAGCCGTGCTCGCCCTTGACCTGGCCCTTCACCTGCTCGAACTCACCCTGCACGTAGTCACGGGCGCGATCGGTGGCCTCGCGCTTGAGGGTGGCCGGATGCACCTCCTCCACGAGGCTCTCCACCCCGGCCGCCAGACGAGCACGAGTCGCTGCAATGTCCCGCCTGATCTCATCAGCGGAGCGCTCGTCCTTCGCCTTCGACTTGCTATCAGCCATGTGACCCCTCCTGGTGCCGTGTCTGCGCTTTGCGCCGGCGTAGGCGCGGCGCTGGTCTGGCAACAGCCTATATCGTTGAGGTCATGAGCACCCGTCTTGAGCCCGGTAATGCGGCCCCTGATTTCACTCTGCCCGCCGCTGACGGCAATCAGATCACCCTTTCCGACTTCGCTGGCAAGCAAGTCATCGTGTACTTCTACCCCGCAGCCATGACGCCTGGGTGTACCACTCAGGCCGTCGATTTCACGACTCATCTGGACGACTTCGAGGGCGCCGGCTACGAGATACTGGGCATCTCGCCCGACCCGGTTGCCAAGCTCCAGAAATTCGTCGCCAAGGAGTCCCTGACGTTGACCCTGCTCTCCGACGAGGACAAGGACGTCATGACGGCTTACGGCGCTTACGGACCCAAGAACGTCTACGGCAAGGAGATCGTCGGGGTCATCCGTTCCACCTTCGTCGTCGATGTCGGTGCGGACGGTTCGTGCAGGATCGTTGAAGCCCAGTATAATATTCGGGCCAAGGGCCATGTCGACAAGCTCTGCAGGGAGCTCAAGATCGACTGCTGATTCGGGAACACCGAGGGCCTATTGGTGACCCGGGGGCCGCTACGACCCCTATGCCGGAGTGGTGGAATTGGTAGACACGCAGGATTTAGGTTCCTGTGCCTTGTGGTGTGAGGGTTCGAGTCCCTTCTCCGGCACCGTGTGACGAACATCGTCGTCACCACGTCAGGGAACCTCCCCATGGGTATACCCAGCTGTAGGGCCGAGCGTCTCGGCCCCAGGGTCATCCTCCTCACCTCAGTCTGTCAAGACCAATGACCTCACTGATGAGGAAAAGGGGATGATCGCCAGGGGCCGGATGGTCCAGGCTGTCTCCGCCTACCCGAGACGTACCGGCGTCTCGTCAGTAGAGGCGAAAGCAACCATCGATTCATTCCAACCAGGGCTGAGACAGCCCATGGGCCTCCCACGCGACTCCCACATCGGCCAGCGCAACGCACCAATGACGACGAACCGCATGCCCCCATCCCGTCATCGTTGTAAAATAACTTTCAACCTCAGCTAGTTATTAAAGGTGGCAAACAATGGCGTTCGGAGCCTTCGACAACCAGATCACCCGCCGTGGCTACGTCACAGCCCAGATGGACGAGATCTGGTCAGAACGATCGACAGTGCAGAGCTGGTATGACGTCGAGGCTGCACTGGCTCGAGTCCAGACCGCGATCGGCATGATCCCGGAAGGAACCGGGGCTCGTATCACCGAGCAAGCTCAAGCCACCGATGCCGTCATGGAGCAGATCTTCAGCGGGGGGACGGGCAATCCCTTCGCTCTTGGCCTCGACGCGCTGCGCTCCGCCCTTGACGACGACCGCCGTCCCTGGGTCCACTACGGTGCCACTACCCAGGACATCCTTGACACTGCCCGCGGCCTCCAGATCCGGGATTCCCTAGACCTCATCGACGACTGCACTGACAAGCTCCTGACGCGTATCCGTGACCTTGCCGGCGTCCATGCCAAGACCCTCATGGTGGCACGCACCAATGGTCAGCATGCCGTCCCCACCACCCTCGGAATGCGGTTCGCCCGCTGGGCCGCCGATCTCGAACGTTCCCGTGATCGTCTCACTGAGACCCGGCAACGTTGTCTCCTGGTGCAGTTCTCGGGAGCTGCTGGAACCTATGCCTCGATGGGGGAACACGGCACCACCGTCGCCATGGGAGTCGCAAAGGAACTGGGTCTGGTGTGCGAGCTCATCGCCTGGCACGCTTCCCGCGACGGACTCACCGAGCTGGCATGTAACCTTGCCATCCACGCCCAGACCCTCGCGAAGATCGCCGAGGACCTCTACGACATGCAGCGCACCGACTTCCAGGAAGCCGCTGAGCCCCTCGACCCCCATCTGTCCGGGTCGAGCACCATGCCGCAGAAGCGCAACCCTTTCTCCACGATGAAAATCACGGCAGCCGCTCGTTTGGCTGCTGGTGCCGCCGCGACCGTCCTCACCAACCCCCCTGGCGACTTCGAGCGAGACCATCGTCAGCTCGAGGTCGAACGCGACGCCATCCCCCGCATCCTCGCGGCCGTCGACGGAGCGGGACAGAAGCTCCTCAAACTCCTTGACGTGCTCGAGTTCAACACCGGCCAGCTCGACGTCAATGCCCGTCGCGAAGGAGTTCTACTCGTCAGCGAGGGAATCATGATGGAGCTCGCATCGCGGTTGGGTCACGAAGGAGCACACGACCTCCTCCAGGAATTCTCAGCCGCTTATCGAGCTGCCGGAACCAGCCTGCGCGAGTTCGTCGATGCCCGACCAGAGATCGCCGAAAAACTCGATGACATCGACCTTGACAAGTTGTCCGACCCGTCGTCGTACACTGGTCTGTCTGCGGAACTATCACGGCGTGTTGCTGCTGGTCAGCCGCACACTGGAACCGGTGTCACAGAGTGATGAAGACTCCCAGCTCGTCGAAGAGCCCCTGCATCCTCTCGACCCGCGAGCGTTCCATCTCTGGGTCCGCAGGGGCCAAGGCAGCCACCAGCGACTCCAACAGGATGAGATAGCAGGCCCGGGAGCGGAAAGCCGTCGAGGATTCCGATGAGACCAGCAGGACATGATCTGCGTAACGACGCATCGGGGTCGACGAACGGTTCGTCAGCAGGATCGTCGTCATGTCACGCTGATGGAACATCCGCAGGACCGACTCAACCATCCGCGAATGCCGGTCAAATACCGAGGCCAGCAGGATGGCGTTGTCGGGAAGATCGATGAGCTGATGGGCCATCCGATCCGTCGATTCCAACAGGACGACCTCGCGACGGTAGTAGCGCACCAACGTCTGGAAGTAATCGAGCAGCGGATGGCCGCTGGCAGCCGCAACGAGGTAGAGCGGACGTGAATCGTCGCGAAGTACCTCGACGACGCGGTCGAAAGCTTCCCCGTCCATGGAATTGAGGCCGACGTCGATGCTGCGACGAGCAGCATCCATCTTGGAGCGCCACATCGCCCCGGGCTCATTGGTGATGGGACCATTCGTGGTGCGATCGCTGGGAAGATCGAAATTGACGGCCACTTCCTCGCGGAGGCTGCGTGAGAAGTCACGGAAACTGGCGTACCCGAGTTTGCGAACAAAACGGGTCACGGACGCCGTTGACGCACCTGTCGCAGCACTGATCTCGTCAAGGTTCTCCAGAGCCAGATGGGGAAATGAATCTTCAAAATACTGAGCAATGACAGCATCAGTCGGCGTCATTGTCTGCAACTCCCCCAACCGGGCGTACAGGCCGTCGCACGCCGAGCCCGTCGACTCAGCCATCGTCATCTCCTCCGCGGTTGAGAGCATGCTAGGACCGCCGACGCAGCCCTAGCAGCCATGAATATTACCCGTGGATCAGATGAGGATGAGACTTGAGGCCATCATGACGATGAAACCGACGAGCGTCGGGAGCGCAGTCCGCCTCACGACGGCCATCGGGGAGATCCCGGCAGCTCCAGCCACCGTGATGACCACACCCGAGATGGGCGACACCGAGCGGAACAAGCCACCGGCGAACTGCATCGGTGTCACGAGGTTCGTCGCGTTGCCTGACAAGCCGCTGGCGATACCGGAAGCCAGCGATGCGAAGGACGTGAAGGACCCGACGCCAGAACCCGTCAGGAAGGTCACCAGACCGACGACCAGGGTGAACAAGATCGCCATTCCCCACAACGGCAGACCGATCTCGGCCCCACTGACGAGCAACTTGATGACGCCGGCCTGCTTGAGGCCCTCGGCGAAGAGCTGCGCCGTGATGATGAGGGACACCACCTTGGCGAACATGTTGCCCATGCCGACGAACATGGTGTTCGCGTCGGTCAGCACTGCAGAACGGTCATGGTTACGAATGAGCTCGACGATGACGGCAAGCACCCACACCAGCAGGAACGCTGACACCGTCGAGAGCTGGATGGATTTGACAGCAAGCGGACTGAAGACGACCAACAGGATGATCGGCAGGAGCAGGAAGAGGGCGTACCACGTCGGCGCCACGCGGCCCGAGGACTTGTGCTCATCACTGCGTTCTCCGGCCTCGTCCTCACCCTTGCGATCCAGACGGCGCTGGACGAAGAAATGGGTGATGGCAACCGCGATGATTGTCGGAATTGCCACGGGCAGCTGATGCTTGACGAAGTACACCGCAGGAGAGAGACCGACTGTGTGGGCGGCCAGGATCTCGGTTCCAGTGGCCGGTCCGATGGGCATGGCACTCGTCGTCGCAATGACGGCGGCACCGGCCGCCGGGCTCACGCCAGCCGCAACGATGATCGGCATCATGACGACAACCAGCAGCATGGCCAGACCGGCGGCGCTCGGAATGACCATGAACAAGAGCTGTCCGATGACGTAGGCCAGCACGAGGATGAGGTAGGGCTGCTTCAGCTTGGTGATCGGGGTGATGACGAGTCGGACAAGCGCTTCCGTGGCCCCCACCCGATTCATGTATGCCGAGAAACCACCGGCAGCCATGATGATGAGTCCAACGCCAGTGAGCTGATCCTTCGCGATGGATTCGATCATCCCGACGATGTCGAACCAGACGCTGCCAGAACTCTCCTTGCCTTCCAGCAGCGGAACCGAAGGCCTGAGAATCACCCTGATGAGCAGCAGCAACAGTCCGGCTCCAAGCAAAACCAGCACTGGCTTGTATCTCTTGACCAGCAACCAACCGGCCGCAACCGTCACGAGCAGTGCACACACCGCCAGCACAGCTGTCATGATGACTCCTTCGTCAACCCATCACCGTTATGAAACTTTAACTACGTCATCGACGTTGACAGAAACAATACTAACATTGCCTCAGCTGGCGACGCCGCTTTCGATGGCACTGCCGCCTCCTGTGCAGTCCGTGCCCACAGGAACCAACAACAAGGAGCAATGATGCACTCAGCAACCGCGATGCGACGATCACGATCAGCGGTACATGTCCTTATCTGTCTCCTACTCATCGTGGTTGGAGCTGTCGGATCAAGCCTCGTCCAGACTGGCGGCGGCCACATCAGTGTCCAAGGCCTCATGATCCCCGGTAAGGACGGAGCAGTGGCCAGTGCCGATCTTTTCCGACCCGACACCGCAACAGCAGAGCGCAAGGCCCCTCTCATCATCGTGACACCAGGGTTCCAGCGCACCCCGGATTCACCTGGTCACGATGTGTTGGGAGATATTGGATCCATGATGTGTTTTCGTCGAGTTCACACAAACTCTTGCGCTTCCGCGATATCTCGTACCGTCATCGCGTTGGCCACTGTGATGGCCTGCTGGATACCGGCTCCGGCTGCCTTCGGACAACCAACTCCGTCAGCTTCAGCGCCAACGACGGCGGCCGACTGCACCGCTCACAATGGAGTGTGGGTGGTCGTGGACATGCCCGACGAACCCCTCACTGCGGGGTGCGCGCAGCGACCCTCCGACGGCATGGATGCCCTGCACCAGATCGGCGTCGATGTTCGCCAGCCGCCATCCCAGCCCGGCCTCGTCTGCGAGCTCCAGGGCCGTCCCGAGGACGCCTGCTCGCATGGCGGCTATGACAAGTCCACTCGTCAATTCTGGTCGTACTGGCACGCCACCTCCCCCTCGGATCGGTGGACGTTCTCCTCGAAGGGGGCAGCGCAGTATCACCCTGTCGCAGGCTCCGTCGAGGGGTGGAGATGGGGCACCGGGAAAGGGTTCCCTCCTCGACAGATCACCACCGCTCGCAAACCACCCGCCATGCCTCCCGAACGGGGGCACGGATCGGGTCCTCTCACCACCATCGGCGTGATCGTGGCGGTCATCGCCTTGGGTGCAGGGGGGTGGTGGGCACGCCGGAGGCAACCCCGCCAAGACACAGAGTGAGTCTGATGAGCACCGTTCAAGAGAAGGGGCTACGCTCTGGCGACGCCGCAGATCTCACCAACCCTTTCTATCGGGAACTCCACCGGCCGTCCGGAGCGTGGACGCGCTCGGAGTATGCTGGGGCGATCCGTTCTGGTCCTGGCTGCTACGGCGTTGCTCGTTGAGAGCCTGCTGGTTCCTTGCGGACAGATGTTTCTGCCGTTGCTGCTCGGAATCCTTCGTCTTGGGTGGCTCTTTTCCCTGGGACTGTGAGCCCTGCTGTGCCTGATCCATTTCCTGGTCGAGGCGTTTCATGGTGGTGGACTGCTCGGTCTTCTGATCAGCTGAGGTCTGCCGCACGTGCGACTGGGGCGCAGTGGTTCTGCCATGGCACCTGAGCCGTTGCGCAATGTGCTTGGCCTCCCTCAACGTGCCGGCCTTGGCCGTGCCACGGTTGAGGTTCTGCATCGTCGCCGATTCCTCCATCGTCCACACCAGGTTCATGCCCACCCGGCACCTGTACTCCTGTGGTGCCTTGTCGAGTGCCGTGCGAAGGTCATCCTCGGCGTCGGCGTAGTTGCTCTCGGCAGCCCGGCTCGTTCCGCGGTCGTAGCTGGCGATCCACGGTTCGGTGACGTTGAACCTCATGTTCGCCCCGAAGTAGCGCTCGGCCTGGTCGTACTGCTGGGAGGTGAAGGCCCCGCTGCCGAGCCGATCACACACCAAGGTGGCGGCGAGTCGGCACGCGGTGAGCACGAGAACAGCGACGAGCAGCGCCGTCACCCCGACGGTGAGCCGGCGTGCCCGGCGAGCCCGGCTCTGGCTCATCACCTCTCGCCAGGAGCGTCGGGGATCGGTCTGACGTGTGTGGCGAGGGCCTCTCATGGGACGTCCTTTCGTGCCCGGCGCAGTCGGCGGGCGCTCATGGTCAGCTGGACGGCGACGTCGGCCGCAGCGACGAGGCCGAGGATCCACGCCAGGTCCGTGCCCGCGTTCACCTGCTCCTCATGGCTGGTGCGGTTCAGCGATATCTGGGGCGGGGTGAGCGTCCTGCCGGGTGACCGAGCGGCGAACGACAGACCCGCCTGACGAGCGGCGCTGGTCAGCGTGGTGTGGTCGGCGTGGGAGATGGCCGTGCGACCGTGGTAGGTGACGTCGTTGGAGTCGAAGGCCGAGCGGGCCATCGGTGCCCCCTTGGCGGTGCCGTAGCCGTAGACGGCACCGTTGGTCACCAGGGGTTTGAGTGCTGCGAAGGAGCCGGGGGCCTTGGTGGCCGTCTGTTCCCCGTCGCCCAGGTAGAAGACCATCCTGGTGGCCTGAGGCGCCGATTCTCGGGCCTTCTGCAGGGCTTCGACGGCGGCAGGTACCCCCACGCCGATGTCGGTTCCGGTGCCCTTGGTGTCCTCACGCCAGGTGAGGGAGTTCACTGCGGAGACGATCGTGCCGGTGTCGGTGGTCGAGGCCACCGCCACGCGGGCCTCGTTGTCGAAGGTGACAAGCGTGAACCGGGCACCGCTGAAGGCCGAGGCGAGCCGCGCGATGTCGCGAATCGCCCCGGAAAGACGCGTCTTGCTCCCGTGGTCGCGGGCTGCCATCGAGGTGGTCGTGTCGACCATGAGGACGATGTCGGCGTCCACGGTGGAGTTCTCCCGTCCGGACTCACCGATCACGGGGTGCATCCCGATGAGTCCGACGAGCACGGCCAGCACGATGTCCAGCACCATCGTGGCGATCCTGCCGCGGGTGTGACGACTGCGCACCCCGAACCACACGGCGACGACGAGCAGGAGAACGGCAAACCCCACGGTGAGGGGGTGTGGGTGAAAACTCATCGCTCCTCCCGTCGCCGAGCAACCATGGCACCGAGCGCCCCGATACCGACCATGAGCGCCCCCGGCCAGGGCCTGTCGTAGGAGCGGTGGGTAGCCATGGCCATGACCGCCTTCTTGGCCTGTGACTGGATGCGGTGGGCGATGTCTGCCGTATCGGCCTGCCCGTCGGAGGGGATCGTCAGGGTCTGGCCGTGGGTACGCAGTACCTGCTGGTGCAACTCGTCACCGGCCGCTCGGGCATCGAGATCGGTGTTCTCGGGGACGATGCCGAAGACCATGACCTGCCGTCGCACCGCCAGGTCGATGGCCTGGGGCAGGGTGTAGACCGAGGGGCCGGCGTTCATGTTGTCGGTGGCGAGTACGACGTTTCGAGACCGGGGCTGATCGAGCTGGTCGAACCTGCTGAGACAGGAGGCCAGGCCATCACCGACCAGCGACCCGCCCGGACCGTAGCGTACCCCGGAGGGGAGGTCGGCCCGGTCGAGCTGGTCCCTGGCCTGTTTCAACCCAGTCTTGACGATGTCCCGGTCGTGGGTGAGGGGAAACACCGTCACCGACGAGGAGTCGAACATGACGAATCCGATCCGGTCGTCGGTGATGCGATCGGCCAGCTGGATGTAGGTGTTGATGACCTGACGATCCACCCCCTCCATCGAGCCGGACACGTCGAGGCACAGCATGACGTCACGGGTACGTATCTGACGATCGTCATCGTCGATCCCCTGCAATCTGGCGGCCACCAGACCGACTCCACAGGCCGCCACCGCCCAGCACACCACCTCGGCCACCAGGCAGCGAACGCGTCGCCGGGCGTGGTCCTGGTAGGCAGGCAGGGCACGCAGTCGGTCGACATGCGCCACGGGGAGCCGCTCGATGCCCTCGTGACGGCGCAGCACCAGCGCGATGAGAACCGTCACGGCGATCGCGACGACGACGATCGGCCACATCCACCACCACATCAGGTCCATGAGCGCACCGTCCTCACGGCATCGGCCAGCAATTCGTCGGTATCGACGCCGTGGCCCTTCGGGTCGAACTCCACCGCATAGCACCGTTCGACGACCGCGACGACCGGATCGAGCCGCGGGTCCTCCTCGGCATGGCGAGAGAGTTCGTCCAACCCCTCGTAGTCCAGGTCGCTGTCGCAGGCGAGCGCGGCGAACCTGCGCAGGGCCATGCTGATGTCTCGGCACACGGCACGGTCTGGCTCACCACGTCGGCAGGCGTCGGCGGCGGCATCGAGATCTCGTAGTGCCGTGGCACGGATCGTCTCCAGCGTTGCCGGTCCCTCTGCCGTGGCTGCGACGTCGATTCTCGTCAGGACGCGACGACACCCCCACAGCACGGCTGCGGCTGCGACCAGGCAGCCAAGGACCACCCACCACCATCTCGAGTCGTGTGAGACGGGCGGGTACAGGTCCAGCACGGGCAACAGCCCTGGTGAGGCACTAGTGACGGGAGGCATGACGCATCCTCTCGAGGAGTCGGACGATCGCGGCAATCGAGTCGTCCACGTCGGCAACGGACTCGTGGATGATGCCGAGCCGGTCCAGGGTGTGGCCGCGGCGCCTGGCTCGCTCCTGTCGGGCGGCCACGGCCTGCTCACGCACCTGCCGGTCCCGGGCCACGAATCCCGGTACGGGCTGGCCACTTGCCTGGTCACGGGTCGGCACGGCGGCCAGGGCCGGATCGGTGAGGTCGAGATCGGACACCTCGATGGCGAGCACCTCGTGGCGGGCGCACAGACTCGCCAGGGCATCGATGTCTGCAGGACGGGGATCCCAGTCGTCCAGCACGACAACGACGATGCAGCGACGACGCAGCCCCGAGGCGGTCAGGTCGAGCAGCTCCACCAGATCGGGATCGGGTGCCTCCAGACGACATCCGGCGTCGAGCCCGGCGAGCATGTGCTCGATCTGTGTGTCCCGGTACGACGGTCGCGCCACGCTCGGACCGTCCTGACCGGGGGCCACGACGGTGACGTAGTCGCCCTGGTGGCACGCCACCCATGCCAGCACCCCGATCGTGGCAAGCACCACGTCGATCTTGGAGTGGGTGAGCGTGGCGGCACTGGCCAGCGACCCACCGGTCGGCACGACGAACGCGAGGGTGTGCCTGCGCTCGGCCCGGTAACTCTTGATGAGCAGCTCCCCGGCACGCGCCGAGGACTTCCAGTCGATGTCCTTGACGTCGTCGCCGGGCACATAGGAGCGCAGATCGTCGAAGTCCATGCTGCGCCCCGTGGTCATCGACGCGTACTGACCGTCGAGCAGACCCATGACCAGACGTCTCGGGTACAGCCCCAGACGTCCTTGGACAGCTGTGAGGTACGCCATGGTCAGGGAGTGGGCACGGCGCCGAAGATGCCGTCGATGATCTCCTCGACGGGCACCTGGGTGGCGACGGCCTCGAAGGTGAGGATGAGCCGATGACGAAGGATCATGTGGCGCATCGCCCGCACGTCGTCGGGGATCACGTGGTCACGTCCGTGCATGAGTGCGTGGGCGCAGGCTGCCTCGACGAATGCGATGGTGGCACGTGGGCTGGCGCCGTACTCCAGGTAGCGGGCCTGCTCCTGGGGAAGGTAGTCGCCGGCGTGCCGGGTCGCATGGACGATCTGGACGATGTAGTGCAGCAGGGACTCGTCCACGTGGACACGGCGCGACAGGCCCTGCAGCCACAGCACGTCGTTGCGGCTCACCACCGCAGACACGGTGCGTGACTCGAGCGCGCCGGACTTGAGGCGGCGCAACATCTCCACCTCGTCGGCCGGTGAGGGATAGTCGACGATCACCTTGAGCAGGAAACGGTCCATCTGCGCCTGGGGCAGCACGTAGGTGCCCTCCTCGTCGATGGGGTTCTGGGTCGCCAGCACCAGGAACGGGTCGGGCATGGGGTACGTCTTGCCCCCGATCGTCGCCTGCCTCTCCTGCATGGCCTCGAGCATGGCGGCCTGCGTCTTGGCGCTGGACCTGTTGATCTCGTCCAGCAGCACGACGTTGGCATGCACCGGGCCCAGTTCGGTGGTGAACGTGCTGCTGCCGGGGTTGAACACCTGGGTGCCGATGATGTCGCTGGGCAGCAGGTCGGGGGTGCACTGCACGCGCGAGAAACTGGCATCGACGGTGGAGGCCAGGGTGGAGGCCGCCAGCGTCTTGGCCAGGCCCGGCACCGATTCCAGCAGCACGTGACCCCCGCCGATGAGTCCGACGAGCAGTGCCGTGCGCAATGCCTCCTGACCCACGACCTTGGAGTCGAAGGCTCGCGAGATCGTCTTGACGAGACGACGTGCCCGGTCCACCTCCGTGGGGTCGATTCCCGACCCTGCCGTACCGGCCTCGCCCCTCGTGGCGGGCGTACCGTTCCCTGAGCGCCCACCGTTCCTGCCGAACCCGCCATGTCCGTCGGGTTCGCCTCGGCGCGGACGGTTTCCTGCCGTCCAGCCCACCTTCGCCATGTTCATGGTCGTCTCTGCGCTCACGCTGTGTCCTCCTGGTCCGTGAACCATGCCTTCGTCCTTGTCCTTGCCTGTTCCCGTCGCTCGAGTGCCTCGGAACTGATCGGTGTGCTGCGGGTCGCCGGGGCCTCGTCGGTGCGCCGGTCGGGACTGCCCCAGGCGGTGCGCAGCGCCCGGATCGTCGGCAGGCCGATGATGATGACGCCGAGCAGGGTGCACACGCCACGGGTGAGGTCGATCCCCATTGAGGTGCGCACCGAGTAGCGCACGAGCCGTTGGATCGTCTGCGTGCTCGACAGGCCGGTCACGAAGGCGTCGGACCCGTCCTGCCCGACAGTACCGGCCTCGTCGGTGGGCCAGCCGATGAGGTTGAGCATCACGCCCAGCACGGGGCCGCACAGCACGGCGAGTGGCCACGAGACCAACCATGCCGGTCTGGCCGGCACCCGCACCAGCACCGAGCCGATGAGCCCGGTGAGCCCCCACGCCAGCATCTGTCCGGGCAGCGGCGCGTCAACCGTGCCCACCAGCATGCTGGAGACCAGACATGATCCGGCTCCCACGAGGAATCCCGCCGACGGCCCTGCCGACACCCCGACCAGGAAGGGCAGGATGAACACCGGCTCCACACCGAACACCCGCGGCGACATCGTCACCCGCACCAGCGAATTCACCACGACGAGGCACACCAGCAGCCCGACCCGCCAGACCCGACGGCCGTCATCGATCCATCGACACACCGCCAGCAGCACGAGACCGGCCGTGAGGAACACGGTCATCGCCTGGGCCTCGACGGTGGCCTGCTGTCGAGTCCCCGCTCGCATCGAGTCGATGAGCGGGATGGCGAGCCACATCCCGGTCACCACAGCCAGTATCGCCGTGACGACTCCACTACACCAGTTGCGCATGGGCCCAACCTCCCTCCGCAACGGCATCGGCCCCCGGGACCAGGGTCAGATCGGTCGCCCTGACGACGTGACAGCCGGGGAACACCTGGGCCACCTGGGGTGGGCACGGAAGATCGTCCACCACGGAGCCGGGGCGTCCGTCGGCGACGACCTCGTGCTCATCGACGACCAGCACCCGATCGCACCATCGGGCCACCAGGTCGACGTCCCGACACGCCATGATCACGGCCGCCCCCCGCTGCCGCACCGCCTTCACCAGACGATCACCGCTGGCGGCGTCGACCGCCCCACCAGGGTCGATCCACAGCACGACCTCACCACCTGCGCACGCCAGCACGTCGGCCAGCAGACGCTGCTGGCCCTCGCCGTGCTCGACACCGCGACGCGCACCCACCGGCCCCAGCACCTCGTCGGCCAGTTCCATGCTCGTCCCGATCGGGCGATCGGATCGGCGATCGACCAGCTCGCAGGCTCGCCGCACACTCGTCTGACGCAGCAGGGTGCGCAGCAGACGATCCTCCGGGCAGGACGGGTTCACCGTGGCAGCCAGACGACGTGCCACCCGATGCGCCTGGACCGGGTCGTGGGACACGACCCCCAGCACCTGACCGGCACGCACGTCAACCAATGTGCCGGACAGCCGCAGGTCCGCCGGGTCCACGCGGGCGAGTATCGACCCCTCGGACTGTTGCGGGTGGGCACATGACATCGCGGTGACCGCCTCCGCGGCGAGAAGATCGCGGGCCTGGGCCGGATCGGTGAAGAACTGCTCACCCGATCGGGCAGCAATCTGCTGCAGGGGCGTCGGGGGCAGCTGGCTGGACGACCACGACGGGGCAGCCGTCTGCTGGACGTGTCCGTCGACGATCTCCACGACGCTGTCGGCCACTCCCAGGGCGTGTTCCAGGGCATGCTCGGCCCATACGACGATCCGACCCGCCCGGGCCACACGGGCGATGCAGGAGGCGGCACGAGACCGCCACATCGACGTCATGGGTGCCAACACCTGGTCCAGCAGCAGCACCGGTGCCTCGGAGGCGATGCCCTCGACCAGTGCCATGCGGGCCGCCACGCAGGCCGGCATCCGTGCCGCTGGTGTGCCGCACCACCGGGTGAGCCCCAACTCCTCGATGACGCTGCGCAGCTCAACGTCATGGGCTAGACCCTCGAGGTCGATCACGCCTCCCAGCGGACGGTGCCCCACCATCGTCAGGAGGGGACGCAGCTCGGCACGACTCATCTGGTCGATCCGCCGCCCAGACAGTCGGACCACGCCCCGTCGGCGCACCACCTGCCGATCCCGGTACCCTGCGACGAGACGCAACAGGGTCGTCGATCCGCAGCCACTGCGGCCCGTGACGAGGGTGACTCCCTGCCCTGCCCACACACTGACGTCGTCCAGGATCCGGCCGACCCGCGAGACGTCCACACACATCGACTCAACCTCGAGCACGTCGACCTCCAGCGTTGAAGGTGACCGTCACGGCGACCGCACCGAGCACCACGGCGACACACAGCACGACGGGCATCCCGCTGGGCGTCGCCAACGCAGCAGCATCCCCCGTCCACCCCCGAACCAGCCATGCCACGACCGTTGCGATGGCCGCAAGGACGAGGGCGACGTCCACCAGTCGCAGCCGCCCCACCCCGGGCAGCCCGTGCACCATGAGCGCCACCAGACCGGCCAGCGCCCACAGACCGGCAACGATCATCAGGGCACGGTCCCAGTATGGGTCCACGGCGGCAACCTGCCACAGCGTCCAGCCCGTCATGGTCTGACGGACGCACGCCAGCAGCACGACGAGTGTGCCGGCCACTCCCAGCACCCGGCACCAGGACCGGGGCGATCTCACAAGCCGGGCCTCCTCCCATCGATCCTCGATCTCGCGGCCACGATCGATGCCGTCGACCAGGGCCTGCAGACGCGAGGTGCGCAGGCCGCCGCGGCGCAGCCGGACCCGATCGGCCACCGCCACCGAGACGCCCTCTGCCATGCACATCCCCGGAGCCATCACCCGCGCTCCCCGGCCCAGCCAGCACATGGCCAGGTCGAGCCAGTCGTGGGCGGGGCGCAACTGCACCAGCACCGCCCCGGCAACCACTGCCACACACGCCTGCACGGCATGATTGGCGGCGTTCAGCGTCGGGCCGACGTGGACGACACCTCCGATCTGCTGGCTGCCGATCAGGATGGACGGCAACGTCACCACGATGCCGCCGGTGGTCGTCACATGACCCAGCACACCGGCCAGGAGCAGTGCCCAGATGACGACCAGCACCACGCAGATCTCGCGGACAGGCCGCCACACGGCCCGCCGGGGACCACCTGCCACCGCCGCGACCACGCACAGCGCCACCAGAGCCGTCAGTGACACCACGAGTTGATCTGCCATCCACGCCACGGCCACCAGCGAGACGACCCACAGCAGGGCCGTCAGGGGATGCACGCGTTTCATGCTCGTCCTCTCATGATTCGGCGTCCTCGCCATCCGGCACCGGCCATCGCCGCTGCGGCCACCACGGCTCCTGCGCCGACGGCCCCCTGCACGATTCGGTTGCTCGGATGCCTCTCCTCGGCTCCTGCCAGACTCGACGCGCCCCTGTGGCGCGGTTCGCGGAACGTGCCCTTGTAGGGGGCCTGCACGGGGTGGTCCGAGGGAACGACGTCCCAGCTGTGGACCACGATCAACCCGTCACCGCCATAGGTGGTCATCCGCATCTTGTAGCGGTGATGCTTCAGGCCACGAGGCAGCTCGTAGCCAATATCAACCGGCTTGGCGTAGTTGTCCGAGCAAATCCAAGCAGTAGTGGGATCATCCCAGCGTGACTCCACACTGTTACCTTCACAATACCTAGGACCAGGCTTCGGAACCTTGGTCACACTCACCCAGCGCCCCGCATCATTCTGATAGTCGATCTCGTATGCCCAAGCCATCGCTCCAACGACGCGTAGAGCGATCGTCTGGCCGACGGGCTTCTCCAAGCCCCAGCCGTCCCCCAACACGGTGGGTTTCATCGTTCCGTAGGGCACGAAACTGCCTGCCGCCCTGTCGAGGTTGTCCATGGTCACGTCATCGGGCCCCACGAAAACCCACGCGCTGGGTATCTTCGCCGGATCATCCTGAACGGTGGGGAACCCAAAACTGGTGCCCACGATCCCGGTGCCCCCGACGACCACCGGCTTGTCGGCCACGACGAAGCGTTCCAGCTTGGTCAGCTTGCCGTGATCGTCGGTACGCACGTAATAGGCCGCCAACCGCACCC
This sequence comes from Cutibacterium sp. KB22876, assembly GCF_059728865.1. NCBI lineage: Bacteria > Bacillati > Actinomycetota > Actinomycetes > Propionibacteriales > Propionibacteriaceae > Cutibacterium > Cutibacterium sp. KB22876. The sequence goes on from NZ_AP040858.1 coordinate 2,481,065, forward strand.
GGGTGCCCGGCTTCCCGGTCACGTCGACCCCCGAATAGGACACCTCCCGTGCATCACCTCCATACACGCTCACAGTGCACTCATAATTGGGATCAGCACATAGCCGACCCGAGACGCCAGCATCCGCATGTGCCACAACCGGCCACCAAGTTGCCACACCAGCAGTCACCACAGCAGCCATCCACGATACCGTTCTACGGGCCTTCACAATCCATCCCCTCTGCAACCCCAACCGTGCAGCCTTTGGCATGACGGAAGGGGATCGGCGAGACCCCCAGACCTCGCCGATCCCCTTCCACTACTCACTTACTTCTTGACAGGAGGGTCGATCGACGGGACTTCCTTTCCGCCCAAGGTCACGCCCACCCACGTGCCAACGCCTTGCTTCGGCGGGGCCCACAGATCCCAGTTCTTGTTGGACTCACTGGCCCAAGAGAACATCCAGTAGGCATTCTTGCCCTGATCGTCGTGAACACCATTGACCGTGTCGATGAAACCCCCCTCCGGGGAATAGGTGATTCCCACCGCCTTGAGCGGCTCGGTCCGGGCATCACCATCGGGGTTGGCCCACTTGCCGTTCTCATTGCACCGCACCAGAATCCGCGACTTCGCCGCGCCATCGGGCCAGTTACCCTCCACAGTCGGCTTCTGCTGATTAGGATCCTTGCTGAAGTCCACGACAACCGTCTGCCCCTTCTTGGCAGCGCAAGCTCCGTCATGCCATCCCGGCCCGGAGGCTGGCCCAGCCGCTTGGGCCGCCCCCGTCCCGGTCACGGCACCAGCGGCCAGCAGCACAGCAACCAGCGGGCCGGTGATTCGTCGGCTCATCGTCGACATTCCCATCTTCTTCTCTGTCATCATTGCATCTCTTCCTTTCACAACAGATGACACGTTTACGGGTGTCCCAACCACCGTCGCCTGGTCAGGCTCCGGTGGCGGGCAGTGCGGGAGCAGCCAGTGAACCGGCATCTGACCCCGGGACTGCAGGTGCCTTCGCGTCACCGTGGCCATCTCGGCCATCGGCTGGCCGCACTGTCGAATCGGGGGGATTCACAGACGCATTCGGAGCAGGGGTGGTGGTCCCACTGGGTTTCGTGTCCGGGGTGGGCAATGGCGTCAGGGTCGGCGTGACGGTACCGGTCGGGGTCGGGGTGCCGGTCGGGGACGCCGTCGGTGTGGGGCTCACCGTCGGGGTCGGCACCACAGTCGGAGTCGGCTCTGGAGTCGGTGCGGGAGCGTCGGCGTACTGGGGCCGGTGCTCGGGTCGGTTCGGGTTGTCGCCGGCGAAATAGAACTTCTTGTCAGGATCATTCGGATATCCTGAGTGCCCATCAGGCTCGAAGCCAATGGCCACGGCCATCCCCTTCACCGGCTTGTCCGTCATCGACGGGAACACGTCAGGATCATTGATCGGTGCACCCGGATAGGACTCCCCCTCCACAACCTTTTCCGGCCACGGCGGCAGGACGCCGTCCTTGTCGGGCACCACCGTCACCGCACCCGCCAAGATCCAGTCACCGTCCGAGGTCTCATCCCCGTTGGGAGTGATCCCCAGGAAGTGGTACCACCCATTGAGGTCCCGTGTCCCGGGGATACCCACACTCGCAGCCCAGTTCGCCGCCTTGAACTTTGCGCCCCACTCGCCACTTGGAGCGTACTTGAGCGGCTCCAAGCCCTTGTGGCAGCGCACCAGCCAGCCATCCTTGACATGATCGTCGGTGTACGTGGTCGTGGCCGGATTCAAATCACCCCGGTCCTTCGGATCCAACGCCGCCATGTCGATGAGAACCGAGTACCCCTCCTCATCCTTGGCGCACCATCCCGGATGCCACTGATCCGCCGAGGCCGTCGGAATCTGCTCCGGCTCGGGGGTTGGATCGGTGGTCTCGCTGGGTTCCGGGTCCGGAGTCGGGAGTGGCGTCAGAGTCGGATCCGCTGTCGGCCCAGCCGTCGGCGTGGGGCTCACCGTCGGCTCCGGAGTCGGTGCGGGGGCCTCGCCGTACTGGGGCCGGTGCTCGGGCCGATTCGGGTTGTCACCAGCGAAATATTCATTAACGGTATTTTTGTATCCAAGAGGGAAAGCAGTGACGGCCACAGCCATTCCCTTCACCGGCTTCTGGATCATCCCACGATAATTCCCATAATAATTCGAGTTCGGCTTACCGGGATAGTCATGACCCTTTTTAACGTTTTCTGGCCATGGCGGCAGGGTACCGTTCTTGTCAGGAACTACCGACATTGTCGCCGTATCAATCCGCTCGTCATTCGAGGTCATACCATACCAAGGAGTGATCCCCAAAAAACGAGATTTCCACTCGGCATGCCGCTGGGTATTCACCTTCCCGGGAATACCCACCGCTGCAGCCCAGTATTCCGCGTTAACCCATCTCTCTGGATTGTCACGCTCGACAGTCTTGATCGGCTCCAGGCCCTTGTGGCAGCGCACCAGCCAGCCGTCCTTGGCATGGGCGTCGGTGAGCTTCGATGCGGTCGGGGCGAGATCACCGCGATCCTTCGGATCCAGCGCTGCGAAATCGATGAGAACCGAGTACCCCTCCTCACCCTTGGCACACCAGCCCGGATGCCACTGATCCGCCGACGCCGTCGGAATCTGCTTCACATCATCGTCATCGGCCCATGCCGGCACGACGAGACCGCCGGCCGCCATCACGGCAGCCAGACCCCCCATCACCCACCTCATCATCGTCTTGCCCATTGATTCACCTTTCTCACCCACACATTTCCTTCACGTGTGGCAGCCTTCATCGAACAACAAAACACACATGCGCCCCGCCGCGGACGTCTCACTCGAACAGGTCGGTACCCACCTCATCGTCCTCACGGTCACGACGCCTACCCCGCGTCATCCACCACGCCACGACACCGGCAGCCACCAGCACACCTGCACCGGCACCCCATGCCCAACCAGGTACCCGACGACGAGCACCATCCGAGGCCGAGGGACCCTGCTGCTCAGAACCCCACACCCGACCATCACCAGGAGACGGCGACACCACCACCCCAGCCGAAACAGACGGAGACGATGTGGCGGATGGAGACACCGAGGGCGACGGAGACGCGGACACCGACGGTGTGGCAGACGTGGACGGAGGAGCCGATGGGGAAGGCGTGCGCGCAGCCTTGCGCACCTGTGAGCTCACCCGGTCACCCGCATGAACATCCTTGTGAGCGTTCCGATGGAAGACTCCATGATGAGGAGTGCCATCGCGACCAAGGGCCCCGCCCACACCTGCACGGTGCTGGCCAGGATGCGGCCTGACAGGAGGAGTCGGCTTGTGAACATGCCGCGGCCTGCGCGGATGCGGCCCGTTCCCCGACCCCGGATCCCGCGTGGGACCACCCGTGGGAGTAGAAGGCCGCGGCCGAGGATTCTTCGGCACACACCCATTCACAGTCCCATCCGAGAACTGCGGCGTCAACGTCCACCCCGGACACGGCTGATGCGTCTGCGGATCCCGGTAGGTCTTCGGATGCAACGCCGCCTCACCCAAACATATATAAGGAGACGCAGCACCAAAGTATTCAACGGGGCGCTTACAGTCTTTGGATGCCCCAAAGTCTCCGAAGGCCACATACAGGATCGACCCGGCAGGCGGCTTAGCACCAGACAGCACGCCCCCATCGTCACTCACGGGAAGTAGCCGGTTGTCTGCGCTCGAGGGCCATGGCCCGTTCCTAGGAGTTCCCGACTTCGGCCACCCGTTCGCCCAGCCCCCGTCGGCATCTGGGCGAATCCACACCCCACCATTCCACTGATGGATAGGACCCAGCACATCACCCTTCGCGAATCGCCTCAATCCGAGAATCTGTGGGTCCGTCGTCATCCGCGCGCTAGATACCTCATCGGTACCCGGTGGATAAACATAATTCTTAAACCGCTGGCCATATAAGCCTACCAACCTAATGACATCATCCCACGCGTCCCCCTCGTAAATCACCGGTGTATTCTTCTTATATACCAGCTTCTTATATACCAGCGGTCCTTCGTAGCACCGAACAATCCAGCCATCAGCAGCAGTGGGTCCAAACTCACGGGTATGCGCGGCGGTGAGCACCCCACGCCTTTCTGGAGGCTCATGGGAATAATCAATAACGACCGTGTACCCTTGCTCACCACGTCGGCACCATCCGTCCCGCCACGTCCCCTCCGGAAGCTCGTCGCCAGCATAATCCAAGGAACGTTGATGCTTCTCAGGCCACGTTCCCTGCCCGGCGGAGGCATGGTTCTCATCCATATCCGCCACCGCCACCTCAGGACCCATAACCCCACACACCACAATGGCCACCAACACCAACGCCCACCAGCGCCGCCGATTCATCAATCCTCCAGTGCCAACAACTCAAATCCACCAGCCCCGTGACCGAAGAAGAATGAACCGTGGGGGAGGGTAGTCCCGGGGACTACCCTCCCGCATCCGGTCACAGATGACCTGGACCATCACCAATCAGTGAATCTGCACCGTCTTGGCCTGATTGGCACCCACATTGTCATAGGACTGCAGACCACGCAGCGCGGGAACCGCCTGCGTGGTCGCCATCATCGGGGAGTACCCGGGGAATGATCCGTCAGCCTGCTGCTGCTTCACGAGCCACGTCTGGCCGGCCACCGCCTGCGCCTTGTGATCCGCATCGCCAGCACGGTACAGTCCTGGTGCCACCCACGCGGTGGTGTTCACATTCGGGCCCTTGCCCTTGGAACCCCATGCACCATCCTGCTTGTCAGCATCGAGACGCTTGACAAGACTCGTGACAGCCTTCTGCTTGTCCGGGGACTCCACATGAGACAGGGCCGTGAGCGTGAGACCATCGGTGTCCGGATCCTCCCACTTGGGAGTCGTGGACGCATAATCGGTGACCGCCGTGAGCAGCTTCTGCGGGATCGGTTTGCCCAACCGCTCCAGAGCGATCATGTCCAACGCCTGATTCGTCGGGTACTCCTTGAACTGGGACGCCTTGGTCACCGGTTTGGCGTAGTCGAACCCGTTATAGGTGGTCGACTCACCAAGAGCCAGCAGGGTGATCGTCACCTTCGCACACCCACCCACATTCGTCTTAGTGCAGTAACTCGGCCCCTGGGTCTTGATGGTGTCCTTGACATTGGCGACGGTAGGCGAATCCTTCCTGCCAGCAGCCACCAACGCCAGAGCCCCATCCAACTGCGGCCCCAACTTGTCCTTGGTCAGATCGGCACTGTGGCCATCGATGTAGTCGGCCGCCCTGCCGGCCTGGGTGGCATAGTCGGCGGGCCCAGACGTCTGAGCTGCCTGGGCAGGGGCCGCCCCCGCTGCGCCTACCATCAGTGCGGCAGCCACCACCGGGCCCACCACACGCTTGCACGTCGTCGTTGCTTCTACTGCCATGGCCACTCCTTGATCGTGGAGCGTTCCGAGGGGAGCCACGGGGCAGCACAGGCGTGACATGCGTCGGTGTCGATCCGTAACCCTCGACGGAACAGGAAACCAATCCCCGCGGTGATCTGGTACTCCGACTTCCACACAAGATGTGGTCACGGTTGCGGGACAGCGCCGGATTCCCACCGACTTCCCCACATCACCTGGGTATCAACCCACCCATTGGGCTGACAGAGAAAAAGATACACCCGTCCCGACAGATGCCATACCCACCCCCCCAAACGCTCACAAAACGCTCATCGACACAGGCATCCACCACGGGAGTCGGGCTTGTGAGCATCCGCCTCGCGAGATCAGTGGGAGGGCTCGTCCCCCGATGAAGTCCTCTCCCCCTCCTCCGGCGGCTGCCATGCCAGGCCCAGGGGGTGCGCCGGGTGCAGGGCCGCGTCGTCCTCGGGAATCGATCGCACCCTGCCGATCGGGCTGCCGCGGTGCTCGAACCGGCACGTGACGACGCCGTGGCCCGATCCCCACACCCAGCCGCGGCCGTACTCGTCGTGAACCACGTCGGCGCCCGGCGGCCACCGTCTGCCGTCGAAGGATCGCCGCCGCCCGAACGGCCCTGGCTGGATCAGTGGGACGCCCTCGCTGACCACGGGGTCGTCACGCAGCTGGCCCTCACCGTCCAGGTCGAACAGCTCCTCCTGGGCCGAGGTGGTGAAGTTCGACACCCCGACCCCCAGCAGTCGCACTCCCTCGCGCAGGTCGAGGGAGTCGAGCATGCGCACCGCCAGGCGGGCGATCCGCTCCGGTGAGTCGGTGGATCCGCTCAACGTCACCGACCGCGACCACACCGTGAAGTCGGCCATCTTCGCCTTGAGCATCACGGTGCGTGCGAAATGGCCGGACCGCTTCAACCGACCACACACCAGCCCGGCGTGCCGCTCGACGATTTCCCGGCACTCCCGGCGATCGGTGAGGTCGTGTTCGAAGGTGTCCTCCACCGAGATGGACTTGGCGATCCGGCTGACGCTCACCGGGCGATCGTCCTGAGCCCGTGCCAGGGCGAACAGGCTCGCCCCGGCGGCCTGACCCAACTCGTGCACCAGCTCCGCCCGACGGGCGGCCCGGACGTCACCGATGGTGCGAAACCCGAGTGTCTCCAAACGTTCTGCGGTCACCGGTCCGACGCCGGGAATGGCCCGTGCCGGTAAGGGTGCGATGGTCTCGGCCTCGGTTCCGGGAGCGACCAAGGCGACCTGATCGGCATGCCCCCGCGACGGCTTGGCCATCTCGGAGGCCACCTTGGCCATGAACTTGCTCGATCCGATCCCCACCGAGCAGCCAAGTCCCTCGGTGCGCTCGGCCACCCGGGCCCGCAGTTCGATCGCCATCTGGCGCAGGGCATCGAGGTCGTCAACGGGCACTGCCCCCGCTTCCAGATCGACGAAGGCCTCGTCCAGGCTGAGGGGTTCGACCAGCGGGGAGAGCTCCCGCAAGGTTGCCATGACGACCCTGCTCGACTCCCGGTAGGCCTCGAAGCGCCCGGACAGGAACGCGGCGTGCGGTGCCAGCCGACGGGCCTGTGCCCCCGCCATCGCGGAGTGGACCCCGAACACCCGGGCCTCGTAGGAGGCCGTCGCCACCACTCCCCGGCCGCCGACCCCGCCGACGATGACCGGTTTGCCGCGCAGGGAGGGCTTGTCGCGCTGCTCCACCGAGGCGAAGAAGGCGTCCATGTCCAGATGGAGGATCGACGCCGTCGGCCTCACGACGTCACGCGGCGGTAACCGACGAAGTCGAATCCGTCACGGGGTTCACGCCGGGTCTCGGCCCACACCGCGGGATCGATGGTCGGGAACCGCGCCGACCCCTCAGGGCTGCGATGCACCTCGGTGATGTCGAGCTCGTCGCACAGGTCGAGGGCATCGGCGTAGATCTGGCCGCCACCGGCGATGTAGCAGATCGTCTCACCGGCGTCCCGGGCCATCTCGACGGCCTCACGCGGGCTGGCGGCGGCGTCCACTCCGTCGGCCGACCACTGCCGGTCGTGGGTGCAGATGATGTGGCGACGCCCCGGCAGCCTCCCGACCTGCTCGAAGGTGCGCCTGCCGAACACCAGGGTGTGGCCCATCGTCACCTTCTTGAAACGGCGGAAGTCCGCGCTGATGTGCCACAGCATGTCCTGTCCGGAGCCGATGACGCCGTTGTCGGCGACGGCAGCGATGGCGACGACCTTCATGGAATCCTCCTGACGAGCCGGTCAGACGGCGATCGGGGCGGGAATGGCCGGGTAGGGGTCGTACCCCGTGAGCTTGATGTCGGAGAGCTCGAACCCGTCGATCTCACGCACCTGCGGGTTGACGGTGAGCTGCGGTGAACTGCGGGGCTGGTGCTGCAACTGCTCGTGCACCTGGTCGAGGTGGTTGAGGTAGAGGTGGGCGTCACCCAGGGTGTGGACGAACCGCAGCGGCTTGAGACCGGTCACCGAGGCGACCAGGTGGGTGAGCAGGGCATAGGAGGCGATGTTGAAGGGCACCCCCAGGAAGGTGTCGCCGGAGCGCTGGTAGAGCTGGCAGCTCAGCCAGGTGGGCTCCCCCTGCTCGTCTGGGGTGACGTAGAACTGGAACAGGGTGTGGCACGGTGGCAGGGCCATCTGGTCGATCTCGGCCACGTTCCACGCCGAGACGATGTGCCGACGCGACCACGGGCTGGTGCGGATCTGCTCGATGACCCGGGCGATCTGGTCGATCGCCTCGCCATCGGTGTCGGGCCAGGAACGCCACTGGTGGCCGTAGACCGGGCCGAGGTCGCCGTCCTCGTCGGCCCACTCGTCCCAGATGTGGATGTTGTTCTCGTGCAGCCAGCCGATGTTGATGTCCCCGCGCAGGAACCACAGCAGTTCCCCGAAGACGCTGCGGGTGTAGATCTTCTTCGTCGTCACCAGCGGGAAACCCTTGCGCAGGTCGAAGGTCATCTGGTGGCCGAAGACGCTGAGGGTGCCGGTGCCGGTACGGTCGGGGCGACGCACCCCCTCGGTGAGGATGCGCTGCAGGAGGTCGAGGTACACCTGCATCTCAGTGGCCTTCCAGGTGGGCGACGACGGCCGGGACGATGGCTCGCACCGCCTGGCCACGATGACTGATGGCGTCCTTGTCCTCGGCGGTCATCTCGGCACTGGTGAGGTTGCCGGGCTGCGCGTCGGGAACGAACATCGGGTCGTAGCCGAACCCGTTGGCTCCTCTGGCCTCGGAGATGACCCGACCCTCCATGGTGGCGACCTTGGTGATCTGCGTGCCGTCGGGGTCGACGAAGGCCATCGCACACACGAAACGGCCACGACGGCGCTCGGGGGCAAGGTCGAAGGTCTGCTCGAGCAGCAGTCGAAGGTTGCGCTCGTCGTTGGCCTGCGGCCCCGACCAGCGTGCCGAACGGATGCCCGGCATCCGGTTGAGGGCGTCGACCTCGAGGCCGGAGTCGTCGGCCAGGGCCGGCAGGCCGGTGTCACGGGCAGCGGCGCGCGCCTTGATGAGGGCGTTCTCGACGAAGGTGGTGCCGGTTTCGGCGGGAGCCGGAGCGTCGCTGACCTCCGCCAGACCGACGACCTCGACCGGGGTGCCGGTCGACTCGAAGGTGCGACGCAGCTCGACCAGCTTCCTGGGGTTGTTGGAGGCCAACACGATGCGGCTCACAGACTCACCCCCAAGGCCTCGGACTGGACCTGTTTGAGGGTGGCACAACCACCAGCAGCGAGGTCGAGCAGTTGGTTGAGCAGATCACGGTTGAACGGAGCTCCCTCGGCGGTGCCCTGGATCTCGACGAAGTCGCCGGTACCGCTCATGACGACATTCATGTCGGTGTCGGCTCGGGAGTCCTCCTCGTAGGCGAGATCGAGCATCGGGGTGCCACCGACGACTCCCACCGAGATGGCCTGCACCGATCCGGTGATGGGTTCCCCGGCCAGACTGCCGCGCTCCCGCAGCCAGTTCACGGCATCGACCAGGGCGACGTAGGCGCCGGTGATCGAGGCGGTGCGGGTGCCGCCGTCGGCCTGCAACACGTCGCAGTCAAGGATGATGGTGTTCTCCCCTAGTGCCTTGTCGTCGACGACGGCGCGCAGGGACCGTCCGACCAGCCGGGAGATCTCGTGGGTGCGCCCGCCGACCTTGCCCTTGCGGGACTCACGGCCGGAGCGCTCATTGGTGGCACGAGGCAGCATCTCGTACTCAGCGGTCACCCAGCCGAGCCCGGATCCCTTGCGCCAGCGCGGCACCCCTTCGGTGACCGAGGCATTGCACAGCACAGTGGTGCGTCCGAAACTCACCAACACCGATCCCTCGGCCTGGGTCAACCAGCCGCGTTCGATCCTGACGTCCCGCAACTGGTCCAGGCGGCGTCCATCAATTCGAGAAGTCTCACTCACGCTGCCAAGGGTAGTGGGAGGGACTGACACGAATCAGGGCTACGACACGGTACGCTCCCCAGGTCACTCAGCGGCGTCACTCAGTCGCGCACGACCGCACGGTCCCCAGAGGATGCCGGTCATCGTGCACCGACTGCACGTCGTGGACGAAACCCTCCATGAGCCGCCGTCCCAATCTCTCGAAGCGCTCTGCATTGCCCGTCGTCAGGAAGTAGCGGATGGACTCGCGTGGCTCGGAGTGCAGCAACCCCGAGTCAGCCATCAAGGAATAGGAAGCCCGCGCACACTGGTGGGAGGAGGAGATGAGGGTGACGTCGTCGCCCAGGACATAGGAAATGAGCCCCGCCAGCAGCGGGTAGTGGGTACAGCCCAGGATGAGGGTGTCGCAACCGGCCTCCCGGATCGGCTCCAGGTAGTCCCGCGCGATGGCTTCCAACTCCCGTCCGCTGGTGATTCCCTCCTCGACGTAGGGGACGAATTTCGGACAGGCCTGGGTCGTCAGGGTGATGCCAGGCACCGCCGCCAGCGCGTCCTCGTAGGACAGGGAGCGAGCCGTGGCCTCGGTACAGATGACGCCGATGCGACCGTTCCGGGTGGCCGAACTGGCTCGGCGAGCAGCCGGCATGATGACGTCAATGACCGGGACGTCATAGCGCTCTCTGGCATCCCTCAACACTGCTGATGACGCCGTGTTACAGGCGATGAGCAGGGCTTTCACGCCGTGAGCGACGAGTCGATCGAGGCACTGCAGGGCGTAGCGACGCACCTCGGCAATCGTCTTCTCGCCATAGGGTGCGCGGGCCGTGTCGCCCAGATAGATGATGTCCTCGTTGGGCATGAGGTCGACGACGGATCGGGCCACCGTCAGCCCTCCGAATCCAGAGTCGAAGATGCCGATCGGTGAGTCGACAACGTCGGAATCAGGTTCGGTCACGGCTGGCAAGACTACCCCGCCCTCGCCGCCAACCGGCCATCCACAGGGTTTTCATGACGTCCACATGCCGAAAAACACCCCCGGTGATGACAATGAGGTAAGGCTTGACTATCCTTTGGGCTGCACCGGGAGTTCCGACGCCGTCATGGAATCACGAAGGAGACGAGATGAGGAAGCAGATACACCGCGGCACCGCAGATGAGGAGACCATCGTGCCGCTCAGCCGCCTGGCCGCTGGCCAGAGCGCGACCATCGAGTCCATTGCACCCGAGTGTGTTGACCACATTTGTCACCGGCTCCACATGCTCGGGTTCGGACAGGGCCGCGACATCACCAAGATTCGCCAGGCACCCTTCGGTGGCCCGATGGTCTTCCACATCTGCGACGTCCAGATGTGTCTGCGTCGAGCCCAAGCTGACATGATCATGGTCCGCCCTGTTCCACAGACCGCATCGCGCCCTGTTGTCGAGGCTCAGCTGTCCGTCGCAGCCGCCTGACAGTCCACTTCCCTTCCAACCCTTCCTGCGCGATGACACGCGCCCATTCGAGGACTGCCCATGCCCACAACCGTCACGTGCCACACCGATCCCACCGTCGAGCTGTCGACGGGATCACCCAAACTGACTCTGGTCGGCTCTCCCAACGGTGGCAAGACGTCGATCTTCAACCACCTCACGGGTCTGCACGCCAAGACCGGCAACTACCCCGGCGTCACCGTCTCCCGCAGCACCGGTGTGTGCCACATCGACGGTGACGAGTACGGCATCGAGGATCTTCCCGGGACGTATTCACTGACCCCCATCTCCCCCGACGAGGCCATTGTCGCCGAGGCTCTGGATGGGACGATCAAGGGCGTCCAGGCACCTGACGCCGTTCTGGTGGTCGCCGATGCGACGGCCCTGCGCCGATCCCTGCTGCTACTCGCAGAAACCCTGGAGCGAGACCTCCCCACAGCGGTCGTCGTCACCATGGCTGACGAGTTGCGACGCCGCGGCGGCAGCCTCGACACCGCAGCCTTGTCCCAGGCACTGGGCGTACCAGTGGTCTCCGTGGTCGCCAACCGTGGCATCGGCATCGGGGAACTACGTCACCTCATCAGCGAGTGGCAGACCTGGAGCCGTCCCCCCATTCCGCCGCCCACCGCAGCAGAGGAGCTGACCGGATGGGTCGACTCGACCCTTGCCAGCGCGGGGTACCAGGATCCCCAGCCCGACTCTCGCACCGAGCGCATTGACAAGGTCCTGTTGCACCCGGTGTGGGGAACGATCGTCTTCTTCCTAGTGATGTTCCTATTCTTCCAGGCACTGTTCACGTGGGCAGCGCCCTTCCAGGACGCCATCGATGGCTTCTTCGGTTGGCTCGGCGGCTGGGTTGACGACCACGTCTCCAACCCGATCCTCGCCGGTCTGCTGGGCGATGGCATCATCGGCGGCGTCGGAGCCGTACTCGTCTTCGTCCCACAGATCCTGCTGATGTACCTACTGCTGGCCCTGCTGGACGCCGTGGGCTACATGTCACGGGCAGCATTCCTCATGGACAAGGTGATGAGCCGTGCCGGGCTGGAGGGACGAGCATTCGTGGCCATGCTGTCCTCCTTCGCCTGCGCCATCCCCGGGGTCATGGCCACGAGAACCATCCCCTCGGCCAAGGACCGCATCGCGACGATGCTCGGCGTCCCGCTGGCTACCTGCTCGGCCCGACTGCCCGTTTACGTGCTGCTGGTCGGCATGCTCATCCCCGACGCCACCCGCATCGGCCCGTTCTCCGGGCGAGGTGTGGCGATGTTCCTGCTCTACCTGCTCGGCGCGGTGTCGGCGATGACGGCGGCCTGGGTCGTCAAGAAGATCACCGATCGCTCCGGCATACTCCTGCCCTTCTACATGGAAATGCCGCCATATCGGATTCCCACACTGCGCTCGGTGGGCATCGCGATGTGGGAGCCCACCAAGGCCTTCCTGCACAAGGCTGGCACCATCATCATGCTGACGACCATCGTCATCTGGGCCCTGACGACCTTCCCGATGCAGTCTGACTCCGAGCTGTCAAAAGCGGGTGTCGACCCGCGCGATGACGTCGCCGTGGCGGCCTACACCATGGATCACTCCATCGCTGCTGGTGTCGGCAAGGCCGTCGAGCCGGTCTTCGAACCGCTGGGATTCGACTGGCGCATTGACGTCTCCCTCATCGGATCACTGGCTGCTCGAGAGGTGGCCGTCTCCACCCTGGGCCAGATGGCTTCAGCCACCGACCCAGAGGACGATGCCGAGGTGGCCCAACAGCTGGACCGTTGGACGTGGACGCACGGCGACCACGAGGGCGAAAAGATCTTCACCCCGGCAACCATCGTTGCCCTCATCCTCTTCTTCGCCTATGCCCTGCAGTGCATGTCCACCATTGCCATCATGAAACGAGAGACCGGCGGGTGGAAGTGGCCGGCGGTCGCCTTCGGCTACATGTTCGCGCTGGCGTGGATCATGGCCCTCATCGGTCGTCTCGTGACGAATCTGGTGATCTGATGAAGCTTGCCTCGCGTCCTTCCACGGCCATTCACCCGGAGGCGACGGCTGACCCCGCGACCCTGCGTTGGGTGGTGTCGGGGGTGAGCCTACCCTTCGCCGGTGAATTGGTGAGCGCGCCTGGTCTCGACGAGTTCCTGGGACGGGTGCACGTCGAGGTGACGGTTGGTGCCGTCATCGCCACCGTCCTCGAGGACAGCTGGGAGCGTATCGGTGGCGACTTCCGGACCGCTCTGACGATGGCTCTCGAAAGGACCGACGACTGGAGCGGTGGACCCGATGCCCAGATCCTCGACGAAGCCGAGACCCTGAGATGGTGCGCCGACGAACTCATCGCTGGCCCTGTCGGTGCCGTGGCTGCCATGCATGGTGGGTCGATCGAACTGGTCGACGTCACGGTCGACAACGGGCAACGCACCGTCGCCGTGGCCATGAAAGGTGCCTGCCGGGGGTGCCCGGCAGCTCTCATCACCTTGCACCAGCGGCTGGAACACCAGCTCAGCCTGAGGCTGCGCGAGCCGGTGACTGTCCACGAGATCTGAGCCCTACTCCGACAACTCCACCTCGACGAGCACCTCGACGACAAAACCGAGCCACTCGTAGACACACTCCTCCTCGGCCTCCAGCTCCTCCTGGGCGACCCGGGCGACCTCGTCAGCGGTGATCTGGTCAGTGACACCCAACCTGGCCGCCATCATTCCCCGCAGCGCATTGACGGTACGAAGCCACCGCTGAGTCGTCACCGGATTCATGGGGACACGGCCAGTTCGGTGCAATGCCTCCAGATCAGTTCGCAAGGCCTCGGCATCCTCACAGCGCGCGGCGACCTCCTCGGCGTCATGACTGGCATGAAACTGAGCGTCGGCAGCGTCGTCGTCGCGGTAGGCGCTCGGCAGGATGGCGCGACGCACCTCGTCGTCCTCCTGAGGGCCGCAAAACTGGCTCTCCCAGAAGGCGAACGGGTCTGCCCCCGAACTGTCACGAGCGGTGGTGGTGCGCAACCGCGACAAGGCCTCGACGTAGTGCCCCAGGGCGATCTCGATGCCGATGGTCTCGCGGCGCTCCAGGTACCAGACCCACTGATTCCGGGTACCCTCAATCCTCATTCCTGCCCGCCCTTTTCGACCGAGGCCTGCAATCCGTAGCCATGCATGGCGTGCGCCGCGATCTCCATCTCCTCCTTGGACCCCTCGGCCACCGTCGCCCGGCCCTGGTTGTGGACCTGGATCATGAGCTGCACGGCTTTCTCGCGCGGGTAGCCGAAATACCTCATGAACACCATCGTCACGTAGTCCATGAGATTCACCGGGTCGTCCCAGACGACGGTCGTCCACGTCGATTCCTCATCGGTGAGACGGTCGGTCCGTGCCATGGGTTCCACGGTGGTTGCAGACATGTGCCCATTCTGTCACCACCGGGGGCACCTGAACCCCGCCAACGGGGACGCCCCATCCCCCTAAACTGTGGCCCATGTCGACCGCACTGTTCACCGACCATTACGAGCTGACTATGATCGAGGCTGCCATGGCGTCAGGAACCGCCGACCGCCGCTGCGTCTTCGAGTTGTTCCCACGTCGTCTCCCCGAAGGCCGCCGTTACGGCGTTGTCGCCGGCACTGGACGTGTCCTCGATGCGGTGGAGGACTTTCATTTCACCGACGAGGAGGTCTCCTTCCTGGAGAAGACCGGGGTCGTCGGCCCGCACATGGCTGAGTGGCTGTCGAACTACCGTTTCACCGGATCCATCCATGGTTACGCTGAGGGCGATCTTTACTTCCCAGGATCGCCGCTCCTCACCGTCGAGGGCACCTTTGCCGAGGCCTGCGTTCTCGAGACCCTGCTGCTGAGCATCTACAACCATGACTCCGCGATCGCCTCGGCGGCCTCCCGCATGGTCATGATGGCCGAGGGCCGCTCCATCATCGAGATGGGCTCTCGTCGTACCCATGAGGAATCCGCCGTCGCCGCTGCTCGCGCCGCCTGGATCGCTGGATTCGGCCCGACCTCGAACCTCGCTGCCGGCATCCGCTACGGCGTCCCCACCTCCGGCACCGCTGCCCACGCCTTCACCCTCCTCCACGACACCGAGGAGGATGCCTTCCGTGCCCAGCTCGCCGCCTATGGGGAGAAGACCACCCTGCTGGTGGACACCTACAACATCGAGAACGCCGTGCGCACGGCCGTCCGCCTCACCGAAGGACGCCTCGGCGCGGTCCGCATCGACTCCGGAGACCTGTCCATCGCCGCCCGCCAGGTCCGCGATCTGCTCGATGACCTCGGTGCCACCAACACCCGCGTCATCGTCACCAGCGACCTTGACGAGTGGCAGATCGCCGCCCTGCGTGGCGCCCCCGTCGATGGCTTCGGCGTCGGAACCTCCCTCGTGACAGGCTCGGGAGCGCCGACCTGCTCCTTCGTCTACAAGCTGGTCGCCCGCGCGATCTCGAACGCTCCGGACGCCGAGCTGTTGCCGGTGGCCAAGAAGTCGTCTCACAAGAACACCGTGGGAGGACGCAAGTACGCGGTGCGACGCATCGGCTCAGGTGGTACCGCCACCGCCGAGGTCGTCAGGGTGGGCCAGCAGCCGACCGCCGACGCTAACGACCGCAACCTCATCGTCCCCCTCGTCGTGAATGGCGAAGTCGTGGGCCGTGAGCCTCTGGAAGCCGCACGTAAGCGTCACCAGGCTGCCATAGCCGAGCTGCCGATCTCCGGACGACGTATCTCCCGCGGCGACCAGGCCATTCCGACCATCATGGTGAAGCAGGGAAATGACGGCGCTGATACCGTACTCGGCGCCTCGTTGTCCTGAGTAATCCGGCACTGGCTCAACCGGCCGCTCCAACTACTCGAAGTGTGACAACCGGGTAAACACTGGCCCGAAATGGGTGGAAAGCCCGCTGTTAAAGCGCATCTGGGCTTGACTGAAGACCAACACCCGCTAATGTCCTTGAGTAGGGAAACGGCAAGAAGCCGGAAACCGCACACAGTCCATCTGAGGAGACCCCATGACCAAGTCCGAGCTCATCAAGGCCGTCGCCAAGCAGGCCTCGCTCACCGAGGCCCAGACCAACGAGGCCGTCAAGGCTCTCACCGACGTCATCACCAGTGCCCTGGCCAAGGGCGAGAAGGTGCAGCTTCCCGGTCTGTTCACCGCCGAGGCCGTCGAGCGTCCCGCTCGCAATGGTCGCAACCCCCGCACCGGCGAGTCCATGACCATCCCCGCTCACAAGGCTGTCAAGATTTCGGCCTCCAGCACCCTCAAGAAGGCCGTTGCCGACTGAGCGACTGACACGGGTTGTTGACCCGTGATCAAGCATTCGGGGTCCGATGCCATCAAGCGTCGGACCCCGGTTTCACATCTCCTACGACCAAAGTCAGCCGATCACTTCTCGTTCATGACCCCGGACAGTCGCGCGGCCCTCTCATCGGTGAAGACCTCCTCGAGCCACATCGGCGAGCCGTCCGGATGGCTGAGAGGCACCCGCCAGTTCGGGTACTCATTGGTGGTGCCAGGAAGGTTCTGAGTACGTCGATCTCCCACGGCATCGGTGAGGGTGACGTTGAGGACCTTAGCCGGCGTCTGGGTGAGCATGCGGTGCATCGCCAACACGATCTCTTCCTCCGAGGGGTCGTCCCCTTCCAACACTCCACGCGCCCGCAGGATGCCGATCCAGGTCTCGGTCTGGCGGGCTGCCTCGGCCCGCTCGTGCTCCAAGGACTCTGTGAGCAGTCCGAGCTCGTTACGCACCTCGACGTGGTCACCAGCGAGGTAGCCAGTGGTGGGCGGGAGGTCATGAGTGGTCACCGAACTCATGGCGTACTCACGCCACTGTTCGGGAGCCAGAGGATGGCCGTCCTCGCCATTCTCGAACCACAGCACCGAAGTACCCATGATCCCCCGCTCACGCAGATACGTGCGCACCCACGGCTCGACGGTGCCCAGGTCCTCGCCCACGACGAGGGCGCCGGCACGGTAGGCCTCCAAGGCCAGGATACCGACCATGGCCTCATGGTCGTACCGGATGTACGTTCCCATGCACGGGCCAAGACCGGCTGGGACCCACCACAGCCGGAACAGGCCGAGGATGTGGTCGATACGGATACCGCCCGCATGTCGCAGGGCCGCCCGCACCATCTCACGGAAGGGCTGGTAGGCCATGTCGGCCAACATGTCCGGACGCATCGGCGGCTGACCCCACTCCTGACCGGCCTGGTTGAAGGCATCAGGCGGGGAGCCGACGGAGACACCGTCGGCAAAGAGTTTACCGAGCATCCACGCATCTGCTCCGGCACCCGAGACGCCGACAGCCATGTCACAGATGAGGCCCAGGGACATCCCGGCGTCAAGTCCGGCCGACTGGGCGGCCGAGAGCTGCTGGTCAGCAATCCACTGCAGCCACATGAAGAAGTCGACGCGATCCTCGTGAGCGCGCACGAACTCCGAGACGGCTCGGTTGCTGGGACGTTGGAACCCTTCGGGCCATTCGTGCCAGTCGTTGCCGTAGACCTCGGTCAGCGCACACCAGGTGGCCAGATCGACCAGACGGGTGCCGCGCAGCCTGCGGAAGGCCTGGTAGGACAGCTCCCGCGACCCTTCCAGACCGAGGGCGTGGACGGCCTCGAGGACCGGCAGCTTGGAGTCCCAGGAACGGTCACGGTCGATCGTCTCAGTGGTCGCAGCCGCATGAGCCTGGGCGGAGCGGGCCTTGGAACACTCGTAGGAGTCGAGGTCTGAGAACTCAGGAATGATCTCAGGGCGCACGTACAGCGGGTTGAGGAAGAGACGGCTGCAGGGCAGATACGGTGAGGGCTCGATCGGGGAGACGACCTGGCTGGCATGCAATGGGTTGACGAGCATGTAGTCCGCACCCTGGGTTGCCGCCCAGGTGGACAGATCCGCCAGATCCGCCAGATCGCCCATTCCCCACGACCCCCGAGACCGCGTGGAGTACAGCTGCACCGCATGGCCCCAGACCCGGGACGAGCCCATTGACCTCGGCAGACCGAGCCAGTTCGGGGAAACCACCAGGGTCGACGTGGCGCGATGATCAGCCGTCGTCGCGACGATGGTGTGGTAACCCAGCGGAAGGTCAGCCGGGATGCCGAAGGTGGCCTCACCGATCCAGCGTCCCTCGACCCGGCGATCCGGGTTCCAGTTGTCGACCTGCCAACACCCACGATGATGACCGTCCTCACAGATGATGTGAACATCGACCCACTCCCCGGCATTGACGTGGACGTCGACGCGTCCTTCCTGCCCCTCGCGCAGCACGACGATTCCAGGCAGGACACGACGCCAGGTGCGGTTGGCGACCTCTCGGCATGCCTGTTCGGCCAGCTCCGGGGTTGACGCATCGATCCCGAGCCCGGCAAGGACGGCGATGACGGTCGCCTCCTCAACCTCGATGTACTGGCCCTTCCAGTCGTGGTAATCACGAGCGATGCCGAAGTGATCGGCCAGAGTCGTCAGGTGGGGATCTGTCAAGGACATGACGGCCTTTCGGTGCCCCAGCGTGGGGGCGGGATCAATGCGGACGGATTGTGGGGACGACATCGTCGCCCCGTCTAGACGAAACTCACTCGGCGTCGAGCTGGCGGACCGGACGAACCACCTGAGTGCCGGCAATGGCGTCGTGAATGGTCTGGCGAGACCGCTGCCACAGCGGCATGAGATAACTGAACGGAGTCAACAACACAATGACCTGGTTACCAATCTCCACACAGGCCCAGGCCGTGGCACGGACAAGGGCACGCCACCACACCAGTCGGCGATGGTCTTTGCCCTGATTAGTGGTCACGACGCGCAGCCCGCAGACAAGCTGGCCAACCGAACCGGCGCAGGTCGCCAACATGATGAACTGGTAGATCGCCTGGGCGATGATGACGGCACCAACAAGATTCGTCATGTCGTAGACGAACCCTGCATCACTCAGCGACTGCGTGGTGATGACGTCAGACGGGCTCGCCCCCGCGCTGATCCTGCGCATCGATTCGTCGAGGAACGCCTGGTAGCTGGCCATAATGCTGGCGATCTTCTCGTGCATGGTGATGCCAACAACGGCCCACATCAGGACGAAATCGATGACGGTCGACAAGGCTCGCCACCACCACCCGGCCAGGGGCACACCGTCAGCGGTGGTGCCCCACTTGTTGCGCGGCGGCGCTACCTCTCCGTGCCGCGGCGCAGCGGTCGTCTGACGCGGGGACGACGGTACCCGTGAGACCGGGGCCAGCGTCTCAGGCACATGACCGGTGACATGACGCGGTTCGGGTTCCGGCGGATTCCGCAGATTGCGGGTCCATCGTTCGCCGTCCCAATACCGCTCCTGATCACTTCCGGCAGGGTCGGGGTACCAGCCCATGGGGGGAGGAGTCGCATTCGTCACCGGTCCATTCTCCCACGATGGGCCCATGATGCTAATTACGTCCGCTGCCAGCTGGACTCGTCGTCCTCCGTGGTCAGGCATGATGTCTGCCACGTACACTGGTCCACCATGAGCACACAGGTGGCACCAGGTTCCAGTACGGCGGTCGAGGAGAAGACTCGTCCATCCTTTGATGACGGTGACGCCGAGCGCTTCTCCCACTACGTCCCGAAGGCCAAGCTCACCGACGCCATGGTCAACGGGACCCCTGTCGTCGCCCTGTGCGGCAAGGTGTGGGTGCCCTCCCGCAATCCGGACAAATTCCCCGTCTGCCCGGAGTGCAAGGAGATCTTCGAGTCGATGAAGCGCTGAGTCCCCCAGCACCATCGTCACACAGGTTCGGTCACGTCGGAGAGAGCGCGTCGGCGTCAGACCGTCGCCAACCAGGCGAGGGCCAACTCGTAGCCCTTCAGCCCGAGGCCGGCAATCGTCCCGGTGACATGCACCGAGACCACGCTGTGGTGACGGAACTCCTCCCGGGTGGCGATGTTCGAAATGTGCACCTCGATGCAGGGTGCCTCCACCTGGGCCAGGGCATCAGCAATTGCGATGTTGTAGTGGCTCCAGGCAGCCGGATTGATGACGACCGGGATGCGATCGTCAGCAGCTTGATGTATCCACCCGATCATCCGCTCCTCGGAGTCGGTCTGACGCACCTCGACGTCGAGCCCGAGCTCGCGGCCGTACTCGATCAGCCGAGCCGCCAGGGCAGCGTGAGTCGTCGCCCCATAGATCTGGGGTTCGCGGCGACCCAGTCGTCCCAGGTTCGGGCCGTTGAGCACCAGGACAGATTTGCTCATACCTGATCCTCCGGACGCTTCTCATCCTCCCTAATGCGACGATCGCCGTACCGAATGTCAGGTTCGAGGAAGAGCGGGCCGACAAGTGGTTCCGCAGCACGGACGGCCACTTCCGCATTGTCGATGATGCGTGCCACCTCGAGTGCGGAGTCGCCCGGATCGACGGCGATCTTGGCAGCCAGCAGAATGGTGTCGGGACCCAGGTGGACCGTCTTCATGTAGATGACCGAGTCGACGCCGTCAGCACTCACGAGCGCGTCGTGAATGGCCTTGCGTGACTCCGGAGTTGCCGACTCCCCTTCCAGCAGGGACTTCATCTCTCGCGAGAGAATGGCTGCGACGACGACCAGCAGGACGCCAATACAGGCCGAACCGATACCGTCGAAGATCGGGTTGTGCGTCAGGATGGTGAGGCCGACACCGAGGAACGCGAAGATCAAACCGAGGACGGCAGCCGAGTCCTCCATCATGACCACCGGCAACTCCGGGGCCTTGGCCTTGCGGATGTACTGCAGGATCGTCATGCCCTCACGATCTTGCTTGCTCTCCTTGAGAGCGGTGTGCAGGCTAGCACCCTCGGCACATGCCGAGATGACGGTCACGACCAGCGGCACCCACCACCACTGGGAGTCGAGCAATTCGTCAGGCTGACCGGCGAGAGTGTCGCGGATCTTCTGGTACGACGAGTACAGGGCGAACAATCCACCGACGCTGAAGATGACGACGGCGACGATGTAGCCGGAGATGTACCGGGCCCTCTCGTAACCGAACGGATGGTCCTCGTCGGCCTTCTTGTGGGCAGCTTTGCCTCCGACCATGAGGACGACCTGGTTGGTGGTGTCGGCCACCGAGTGAATGGCCTCGGCAAGCATCGAGGATGCGCCGGTCAGGGCCCATGCGAGGGCCTTCGTCACGGCAATCGCGAGGTTGGCAGAGGCAGCGGCAATGATCGCCTTGCGGCCTCCGCCCTCCTTCTCCGGCTTCTCGGCCTCGTCCGGCTCCCCAGCCACGTGGGACTGACTCATGACATCTCCTCCAGACGGTCCAGCCCAAGGGCAAGATAAACGGTGGCGAAACTTCCCTGCAGCAGGAGGGCAACGTAACGGTCCATCGAGGAGGACCTCTCATCAATACCCAACGGCAGGGTGACGCTGCGCACCCTCACGTCGTGGACGGCACAAAGTTGCTCCAACTCCCGACGAGTGACCTCGTGCTCGGTCGCGGCGTCATCCATGACGACAAGTACCGGTCGACGCGATTCACCATCGAGATCAGGATCGGAAAAGAGATCTCGTCTGGGAGCGGATTCAATGATGGGACGCAGCGCGGCGGCGTCAGCCGACAGCGCGATTCGGCCTGTGGCCCGACGCATCAACTCGGCCAGGCGACGAGAAGCGCGTGCGGCCAGCACCGATCCGCCCCAGGTCAGGGGTTCGGCGTCAGCCAGGGCACAGGCAAGGTCCTTGGCCTGGTTGACCGCCAGATCGCGATGCGGTGAGGCCGATTCAGCCACCATGTCTGCCACCCGAGCGACCTGGCCGGGATCGACGGCAGGACCGAGCCCCAGATCGCCCAGCACTGCCAGCGCGGAAACTGCGGCTGAGATGGGATCCTCGGAGATCATCTGGATGCGGGCAGTGCCATGGTTACCGGCAGCTCGCCAGGATTCGCTGTCCCCGGTGGAGGCCAGGATGATGGCGCTACCGCGACGGCGCGCCTCTGCCACCTGGGCCGCGCATCGTCCATCGGTGTCGAGGACGGCCACGAGATCCAGGGGACCCACCCATGCCGGTAGACGACGGAACGGCCACGCGACGAGGGGGACCGGGCACACGGGCTCCAGAACTGAGCGCACCAGACGGGCTTCCGGACCGACGACGAGAACTCCCCTGGGTTGTCCCCATTCACCGACGGTTCGACGCACCTCGTCGAGGTTGGCCGAGTCGCGACGGACACGTGCACCGGTGCTCGCCAGATGTCGCAAGACCCCCTCGGTCAGAGGGTCGAGCGGCGCGTCGAGACGTGAGTCGTCGAAAGTCACCGAGGTCTCA
Organism: Cutibacterium sp. KB22876; assembly: GCF_059728865.1. NCBI lineage: Bacteria > Bacillati > Actinomycetota > Actinomycetes > Propionibacteriales > Propionibacteriaceae > Cutibacterium > Cutibacterium sp. KB22876. Next base: position 2,503,588 of record NZ_AP040858.1, read on the forward strand.
GCTCATGACGACGGGTGGGCTCGAAGGCCTCGGCGTCCTGCGCGTCAGCGGTCCTCGTCGCCCCGCGCTGACGGGCGGCGTCAAGGCGAAGATCAGGCACACCGTCGCGCACCAGGAAGGCCAGCCCGCAGGACGGCGAGGAACAGACCAGCTCCCCACTGTCGAAGTCGAGTGCGAACCGGGAGTGGCACGCCGGGCAGGCTGCCACCTCCAGGAATGCCGGTGAGAGGTCGAGTGCCTCAGGGGCCAGCGGTAGATCAGGCATGACCGTCATCCTAGTGGCTTCGCACGTCGTGGCTGGCGTCCGTGATCACCGACAGGTGACCACGACGACCCAGGACATGGACCGAGGCCGGGTCTGGCTCGGGGACAACCTCGTCTTCCAGCATTCCCACCTCGCGAACAGCCGCAGCAAGGGCCATGAGGTCGTCCACCGGCGGTGCCGGCGCAGGATCATCGATGCCCGGGAGTCGGATGACTTCCCATCCCACCGGGGCTGAGAGGGCTTCGGCGTGCTCCGCGCACATGTCGTAGGCGCCGGGCTCACGGCTGGGTCCCAAAGGGCCGAGGACCGCGGTGCGCTCGGCATACACGTAGGTCAGCGTCGCGACTGCCGGTCGGGAACATCCGGGTCGAATGCACTCTCTCACCCAGGGCACGGTACGCCACAGTCCTGTTTTCCCTGTGGTGCCACGCGGGTACCGACACATACGGTCGGGGCTGCGCGAGCGTGTGTGCACCAGGGACATGTGACCTGCACCTGCGGAGGGGGTGGCCCGGACTCGTCTGATCGCACCATTGGTACATCCGCAATACAGTGGTGTCATGTCCAAGCGTCGAAACCGTCATGGTCGTGGGCAGCGTGGGCCAGTCGTCCTGCCGCGTGCCTATGGCGGGCGTATCGACCGCATCGACCCCAATGATGCTGAGTTCTTCACGGCCTGCCTGGCCGAAGCCGTCCGCCAGGTGCAGCGGTCGTGTCCGGGGATTCTCGACAACGTCGTCGTAGGGGCGGAGGACGTCCCCACGATGCCGGACTGGACCGAGGAACGGGTTCCGCTGTCGTCGGCGGTCGACGGCAGTGACGACTCCCCTGCCCGGGTCGTCATCTACCGACGTCCCCTCGAACTGAGGACTGCCAGTCGGCGTGGACTGGCCATCCTCGTCCATCGCACCTTGGTCGAGCAGTTGTCGGCCTTGACCGGCCTTCCGGTGGAGAAGATCGACCCGGATATCGACGGCTGAGGCCAACTGTTGTCAGCGCAGCAGCGGGTCGACGGTGGCGCGGCGTCCGTTCGTCGACGTGGCGATGGCGTCCAACGGCAAGACGGCCAGGCCGCTGCCAGACACCACACCGCCGACGAGTGGAGCCGACCCGACGACGTGCAGGTGACCTGCTGCTGGAACCTTCCCTGACCAGGTGGATCCTGCCGGAACCGTCCCATTGACCGCGGTCTTCTTCCCGCCGTCAGCTGTCAGAGTGCCTGTGAACGTCACGGCTTCCCCACCAGGGTTCGACAGCTCGAGGGTGCCACCGGCGCCAAGGGTCTGTTCGAGCACCTTGCTGGACGAGCCGGGTCCGACGAGGGCGTAATCGGTGGTGCCGTGCTTTCCCTGCACGAACAACCTGGCCACCAGCGGATCATGGGCCGACAGCTTGAGGCCGACGGCTTCTCCCGCCAACGCCTTTGACAGATCGACCTGAATCGTCGAACGCGGATCGATGTCGATCTCGTCAGCACCGTCAGGGGTGAACGGACCGTGCCCCGCCAGTGCCGTCACGGACACACCCAACCGGGTCGTGCCGGGGTTGGAGATGACGAGGGTTGCGGTGGACACCTTCGCCGGGACCGCTGGCAAGTAGACAGTCTTGGAGGCTGGGGCCATCGCGATCGTCTCGCGGCCCTTGGGAGCCCAGGTACGGGCGCCGACGACGACTCTCCCCTCCCTGGAGCCGATCAACGCGGTGACAGGGGTGGTGTCGTTGTTCCACACTGACAGTGGCAGCACCTTGGTCTGGCCGGGAGACACCCGAATGCCACGCATGCCGGCGGTGTCAATTTCTCCCTTGGAACCCAACAAGGTGACGTCGACAGTCGCCACCCGAGTATCCGCGTTGACGACCACGAGATCGGAGGCAGACGGATTGGTGAGGCTCACCGCACCATCGGTGGCAGTCCCTACGCAAGGAACCCACGTCGTCATGCCATGGTCGGCAGACAGGACCGATCCCGTCGGAGGATGCTGCCCTGCCATGGAACGAACGAATCCAGCCGAGTTGTCGATCTTCGTCACGGCAGGAACCGAGGTCTCGGACAGCTTGTCCGCGGACGTGCCGACGTGCAGACTGCCGCCCACGGAGCCAGCGGCGAGACTGGCCTTCCCCTGGGAGGGCGGGCACACGAGGGTTCGCCCGGACGAGACGAACTGAGCCGCCGGAGCCGTGCGTCGGGACTCCGGAATCGCCGTCGTCAACAATGAGATTGCCACGGCTGCCACGGCCAAGGTCACCACCCAGACCGGACCCTTCCAGTGGTGTCCTGCCTTGTCGTCAATGGTCGGCCTCTCAACCGCTGATGCTGTCGACGGATCGCCGTCGGTTCCGTCAAGGTCGTCCTCATCCGGAGTGGCGACGTCGTCAGGATCCATGGCCCGGGCAGCACGAACCACCGGCTGGTCGCCGGCATCCTCAGCATCCACAGCTCGTCGGGCAGGACCAGCCTCGCCGGGCTCGGCCTCGAAGATCTCCTCGGGCTCCTCGTCATCGGTGAGGGCGCGGCGTGGACGATCGCTCATGATTCCTCCTGACGATGGTTACGGCGCGCCTTCCGGCGACGGGCAGGGACGGAACGGCGCGGGGCGGCGACACGGTTGCGCTGGGCGTACTGGGGGCCGGCGACCAGCATCAACACGACCAGAGCCACCACCTCAATCGCGCAGGCCCATCCCTGGGTCGGCATCGACCAGGTCAGGTCGCCACGAGCCGAGCCGACCTGGTAGGACACCCCGATCTCGTGCTGAGCAGCCGGCTGAAGCTTCGTGCCACCCACCTCGACCTTCCAGCGGTCGTCACGGGGTTCGAGGATCGTCAGGGTGCCTGACGTGGTGACCTTCCCGACCACTGGCTCCTGGTCTCCCCCGGGCGCGCCGACGACGGCCCTGGACGGCTGCCCATCCACCGTCCAGACGGTCGTCGTCGGATCAGTGATAGCGGCTGTCAGACCAGCCGTATTGCCTACCTGGGCCACAACGTCGGCTCCTGCCCCACGCAGCCACAGATGGCCAATTCCCAGTGCGGACAGGCGACTCGCGAGGTCGTCAGGGACAGCACCTGTCGCCACTGCCAGAGCAAGATCAGAAGCTGGATTGGCGATCCGGCTGTCCGAGGAAATGGCGGGGCGCTCGCCACTTCCCCAGCTCGGGTTCTCGGCATCGACGAGATCCCAGCGGACATCGCTGCCATGCACATTCACCATGAGGGTGCGAGTCTGGCGCGGCGAGCCCTCCACCGCAGTGACATAGGCGGGACGCATCTCGTCAGTGGTGGACATCGGGCCACGAGCGCCACCGACCAACCACCAGACGCCACCTGCGGCGACGGAGACTGCCATCACCCAGGGCAACCACCGGTTACCAATACCGACGAGGAGCTCTCCCAAGGTCGGCGACTCGTCAGCGGGATGATGATCGGCCTCAGCCCGCTTGAGCAGGGCGGACTGGCGTGCTGCTGCGATGAACATGAGCAAGACGCCGACGCCTACGAGCTGCCACGGCTCAATGGCCGGATGAACCTGCACACCCCAGACGTCAACCAGGACGCGCGATCCGACACCGGCAAGGATGAGGCACACCAAATAGACGAGGATGAGGGCGAGCATCCGGCCTCTCGGATGTCCGGTGAGGGATCCGATGGAGGCCGACCGGTCGATGATGAGGTGCCACACCGCCCACAACGTGGCAATCCACAACGGGATCATCGCGATCAGGGTGAACGCGGTAGGAGCCGTGCCCGGGACGATCGAGCGTCCGACCAACAACCACAGCCCGGCTCGCGTCTCGACGACGGGGCTCAACAGCGGCTCGGCCCCAGTCACCATCCGTCCGGGCTCGCTGAACAGCCGTGGAATCCACGGCGAGATGACCAGGAGCGGTCCCACCGTGACGATGGCTGCCAGCAGCGGACGGCGCGGCCGGGTCGTGAGGATGCCTACAGCAACCGCCAGCGGGTAGATCCACAGCGCCGGGACCAAACTGATCGCCAGAGCTGACCACAGGGCCAGGCCACCTGCGGAAGAGACGCCCCCGACCTGACGGGTACCGATCTCAGCACCACGCAGCTCGGCGACGTCAATCGTTTCGGAGTTCACCAGACGCCAGGTGTGCAATGCCATGTGGGGAAGGATGACGCCCAGTGCCACGGCCGTCACCGAACCGCGTGCCAGACCTCCGGTCAGAATCGGCAACAGTCCCCAGAAGCTGGAGAGCAGCACGGTCGTCACGCCGACGCCAATGACGCGACGGAAGAGACGATGTGCCGACATCGCTGTGAGCAGCGGTGCCAGGACGAGCAGGATGCGGACGAGGACTTCTGGCTCGCCAATCGTCAGGACCGAGCCGAAGGCCGACCAGGCAAGCCACGGGGCATTCGCTCCCGTCACGCCCGGAACAGCGGTGAGCCACCGGTGCCAGGCACCGGACAGCCCATGTGGAGCCGGAGCCAGCCACGTCGAGGTCACACTTCCCGGCCCGTAGAGGCCCCGGCAGGCGATAAGCCCGCAGAGCACCATGAGCCCGACCATCACGATGTACGGGTTGACGACGAAGCGATGGTCCCGGGCGGTGAAATCGTCGCCGGTGAGATCGTCGATCGTCGTTCCGTCCTCGTTTCGCCACGGATGCATCCGGTCGGAGAGGTCCCCGGCGTAACGGTCGACGGCTCGAGCCCACACACTGCGTCGGCTGGGCAGCAGACGCTTGGTGTTCTCCAGATCGTCGGGATCGCACTGAGCGTGGAATTCCTGCAACCGCTGGGACATCTCGCGGGTGACTGAACGGGTCTTCCACAGCTGCCATCCGGCTCGCCACTCGTCGGCAGCACGGGAGGGGGCCTTGCCGACCAGCAGAACGATGAATCGCCACACGCTGGCCAGCAACAAGGCGAAACTGGTGCGGGTCGGGTGACCGGTGCGGGCCGCGACCATGCGCATGCCGGCGAGACGGTCGGTGGCGTCCGGGCGAGGGGCCAGATTCGACTCACGTTGCCACCCTCGACCGGCCTGACGGTGGTGGATGGTGCAGGTCGGCGCAGTGCGCACCACCATGCCTGCTTCGTTGGCACGCCATCCAAAGTCGACACCGTCACGGAAGAGCGGAAGGGCGGGATCAAATCCGTCGAGCCGGCTCCACGCCTCCAACCGGACGAACATCCCAGCCGTCGATCCCCCCAGGATGGGGCCGGGATCAGCCTGCTTCTGGTCAATGTCACCGCGGTCAACGACGGGAAGAACCCGAGTACCGCCGGTACTGACACTCTGGCCCTGCTCGTCAATGAACTCGGGGTAATTGTGCCGAGCCGGCTTGAGCAAGGTCGGGTACAGGACGTCAGGGTGAGGCTTGCGAGAAGCCTCATGGAGCAGTGAGCTCAAGGAGTCCCGGCCCACCTCCACGTCGTCATGCAAGATCCAAACGTGAGTGACGTCGTCGGGAAGACGATCAAGGGCGAGGTTGACGCCCTGACCAGGCGTGGTGTCGGCGCTGGCCGTGACACATTCTTCCAGCAGCCCCTCACCGACAGCCTCCTCCAACAAGTTCGTGGATTCGTCGGTGGAACCAAGGTCAACCGCGATCTGGACCGCAGCCCTCTCGTCGCTGCGACGCAAGGCGTTGAGAGTTCGCGGCAACCAATCTGCCGCTTGGTGAACGAGCAGGATGACGGCCACTTCGTCAGCGGTGATGTCAGGGACGGCCGGCTCACGACGTTCATGCGCCCATGCCCAGTCCGCCGGATCGACACGCACCGATGGGATGACGGGAATCGTCCAGTCCGTGAGCCCCTCCGCAGTGCGTGGAGCATCGCCGAGGTCAGGCCAACGACCCTCGTCGGGCTCGGTCTCCGCAGAGTACTTCTCGTCACTCACCTGGTAGACCACCTGTTCGTCGACGTCATGGAACTCGGCGTGCACGTCATATGTACACGACTGATCATCACACATACCAATCGCGCCGACGGCACCTCCGCGCAGACAGGAAATTCTAACGGGCCGTCATCCCTACCGTGGTGTGCCGCCAGGATGGTCACGCCCGCTTGCGCAGTCGACGCCTCTCCATCTCCGACAACCCGCCCCAGATTCCAAATCTCTCGTCGTTCTCGAGGGCGTACTCCAAGCACTCCTGACGCACCTCGCAGGACTCGCAAATGCGCTTGGCTTCACGGGTGGATCCGCCCTTTTCAGGGAAGAATGCCTCCGGATCAGTCTGGGCGCACAAGGCCTTGTCGTGCCATTCCGGCTCGTCGTCACCGCCTCCGGAAAACAAAGTCAGAATCTCGTCCATGGGGGAAGCTCCTCGAGATCAGACGCGGCGGGTTCCGCGCCGATGCACAAATTACACGTGTGAGATTCAGCGCGCGACTCCGTCTCGGGAAAACCCCACAACTACCGGCGTGTCGCGCCGGGGCTCAAGGCAGACCTGTGATTGATTCTCAGCGCCGTCCGCAGTCGTTCGACCATTGGTGGTCTTCCGAGTTTCCTCCGGTCTGCGGAGATGTCGAATCGCTCGCCCAATTCTGAGCGTTTCTGGTCTGCGCCGGATCCCATGCGGATGCGCCTGCTCCACTCGCGGCATCACCGGCCCTCGTCCAGACCGCACCGACCCCCTCGGGCCAGCTGAACTCCTCCTGAGCTGGAGTGTCAGCTTCCTGGGTGGCCACAAGCTGACTTGCAGGTTCCGACTCCGAATCCTCCGGCTCGGGCTCCTCGTCGGAGTTCTCGACATCGTCGGAGGTGGATACCTCCGGCCGCGTCAGGACCAGCAGTACCCACGCGGCCAGAACCTTGATGGCAATGGCCAGAAGGTCACCGAAGAGCCCCAGGGACGCTCCCAGGAATCCCCCAGGACCATGAATGGGAGCGAGCAGGGCAAGGATGAGGTCGAATCCGGCCGCGATGGCCACGATGAGAGCAGACACCTTGCCGAGCAATTTGGCATGAGGAGTCGCCGGACGAATGAACCGGCACACCAAGACTGCGGCCACCAGCAGCAGGATCATGCCGATGCCCAGCGAGCTTCCCGACAGGCTACGAGCCATTCCGAAAAGTCCGCTGTGCTCGTGGGTCATCATCGTGACAGCCCGCACCAGAACGGCCACGAGGAATCCGATACTGACAACGATGACGGTCCATGCGATGGGCTCGCGAATTTCCCGGGCGTTCTTCACGCGAATCGTCCTCCCGCCTGGGCGGCCACCTCGGCCACCAGAGCCTTGACCTGCTGGGACTGGGACAACGGCACCACCAGAGTGGCACGATCGGTGCTCACCACGGCCATGTTGTGCAGACCTGCCACTGCCAGAACGGCGTCAGGGCGGTCGTTGATGAGCAGGTTCCCGTCCGAGTCGACGGTGACGGTCAGACCCATCACGTGGTTGCCCTCGCCGTCATCAGGCAGGTGGGGGGCCAACGCCTCGTAGGAGCCGACGTCGTACCACTGGATCTCCAGCGGAATCGCAGCGACATGTACTCCGCATCCGCCATGGGAGGCCGGTTCCATCACCGCGACGTCGACGGAGACCTTCTCCATGAGCGGGTACACCTCGGCGATCCGGGAGGGATCGGCGACAAGCTCGTCAACCTGGTGGCGGGTCCGGGGCTTGAGTTGGGACACACAGTTCAACAGGGTCGATGCCCGCCAGACGAACATGCCGGAGTTCCACCAATACTCGCCTGAATCGAGGTATTCGCGGGCAAGCTCCGGGCTGGGCTTCTCGACGAACTCGAGAACGTTGTGAGCACGCGGATCCGACTCCAGCGGGCCGCCCCGGTGGAGGTAACCGAAACCGGTGTTCGGCTCGGTGGGGACGACTCCGAAGGTCACCAGTGCGGCAGGGTCGTCCGTGGCGAGATCGAATCCGTGTTGCAAGGCGGCGCGAAAGTCGTCAGCGGGACGGATGATGTGGTCAGCCGTGACGACAGCCATGACGCCATCAGGATCGCGGTCAGCGATGATGCCGGCCGGCCATGACACGGCATTGAGGGAGTCACGTCCCACCGGTTCACCGAGGATGTTCTCGGCCGGGATCTCCGGCAACAACTTGGCCACCGTGTCGGCATACGAGGCTCCGGTGCACACCACGATGTTGGTGTCCGGGACCAGACCGGCGACCCTCTCGTATGCCATCCGCAGCAGGCTCATCCCGTTGATGAGTTCCAACAGCTGTTTGGGCTCTCCATGATGAGACAGCGGCCACAGGCGCGTGCCGGACCCGCCGGCCAGGATGAGGACGTGTTGCATGTCGACAGAGTATCTGGCCACACTGACGCAACCGTGTTGGACGCACCACAGCGTTTCATCCTTCACAATGGTTGCCATGGTTTCCCTGGCCCGACCGACCGCCTCCCGCAGTTCTGACCCGCTGACCGCCCTGTGGCGTCGCAGCAAGGAGGCCGGTGCGCTGCCGATCCTGACCTGGTACGACGGCGCGGATCGCGGCGAATTGTCCGCCCGCACCCTGCTGACCTGGGTGACCAAGTCGGTTCACCTGCTCGACTCCGAGGGAATCGCGGCAGGAGACGTCGCGAGGTTGTCGGTCTTCAGGCAGCGCCCTGGCCACTGGACCAGTTGCGTGTGGCTGCTGTCCTCCTGGTGGGCCGGTCTGCGGGTTGACCTTACCGGGCTGGACGAAGCCACAGTGGAAGTGATCGGCCCGGACACCGACCCTGTTGACTCCCCCGAGGTCCTCGTCCAGTGCAGCCTCACGCCACTGGCAACCCCGTGCCAGAACCCCGTTCCGGGGGCCATCGACAACGCTGACGTGCTGGCTGGCCCCGACGACCTCGTCACTGCACGACCCGCCGCGTCCGGGTCAGTGTGGCTCAGGGGATGCCAGGAGTGGACCGGCGAGCAGCTGTGCAGCGTCGTGCCGTTGGGCCGAGCGGTGCTGCTCTCCCCGGAACGGATTCGGGTCGGTGGTGGGGAACTCGTCGCCACGACGCTCGTCAGCTGCCTGCTCGGCGGCGGGTCACTCGTCCTGGTCGAGTCAAGCGACGATGTCGCTGCCATCACCACTCAAGAGGGAGCCGTCGAGGTGTGAGATCAGTCCTCGGAACGCTCGCCGAGACCGACGAGGAATCCGACTCCCCAACTCATGTGCATGATCGCCAACACCACTGGCAGTCGAGCCCGGACGCCCGGATCCATGTCGCGTTTCATCGCCGCCGACCCAATCCCGATGATGCTTCCATAACCCAGCGGGGCCACCCATCCGATGAGTGGCCAACGCTTCAGCCACGGCCTGCGCCTGACCGCCTCGACGATTCCGACGATTCCGAGGGCGGTTCCCGTCACCACTCCGGTGACCGCAATGGGAGCGGCCAGATAGCGCAGACTCACCGAGTCGCGATGGCGCCGCATGACTTCACGACGCCACTGGCCGGTGCGGAAGAACTGCCGGGCCAACGCCTTGACGGTGGAACGGGGGCGGTAGGTCACCCGAAGATCGGGGCTGAACCACACTTCTCGTCCGGACTGCCGCAGACGATAGTTGAGCTCCCAGTCCTGAGCCCGATCGAATTTGGCGCAGAAGCCGCCGACGGCCTCAAGATCCGCCTTGCGGAACACCCCGAGGAAGACCGTCTCCGCTGGCCCTTCAGGGGCATTTCCCTGGTGGAAGGCGCTGCTCCCCAGGCCGAGCTTCGAGGTGTAGGCGACGGCGACGGCCTGCTCGAAGGGGGTACGACCCTTGGCGTCCATGACTCCACCGACATTGGCCGCCCCGGTTCGCTCCAGCAACTCGACAGCCGTCGCGATGTACTCCGGGCCGAGCTCACCGTGAGCGTCGACGCGCACGATGATCTCGTACTGAGAAGCGGCCACACCGAGGTTGAGAGCCTTGGGGGTGGTGCCGCCGGGATTGTCGATGACCCGAATGCGATCGTCCCGGGCAGCCAGCTCCTGAGCGATCTCAGCGGTGCGGTCAGTGCTGGGAGCGATGGCAAGGATGACCTCCATCTTTCCCGGGTAGCCCTGATTGAGGACACCGGCCACCGATTCCTCGAGGTACCGTTCCTCGTTCCTCACCGGTATGACAACACTGACCGGGGGCGCGAGGTATGACGACATGGACGACATTGTGCCAGTTCGGAAGGAACTGTGAATCCTGAGGCACACGGGACTCGCCCAATAAGCCTCAGGAATCTGCATGGCCTTGCGACTACCGTGGAATTCATGCCTAATCGAGACACTGGGCGCGGTCCCCGCGACAAGCGATCTCGTCAGTCCGACCTGGACTGGCTATACGGAGTTGACGCCAATGACGCCACCCGTATCGATCCGATAAATGCACCGCACAGCGAATCGGGCCGACCCCACAGTGGGGCGGGTCGATCGCAAGGTGGTCGACGTCCGCAATCCCGGCAGGGTGCCGACCGATCCACCCGACCGCGCCCACGGTCGACGTCATCCCCACGGCCCACTGGTGATCCGTACCGGCCGGGTGCCCAACCAGCCCGTCGGCCCCCGCGTCAAGCCCCTCCTCCTCGTCTGCGGCAGCGGGCGAGTCGTCCCGCACCACGCCCTCGCAAGCGTCGGCACCCCTTCAAGGTCATCATGGTGCTGTTGTTGGCGTGGTTGGTGTGGCTTGTCGCCGTACCGTCCTATGCGTTGAGTCGGACCGGAACCGTCGATGCCACCCCCGACGGTCCGCGGGGTGCAAGCCATCCCGGTACCCTCGTGCTTCTCGTCGGCACCGACGAGAGGCAAAACCTCACGACGAAGCAGCAGAAGGAGTTGGGTACCGGCACCGAGAGCGGTCTTCGCACCGACACCATGCTGCTGCTCTACATGCCGCCGGAGGGAAAGAACGTCCTGATCTCCCTGCCGCGCGACTCATACCTGCCCATCCCGGGGCACCATCACAACAAGCTCAACGCCGCCTATTCGATTGGTGGCGCCAAGCTACTGATCCAAACGATTGAAAGGGCCACCGACCTGCGTGTCAACGGCTACGTCGAGATTGGGTTCGGTGGCTTCGTGGAAATGGTCGATGCGGTCGGCGGAGTCGAGGTGACCCTCGACAACCCGATGGTCGACAAGGATTCCCACACCAACCTTCCTGCCGGCACCCAGACCCTCGACGGAGTTCAGGCCCTGGGATATGTCCGCATGCGAAAGGCCGATCCCGAAGGCGACCTGGGGCGCGTCAAGAGGCAGCAGAAGGTGGCTTCCCAAGTCGCGACGAAGGCCCTCAGCCCGTGGACCCTCATCAACCCGGTGCGATATTGGAACCTCAACATGGCGGCCTCGGATGCGGTGAAGCTCGGCACCGACACCTCGACCTTGACTGCCCTCAAGACCGCTCGCGGTCTCATGAAGGTTTCCGGCAACGACGGCATCAAGATGACGGTCCCGGTATCAACGGTCTCGGCCAACACCTCGGCCGGTTCCTCGGTGCTGTGGAATGACAGGAAAGCGGCTCGGCTGTGGGATGAGCTGAGGAGCGGTGACACCTCAAAGGTGACCGAACTGTCCTGATCTGACGTTGAAACGCCGAGGTCGGTGTCTCCATCAACTCTCCTCTCGGTCGCACTACCACGGCCTGGCTCGCCCGTCCCAGCCCTGATCACGTGAGCAGGCCGTGGTAGCTCCGGAAAACCGTGGCGGCACTGCCATCCCACCTGCTTGTGCGATACGCATCTTCCGGGACCACCACGGCATCATCAGCCTGCCGAGCGAGACCACACCTCGAATCACCTCAGTGCTCACCTTCTGACATCGCGGTGTACACGTTTTCATCATCAGGTTCTATGGTGGTGTCCATGGTTGCCAATGCCGACACCGCTCCGGGGATCGACGCCGCCCTGACGAACCTCGTCCCGTGGCAGGGGCCTGTGGCCCCACGGGCTCACCTGCACACCGATGCCCCGACCCTCGACCTGTCTGGAACGTGGCGTTTCCAGCTCGTCGACTCCCCCTTTGACGTACCGGAAGGTTTCTTCGACCCTGGATTCGACGACACCGACTTCGTCGACCTCGCCGTTCCCTCGATGTGGCAGATGACCGACCCGGCAGGCGAAGCACCGTTCGGGCGCCCCGCCTATCTCAACGTCAACTACCCGATTCCGGTCCCGGCTTCCGGCGAAGACATCGTCGTTCCCGATGAGAACCCGACCGGGTGCTACCGCCACACCTTCCAGGTCAGTGAGACGTTCACCAATGCTGACCGGGTGCTGCTGCGCTTCGAGGGAGTCGACTCCTTCGCCCGCGTCTGGCTCAACGGAGTCGAACTGGGGTGGACCAAGGGTTCGCGCCTCACCAGTGAGTTCGACGTCACTGCGCAACTGCGCCCCGGCCGCAATGTGCTGGCAGTAGCCGTCAGTCAATGGTCCGACGGCACCTTCCTGGAGGACCAGGACATGTGGCGGATGTCGGGGATCTTCCGCAAGGTCACGCTGCTGGCACGCCCGCAGGACGGCATCGACGACCTCTTCGTCCACGCATCCTGGGAGGACGGCGCCGCCAAGATCACCATTGACGGACCCGACGGCGCCACCGTCACCATCCCGGAACTCGGCGTCACCACCACCTGCAACACCGAGGTGACCGTCCCCGACGCGCAACCCTGGACCGCTGAGACCCCAATGCTCTACGACGCCACCGTCTCGACGGGCTCCGAGACCGTCTCCCTGCGGATCGGATTCCGCACCGTCGCCATCGACGAGGACGTCATCACCGTCAACGGACACAAGGTCGTCTTCCGCGGTGTCAACCGCCACGAGTGGGATCCGCACACCGGACGCACCCTCGACGAGGAGACCATGCGCGCCGACCTCGAACTCATGAAGCGTCACGGCGTCAATGCCATCCGCACCTCACACTACCCACCGGACGCCCGCTTCCTCGACCTGTGCGACGAGTACGGCATCTGGGTGCTTCTGGAGTGCGACCTGGAGACCCACGGCTTCGAGTGGGGTGGCTGGGACGGAAACCCCGCTGGCGACGACCGCTGGTACGACTGCCTACTCAACCGCATCCAGCGCACCGTGGAACGGGACAAGAACCACCCATCGATCATCGGATGGTCGATGGGTAACGAGTCCCACTGTGGTGAGGGCATCCGCCTCATGAACGACTGGGTCAAGCATCGCGACCCGTCCCGGTTCACCCATTACGAGGGCGACTACACCCACACCATCTCCGACGTGTGGACCGTCATGTACCCGGGGATGGAGTGGGTCGAGGCCGTCCGCGACCGTACTGTCATGCCGGGCGCCGAGCCTGTTCCGCAGACCGGCCGCGAGCTCGGACTGCCCTTCTTCATGTGCGAGTTCGCCCACGCCATGGGCAATGGCCCGGGTGAGCTCGCTGACTACGAGGAACGTTGTTTCGACCCGCATTTCCACCGCGATCGTATGCACGGCGGATTCATCTGGGAGTGGATCGACCACGGCATCGACACCGGACGCGGATATGCCTATGGCGGCGACTTCGGCGAGGTGCTGCACGATCGAAACTTCGTCTGCGACGGGCTCGTCATGCCCGATCGCACCCCCTCGCCGGGCCTGCTGGAGTTCACGGCGACGATGGGTGCAGTGCGCATCGAGGTCGACGGCTCACGTTTGCGCGCCGGCGACGGCATCACCGTCATCAACCGCCTCGACTTCGCCGATCTGTCCGATCTCGAATTCGTCTGGCAACTCGTCGACGACGGCAAGGTCACCGACGAAGGTGTTCTGGACATCGGAGCACTGCCCGCTCATCAGTCCTGGACCGGATCCGTGCCGGTTCCCGACGAGATCTCCGACCGGATGGTCGTCGTCGTCGAGGCCAGGTTGGTCGAGGACACCATCTGGGCTCAGGCGGGCCACGTGGTGGCACGGGCGTCGGACCTGCTGATCCCTGAGCCTCTTCCCCGTCCGTGTCCTCCGGCATCGTCCCATCCGCGTCGCGACGGTAGCGGCTCGGTTCTCGGACCTGCTCGCTTCGACCGTCGTGGTCGTCTCGTGGAGTTGGGCGGGAACGGCATCGTCGCACCGGTTCTCGATCTCTTCCGCGCCCTGATCGACAACGACCGGGCCAGCAGCCTGGCTCGTAACAATATTGGTGGCTCCGCGCTGGCTGCCGGTCTCGACCGGCTCGTCCACACCACGGTCTCGGTGCGCGAGGAGGGAGATGACCTGGTCGTCCTCACTCGCAGTGCCGCGGCAGCTGCTCGAGATTCCATGACGACGACGTGGAATTGGCGAGCCGTCCAGGCCGACGAGGGATCCGAAGGGATCCATCTCGATCTCCACGTCGAACCGCAGGGGCACTGGCCGGCAATGCTGGGTCGCATCGGCGTGACCATAGGACTGCCGGATGAGTGGACCACCGTGTCCTGGTTCGGACTCGGTCCGACGGAGAACTACCCGGATTCCCAGCACGCCGCCACCTGGGGCCGCTGGAACTCCGACGTCGCCAGCCTCCAGACGCCTTACGTCATGCCTCAGGAGAATGGTCTTCGTCAGGGTGTCCACGAGCTTACGATCACCGGCCCCGACGGTGGTCTGCGCGTCGCCGCTGATGGCGGCTGGCCGGCATTCGCGGTTCGCCCGTGGACGTCCAAGGCCCTGTTCAGCGCCGCCCATACCTGGGATCTGGAGCCCGACGGGCACACCTGGCTGACCTTGGACGCCCTCTCGGCCCCGCTGGGATCGACCTCCTGCGGCCCGATGCCGATCATGTCCCACCGGTTGTACGCCCGCCCGGTTGATATGTCGCTGACCCTGTCCCTGATCTGACCAAGGGTCTAGAAGCAGCGAACTGGCCCCGGACCGCAACAGTTCGGGGCCATCCGCGTATCGATGACTCGCTCAGGGGCGCGAGTGGGTGCGCACCTTCTCCCCCTTGGCGGCCGCCATGTCGTGCAGCTCGGTCTGGTACTTGACCATGGCGTCGCACAGCTCGGGATTCGATGCGGCAAGAATCCTCACGGCCAGCAGACCGGCGTTCTTGGCATTACCGACACCGACCGTTGCCACCGGTACACCACCAGGCATCTGGACGATGGACAGCAGGGAGTCCATGCCGTCGAGATGGGCCAGCGGAACCGGCACTCCGATGACCGGCAGCGGGGTCAGCGCGGCGACCATGCCGGGTAGATGGGCAGCACCACCGGCACCGGCGATGATGACCTTGATACCGCGCTCGTGGGCGCCACGGCCGAACTCGACCATGTCCTCGGGCATCCGGTGAGCCGAGACGACCTCCGCCTCGAATCCCACGTTGAAGTCGGTGAGCACCTGGGCGGCGGGCTCCATCGTCGGCCAGTCGGAGTCCGAACCCATGATGATCGACACCTGCGGGCCCGTGGCGTCACCAGCCAACCGGCGTGCGGATCCGGCCGCTGTCTCGACCTTCTTGCCGCGACGCGGCTTGCGGCTGTTGGCGGTGGTCTCAGGCATCATGTTCTCCCATGAGGTAGGCGGCAGCGTGGCGCGCCCGGCGACGAGTCGTCTCGACGTCGTCACCGAGGCAGGTGACGTGACCGACCTTGCGGCCGGGTCGCACGGACTTCCCGTACAACTCGACGCGCAGTTCCGGGTCACGAGCGAAACAGTGTTGCAGAGCCCCGGTCAGGTCTTCCTCAGACCCGCCGAGGACATTGGCCATGACGACCACGGGGGCAGTCAAGGCCGGTGAACCGAGCGGAAGGTTAAGCACGGCTCTCATGTGGTTCTCGAACTGGCTCGTCTCAGCACCGTCGATGGTCCAGTGGGCGGTGTTGTGGGGGCGGGTCGCCAGCTCATTGACGATGACGGAACCGTCCTCGCGCTCCATGAGCTCAACGGCGAGGACACCGACGACGTCGAGGCGCCCAGCAATGTCCAGGGCCATGGTTTGCAGCTCCACCTGGCGGTCCGAGGACATGTCCGGTGCCGGGCTGATGGTCTCGGCGCAGACCCCGTGACGCTGGATGGTCTCCGTGACCGGATAGGCGGCTCCCTGACCCGATGGGGAGCGGACGACAACGGCAGAGAGTTCGCGTCGGAAATCAACGAACTCCTCGGCGAGAATACGAATCGGTTGTTTGCCGTCGGCCAGTCCTCCGGCAGCCTCGAAGGGTTCCCCGGCACCGTCAGGTCCGTCGATCTTGAAGACTCCCTTGCCGTCATATCCGCCGCGAGACGTCTTGGCGATGACGGGCCAGCCGTGGTCCGCACCGAAGGCGACGAGATCGTCAGGGGTGTCACAGACCTTCCAGGCCGGGTTCGGGAATCCCTCCTTCGCCATGAATTCACGCATGACGACCTTGTCCTGAGCATGGACCATCGCGGCCGATCCGGGGCGGACAGCACACCCTGCCTGTTCCATCTCCTCGACGAGGACGGTCGGCACGTGCTCGTGATCGAAGGTCACGACGTCACACCCAGCTGCGAAGTCCATGACGGCGTCGTGGTCGAGATGGGAGCCGACGACGACATCAGACATCACCTGGGCCGCGGACTCGTCAGGGTCGGAGGCCAGCAGACGGGTGCGCACCCCCAATCCGATCGCAGCCTGGTGCATCATGCGGGCAAGCTGCCCGCCGCCAATGATTCCAATGGTGTAGGAGGTCACGACCTTCATCGTAACGGCCACCGGACACAGAACCGCGGAAGAGCTATTCTCCCGGATCTTCCACCCGTGGATTTCCCTGTCAGATCGTCTTCGCGTCGGCTTTCCATCCGGACACCGGCCGAGGGTTATTAGCGATCGCCCGTGGAACGGCCGAAAAGATGAAGGGCTGCTGCCATCTCATCAAGCAGAGCGCAGCCGTCTTTCCGGGTTCTCCACGAGTATTGCAGGGAAAGCTGGCCGCAGCCGCCCTCCCCAACCAGGTGAGGGCCCCGGGACGGCTGGGTCAAGGCTGGTGCGGACACTCTCGAAGGTGACGTGAACACGCAGGAGGACTGTCTGGGGCACAGACTGCACTGTAAGGGCATGGCACCCACTCGTACCTCATGCCTGGCCACAGACCGCACGTCACGCGTTCACATTGCGGGGTCGTCCATACTGGAAACATGGTGCGAGTCGGACAGCCACTGCGGCGCAATCGTGACGAGACGGTGCTGGTGCACTCCCGCCGTCACGCGAAAGCACTGTTCTGGCCTGTCGTCATGGGGTTCGTCGCAGTCATCGGGGCTGCCGCGCTGCTCGGACTCATGACGCTCGAGATACGAGCCCGGTACTGGCCAATCGTCGCGGTCGTCGCAGTCGCGCTGATAATCGTCGGTACCATCATTCCGTGGCTGAAGTGGTTCACCACCACCATGACGATCACTGAACGACGCGTGATGCTGCGTCATGGCGTCATCGTCAGACGGGGTCACGACGTCATGATTGACAGCCTCGTCGACGTGTCCTGGCAGGCCGACGTCGTCGATCGGACGATGGGCTGTGGAAAACTCATCCTCACCGCACCGTCAGACCAGTTGGTCCTCGATAACGTCCCGGGCGCCCGCCGAGTGGCAGACCTCTTCGCGGACCTGACCGACGGGCGTTATGACGGCGACGAGGACCTCGACGACTATCAGCAGCCGTGGAATGTCACAGCACGGTGACGTCGAGCTCCTCGCGCAGGATTCCCGACGAGGTCGGCTCCTCGGATGCGGAGAACCTTGAGACCGTGGCCTCCTCACGCTCGGCAACGGCGACGGAGAACTCACCGTCGACGAAATGGATTGCTGCTCCGTCATCGACTGCGTAACCAGCGGGGAGAACCCCATTGGCAACCGACTGTGCGTAGATTGGGGCGCGCTCCGACTCACCGTCGAAGTGGGGGCAGAACGACCCGTCGAGCAGACCCATTCCGCCTCGCCACGCACGCAGGTCACCGAATGCGTCAGTGAGACAGCCGGAGAACCAGCACGCCGCACCGGCTGCGACCCCGGCGAGCACGACGTCGTCCGCCGACGACATCATCCGCCGGATGACGTGGTCAACCCCGTGCATCCGCCACAGCGCCATGAGGTTGGCCGCCGAACCGGCACCCGACACGATGACGTCAGCCTGGGAAAGACGCTCCACCGACTCCGCAGCCCCCTGCCACAGGGTCAGCACCATGGTCCGCACACCCAGCGCCGAGTAGGCGGCCAGAAAACGATTGACGTAAACCGGGTCATCGGCTGCCGCGGTGGGGGCAAAACACACCAAGGGCGAGGACTTTCCGGACAGGTCAAGGATGTGACGGTCGAGAGCGGTGGGCTCACCACGGTTCGACATCGAGAAACCGCCGCCACCAAGGGCCAGGATGTGGGTCGTCATGGTCAGCAGTCTAGACGGTATGGGTGACCCCGATCTGGGGTGAAGCTCTGGCAGGCCGGGGCCTCTCCGCGCAACGATTCGTGGGTTGCCGGACAGGGGCGGCCTGTCTGGCCTTTCCGACATACGTGGGAGGCCCCGGTTGTTTACCGAGCGTACGAGTGTTGGCCTGGATGTGCATGCCCGCTCCGTGGTGGCGCATGCGATGGACGTCCAGACCGGAGAAATCTTCAAAGCCAGACTCTGCCCCGACCCCGTGGAGGTGACGGCCTGGATCAAGGCGCTGCCCGGCCCGTCGGCGGCGATCTACGAGGCTGGCCCGACGGGCTATGGTCTGGCCAGAACCCTGCTGTCACACGACATCCGAACCGTTGTCGCGGCCCCGTCCAAGCTCCAGCGGCCTTCCGGTTCGCGGGTGAAGACTGATGCGATCGACGCCGAACACCTGTCGACGTTGTTGCGGCTGGATGCGTTCACCGCAGTCACCGTCCCCGACGAGCTCACCGAAGCAGCACGCGACCTGGTGAGGGCCCGTGAGGACTGCCGCTCCGATCTGATGCGGGCCAGGCACCGCCTCTCGAAACTCCTGCTGCGACACGGGATCGTCTACTCCGGCGGGCAGGCCTGGAGCAACGCGCATGACGCCTGGCTGCGCAGGCAACGCTTCGACTCCCCGCTGGTCCAGGCCGCCTTCGACGAGGCCTACGACTCCGTGATCACGATCACGGCCCGCCGTGACCGTCTCGATGAACGCATCGAAGCCATGGCCGAGAACAGTCAATACACCGATGCCGTCCGCAGGCTCGTATGCCTGCGCGGCATCTCGACGCTGACCGGGTTCGGACTGGCGGTCGAGATCGGCGACTGGAGCAGGTTCACCGGCAACTCGATCGGCTCGTTCGTCGGCCTGATTCCGTCGGAGAACTCATCGGGCCAGTCCCGCTCACAAGGGCCGATCACCAAGACCGGCAACAGCCACGCGCGCCGACTCCTGGTCGAGGCTGCCTGGCATCACCAGCACCGCTACGTCCCCGGCAAGACCATCCGCGACCGCTGGGACCTCGCCTCCCCGGCCGCCCGGGCCCGCGGAGACCTGGGCAACCGACGCCTCAACCACCGCTGGAACCAGTTCAAGAAACGCAAGAAGCGCCCCATCGTCGCCAACGCCGCCATCGCCCGCGAACTCGCCGGCTGGTGCTGGTCCCTGGCCGTCCTCGAGGAATAGCCCCTCGAGGCCCACAAACTTGGCCCGAAGCCAGGTCCCCGAGGGGTGACGCAGCGACCGGAACGACCCGCGAAACACCTATGAGCAGCCGTCATCAACGATGCCGGCGACGCTCGATGCTAGACAGGCGTGACGTTCCGAGCCGAAAGCACCGTCCTGCGGTAACCAACCCGCGAATATCAGACTGACATCGCCGTCGACAAACACGCGAAACCCCTCGTCAACACCACTTCGGGTCAACAAAGGATGAGGCGCCACCAAGCATCCAGCCTGGTGGCGCCTCATCCTGCCCTCTTGACAAAACCTGCACCCATATCAGGTGGTCGGGACGTTCAGGGTGCCGTGGTGGAACTCACCTCGTGCGCAGATGGTTGACGTCTCCCGCGTTGAAGGTGCGACGTCCTTCCGAGGTTTCCACCACGATGGCACCGTCGACATCCACGTCGACGCCGACACCGTCGACGGCCTCGTCACCGCCACCGATGGTCTCCGGGTCGAAGGTCAGTCGCACCGGGGCACCGATGGTGTCGCACCGCGCCACGTACTGGTCTCGCACGGTTCCGGTCGCCAGCCACACCGTCAGCAATTCGTCGAGGTGGACTAGCAGGCTGGCCAACAGCTCGTTCTTGTCGTGGTTCAACCCGCACAACGCCAGGGAGGTCGCCGTCGGGACGGGCAGTTCGTCGGTCCCCATCGACACGTTGATCCCAATCCCGATGACGGCGTGAGGACCAGCCGGTCCGTCGACGCGCTCCGACAGGATCCCGCTCACCTTGCCACCATGGTCGGTGCCAAGATCCACCAGGACGTCATTGGGCCACTTCAACGTCACCCGGGAGCGATCAGCCCCGCCAACCTCCTCGATGGCCTCGACGACGGCGAGTCCGGCCACCATCGAGAGCCAGCCCCAGTCCTGGGCGGGACGATCATTGGGCACCAGGGCAGAGATAGCCAGATTCGTTCCCGGGACGTCGTGCCAACTGCGTGAGAAACGTCCTCGTCCGCCTTCCTGGTGATCAGCGACGAGGAGACGGAACGAGGTTCCTCCGGCACGGACGAAGGCAGCCATGTCAGCGTTGGTCGAGCCGGTGGAGTCGACGCAGGCCACCCCTCCCCCGCACGGCCCGGTGAACATCGTGTTCCCGGCAAGCTCGATGACGCGATCAGCAATGGCAGCAGGCGTGGAAGGCACCCGTCCAGACTATCCGTAAGCCATCGTGCTGCGCGCCAACTCATCCCTGGCCCAGACGACCAGCCAGTCACCGGCCCGGTGATGCCGTGGAACTTCCGGAAGCTCGTGACGACCACGGTCCGCACGGCCGCAATCCATCCCGGAAAGCGGCCCGAGGCCACGCTTGTCGCCTGTGACGGATAGTCTCAACTCATGGAGATCGACATCCACACCACGGCAGGAAAGATCGCCGACCTCGGTCGGAGGATCGACGAGGCCGTCAATGCCGCATCCCCCTCGGCCATCGAAAAGCAGCACGCCGCCGGAAAGATGACCGCCAGGGAGCGCATCCTGCGGCTGCTGGACGAGGATTCCTTCACCGAGCTCGATGAGTTCTCTCGTCACCGCTCGACGAACTTCGGCATGGAACGCAAGCGTCCCTACACCGACGGCGTCATCACCGGTGTCGGTGCGATCCATGGTCGTCCGGTCTGTGTGTTCAGCCAGGACGTCACGATCTTCGGTGGGTCCTTGGGTGAGGTCTACGGCGAGAAAATCTGCAAGATCATCGACTTCGCCGTCAAGACAGGCTGCCCCCTCATCGGCATCAATGAGGGTGGCGGCGCTCGTATTCAGGAAGGCGTGGCCTCCCTGGCCAGGTTCGGCGACATCTTCCGTCGCAACACCAGGGCTTCCGGCGTCATCCCCCAGATCTCCATCATCATGGGCGCCGCAGCTGGCGGTCACGTCTACTCCCCCGCCCTCACCGACTTCATCGTCATGGTCGACCAGACCTCCCAGATGTTCATCACCGGCCCGGCCGTCGTCAAGCAGGTCACCGGCGAGGACGTCTCCCTCGAGGAGTTGGGCGGTGCTCGTACCCATTCCACGAAGTCGGGCAACTCCCACTACCTGGCCAATGACGAGGGCGACGCCCTGGAGTTCGTCCGCGACCTGGTCAGCTACCTGCCACAAAACAACTTGGAGGATCCGCCGTTCTACGACGACGGTGAGGCCGACCTGACAATCACCGACCACGACCGCAAGCTCGACGTCCTCATCCCGGACTCCGCGAACCATCCGTACGACATGCACGAGATCATCACGACCGTACTCGACGAGGACACCTTCCTGGAGATTCACGAGCTCTTCGCCCCGAACGTCATCTGCGGATTCGGACGCATCGAGGGCCGCGTCATCGGCATCGTCGCCAACCAGCCAATGGTCAACGCCGGCACCCTTGACATCAATGCCTCCGAGAAGGCTGCCCGGTTCGTCCGGACCTGCGACTCCTTCAACATCCCGGTACTCACCTTCGTCGACACCCCTGGATTCCTGCCCGGCGTCGAGCAGGAGCACGAGGGCATCATCCGTCGTGGCGCCAAGCTCATCTACGCCTACGCCGAGGCCACCGTGCCGCTGCTGACCGTCGTCACCCGCAAGGCCTACGGCGGCGCCTACATCGTCATGGGGTCCAAGACCCTCGGAGCCGACGTCAACCTCGCCTGGCCCACAGCCCAGATCGCCGTCATGGGTGCTGAAGGAGCCGTCAGCATCCTGCACCGCCGCACCTTGGCCACCGATCCCGATCCGGAAGTCAAACGCAAGGAGCTCATCGACGAGTACGAGACGACCCTGTCGAACCCGTACCAGGCAGCTGAGCGAGGATGGATCGACCAGGTCATCCACCCGCACGAGACCCGCGCCTCGGTCATCCGTACCCTGCGTCTGTTGCGCACCAAGCGCGAGGCGCTGCCTCCCAAGAAGCACGGGAACATCCCACTGTGAGTGAGCACACCATGGACGACGATCCGATCAAGGTCACCAGGGGAAATCTCACCGACGAGGAGCTTGGTGCCCTCGTCGCGGTGCTGACCGAGCTCACCCGTCCGGGCCCGGACGCCTACGTGCCGGACGACCGGCCGATCGCCTTCGGCTGGAAGTCCTACTGGCGCACCATCCGTGAACCCTTCATGCCCGGCCAGGCGGCCTGGCGGGGATCTCTGCGGCGTTACTGACATGACGACCCGTTTCGTTCTCGCATCGAAATCGCCTGCCCGACTGCGTATGTTGCGCTCAGCCGGCATCGAACCTGTCGTCATCGCCTCGGGAGCTGACGAGAGCCGCCTTCCTGGGGAGGACGCTGCCACCATGACGGCCCGGCTGTGCCGCCTCAAGGCCCACTCGGTCATCGGCTCCGGGGCCCTTGACGAGCACCCCGCCGACCGGACGATCGTGGTGGCCTGCGACTCCGTACTCAATCTCGACGGACGTGTCCTCGGCAAGCCCCACACCGCTGACCGTGCCCGGCAGTGGTGGCGCCGGATGAGAGGTCACCAGGGCGTCCTCGTCAGCGGACACCACGTCGCCGTCATCGAGAACGGTCAGATCCGCGATCAGACCCGCGTCGGCCAAACCGTCGTCACCTTCGCAGATCTCACTGACGCCGAGATCGACGCCTACGTCAGCAGCGGCGAGCCGGCCAAGGTGGCTGGTGCCTTCACCATCGACGGCCTGGGCGGCGCCTTCATCACCCGTATCAATGGCGACCCCCACAACGTCACCGGCATCTCCCTGCCATTGGTGCGTCAGATGCTCATGGATCTTGACGTCGAATGGTCCTCGCTGTGGAACGGGCCCAGGGGCGGGCACCTGTCCTGAGCCAGGGTATGCGCGGCACTGACCCGCGCGGGACCGACTCTCAGCCGTGCCGGAGGGTCAGTCCGGCAGCCTCATCGGAGCTCGTGAACGCCCCGGTCCAGCCCGTGGTGTCGGGGCGGTTCGAGGTGAACGTCAATGACCCATTGCCATCCCCGGTCACCGTGAACCCCGACGCAGGCAGGTTCTGTGCCAGGAAGTCATGCACCTTTCCGGAAGTGTCGGGCTGGGTGAGCAGGGTGATGTTGTTGACGTGATCGACCCGCATCGTGACGTCAAGCCCCTGGGGTAGACGGAAGTTCCGCGGACCATATTCGAACCCCAGGCTCGCCAGGGTCTCCTCCCCAGCCGGTGCCGGGGTGGGTGAACCGATGGCCGGGGTGGGCACGGCTCCCTCGTGCGAGGGAGCGCACCCTGCCACGACGAGCAGTGCCGTCGCTACGATCGCTGCTCTGGACCTCATGCCGGTGATGCTATCGCTGATGTCACCTCACAGCTCGTCGCGCAGCACCGGGCACGACATGCACCGTGGGCCACCACGTCCTGACCCCAGCTCCGAGCTCGGAATCGTCAGTACCTCGATGCCGGCGGCCTCCAGACGAGCATTGGTGTTCGTGTTACGCTCATAAGCCACCACCACACGTGGCGCCAGGGCGAGGGTGTTGTTGCCGTCATCCCACTGCTCACGCTCAGCGGTCACGGGGTCGAGGCCAGTGTCGATGACGCGCATTCGCTCGATCCCCAGAGCGTCGGCGGCGGCCGTCAGGAACGGTGTCGGCTCACCGATACGAATGTCGTCACCGACAGGAGTGAGCGGAACAGCCGTCAGACTGTCGGCAATCTGCGGGTACATGACGACGGCGTCGACGTCGACCATGGTGCACACGGTGTCCAGGTGCATGGTGGCGCGCTGCTGATGGATCGGCACGGCCAGCACGGTGTGAGCCACTCCCAGCTCGAAGGCGGTACGCGCCAGACGCTCGGCCCCGGACGGGGTGGTGCGCTCCCCCACGCCGATCGCCATGACCTGCTCACCCAGATGCATGACGTCCCCACCTTCAAGGTTCTCCAGCCGCCAGCCGTAACAGTCACCGTGCCCCCGGAACCTCGGATGGTGACGATAGATGAGGTCGGTCAGTTGGGTTTCGCGGCGCCGTGCTGGCATCGTCAGGGATGTCACGGCCGGATGGTTACCCACCCAGACGCTGGAGTCGCGGGTGAAGAGCAGGTTCGGAAGCGGGTCGATGATGAAGTCCTCGGGAGCCAGCAGGCTCGTGACCAAGCTGCGGGGTGCAGCGGGTTCGACGGTGGCCAGTTCACCATTGGACAGACCGGCCATGAGCACCTTCGTCAACATCTCGCTGGACAGCTCTGACAGACGCTGGCGCAGGTATCTGCGCAGCCCGTCGCCATATCTCAAATCGGTGAGCAGATCGTCAAGGGCCTGCCGCCGAGCAACCTCGTCGTCGAGGGTTTCGCGCAGGAGCTCTCCGAGCAGGAGGACCTCGACGCCGCGGTCCTCAAGGATCGAGGCGAAAATGTCGTGGTCACGCTGGGCCTGGTCGACCCACGGCATTGCATCGAAGAGGAGCTTGTCATTGTTGCGAGGAGTCAGTCTGCGCAATTCGTCGCCAGGGCGATGCAGGATGACTGTCCGTAACCGCCCGACTTCGGATCTGACATCGCACGTGCTTTCTGCCATGACGGTAGCCAACCACAACCCGGGATTGCTCGCTGGCAAGACGAGTACGGTTGCGTCATGGAAAACCCCACGACGTCGGAAACTTCACACAACGACCAGCACACCAAGAAAGTCCTCGTGACCGGGGCGACGCGCGGCATCGGACGGGCGATCGCCGAGGAGCTGGGGCGAGACCACCACATCATCGTGGGAGGACGCCACCGCGAGGCCGTCGAGAAGGTGGTCTCTGAACTGCCTGACGCCTCCCCCTTCGTCGTCGATCTGGCTGACGAGGAGGCCACTGCGGCGGCCGTGTCTCAGCTGGACAGTCTCGATGTTCTCGTCAACAGCGCCGGGGTGAGTGCCGCGTCTCCCGGTGAGATCGCAGCTCAGAGCCGTGAGGAGTGGCGTCGAGTGCTGGAGATCAATGTCGTCGCCGTCGCCGACCTCGCTCACCTCGTGCTGCCCCTGCTGAGGGCCAGCCATGGCGACATCGTCATGATCAATTCAGGATCTGGTTTCTTGCGGACCCCGGCTGGCGGCGGCGTCTACGCGGCCTCGAAGTACGCCTTGCGGGCCCTCACACATGCCCTGCGTGAGGAGGAGCGTGGTGTCGTACGGGTGACGTCAATCCACCCCGGTCGTGTCGACACCGACATGCAGGTGGAACTGCAGGCCCAAGCCGGACGTCCCTACGACGCCTCCGAGCACCTGCGGCCACAGTCCGTCGCCGTCACCGTCCGCGCGGCCCTGGAGGCCAGCCCCGAGGCCATGATCGAGGAGCTGTCAGTGCGTCCGGTCTTCCGACGCTGACCCCCAACTTCTGTGATCATGACGGATCGAGACATGACTTGACCCCGGCGGATATCCGCCGGGGTCAAGTCATGAATGATCAGGCTCGGTAATTACCTTGGTAGACGCAGTCGAACGGGGCGTTGCCGTGCATCCGGTTCTCGATGGCCGAGACGACGACCTGCTTGGCAGTGCGAGCGGCGTCCAGCGGACTGGCTCCCTTGGCGATCTCCGCGGTGATCGCGGCAGCCAGCGTGCAGCCAGCACCGGAGACGCGCTCCTGACCGACGGCGGGAACCTCGAGGACCTCGCAGTCGTGGCCGTCGTAGTAGACGTCCAGAGCGGTGCCGGTGTTCAACAGGGTGCCGGCCTTGGCGATGACGACCGGAACTCCCTGGTCACCGATCTTCTTGGCAGCGTCCTTGAGGGCCTCGACCGAGGTGATCTCGTCCACGCCGGCGAGGGTCTGCGTCTCGAAGAGGTTCGGCGTGATGACGTCGGCATGCGGCAGGATCTGCTCGCGCAGGGCGTTGTCGGTGTCGAGGGCGGCACCCGTCTCCTGGCCCTTGCAGATGAGGACGGGGTCGAGGATAACCTTGGGGAACTTGTAGGCCTCCAAGGCCTCGGCGACGACGCCGATGGTCGTCGGGGTACCGAGCATGCCGATCTTGACGGCGTCGATCTGGCCGTGGACGGCTGCAGCGGCCTCGATCTGATCATGAATGACCTGCGGATCGACCGGCACGAATCGGTGTCCCCAGTCGTTGTCGGGATCGAAGGAGACGATGCAGGTCAGGGACGTGCATCCGAACACCCCGAGTTGGTGGAAGGTCTTGAGGTCGGTCTGGGCTCCGGCGCCACCGGAGGCCTCGGACCCGGCAATGGCTAGTGCAATCTTCGTCACGTCGGCCAGTCTAGGAGTCTTGCCCGGTGATGTCGGGAGTTGCCGGGGAGTGACCACGACACCGTCTGAAATTGACGGAACCGCCCATGGCGGCGTCGCCAAGACTCGTCCTTGACCGTCGCCTCAGGTGGGATGAAGTAGTACGCGGCAACCAGCGTGTCGTCGATCCGGCTGACCGGTATGCGCATGTCGCGGGGAGCGGCCAGTTGCTCTATCGACAGTGACCTGGCCGTCGACATGGCTTCGTCAGCAGGTCCCTTCTTGGGTCGTCCGCGGTCCTTTCCGGTGGGCAGCAGGGCCAGGAGGAGCATCCCCGCTACACAATTCGATGACGATGGACAGGGACGACCCGAGGTCAACCTGGCGCAGCACGATCTGTCCGGCCTCGGGGTGTCTCACATGTGCCGATACGGTAAGCGGCCTTACCCAATTGATGCAATCTGAGGACAAGAGTTCTGCACTGTCAGGCGCCTATTGGTCTCCTCAGATCCAGTCTTCCTTACGGAAAACCAGGTACAGCACGAGGCTCGACACGATGATGAGCCCGACCGAGATCCACAACCCCAACGGTCGGCCATCACCCAGGAAGGGAACGTTCTGTCCGAACCACCCCGTGATGAGGGTTGGGACGGCGATGATGGCAGCCCACCCGGCCAACTTCTTCATGACGGTGTTGAGTTTGGCGTCCTGGATGGACAGATTCGTCTCGAAGATCGTCGCGACGAGGTCCCGCAGGGAATCGGACCATTCCGAGACGCGCATGGAGTGGTCGTACAGATCGTTGAAGTACGGCTCGAGGACCCGGGGAACAGCCATGGCTTCCCTGCTCGGACGGCTGATTGTCGAGACGATCTCGCGCATCGGGAGCACGACTCGACGAAACTGCACCAACTCCTTGCGCAGCCGATACACCCGCAACTGCACTTTCTGGGTGTCAATCGAGTCGTCGAAGAGTTGATCCTCGACGAGCTCCACGACGTCGTCCAGGTGCTGGACGACGTCGAAATGACCGTCGACGAGGACGTCGAGAATGGCATGGACGATGCCCATCGGGCCGTTCGAGACCAGATCGGGGTTGGCGTCGAGGCGGTTGAGCATCTCCTTGACCTCGGGCAGGTCGTCGCGATGGACACTGACGACGCCATGTTCGAACACCCACACCGAGACCCGTGACACGATGAGGCGACTGTTGGGGTCATTCGTCTCGCCGATCGTCGCGGCATAGGTCGTCAGGAAGAGATGGTCGGGATAGCGGGTGACCTTCGGACGCTCGCCGGGGGCCTCGGCATCCTCGACGGTGTGGAACTCCAGATCGAGTTCGTCGGCAAGGGTGTCGATGGCCTCGCGATCGGGAGCGGTGAGGTCATACCAGCTCAGTGTCTGATCATCGGCGAGTTCGTCGCTCAGAGTTTCCAGGGGGACTGATTCGGCAACGACCTTCCCGTGCTGCCACACCCGGGAGGAGAGGTGGGAAAGACTCATGGGGTCTCCTCACGTAGAGCGCCGTCGTCATCCCCATCCGAGCTGAAGATGACGTGGTCAGACGAGTGCAGCGCGGTCTCGATGCGACGGCGATGACGCGGGGCCATCTCGGGCAGGTCGTCGACGTCGAAGAAACCGGTCTGGCTGGACTCGTCGTCACCCACTCGCGGCTGCCCGCTGATCCATCG
Organism: Cutibacterium sp. KB22876; assembly: GCF_059728865.1. NCBI lineage: Bacteria > Bacillati > Actinomycetota > Actinomycetes > Propionibacteriales > Propionibacteriaceae > Cutibacterium > Cutibacterium sp. KB22876. Next base: position 2,532,181 of record NZ_AP040858.1, read on the forward strand.
GCACAGGAAGTCGTGATCGAGGAACTGGCAGCGGTCGCCATTGGGGTAGGTGATGGGGGCCGCGACATTGACACGGACCAGGCGGACGATCTCCGCCGTCACCCCGGTCTCTTCCCGAATCTCTCGAAGGATGGCCTCGTCAGGTCTCTCCCCCGGCTCGATGATTCCGCAGACCGGTGTCCATGCTCCGGTGTCGGCACGTTTGACGAGCAGAACCTGGGGTCCGCGTGGCCCCTGGCGCAGCACGACCGCGCTACTACCGGACAGCCACAACGGGTCATGACCGATGTGACGTCTGAGGTCCACGATGAACTGCGGTGTCGCCATGACCGTCAGGCTAGCGGCCGAGTGAGCCGTCACGACGGCCTCGCGGCGCATTCGCGATGGCAATCCCGGTAATCCGAGCAGGAGCTGCCACCACACCTGGCCGTTGCCATCGGATCTTCCGGGTGTACCACGCGACGTCGATACGGCACTTTCGGAGCCAGAAGACGTGGACAGTGACCATGGACGAACGCTGACCCTTTAGACTCACCGTGAGGGGCACCCGCCCCGAGAGCCGATCGGAGGAACCGTGGACAGGACCATCAAGCGGGTACTCGTCGCAAACCGTGGCGAGATCGCGGTGCGCGTCATCCGTGCCGCCGAGGACGCCGGTATTACGAGCGTGGCTGTCTACGCGGACTCCGACTCCGAGGGTTTGTTCGTCAAGCTTGCCGACGAAGCCTTCGCCCTCAACGGTGTGACCCCTGCTCAGACCTACCTTGACGTGGACAAGATCCTCGACATTGCCCGTCGGGCCGAGGTCGACGCGATCCACCCCGGGTACGGGTTCCTCTCCGAGAACGCCGACTTCGCCCAGGCTGTCATCGACGCCGGGTTCGTCTGGATCGGCCCGCCGCCGGAGGCCATTCGGGCCCTCGGCGACAAGGTTCAGGCCCGTCACATCGCCCAGAAGGTCGGCGCCCCGCTCGTTCCCGGCACCGCCGACCCGGTCAACGGCCCGGAGGAGGTCGTCGAGTTTGCCAAGGAACACGGCCTGCCGATCGCCATCAAGGCCGCCTTCGGAGGCGGCGGTCGCGGCCTCAAGGTCGCCCGCTCGATGGACGAGGTCATCCATCTCTACGAGTCTGCGGTGCGCGAGGCCGTCACTGCTTTCGGACGCGGCGAGTGTTTCGTGGAGCGCTACCTCGACAAGCCGCGTCACGTCGAGACCCAGTGCGTCGCCGACCAGTACGGCACCGTGCAGATCATCTCGACCCGTGACTGCTCCCTGCAACGTCGCCACCAGAAGCTCGTCGAGGAGGCCCCGGCGCCGTTCCTCAGTGACGAGCAGCTGACCCGTCTCTACGAGTCCTCCCGAGCCATCCTCAAGGAGGCCGGATATGTCGGTGCCGGAACCTGCGAATTCCTCGTCGGCCTGGACGGGACCATCAGCTTCCTCGAGGTCAACACCCGTCTGCAGGTGGAGCACCCGGTCTCCGAGGAGGTTGCCGGAGTCGACCTGGTGCAGATGATGTTCCACGTGGCCCAGGGCGGCCACCTCGAGCCCGAGGATCCGAAACTGCGCGGCCACTCCTTCGAGTTCCGCATCAACGCCGAGGATCCCGGCATGGGGTTCATGCCTGCGCCTGGCACCCTGACCTCGTGGCAGCCGCCGTGTGGCCCCGGTATCCGCGTTGACGAGGGCTACCACTCCGGCATGACTGTTCCGGGAGCCTTCGACTCCCTCGTCGGAAAGCTCATCGTCACGGGGGACTCCCGCGAGCAGGCTCTGGCCCGCGCCGCCCGGGCCCTCGACGAGATCGTCATCGACGGTATGCCGACTGTCGTCCCCTTCCACCGTGCGGTCGTCAAGGACCCTGCCTTCACCGCAACCGACGGTCACTTCGGCGTTTTCACCGACTGGATCGAGACCGAGTTCGACAACAAGATCGAGCCCTACACCGGATCTTTGGGGGAGTCCGCCGACACCGAGCCCCCTCACGAGGTTGTCGTGGAGGTCAACGGCAAGCGGGTCGAGGTGCGCATCCCGGCATCCCTGCACGGCGCCCGTCAGGCCCCCAGCACGAAGTCTCGTCGCCCCACCCGTCGCAACCGCGCGGGACGTCACACTGCGGCAACCGGCACCTCGGTGGCATCCCCGATGCAGGGAACCATCGTCAAGGTCAATGTCGTCGAGGGCGAGCAGGTCAACGAGGGCGACCAGATCGTCGTCATGGAAGCCATGAAGATGGAGCAGCCTCTGGCCGCCCATCGCTCAGGCGTCATCCGTGACCTCAATGCCACGGTCGGCTCGACGGTCGCCTCGGGCGAGGTCATCTGTGAGATCGTCGATGAGTGAGGTTTGCAGCGTGATTTTTCTTGTGAGTGTCCATTTCAGAGAGCATTCTGGTGATCATGTCCGGTGACCTCCTGCTCTTCCTGCTGTTCTTCGTGGGGCTTGTGGCAACGACGGCATCACTGATGCGTGCCCAGCGTCAGTCCCGCGAGATGGAGGCCCGACGCGCCAAAGCCATCGAGGCCAAGGTCTCGCAGATGCGCCAGGAGACTGAGGAGGACGTCACCACCTTTGGCGAGGCCCTGCGCGATCTCGACATGGAGATGATCGGCAAGGAGGTGTCGGCCGAGGGTCGCAAGGACTGGAACACGGCCTTGGACTGCTACGACCGCGCCAAGACACTCATGGCCCAGGACAAGGGCACCCGCTCGATCCCGCTCGTCACCGAGACCCTCGAGGAGGGTCGTCACTCCATCGCCTGCGTGCAGGCCCGCGCCAATGGCGAGCCGATTCCCGAGGTGCGTCCGCCGTGCTTCTTCGACCCGGCTCACGGCCCGTCGACCACTGACGTCATGTACTCCCCCGACGGCGGAGTCGCGCGCAAGGTTCCGGCCTGCGCCGCCGACGCCCAGCGCATCCAGCAGGGGCGCTCCCCGTGGATCCGCACCGTCGACGTCAATGGCGCCCAGCTGCCCTACTGGCAGGCTGGCCCGGACTACGCGCCGTGGGTGCAGGGCTACTACCGCCGGTATGAGTCCGACCCAGTCATCAGCGGACTGGCCGTCGGTGGTCTCGGCCTTGTTGGTCTGGGGCTCTTCTCAGCCCTCTTTGACGACTTCTGATCCATTGTCGACCCCCAGAAGGCCCCCTCGACGATTCGTCGAGGGGGCCTTCTCACGGTGTGTCTCGTGGCAGGTTCACACCACGACGTCACTCCACAAAGTTCTGCAACCGTCGGGCAGCCTCTGACACCGATCCCGACAGGGACGGGTAGACGGTGAAGTCGTGCTGGAAGGCGTCGACGGGGATCCGCTCGCCCACCGCGACCGAGATCGGATGGATGAGTTCGCTGGCCCGCGGGGAGACGACGACGCCACCAATGATGTTGCCGGTAGCAGGACGGCAGAAGAGCTTGACGAAACCGTCTTGGATTCCCTGCATCTTGGCCCTCGGGTTAGTCGACAGGTCGAGTCGGGTGGATCGGGCCTGGACCTTTCCGGAGTCGACGTCGGTCTGCGTCACACCCACCGTGGCGATCTCGGGAGAGGCGAAGACATTCGAGCACACCAAGGACAGGTCGAGGGGCTGGAGGGCCTGGCCCAGGGCATGCCACACGGCGATGCGCCCCTGCATGGCTGCCACGGATGCCAGGGCGAAGACACCGGTGCAGTCTCCGGCAGCATAGATGCCCGGCACACTGGTGCGCGAGACCTTGTCAACGGTGATGTGACCACGCGGACCGACGGCAACACCGACCTCCTCCAAGCCGAGGTCCGAGCTGTTCGGCGTTGACCCGACGGCCATCAGAACGTGGGATCCGCGCACGGTCCGGCCGTCCTCGAGACCGACAACGACACCATCACCGTCACGCACCGCAGAGACCGCGCGAGAGCGGGACAGGATCTGCATGCCGCGAGACTCGAAGACCTGCTGCAACACACGAGCTGCGTCGGGGTCCTCGCCGGGGAGCACCTGGTCACGCGAGGACACCAGGGTCACCCGGCATCCCAATGAGTCGTAGGCCGACGCGAACTCAGCACCTGTCACACCCGATCCCACCACGACGAGGTGCTCGGGGATCTCCGTCATCGAGTACACCTGCTTCCAGGTGAGGATGCGGTCCCCGTCGCAGCGAGCCGCCGGGAGCTCACGCGGGGTCGTGCCGGTGGCGAGCAGGACGATGTCGGCGTCGATGATCTCGTCATCATTGATGATGACCCGGTGCAGGTGGCCCGGGGCACCCGCGGCCAGACGGGCACGACCACTGACGAGGCGCACTCCCTTGCGCTCCAGGCCTCGACCAATGTCGTCGGACTGGGCCTGAGCCAGACGGCGTACGCGGGAATTGACGGCGTCGAGATCGACCTCGAACTTGTGGGTCTGGCGAAGGCCGAGCTCGGGTGCGCGCCGCAGGGCCGCGGTGACCTCGGCAGTGGCAATGAGGGTTTTCGAGGGAACACAGTCGGTGAGGACGGCAGCTCCTCCGATGCCGGTTTCTTCCACGACGGTGACGTCAACGCCACCTGCCGCCGCTACGTTGGCGGCCTCATAGCCCCCGGGCCCAGCTCCAATGATCACCATGGACGTCATGGCCGCATTCTTTCAGCCATGGCGAGATTTCTGTTGACATCGAGAGAAATTGCTTGCCCCGACAATGAGGTTGCTCCAACACACGTATCGACGCTGCTCCTCCGGACTCGGAAGACGGCTGCGAATGGGCCGGGGGTTCGCGCGCCCGGATCGGCGAAAACCTCTAGGGTTGACCCCATGACGACACCGGATTTCACCGATCCCCAGGCCATCGCCCGCGATGCTGCCGATGCCATCCGTTCCCGCCTCTCGCTCACCAGCGTCGATGTGGGCCTCGTGCTCGGCTCGGGCTGGTCCGCCGGAGTTAATCGCCTTGGCGAGATGATTGGACGGATCCCGCTCGGCGAACTGCCTGGATTCTCGACACCGGTCGTTGCCGGGCATGGCGGCGACCTGGTTGCTGTCAAGCTGCCCACCGGCAGGACCGCCGTCGTTCTGACCGGACGCACCCACTTCTACGAGGGACGTGGAGTCGAACCGGTTGTCCATGGAGTGCGCACCGCCGCGGCTCTTGGCGCCAGCACGATGATCCTCACCAATGGCTGCGGAGGCCTCGACCCGTCCTGGGGCCCGGGAACCGTCGTCGCCATTCGCGACCACATCAACCTCACAGGTGCCACCCCGCTGCGTGGCGCCACTTTCATCGACATGTCGAGGGCATGGACCCCGACACTGCTCGAGGTCGTCGAGAAGGTCGCCCCAGGCACCCCGACCGGCGTCTACGCCCAGTTCCGCGGCCCCCAGTACGAGACTCCTGCCGAGGTACGCATGGCTCGCACCATCGGCGCCGACCTCGTCGGCATGTCGACCGCACTTGAGGCCATCGCCGCCCGGGAAGCCGGACTCGACCTGCTCGGCCTGTCCCTGGTCACCAATCACGCTGCTGGTGTCACCGACGCCCCGCTGGACCACGCCGAGGTCATTGCCGCCGGTAAGGAGGCCGCCCCCCGGCTGGCGGGTCTGCTCGCTGACATCACGGCTGCCATCTGATCCACCCCACACCCATCGAGGAACCATGACCACCACACAATCCGAGGGGCTGTCCCCCGAACTCGTCACCCAGGTTCAGTCCTGGCTCGACCAGGACCCTGATGAGGCCACCCGCACCGAACTGTCCGACCTGCTCACCCGTGCCCAGCACGGTGACTCCGAGGCCGTCGCGGCCGTTGAGTCGGCCTTCTCCGGCCCGTTGACCTTCGGTACCGCTGGCCTGCGTGCCGCTCTCGGACCCGGACCGTCCCGGATGAACAGAGTCGTCGTCCAGCATGCAGCTGCCGGATTCGCAGCCTGGCTGCGTGCCCACGGCGAGAAGGAGGGGTCGGTGATCATCGGCTTCGATGCCCGGCACAACTCCGACGTCTTCGCCCGCGACACAGCCGAGATCATGGCGGGGGCCGGGTTCCACGCCCTGCTGGCCGACTCCCCCATCCCGACCCCGGTAACCGCCTTCGCCATCAAGCATTACGGCGCAGTTGCCGGCGTCATGGTGACCGCCTCCCACAACCCGCCGGCCGACAACGGCTACAAGGTGTACCTGGGCGACGGCTCCCAGATCGTGCCTCCCACCGACACCGAGATCGCCCACGAGATCGAGGTCGTGTCGGCCGATCCTGTCGGGGCGATCCCGCGTGGTGACGACATCGAGCTCATCGGCGACGAACTCATCGACGCCTACGTCGCCCGTGCTGCCGAACTGACCACGGCCAATCCGGACGTCACCTGGGTCTACACCGCCATGCACGGTGTCGGAACCCGCGTCGTGCGTCACCTCGTCGAGACAGCCGGTCTGCCGGAGTTCGTCGGTGTCGCTGAGCAGCTCGACCCAGACCCGGACTTCCCCACCGTGGCCTTCCCGAACCCCGAGGAGCCGGGCGCCATCGACCTGGCCATCGCCCAGGCTCGCAAACATGACGCTGACGTCGTCATCGCCTCTGACCCTGACGCCGACCGTTGTGCCGTTGCCGCCGTCATCGACGGTGACTGGCGGATGCTCACCGGTGACGAGCTCGGAACCCTGCTGGGTGACGATGCCCTGCGTCGTGGTCTGGACGGGGTCTACGCCAATTCGGTGGTCTCGTCGACCTGTCTGGGACGCATGGCCAAGGCAGCAGGACGCGAGCACCGGATGACCCTGACCGGTTTCAAGTGGATTGGCCGCGTTCCCGGCCTCGTCTTCGGTTATGAGGAGGCCATCGGCTACTGCTGCGACCCCTCCCATGTGCCGGACAAGGACGGCATCACTGCCCTGGCGACGATCATGCGTCTGGTGGGTGAGCTCAAGGCCTCCGGCACCACGATCTCGGAGCGGCTCGACGAGATCTGGGCCACCCATGGTCTGCACCGCACCAGTCAGCTGGCCGTGCGCGTCACCGACATGTCGATCATCTCCGACGCCATGGACCGTCTGCGCAGCCAGCCTCCGGCCACCCTGCTGGGCGACCCCGTCGACGTCTGCGACCTCGACGACCCCAGCAATGGGTCCGGGCTGCCCGAGCAGAACGCCATCGAGCTGGCTGGACCTCGCGTCCACGTCGTTGCTCGTCCCTCCGGCACCGAGCCCAAGCTCAAGTGTTACCTCGAGGTGCGGGCAACTCCTGAGGAGTCGTCGACCGACCTGCCGGCTGCCAAGTCCAAGCTGGACGCCGAAATGGTCGCCCTGCGCGGGGAGATGGCCAAGGCGCTCGGGATCTGACGCGATTCTGACAAGGAATTCCGACCCAGTGTCACCGCCCCGAATCGAGTCCGGGGCGGCCTCCCCGTCCGGATCAGCCATCGCCGGATGGTCGAAGGGGCGCAGGCCGGTGTTCCAGACGGTATCGGTGGTGCCGTATCCGTTGGAGATGCTCGACGTATGGGCGCAATGGCTCCGGATCAGAACCCATGAAAAGGGTCCTTCCGCATAAGCCGTAATAGCCACCGGTAGATTCCCCTTTCTCACCGTGTGAGGTCACTTGTACGCGGCGAATGAACCCTTTGCTCCTACATCGTCGATCGTGCGACATCCCCGGTGTGCCGTGATAGCTCGCCTTCCTACCGACCGTCTGCCTCCGATGACCCATTCCGTCGAGCTGTCACGCATCACCGAATATGACGCCGGTACCGTTCTCGACGCTGGTGGGGATGCCCAGGTCAGTCTCGACGAGGATGCTTCCGAAGGGCCACGGGAAATGGTCATCAGGTCAGCGGCACCACCTCACCTGGGAGACGAAAAACATCTCGGATAGCGATCCCCAAGTCCACTCACTGACCACCACTCCTCTTCAGAAAGGGTGTCGGTCGAATTAGGGTGCCTCACACTGATTCCATGCGACGTACCCCATTCGCCGTATTAACAGCATTCCTGCTGACGCTTTTTGTCGCTGTGGTCCCGGCCGTTCCGGCCCATGCCCAGGGCGACGAACGCATCACGGCTTACAACGTCAACGCCACCCTCGATCGAGACGGCGACGCTCGAGTCACCCTTGACCTCACCTACGACTTCGCTGACGCGGACAGACACGGGCCTTACCTGACCTTCGTCACGAGACAGTCACTCACCGACAATCCCGGCCACGTCCGCCATGTCACCTACAGTGACATTCATGCCTCGAGCCCGTCGGGAGCTCCGGCCAACCTCCACAAGGAGAATGGCGGCGCACTACAGCTGCGCATGGGGTCTAAGGACCAGACCGTCACCGGTATGCAGAAATACCGGATCACCTACATGGTTCACGGTCTCATCGGTCGGGACAACAAGGAATCTCACCTCGACGAGATCAACTGGCGCATCTTCACCAATGTGGGCGTTCTCGTCGGCAACTCCAAGGTGACCATCACGGCACCCGCCAATGTAACGAAGGTCTACTGTGAGGTCGAGGACGGCGAGTGCGACACCTCCTCAACGGGCACGAAAACCGTTACCTTCTCGGCCCGCAAGATTGATGCCAACAAGACCTGGCGGGTGGTGGCCGGTGTCCCTGCCGGTACCTTCACCTCCGCTGCTGACGCCACGGTGACCGAGGCCACATCGGGCTCCCGGGCCGACCTCCCGCAGTACCTCACCGTCATCCCCTACGTTGTCGCCGTTGTTGTACTAGGCCTCATCGGCCTCGGGGCGTCCCTGTTCCGCAAGCGCGACATGGAATTTGCCGACGAAGCCCCTGGGTTCATTCCGGCACCTGATTTGCAGCAGGTCCGGCGTCGACGAGGAAAGGTCGAGGCGCCCATCCTCGTCCATCCGCCGGCTGGCATCACCCCGGCACAAGCAGGAGCCCTCCTCAACGGCAATGCCGACACCAATACCGTAACCGCCGGCATGCTCGACCTTGTCGCTCGGCACCATCTGTCAATCAACCAGGAAGAGCCTTCCGGCCTGGTGTTCAAGAAGCCGGAGTGGCGGTTCAACTGGCTGCGCGGGGAGGACTCGTTGGCGCCTTGGGAAGCTCGTCTCCTCGGTTCCCTCATCGGCAGCGGCAACAGCATCACCACCAGAGAACTGCGTCGCCAGAATGGCAACATTGCTCTGCCGAACGCCAAGAAGGATCTCGACGAGCTCAACGACCAGGCCGGCTACTTCACGAAGTCCCATCGCCAGGCACGGCTCGGGATCGTCGCCATCGGGGTCGCCCTGATCATCCTCGGCATACTCGGGTTCGTCTCCGGATTCCCCTTCCTTCTCGGAGGCGGAAGCACCATTGTCTACTTCGTCCTGACCTTCGTCACATTCGTGGCCGGCATCCTCTTCCTCGGCCTGTCCCGGAAAGTCCGACCACCTCGCAGCGCTCTGGGCACCGCGGTAACCGATCAGGTGCGGGGATTCCGCGACTACTTGGCTACCATCGAGGCGGAGCAGATCCAGATCGAGGAGGACCTCGACATCTTCTCGGCCTACCTTTCTTGGGCCGCGGCCTTCGGCATCGTCGACCGCTGGGTCACCCTGTTCGAACGGCTCGAGGCTGAGGGACGCTGGTCCCCCGACCCGATGTGGTACCCGCTGTACGGCTACGGCTATCACCGCAACCAGTCATTCACCTCGGCCTTCAACGACATGACCGAAGCGATGTCGTCGTCCATGACGGCAGCAGCGTCGTCCAGCACCTCGAGCTCCAGCTCCGGATTCTCCTCGGGATCCTCCGGCGGCTTCGGCGGTGGGGGCGGTGGAAGCTGGTGACACTCTAGACTCCCATGGTGGTCGAGGGCGACGACACCGTGCCACCGGGATCAGCGAATTCACCAGGAAACTGAGCCACGCCATGCGGTTGGCAGCGAGCGCCCTGCGAGACCAACCCCCTGAGGCGGTGCTGCCTCTTCCATCGTCGGCAGATTCGTGGGCGCTCCATGGTCATGATGGGCCTACCGATAGACTGATCAGCCGTGGCGCGCACGATCATCCTGTTGGCAGGACCCTCTGGGGCCGGGAAATCCCGTCTGACCCATATGGCTAAGCTGCCTGAACTGCGCCTTGACGACTTCTACCACGATCATGACGAGCCCGGCCTCCCCCGGGTGCGCGGCATGGTCGACTGGGACGACGTCGCCTCCTGGAACCTTCCAGCGGCTGTGGACGCCCTCGGTGAACTCGCGGCCGACGGGCAGACCGTCGTTCCCTGCTACGACATCTCGAGGTCTCGGGCCGATGGCACCCACCTCGTCGATGTGGGAGATGCGACAGCCGTCGTCGCCGAGGGGATCTTCGCCCTCGACCTGCTCGATCCGTGCCTGCGAGCCGGCATGGAGGTCCTGCCCATCTGGTTGGATCGTCCCCGCTGGTTCAACTTCGCCCGTCGTCTCATCCGCGATCTGCGACAGCACCGCAAGTCCCCACCCGTGCTGATTCGTCGTGGTCTGGCCCTGTGCCAGGCAGAGCCTGCACTGCGATCACGGGCCATCGTCATGGGATTCCAGCCGATGAGCATGAGGCGGGCGAGTGCCACCGTCGCGTCCCTCATGGACTAGTCACCATGGGTTGAGTGCCGGAGGGTTTTCAACCTTTTGATCGATGCTGAGGAGCCTCGTGCTCCGTAGTGTCGGTGGGGTCGAAAGGAATGCCGTGACAGACAGATCCTCCGCCGCCACCGCGGCCCAACGCGTCCCCGGACGCTGGAAGGCCCTCGCCGTCCTCGCCGCCGGGCTCTCACTCATCATCCTGGACGGGACGATTGTCGGTGTCGCCCTGCCGACGATGATCTCGGCCCTCGACCTGGACCTCACTGACGCACAGTGGGTCAACGCCATCTACAACGTCATCTTCGCCGCTCTGCTGCTTGGCGCCGGGCGTCTCGGTGACCGGGTTGGCCGTCGTACCACCTTCGCCGCCGGTGTCGTGCTTTTCGTCGGAGGCTCCTTGCTCGCCGCGATGGCGTCAGGTTCTGGTTCACTCATCGCCTCGCGTGCCGTCCAGGGTGTTGGTGGTGCGCTGGTGCTGCCGTCCACCCTGTCCTCGGTGAACTCGCTGTTCCAGGGCAAGGACCGCGCCGCGGCTTTCGGCATCTGGGGCGCCGTCATGAGCGGTATGGCCGCTCTCGGCCCGCTGCTCGGTGGAGTCCTGACCGAGTACGCCTCCTGGCGCTGGATCTTCTGGGTCAACCTGCCCTTGGGTCTGCTCGTGCTGGCGGGAATCGCCGCATGGGTGCCACAGACTCGTGGCAAGCAGGCCGAGAAGGGCGTTGACGTCGACGGTCTGCTCACCTCGGCCATCGGCTTCGGCCTGCTCGTCTTCGGCCTCATCGAGGCCACCTCGCTCGGCTGGTGGACCAAGAAGGAGCCCCTCAAGGTCTTCGGCTGGTCGTGGCCGGAGAGCTGGTCGATGTCCCCGGTGCCGTGGGCGATCGCCATCGGTCTGGTCTTCATCGCACTGTTCATCGTGTGGAAAAGCCACCGCGCCAAGATCGGCCGTGACGCCCTGATCGACCTCACCCTGTTCCGTGTCGGCACCTTCTCCTGGGGCAACCTGACCGCAGCGACGGTGGCCATCGGTGAGTTCTCGCTGATGTTCGTACTGCCCCTGTTCCTGGTGAACTCGGTCGGTCTGTCGACGGTGCGCACTGGTGTCGTGCTGGCCGCGATGGCCCTGGGTGCCTTCTTCTCCGGGGCCTCGGCCCGTCACCTGGCAGCCCGTGTGGGAGCTCCTGGCGTCGTCGTCCTCGGGCTGGCCCTGGAAGTCGTCGGCGTCGGACTGCTGGCCTGGACGGTCGGCGCCCAGGCATCGACGTGGTTCGTCATGCTGACTCTGGTGGTCTACGGCATTGGCCTCGGCCTGGCATCGGCTCAGCTCACCTCGACGGTGTTGCATGACATTCCCCAGGAGCACTCGGGAGCGGGCTCGGCCAGCCAGTCGACGGTGCGTCAGCTCGGCTCGGCCTTCGGTGCTGCGATCGCCGGGTCTGCCCTTGGCTCTGCGATGAGCCACACCATTCCTGACGAGGTGTCCTCGACCAGCGGTGTGCCGACCAAGGTGCTCGACAAGCTGGTCCGGGCCACCCAGGACTCGGCTGGATCCGCCATCACCGGACTGCGCAACGCCTCTCCTGACAGCCCGTTCATCCGTTCACTGGGTGACGCCCGGAACGCCGTCATCCACGGCCTCGAGACTGGTTTTGCACACGCGGCGGCATGGTCGATCGGGTTCTCCGCACTCTTCCTGGTGCTCGGCCTGCTCGGATCCTTCATGGTCATGCGTCAGGCCCGAAGGCAGGAGGCGTGACAACGCACGGGGACGCTGTCGGCCCCGAGGAATACCCTGAGCGGAATCCTTGGTCGCACCTGACCGGTGATGGTTTCTGGAAGGGCGTTCAGCATGGCATCAAGCATGACAGTGCCGCAGTGGCTGCGCAGGCTGTTGCGTCATCCCGAGCGTGCGACACCGAAAGACCTTCGCGATCTCTTCGCGATGGTGGACGACTCCGACCGGATTGTCCCGATGTACCGAGGCCGAGACAATGGCCGGTGGCGTCAGGAGATCGCGGCCCTCAAGCGTGAGGGTGACTACGAACAGGCGTTGATCCTGGCATCCGGATGCATGTTCTCGATGATCTCGATGGCACGGGAGGCCCCTGACACCGCCGACGAGTCCTGGGTCATCGAGGTGGCGAAGATCCTCCACAGGATGAGGTGCTACCCCGAGGAGGCGCGGACGATCGAGTTCTGGCTCAACCTGGGTATCGAGTCCTATCGGATCGACGAACACCTAGACCTGCGGAAACGTCGGGCCAAGGCCCAGGAACTGTGGGCCAAGGTGGAGGAACGCGACGCCACGGAATACCACGAGGAATGGAAACGTCTAGTGGAAGCCGGCAAGCGGACGAAGGACACCATGTCCTTGGACTGGCCCGTCGTTAGTCAGCCCCCGGCGCCGCACACCGTGGCCCCCATCCGGAAGGGCCGCGCGACACGAACGCCTCGGCATTCCAGACTGATTCCCTCACCGGAACAGATGGCCTGCGACACCTTCGTCGCCGTGGACTTCGAGACGGCCAACCGGCAGGGCGGGGTGTCCGCATGTCAGCTCGCCATGGTCAGGGTGAGTGAAGGCCGAATCGTCGACCGATTCAACTCCCTGCTGCGTCCTCCTCCCGGATGGGACGCTTTCCAGTTCACCTACCTGCACGGCATCTCCGCAGCAGATGTCCAGCACTCCCCGATGTGGCCTGCGGTGGCCGACGAGATTTCGGAATTTGTCGCCGGCTCCCCCGTCTACGCTCACAATGCCATGTTCGACTCTCGGGTGTGGCGCCAGCTCGACGAGTACTTCGGCACTGTCACCCTGCCGTCCCCGTTCTTCTGCTCCTACCGGACGGCCCAACGCCTCATCCGTGGTCTGCCCAATTACAAGCTTCCGACGGTACTTCAGGCCTGTGAACCGAATTACCACCTGAATCACCACCGGGCGGACTCCGACGCCGAGGCGTGCGCCCTCATCGTCTGCCAATTGCAGCGACTGGCCAGCCAACTCTGACCTCTTGCCCCAGCCGGTACCCGCCGGGTACTACACGGAGCTGCCAAAAACTGCCCGGAACCGGCGATGGTGACGTTGCCATCGCCGGTTTTTGGCAGCTCCGTGTATCAGGACTGCGGGTTGACCGGGGCCCACTCCGGACCAGTCTCGGCAAGCTTGGCGTCCAGCTTCCGGAAGATCGGGCTGGGCTTGACCAGCAGGGTTCCGACCGCGATCTCGCGACGTCCCCACGAAGCCTTCTCCGAAGCGTAGTCACCCATGAGGATGGGGGCAGCACCGTCGGTCTCGACGAGCTCGGGCTGGGCCGCCCACACGCCTTCGCCACCCAGCGCCTCGTAGATCTTCTGGGCCGAGTGCGGCATGAACGGGGTGAGCATGGTGTTGACGTCACTGACGACCTGAAGGGCCACGTGCAGCACGGTGTTGCGGCGCTCCAGGTTGTCCTTGAGCTTCCAAGGCTCCTGGGCGGAGATGTAGGCGTTGGCCAGTCCGACGATCCTCATGGCCTCGGTGATGGCGGCCTTGAACTTGGCGTGGGCCAGCAGGTCCCCAACGGTGTCGAATCCGCCAGCCGAGGCGTCCAACAGTTCGCGATCGGCGTCGGTCAGCTCACCGGCAGCCGGGATCTCGCCACAGTTCTTGAAGGCCATCGAGATGGACCGGTTGACGAGGTTGCCCCACTCATTGGCCAGCTCGAAGTTCACCCGCCGGACGAACTCCTCCCAGGTGAAGTCGGTGTCCTGATTCTCCGGGCCGGCCACCGCGATGAAGTAACGCAGGGCGTCTGGTCCGAACTCACGCAGGAAGTCCCCGACGAAGATGGTGGCACCACGCGAGTTCGAGACCTTCGAACCACTCATCGTGAGGAACTCACTGGAGACGATCTCGGTCGGCAGGTCGAGGATGCCGAGCTCCGCGGAAGGCTCGCCTCCCTTGTCACCACGTCCGTTGGTGCCCAACAGAATGCCGGGCCAGATGACGGAGTGAAAGACGATGTTGTCCTTGCCCATGAAGTAGTAGGAGCGGGCATCATCGTCGTTCCAGAACTCGCGCCAAGCATCTGGCTTGCCGATGCGCCGGGCCCACTCGATGGAGGACGACAGGTAGCCGATGACAGCGTCGAACCACACATAGATGCGCTTCATGGGCTCGTTCTCCCAGCCCTCGACCGGCACTTTGACGCCCCAGTCAAGATCACGGGTGATGGCGCGCGGGCGCAGCTCCTCGAGGAGGTTGTGGGAGAACTTGAGAACGTTGGGACGCCAATCGGTGCGGGTGTCGATCCAGGCCGTCAAGGACTCGGCGAGGGCGGGGAGATCGAGGAAGAAGTGCTCGGTCTCGCGGAACTCGGGAGTGGCCCCGGTGGTCTTGGAACGCGGGTTCAGCAGATCGGCCGGGTCGAGCTGACGGCCACAGTCGTCACACTGGTCACCGCGGGCGTCGTCGTACCCACAGATCGGGCAGGTGCCCTCGATGTAACGGTCTGGCAGGGTGCGGCCGGTGGACGGCTCGAAAGCACCCATCTCGGTCTTCTTGACGACGTAGCCGTTGTCGTGGAGGCGGGTGAAGATCTCCTGGGTGACGTGAGCGTGGTTGTCCGTCATCGTCGAGGTGTACAGGTCGTAGGACAGGCCAAGGCCCTGCAGGTCAGAGGCGATGATGCGGTGATACTTCTCGGCGCACTCCTGGGCCGTGAGACCCTCCTGATCAGCCTTGACCGAGATGGCGGTGCCGTGGCAATCCGAGCCGGAGACCATGAGAACTCGGTGGCCCGACATTCGCATGTACCGGGCAAAGACGTCAGAGGGGACACCGAATCCGGACACATGGCCGATATGTCGAGGCCCATTGGCGTAGGGCCACGCGACGGCGGCAAGAATGTTGGCACACATGGTGCGAAGTCTATCGGAACGCACCCTAGCGGCCGCATCGTCCCGCGGCCGGCGTCACCGCGACGTCACCAGCGTCGGTGGGCCGTCACAAGTGGTGGTGGCCCCACCTGGCCAGCCGGTGACGGTGGTCGAAGACCTTGTCGACATCGAAGAAGCCCCGGTAGATGTGGGGGGTGTGACGCATCCCGTATCCGTCGACGTGCACTCTGCTCTGCACGACGAGGCCGAGGTCGGGCCACTGGTCCACCGTCGTGCCGTCGGACACGTCGCAGATGACGTCGAAACCAGCCTCGCGGATGACCTTCATGAGGGGCCATCCAAGGCGGCCAGGGAACCGAACGGGGTGATGTACAGGGACGTGGGGCCCAGGAGTTCGCCGACTTCCCGCTTCCATTTGGCGGTGTCATCGGTAACCCACTCCCGGGTCATCCGTTTCGAACCCAGGTCGATGTGTCCGTAGGAGTGACTGGCGAAGGTCCACCCCCGTTTCCTCATGAGGGCGATGATGGGCTTGACGGCCTCCTGTTGGGCGGCCCGGTTGCGCTCGTGACGGTCGGTTCGGTAACCCATGATGCCTTCGTACCCAGTGAGAGCCAGGGTCGCGGCCGCCCCGTTGAGGCTGAATTCAGGATGGGCACGCAGGTACCCGTCGAGCAGTCCGACGATGCAGTTCGTGGGTTCTTTGACCTGTCTGCCGGTCGACGGGTCCTTGCCGATACTCGACAGGTGCCCGGTCGAGTCGATGATGATCCGGTCCATGAACCCCTTGCCCAGGAGGAAACGGTTGAAGCTGAGGTCGTCGATCGACAGGACGGGGGCTTGTGACCGCGAGGCACGCGCAGCTCGGGGTTGGGCACCACGGCGTGACCGCGATGCACGAAGCAGTCGGCCAGCGACACGAGGACGTAGTGACGGGCGCGCAGCTCGTCGAGCAGGGCGACGGCCTCCGACCTGGTGATGTACCAGTCGTCGAAGTCCTGCCCCTCCTCGCTGGCGAACGCCACGTGGGGGAAGGGGGATGATCTGGTGGATGAACAGATGCTGGACGGTGCCGTGGAAGGGTTCCAGGTCGGACTCGGCCCAGTGCTCGCGCACCGGTTGCCAGTCGTCGACATGGGCGGGCGAGGTCGCGGAGGTCGGCGACACGGGAGCCGCCCCTCGGCGGGTCGGCGTCCCATTCGGGGCGGTCGACGCCCCGGACTCCTCGCCGGACGAGCCGCTCGCGGCCCCTCACTGGAATTCTCCGCGCATCCGGTGAGAGCCATGAGGGTGGCCCCCATGAACCAGTCACGCCTCGAGAACCGCTTGTGCACCATGCCCACGCTTTCCCCGACCAAAGACAGGACAGTCACCTCATGGCGGCAGATATGTGTATTACCGGTATCCCCCACCATCTCGTACGACCGTACCCTGATGGAAGATCAGCTTCCACCCATGAGGGCCGCGCCGCCACAGCGACGCGCGCAACGACTCCCGCGCCCCGGACCGGTGGCGCCAGCGCAGCAGGACGGTCTGCTCGGACAGCCTCACCACGCCCAGCGCCTCGATGCCGACACGGCTTCCGAGTGTCTGACTTCGGGCCTCGGCCAGCACACGGCCCCTCGTCCAGATCCTCCCGCTCACCCCGTGTTCGACGAAGTCCTCGTCGAGCAGCTCGGTCAACGCCCTCTGACGCCGGTAGGGGTCGGGGTCGACGAGTCGGCGCTCCAAGGCGACGAGTTCGGCAGTGAGCACCTGGTCGGGATTGGCGGGGGCGGGCGGAAGGTCGAACAGCTCTGACTGGGCTTCGACGGCCTCCTGGGACCGGTCCGATCCGGGCGAGAGGGAATCGTCGGCAACTGTCATCCCCGGTCCGTGGTCGACCGGGGTGCCGTCCCGGAAAGCGGTGGCAGCGGCCCGGGCTCGCATGTCCGCGGCCTCGTTGAGGGCATGGCCCGCATGCCCCTTGACCCACTCGAAGGTGACGTCACGCCCACGCAGCTGGACGTCGATCTGCTCGAGCAGGTCACGGTTGAGGACGGGTTTTCCGTCGGCCTTGCGCCACCCCTTGCGCTTCCATCCTGGCATCCACTTGGTGCAGCAATTGATGGCGTACTGGGAGTCACACAGGATTGTCAGCGACTCGCCGAGGCCGCCGGTGGACCGTAGCAGGTCGAGGACGGCCATGAGCTCGCCCATGTTGTTCGTGCCGCGCGGCCAACCGCCCGCAGCCCAGGTGTCGTCGTCGATGTACCAGGCCCAGCCGGCTGGTCCCGGGTTGTCGAGGGAGGACCCATCGGCGGCGGCCACGATCATGACTTCTCCTGTTGGTTGGTTACTCGGTCCAGGTCGTCGATGCCGAATGCCTGCGGCAGCACCTCGGCCATCGTCTGCACCCCTGCCGGGGTGTCGATGAGCATCGTCGGACCGCCATGTTCCCACAGCAGCTGACGACACCGTCCGCACGGCATGATCGTCGCACCCATCGCATCGACGCAGCAGAAGGCGAGGAGATGTCCCCCTCCCCCGGCCACCAGATCGCTGATCAACCCGCACTCGGCACACAGGGTGACGCCGTAGCCAGCGTTCTCGACATTGCACCCGACGACGACGCGACCATCCTCGGCAAGTCCGGCCGCGCCTACAGGGAAGTGGGAGTACGGCGCATAGGCACGCTTGGTCAGTTCACGGGCGCGACGGCGCAGCGCCTCCCAGTTGACGTCCACGTCACTCCTTGATGTACGGGGTGCCGTCGGCTGCTGGCGACCTCACCTTGCCCACTAGCCCGGCGACGGCGACGATCGTCGCGATGTACGGCAGGATGAGCAGGAACTGCGAGGGCATCGGGGCGCTGATCGTCGACAGCTCGGTGGACAGCTGTGTCACGAAGCTGAAGAACAGTGCCATGACGGCAGCCAGGCCCGGACGCCAGCGGCCCATGATGAGGGCCGCCAGGGCAATGAAGCCATTACCCACCGTGATGTCCTTCGAGAAGGATCCGACGGTACCGATGGTGAAGTAAGCACCGCCCAGACCGGCGAAGACGCCACCGACAAGCACGGCCGACCAACGAACACTGGCGACGGAGATACCGACGGTGTCGGCAGCCTCGGGATGCTCACCCACGGAACGCACCCGCAGACCCCACTTGGTGCGCCACAGCAGGAACCACACCAGCGGGATGCAGAGGAAGCCGATGTACACCAAGATCGTCTGGTCGAAGAAGATGGGGCCGAAGAACGGGATCTTGGACAGCACCGGAATCGGCACCGCCTCCATAATCGGCGCAGTGTTGTACTTCTCGGCCTCGGGCGAGAGCAGCTGAGTGTAGAGGAAGCCTGTCAGGCCGGATGCGAAGAGGTTCACCACCACGCCCATGACGACCTGGTCGACGAAGTACTTGATGGTGAAGACGGCGAGCAGGGCGGCAGTCAGCACCGAGGCGATGATCGCCGCGACGATGGCCGCGAAGACCGAGTGGGTCATCGATCCGACCAGGGCCGCAGCGAAGGCTGCAGTGAGCATCTGACCCTCGATGGCGACATTGACGACGCCGGCACGCTCGCACATGACACCGCAGAGGGCGCCGAGGACCAGCGGGGTGGCCACCGACAAGGTGCCCTGCAACTGGCCGGCCACCTGGAAGGGCAGTTCACGGCCGGCGGCCGCCCAGCTCAGGAATCCGATGATGATCGCGACGCCGGCCACCACACCGGCGGTGACGGTGAGGGTGTGACGGCTACGGCCCATGAAGAAGGCAGCGGACGCCAACAGACACGCGATGGCGCTGACGAGGGCGATCGGGAAACCGGAGACGGTCAGGGTTCCCAGTTCCTTGCCGGCCAGGGCATCCGTGAAGGCGAAGTGGGCCTTGCCGGAGGTCTTGCTCAGCAGGAAGAACAGGATCACCGCCATGATGGCGATGAGCACGCCCGCCGACAGACGGTGGGTGCGACCCTCGCGGGATTCCACCCGCTCGAACTCCAGCTCCTTGTCGAGGCCCTCGCTGGCCTCGGGGGGCAGCTCCACACCAGTCTTGGTGATGTCGGACGTGGTGGGACGAGGAAAACGCGATGCCGGGCTCATGCCAGGGCCCCCTTCGTGGTGGTGTCAGCCGGGACCGGACCGCGGTCACGGTTCCTGCCTCGCTTTTCCTTGCGCGTCTTGAGGAAGGGCAGGATCGTCTTGACCAGCATCGGCGCTGCCACGAACATGACGATGACGGCCTGGATTACTCGGACGAGGTCCAGAGAGGTCTGGGTCATGGCCTGCATGCGCAGACCACCCTGGTTCATGGCTCCCCAGAACAGACCGGCCAGCACGATGCCGAGCGGCTTGGAGCGGCCCAGCAGGGCCACCGTGATGGCGTCGAAGCCGATGGTTCCGACCAGGCCGATGGACAGCTGGGTCGGGGTGGCTCCCGAGATCGGGCCCAGGGCGACCTCGACCCCGGCCATACCTGCCAGGCCACCGGAGATGACCATGGTCCAGGCGATGATCGAGTTGGTGTTCATACCGGCAGTGGCCGAGGCATTCGGGTTGGCACCGACTGCGCGGATCTGGAAGCCCAGATGGGTGCGATCCAGCAGCCACCAGGTGCCCACGGCCAGCAGCAGAGCCAGGAAGAATCCCAGGTGCAACTGGGACCCGGCCAGCCGTGGGAAGGTGGCGTTCCAGTCGACGATCGGGGCGATCGGGTCGGTACGACCAGGCATCTGGAAGGCCTTCGTCGTCAACAACCACGCCAACAGACCACTGGCGATGTAGTTGAGCATGATCGTCACGATGACCTCGTTGGCGCCAGCGCGGGCCTTGAGGACGCCGGCGATGGCACCCCAGATGGCTCCGCCCACGAAACCGGCAATCACGGCGAACAGCAGGTGGATGGGCAGCGGCAGGGAGTGGAAGTTGAATCCCACCCAGGCAGCCAGCGTCGCTCCGGCAATGGCCTGGCCCTGACCACCGATATTGAACAGGCCAGCCTTGAAGCCCAGACCGATGGCAAGACCACCACAGATGAGCGGCGCGGACTGGGCCGTCGTCGCAGTGAGGGCCTGCCAGGACCCGAAGGCTCCCTGGAACAGGGCGGCGTAGGCCGAGGAGACCTGAGCCCAGGAATCGGTCAGGGCGTCAGGACGGGAGAAGAGATAGCTCCACTCCTTGTTGATCTCCGGATCCGCAGCGACCATGACGATGGCCGAGACGATGAAGGCCAGCACGAACGCGGCAATCGTCACCCACAGGTCATTCCACCGGAAGGAGCGAGGCGGCTTGGGCTCCACCTTGGTCGCGGCAGGCGCCGTCGTCTCCTTCGACGGGGTGGGCTTCGGGGATTCGGTACTCATTCCGAGACCTCCTTGTGTCCCTTGGCGACGCTGTCACACGCCTCGTCATAACTGAATCCGGCCATCATGAGGCCGAGGACGTCGCGGGGAGTTCCCGTCGGGGCGATGCCGACGATACGACCGCGGTACATCACCGCGATGCGGTCCGACAACGCCTCGATCTCGTCGAGCTCGGTGGAAACGATGAGCACGGCGGTGCCGTTGTCCCGTTCCTCGACGATCCGCTGGTGCAGGAACTCGATGGCGCCAACGTCCACCCCACGGGTCGGCTGTGATGCCACGAGCACACTCAGCGGACGCGACAGCTCGCGAGCCAGGACGACCTTCTGCTGGTTACCACCCGACAGGGAGGACACCGGAAGCGATGCCGAGGGAGTACGGATGTCGAACTCCTCGACGCGGTCGCGGGCGTTGTCAGCGATGCGCCTGAGCTGAAGGTTGCCGTGCTTGGAGTAGGCACCCACCTGGTTCAGGATGAGGTTCTCCGCGATGGAGAACTCCCCGACGAAACCGTCACGCTGACGATCCTCAGGCACGAATCCCAGGCCAGCTCCGATGGTCTTGATCGGGGCCGCGCCGGTGGTGTCCTTGCCGTCGATGCGGATGGACCCTGAGGTCGGCTTGATGAGACCGAGCAGGGACGACGCAAGTTCGGTCTGGCCGTTGCCCTGCACACCGGCGACACCAAGGATCTCCCCGCCCTCGACGGTGAGAGAGACATTGTCGACGACGACAGATCCGAGGTCATCGGCCACCGTGAGGTTCTCGACCTCGAGACGTGGCCCGGTCGGTCTGGCCTCGTCCTTGTCGACGACCAGCTTGACGGCTCGACCCACCATCATCTCGGCAAGCTCGGCCTCGGACTGATCGGCAGAGGCCTCGCCGACGATCTTGCCGCGACGAACCACCGTGATGTCGTCAGCAATGGCACGGACCTCGCGCAGCTTGTGGGTGATGAAGACGATGGCTCGGCCCTCGTCGCGCAGCGTCTTCATGACCGCCATGAGCTCGTCGATCTCCTGCGGGGTGAGCACGGCGGTGGGCTCGTCCAAGATGAGGTACTTGGCGTCATTGGCCAGGGACTTGAGGATCTCGACGCGCTGCTGGACGCCGACCGGCAGGTTCTCGATCACCGAGTCCGGGTTGACGTCGAAGTGATAGCGATCAGACAGCTCGCGCACCTTCGAGCGGGCTCGTCCCATCGACAGCACACCGGCAGTCGATTCCTCTCGTCCGAGCACGATGTTCTCGGCCACCGTGAACACGTTGACGAGCATGAAATGCTGGTGGACCATCCCGATACCGGCCGCCATGGCCTGCTTGGGATTGTCGAAGTGCTGCTCCACGCCATCGATGTAGACCGATCCCTCGTCCGAGGGCAGCAGCCCGTACAGGATGTTCATGAGGGTCGACTTGCCGGCACCGTTCTCACCGAGCAGGCAATGGATGCGCCCGGGAACGATGTCGAGGTCGATGTGGTCGTTGGCCGTAAGCGTCCCGAATCTCTTCGTGACTCCGCGCAGACTCAGTCCTTCCTTGACTGGAGCGCGGTCGCCGGGTGGGACAGCGGTGGTGTTCATTGTCACGGGGCAGATCCTTCCACGTCTGTTCCCTGATGTCGTGTGAACCGACGACGACGCGCCGACCTCCCGTGGAGATCGGCGCGTCGTCGGCTCACGTGGTTGGCAACTCAGGAGCTGCGCGAACCGAGTTCGCGCTTCACGCTCACTTGGGCTGAGCCTTCGAGGTGATCTTGATCTTGCCGGAGGTGATGTCGGCCTTGATCGTCTTCAGCTCGTCCTTGACCTCAGCGGGGATCTTGGAGTCGAACTCGTGGAACGGGGACAGGCCGGTGCCATTGTCTTCGAGGGAGCCGATGTACGGCTTGCTGTCGAAGCTTCCGTCCTTGGCAGCCTTGATGGCGTCGAACACGGCGACGTCCATGCCCTTGTACACCGAGGTGATGATGTTGGAGCAGTAGGAGGGCTGGGTCTTGCAGCCGTCGCCGTCGACCCAGATGGCGTTGGCCTTGCCGCCGGAGGACTTCACGGCCTGCAGAGCGCCGTTGCCAGCGTTACCAGCGACCGGGAGGATGATGTCCGCACCCTGGTTGAGCAGAGCCTGAGCGGTTGTCTTACCACCAGAGACGTTCTGGAACGGGTTGGGCTGCGGAACGAACTGGCCGTCCTGCTTCTCGGCGTTCCAGCCGATGACCTGCACCGACTTGCTCTTCTGCTTGTTGTAGTAATCGACACCCTGGGCGAAGCCGTCCATGAAGATGGTCACGGTCGGGATCTTCATGCCGCCGAAGGTGGCCACCTTGCCGGTCTTGGTCAGCGAGGCGGCCAGGTAGCCGGCCTCGAAGGAGGACTGAGCGGTGTTGAAGATCAGCGGCTTGAAGTTCGACGGGGCGCCCTGAGGGTTGTCGTCGACAATGGCGAACTCGACGTTCGGGTTGGCCTTGGCAGCAGCCACGGTGGGCTTCTCGAGCAGGAATCCGACGGAGACGATGATCGAGCACTTGGCGTCAACCATGGACTGCAGGTTGGTGGCGTAGTCCTTGTCGTCCTTCGACTCCACCTTGGCGGTCTTGACACCGAGGTCGCTGGCGGCCTTGCTGAGGCCCTGCATAGAGGTCTCGTTGAAGGACTTGTCGTTGAAACCGGCGGAATCGGAGACCATGCAGGCCTTGAACTCACCAGAGTTCGAGTTGTCCTTTGCGGTCGCCGAGGTGGCGGTGGAACTCGACGAGGACCCCGAGGACGCGTCCGGAGCCTGCGCGCACGCCGACAGCGACAGCGCTGCGGCTGCAAGAACAGCGGGAATAGCGAGGTGTGACTTCTTCACGGACTGCCTCCTGGAGCAGACGATGATCCGACGAATGGGGAGCCCATGTGGCAGGTTTCGCCGATCGGGCCATCAAACTGTAACCCTTCCGTAGCGGAATCGACACCTCAACGGACAAACTGAGCCCAGGAAGTGGGAAAATGCCACCCCACTTCTCGCCGGTGCGTCCAATTCATGGGACGAATGAGGCCATCACGCGACCTGATTGACCAGGGCCTCCGCCGCGTCGATGATCGACAGCGTCTCAGGGCCCCAGTTCGCCTCCTGGCTGCGATAAGGACCGGTGGCCAGTGATATCGCCACCGCGGCGGAGCGCAATCTCAGCTCCACCGGGTCAACTCGGGAATCGAAGACGGGCACCCAGGCCGCCAAGATCTGCCGCACCCGGTCGGCCTGGACGGCATTCATGTGTTGCACCGTCGACAGATGGGCCACCAGGCAGGCGAGATCGTCGGCACGACGGCCCGGTCCGATGGTGTCGACGTCGAGAATCCCGCACACCTGACCATTCCAGACATGGATCTGACCTTCATGGAAGTCACCATGGGTGGGTTCGTTGCCCTGTGGCACACCCATCAACCCCTGGGAAATGATCCGCGCCATCCTGTCCAGGCGAGCTTGTTGATCGGGCATTGCGGCAGCGACCATGCGACAGTAATGGTCCACCGAGTCACTCCACGAGGATCGTCGGGGCAGGTCGCACACCTGCGGAGGGAGCTGGTCGAGCAGCCCGACAAGACTCTCGGCGGTGCAAGGATTCCCGAGTTCGAAGAGGGCCTTGCTGAGAGGGTGCCCCGGCAATTCGGTCAGGAAGAGCAGATTGTCGTCAGTGATCCCGGCGACGCGGGGACTCGGCACGGAAGCACGCGTGAGGAGATCATGTCGGGCCACGGTCGCCTGGAAGATGCCATCGCGTAGCACCTTGACGTAGAGGCGTCGGTTGGCGACCTCCACGCATAACACCGCGCGACGCCTGGGCCGGTACCCGATCATCCGAAGGTTGATCTGATCGGCACTGACGCGACCGTCGACCAACCCCAGGTCCGAGATGATGGCCGCCATCTGTTCGGGATAGGCGGCCCGGGACAACCCCGGCAGGTCGGGATCGTCGGGGTACCGCCACACGGCGACCTCCCGCGAGCCGTCAACGTAGATGTCCGCGCGAGAATCGGTCATCGCAGGACCACTGGCACGAGCACTCATACCAAAGAGCTCCTGCCGCTCCCCCGTCGGCCAGTGCACACGCGCCTGGTAGGTCGCTGTGGTGGACTGGCCGGGGTTGGCGTCGACATGGTCGAGGTGCCATTCCAGCAGGATCCCGCCGGCGTGCTCGACGGCCGCCTTCAGCAGTTCTTCGGCTTCCGGGCTGGTGAGCAGAACCGCCCCGTCAGCGTCCTTCCCAGGACCGCCGAGCCACGCAGGTCGTCTCACGCGCTTGCCGCCTCCCGCTGGGGGCGCGGGGCAGCAGAGGCTCCAGCGGTCACGATCGGAGCAGCCGGCGCGTCGAGCCTACGAATCCTCAGCCATGCAGCACGAAGGCCGTCGGCCTCGGTCACCGTCAGTTCGACATTGGGAGTGGGTTCCTCGTCCTCGTTCTCCTCCTCGGCCACGAAACCGACCGGGTAGAGGTGGACGTCGACCTGGGCCCCCTTGACAGGAACCTGTCCGGTCTGGGCCATGAAGTATCCGGCGACGGTGTCGTAGGGCCCCTCGGGCAGTACCAGACCGACCTTCTCCGCGAACTCCTCGATGGTCGTCAGACCGTCGATGTCACGCTGTCGGACGTGGGCCAAATCGGAGGGCTCGACGGTGTCGTACTCGTCAGTGATGTCGCCGACGATCTCCTCGACGAGGTCCTCCAAGGTGACGATGCCGGCCGTGCCGCCGTACTCGTCAAGGACGATGGCCAGGTGGGCATGGGCTCGACGCATCTCCGTGAGGGCCTTGAGCACCTTCACGGTGTCGGGCAGGGAGACGACGGTGCGCACGAGCTGGGACACCCGGCTGTTACGGATCTGGGGATCGAGCTCGAGCAGGTCACGTACGTGGACGAATCCGAGCACTCGGTCCGCCGAGCCGTCGATGACCGGGTAGCGGGAGTGGGATCCGTCCCGGACCACCTGGGCCCCCTGAACGGCCTTCATCGACCCCTGCAGGAAGTCCACCTCGGTTCGGGGCACCATGACCTCACGCAGGGACTTCTCCCCGACGGCGAAGACCTCGTCGAGGATGGTGCGCTCCTCGTCACCCAAGGTGGCCGACGAGACGACCATCGAGCGGATCTCCTCGTCGGTGACCTCCTCGCGGGCAGCTGCGGGGTCACCACCAAGGATCTTGACGACGAAATCGGTCGAGACACCCAGGAACCAGATGATCGGGCGGAACAGGGTCGCAATGCCGTTGACCATCGGGCCCAGCACCAGGGAGAACCCCTCGGCTCGTTGCATGGCCAGCCGCTTGGCGACCAGCTCTCCCAACACGATCGAGAAATAAGAAATGATGATCGTGATGATGACGAGGGCGACGGTGCCGGCAACGGAGGCCGACATTCCCCAGGACTCAAAAACCGGCGCGAGCTCATTCGCCAGTGTGGCACCACCGAATGCCGAGGCCAGGAAACCCGACAGGGTGACGCCAATCTGGACAGCAGACAGGAAGCGGTTGGGATCTGATTGCAGCTGCTGGATCGAGCGGCCGCGCGATCCACGGGTGGCCGCCAATTGCTTGACCTGGGAATCGCGGAGGCTCACCAGCGCCATCTCGGCAGCCGAGAACACTCCTCCCAGGAGGATGAACAGCAGAATGATGGCGGCGTTCTCAAGGACGTCAGCCACGGACCTTCACCATTCCTCTCGTCATGGAGGCAAGGATGAAGGTGTCGGGACTATCGCCCTCCCGGTCATCGTTGTGCATAGGACCAAGAATAAGGGTTCTGCGCGGCAAAACTCCAAGGAAGAAGTGGTCAGGGCGAAATATTGCCGCTCAGAACGTCCAAGCTCCACCACGTCGAGATCCCCGTCACAGCAAAGACGAAAACCACCTGGACCCATCGCGGACAGCTGGCCAACAGTCTCGCCACCGGCAGAAATGCCGGGAACGCGGGCAGGAGAAACCGAGCCTTCGCATTGAAGAATCCTTGCATGAGCCCCACGAAGACCACGGTGACGAGAACGTAGACCGTCAGCCAGACATTCTCCTGGCGAACCGCCGTGACGAGGCCGAGGAGGAGGTACAGGCACCATGACAGTGCGACGAGACCAAAATACCGCCAGTCACATGGCGGTTGTGACAGCTTCCCCTGAATGAATGTCCAGGTATCGGCTGGGGTACCCATCTCGCTCCCCCAGGCCTTCTGGACCAGTAGGTAGCCATTCCACTTGCCAGTTCGACAGGCGACGATGAGGAACCATGTCAGCAATCCGAGTGGGCTGAGCGCCATTCCCACGAAGCGACGCCACCGCTGGTCGCGCTGCACCGTGGAGAACACGCTCGTCAACCATGCCAGTCCAAAGACGATGCACACCGGGGCCACGGATGCCCGGAAAAGCCCCGCGGCTCCGACGCAGGCTCCAGCAAGGAGCCACCGTTCCGACAGGATGGCCAACAATCCCAGCCCGACGAGAGCGATGAACCACCCCTCGGTGTACCCCATCGACTCGACAACGGCTCGCGGCGCGGCTCCCCAGCACACCACCAGCATGACGGCCGCCGTCGGCCCCGCGATCCGTAGACCGATGGCGGTGACGACCCCGGCGGCCAGCAAGAACCCCATCTGTCCGGCGACGAAGACGGCCGGTCGAGCGGACAGACCCGTCGTCAGCATGACGGCTCGGCCCAGTGCTGGCAGGCCTGGTAGGAAGGCGAGATCGGACGACCACGGGTCAGTGTGCCCGAAGACGGTGTGTGGCCAGTGGTATCCGCCCACAGCAATGATCGAGTACCACTTCCCGTCCCATCAGGTCAGGCGCGAAATGACCTCACCGTCCGGCGCCAGGGCCGCAACAAGGACGAGGCGTTGGGTCACCCACACGAGAAGACCGACGCCGATAGTGATAAACCACCGGCATCGGTCGACGTCGTCAGGCACGGCCGGAGTCCGGCCAGTGCTCACAGGGAGTCAATGATGGCGTTGAGGGTGGTGCTGGGGCGCATGGCATCCTCCACGAGTTCCTCGTCGGGGTGGTAGTAACCGCCCATGTCCACCGGATTGCCCTGGACACCGTTGAGCTCGTCAAGGATCTGGGCCTCGCGGGCGGCCAGCTCGGTGGCCACGTCGGAGAACCGGTCGGCGAGCTCGGGGTCATCCTTTTGGGCAGCCAACTCGCTAGCCCAGTATCGGGCCAGCCAGTAGTGCGAGCCACGGTTGTCGATCTGACCGAGTTTGCGTGCGGGAGAGCGGTCGTTCTCCAGGAAGGCACCGATGGCCTTGTCCAGGGTGGCGGCGAGAACTCCGGCCTTGGTGCCATCGGTGGTCTGGTCGATGTGTTCGAGGCAGGCGCCCAGGGCGCAGAACTCGCCCAGTGAATCCCAGCGCAGGTAGTCCTCAGCGACGAACTGGGCGACGTGCTTGGGAGCCGAGCCGCCAGCACCGGTCTCGAACAGGCCGCCACCGGCCAGCAGTGGGACGACCGAGAGCATCTTGGCGCTGGTGCCGATCTCAAGGATCGGGAAGAGGTCCGTGAGGTAGTCACGCAGCACGTTGCCGGTGACCGAGATGGTGTCCTCTCCGCGACGGATGCGTTCCAGGGTGAACTTCATGGCCTCGGCGGGGGCGAGGATTCGGATGTCCAGACCCTCGGTATCGTGCTCGGGCAGGTATGCCTTGACCTTCTCGATGACCCGGGCGTCGTGGGCGCGATTCTCGTCGAGCCAGAAGACGGCCGGGGTGTTGGTGATGCGGGCTCGCTCGACGGCCAGACGCACCCAGTCACGCACCGGGACGTCTCGCACCCGGCTCATGCGCCAGATGTCGCCCGTCTCAACCTGCTGGCTCGTCAGCACCTCGTCTCCGGACCGCACCTCGACGCGGCCATCGTGGACGACCGTGAAGGTCGTCGGGTGGGAGCCGTACTCCTCGGCCTTCTGGGCCATCAGGCCGACGTTCGGGACATCGCCCATGGTGGCAGGGTCGAGGGCGCCGTTCTGACGGCAGTCGTCCATGATCGCGGCGTACATCGTCGCGTAGCTGCGGTCGGGGATGCAGGCGAGGGTCTCCTGACGCTTACCCTCGGCATTCCACATGCAGCCGGAGTCGCGGACCACGACCGGCATCGAGGCGTCGATGATGACGAGGTTGCCGGCGTGCAGGTTGGTGATGCCGTGGTCGGAATCGACCATGGCCAGGGCCGGACGGGCCTGGAAGGCGGAATCAATGGCAGCCCTGACCTCTGCGGCGCGGTCGGTCGGGAGCTTCTCCAGACGGGCGTAGAGATCGCCCAGGCCGAGATCCGGGTTGACCCCGACGGAGTCGAGATCATCGCCGTACCTGTCGAAGACGTTGGCCAGGAAGGTACGCACCGCGTGTCCGAAGAGGACCGGGTCGGAGACCTTCATCATCGTCGCCTTGAGGTGGACCGACCACAGCAGGTCCTCCTCCTTGGCCAGGGCCAAGGAGGAGGCATAGAACTCGTCGAGGGCATCGACGGACATGTAGGTGGCGTCGACGACCTCTCCCTCGAGGGTCTTGATGCCATTGGCGAGGGTGGTCTCGGAGCCGTCAGCCCCGACGAGAACGATGTCGAGGTCCTGGCCCTTGGAGACGAAGGACTCCTCGTGGTCGAAGAAGTCCCCATGATCCATGTGGGCGACGCGAGCCTTGACCTGATCGGACCACTTACCCATGCGGTGCGGATGGGCCTTGGCGTACGCCTTGACGGCGGCGGGGGCACGACGGTCAGAGTTACCCTGACGCAGCACCGGGTTGACGGCCGAGCCGAGCACGGCGGCGTAGCGGGCGGCTGTCTCCTTCTCCTCGTCGGTGGAGGGCTTGTCCGGGAAATCCGGCAGGTCGTATCCCCGGGACTGCAGCTCAGCGATCGCGGCCTTGAGCTGTGGGACGGAGGCGGAGATGTTCGGCAGCTTGATGATGTTGGCGTCAGGGGAGCCAGTGAGCTCGCCGAGCTCGGCCAGATGGTCGGCCACCTTCTGACCCTCGGCCAGACGATCCGGGAACTGAGCCAGGATTCGCCCGGCCAGGGAGATGTCCGAGGTCGTGATGTCGATACCTGATTCGTCGAGGAATCCCTCCACGATGGGCAGCAGGGAATACGACGCGAGGGCGGGGGCCTCGTCGATCTTGGTCCAGACGATGGTGGGCATGCACGAACTCCTGTGGTCGAGGGAACGCCGCGATGCGGCCGTCGAAGGCCCGGTGCGGCACTGTTCATCACAATAGTGGAGGAAGTGGGCAAAACAGCCCGAGCAGCGATGAAACATTGCGGAACACCCCGAAGGCCGCAGCCGTCCCTCAATCCGCTCCTCGAAACTACACTCCCCATGGGGTTGGGCCGACTACCGTACCGGTCATGTCGGAACCCCACGAGCTCGTCGTCACCTGGACCAGCCCCGATCAGCCAGGACTCGTCCATGCCGTCACCGGGGCGTGTGCTCAGGTTGGCGGAAACCTGACCGAATGCCAGCAATTCACCAGCGCCGACACCGGAAACTTCTTCATCCGGTTGCAGGTCGAGTCGGTGAGCAGCCGAGCTGACCTGGAATCCGCTGTGGCGGAACTGGCTCAGCGCTACCACGCGACATTCCGCATCGACGAGCTGGGACGTCCGGTCCGCACCCTCGTCCTCGCGTCCACGGCACCTCACTGTCTGTCGCACCTGCTGTTCAACCGAGATACCGGACGGTTACCCATAGACGTCGTGCAGGTGATGGCCAACCATCCTGATCTCGCGAACCTGGCGGAGTTCCACAGGGTGCCGTTCCGGTGGCAGGAGGTCGACAAGGAGTCCAAGCCGGCCTTCGAGGAGGAGGTACTGCGCACCGTCGACGATCTCGACGTCGAGTTGGTGGTCCTGGCCCGCTACATGCAAATCCTCTCACCCGAGCTCTGCGAGCAGCTGTCGGGCCGATGCATCAACATCCACCACTCGTTCCTGCCCGGCTTCAAGGGGGCCAGCCCCTACCGCCAGGCCCATTCCCGCGGGGTCAAACTCATCGGCGCCACGGCCCATTTCGTTACCGTCGACCTCGACGAGGGGCCCATCATCGAGCAGCGGGTCCAGCGCGTCGATCATTCCCAGACCGTCGCCCAACTGACGGCCGTCGGACAGGACACCGAGTCGGCGACCCTCAACGAGGCGGTGCGCCTCTTCGCCGAACATCGCACCTTCCTGGATGGCATGCGTACCGTCATCCTCAGCTGAGGGCCCGCGCAACCGCTGGGCGCACGACGGGAGAATTCTCACCACAGCGACCTGTTCCTGATGCGAATGACTCCCCCGACCAATCTCGCGCTGCCGCCGCGAGTAGGCTTTGAAATAGCCAAGTGTCATCGAGGACTTTCAAGGAGAGATCCATGACCCAGACCCCAGTCAAGATTGCCGTCACCGGTGCTGCCGGCCAGATTTGCTACAGCCTGCTGTTCCGCATCGCCTCCGGTTCGCTGCTCGGGGACACTCCCATCGAGCTTCGTCTTCTCGAGATCACCCCGGCCCTCAAGGCCCTCGAGGGTGTCGTCATGGAGCTTGACGACTGCGCCTTCGGCAACCTCGTGAACATCGAGATCGGCGACGACCCGAAGAAGGTCTTCGACGGAGCCAACGCCGCCTTCCTCGTCGGCGCCATGCCCCGTAAGGCCGGTATGGAGCGTTCCGACCTGCTCACCAAGAACGGTGCCATCTTCACCGCCCAGGGCAAGGCCCTGAACGAGGTCGCCGCCGACGACGTTCGCGTTCTCGTCACCGGCAACCCCGCCAACACCAACGCCCTCATTGCCGCCACCAACGCGGCCGACATCCCGAACGATCACTTCGCCGCCCTGACCCGTCTGGATCACAACCGCGCCAAGACGCAGCTGGCCCGTAAGACCGGCAAGACCGTCAACGACGTGCGCCACATGACCATCTGGGGCAACCACTCCTCCACCCAGTACCCCGACGTCTTCCACGCCGAGGTCGCCGGCCAGAAGGCCACCGAGCTGGTGGATGAGGCCTGGATCGAGAACGAGTTCATCCCGACCGTCGCCAAGCGCGGCGCTGCCATCATCGACGCACGTGGCGCCTCCTCGGCTGCTTCAGCTGCCAATGCCACCGTCGAGTGCATGCGCGACTGGATGGGCTCCACCCCCGAGGGTGACTGGGTCTCCATGGCCATCCCGTCCGACGGCTCCTACGGAGTGCCGGAAGGCCTCATCTCCTCCTTCCCCGTGACCATCAAGGACGGCAAGGTCGAGATCGTCCAGGGTCTCGAGATCGACGACTTCTCGCGCGCCAAGATCGACGCCTCCGTCAAGGAGCTCTCCGACGAGCGCGACGCCGTCAAGGAGCTCGGCCTCATCTGATCGACTGACTACTGACGAACGGGCCCGGGAACTTCGGTTCCGGGCCCGTTCTGCGCGTTGTGACGCCATTTTCGGAATTATGAGCAGGTTGTCGTCCGTCTGGAGAGATGCACCACACCCCTGCACGAATGTGCAGTGATTCAGACCACCGAGACCGCTCGCAATGATGCTTGTCATCCTGTTACAACAGGATTTGACGAGGTTCTACCGCCTTCGGAGAACAGTGGCAAAGACCACAACTGATTCTTCCTTTGAAATGCACATCAGTGCACACACAGGTTTGCCTCCACTGCACCTCGGACCCGTTCTTGGTTTAGCTCTGGACGAACGAGATTGGCCATTCCTATGGTCGAGGCATCAGATGTCCTGATGTCCACCGCAAGGAGGCGGATCTCCCCAGGACTCCACACCCGAAGGAGCCAACAGCCATGACCATCACAGCCGAACGTCCCGTCACCGAACCCAGCGTCGAGGACCTCGCCGGAGTCTTCAACGATGTCAATTCTGCAGTGGGCGCCGCCCGTAGGGCCTTCGTCGCCTTCTCGGAATGCTCCCTGGCCCAGCGTCGCGCCTTCGTCGATGCCGTCCGCGAGGCCGCGACCCAGCAGGACCGCCTGGAGTACATGGCCAGTGCGGCCGTCGAGGAGACCAGGATGGGCAACGCCCATCACAAGGTACTCAAGAACCGCTACGCTGCGACTCGCACTCCCGGTGTGGAGGACCTCGTCATGGAGGCCCATCAGGGTGATGACGGACTCACCACCCTCGAGTACAGCCCCTACGGGGTCATCGGCGCCGTCACCCCGACGACCAACCCCACCGAGACCATCATCTGCAACACCATCGGCATGCTCTCGGCAGGTAACACCGTCGTCTTCAGCCCCCACCCGAGGGCCCGACACCTCAGCGCCTGGTTGGTCGACGTCCTCAACCGCGCGATGATGGCAACCGGCGCCCCCGCCAACCTCATCACCCTCATCGCGAACCCGACCCCGAAGACCACCAAGAAGCTCATCAGCCACCCGGACATCACGATGTTGGTGGCGACCGGTGGGCCGCAGATCGTCAACATGGTGCTCTCGAGCGGCAAGAAGGCCATCGGAGCCGGGTCGGGCAACCCGCCTGTCGTCGTCGACGAGACCGCCAACATTGCCAAGGCCGCTGCTGACATCGTCCAGGGAGCCAGTTTCGACAACAACCTGCCGTGCACCGCCGAGAAGGAGATGATCGTCGTCGCCTCGGTGCTGCCAGAGTTCATGGCCGCGCTGCAGGCCAATGGCGCCCAGGTCATCAGCGATCGTGAGGACCTCGTCAAGCTGCGGTCCTTGCTGCTCGATCCCTCAGGCACCAAGCCCAACACCGCGTGGGTGGGCCAGGATGCTCAGAAGATCCTGCGCGCAGCAGGCATCGAGCCCGAGCAGGACACCCGACTCATCACCATGATCACCGACCCGCTGGACCCCTTCGTCCAGGTCGAGATGCTCATGCCGGTCGTCCCGGTGGTGCCCGCCACCGATTATCTCGCCGCCATCGACCTGGCCGTGGAGCTGGAGCACGGCAACCGCCACACCGCGATCATGCACTCCAAGGACGTGTCGCGCCTCGACCTCATGGCCCGCCGCATCCAGACCACGATCTTCGTCAAGAATGGACCGTCCTTCGCCGGCATCGGCATCAACGGCGAGGGGTTCGCCACCTTCACCATCGCCGGGCCGACCGGTGAGGGATTGACCTCGGCCCGCAGTTTCGCCCGTCGGCGTCGTTGCGTCTTGGACGCACATTGAGCTGAGCGTCTTGGACGCACATTGAGCTGAGTGTCCTGGACGCACATTGATCCAACAGTCACCTGCGCCACTACTCCCAGGTGGAGCAGAGCTGGCGCAGGTGCGTTTCTGGTGACATGTACGTTGTCGGAACTGTCACCTCGTCAGGATGACGACGACCATGAGGGATCCCAGCCCTAGCAGAAACACCGAATCCACCCACCGTGCCCGTACTGCCAGCAGTCCGGCGAGATTGTCAGGCAACACAGCCCTCAACACGCCTCCCAGCAGCACCGAGGCAGCGAAGACCACCGCCCCGCGCCTCCAGTGCCCCGTCCCCATGACGATTGCGGACGCGGCGACCCCCAGCAGGCACACGGTCAGCGCCCACCAGGACTCCAGGTGCCTCTTTGACGCGGCACGACGGTCATTGCGTCGCGGTCGTCGGGTGGCACGTCCGGTGGGCGCTTCAGGCGTCAGTCGGCTCATGAAGGATCCGCAGCGAGCCGCTCAGCCCTGTCGACGACGTTGGACAGCAGCATGGCGCGGGTCATCGGACCGACTCCGCCCGGGTTTGGCGAAACCCACGCGGCCTTGTCCCACACGTCAGGGGCGAAGTCTCCCTGGATCTTCCCCTCCGCCGACCGCGACACCCCGACGTCGACGAGCACAGCTCCTTCGCGGATCATGCTCGCATCAATGAGTCCCGGAGACCCGGCCGCGCCGACGATGATGTCGGCCTGCCGGGTGTGGTCAGCGAGGTTGCGGGTACCGGTGTGGCACAGGGTGACGGTGCAGTTCTCGGTACGCCGGGTCAACAGCAGTCCCAGCGGCCGACCAACCGTCGTTCCGCGACCCACCACGCAGACATTGGCTCCCGGCAGCTCGATCCCGTGCCGGGTCAACAGCTCGACGATCCCACGCGGAGTGCACGGCAACGGAGCCGGCTCGTTGAGCACCAGACGCCCCAGGGAGGCGGGGGTCAGACCGTCAGCGTCCTTGTTGGGATCAATGAGGTTGAGAGCCCAGTTGGTGTCGATGTGGCGAGGCAGCGGCAGCTGGACGATGTACCCGGTGCAGCGCGGATTGGCGTTGAGCCCACGAATCTCCTGAGCAAGATCCTCCGCCGTGACATCTCCCGGTAGGTCGACCCGAATCGACTCGATGCCCACCTGGGCACAGTCACGATGCTTACCGGCAACGTATTGATGCGACGCCGGATCATCCCCGACGAGCACCGTTCCCAGCCCCGGGACAACTCCCTTGTCGCGTAGGACTGCCACAGTTTCGGCAAGCTCGGACTTGATGGCGGCGGCGGTGGCCTTGCCGTCGAGTTTCTGAGCGGTCATGGATCCTCCTTGTGTCACGGCCTCAACGGGCCACCATCTTTCCACGAGACACGGTCCCTCACCTGTCGACGACCGTGGTGACAACGTCAATGACCCGATCAATGGTGTTCACGTCCATCACCGGCGGAAGGCTGACGAGATCGTCGGGCCACTCGACGTCCAGGTGACGCGGGCGATCCCAGTGCAACGGGCCGACGACACCGACACCTCGCAATCTGTCAGCGATCTCCCCGGCATCCGGATGTTGAAAGACGACTGGACAGGAGGCTCCCGGATTGACCACACGGATCGCCCCCGTCCCGGACAGCCCGGCCACCACGTCGTCCCTGGTCCTTTCGACGAGCCGGGCGTACCCGGCCAGATCACACGCCTCGAACTCTCGACGTGCGTCGTCATTGGGTGGTACTGGGGCCCAGCACTCGTCGGCAAGGTCCTCCGCCGCCTCAAAGGCGGCCAGTCCCCGTCTGGCCAGGAACTGTCGTCGCGCGGCCGTGAGAAGCTCATCCCTCTCATCGCGTGCTCCCACCAGACCCGACAGGTCGTGAGCGGCTTTGACCCACGCGGTCTCGGGCAGGGGCAGGAGCTTTCGGGTGCTGACGACGTCGACGTCAGCCGGTGACGACGATGGCCCCAGGAAGGAGTGGGTGCGATCGACGACCACGGGAATGTGGTTTCGTCGGGTTTCTTCGAAGACCTCAGTCAAGGCCGAACCGGGCTGGATGCCAAAGGTCTCGCAGCTCAGCACCACCGGGTGTTCACGTCGTTGTCGACATGACGCGATGGTTGCGGCCACGGAGTCAGCGTCGGCCAGGAAATCGTCCCCGATCTCCACCCGTCGCACCCGGTACCCCTCCAATTGCCACGGAGTGACCATCGTCTGACAGCAGAACCATGGCACGACGAGGGTGTCCGCAGGAATCCACTGGAACGGTGCGCCACCGAGACAGTAACCGTCACGAAGCCATCTGGCGGCCACGGCAGAGGCTTGACGTCCCAGTGCCACCCACGTCGTCACTGGCATGTCATCACCACACATTCACCAGCACTTCCCTCACTGTTTACCGGCTACTCTCTCATCCTCCGACTCCTGCAGGTAGACCGGTGCCATGCACACACCGCATTCTCGCCTCACCCGATTGGTGAGCGCCTCAGTTGCTGCCGGCATGGCTGCCTTCGGGTTCGTCGCGCCGATCGCAAGCCATGCCCAGCCCGAAAACAAAGCCACACCTGGCGCATCCAGCAGCGCCAAGAAACACACCACCATCACCTCGACGAACGTTGCCAGCGGCAAGATCAAGCACGTCTGGCTCATCATCCTGGAGAACAAGTCCTACGACGCCACTTTCTCCGGACTCAACCAGAACTCCTACCTGTGGAAGGAGCTGCCGAAGCAGGGCGCTCTGCTCCCCCACTACTTCGGCACCGGCCACTACTCGCAGGACAACTACACCTCGATGGTCTCCGGACAGTCCGCCGAGATGGACCTCCAGTCCGACTGCGACGTCGCCAACACCAGTTTCGGCTCGAACGCGTCGATCATCGACCGTCACACCGGCAAGGAGTTCGGGCGCGACGACAACTACGGTCAGGTTCTCTCGTTGGCTGGTCCGAACGCAGCCGACGGCAAGAACGGTTGCACCTACCCCAAGGACGTCCCCACCCTCTTCAACCAGTTCGATGCCGCCGGCGTCACGTGGAAGGGATACGCCCAGGACCTGCGCAACCACTCCGGACGCGAGGACGGCCTGGCTGGCTCTCCCGGCACCCTGGAGAACACCCCGGACAAGAACCCCAAGGCCATGAAGCCGACCGAGGAGGACAAGGCCAAGGGCATCACCTCCTTCACCGGCGCTCAGCCTGACGACCAATACGTCGCCAAACACTTCCCCTTCCCGTGGTTCCACTCCATCATCGGCAATGACGGCACTGGCAAGGACTCCTTGACCAAGCCGACCGACGGTGGCATTCCGTCGGACTCCAAGCACATTGCCAACGCCGACGACCCGTCCAACGGACTTCTCGCCGATCTGGCCAAGCCCGCGGACGAGGTGCCTGCCTTCAGCTGGATCACCCCGAACAACTGCTCGGACGCCCACGACGCCACCTGTAAGGGCAACAACCTTTCCGGTCTCTTCGACGCCGACGGCAAGCCGGACTACTCCAAGCCGCTGAGCACCCCGCCGAAGAACCACACTGGTGGCCTCTACGCCGCTGATCTGTGGCTGCGCTACTACATCCCGCTCATCGAGAAGTCGGATGCCTTCAAGGACGGTGGACTCATCGACGTCACCTTCGACGAGGCCAACCCACCCTTCACGAACATGTCGTTCAACAACGCCACCGATGACACCGACGTTGCGAAGGCCGCTCGCAAGGAGGAGCTGTACAACTACTCCCCGCAGACCATCAAGGATCTCGCGGAGGGGTACAAGAAGTACGATGCCAACACCTTCCCGAAGCCGTCCAAGATGTCGAAGAACTACGTCAAGGCCGACCTCGCCGGGCAGAACATCAACGGTGAGAACGTCGACTGGGAGCCGACCGGCCCGAACTCGACCCTCGAGACCGACGAGCACGGCAACCAGTTGTTCCCAGGACCGGGTGACAACGGTTACATCACCCGCCCGCCGTCCTGTGAACAGGACACCGATCTGGTGAACGCCGACAAGTCCAACTGCGTACACGGTGCCAAGAACACCGGTGCCGGCTGGGGCTACTCCAAGGCCAAGACGATTGACGTCAGCAACACTGCTGGCACCTCCAAGCTGACCGGCAAGGTCACCGTCACTGATCTAGGTCGCAAGGTCACCGGCGAAGGCATCCCCGAGGGTGCCCACGTCGGCAAGGTCGCCAACCAGGGCCCGAACATGGTCGCCGATCCCAAGGATGATGTGACGAACTCCTCCTTCGTCATCGTCGATGCCAACGACAAGCCTCTGAAGACCACCGCCGACGTCACCTCAGTGACCTTGTCGGCAACTGGTGTCCCCGGCCATCTGGCTAACGACGAGTCCCCGCTGGCCACCTTCAACGCCCAGGACGCCACCCCTGGCGGCGGCGCCACCGGTTCCGTGCTCATCTCCCCGTACATCAAGCCGGGAACCGTCTCGAACACCTACTACAACCACTTCTCATGGCTGCGCACCATGGAGGATCTCTTCGAGGTCTCCAAGGGCAATGACACCCGCGAGCTTGAGGCTGGCACCGTCTCCACCGGTCTCGATGGAGACGGCCACCTCGGTTTCGCTGCTCAGGCTGGTCTGGGGACCTTCGGCAAGGACGTCTTCAACAACCTACCGACTGAGCCGAACCCGTCCGCCTCGGCCAGTGCATCCACGCCCGCCTCCGCTGCCCCGACTGCCACCGCCACCTCGAGCACCTCGGCCAGTGCATCCACGCCCGCCTCCGCTGCCCCGACTGCCACCGCCACCTCGAGCACCTCGGCCAGTGCATCCACGCCCGCCTCCGCTGCCCCGACTGCCACCGCCACCAGGAGCACTGCCCCCGGCGCTGCTCCTGGTGACGACGGCAACGGTTCGCGCCCCAGCCTGCCGCGCACCGGTAATGGTGAGGTTTCCGACCCGGCTGCCGCGGAGTCCGCAATTGCCGGTCTGGTCGTCGTCGGTGCCGCCGTCTCCGCCTGGGCTATCCGCCGCAAACGACGCTGAGAGGTGGGGAATGAGTAATCGTCACGCAATCGCCACGGGCCTTCGCAGGGCTGTCGTCGTCGGTCTGTGCTCAGGTGTCGTCCTGATCTCGGGATGCTCGGCGTCTGGTCACGACGCTGCCTCGCCCGCGCCGTCGGCCTCGGCCGAGGCTGGCAGCCCCGCCGAGCAGCTGGCTACCCAGTCCATGCCTTCCTGGTTACCCTCGCAGAGCGCCCCGGGAACCGTCGTCGGAACCCTCCAGAAGCCGGCCCTCTCCTATCAGGGAGTCGAGGTCAAGGTGAACCTTGATCGTGGCAACTCGGTGGTCATGAACGTCAACGGTCCTACTGCCCCGCCTGGAACGAAGGTTGGCGCGGAGGAAGCAGACCTCACGTGGACGGTGACGGTCTCCGAGGCAACCGGGACGGTTCCGCTGTCGGTCAAGCAGTTCAACGTCCAGGACGAAGCCGGTGAGTACCACTGGGCTCAGCCGGTCAAGGGATCGACGATTCCCACCAAGATTGACAAGGGCCAGAAGGTGACCTTCAAGATCCACACCATTGCCTCCTCGGGCGAGGGCATGGTTCGCTGGGCACCTGACGGCAAGCGCGTCGTCGCCCTGTGGGATTACATCGCTGAGCTCGACTGACCTTCCCGAAGAACCACGAGGGGCCCGGACCATCATGGTCCGGGCCCCTTCACGTGTCGTTGGTCCTCGAGCCGGGATCAGTGGAAGAAGTGCCTCGTTTCAGTGAGATAGAGAGCGACGCCAGCCTTGCGGCAGGCCTCGATGGTCTCGTCGTCACGAATCGATCCGCCCGGCTCGACGATGGCCTTGACGTTGGCATCGATGAGAACCTGAGGACCGTCGGCAAAGGGGAAGAAGGCGTCGGATGCGGCCACCGATCCGGCGGCGCGATCGCCGGCCCGCTCCACGGCCAGACGGCATGAGTCGACGCGGTTGACCTGACCCATGCCGACGCCGACCGAGGCTCCGCCATGGGCCAGGAGGATGGCGTTGGACTTCACCGAGCGGCAGGCCTTCCACGCGAAGAGTAGATCGGCCAGGGTGGCATCGTCGACGGCCTCACCAGCTGCGAGGGTCCACTGGCTCGGGTCGTCGCCCTCGGCCTGGAAGACGTCCGCCTCCATGGCCAGCAGCCCACCGTCGATCTGGCGCAGCTCCCAGCCGGCCACCTCGGGCGCGGGTGCCTCCAGCAGGCGGATGTTCTTCTTGCGGGACAGGATCTCCACGGCCCCGTCCTCGTATCCGGGAGCGACGACAACCTCGGTGAAGATCTCAGCGACCTGCTCGGCCATCGCGACACTGACCGGGCGGTTGGTGGCGATGACGCCGCCGAAGGCGCTCAGCGAGTCACAGGCGTGGGCCTTGCGATGGGCCTCGGCAATGTCCGAACCGGTGGCGATGCCGCAGGGATTGGAGTGCTTTATGACGGCGACGCACGGCTCCTCGAAGTCGAAAGCGGCGCGACGGGCCGAGTTGGTGTCAACGTAGTTGTTGTAGCTCATGGCCTTGCCATGCAGCTGCCGAGCTCCGGCCAGACCGGGCTCGCCGGGGCTCTGGTAGACCGCAGCAGCTTGGTGGGAGTTCTCGCCGTAGCGCAGCGGATGGATGAGCTCACCAGTCATGCCGACAAAGGCAGGCACTCCCTCGCCGGAGACCCCGTTGCGAGTGGTGAACCAGGTGGCCACCGCGACGTCGTAGGCAGCGGTGTGGGCGAATGCTCGGGCTGCCAGGACGCGACGCTCCTCGCCGGTGTAGCCGCCCTCGGACAGGGCTCGGGCAAGGTCCTCGTACTGGTCAGGGTTGGTGACGACGGCAACGCTCGCGTGGTTCTTGGCGGCCGCGCGGACCATCGACGGGCCACCGATGTCGATCTTCTCGATGCACTCGTCGAAATCTCCCCCGCGCGCCACGGTCTCGGAGAAGGGGTAGAGGTTGCACACCACGAGGTCGAAGGGTTTGACGTCGAGCTCGGCCAACTGATCACGGTGGGACTCCAGTCGGCGATCAGCAAGGATGCCGGCGTGAATCTTCGGGTGGAGGGTCTTGACGCGACCGTCGAGGCACTCCGGGAAGCCGGTGACCTCACTGACCTCGGTCACCGTCACCCCGTGGGAGGCCAGCTCCTTGGCGGTCGAGCCGGTCGAGACGACCTCGACCTTGGCGTCGATGAGGGCCTCGGCCAACTGGCCAAGGCCAGACTTGTCATAGACGGAGACGAGGGCTCGACGGATGGGTTGACGTTCACTCACTGTGGATCCTTCCGGGACGGTTCGGTGCCGAGTTCTTGTGTACCGGGGCGAGCCCCGGCAAGTTCTGTGACGACTTCGACGAGCATCTCTCGTTCCTCCACCTTGATACGTTCGTGGAGGGACTCGACGGTGTCGTCGGTCAGGACGGGCACGGCCCGCTGGGCGAGGATCCGACCAGTGTCGACCCCGGCGTCGACTATGAAGACGGTGGCACCGGTGATCTTGACTCCGTAGTCCAGGGCATCGCGGGGGCCGTGTATCCCGGGGAAGGACGGCAGCAGGGCCGGGTGGGAATTGATGGTGCGTCCCCCGAAACGATCCAGGAAGGTCGTCCCGAGCAGCTTCATGAAGCCAGCACAGACGACCAGGTCAGGATCGAACCGGGAGACGTCATCGGTCAGTCGCGCATCCCAGGCCGCCCTCATGGTGACCCGCTGGTCGGCGTCGGCCCTGGGGAGGGGCTCGGCAAAGGTGGGGATGCCGGCCTTCTCGGCTCGTTGCAGGGCGACGGCGCCAGGCTGGTCGGAGCCGACGGCGACGATGGTCACCTCTTCGGGCAGGTTGTCGATGAGGGATTGCAACAGGGTTCCGGTGCCCGAGACGAGCACGACAACACGAACGGTCACGCCCCCACCCTAAGCCCTCAAGGCCTGTGTGGGGCGCGAGGCTGTGACGGCGGACAGGGTCGTGAAGGTGGCGACTGCGGCTTGAGCGGCCTCATGTCCCTTGTCCTCGTGGGACCCTTCCAGCCCCGCGCGGTCGAGAGCCTGAGCATCATCATCGCAGGTCAGGACGCCAAAACCGATGGGGGTCCTGGTGCGTACGGCGACATCCGTGATGCCCCGCGTGGCGGCGTCGCAGACGTAGTCGAAGTGCGGTGTTCCTCCCCTGATGACCACGCCGAGGGCAACGAGGGCGTCGAAGTGGTCGGCGAGGGCGGCACAGGCCACCGGGAGTTCGAAGGACCCCGGCACCCTGACGACGACGGGATCGGCCACCCCTGCGTCGGCCAGGCCACGCAGGGCACCGGCAAGCAGGCCATTCATGACCTTGTCATGCCATTGCGATGCGACGACGGCGACCTGAAGGCCACTGCCGTCAAGGTTGCTGAAATCAGGGGCGGCGGGCCCCGCATTAGTACGAGAGCTCATGATCATTCTCCTTGGGTGCTCAAGGTGGGTTCAGGGTGATTCGGGTCGGGCGTGGTGATCTCGGGCATGTCGTGGTCAAGTGCCAGCAGATGTCCCATCCGATCGCGTTTCGTACGCAGGTACCGCTCGTCCTCGGGACGGGCCGGAATCTCGAGAGGCGACATCGTCACCTCAAGTCCTCCTTCACGCAGGGCGTCCACCTTGGCAGGGTTGTTCGTGAGCAGGCGGACGGCAGAAACACCGGCATCAGCCAGAATCGCCACCGCCGCGCCGTACTCACGAGCGTCGATGGGTAGGCCAAGGTGAGTCTGGGCATCGACGGTGTCGAGTCCACCATCCTGGGCCCGGTATGCCGCGATCTTGTTGAGCAGACCAGTCGCCCGTCCCTCGTGGCCACGCAGCAGGATAATGGCCCCACCATGCTCATTGACGTGGGCCTGTGCGGCTGTCAGCTGGTCGCCGCAGTCGCAACGCAGGGATCCCAGAGCATCACCGGTGAGGCATTCCGAGTGCACCCTCACCCAGGCTGGGCCACCGTCGTCGGGGTGGATCCCCTTGTCAGACATGAGTAGGACGTGTTCTGCCCCGGTGAGGTTGTCGCGGTAACCGGTCATCGTGAATTGGCCGTGCCGGGTCGGCAATTCCGCGCTGGCAAGGGCCGTCACGCGAGGTGCCGCAGTGGTGTCAGCCGGATCATGGGAGAGCCGCCACTGCGCCAGTTGATCGATGGTGACGAAGGCCAGATCCTCGGTGCGAGCCAGCTCGGCTATGGAGTCGGTACGCAGACACATACCGTCATCCCCCACGAGTTCGCCGATGAGACCGACGGGTTCCAAGCCGGCCAGCCGGGCGAGGTCGACGGCGGCCTCGGTGTGACCGCGCCTCTCCAGCACTCCCCCGGCGCGGGCCCGCAGCGGCAGGACGTGACCGGGGCGGACGAGGTCAGCGGAGGTCGAGGTGGCGCTTGCGAGTACTCGGGCGGTGCGAGCACGCTGGGCGGCATCGATACCGGTCGTTATCCCGGACGCCGCGTCAACGGCGACGGTGTAGCGGGTTCGCAGCGGGTCCTGGTTGGCGGGCCACATGAGGGGCAGACCGAGTTGGTCAGCGTGCTCGTCGGTCATGGGTGCGCACAGGTACCCGGAAGTGTGGCGGACCATCCATCCGACCCAGCGTGGATCAGCCAGCTCAGCGGCGAGGATGGCGTCTCCCTCGTTCTC
Organism: Cutibacterium sp. KB22876; assembly: GCF_059728865.1. Taxonomy (NCBI): domain Bacteria; kingdom Bacillati; phylum Actinomycetota; class Actinomycetes; order Propionibacteriales; family Propionibacteriaceae; genus Cutibacterium; species Cutibacterium sp. KB22876. The sequence goes on from NZ_AP040858.1 coordinate 2,575,686, forward strand.
CCGGTCGGCGTCGTCGGCAACCAGCACCGGACGTCCGGAGCGCAGCTCGGCCAGCGCCTCCTCGATGGTGTTCAGCATGACTTCTCCTTGTTCACGAGGGATTCCAGATACTTCGCGATGACGTCGACCTCGATGTTCACGGGTTCGCCAGGTTCGAGACCACCGAGGACCGTGCCGGTGAGGGTGGTCGGGATGAGGCTCACCTCGAACCACTCGGAACTGACCTCGCAGACCGTCAGAGATGTGCCGTTGATCGCGATCGACCCCTTTTCGACGACGTACCTGGCCAGCGTGGTGGGAAGGCTGAATCGGAATACCTCCCAGTGGTCGCCGGGAGTACGGGAGACAAGTTCGGCGACCCCATCGACATGCCCCTGGACGATGTGCCCACCGAGGCGTCCCGCCACAGCCACCGGGCGCTCCAGATTGACCCTGCTCCCTGGGGCCAGCCGCCCCAGGGCAGTGCGGTTGAGGGTCTCGGCCATGACGTCACAGCCGAAGGTCACCTCGTCGAGATCGGTGACCGTCAGGCAGGTGCCGTTGACGGCGACGGACGACCCGAGCCGGGCGTCGGAACAGACCACGGGTCCGCGGATGGACAGTCGAGCCGACTCCTGTCCCTTGTCGATGGCGACGACCTCGCCAATCTCCTCGATGATTCCGGTGAACATGGGTCTCCTCACTCGTGGTGTGCGCGGATTTGGATGTCAGGGCCCAGCCGGCGCACGTCGTCGATGACGAAGTGGTGGGCCAAGGTCAAGGTGGTGACGGTGGGATCGATGACGGCTGCCCGACCGTCTCCCAATACCGTCGGCGCGATGTGGGCGACGACCTCGTCAACGAGGCCGGCGGCCAGGAATGCTCCGGCCAGGCGTGGACCGCCCTCGAGCCAGACCCGGTGGATGCCGCGATGCCACAACACGTCAAGCACCTCGACGGGGTCGTGGCTGCGAATCTGCAAGGTCTCGGCGGAATCGTCGTGGAGATGGCAACCAGCAGGCAGGTCCCTCATCCCCACCACGACGCGCAGCGGCTGACAGGTGACCTCGGACAGCCGGACAGTCAGTCGAGGATCGTCAGCCAGAGCTGTTCCGGTACCGACGACGATCGCCCCGCACCGGGAGCGGCCGATCTGCACTTGGTGACGCGCCTCTTCCCCGGTGATCCACTGACTTGTGCCGTCGGGAGCGGCGCTGCGTCCGTCGAGGGTGGCGGCGTACTTCCAGCACACCCGGGGGCGTCGGTGGATCTGGCTGAACGTCCAGTCGGCGTTGAGAGCCATGGCAGCCTCGGAAAGAACACCCGTGACGACCTCGACCCCGTTGGTGCGCAGGAACTGTTCTCCCCCAACTGCCACCGGATTGGGGTCGGACTGGGCGATGACGACGCGGGAAACCCCGGCCTCGCGCAGGGCATGGCTGCATGGACCGGTGCGTCCGGTGTGATTGCACGGTTCCAGGGTGACGACGGCAGTGGCTCCCCGGGCAGCGTCGCCAGCCTGATGCAGTGCCTCTACCTCGGCGTGTGAGGTTCCCGCCCCGTGATGCCATCCCTGTCCGACAACCTGACCATCGGCGACGATGACGCAGCCGACACGCGGATTCGGGTCAGGGCATGGCGAGTTCGTTGCCAAGTTCAGGGCGAGCGTCATGGCGTCGTCCCACCGCTGGTCCATCTGTCCTCCCGGGCCGTTGCGACTCCGGGGGTGCGCAGGGACGACACACGGGGCTGACGACGCCAGCCACCTGCCGTGCTGCCTCCCATCCGGACTTTAACCGTCGGTACCGGAATTCCACCGGTTCAACCTCACCGTCACGAGGACGGCTCGGGTCGCGGACTGTCACCGCCGGTTCGGACTTTCACCGACCCCGGAGCACGTGTGCTTGAGGACAAGTATGCACCCATTTGCCACGGCGTGTGGCGTCATCCCAGGAGTTCATGTCGGCAGGGGGGGCGACGCCACCCCTGAAGGCGGTCTCGCCCGGCTCAGGAATGGTGGGTGGTGTCCCCGTTGTCGGGGTTCCCGTGATCGTTCTGAATGGAGTCGTAGATGCCGTGGCCGATGGTCTCTTCCTCGACCGCCTTGATGTCCTTGGACGCAGCCGTGGGACGGGTGGTCCTCCTCGACCCGGTGTCCTTCCACGACGACTCATTTTCGACCGAGGTCGCACCCTCACCAGCATCTAGGTCCTCGGCCTGAACGGCGCGGGTCTCCTCCGCGTCAGCTGCTTTCGCAGCAGCTTTCTTCTCGGCCTTAGCCTGTTTCCTGGCAGCCCGGCTCCGGGCCCTCTCCTCGGACTTGGCTGCGTGGGCTTCCTTGTGTGCCTCGCGACGCTCTGCACGCCCCTGACGCGACTCCTCGGATTGCAGCTGGCGAGTCATACCGACGGCGAACCCGCACAGCATCGTCACCAGGGTGAGGATACCGACCGCGCATCCAGCCATAGCCGGCATGATCGTACCGACCTCACTAAGGCGTCCATCACCCAGGCTGCCACGACTCAGCAGGCCCAGGATGGCCAACACGAGCCCGGACAACAGACCAGAAAGAGCACCGATACCCGCTCCTATCTCAAACCCGGCCTCCGGCAGGGACTTCATGACAAGAATGCCACCGACGATTCCGGCAACCACCGGGACGGCAAACCAGGCACAGGCAGCCGGGCTCAACGGACCGTTGGAGGGCAAGGCCCCAAGCACTGGCAATGCCGGGACGATCCCGAGGTGTGTTCCGAGCGGGGAGACGAAGGTCTCGGTTCCAAGGGCAAACCCCGGGCCGACCGTCCATGAGGTTCCCCACAGTGCCATGGTGGGCAGCCAGGCCAGTTGCAGCAGGATGAGGCAGACTCCCCCCCATCCGGTGGCTCCGATCTGTTGGTGCAGGTGGACCACGTTGCTCGCATGAACGAGCAGGGCGACGGCTAGTGCGGCTGATCCGCCTGCCAGGCAGATGGCAACGGTCGACCCAACAGCCTTCGGCAGTCCACGAGCCCAGTGGGGCAAGCCGCCGAACGGGTTGACGCGTGCACCGCGACTAGCCCCGACGAGACCTGAGCACAGTCCAATGAGAAGGGCACCAACCATGGCCGTCACCCAGTGGGACGTACCGGCGGCAGCCGTCATGATGATTGCCGCGAGAAGCTCGATGGTGGCGTGGAGGGCAATCGCCTCACCGATATGTCGACGTGGCGGGTGTCCGTCGTGGCGATGCCACAAGACGCGGGTGCCATAGCGGCAGGCTTCCTCACCGAGCAGCAGGCTGACGCAGGTGAGCCCCAGCGGGATGAGGCCGACGTGGATCCCGATGATGTCGATGGGCACACCGTGGCCACTCAGCCAGAGGCTCGACGCCGCAACAAGGATGCTCGGGAAGGACCGACCGTTACTGGACAACCACTCCGGGACGATGATCCCGGCCAAGGCGAGCCATTGGGCCAGGATGGCTGCTGCTGCGGCCGCCAGGACGACGACCGGCCATGGCCACGGGACGCGAGGCTCACGAGGTCCGTCAGCCTCGGAGGACTCAACGACGAACCTCGCCGAGGTCGATGTCGAGCCAGATGTGCCCATGTGGGAGTCCTGTTCGGTTCGGGGAAGAAGATCATCTGGAACCCTACCGTCCACCGGCGACGATTCTGAGTCACCACACCTGTGAGCACGACACAACGCACGGAACCCGGCTCCACAATGGGGCCGGGTTCCGTGCGAACACAGGATCAGGGCGTCACTTCTTGAGCGAGTCCATCGCCTCGTGAGCCAGCTTGGCGGTCTCGGTCGGGGTCTTGCCGACGCGAACGCCAACAGCCTCGAGAGCCTCCTTCTTGGCGGCCGCGGTGCCCGAGGAACCGGACACGATAGCGCCGGCGTGACCCATCGTCTTTCCCTCAGGAGCGGTGAAGCCAGCCACGTAAGCCACAACCGGCTTCGTGACGTGCTCAGAGATGTACTTGGCTGCGCGCTCCTCTGCGTCGCCACCGATCTCACCGATCATGACGATGATGTCGGTCTCCGGGTCGTCCTCGAAGGCCTGCAGGGCATCGATGTGGGTGGTCCCAATGATCGGGTCGCCGCCGATGCCGATGGCCGTCGAGATGCCCAGGTCGCGCACCTCGTACATGAGCTGGTAGGTCAGGGTGCCGGACTTGGAGACCAGGCCCACGCGTCCCGGGCCGGAGATGTCGGCGGGAATGATGCCGGCGTTGGACTTTCCGGGGCTGATGATGCCCGGGCAGTTCGGGCCGATGATGCGGGTCTTGCCGGAACGCTGGGCGGCGGTGAAGAACTCCGCGGTGTCCTTGACGGCGACACCCTCGGTGATGCAGACAACCAGCGGGACCTCGGCCTCGATGGCCTCCATGACGGCCGACTTGGTGAACTTGGCCGGGACAAAGATCACGGACACATTGGCGCCGGTGGCCTCGACGGCCTCCTTGACGCTGCCGTAGACCGGGACGGTAACGCCACCGTTGAAGGACACGGTAGTGCCCGCCTTGCGCGGGTTGACGCCACCGACGACGGCGGTGCCGGAGTCGAGCATGCGCTGGGTGTGCTTCATGCCCTCCGAGCCGGTCATGCCCTGGACGATGATCTTGGAGTTCTGGTCGAGAATGATCGCCATGTCTCAGGCCTCCTTGGATGCGAGCTCGGCGGCCTTGCTGGCGGCCTCGTCCATGGTCGGGACCATGGTCACGAGCGGGTGGTTGAATTCCTCGAGAATCTTGCGGCCCTCGGCCACGTTGTTGCCGTCAAGACGGACGACGAGCGGCTTGGAGGCCTTCTCGCCCAGCTTCTCGAGAGCGCCCTTGATTCCCAGCGCCACCTGATCGCAGGCGGTGATGCCGCCGAAAACGTTGACGAAGACGGAACGGACCTGCTCGTCGCCCATGATGAGGTCAAGGCCGTTGGCCATGATCTCGGCCGAGGCGCCACCGCCGATGTCGAGGAAGTTGGCAGGCTTCGGGGATCCCGGAAACTCCTCGCCGGCGTAGGCGACGCAGTCCAGGGTGCTCATGACGAGGCCGGCGCCGTTTCCGATGACGCCGACGTTGCCGTCGAGCTTGACGTAGTTGAGGCCGAGCTCACCGGCGCGCAGCTCCAGTGGGTCGGTGGTGGCGCGGTCCACCAGGGCTGCATGCTCCGGCTGACGGAAGGAGGCGTTGTTGTCGACGGTCATCTTGCCGTCGATGGCGAGGATGCGTCCGTCACCGGTCTTGATCATCGGGTTGACCTCGACGAGGGTGGCGTCCTCGTCCCGGTAGGTCTCCCACAGCTTGACGACAGCCGGGACGATGGCGTCCTGCTCCCCCTCGGGGAAGCCAGCCTCAGTAAGGATCTCACGAGCCTTAGCCTCGTCGATACCGTCGATCGGGTCGACCGGCACCTTGGCCAGGGCCTCGGGCCGCTCCTTGGCGAGGGTCTCGATGTCCATGCCACCCTCTCGAGAGCACATCGCCAGGTAGCGACGCTCACCACGGTCGAGCAGGATCGAGAAGTAGTACTCCTCGGCAATGTCAGCTCCCTCGGCGATCATCACCTTGTGAACGGTGTGACCCTTGATGTCCATGCCCAGGATGGCCTTGGCGTGCTCGGCCGCCTCCTGAGGGGACTTGGCGATCTTGACGCCGCCAGCCTTGCCACGGCCACCCACCTTGACCTGCGCCTTGACGGCGACGACGGGGGTGCCGAGCTTCGCTGCGGCCTCGGACGCCTGCTCGGGAATCTCCGCGACGACGCCTCGAAGCACAGGCACACCGTGCTTCTCAAACAGGTCGCGGGCTTGGTATTCGTACAGGTCCACAATCTCTCCACTCTGCGAGTCGACCGGCCGTTGCCTGGCCGGGAACGGGGCTGACGGCAACCTGCCATCTCGAACACAAGAATGTTCACAATGAGGTCGACGCGGTTGGTCGTTTGCCCACCGAGAACAGATTAACAACCCCGACGGTCCAGTGCCCACCCGGTGTCACGACGTCGAGCGATCCGACGTGGGAAAACTCCCGAGGCCGTGCTCACAGCTTCTCGAGCGGAGCGAACTTCAGCGCCAATCTCTTGAGACCAGCCGACCCGAAATCGACGTCAGCCTTGGCGTTCTCACCTTGACCAGAAGTGGCTTTGACGGTGCCGAGTCCGAAGGTGGAGTGCAGCACCTTGTCCCCCACGGACAGCGAGAGGGACTTGCTCCTGGGCGCATTCGCGGGTCCCCGTCCGGACCCGAAGGCAGGGGTGCCGTCATTCAAGGATCCGCGTGCCGAGTGTGAGCGACCACTCGCGGAGGTCGACCATCCCACCGAGACCTGGCCGAGCCTCTCCCACTCGATGAGGCGCTCGGGAATCTCGTCGACGAATCGGCTCGGCGGGTTGTACTGGGCCTGCCCCCACATCGTCCGCACCGCGGCCCGGGACAGGAACAACCGTTTGCGAGCACGGGTGATGCCCACATAGGCCAGCCGTCTCTCCTCCGCCAGTTCGGTGGCGTCTGCCAGCGACCTCATGTGGGGAAAGACGCCGTCCTCGAATCCAGTGATGAAGACGGTGTCGAACTCCAAGCCCTTGGCGGTGTGCAGGGTCATCAGGGTGACGACCCCGTCGGAACCGGTCGGTAACTGGTCCGAATCGGCGACCAGGGCGATCTGTTCAAGGAAGGCCGGCAGGGAGTCGTCGGCCGACAACTCGAGGTCCTCGACGTCGCCTTCCTCTGCGGCATCGATGTCGATGGCGTGGACCCTGGCCACGAATTCCTGGGCCACCGAGACCAGCTCGACGAGGTTCTCCAGCCGCGTCTCGTCCTGGGGGTCCTTGGAGTTCTCGAGCTCGGCGATGTAGCCGGATTCCTTGAGGATGGAGCTGGCGATCTCATCAGCTCGCCTGCCCTGCTCGACCATCGCGATGTGGTCCTCCATCAGGCTGACGAAGGTTCGGATCTGGTTGACCGATCTCGTTGCCAGTCCATTGATCTCGTCGATCCGCCTGAGGGCCTCCCAGAAGCTGATCCGTCGAGCAGTGGCGAACATCTCGACGGCGGCCTCGGCCCGCGCACCAATGCCGCGGCGTGGAGTGTTGAGGATGCGTCGCAGCGAGACGTCGTCGGAGGGGTTGGCGATGGCGCGCAGGTAACTCACCGCGTCACGAACCTCCTTGCGCTCGTAGAACTTCACGCCTCCGACGACCCGGTACGGCAGACCGGTACGAATGAAGACATCCTCAAAAGCTCGCGACTGGGCGTTGGTGCGGTAGAACACCGCGACCTGTCCGTAACTGGTGCGCCCCTCGTCCACGAGCTCGTCGGTGCGTCGCGCCACCCAGGCCGCTTCGTCATGTTCGGTATCAGCGACATATCCGACGATCTTGTCGCCGTCACCCTGATCGGTCCACAGATTCTTGGCCGGACGGTTTGGGTTGACCTTGATGAGATTGTTCGCGGCAGTGAGGATCGTCTGCGTGGAACGGTAATTCTGTTCCAACAGGATCGTCCGAGCGCCGGGGAAATCCTTCTCGAAATCAAGGATGTTACGAATCGTCGCGCCACGGAAGGCGTAAATCGACTGGTCCGAGTCACCCACGACCATGAGTTCGGGCGAATCGACGCTGCGCGCTCCGTCAGCCAATGGCACCGGATCATCCCCGCACAGCTCCCGGATGAACTGATATTGAGCAGTGTTGGTGTCCTGGTACTCATCGACGAGGACGTGGCAGAAACGGCGGCGGTACTGCTCACGCACGTCCGGGAACCGCCTCAACAGGGTGACGGTGCACATGATGAGGTCGTCGAAGTCCAGGGCGTTCGCAGCACGAAGGCGACGCTGGTACTCGACATAGACCTCAGCATTCGTTCGATCGTTTCCGCTACTGGCATTCTCGAGAGCCTGATCGGGAGTGATAAGCTCGTTCTTCTGGTTCGAGATCCAGTTCATGATCGCCCGTGGCTGGAACTTCTTCGGGTCCAGATTCTGATCGCGGGTCACCAGGGTGATGAGTCGTTTCGCGTCGGTGTCGTCATAAATGGAGAAATTGCGCGAGATGTCCAGACGATCAATGTCGGTCCGCAGCATTCTCACCGCAGCGGAATGGAAGGTCGACACCCACATCGGCTTGGCCCGGTTGCCCACCAGATCGACGACGCGCGCCTTCATCTCAGCCGCAGCCTTGTTGGTGAAGGTGATGGCCAGAATGGAACCGGGATGGACACCGCGCTCCCCCACTAGGTGCGCGATACGACGGGTCAGGACACGGGTCTTGCCCGAACCAGCACCGGCCACCACGAGGACCGGGGCCCCCGCATGCAGGACGGCCTCACGCTGGGGCGGGTTGAGGTCGGCCAGCAGGTCGACGGAAGAGACTCCTGCCGTAGTCATCGCGGCATGCGTCGGCAAGACCCCCGGTTCGACCGGGTGGCGCCTCTCATTGGTCGACTCGAAGAACGAAAACAGATCCGGTGTCGTCATGGCGGCTCACAGCCTACCGGTCCGTCAGGGCCCTCCACAGGGCGCTGATCCCCATGACTCACTGGTGTTCATCCAGTGAAACAGACGCTCACGCATTGACAGCATCGGATGAATGGCCGTAAGTTCAAGGAAAGCTCGACCCGATCAGGGTCGCCACCAGAATTCAGGAGCACTGCTATGACTGCGGCCTTCAGCCACACCGTCGACGCCGACCTTCGCGCGGCCTCGATGATGATGTGCCGCTCGTGCTACCTGCGAATGCTCGGCACCTGCTGACGGCGGACTGGTTCCGCCGGCAGGACTTCCGGCCCCTCTCTCCCACTGGTTCATGCTAGTGGTCGGTCTATGCCCACATCTGCACACTCATGCAGACCGACGTGCCATACCCGATCGCATCTTCACCCGAATCCACCCAAGACATATCCAGGAGACCAACTCATGAGCGCATCCACCCCCTCGGCGTCGACCCCTGAGGCTCTTCCCGAAAAGCCCGGTGGCCACCACACTGGCCTCATCGTCGGCATCATCATCGTCGTGCTGGCGATCATCGCCGGCATCATCTTCGCGGTGAACAAGAACAAGGGTGACGACTCAGCAGCTGGCGGCACGACGACCGTCAAGATCGGCACCACCGAGGCCGCCAACGACTACTGGAAGGTCCTCAAGAAGAAGGCCTCCGCCGAGGGCATCAACATCGAGGTCGTCAACTTCAACGATTACACCCAGCCCAACGTCGCCCTTTCCCAGGGGCAGGTCGACCTCAACGTCTTCCAGCACCTGCTCTTCCTGGCTGACTACAACGTCAAGAACCACGACAACCTCACCGCGATCTCCGCGACCTACGTCGTCCCGTTGAACATCTACTCCAAGAAGTACCAGCAGGTCTCCCAGCTTCCTGCCGGGGTCACCGTTGCCATTCCGAACGACGCCACCAATCAGGGACGTGCCCTTCTCGTGCTGCAGAAGGCCGGACTGCTCAAGCTACGCAACGGCGGGTCTGCCCTGTCGACCCCTGCCGACGTCATTGCCAACCAGTCCAAGGTGAAGGTTAAGGCCATTGACGCCGCCCAGACGGCTGCCTCCCTCGACGGTGTCGATGCCGCGGTCATCAACAACAACTTCGCCGCCGACGCCGGCCTGGATCTCAACAAGGTTCTCTACAAGGACAACGCCACCGGCAAGTCGGCCGACCCCTACGTCAACATCATTGCTGCCAAGGCCGCTGACAAGAACAACGAGACCTACAAGAAGGTCGCCAAGCTGTGGTCGGACCCCGAGGTTCAGAAGTCGATCGTCAAGCAGTCCGGCGGCACTGCCAAGGTCGTTTCTGATCGTTCCCAGGCCGATCTCGACAAGATCTTGGGCGATCTGACCACCGAAATCAAGAAGTCGAATTCCTGATCCCTATCCGATTTCCCAGCGAGGCTCCCCATGGCAACAGATGTCGCGCCTGCTTCGGCGCCGCAGTGTCCTGATCACATCGTCTTCGAACACGTCACCAAGGACTTCCAGACCCGTATCGGGCCGGTGCGAGCCTTGGACGACGTGAGCCTGGCGATCAAGAGAGGTTCCATCTCAGCGGTCATCGGACATTCCGGCGCTGGAAAATCCACCCTGGTGCGCCTCATCAACGGGTTGGAATCCCCGACGAGCGGGCAGGTACTGGTTGACGGCACCGACGTCTCCCAGCTCTCCGACAAGGCGATGCGCCCGCTGCGAACCGACATCGGGATGATCTTCCAGCAGTTCAACCTGTTCGGGTCCCGGACTATCTACGACAACGTCGCCTACCCACTCAAGCTGGCTCGCTGGAAGAAGGCCCAGGAGAAGGAGCGCGTCACCGAGCTGCTGAGCTTCGTCGGGCTGACGAGCAAGGCATGGGATCATCCCAACCAGCTCTCCGGCGGACAGATGCAGCGAGTCGGAATCGCCAGGGCGCTGGCCACCAAGCCGTCGATCCTGTTGGCTGACGAATCCACCTCCGCCCTCGACCCGGAGACGACGGCTGACGTCCTCTCCCTACTCAAGCGGGTCAACGAGGTTCTCGGGGTGACGGTTGTCGTCATCACCCACGAGATGGAGGTCGTCCGTTCCATCGCTCAGCAGGTCTCGGTGCTGGAAGCTGGACACCTCGTCGAGACCGGGAGCGCCCGGCAGGTCTTCGCCCATCCACAGTCCGAGACCACCCAGCGCTTCCTGTCGACGATCATCGGTCAGCATCCCAGTGGGGAGGAAGAGGCCCGGCTGCGCTCGGAGAACCCTGGCACTCGCCTGGTCGACGTCAGCTCGGTGTCCAGTGACGCCTTCGGGGACGCGCTGGCTCGTATCGGCCAGACGGGGGCTTCCTTCCGGATCGTCCATGGTGGAGTCATCGAGGTCCACGGCGGCTCGCTGGGCAATTACACCGTGGCCTTGTCGGGCCCCGACGAGGCCGTCGAGAAGGCTGCCCGGATCCTGACCGACGCCTCCGACACGGCTGCCGCCACCACGACCACCAGTCAGGAGGACCACTGATGAGTGATTACCTGCGTCCGATATATCTGCAGTCCATCTGGGAAACCCTCTTCATGGCCCTGATCACCCTGGTGATCGGCGGTGTCTGTGGACTGGTGCTGGGCATCCTGCTCTACGCCACCCGTCGCGGTGGGCTGCTCGCCAACAAGGTCGTCCACACCATTCTCAACGTCATCGTCAACATCATCCGGCCGATTCCGTTCATCATCTTCATGACGGCGATCGCTCCACTGACACTCAAGGTCGTCGGAACGACGATCGGCGTTCGTGCCGCCACCTTCCCACTGTGCATCGCGGCCACCTTCGCGATCTCCCGAATCGTCGAGCAGAACCTCGTCACCGTCGAGCCCGGTGTCATCGAGGCTGCGCGCGCCATGGGCGCCGGTCCGTGGCGGATCCTCTTCGACGTCGTGGCCCGTGAGGCCCTGGGCCCGCTGATTCTCGGATACACCTACATCCTCATCGCGATCGTCGACATGACGGCCATCGCCGGTGCTCTGGGCGGTGGCGGTCTGGGGCAGTTCGCCATCACTTACGGTTATCAGCGGTACGACTGGACGGTGACGGCCGTTGCCGTCGTGACGATCATCATCGTCGTCCAGCTGGCCCAGTTCCTGGGCAACTGGTTGGCGCGACGGGCACTGCGCCGGTGATCAACCAGTCGTCATGACACAACGTTTCCAGGCCCTCGACGCCGACTGCCTCGCAGCCGGTGTTCGGGGGCCCGGTACCCTGAGCACATGACCCGGGCCCCTCGCCAGAAAACCACCCTTCGCCGCGTCCTGCACTGGGTAGCAGGCGGAACGGTTGCCGCCCAGATGGCCACGATGGCAGGGCTCGTCGTCTTCAACGGCGTCAGGAGACGGGGTCGCCGTCCCTACCGCTTCCCCACCGCCTCGGTGGAATCCCTCGAGGTGGGCGATCACCAGGTCGAGATCTTCACCTTCGGACGTGACCTCTACGCTGCGATGATCGCCGACATCGAGGCGGCTCAGCACACCATTTATCTCGAAACCTTCATCTGGAAGAACGACGAGGTCGGTCGACAGTTCCGCCAGGCCCTCGTCGACGCCGTTGCCCGAGGCGTCGAGGTCTATGCGATGTGGGACACCTTCGCCAACCTCGTCGTCGATCCGCGCTTCTTCCGCGAGCTGCACGGCGTCCATGTGCGCGCCCAACCGCTCGTGACCCCGTCGTGGATGCCAACCATCCGCAACATGGGACGCGACCACCGCAAGCTCCTCGTCGTCGATTCCGGCGTCGCCTACATCGGTGGGTACAACATCGGGTCCCTCTACGCGGATCGGTGGCGTGACACCCACGCCCGTATCACCGGCCCGGCTGTCGGGGAATTGGAGAACACCTTCGTCGACATGTGGAACCAGCGACCCAAAGGGGCGTTGGTCTCGCGACGCAATCAGCCGGTGTTGCCCTCCCCTGGGGTGCGCTACTGGGACACCCCCTTCGCGGTACACCGCAACTCCCCGCGGATGGCCGTCTATCCCATTCGGAACATGTACCTCGAGGCCATTGACCGTGCCAGTGAGCGGATCTGGATGACCCAGGGTTATCTCATTCCGGACGATGACGTCGTCGCTGCCCTTCACCAGGCGACCTCTCGCGGGGTCGACGTGCGTATCGTCATTCCCGCCGAGTCGAATCACGTCATCGCTGACTGGCTGAGCCGTGGCTACTACGACCGGCTCCTTCATCAGGGAGTACGGCTCTTCCTCTACCAGGGAGCCATGGTGCATGCCAAGACCTGCACCATTGACGGCATCTGGTCGACGATCGGCACGGCCAACCTCGACAGGTTGTCCCTCCAGGGCAACTATGAGGTCAACATCGCCATCACCGATCCCACTGTCGCCGAGCGGATGGCTGAAATATTCGAGATCGACATGGCGAACTGCGTGGAGCTCACCCTCGACGAATGGCAGTCGCGATCCAACGTCGCAAAATTCACCGAGGCGCTGTTGTCCCCATGGCGACCATTTTTCTGAGATTCCGTCGCCAGCGTAAAAAATGACGTATTACCTAGCCAGGCAACTGTTGTCGCTGGTAACAATACGCACTTTTGGTTAAGTACTCGGCTACGATCCGTGATCGTTACTGGACGTTTTGACCCATCGTCAACGACACTGGACGCATGGGATTCTTTGCATGGATTGTTCTCGGACTCATCGCCGGCGCCATCGCCAAGGCCATCATGCCGGGCAAGCAGGGCGGCGGCATCCTCGTCACCCTCCTTCTCGGCGTCGTCGGCGCGGTTCTTGGTGGCTGGCTCGGCTCCCTCATCTTCAACAAGCCCCTTGGCGACTTCTGGAACCTCTGGACCTGGCTCATCTCAATCGTCGGTGCCCTCATCGTCCTGTGGATCTGGGGTGTCATCACCAAGAAGAAGAGCCAGTGACCTACTGATCTCTCGCCCCTCTCCAGCGAGGCCCCGTCCAAGGACGGGGCCTCGCTGCATGTATGGGCACCTCCGGGACACCCCGCGCTCATTGATGTCTCCGTGCGCCTCACAGACACGTGGCACGATGGATGTAAGCCACTAGTCAGGAGGACCGACCTATGGCCACCAAGATCACCCGGCCCGAGGAGGGCCGCATCGTCGGCGGCGTCTGCCAAGGCATTGCCAACGCCTTCGATCTGGACCCGACCATTGTCCGCATCGTCGCAGCGGTCTTGATTCTCGCTGCCGGCTCGGGACCACTCATCTACCTCGTGTTGTGGGTGATCATCCCGGACGAGCGCAGCGGCGCGAGCATGGCTGGTGATGCCGCCCGAAAGGCACGGGACAAGCAGGAATCGCGTCACTCAGAAAATACCTGGAACTTCAATCAGACGACAGCTCCCCATCGTCCCGACGAGACCTTCAACCCGTACAAGGAGGACTGACCTTCAGCTACATGACAGGGCCCGCACCGATCGATCGGTACGGGCCCTGTCATGTCCTGGAGCCGTCTCACTCCCACTCAATGGTGGCCGGCGGCTTCGAGGTGATGTCGAGAACCACCCGGTTGATCTGCGGGCAGGCGTTGGTGATCCGGGTGGAGATCTTCTCCAGCACGTCATAGGGAATGCGGGCCCAATCAGCGGTCATAGCGTCCTCACTGGTCACCGGGCGCAGCACAATCGGCGAGCCGTAGGTACGTCCGTCACCCTGCACACCCACCGAGTGGACGTCACCGAGCAGCACCACCGGACACTGCCAGACCTTGCGATCCAGACCAGCCGCGCTCATCTCCTCGCGGGTGATGGCATCGGCAGTACGCAGCACCTCAAGGCGCTCCTTGGTCACCTCGCCGATGACGCGAATACCCAGGCCCGGGCCTGGGAAGGGCTGGCGCCACACGATGTCCTCGGGCAGGCCCAGCTCCAGGCCGACGGCTCGCACCTCATCCTTGAAGAGGGTGCGCAGCGGCTCGACGAGGCTGAACTGCAGATCGTCGGGAAGGCCTCCGACGTTGTGGTGGCTCTTGATGTTGGCGGCTCCCTCGCCACCGCCGGACTCGACGACGTCGGGGTAAAGGGTCCCCTGCACCAGGAAGTCGATCGTCTGATCGGCGTTGAGCCGTTTGGCGACGTCCTCGAAGGTGCGAATGAACTCGCGACCAATGATCTTGCGCTTGGCCTCGGGATCGGTGACTCCGGCCAGGGCGTCCAGGAAACGCTGGGACTCGTCTGCCACCACGAGGTCAGCGCCAGTGGCCTCGACGAAGTCGTGCTTGACCTGCTCGGCCTCTCCCTGACGCAGCAGACCGTGATCGACGAAGACGCAGGTGAGCTGGTCGCCGACGGCACGCTGCACCAGAGCGGCCGCGACCGCGGAGTCAACGCCGCCAGACAGTGCACAGATGACACGACGGTCACCGACCTGTCCGCGGATCTGAGCGATCTGGTCTCCGACGATCGAGCTGGCATTCCAGTCCGGACGGCATCCGGCGATGTCGAAGAGGAAGTGCTCCAGAACCGTCTGCCCGGATTCGGAATGCTGTACCTCCGGGTGCCACTGCACACCGACGAGCTTGCGCTCCACGTTCTCGAAGGCGGCCACCGGGGCACCTGCAGTACGAGCGAGGGTCGAGAACCCCTCCGGAGCACGGGAGACGGAGTCACCGTGACTCATCCACACGCTGATGGTGTGAGGGATACGGGAGAGCAGTTGACCTGGGGAGGTGATGCACAGGCTGGTACGTCCGTATTCAGAGGCTCCGGTGTGGGCGACCTGACCACCGAGGGCCTGAGCCATGGCCTGGAAGCCGTAACAGATGCCCATCACCGGCACACCGGCGTTGAACAGGGCCGGGTCGACGCTCGGGGCCCCATCCGCGTAGACCGAGGCCGGGCCTCCGGAAAGGATGATCGCGGCAGGTTCCTTGGCGAGCATCTCGCGGACTGGCATGTTGTGCGGGACGATCTCGGAGTAAACGTTCACCTCGCGCACCCGGCGGGCAATGAGCTGGGCGTACTGCGCCCCGAAGTCGACCACCAGAACGACGTCGTGGAGTTGTTCCATGAGGCCGAGTCTATGGCCCAGCGCCCCCTGTCGCGCCACTCGACCGGTCCCCGACTGCGCGAACATCCACCCGATGGGCGTCGGAATGCCGTCAGATGACCACGAAGTGGAACTCCGCCCGCCCTTTCCGTTGGTCGACAGGTCTGGGCTCGATATGGTTCATTCACCGGTACCACTCACTGCAGCAGAACTGAGGCTGGCCATGACGAATGAGACGACGGAACTCCTCCGGACCCTCAAGCGATGGAAGGAACGCGCCATGGAGGACCTCGACGCCGCCATGCGTGAGGACCCCGCCGCCACGTCGAAACTCATGGTCGCCATCGCATACCAGGGCGTCCATGCCATCTGGGCACACCGTCTCGCCCATGCCATCTGGGTGAAGTATCCGGCGCTGCGCCCACTGGCTCGTCTGCTGTCCCAGCTCTCCCGCAATCTCACCGGAATCGAGATCCATCCAGGAGCGACGATCGGGCGTCGGTTCTTCATTGACCACGGCATGGGGGTGGTCATCGGGGAGACGGCGGTCGTGGGTGACGACGTGCTGATGTACCACCAGGTCACCCTCGGCGGACGCGCGCGCGGACACTTCAAGCGTCACCCCACGATTGGCAATCGTGTCCTCATCGGCGCCGGTGCCAAGATCATTGGTGACATCACCGTCGGTGACGACTGCAAGATCGGCGCCAACGCGCTGGTCATCAAGGACGTCGCCCCCGGAACGGTCGTCGTCGGTATCCCGTCGACGGTTCACCAGGGCGACGTCATCGCCTGACCCATCAGTTGCCGAATGCCTCCGAGGTGGACGCATCCGCTTCGGGGGCGCTCGCAGGGTCGTCCTGGGACTCGTCTGCAATGGCCTCGTGGTGACGCACCACCTCGGCAACGATGAAGGTGATGACCTTCTGGGCGAACTCGGGATCGAGGTTCGACTCGATGGCGAGCTGACGCAACCGTGCGATCTGTTCGGCCTCACGGGCCGGATCTGCCGGCGGCAGTCCGCGCTCGGCCTTGAGGCGGCCCACCTCGCGGGTGATCCGGAACCTCTCGGCGAGCAGATGGATGAGGGCGGCGTCCATGTTGTCAATCGCGCCGCGCAACACGACCAATTCTTCGGGCACTTCGCTCATGCCCGAAGGTTAGCCAGCCATCCCGTTCGCCGGGACGGTGTCCTGATTGATGGGACGGTCAGCGAATCGTCAGCTCGATGCGCTGGAACTCCTTGACCTCCGAATAGCCGGTGGTGGCCATGGCCTGACGCAGCCCACCGACGAGGTTCATGGTGCCGTCCGGGACGCGCGAAGGCCCGCTGAGCACCTCCGCGAGAGTACCCACGGGCTCGAAGTGCACCCGAGAACCACGCGGCAGGTCAGCGTGCCATGCCTCGGCACCCCAGTGCCATCCTCTGCCAGGGGCCTCGGCGGCCCGGGCCAGTGGGGATCCGACCATGACTGCGTCAGCACCACAAGCGATGGCCTTGGCGATGTCCCCGGAATGTCCCACCGAGCCATCGGCGATGACGTGGACGTAGCGTCCCCCCGACTCGTCCATGTAGTCGCGACGGGCCTCGGCGACGTCAGCGATCGCCGACGCCATCGACACCTCGATGCCAAGGACCTGGCGGGTGGTGTGGGCCGCTCCCCCACCGAAGCCGACGAGCACGCCAGCCGCGCCGGTCCGCATGAGGTGCAGGGCCGTCTGGTAGGTCGCGCATCCACCGACGATGACCGGGACGTCGAGCTCGTAGATGAACTTGCGCAGGTCGAGGACGTCGTCCCCACTACCGACATGCTCGGCCGACACCGTCGTGCCACGGATGACGAAGAAATCAGCCCCGGTGTTGACGACAGTCTCGGAGAACCGAGACGCATTCTTCGGCGACAAGGACCCGGCTACCGGCACTCCGGCGGCCCGAATCTCGGTCATCCTGGCGGTGATGAGCTCGGCCTTGATCGGCTCGGAGTAGATCTCCTGCATACGGCGGGTGGTGGCGACGTCGTCACTCAGCCCGGCCAGCTCCTCGAGGTACGGCGTGGGGTCCTCGTAACGGGTCCACAATCCCTCGAGGTTGAGCACACCGAGGCCACCCAGACGCCCGAACTCGATGGCCGTCGCCGGGCTCATCACCGAGTCCATCGGGGCGGCCATGATCGGGAAGTCGAAGGTGAGAGCGTCGATGCGCCACTCCAAGTTCACCATCTCGGTGCCGCGGGTGCGCCGGGAAGGGATGAGAGCGATGTCATCCAGGCTGTACGCCCGGGTGGCACGCTTGCTGCGTCCGATGTCGTACATGATTCCTTTCCTGCCGGATTCTCCGGCTCGCCCGTCAGTGGGCGGAGTAGTTGGGGGCCTCGACCGTCATCTGAATGTCATGCGGATGAGACTCCCGCAGACCGGCCGAGGTGATGCGCACGAAACGACCACGCTCGTGCAGCTGGCCAATGGTGCGGGCGCCGGTGTAGAACATCGACTGACGCAGACCGCCAACCAGCTGGTAGGCCACCGCCCCCAGTGGGCCACGGTAGGCAACCTGACCCTCAATGCCCTCCGGGATGATCTTGTCATTCGTGGTGACGTCACCCTGGAAGTAGCGGTCCTTGGAATAGGACAGCTTCTCGCCACGCGCTGACATGGCACCCATCGATCCCATGCCACGGTAGGTCTTGAACTGCTTGCCGTTGATGAAGGCGAGCTCACCCGGGGACTCCTCGCAACCGGCCAGCAGGGATCCGAGCATGACGGAATCGGCACCGGCGACCATGGCCTTGGCGATGTCGCCGGAGTATTGCAGGCCACCGTCTCCGATGACCGGCACGCCGTACTGGCGAGCAGCGCGGGACGCCTCGAAGATGGCAGTCACCTGGGGGACGCCGACACCGGCAACCACACGAGTGGTGCAGATCGAGCCCGGCCCGATGCCGACCTTGATGCCGTCGGCTCCGGCCTCGCAGAGCGCCTTGGCAGCCTCGTAGGTGGCGATGTTGCCGCCGACGACGTCTACCCCCTTGGCGGCAGGCTCGGCCTTGAGCTTGGCGATCATGTCGAGAACGCCCTGGGTGTGGCCGTGAGCGGTGTCGACGATGATGAGGTCGACACCCTCCTCCACCAGTGCCATGGCGCGTTCCCACGAGTTGCCGAAGAAACCGATGGCAGCACCCACGCGCAGACGCCCCTGAGGATCCTTGGTGGCGTTGGGGTACTTGTCGGCCTTGACGAAGTCCTTGAGGGTGAACAGGCCGCGCAGCTTGCCGTCGGCGTCGATCAACGGCAGCTTTTCGATCTTGTGCGCGGCCAGCAGGGAAAGGGCGTCGGACGGACTGGTGCCCACCGGAGCCGTGACCAGCGGGGCCGGGGTCATGACCTCGCGGATGAGGCGCCGCGGGTTCTCCTCGAAGCGCATGTCGCGGTTGGTGATGATGCCGACGAGGTTCTCCTCCTCGTCGACGACCGGAACACCGGAGATGCGGTAAGTGTGGCAGAGCTCCTCGGCATCAGCCAGGGTGGCGTCCGGGGAGATGGTGATGGGTTCGTCGACCATGCCGGCCTCCGAGCGCTTCACCTGATCGACCATCGCGGCCTGGTCCTCGATGGACAGGTTGCGGTGCAGGATGCCGAGGCCACCCTCACGGGCCATCGCCACTGCCATCCGAGTCTCCGTGACGGTGTCCATCGCTGCGCTGACAAGCGGGATTGCGATGTCGATGTTGCGGGAAACCTTGGTCGTCGTGTCGACCTGGGAGGGGATGACGTTGCTCTCAACAGGCTGGAGCAGGACGTCGTCAAAAGTGAGGGCCAGTGGTGCCAGCTCCTCAATCGTGGTCGGGCGGGAGTCCGAGGTCATGAGCCACCTTTCGCCGGGATAAACGTCATCCTATCGCCGCGGGCGTCGAGGTCGCCCAGCCGATCGCCCCGAGCTGGCCGGGAACGCTGGTCGCCGTCAGGTCGTGGCCGTCACGAAAGCCCACGCCGTCGGGACCCGCCGGACAATGAGACATCCGACGATGACCAGCGGCAGGCACACGTAAGGCGACCAGTACCACTGCAGATGGGCCAGGATACTGACGGCCACCACTCCGACGATGACGATGTCGCGGTGGGTGCGACGCAATGGAATCGAGGCGACCAGGGCCAGCGGCCCGATGAGGTACCAGGGTTGCAGGGAGGCCCCGAAGACAGCGAAGGCGATCATGACGCCGGCCTGCAGTCGCAGCGGACTGCCCAGCTGTCCGATGGAGTCGTCCATGCGTCGCAAGGATGGGACAGGGCCCCATCGGGCCCAGCACCACACCATCGCGACCAGGGTGAGGACCAGGCTGACGATGATGGCCGGGCCGACCAGCTCGTCCAGCGGGATCCGACCACTTCCCCGCAGGATCTGAACCACCAGGGCGATCGGTGAGTCGCTCGTCACGGAGACAGGACTGCCTGCCGTCGGGTTGAGCCATCCCAGCCCCAGACCATGGACGGCGGAGATCCCGCCGAATACCGCCAGGGCCGGAATGGCTCCAGCAGCGGTGCGGGCGAGGAGGGCCGACCAGCAATTCCGGTTCGTCCAGCGGTGGCCGCCATGACGCACCGCGTGGACGTGGGCCAGGGTGACGACGCCCACCCCGGCCAGCACGCCCGGCTGCTTGACGGTGCCGGCCAGACCGACGATCGCCCCACCAGCAACGAGTCCCAACCATCCACGTCCGGACAAGATCAGGTGGATCGCCACGATCAGCGCCGCAAGGGACAGGCCGACCTGGAGCCCGTCATTGTGCATGCCGCCGATGATGCTCAGGGTCGTCAAGGGGCAGCATGCCCCCAGCCAGAGGGCATGATCGGGGTCGGCACCGGCATACCGCGCCAGCTGCGGCATCGTCCAGAACATCAGAGCGATGCCGATGATGGCCGGCACGCGCATCAGCAGCACCGACCACAACGGATCGGCGTGAGCGATCGTCACCATCGCTGCCTGGATCCACAGCGATCCCGGCGGATACACCGCTGTCGTACCCCCCCACGGAGTGCCGACGGCCTGACCAAGCACGCCTGCCAAACCCTGGGGAACCACGTAGGGGTCCAGACCCTGAGCCAGGACCCACCCCTGAGCAGCATAGGCCCAACCATCCCGACTGAGCAGCGGCGGACCGAACAACAGCGGTAGCGACCACGTGACGAGGGCGAGGAGGCGAGTGCCGACAAGTTTCCGGGAACGCAACCACGCGATGATCATGGCGCTCAAGCCGACGACACTGCTGGCAACCACGGCCACCCCGACGGGACGCACCTGCTCCGGCATTCCGGCATGGGGAGAACCCCATCCCCACACCACCATCATGACGGAGCCGACGAATCCCATCACGAGCACCTCGACGAGGCGGCGTCGATCGGGATGGGAATGGGCCAGCGCAGGCTGACGATCATGGAAGTGGGTCGTCGTGGTCATCAGCATTCAGCGTAGGGGAACCACACAGCCAGACGACGAGAGAAGACACGGTGTCGAGCGTTTTGGGCCAATTGTCACCCCAACCCGCTAAGGTGCATGAGGCGGTTGTGCTCCGCCACAGGTGCGGCCCTGCCCCCCCTGATACCGGAGTGTGGTGTGGTCGTGCCCACCGGGTCTCTGGCCCCTGTGCGTGTTGAGATCGGTCGGGAAAAGACCGGTACCGCATTGCGGTGTCGCCGGGCTCGGTGTCCAACGTCGTCAACGGATAGGACCGTTCGTGCCACCTGGCATCATGTCATCGCCCGTTTCCGCAATTCTCGAGGCCCCGATTCCAGCTCCGCTGAGCTTGGACCAGGCCATCGACAAATTCTTCTCCCCCATCGCCACCACCATTTCTGACGCGGTGTTCTGGGCCATCCCATTGCCCGGAGGCAATGAATTCCCGCTCATCCTCGCGTGGCTGTTGGCAGCTGGAGTCTTCTTCACGATCTACCTGGGCTTCCAGCAATTGCGCCCAGCCTCAATTCGCCATTCCAGCCATGTGGTGCGAGGACACTTCTCCCGTCACACCGATCCTGGTGACGTCACCAGCTTCCAAGCTCTCGCCACCGAGTTGTCGGGCACCGTCGGCCTGGGAAACATCGCCGGTGTCGCCATCGCCATCGCAACTGGCGGCCCAGGCGCATCTTTCTGGATCGTTGTTGCCGGTCTGGTCGGCATGAGTGTCAAGATGTCCGAGGCGACCCTCGGTGTGAAGTTCCGC
Source organism: Cutibacterium sp. KB22876 (assembly GCF_059728865.1). NCBI lineage: Bacteria > Bacillati > Actinomycetota > Actinomycetes > Propionibacteriales > Propionibacteriaceae > Cutibacterium > Cutibacterium sp. KB22876. The sequence goes on from NZ_AP040858.1 coordinate 2,597,357, forward strand.
GTCGTCAATGAGGACGGAACCACCTCCGGCGGTCCGATGTATTACCTCCGGGATGGCCTGGCCTCGATCGACAAGCCCAAGCTCGGTCGCGTCCTCGCCACCCTGTTCGCCGTCTGCACCACCTTCGGCGTCATCGGCGCGGGCAACATGTTCCAGTCCAACCAGGCCGCCTACCAGCTGGCGATGTTCGCCGGTGGCAAGGACTCCTGGATCGGCACCCACATGTGGGTTGTCGGACTGGTGTTCGCGATCCTCGTCGGCATCGTCATCGTCGGCGGTGCCTCCAAGATTGGCGCTGCCACCTCCAAGATCGTCCCCTTCATGGGCATCCTCTACGTCATCATGTGTCTGGCCGTGATCGGCGCGAACATCACCGAAGTTGGTGACGCCTTTAAGGCCATCTGGTCGGGCGCCTTCACTGGCCATGGCATCGCCGGAGGCGTCCTCGGCGTGCTCATCGTCGGCGTTCAGCGTGCTGCCTTCTCGAACGCAGCCGGTGTCGGTACCGCGGGCATCGCCCACTCTGCCGTGAAGACTCGTCACCCGGCACAGGAGGGCTTCGTCGCTATGTGGGAGCCGTTCATCGACTCCGTCGTCATCTGCACCATGACGGCCATCACCATCATCATCACCGGTGTCTACAAGGATCACGACGCCGATGGTGTTCAGATGACCGCCCACGCTCTCGAGACGGTTGCCCCGTGGTTCAGCTCCCTGCTGACCCTGGCTGTCGTCCTCTTCGCCTTCTCGACGATGCTGTCGTACTCCTTCTACGGCAAGAAGGCTGTTGGCTTCCTGTTCGGGAACTCGGCCACCGCCGAGCGCATCTACAACGGCATCTTCCTGCTCCTGCTGGTTGTCGGTGCGGCCACGAACATGGCCTCGATCCTCGCTCTGGCCGACGCCATGCTCTTCCTCATGGCTGTTCCGAACGTGATCGGCATGTACTTCCTCGCTCGGGTCGTGGCTCGCGAGATCAAGGGTCATCGGGAGCGTGTGGACGCCGGCGTCATTCCTCAGGTACCTGAGGATGCCCAGGCCGGCATGATCGTCGCCAACGAGGCCACTCCTGAGCAGCTCGAGACTGCTGACGAGGAGTACGCCCTGCGTGCGGCAGCCATGGACGCTCGTAGTGAGGAGCTCGATCTGGGACACACGGCCCCAGACACCGAGCGTGACTACCTGGATCATCTGCCCGAAGACCATGAGTTGTTCAACACCATGGACCGTGACGGCAAGCCGCTCAAGGACTGACGCCATCGCGTCGTGAGTGCACGGGGCCCGGGGAATGCTCCCCGGGCGCATCACGAAGACCGACCGGTCACCGGCACGGACGTATAGCAACGGGCCCCGGAACCAAACGGTTCCGGGGCCCGCAGTGATCAGCGAGGATCAGTGACTCACTTGTCGTCGTCTTCTTCCTCCGGCTTGTCCACCACGAGGGTCTCGGTGGTGAGCAGCAAAGCGGCGATGGAGGCGGCGTTGGCCAGCGCGGAGCGGGTCACCTTGACAGGGTCGATGACACCGTCGGCGATGAGGTCCACGTACTGACCAGTCTTGCCGTTGTAGCCGTGTCCGGGCTCCATCTCGGCAACCTTGGAGACGATGACATAGCCAGGCTCGCCACCGTTCTCGGCAATCCAGCGCAGCGGCTCGCGAACGGCCTTGGCGACGATCTGGACACCGGCCTTCTCGTCACCCTCGAGGTGAAGGTTCCCGTCAAGCACGTGCGCGGCATGGATGAGGGCGGAGCCACCACCGGCGACGATGCCCTCCTCGATCGCTGCACGAGTCGCGGAGACAGCATCCTCGATGCGGTGCTTCTTCTCGTTGAGCTCGACCTCGGTGGCCGCACCCACGCGAATGACACACACACCGCCGGCGAGCTTGGCAATACGCTCCTGGAGCTTCTCGCGGTCCCATTCGGAGTCGGAGTTGTCGTACTCAGCACGCAGCTGGGCGACGCGTCCCTCGACGTCGGCCTTGGAGCCGGCGCCGTCGACGATGGTGGTGTTGTCCTTGGTGACGACAACCTTCTTGGCGCGACCCAGAACCTCGAGGCCCACCTGGTCGAGCTTGAGCCCGACCTCGGGAGCGACGACCTGACCACCGGTGAGGGTGGCGATGTCCTGCAGCATGGCCTTGCGGCGGTCACCGAAGGCCGGAGCCTTGACGGCCACCGAGTTGAAGGTGCCGCGGATCTTGTTGACGACGAGGGTGCTCAGGGCCTCCCCGTCGACGTCCTCGGCCACGATGAACAGGTTACCGTGGGCGGCGATGACCTTCTCCAACAGCGGGAGCAGGTCGTTCATCGACGAGATCTTGCCGGAGTGGACGAGGATGTAAGGATCCTCGATCACGGCCTCCATGCGGTCCTGGTCGGTGACCATGTAGGGCGACAGGTAGCCCTTGTCGAACTGCATGCCCTCGGTGAAGTCGAGCTCGGTGCCGAAGGTCTGGGACTCGTCGACGGTGATGACGCCGTCCTTGCCAACCTTGTCGAAAGCCTCGGCGATGAGCTCACCGATCTTCTCGTCACGGCTGGAGATAGTGGCGACACTGGCCATGTCCGAGGTGGTGTCGATGGCGCGCGAGATAGAGCGAAGCTCCTCCACGACGGCGTCGACGGCCTTCTCGATACCGTGCTTGAGACCGACCGGGTTGCCCCCGGAGGCCACGGCGCGCAGTCCCTCGTGAACGAGGGCCTGGGCGAGCACGGTGGCGGTGGTGGTTCCATCACCGGCCACGTCGTTGGTCTTGGTGGCGACCTCCTTGGCGAGCTGGGCGCCGAGGTTCTCGTAAGGATCGGTGAGATCGACCTCCTTGGCGACGGTCACGCCGTCGTTGGTGATGGTCGGGGCTCCCCACTTCTTGTCGAGAACGACGTAGCGCCCCTTGGGGCCGAGGGTCACCTTGACGGTGTTAGCGAGGGTGTCGACGCCGCGCTCGAGGGAGCGACGGGCCTCCTCGTCGAACTGAAGCTGCTTGGCTGCCATGTATCAGCGCCTCACTTCTCGACGACGGCGAGGATGTCGCGAGCGTTGAGGAGCAGGTACTCCTGGCCATCGTACTTGACGTCGGTGCCGCCGTACTTGGAGAAGATGACGACGTCACCCTCCTTGACATCCATGGGAACGCGGGTGCCCTTGTCGTCGACGCGACCGGGGCCAGCGGAGATGACCTTGCCCTCCTGGGGCTTCTCCTTGGCGGTGTCCGGGATGACGAGTCCGGAAGCGGTGGTCTGCTCGGCCTCGAGAGGCTGGACGAGGACGCGGTCCTCGAGCGGCTTGATCGTGGTTGCCACGTCAAGACCCCTTTCTACTGAAGACGGATTGTGTCATTGTCTCTCGCCAGGGGTTGCGAGCCCCGAGCGCGACGAACCATCGGCGTCGCGGGTGCTTCAGGTCCGTTGGCACACTCACCACGAGAGTGCCAACCACGAAAGTACACCCGTGGTTGGCACTCAGGCAACGGGAGTGCCAGAAACGGCCTTCCAAATATCGGCACCAATCAGTTGGATCCGTGGTTCTTCCAGAAGTCATCAGGGTTTGAGAGCGGCTGCTGATCAGGCTGAGGAGCCCCGGTCACATTCCCCGGGACATGTCCCCATGGCTGACCTAGCTGACTCTGGCTCGGGTTCTGGTAGGGCGACTGTTGTGCCTGAGGATTGCCCCGGTCGGGTTGACTGCCCCACTGCGGGGTCTGGCTGTTCCACTGCTGAGGCTGTTGCCCCTGCGGCTGCCCCGGATACTGCATCGCCCACGGGGCATCACCGTTCTCCGGCTCGCTCGCCTTCGGACCCTTCTTCTTGAGCACGACAGCCACGACGATCCCGATGATCGCCAAGGCCGCCACCGCGACGACGATCCAGACCCACGCCGGCACACCATCGTTGCGCTCACCAGTGGCGCTGAGCCCCTCGCTCGAGAACACGTCCTTGGGATCGGTCCAGGTGACGGTGTTCCCGTCGACCTTGCTCGATCCCGAGTGGCTCAACACCTTGCCGGGGAAGATGATGGAGACCTTGAAGTCGCTGAGCATGCTCGCATCGAGGGACTCGGTGGAACCACCTGCGTCATTGAAATAACCCGCATTCATCTTGAAGGTCACCTTGTCTTTGTCGAAGGTGATCTTGCTGCCGTCATCCTTCTTGTTGTACTCGGCTGCCGTGATGTCGCCCGAATAGGTGCAACCGATGTACTGATCATCCTCGAACTTTTCACCCTTCGCGCTCGAGGCCCCGCCGCCCATGCCCTTGACGTCACTGCAGTTGGAGAACTGGGAGGTGAGATCCTCCCCCGACATGTCGGCCATCGACTTGGAGATACCAACCGTGGCCTTGACGTGAATGTGATCCTCGTCCTTGATCTCCATTGCCGTGTCGAATTTGACGCACCCGGCGAGCAGCAACAGGGGTGCAAGAAGCAAGACCAGACAGCGTCTCATATGGCGCGAAACACTCAGCATGCCCACATGGAATCACAGGCATGGGGCCTGACGGTAGGCCCACATGTGCAAACCAATGAAACGGAGCCCTGGAAGCCATATGGTTCCAGGCCTCGTACGAGCTCGCGGTCAGTGTGCGTTTGGGCCAGGCTCAACGCCAGGAGCATGGGGTGGCCGACGGCCTCCCTGGGCAGCCTTCCTCTTGTCCACGACCACAGCTGCAATGGCACCACCAATGGCGACGACGACCACCGCGAGAACCACCCATGTCCAGCCGGGGAAGCCACCTCCGCGCTCGCCTGAGGCCTCCAGGCCCGAATACGATTCGAGGTCCTCGATGTCAGTCCAGGTCACGGTCTTGCCGTCGACCTTGCTCGCCCCCGAATGACTGAGGACTTTGCCAGGGAAGGTCACAGAGACCTTGAAATCAAAACCCTTGGCTGAGCCACCCAATTCCGAGGAGCCAAACCCAGAGATGGCGTCCTGCAGATCAGAACCATCAAGACGGAACCGGACCTTGTCGTCATCAAAGGCGATGAAGATAGGGCCGTCGCCCGCAAAACCCTTCGAAGGTGTGGTCGACGGTTTCGCACTACTCGAGGATGAGGATGCTTGGCCCGTCAGCTCAGCGACCGTCATCGTGCCGGTCACCGTGCAGCCCAAATACTTGTCGTCGTCAAAGGGTTTGACCGTCATCTTGTCGGCAGCGTTCTCATCCAACTCATATGATTTCTTGAGTTCCGAGCAATCGCGAAGCTCTTTCGTGACCTCCTCGGCCTCACTTCCCGTGAACTCGTCGAGGACCGACTTGAGAACTCCGACGGTCAAGGTTGCATCAACATGGTTTTCGTCCTCGATGACGAAACCAGCGTTGAACTTTCCGCACCCCGACAGCAGGAGGAGCGGAGTCAACAGCAGTGCAGTGAGGTATCTTGCCGAGTGCCGAGTGGCCACCATGAGCACATGACATCACAGATAGGTCGATTCTGGATACGGCTGGAGGATCAGCGCATTCGATCACACACCAAAACCTTGGCGTTTTTCCTTGTCGGAGTGCAGATGAGAGTGATGGAACGTGGCCCAGAGGGCTTGAGCTTTCGTCGCCACGCGACGGGATCGACGTCAACACCACGCTTCTTGATCTCGAGGGTTCCGACGCGGTGATCACGCACCCAGGAACGCAGCGTCTTGACGTCGAGAGGGAGCACCTCCTTGACGGCAAACCACGTCAGCCACGGAGAATTCACCGGGGCATCTGCAGTGAGGTAGGCGATGCCGTCAGACACCGTGTGCAGCGAGTCGTCAATCGCCGAGAGACTGCCTGCCCGAATGGCTGCCGGGTGAGGTTCAGCCACGAAGGGGCCCAGATCACCAACGTCCGGATCAGGTAGTGCACCGGGCAGCTCACGGGTCGTCTCGGGGCTGACGAGAATGGCACGATCCCCTGACCAGCGGTCGCCAAACCCGGACCACAACGTCGCCTCAACCAGATCCCCACGATGACCCACGTAGGTGACGGGCAGGTCCGGCAGTTGGGAGCGATCGACGCCTGGTCCAAGCTTGACGACGGTCGGCGTCGACGTGATCACTTTCTCAACGAAGGACCATGGCGGCTGCACGTCCTCCAGGCGCCAGGTCCGCCCTCGACCAGTGCGTCGAGCAGGGTCGAGCATGACGACCGTGGAGTCTGACGCATCCTTGAGCAGGTCATCAACGACCTCTGCGGCATCGGCGCACAGCACGTTGACTCCGGGCAGATTGTGACGGGCCAGTTCAGCGGTCGCCGGGTCGATCTCGACGGCCGTCACCCTCAACCCGGCATCGAGGCAAGCCCGGGAGTCTGCACCACATGCGCAACCCAGGTCCACGACGTCCGTGAAACCTGCCGAGACCAGGCATTTTGCACGCCACAGGGAGACGTCGCCACGGGTGGCCTGCTCGAGTCCGTCACGGGTCCACAACATGTCTGCACCGACCGGACCAACCTTGCTGACGGCTCGACGTCTCAGGCTGATTTGGTCGAGGGCTGCGGCGGCGAGATCGGCATCCATGTGACGACGCAATCTGGTCGCGGCGGACAGCGAATCTGGATCAGACTCGGCGTCGGCGAGGTCGAGGGCGTCGATCCCTTCATCGCTGGCCAGACGGCGTGCCACGGTGAGATCCACGGTGCCACCATAGAGGTACTTTCGAACCGTTTGGGTACAGTCTTCGGTCGAGACATCGCTTTGCACTGTTTCCCGCACGAGGAGTAACTAATACCGTCGTGGCCATCACCACTTACGAGAACCGATCGAGATTCACCCAGCGCCTGCAATCCTGGGGGTCCAGGAACGTGACCCCTGAGGACGATCTTTCGCGCCGTTCTGCAGGGTGGTACGTCCATCACTTCATCGGTTCAGCCTTCCAGCTCGGAGCCATGGCGACGACCTACTATGCGTCGCGCACGGAACCCCTCAACATGGATGCCCACACCAATGTCAGCTGGGCGCTGCTCTTTATTGCGATCATCGTGATTCCCGGCTTGTTGACCTTTGTGGAATCTTTCGTTGAACCGGACGGTTCTGGGCAGGACGTCGTCGCTGGGGTCACCATCATGCTGGCTCTCGGCGGGATTATCACGATGGGGGTCCTCGCGGATACCCCAATCGTGACGACACCGGTACCGTTCTCGATCCTGTTGCCGGTAAGCCTCGCGCTCACAGCCATTGCCCCATGCAGCCTGCCAGGGAGCAACCCTCGAGCAGACAGTATGTTTACGGAAACTCACTACGGAGCGTGGAGTTCTCGCTGGGTGGCTCCGGTGGTTTGCCTCATTCTGTGGATCGTCAGGCTAGCCAGCTGACCAAGATAACGCCCGCAATTGACGGATTACGCGGTTACCACTGGACGAACGACGGGGATGCCGTCGTCGCTGAGCACCCGGGCACGGAACCCATAGACGCGCTCCAACACGTCCGGGGTGAGGACTTCCGAGGGTGATCCTTCGGCATGCACCCCGCCCTCGTGTAACAACACCAGGCGGTCACAGTAACAGGCAGCCAGATTCAGGTCGTGGAGGGCGACGATTGCCATCCTGTGCCCGCTGTCAACGGCTCTGCGCACTAGGCGCAACACCTCGATCTGATTGTGCAGATCTAATGCAGAGGTGGGCTCGTCGAGCAGCAAGACCTGAGGATCTCGAACTACCATCTGCGCCAACGCCACCAATTGCCGTTGTCCGCCAGACAGCTGGGAAATGAAGCGGTGGGCGATATGGGCAATACCGACGCGCTCCAAGACATGAGCAGCACGTTCCACCGTCGCTTTGCTCCTGCTGCGAGCCGAGGTCAGGACCGACTCAAGGACGGTCAGGGATGCGGTGGCAAGCACGTCCTGGGGTAGGTAACCCACGACGTCGCGCAGTTGGGCTCCGCTGACATGGCCATCGTCATCGCTGATGATCACCTCTCCCGAGGTAGGGGTCTTCAGCCCGGCGATCGCCTTGATGAGCGTGGATTTTCCCGCTCCGTTGGGTCCGAGCAGCCCAGTGACCGTCCCCCGCTCCAGCGGACCGAGGCTCACCCCGTCGAGTACGTGACGCTGCCCGTAAGACAAGTGCAGGTTAGACAGGCGGATGTTCACGATGCCCCTCCGAAGATACGATGCCGAGTGAGGATGAGGGAAACGAATACTGGCACCCCCACTAGCGCGGTGATGATCCCAATAGGTATCGCCACCCCAGGGATGATGGTGATCGACAGGGCATGGGCGGTGGCTAGTAGGAAGGCCCCAGTAGCTGCGGAGGCAGGCGCGAAGTATCGCTGCTCCTCGCCAACCAGGATGCGGGCGACATGGGGACCGACCAGACCGACGAATCCGATGACCCCAGCAAAGGCGACGGTAACTGCTGCCAGCAGTGACGCCAGAATAAGGATTCGCGACCTCAGCCGGGGCACATTCACCCCCATGGCGGCAGCACGTTCATCTCCGAGTCTCAACGCGGTCAGCTGCCCCGAATGCCTGATCGTGATGGGAATAGCGATAGCCAGGACGGCGGCGATGATGGCATTCGAAGTCCACGTAGCCCGTTGAAGGGAGCCCATCGTCCAGAAGACGATCTGTTGGAGGGCCTCCGGGGTGGCTCGGTACTGCAAGAGCGCCAGGAGCGCATGGAATCCGAATACCAGGGCGATACCAAGCAGGATCATGGACTCCCGGCCATCTTCACGGCGGCGTGAGACAGCGGCAACAATGGCAACCGCAACAAGGGATGCCACTGCTGCGCAGACCGCCACGTTGAATTGGGAATTGGGAATGATCGTCCACCCCAAGACGATAGAGGCGGCCGCCCCAAAAGCCGCTGCTGCAGAGATCCCTAACGTGAAAGGTTCTGCCAGCGGGTTGTCCAGGATGGTCTGCATGTGCGCGCCTGCGAGCGAAAGGCACACCCCAATGAGTACCGCCATCACCGACGACGGAATGCGCAATTGCCACAGCACCATTCTGGTCTGAGCATCCACCGTGGAGGGATTGACCAGTGCTCTCAGCAGCTGGGGAAGAGTGATGTCCACGGGGCCAACCACGATGGTGACTAGGAAAGCAGCCACCGCAATGACCGAAAGCAGGACAATGGCCCAGCGCTTCCAACGGGCACGCCGGTAGTATCCCCTCACCACAGCCACCATTCCGGTGGCAGGATCCTCCGGGGCAAGGGACATGTCAGTGTTACTCACGTCGGATTCACTTCTTCAGCGTGACGAAAAACACGCCACGGTAGCCAAAAGGCAAGTAGTCCTCATGGAATTTAGCGAAATCCTTCGTTAGGTCGACACCCTTGAATTGTTTCGGATGTTGCCATGCCGCGAACTGCTCAAGTGCGAAAACATTAAAGGGAGAGTCGTAGAACTGATGATAGACGGCATGCAACTTTCCATCCTTCGGGGCCTTGAGTAAGGAAAATCCCGGGGTCTTGAGCAGGCCAGCCAAGGTCCTCTGTGCATCGTCATCAGTGACGTTATATCCAAGTTCGACGTGAGGAACAGACTCCGGTTTCTTCGGATCCTTAGCCCACGAACCACCGGTGGCGATGATGTGTTCGGGTTGGGTTGCCACAATCTTCTCTGGGGTGACGTCACCTGCAGATGTCCGAAGGAGGTCCACCCCAAGGTTGTGGCCTCCGGCAGCGGTGATGACGTCGCCCAGATTGAGATTCGCATAGGTGGAGCAACAGTCCTTAAGCCCGGCAGCACGCCACAGAAATGTGCGAGGTTTGTCACTTTCCCGGGAGACTCTTTGTGACACGTCATCAACCTTTGATTGATAGAATTTATTGAATTCCTTAGCTCGGGAAATAGCCTTTCCACCAAAGATTTTACCGAGTGTCGCCATCGATTTCGTGGTGTTTTCTAGAGGCTTCCTGCGGAAGTCGATGAAAACATGGGGAAGCTTGGCTTGGTCCATTTTCTGAAGAAATCCAGCCTTCTCCGCAGCCTCTTTCTGGTCCAGAGTCATGACCACCGCATCGGGCTTGAACGACAGCATATTCTCCACAGTGACGTCCCCCTTCTCGATACTGCCAATCATCGGAAGTTTGCTCACCTGTGGGCGGGCCTGACGCAATGCAGATTCGAAGCTGGGCGCCGCCTTGTGTAAATCAGCGCCGATGGCTACCACATCCTTAGCCGGATTCTCCTTGTTCAGGACACTGGTGGCCATCAGCGCGCGCCCCTCAGCCAAAAGAATGCGCTTAGGTTGGGCGTCAAAGGAAACCGTGCGCCCTGCAACATCGGTGACACTCAGAGCGGGAGTATGGCCACTCGACGCCTTCTCCTGGGCACCACCGGCGCAGGCACCAAGACCTAACGTAAGAGCAATCGTGGCAATGGCGCCGAGAGTTCTTGTGACATTCATGATGGTGGCGGGCCTTCCTGTGGGGGCGTACAGCGTCAATACAAAGTGGGCTTAAGGTTAGCTTTACCTAAGCCTTGGTGCAAGCATGACGCCGCGCATCCACGAAGCCCCCAGCGTCAAAGGTTTACACCGAGTATGACCACCCGGTCGGTCGACCATCGTGATAGGGCAGACAGCCGTGGAACTGCGGAACATCAGGATCAAAAACCAGCGGCAGAAAGTAGCGGTCCCCCTCCCACATCGGTAACTCGTCGAGCGAATCGACGCGCTCCCAGGTCAGTGGCCCCTCTTCATTGGCGTCAGGGATGGCGTCGGCAATGGGATGCCACGAGTCGACGAGGAAGATAAATCCGAAATGGTCCTCTCCGTGCCGCCCGAACCCCGGCCACGAGACGGTGCCACGTAGGCGCATGGCGTCAACCTCGATCGCAGCCTCCTCGCGCAATTCGCGCTTCATGCCAGCGACGACATCCTCCCCCGGTTCCACCTTGCCTCCCAGCCCGTTGTACTTGCCGAGCTGCTCGTCGCCAGGACGTGCGATGCGATGCACCATGAGGACGCGCTCTCCGTCAGGGTGCATGACGAAGCCAAGGGTGGTGAGGATCGGGGTCATCATGGAGACATCCTCTCAAAGTGACGGAGACGGATGGTAAGCGAAAAGCAGCCTCGACCAGTCACGACAGCTGGCAGAGTCTCCCCGACTTGACGGATTCTGCACGCGCGACAGGAATGCCGACACGGATCTGCCCGCCCGCGTTCCTGCGGGCGGGCAGATCCGTGTCGGCAGAGGACTCACATCATGTCGTACTGCGGCAAGACGATCGGCTCCTGGTCGCACGCCTCGGCAATCTCCTCGGCCACCCGGGAGCGAGGCACGATGACGTTGTAGACGTACTCGTCGAACCACGAGTCGTTCATCGTGAAGAACCCCTTGCGGCCCACCTCGTCACCCCAGGAGTTCTCAACCCGCCAGCGCACCGGGACACCGTCAACGAGGTCCACACCGACAACGGTCATGGCGTGGGTGCCACCAGACTCGCGCAAGCGCAACCGCTCGGCCTTGGACATTTCCATGTCGATGCCGTAAAGGGCCTCGTAGTCATGCAGCTTCGCATCCCAGATGCCCAGGTCCTTGTCGAACTGCTTCTTGACGTCGCAGGCGAACCAGACCGGCTCGCCTGCTGCGATGGAGTCGATGACCGCCTTCTTCATGACGTCCAGCCCTACCGACAGGTGCCAGTAAGGGGTGCCACCCTCCATGTACGGGGTGTGCTCATGGACGTAGGTGCGACCGACCGGGTGCTCCTCACGTGGGTCATGGCCGAGGCTGACCCACGGCTCGAAAGCCTGCGGCACGATCTCGTGGGCGAACTCCAGCGGGGTGTAGGTGCCCTTGCGGTGGAAGTTCTTGTCCTTGTCACGGTACTGCCAGGTGAAACTGGTGGGCGGGGTGCCGAGGTGGATCGCGAGGATCTTCCACACAGCGTCCAAGGCCTCGCCACGGGCGGCCTCCATCTGAGAGGCTCCCTCATTGGCGTCGGAATTGGTGGCTGCGTCGCGGATCTTTCCGATGGCTCGACGCAGCACCGTCGACAGGGCGCGGTTCATTTGCAGGGTGTTGCCAGCCGACTCGGTGTCGGGCATGGTCCATGAGGGCACCACGCCGTACTTGGCGACAAGGTCGGTGAACTGCATCCACCATCCGCCGTCCTCGGCCGGGTAGTCCATGATGGCGCGCACCTCTTCCTCGTCAGCGTCACGCGATGCCGTGGCGATGGCGCGAGCTAGGGTGTGGTTGGCCTTCTCGAGCTTGTCGAAGAAGGCGATGTAATTCTGCGAGAACTCGAGGTCGTCGACCTTGAGCTCGTCGATGACCTTGGCACGCAGGACGTTGAGCCCCGCGAATTCCCAGCACCGTCCGGAGTGCTTTTGGTCGGTCACCTTCCAGGAATCCAACCGCTCGGAGGTCGTCTCGTCGATGCCGTTGACCACGGTGCGATCCAGACTGACGGTGTCGGCTCCGGTGCCGGTCACCGCATTCTGAACCAGCCGCCCGGTGACGTCGTTGGCGAAGGACTCGGCGCGAAAGGCGCTGAAACTGGCATCGAGAACGAAGGGTTCACTCATTCCTCATCCATTCCTGTCGATTACTGATGCCCCACAGAATGGCACAGCGAGGCAAACGACGAGCGGGTTCTGACCAGCAGTATTCAAGCGGCTTCGCGTTCACCTCCCAGAAGACCGTCGGCATCCACCACCTCAGACGATCACCTTTTCAATGGGCAGCCCGGAATCAGCGGAGATGTCCATCGACGACGGCGGCAGGCCAGCCTTGACGACCTGCACACCGAGAGCAGCGATCATCGCCCCATTGTCGGTGCACAGCCCCGGACGCGGGCGTCGCAGCTCGACTCCAGCAGCCTCCATCCGCTCGGCGAGCAGGGTGCGCAGCCGCGAGTTCGCCGCCACTCCCCCACCGATGAGGAAGTGCTTGAGGTCGTATTCCTGGCACATGTCGACGGCCTTGGCGGTCAGCACGTCGGCAACGGCCTCCTGGAAGCTGGCGGCGACGTCGGCCACCCGGAACTCGACCCCGTCGCGCTGCTGGGTCTCGACCCAACGACTCACCGCCGTCTTGAGGCCGGAAAAGGAGTAGTCGAAGCGGTGCTCGACCATGTCGTGACGGGCCGTCAGTCCGCGCGGGAATCGGATGGCCCTGGGATCTCCCTCGGCAGCGGCCTTGTCGATGACCGGGCCCCCTGGGTAGGGCAGGCCGAGGACGCGGGCAACCTTGTCGTAGGCCTCGCCAGCGGCGTCGTCAATCGTCGAACCCACCTCGACGACGTCGGTCGCGATGTCATTGACCCGCAGCAGGCTGGTGTGGCCGCCCGAGACGAGCAGGGCACCGCACGGCATCGGCAGGTCCCCGTGCTCGAGCAGGTCGACGGCGACGTGTCCGGCCAGGTGGTTGACGCCGTAAAGCGGCTTGTTGAGCCAGCTTGCCAGCGCCTTGGCAGCCGACAGACCGACGACCAACGCCCCTGCCAGACCGGGACCCGCCGTCACGGCGATGCCGTCGAGCTCGGACAGATCCACCCCGGCGGTGGCCGTGGCCTTCTCCAGCACCGGGACGATCGCCTCCAGGTGGGCACGCGACGCCACCTCGGGGACGACCCCGCCGAAGCGCACGTGCTGCTCCATCGAGGATGCGACCTCGTTGGCGAGCAGGTCATTGCCACGGACGATGCCGACTCCGGTCTCGTCACAGGACGACTCGATGCCCAGGATGAGCGGTTCAGACATGGTTCTCCTCGGTTGTGGTCGCGGGCAGGTCGACGGACATGACGAGGGCGTCAACCCCGCCGCCGTAGTAATTGGGACGCTGGGAAATCGTCTCGAATCCGAAGCGTTGGTACAAGGAGATGGCCGGGTCATTGTCTCGGCGCACCTCGAGCATCATGGTGCGGCACCCCCGGGAGCGTGCCCAGTCGATGCCACGAGAGAGCAGTTCGACGGCCAGTCCTTGCCCCCGTGCCACGGGAGTGACCATGATCCGGTCAAGATCGGCGACGTCGAAACCGTGGAAGGTGGCGACGGCCGCGACCTCGTCCTCCCCGGCGACCAGCGTGAGGCGGTGGTCGGCCGGCGATATTTCCTCGGCCCAGGAGGTCCGGGACCACTGCCGGGACGTGTCGAAGCTGGCCTGCTCAACGGCCATGATGGCATCGAGATCAGCCGGGCTGGCGACTCTGGTCATCGCTTGATGCCGGGCAGGGTCAGGCGAGTCGGGGTCAGGGTGGCCTTGCGCGTCGTCGGGACGGTGGCGTCGGGATCTCGCAGGTAGAGCGGCTCCAGACCGACGTCGGGCATGGTCTGCCAGGACGCGGCGAGCACCCCGGCGTCCAGACGCTCTGGGGATCCGGGGGCGGGCGTCAGACCGCGAACCGGGCATCCCGGACCGCCGACCGGAATACCCTCGGGCAGTTCCTCGGGCCGGGTGACGTTGGGTCCGTCGAGACGGTTGCCGGAGGCGTCGTAGCGACCCCAGTACAGCTCGTGACGACGGGCGTCGGTACACACCACGAACTCGCCGTCGACGCCGCCGTCAGCCCACTGGCGGGCCAGGACGTCGAGGGAGCACACCGGGTGAGGGGTGAGGTCAGCCAGGTGGGCGAGCACTCGTCCGGTGGCCACCCCGACGCGCAGTCCGGTATAGGGGCCAGGGCCGACGCCGATGGCCACGTCACCGATGTCGGTCAGGGCGATCTCGGCCTGCTCACACGCGGTGTGGATGAGGGGCATGAGCTGCTCGGCGTGGGCGCGAGGGTCGTCGTGGTGCAGGCTGACGAGCACCTGCGACCCGCGCGCCAGACCGACGCTGACGGCCGTCGAGGTGTCGATTCCCAGAACGATCGTGTTCATCAGATGTTGTCTCCGGTCTCGTCAGGGGGTGGTGCCAAGGGGAAATTCGGACAGTGGCGACAGGTCGACGTCCTGCCAGCGGGGGCCGAAACCTTCCAGGTAGACCACGCGGGTCCCGTCGGCGGGGTCCCCGCTACGACGGATGTCAATGTCCAAGTGGGAGCCGCCGAGGTCCTCAGCGATACCGGCTCCCCACTCAATGAGGGTGACGGCCTGGTCCATGGTCTCGTCGAGGTCCAGGTCGACCAGTTCTGCGGCTGACCCGAGACGGTAGGCGTCGACGTGGACGAGTCCCGGGCGCCCGTCAACTCCGGCATGGCGTCGGGCCAGCACGAAGGTCGGGGAAATGACCGGCCCCTCGACCCCCAGACCCAGACCGATCCCCTGGGCCAGGGTGGTTTTCCCGGCCCCTAGGTCTCCGGAGGCCAACACGATGTCACCGGCGCGAAGCTCGGTCGCCAGAGTGGAGCCGAAGGAGTGCATGGCCTCGGTGGTGGGGACGACGAGGCGGGTGGGCAGCACACGCACCCAGTCGTCACCGTCACGCTGATAGGCGGGGCTGGGAGCGGACTGCATGCAGGAGACGACGAGGATGCGCGACTCCAGGTCGGTGGCGATCTGCTCGGCTCCCTGGACGAGGGCCGCGGCGATGTCGTCGTCGGGAGCGGCCAGGACGAGATCAGCGACCTCGGCATGACCACCGTCGTCGACGAGATGGGCGAGGCCGGCGGTCGCGGCGCCACGGCGTGCCGTAATTCCGATGCCCCGGGTCAACCAGGTGGACACGGTCGTCTCGTCAAGGTCGAGGGCGCGCGCCAAGTCAGCGGCTTCCTCGGGAGTTGCGACCGCGAGTTCCGGGGTCACGTCCTGCGGGCTCGTCTGTTCATCCACAAGGCATCAGGATAGTCCGCGAAACGCGCCGGGCTCTCGTCGTCCGGGTGCCGCTACCCAGGCGTGGCAGACGTGTTCGCCTTAACCCTTCTGCTGAGTCGGTGGTCGCGAGTAGCGTCAGGCCACCGGTTGTCGAGATTGTGAGGGTGATGACATGGAGACGCGGACTCGTCGGCGGTGGGAGTGGTTGGTGCTGATCGTCGTCGCAACGTTGGCTCTCATCGGCGTCTATCGCCGGGCCGCTCCTCACGAGGGATCGACGGCCTACGGACAGGCGGCCGAAGTTCTCGGACAGCTTCCCGTCAAAGGGCGCGCACCCATGACGGGATACTCCCGCGAACAGTTCGGACAGGCATGGAGCGACAGCTCCGACCCCGTCCTGACGAGCCCGTGGGGGCACAACGGCTGCGGCACCCGGGATGACGCCCTGGCCCGCGACCTCGTCGGGGCGAAGCTGAAATCCGGCAGCCGGTGCCGCGTTGTGTCCGGGGAATTGCACGATCCCTACACCGGCCGGACGATCAGGTGGAAACGTGGGCGCGAAACATCGGCCGTCGTACAGATCGACCATGTCGTCGCGCTGGGAAACGCCTGGGTCACCGGGGCCCAACAGTTGCCGATGGACCGACGCCAGGCGCTCGCGAACGACCCCCTCAACCTGCTGGCCGTCGAGGGACGGGCCAACCAGCAGAAGGGAGCCGGGGATGCGGCGACGTGGCTACCGCCGAACAAGTCCTACCGCTGTGACTACGTGTCTCGTCAGATCGCGGTGAAGAAGAAGTATCACCTCTGGGTCACCTCGGCGGAACGCAACGCGATGGTTCGGGCACTGTCGACGTGCCCGAACCAGCCGTTGCCCGCGAGGTGACTCCGCCTCGATTCATTAGGCGTCGGATCACCAGGTGTCGTTGCCGGAGCGACCGTACCTGGTCTCGATGTCGCGACGACGTCCGTCATGTCCACGGGAGTTGTGACCGCGAGAATCGTGTCCACGATCATGGCCGTGACCACCGCGACGATCCCGGTCGTAACCGCGACCACCGCGGTTGCGTCCGCCCTTGCCACGGCCGGGCTTGCCGTCACGGGACTTCTTGCCGCGCTGCTGCTTGGGGGCGACGAGGGCCTCGTAGTCTTTCTCGTCGATCGGCGCGCCCAGGGCCGGGCTGCAACCGGCCACCTCGGCGACGTGGTCGTCACCCATCACGACCTGGGCCTCGACCGGCTTGACACCGGCCTGACGGTACAGACGCGACATGCTGCGGCGCTGGTGCGGCAGGATGAGCGAGACGACGGCCCCGTCGTGCCCGGCGCGAGCAGTACGACCGGAACGGTGCAGGTAGTCCTTGGAGTTCATCGGCGGGTCAACCTGCAGCACCAGGGTGACGTCGTCAACGTCAATGCCTCGGGCCGCGACGTCAGTGGCGACCAGGACCGGCAGGGAGCCGTCCTTGAAGGCCGCCAGTACGCGGGCACGGGCACCCTGGGTCAGACCACCATGTAGGGCACCGGCCATGACGCCGGCCTCACGCATCTGCTCGGCCATCCGGGATGCGCCCCGCTGAGTGCGGGCGAAGACGATGGTGTGACCGTCGCGGTTGGTGATCTCGCACATGAGCCCAACCTTCTCGTGCGGTTTGATCTGGAAGGCGTGGTGGGTCATCGTCGAGACCGATCCCTTGTCGGGGTCGATCTCATGGGTGACCGGGTCGTGCATGTAGCGCTTGACCAGCTTGTTGACGGCACCGTCGAGGGTTGCCGAGAACAGCAGGCGCTGGCCCTCGGAGGGGACGGCGTCGAGGATCGACCCAACGGCCTCCATGAAACCCAGCTCGGCCATGTGATCGGCCTCGTCGAGGACCGTCACCGTGACGCCGGACAGGTCGGCGTCACCGGTCTCCAGCAGATCGACGAGGCGTCCCGGAGTGGCGACGACGAGGTCAACACCCTTCTTGAAGGCCTTGGTCTGCGGGCCGTAGCTCATGCCACCGGCGATGAGGATGGTTGATAGACCCATTGACGAGGCCAGCGGCGACAGCACGTCGGCGATCTGCATGGCCAGTTCGCGGGTGGGCGAGAGGATGAGGGCGCGCGGACGCTTGTCCTCGCGCGGCTCGGTGGATAGACGCGACAGCAGCGGAACGCCGAAGGCCAGGGTCTTTCCCGAACCCGTCGACGCACGACCCAGCACGTCACGCCCGGCGATGGCGTCCGGGATGGCGGCAATCTGGATCCGGAAGGGCTCGGTGATGCCCGTGGCGGCCAGGGCGGCGACGATCTCGTCAGGAACACCGAGGGCCGAGAATCCACCCTCGTGATCGATACCGGACACGTCCAGATCGGTCAGCTCAGTGGCCTTCCAATTCATGTTGTCGGCGTCGTCGTGATCGGCGTGCCAGTCGCTGCGGTCCTCGCGACGACGATCGTCACGGCGATCAGACCAGCGGTCGTCGCGGCGACGGTCCTCGCGGAAGTCACGGTTCTTCTGGAAGTCCCGACGGTCGCGGTCGCCGCGGTAACCGCGGTCATCACGGTTTCCGTGATCCCGACGGTCGTCACGGCGATCATCGCGCCAGTCGTTGCGACGCTGACCACGACGGTCATCACGCCAGTCGTCACGATCCCACCTCGAGCCGCGACGATCGTCATGCCTCCAGTCACGGTTGGCACGGTTGTTGGGACGACGCGACTTGCGGGGACGGAACTCGCCGTCATCGGACCAGCGATGGTCGTTACGGCGTTCATCGCGACGATCCCAGCGGTCGCCCCGGCGTCGGTCGCCGTCACGGCGGTCATGGCGGCGGTCGTCACGACGATCGGACCACTCATCGCGGCCGCGTCGATCCTGGGAGTAGCGACGATCTTTGCCAGCCCCATCCTCGCCGCGACGAGAGTCCTCACGGGGAGTCCATGCCTCGAAGTTGCGACCGTGCGAATCGGTGTGACCGTTGCGGACCCCTCCCCTGGTGCGGGGCTTGTGACCGCGAGCGGCGCGCTCAGCGGCCGTCCAGCGACGCTTCGGGGTGCCGTCGGCCTTGAAAGACTTGGGGTTGCGTTTCTTGTTGCTCAATGGGGTCATCCCTCACGATGGACGGACTCCTCGGGCGCTGGCGGACCACGTCACCGCGCATGAGGGCGCGGCGTCACTGCACGGGTCGCGGAATCTGGCCACGACGCACCGGACCCAGCGGGTCTCGGTGACATGGAATCCTGGGTTGATTGTCTGTCTCGATGGCCGGGCGAATAGCTGCTGTGCAGGTGAATGCAGTGAATCAATCCCGGAGCCGGGGGCTCCGCCATGCCCTTAGGGCACATCGAGCAACTGAAACGCATCATGGGCCCGAGCAAGTCAGGCCGTTGCCAACGCCATCACCCTACCCAAAAAGGTCGTATCGACGAAATCAACCACATCCCTCGAGGAACGTCAGTCGCTGATGGTCGTGTTCCACGAGTAGGGACGGTGGATCGTGGAACCGAGGGCGGAACCAACCATGACCGATCCCGCGAGCGCGCACAGAACACCGCAAAGCGGAAGGCGCTCCACCCTGCACGCCTTTCCCCGTGAGCCGCAGGTGATCGCAATCGACGCGGCCACGCGGTGAGTCGCCACGACTCCCTGAAACACATGTCATTCCTCGCCTTCACGAAGCCCCAGGCGACGGCGATCTCGTCACCCCAAGTTCACCACCTCGACACCGCGACCCCGCCAAGGTGTCGCGTGTCCCGGTTACCATGAAGTTGTGCGTGTTGCGATCATCACGGAGTCATTCCTTCCCCAGGTCAATGGAGTGACGAACTCGGTCTTACGAGTGCTGGAGCACCTGCGCGACAACGGCCACGAGGCCCTCGTGCTCGCTCCCGGTGATGCTCAGACTCCCCGCGAGTACGCCGGATTTCCCGTCATCCCGTTGGCCTCCCTGCACTGGCCGGGCTACCAGGACGTCCGCGTCTCCACCAGCCCCCAGTGGACCATGGAACGCTACCTCGCCGAGTTCGAGCCTGATGTCGTTCACCTGGCCGGACCCTTCATGATCGGGTACAAGGGCGCACTGGCAGCCGCATCCCTCGGCGTCCCCGTGGTGGCGATCTACCAGACTGACATCCCCTCCTACGCCGGCCGCTACGGTCTCGGCAAGCTGGAGTTCTACGGCTGGTACCGCGTCCGTCAGATCCACTCCTTGGCAGTCGCAACCTACGCCCCGTCCACTTTCTCCCGCGATCAGCTCGTCAGCCATGGGGTGCCGCGGGTCGGCATCTGGGGTCGCGGCGTCGACAAGGTTCGCTTCAACCCGTCGAAGTACTCCCAGGAACTTCATGACAAGTGGGCTCCCCATGGTGAGGTCGTGGTCGGATACATGGGACGGCTTGCCGCCGAGAAGCGCGTCGCCGACATGGCAAACCTCGCGGACATCCCCAACACCAAGCTCGTCATCGTAGGGAATGGCCCGGCTCGATCCGAGTTGGAGAAGCAGCTTCCCAATGCCGTCTTCACCGGCGGTCTGGGCGGAGAGGAACTCCCCCGCGCGGTCGCCAGTATGGACGTCTTCTGCTCCACCGGAGAGCTCGAGACCTTCTGCCAGGCTGTCCAAGAGGCCAAGGCCTGTGGCGTGCCGGTCATCAGCCCCCGCAAGGGCGGGCCGATCGACCTCATTGACCCGTCCCGCACTGGATGGCTCTACGAGCCCGGAGACATGGCGGATTTCCGCTCTCGAGTCGTCGACCTCGTTGGTGACGATTACAAGCGTCGCGCCATGGGCGTAGCCGCCCGAGCCTCGATCGAGAACCGCACCTGGGAGAACCTGTGCAGCGAGCTCGTCGTGCATTATGAGGACGCGATCCGACTGGCCGGACGCTCGACGAGGATTCGCGCCGCCCTCTGAGAGGGTCTTGCCCGAGGAGTCCAGCACCCTGGAGCTCCTCGCGAGCCAGTACGCGCAGTGTGCTTGGTCAGCGACCCAGGACCGTCGTCACGATCCCGGGCAGCAACTCGGCAATCTGGTCGGGGGCGTACGGACCAGGCATGGAAATCGCCGTGGCAGCCTGCATCCCTGCAGCGCACACCGCCGCGTCAGCAGCATCCAGCCCCGCAGCCATGAGAGTGCCGCACATACCAGCCAGCACGTCGCCAGAACCCGCCTGAGCCGTCCATGCAGGGCCCGGCAGAGCAGCGCGGACGGTGCCGTCGGGGCGCGCCACCCACTGGATCGAGCCCTTCACCAAAACCGTCGCCCTGAAGCGTTGGGCCGCACGGACGGCTGCCGCCCGCGGGTCGGCTTCCACCTGACTCCGCTCAATCTGCAGCATCCGGGCAAGTTCACCGGCATGCGGGGTGAGCAGACATCCCTCTGGCAATTCAGCAGGCAGCAGACCCAGGGCGTCGGCGTCGATGACCATGGGGACACCGTCAGCAGCTCGCCGGATGAACCGATCGGCGTTGCCGTCGTGGGTGCCCCAGCCGGAGCCCAGAACCCATGCCTGGACGCGCCCTTCCCCAATGACGACCGAGGGGGCTCGGCTGAGGATGAAGGCCATAATGGCGGTTGGCCCGGCAAATCGCACCATCCCTGGTCCACTGCGCAGCGCTCCCAGGACACCCAACACCGCTGCACCGGGGAACCTCTCAGATCCGGTGTCGACACCGACAACTCCGCGGGAGTACTTGTCGTCGCGGACACCTGGTACCGGCCAGAGCGCGGCGATCTCGGCCAGATCGCAGTAATCGTCGACACCGTCGAGCGCATTTCCCTCGTCATCGACGAGGTCCAGGCCGATGTCATGGACCTCCAACTGTCCGCAGAACTTCGCGGCCGGATGCGTGATGTGGCACCACTTGAGACTCGAGAAGGTCACGGTGTGGGTGGCGTGGACGCAGGACTCCACCTCACCGGAATTGGCGTCCAGTCCTGATGGAAGGTCAACCGAGAGCACCGGGATCTGATGATCCCGCAGCCAACCGTCAATCCGCTCGAGGGACTGCGGGATGCCGGGGCGTCCACCAATACCAAGGACGGCGTCGATGGCGAGGTCATAGGAATGACTGGTGACCTCCCCCAGCGGTGTGCGAATGCAGCCGGCTTCCAACGCCGCCGCCATGCCAGCCTCGTGAGGCTGACCCATGACCTGGGCCACCTCGACCCGCCAACCACGCTGAGCCAGTGCAGCGGCTGCGAAGAGGCCGTCACCGCCGTTGTTTCCGCCGCCGACGAGTACGAGGACGCACTGTGTGGCTGCCCAGTCCGGCACCACGTCCCCGATGGCCCCGCCGAGGAGCAATTCCTGGGCCTTGCGGGCGACAGCATGGGCGGCGACGTCCATGAGGTCCTGGCCAGGCCGGGCGTCGAACCACCTCTGCTCAGCGGCTCGGGTGGCCTCAGCGGTGCAGACAATTGCCATGACGGTCCCTCCAGCCCCGATTGGGGTTCTCGCTACAGACTGACTTTCATTCAACCACGGCGGGAGAGCTGGGTCGGGAAGATGCGGCCCGGACGTGGCACGTTGCGGTGAAGGCATGCCTGAGATACTGTTTACGAGACTTACTTTCTAGAGAAACAAAGTCGTTCGCTCGATGACAGGAGGTCGCCATGAAGGGCACCAACATTCACTTGCACACCGCCGGAGTTTCACTCGTCATATCCGTGGTCGACGACCGTCAGGCATCAATCACTTACTGGGGCCGTGATCTCGGCCACCTCAATGCGCACCTCGCCGAGGACATGCGATCCTCGTGCATTCAGACCCAGGTCGGTAATTCCATTGACGAACCCGTACACGTCGCACTACTGCCCCAGTCCGGGGACGGCTGGCTCGGCAGGCCCGGAATCGAGGGGCATCGCGAGTCCCGCAGTGGTTTCTCTCCCCAACTCCACACCACGGCCGTCCGCCTCGACGGTCGGGAGGTCGAGGAGTTCGCTGAGGCAAGCACTGGCACCCTGGAGGTGGACTCGGTCGACCCTGATGCAGGTATCGCTCTCACCTCAACCCTGACGATGTTGCCGTCCGGCCTTGTCACCGTGAGTTCTCGCCTCAGCAACACAGGATCCGACGACTACCACCTGGACTCGCTCCAGCACTGCGCTCCGGTTCCCTTTGAAGCCAGCGAGATTCTTGACTTCACTGGACGTTGGGGACTTGAACACACTCCGCAACGCACCCCAGTCAGCTACGGAACTCACTGCCGAGAGGTGCGCCGCGGCGTCACGGGCCCCGATACCGCATGGGTCATGCACGTCGGTACCCCTGGATTCGGGTTCCGTCATGGTGAAATCTGGGCGACTCACCTCGCCTGGTCGGGAAATAACCGCTACTACGTCGAAAAGCTCGTCCAAGGATTCCAGGTGATGGCTGCTGGGGAGATCCTGCTACCCGGCGAGGTCGTCCTGCACCCCAGGGAGAGCTACACCTCACCCGACCTCTACCTCAACCATGCCATCGGCCTCGACGGGGTCGCCGCACGCTTCCACGATCATGTCCGTCACAACCTGCACCCGTTGGCCCCTGATCGTCCGGTCTCCTTGAACGTCTGGGAAGCCGTCTACTTCGACCAGAATCTCGACAAGCTCATCACCCTTGCGGACCGCGCTGCCGCCGTCGGCGTCGAGCGATACGTCGTTGACGACGGGTGGTTCGGTTCCCGCCGAGACGACCGCTCCGGACTGGGAGACTGGACTGTCTCACCTGACGTGTGGCCTAACGGTCTCCACCCGTTGGTCAACCACGTGAAATCCCTCGGCATGCAGTTCGGACTGTGGTTTGAACCCGAGATGGTCAACGAGGACTCCGACCTGGCTCGCAATCATCCGGACTGGCTCATGGCCCCCGGGGAGCGTCTCCCCCGCCAATGGCGTCACCAGCAAGTGCTCAACCTCACCATCCCACAGGCGTGGCAGTACATCCATGACAGTGTCGCGGCGATCATTGAGGAGTACGGGCTCAACTACATCAAGTGGGACCACAACCGAAACCTTCTCGAGTCGGGCACCCGCGCGACCGGTGTACCCGCCGTGCACGAACAGACACTGGCGACTTACCGACTCATCGAGACTTTGTTGGCCGAACACCCCGGCCTGGAGATCGAGTCATGCTCGTCAGGTGGTTCTCGCGTCGACCTCGAACTGATGCGCCGCTGCTCTCGAATCTGGGTGTCCGACTGCATTGATCCGTTGGAGCGTCAGACGATGCTGCGCTGGGCCAAGCAGCTCCTCCCTCCGGAGTTCCTGGGAAGTCACATCGCGTCAGCCACCTCCCACAGCTCCGGTCGTACCCATGACCTGTCCTTCCGTGCGGCGACCGCCATCTTTGGACACCTTGGCATCGAGTGGGACATCACTTCCATCGATGACGACGAGCTGGCTGAGCTCAAGGAATGGATCGACTTCTACAAGGAGAACCGTCAGTTCCTCAACACCGGGACGGTCGTCCGGGCTGACCGCGCGGACGAGTCCCTGTGGCTGCACGGAGTCGTCTCTCAAGATCGTCACCACGCTCTGTTCAGCCTGGTTGCCAGGTACCGCTCGCCCATGTCCCCACGCGGCAACATCCGCTTCCCAGGACTCGACCCTGAGATGACGTATCACGTCAGACCGGTTCAGGTGGGCCATCCGGTCGAGGGAATGGTCGATGCGTCATGGTTCGACGGGGTCGACCTCACCGGCGCTGCATTGGAGGCTGCCGGCATCCAGGCTCCGGGACTCAATTCCGAGCATGCACTGCTTATCGAGATCTCCGGCATGTCGAAGAACTGACGACAACAGATCACAGAAGGAAGATCACATGTCAACCCATGCCTCAACGATGAGGCGGCCACGTCCAGCACACCGCTCAGACTTGAGCCTGGCCCTGCGGTTCATCGCTCCAGCCAGCATTGGCCTGATCGTGTTCCTCATCTGGCCTCTCATCACTGGTATCTACTACAGCTTCACGAGCTATGACGTCCTCACCCCGCCTCGATGGACGGGCCTGGACAACTACCGAGCCCTCATCGCAGACGACAGGTTCTGGAATTCCCTGAAAGTGACCGTCGAGTACGTCGCCATCAACATCGGTGTCCAGACGATCCTCGCCGTCCTCATCGCCGCTCTCATGCACAGATTGACGAAGTCGACAGTGGTCCGGTCACTCATCCTCAGCCCGTACCTTGTGTCAAACGTCGTCACGGCGCTGACCTTCTTGTGGATGCTCGACATCCAGTTCGGCATCGTGAACCAGCTCATCGTCAAGCTGGGGGGGGGAGGCCATCGGTTTCTGGAGTGATCCAAAGTGGGTCATCCCGACGATCGCGTTGGTCAATGTCTGGCGAAACATGGGTTACACAGCATTGCTGATCTTCGCAGGCTTACAGGGAATCCCCGAGAACCTCTACGAGGCCGGACGAACGGACGGCGCCTCCGAGGTGTCGATGTTCTTCCGCATCACCATGCCTCTACTGCGGCCCATCCTCGCCCTGGTCCTGATCATGACGATCATTGGATCGTTCCAGGTGTTCGACACCGTCGCGGTTTCCACGACCGGCGGACCGGCCGACGCATCGAACGTGCTGCAGATGTACATCTATCAGAAGGCCTTCGGCGAGTACGACTTCGGTTATGCCTCGGCCCTGTCCGTGGCCCTGTTGATCATTCTCGTCATCATCACCGCAATCCAGTACAAGCTGACCCGCGCTGGCCAGACGGACCTGAACTGAGGGAACAATGTCATCACTTACGATTGCATCACCCAAGACCACTCAGGCCGCATCCTCGAAGCCACGCAAGAAGCGGCTGACCGTCGGACGGATCATCGGTTGGGCATTCATGCTCATCATCCTGTTCATCACACTCTTCCCGTTTTACTGGATTCTCCGAACGGCGCTGTCCAGCAATTCCATGCTCGCCACCAACCCTGATTCCCTACTCCCGGTGGGAACGAATCTCGGTGGCTTCGGGCGTGTCTTCGGCAAACAAGATGTCGCCACCGCCGTGGCACAGGGCGGTTCAGGAGCGTCGATGAATTTCTGGCGCTACCTCCTCAACTCGGTGGTCGTAGCAACAATGATCACCGTCGTGCAGACATTGAGTTGCGCCATGGCCGCATATGCTTTCGCGCGTCTGAAGTGGCGCGGCAGGGACACCATCTTTGCCATCTTCCTAGGAGCGATGATGATCCCATCGATCTTCACCCTGCTGCCCAACTTCGTCCTCATGAAGCATCTGCACCTCATCGACACCTTGCTGGGAATCATGCTTCCGACCCTGTTGATCTCCCCATTCGCAGTGTTCTTCCTCCGGCAGTTCTTCATGAACATTTCCCGCGAGGTCGAGGAAGCCGCCCTCATTGACGGCGCGTCAAAGACGCGGGTGTTCTGGCAGCTCGTGCTTCCCATGTCGTCGGCCCCCATCGCCACACTCGCGCTCCTGACCTACATCACGGCGTGGAACGAGTACTTCTGGTCGCTGATGATCTCCTACACCGACAAGTCACGCGTCCTCACCGTCGCCCTCGGAGTGTTCAGGGCTCAGTCCCCGCAGTCTGGCACCGACTGGTCAGGACTCATGTCCGCCACTCTCGTGTCTGCCCTCCCGATGCTCATCCTGTTCGCATGCTTTGCCAAGCGCATCGTGAACTCCATCGGCTTCAACGGAATCAAGTGAGTCATCAATCATGAAGGAAAAGAAGAGAAACTCCCGCAAAATCCGGTCCCGAATCATGTCACTTGCCCTCGTCGCCGCAATGGCTGCTGCGAGTGCGGGATGCAGCCAAACAACATCCAACAGGACCCAGATCGACTACTGGTTGTGGGACGCAAATCAGCTTCCCTCTTATGCGAAGTGCATCAACGGGTTTGAAGCAGAGAATCCTGACATTTCGGTTCGAATCACTCAGATCGGATGGGACGATTATTGGACCAAGCTCACCGCCAGCTTCGTCGCCGGGACAGCCCCCGACGTCTTCACGGACCATGTCGGCCGTTATCCGCAGTTCATGCGACGAAACGTCCTGCAACCGCTGGACGAGGTGGACAGCGTTGGAAAGGTCAAGCCCTCTGACTTCATGCCCGGTCTGACATCCCTGTGGACCGGGGACGACGGACACCTCTACGGGATGCCGAAAGATTACGACACCATCGCCCTGATGTACGACCAGAAGAAGCTCGAAGACGCCGGAGTGACCACGAAGGAACTGGAAACTGCGACCTGGAACCCAGATGACGGGGGCAGCCTCGAGAAGATCTTGGCCAGACTCGCCATCGATGACAAGGGACGTCGGGGCGATGACCCGACGTTCGACCCGGCGCATGTGAAGCAGTACGCGCTTGGTACTGACCCGTATTTCGACTATGCCGGCCAGACAAACTGGTCCCCCTTTGCCCTGTCGACCGGTTGGCGTCATACGGACAAGCCCACGTGGGGCACTCGATTCCAATACGACGATCCCCGGTTCATCAAGTCCATCGGTTGGTACACCGGCCTCTCTCGTAAGGGGTACATGCCCAAGATGGG